>JAFKLY010000005.1 GCA_017304655.1 Sphingomonas sp.
GAGGGTCTTTCTTCTCTTATGACATCAACCGATGTTCCCGGTGCGACGCCAGATCAGCCCCCATGCAGGCCGTCTTCGGCGGGAGATGACACAGGCCGAGCGGGCGCTCTGGGCGCTTGTGCGCAACCGTCAGCTTGAAGGTTTCAAGTGTCGCAGGCAGGCGACGATCGGTCTGTTTGTCGTGGATTTTCTCTGCGTCGAAACGGGGCTGGTCATCGAGCTAGACGGGGGACAGCATGAGGAGGCACGTGATCGCTCTCGAACGGAGTATCTCGAAGCAAGAGGGCTAACCGTCCTGCGCTTCTGGAACCATGATGTGTTGGACAATCTCGAGGGTGTTGCTGACACAATCCGTGCGACTCTGAAAAAGAAGACCCTCACCCAACCCTCTCCCGCGAAGGCGGGAGAGGGCTAAAGGAAGGCGTCCGCTTCCCACCCCGATCCAGCCATCGGATCGAGCTTCAAGTCCTCCCAAAAGCAGCCAATCCGTCAGACCGCGATTTGCCGCGCCACCTGAACCCGCGCCGGCATCCCTTTTCCCGTTGTCCTACACCCCGTCCGCCATGGCAGCACAGCCGCATGCCCTCCCGTCGACAGGCGACAGGTCGGGCCAAGCGCGGCTCTTTCTCAGCACAGCCTTCCACGGACCCGATGAGCCGAACAGGCTCGGCGGAACAGGCGCTGGCGCCCGCCGCATCCGGCCGCCGCGAAAGTGCAGGGAAGCGGAAGTTCATGCCCCCGTGTCGTGAACTTCGTGAACTTCCGGCGCCCGGAGCGCTGTTGGATCGGCACCGCGCAGCGGGCGCGATCAGCGCGCTCCGAACCGCCGGCCTATTTCCCGAAGCCGCGCGGCGCCGCCTCGACCACGCTGGTCGTGCCGGCGCCGATCTCGGAGACTTCCAGCGAGCGCTCGGCAATCCCGCCCCTGCCGAAGCGGAACGCGCCGTCAATGCCGGCAAATCCCTCGGGATCGTTGAGGCGACCGGCGGGGAAGGCCGTGCCCGGCTTCCAGTCCGCCGAGATGCGCACGGCCAGCAGCACCGAATCATAGCCGAGCGAGGCCAGCCGATAGGGCGCCGAGCCATAGGAGGCGCGATATTTGGTCGCCAGCGTGCGGTAGAGCCCGTCCGAGACGCTGGCAAACCAGGCGCCGCGCAATGCGGTGCTGGCGGTCAGGCCCGTCTCGGTGTTCCACAGCTCGGTGCCCAGGATGCGCGCACTCGCGCCGCCATTGGCCCGCACCAGCGGCGCGGCCTGCAGGGCGATGCGGCCGCCATCGGCGATCAGCACCGCATCATAGCTCGAACTGGCGGCTAGGCGCTTGATCGCGGCCTGCACCGAGGCGGGCGAGCGATCGAACGTCTCCATGGCCACAACGGTGCCGCCAGCGGCCTTCACCTTCGAGAGGAAGGCGCTGCCGGCACGCTCGCCATAGACGCCCTTGGGCACCAGCGCGGCGAAGCTGGAGAGGCCGCGCGCCCGCGCAAAGCCGACCACGCGCTCGACCGACTGTTCCGGGCTGTAGCCGAGCAGATAGACGCCGTTGCCGGCCACGCTCTCGTCATTGGAATAGCTGATGACTGGCACATTGGCGGCCTTGGCGATCGGGGCGACGGCGCGCACCTCCTCCGCCGTCAGCGGCCCGAGGATCAGCTTGTTGCCATCCGCCACGGCCTGCCGCGCCGCGACGGCCGCGCCCTTGCCGCTGTCATAGCTGGTGACGCGCAGCCGCTCGGTCTTGGTATCGAGCAGCGCCATCGTCGTCGCATTGGAGATCGACCGGCCGACACCGGCATTGGTGCCCGTGAGCGGCACGATGAGGGCCACGCGATGGCGCGCCGTATCGGTCGGCAGACCCTGACTCACATCCGGCTGCTGCGTCGCGGACGGCGGCGGCGGCGGCGCGGAGGGCGGCACGACGCGCCCGCACGCGGCCAGCAGCAGCGCGCCCATCAGCGCTATGCTCTGCCACAACCGACCGAACCTCACTTGCCCCGCAAGGCTCCTCTCTGCCATGGCACACCTCATGTCTTCTTCACTCGCGCCCGGCCTTTATATCGTTGCAGGCCCAATCGGCAACTTGTCCGATCTATCGCCCCGCGCAGCAGAAATCCTGCGCGAGGCGGACCTGATCGCCGTGGAAGACACACGGGTGAGCGCGAAATTGCTCCGCCATGCCGGATCGGACCGGCCGATGGTGCCGTATCACGACCATAGCGACGAGCGCGTGCGCGCCCGGCTGGTCGAGCGGATGGCGAGCGAGGCGGTGGCGCTGCTCTCCGATGCCGGCACGCCGCTCATCTCCGATCCCGGCTACAAGCTGGTGCGCGACGCGCGCGAGGCGGGGCGCGCCATCACCACAGCGCCGGGCCCCTGCGCTGCGATTGCCGCGATTACCCTCTCCGGCCTGCCGAGCGATCGCTTCCTGTTCATGGGCTTCCCGCCCTCCAAGACCAAGGCGCGCACCGATGCGCTGAACGAGGTCGCCGCCCTGCGCGCCAGCCTGATCTTCTACGAGAGTGGCCCGCGCTGCGCCGCTTCGCTTGCCGACATGGCCGCCGTGCTGGGCGACCGGCCCGCCGCGCTCTGCCGGGAAATCAGCAAGGCCTATGAGGAGACGCTGAGCGGCACGCTGACCGACCTTTCCGCCGCCTGCACGGTGAAGGAGCCGCGCGGCGAAATCGTCATCGTCGTCGGCCCGCCGGGTGAACGCGCCGCGCCGGAAGCAGACGAGATCGACGCCGCGCTGCGCGATGCGCTCGCCCGCCTGCCCGTCTCGCAGGCCGCTGGGGAAGTTTCCCGCGCGCTCGGGCTGGATCGCAAGACGCTGTATGCCCGCGCCATGGAGCTCAAGGGCAAGGCATGAGCCCGCCGCCCGGCCGCCCGCCCGCGCCATCGCGACTCGCCGCAGAGCAACGCGGACGGCAGGGCGAGCGGATCGCCGGCTGGTGGCTGCGGCTCAAGGGCTGGTCCATCCTGGCCCGGCGCGTGCGCACGCCGGTGGGCGAGATCGACCTGATTGCCCGGCGCGGCGCGATGGTCGCCTTCATCGAGGTGAAGGCCCGCAAGACCGGCGCCGCGCTCGATGACGCGATCGACGAACGCCGCCTCACCCGCGTGGCGGCAGCGGCCGAGGCGGTAGCGGCAGACTGGCTGCGGCCGGGCGACGACATGCGGATCGACGTGATGCTCCTTGCGCCGGGGCACCGGCCACGCCATCTGGAGAATGTCTGGCATGGTGGTTGAGGCGCGCCCTCGCCACCGTTCGGGTTGAGCTTGTCACGGCCCAGCCCTTTTCTTTGATGTAAGGACAGCCCTGCGACACGCGCGGGGCGAACGGGAGAAGAAGGTCAATGTCGCTTAAGGTCGCCCTTCAGATGGACCCGATGGAATCGCTCAACATCGCGGGCGATTCGACCTTCGCGATCATGCTCTCGGCGCAGGCGCGCGGGCACCGGCTCTATCATTATCGCACCGACGACCTGACCTGGCGCGGCGGGCGGCTCTATGCGCAGGCCCGCGAAGTGACGATGCTCCAGCGCGTGCCGGGCGATCATTTCCGCTTCGGCGAGACGGTGAAGCTCGATCTGGGCCGGGATGTCGATGTCGTCTGGATGCGGCAGGACCCGCCCTTCGACCTCAATTACATCACCGCCACCCATCTGCTCGAGCGGATCACTGCCGAGACGCTGGTGGTCAATGATCCGGTTGCAGTCCGCAACGCGCCCGAGAAGCTCTACGTGCTTGATTTCGCGCGCTTCATGCCGCCCACGATGATCACGCGCAGCCTGGATGAGACGCGCGATTTCCTGGCCGAGCATGGCGAGATCGTCGTCAAGCCGCTCTACGGCAATGCCGGCTCCGCCGTGTTCCGCATCGGGGCCGATGGTGCCAATCTCGCCGCGCTCGTGGAACTTTTCGGCGAGATGTGGGTCGAAAGCTTCATGGTGCAGGCCTTCCTCAAGGATGTCAGCAAGGGCGACAAGCGCATCGTGCTGGTCGATGGCGAAGTGGCCGGCGCGATCAACCGCATTCCCGGCAAGGGCGAAATCCGCTCGAACCTGGCGGCGGGCGGCACTGCAGCGCGCACGGAGCTGACGCCGGAAGAGCAAGAGATCTGCGCCGCGCTCGGCCCCGAGCTGAAGAAGCGCGGCCTCCTGTTCGTCGGCATCGACGTGATCGGCGGCAAGTGGCTGACCGAGATCAACGTCACATCGCCCACCGGCATCGTCGCGATCGACGCCTTCAACGGCACGGATACCGGCGCGATGATCTGGGACGCGGTCGAGCGGCGGCTCGCGGAGCGCGCGGCGGGCTGACGTGACGCACCGGCCATGAGCGACTGGGTCGTCCGCCTCATCGACGTCGGCGGCTATTGGGGCATCTTCGCCCTGATGGTGCTGGAGAATGTCTTTCCGCCCATCCCGTCCGAACTCATCATGGGCATTGGCGGCATTCGCGTCGGCCAGGGACGGATGGAGATGGTGCCACTGCTGATCGCCGGAACGCTCGGCACCACGCTCGGCAATGCGTTCTGGTATTGGCTCGGCTACACGCTCGGTTTCCAGCGGCTGCGCCCGCTCGTTACGCGCCACGGGCGCTGGCTGACGCTGCACTGGCGCAATGTCGAGTGGCTGGACCGCTGCTTCGAGCGGCATGGCGAGAAGATCGTCTTCATCTTCCGCTTCATGCCTGCTTTCCGCACCATCGTCTCGCTGCCCGCCGGCCTGTTCCGCATGCCCGCCTGGCGCTTTGCCCTGTGGACGACTGGCGGCGCACTCATCTGGAACATCATCCTCGCCGGCGCCGGTTACTATCTCGGCGTACATTTCGAGCGGATCGACGACTGGCTCGGCCCGCTGACCAATGTCGCCGTGGGCCTCATCGTCGTGGCTTATCTCTGGCGGCTCTTCACCTGGAAGGAAGAGAGCGACCGGGGCGACGGCTAGGCGGCGAATGCGATGGTGCTGCGGAATGGGGGTTTTCCGGCTTTCCCTCCCAGAAGCAGACAGGCCGGACGCGACGGCATTGCGGACGTTCACTTACCCCTCTCCCGCCTTCGCGGGAGAGGGAGGGGCCCGGCGCGAAGCGCTGGGAGGGTGAGGGTCTTTCTGGAGTGCATGGCCGAAGATTTAAGCAGAAAGACCCTCACCCAACCCTCTCCCGCGAGGGCGGGAGAGGGCTAACGAAGGCGTCCGCTCTCCAGCCCATCCCGGCCATCATCTCAGCGATCAACGCGGCCCGATAGCGGACGATTGCTCAGGCAGGAATTCGTCCACGCCAGCGAGGCTATTTCCACGTTCGCCCTGTCCTACAGCCCCCTTGCCATGCCAGCATCATTAAATGCCTCAGCCCGCCCCTCACATCGGATCGATCCGATATCGCGTCTTCTCAGTGCCGTCTTTCCAAAGCTGCGGCTGCGCAACACAGTCGCCCGAGCGGTGCTTCGGCGCGCCATTCAATCAGGCCACGAAAACGGCGCCGCAAAGTTGTAGGAAGTGGAAGTTCACGCCCCCGTGTCGTGAATTTCGTGAACTTCCAGCCCTGACCGGTGTCGCTCACGAGCCCGCGCGCGGGTGCGCGTTGCGGTAGACGTCGAGCAGATGCGCGGCATCGACACGGGTGTAGATTTGCGTCGAGGAGAGGCTCGCGTGGCCGAGCAGCTCCTGCAGCGAGCGCAGGTCCGCCCCGCGCCCAAGCAGATGAGTCGCGAAGCTGTGGCGCAGCGCATGAGGCGTGGTGCGATCATGCAGGCCCAGCCGGCCGCGCGCGCCCTGCACCGCGCGGCGAATGAGCGCGGGGGAGAGTGGCCCGCCCCGCGCGCCGCGAAACAGCGGCTCGCCTTTCATCGCCGGATAGGGGCAGAGCGCCAGATAGCCCTCGATCGCCTCGCGCACTTGCGGCAGCAGCGGCACGACCCGCGTCTTGCCGCGTTTGCCGAGCACGCGGATGGTCTCGCCCAGCGGCAACGCCTCGCCGGTCAGGCCCAGCGCCTCGCTGATGCGCAGCCCCGCGCCGTAGAGCAGCAGCAGCACGGCCCAGTCACGCGCGCCGATCCAGCCGTCCCGCGCACTCTCGGCAATGTCCTGCGCCAGCGCCACGGCTTCGTCCGGGCTGATTGGCCGGGGCACGCCCGGCTTGACGCGCGGCCCACGCATCTGGGGAATTGTCGCGCCCTCGCCGCCGGTGAAGCGCAGGAAACCGCGCAAGGCCGAAAGCTCCCGCGCGGCGGAACTGTTGCCGATCCCGTCGGCGCGGCGCGCGGCGAGATAGTTGCGCAAATCCCCGGTGGTGAGCGCCATGACGGCGGCACGATCGGGTGCGAGCCCATCCATCTCTTCCATCCAGGCCAGCAGCCGCTCGGCGGTGGCGAGATAGGCCCGCACGGTATGCAGCGAACGCCGCCGGCCCTGCGCCAGATGCGCCCGCCAGCGTTCAGCCATGGCGGCTGGCGTCTCGTCGCTCATGAGGCGCTCCTCACAGGCCGAGCCGCCCGGCCAGAAGATCGCGCCAGATCTCCAGCAGGTCGACCGGGAACCAGGCCTCTTCCAGCGCCGCCAGTTCCTCCGGCGTGAACCAGCGATGGTCCAGCATCACCCGCTGTTCGAGCTCGGTATGACCCGCCGTGTCGATCCGCGCTGTTTCCACCGGCACAGCATAATAGCGCTCCTCGGCATCCACCTCGATGCCTTGCAGCGTCACGAAAGTGACGTGGCGCACGGCGACGCAGGGGCCGGTCTCCAGGTCCAGCCCGGTCTCCTCGCGCAATTCGCGCCGCGCCGCCTCCTCGAAGGTCTCGCCCCGGTCCACCGCGCCGCCCGGCGTCACCCAGAAAGGCGCGCGGTCATCGGGCGTGAAGCGGAAGAGCAGCAGACGCCCGTCCGGGTCCGTCACCAGCAACCGCGCGGCGGGGCGCTTGGCGCGACGCGGCAAGGGGCCGCTCATTCGCCCGGCGCGCGCGCCTTGATCGCGAGCGCATGCACTTTCTCGCGCAGAAGATCGGCCAGCGCGCCATTGACGAGCCGCTGGCGCGCGAGGCGCGACTGGCCGGCAAAGGCCGCCGCGACGATCTCAACGGTGAAATGGCTCTCGCCCGAGCCATCGTCGCCCATATGCCCCCCGTGCAGCGCGCTGTCGTTGATGACGGCGAGCCGTTGCGGAGACAGGGCGGCAGTGAGCCGTGCGGCGATTTCCTGCCCGACCGGGCCTAGCGAAGGGTCAACCATTTCCCATATATAGACGCTTTGCCGTGCGCAGCCAGAAGGGAACGGGACACTTTGTCAGGGACGGACGCCAGGGACGGAGAACCAAGGCGACACACGCGCTTTCACGGGCGGGTGGAAGGCGCGGGCCGCGCCTGTTCTCACCCTGGCTGTGACGAGACCGGCGAGTTTCGCGCGCCCCCGGAAAACCGCCGCAACGCGCCCGACGGGCCGCCGCAATGGCGCTGGTTCTGCCTCGATCACATCCGCGCCTTCAACCAGCAGTATAACTACTTCAAGGGCATGAGCCCGGACGAGATCCACGAGGCGCAGCGGCCCTATGCCGGTTGGGAGCGGGAGACCCGCGCCTTCTCCGCCAATGCCGCCGCCGGCACGCCGCCGCCGCGCTGGGCTGATTTCGCCGATCCGCTCGACGCCATCGGCGCGCGCTTCAAGGCGCGCGTGGCCGAGATGGCGGAGCGCCGGGACGGCAAGCCGCTCTCCGGCGAGGACCGGTCTGCGCTCAGGACGCTCGGCCTGTCACTCGACGCCGATCGCAAGGCGCTGCGCACGCGCTATACCGAGCTGGTCCGCCGTTTCCATCCGGACCATAATGGCGGCGATCGCGCGCACGAAAAGGCGCTGCAGGAGGTGCTGGCCGCCTATGGCCATTTGCGCAAGGCGCCCGCCTTCGCGTGAGCCGACCGCCCGCTAGGCAGCGACGGCGCGATTGCGCCCGTTGCGCTTGGCTTCATAGAGCGCCGCGTCCGCCGTCGCCTTGAGGCTTTCAAGGTCCATGCCCGCGTGCCAGCGCGCAACCCCGCAACTGATGTTCACGGTCACCTTGCCACCCTCGGGCAACTTGGCGGGCGCTTCAGCGATGGACGTGACCAGTCGGTTGCACGCCTCATGCGCCTGAGCTTCGGTGACGTTGGAGAAGATGATCGTGAATTCGTCCCCGCCCAGCCGGCCGATGATGTCGCTCGAACGCAGATAGTCCTTCATGGTCCGGGCGATGGTGACAAGCACGGCGTCGCCCGCAGCATGACCGAGATTGTCGTTGATGAGCTTGAAGCGATCGACGTCGATCATGGCCAGGAACAGGCGCCCGTCACGCGCCTGCGTGATGGCTCTTTGCGCAGCATCGGTGAAGCCGGCGCGGTTCAGCAGACCGGTCATCGCATCGACATGGGCCATGCGCATCAGCTGGCTTTCCTTGCGCTTGCGATCGGTCACGTCCTGGATCGTCAGCGCGACTTCAACCTCCGATGGGTGGTCGGCCTCGATGACGTGAAAGCGCGCCTGCAACCAGCGATTGGGGTCGCGCGGTGAGGGAACGGTCAGCGTCTGGTCAAAGCCGTCGATATCGACAATGTCCCTGAAGGCATCCATCAGCTTGTCGCGGAGCGGTGCGGCAAGCACGTCCAGCCCCTTGCCGACAAGCGCCGCTTCCGGCCGGTCGAGCAGGTTTCGCGCCGCGCCGACCACACGGAGGATCACGCCAGCGCGGTTGAGGCTGAGCAGCAGAATGTCCGATTGTTCGGCCAGCACCTGAACCGACTTCTGGCTGCGCGCCAGCTGATCGATCAAATCCGCGCGCGAGGCCAGCGACGCAGCGATCGGCAGTTGCGTCAACAGCAGGGATGCCAGGTAGAATTGCGCGAAATAGGCCCTTCCCATGGGATCGAGAGACGCAAGGCCGATCGGCCCCGACCCATCGATGACCGCAACGGCGACCACCACGGCGACAAGCATGACCGACATCTTGGTCCCGAGCCAGCCGACCCGGAACGTCACCAGGAGAATAGGCATGGGAATCAGGAACAAGACAGGCAGGTGATCGGTCTGGAACACACCGATGGCCGTGACCAGCACCAGCCCCTGCAGCAGCAGCCTTTCGCCGCGCCCGTGCCAATTTTTGCTGCGGAAGCACCGCGCGAACTCCCCCTTGAACAAGGCCGCGAAGAACGGCGTGAAGACGAGAAGCCCAAGCGCGTCAGTGAAATACCAGGTCATGAGCGACGAAAGGAATGGGGCACCGAGGACCAACCAGGCCGTCGCCGCGCCGAGCGGAGCGCTCACCGCCGGCGCCACCAGCCCCGCCCAGAACAGCAGACGCCCGACTGACTCCGGCCGTCGCAAGATGCCGTCGCCGATCTTGGCCTGAAGGCTCCAGGCCGCAACGAACACCTCCACCATGTTCGCGGCGCCGAAGAGGAAGGGGCCTGTCAGCGTGCCGCGCGTCACCAGGTTCGCCAAGATGTTGGCCAAGAACCCGACGATGAGGACGGGTCGCCATTGCGCCTTGGGTGACTGAAGCATCAGTGCGACGAGGATAGCGTTCGCCGGCCAGACTGCGGCAATGTCGCGACCAGAACTGGTCAGGACGATCATCGCCCACGCGGTGACAAAATAGAGAAGGCCTGCAAAGCAGGTTTTGCGCGATACCCTCATCCCCGGACCATCCCTATTCGGCCTCGTCGGCTCACGCGGAAGACTAGGTTTCGATTGGTTTACGCTTTCTTATTTTCAGCCGTGTTTTGCGGCGAAGCGATGGCCTGCGCGTCGTTATCCAACCGCGCCCTTGCGGTCCTTCCTCCGCGCTGTCATAGGCCGCGCCCATTTTCCAAAAGGCGAACTTATGACAAGCGGAGCGCCGGCCCGAGCGCTGGGCCTCGATTTCGGCACGACCAACAGCGTCGCGGCCATCGCGCGGGACGGCCAGTCCGATCTGGTGGACTTCGTTGGTGCGCAGGCGACCGGCGCCGTGTTCCGCTCCGCTTTGTGCTTCTGGCCGGAGGATGGCGCGCCTGGCGGCCTGGCACGGGAAGCCGGGCCGTGGGCAATCGCGGAATATCTCGATTTCCCGCAGGGCTGCCGCTTCATCCAGTCGTTCAAGTCGGTGGCGGCCAGCCCCGTCTTCGAACATGCCACGATCTTCGACCGGAGGCTGCGCTTCGAACAGCTCGGCACGAGCTTTCTCGAACGGATGATTGCCCATGCCGGCGGCAAGCTGGATTCCGGGCCGACCGGCCGACCGGAGCGCATCATCGTCGGCCGGCCTGTCGAATTCGCCGGCTCCCGCCCGGATGAGGCGCTCGCCCGCAAGCGCTATGACGCCATGTTCGCCGAATTCGGGTCCGAGATTCATTATGTCTATGAGCCGCTGGGCGCCGCCTTCAGCTTTGCGAGCCGGCTGACCGAGCCGGCCACGGTGCTGGTGGCGGATTTCGGCGGCGGCACCAGCGATTTCTCAATCGTGCGCATGGCCCCGCCCGGCGCAGGGCGACGCTGCGAGCCGCTCGGCGCGGCGGGCATCGGCATCGCCGGCGACCGGTTCGACTATCGCATCGTCGACCATCTGGTGCTGCCGATGCTCGGCAAAGGCAGCCAATATCGCTCGTTCGACAAGCTGCTGGAGATACCACGCAGCCATTTCGCCGATTTCGCTGATTGGTCGCGCCTCGCTCTGATGCGCAACCGACGAACGCTGGAGGAGCTGGCCCGCCTGAAGCGCGCCGCGGTCGATCCGGACGCGATCGGCCGGATGATCGCGGTCATCGAGCACGAGCTGGGCTATGCGCTGTACGACGCGGTCGGCCAGTTGAAGCGGGCGCTGTCGGAGGCACCACACGCCCACTTCCATTTCGCGAGTGATGATCTCGCCATTGAGGCGGATGTGACACGCGCCGATTTCGAACGCTGGATCGCGCCGGACATCGCGCGGATCGAAGCAACGGTGGATCGGGCGCTCACCAGCGCGGCGGTGACACCCGAAGGAATCGACCGCGTTTTCCTGACCGGTGGATCCTCGCTCATCCCCGCAATCCGCGCAATTTTCGAGCGGCGGTTCGGCGCCGCACGCATCGCCTCGGGTGGCGAGCTGACCTCGATCGCCCACGGCCTCGCTCTGATCGGGCAGGAAGCAGACCTCACCGGCTGGACGGTCTGATCGCCCGGGCTGGTGGCCACCGTCTATCGACACGGCCTTCCCCAATCGGTTAGGGGCGAGTGTGACTCGCAGGAAGATGACGACCATGACCGATATCCCCAACACCAATGCCGACATGCGCAGCGAAGTGCTGCTGGAAGCGCCCGATCGGGTGGTGAAGGCGCGCGATACCTTCGGCGTGGACATCGACATGGAGATTCCGGCCTTCTCGGAAGCCGACGAGCGGGTGCCGGATACGGACCCGGCCTATGTGTTCGATCCGGATACGACGCTCGCGATCCTCGCCGGCTTTGCCTATAATCGGCGCGTGATGGTGCAGGGCTATCACGGCACCGGCAAGTCCACGCATATCGAGCAAATCGCGGCGCGGCTGAACTGGCCCTGCATCCGGATCAATCTGGACGCGCATATCAGCCGCATCGATCTCGTCGGACGCGATGCCATTGTCCTCAAGGAGGGCCAGCAGGTCACCGAGTTCAAGGAAGGCCTGCTGCCCTGGGCGCTGCAACGCCCTGTCGCCCTCGTGTTCGACGAATATGACGCCGGCCGGCCGGACGTGATGTTCGTCATCCAGCGCGTGCTGGAGGCGGACGGCAAGATGACGCTGCTCGACCAGAACCGGGTGATCCGCCCGAGCCCCTGGTTCCGCCTGTTCGCGACGGCCAACACGGTCGGCCTGGGTGACACCACCGGCCTCTATCATGGCACGCAGCAGATCAATCAGGGCCAGATGGACCGCTGGAATCTGGTCGTGACACTCAATTATCTGCCGGCCGAGACCGAGGCGCAGATCGTCCTCGCCAAGTCTGGCGAATATGATCACCCCGGCGGGCGTGAGGAAGTCAGCAAGATGATCCGCGTTGCCGAGATGACCCGTCAGGGCTTCATCAACGGCGATATCTCGACCGTGATGAGCCCACGCACCGTGATTTCCTGGGCGCAGAACACGCTCATCTTCAAGGATGTCGGCTTCGCGTTCCGCCTCTCCTTCCTCAACAAGTGCGACGAGGCGGAGCGGGCGCTGGTGGCCGAATATTATCAGCGCGTGTTCGGCAAGGATCTGCCGGAGAGCGTGGCCGGCAAGGCGGGCTGATCCCGCCCCGGCAACAAGGAGCGTGAAGCCATGATCGTCGTCGAGCGTATTGCACCGGATGGCATGGCCCATCGCATCACTATCGGTGCGCATGAGCTGATCACCGACCTGGCGGCGGCAGACGGCGGCGCGGACGAGGGGCCGGACCCGCACGATCTCTATGACGCCGCGCTCGGGGCCTGCAAGGCGCTGACCATGCTCTGGTATGCGCAGCGCAAAGGCATCCCGCTTGAGGGCATCAGAGTGGGCATCGCCCGGGACGCAAGCGAAGAGCGGGAGGGCATCTACCGGCTGACCGCCCGCATCGCTATCGAAGGCGACCTGAGCGCCGAGGAGCGCGGCAAACTGGTCGAGGTTGCAGGCAAATGCCCGATCCACAAGCTGATGACGCAAGTGGAAACCCGGATCGAGACAGTGGCCGTCGACCCGGTGCCGCAAAGCTGAACAAAGTCCCGTTTATGAAAAAGGCGGCCCCTCGCGGCGCCGCCTTTCCCGAGTGTCACTCTGTCACGCAGCGATCAGACGAAGCTGACCGAGGCCTTGCGCCGACGCATCGCCATGCCGACGAGGCCAAGCCCGCTGATGATCATCGCCCAGGTCCCCGGCTCGGGCACCGGCATCACGACCGGCGGCTCGATCGGCGCTGCGATCATCATCGTGCTGACATTTCCCTCAGGCGACGAGTCCGTCTGCTCGTTGAAGTAGCTGCCAAGCACGCTGTGCGTGAATTTATAGGGCTCACCGTCGAACGCCGTGTTTTCGCTGGCCGGCGGCGCCAGGGGCGGCGCGCTGTCGACGTGCGGCGTACTACCGGCAGGCTCACCGGAACCGCCAGCCTGACCACTCGCCTGGCCGGTCGATTGCCCGCCAAAATAGCTACCCACGACCGAGTGAGTGAACTTGTAGCTGCTGGAGCTGCTGTCGGGCTGGCTCTGCTCGTCCGCCCAGTCGTTGAGCGTCGTCAGATCGGCGTCGTTGAGCAGGCGGATGCCCTCAATGCCAGTGAACAGACGTACCGAACCACTGGTGCGCGGCAGCGTGTAGGAAAAGGCGCGCGCATCGAACTCGCCATTCCGCAGCAGGTTCACGACCTTGCTGACCTGCCCTGCGAGAATGATCGACGCCTGAGCGCTCGGCGCAGCCAACAGGGCGGTCGCGGCGAACATGGCAGTGAGGCAGGTCTTCCGGATCATCGCTACTCGTCCTATTGCCGGGCCGCGACCCCCGTCGCGACGGCGTCCCCGACAGGCCGGATAGGCGGGTCCCGCTCAGGATGAAATGCGCTTAACCACGAAAATTCCGGCCTTTTCTTCCCTGTCTCGTAGCGAGACACGCCCCCCGGCAAAAGTTAACGACGGTCTGCAGCCCGGCGCCGGACACTGGCGAAAGGCTTGACAGCGCAGCGGCGCTGCCCCAGCCGGAAAACGTCATGGCCGACCGTTCTCCGCTCGATCAATTCAAGGATGTGCTTTCCGGCGCGTCGCGCGCGATTGCGCATGATGGCGAGGTGGAGCTGGGCTTCACCGCCGATACGCCGCATCTCGCCGGCAAGCAGATCAAGGTGCCGACGCCCGCCCGAAACTTGCCGCCGGAACAGGTCGCGCTGGCGCGCGGCTTTGCCGACAGCTTCTCGCTCAAGCTGCGCCACCACAATGCCCGGCTGCACGCTGCCCGCGCGCCCGGCGATCCGGCCGCCCGCGCCGTTTATGACGCGGTCGAGATGGTGCGTTACGAAGCGCTTGGCTCCAAGAACTATCCGGGCATGCGCGCCAATCTGGCCGCGGCGCTCGACATGCGCACCCATGCCGATCCGATCACGCGTGCTCAATCGGCCAGCGAAGTGCCAATTCAGGGCGCGGTCGCGCTGCTGCTGCGCGAGAAGCTGACCGGCCAGGCCCCGCCTGCCGAGGCGCTCAAGGGCCTCGACTATCTGCGCGAGTGGATCGACGAGAAGGCCGCCGCCGATTTCGATGGGCTGGCGCTGTGCCTGGACGATCAGCAGGCCTTTCAGGACAAGGTGCTCTCCATGCTGGAGCATCTGGAGCTGGTGCAGGCCGACGTGCCGCCCGAATCGCCTGACGACGACGAAGACCAGCAGGACAACGAGCAGGACCAGCAGGATCAGGAGCAGGACGAGGACCAGCCCGAGGAGGAGGACGACTCCCGCGCCGAAACACGCGGCGAAGACAAGGGCGAGCCCGGCGAGGAGACGAGCGACGAGCGGCAGGACGACGATGCCGACTCCGACGACGAGGGCGATGGCGAGGCGGACGACGACGAAGGCATCATGCCGGTGCGGCCGAACCGCCCCTTCTCGGATCTGCCGCCCGACTTCAACTACACGGCCTACACCACCAAGTTCGACGAGATCGTGACCGCGCCCGAGCTGTGCGACGCGGACGAGCTGGCCCGCCTGCGCGGCTTCCTCGACCAGCAGCTCGCCCCCTTTCAGGGGGCCGTCTCCAAGCTCGCCAACCGGCTGCAACGGCGGCTGATGGCGCAGCAGAACCGCAGCTGGGACTTCGATCAGGAGGAAGGGCTGCTCGATGCCGCGCGGCTTGCCCGCATCGTCATCGATTCCACCCATTCGCTCAGCTACAAGGTGGAGCGCGATACCGATTTCCGCGACACGGTGGTGACGCTGCTCATCGACAACAGCGGCTCGATGCGCGGCCGGCCAATCGGCATCGCCGCGATCAGCGCGGACATCATGGCGCGCACGCTGGAGCGCTGCGGCGTGAAGACCGAAGTGCTCGGCTTCACCACGCGCGCCTGGAAAGGCGGGCAGGCACGCGAGCAATGGCTGGCCGCCGGCCGCCCGCCCAAGCCCGGTCGCCTCAACGACCTGCGCCACATCATCTACAAGCAGGCCGACGAACCCTGGCGGCGCGCCAAGACCAATCTCGGCCTGATGATGCGCGAGGGGCTGCTCAAGGAGAATATCGACGGCGAGGCGCTGCTCTGGGCGCACAACCGGCTGCTCGCCCGCAATGAGGAGCGGCGCATCCTCATGGTCATTTCCGACGGCGCGCCGGTCGATGATTCGACTCTCTCGGTCAACAACGGCACCTATCTGGAGCGCCATTTGCGGCAAGTCATCACCTGGATCGAGTCACGCTCGCCAGTGGAGCTGATCGCCATCGGCATTGGCCATGACGTGACGCGCTATTACAAGCGCGCCGTCACCATCATGGATGCCGAGCAGCTCGGCGGCGCCATGGTGGAGCAGCTCGCCGCCCTGTTCGACAAGGACTGACGCCGCCATGCGCCCGCGCAAGGCCGGCCGGCCATGATCGCCGGCCTGCTCTGGGTTCCCGCGACCTTGCTCGCCGCGAGCGCACAGGTCGCGCGCAATGGCCTGCAGGCGCGCCTCACGCGCGAGATCGGCACGCTCGGCGCCACGCAGGTGCGCTTCATCTATGGCCTGCCCTTTGCGCTGCTCTTCTGGCTGGCGAGCTGGCTCCTGATCGGCACGGAACTGCCGCGCATGGGCGCTACCGCCATCGGCTATCTGCTGCTCGGCGCCGTCACGCAGATCGCCGCGACCGCGCTGATGCTGGTGGCCATGGCGCAGCGGGCGTTCGGCGTCGCTTATGCTTATATCAAGACCGAGCCGATCCTCGTCGCGCTGTTCGGCGTGCTGCTGCTGGGCGATCATCTCGCGCCGCTCGCCTGGATCGGCATATTGGTCGCGACCGGTGGCATACTGCTCGTCTCGATCGATCCGCGCGCCTGGGCCTCGCTCTTTCACGAATGGCGGCCGATGGCGGTCGGCATCGCGTCCGGCGCCTTCTTCGGCCTCGCCTCGGTCGCTTATCGTGGCGCGATCGTCGCGGTGGAGAGCGACAGCGGCCTGATGCGCGCGCTCAGCGTACTCGTCGCGGCGCTGGTCGTGCAGTGCGTGTTGCTTGGCCTCTGGCTGGCGCTGTTCGATCGCCGGGCTTTCACCGGCAGCCTGCGCATCTGGCGCGAGAGTCTGGGCGCCGGCTTCCTGGGCGCGCTCGCGACGGCGGGCTGGAACAGCGCGCTGTCACTCACCGCCGCCGCCAATGTGCGCACCCTCGGCCTCATCGAGATGCCGATCGCCGCGCTGATCAACCGGCGGGTGAGCGGCCGCGCGCTCGGGATGCGCGAATGGGGCGGCATCCTGCTGGTCGCCGGCGGCATCGCGCTGATGATGAGCCAGGCGCTCGGCTGACCGCTGGCGTGCTCAGCCCGTCGGGCTGGTGCGGTAGAGCTTGGGGAACAGCGCCTTGAACGCCGCCAGCTTCGGCGCATCCCACCGCAGGATGTAGGGATGGTCCGGATTGGCGGCCATGAAATCCTGATGATAGGCCTCGGCCGGCTGGAAACGCCCTACCGCCTCGATCGTCGTCACGACGGGCGCCGACCAGAGTCCCGATTTGCCGAGCTGGGCGAGATAGGCCTTGGCGACCTTCTCCTGCTCCGCACTCTGCGGGAACAGCGCCGAACGATATTGCGTGCCGTGGTCCGGCCCCTGATAATTGAGCGTCGTCGGGTCCGTGATGACCGAGAAGAAGATGCGCAGCAGCGTGCCGTAACTCACTTGCGCAGGATCGTAGATGACGCGCACCGACTCGGCATAGCCGGTGCGCCCCGTGCCCACCTTGTCATAATCCACGCGCAGATTGGGCGGACCACCGCCATAGCCGGAGACGACGCTGCGAACCCCGCGCACATGCGAGAAGACGCCTTCCACGCCCCAGAAGCAGCCACCCGCGAAATAGGCCGTTGCTGTGCGCGCAGCGGGCGGCGCGGCTTCATCGACGGCGGGCGCAGGCATGAGCCGCGTTTGTTCGGCGGCAAAGGCATTGCCGGACAACGGCATAGCGGCGGCAAGCAGCATGGAAGCAAAGAGGGAACGCATCGTGGCTCTCCTGAACAGGTCTCGCCCGACCCTGTCGAGGAAGCTGGGGTGTCCGCCGGCTTTCGTCAAGCGCAGTCGGCGAATCGGGCTGGAAGGATCAGAACGACCGGGCGAAATGAAGACCCAGCGCGATCCGCTCCTTGCGGACGTCGCGGATGCCGCCATTGACGATAAGACCGAGACCACGCCGGATGGAGAGCAGCCGGCCTGCCTCGCTGGCGCGATCGGGCATCGACTGCGCCTGCGAGCGGGCAAACTCGAAGCCTATTTCAGGGCGGGGACCATCGGGTGCGATTGTTGCGAGGTGCGCTGGGGCCGGCCAAGGCATTTCAGGCCGCTCCGAACCTTGATAGGCCGGAATCGGCCCGCTTTCTTTCTCCGCTGCGAGGACGGGCGCGGTGAACGGGAGCAAAAGCAGCGCCGTCAGGCGCCGCGTGCGTCGCCATCGGCAAAACCCAGCCCTTGAGCCGCATGGTCGTCTGGTCCCCATCGCCGCCAATCCCTTGCCTGCGTGATGAGGCAAGGATCGGCCGCCAATGCTTGACGGGGAGACAACACCGCTGCCTCTCCCGCCGTTAACCCTGTCGGACGGCGGGAAAGGGCAGTCGGAGCGTTACTTCAGCGCAGCGCAGGCTTCCTGGATGCGCGTGCAGGCCTTCTTGAGGATCTCCTCCGAGGTCGCGTAGCTTACGCGGAAGGCCGGGGCGAGGCCGAAGGCGGCACCATGCACGGCCGCGACGCCCTTGCTGTCCAGGAAGTAGCTGATCAGATCCTCGTCGGTGGCGATGGTCTTGCCGTCCGGCGTGGTCTTGCCGATGCAGCCGCTCGCATCCGGATAGACGTAGAAGGCACCTTCCGGCGTCGGGCAATTAAGGCCCGGCGCATCGTTGAGCATGGCGACGACGAGATCGCGCCGCTTGCGGAACGCCTCGTTGCGCTCGTTGAGGAAATCCTGATCGCCATTCAGCGCCGCGACCGATGCCGCCTGGCTGATCGAGCAGGGGTTGGAGGTCGACTGCGACTGCAGCTTGGCCATCGCCTTGATGATCCACTGCGGGCCACCGGCATAGCCGATGCGCCAGCCGGTCATCGAATAGGCCTTGGACACGCCGTTCACCGTCAGCGTGCGCTCGTAAAGGTCCGGGCAGACCTGCGCGATCGTCTTGAACGGGGTCGGCGCATACCAGACATGCTCGTACATGTCGTCGGTGAGGATCAGCACGTCCGGATATTTGCGCAGCACTTCGCCCAGCGCCAGCAGCTCGGCGCCGGAATAGGCCGCGCCCGTGGGGTTGGAAGGCGAGTTGAGCAGCACCCAGCGCGTCCTGGGCGTGATCGCCGCTTCAAGCTGCTCGGGCGTGATCTTGTAGAGCTGGTCGGCACCGGCCTGGATGATGACCGGCGTGCCGCCCGCGAAGTTCACGATGTCCGGATAGCTCACCCAATAAGGCGCCGGGATGATGACTTCATCGCCCGCCTCGACAGTGGCGACGAGCGCGTTGAACAGCGTGTGCTTGCCGCCCGAATTGACGCTGATCTGGCCAAGTTCGTAGCTCAGGTCGTTATCGCGGCGGAACTTGGCGGCGATCGCTTCCTTCAGCTCGGCCGTGCCGTCCACATTGGTGTACTTGGTCTGACCCTTGCGGATCGCCTCGATCGCCGCTTCCTTGACGAAATCGGGCGTATCAAAGTCCGGCTCGCCGGCGGAGAGGCCGATAATGTCCTTCCCCTCGCGCTTCAGGGCGATGACGCGATCGGTCATGGCAAGCGTGGCGCTGGGCTGGATACGGCCAAGTGCGGCGGACGTCCGGGGCATGGGAGACTCCTGGGTTCAGGGCTAAGCGCGAAAGCGTCCGGACGGGCGCCGGACGGCGCGTCCCATAGTCCCCTCAGTCCGCGCGTGCAACCTTGGGCGCGACCACGCTCGCCGCGACGAGGCCACGCGCGGCATTGCCGATGAAGAAGCCCTTCTCCAGATCGCGCGGCTTGAGGTCCGCTTCCTCCGCCTCGCCCAGATCGAGCAGGCTCTGGCGCAACACGCCCGGCAGCAGGCCGCGCGCCAGGGGCGGCGTGAGCAGGCGGTCGCCGCGCTCGACGAAGATGGAGGAGAAACAGCCCTCCGTCAGATAGCCGCCCTCATCGAGCAGCAGCACTTCCAGAGTGCCGCCTTGCCTGAGCGCAGCGTCGTAATGCCGGCGATCCGTGGTCTTGTGATGCCAGCGGATGTCGTCGGCCGGCAGTGTGCGCGGGACGATGCTTACCGGCACGATGGCGTCCGGCCAGGGCGCATGGGCGCGCACTTCCACCGCCATCTCGCCGCTGCGGGCCAGCAGCACGCGCACCCGCTTGGGCTCGACGAAGCCGAAGGTCGCGGCCTGCAACTCATTGCGCAGCTTGTGCCGGTCGAACCGGAAGCCGAGCACATCGGCACTCGCCTGCATCCGGGCGGCATGAAGCTCCAGCATGGGGAGGCCGCTCGCCGGATCGAACGCCATGGTTTCGATGAGGTCGAACCGTCCTGCCAACCCGTTCACGCCCAACGTCCCCCTATCGCCCCGTGACGAAGCGCGCCTTGTCGAGGCATTCCTGCCATTCCGCATCCGGCTCGCTATCAGCCACAATGCCCGAGCCAAGCCCGAGTATGCCGCGCGTGGCGCCGGATTCCAGCGAAATAGTGCGAATGGCGACATTGAAGCGCGCCGTGCCATCCGGCGCGATATGGCCGATGCTGCCGGTGTAAAGCCCGCGGCCGAAACGCTCGACCTCCCGGATGACTTCCATCGCCCGCAATTTGGGCGCGCCGGTGATCGAGCCGCAGGGGAAAAGCGCGCGCAGCACATCAACCGGTCCCAGCCCCTCGCGCAGCCGCCCCTCGACGATGGAAATCATCTGGTGGATCGTCGGATAGCTCTCAACCCGGAACAGATGCGGCACCCGCACGCTGCCCGGCTGCGTGACGCGCGAGATGTCGTTGCGCAGCAGGTCGACGATCATGAGATTTTCGGCGCGCTGCTTGGGGTCGGCGGCAAGCAGGGCAATGGCCGCCGCGTCCTGCGCCGCGTCGGCTTCCCGCCGCGCCGTGCCTTTCATCGGCCTGGTCTCGATCCGCCCGTCCTCCAGGCTGAAGAAGCTCTCCGGCGAGAAAGAGAGGATATGCCGCCCATCATGCCGCACGACCGCGCCGAAACCGGCGGCGGCATTGGGGCGGATGGCCGCATAAGCCGCCAGCGGATCACCCTCGACCGGCACCTGCGCCAGGAAGGTGAGGTTCGCCTGATAGATGTCGCCGGCGCGGATATAGTCGAGCACCCGGCCGATCGCCCGGTCATAGTCCGCGCGCGAAATTAGCGGCGAGACCGGGCCGATGCTGGCGCCCTCCGGCGCCGGCAGCAGGCCGGGCACGGCATCGCTGGGGATATCCACCGGCGCATCGAACAGGCCGAACCAGAGCAGCGGCCCCTCATCGCCCTCGCGCGGGGCATAGCCGGCCAGGCGCGGCTCGAAGGCATGACCGGCGGCGTAGGAGAGATAGCCGGCCGCATGGAGGCCGCTGTTCGTCGCCGCTTCCACCTGCGCGAGCGCCGGCAGCACGTCCGTCAGCGAATCTGCCCGCACGACCCCGACAGGATCGCGAAACAGCATGGCACGGCCCGAGCCATCCGGGCTCGCATCGTCGAGCAAAACGAAAGGATTGTCCGAACCGGCAGGCAGGGCAGTGAGACTCATGGCGCCCTATTGGCAGCGCCGCGCCGCCAAGGCCAGCATTTCGGCGGCGGCCGATCCGCTGTACAAGCGGAGCCAGTCCCATATCGGGGAGACAGGTTCATGCACGCCTTGACAAATTTGGCTCTGGCGACAGGCAGTTTCGTGGGGACGCACCTCATCCTGTCCCACCCTCTGCGCGCGCCACTGGTCGCCCGGCTGGGCGCGCGCGGGTTCCTCGGCCTTTATTCGGTGATCGCCTTTGCGACCCTGGGCTGGACCGTGCTGGCCTTCCGGGCCGCTCCCCCCGCGCCGCTGCTCTGGATCGCGCCGGAAAGCGCCTGGCATATCGCGAGCGTCGTCATGCTGATCGCCGCCATCCTGCTGGTCGGCTCGCTCATCGGCAATCCGGCGGCGGTCGACCCCACCGGCACGCTTGAAGTGCCCGAGACCGCGCGGGGCGTCTATGCGGTGACGCGCCATCCGATGATGTGGAGCATCCTGCTCTGGGCGCTCATCCATGCCACGCTCTGGCCCGCGCCGCGCACACTGGTGCTGACGGCGGGCATCGGCCTGCTCGCTCTGGCCGGCGCATGGGGGCAGGATGCCAAGAAGGCCCGCCTCGTCGGCGCCCCATGGCGCGATTGGCAAGCCCGCACCAGCTTCATCCCCTTTGCCGCCCTGCTCGGCGGCCGCGCGAACTGGCGCGCGCTCTGGCCGGGCGCCGTGCCGGTGCTGGGCGGACTGGCGCTCTGGATAGGCGCGACATGGGCGCATCCGCTGCTCGTCGGCCCCTGGTTGTGGACTGGCTGACACAGTCGCCTGAAAAATCGACATGCCTGCCCCGGTTTCGGACAATTCGCCCCGTCTATGACGGGAATTGTCATTGGCCGTTCAGGGCACTGCCCCATAACGTTTGCGAACAGGCCAGTCGCAGTGGGAGCGGAAGGCACATTATGTCTGGATTTGGCAAAATTGCAGGAGCCGTTGCGGTCGCACTTGCTGCGTTCGCCATTGCATCCCTGCTGCGCGCAGCCCCGGAGGCCGCGCGCTGGTCGCTGCTGATCTGTCTGCTCGGCTTCCTCGGCGCGACGCTGCGGCTGCGCCGGATCGACGCCGGACTCTAAATCAGTCGAACAGCGAGCTGACCGACGATTCGTCGGCGATGCGGCGGATCGCTTCGCCCAGCAGCGGCGCAATCGGCAACTGGCGGATGCGCGCGGATGTCTGCACTGCCTCGGTCGCCAGGATCGAATCGGTGATGACCAGCTCGCGCAATTGCGATCCCTCGACCCGCGCCACAGCGCCGCCGGAGAGCACGCCGTGCGTCACATAGGCGACAACGTCCGTCGCGCCGGCCTTCTTGAGCGCGCTAGCGGCGTTGCAGAGCGTGCCGGCCGAATCGACGATATCGTCGATAAGGATGCAGAAGCGATCCTTCACGTCGCCGATGATGTTCATCACTTCCGATTCGCCGGCGCGCTCGCGGCGCTTGTCGACGATGGCGAGCGGGGCATTGTCCAGCCGCTTGGCGAGCGCACGGGCGCGGACCACGCCGCCGACGTCCGGCGAGACGACCATCAGATTCTCATGGCCGAAGCGGGCCTGGATATCCGCCGACATGACCGGCGCGCCGAACAGATTGTCCGTCGGGATATCGAAGAAGCCCTGGATCTGGCCGGCATGGAGATCGACCGAGAGCACGCGGTTGGCGCCGGCCACGGTGATGAGATTGGCGACCAGCTTGGCCGAGATCGGCGTGCGCGGGCCGGGTTTGCGATCCTGCCGGGCATAGCCGAAATAGGGGACGACCGCCGTGATCCGCTTGGCCGACGCGCGCTTGAGCGCATCGATCATGATCAGCAGCTCCATCAGATTGTCGTTTGCGGGATAGCTGGTCGACTGGAGGACGAACACATCCTCGCCACGCACATTCTCGTGGATTTCGACGAAAATCTCTTCGTCCGCGAAGCGTCGCACGCTGGCATTGGTGAGCGGCAGCTCAACATAATCGGCAATCGCCTGCGCCAGCGGCAGATTGCCGTTGCCAGAGATGAGCTTCATGCAAGGCCCCTGATGACTGTGTCGGATGCGGCCCCTCTAACGAGAGGATGCCAGTGTGAAAAGCGGCTTGTGACGGTTTGGGGACTCAACCCGGCATCCGGCTGCGCAGGGCGGCCAGCCGATCCCGCGCCACCGGCACGGCAAGGCCGCTGCTCAGGGACAGCATCGCGCCACGTCCGCGCGGTTCGAGAGAGGCAAGCGCCGCCTGCGCCACCCACCAGCTGCGGTGGACGACGAGACCCGGCACATCGTCCATTTCCTCGACCGCGTCGCCAAGGCGCATGAGCAGCAGCACGCTCCGCTCCGGCCCGATCACGCGGACATAATGATCCTCCGCTTTGAGCGCGATCACCGGACCGAAGCCAGGCGACAGGCGGCGGGAGAGGCGGGTGGACCCATCATCGGGCGACGGCGCGGCTCCGCCGATGGCGTCAGCCGCCTCGATCGCGTTGGTCGACGCGATCCCTGTCGGGCCAGTCGGGCCTCGGCCACGGAAGGCGAGGATGAAGAGGCTGTAGGTCAGCCCACCCATCAGCCAGGTCTGACCATAAATCTGGGCAAGCCGCCGCATGTCGAGCGGATGCGCGGCATCGGACACCGTGAGCGTCCAGCACACGATCGCCGTCACCGGCACGCTCGGCACCAGCATCAGCAGCGCGGCCATGATCGGCTGCGGCAGACCGATACGCCGGCTCAGCCAAGGCAGGACGACCGGGATGGGCCGGAACAGGGCATAGCCGGCGAAACCCAGCAGCAGCCAGGCCGCCAGCCGCTCGTCGAGGGGCAGGGCAAAGGTGCCGAGCGGACCGAGATAGCCGATCACCAGCCCGAGCGCGCCGATCAGCAGCAACTCGGCGATCCAGCGTCGCGAGAGAAAGGGGCCAGATGTCGTAGCAGCCATGGCTCGCCTGATTGTCGTCCGCTTCACGCATCGTCAACCGGCGGAGCGGGTCCGTTGACGTATCGCGCCCGCCGATTCACGCATCAGCGATGGCGGGCCGGCGCACGCACGGCAAGGAGGAGCCGCGTTTACCACTCATCACATCAGGACCATCATGACTCCCCAGACCCGGACGTCCCGCCCCCAGCCGCTCCCGCCCTTCGCGATTCCCGCCGCGCTAATCGGGGGCCTGTCGATCCTTGCGGGGATGGTGCTGCTCTCGGCGGCGGCCGCCCTCTCCCACGGCGTGCCCGCCGCCTCCGGCCACCGGCTCAGCTGGGCGCTGCTCCTTCACCTCGGCACGGTGATCCCGGCACTGCTGATCGGCGCCGCCATCCTGCTGCTGCGCAAGGGCACAGCCTTGCACAAGCTGCTCGGTCGCCTGTGGGTGCTGCTGATGATGGTAACGGCAATCGGCAGCTTCTGGTTGCGGGGCAGCTCCGGCAATCTCAGCCTGCTCCACCTCTTTTCGATCATCACCATCGTCTCCGTCCCGCTCGGTCTCTGGCAGATCGCGCGGGGCAATGTGCGCAAGCACCAGCGCGCGATGCTGGGCACCTATCTCGGCCTGCTCGGCGCCGGCGTCTTCGCCTTCCTGCCCGGCCGGCTGCTTGGCGACCTGTTCTTCGGCCTGTTCTGACCTGCTCTTCTGATTTCCTTGCCCGCCGCCGCCGCCGCCCATAAAGCGGCGGCATGACCGATCGTCTCCGTATCGCGCTGGCCCAGCTCAACCAGTCCATGGGCGATCTCGCCGGCAATGCCGACGCCATGCTGGCGTGGCGCCCGAAGGCCGCCGAGCAGGGTGCGGACCTGATCGTCTATCCCGAGCTGCAGCTCATCGGCTATCCGCCGGAGGATCTGGTGCTCAAGCCCGCGCTGATCGCACGCGCCGAGATCGAGCTGCGGCGGCTGGCGGAGGCGACCGCCGATGGCGGGCCGGCCATGCTGGTCGGCACCGTGATCGCCAATCAGGGCGCGCTGTTCAATTGCGCGGTTCTGCTCGATGGCGGCGCGATCGTCGCGATCCGCCAGAAGCGCGAGCTGCCCAATTACGGCACGTTCGACGAGAAGCGCCTGTTCGCGCCCGGCCCGCTGCCCGATCCGGTCGACTTCCGCGGGGTGAAGCTCGGCCTGCCGATCTGCGAGGACATCTGGTTCCCGTTCGTCACCGGGCATCTGGCGAGCCGGGGCGCGCAGATCCTCATCTCCATCAATGGCAGCCCCTATGAGGTGGCCAAGGACGATTTCCGCATCAAGAGCGTGTGCGCCCAGCGGGTGAGCGAGACGGGCCTGCCGGTGCTCTATCTCAACCGCGTCGGCGGACAGGACGAGTTGGTGTTCGACGGCGCCTCCTTCATCCTCAATGCCGATGGCGACATCGCCCATATGCTGCCGGACTGGGAAGAAACGCTGGTCGTCACCGACTGGTCGGTCGATCCGGTCGACGGCAAGTGGATCTGCACACCCGGCGAGGTCGCCGCGCTCGATGAGCATCCGGCCGACATCTACCACGCGATGGTGGTGGGCCTGCGCGACTATGTGAACCGCAACCGCTTCCCCGGGGTGGTGCTGGGCCTGTCCGGCGGGATCGACAGCGCGCTCAGTGCCGCCGTCGCCGTCGATGCGCTGGGCGCCGACCGGGTGTGGTGCGTCATGCTGCCCTCGCGCTTCACCAGCCAGGAGAGCCTGGACGACGCGGCGGGCTGCGCGCGCCTGCTCGGCTGCCGGCTGGACAGCATCCCGATCTCCCCTGCCGTCGAGGCCTTCGACACGATGCTGACCGACAGCTTCGCCGACCGGAATGTCGACATCACCGAGGAGAATATCCAGTCGCGCATCCGCGCGGTGACGCTCATGGGCCTCTCCAACAAGTTCGGCCACATGCTGCTGACCACCGGCAACAAGAGCGAGCTGAGCGTGGGCTATGCGACCATCTATGGCGACATGGCCGGCGGCTACAATGTGCTCAAGGACGCCTACAAGACCACCGTCTTCGACCTCTCCCGCTGGCGCAACGACGCCAAGCCGCGGCTCGGCCTCGGCCCCGATGGCCCGGTGATGCCGGAGCGCGTGATCACCAAGCCGCCGACGGCCGAGTTGCGCGACAACCAGAAGGACAGCGACAGCCTGCCGCCTTATGAGGTGCTCGATCCGATCCTCTACGGCCTAGTCGAGCAAGAAAAGGCCGTGGATCAGCTCGTCGCCATGGGCTTCGATCGCGAGACGGTCGTGCGGATCGAGCGGCTGCTCTACGTCGCGGAATACAAGCGCCGCCAGTCCCCGCCGGGCGTGAAGCTGGGCGGCCGCAACTTCGGCCGCGACCGACGCTACCCGATCACCAACGCCTTCCGGACGGGGTGAGCAAAAAAACGACAGGCATCGATCTGCCCGAGGCTGTTTTGTCCAATCGTTCCACACAGCCGATCATTACCCTCCTCGCCAAGGCCGATTGAGGAGAAATTGTGGGCGCGCGGCCCTTCCGCGTGGAACTCAACCCGGCACCAGCCGTTTTCGGCCAAGTCCGTTCAGCAACATTCTCGGCATCATGCCGCCTTCAAGACCAACCATGATCGGCCTCTGATCACGTCGACCCGAGGCTCAGACCTCTGTCCTCCCTGTCCGACATCAATGACCTGGCCGGACAGATTGACCCCTTCGGGAGATCGCGCGCAGCATGAAGAATTTCGATCTCGGTGGCCTGATGGACGATGCCGGTTTGACGGCAATCACGGAGTTTGCGGCGAACCTCTGCGATGCCCCGATTGCGCTCGTCAGCTTCGTGGAAAGCGACCGCCAGTGGTTTCCTGCGCGCACCGGGCTGGAAGTAACGGAGACTCCGCGCGAAATCTCGTTCTGCGTCCATGCAATGCAGTCTCGCGATATCATGGTCGTTCCGGATGCGACCACGGACCCGCGATTTCGCGAGAATCCGCTGGTGCTGGGCGATCCGCATATCCGGTTTTACGCCGGTGCACCGCTGGTGGCAGAGGATGGCACGCAGATCGGCGCCTTGTGCGTGATCGACACGGCCCCGCGCGACGGGCTGACAGCGATCCAGCAGGAAGGCCTGACCGTCATGGCCGCGAACATCATGACGATGCTGGGGCTGCGGCGATCGACCAACATCACCAATCAGGACCGGGACGAGCAGGAATCCAAGTTCCGCATCCTGGCGGACACCATGCCGCAAATGGTCTGGTCCACGCTGCCCGACGGGTTCCATGATTATTACAATGCGCGCTGGTACGAATTTACCGGCGTGCCTGTCGGCTCGACGGACGGGGAGGCCTGGAACGGCATGTTCCACCCCGACGATCAGGAACGCGCATGGGCCATCTGGAAGCATTCGCTGGCCACCGGCGATCCCTATGAAATCGAATATCGGCTGCGAAATGCGCGTGGCGAATATCGCTGGACGCTGGGACGCGCTTTGCCGATCCGCAATGAGAGCGGCGAGATCGTGCGCTGGTTCGGCACGTGCACCGACATTCACGATCACAAGATGATCCAGGCCCAGCGGGAGGTGATCGCGCAGGAGCTCAGTCACCGCATCAAGAATATTTTCTCGGTGATCGCTGGCCTCATCAGTTTTTCCACGCGTCATCATCCCGATATCAAGTCGGTTGCCGACGATCTGCGCGGCCGGATTATGGCGCTCGGGCGGGCCCACGACTTCGTAAGGCCGCATAGCGACACCTCCCGGCCGGAAAGCCCGCCGAACAGTCTCCACGGCATGCTCACAGAGCTTCTGTCCATGTATGCGGAACGCATCAGCATCCAGGGGGACGACGTGACGATCGACGATCGATCCGCAACGCCTCTGGCACTGCTCTTCCATGAATTGGCGACCAATGCGGCAAAATATGGCGCGCTAACGTCGCCCGACGGCGCCATCGCGATTCACACGCGGACTGATCCGCAAATCACCATGTTGAGCTGGACGGAGACCGGCGGCCCGAAGGTGGATCGCCCGCAGGCCGATGGCTTCGGCAGCAAATTGATCGAGTTGAGCGTCATCCGGCAGCTTGGCGGATCGGTGGAGCGCGAGTGGGCGCCCGAGGGCCTGAACGTCGAGATCAAGATTCCTACGTCCGCGATCCATCGACCCGCATGACAGCCGCCTGAAATCGGCCAGTGCGGCCATCGTCAGAGCGGTATGATCGCCTCGTGTCTTGCCGGTGCGTTCTCGGCCAGCGCGGCGATGGCCGCCGCGGCGAGAATGGCATCGCGCGTGAACGGCTTGCGGATGCAGCCGATCGCCGTCGGCGCCGGTTCGCCGATCTGCGCCGGGTTGGCCGTGACATAAACGATGCGCGTGCCATGTTGCTCCGCGAGCGTGCGGGCAATGTTGGGGCCGGTCGGGCCGTCGCGCAGATTGAGATCGACGAACGCCAGATCCGCCTTGGCCGCGGCGGACATGGCTTCGGGCTGATCGGCCGCAATGGCCACGACGTGATAGCCTGCATCGAGAAGAATGCGCTCGATCTCCATCGCAATGAAGATCTCATCCTCGATGATCATGACCGACTTCAATGGTAAACCCTGAGACATAGTAGCTGCTAAATGCCGGTTTCGCCCAGACGTTCCTGCGCCGGCCCTGCTCGCCAGCAATTTCTATCCGCGGCGTTGCCATCTGAGCACAGCGGACCGCCCGCCAGTCTTGCATTGAAGCGCTCGCGGAGTACAGCGCGAACATGACCGTCATCACTCGTTTCGCTCCCTCGCCGACCGGTTCCCTCCATGTCGGCAATATCCGCGCCGCGCTGCATAACTGGCTGTGGGCGCGGCGCATGGGCGGCCGATATCTGCTGCGCATCGACGATACGGATACGGAGCGGAGCGAAGAACGCTTCGTGGAGGGCATCCGCGCCGACCTTGCCTGGCTGGGTCTCGACATCGATGGCGAGGCGCGCCAGTCGGAGCGTTTTCCGCTCTACGAAGCGACGTTCGAGGCGCTGCGCGTGGCGGGCCGGGTCTATCCCTGCTTCGAGACCGCGCAGGAACTGGACCTGCGCCGCAAGATCCTGCTCGGGCGCGGATTGCCGCCGGTCTATGATCGCGCCGCGCTTGCCCTGACTCCGGAGGAAATCGCCGCCAAGGAAGCGGCGGGCGAGCGGCCGCACTGGCGCTTCAAGCTGGATCATGATGCGCCGATCGACTGGACCGACCTGATCCGCGGCGACCAGCACTTCGATCCGCACCTGCTCTCCGATCCGGTGATCCGCCGGGCGGACGGCAGCTGGCTCTACATGCTGCCCTCGGTCATCGACGATGTCGACATGGGCGTGACCCACGTGCTGCGCGGCGAGGACCATGTCTCCAACACCGCGACGCAGATCCAGATGTTCGCGGCGCTGGGCGCGGCGCTGCCGCAGTTCGCCCATATGGCGCTGCTGACCGGGAGCGAGGGCAAGCTCTCCAAGCGGCTCGGCACCATCGGCATCAGCGATTTCCGCGCGGCGGGCATCGAGCCGATGGCGATCAACGCGCTGCTCGCCCGACTGGGGACGAGCGATCCTGTGGAGCCGGCCATCGACATGGCGCCGCTCATCGAGCGGTTCGACTTCGCCCATTTCGGCCGGGCGCCGGCGCGCTTCTCCGACGAGGAACTGGAAGGGCTCAACCGCAAGATCGTCCACCTGCTGCCCTATGAGGCAGTGGCGGACCGGCTGCCCGCCGCGATCGGCCCCGCCATCTGGCCGATCCTCCAGCCCAATCTCGCCACCGTGGCGGAGGCGGCGGACTGGCTGCCGATCCTCACCGGCGAGATCGCTGTGCCGACGCTGGGCGAGGACGACCGCGCCTATCTCGCGCAGGCAGCCGATGTGGCGGCGCAGGCGGATTTCGCCGCCGACCCGTGGCATGCGCTGACGAGCGCGCTCAAGGACGCGACCGGGCGCAAGGGCAAGGCGCTGTTCCTGCCGCTGCGCGTCGCCCTCACCGGCATGGACCATGGGCCGGACATGGCCGCCCTGCTGCCGGTCATCGGCCAGGATCGGGCGCTGGCCCGCCTGCGCGCCGCAGCGGCGAGTCCGGCACCCGCCTGAAGCCGCGCAAGGGCGGGGACATGGAGCCGCCGCCCACGGATGCCATGCGCGCCACTTAGACAGTTCTTTATGTTGAAGTGGCCTATTCCGGGCAGCGCCACTTGCAACATTGTACTAAAAATCAATTACTTAGAAAAAGTCTGAACCAAGCCCCCATGCAAAGGCAAGGCAACTGACCGCGCCCCGCAATCGCTCTTGATGATATCCTATATCGTGATAGTATATCGTCACAATAAGAGCGAGGAGAGATGCGATGTCTGACTTGTTCCTGCCCCGCAGCGGCTATGCCAACCAGCGCTCGCCGGGCGCCCTGGCCGCCGCGATCGCGATCAATGGCGGCGTCATCGCCGCGCTGATCGCGATCCCCGTGACCATCGACGTGATCCGCGGCGATCCGCCGCTGCGCATTCACGACGTGCCCATCGCTTATGTGCCGCCGCCACCGCCCAAGCGGACGCCCCCGGAGCAGGAGCGCAAGCCGACACAGCGCACCACCGAGCAGGCACGCCCGGACCCGCAGGACCCCCTGCGCATCGACACCGCCAACGGGCTCGACACCGGCCCGCAGCTCACCTTCGCCGATTTCCCCAAGGCGGACAGCTTCCCCGGCGACGCACGCCTGCCGGTCGACCCGCCCCGGCAACCCGCGCTGGTCAAGGCCCGGCCCGACCCGCGCTATGCCGACGCCTTCCGCCCCGCTTATCCGCCCGCGATGCGGCGCGAAGGGCTGGAAGGGACTGTCACCGTGCGCGTGACCATCGACGAGCGCGGCCGCGTGATCGCCGTCACGCTGGTCGACGCGACAAGCCCCGCCTTCTTCGAGGAGACGCAGCGGCAGGCCCTGCGCAACTGGCGCTTCGTCCCCGCCACGCGCGATGGCACCCCGGTCCGCTCCGAACAGACCATGACTGTGCGCTTCCAGATGGAGAATTGACCGCCCCCTCTCGGTCGCGGGCGGCGCGGTTCCAGGACTGGAGCCGCGCCGCTTTGCATTGCCGCCGCCGGATGCTTATGTTGGCGCCATGCCCATTCTGCCCCGCCCGGTCTCGCCCAGGAGCGCGCTTGCCGACCTGCGCGACATGTTCTCGCCGGATCGGCCGCATCGCTGGAGCCTGCTGGCCCTCTCCTTCGTGGCGACGGGCATCCTGCTCTGGGGATTCATGATCGATTCGCGCGTGCCGCCCAAGCCGCGCGAGATCATTTATGTCGAGAGCTGGATGGCCGACCGGAAGGACAGCGACATCATCCGCCAGCAGATCAAGGACCTCGCCGCCTATGAGGCCGCGCTGCAGAAGAAGCAGCGCGAGTTCCAGAAAATGGCCGACGGGCTGGGCATCGAGTGGCGCGAGCAGGAAAAGCGCAGCGCGGCGCAGCGCAAGGAAACCATGGCCGCGATGGACAAGATCCTCAAGAAGCGGCTGGCCGACGCACTGGCGCGGGAAGCGGCGAAGGGCGGCGCACCGGCCGGCACGACCGCCGCCGCCACCAGCGCCACCGCCGACTGACCGGGGCAGACGGACGTGGCCACCGACTCGGCCTGGCTGGCGGCCGCCATCGCCCTTTCCCGGCGCACCACCGGTCGCACCGTGCCCAACCCCAATGTCGGCTGCATCCTGATCGACAGCGCCGGGCGCGTGATCGGCCGTGGCTGGACCCAGCCGGGCGGGCGCCCCCATGCCGAGGCGATGGCGCTGGACGAGGCCGGCGCGGCGGCGCGCGGCGCCACGGCCTATGTGAGCCTGGAGCCCTGCGCGCATGAGTCGACGCGTGGCCCCTGCTGCGCCGACCTGCTGATCGGCGCCGGCGTCGCCCGCGTCGTCATCGCCCTCACGGACCCGGACCCGCGCACCAATGGCGCCGGCAGCGCCCGGCTGCGCGCGGCAGGCATCGCGGTGGAGGCGGGCCTGCGCGCAGACGAGGCGCGCGCCGCCATGGCGGGGTTCCTCACGCGCCAGCAGCACCGCCGTCCCGCCGTGACGCTCAAGCTCGCCATCTCGCTCGACGGCTGCATCGCGCTGGCGGATGGCACCAGCCAGTGGATCACCGGCGCGGCCGCCCGCGCCCATGCCCATCTCGAGCGCGCGCGGCACGAGCTGATCCTTGTCGGCCGGGGCACCATCGCCGCCGATCATCCCCGGCTGGACGTACGCCTGCCGGGCCTGGCCGACCGCGCGCCGCGCCGCTGCGTGCTGAGCCAGAGCGGCGCCGCGCCGGAGGGCTGGCTGGCCATCGAGCGGCCCGAAGAGATTGCAGGCCTGCCCGGCGACCATCTGCTGATCGAGGGCGGAGCGAAGACCGCCGCCGCCTTTCTGGAGGCGGACCTTGTCGACCGGCTGCTGCTCTATCGCGCGCCCATCCTCATCGGCGGCGGCAAGCCGTGCCTCACCGATATCGGCCTGATCGACCTGACCGATGCGCATGGTCGCTGGCGGCTGGTCGATGCGCGGACCTTCGCCCCCGACCGGCTCGAGGTTTACGAGCGGATGAGGGCGGGCTAGAGCGGCCCCGACTTTTTCCAGACCGTTCGCCCTGAGCTTGTCCGAGGGCGGCCCTCCTCCTTCGCCAGCAAGAGGACGGGGCTTCGACAAGCTCAGCCCGAACGGATACTTGGCATGGGAGCGCACATGTTCACCGGCATCATCACCGACATCGGCACCATTCGCACGGCGGAGCAGCGCGGCGACCTGCGGCTGGTCATCGGCTGCCATTATGACATGGCGAGCGTGGCCATCGGCGCCTCCATCGCTTGCTCGGGCGTGTGCCTGACGGTGGTCGACAAGGGGCAGGACTGGTTCGCCGTCGATCTTTCCGGCGAGACCGTCTCGCGCACCGCGCCGGGCGCCTGGACGGCCGGGCGCGCCCTCAACCTGGAGCGCGCGCTCAAGGTGGGGGACGAGCTGGGCGGTCATATCGTCACCGGCCATGTCGACGGCATTGGCGAAGTGATCGGCATCTGCCCGGAAGGCGACTCGCACCGGATCGGCATCCGCGTGCCGCAAGCGCTCGCGCCCTATGTCGCGCCCAAGGGCTCGATCACCATCGACGGCGTCTCGCTCACCGTCAACGAGGTGCGCGATACCGAAGGCGAGACGCACTTCTCCATCAACCTCATCCCGCACACCTGGTCCGTCACGACGCTCGGCCAGCTGGCAGTGGGGCAGAAGGTGCATCTGGAGATCGACGTGCTGGCGCGCTACTTGGCCCGCATGAAGGACCACGCCGCAGCGATGTGATTTTGCCGATTGCCGGATCACATTGTAGTGTGATATTGGCCGCGCCATGAGCAGCGAACTGATCGACAATGTCCGCAAGCTGGTGCGTGACGGCATTCTCTCCCGCTCCGGCCTGGCTCGCGCCGCCGGCCTTCACGCCAACAGCCTGCGCCGGCTGGACGAGGGGGACTGGAACCCGACAGCGGAGACGCTGGGCAAGCTCGAGGCCTATCTCGTCGCGCGCGAACATGGCACCGCGCTCGCCAGCGCCGAGGAAATCATCAACGAAGCGCGCAACGGCCGCATGTTCATCCTCGTCGACGATGAGGACCGGGAGAATGAGGGCGACCTCGTCATCCCTGCGCAAATGGCGACACCCGACGCGATCAACTTCATGGCGACTCATGGCCGCGGCCTCATCTGCCTGGCGATGACTCGCAGCCGCGTGGAGCAGCTCGGCCTCAACCTGATGAGCGCACACAACGGCACCCGGCACGAGACCGCCTTCACCGTCTCCATCGAGGCGCGCGAAGGCGTGACCACCGGCATTTCCGCCGGCGACCGCGCGCGCACCGTGGCCGTGGCGATCGACGCGAGCAAGGGGCGCGAGGATATCGTGACGCCGGGCCATGTCTTCCCGCTCATTGCCCGCGACGGCGGCGTGCTGGTGCGCACCGGCCATACCGAAGCGGCGGTGGACGTGGCGCGGCTGGCCGGGCTCAACCCCTCCGGTGTGATCTGCGAGATCATGAAGGATGACGGGACGATGGCGCGGCTCGACGACCTCATCCCCTTCGCGCAGAAGCACAAGCTGAAGATCGGCACGATCCGCGATCTTATCGCCTATCGCCGCCGCAACGACCACATGATCGAGCGCCGCAGCGAAGCGACGTTCACCAGCCGCTGGGGCGGCGACTGGCGTGCGATCAGCTTTTACAATCGCGCGACCAATGCCGAGACGCTGGCGCTGGTGAAGGGCCATGTCTCGCCCGACACGCCGACGATGGTGCGCATGCACCAGATCTCCGTCTTTGCCGACATCTTCGGCGAGGAAGGGCCGCGCTCCGGCCTGCTCTCCCGCTCGATGGAGCTCATCGCGCAGGCCGGCACCGGCGTGATTGTGCTCATCAACCGCCCGGATTCGGACCGCTACAGCCGCACCCTGCGCGCGCGCGGCGGCACGATGGACGACCGCACCCAGACGGCGGAGGAGCTGCGCGATTATGGCGGCGGCGCCCAGATTCTGGCGGAGCTGGGCGTGCATGACATGATCCTGCTGACCAACAGCCACCACAATCTCATCGCGCTCGACGGCTACGATCTCGCCGTGGTCGAGGAACGCCCGATCACCGGCATCTGACGATGGCGCCGACTGTGGCTGCCGGGCTGCTGCTCGCGCTCCTCTCGGCGTTCACGTCCGCCTTTGCCCATGCGCTGCTCAAGTCCGGCGACAACAAGCTGGCCGTGCTGGCGTGGATCCGCGTGGTGGAGTTCACCGTCGCGCTGCCCTTCGTGCTGTGGATCGGCCTGCCGCCGGCCTCGCTCTGGCCGTGGATATTGGCAGCAGTGGGCACGCATGCGCTCTATCAGCTCGTGCTCTCCTGGTCCTATGCGGTGAGCGACTTCACCGCCGCTTACCCGATCGCGCGGGGCTTCGTGCCGATCTTCACCGCGCTGCTCGGCATCCTCTTCCTTGGCGACGCGCTCGATCCGCTGACGCTGGCGGCCATCGCGCTGGTGAGCCTGGGCATCCTGTGCCTGGCCGCGCGCGGATCGATCTCGCCGACCGGGCTGCTCGCCGCCGCGATCACCGGCCTGTTCACCACCGCCTACACGCTGATCGACGCCAAGGGCGTGCGCGCCGCGCCGGATGCGCTCACCTTCGTCGCCTGGTTCTTCCTCATGGGGTCGCTCGCCATGCCCGCCGCCTTGCTTGCCCGCCATGGCCGCGCCGCCTTCGGCCTGATGGCGCGGGACCGCAAGGCCGGGCTGCTCGCCGGCATCATGGCGCTCGTCTCCTTCGCCCCCGCGCTCTTCGCCCTCGGCCTCGCCCCGGTCGGCGCCGTCGCCGCCATTCGCGAATCGAGCATCATCATCGCGCTGCTGCTCGGATCGCTCGTGCTCAAGGAAAAGCTCGGCACCCGCCGCCTCTCCGGCGCGCTGCTGGTGACGGCCGGCATGCTTGGCGTCATAGCGCGATCCGCCTTCCCCTGATTCGCCCGATTATCGAAAGGACCCTTTCCCATGGCCAAGTTCCTCATCGTCGAAGCCCGCTTCTACGAGCATCTCAACGACCTGCTGATCGCCGGCGCGCGCGCCGCGCTGGAGGAGAATGGCCACAAGGTGGACGTCATCACCGTGCCCGGCGCGCTGGAAGTGCCCGGCGCCATCGCCATGGCGGCGGAAAGCGGGCGCTATGACGGCTTCGTCGCCATCGGCGTGGTCATCCGCGGCGAAACCTATCATTTCGAGGTCGTCTCCAACGAGAGCGCGCGCGGCCTGATGGCCCTCTCCATGGACGGCATCGCCATCGGCAACGGCATCCTCACCGTGGAGAACGAAGCGCAGGCCCTGGTCCGCGCCGACCCGGCGCAAAAGGACAAGGGCGGCGAGGCAGCCAAGGCGGCAGCGCGCATGCTGGAGATCGCGAGCAGCTTCCGGGATTGAGCGCGGGGTCCGGGTGGCGTGATGGTGGGAGCCGGCGCCCTTGGGATGCGTCTCCGCTGGATGACGGCGCGCCTGCCCCCTCAGCGGACCATGGCGACACGGCGCCTTTGAGGCCTTTCCGCATTACGTCACCCCGGGCTTGACCCGGGGTCCAGCTCTCCTTTTTGCGGGACCGTTTGCTGAGGGTGGCGCGGTTTCGATGATCGCCGAATGGTCCAGCGGTTCTAACAGACAGACCATCTCGGGCAGAAAAGCTGGACCCCGGGTCAAGCCCGGGGTGACGGGTGATGAAAGGTCATGCCCGGCCCCATTCAACTGCCGAGAGCCCAGCCGCCCCCTCTACCCGCTACCCCTCGAACCCGCGCACCAGCGCGGCGAGGCCGGCTTCGAAGCTCTCGTCGAAGTTCAGCATCTCATCGAGATAGTCGTGCATCGGCCCGTTCGCCTCGAAGCTCGCCCAGCCGAGCGCGAAGGAGATGACCGAGGCCTTGCAGGAGAGCGCCCGCGCCTGATCGAGCCCGAGCGCGACGAGCGGCTCCGCGATACTGCGGGCATTCTCGGCCATGTCGACATCACGCTGCACGCGCCCGGCGGCGCAGACGCGGGCGGCATCGCGATAGGTGGCGAAAGCGCGGCGCAGCGCCCGGCCGAAGGCGAGCAGCCAGTCCCGCCAGTGGCTCTGCGGCGGCACGAGCGCATCGGCCACGGCATAGATATCCCGCGCCATCAGCCCGAGCAGATCGGCCTTGTCCTCCACATGCCAGTAGAGTGCGGGCGCCTGCACGCCCAGCCGCGCGGCGAGCCGGCGCATGCTGAGGCCATCCAGCCCAACCTCCTCAAGCTGGGCGAAGGCGGCGGCGATCAGCCGGTCACGATCGAGGGCGGGGGCGGGCGAGCGGCTCATCCCATGCCGGATTGACTATTTAACAGTGTTAAGTCAAGCTGCGCGGCAGGAGAGACCGGAAGGACAGCGCCGCCATGACTGCCGCACACCCCCACCCATCGATGCCCGATTATGCCCGCAATGCCTGGTATGTCGCGGCCTGGTCCCATGAGCTGGCGGCGGAAAAGCCCTTCGCCATCACCATCCTGGGCGAGCCGGTCGTCATCTGGCGCTCGGCAAGCGGCGCGCTCAACGCGCTGGAGGATCGCTGCGTCCACCGGCTCGCGCCTCTCTCGCTCGGCCGCTGCGAGGGCGAGCGGCTGCGCTGCATGTATCATGGCCTGCTGTTCGGCGCGGACGGCAAGGTGGTGGAAATACCGGGGCAGGAGCTGATCCCGACCCATGCGCGGGTGAAGCGCTATGCGGTGGTGGAGCGGCATAGCTGGCTGTGGGTGTGGATGGGCGACGCCGAGGCGGCCGATCCGGCGCTCATCCCGCCGGCCGTGGGTCTCGACGATCCCGATTATATCCTCGGCCACGGTCATCTGGACTATGCGGCCGAGGCGCGGCTCATCAACGACAATCTGCTGGATTTCAGCCACCTCTCTTATGTGCATGCGACCAGCTTTGGCGCTGGCCCGCAATTCGCCCAGTCGCTGCCCAAGGTGACGCCGCTGGCGCGGGGTGTGCGGTTCGAGCGGTGGACGACCGACACGCAGGGCGTGAACATCCGCAAGACGGACGGTCCGGTCGACAGCTTCCAGAGCTACGATTTCCTCGTGCCCGGCATCCTGCTGATGTGGAGCGCGCATTATCCGGTGGGCACGGCGGCGGCGCTGGACTTTGGCCCGCCGGACCCTGCGAAGGCCATCGGCGCGCTCAACTTCACCAGCCAGGCCGTGACGCCACTGACCGAGCGGACATCGCGCTATTTCTTCTCCTGGGGTCCGCATTGCCGCCATGGCGACGCAGAACTGCGCGACCGCATGATGGCGATCGCCGACATCGCCTTCGGCGAGGACAAGGTGATGATCGAGGCGCAGCAGCGGGTGATCGACGGGACGCGCGACCCGCGCATCATGCCGACCAGCCACGATCGCGGCGTCACGCTGTTCAACCGGCTGGTGAAGAAGATGGCCGGGCAGGACGGCACCCCGGAAAGCGCAGCGCTCGACGCGGCGGAGTGATGTTTCGCCTTTCCTGATCCAGCACGCGCAGAAAGCAGCGGGACCCCGGATCAATGTCCGGGGTGACGCCTGAACTGCCTGTCAGACCCGCGCCTTACGCCGCCTGATAGCGCGGATAATCCGTATAGCCCTCGTCGGTCTGGGCATACCAGGTCGGCGGGGGGAGCGGATCGGCGAGGGGCAGGCCATCGCGCACGCGCTCGACGAAATCGGGATTGGAAATATACGGGCGGCCGAAGGCGATGGCATCGGCCTTGCCGCTCGCGATCGCTTCATTCGCTTCCTGCCCCGTATAATCGCCATTGAGGATCAGCACGCCGCCATAATTGGCGCGGATCGCCGGCGAGACGGGCGGCTGCTCGGTGGGGGCAAAGGAGCCATCCAGCCGCGCCTCGCGCATTTCGATGAAGGCGATGCCGATCCGCTCCAGCGCCTGCGCGACATAGACGAACAGCGCCTCCGGGTTGGAATCGATCACGCCATTGGCATCGCCATTGGGCGACAGGCGCACGGCGGTGCGGCCCGGCCCGATGGCATCGGCCACGGCCTGCGTCACCTCGATCAGCAGGCGGGCACGATTCTCGATCGATCCGCCATAGGCATCGCTGCGGTGATTGGTCGAATCGCGCAGGAACTGGTCGATCAGATAGCCATTGGCGCCGTGGATCTGAACGCCATCGAACCCGGCGCGGATCGCGTTGCGCGCGGCCTGGGCATAAGCGGCGACGATGCCGGGAATCTCGTCCACGCGCAGCGCCCGCGCCGGCTCGAACGGCTGGCGGCCGGCATAGGTATGCGCTTCGCCGGGCGCGGTCGTGTCACTGGCGGAAACGGGCTGCTCGCCGGACATGGAGGAATGCACTTGCCGCCCCATGTGCCAGAGCTGGGCGAGAATGCGCCCGCCCGCCGCATGCACGGCCTGCGTCACCGGCTGCCAGGCCGCGACCTGCTCATCCGACCACAGGCCGGGCGAATAGGGCCAGCCGGCGCCCTGCAGGCTGATCGGCGAGGCTTCGCTGATGATGAGGCCGGCGCTGGCGCGCTGCGCATAATAATCCGCCATGCGCGGCGTGGGCACATGCGCCTGCGTGCCGCGCGCGCGGGTGAGCGGCGCCATGAGGATGCGATTGGGCAGAACGAGGTCACCGGCAGTCAGGGAATCGAACAGGCTCGTCATGGGAAATCCCCCTTGATCAATTTCATTTTGCAACGCTCTTGGCGTGTGCGCCCAGTTGGGATGCAGGAGGCCCGAGTTCAACGGGGCGCGCAAGGCGCGGGCAGCAAGGAAAACTTGGCGGGTGCGAGGCGGCGCTTTCATGCCGCGTTTCGCCAGCCCACGCGCGAAAGCGTCTCCCCCTCGCCCGCCCGATGCGCTAAGCACGCGGCATGATCGCATCGCCACAGACCGCCACGGGCATGGCCGAGGATGAAACGCTCGACGCGCTGCGCCTGCGCCTCGCCCCGCTGATCGCCGCCAATGCCGCTTTTGACGGATGGTCCAGGGCCGCCGTGACGATGGCCGCGGACGCGGCCGGGGTGGACCGCGACATCGCCGCGCTCGCCTTCGATGGCGGCGCGATGACGATGATCGACGCCTGGTTCGCCAGCATCGACGCCGCGATGCTGGCGCGCTGCCCGGCCGACACGCTGGCGGCAATGAAAGTGCGCGCGCGGATCACGGCGCTGGTCGAGACGCGACTCGCCCTGCTCGCCCCGCACCGGGAAGCGCTGCGCCGGGCACAGGCGATTCTTGCCATGCCGACGCATCTGGGCCGGGCGACGCAGCTCGGCTGGCGCGCGGCGGACGTGATGTGGCGCGCGGCGGGCGATACGGCCGTCGATTACAATCACTACACCAAGCGCGCGACGCTGGGCGCGGTCTATGCCGCCACCCTGCTGGTGCTGGTGAATGACGAGAGCGAGGATTTCGCGGAAAGCCGCGCGTTCCTGAGCCGGCGGATCGACGGGATCATGCGGTTCGAGAAGGCCAAGGCGCGCTTCACCGGACAGGGCGACCGGCATTTCAGCATGGCGCGCTTCCTCGGCCGGCTGCGCTATCGCACCCGATAAGGCACCAATGACGGGAAGTTGCGCGGCGCGACTTGTATCCGCGGGACGTTATTGATAATCACTCGCATCAATAACGCGAAAGTCGCTTGCCCCGTGCGCCTCACCAGCCTTGATCCCCATCGCCCTGCCTATGTCGACGAGATCGACTGGAGCGCCATGTCGGACGCCGACGGCAAGCGGCTGCGCGAGCTGGGCCTGTGCGAAGGCGCGAGCATCGAGCTGCTGCACCGCGCGGGCTTCACCCGGCGCGGCGCCCATGCCTGCCGCGTGGGCCGCATGATCGTGGCAATGCGCGCGACTCATGCCGCCGCGATCAGCGTGCGCACGGGGGTGGACCCCGCCTGATGGATCATCCCAGCCTGATCGCGCTGGTCGGCAATCCCAATGCCGGCAAGAGTGCCCTGTTCAATGCGCTGACCGGCGCGCGCCAGAAAGTCGGCAATTATCCCGGCGTGACGGTGGAGCGCAAAGCCGGGCGGCTGGCACTGCCGGACGGGCGCCATGTCGACATCGTCGATCTGCCTGGCACATACAGTCTGGACCCCAAGAGCCCGGACGAGACCGTGACCCGCAACGTGGTGTTCGGCTATCAGGCCGGCGAGCGGCGGCCGGATGTGATGGTCATCGTGCTCGATGCTGCCAATCTGGACAACCACCTGCGTTTCGCGCTCGAGCTGATCGCGCTCGGCACGCCGTGCGTGGTCGCGCTCAACATGGTCGATCTTGCCACGCGCGACGGGCTGGAGCTGGATGCGGCGCAGCTGAGCGCGGATCTCGGCGTGCCGGTCATCCCCACCGTCGCGGTGCGGCGGCGCGGGCTGGATCATCTGCGCGAAGCCGTCCAGGCCGCGCTCCCTGCTCATGGCAGCCCGCCGCCGGTCCATGTCGAGCAGGCCCCGCGCGACGAGACGGCACTGCGGCGCGAGGCCCAGCGCATCGCCCGCCGCGCGATCGTCTCGGAAAAGCCCTCCCGCCGGCTGACCGGCGCGATCGACAAGGTGGTGCTGCACCCGGTCTCCGGCCCGCTCGTGCTGCTTGGCCTGCTGTTCGTCATCTTCCAGGCGGTGTTCAGCTGGTCCGAAGCGCCCGTCGCGTGGATCGAGGACAGTTTCGCCGCGTTGCAGGGCGTGGTCGAGGCGACGCTGCCCGACGGCTTCGTGCGCGATCTGCTCATCCAGGGCGTGATCAACGGCGTCGGCTCGGTCGTCGTCTTCCTGCCGCAGATCCTCATCCTGTTCTTCTTCATCCTGATGCTGGAAGCGACCGGCTACATGACCCGCGCCGCCTTCCTCATGGACGGGCTGATGGCGAAAGTGGGCCTCTCCGGCCGGGCGTTCATCCCTTTGCTCTCCAGCTTCGCCTGTGCCGTGCCCGGCATCATGGCGACGCGGACCATTTCCGACCCCAAGGACCGGCTGACGACGATCCTCATCGCGCCGCTGATGACCTGTTCGGCGCGTTTGCCGGTCTATACGCTCATCATCGCCGCCTTCATCCCCAACCGCACGGTAGGCGGCGGCGTGGGCCTGCAGGGGCTGGTGCTGCTGGCGCTCTATGTCGCCGGCATCGTCGGCGCGCTCATTGCCGCGACCGTCCTGCGCCTCAGCGTCACCAAGGGCGGCGGCGGCAGCTTCCTCATGGAATTGCCGAAATATCAGATGCCGCTGCTGCGCGACATCATCCTGGGCCTCTGGCAGCGCGCGTGGATATTCCTCAAGCGGGCCGGCACGATCATCTTCGCCACCACCATCATCCTGTGGCTGCTGCTTTCCTTCCCCAAGCCGTCGCACGAAAGCGCCACGCGTCCGGTCGACTACAGCGCGGCGGGACGCATCGCCTCCGTGCTGGAGCCGGTGCTGCGGCCCATCGGCTTCAATCACGAGATCGCGCTGGCACTCATCCCCGCCATGGCCGCCCGCGAAGTCGCCGTCTCCGCGCTCGCGACGGCCAATGCCATCAACGAAAGCGACGATGAGGACGCGACCGCCAAGACGCTCGGCGAGCATCTGCAAGGGCGCTGGTCGCTCCCCACGGCGCTGGCCTTCCTCGCCTGGTTCGTGTTCGCGCCGCAGTGCATTTCCACCATCGCCGTGACGAAGCGCGAGACGAACGGCTGGCGCTGGCCGCTGTTCATGGTCGGCTATCTGTTCGCGCTCGCTTATATGGCGGCCGGCATCACCTACTGGACGGCGGTAGCGGCGGGACTCTAGCCGACCGGCGTGGCGTCCGCGTCGCGCATCCGCACCACCGGAAAACCCTGTGCGTAAGTGTCTCGACGATGCTCGACAGGGCCGGGCGGACGGCTATAAGCGGCGGATCATTTCCCCAGATTCAGTCTTTCGGAGAGCCACATGGCAGGCAGCGTCAACAAGGTCATTCTCGTCGGCAATCTCGGGGCCGACCCTGAAGTGAAAAGCTTCAGTAATGGCGGACGCATCTGCAACCTGCGCATCGCCACCAGCGAGAACTGGACCGACCGCGCCAGCGGCGAGCGCAAGGAACGCACCGAGTGGCACAGCGTCGTCATCCGCTCGGACGGGCTGATCGGCATTGCCGAGAAATATCTGCGGAAGGGCAAGAAGATCTACATCGAAGGCTCGCTGCAGACCCGCAAGTGGCAGGACCAGAACGGGCAGGATCGCTATTCGACCGAGGTCGTGCTCTCCGGCCCCGGTGCGGTGATGACCATGCTCGATGGCGGCCCCGGTGAAGGTGGCGGCAGCGGTGGCGGCGGTGGCCGTCGCAACGAAGGCGGCTGGGGCGGCGGCCATGACGATGGCGGCAGCAATTTCAGCGGCGGCGCTGGCGTGAGCACCGGCGGCGGACGCTCCCCCTCCGGCAGCGGCGGGCGCCCGAGCAGCGGCTTCGACGACGGCTTCGACGACGACGAAATCCCGTTCTGAGCCGGACGAAGGCCGACTGAGCAAGGACCGGCCGACGTGCGCGCGCCGGCGCGGTAGACAAAGTCGGTTGCCCGGCGGAATGGCGGCGACAGCGCTTTGTCCTTCCGATGCTACGGCTTCGGGCCGGGTGCCTTGGTTGCCTTCCTATACGCCGTCACCCCGGGCCTGACCCGGGGTGACGGGCGTGAGGAATGGGCCGATCCATCCCACGCCAATCAGCCATCGGACAGGGATCCGTCCAGCCGGATGACGCCACGCCCCTAAAGTGTCGCGATCTGCTCGCGGATCCGGCTGATCTGCGCGATCTCGCGGGCCAGCTCGGCGGCGCTCACCTTGATCGGGCTGTTCTTCAGATCCCGGCACAGCAGGGCATCATCGATGACGGCTTGCGTCCCTTCCAGCACGATCTGCCGGAATTGCGCGGTACGCTGGAGCGCCCCGTCCATTTCCGCAATGGTGGTGAGCACCTGCTTGTCGTGCCGGTCCCGCATGGCGACCAGCGCGCGCAGCTCGGCGAGCAATTTCTGGATGGTCGGGCGGGTACGGCCGCCAACGGCACGAACATCCCCGAAGGACTGGCGCATGACCGCCAGCTTCTCCGCCGTCGTCTGTTCCAGCTGCCCCCAGGCCAGTGCGAGCCCGCCAATCGCCGCCAGCAGGGCGGGATCGACGACGCCGTCCCCCTCGCCTGCACGCAGGCCGGGGAAAAGTTCGCTCTGTTCGGGGGGAGCCGGTTCGCCGGCCGGTGTGGGATGACCGGCCGGCGTTCCGTTGCAGACCGGTGTGGGAAAGCCGGTCGAAGCAGAAGTTCGGTCAGAATCGGTCACGAGAAAAGTCCGGATATCTTGAGATGGGCCACAAGCCGGGTGGTGGGAGCACCTGGCTATCCAATGCCGCATCAAGCCCTAAGACTACGCACCCGATTCTCTTGTCCGCCCTCTGCCGGGGCGGTGATCGGGTATATGACGTAAAAATGACCGGAACGCATGCGAAAACTGCACCAAAAAGGGACAGATCGCCGGGATGGTGCAAAAAAAACGGCGAAATGATGCCCTGCGCTAGAAATCGACGGCGATTCCCTTGTGTTCCCAGTCCCCATATCGCGTCGGATCGAGCCGATCTTCCTCAGCGGGCGGCACAATGACTGATTCGGTCGGCTCCGGGAGCGGCGGACTCTTGGAGAGATAGGCCGGCGGCCGGACGTGATCGGGGCGCTTTCCCATGAGGCAATAGTCCTTGCTGACGCGCGGTCGGCGCATGGCGGCTAGATCGGTCCGCGCGCGCGAAAATGCAACCGTCCGAATCCTGCCCACTTGTCGCGCCGCGCTGCTATAGGCTCGCCATGTCCGCCCAAACTCCTCCCCCCCAGGCCCAAACGGCCGGCCTGCCCGCCCGGCGTGCGGCCCTGCGCCTGCTCGACGCCGTGCTGCGCCGTGGCCAGCCGCTCGAACAGGCGCTGGTGCCGGCGACGCGCGATATGCCGATGCCCGCCGACCGCGCGCTCGCCCACAATATCGCCGCGACCACGCTGCGCCATTTGCCCGATCTCGATGCGCTGATCGACAGCGCCACACGCCAGCGCCTGCCCGACGATGCCAAGGCGCGCATGGTGCTGCGCCTCGCCCTTGCGCAGGCGCTGTGCCTCGACACGCCCCACCATGCCGCCGTCGCCACGGCGCTGCCGCTGGTCGATGGCGGCCCGCGCAAGCTCGTCCATGGCGTGTTGAGCGCACTGCTGCGCCGGGGCGACGCCCTGCCGACCCCGCCGCATCTGCCCGCTGACGTCATGGCGCGCTGGAGCGAGAGATGGGGTGAGCCGATGATCGAGGCGGCGCGCGACGCGCTGGCCGGGCGCGCGCCTCTCGACCTCTCGCTGCGCGATGCCGCCGCCACGGCGGACTGGGCCGCGAGGCTGGGCGGCACCTCGCTCGCGCCCGGTCATGTTCGCCTGCCCGCCGACAGCGAAGTGACGGCCCTGCCGGGCTATGGCAGCGGCGACTGGTGGGTGCAGGATCTCGCCGCATCGCTGCCCGCACGCCTGCTCGGGCCGGGCGATGGCCGGCTGGTGCTGGACCTGTGCGCCGCGCCGGGCGGCAAGACCATGCAGCTCGCCGCCGCCGGCTGGCGCGTGACGGCTGTCGATCAGTCGCAACGCCGGGTCGAACGGCTGCGCGCTAATCTCGCCCGTACCGGCCTTGAGGCCACCGTCGTGCAGGCCAATCTCACCGACTGGACGCCGGAAGCACCGGCGGACGCCATCCTGCTCGATGCGCCGTGCAGCGCCACCGGCATCTTTCGCCGCCATCCGGACGTGATCCACCGCGTCGGCCCGCGCCAGATCGCCGAAATGGCGGAGATTCAGGCAGCTCTGCTGGATCGTGCCATCGACTGGCTGCGGCCGGGCGGGCGGCTGGTCTATGCCACCTGCTCGCTGGAACCCACCGAGGGCGAAGCCCAGATCGCTGCCCTGCTGGCGCGCCGTGCCGATGTGCGGCCGGTCGCCATCGATGACGTCATGCTGCCGGCCGGGATCGACTCAGCGCAGCCCGGACAGCTGCGCACGCTGCCGGGGATGCTGGCGCCGGCCGGCGGACTCGACGGCTTCTTCGTCGCGCTTCTGGAGCGTCCTGACTCGGTTTGAAACGCTCCGGCCAATCCATCCACAACTTTGTCCACCACGTGGTTGCGCTGGTGGAATCGCAGGGGTAAGCGAATTTCATGGTGCCATCCGTCCGTATTGCGCCCTCCATCCTGTCAGCCGACTTCGCGCGGCTCGGCGAAGAAGTGCGCGCCGTCGACGCGGCAGGCGCGGACTGGATTCACGTCGACGTGATGGACGGGCATTTCGTCCCCAACATCACCATCGGCCCGATGGTGGTGAAGGCGCTCCGTCCGCACACGAGCAAGCCGCTCGACGTCCATCTGATGATCTCGCCGGTCGATTCGTTCCTCGATGCCTTTGCCGAGGCAGGCGCCGATATCCTGACCGTGCACCCCGAGGCCGGGCCGCACATTCACCGCACCGTCCAGCGCATCAAGGGGCTGGGCAAGAAAGCGGGCGTTTCGCTCAATCCGGCTACGCCAGCGAAAATGCTCGATTACCTGCTGGAAGAGATTGACCTCGTGCTCATCATGAGCGTCAATCCCGGCTTTGGTGGACAAAGCTTCATCGAGAGCCAGCTCAGGAAGATCGAGGCCGTGCGCAAGGCGATCGACAAGACGGGCAAGGACATCGCGCTGGAAGTCGATGGCGGCATCGACGCGCTGACGGCGCCGCGCGCCATCGCCGCCGGTGCGGACGTGCTCGTGGCCGGCACCGCCACCTTCCGCGGCGGCCCGGCGGCCTATGCCGACAACATCCGGGGTCTGCGCGGCCAATGAGCTCCCGCCCGCTCCCGATGCCGGCGCCCGAGGCGCCCCAGGAAGACGGCATCGAGCCGGGCAAGCGACTGATTCGCCTTTCCGACGATCGTGGCCTTTCGCTTGCCGAGCGGCTGGCCAACCATTTCTACCGCATGACCTGGGCCACGCCGTTCCATTCCATGCGGCTCAAGGGCAAATATCCGCTCAAGCTGCTGGCGCTGCCTTATGACGGCATCCCCGGCGACGCGCGGGCCGGCAAGGCACTGCGTGCGGGCTATTTCCTCTATCGCGGCATGAAGCAGCCGGTCGCCACGCTTGATTGGCGCAAGATCGACCAGCCCGCCGCCTTCGTCGATTATCTGCATGGCTTCCGCTGGCTGCGCGATCTCGCCGCCGCGACCAGCCGCGACAATGCCGTGCCGGTGGCCGAAGCGCAGATGCGCGCCTGGCTGGAAGCCCATGCCGAGCGGCCGAGCGAGCCGGCCTGGCGCGTGGACAATGCCGCCTGGCGCATCCTCCACTGGACCGCTTATTCGCCGCTGATCCTGTCCAGCGGTGATCTGGTCTATCGCAGCCTGGTGCTGAACGGCATTGCCCGCACGGCGCGCCATCTCGATCGCGGGGCGGACAAGGCCCCGGTCGGCCTGCCGCGCGTCACGGCCTGGGCCGGCATCGTCGCGGCCAGCCTGCTGCTGCCGGGCGGCGAGCCGCGCCGCGTGTTCGGCGAAGCCGGCCTCAAGCGCGCGCTGGAAAGCGCCTTTTATGCCGATGGCGGCATCATCTCGCGCTCGCCGCTGGAGCAGATCGAGGCGATCACCCTGCTTGCCATGCTGCGCGCCGTCTATGACGTGCGCCGGCAGGACCTGCCGCTGTTCCTGGGCCAGACGCTGGAGCGCATCGTCTCCGCTTTGCTCGGCATCCTGCATGGCGACGGCGCTCCGGGCAGCTGGCAGGGTGGTGCCCCGATCGACCCCGCCCGCATCACCGCCATCGTCGCCGCCTCCGGCATCCGCACCCGGCCCCTGCGCCAGGCCCGCGACTGGGGCTATCAGCGCCTCGCCGCCGGGCAGACGGTCGTGCAGGTGGACGCCGCGCCCCCGCCGGTCTCGCGCCTTGCCCGGTCCGGCTGCGCATCGACCGGCGCCTTTGAGCTCTCCGACGGGCCGACCCGCGTGATCGTCAATTGCGGCGGCGCGGCCATGCCCGGCACCTATCTGCCGGCCGATCTCACGCTCGGCCTGCGCACCACGGCCGCACACAGCACGCTGGTGCTCAGTGACAGCAACTCGACCGCCATTCTCGCCGACGGATCGCTCGGCAAGGGCGTGGCCGAAGTGGAGCTGGACCGGCACGAGCTGGAGCAGGGCAGCCGCCTGGAAGTCTCGCATGATGGCTATGCGCGGCGGCTGGGCTTCCTCCACCGCCGCATCCTGATGCTCAGCCTGGAAGGGCGCGAGCTGCGCGGCGAGGACGTGCTGCTGCCCGTCGAGCGCCGCCGCAAGGTGCAGGATTGCCCGCTCGCCATCCGCTTCCACCTCGGCACCGAGGTCGAGCCGACTCTCACGGCGGACCGGCAGGGCGCGCTGCTGCGCCTGCCCAATGGCGCGCTCTGGCAGTTCCGCGTCGGCGACGGCGAGCTGAGCGTCGAGGACAGTCTCTGGGTCGACGGCGAAGGCCGGCCGCACCCGACGCAGCAGCTCGTGGTCAATGCGTCCACGGGATCGGGCGGCACGAGCATTGGCTGGCTGCTCAAGAAATCAGGTTAGGGGCAAGACGAATGCAGGATGTGACGATCCGGCGGGCACTGTTGTCAGTGTCCGACAAATCCGGCCTTTCCGAGCTGGGTGCGGCGCTGGCGCGCCATGGTGTCGAGCTGGTCTCCACCGGCGGCACGGCCAAGGCGCTGCGCGAGGCGGGCCTCGCCGTGAAGGACATTTCCGAGCTGACCGGCTTCCCCGAGATGATGGACGGCCGCGTGAAGACGCTGCACCCCATCGTGCATGGCGGCCTGCTCGCGGTGCGCGACAATGCCGAGCACGTCGCCTCGATGACCGAGCACGGCATCGGCGCGATCGATCTGGTGGTCGTCAATCTCTACCCCTTCGCCCAGACCGTGGCGAAAGGCGCCGAGCGCGACGAGATCATCGAGAATATCGACATTGGCGGCCCGTCGATGGTCCGCTCTGCCGCGAAGAACCACGCCAGCGTCACCATCGTCACCGATCCGGCCGACTATGCGCGCCTGATCGCCGAGATGGACGCGAAGGCCGGCGCCACCAGCTATGATTTCCGCCGCCTGTGCGCAGCCAAGGCCTATGCCGCCACGGCGGAATATGACGCCATGATCGCAAGCTGGTTCGCCTTTGCCGATCAGGGCCAGGCCTATCCGGAGACGCTCGCCGTGCCGCTGCGTCTTGCCAGTGCGCTCCGTTATGGCGAGAACCCGCACCAGTCCGCCGCTTTCTATGCCCCTGCCCGCCCCACGGTGCGCGGCATCGGCCAGGCAAGCCAGGTGCAGGGCAAGGAACTCAGCTACAACAATCTCAACGATGCCGACGCCGCGCTCGGCCTCGTCGCCGAATTCCGTGACGGGCCGCCGACGGTCGTGATCGTCAAGCATGCCAATCCCTGTGGCGTGGCCACCGGCGCGACGCTGATCGAGGCCTATAAGAACGCGTTCGAGTGCGACAGCGTCTCGGCCTTTGGCGGGATCATCGCGGTCAATCGTCCGCTCGACGGGCCGACAGCCGAAGCGATCACCGAGATCTTCACCGAAGTCGTCGCCGCGCCGGACGCGGACGAGGCAGCCCGCGCCGTGTTCGCGAAGAAGAAGAACCTGCGCCTGCTGCTGCTCGGCGATCTGCCCGATCCGGCGCGCGCGGGACTGGAGATGAAGACCATTGCCGGCGGCATGCTCGTCCAGTCGCGCGACAATGGCCACATCAGCGCCGCCGATCTCAAGGTGGTGACCAAGCGCGCACCGAGCGAGCAGGAGCTCAAGGACTGCCTGTTCGCCTGGACCGTCGCCAAACATGTGAAGTCCAACGCCATCGTCTATGCCAAGGACGGCGTGACCGCCGGCATCGGCGCGGGGCAGATGAATCGGCGCGACAGCTCGCGCATCGCCGCGATGAAGGCAAAGGAAGCGGCCGAGACCTTCGGCTGGGACGAGCCGCGCACGATCGGCAGCGCCGTCGCGTCCGACGCGTTCTTCCCCTTCCCCGACGGCTTGCTCGCCGCGGCGGAAGCGGGCGCGAGCGCGGTCATCCAGCCGGGCGGATCCCTGAACGACGACACGGTGATCGCGGCCGCTGACGAGGCCGGGCTGGCCATGGTCTTCACCGGGATGCGCCACTTCCGCCATTGAGGCCGCGCGCCGGGCGATTGGCGAAGAAGCGAAAATCCGGTAGACTGCATGGTGAAGGGGGTTCAGCCAGCCTGAAAGGGTCTGTTGCCATGCGCCTGCTGTCCATCGCAACCTCTCCGTCCACAAGCCTTCTGGCGCTGCTCCTCTCGCCGCTCCTGCTGCTGCCGGCGGTGCCCGCCGCCGCACATCACGGCTGGAGCAGCTATGACGCCACGCAGACGCTCACCATTGAAGCGCCGCTCAAGGCGCTCGCCTGGACCAATCCCCATGGCGCCGCCGCTGTGCGGCACAAGGGCCAGGACTGGACCGTGGTGCTCGCACCGATCACCCGCATGGAAGCGCGCGGCCTCTCCCGCGAGATGCTCAAGCCCGGTCGCAAGGTGACGCTGATCGGCTATCCGCGCAGCGACGGCACGCCGGAGATGCGCATCGAGCGCGTGATCGTGAGCGGCACGACTTACGAGCTGCGCTAGACGGGTCAAAGCGAACGAAGAAGCGGGCCGCGCGATAAGCTGCCAATTGCCGCCATTTTTTGGGCGGCGAAGGATATCCGCTCAGCCGTCGTTAAGGGACGTGCGCGCAGGCGCGCGATGCGTTAGTTCCCGAGGCGTGCCACAGATGCAGTTCCTTCCTCCAGCGCCCGAGGCTGACGGGCGCCCATGAGCCGTGACAGGACCGAGCGCGGCTGGGCTGCGCAGCGCCGCAAGATCGGCCCGCTGGCGCTCACCATCGCGCTGCACATCATCGTCCTCACGCTGCTGCTCCTGCAAAAGGGCAATCCCATCCCCCGCCTGATCGAACCGGCGCTGACCACGATCGCGCTGCCCGCAGGCGATGACAGCGAGGAGGAGCCGGCCAAGGCGGAAGCCAAGGAACAACCCAAGGCGGAAGACAGCAAGGTGGCGGAAAAGCAGCCGGTGCCCCAGCCGCCGGCCGCGCCGCCCGTGGCGCCGGAGACGCCGGACGTGCCCATCGGCCCCTCCTGGCTCACCATGAGCCGCGCCGAGTTCGCCGCCAGCAACATCGCCAACATGCCGCGCGCCGCCAAGGCAGGACCACCGGCCCCGGATGGCGGCGACAGCAAGACTGCTTATGGCGCCGGCGAAGGGCCGGGCGGTGTGAAGCTCTACGACCCCGACTGGTATCGCCACCCCACCGATGCCCAGCTCTCCGGCTATCTGCCGCCCAATGCGCCGCGCCGGGGCTGGGGTCTGGTCGCTTGCCAGACGGTCGCCAACTATCATGTCGACAATTGCCAGACGCTCGGCGAATCGCCGCTCGGTTCCGGCTTCGGCCGCGCGGTGCGGGAAGCGGCCTGGCAGTTTCTCGTTCTGCCACCCAGGATTAACGGCAAGCCGATGATCGGCGCCTGGGTCCGCATCCGCATCAGCTATGGGGAAACCGGCGATCCCGGCTGACGCGGAGCGGCGCCCTTAACTCTTTGTTTAGCAATTTCGTTCACTCCCGCAGGCGATCCATATGATCCGGGGGAAGCGCCTCAATGTCACGTCCTGACCAGCCCGTCGATGTCGCGATCATCGGCGCCGGCCCGGCCGGCCTCACCGCCGCCTACCTGCTGACCAAGGCGGGCTATAGCGTCACCGTCATCGAGAAAGACCCGCATCAGGTCGGCGGCATCAGCCGCACCGTCGAGCATAACGGCTTCCGCTTCGATATCGGCGGCCATCGCTTCTTCTCCAAGTCGAAGGAAGTGGTCGATCTCTGGAACGAGATCCTGCCGCATGACTTCATCGACCGGCCACGCATGAGCCGCATCTATTATCAGGGCCGCTTTTACAGCTATCCGCTGCGCGCCTTCGAGGCGCTGCGCAATCTGGGCCTCATCCGCTCGGCGCTGTGCATGCTGAGCTATGGCCAGGCCAAGCTGTTCCCGATCAAGCAGGTGAAGAGCTTCGAGGACTGGGTGATCAACCAGTTCGGCCGCAAGCTCTACTCTATCTTCTTCAAGACCTACACCGAGAAGGTGTGGGGCATGCCGTGCGACGAAATGTCGGCGGACTGGGCCGCGCAACGCATCAAGGGTCTCAGCCTTGGCGCCGCCGTGCTCGACGGGCTCAAGCGCAGCCTGGGCCTCAACAAGAAGCCCAATGACGGCATGGCGACCAAGACGCTGCTGGAGCATTTCCGCTATCCGCGCCTTGGCCCCGGCATGATGTGGGACGCCGCGCGCGACGCCGTGATCGCCGGCGGCAACCGGGTGCTGATGGGCCATGCGCTCAAGCAGCTCGCGATGGATCAAGTCACGGGCCGCTGGCGCGTCGCCGCGACCAACCGGGCGGGCGAGACCGTGACCATCAATGCCGCCCATGTCATCAGCTCCGCGCCGATGCGCGAGCTGGCGAGCCGCATCCATCCGGTGCCGGCCACGCTCGGCAATGCGCTGGCGCTCAATTATCGCGACTTCCTCACCGTCGCGCTGATGATCCGATCGGAAGACCTCTTCCCGGACAACTGGATCTACATTCACGATCCGCGCGTAAAGGTGGGCCGCGTGCAGAATTTCCGCAGCTGGTCGCCTGAAATGGTGCCGGACCCGGAGATCGCCTGCGTGGGGCTGGAATATTTCTGCTTCGAGGGCGACGGGCTGTGGTCGTCGAGCGACGCGGACCTCATCGCCCTCGCCACCCGCGAGATGGAAGTGATGGGGCTGGTCAGCGCCGATCAGGTCGTCGGCGGCGCGGTCGTGCGGCAGGAAAAGGCCTATCCGGTCTATGACGAGACCTATGCCGACCATGTAACCGCGATGCGCGAGGAGCTGGCGGAGGCCTATCCCACGCTTCACCTTGTCGGCCGCAACGGCATGCACCGCTACAATAATCAGGATCATGCGATGATGACGGCGATGCTGACCGTCCGCAACATCGAGGCGGGCGCGCGCATCTATGACATCTGGGCCGTCAACGAGGACGCCGAATATCATGAAGCGGGCAACGAGGGCGCGCTGACCGCCGGCGAGCGCGCTGCGCTGGAGAGCGAGCGCGCCGTACCGGCCCCGATCAAACGGATCGCCTGATCGCCCGCGCCATGACCCTGATTTCCGGCCTTCTGGGGCGCACCTATATCCGCTACGGGCTGGCGAGCGTCCTGGCACTCGGCAGTGACATGGGGCTGTTCCTGCTGTTCCTGCGCGCCGGCTTCTCGCCCGCGCCGGCCTCCGCGCTCGGCTACAGCTTCGGCATCCTCGTGCACTGGCTGATTTCCTCACGCCTTGTCTTTGCGCAGGGCGCCGCGCCGCGCGGACCGGAGAGGACGCGACAGAAGGGCCTGTTCGTGGGCTCCGCGCTGGTGGGGCTTGCCATCACAACCGCCATCGTCGCGCTGGGCAGCCAGCTTGGCCTGATGCCGATGATCGCCAAGCTCATTGCCATCGCGGTGAGCTTTCAGGCGACCTACATACTGCGCAAGGCGATCGTGTTCGCTTCCGCCGCATGAAGGACGGCCCGATCTTCACCGCAAGCGGCAGCCGGCTGATCCTCATCGGCCTGTGGCTGGCGACCTGCGTCACGCTGATCGCCGCGACCTGGCAATTCATCGTGCCGCTCAACTTCCGCGATCCGGACGACGCGCTGCGCCTCGTGCAGGTGCGGGATCTGCTGGCGGGGCAGAGCTGGTTCGACGTCACCCAATATCGCATCCTGCCGCCGGGCGGCACGCCGATGCACTGGTCGCGCCTCGTCGACCTGCCGATTGCGCTGATGCTGGCGGCGCTGGAGCCGCTGCTGGGCACACCGCTCGCCGAACGAATCACGCTCGTCACCATCCCGCTCATCCTGCTGCTGCTGAGCGCGCTGCTCGTCTATGCCATCGCTCGCCGACTGGCGCTGGGGCGCGGCACCGCACTGCTCGCGGTCACCCTGCTGCTGAGCGCGCTGTCCATCCTCATCCAATATGCGCCGCTGCGTATCGACCATCATGGCACGCAGGTGCTTTATGGCGCGCTTGCCATCTGGGCGCTCATTCGCACGGACCGGACGGACGGGCGCCTCGGCCTCATCGCCGGCGCCGCCACCGCCGCCTGGCTGCAGGTCTCGGCCGAGGGCCTGCCTTATGCGGTGGCGATCGGCGGCCTTTATGGCCTGCGCCACATGCTCGTCCCCGGCCGCTGGCGCGACATGCGCAATTATGTGGCAGCGCTCACCGGCGTTTCCGCGCTGTTCCTCTTCGGCACGCATGATCTGGCCGATGCGCTGGTGCCCTGGTGCGATTCGCTCTCGCCCGCCTATCTGCTGCCGCTCATCCTCGTGACCGGCGTCATGCTCGGCTTCCATCCGCTCACGGGCGACGCGACGCTGGTGCGCCGGGCGCTGCCGCTGGTGCTGGCCGCCGGCGCGGGTGCCGCCAGTTTCCTGCTGGTTGCGCGCGATTGCCTCGCCGGCCCGTTCCAGTCGCTCGATCCCATCGTTTACCAGCTCTGGTATCTGGCCGTGCGGGAAGGGCTGCCGATCTGGGACCAGAAGCCGGACCTGCAGGCCATCATCCTCGTCCCCGCCCTGCTCGGCTTTGCCGGCTCCGCGTTGGCGCTGGCACGCACGCGCGCCGCGAACGAGCGGGAAGCCTGGGCCTGCCTGATCGTCATGCAGATCGTCGCCTTCGCCGTCTCGCTTTCGGTGATGCGTGCCATGGCCTTCGCCCATCTGCTCGCGCTACCCGGCAATGCCGTGCTCGTCATCGCCCTGATGCGCCAGGCCCAGCGCCTGCGCCTGCCGCCGCTGCGCGTGCTGCTGACCGCGAGCTGCGTGCTCGCCACGCCCATTGGCGCCTCGGCGATCATCACGGCGCTGCTCAACAGTGGCGAGCCGGAAGCCGGCAATGCGAGCGGGGTGCCGGACCGGTTCCACTGCACGACCTACGCCACCTTGCGCGGGCTGGACGCATTGCCGCCCGCCCTGCTCTTCACCCCGCTCGATATCGGCGCGCACATGCTGGTCTATACGCGCCACAGCGTTATGGCGACCGGGCATCACCGCAACGCGATCGGCATGAAGGAAGTGCTGCAAGCCTTCACCGCCACGCCGGACGCGGCGCGGCAGATCGTCACCGATTCAGGCGCGCACTATCTGGTGCTGTGCCTGGGTGAGAACGAGATCGAGCGCTATCGCACGCTCTATCCGCGCAGCCTGAGCGCCGCGCTGGCGCGAGGGCGCCCGCCCGCCTGGCTGGAGCCGGTGCCGATGCGCCCCGGCGAACCGGTGAAGGTCTATCGGATCGCCCGCCCCGCCGCCTGATCAGGCCGGGATGAAGCGCATCGCCACGCCGTTCATGCAGTAGCGCTGGCCCGTCGGCATCGGCCCATCGTCGAAGACGTGGCCGAGATGCCCACCGCAGCGCGCACAATGCACTTCCGTGCGGACATAACCCAGATCGCGATCCGTGCTGGTGCCGATCGCCTTGGGCAACGGCCGCCAGAAGCTCAGCCAGCCGGTGCCGCTGTCATATTTGGTGCGCGAATCGAACAGCGGCAGCGCGCAGCCGGCACAGACGAAGGTGCCCTTGCGCTTCTCCTTGTTGAGTGGCGAGGTGAAGGGATATTCCGTCGAGGCCTGGCGCAACACTGCATAGGCCTGCGGGCTCAGGCGTTTGCGCCACTCCGCGTCGCTGAGCTGGAATGGGGCGGCTGGTCGCTTGCTTGAAGAAGCCGCGCGCGCGAAGCCCATCGTCGCCATGAGGCCGAGCAGGGCGCCGCCACCCACCAGAGTCCGCCGATCGATCATCATCCGCGTCATTGCCTTGCCCTCTTGTGGCTGGTCAGCCTGCAATGTGGCGATGCGTCCGGGCAGGCGCAAGCACCCAGAAAGGCTGAGTTGCGCCAGCCAACTCGCGCAGAGGCCTCAGCGCGCCTCCGTCTCATCCGGCAGCGGCACGATCACGCGCACCACCAGACCACCGGCAGGCGCATTGCTGAAGGACAAGGCCCCGCCGAAGCGCTCCAGCAGGCGGTGCGCGGTCGGGATGCCGAGACCGAAGCCGGCCGTGTCCCGCGCGCGCGCATCGTCCAGCCGGAAGAAGGGATCGAGGATCTTGCCGAAATAGGCTTCATCAATCCCCGGTCCGTCGTCGGCGATCTCGATCGCCCAGCCATGGCCGGCGCGCATCAGCGTGATCTCGGCCCGCGTGCCATAATGCAGCGCATTTTCGATCAGCGGATCGAGCGCGAGGGTCAGCGGCTCGCGATAGCTCGTCACCAGTGCCTGCGCCGGGCCGATCACCGCAACCTGCCCGTCCGCTCGCTCTGCCAGACCCCCGATCAACGCAGCAAGATCGACCTCTTCCGGCTCCGCTTCCAGATGCTCGGCGCGCAGGAAGCGCTGAAGCGACATGAGCATCGTCTCCATTTCCTCCGCGCTCGAATTGACGAGCCGGGCAATGTCGCTGTCCGCCACGAACTGGGACGCGATCTTGAGCCGCGACAATGGCGTGCGCAGATCATGGCTGATCGCCTCGAACGAGCGGGCCTGATCGTCCTCCAGCCCGGCGATGCGCGCCTGCATGTCATTGAACGAACGGGCGAGGCTGCGCAGGTCCGCCGGGCCGCTCTCACTCACAGGCGGGCCATGGCCATGATGCTGGTGCAACGTCGCGACCGCATCCGACAGGCGGCGGAGCGGCGCGGTGAGCATGCGCAGCGCGACGAAGCCGGCGCCCATGCAGAACAAGGTGATGACCAAAGTCATCGCGGTGGCACGCAGCACGATGGGCCAGCCGGTCGAGATGTCGCGCGAGCGGAAATCCAGCCACTGGCCATCGGCGAGTTGCATCGATCCGGCGAGATCGCGCCGGCCCCGCTCGCCCCGCACGATGTCGAGCCGCAGCGGTCGGCTGGCGAGGCCCGGCTCCCAGTCGAGGATATGCGCGCGAATATCCTCGACCGTCCCGCCCGCGCCGGAGCCTGTCACCGATGGACGCGGGCCGACCCGCACATCCAGATAATGGCTGGTCATCAGCCGGGCCGTGACGCGCGGATCGATGCGGTGCACGCGGTCGCTCACCACCAGCATTTCCGCCACGCGCCGGGCATGGTCCTGGCGCAGCGCCTGCCGGTCGATCGCCTCGTAGAACAGGATGCTGGCAATGAACTGGACGAGGCCGATAGCGAGCAACAGCAGGGTCGCATAGCCCGCCAGCCGGTGCGCGCCGAAGCGCGGCCCGGCCGGGCGCGAGGGCATGGGCTCGGTCACCCCGCCTTCCGCACGGCGCGGATACGCAGCTGCCGCTCCCGCCCGCTGCGGTCCGGCCAGCTGATCGCCTGCCCTTCCCGCAGGCCGATCAGCCCGGCGCCGACCAGCGAGAGGATGGAAACGCGCCCGGCGGCAATGTCCGCCTCGCGCGGATAGACGAGCTTGACGGTCCGCTCGGTTCCGCTCGCCTCGTCGATGAAATCCACGGTGGCACCCATCGTCACGGTATCGGCGGGAATGCGCTCGGCCCGCATCACCCGCGCGCGGGCAATCTCGTCGAGCAGCAGCGCGCTCACTTGCGGCTGCTTGTCCTCGACGCCCAGGGCAAGGCTGGTGAGTGCATCGGCTTCCCGGTCGATCATCTGGATGGCGGGCCGGCGCGCGGCGTGGGTCATGGTCATAGGTAAGACTCTCTCGCAAGATTGGGGGGAGCCGCGCGGCATAGGCCGGCTGGCGACTCCTGGATCAGCTCGCAATCGCCCCGGAATTCGGGGCATGCGCACCGAACCCCGGGGCTAGATGCCCGCGAGGAGTTGGCCTCCATGATATCGGACTCTGGTCTGGCAGAGACGCTGTGTCATGCCCGCAAGCTGTCACCCCGGCGGGTGCAAGTCAATGATCGGCCGGGTCTCTTTCAGTCGCCGCGCAAGAGGCGGGCGCAAGCATTGAGCTCCATATCCGCGCCCGCGCTGGTCCGCGCCTCGGCATGTGTCACCACCGGCTCGCGATTGGCGGCGGGCGGATAGAGATAGGTATCCAGCACGCAGCGGCCATTGGCGAATTGCAGCTTGCGCACGGCCGGATCGCGAATGTCGAGGCGCGGCTGTCCGAACAGGCGCGTGAGTCCGCGCGCATCGGCGCCGAGAATGCCGTTGGGCTGCGGCTTGCTGGCCGGGGTGAAGCCGACGGCGGGTCGCTGCACGGCGGGGACCACACTGGCGCCACAGGCGGCCAGCCCCGGCACCAGCACGGCAAGCGCTGCCAGCCCGCTCAGCCGCACGATCACGCCCCGATCAGCCATAGGGTTCGATCATCCTGCGCCCGTGAAACATGTGCGCGGCCATAGCCACGCTCCAGACCGGCGCAAACAGGTTTACGACGGGCGGCAGGAAGAGCAGCGCCGAAACGAGGCCAAGCCGCCAGCGCTCGCTCGCCGAGAAGGCCGGCAGGTCCGGGTGCCGGCCCTCGACCAGCTCGGCCAGATCGCGACCGAGCAGATAGGCATTGACCAGCAGGAACAGCAGCGGCGCGCCCACACCCGTGACCAGCAACAGGACGTAGAGCGGCAACGCGGCGAGATTCCAGCCCAGCGCGCGCAGCACGACCGGACCGCGACTCGCGCGCCCTCCGTCACCGGGACGCCGCGCGCACGGGCATGGCGCGGCGCATAGCTTGCCTGCTCGACCGTCGCGACGATCCGGTCCGCATAGAGACCGACCATGGCAATGGCGACGGCGCGGAACAGCAACCAGCCGCACAGCAGCGCGATGAAGCCGGCGAGCGCGGCGCCGGCCAGCCCCTCGCCATCCAGCCAGCCGATCTGCACGAACAAGGCACGCAGGCCGAACCAGACAGCCTCGCCCAGCAGCGCGAAAACCAGCAAGGTCAGGCCAAGGCTGCGCCAGAGCACGGCCCGGATGCCGGGCAAGGCGATCTGCGGCAGCGCACGCAGGAGAGCGGTGACGATCATGCCGGGCAGGATGTCGCCCGGCGGGGCGGCGCGGTCAAGCGCGCGGCCGCCGATGCTTGCGGCGCTATCCCGCCCCCGATAAGGCGGCCCGATGATCTGCGGCCCCGTCCGCGCCGCTTTCAGGAAGGACTCCCGCGCTTGACCGAGCCCGCTCTCGATATCGTCGCCATCGGCAATGCCATTGTCGACGTGATCGCCCGCGCCGACGATGCGTTCATCGCCCGGCATGCGCTGGTGAAGGGCGGGATGCAGCTCATCGACACCGCCATGGCCGACCTGCTCTATGCGGACATGGGCGCTGCGGTGGAGATTTCCGGCGGATCGGGCGCCAACACGCTGGCCGGCATGGCAGCGCTGGGCGGCGCCTGCGCCTTCATCGGCCAGGTGCGTGATGACCAGCTCGGCGCCATCTTCGCGCATGACATCCGCTCGCTCGGCATCCGTTTCGATACGCCGGCAGCGACCGACGGGCCGCCGACCGCGCGCTGCCTGATCGTGGTGACGCCGGATGCGCAGCGCACGATGAACACCTTCCTCGGCGCCTCGCAATATCTGCCGCCCGCCGCGCTCGACCTCGACCTGATCCGCGCGGCCCGCATCCTCTATCTGGAGGGCTATTTGTGGGACCCGGAGCAGCCCCGCGCCGCCATGCGCGCCGCGATCGACGCGGCCCGCGCGGCAGGGCGCGAGATTGCCTTCACGCTCTCGGACGCCTTCGTCATCAATCGCCACCGGGAGGATTTTCTCGCGCTGATCGAGACAGGCGCGATCGACATTCTGTTCTCCAACGAGACGGAGATCATGGCGCTGGCGCAGACCGACGATGTCGAGGCGGCCATCGCCCGTTTCGCGGACAAGCTGCCGACGCTGGTGGTGACGCGCAGCGAGCGTGGCGCACTCGCCATGCGGCATCGGGAGCGGCACGAGGTCGCGGCCGCGCCGGTCAATCAGGTGCTGGACACGACCGGCGCGGGCGATCTGTTCGCCGCCGGCTTCCTCACCGGCCATGTGCGCGGCAAGGCGCCGGCGCAGTGCCTCGCCATGGGGGCGATCGCGGCGGCGGAAGTCATCGGGCACTACGGCGCCCGGCCGGAAGCCGACCTCAGGGCGCTGATGGGTCCGCTGCTCGACTGATATCAGGCGCGAGCGCTTCCGCCAGCAGCCAGCAGCGAATCGCGCTCGCCAGATTGGGCGGCTCCGGCGCGGCGATCCGCGCGACGTCGATACGCGCGACGAGTGCGCTCAGTGGCAGGCCGTCCGCCCGCGCCCGATCCTCCAGCGCGCGCCAGAACAGCGGCTCCAGCGTGATCGAGGTGGTGTGGCCGGCAATGGTGATGCTGCGCTTGACCGGGCCGGCAAAACGGGGCGGCGCGTCATCCATGTCCGCGCCGCTACCCGCGCTCAATACATGTGCTGGCCGCCGTTGATCGACAGGGTCGATCCGGTGACGAAGCCGGCATCCTCGCTGCACAGGAAGGCGACGCCGCGCGCAATCTCCTCGGCATGGCCCAGACGGCCGACCGGGATCTTGGCGACGATCTTCTCCAGCACCGGTGCCGGAACGGCAGCGACCATGTCCGTATCGATATAGCCGGGTGCGATGGCATTCACGGTCACGCCATATTTGGCGCCTTCCTGCGCCAGCGCCTTGGTGAAGCCATGGATACCGGACTTGGCGGCGGCATAGTTCACCTGGCCATATTGGCCGGCCTGGCCGTTGATGGACCCGATGTTGACGATGCGACCCCAGCCGCGCTCGCGCATGCCGCCAAAGGTGGCCTTCGCCATGTTGAAGCAACCGCCGAGGTTGATGCGCATCACCTCGTTCCAGTCCTCGAAGCTCATCTTGGCGAGCACGCCATCGCGCGTGATGCCGGCGTTGTTGACGACCACGTCGACCGGGCCGAGATCGGCAGCGACCTGCGCGCAGCCAGCCAGGCACGCCTCATGATCGCCTACGTCCCATTTATAGGAGGGGATGCCGGTCGCGTCCGTGAAGGCCTGTGCGCGGGCTTCATTGCCGGCGTAGTTCGCCGCCACCTTGTAGCCCATGTCGCGCAGCGCCAGGCTGATCGCCTCGCCAATACCGCGCGTGCCGCCGGTCACGATCGCTACTCTGCTCATGCTCACCCTCTCCCCGATGCGTTCTTCAAAAACCCGTTGCGATGCTCGGCAACCCGTCGGCCCAACCAGCCAGCTCGCGGCCCAACAGTTGCTGATACATGGCAATAGCGTCGGCCTGCGCGTTTAGACAGGGCAAAAAGGCGAAATGCTCCCCGCCTGCGAGCAGGAAGCTCTCCTTGCCGCGCAGGGCGATTTCCTCGAGCGTTTCGAGGCAATCGGCCGAGAAACCGGGCGTGATGACGGCCACATTGCGCACTCCCTGGCCGGGCAGCGCCTTCAGGACCGTCTCGGTTGCCGGCTCCAGCCATTTCGCCCGGCCGAAGCGCGACTGGAAAGTGACGGTGATCTCCCGCCCCAGCGCCTCGCCCAGCAGCCGCGCGGTCTTGAGGCACTGACAATGATAGGGGTCGCCGAGCGAGAGCGTACGCTGCGGCATGCCGTGGAAGCTGGCGACGATCCGATCCGGCACGAAAGGCAGCGCGGCCAGCTGTCGCTCGGTGCGGGCACGCAGGGCCGCGATATAGGCGGGGTCGTCATAATAGGCCGGGAGCATGCGAATAGCCGGCTGCCAGCGCATGCTGGCGAGGGCGCGGCCCACCTCGTCCACCACCGTCGCCGTGGTCGCCCCGCAATATTGCGGATACAGCGGCGCGACGAGAATGCGGTCGTGTCCGCTTTCCATCAGCGTGTCGAGCCGCTCGGCAATAGAGGGATTGCCATAACGCATCGCCCAGTCGACCGTGACCTTGTCGCCCCAGGCCACGCGCAGACCCCGCGCCGTATCGCGCGTATGCACGGCGAGCGGCGATCCGTCGTCAGTCCACACCTGGCTGTAGGCATGGGCGGACTTGCGCGGGCGCACATTGAGGATGATGCCGCGCAGGATCGGCTGCCAGAGCAAAGGCGGGATCTCCACCACGCGCCGGTCGGAGAGAAATTCGCCCAGATAGCGCTTCACCGCCTGCGGCGTCGGCGCGTCCGGCGTGCCGAGATTGACGACCAGCACAGCGACCTTGCCCACGGCGACCACCGGATGATCGGACGGGCGAACGGCGTTCATACGGCGACACCCAGCATCGGCAATTGCCGGTAGCGCTTGCCGGTGATCGTGGAGAGTGCCGAGGCGAGGGCCGGCGCCACCGCCGGCACCCCGATTTCGCCCACGCCCACCGGATCGCCCGGACTGTCCATGAATTCGATCATCACGTCCCCAACATCGGCCAGGCGCGGCAGGCCATAATCGCGCAGGCGCATCTTCGCCGGCAGGGCGTTACGATAGCTTGGCGATGCGCCGAGCGCCATGGCGAGACCGAAGATCATGCCGCCCTCGATCTGCTGGCGCGCAATCGCCGGATTCACTTGCCGGCCGCAGTCCACGGCCGCGACCAGCCGCCGCACGCTCACCTGCCCGCCCGCAAAGCCAGCCTCGACCATGACGGCGATATAGCCGTCGCGCATCTTGTGGCAGGCAATGCCCTGCCCGCTGCCGCGAATGCCGCCCTGCCACCCGCCAAGCGTCGCCACGGTCGTCAGGCATTGCGCCAGGCGCGGATGTGCGCCGAGCATCTGGATGCGGAAGGACAAGGGCTCGACCCCGGCCACGAAGGCCAGCTCGTTGACGAAGCTCTCGGTGAAGAAGGCGCCATAGCTGTCCGCATTGCTGCGCCAGCGCCCGCCGGGCAGGCCGATGTCGGCGGGATAATGATCCACCGCGAAATTGGGGATGGCGTAAGGCACGTCCATGCCGGAGACGGCGCGCTCATGCGACTCCCCGGCCATCGCGTCGATCGCCTCCCGCCGGGTCGCGCCATCGGCGATCCGGCTCCAGAGCTGCGCGAGGCCATCGGGCGCAGCGACCTTGGCCGACCAGCCCTCGATCAACCCGGTCTGGTTCAGCCGCGCCGCCATGCGCGCCTTGGCGGGCGGGCGCGGGCAATCGCGGATGATATCCTCCGAGCGGGACCACATCAGCTGCACCGGCGCCTGCGCCGCGCGGGCAATCAGCGCGGCCTGCACCCCGGCATCCACTTCCATCTTGAGGCCGAAGGAGCCGCCGGCGAACAGCGGATAGACCGTCACGCTCCCCTCGGCCACATCGAGTGCGCGGGCAATCGCCTGGCGCGCCAGCACCGGCGCCTGCGTGGGCATCCACACCTCGACGTCGCCCTCGCGCACCCGCGCCGTCGCCGCCATCGGCTCCAGCGCCAGATGCAGCGCCGGCGCCACGGCATAGTCCGCGCGCACGATGCGGGCGCCATCGAATACGCTGGAGAGATCGCCACGGCTGAAATAGCGCGCGCCATCATCGCCCTCGAATGCCGTGTCGAGTGCCTGGCCGACGCTGGCATCATCCACCGCCGGCCCATCCAGCTCGAACACCGGATCGAGCCGGTCGAGCGCCTGATTGGCGGCCCACCAGTTGCGCCCGGTCACCGCCACCCAGCCCGCTTCCCGCACGATGCCGACCATGCCGGAAACCTTGCGCGCCGCCGCCTCGTTGATCGAGGTCAGGCGCGCGGCATTGACCGGCCCCTGGCGAATGGCGGCGAAGAGCATGTCCGGCAGGCGGATGTCGGCGGCATAATTGGCCGATCCGTCGATCTTGGCGGGAATGTCGAGGCGCGGCGCATCCGTGCCGAACAGCGCATCGTCGCGCCCGTCCGGGCGATAGGGCAGCACGACGGGCGGCGTGTAGGCAGCCGCCTCCTGCGCCAGATCGCCGATCCGCGCCTTGTGCGTGCCGTCCGAGACAATGCCGCCGGCAATGTCGCAGCTTTCCCAGGTCACGTCCCAGCGCGCCGCTGCCGCCATGCACAGCAGCACCCGCGCCGTCGCGCCGGCCTGGCGCAGGTCCGGCGCGAAATTGGCAACCGAGGTCGATCCGCCGGTCAGCATGAGCGCGGAACGGCGGGCATATTCATCCACCGCGCTGTCGCCCCAGCTCCCGAACGTACGCTTGACCGGCCCATCGAACCATTCGCGCGCCAGCAGCCGATTGGCATAGAGCGGCCCCGGCGGGGCAGGCTGCACCGCGACGGTGCGCCAGTCCGCACCCAGCTCATCCGCCACGATCTGCGCGAACAGGGTGAACACGCCCTGCCCAAGCTCGGCCTGCGGCACGACGACGATCACCTGCCCGCCGCGATCGATCTTCACGAAGGCACCGAAGGCAGTCTCGCCCTTCGCGGCATCGGCAATCTGGGTGTAGTGGCGCGGCCAGACCGACCAGGCCAGCGCCAGCCCGCCGCCGATCGCCGCGCCGGTGAGCAGCGTGCGGCGGCTGAAGCGCACGTCGCGCAGGCCGTCGAGCGTCGCGGCCAGCCTGCCGGCAGGGCCGGCGTCGCTCTTGCCGGTGTCAGCCAATCGTCGCCCCGTTGCCCTGCCCGGCGCCATGGTGTTCCAGCCAGTGCGCCACGCGCTCGGCAATGGCGCGGAAGGGCTGGCCGATCACGCCATCCTGCGCGGCCGGCGGCGTGCCCGCGTCCGAGGCGGTGCGCACGGCAATGTCCAGTGGCACCCGGCCGAGGAAGGGAAGGCCCAGCTCCGCCGCGCTCGCTTCCGCCCCGCCCGAGCCGAACGGATCGGACACTTCGCCGCAATGCGGGCAGACATAGCCGGCCATGTTCTCGACCATGCCGATCACCGGCACCTTGGCCTGATCGAAAAAGCTGATCGCCCGGGTCGCGTCGATGAGCGCGAGATCCTGCGGCGTCGAAACGATCACCGCGCCGACCGGCTTGTATTTCTGGATCATGGTGAGCTGCACGTCACCCGTGCCCGGCGGCAGATCGACGATCAGCAGCTCCGTGCCTGCCCAGTCCGCATCGAGCAGCTGGCCCAGCGCATTGCCCGCCATCGGCCCACGCCAGGCAATCGCCTGCCCCGGCTTGGCGAGATGGCCCATGGAGAGCATGGGTACGCCCTGCGCATTGGGCACCGGGATCAGCCGGTTGCCCTGCGCCTGCGGCTTCACGTCCTCGCTGGCGAGCAGCCGGGGCAGCGAGGGGCCGTAAATGTCCGCATCGACCATACCCACGCGCTTGCCGAGCCGCTTGAGCGCCACGGCGAGGTTCACCGCAAGCGTCGACTTGCCGACGCCGCCCTTGCCCGATCCGACCGCGATGATAAGCGGCCGGGCGGATCGCTCCGCCGTCATGGCGATGCGCACATCGGCAATGCCGGGCTGCGCCTTGCCGGCTTCCGTCACGCGGGCAGCCAGGGCATCGCGCTCGCCCGCTTCCAGTCCGCCGACCTCGAGCACGAGGCTCAGCACGCCGTCCTTCACCCGCAGGCCGCTTGCCCGGCCCTGCGCCACTTGCTCGATGCGCGCGGCCAGCGCTGCGTCCACGGCCGCTATGGCCTCTCTTGATCCGTCACTCATGGGGGCGCTCTTAAGCGTTCCATCCGCGCAGGCAAAGCGCCGCGAGGGGCATTTTGTGGGCTATTGGCGGATTTATTGGCGGCACGACCCTGTATTTCCTCGGGGAGCGTCCCTATAGAAGCCGGATGGATACGGAGATGACGCAACGCCCCGGCCAGTCCTCGGCGATGAGCGAGGGTGGTCCCTGGGGCAGCAAGGGCGAGGACGGACAAGGCGGCAAGGGAGGCGACGGACCGCGCAATCCCTGGACACCGCCGCCACGCGGCGACGAGCCGGGCGGGCGCGGGCAGCGCGGCCCGAGCGCGATCGACGAGCTGCTCCGCCGTGCGCGGGAGAGCTTTGGTGGCGGATTCCCGCAGCAGCCCGGCGGCCGCTCGCTCTGGCCCTATATGGTCGCCGGCGTGATCGTGCTCTGGCTTGCCCTCACCAGCTTCCACTCGATCGGCGCGAAGCAGCGCGGCATCGTCACTCTGCTGGGCAGCTACAGCCGCACGCTCGGGCCGGGCGTCAACATGACGCTGCCTGCGCCGTTCGAGAGCGTGGAAGTGATCGACGTGGAGGAAATCCGCACGATCGACCTCGGCTCGGCGGGTGATGAAGCCGAGAAGCTGATGCTGACCGAGGACCAGAACATCATCAATCTGGGCTATTCGGTGCGGTGGAACATCAGCGACCCGAAGCGCTACGCCTTCCAGATCGCCGAGCAGGACGCGACCATCGCGGAAGTCGCCGAATCCGCGATGCGTGCCGTCATTGCCACCGTCTCACTCAACGAGGCGATGGGTGCAGGCCGCAACATGATCGAGGCGCAGGTGCAGGAGCGCATGCAGGCGATCCTCGATGGCTATGGCGCGGGCATCCGCATCCAGGGCGTCGCCATCAAGCAGGCCGATCCGCCGGCAGCGGTGAACGACGCCTTCAAGGAAGTCACCGCCTCGCAGCAGGCGGCCGAGACATACATCAATCAGGCGCAGGCCTATGCGCAGCAGCTCTCCGCCCAGTCCCAGGGCGCTGCAGCCGCGTTCGACAAGGTGTATGAGCAATACAGGCTCTCGCCGGAAGTGACGCGCCGCCGCATGTATTATGAGACGATGGAAAAGGTGCTTTCCGGCGTGAACAAGACGATCGTCGAGACCAACAATGTGACGCCCTATCTGCCGCTGCCCGCCGTGCGCCCCACCCAGCGCGCCACGACGACGGTGGAAGCCGCCCCCACCCAGCAGGGAGGCGGCCAGTGATCTATTCGCTTCGCAACCCCATCGTCCTTGCCGTGCTGGCGACGATCGGCCTGTTCCTGGTCGGCAGCACCTTTGCCGTGGTGCCGGAAACGCGGCAGGCGGTGGTGCTGCGCTTCGGCAAGCCGGTGCGCATCTACAACAGCTACAAGCCCAATGAAGTGTTCGGCCATACCGGCGCGGGCCTCAAGGTGCGGGCGCCGCTGCTCGACCAGATCGTGTGGATCGACAAGCGCGTGCAGTCAGTCACCATGGAACGGCAGCAAGTGCTCTCCACCGATCAGCTGCGGCTGCAGGTGGACGCTTTCGCACGCTACCGCATCGTCGATCCGCAGCGCATGTACATCTCGGCAGGGAGCGAAGAGCGGGTTCAGGATGCGCTGAAGCCCATTCTCGGCTCGGCCCTGCGCAACGAGCTGGGCAAGCGGCGCGCCGACCTGCTGCTCAGCCCCGAGCGCGGCGAGGTGATGACCAACATCCAGCGCAACCTCAATCTGGTCGCCCGCCAATATGGTGCCCAGATCATCGACGTGCGGATCATGCGCACCGACTTGCCGGACGGCACGCCATTGCAAGGCGCCTTCCAGCGCATGCGGTCCGCCCGCGAGCAGGAAGCGCTGACGCTGCGCGCCGAGGGTGCGCGGCGGGCGCAGCTCATCCGTGCGCAGGCGGATGCCGACGCGGCGAAGATCTACGCGGCGAGCTTCGGCAAGGATCCGCAATTCTACGATTTCTACCGGGCCATGCAGTCCTACCAGACCAGCTTTGCCCAGGAGAATAGTGGCGAGACGACCGCTATCCTGTCGCCGGACAATGATTATCTCCGCCAGTTCCGCGGTCGCTGATGAATTGCGTGCCGGCTGAGGGCGGTCTCGGCCGGCTCATTCAATGCCCGTTCATCCGGTGCGCGCCATGCCCCGGACCGGACATTGGGCATTTTGAGGGGCTTTGGGGAGGCTTTCGAGGGCGTTGACCGGCAGCCAGCCGAGCATGCCCGAGACGGCCGATGAAGACTGTTTGATGAGAGGAAGGTTATCCGTGCGCTACGCTTACGCCATTACAGCAGCCCTGCTCCTGGGCGGCACGACGCTGGCCCTGACAAGCAATTCTACCAGCGTGATCGCCCAGACCGCGCAGAATGAAGGCATGGCCGCCGCCGCTCCGCGCGGCGCGCCGGTGAGCTTCGCCGACATGGTGCAGAAGCTCCAGCCCGCCGTGGTCAACATTTCCACCAAGCAGCGCGTGCAGGTGCAGAACCCCTTCGCCGGCACGCCCTTCGGCAGCCTGTTCGGCCAGGGTGACGGCGCCCCGCAGACGCGCCAGGCCCAGTCGCTCGGCTCGGGCTTCATCATCTCGGCGGACGGCTATGTCGTCACCAACAATCACGTCGTGGCGCCCGGTGCGCGTGGCGCGACGGTCGATTCGATCACCGTCACCCTGCCGGACCGCACCGAATATGAGGCGAAGCTGGTCGGCACCGATCCGCGCTCCGACCTCGCCGTGCTCAAGATCAACGCCACCAAGCCGCTGCCCTTCGTCAAGTTCGGCGATTCGACCAAGGCGCGCGTGGGCGACTGGGTGATCGCCATCGGCAACCCCTTCGGCCTCAGCAGCACGGTGACCGCGGGCATCATTTCCGCGCTCCACCGCAATGCCGGCGGCGGCGCTGATCGCTTCATCCAGACCGACGCCTCGATCAACCAGGGCAATTCCGGCGGCCCGATGTTCGACATGAACGGCAACGTCATCGGCATCAACAGCCAGATTCTCTCGCCCACCGGCGGCAATGTCGGCATCGGTTTCGCGATTCCCGCCGAGGAAGCGATCCCGGTGATCGACACGCTGCGCAAGGGTGGCACGGTGAAGCGCGGCTACCTCGGCATCCAGATCAGCCAGGTGTCCGAGGATCTCGCTGATTCGCTGGGCATCGCCAAGAATCGCGGCGAGTTCGTCCAGGGTGTCGAGCCCGGCAAGGGCGCGGAGAAGGCCGGCATCAAGGCGGGCGACGTGATCGTGCGCGTGAACGGCCGCGAAGTGACGCCGGACGAGACGCTCTCCTACATCGTCTCGGGCCTGCCGGTCGGCACGACGGTGCCGATCGACCTGCTGCGCAACGGCAAGCCGGTCACGGTCCGCGCACTCATCGGCGAGCGTCCGCCCGAGGAGGAGCTGGCCAACTTCGCCCAGCCGCCGCAGGACGACTTCTCAGATCAGGACGCGCAGACGACCAAGCAGGCCGCGCAGCAGCTGCTCGGCATTGCGGTCCAGCCCCTCACGGCCACCATCGCGCGCCAGCTCGGCATTCCGGCCGAGACCAAGGGCGTGGTCGTCGCCGCGGTCGATCCCTCGACCGATGCCGGTGCCAAGGGCCTGCGTCGCGGCGATGTCGTGATGCTCGCCAATGGCCAACCGGTGCTGAGCGAAGCGGACCTTGGCAAGATCGCGCAGGCTGCCAAGGACAGCAGCCGCAACGCCGTGCTGCTCCAGGTGCTGCGGCGCGGCTCCCCGGCCACCTTCGTGCCGGTGCGCCTGCGCGGCCAGTAAGCGGCCCGGCCCGCACAGGCCGCGTAAATGTAAAATCCGGAAGGGCGCGGGCGACCGCGCCCTTTTCTTGTGTTCGCGCCGGGTCTAGCGTGCCGGGGAAGATAAGGCCGGGAGACAGGCGAGCATGAGCGACGAGACATCCATCTTCATCGGCCTGGGCGGCGGGCAACCGCAGAACCTCGTCCTGCGCCGCTCCAATCGCCATGGCCTCATCGCCGGCGCGACCGGCACGGGCAAGACGGTGACGCTGCAGGGCATTGCCGAGAGCTTTTCCGCACGCGGTGTGCCGGTGTTCCTCGCGGACGTGAAGGGCGACCTCTCCGGCATCGCCATGGCCGGATCGCCCACCGCCAAGAATGCCGACAAGCTGATCGCCCGGGCGCAGGAAATCGGCCTCACCAACTACACCTTTGCGGACAATCCGGCAGTGTTCTGGGACCTGTTCGGCGAACAGGGCCACCCGATCCGCACGACGATCTCGGAGATGGGGCCGCTGCTGCTCGCACGGCTGATGGACCTCAACGAGGTTCAGGAAGGCGTACTCACCATCGCCTTCCGCTTTGCCGACGAGGAGGGGCTGCTGCTCCTCAATCTCGACGATCTCCAGGCCATGCTCGCTTATTGCGCGGAGAATGCCGACGCGCTGACAACCAAATATGGCAATGTCACCAAGGCGACCGTCGGCACGATCCAGCGGCAATTGCTCCAGCTCGACAGCCAGGGCGGCGGCAAGTTCTTCGGCGAGCCGGCGCTCGATATTCAGGACTTCATCAAGACGGATGAGAAGGGGCGCGGCTACATCAACGTGCTCGCCGCCGACAAGCTGATGCAGAGCCCCAAGCTCTATGCCACCTTCCTGCTCTGGCTGCTTTCCGAGCTGTTCCAGACGCTGCCGGAGGTGGGCGACCCCGACAAGCCGAAGCTCGTCTTCTTCTTCGACGAGGCGCATCTGCTGTTCGACGATGCGCCCAAGGCGCTGGTCGACAAGATCGAACAGGTCGTGCGCCTCATCCGCTCCAAGGGCGTGGGCGTCTATTTCGTCACGCAGAACCCCATCGACATTCCCGAGACGGTGGCCGGCCAGCTCGGCAACCGGGTGCAGCACGCCCTGCGCGCCTTCACACCGCGTGACCAGAAGGCCGTGAAGGCCGCCGCCGAGACCTTCCGCGCCAATCCGGACATCCACATCGAGACCGCGATCACCGAATTGAAGGTGGGCGAGGCGCTGGTCTCGCTGCTGCAGGAGGACGGATCGCCCTCTATCGTCCAGCGCACGCTCATCGCGCCGCCGCGCTCGCGGGTGGGGCCGCTCGACGCGAAGGAGCGCGCGATCATCCAGTCGATCTCGCCGTTCGCCGGCAAATATGACGAGGAAGTCGACCGGGAATCGGCAGAGGAACTGCTGGCCGCGCGGGGCGAGGCGGCGGCGGCGGCCGCAGCGGCCGCCAAGGCGCAGGCTGAGGCGGACAAGGCCGCTGCCGCGCAAGCCAAGCTGGAAGCCAAGCAACGCGAGGCCGAGGAACGCGCCCAGGCTCGCGAGGCCGCCAAGCCGAGCAGCTTCGATCGCGCCGTCCAGTCCGCTACCCGCTCAGCCGCCTCATCGGTCGGCCGCCAGGTCGCCAATGAGCTGGGCAAGGCGATCTTCGGCGGATCGAGCCGCAAGAGCAGCGGCGGCGGCATCGTCGGCAGCCTCGTGCGCGGCGTGCTCGGCGGCCTGTTCAAGTAACCCCCGCGCGGATTCGCTCCAAAGCGGCGCCATTTCCGGGCGCTCCACTCCGTTCCGGCGCCAACTCCGGTTGAGACGATCCGCGCCAAACCCTCTTGCTGTGCGGCGTCACGAGCCGACCGGGAACTGTTTCCGCCGGTGCGCCGGACACGGGGGAAAGGATCATGGAGAGGACGATTTTGATCGCTGCCGGAGCCGCGTGCCTGGCGTGTGCGTCGGCGAGTCGCGCGGTCGATCCCGCTCCGTCCGCACCGGTGCAGGCAACTGCGGTGCCGACGAGCATCGCCGCGCCCGCAGCGCTGGTGCTCCCGGCGAGTGGCGTCACGCAGGGCACCAGCCCGCTGGTCACCAGCGTGCCCGCTTCCAACGCCAATCAATAAGCCCGGTCAGCCCCGGCCGCGATAGCCGGGCACGTCCTGATCGGGCAGCCACACGCCCGGTACCGGCGGGCCGGATTGCCAGAACACGTCAATGGGAATGCCGCCACGCGGATACCAGTATCCGCCAATGCGCAGCCACTGCGGTGCCATTTCGCCGAACAGCCGCTCGCCAATGCCCACGGTGCAATCCTCGTGAAAGGCCGCATGGTTGCGGAAGGCGCCGAGAAACAGCTTGAGCGACTTGGATTCGACGATCGTCTCGCCCGGCACATAGTCGATGACGAGATGCGCGAAATCCGGCTGGCCCGTCACCGGGCAGAGCGATGTGAACTCCGGCGCGGTGAAGCGCACCAGATAAGGCTTGCCGGGGCGGGGGTTGGGCACATAGTCGAGCACCGCCTGCTCGGGGCTGGCGGGAAGTGCGCTGGACTGGCCGAGATGCTTGAGTGTCATGCCCGCGCCTTTAATATGATTCCCGGCCCGAGCGAACCCCTTTCGCCCGGCCAGTTCAATGAGGAGTGTTCCCGCCTTGGATATGCCGCCCCTGGATATACTTGTCTCCACCGCCTGGCTGGCCGACCAACTGGGCGCGGCCGATCTGCGGATCGTCGATGCCACGGCCTTCCTGCCCGGCACCCCGCGCGATCCACGGGCGGAATATCTCGACGCGCATATTCCCGGCGCATTGTTCATCGACCTCCCGGCCCTGGCGGATGCCGACGCGCCGCTCCCCGCGACCGTGCCGACCAACGCGCAGTTCGCGCAGCGCATGGCCGCGCTGGGCATTAGCGAGACGGACCGGATCGTCGTCTATGACAACAGCCCGCTCCTCAGCTCCGGCCGGGCGTGGTGGCTGCTGCGCCTGTTCGGTGCGCGGCAGGTCGCGATTCTGGATGGCGGGATGCAGCGCTGGCTGGCCGAGGGACGGCCCACGGAAAGCGGCGAAGGCGTGCCCACCGCCGTCTCGAAGCCCTTCGCGGCGCAACGCGACGACAGCCAGGTGCGCGACAAGGCGGACATGCTCGCCAACCTCACCAGTTGCGCGGCGCAAGTGGTGGACGCGCGCAGTGGCGATCGCTTTCGCGGCGAAGTGGCCGAGCCGCGGCCCGGCATGGCCGAGGGACACATTCCCGGCTCCCGGAACATCCCGACCGGCGATCTGCTCGACGAAAACCGCCTCTGGAAGCGCGGCGCAGCACTGCGCACGGCGTTCGAGGCGGCCGGCGTCGATCTCGCCCAACCGCTCATCATGACCTGTGGCAGCGGCGTCACCGCCTGCAACCTGCTGTTCGGCGCGGCGCTGCTCGGCAAGCATGACGTCACCATCTATGACGGGAGCTGGTCCGAATGGGGCGCGGACCCCGCCACGCCCAAGGCGACCGGCCCGGCATGAGCAAGCGCGACAAAGCCGGAGCGAACAGGCCGCTGAGCGCTGCCACCCGTCTCGTCCAGGCCGGGAGACGCGCGGAATGGACCGGCATGCCCGGCGATCCGGGCGCCATCGTCAATCCGCCGGTGTGGCGCGCCTCGACGATCCTCTATGAGGATGTGGCGCATCTGCGCGGCACCCACATCACCGATCCACACAAGCTCTATTATGGCCGCCGGGGCGCGCCGACCGGCTGGGCGCTTGCCGAGGCAATCACGCAGATGGAGCCGGAAGCCGCGGGCACGATGCTGTTCCCGTCCGGTGTCGCCGCCATTGCCGCCGCGCTGCTTGCCGTGGTGAAGCCGGGCGACGAATTGCTGATGGTCGACAGCGCTTACGGCCCCACGCGCGGCCTGTGCGACGGGCTGCTGCGCGAATTCGGCGTGACCACGGTCTATTATGATCCGCTGATCGGCGCAGGCATCGCAGACCTCTGCACCGATCGGACGGCCGCGATCTTCCTCGAAAGCCCCGGCAGCCTGACCTTCGAGGTGCAGGACGTGCCGGCCATCGTCGCGGTGGCAAAGGCGCGCGGCATTGTCACGCTCATCGACAATACCTGGGCGACCCCCTTGCTGCTCCCCGCTCTGGGTCTGGGCGTGGATATCTCCATCCTCGCCTGCACCAAATATCTGTGCGGGCACAGTGACGTCATGATGGGATCGGTCAGCGCGAATGCCGCGCTCTGGCCCCGGATTTCCCGGCGCGGGCACATGCTCGGGCAGATGGCGAGTCCCGACGATTGCTGGCTGGTGCTGCGCGGCATGCGCACGCTGGCGGTGCGCCTGAAACAGCAGGGCGAAAGCGCGCTGACGTTGGCGCATTGGCTGGCCGAACGCCCGGAAGTCGCCCGCGTTCTGCATCCCGGACTGCCCGGCTGCCCCGGCCACGAGAGCTTCGGGCGCGACTTCACTGCCGGCGCCGGACTCTTCGCATTCGAACTGGCGGGCGGCGGCGAGATGGAGCGCGCTGCCTTCATCGACAGTCTTGCCCTGTTCGGCATCGGCTACAGCTGGGGCGGCTTCGAGAGCCTTGCGCTGCCGGTCGATCCGGAGACGTTGCGCACCGCCACGCGCTGGGCCGGGCATGGGCCGCTGGTCCGGGTCAACATCGGCCTGGAAGATCCTCAGGACTTGATCGCGGACATGGAAAGCGCCTTTTCCGTGTGGCGGAGCGCCATGGGCCGCTGAGCGCTCTCACCCGCACAAACGGCACAACACGCGATGCAGTGCGGCAAGGAGCAGCACTGCATCGCACCGTTTTCCGCCATATTTCCGACATCTGGCGACCCGCGCGCAGAGGCTTCTCCCGCCTTGTCGGGCAGTTGCGAGCCGTTGCATCGTTGCAACACAGCAATGTATAGCAACAATAGGGCAACATTTTAGACTTGTGCGGCGCACAACGTAACGGCAGTTTGACCGTGTTGTGAGGATAGATCGCTCGGCCGCCACAGGCGGAAAAAGGAAGCGATCGCCACAAACGCAGGTTGGGACGATCGCATATTCTAGTTGGTTAAAGGGGAATTCCCATGCGTAAGTCCTTTCTCGGCCTCTCGGCCATCGCTCTGTTCGCCGCCGGTACGCCGGCCATGGCTCAGGATGCAGGCGCAGAGCCGATCAAGATCACCGGTTCGGCCGCTATCGTGTCCGACTATCGTTTCCGTGGTTTCTCTCAGTCCAGCCAGAATGCCGCCGTGCAGGCCGGCATCACCGCGACGCATGAGAGCGGCTTCTATGTCGGCACCTGGGGCTCGAGCATCAGCTTCGCCGGCAGCTCGGAAATCGATCTTTTCGCCGGCTATTCCACGCCGCTGGGCGAGGGCGTGACGCTCGACGTCGGCCTGCTCTATTATCTCTATCCCAAGCACGGCGCCGGTAACACCGACTTCTTCGAGCCCTACATCAACCTCACCGGCACCTTTGGCCCCGCGACCCTGAAGGTCGGCGCCAACTATGCCTGGGAGCAGGATGCGCTCGCCACCGCCACCGGCAACTCGGACGCGATCTATCTGCATGCCGAGCCGTCGCTCGCCATCCCCGGCACGCCCTTCGGTGTGAACGGCCACCTGGGCTATGCCAGCAGCGATGCCTTCCCGGGCGGTTTCGACGGCAAGGTGTGGGACTGGTCGCTGGGCGGCACCGCCACCTGGAAGAACCTGACCTTCGGCGTGTCCTATGTCGACACCGACGAGCCGGGCTACATCCGCGGCACGGACGCCGCCGTGGTCTTCTCGCTGACCGCCGCGTTCTAAGAACCGGGACGAACCAAGGCATAGCCGCCGGATCAAGTGGGATCGGCGGCCGGCCAGAAGGGGCTGCGACACATGTCGCGGCCCCTTTGTCTTTAGTGGGATGCTTGGTTACGCATGCCAACGCCGAGCCTGCCAACTCTCAAACGGGCAACAGCTTCCTTCCCTCCACCGTCATTCCCGCGCACGCGGGAATCCAGTCGCGGCGCCGCAGGTAAGGGAAATCGTCGAGGGACATCGGCAACTTCGGCAGGTCTGCTCGCTCAAACGAATCTCCAGACCAGGCAGGTTATTGCGCGCGCCCTCTGAGCCGAGCCTCGGATAAACGACACCCTGCAAACGACACCCTGCAGGGCAATGTCCGGACTGGATTCCCGCGTGCGCGGGAATGACGAGAGAGAGATATGCCCGAGTGGCCCGCTATTGCGCGGGCGCCGGCCCCCGCCGCGCGGTCAGGATGCGGATCATCGGCTCGAGCATCTGGCCCTTCATCACGCCTTCGCCCTTCGTCGGGCTGCGGGGCGCGTCGGCGATCTTGCGGATCACGTCCATCCCCTCGATCACGCGGCCGAAGGCGGCGAAGCCCGGCTGGGTGGCGGTCGCGTCGAAGCCGCGCATGTCGCCGATGATGATGAAGAAATCGCCCGTGGCGGTGCCGGGCGCGGCCTGCGCCATGGAAATGACGCCCTCGATATGGCTGAGGCCGGTCTTGCTGGTCGGCTCGTGCGGCACGGGCTTGAGGATACGCTTGGGGTCGTTCTGCGTGCCGCCCTGGATGAAGCCGCCGGGCGTGCCGTCATCCCATTTAAACGAGCGGTAGAAGGCCGTGCCGTCCAGCCGCTTCTGATCGACATAGGCGAGGAAGTTGGCGGACGTGACTGGCGCCCGCTCGGTCTCGATCGCCAGCGTGATCGGCCCCAGGCTAGTGGTGAGGATGACGGGCACGGTCTGATAGGTCTGCGCATGGACGGCCGCCCGCGCCTTTTCCGCTTCCGCTTCGGCCTGTTTCTGCGCTTCCGCAGCGGCGGCGGCCTTGGCGTCCGCATCCGCCTTCGCCAGCGCGGCAATCTCTGCCTCGATCCGCGCCTGAATCTCCGCCTCGCTCGGCTTGGCCGCCAGTGCGGAAGCTGGGAACAAGGCAGGCGCAGCCAGCAGAGCGAACGGCAGGATCAGGCGGCGAAGAGTCGGCAGGGCAATCATGGCCCCAATGCTAGCGCGCGGCGGCGCCAAGACAAGCATGGGCCGTGCTGGCGCCGTCCCGCCTGAGAGATTGTCCGCTGTCGGGCTGCCCTGATCGCCGGCTTGATGGGCGGGATGGGGGTGGTTAGCGGACACTTTCATTTCCGTCACCCCGGGCTTGACCCCGGGGTCCCGCTCTCTTTTGCTCGGCATCATTAGTTTGGAGGCGACATCTCGATGATCGTCAAATGGTCCGGGGATTCTCAACCGATAAACCGTCTCGAGCAGAACAGCGGGACCCCGGGTCGAGCCCGGGGTGACGAAGGGAGGAGTGGTCGCAATGAACGTCGCGCCCTGACGGTCCACTTCCGGACCTCAAAACCGGACATCCGCCATCCTCCCCCACAACCATCGGCCTCGTTCACGCCGCACTGGTGTCCTGTGGCTTCACAGTCCTGCCTGCCGGGCCTATAGGCCATGCCATCATGTCGCTCATCGGCCTTGCCGCGCTCTTCCTGCTGACCGTCGCCCTGATGGAGGGCTTTGCCTATGTCATGCACCGCTGGGTGATGCACGGGCCGGGCTGGGTGCTGCACGCCAGCCATCATCGGCCGCGCACGGGTCTGTGGGAACTGAACGATCTCTACTTCGTGATCTTCGCCGGCCCTTCCATCCTCTTGCTGCTGGGCGGCGTGCAATGGGGCTGGGGCAGCTGGGCCACGGCCGTGGGCGCCGGCATCGCCGCGTATGGCGCCATCTATCTCGGCTTTCATGACATCATCGTCCACCAGCGCGTGGCGCATCGTTATGTGCCACGCTCGGCCTATATGAAGCGGATCGTGCAGGCCCACCGGCTGCACCATGTGGTGGAGACGCGCGAGGGCAATGTGAGCTTCGGCTTCCTCGTCGCCCCGGCCCCCGAGACACTCAAGCGCCAGCTCGCTGAGCGGCAGGACGGGCGCATCCGCGCCGCACGGGGGCAGCGCTAGAGGCTAGGCGCCCGCCAGATAGGCCGCGCGCACCGTCTGCTTGTCGATCTTCTCCGAGCCGAGCCGGGGCAGCGGCGTCTGCTGCACCAGGATATGCGCCGGTCGCTCGAAGGCCGCCAGCCGTCCGGCCAGCGCCGCGCTGATCCCGCCTTCGTCAAGCTCGCTACTCGCATCGACGCGCACGACGGCGACAGGCACTTCGCCGAAGCGATCGTCCGGCACGCCGAACACGGCGCACTCGCGCACCGCCGCGATGGCATAGAGCGCCGCCTCCACCTCCGCGCAGGCGATATTCTCACCCCCGCGAATCACGATGTCTTTCTTGCGGCCGACGATGCGTAGATAGCCTTCCTCGTCCAGCGTGCCGAGATCGCCCGAGAGCACATGACCACTGGCCGTGAACAGCGCCGCCGTCTCCTCCGGCCGGTTCCAGTAGCCCAGCACGTTGCTGATCGACCGCACCCCCACCTCGCCCACTGCGCCGACGGGCAGCGGCGCGCCATCCTCGCCGAAAATGGCGATATCCGGCAGCGGCGCAGTCGCGCGGCCCGGCGTGTCTGCCCTGTCGGCGCAGGCCTGGCGGATGATGCCGGTGCCCACCGCGTTGGTCTCCGTGAGGCCATAGCCGAAGACCGGCCAGCTTGCCGGCAGTCCGTCGCGGATCCGCCCGACATGCTCGGCCGGGCGCGGCGCACCGCCGGCCGCAATGTCCGACAATGAGGAAAGATCGAACCTGTCCCGCTGCGGGTGCGTCGCCAGCTCCAGCCCCATCAGCGGCACGCCGGTCACATAGGTCACGCGCTCGGCCTCGATCAGGCGCAGCGCTTCCAGCGCATCCCAGCGGCGCATCACCACCATCTTGCGGCCGATCGCAAAGCTCTGGAGCATCACCACCACTTCGCCGGTCACATGGAACAGCGGCAGGTTGAGCAGGGTTGCGGGGAGGTCCGTCGGCGGCGTGCCTTGCCCCGCCAGCACCATGGAAACCGCCAGGCTGGAGCAGGCGAAGTTCAGTACTGCCTGCACCTTGGCGCGATGATCGGACAACGCGCCCTTGCAATGGCCGGTCGAGCCGGAGGTGAACAGCAGCGTCGCCGGCGCATCCGGGCCGGGAACCGGGAAGGCGATGCCGTGCGGATCGGCGACGAGCGGCGCCAGCCCCTGCGCGACGGGTCCATCGAGATCGAGCAGGGCAAGCCGGGCGTCGATGCCTTGCGCCGCCAGCGCATCGTGGCGAGTCCGGTCGGCCAGCACGAGCGGGCACCCCACGTCGCGGATCGCGGCGGCCATTTCCGCCCCGGTCCAGAAGGCATTGACGAGCGTCGCCACGCCGCCCGCGATCACGATGCCCATATAGGCGATCACCCAGCCGGCGCCGTTGCGCGCGGCGAGGCCCACCGGATCGCCGGGCCGGATGCCATGATGCACGATCAGCCCCGCCGCCAGCCGCTGCGCCAGCGCATGCACCTGCGCGAAGCTCAGCCGCTCGGCCCCGTCGACCAGACAGTCCCGTTCGGCATACAGCCCGCAGCATTGGGCGAAGAAGGCCGGCAGATCGCCCGGCGCGGCATCGAAGGCGGGCCAGCGGGCGCCGCGCGCTTCCACCATGCCGACATGCAGCAGACCGGCAGTTCCGGTGATGCCGCTGCGAACGGCGTCGATCGCGTCGTCAAACGGATGCGGCACTTGTCTCTCCGCCCTTGGTCTTGTTCTCGTCTTGCACTATGCAGCGCAAAACCGCCGGGGAAAAGACTTGACGCTTGCCTTGCTCGCGGCCGCTGCCGCTCAGCCTATCCATTTCGAGAGCCTCGGCCTCAGTCCTGTTGCCCTCGATCTCGGCTTCTTCACGATCAAATGGTACAGCCTGGCCTATCTGGCCGGAATCCTGATCGGCTACTGGTATCTCACCGTGCTGATCCGCCAGCCGGGATCGCCCATGGCGCGCCGCCATGCCGATGATTTCATCTTCCATGCCACGCTCGGCATCATTCTGGGCGGCCGGCTGGGCTATATCATCTTCTATCAGCCGGCGATCCTCCTGCACCCGCTCGACATCTTCAAGCTGTGGGAAGGCGGCATGTCGCTGCATGGCGGCACCATCGGCGTCATCATCGCCATCTGGTGGATGGCGCGGCGCGAGCAGCTCTCCTTCCTGCGCGTGTGCGATTACATCGCCTGTGTCGTGCCCTTCGGCCTGTTCTTCGGCCGCCTCGCCAATTTCGTGAATGGCGAATTGTGGGGCAAGGTCACCGATGTGCCCTGGGCCATCGTCTTCCCGGATGCGCCGGGCGATCTGCCGCGCCACCCCAGCCAGCTCTATGAAGCCGCGCTGGAAGGGCCGCTGATGTTCGCCATCCTCGCCTTCTTCTTCTGGAAGACCAAGGCGCGCTACGAGCCGGGCAAGCTCTTCGGCATCGCGGCGCTCTGTTACGGCGCGGCGCGCTTCTTCGTGGAATTCTATCGCGAGGCGGATGCGCAGCTGATGGAGTTCGCACAGCGCACCGGCCTGCATATGGGCCAGTGGCTCACCATCCCCATGCTGGTGCTCGGCCTGTATCTGGTCGCCACCGCCAAGGGCCGCCGCACCCGTGTGGAGCCGATCGCCGGGCCGGACAGTGTCGCCTGACGGCACGCGCGTCGCCGGGATCCAATCGCTGCACGACTATATGGCCGCCGCCAACGCGGCTTATTATGCCACGCGCGATCCGCTGGGCGCCGCCGGGGACTTCATCACCGCGCCGGAAATCAGCCAGATGTTCGGCGAGCTGGTCGGCCTGTGGTTTGCTGATCTCGCCTTGCGCGCCGGCGCGGGCGCGTCAGTCGCTTATGTCGAGCTGGGGCCGGGCCGAGGCACGCTCGCGGCGGATGCGCTGCGCGCCATGAGGCAAGCGGGCCTCGCGCCACCGGTCCATTTCGTCGAGACCAGCCCCGTGCTGCGCGCACGCCAACAGACCGCCGTGCCGCAGGCGACCTGGCATGAGGCTGTCGAGAGCCTGCCCACCGACCGGCCCCTGATCGTCATCGCCAACGAGTTTTTCGATGCCTTGCCGATCCGCCAATATGAGCGCACCGCGCGTGGCTGGCGCGAGCGGATGGTCGGGGGCGTTCCCTTGCGCTTCATCTCCGGAGAAATGGATTGCGCGGAGGCCATCCCCATCCAGCTCGCCGACGCGCCGCTCGGTGCCATCGTCGAGCGCAGCCCGGCGAGCGAAGCCATCCTCGCCAGCCTTGCCGCCCGCCTTGCCGCGCAGGGCGGCGCGCTGCTCGCCATCGATTATGGCTATGAGGGGCCGGCGACCGGCGATACGCTGCAGGCCATGAAAGCCCATGCCTATGCCGATCCGCTCGCAGACGCGGGACAGCGCGATCTCACCGCCCATGTCGATTTCGCCATGCTTGCCAGTATCGGCCGCATCCATGGACTCAGGCCCGGCCCCTGCGTGGGGCAAGGCGCCTTCCTCACCGCGCTGGGTATCGACGCCCGCGCAACGGCGCTCGCCGGGCGCAATCCCCAGCGCGCGGGCGATGTCGCGGCGGCGAAGGCGCGCCTGACCGCTGCGGATCAGATGGGGTCGCTGTTCAAGGTGCTCGCCCTGCGCGCGCCGCACTGGCCGGAACCGGCGGGCTTCGCATGAGCATCGAGGTCCTGCGCGCCGCCGCGCTGGGCGATCTGCCGCATGGCTTCCTGGGCCGGCGCGGGGGCGTCTCAACCGGCATCCATGCCGGGCTGAATGTCGGTCTCGGCTCGGAGGACGAGCGCGAAGCGATCCTGCGCAACCGCGATCTGGCGCGGGATGCCGTGCTGCCCGGCGCGGCGCTCGTCACCGTCCATCAGGTCCATTCGCCCGATGTCGTCACCGTCACCGCGCCGATCCCCGCCGATGCGCGGCCCAAAGCAGATGCGCTGGTGACGGATCGCCCCGGCCTGCTGCTCGGCGTGCTGACCGCGGATTGCGTGCCCGTGCTCTTCGCCGATGCGGCGCGGGGCATCGTCGGCGCGGCCCATGCCGGCTGGAAAGGCGCGGTGACCGGCGTGACCGACGCGACGATCGCGGCCATGACGTCACTCGGCGCCCGGCGTGAAGCGATCGCCTGCGCCATCGGCCCCTGCATCGGCCGGGCCAGCTATGAAGTGAGCGAGGGCTTCGAGCGGCCCTTCATGGCGCAGGACGAGGAGAACGCCCGCTTCTTCTCCGCCGGCCGGCCGGGCCATCTCCAGTTCGATATCGCCGGCTATGTCGCCGCGCGCCTCGCCAGCGCCGGCGTCGGCACCGTCACTTTGCTGGACGAGGATACCTACAGCCAGCCCGAGCGCTTCTTCAGCTATCGCCGCGCCTGCCATGCCGGCGAGGCAGGCTATGGCCGCCAGATCTCACTGATCGGCCTGCCTGGCTAAGGGGGCGGGCAGACACGCGTTGGTTGCAGCAGAGTGAGGCTGTGCTGCTTCAATATCCAGAAGCAGACCGTCAGAACCCAACGATAAAGCGGGCGATCATTTAGCCCTCTCCCGCTTGCGGGAGAGGGTTGGGTGAGGGTCTGGTTCTTCTTTGAAAGTTCTACGCGGCGAGTTCGAAAAGACCCTCACCCTCCCATCGCTAGGCGATGGGCCCCTCCCTCTCCCGCAAAGGCGGGAGAGGGCTCAAAACCTCCCCAACTCAGCCGGCCTCCTCTCGCCAGTCGCGCCGCGCAACTTCACCAGTGGAGGATCGGCCAGCCGCGCTGCGTGGCGAGATCGGCTAGCGGCTTGTGCGGATTGGCGGCAAAGCCCTTGTCGGCAAAGCCCAGCATCGGCGCATCGGTCACATGGTCGCTATAGGCGCGGATATGCGCCTGCGTCCGGGTGATGCCGGCCCGCGCCATCCAGTCCTCGATCATCCGCAGCTTGGCGACGTCATAGCAATTCTCGCCGGCGATTCTGGCGCGGATATAGTCGACGCCCTGCGTGAAGTGATCGGTCGCGATCACGTCATCAAAGCCCAGCCGCTGCGCGATCGGCTCGACATAGAGGCGGTAGGAGGCCGAAGCGATGAGCATCCGGCAGCCATCGGCCCGGTCCTGCGCGATCTGCGTCAGCGCGCCGGCGCGGATGTTCCCCGCCACCACCTTGTCGGCATAGGCCTCGACAGCGGGCATGATCCGCGCGCGGCTCACGCGGCTGCCGATCAGCAGCGCCTGATTGAGCTCCTTCGCGCGCGCTCGCGTCACGCGCCGCAGCACATAGCCCAGCATCACGATGCCGACGATCGGCAGGAAAACCAGCCGCCAGGGTGCGAGCGAAACGGCCATGTGCACCAGAAACGCCGCATAGGTGCCGCGCACCGTGATGGTGCGATCCATATCGTAAATGGCGATTTTCTGCACGGGCGCATCCATCGGCGGTTTCGGGCGTTGAGGGGCGCATGGGGCAAATCGGCTTGCCGCGCAATGCAAAGTGGACCAGTGTGAGCCCGATGACGCAGGCTGCCGACCTCATCGAACGCGACGACGCGCAAGGCCGGGCGGTCTCCTTCTCGGGAAGCCTGTCGCTTGCGCATCTGGGCGATCTGCCGCAGCGGATCGACGGGATTGAGGGCGCGATTGCCACGATCGACCTGCACGGCATCGATCATATCGACACGATCGGCGCGTGGATCGTCCATCGCCTCGCGGTGCGCACCGGCGCGCAGATCATGGGCGCGGATGGTGATGCAGCGCGGCTGCTCGACGTGGTGGCCCGCAACGATCAGCCGCTGGAAACCGGCCCGCCACCGATCAACCCCGTGCTGCGCGTGTTCGATCAAGTGGGCACGGCGACGAAGCTCACCGCCCACACCATGGTCGGCCTGATCGGTTTCCTCGGCGCAACGGTCATCGCCACCGGCACGCTGATCCGCCATCCCGGCCGCATCCGAATCAACGCCGTGGTCCAGCGGCTTGAGGTCGTCGGCATATCCGCGCTCGGCATCATCGGCCTGATGAGCTTTCTGGTCGGCATCGTCATCGCGCAGCAGGGCTCGGTCCAGCTCGAGCAGTTCGGCATGGAAGTGCTGACGGTCAATCTCGTCGGCCGGTTGACCTTCCGCGAGCTGGGCGTGCTGATGACCGCAATCATGGTAGCCGGCCGCTCCGGCTCCGCCTTTGCCGCGCAGATCGGCACGATGCAGCTCAATGAGGAAGTGGACGCCATGCGCACCATCGGCGTCTCGCCGATGGAAGCGCTGGTGATGCCGCGCATCCTCGCGGCGGTCATCATGATGCCGCTGCTCGGCTTTTACGCCTCGGTCATGGCGGTCATCGGCGGCGGCTTCCTGTGTGCGGTCAGCCTGGATATTCCGCCGGTCACGTTCGTCCAGCGCCTGCGCGAAGTCGTGCCGCTCACCGATCTCTACATCGGTCTCATCAAGGCGCCGGTCTTCGGCCTGATCATTGCCATCGCCGGCTGCTTCCAGGGCCTGCAGGTGCGCGGCAATGCCGAGGAAGTGGGCCTGCGCACCACCGCCGCCGTGGTGCAGGCGATCTTCATCGTCATCGTGCTGGATGCCATCTTCGCGGTCTTCTTCACCTGGCTTGGCTGGAAATGAGCACGTCCGCAGAAACCCCGATCATCTCCATCCGCGGACTGGTCAACCGCTTCGGCGACCAGACCGTGCATGACGGGCTGGACCTGGACGTGTATCGCGGCGAAGTCCTCGGCGTAGTCGGCGGATCAGGCACGGGCAAATCAGTGCTCATGCGCTCCATCATCGGCCTGCAACAGCCGCAGGCGGGTTCCATTACCGTGTTCGGCCAGTCCATGCTGGATTGCGAGGCGACCGATCCCGAGTTGCTCGCGGTGAAGAAGCGCTGGGGCATCCTCTTCCAGAATGGCGCGCTGTTCTCGACCCTCACCGTCTCAGAGAACGTGCAAGTGCCGCTGCGCGAATATTATCCGGAGATGCCGGCGCACCTGCGCGCCGAGATCGCGGCCTACAAGATCCTGATGACCGGCCTGCCTGAGAATGCCGGCCCGAAGTTCCCGTCCGAGCTGTCCGGCGGCATGCGCAAGCGCGCCGGTCTCGCCCGTGCCCTGGCGCTCGATCCGGCGCTGCTCTTCCTCGACGAGCCGACCGCCGGGCTGGACCCGATCGGCGCCGCCGCCTTTGACGAGCAGACGCGCGAGCTCCAGCAGACGCTCGGCCTGACGGTCTTTCTCATCACGCACGATCTGGATACGCTGCATGCGATTTGCGACCGGGTTGCCGTCATCGCGGACAAGCGGGTCATCGCCGTCGGCACGATCGACGAATTGCTGGCGCTCGATCACCCCTGGATACAGGACTATTTCAATGGCCCGCGCGGCCGCATTGCCCACGGCATGGTGACCAGTGACCGTGAGGTGACGGCATGAGCGGGAACGGGCAAGCATGGACAGGCCGGAACGCTCCGGCCATAAGCGCGTTGAACGGAAGCAAGGGATAGATGGAAACACGATCCAACAATGTGTTCGTGGGCGCGTTCGTCCTTTTGCTGCTCGCCATGACGGTCGGTGCGGCCTTCTGGTTTTCGCGTATCGGCGAGGGCAGCAAGCTCGAATATGACATCTTCTTCAAGCAGTCAGTGAGCGGTCTCGCCAAGGGATCGGCCGTCACTTATTCCGGCGTACCCTCGGGCCAGGTGAAGTTCATCGAGCTGTGGCGCAAGGACCCGGAGTTCGTGCGCGTGCGGATCGTGGTCAATCGCGAGACGCCAGTGCTGCAGGGCACCACCGCGACCATCAACGGCGTCGGTTTCACCGGCGTATCCGAAGTGCAGCTCGATGGCGCCGTGCGTGGCGCCCCGCCGATCGCCTGCCCGGACGACAATGCCTCGGCGGTCTGCCCGGAAGGTGTGCCGGTGATCCCGACCAAACCGGGCGCGCTGGGCGAACTGCTCAACAACGCGCCGCAGCTGCTGCAACGGCTGACCACCCTGACCGAGCGGCTGACCGAAGTGCTCGACGATCGCAACCAGAAGCACATTGCCGGCATCCTTTCCAATGTCGACAAGCTGACCGGCGATCTTGCGGCGCGCGGGCCGGAACTGGCGCAGACCATCGTCCAGGCCAAGGCCACGCTGGAAAGCGCAGCGAAGGCCGCCGATGCGCTCGCCACCGCCGCCAACAGCACGAACGAGCTGGTGAACAGCGAGGGCAAGCCGCTCATCGCGGACCTGCGCAAGACCATCCAGTCGGCCCGCTCGACGCTGGACAGCCTGGACACGACGCTGAAGGACGCCAAGCCCGGCGTCGACACCTTCACGCGCGACACCATGCCGCAGATCGGCCTGCTGGTGCGCGATCTGCGCCAGATGTCCCGGGCGATCCTGACCATCACCGAACGCATCGATCAGCAGGGGGCCGGCGGCCTCATCGGTTCACCGCCGCTGCCGGACTACAAGCCATGAGGGGACACGCCGCCATGTCGCAGGACGCCACCGGCCAGAAGGCCCGCCGGACGGGCGCGCGGTTGCTCGCGCTCGCCATCGGCGTCGCGCTGCTTTCCGGCTGCGTGCGTCTTGGCAGCAAGCCGCCGGAGCGGCTGCTCACCATCACCACGCAGGCGCGTGCCCCGGCCGGCGAGACCTTCTCGGGCAGCAGCGACAGCGCCCTGTTCGTCGATCTGCCAGTCGCGCCCAAGTCGATCGCCACCCTGCGTGTCGCGGTGCGCGATGGCGAGACCAGCTTCACCTATCTCAAGGATGCGCTCTGGGTGGATTCGCCGGCGCGCCAGTTCCAGGGGTTGCTTGGCGAGACCATCCGCGCGCGCACTGGCCGGCTGGTGCTCGATCCCGGCCAGTACCTCGCTCGCCGCGGCCAGATGCTGGAGGGCAATCTCATCGAATTCGGCATCGATGCCGCGACGCGACGCGCCGTCGTGACCTATGACGCCAGCCTGATGTCGATGGACGGTACCAGCATCAAGCGCCAGCGCTTCACCGCTGCCGTGCCGGTGAGCGAGATCGAGGCGGATAGCGTCGCCCCGGCGATCAGCGATGCGGCCAATCAGGTCGCCGCCGCCGTCGCCGACTGGCTCAAGGCGCAGAACTGAGCACACCCGCCCCGACCGGCACCGGTGGCGTGACCTAACGTCACGCCGTCACGCCAGGCTCTTGGTCGCCTGCTCCAGCACGTCCTTGGAAAGGCCCGGCGTTGCCGCGATCCGCTCCAGCGCGGCCCGCATCAGTGCGCCACGCGCCACATCGAACCGGCGCCAGCGGCCAAGCGGCGGCACCAGCCGCGCCGCCGTCTGCGGATTGAGCTTGTCGAGCGCGATGATCGTATCCGCCACCATCGCATAACCCTTGCCGTCCTTGCGGTTGAACGACCACTGGTTGCCGGCGAAGGCGCCGAAGAGCGAGCGCGCCCGATTGGGGTTGGAGAGCTTGAAGTCCGGGTGCTGGCCCAGCGCTTCGACGATCTCGACCGTCTCGGGATGGAAGGCGAAGGCCTGCGTCTGGAACCATTTGTCGATCACCAGCGCATTGCCGGCATAGCGCTCGTAGAAGCGCGCCAGCGCCGCCGCCCGCTCATCGCTCGCGCCATTGGCGAGAATGGCGAGCGCCGCCTGCCGCTCCGTCATGTTGTCGGCCCGGTCGAACTGGTCGAAGGCCAGCGCCGCGCCATCGCTTGCGCCGGAGGCCACGACATAGCTAAGCGCCACGCCGCGCAGCTTGCGCGCCGCGCGGGCATCGGGCGAGAGCGAGAAGCCGTTGCGCGCGCAATCGGCGTGGATCGTCCGCCATTCGCTCTCCAGCCGCCGGCCGATCTCGCCCATCAGTGCCTCACGGGCAGCATGGATCGCGTCGGGATCGACCACCTGCATCTGGTCGCCCAGATAGGCTTCGCTCGGCAGCCGCACCGCTTCCGCCACGAAGGACCGGTCGAGCGCCGGATCGGTGATCGTGCGGCGCACCGCCTCGACGATCACGTCGCTCTCCAGCGGCCCGCCGGCGATATGGCCAAGCAACCCGTTGATCATGAGCTGCTGCATCGCTTCATAGCGGCTGAACGGATCATCATCCCGCGCGGCAAGGAAGGCTAGATCCTGCGCGCTCTGCTCAGCCTCGACGATGATCGGCGCGGCGAACCCGCGATTGATCGAGAGGACCGGTGCCTGCGTGAAGCCCGCGCGCGTCAGCTCGGTCTGCGCTTCCGTAAGCAGCACCACTTCCTCGCCGCCATGCGCGCCGGTCGCGGGGTCGAACATCGCGAACTTGATCGGGATCGCCATGGGTGCCTTGCTCGCCTGCCCCGGCGTGGGCGGCACGCTCTGGCTGAGCGTCAGCGTGACGGCGCCGGTCGCCGGATCGTGGCGGGTCTGCACGGTGACCCGCGGCGTGCCGGCCTGCGAGTACCACAAGCGGAACTGGGCGAGATCGATGTCGCCGCCATCCTCCATGGCCTTGACGAAATCCTCGCAGGTCACCGCCTGCCCGTCATGCCGGTCGAAATAGAGGTCCGTGCCTTTGCGGAAGCGCTCCGGCCCGAGCAGCAGCGCCATCATCCGGATGAGCTCGGCACCCTTGTTGTAGACGGTCGCGGTGTAGAAGTTGCTGATCTCCATGTAGGATTCGGGCCGCACCGGATGGGCGAGCGGGCCGCCATCCTCCTGGAACTGGGCCGCGCGCAGCACACGCACATCCTCGATGCGCTTGACTGCCGCGCTTGCCATGTCGGCCGAGAAGGTCTGGTCGCGATAGACAGTGAAGCCTTCCTTGAGGGAGAGCTGGAACCAGTCACGGCACGTCACCCGGTCGCCGGACCAGTTGTGGAAATATTCGTGCGCGACGACGCTTTCGATCGCGTCATAGTCCGGGTCCGTCGCCGTTTCCGGATCGGCCAGGATGTAGCGCGAGTTGAAGATGTTGAGGCCCTTGTTCTCCATCGCGCCGAAGTTGAAATCGGCCACCGCCACGATGTTGAACACGTCGAGATCATATTCGCGGCCATAGACGCGCTCGTCCCAGGCCATGCTGTTCTTGAGCGCGGTCATCGCGTGGCTGGTGCGCGGCAGATCCTCCGCCTTCACCCAGATGCCGAGCTTGACCGTCCGACCGCTCATCGTCGTGAAGCTGTCCGCATTGCAGGCCAGATCGCCCGCGACCAGCGCGAAGAGATAAGCGGGCTTGGGGAAGGGATCGACCCAGCGCGCCCAGTGGTGGCCATCGGGCAGATCGCCCTGCTCGACCGGATCGCCATTGGCGAGCAGCACCGGGCAGGCGGCCTTGCTGGCGCGCAGCGTGACGTCATAGCGCGAGAGCACGTCCGGCCGGTCCGGGAAGAAGGTGATGCGGCGGAAGCCCTCCGGCTCGCACTGAGTGCAGAGCAGCCCGCCCGAGGCATAGAGCCCCATGAGCTGCGTGTTGGCAGCAGGCGCGATCTCGACCAGCGTCTCGACCACATGCGCATCGCCCGGCAGCGCGATGATGAGCGTGCCTTCGTCCATCCGCCAGTCCGCCGGGGCGAGCGCTTTGCCGTCCACGGAGACGCTGAGCGGTGTCAGCCCGTCGCCATCCAGCCGCAGCGGCCGATCATGCGCGCCCGCGCGCGTGACAGACAGCCGCGCCGCGACCCGCGTCGCTTGCGGATCGAGATCGAAGGTCAGGCTGATATCCGGCACCAGCCAGAGCGGCGGGCGATAATCCTCGCGGCGAATGACGGGGGGCGTGGCGGCGGTGCTGGTGGTCTGGGTTTCCATGCCCCCGTCCTAAGCGCCCCGGCGCGCCCGCACAACGGGAGCGCGCGCCGAAAGTGAGGAAGGCGCGACGAAGGACCGGCATTTTCCTCCCGCTCGGGTGCCTTCCCCCTGTTCCCATGCCGTCATCCCGCGCCTAAGCTCTCGCCATGCCGCATCTCCTCATCTTCGGCCTTGGCTACACTGCCGGACGGCTCGCCACGGCCCTCACCGGCAAGGGCTGGAGCGTCGAGGCGACCGGGCGCGCCGGGAGCATCGCCTTTGACGATGATGCTGCGGTGCGCGCGGCGCTGGCCCGCGCGACGCATATCCTCTCCTCCGTCCCGCCCGGCGAAGCGGACGATCCCGTGCTCGCCCGCTATGGCGCCGATATCCGCGCGGCGCCGGCCCGGTGGATCGGCTATCTCTCCTCGACCGGCGTCTATGGCGACACCGGCGGCGCCTGGGTGGACGAGAGCGCCCCCGTCGGCCTCGGGCGGCGCAATGCGCGCACGGCGGCCGATCTCGCCTGGCAGGGGCTGGGCCGCCCCGTGCATGTCTTCCGCCTGCCCGGCATCTACGGCCCCGGCCGCAGCGCGCTCGATCGCATCCGGGAGGGCCGCGCCCGGCGCATCGCGCTGCCGGACCAGATCTTCAGCCGGGTGCATGTGGATGATATCGTCGCGGGTGTCATGACCGGCATGGCTGGCCCCGCCGGCGTCTATAATCTCGCCGACGATCATCCCTGCCCGCAAAATGACGTGATCGCGCATGGCTGCGCGCTGCTTGGCCTGCCGGTGCCGCCGCTCCAGACGCTGGAGGAGGCCGGCCTCTCGCCCGCCGCCCTTGCCTTCTATGCCGAGAATCGCCGGGTCGCGAATGGTCGGGCCAGGCGGTTGCTCGGCTGGCGCCCGCGCTACCCGGATTATCGCGCCGGCCTAGCCGCCTGCCTGGCGAGCGAGGCGGGCCCGCAGCGCAAGGACCATGCCGCCTAGCGCGAGCATGACGCCACCGATGGCGAGCGGCGTCCAGCGATAGCCCTCGAACAGCGTGGAAATGCCCATGGCGAGGATAGGGATGAGCAGGCTTGTATAGGCCGCCGGCCCCGCGCCGATGCGCTGGATCAGTCGGAAATAGAGCGGGAAGGTGATGACCGAGCCGGCCAGCGCGAGATACAGCACGCCCAGCCAGTAAGCCGGGCGCGGATCGATCACCGGCGGGCCGGTGGTGATCCACGCATAGCCCGCATCCGCCGCCGCGCCGATCGCCATCGCCCAGACCAGCAGGCTCGCCATGGGGACCGTGCGCGCGATCGGCGCGGCCTGCATGACATTGGCGACCGAGGCGCACAGCACGGCGACGACGCACAAGCCGAGCGCCAGCAGCACGTCCTGCGGCGAAGCGGTGACGCTGCCGCGATATTCATGCACGAAGAGCAAGGCGATGCCGAGAATCGCCACCGCCGATCCGGCCAGAAAGCCGCCGCTCACCCGCTCACCGAAGAACAGCCGGGCGAACAGGCTGTTGGGGATCATCAGCAGCGCATAGACGAGCGCGCACAGGCCGGAGGTGAGATGCGCCTCTGCCCGGTAGAGCAGATTGAAGTTGAGCGAGAACTGGAAGAGGCCGAGCGCTGCGGCAAAGGCGATGGCGCGCCGGCCGATCGCGAGGGATTGCCCGCTCAACCGCGCCAGCACCGCCATGCCGATGGCGGCGACAGCGAACCGATAACAGACCGACCAGCCCGGCGGCACGTGGCCGAGTTGATCGCGGATCACGATCCAGGTCGAGGACCAGATGAGCGTGACGGTGATGAAGGGAAGCAGGATGCCGCCCGTCAGGCGCGCGCCGCTCATAAGGCCGCGATGGCGGCGGCGAACGGCATGACGTCAGCCGCGCTTTGATGCCAGCCCGTGACCAGCCGCGCCGTGCCCGGCTCCGCATCATGGAAACCGAAGCCCTGCGCCCGGAGCGCCGCCGCTTCCGCCGGGGAGAGGCGCAGGAAGACCTCGTTCGCCTCGACCGGATGGAGCAGCCGCGCGCCGGCTGCACCAGCGAGCGGCTCGGCAGCGGCATTGGCTGCACGCGCATTGGCCAGCCACAGATCGCCCTCCAGCATCGCATGGAGTTGCGCGGCGACAAACCGCCCCTTGGAGAGCAGATGCCCGGCCCGCTTGCGGCGGCGGCGCGCCTCGTCCGCGCGAGCCGGATCGAACAGCACCAGCGCCTCGGCATTCATCGCGCCATTCTTGGTGAAGCCAAGGCTCAGCGCATCCACGCCGGCCCGCCAGGTCAGATCGGCCGGCGAGCATCCCAGCCGCGCAATGGCATTGGCGAAACGGGCGCCATCGACATGCAGCGCGAGCCCCTGCGCCCGGCACAGATCGCCCAGTGCCGCCACGTCGTCCGGCCGGTAGACCAGCCCATATTCGGTCACATTGGTGATCGAGAGCGCGAAGGGCCGGGTGTGGTGCACGCCGGTGCCGAGCCGGGCGATGCGATCCCGCACGATGTCCGGCGAGAGCTTGCCGCCTTCGCCCGCGCAGGTGAGCAACCGCGCACCGCCTGTCGCATGTTCCACGGCGCCGCATTCGTCCAGCACGATATGCGCCGCCGCATGCGTCAGGATGCCGCCATAAGGCGGGCAAAGCAGCGCGAGCGCCAGCGCATTGGCGGAGGTACCGGTGGTGGTCCAGATCACCGCCACCTCCGTCTCGAACAGGGCGGAGAAGCGCGCGTCCAGCGCCTGGCTCAGCGCATCACCATCATAGGGCATGTCCGGCGCATTGGCCCCGCTCATCGCCGCCAGCACAGCGGGATGGACCGGCGCCATATTGTCCGAGAAGAACAGCATGATGGCGGGCATGACGGCCTTGCCCGGCCGCGTCAATCGGCGCGCGTGCGCGCCGGAAAATATCGTTAACCGCGCCTAAACACCTCCCCCCTATCCCTGCCGGCACATGCAAGCGGATGCCCCGCGCCCGGCCGGACCAGTTGGCCGCGCGCACCGGCGGCATTCTGGCATAGGGGACGCAAGAGTGAGCATTCAGGAAGCGGCAGCCATCCTCCAGCGGCTGGGGCCACGGCGCATCGCGATGGACATCGCCGCCGAGGCGGAGCTGGCGCGCGAGTTGTCGCTGCTCGGCTGCGAGATCGTCGACAGCGCAGCGACGGCGGACGGCGCGCGGAGCGCCGGCTTCCTCGCCTGGGAACAGGCGGATACCGGCGCGGCCTTCACGCAGGCCCTGCGCCGCTTCGATCGCCTCGATACGCTCATCCTGCACAGCGCCGGCCAGCCGCGCCACGCCATCGAGCCAGCCCTGTTTGCCGCCGGATGGCAGCGTCACCCCGCCGGCATGATGATCGGCGACTATGGCGCCTGGTCGCAATATGCGCTCCCGCCCCTCACCTTCTATCAGCGCGCGCCAAAGCAGGGCGGCGGCTGTCTCCAGCAAGGCAGCGTGGAGGCCGACGCCCTCATCGCCCGATATGCGCTCGCCGCGACGCAGGTGCGCCCCGGCGACCGCGTGCTCGTCGACGGCATCGGCGGCAGCGAAGGCGCAGCCATCCTCGCGGCGCAATCGCGCGCTGGTGAGGTCCTGTCGGTCGGCCCCGGCGCGGGCCAGATCGCGCCGGATCTTGCCGGCCTCGCCGATCAGTCCGTCGACATGATCGTCGCGTTCGAGCCGAGCCTGCCCGGCGACTGGACGGAGCGCCTCGCCGATTTCGCGCGCATCCTCAAGTTCGATGGCCGCCTGCTCCTCGGCTGGCGGCGCACGCCGGGCGATAATCGCGGCCCGCAGGACTGGGCCAGCCTTGTCGAGATGGCCGGCGAGCTCTTCCTGCCGGAGCATCGCTTCGTCCAGGCGCCTTTCGGGGCCGATCCCGGCGGCGCGCATGGCCTCTATCCGGTTCCGCTCGAGCAGGAAGCGGGCGGCGACTGGCTGATCCTGAGCGCCACCGCCAATCCGCTCGCGGGCGAAGGCCAGAGCGAGACCTTCGATCATCCCGCTTTCCCCAAAGCCAATGGTCCCTGGCCGGCACTGGTCGATTTCGGCACCGCCTATGACAATCCCTGGCTTTATCGCGCCATGGTGCAGATGGGCGAGCGGCTGGGCCATGACCTCAAGCTCGCGCGTCTCGCCGAGTGCGTGATCGAGGATTCCGCGCCCGGTTCGGCCGATCGCGGCGCGGCGATTGCCGTGCTCGGCTATCGCATCCTCGAACTGCGGCTCACCAATCTCGCCGACACCATCGTCGGGCTGATCGCCGCCTATCTGGACGAGCCGGTAACGGAAGAGACGCCGGCCCATGTCTGCCGCTGGCGCATCTCGCTCGCCTTCCTCGCCGGCAAGCTGCACGAGCTGACCGGCGACCGGGACGGCGCCAAGGCCTGGTATCGCACCACCGCGCAGACCGAATGGGTGGGCTTCTCGCCCCTGCTCACCACCAAGTCCATCGCCGCCTGTTTCTTCGAGGCGCGGCTGTGGCTGGCCGAGGGCGACGCGGAGACCGCGAAGGCGCGCTTCCGCGAAGGGCTGGACATCGCGCTCAAGGCCGTGGCTTTCCCGCATGCCGAACAGCTTGGCCCGCGCGATCAGCCGCTCCCTTTCTACATGCAGGAGCTGGCCGAAGTGATCGACATGGGCTCGCAATGTGCCAATGCACTGGCCAACATGCCGCTGTGGGAGCGCGACCCCGGCCTGTTCTGGCGGCAAGTGGATATTCGCCGCTTCGGCCTCGCCTCCTGGGCGCGCGATCTGGAGCGCGAGAACAACCGCCTGCGCGCGGCCTGACGCCGCTCCGCGCGAGCAGACCTTAACGATGCATTAGGGATATCCGATTACCCCTCGCTGAGACTTTCGGGGACTGCGCGCCGCGCCGGCCAATCCTGCCGCCGGGCGTGAGGAGACTGTTGATGAACATCATGGCCAATCGCTTCGAGACGACACCGACCACCCCGATCCTCAACGACGTGTATGACGCGCAGATGAGCGACGCGCTGCGTCTGCTCGCCAGCAGCTTCACGCGCCGTGATGACGTCGCCACCCTGTTCCGCGAAGGCGGCAAGGGCGTCGAGCTGGGCGTGGCCGCCGGCGACTTTTCCGAACGCATCCTCAATCGCTCGAAGGTCGGCTATCTCTACAGCATCGATATGTGGGCGGGCGATCGCGGCCACGACATGAGCCAGTATCGCGAGACCATCACGCGGCTGGCGCCCTATCGCGACCGCAACGCCATCCTGCGCATGCGCTTCGACGAGGCGCTGCCGCTGTTCGAGGATCACAGCCTCGATTTCATCTATGTCGATGGCTACGCCCATGATGGCGAGCTCAATGGCCAGACCTTCCGCGAATGGTATCCCAAGCTGCGCTCGGGCGGCATCATCGCGGGCGACGACTATCATGCCGACTGGCCGCTGGTCGTCAGCGCCGTCGATGCCTTCATCGCCGCCAACCGGCTGGAGCTTCATGTGATCGATTGCCACGAGGACGCATGGAACTCGAAGTATCCCACCTGGTTCGCGATGAAGCCCTGAGCCACCCGGAGCAAGGCTGACGTCACGCCGCCAACCCGAAGGAACACCTTGGTATGTTTCAGGAAATCAAGCACAATCCGGGGCGGCAGCGGCATCTCACCCGTGCGCAGATGCTGTCGCATGGCCGGGGCGTGCTGGATGTCGAGGCGGCCGCGCTCACGCAACTTTCCGATCAGCTCGACGAGGATTTTCCCCGCGCGGTGGAACTGCTGCTCAGGACGCATGGCCGCGTGATCGTGACCGGCATGGGCAAGTCCGGCCATATCGCCCGCAAGATGGCGGCGACCTTTTCCTCCACCGGCCTGCCTGCCTTCTTCGTACATCCCGGCGAAGCCTCGCATGGCGATCTGGGGATGATCCAGCCGGGCGACGTGCTGGTTGCGCTGTCCAACTCCGGTGCGACGCCCGAGCTTCAGCCGATCATGCACCATGCCCGGCGGCTGGGCTGCCCGACGATCGGCATCACCTCGCAGCGCCATTCTCCGATGATGAAGGTGGCCAGCGTCTGCCTCACCTTGCCCAAGGTGCAGGAGGCCTGCCCGTCCAATATCTCGCCCACCACATCCACCACGCTGATGCTCGCTTTGGGCGACGCGCTGGCGGTGACCGCGATGAGCGCGCGCGGCATCTCGCGCGCCCAGCTTGAGCTGCTGCATCCCGGCGGCTCCATCGGGTCGCGCCTGTTACCTGTCAGCCGCATCATGCATGCCGACGATCAGATGCCGCTCGTGCCCGCCGCCATGCCGATGCAGGACGTGCTGGTGACGATGACCGAGAAAAGCCTCGGCATTGCCGGCGTCGTCGACGCGCAAGGCCGCCTGATCGGAACCATCACGGACGGCGACCTGCGCCGCAAGATCGACGGATTGCTCAGCCGCTCCGCAAGCGACGTGATGACCGTCAATCCCAAGACAATTCCCGACGGCACCTACGCCGAGGATGCCTTCGCCATTCTGGCAGTGAACAAGATCACCGCCCTGTTCGTGATGGATGCGGAAGCCCCGGAGATGCCGGTCGGCGTGATCCATATCCATGATCTCAATCGCCTCGGCATCCGTTGACGGCCACGCCCGCACCATGAGGCGAACCGCGCTTCCCGTTCCGGGCCGCACCCGTTATGGCGACAGGCCATGACCACGCCCCGCACAGTTTCCGTCGGCTCGATCGCCATCGCCAACAATCGCCCGCTCACCCTGATTGCCGGCCCCTGCGCCATGCAGTCGCGCGATCATGCGCTGGAAACGGCGCAGGCGCTGGTCGAGATGACGAACGCGCTCGGCATGCCGCTCATTTACAAGAGCAGCTTCGACAAGGCGAACCGTACGTCCGTCAGCGCCGCGCGCGGCATCGGCCTTGCGAGCGCGCTGGAGATCTTCGCAGAGGTGAAGGCCCGCTTCGGCTGCCCGGTGATTACCGACGTGCATGAGAGCGGCCAGTGCGCCCCTGTCGCCGAAGTGGTCGACGTGCTCCAGATTCCGGCCTTTCTCTGTCGCCAGACCGACCTGCTGCTGGCGGCTGCCGCGACCGGCCGGGCCGTCAACGTCAAGAAGGGCCAGTTCCTCGCGCCCTGGGACATGGCCAATGTCGCGAAGAAGATCATGAGCACCGGCAATGACAAGGTGCTGCTCACCGAGCGGGGCGCGAGCTTTGGCTACAACACGTTGGTGAGCGACATGCGCGCCTTGCCGACCCTCGCCGAAACCGGCTGTCCGGTCGTGTTCGACGCGACACACAGCGTCCAGCAGCCGGGCGGTCAGGGCACCAGCTCCGGCGGCGAGCGGCGCTTCGTGCCCGTGCTGGCCCGCGCGGCCGTCTCCATCGGTGTCGCGGCCGTCTTCATCGAGACGCATGAGGACCCGGACAGCGCCCCGAGCGATGGCCCGAACATGGTGCCGCTGGACAAGCTCCCGGCCCTGCTCGCGGATCTCAAGGCCTTCGATCAGCTCGCGAAGGCCCGGCCAGCCACGCTCTGACCCCTCAGGCCCGCCTGCGCCAGAGCGCCCAGGCAATGCTCGCCACGGTGACGATGCACAGGCCGGCAATTTCTCGCCAGGCCCCGAAGGCGATGATCGCGATCATCGCGGCGATGCCCACCAGCGCGGCGAGCGGCAGCAGCCGGTAACGCACCGCGCCCTCCCCGCTGGTCACGCCCAGCCGGTGCAAGCGCCAGGCAGCGGCGCAGATCAGGATATAGATCACCGCCGTCGACAGGCCGGAGAGGATCGCGAGCGGCTCGAACGTCCCACTGATCGCCAGCAGCACGGCCAGCACGCCATGAAAGAGGATGGCGATATGCGGCGCGTGCGTGCGCGGATGCGCCAGGCCGAGCCAGGCCGGCAGCATCCCGTCCCGCGCGAAGGCGAAGAGCACGCGCGGCGCGCCCAATATATCGCTGCCGATCCATGCGAAGCGGGACAGCGAGGCACCGAGCAGCAGCAGCAGCCCGAGCACCGGAGAGACGCGGCTCATCGCATCAGCCAGCGGCGTGGCTGAGCTCGCCAGCGCGTCGCCCAGCAGCCCCTCGGTCACGAGCTGGATCGCGATATACAGCACCGTCACCAGCCCCATGGCGAGGAAGAGCGCGCGCGGGATCGTACGAGCCGGATTCTCGATTTCGCCACTGGCGGAAAGCGGCGTCTCCATGCCGGAAAAGGCGAACAGCGCCAGGATGACGCCCTGCCCGAAGGCGGCCGGCGGGAGCGGCGATGCCGGCGCCCGCCCCTCGCTGAGCAGCACCACGCCGCCAACCACGATCAACAAGAGCAACGGCAGCAGCTTGACGACGGTCAGCACCGTCACCACGCGCGCGGCGGGGCTCACCCCGGCGATGTTGAGCAGGCAGAGACCACCGATCACCAGCACGATAAAGCCAGCGCGCGGGACCGGATCAGCAAGCCAGGGCAGCGAGGCGGCGAGGCCATCGGCCAGCGCGGCGGCAATGCCTCCGCACGCGAGCACCGCCGCGATCCAGATGAATGTGCCCATCACGAAGGCCGCCACCGGCCCGAAGGCCGCATCCACATAGCCATAGCCGCCGCCGCTGGTGGCGACGCGCCCGCTCGCCTCGGCCGCGCAGAGCACGACCGCGCCGATCGCGACAGCGCAAAGCACGAAAGCGAGCGGTGCCCAGTCGCCCGTCAGCCGGGCCATGGCGGACGGGAGCGAGAAGATTCCCGCGCCAACGACGCCGTTCACGATACTCGCAGCGAAAGCCCAGACGCCGACGGCGCGGACGAGCCCGCGATCGCGGGCATTGTTGCCAGGGTCAGCGGGCGCGGCAGCCCCGCTCAGAAACCACCGCCGGTCAATTTCTGGCAGATCATGTCGAGCTGCTCCAGGCTGGAATAGTTGAGCGTCAGCGTGCCCTTGCCACCCTCGAAGGTGATGCCGACCTTGAGGCCGAGCAGATCGGAAAGATGCTGCTCCATCGCGAGCAGGTCCGCGTCATGCGTGCCGCCCGGCGCAGACGCCTTTTGACCACGTGGAGCCGATCCGCCATCCCGCGTCGTCCGCACCAGCCGTTCGGTCTCGCGCACGGAGAGGCCCTTCGCGGCGATATCCCGTGCCAGCGCCACGCCATTGGGCGCGCCGATGAGCGCGCGGCCATGGCCCATGCTCAGCGCGCCGTTCATCACCAGATCCTGCACCTCGCCCGGCAGATCGAGCAGGCGCATGAGATTGGCGATGTGGCTGCGCGATTTGCCGACGATGCGCGCCAGCGTCTCCTGGCTATGCTGGAATTGCTGGATCAGCCGGCGATAGGCCTGCGCTTCCTCGATCGGGTTGAGGTCCTCGCGCTGGATATTCTCGACCAGCGCGATTTCCAGCGTTTCCGCCTCGGAGAAATCGCGGACGATCGCCGGAATCTGGTGGAGCTGCGCCTTCTGCGCCGCGCGCCAGCGCCGCTCGCCCGCGACGATCTGATAGCGATCGCCACCCAGCGCCCGCACGATGATCGGCTGGATGACGCCGCGCGCGCGGATACTCTCGGAGAGTTCCTCAAGCGCTTCCTCGTCGAACTGTCGGCGAGGCTGATCGGGATGCGGCGTGACGCGGGCAATCTCGAGAAGCTGGATCGAGCGGTTCTGGCCCGCGCGTCCACCCTCGCCCGTCTCGCCACTCACGGAGACATCCTGATTGACGTCACCGAGCAGCGCGGAGAGGCCCCGGCCGAGCGGGCGCCGGACCTGCTTGTGGCCGATCTCGCCCTCGCTCATGCCGCCACCTCCTGCTTGGGCAGCTTGTCGATCAGCTCGCGTGCGAGCGCCATATAGGCCTCCGATCCCGCACAGCGCATGTCGTAGATCAGCGCCGGCACGCCATGGCTCGGCGCCTCGGACAGGCGGACATTGCGGGGGATGACGGTGTTGAACACCAGATCGCCCAGGCACGCGCGCACATCGTCTGCCACCTGATCGGTGAGGCGATTGCGCCGGTCATACATGGTCAGCGCCACGCCGAGGATCGACAGATCGGGATTAAAGCGGGCGCGAATGCGCTCGAACGTCTGGAGCAGCTGGGAGAGCCCCTCCAGCGCGAAGAACTCGCATTGCAGCGGGACGAGGATGGACTGCACCGCCACCATCGCGTTGACCGTGAGCAGCCCGAGCGACGGCGGGCAGTCAATCAGGCAGACATGCCAGCGATGCTCCGGCGCGGTCTGCAGCGCATTGAGCAGGCGGTGCGTGCGCTGCTCGACATCGATCAGCTCGATCTCGGCGCCCGAGAGATCCTGCGTCGCCGGAATGATGTCGAGGCCCGGCACGATGCTGTGGATGACCGCATCATCGAGCGCGCAATCGCCCATCAGCAGATCATAGCTGCTGTGCTTGCGGTCGCGCACCTGCACGCCGAGGCCCGTGGAGGCATTGCCCTGCGGATCGAGGTCGATGAGCAGCGTGCGGTGCCCCGTGGCGGCGAGCGCGGTGGCGAGATTGATCGCCGTCGTGGTCTTGCCCACGCCGCCTTTCTGATTGGCAATCGCGATGCTGATCATGGGCGTTTCCCACCGCGCAATCCCCTGGACGGGCGCGGCTTTCTGGCTGGTGGCGATGCCGGACGCGTCCGGCCTGACAGGCGGCGTAAGCGCTGGATGGTCACGATGACACTTTCGGGGTCGGTGATGGACTGTTCCACGTGAAACGCAGCTTGCCAGTCGCGGCGCACGATTTCCAGTTCCTTCTCGCCCTGACGGCCTTTTGGCAGCAACCAGAGCGTTTTTTCGTCGCAAAGATGGGCGGCACTCGCGAGAAGACGGTCCAGCGGCGCATAAGCACGGGCCGAAATCACCTGCGCCGGTGCCGCCACCCGGCATTTCTCCACCTTCGATCCGATCACGTGAACGTGCGAAAGGCCAAGCGCCTCCACGCAGCGCTGGAGAAACGCGACCCGCAATGGCCGCACCTCGACCAGCTGCATCGGCGCCTCGCGCAGGCAGGCGATCACCAGTCCGGGGAAGCCTGCCCCGGTGCCGAGATCGACCCACAGACCGCCCGCATCGGATTCGCCCTGCCCCGCTTGCGCAAGCGGCAGCAACTGCGCAGAATCGACAATATGTCGCGCCCAGATCTGCTCGCGACTGGAGGCGGAAATCAGATTCTGCCGATCGGCTTCTTCCAGCACCAGCGCAACGAACTGGCGCAGCCGGTCACCCGCCTCGCCATCCCACCAGCCATGTGCATCGAGCCAGGCGCGCGCCTCGTCCTCGGTCATGGCATGCTCCGCCTCATGCCGCGCGCTGCCGCACGGCGACCAGCAGCGCCGCCAGCGCCGCCGGGGTAATGCCGCGAATGCGCGCGGCCGCGCCCAGCGTCTCCGGCCGGGCCAGCGTCAGGCGCTCGATCATCTCCGCACTCAGCCCGCCAATGGCGGCGTAATCGAGATCGCCCGGCAGCGCGATCGCCTCATTGGCCCGCAGCGCCCGCACCTCGGCCTCCTGCCGCTCGACATAAGGCGCATAGACCGCGTCCTGCATCATCTCGCCGATCAGCTCGCTGTCGCCCTCATCCGCCAGTGCGGGCGCGACCTGCGCGAGATGATCGACCGACACAGTCGGGAAGCGCGCCCACTCCCGCAAGGGACGCCGCACGCCATCGTCGCGCAGCTCCGCCCCCGCCGCCTGCAAGGGCTGCGCTGGCGAGACAACATCAAAGGCCGCATCCAGCCGCGCCCGCGCGGCCAGCCGCTCGTCCCACCAGCGTGCCCGCGACTCCCGTGCCAGCCCCAGCGCCAGCGCAATCGGCGTGAGGCGCGTCGCGGCATTGTCGGCCCGCAGGCGCAGACGGAACTCCGCCCGCGCCGTCAGCATCCGATAGGGCTCCGTAATGCCCTGCAGGCAGAGATCGTCGATCAGCACGCCGATATAGCTCTCAGCCCGATCAAGGATCAGCGGTGCCAGATCGCAGGCATGGGCCGCTGCATTGGCGCCGGCCACCAGACCCTGCGCCGCCGCTTCTTCATAACCGGTGGTGCCATTGATCTGCCCGGCCAGGAACAGACCAGGCAACGCCGGCAGAGCCAGCCGCCGGTCCAGCGCGCGCGGATCGATATGGTCATACTCGACCGCATAGCCGGCGACGACCATCGCCACCTGCTCCAGCCCCGGCAGCGTGCGCAGGAAGTCCTCCTGCACTTGCGCCGGCAGCGATGTGCTGAGGCCATTGGGATAGACCAGAGGCGTATCCAGCCCTTCCGGCTCCAGAAAGATCTGGTGCCCATCCCGGTCGCCGAAGCGGATGATCTTGTCCTCGATGGAGGGGCAATAGCGCGGCCCCCGCCCCTCGATATCCCCCGAGAACAGCGGCGACTGACCGAGATTGTCGCGGATGATCGCGTGGGTGCGCTCGGTCGTCCGCGTGATCGCGCAGGAGAGCTGCGGTGCCCGCTCCGCCTCAGCCAGACCGAGAAAGGACATCGCCCAAAAGTCGCGGTCGGTCGGCTGCTCGTCGAGCCGCGCCCAGTCGATCGTCCGGCCATCGAGCCGCGCCGGCGTCCCGGTCTTCAGGCGCCCCATCGGTAGATCGAGCGAGCGCAACTGCGCGGCCAGCGCGCTCGCGGCATGTTCGCCGATCCGCCCACCGACCATGCGCTCGGTGCCCCGGAACATGATGCCACCCAGGAAAGTGCCCGTGGTGAGCACGACAGCCCGCGCGGCCAGCGCGGTGCCATCCGCCAGGTCCACGCCCTCGACCACGCCATCGGCGCCCAGCCGGAGCGCCGCCACTTCGCCACCAATCACGGTGAGGCCCGGCGTCGCACCAATCATCTGCTGGATCGCCGAGCGATACAGGACGCGGTCTGCCTGCACGCGCGGTCCGCGCACGGCGGCCCCCTTGCTCGCATTCAGCATCCGCCGGTGAATGGCGGCGCGATCCGCCGCGCGCGCCATCAAGCCGTCGAGCGCATCGACCTCGCGAACCAGATGGCCCTTGCCCAGCCCGCCAATCGAGGGATTGCACGACATCTCGCCAATGCGCGCGGGATCAGCGGACACCAGCGCCACGCGCGCACCACGCCGCGCCGCTGCCGCCGCTGCCTCGGTCCCGGCGTGCCCGCCGCCGACAATGATCACATCGAAAGTGCGATGCCCGTCCATGCCACGGCCCTAGTCCCGCCGCATGCGAGGGTCAAAGGATGTTCGATGCTTGGCGGGGTGCGAGGGCTGTTCCACGTGGAACAATGGGTGCCATGACCAGAGCAGTGGCTGATGGACAGAGGGTAAGATACCTAGCATGTCTCGGCAAAATCGATTTAGTCATGAGGCGCGTAGCCGCATCGTCCATGATCAAACTGTGCGAGTAGGATAAACAGTGTCCATCAAGATCGCGGTAGTCGCTGTCGCTCTTGGAATCCCGGTGCCGGCAACGGCGCAGTCCGACCTCCAGCTCGGCTTCGAGGGAGCGCTGCGCGGTTGCGAGAATTGGGTGTTGGAACCAGCCAGCTGGGCCGATGGAGCAACATCATTCGTAGAGAAGCTGGGTCTGGGCGATAAAGCTGGTTGGGTAACCTCAGTACCTGAGGCTACGCTGCCTCCCGCACAGTTGAGGAAAGGCAATCATTATCTAAGGATCAACTCAACGCCAAACGCGGGCTTCGTCGTGGTTGTGTCCGACCGATTACCCTTCTGCCACATAACCGGTGGTGGAAATATTGATCTTCAACCCGTCATCGAGACCGTTCTTACGAGCGAGACATTCAAAGAGCGCTGGAAGGACGCGGGAAGCAAGATCCGGGACGATATGATATCCACGACCTTCCGTTACCGGAATGACCTGAAGTTTGATTTGATGATCAGTCGCGCAAGGAAAGTCGGGGGGCGCCTCGACCGGGTCCAGGTTCTAGCGACAGCTCAGTACAACATTTCACGGTAGATATCAGCCTTTTGACTTAAATGCGGGTACCCCCGACATGTGGCGGTGGATATCTCCTGTTTCCGTCTCCCCTACTTCCCGATGCAAAATCCCGAGAACAGTTCATCCAGCACGGCTTCCGTCGTCGCACGGCCGGTCAGTTCGTCCAGCGCGGTGAGTGCCACGCGCAGGCATTCGCCGATCAGAATGTCGTCGCTCAGGTCTGCGGCTTCGCGGAGCGCCTCCGCCGCGCGGGCCATCACGGCGCGCTGGCGCTGCGAGAGGGCATAGTCGCCGGGCATCGGCAGCAGCGCCCGCGCCGTCTCGCATAGCCGCTCGACCAGCGCATCGAGACCCGCGCCACTGACGGTCGAGACCGACAGGCTCTCGCCTGCCGCATCGGTCGGCTGCCCGGCGAGATCCGCCTTGGCGCGAATCTGGATCACCGGCGCCTCTCCCTGCGGCCTCTCCTCCGACGCACCGAGCCACAGCACGATGTCGGCCCCCGCCAACAGCGCTTCCGCCCGGTCCACGCCGATGCGCTCGATCGCGTCGCTCGCTTCACGCAGACCGGCTGAATCGGAGAGCACAAAGGGGATGCCATTGAGCGCCACACTGGCCTCGATCACGTCGCGCGTCGTGCCCGCAATCGGCGAGACAATCGCCGCATCCCGCCCAATCAACGCATTGAAAAGCGACGATTTCCCGGCATTCGGCGGACCCCCGATCGCCACGTGGACGCCGTCCTTCAGTCGGTCGGCCGATGGCTTGGCCAGCTCCGCCGCCATCTCCGTCGCGATCGCCCGGCACGGCGCGCCAAGGCCATTTGTATATAAAGAACCTTCTACATCGCCCTCGTCGGAGAAATCGAGCTGCGCCTCTACCAGCGCCGCCAGCCGCCGCAGCGCACTCGTCCAGCCCTCGATCCGCCGGCTGAGCGCGCCGCCCATCATGGCCATCGCCGCACGCCGCTGCAGCGCCGTCTCGGCCGCCAGCAGATCGCCCAGCCCCTCGATGGCGGCCAGGTCCATCTTGCCGTTCAGGAAGGCCCGCCGCGTGAATTCGCCCGGTTGCGCCAGCCGCAGGCCCGGCAGGCGCCCCAGGACCGCCTCGATGCCCCGCACCACCGCGCGCGAGCCATGGCAGTGCAGCTCGACCATATCCTCGCCCGTCTCCGTGTGCGGACCGGGAAAGGTGATGAGCAGGCCTTCGTCGATGATATCGCCGCCATCCGGATCGACGAAGCGCCGCAGCGCGGCCTTGCGCGGCTCGGGCAGATCGCGGGTCGTGATCGCCCGCGCAGCGGCCAGCGCCATCGGGCCAGAGAGGCGCATCACGGCAATCGCTGCCGGCGGCTGTCCGCTCGACAGGGCAAAGATGGTGGATGCCTCAGGCGTTGTCATGGATACGCCTCACGAAAGTTGGACGTCAGCCGTCCTTCTTCGCCGTGCTCCCTGCCCCGCCGCCAGCGGCATTGATGCCGATGTCCATGAAGCTGGAGAAGAGCTTCATGCCCGCATCGCCCAGCGGCGAGAGACTGCGGACCATGCGCTCCATCTGCTCGAGATTGGTCTGCCCGCTCATCGTGTCCATCACCGCACGCATATAGAGATCATGCACCGGCTTCATGTCCGGCAGGCCCAGAAAGGTCCGGGCTTCCTCCGGCGTGCAATCAACATCGACAGTGAATTTCATCGGCCTGATCCTCCGGGCATGGGAGGCAACGCTAAGGCGTAAATGCCAAGGCTGCAATCGCGCTTGGCATGCACGCAGCTCTTGTCAGGCCATCACCAGCTTCATGATGCCGACTTGCGGATCGACAAAGCCTTCGTAGATCATCGTCATGGCCACCCAGAGGATGACGGCAATGCCGACCCAGGCGATCCAGCGGTAGCGCTCGATATATTTGGCGATGACATTGGCGGCGATGCCCATCAGGCCGACGGCGAACATCAGGCCGACGATCATGATGCCGGGATGATCCTTGGCCGCGCTGGCAACGCCCAGGACATTGTCGAGGCTCATGCTGACGTCGGCGATGGCAACGGCCCAGGCGGCGCCGGCAAAGCTCTTGGCCGAGCGCAGGCCGCTGTCCTCGTCACCCTCGATTTCCGGCGATCCGGGCGACTGTGCGCCCTCGCGCATCTCGCGCCACATCTTCCAGGCAACCCACAGCAGCAGCAGACCGCCCGCCAGTACCAGCCCGACGACCTGCAGAAGCTGCGTGACCACCAAAGCGAAGAACACACGCAGGACGAGCGCGGCGATCACGCCGATCAGGATGACCTTGCGGCGCTGAGCGGCTGGCAGTCCGGCCGCGAGCGCACCGACGACGATGGCATTGTCGCCCGCCAGCGTCACGTCGATGATCAGCACCTGCAACAGGGCCGAGAGCGCGCTCATGCTGCCCAGATTGGAAAAATCCGTGACGATGTGCGCCCACATGTCGGCCAGCGGGTTCACCGCACCGGCGGCCTGTGCAGCGGCACTTGCCAAGAAGAGGATGTCCATCATCGATTCCGAGCGCCCTGTCAGTCGACGCGTATCTTACTGATTCATGGCCGCAAAGAAGTCTTCGTTTGTCTTCGAATCCTTCATCTTGTCGAGCAGGAATTCCATCGCATCGGTCGTACCCATCTGCATGAGGATGCGGCGCAGCACCCACATCTTCGAGAGCGTGCCCTTGTCGAGCAGCAGCTCTTCCTTGCGGGTGCCGCTCTTGCCCACGTCGAGCGCGGGGAAGATGCGCTTGTCCGCCACCTTGCGGTCCAGCACGATTTCCGAGTTACCGGTGCCCTTGAATTCCTCGAAGATCACTTCGTCCATGCGGCTGCCGGTGTCGATCAGCGCGGTCGCAATGATCGAGAGCGAACCGCCCTCCTCGATGTTGCGCGCCGCACCGAAGAAGCGCTTGGGGCGCTGCAGCGCGTTCGCGTCGACACCGCCGGTCAGCACCTTGCCGGAGCTGGGGACAACCGTGTTGTAAGCGCGGCCAAGGCGCGTGATCGAGTCGAGCAGGATGACGACATCCTTCTTGTGCTCGACGAGGCGCTTGGCCTTCTCGATCACCATCTCGGCGACCTGCACGTGGCGGGTGGCGGGTTCGTCGAAGGTCGAGCTGACGACCTCGCCCTTCACGCTGCGCTGCATGTCGGTCACTTCTTCCGGGCGCTCGTCGATGAGCAGCACCAGCAGGAAGACTTCCGGGTGATTGTCGGTGATCGCCTTGGCGATGTTCTGCAGCATCACCGTCTTGCCGACGCGCGGCGGCGCGACGATCAGCGTGCGCTGGCCCTTGCCCTGCGGTGAGACGATATCGATGACGCGGGCGGACTTGTCCTTGACGGTCGGATCGAGCGTGTCGAGCCGCAGCTTCTCGTCCGGATAGAGCGGTGTCAGATTGTCGAAATTGACGCGATGGCGCACGGCATCGGGATCGTCGAAATTGACCGAGACGAGCCGCGTCAGCGCGAAATAGCGCTCGCCATCCTTGGGCGCGCGCACTTCGCCTTCCACCGTGTCGCCGGTGCGCAGGCCGAATTTGCGGACCTGATTGGGCGACACATAGATATCGTCCGGACCGGCGAGATAATTGGCCTCGGGCGAGCGGAGGAAACCGAAACCGTCCGCCAGCACCTCGATCGTGCCCTCGCCGATGATCTCGGTGCCGTTCTCGGCCTCGACCTTCAGGATCGCGAACATCAGATCCTGCTTGCGCAGGGTCGAGGCGCTCTCGATGCCGAGTTCCTCAGCCATGGCGACGAGGTCAGCGGGCGCTTTTCGTTTCAGTTCCTTGAGATGCATTTCGGGAGTCCGGATGTTGGCGGTGTTTCGGAGGATCGGGTTTTTGCCGTGTTCGCCGTTGGTCGGCGTCAAGAGCACAGGGCAGCGCGCCCCGAGGAAGGAATTGCCGACGAATTAGGCGTTGACCCTGCCCAAGTCAAGGCAATGACGATGACGCGATCCACAGGCTGCCGCGCGGGCCGCGCCCCCGATTCTGCGTGCCCGGCCAGCCCGTCCCCTTGCGCTCAACGCCCCGTCAAAATGGCCGGACGATCACGAGAATGACGATCAGCGTCACGAGCAGCGCCGGCACTTCGTTGATCATGCGCAGCCGCTTTTCCGGCCAGGGCCGCTCGCCGCGCGCCAGCTTCTTGGCATAGCCGACAATCCAGCCGTGAAAGCCGGAGAGGATGAGCACCAGCGCGAATTTCGCGTGGAACCAGCCCTGGCTCCAGGCGCCGGTGTGGAAAGCGAGCAGCAGGCCCAGCACCCAGACGATGACGATGGACGGATTGAGGATGATCCGCTTCAGGCGCGCTTCGCGCTCGATCCAGGCCAGGTCTTCCGGCGAGCCGACCACCGTCTGGTGATGATAGACGAAATAGCGCGGCATCATGAACAGGCTGGCCATCAGGAAGATGACGAAGATCACATGCGCCGCCAGCACCCAGGGATAGGCAGCGCCGAGAAAGCCGTAGCCCGGCAGCATCGACATGGGGGTTAGGTCCTCTTCTTGGATCGCACGCGATTGGGCCGTGTTCTAGTGCGGCCGTGCGGAAATTGGAACGGCATTGCGCCAGATTGCGGTCATGCGCCCCTCATCCACGCACCCGCGCAACCAGCCGCTCGACATGCGCAATCGGCGTATCGGGCAGGATGCCATGGCCCAGATTGAAGATATGCGGCCGGTCGCTGAGCGCCTCAAGGATCGTGTCGACAGCGCGGTCCAGCGTCGCGCCGCCGGCGATCAGCGCCAGCGGATCGAGATTGCCCTGCAGCGGCATGCCCTTGGGCAATTCCCGCGCTGCCCAGACCGGGTCCAGCGTCTCGTCGAGGCCCAGCGCATCCACGCCGGTGCCCTGCGCATAATCGATGAGTTTCGCGCCGGCACCCTTGGGAAAGCCGATGATCGGCGTCTCGGGATGCCGCGCCTTCAGGCCCGCCACAATCGCCGCATTGGGCGCAATCACCCATTCGCGGAACTGATCGGGGCTGAGCGATCCCGCCCAGCTGTCGAACAGCTGCACCGCGTCCACGCCGGCCTCGATCTGCGCGGAGAGATAATCCACGGTCGTCTCGACGATCGCGGCGATGATCGCACCGAACCGCACCGGATCGCCATAAGCCAGGCGCCGGGCTGCAGCATGATCCTTGCTGCCCGCACCGGCCACCATGTAGGTCGCGACCGTCCAGGGACTGCCGGCAAAGCCGAGAAAAGTGGTTGCCGGCGAAAGCTGTGCCTTCACCTTGCGCACAGTCTCGATGACCGGCGCCAGCCGTTCCGGCACCGGGGTCAGGCCAGCCAGGTCGGCCTGTGCCAGTGGCGGGGCCAGACGCGGTCCTTCGCCCACCTCGAACCACAGATCCTGCCCCAGTGCATGCGGCACGACCAGAATGTCCGAAAACAGGATGGCGCCATCAAAGCCGAACCGGCGGATCGGCTGCAGCGTCACTTCGCACGCAGCCTCGCTATCATAGCACAGGTCGAGGAACCCGCCCTTGTCGGCCCGCAATGCGCGATATTCCGGCAGATAGCGACCGGCCTGGCGCATCAGCCAGAGCGGCGGGCGCGTCTGACGATGGCCGTGAAGGACGCTCAGCAGAGGGGGCAAGTCGGCGTGATCATCCACGAGCCAATATCCTAATTAAGAAGTTTATAAGAGATTGTTGGAGTCTGTTGGGGCGTGGATGATGGGCATTATTGGCTTGTCACGACTTTGCCAACAGCTTGACGGCACGGGGCTCTCATGAACCCGATGAGTCCCGATCGCCATCCCCGCTATCCACAGGCTGTGCGCGAATGGCCCTGCCTGTGGACAATCAGGCCGGTTTCGATGGGGTGAATGCGCATGGATTTTGCCGGCCCACTTGCCCACAGCTCTGTCCCTTGAATTATGCGCCATTTATCCACATGGTCTCCACATGGACCGGCTGAACCTCCATCTCCTCTCGGATTCCACTGGTGAGACGCTGGAGCATATCGGCAAGGCGGCGATCGCGCAGTTCGAGAATGTCGAGACGATCCGCCATTTCTGGCCCATGGTGCGTTCCGAGCAACATCTTGAGCGAATTCTGGAAGAAGTCGCGCGCAATCCCGGTATGGTGCTGTTCACGCTGGCCAATCAGGCCCTGCGCAAAAGGCTCGAAAATGGCTGCCGGGCGCTCGGCATCCCCTTCGTGGCGCCGCTCGATCCGGTGACGGATGCCATGTCCAATCTGCTCGGGCAGGAGACGCGCAATCGTCCGGGCCGCAAGCATGTGCTGGACGAAGCCTATTTCGCGCGCATCGACGCCATTCAGTTCACCATTGCCCATGATGATGGCGTGGGCTGGGAAAATTGGGAGGAAGCCGACATCGTGCTCGCCGGCGTGTCTCGCACCTCCAAGACGCCGACCAGCATCTATCTGGCCAATCGCGGCTACAAGACGGCGAACATTCCGCTCGTGCCGGAATCGCCGCCGCCGCGCAGCCTCTTCGCGCTCAAGCATCCCATGGTCGTCGGCCTCACCACCAGTGCCGAGCGGCTGGTGGCAGTCCGCCGCAATCGCCTGCTCTCCCTCAATCAGACGCCGGAGACGGCCTATGTCGACCTGGAGCGCGTGAACAGCGAAGTGGCGCATGCGCGGCGGCTGTTCGCCGATCAGGGCTGGCCGGTCATCGACGTCACCCGCCGCTCGATCGAGGAGACCGCCGCCGCGATCGTTCATCTCTATCAGGAGCGATTGAAGAGCGTGATCGACCGCCTTGGAACGACCCGCCTGCCATGACGCCACCTCGCCTGCTTCTCGCCTCGCAAAGCGCGAGCCGCCGCCGTTTGCTTGCTGAAGCGGCGGTTCCGTTCGAGACGATCGACGCCGGGATCGACGAAGACGCGATCAAGGCCGGCCTTGTCGAACAGGGCGTGAGCGCGCGCGACCTTGCCGATGCGCTGGCGGAATGGAAAGCGCGGCGCCCCTCGATGCGCAATCCGGATGCCTTCGTGCTCGGCTGCGACCAGACGCTGGAGCTGGACGATGGCAGCCAGATCGACAAGGTGGAGACACGCGCCGAGGCCGCCGCCCTTCTCGCGCGGATGAGCGGCCGGCCGCACAAGCTGCACAGTGGCGCCGTCATCGCGCAGGCCGGCGAACCTCTCTGGCGCCAGATCGAAAGCGTGACGCTCCACATGCGTCCGCTCAGCCCGGCATTCATCGACTGGTATCTGGATCTCGACTGGGACGAATGCCGCTGGTGCGTCGGCTGCTACCGGATCGAGGGGCCGGGCGCGCAGCTGTTCGCGCGGATTACCGGCAGCCTGTTCGCGGTTCAGGGCCTGCCCCTGCTTCCTTTGCTCGACTATTTGCGCGTGCACTCTATCTTGCCGGCATGAGTCAAGCAAAGCCCTATGCCGAGGTGATCGGCGATCCGATTGCCCACAGCAAGTCACCCACCATCCACAATTTCTGGCTGGAGGAGCTCGGCATCGATGCGGAATATCGCAAGACCCGCGTGACGCCCGAGGGCCTCGCCGGCTATTTTCTCCAGCGCCGCGCGGACCCGGACTGGCTGGGCTGCAACATTACCATTCCGCACAAGATCGCGGCGCTCGATTATGTGGATGATCCGGGCGGCGTGCGCGAGCGGATCGGCGCGATCAACACCGTGGCGTGCGAAACCGGGGGGCCGCTGATCGGCACGAACACCGATGCCGGCGGGTTCCTCCAGCCGCTGCTGGCGCGCAAATGGCAAGGCACGCGGGCGATCCTGGCCGGCGCAGGTGGGGCGGCGCAGGCCATCGGTTTCGCCCTGCGCTCGGTCGGCGTGACGGAGCTGACGATTGTCGTGCGCGATCCAGCCAAGGGCAAGGCCCTGCTCGACAAGCTGGGGCTGGATGGCGTGGTGCAGGGTTTCGATGCGGCGCTGCCGGCAGCGGATCTGCTGGTCAACAGCACGTCGCTCGGCATGGTCGGCAATGCGCCTTATGCGCCGGACCTTGCCGCTCTGCCGGCCAGCGCGATGGTGTATGACATCGTCTATGCGCCGCTCGAAACGCCGCTGCTTGCTGCGGCCCGCGCGCGCGGACTGGAGACGGTGGACGGTCTGGAGATGCTGATCGGCCAGGCGGCGCTGGCGTTCGATATCTTCTTCGACGCGGAGCCACCACGCGAGCTGGATGCCGATCTGCGCGAGCGCCTGCTCGCCCCGGCATGAGACACCGCCCCTTCCGCCTCGGCCTCACCGGATCGATTGGCATGGGCAAGTCGGCCGTCGCGGCGATGTTTCGCGCCGCCGGTGTGCCGGTGTTCGATGCTGACGCGGAAGTGCATCGCCTTCAGGGGCCGGGCGGAGCGCTGCTCGGGGCCATCGAAGCGCGCTTTCCGGGCACGACCGGCCCAAAGGGCGTCGACCGCCCGGCGCTTGGCGCACGGGTAATCGGTCAGCCGGACGAGCTGAAAGCGCTGGAGGCGATCGTCCATCCCGCCGTCGCGGCATCGCGCCGGGCCTTCATCGCCCGGCACCGGAGCCACCGGATCGTCCTGCTGGACATTCCCTTGCTGTTCGAGACGCGGGCCGAGCGGCAGATGGATCTGGTGGCGGTCGTTTCCGCATCGCCCTTCATCCAGCGCCGCCGTGTGCTCCGCCGGCCGGGCATGACCGGGCAGCGATTCGCCCGCATCCGCGCGACCCAGATGCCCGATCATCAAAAGCGTGCGCGAGCGGACATCATAATCGAGACCGGCTGCCCAAAATGGCGGACGAGGGCGCAAGTATCGCGTCTCCTCGCTTGCCTTCGCCGGTCGCTGGTCCGATAATACGGCCTTAACGAGTACGAGCCACGATGCGCGAAATCGTCTTTGATACGGAAACCACCGGTCTGGACCCATCCAATGGGGATCGTCTCGTTGAAATCGGCTGCATCGAGCTTATCAACCGTATCCCGACCGGGGCGACTTACCACGCCTATTTCAATCCAGAGCGCGACATGCCTGCCGCGGCCGAGGCGGTACACGGTCTTTCCGCCCGTTTTCTCTCGGACAAGCCGCTGTTCCGCGACAAGGCACAGGAACTGCTCGATTTTCTGGGCGATGCCATGCTGGTCGCGCACAATGCGCGGTTCGATTTCGGCTTCCTCAATGCGGAGCTTGAGCGCTGCGCCCGCCCCGCTGTGGACCTGGCGCGGATGATCGACAGCCTCACCATCGCGCGCACGCTGCATCCCGGTGCCAAGCACAGCCTTGATGCCCTCTGCTCGCGCTACGGGATCGATCGCAGCCACCGGATCAAGCATGGCGCGCTGCTCGATGCCGAGCTGCTCGCCCAGCTCTATGTCGAGCTGACCGGCGGCCGGCAGATCGGTCTCTCGCTGGTCGCCGAGAGCATGACCACAGTGGACGTGGCGCAGATCGACATCGTTGCCCAGGCGGCGGATCGCCCGGTGCGCACGGCGCGGGTCTTCACCGCCAGCGCGGCCGAACTGGAGCGGCACGCAGCCTTTCTGGACAAGCTCGACAATCCCCTCTGGCGCGACGGCGCGGCACCGGCTGGAGGGTAGCCGACAACGGCAATTCCGCCGCTTACAATAGGCTTCAAGGCCCAAGAAGAAGGAGAAAGCTGATGGACATTCGCGTATCGGGTCACCAGGTCGCTACTGGTGAGGCGCTGCAGACGCATGTCACTACGCGCCTGCAGGCTATCGCGGACAAATATTTCTCGCGTGCCATCTCGGCCAACGTGACCTTCAGCCACGCGCCGCATGCGGCGTTCCGCTGCGACATCGTCTGCCACGTCATGTCCGGCCTGATCCTCAAGGGCGCTGGCGAGGCGCAGGACGCGCATCAGGCCTTCGACCAGGCTGCCGAGCGGATCGACAAGCAGCTTCGGCGCTATATGCGTCGCCTGAAGGACCGGCATGAGCAGACCGCTGCAGCCGAGGCCTATCGCGCCGTGCCGGATGGGGCTGATGGCATTGATGACGCCAGCTATGTCGTCTTCCAGGCCAGCGAGGACGAGAGCGAAGTCACGGCCGACGCGCCGGTGGTGATTGCGGAGATGCGCGTCGACATTCCCAAGGCCAGCGTGTCCGACGCGGTGATGATGCTCGACCTGCGCAACACCAATGCCCTCATGTTCGTGAACAGTGGCACGGCAGCCTTCAACATGGTCTATCGCCGCAACGACGGCACGATCGGCTGGGTCGAGCCGCCGCGCGGCTGACTTTGAAGACATGCCTACTCGGGGCGGAAGCCCCGGGCAGGCGGCCCGGCCGATGCATCTGGTGCATCTGTTTCAGTCCGGGCCTGGCGGAAGGGGCGGCGGTTGACCCGGCGCCCCTTTGCGCCTATCTGGCCCGATATTTTCAGGCGGCTGCGATGGGCCACCCTCTCCCACCGCGCGACAATGCCCGCAATGGCCGCAGGACACGGGTTGAACATGGATAATTTCAGTGACTTGCTCACGGCGGACGCTGTTTCGTCCGCGGTGACGGTTTCCAACAAGAAGCAGCTCTTCCAGAAGCTGGGCCAGTGCGCGGCGCAGGCCTATGGGCTGGACGCAACGGAAGTGATCGAGCGGATCACCGAGCGGGAGCGGCTGGGCTCCACCGGTTTCGGTGGCGGCATCGCCATTCCGCACGCCAAGCTCGACACTCTGGACCGGGTGCGCGGCGTCGTCATGCTGCTGGCCGAACCGATCGGCTTCGATGCGATCGACGAGGTGCCGGTCGATATCGTCTTCATGCTGCTCTCCCCTTCGGATAGCGGGGCGGATCATCTCAAGACTCTCGCGCGCGTCTCCCGGCTGTTGCGCAATGAGCGGCATCTGGCGCGCATTCGCGGTGTCGGGTCTGATGCGGCGCTGTATGCGCTGCTCGCCGGCGGCGAGACGCGCGACGCTGCCTGAGCGCGGATTGCGCGTGGCGACACAGCCGCCTTCCGGCGAAGCCGCGCATTTCCGAGCGCTGGAGCGGCTTTATGCGTCCGCCCCGATCAATCGCCTGTTCCCATCCTCGCTCCAGATCACCGCGCCCGGTGAGGCCCGGATCGTCTTCGACGTGGCGCCGGCCTATTTTCATGCGGCCGGTGCCACGCATGGCACGCTCTATTTCAAGATGCTCGATGACGCGGCCTTCTATGCCGCAAACAGTCTTGTGAGTGACCGCTTCTTGCTGACCACTGCGTTCAATCTGCTCTTCACCAAGCCGCTGAAGGCAGGGCCGATCATTGCCGAAGGCCGCTGGCTCTCGGGCAAGCGCCGCGTCTATGTTGCCGAGGCGCGGCTTGTCGATGGCGAGGGCGAGGAAGTCGGGCGCGGGACGGGCACGTTCATGCGCTCCACCATATCGCTCACCAGCCTGCCCGGATACGCAGAAGCCGGAGCCTCGCCGGCATGAGCGCGCGGCTGACGAGCGACATGCTCGTTGGTGCGCTACGGCGCCGGGTGCAGACGGAAGGCGGCATGGCCACCGTGCTCCACAAAGGCGAGTCCCAGAGCGGGACAATCGTCGTCCAGATTGTCGATCGAGGCGAGAATATCGGGTTTTTCGAGCGGATTACCGGTTTGGACGGGACCGTTCAGCTGACGTCCTGTGGGCCGCAGGGCGCCGTTCAACAGGCTGAAATCTATCAATATATTGAGCGTCGGACACGGGTGGACCCCGATATCTGGGTCGTTGAACTGGATATCGCGGACGGGCAACGCTTCGCCGCCGAGGTGCTTTGCGCAGCTTGACTTGCCGGTCCCGGGCGGCCAAAGGCGCCTCCACTCGCGCAGGTTGCATCTGGCAGGTCATGGGGGCTTGCCAACGCAAACACGCAGACGGGGGGCGGACCGAAGCACCGCGTGACCGCATCTTGATGCAGTCCGGACTTCGTCAGCCGACCCACCGCACAGACCAGAGAATGAATGCCCAATCGTGTTGTGGTTGCCGTGATGGCGGCCGTTGGACTCCTTTCGTCCACCTTTGCCCTGGCAGAAGTCACTGACGGCTCCGCCAGGAAGACCGTTTCGAACGCTCTTGAGGCTCCCGTCCTCGTCGCCAACAATGTCGCGATGCCTGTCACGGTCGAGCCCGAATCCCAGATTTCCGCAAGCACCCATGCTGCTGACGGCGCCGAAAGCGCCGTTCAGTCCGAGCAGGCGGATACGCTTGCCGAGCTCGTGCAGATTTCCGATGTTGGCGATGAGTCCGATGCGGACGAGCGCTGCCTCGCTACCGCCATCTATTATGAAGCGCGCAGCGAGAGCCTGGCTGGCCAGCTGGCCGTTGCCCATGTGGTGCTCCAGCGTGCCAAGTCAGGCCGCTTTCCAAGCAGCCTGTGTGGCGTGGTGACGCAGCCGGGGCAGTTCAGCTTTGTGCGTGGCGGTCGCCTGCCGGCCATCCCCGGCAATGCAAACCAGTGGCGCACGGCCCGCGCAATTGCGCAGATCGCGCGCGATGGCAGCTGGGCCAACCCGGTGCAGGGCGCCCTGTTCTTCCATGCCACGCGCGTGTCGCCCGGCTGGGCTAAGGAGCGCGTGACGCGCATCGGCGGTCACGTCTTCTATCGCTGAGAACGCGAAAGGGACCGGAAACGCACCGGTCCCTTGTTCTTGTTCATGACATGTTCTAGTCAGGGGCCATGGATTCGTCCTCGGCCCCTGAACTCGTTTCGCCCACCGCATTGACGGACGGAACAGCCCTCGCGGTGACTCGCGGTGTGATGCGGCTCTTTGCCCGGCACGACATTTTCGGCGTGGCGGAAGTGCCGCTGCCCAATGGCCGCCGGCTCGACATCATGGCGGTGGATGCGCGCGGGATGATCGTCGCGGTCGAGATCAAGTGCAGCCGGGCGGACTTGCTCGGCGATGGCAAGTGGCCCGACTATTTCGATTATTGCGACCGCTATTTCTGGGCGGTGCCGGCGGGCTTCGACCTGACTCTCTTCGAGAGCGAGGCGCTCTGGCCCGCGCGCACCGGGCTGATCGTCGCGGATCAATATGATGCGGAGATCATTCGTCCGGCGCCGAGCGAGCCCCTGGCGGCGGCGCGGCGCAAGGCGGAAGTCCAGCGCCTCGCCCGGCGCGCAGCCCGCCGACTCGCGCAGCTGTCTGATCCCGACGGGCGCATGCTGTGGAGCGGCGACGGCTAGGCCAGGAAACTGGAGTTGAGAGGTCGGACCGACCGGTCTTTCTGCAAGTCATCGGGTGAAAGAGGACGGTCCGCACCCGACCACCTGGCAATGCTATGCGCCGCACCGCTTGCCGGGATGAGGCCCCCTCATCCGCCGCGCTTTTTTGCTGTCCTACACTCGGACGGCGATGGCAGATCATTGCGAGCCCTGCCCCTCCTCCGATGACAGGCGCAGGCGCCACGCGGCTCTTTCTCAGTGCGGCATATCGCGAACCCGGCGGCGCAGGCTTGCCGGGACAGGCTCCGGCGCCCGCCTCACCAGTGGCCCGCGAACGGCCTGGGAAGCGGAAGTTCACGCCCCCGTGTCGTGAACTTCGTGAACTTCCGGCGCGCGGCGCCCTGTTGGACCGGCGCTCTGTGGTCCTCTCTCCCTCCGCGACCCCGCTCCCGTTCCCCTGTCACGCTCTCGATTCTGCAGTAATGATCTGGGTGGCCCGACGAGGATTGGGCCGCTATGCTTGGCGTGGGCGCTGGCCTCCCGCTGAGCTGGCGCCCAATCAGTCTTGGGAGTGCCCTAGTGAGCCAGACCGTCTATCCCGTCCCTGCCGCGTGGCGTGACCGGGCCTATGTCAATGCCGACGACTATTCCCGCCTCTATGCCCGCTCGGTGAGCGATCCGGAGGGTTTCTGGCGTGAGCAGGCGGCGCGGCTCGACTGGATCAGGCCGTTTACGCAGGTCAAGCAGACCAGTTTTGCCGAGGCCGATTTCGGTATCCGCTGGTTCGGGGACGGGACACTCAACATTGCCGCCAATTGCCTGGACCGGCATCTGGCCGAGCGGGGTGATGTGCCCGCCATCCTCTGGGCTGGCGATGATCCGTCCGAGAGCCGGACGATCACTTACCGGCAGCTTCATGAGGACGTCTGCCGCTTCGCCAACGTCCTGAAGGCGCAGGGGGTCCAGAAGGGCGATCGCGTTACCATCTACCTGCCCATGATTCCCGAAGCGGCGGTGGCCATGCTGGCCTGCGCGCGTATCGGAGCAATCCACTCGATCGTGTTCGGAGGTTTCTCGCCGGACAGTCTCGCGGGACGCATCGTCGATTGCGATTCAACGATCGTCATCACGGCTGACGAAGGTCTGCGCGGTGGCAAGAAAATACCGCTCAAGGCCAATGTGGACGAGGCCCTGCAAAGCTGCACGTCGGTCACCTCGGTCGTGGTGGTGCAGCGCACCGGTGGGGCTGTGGCGATGACCGAAGGCCGCGATCACTGGTATCATCAGCTGCGTGAGCAGGTGTCGGCGGATTGCCCGGCGGAGGAAATCGGCGCCGAGGATCCCCTGTTCATTCTCTACACCAGCGGCTCCACCGGCAAGCCCAAGGGCGTGCTGCACACCACCGGCGGCTATCTCCTGTGGGCCGCCATGACGCATCACTATGTCTTCGATTATCGCCCCGGCGATATCTACTGGTGCGCCGCCGACATCGGCTGGGTCACGGGCCACAGCTACATCGTCTATGGACCGCTCGCCAACGGCGCGACCACGGTGATGTTCGAGGGTGTGCCCAATTATCCGGATTTCAGCCGCTTCTGGCAGGTCGTCGATCAGTTCAACGTCAGCACCTTCTATGCCGCGCCGACGGCGCTGCGAGCGCTCATGCGCGAGGGCGATGAGTGGGTGAAGAAGACGAGCCGCGCTTCGCTGCGCATTCTCGGTTCGGTCGGCGAGCCGATCAATCCCGAGGCGTGGGAATGGTATCACAAGGTCGTTGGCGACGGGCGCTGCCCGATCATGGACACCTGGTGGCAGACCGAGACAGGCGGCCACATGATCACGCCGTTGCCCGGCGCGATCGATCTGAAGCCCGGCAGCGCGACCAAGCCCTTCTTCGGGGTCGTGCCGCAGCTTGTGGATACCGAGGGCCATGTGCTGGATGGCGCCTGCGAGGGCAATCTGGTCATCGCCGATAGCTGGCCGGGCCAGATGCGCACCGTCTGGGGCGATCATGAGCGCTTCTTCCAGACCTATTTCAGCACCTATCCCGGCAAATATTTCACCGGGGACGGCTGCCGCCGGGATGAGGACGGCTATTACTGGATCACTGGCCGCGTCGACGATGTCATCAACGTCTCGGGCCATCGCATGGGCACGGCGGAGATCGAATCCGCGCTGGTTGCGCATGCCAAGGTGGCCGAGGCCGCCGTGGTCGGCATGCCGCACGACATCAAGGGGCAGGGCATCTATGCCTATGTCACGCTGAATGCCGGCGAGGAAGGCGACGCCGCGCTGCGCAAGGAGCTGGTGCAATGGGTCCGCCATGAGATCGGCCCCATTGCGACGCCGGATGTCATCCAGTTCGCGCCTGCCCTGCCCAAGACCCGCTCGGGCAAGATCATGCGCCGCATCCTGCGCAAGATCGCCGAAGATGCGGTGGATCAGCTTGGCGACACATCGACGCTGGCCGACCCGAGTGTGGTGGATCATCTGGTCGCCAACCGACAGAAAGTGACGGCCTGAGGGCTTCTTCAACGGTCGCCGTCAGCCGCTTGTGCAAGGGGCTGACGGCAGGTCGCAGTTGAAACGGTCGGTCTCCCTGTGACATGTTCAGGCGGCGTTCGTTAGAAACAGCCTATCCCGAGAGCCATGACACTGATTTCCCGTCTCCTGTTCGCGTGCCTGCTTGCCGTCCTTCCCCTCGCCGCCGCGTCCGCCCAGTCAGCTACCAAAGCGACGCCGGGTTTTGTCCGGGTGCGGCTCGAAACGAGCGCGGGCAATATCGTGCTGGCGCTGAACGCGAAGGCGGCGCCAAAGACGGTCGCGAATTTCATGATCTATGTCGACGACGGGCGGCTCGACAACACGACGTTCTACCGGGCGTACCGGCGCAAGGATAACCCACGGCTGGGCTTCGTGCAGGGCGGGATCGATACCGAGGCGCGGCGCGTCTATTTCCCCACCGTGGAGCTGGAGCCGACCAGCAAGACCGGGCTCAGGCATCTCGACGGCACCATTTCCATGGCGCGGCACAAGGAAGAGAATAGCGGCACGGGCAATTTCTCGATCCAGATCGGCCCCAATCCGACGCTCGATGCCCGGCCGGGCTATTCCGGCTATGCCGCCTTCGGTCAGGTCGTTTCGGGCATGGACGTCATCAAGCGCATTCTGGCGCTGGATACCTGCTGCGGGCGCGGTGTCATGTTCGGCCAGATGATCAAGAAGCGCGTGTCGATCATTCGCGCCGTACGGCTGGATGGCACGCCCCGGCCCAGCGGCGTCGTCAAACCGTGGCTGATGAAGCCGCGCGCACCATCTGAGAAGAAATAGGCCCCTCCCCCAACGGCCAGCGAGCCGCGTAGGGGGAGAGGTCGAGAGATCAGTCTTTCACCGCGCGAGCAGTGCCCTCGCCTGCCCGGCCAGCTCTGCGACCATGGCCGCGGACGGGTTGGCAGCGGCCTGAGCGCGCGTGATGAGCTGGCGGAACTTGGCCACGGCGGCCTCGTGCTTTTGCAGCCACTCGCCGACAAAAGGCCCCGCTTCCCTGGACTTCGCGCCGGCCAGGAAGGAGAGGCGCATCTGCTGGAGATCGCGCGCGCTGCCGGTCACCAGCAGTCGCTCCCAGGGATCGCTGGGAGTCATGCGGGCGGCAACGCCCTGCAACCAGTCGATCGCCAGCGCTTCGCCCAGCCAGGTGAAGGCCCGTGTGACGGCCAGCTCGTCCTGCCCGAGGTCCCGCGCCAGCATGGCGAGGCCGATTGTGCCCTCCATCTTGACCAGCATGACGACGCGCTGGGCGAGCGCCTTGGGCACGCCGAACGCGGTCAGATCGGCAAGTGCGGCGGCCGTGCGCCGGGCCGGCTCGGGCTGGAGCAGACTGTCGACCGTCTTGCCGACCGCCGCGAGCGCCGGCGCGAGCGCGGAGATCGCCGCGCTAGGCTGCATGCCGGAGGGCAAGGACTGGTGCGTGTCGCCGATATGGCCGGCAACGGCCGTCGCCACCTGCCGGTACAGCGCGAGACGGGCCTGCTCGGAGAGCTTGGCCGCATCGATCTCGTCCCACAGCGCATCAAGGTCGAACAACTGCTCGACGATGACGAACGCACGCGCAATCTCGTCCAGCGTGCAGCTCGCTTCCTCGGCGAGGCTGAAGGGCAGGATGACGCCAAGACGGTTGACGATGCGATTGGCGAGCTTGGTGGCGATGATCTCGCCGCGCAGCTGATGCGCGGCGATGGCATCGGCCTCGCGCTCCTGCATCTGTCGCGGGAAGGCGTGGAAGAGATCGCGCTTCAGCGCCCCGTCCTTCGCCAGGCTGCTGGACTCGATCGCGCCCTGCAGCGCCAGCTTGGCGGTGGAGATAAGCACCGCCAGCTCCGGCCGGGTAAGACCGACACCATCGCCCGCACGGCGCAGCAGTTCCTGATCGCTTGCCAGACCCTCCACGCGCCGGTCGAGATGGCCGCCGGCCTCCAGCGTGGCGATGAGCCGCACATAGGAGGCGAGATCGTCCGCCCCGCCCGATTGCGCGATCGACAGGCCAAGCGCTTGCAACCGGTTGTCCTCCAGCACGATCTTCGCGACCTCGTCGGTCATCTCGGCCAGCAAGGCATTGCGCGCGCCTTCTTCGAGACGGCCCTCGATCATTTCCTTGTTGAGGGCGATCTTGATGTTCACTTCATTGTCGGAGCAATCGACGCCGGCCGAATTGTCGATGAAGTCGGTGTTGATGCGACCGCCGCGCAGGGCGAAGGCAATGCGGCCGGCCTGAGTCACGCCCAGATTGGCGCCCTCGCCGATGACGCGGGCATGCACGTCCTCGCCATCCACACGCAGCCGGTCGTTGGCGGCGTCGCCCACCTCGGCGTTGTTCTGCCCGGCGGCCTTGATGTAGGTGCCGATGCCGCCGAACCAGAGCAGGTCGGTCTGCGCGCGCAGCAAAGCGGAGATGAAGGCCGCCGGCTCCATCGCGCTCTCCTGCGTGCCGATGATGGCCTGCATTTCCTTGCTGAGCGGGATGCTCTTGAGGCTACGCGGGAAGACGCCGCCACCCTTGCTGATCAGCGCCTTGTCATAGTCGTCCCAGCTCGAGCGTGGCAGCTTGAACAGGCGTGCGCGCTCCTTCCAGCTCACGGCCGGATCGGGATCGGGATCGATGAAGATGTGACGATGGTCGAAGGCGGCCACAAGCTTGATGGCCTTGGACAGCAGCATGCCGTTGCCGAAGACGTCGCCCGACATGTCACCCACGCCGATGACGCGGACGCTCTCCTTCTGCACGTCGATGCCCATCTCGGCGAAATGGCGCTGGACGCTGATCCAGGCGCCGCGCGCAGTGATGCCCATCGCCTTGTGGTCATAGCCATTGGAGCCGCCGCTGGCGAAGGCATCGCCCAACCAGAACTTGCGCTCGATGGCCAGCCCATTGGCCACGTCGGAGAAGGTGGCCGTGCCCTTGTCGGCGGCGACGACGAAATAGGGATCGTCCCCATCCCGCACGACGATGCCCTTGGGATGCACCACCTTGCCTTTCACGATGTTGTCCGTGACCGAGAGCAAGGCGCGGATGAACACGCGATAGCTCTCCGTGCCTTCCGCGAACCAGGCGTCGCGATCGGCGGCGGGGTTGGGCAATTGCTTGGGGTAGAAGCCGCCCTTGGCGCCGGTCGGCACGATGACCGCGTTCTTCACGCGTTGGGCCTTCATCAGGCCGAGGATTTCCGTGCGGAAGTCGTCGCGCCGGTCCGACCAGCGCAGGCCGCCGCGTGCCACGCGCCCGGCGCGCAGGTGAATGCCCTCGACCCGCGGCGAATAGACCCAGATCTCACGCCAGGGCAGCGGCTTGGGCAGGCCCGGCACCGCGGCACTGTCGATCTTGAAGGCGAGCGCCTCCTGCGCTGCCGCTGTGAAGGCGTTAGTGCGCAGCGTCGCCTGGATGACGGCGCGGTAGAGGCGCAGAATGCGGTCGTCGTCGAGGCCGTTGACCTTTTCGAGCGCACTGTCGATCTGGGCGTTGAGCGCCTTGGCGTCATCCGCATTTCCGGCCCGTTCGGGATCGTGCAGGGCAAAGAACAGGTCGACCAGCAGGCGCGCAATGCCGGCCTCGCGACGCAGTGAATCAACGACGGTGGAGAGCCCATAAGACAGGCCGGTCTGGCGCAGATAGCGGAAGATGGCGCGCAGCAGCACGATGTCGCGCTGACCGATGCCGGCGGTGACGATGAGTTCGGCGAAGCGATCATTCTCCGCCCGCCCTTCCAGCACGGCGTCGAGCGCTTCGGCAACGATGGCGCTGCGCTCCAGAACGGGCGCCGCCAGACCGCCATCCTGCCGCTCGATAGCAAAGCGCTGGATATGGCCGGGCGTTCCGTCCGCGCTCACGCTGGTGCTGCGCTCGTCGAGCGCGCGGAAGCCGAAATTCTCGAGCGCGGGCACGGCTTCGGAGAGAATGAGCGGCTCGAGGCTGTAGATCTTCACGCGCAGTTTCTGCGGGCCATCGCTTGGCGCTTGATAGAAGCGCACGCTGCGTGTGCCCGGACCCGTCAGTCGATACAAGGCGAGGATATCGCGCGCGGCTTCGTCCGGGCCTGCGCTTTCGCGATAGGACATGGGAAGGCTGGCGGCATAACGCTGCGCCAGGACGGCAGCGCGTGATCCCTCTCCAAGGTCAAGAAGCCCCTGCTCCACGGCCGGGACCCAGCCGCGCAGCATCTGCTGCACCTGAAGATCGAGCGCCTGCCTGTCCGGCAGGCTGCCGCCATGGCGTACGTCGAACGTGAAACGGACCAGGGCAAGGCCGCTCTCTTCGAGCGCGATCGACCAGCCAAGCAGGTCCCCACCCGTCGCGCCCGAGAGCATCGTGGCGATCGCCTCGCGCTGGTTGGTCGAAAGATCGTCGCGCATCATCCAGACGAATGCGAAGAGATGCCGGTTGAGGGCATCGGTCACCAGCTCCAGCTTCGGCCGTGGCCGATCGGCCAGCGACATGGCGGTGAGGGTGATCCGCTCGCGGTCTTCCGGCTGGAGCGCGAGCATCAGGTCGTGCGGCAGCGTCGTGAGTGCGTGCACCAGCGTCTTGGCGGCGTGGCCGGCCGGATTGTAGCCGAAGCGCGCCATGAGGCCGGAAAGCGTATCGCGCAGGATCGGGATGTCCTCCGGGCGCGCCGCGAGCGCGGCGCTGGTCCACAGGCCGGCGTGGATCGAGAGTGCGGCGATCGTGTCGCCCTCCCGCACCGGCACGATGAACAGGTCGATCAGGACATGGCGGTGCACCCGCGCCGTCCGGTTGGACTTGAGGATCAGCGGCCCGGCATGGCCCGCCTCGAACCAGGCGAAAGCTTCGGCGATGCGCTTGTCTGAGAGCATCGGCTCTTCCGTGAAGATGCAGATGCCCTTCGCCCGGCTGGCCGTGCCGTCGCGGGCGCGCAGTTCGTGGCCCAGCGAGGTCAGATTGCCTTTCTGCAGCCAGCGCAGCAGATCGCCGCCCTCACCCGCGCCGAGCCGATTGGCGTCGGCATTCATAGCGTCAGTCATCGCGCGCCAGCCGGAAACGGCGGCACGGACATGAGCGAGCGTCAGGTCCAGCGACTTGGCCAGCGCCTGCCGGCCGCGCGCATCGATCCGGTCCGTCTCGATATAGATGAACGACTCACGCGTCGTATCGTCGTCGTCGCCGATGTTGAGGAGATGACCCTCCGCGTCCCGGCGCACCGGCAGGATGGGGTGCGCGAGCAGATGGATCACCAATCCGGCCTGGCTGAGGCAATTGCCGATGCTGTCCACCAGAAAGGGCATATCGGCATTGATGATCGCCAGGCGCTGGCGGCGTGTGCCGCCATCGGCACGCCGCTCGTCGCTGGCGCTGTCGATCAGCACGGCGGACTGGCCGTCTTGGCGCACGGCAGCGGCCTCGGCGACGAACGCGGCGATGGCGTCCGGTCCGGCGGCCTCCAGCGTGTCGCGCTCGGCGCCGTGCAGCCCCTCCAGCAGGGCGTCGGTGATGGTTGAAATGACGGGCTTGTTGGCTAGCAGCGTTGCGTTCATGCCATCCTCTCTCGATGGTCGCAGGTCAGGGGCCACGACGCCGGCAAGGCGTCGCGATCATGCGCTTGTGGTTAGACCTCTGGACAGGGGACCGCAACTCGGGCCCGGCCCTGCCGGCGCCCGCTTGGGGTGAAATTCTCAGATGTTTTTGGCTGCCGCTGCATAGACGCGGCTGGTCAGCCGGTCTTCACTGGCGAGTGACGCTACGACGGCCAGCGTTCCATCCGCCTCCCGGCGCATGACGACGACGGCGAGGCCGGTTTCGTCGACAGGCAGGCTGTCCGTCTCGATTTGATGCGCGCTGGCCAGCTTGCGACGGACGCGGCTGTTCACCGCCGGTTTGGCGGCTGCGGTCTCGCCGCGCTTGGCGGCGCGGACGGAGGCGACAAGGCCCTTGAGTCCACCGGGCACGGCATGGAGATGATCGACCAGCGCGCCGGGCGCCATATCCTGCGCCAGCGCATAGTCGATGGCGCAGACGAACTCGGCGAGGCGTGTCTTGTCGTATGTCGCGCCGAAGACGAGCTTGGCGAGCGCGGTCATCGGGCTGCGCGGCTGGACGGCAATGCCGGAGTCGGCCAGCAATTCGGCATAATCCTCCGGCCGGATCGCTGCGACAGTGGCGAAGGCGTGAGCGAGCCCGATGGCCCGGTACAGTGCGTGGCGTGTGCGCCCCTCGCTTGCATGAGCAGCGGCGGCCGCTTCCCGCGCCAGGGCCAGCGAATCGCCGAGCGATGTCTCTGCATCGGCCGGATCGATCATCGCGCTCGTCAATTCGAGCGCTTCGTCCTCGTCCTCTTCCTCGTCGCCAAAGTCGAAATCCACAGCGGAGGGGCGGTCGGCCCAGACCGGAGCGGATGGCGCGGACGGGATGCTGACCGGCGTGGCGGCTTCCACCTCGGCGGCGATGCTGTCCGCCAGCGCGTTGCTGGCCACTTCCTTCCAGTTGATGACGCCGTAGACGAAGTCGATCGTGTCGTCGTCGGACGAGAAGGGCATCATGATGCCGCGATACATGATCTCGGCGCCGCGCTGGTTGGTGAACTCGGCCTCAAAGCCGATCGGCGCGGCATTGGCGACGATCTGGAGATAATGGTCGGTCAGCCGGGAAAGCAGCGTACGCGGCGGAATCTCGCTGGCGCGGCTGATCGGCGTGGCGATGTCGCATTGCGCCGCGAGCGCAGTGCCGAGGAAAGCAATGGTCGGATCGTCGATGCCGCTGGTGAAGTCGAGCAGCACGCTGTGAGACCCGAAATCCTGGATTTCGGTGGGATTGAGATCCTCGATGCTGGGCAGGGTACGATCACCGAGCAGGGAAGCCCAATAATTGTAGGCGCGGATATGCATGCGCCGCTCGTCGAAGCGCACGATGGGCGGCGCTTCCATGGCCTCGTCCAGCATCATGGCCTCGTCAGCCTGGCTATGGCCCTGTGCATCCATGATCCGTAACCCGTCTTCCTCTGGTGCGAGGGGGACATTGTGCCGCAAAAAGGGTAAATGCGGAGTAAAGGGCTCGGGCCGGAGCAGCAAAGCCGGCGGCAGGACCCGCCTCGCCCTGCCGCCGAATGTGGTTTAGCAGCTTGCCAGCACGCGCCGCTGCTGATAAGCGCCGCCGCTGCAAAGGGGGCGACCCCCTTGGAAGGACTGGCCCCGGCCGGTCAACCGGAGCCGCTTTAGCTCAGCCGGTAGAGCATCGCATTCGTAATGCGAGGGTCAGGTGTTCGAGTCACCTAAGCGGCACCACCCCTTTCAGTAGGGAAGAGCAGCGCATCCAGCCGAAAGGCCTTTCGAGTGGGAACCGATTTGGGCCCTGCTTGGGGCGCTTTCAGAGCTTTGCGCAATCCATACCCACTGAGACCCACACCGGCTTTAGTCGGCGAAGCGCGACCGGTTGGAGGGCTACAACTTCATTACCTGTGTCGAGAGCTTCCTCGACATATTCGCTTTGAAACACGACCTATTCCGCTGGATGGCGATCAACGGGTGGACATCGTACCCATGTCCGCCAACATAGCGGGCGTTCAGGGCCTAGTGCGGCGCCCGCGAAAGCGATCAATCGTTCATATGTCCTTCCGGGCTTTCGTTTCCGGAAACCCTGGAATGCATCAAGCCTGCGTTTAGCGGCCCCTGTCCAACAGGTTTTTCTCATTGCTTCGTTGGGTGAGGACTTCAAATCCGTCCCGCGTGACGGCGATGGTATGCTCGAACTGGGCAGATAGCTTCCCGTCAGCAGTAACCACCGTCCAGCCATCCGCTCTGGTCACGGTCTTGTGGGTGCCCTGATTGATCATCGGTTCGATGGTGAACACCATGCCCTCGCGCAAGGGCAGGCCTCGGCCCGGCTTGCCAAAGTGGAGAACCTGCGGCTCTTCATGCATTTCCCGCCCGATGCCATGGCCGCAATAATCCCGAACGATCGAGTAACCGTGCTTCTTGGCATGGCGCTCGATGGCATGGCCGATGTCTCCCAGTCGCGCACCCGGCTTAACCTGTGCGATGCCTTGCCACATGGCCTCCTGCGCCACGCGGGTAAGCCGATTGGCAGCGGGTGCCACCTCGCCGACGAGATAGGTCTTGCTCGAATCCGCGATGTAGCCGTTTTTCTCAAGTGTGATATCGAGGTTGATGATATCCCCGTCGCGGATGGTCACCGAGGCATCGGGCACGCCGTGGCAAACCACATCATTGATCGAGCAGTTCAGGACATAGGCAAAGCCATATTGGCCTTTGCTGGCAGGCCTTGCCTCAAGGTCGTCCGCAATGAAACGCTCCACCAGATCATTGACGGCCATGGTGGTCATGCCCGCGAGAGGCTGCTGATCCAGCATCTCGAAAACGCGCGCCAGCAATTGGCCGGAAATGCGCATCAGGGCGATTTCATCCGGGGTTTTGACCATGTCAGGCGGCGGCCAAGTCGGGCACGCGGACCTGTGCGGCCGCAAGTTGCGCCTTGACGATCTCGTTGAAAGAGAGTGTGGGGTTGGCCTCGGCCAACATGCCCAGCTTCATCCAGAATTCGGCCTGCGCGTTGATGGAGCGGCACATGACCGCGCTCGCCTTGCGAACTTCCTCGTGCAGATCCTCGTCGATTTTCACAATACCCATAGGGGTGGTGCTCCACGCTATATATGAAACATATATATTTCATATCGAACACAAAGGGTCAAGATCGCCAACATTTCGGACGTAGACGACCGTAAATCGGCCTCCCGAAAGCCGCCATCCGTTCAACCTCTAAAGCGCTAGTTTGAATGACTGGCATCGGGATTGAGCCCATGCAATCACGTGTTAGCGGCTATGAGAAGGGCGCTCGTGCTACTTATGATCTGGTGTGGAACGATGCGACGAAAACGCTCAACGTGAGAGCTCGCCAGGGCAGCTTCCCCGGAATGACGCAACGCCGCGAGCTTAAGCTCGTGCTCATGAACGAGGCAGGCAAGGGCGGCATTGAAATGCTGCCCGCGACCAAGAGTATTTTCGTACACTGGCAAAGTCACGGAGGTGCACTTCTGATGAAACAGTTGCGTGCAGTGGCGTCGGCGCGGAATCGCCTCTCGGCGCGCGTAACCAAAAGCCGTCGCTTGCCAGGCGTCCGCCGGCGGACGAAGGCATCGTCACGATAGAAGCGTTCGATTTCGCTGGCACCGAGTCATAGCTGCGCTGTCGCGCGTGGCTCAATATGTGATGGTGACCACGACATTGTCCGCATAGGCGCCGCCCGGCACATTCTGTCCGGCCGGCACTGTGCCATAGATGGACGTCGTCTGGTTGATATACAGGAGCGCCGAGAAACTGCGCGTGACGATGACGGTTCCGCCGCTGCCATTGCCCCACACGGCGCCGTTGGGATCGGACGTGTAAAGGTTGTAGAACAGGCTGGAGCCGCCCTTCTTCAGCGTGCGACTGGCGTAGCTGCCTGACGATCCGGTACTGAGCGCGATGTCATATGTGCCGCCCAGCGCGACGACCAGCGTGCATTCGACCGTGATCGAGCCGCTGGCTTTCACCGGGGATGGCGTGAAAGGATCATACGCGCCGAAGGCGATGCCGGTCGTGCTCACATTGCATGAGCAAAGGGACAGGGCAGCGCATCCGGCCTGGGCGGGCGACGCGCTGACGAGGGTCATCAGGCTCGCGAGCAGGCCGAGCAACCTATAGCGCATGGCGTGTCTCCCTGCTCAGCGTGCAACGATATGGTCCCAGGACCGGCAGCGTGTCCGTGGTGGCAATGACAGGCCGCACGCTGCAGGCGCCTGATGGCGTTTGCGCGGACAAGCGATCGAGGCCGGTGAGATCGGGCACGAAGACCTCGCTGTCATAGCCGGAGAAATAGGCCGACTCACTGTCGCCACTTGTCACTCTCGTGCCGGGCATGAGCGGCGTGCCGTCAGGCATCAGGATGATGATGGTGGCCGGCCGGGCTTGCCGGGTGTCGAAGCGTGCGGCGGCCGCCCCTCGCTCACGCGGGACGACCGTCATGGCCGTGCGGTCCAGGGTGACATTCATCGGCAAGTCCTCCGCCGAGATCGACAGATGATTGTTCACATAGGGGATCAGGCCGGGGATGACTGCCGTGCCGTCGCTATCCGTGCGCGCGACCAGCCGGTTCTCGCTATAGATGCGGACATTGGCCTGGCCGGGCACGGAAACGAGCGCGATGGCCTCACCCACTCTCCGGCGCAGGCGCAGCTGCCCGCCTGTCAGCACCAGCCCGCCATTGGCGAGGAAGCGGCCCGCCAGCCGACCATCCGTCCGGCTGGCCTGGACGACGTAGTCGCCGCTCTCGTCGCGCAGAAGCAATTCGCCCTGTTCCCGGTCGATCGGTCCGCGCTCGATGGCCAGCCGATATCCCAGGCCCCGGTCGGTCGGCGGGGCGAGACGCGCTTCGGCCCGCACGCCTCTGTTGTCGGCCTGCGCATAGCCGCTTGCCCGGCGGCCAAGCGGGATGGTGATGCCAAGGCCAGCGATCACGTCCGAGCGCCGGCTGTCGTCGGTCGCCAGGGCGAAGAGGCTGGCATAGCCGAGCGGACCCAAGGCGACATTGTAGTTCGCCGAAGCCACGCGTGCCTGCGTGCCGTCCGCGCGCACGAGATCGGTGTAGGACAGGCCGAGGCTGCCGGCCGTGCCCAGATCGAGCCCCGCCGTCATCTGGAGTTCACGCGTGACCGGTGCCTGATAGCGAAGCGTGCCCGGCTCCTCGAAATCGGGAGAGGAGCGCTCCAGCGAGACGGCTAGGCTCCAGTCCCGCGCAATGCGCCGCGCTTCCGCGCGATAGCGCCATCCGGTGCCTTGCCGGCCGGTGGTGATGGCCGACGCCAGGCTCAGTTCGCCGAAGGGCGCGAGCACGAGCGAGACGTCTCCACCGGCCAGCTGCGTGTCGGAGGAGAGGTAGGAGCGCGTGCCGAGCGAGAGCCAGCGCGTGATGCCCCGCCGATAGCTGCCCGCCAGGAACCCGGCGCCATAGGTGAAGCTCTGCAGGCCATAAGCGTGCCGCAGTGCGCCTGCCTCGATCGACCAGTCGGCCAAGCCCGGACGCAGCAGGGCGCGGCTGACATAATAGTTCGTGCGGAGCGCATGATCGACGCCCAGCATATCGCGCACGTGCAGCTCGACTTCACCGCTGCCGGATACGAGCGGGAGATTGTCGAAGGAAAACGGCCCGCGATTGAGCTCGCCGCGATAAAGCAAGGCGCTGTTGACCAGAATGTCGACCTGCGACGGCACCGCCGCGCTGCCGGCAATGACCGGCGTCGGGAAGGAGATGAAGTCCGGCTGGAGCGAAAACTGGCTGCCGAACCGGACGCCGCCATAGCGGACCTGCCCGGCCCAGGTGGATGGCGCCGTGACCGTGTCGCCGACCATCAGCCGGGTCATGCTTTCGGGGTCATCGCGCAGGATGTAGCTATCGAGGCGGACCGCGCGTGTTCTGCCCTGGAACGGCGTGACGCTCAGCGTCGTCGATGCCAGGCCCCAGTCGTCGGATACGCCTGCTTCGACATAGGCGGCGGCCTGCGTTTCGCGATCGCGCGTGATCGCCACGTCATAGTTCAGAAACGCGGCGAAGGTTCCGTCCGTCGGGCGGATCGGCTCTGACCCCACCTCCAGCCGGGTGGGCCGGAATGCGCGCGCGGCGAAGCGCAGGTCAATGGCCTGATTCTGTGCGTCGATCCGCGCCTCCAGTCCCGGGAGGTCATCCAGCGGGACGAAGCGATCGCCATCGATCGTCTCGGCCGACGTATCCGTCCAGGCGATCCCCCAGGCATCGAGATCGGTTGACCGCGCCCAGAACCGGTCGCCGCGGCGCAGGAACAGCCGGCTCGTTTCGTCCGGTGTGCCGTTGATGGTAGCGCTAAGGAACATGGCCTCGCGTGGCGGCGGCACCAGTGCCACGAATGGCACATCCGTCGGGTCGGCATCTACGGTCATTGCGCTGCTCTGGGCAAACGCTGGCATGGCCGCGATCAATCCGATGCAGAGGCCCAGTTCAAATCCCGGCGTCCGCATAGGTTGCCGTTTCGACCACCGCGTCGGCGGTCATGTCATCGCCATCGGTGGCGGCGGTAACGACCAGATGTTGCCCATGTTCCAGGCTTCGATGAAGCGGCAGGACAATATCGCGGGTCGCGCCCGCCAGCAGGTACAGCATCTGGTCGCGCGCGGTGATCGGTTCGCCCGCGCCGGTCGACAGGGCGATCCGGCGCAACTGGACATGCGCGCCGCCGCTGTTGGTCATGCGCAGCTTCACTTGCCCCGGCCCGGCGGGCAGCACGCGCCAGCGGACACTGGCCTGCGCCTTGGGCGCCCCGATGAAAACCGGGAGGCTGATCCGCAGCAATGTACGGATTTGTCCTGGATTGGGATTGGGGCCGGTGGGCACTTCCTCGACCAGAAAGCGGTAGCTGCCTTCGCGGATGCCGGCGGGAACCTGCATGCCGATGCGCGCGAGCTGCCGGCTTTTGGGCGGCAGCTCGAACATCCCCGGATTGACAAGGATATCGCGCGTGGGCGCGAGTTCATCCTCGCCCTGATCCTGCTGCCACGCGAAGACGCGCAAGGAGATGCGGGTCGGTTCGTCGCTCAGATTTTCGATCTGGACGACGGCGACACGGGTCTCCGCTCCAAGGTCGACGCGCACCGGCGCCACCTTGAGTTGTGCAGCCGGGCTTGCCTGTGCCGGGACCAGCAACAGCAGTGGAGCAAGCCGTGTGAAGCCGGGCCTCAACATCCCGGTCTCAATAATTGACTGTGACGGTGATGGTGTCCGCGTAGCTGCCGGTCGGCACGTTCTGCCGCTTGGCCACCCGACCGAACACCGTCATCACCGTGGCGCTCGTGCCGGCCACTTGCGCCGCAGGCGTATCGGAGCCGGGCGTGTTCCCCCAGTTCGATGTTCGCCCGGAATCCGTGTAGAGCGCGTAGCTGAGCTGATTGCCACCGTTCACCATCGCTCGCGAGGAGACCGTCGCGCTCGGCGCGTTGCCGGCGTTCAGTCCAACGGTAAACGATGTTCCAGTGGTGCACAGGACGCTCAAGGTCGTCGAGGCATCCAGATCTGTGTTGGATGTCGGGTCATAAGAGCCGAACGCCAGCCCGGACGCCGTGACACTGCAAACATTCTGAACGGTCGCCGTTACCGGGAATGTTGTGGTGGCCGTGGCTGCCAAGGAAACATCAGGCAGAAGTGCAAAAAATAAAAAGCCCGCAGCAATAAATGGGCGAGAATTACGCATAGCGTCCTCCCGTGTCTTACGTTCTGGCCCACCTAGAACGACATTATCGGTGCTTTGCCGATACAATCGGGCTTACGGCACCTATTTAGTCACGAGGGATAATTTCACCAATTGGTTGTCGATCGGTTAACGAGATTTTTCGTGTAACGAACTGCGTGACTGCGACTGACATTTCATTGAGAAATGCAGAAATATTTAGGTATATCTTATTCTTAGCTTCCTGATCTTATGAAAAAGATGCGGAAGACGAAACCTGCTCTCGGGGGTTTTGCTCGGGAATGTCGCGGCTTTTGCCCAGTATCTGCGCTTTTTGATCGTCATCGAGATTTTGGGAGGCGGGCCGGAAGATCTGTGTCAGCGCGGCCACGCAGCTGAGAGCTGCAACTCGGAAAAAGAAGAGCACCACCGGACAAGCGGCGGTGCTCCAAGGTGTCGAACCGACGAAAGCCAGACACCAGTCAGCCGAAGCTGACCTGAAAAATCAGGCGAAAGCTATAGCGGTCTTGCGGCGGCGCAAAACCGACCCGGCGGCTGCGAAACCCGCTACGAGCAGCGCCCAGCTTGCTGGCTCGGGCACGGGGGCGACGGAAGACGTTCCGGCTGGGATGGTTTCGGTCGGGCCTGTCGAGATAGGAGCGTAACTATCGTTAAACGTCCAGTTCACAATATCTTGTGCGCTCCAATTTGCGCCCGTGCCACCGGTGAAGCCGACATAGACCGGATTTGAACCGAACAGGCCCGCCAGATCAATGGTATAGCTGAGGCCCGCGCTGCCCGGCCGCAACCCATCCGTGGACCAGCGCACCTCCATCAGATCGGTGGCGCCGTTATAGTCGATGAATGCGGTGATATCCTGTCCGCCGCTGAGGTTGAGCATGGACGACACATTCATGTACGCCAGATGGTTCAGGGGATCACCATTCTGCATGATCGCGATGTGATTGTTGGCGGTAAGATTGCCATTGGATTCAGGATCAAACGAATTGCTGTAGGTGTCGAACTCGACCTCCGCGCTGGGGCTGATTCCGCCGTAGCCTAGGGCGCCGCCGCTGCTGCCGACACTGTTGGAGACGGTCTGGATGACAAAAGCGATGCCGTCCGCGCCGATCGGCCCCCATGGCGTGTCGCCACTGGAATTGATGTTGAAGGTAAAGCGAGTGCTGAAGCCATAATCACTGTTCAACGCGATGGCCTGTGTATTGAATACGGAGCCGCCCTTGTCGCCTTCGGGCGGCGTGAGGCGCATCACGGTGCGGCCGTCGACATTCGTGGCGGCGGCTGAGCCGTTGATCTGAAGGCCGGTCGTATCGGAGAAGTCGGCGTAAGAGAATGTCCCCGCCTGCGCCGATGTCGCCATCGCTCCGCCGATTACGAGCGCCAACAGGCTCGTCCGGTATCCCATCGTATCCAACCGCATTTCAGTCTCCCACTGGCTGATCCGCGAAGGCCCCCTCGCGGCATGTCGGGAGCGGTTATCGCTGCTCTGGGTGGCCTCCAGCAATCCCCGGTTCCGGGGGGTGGTACGGTTAATCTTTGGTAAATTTTGACGATTTTCGTTTCGAGCTGTCTTCAATCGGGACTTTGAGGGTCAACCGGACTCCTTGTCCTGTCGCGCTCTCGATGCTGAGATCGCCGCCCATCTGCCGGGCACGGCGCTGCATGTTGGCGAGGCCGCGCCCTTCGCCAGGGGAGGCACGGGCGTCTGTCGGCTCGAAGCCTATGCCGTCATCCGAGAGGGTCACAACAATGTGATTGGCATCCCCCGGTGCAGCGATCAGGGTGATTTGTGTGGCCTGGCCATGGCGCACGGTGTTTGCGATGCCCTCCTGCAGCAGCCGGTAGAGGTTGAGCAGCCGTGGCGCGTCGAGACGCGGCGCGGGAGCCGGGATGTGGCAACGCCAGTCAAAGGCTACACCGGACCGGACCAGTCGCATCCATATCCGTTCTCGAAACATTGCCAGCGCTTCGTCGATCGGTTCGTCGGCAGCGTCGATCGCGCTGGCCATGTTCCGCAAATCGTCGACTGCGGATTGAAGCGCTTCCCCGATTTCCGCGTGAGTTAGGCGCCCCTCACGAGTGTCGAGCAACAGATGGGTCAGGATGCCGCCCACGCCATCGTGCATATCGCGCAACAAGCGCTGCCGCTCGGCGTCGATCGCAATCTGGCGCTCCTGATATCTCAGCAGGCTGGACGAGCGCAGGAGGCTCGCATCCTGTTCCAGCACCTGCCGTTCCAGATCGGTGCGTGCTTCGTCGGCTTCCCGCGTGAGCTGGCGCCCTTGAAGCGCGAGTTCGAATAGGATGAGGAACGTCGTGAGACTCGGCGTCAGCACCGAGGCTTGCAGCATGGGGCCAGAGGACGTGGGATGGATCAGGAGGTCCCAGGCGGTGGACGCTATGCCGACGAGCAAGATCGCCATCACGCGGATCGCCGGGCCGGGGGCGGTACGACTCATTCGCAGCAGGGCAGCAATCCCAAAGGCGGATACCAAAGTGAGTGCAGCAGCGTCGAGCCAGGGGACGACCGCGGTGACATCGCCCCCCACCGCCATGGCGGCGACCAATATCCCAAATGCGAGAGCAAAGCAGGCGAGCGCGATCCTGGCGGCTCGGGGTTGCCAGCCCGCGAAGGCATTCACTGTCAGCGCGACCATCGCCAGCATCAGATATTCCACGCCATAGCGAAGCAGCGGGAACCAGGCATAGGGCAGCGCATCCGCACCGAAGGCGGTAAACCAGGCGTCTGCACTCACCAGGATCATGAACAGGCCGGTGATGGTCTGGAGCCGGGAGAAGCGGCTGAGGGGCAGAAGCACGAGCAGAGCCAGTCCCAGCAAACCCTCAACGGCGATGGCCAGCCAGACCATGTTGAAACGCTGGAACCGCTCCCAGCCGGCGGCCTTCGCGATCTCGTCATATGGGCCGGCATAGACCGCATCCCTCGCCCCGCAGGGATTGCGGAGGCACTTGAGCGACCACGGTCCAGCCACCGCTTCCTTCTCGGATGGGGAGAGATACGTCACGTGGCCCGGCTCCAGGATGGCGGGTTGCCAGCCGGGGAGGTGCAGGAGTGCCGGCTTCGAAAGACCGGGCGCCCAGGCACCGGTCGGTCCACTGGCAGTCGCCGGCATGGGACCTCCCGCCCGCGCAAGATAATCAGCCGATGTCGCTTCGGGATGGAAACTCAGCACGAGCAGGGCATAGAAGCACCAGAATAGCAGCTGCGCGCCGAGCACGATCAGGAGCGCGCGACGCCATCCATGGCTCCGCCGGATCCCGCTCATGGTCGCAGCAATCCGCTCCGAAAGGCGCGGACCATCGCCTCGCCCCGACTGCTCACGCCGAGCTTGCGGTAGATCGATTTCACATGATCGCCTACCGTATGCGGCGAGAGCGAAAGCGCCTCAGCTGCCTGCCGATTGCTCTGGCCACGCGCCAGCAACTGGAGCAGCTCATATTCGCGCGGCGACAGCTCGGGGTCATCTTCCTCCGGCTTCGGCTGCTCTTGCTGGCCGCGCAGGTAACGCAGCACATAAGCGGCGATGCTGGGGGAGAGCGGCGCCCCGCCGGACAGAGCCGCAGCCGCCTGCTGACCAACGTCGAGGCTGTCAAGGTCCTTCAACAGATAGCCGTCCGCGCCGGCCAGCACGGCCGCTAGAACCGTCGTCTGATCGCCCAGGACGGACAGCACGAGAATCTTCGGCTCTGGCCCGCGTTGCGCGCGAATTTCGGCGATGAGGTCGATCCCGTTGCCATCGGGGAGCCCGAGATCGAGTATGAACAAGTCCGCATCGACGGCCAGCAATGCGCGCGCTTCAGTGAGCGAGCCTGCTTTTCCGACCAGCGACAGACCATCATGAGCCGTCACGCCTTGAGCGACGTGCGCTGCGATTCGCGGATCGTCCTCGACGATCAAGACTCTTGCTTGCACGCCGCTATTACCCTTCCGTCAGTTCGAGCTATTCCCGTTCGCCCTCCAACTCATCGCTGCCATGCTGAGCGCAAAAATATCGGCATGCTCGCCCACCGGAGCGAATCTCGCGGATGGCCTATGGAAAAAAATGCGGACCGCCCTGTTTGCGTCATCCGTCTGGCGTCAGGCAATGACAATCCCCGGTTCACGGGAATTTACAGCCCAGTCATAGCCAGAAATCATTCTCCGGAGTGCATTTGGCGGCCCTCGAGCACCAGGAGTTCGTCACCGAAATAGTCGCGAAGGCGGTTCAGAGCCGACGTGACCGCAGGCTGACTGAGAAACAGGCGCTTCGAGGCGCCGGTGACGCTTTGCTCACCGATCAGCGCGTCGAGCGCGACGAGCAAATTCAGGTCAAGTTTATCGAACCGCATCGCGGTGGATTAGCATCGAACGGCGCGATCTGCGAGCGTCAGGATATCGACGCAACGAAGGGCAGCTATCCGCAAGCTGCGACCTAAAACCTGCCGTTCCGGATCGTCCGACTTAGCCGACGTTCAGCGGCATGAATGAACGAAAGTCAGCTCGTGCCCGCTGGTTCCGAGGACCGGCAGTCCGGGTCGTCGACAAAGCTGGCGCTCCATTTAGAACGTACGTAAGATTGCCGATTAGTCGGTCCCGACCGAAATTTCCCAATAATTTGAGTGCCCATCTTCGTCTCCTCCGGGGCACCATTTTCCTCTTTAGCGGCCGCTTGAGCCGGTTACCTTCCCACGATCAACCGGGGCGCGTTCAGCGGCCGATGCGGAACACGTGTTCCGCATTGTCCTGCATGAGCATTTTCTTGTGCTCTGGGGGGATGTCCAGCGCGTCGTAGGAGGCCACTTCCTCGGCTGACACCTGATAGGGATAATCCATTGCGTAGAGCACGCGGTCGGGGCCGAGCACGTCCTGGCAGAACTTGATTGCGGGCGCCCAGGCGACGCCGCTGGTCGTGATCCAGATATTGTTCCGGAAGTAGTGCGAGACCTTGTGCTTGAGCGTCACGGCCGGCTGCCCGCCGCGCAGGCCCGGGCGGCCATCCGCATTGCTCTGCATCCAGTCGAACCGATAGAGCAGCAACGGCAGCGCTTCGCCCATATGGCCGATGACGAGGCGCAGCTTCGGGAAGCGATCGAACGCGCCGGAGAAGATGAGGCCCATGGTGTGCATCCACACCTCATGCGTGAAGCCGGCCAGCGCGCCGGTGAAGGCCCGGTCGTCATACGGCTTGACCCACGCGGTGGGCGGCGTGGTGGGGTGAATGTAGAGCGCGGCGTCATTCGCCTCGAGCGCTTCGAGGATCGGCCAGAATTGCGGCTCGTCCAGATAACGCCCCTGGGTGTGCGAATTCAGCACGGCGCCGGACAGGCCGAGCGTGCCCATGCCGCGCTCGATCTCGCGCACCGCATTGGGCACGTCCTGCGGCGCGAAGGCGAGCAGGCCGGAGAAGCGATCCGGATATTTGCGGCAGGCCTCGGCCAGACGATCGTTGGACAGGGCGGCAAGGCCGGTGCCGACCGAGCGCTCCAGCACCTGAACGCCGGGTGCCGTGAGCAGCAGGAGCTGGCGATCGATGCCGAGCGCATCCATCCGCGCAATGCGCCCCTCGCCGATGTCGCACAGCTCCTCCTGCAGGGCTGACAGACGCGCGAACATCGCGGCCATCCGCAGCGAGGCGTCGTCGGGCGGACAGGCGGACCCCAGCAGATCGAGCTGGGCGGCCGGAATTTCCGGGATGCTCCAGGCCTCTTCGGTCGCGATCCGCTTGTAGGGCGGATTGCGATCGATCGCGGCCGGGGGGTTGGCGAAGGGTGAGACTTCCGCCGCATTCGACATGCCGCCGACCGACCCGCTGACTGTGTTCATGGACAAGGCTCCTGCGAAAGCGTCAGACCCGGGGCGAGACGCGCGCCATGGTGATGTGAATGCCGACAAGCGCGGCGGCGACCAGCAGCGGGCCGCAGGCGACGACGAAGAAGACCTGCGAGAGCGAAGCCTCGGCCGCGAGCATGGCGCCGCCCAGCGCCGGCAGCACGATGCCGCCGACGCGCCCGGCCCCGAAGGCCCAGCCAACGCCGGAGGCGCGGATACTGGTGGGATAAGCCTGTGCGCAAATGACGTTGATGCCCGCCTGACCGCCCGCCTGGCAATAACCCCAGACGATCAGGGCGGCGATGAATGGCGCGCTGCCGAATGGAAGCAGGCCGATCAGTGCGAGGGCCACGGCATCGACGATGAACAGGGTGATGAGCACGCGCGAGCGGCCAAAGCGATCCATCATGAAGCCGATACTGGTCGTGCCGGTCACCCCGCCGGCGAAGGACAGCAGGGAATAGGCCGCCCAGCGGCTCAGCGGCACGCCGGCGAGCTGGTAAAAGAAGGTCGCCATCCACGCACCGAGCAGCGCGATGACGCCGAGCGCGACGAAGAAGGCCGCCCAGAGCATCGCCGTCATTGGCGCCCGACCGTCCCGGAACACCGAGAGCGCATCGCCCGGCCTGGGTGCCCGGTCCTCGTCCGCAAGCGAGCCGAAACGGAACTGGTCCACGCCGCTCAGGTCGAGCGCGGGATCGAGCTTCTGCAGCGTGCGACGGATCGCGGGATCGCGCGGATTGCGGCGAATGCGGAATTGCAGCGTCTCGTCCGTGGCGAGCGCGAAGAGCGGCACGAGCAGCAGAGGCACGATGCCGCCGATGAGGAAGGCACTTTCCCAGCCATGGGAATCGAGCAGCCAGATGGCGACCAGTGCGCTGCCGGCGCCGCCGGCGGTGTAGCCGGTGAAGGCGATCGCCACGAACGCGGCGCGCCGGTGCGGCGGAGCGAACTCGGTGAGCATGGCGGCTGCATTGGGGATGATGCCGGCCAGGAACAGCCCGGCCACGCCGCGCATCAGCGCGACCTCGGTCAGCGTGCGCGCCCAGATCGGCGCCAGCGTGAGCAGGCCGAAGACAGCGACGCAGATCAGCACCACGGTCTTGCGCCCGTAGCGATCAGAGAGCGGCCCGACCACGAAGGAGCCGACGGCAAGGCCCGCCTGCTGGAGGATGAAGACAAGCGTGAGGCCGGTGACCGGCTCGCCGAAATCCGCGGCCATGGCCGGCGCGATCTTGCCGAGCATGAACACGTCATAGCCGTCGATCAGCATGACGAGCGTCATGAGGATCAGCAGCGGCAGGTGCGGCGTGACGCGTGTCTGCCGTTCCATGACCGGCTGGACGTCGAATGCGGCGGCAGCGGGCGTCTCGTCAGCTGTCACGGAGCACCTGTGACTGGCCGAGGACTGCCCGCACTTGGAAAGAGATGAATAATGAAGTGGCCTATTTTCATCTCACCCCTCCCCCCGATCAGCAGATGCCGTTTCGCACGCTTGCTGTCAACTAGATAGGTATCTATCTACTGGACGATGACCTGGAGGCAGGCTAAAACGGGCTCATGCCAGACGCAAAGCCAAAACCGCTCCAGCGGGAAACAATCGTCCCCAAGATCTTCGACGACGACTATGACAGCCAGCGCCTGATCGCGGCGACCCGGCGCATCATGCTGGTCGGCCGGCGCTATCGCCGGGGGCTCGACCAGGCCCTCAAGGAAATCGGCCACAGTCAGATGCGCTGGGAAATTCTCCACGCCATTTCCTTCGAGACCGGCGAAAGCACGTTGATGGAAGTGGCCGCGCGGATCGGCGTGGAAGGCCCAAGTATCGTGGGCGCCATGGAAAAACTGGAGATTGGCGGCTTCATCGAACGGCGCCAGCATGGCAATGATCGCCGCTCTCGCCTCATCAGTCTGACCGACAAGGGGCGCGAGGCCGTGGCCGCCATGGCGCAGGTCGTGCAGCAGAAGCGCGAGGCGCTTTGGCGCGACGTTCCCGACGTTGATCTCGATGCGATGCTGCGCGTCCTTTCCCAATTGCGCAAGAATCTCTGGGACGCGGACGACTGACCTTTTCCCCCGATGCGATCCTGACCAGGTCCGGCCACACGCGCCGGACACGGTCTTGAGGTGTTGACAAATCAATAAGGTAGGTAGATATCTATCTACATGGTCAACGGTCCAGCCGTGCGTCTCGCCTTCATCGGGTGCGGCGCGGGGTGACAGGCCCAATCGATAACCGGGGAAAGCCGGCGATGCGGGACAGGACAGCAGAAAGGGTACATCATGGGAATTTCCCGTCGCTCGCTCATGCAGGCCGCAGGCGCCGCTGGTGCGCTCGTTGCTGGACGGCAGGCCTTCGCGCAGGGCGCCACGCTCAAGACACCGGTGATCGACGTCCACACGCACATGTTCTCGAAGGGCTGGGTGGACATGGTCCGCGCCAATCCCGACAAGGATACGCGGATCGTGCAGGGCCAGCGCTTCGAGGAAATCGACTATCGCGGCCAGCGCATCGTGCGTCTCTCGCCCGAAATGACCGATTTCGACCTGCGCATCCGCAACATGGATGCGGCCAAGGTCGATCTCGCTCTCATCAGCCTGACGACGCCGAGCGTGTTCATTGGCGACGAGCGGGTCAGCACGGCGCTGGCCAACCGGATCAATGACGATTTTGCCGAGGCGGAGAAGCACTATCCCGGCCGCATCCGCTGGTTCACCGCTTTGCCCTGGCAATATCCCGAAGCCGCGATCAAGGAACTGCGCCGCACGCGCGATCGCGGCGCGGTCGGCGTGGCCACCACCACCAACATCTCCGGCAAGGCGCTCACCGATCCGCTGTTCCGCCCGGTGTGGCAGGCGATCCAGGACATGGGCGTGCCGGTCTTCATCCATCCGACCACGCCCTATATCGATGTGAGCGCCATGGGCATGGGCGAGCATGGCATGGCCAACACCGTCGGTTTTACCGCCGATACCAGCCTGTGCTTCATGCGCATGATCCTGGACGGCTTCCTCGATGCCTTCCCGCGCCTTGACCTCATTGCCTGCCATGGCGGCGGCACGCTGCCCTATCTGGCGGGCCGCATGGACCAGATGTGGATGAAGGGATCGAGCACGCGCAAGATCACCAATCGCCCGAGCAGCTACCTCAAGAAGCTGTGGTTCGATTCCATCGTCTATGACCAGCGCACGCTGAACTATCTGGTCGATACGGTGGGCGCCGACCGCGTGCTCTACGGCTCCGACTATCCGTTCCTGATCGGCGACATGGTGGGCGTGCTCGATCGCGTCGACCATCTGCCGACCGCGCAGGCCGAGGCCGTGCGGGGCGGCAACGCCAAGCGCCTGTTCAAGTTCTGACGCAAAAAGACAAACCGGGGAGAGACTATCGTGACCAATCGCCGTTGTCCGCAAGGTGCGAGCCTGCTCGCGCTCGCGCTGATGCTTACCTTGCCCTGCGCTGCCAATGCGCAGGAGACCGCGCCCGCCGGAGCTGACGGCGCTGCCACAGCGGCCGCCGAAGACGCAGCCGCGGCTGAGACGAGCGACATCGTCGTCACCGGATCGCGCATTGCCCGCGCAGGCTTCTCGGCGCCGACGCCGGTGACGGTGCTTGGCACGGAGCGGTTGCAGAATTCCGCCGCCTCCTCCGTGGGCGACGCAATCCAGCAATTGCCTTCGGTCCTCCCCTCCACATCGGCCACCACGGCCGGCGTCACCGTGGGTGCTGGTGGCTATCGCACGATCAACCTGCGTGGTCTCGGCGCGCCGCGTACCCTGGTGCTGGTGGACGGCCACCGCTTCATCGGCAGCACGTCCGAGGGCACGGTCGATACCAACCTGATCCCCAGCGTGCTCGTCGAGCGCGTCGAGGTGGTGACCGGCGGCGCATCGGCGGCCTATGGCTCGGACGCGGTTGCCGGCGTCGTCAACTTCATCCTCAACAAGAAGCTCGACGGCATCCGGCTCAATCTCCAGTCCGGCATCTCGCAGGACGGGGACGATCGTGACGTCATGATCTCCGGCGCATTCGGCACCGGCTTTGCGGGCGGGCGCGGCCACATCGTCATCGGCGCGGAATGGGCGGACAACAATGGCGTGGGCAATTGCTATCGCGAGCCGATGCCCAACCGGCGCTTCTGTCAGGAGGAGTGGCAGGTCCTCTCCAACACCACGCCGGGCGTGAACGGCTATCCGGCCTACTACATCTCCGACAATGTCCACACCGGCCTGCTCGCGCAGGGCGGCGTCATCAACAGCGGCCCATTGCGCGGCAACCAGTTCAATGCCGCCGGCGAGCTCGTGCCATTCAACTACGGCATTTTGCAGGGCCTGTTCATGGGCGGTGGCAGCGGCGAGTTCGAGAACCCGTTCCGCACCGCCGGCGCCATCAAGGTGCCGGTCGAGCGCCTCGCGACCTATGCGCATGCGGACTATGAGTTCACCGACACGCTGAAGGGCTTTGTCGACGCCTCATACGGCCGGGTGAACGTGATCACGCAGGCCGCGCAGATCCGCGATACCGCGCTGGTGATCCAGCGGACCAACCCGTTCCTCACCCCGGCAACGGTGGCGCGGATGACCGCGCTCAACCTGCAGACCATCACCATCGGCCGCGCGGGCGACGATCTGGGTTTTGCCATGGGCGACACGACGGTGGAGACATGGCGCGGCGTTGCCGGGCTGGAAGGTCGCCTGTCCGACCGGATCAAGTGGGACGTCTATTATCAATATGGCCGCACCGACTTCTCCCAGTCGGTGAGCAACAACCGCATCGGCGCCAATTTCACCCGCGCGATCGACGCGGTGCGCGATCCGGTGAGCGGCAACATCGTCTGCCGCTCGACGCTGAGCGCTGATCCCGCCGTGCGCGCGGCGGCGGCGGGCTGCGTGCCGCTCAACATCATCGGCGCGAACCGCTTCTCGCCCGAAGCCAAGTCCTACAGCTTCGGCACCGCGCTGCAGGAAACCAAGCTGCAGCAGCATGTGTTCGCCGCGAACCTGAGCGGCGATCTGGCTGAGCTCTGGGCCGGCCCCATCTCCTTCGCGCTCGGCGCCGAGCATCGCCGCGACAGCATCAGCGGCACGACCGATCCGATCAGCCAGGCGCTGGGCTTCTATGTGTCCAACGGCACGGCGTTCAGTGCGCCGGTGGTGAAGGTGACCGAGGGCTATCTGGAAGGGCTGGTGCCGCTGCTGCGCGACGCGCCGCTGGCGCATCACCTCGAGCTGAATGGCGCGGTGCGCTACACCGATTACAGCACCAGCGGCGGCGTGACGACCTGGAAGATCGGCACGGTCTATGAACCGATCCCGGAAATCCGCTTCCGCGGCACGCGCTCGCGCGACATCCGCGCGCCCAATGTGAGCGAGCTGTTCAGCCCGCAGACCAGCACGTTCAGTTCGATCCTCGACCGGCGCACCGGCGTGAACACGCTCACGCCCATCCTGCGCGGCGGCAACCCCAACCTGCGGCCGGAAGTGGCCGACACCTGGACGGTGGGCGTGGTGCTCCAGCCGCGCAGCTTCCTCAGCGGCCTGCGCATCTCGGTGGATTATTACGACATCAAGATCCGCGACGCGATCGGCACCATCGGTGCGCAGACCATCGCCAATCGCTGCTTCGAGGGTGCGACGGAATTCTGCGCCTATCTGACGCTGGATCCGACGACCAACGTCATCCAGCGCGCGAGCGACCGCTTCCTGAACGTCAACCGGCTCAAGACCCGCGGCCTCGACATCGAGCTGGATTATTCGGTCGACACCGGCAATCTCGGCCGCTGGTCGTTCCGGGGCCTCGCCACGCGCGTGTTCGACCTCATCACCACGGACAGTGCCGGCTCGGTCGACCGGGCCGGCCAGACCGGCGTGCCGGTCTCCGCGATCCCCGGCATTCCGGACTGGACGCTCGACGGCAGCCTGACGCTGGATGCGCACCCGGTCTCGGTGACTTTCCAGGGGCGCTACATCTCGGCCGGCAAATATGACGTGACGCTCGTCGGCCCCGGGGACCCGGGCTACTCGATCTCGGCGCGCAACAGCATCAACGACAATACGGTCGATGCCTATTTCATCGCCAACCTGTCGGTGCGCTTCAATGTCGGCCCGGACGATCGCTTCCAGTTCTTCGGCGTGGTCAACAACCTGTTCAACCGCACGCCGCCGCTGGCGCCGGGATCGCAGGGCTACACCAATGCCGTGCTGTTCGATCAGGTGCTGCGCACCTTCCGCGCCGGCGTCCGCATCCGGATGTGACCTTGCGCCGGATCGCGACCGAGGAGGCCTTCGCCACCCCGGATCAGCTCGCGGCCTACCGTCTGCTCGGCGAGAGCGGATGGCGGGACCCGGACGTGCTGTTCTGGCGCAATGTGGTGGCCGGCCAGTTCGACGATATCGTCGAGAAGCTGCTCGACCTGGGCGAGGGGCGCATCGCGGCGATGGACCGGCATGGGGTGGACGTGCAGCTGCTCGCCCTCACCTCGCCGGGCGTGCAGCTCTTCGCCCCGGCGCGGGCCAGCGAAATGGCGCGGGCCAGCAATGATCTGCTGGCCCAGGCCATCGCCCGCCATCCGGGGCGCTTTGCCGGCATGGCCACCATCGCGCCGCACGATCCCGCCGGGGCCGTGCGCGAGATGGCGCGGGCGAAGGACGCGCTGGGCTTCAACGCCATCGTCGTGAACAGCCACACCGACGGGCGCTATCTGGACGAGGAAGCCTTCTGGCCGGTGCTGGAAGCGGCCGAGGCGATGGACCTGCCGATCTACATCCATCCCCGCTCGCTGCCGCAGCAGGCCGCCACCGCTTATGGCGCGCTCCAGCTCAATGGCGGCATCTGGGGCTATGCCGCCGAGACCGGCCTGCACGCGATGCGGCTCATCATGAGCGGGGTGCTCGGGCGGTTCCCCAATCTCAAGATCGTGCTCGGCCATCTGGGCGAAGGGCTGCCCTGGTGGCTCTACCGGCTGGATTATATGTACGATCTCCAGTCCCGCCGCTTGCCGCGCGAGTCCAATCGCAAGCCGAGCGACTATGTGCGCCAGAATTTCTGGATCACCACCAGCGGCATGAACGATGCCGATGCGCTGCGCTTCTGCCTCGCCAAGCTGGGCACCGAGCGCATCCTCTGGGCAGTGGACTATCCCTATCAGGACGCTGGCGAGGCCGTGGCCTTCCTCGACGCGATGGACCTGCCGCGCGCGGACAAGGCCGCGATCTTCGGCGGCAATGCCGAGCGCCTGTTCCGCATCCCCCGCCAGGAGAGCATCGCATGACCCGCACCCGTCGCATCGCCACCGAGGAAGCCTTTGCGACAGCCGAGCAGATGCAGGCGATCGAGCGGGTCATCGCCGGCGGGCAGCGCGACGCGGATTCGCCCTTCTGGAGCATGATGGCGCGGGGCCAGTCCCCCTTTGCCCAGCGTGTGATGCGGCAATTGCTCGATGTGGAAGGCGAGCGGCTGGAGATCATGGATGCCTATGGTGTCGACATGCATGTGCTCTCGCTGACCTCACCGGGCGTGCAGACGCTGCCGGCCGATGACGCGGTGAGCATGGCGCGGCGCAGCAACGATCTGCTGGCGGCGGTGATCGAACGGCATCCCGCGCGCTTCGCCGGCCTCGCCACGATCGCGCCGCAAGCGCCCAAGGACGCCGCACGCGAAATCGAGCGGGCGGTCACGCAGCTTGGCTTCAATGGCGTCATGATCAATGCGCACACAAACGACGCCTATCTCGACGAAGAACAGTTCCTGCCGATCTTCGAAGCGGCGAGCGCGCTGGGCACGCCGATCTACATTCACCCGCGGGCGCCCTCGTCCGGCATGGCGCAGCCCTATCTCAAATATGGGCTGGAGACGGCGATCTGGGGCTATGGCGCGGAAACCGGCCTGCATGCCGTGCGCCTGCTGGTCAGCGGCCTGTTCGATCGCTTTCCAACGCTCAAGATCATTCTCGGCCATATGGGCGAAGGCATTCCCTTCTGGCTCTGGCGCCTCGACTATATGCACCGCCACGGCTCCGGCCGCCCGGCGCTGGAGCGGACGATCACCGATTACTTCCGGGATAATTTCGTGATTACGACCAGCGGGATGCACGGGCCGGAAGCGCTGCGCTTCTGCATCGAGCTGCTCGGCTCGACCAACATCATGTGGGCGATCGACTATCCCTATCAGGAGACGCCCGGCGCGGTGGATTTCCTGCAAACGGTCGAGATCGCCGAGGCGGATCGGGCGAACATCTTTCATCGCACTGCCGAGCGGGTCTTCGGGATCGCGCCCGTAAACCCCTGAGCGCGCACGCGCCGCCGCGACTTTACGCAATCCTTATGCGGGCGCTGCAATTCCCCGTGGAACCTTAACCGCCCCTTCCACCACATCGGCGCCGCGCAATCCTGCGCTGGAGCATGGCCATGGGGCAATCCATCCAAAGGCTGCGGAGCGGCGAACGCTGGTGGGTGGCCGAGATCGGCCTGCGGGCCTTCGGCCTTGCCCTCCTGGCGCTTTGCGCGCTCTGCGCCCTGTCCCTCTACCGCTCCGTGCGTCGGCCACCGGCCGATCATGCGCCAGACGCCATCGAGGTCGCCCTCGCGCTCGGCGCCGTCACCGGCTGGAGCGTCGGCTGGGCGTTCCTCGTCGAAGGCCCCGGCCTGTTCCGGCTCGTGACCGTGCCGAGCCGCCATCGGCGGTTCGACGTGTGATCCATTGGAGACAACAGCCATGAACGACATCATCTGGCTCGGCGTGCTGGCAGGCCTGTTCCTGCTGACACTCGCCTTCGCGCGCCTGTGCGGCGACGCCTGAGGGGCACGGCCATGACCACCCAGCTCATCCTCGCCGGCGCCACCGCGCTCGGCCTCCTCATCTACCTCGTGGCCGTGCTCCTGCGGCCCGAGCGCTTCTAGAAGGAAACGTCCATGACCATGCAGGGGTGGACACTGATCCTCGTCTTCACCGCCCTCATCGCGGCGCTCGCCAAGCCGATGGGGATGTGGCTGTTCGCGCTCTATGAAGGGCGCCGGACGCCGCTTCACGCCGTGCTCGGCCCGGTCGAGCGCGGCTTCTACCGGCTGGCCGGCATCGATCCGCAGGCCGAGCAGGGCTGGCGTCGCTACGCGCTGCACATGCTGGTCTTCCAGCTTGCCGCGCTGCTCCTCACTTACGCCGTCCTGCGCCTGCAGGGCGTGCTGCCGATGAATCCGCGGGGGCTCCCCGGCATCGGCGCGGACGGCGCGTTCAACACCGCGATCAGCTTCACCACCAACACCAACTGGCAGTGGTATTCCGGCGAGGTCGCGCTGTCGAACCTCTCGCAGATGCTCGGCCTCACCATCCACAATTTCCTCTCGGCGGCGACCGGCATTGCCGTCGCCTTCGCTCTGTTCCGCGGGTTCGCCCGGCGGCAGGCAAGCAGCATCGGCAATTTCTGGGCGGATGTGACGCGCATCACGCTGTACCTGCTGCTGCCGCTCTGCCTTGCCTATGCGCTGTTCCTCATCGCCAGCGGCGTGCCGCAGACCTTCGCGAGCCTGATCGACGCGACCACGCTGGAAGGCGCCAGGCAGCACATCGTCGTCGGGCCGGTTGCGTCGCAGGAAGCGATCAAGATGCTCGGCACCAATGGCGGCGGCTTCTTTAACGCCAACAGCGCGCACCCGTTCGAGAATCCCACGGCGCTGACCAATCTGGTGCAGATGCTTTCCATCTTCGCGATCGGCGTCGGCCTTACCTGGTGCTTCGGCAAGGCGGTGGGCAACACGCGGCAGGGCTGGGCGATCCTCATCGCGATGATGATCCTGTTCCTCGCCGGCGTCGGCATCGTTTACTGGCAGGAAGCGGCGGGAAACCCGATGCTGCACCAGCTCGGCGTTGCGGGCGGCAATATGGAAGGCAAGGAGGTCCGCTTCGGCCTCGCCGCCTCCTCCCTGTTCGCCGTCGTCACCACGGCGGCAAGCTGCGGCGCGGTCAACGCCATGCACGACAGCTTCACGGCGCTCGGTGGCCTGATCCCGCTCTTCAACATCCAGCTTGGCGAGATCGTCGTCGGCGGCGTGGGCGCGGGCATCTATGGCTTCCTGCTCTTCGCGCTGCTCGCGGTGTTCGTCGCCGGCCTGATGGTCGGGCGCACGCCCGAATATGTCGGCAAGAAGATCGAGGCGCGGGAAGTGAAGCTGGCGGTGCTGGCCATTGCCATGCTGCCGCTCTGCATCCTGGGGTTGACGGCCCTGTCCGCCGTCATGCCGCAGGGGCTCGCCGGGCCGCTCAACAAGGGGCCGCATGGCTTCACCGAGATTCTCTATGCGTTCAGCTCGGCGACCGGCAACAATGGCTCGGCCTTTGCGGGCATCACCTCGGGCACGCCCTGGTACAACGGCCTGCTCGGCGTCGCCATGTGGCTGGGCCGCTTCTTCGTGATCGTGCCGGTGCTGGCCATCGCCGGCAGCCTGGCCGGCAAGAGGTTCACGCCGGAGACGGTCGGCTCCTTCCCGACGACCGGCCCGCTCTGGGTGGGGCTGCTCCTCGCCATCATCCTGATCGTCGGCGGCCTCACATTCCTTCCCAGCCTCGCGCTCGGCCCCGTCGCGGATCATCTCGCGATGACCGGCGGCCAGCTCTTCTGAAGGCAGACAGCCATGACACGCTCAACCTCCATCTTTTCCGCCAGTCTGGTCGTTCCGGCGATTGGCGACGCGTTCCGCAAGCTCGCGCCCCGCGACCTTGTGAAGAATCCGGTGCTGTTCACGACGGCCGTGGTGGCGCTGCTGCTCACCGTGCTGCTCGTCGCCGGCGGTGGCACACTGTCGCTCGGCTTCCAGATCCAGCTCATCGTCTGGCTCTGGCTGACCGTGCTCTTCGGCACCTTTGCCGAGGCACTGGCCGAGGGGCGCGGGCGGGCACAGGCGGCCTCGCTGCGCGCCACCAAGTCCGAGCTGACCGCGCGCCTGCCGGACGGGAAGACCGTGCCCGCCTCGCAGCTCAAGCGCGGCGACATCGTGCTGGTCGGCACCCATGACCTCATCCCGGCCGATGGCGAGGTGATCGAGGGCGTGGCGTCGGTCAACGAGGCAGCTATTACCGGGGAAAGCGCGCCGGTGATCCGCGAAGCGGGCGGCGACCGCTCGGCCGTGACGGCGGGCACGCGCGTCATCTCCGATCAGATCAAGGTGCGCATCACGCAGGAGCCGGGGCAGGGCTTCCTCGACCGGATGATCGCGCTGGTCGAAGGCGCCGAGCGGCAGAAGACGCCCAATGAGATCGCCCTCACCATCCTGCTCGTCGGCCTCACCATCATCTTCCTCATCGCAGTGGCGACGATCCCCGGCTTTGCCAGCTATGCGGGCGGCGAAATCCCCGTCGCGATCCTCGCTGCCCTGCTCATCACGCTCATCCCCACCACGATCGCGGCCCTGCTCAGCGCCATCGGCATTGCGGGCATGGACCGGCTGGTGCGCTTCAATGTGCTCGCCAAGTCCGGCCGCGCGGTCGAGGCGGCGGGCGACGTCGACGTGCTGCTGCTCGACAAGACCGGCACCATCACCATCGGCGACCGGCAAGCGAGCGAGTTCCGCCCGGTCACCGGCGTCCCCGTCGCCGAACTGGCCGAGGCGGCGCTGCTCGCCAGCCTCGCCGACGAGACGCCCGAGGGCCGCTCCATCGTCGCGCTGGCCCGCGCCGGCTTCGGCGTGACGCAGGCCGCGCTTCCCGATGGGGCGCAGGTCATTCCCTTCACGGCGCAGACGCGCATCTCCGGCGTGCAGATCGCCGGCTCGCTCATCCAGAAGGGGGCGGTGGACTCGGTGTTCAAGGCCAATCCGGGGGCAGGCAGCAGCCCTTCCGCCGCCGAACTGCGCCGCATCACCGACGAGATTGCCCGCGCGGGCATGACGCCACTCGCCGTGGTGCGCGACGGGCGCATCCTGGGCGCAGTCGCACTCAAGGACGTCATCAAGGCCGGGGTGCGGGAGCGCTTCGCCGAGCTGCGCCGCATGGGCATCCGCACGGTGATGATCACCGGCGACAATCCGCTGACGGCGGCGGCCATCGCGGCCGAGGCGGGCGTCGACGATTTCCTCGCCGAGGCGACGCCGGCGGACAAGCTGGCGCTGATCCGCAAGGAACAGCAGGGCGGCCGGCTGGTGGCGATGTGTGGCGACGGCACCAACGATGCGCCCGCGCTCGCGCAGGCCGATGTCGGCGTGGCGATGAACACGGGCACCCAGGCCGCGCGCGAGGCCGGCAACATGGTCGATCTCGACAGCGACCCGACCAAGCTCATCGAGATTGTGGGGCTGGGCAAGCAGCTGCTGATGACGCGCGGCGCGCTCACCACGTTCTCGGTCGCCAATGACGTCGCCAAATATTTCGCGATCATCCCGGCCATGTTCGTGGTGCTCTATCCCGGCCTTGGCGTGCTCAACGTCATGGGCCTTGCCAGCCCGACCAGTGCCATCCTCTCCGCCATCATCTTTAATGCGCTGATCATCCCGCTGCTCGTGCCGCTCGCGCTCCGGGGCGTGCACTATCGCCCGATGGGGGCGGGGCCGCTGCTGGCGCGCAATCTCGCGGTCTATGGCCTTGGTGGCCTCGTCGCGCCCTTCATCGGCATCAAGCTCATCGACCTGGCGGTCGCCGGGCTCGGCCTCGCCTGAGGACAACATCCATGCTCAAGGACATCACTTCCGCCCTGCGCCCCGCGCTTGTCATGACGCTGCTCTTCGCGCTGTTGCTGGGGCTGGCTTACCCTGCGCTTCTGACCGGCGTCGGCCAGCTGGTCTTCCCCTATCAGGCCAATGGCAGCCTGATCCGGCAGGGGGATCGGGTCGTCGGCTCCGAATTGATCGCACAGCGCTTCAGCGGTGCCGGCTATTTCCATCCCCGCCCGTCCGCAGCCGGCGCGGGCTATGAGGCCGACAACAGCTATGGCTCCAACCTTGGCCCGACCAGCCAGGCGCTGCACGACCGGGTGAAGGCCGACCTCGCAACGCTCGGGACATCACCAGACGCTCCTCACGTCCCGCCTGCCGATCTGGTGACGACCTCCGCCTCGGGGCTCGACCCCCATGTCAGTCCCGAGGCGGCCTTGTTCCAGGTCGATCGCGTGGCGAAGGCGCGCGGTCTCCCGACGGCGCAGGTCCGCGCGCTGGTCGCCGGCCAGACCGAGCGGCCTCTGCTCGGCATCCTCGGCGAACCGCGCGTCAATGTGCTGATGCTCAACAGGACACTCGATACTTTGACGGCAAAAACCGCTACCAAGGCGCCGTGAGTTCGCAGCCTCCGCCCGACTTTCGCCCTGATCCCGAGGCCCTTCTGCGCCAGGCCGCGCAGGAGGGCCGTGGGCGTCTCAAGGTCTTCCTCGGCGCCGCGCCGGGCGTGGGCAAGACCTACGAAATGCTGACCGAGGCGATGGCGCGCAAGCGCGACGGCGTGGATGTGGTCATCGGGGTGGTGGAGACCCATGGTCGCGTCGAGACCGAAGCGCTGGTCCACGGGCTGGAGATCGTCGCCCGGCAATCGGTGGAGTATCAGGGGCGCACCCTGTCCGAGATGGACGTGGACGCGATCCTTGCGCGACGGCCGCAGCTCGTGCTGGTCGACGAGCTTGCGCATACGAACGCGCCCGGCAGCCGGCACGACAAGCGCTATCAGGATGTGGAAGAGCTGCTGGCCGCCGGCATCGACGTTTATTCGACCGTCAACGTCCAGCATCTCGAGAGCCTGAACGACGTCGTGGCGTCTTTCACCAAGGTGCGGGTGCGCGAGACGCTGCCCGACCGCGTGATCGAGAATGCCGACATCGAGGTGATCGACATTCCGCCGGACGAGCTCATCGAACGGCTGAAGCAGGGCAAGGTCTATGTCCCGGCGGAAGCGACGCGGGCGCTCGGCAACTACTTTTCCAAATCGAACCTGACCGCGCTGCGCGAGCTTGCCCTCCGGCGGGCGGCCCAGGCAGTCGATGCGGAGATGCTCGACTATCTGCGCGCCCATGCGCTGGCCGGGAACTGGGCGGCGGGCGAGCGGGTCGTCGTCGCCGTGAGCGAACAACATGGCGCGGCCGAACTTGTGCGGGCCGCCAAGCGCATTGCCGATGCGCTGCGCGGTCCCTGGACCGTCGTGCATATCGAGACGCCGCGTTCGGCCCTGCTCAGCGATGCCGACAACACGCGGCTCGCCGCGACCCTGCATCTGGCGAGCCAGCTTGGCGCCCAGGTCGCCACCGTCCCTGCGGAGACGGTGGTGGAGGGCGTGATCCGCTTCGCATCGGAAGCGCGCGCCACGCAGCTCATCGTCGGCAAGTCCCAGCGGTCGCGCTGGTTCGAGCTGCGCTACGGTTCGGTTGTCGACCGGCTGGTGCGGGAAACGCCCGGCATCACCGTCCATGTGTTGCCGATGGAGGGTCAGACGCCGCCGACCGCGCCAGGCGAAAGGGCCAAGGCACAATGGGGCCGCCCCGCCGACTATGCCGTTTCCTTCGGCCTGATCGCGCTGGTGACGCTGGTGGGCGAGCTCGTCTTCACGGCCGGCAGTGTCACCAATGTCGGGCTGCTGTTCCTGCTGCCGGTGATGGTCGCGGCGTCCCGCTATGGCCTGCGGCTCGGCATCCTGTGCAGCCTGGCGGCCTCGCTGGCCTATAATTTCTTCTTCATTCCGCCCACTCACACGTTCACGATCCAGGACCCGCAGAACATCCTGACGGTTCTCGTCCTGCTGGGCGTCGCGGTGGTTTCGAGCCAGCTTGCGGCGCGTGCGCGCGAACAGGCGCTGCTTGCCCAGCGCAGTTCCGCCCAGAACAGCTCGCTCGCCGGCTTCGCGCGCCAGCTTACCGGCGTCAGCAAGGCCGAGGAGCTGGCGCAGTTGCTGTGCGCGGAAGTGGGCCGCCTGCTTGGCGTGCACACGCTGCTGCTGCTGCCGGAAGAGGAGCAACTGGTGCTGCGTGCCGCGGTGCCGCCCGACGCGCGGCTGGAAACGATCGAACAGGCTGCCTCGCGCTGGGCGTTCGAGCATAATCAACCGGCCGGGCGCGGGTCCGAGACGCTGACGGCTTCGGAATGGCTGTTCCATCCGCTCGCGGCGGGTGGGCATGTGCTCGGCGTGTTCGGCATCGCCCGGCCCGACGCGGGCGCGCCGATCCGCTCCGACCGGCTGCCGCTGCTGCTCAGCCTGCTCGATCAGGCTGCCCTCGCGCTCGAGCGCATCGCGCTGGAAGGCGAGATGGCGAGCATCACCCAGCTCAAGGAGCGCGACCGGCTGCGCGCTGCCCTGCTCTCATCGGTGAGCCACGACCTGCGCACGCCGCTCACCACGATCCTGGGCATGCTCGGCGAGATGCAGCCGGCAACGGAGGAACAGCACCGCGAGCTTGCCGAAATCCGGGGCGAGGCGGAGCGGCTGAACCGCTTCGTCGGCAATCTGCTCGATATGGTGCGGATCGAGACCGGCGCGCTACATCAGTCGATCGAGCCGGTCGACCTGGCCGAGGCGGTGGTGGCGGCCGTCCACGACATGCGTGCCGTGCTGCGCGGGCGCAATGTGGAGCTCGATGTCTCGCCCGACCTGCCTTTCGCCGAGGTGGATCCCCAGCTGTTTCACCACTGCCTGATGAACCTGATCGACAATGCCTCCAAATATGGTTCGGCGGGTACCCCGATCGCCATCACGGCCCGCCGGTCCGCCGCTGGCCTGACGCTCTCGGTGCTGGATGAAGGCGCGGGCTTCCCAGCCGGGGAAGAACGGCGCATCTTCGAGACGTTCGCGCGCATCGAGGGGTCGGACCGCAAGGGCGGCACCGGGCTCGGCCTCGCGATCGTGAAGGGCTTTGCCGAAGCCATGGGAATAGAGGTCCTTGCCATGAACCGACCCGACAAAAGCGGCGCGCGCTTCGATCTCTTCATCCCGGAAGGCAAGCTGCTGAAGGGCGCCCGGGCGGAATGAGCGCGGTCGCGAAAATTCTCGTCACCGACGACGAACCGGCCATTCGCCGGCTGCTCGGCACGGCCCTGACGCGCGCGGGCTACCGCATCATCGAAGCCGGTTCTGCGCGTGAGACGCTGGCGGCCATCCAGATCGACAAGCCCGATGCCGTCCTGCTCGATCTTGGGCTACCCGACCGCGACGGCCTCGAACTGGTGCCGCTGATCAAGGGGGCCGGTGCTGCGGTGCTCATCATTTCCGCGCGCGATGCGACCGATCAGAAGGTGGCGGCGCTCGATCTGGGGGCGGATGATTATGTGACGAAACCGTTCGATACGGAGGAAGTGCTGGCGCGGGTCCGCACGGCGCTGCGGCATCGCCTGTCAGCCGAGACGCAGGTGCCGATTGTGCGCGTGGGCGACGTGGAGATCGACCTGGCAGCGCGGCTGGTGCGGCGCGCGGGGGAGGAAGTGCATCTGACTCCCAAGGAATTCGGCTTCCTTGCCGAGCTGGCGAAGCATCCGGGGCGGGTGGTCACGCATCCCCAATTGCTCAGGAGCGTCTGGGGCCCCGGCTATGAGAAGGACGTGGAGTATCTCCGCGTGGCCGCACGGGGCGTTCGCAAGAAGCTGGAGGATGGCCTGGTCGAGCAATCGATCATCCGCAACGAACCGGGCGTCGGCTATCGACTGAGTTCGCGCTAACGGCAGCTTTCCCTGAACGTCAGGTCGTCGCGATGCCGAGATCGGCCGCAGGCGCGGACGCGCGCGGCGGCTCCTGAACGCCGGGCCGGACGATCCGTGCCGCGAAGACGAGGCTGAGCGCGGCGACGAGCAGGCCGAACGGCAGATCGATCACATAGTGCCAGCGATTGGCGACCGCCGCGATCAGGATGAACAGCGTGCAGAAGAGGTGAAACGGCAGGAGCGGGCGGGCGTGGCGCCACGAAAAGGCGAGGAACAGGATCGAGCCGGCAGCATGAAGGGACGGCACGGCGCCCAGTCCCGCCGTGAAGGCCTCGGAACCGTGATCGCGGATCCAGACCGGCCCGTGCGCCACCGATTGCCGGTAGAAGGCCAGCATATGCGCCTGCGCATCCGAGATCAGCGGGTTGACGCCGGTCTCGTAAATGAACGGGCCGAGGGCGGGCATCATCAGATAGCCGACCGTGCCGATGAGCTGCATGATCGTCACCGCAAGCAGCAGTTCCCGGAAATATTCCGGACGACGCAGCGCATAATAAGCAAAGGTCGCGTAAAACTGCAGGATGAAGCCCATCATGTAGAAATTGGCGTCATAGGGCAGCAGCGGAGCGAGCCGCCGCCGAATATCCATGCAGGCATCGACAAGCGGGCGGACTGCCTGGTCCGTCATCCAGAGCGCATCGTCATAGCGCGCCGGATTGATGTGCGGCAGCCAGAGCTTCACGTTGAAGTGGCAGTACAGCACGATGGCGTAGCACGGGACGCCGATCAGGATCGCGCGGATGAGATCGTCATTGCGCTGGGCACGGCTGGCCATCAGCGCCAACAGGCCAATCAGCGCAGCACCGACGAGCGGATAAAGATAATGCACGCCGACGAACGCGGCGCTGTCGCTCGCGGGAAAAACGAGCGGAAGATGAAACACACCTGCCAGCAGCCCGGTCAGGGCCACCATCGCGGCTGCCATCATGATCTCGGCAGGGATAGGCGCATTTTTCATGCGGCCAGGAATGCATCGATATGTGCTAAAGTGAACTTAACGGGCGCCGCCTGTTTTCTCGGAATCCGTGCCAGGCGTTGACTTGCTTTACGCTGCGGAAAGCACGGCATTCAGCGCTTCCTTAAGCACTGCGGTGGCCAAGGCGCTGTGGTGGCGTGGTAGATCTAGCCTTGGCTGGCGGACTGCTGCGTCACTCGCCCATCGGCGGCCATTGCCTCTGCCCCGCCGGCCCGAATTGTTCGGCTTGCCATCCATTCCGATCCGGAACCCGCTTGCCAACAGCAGTCTCCGCTGGCAACTCAAGGGCTTGCCGCGCCGACTGTCTGGCGCCGAGGAGAGACCCGCCGGCCATGAGCATGTCCCCGCCGCCCTCACGCTATTCGAGCGCAGCCATCTTCCTGCACTGGACGCTGGCGCTGCTGCTGATGTTCCAGCTCTCGCTCGGCTGGCGGCTGGAGGGGCTTGAAGGGCTGCCGCAGTTCGTGGCTTATCAGCTCCACAAAACCATTGGCCTCTCCATCCTGCTGCTCAGCCTTGCGCGTCTGGCGCTGCGCCTGATGGTGCGGCGCCCCGCGCCGGCGCGGATGAGCCCGCCGCTGGCGTTCCTCGCCGGTGCCGTGCATGCGCTGCTCTATGTGGTGATGATCGGCGGGCCGATCACCGGCTGGATCCTGGTCTCGACCGCGAAGGTCAAGGTGCAGACCATGTTCTTCGGCGTCATCCACTGGCCGCACCTGCCGCTGGGTGCGGGCTGGCACGATCCCGCCGAAGGCGCGCACGCGCTCCTCGCCTGGCTGCTCTTGGGTCTGGTCGTCCTGCACGTGGCGGGTGCGCTGCGCCATCATCTGATGCGCGACGATATTCTGGCGCGGATGATGCCGCGCGCGATCCGTGGCCGGGGCACGCATGGCCTGCTGGCCGGTGTCGCCATCCTCGCGATTCTGGGCGTGATGGCAGCAGCACAATTCATGACCTTTTCGCCCAAGCCGAGCGCGGCCCCGGTCGACGAGCCTTCCAACGCGGCCAATGCCGCCAACGCGATGAACGAGGCCGACAATGTGGTGAATGCCGCTGCGGCAAGCGAGCCGCAGGTCGGGAATGCGACGGTGAACGAGGCAGCGACCGATGACGCGGCTAAGGCGGCCGTTCCCTGGCGTATCCAGTCGGGCGGTCAGCTCGGCTTCAAGGCGGATTATTCCGGCTCCGCGGTCGACGGCGCCTTCAAGCGCTGGGATGGCGACATCCTGTTCAGTCCCGACGATCTGCCGAATTCCAGGATCAGCGTGACGATCGATCTTGCCTCGGTCGATACGGCGGACAGCCAGCGTGACGACACGCTGCGCAGTGACGGCTTCTTTGACGTGGCCACGCATCCCAAGGCAACGTTCCGCTCCACCCGCATCACCCATCGCGGCGGCAAGGCCTATCGGGCTGCGGGCACGCTCTCGCTGCACGGGCAGCAGCGGCCGGTGACGGTGGACTTCACGCTCGACATCAAGGGCGACGACGCAACCGTGGCCGGCACGGCGCCGCTAAGCCGCACGGCCTTTGGCGTCGGCACGGGCGAATGGGCCGACACGGGCACGATCAAGGACGCGGTCGGCGTGACCTTCCGCTTCAAGGCCAAGCGCAGCAACTAAGGTGGATCGGCTGGCCGGTGCGCGATGCGCCGGGCCGGGCGTGAGTGCGCGCTCTCGCGCGTGAAAAGCCTTGCGCTGGCGGGCGCCGTCCGCCCAAGGTGCCCGCAACTGGGGTGAATGCGGAGTGGGGACGCATGAAGGGGACGACGATGCGCCGGGCAACGGGTCTGGCGCTGCTGGCGGGGACACTCGCGGTTCAGGCTATGCCGGTGGGCGCACAGGGCAAAGCGCCCGATCGCACGAAGCTCGAGCAACTTTTCGCCCGGTTCGATGCAGCGAATCCGGATGCCGATCCGGCGGCCTATCGCAGCCTTGCCGCTGACTCGCTGGCCGAGGCCCGGCGGCTTTACCCCGCCAGTCATCCGGATGTGGCGCTCGGTCGCCTGAATGTCGCGCAGACCATGGCGGCGTCCGGCGAGATGGACAAGGCGCTGGCGGAGGTGAATGCGATCCTGCCGGTCCTCGCCCGGGCGAGTGGCAGCCCTGCCCATCGCACCGCCTGGCGCAATGCGCTCAGCACGCAGGCCTATATTCTCAATTTCAAGGGCGATCATGCGGCGGCGCTGGCCATCAACGAGCGGCTGGTCGCCGATTACAAGGCGCAGCCGGACCCCGCCCATCGCAAGGACTATGCGACCGCGCTCAGCAATCTCGCCGCCTCCTATCTGGAGCATGGCCGGCTTGACGATGCGCTGGCGCGCAATGCCGAGGCGATCGAGATCGCACTGACGCTCGACCCTGTGCCGGGTGACGTGGCGATCTGGAATGCCAACCGGGTGGCGTATCTCTATTCCGCCGGGCGCACCGAGGATGCCATTGCCGCGGCCCAGAGCGCGATTGCCCGGGTCGGCCCCGCAATCGGTGCCGATCATCCGATGATGAGCAATCTCTACGCCAATCTCGGTGCGATCCTGATGCGCGTGAACCGGCCGCATGATGCCATGCCGATGATCCGCCGCGCTTATGAGCTGATCGAGAAGACCGCCGGTGCGCCGACGCAGAACAGCGCGACGATGCGCGTGCAGTTCGCCCAGGCGCTGATCCGCGCCGGGCAATATGAAGACGCCATCGCCTTCCTGCGCGACGCGACGCCGATCATCGACGCCCAGCTCGGCGAGAAGAGCGACCGGGCATTGGTCGCGCGCGATACGCTGCTGATCGCGCTGATCGGTACCGGCAAAGGCAAGGAGGCGCAGACGCTTGCGCAACAGCTGCTCGCGGTGCGCGACGCGCGGCTGCCGGAGGGCCATCGCGATCGTGCCAATGCGCGCGACAATCTCGCCAAGGCGGCCTTTGCCAATCAGGACTGGGCGACGGCAGAAAGCGCGGCGCAGGACAGCGTATCTTTGCGGCGCAGGGCGCTGCCGGCGGATCACCCCGATCTGCTGCTGGCGCGTGCGCTGCTGCTGCGCGTGCAGGATCGGGCAGGCACGCGCGCCAGCGCCGACTTGCTGGCCGAGGCGCGGGAGCTGTTCGCCGCCTTGATGCTGAACGCAAACCTCGCGCGCGGATCGGCGCAGGCGGAGCGCCAGCGCCCGGCTTATGGCTGGCTGGCGGAGCTCTTCGCGCGGCGCGGCGCCACGGAGGATGCGTTCAAGGCCCAGCAATGGGCCGCGCGCAGCTCCATCGACGATGCGCTTGCCATCGCCCAGAGCGAGCGCAGTGCGACAGTCGATCCCGCCTTTGCTGCTCTGGTGAGCCAGCGCCGGCAGCTGCTTGCGGCCCGGCAGGGGCTGGAAGCGCGGATCGACGCGAATTTGGCGAAGCCTGATCCGGCGTTCGATCTGGCGAGCCTGACCACCCAGCTTGCCGCCAACCGGGCCGAGATCATCGGGATCGATGCGCGCTTCACCCCGGCCCAGCGTGCGCAGCTCGCCTTCACGCCCTCGTCGCTCGCTGATGTGCAGGCGGCCAGCCGGAACCGTATCGTGACGGTGATGATCACCGACCTAGGCGGCCCCTGGCTGGTGACGGCGGTGAACGGAAGCCGGATGCAGCAATATCTGCTGGCGGGCGATTCGCCGGTGCGGGCGCTGGTTGCGCGGTTACGGGGCGGGCTGAACGCGGGCAGCGCCGCGCCGTTCGATCGGGTCGCTGCGGCCGATCTCTACACGGCGCTTTTCCCGGCTGATGCCGGCGCGATGCTGCGCTCGGCAAAGCGGATGGCGGTGATCGCCAATGGCTCGCTCGGCGCGCTGCCCTTCGGTCTGCTGGTGCCGGATGCGAAGGGCAAGGGCTACCTCGCCGACCGGCTGGTCGTCAGCCGGCTGGTGCGGGCACCGCAAGCGGGCGATGCGGCCGGCAGCGGCGGGGCACCGAGCGAGACGCTGATCGCGCTGGGTGGTGTCGAGGGGCAGCAGGCCGGCGCGCTGATGGCGATGCGGTCGGCCGGCACGGCGCGCGCGATCGAGGCGTTGCCGGCCCTGCCGGATGCGCGGCGTGAGCTCGCGGCGCTGGCGGATGCCATCGGCGTGCAGGATGTCCGGCTGCTGATCGGCGCGCAGGCGACCGAAGCGCAGCTGCGCGCGACGAGCGTGCCGCAGGGCGCGGTGCTGGCCTTCGCGACGCACGGCCTCGTCTCGGGCGAGCTCGATGGGCTGGAGGAGCCGGCACTGTTGCTCACCCCGGCGGGCAAGGATGATGGCCTGCTCAAGCCCAGCGAGATCGGCGGACTCAGCCTGCCCGCCCGCCTCGTCATCCTCTCCGCCTGCAATACGGCGAGCGCGGCGGACGAGGACCGGCCGCAGCTTACCGGCCTCGTTCAGGGCTTCTTCCTGGCCGGCGCCGAGCGCGTGATGGCGAGCCACTGGCCAGTGCGGGACGATATCGCCCGGCGCCTGTCGGTGGGCACGGTCAAGGGGATGCGCGCCGGCACCGATCCGGCCACGGCGCTTCACGCGGCAATGGCGGCCGTGCGCACCGGCAAGGATGGCGAGCCGGGCGCGGACCATCCGGCGCTCTGGGCACCGTTTGAGCTGTTTGCGCGATAAGGGAAGGGAGCACCCGCCGGTTCGCCGGCGGGGACGGCTTATTTCTTCTTGCCGAAGTCGACGGTCACGACGTTGGAGCCTTCCTCGGCGCTCACGGTCGCCTCGTCATTTTCGGCGCCGTCATGCGGTCCGGGGCCCTCGCCGCTCTCCTGCACCTGGAATTCCAGGCTGAAGTTCACCGCGGGATCGACGAAGAAGCGCAGCGCCGCGAAGGGAATTACGAGATGGGCCGGCACCTGATTGAAGGTGAGGCTCACCTCGAAATGGTCCTCGGCGATCTTGAGGTCCCAGAATTTGTGCTGGAGGACGATGGTCATCTCGTCCGGGAAACGCTCGATCAGCCAGGGCGGGATGTTCACGCCCGGAGCCTGGGTCTTGAACGTGATGTAGAAATGGTGGTTGCCCGGCAGCACACCGGTCCGCGCGATATCGCGCAGAACCCGCCCCGGAATGGCCCGCAGCGCCTCCTGGACGATCTCGTCGTAGGGAATCAGACTGTCGGAAGCCTCATCGGTCATGGCGCCTAGTCCTAGCGACGGGGACAGGAGGGTCAAGCGAAGAGCGCAACACGGCGGTCGCGTCTGGGGCTCCAGCGGGAAAGCGCATTGCGCCAGCGGCACAGCGCGCTATAGGCCGCAGCCATGCGCAGCGCAGAGATCAGGCGGAAAACGGGCGAGACCGACATCGAGGTTCGGGTGAATCTCGATGGCACCGGCGTCTATTCGGTGTCCACGGGCATCGGCTTCCTCGACCATATGCTGGAGCAGCTCTCGCGGCATTCCCTCATCGACCTTGAGGTGAAGGCGGTCGGCGATCTGCATATCGACCAGCATCACACCACCGAGGATACCGGCATTGCCGTGGGTGAAGCGATCGCCAAGGCGCTGGCCGACAAGCGCGGCATCACGCGCTACGGTGAGGCGCACGCGCCGATGGATGAGACGTTGACCCGCGTCGCGCTCGACATTTCCGGCCGTCCCTGGCTGGTGTGGAAGGTGGAGATCGGCATGCCGCGCCTCGGCGAGTGGGACACCGAGCTGATCGAGCACTGGTTCCAGAGCTTCGCGCAGAGCGCCGGCATCACCCTGCATGTCGAGAATCTCTACGGCAGCAACAATCACCACATCGTGGAGAGCTGCTTCAAGGGGCTGGCGCGGGCACTGCGGCAGGCGGTGGAGCTCGATCCGCGCAAGGGCGACGCCATTCCGTCGACCAAGGGCACGCTCGGCGGCTGACGGACCATGACGATCGCGCTCATCGATTATGGCGCGGGGAACCTCCACTCCGTGCACAATGCGCTCCGCGCGGCGGGGGCGCATGGCGTCGTCATCACCTCCGATGCCGAGGTGGTGCGCCGCGCCAATCGCGTGGTGCTGCCGGGCGTCGGCGCCTTCCGCGCCTGCATCGAGCCGCTGCGCGCTATCCCCGGCATGATCGAGGCGATGCACGAATTGGTGTTCGATCTCGGTCGCCCCTTCCTCGGCATTTGCGTCGGCATGCAGTTGCTGGCCGAGGCGGGCGAGGAATTCGGCCGGCATGAGGGGCTCGGCTGGATTCCCGGCACGGTGCGGCGCATCGAGCGGGCCGATCCGGCGATCAAGATTCCCCATATGGGCTGGAACGACGTCGTGCTGGCGGGCGCGCATCCGCTGGTCGCGCCGGGCGAGGCCTATTTCCTCCACAGCTATCATTTCGATGCGGCCGATCCGGCCACAGTGGTGGCGACCACGGACCATGGCGGTCCGCTGGTGGCGGCAGTGGGCCGCGACAATATCCTGGGCGTGCAGTTCCACCCGGAAAAGAGCCAGGCTTATGGCCTCGCGACCCTCGCCCGTTTTCTGGAGTGGACGCCATGAGCGCGCAGACCAACGGCATTCCGCCGTTCATCGTCTTTCCCGCGATTGACCTCAAGGGCGGGCAGGTCGTGCGCCTGGCCGAGGGCGATATGGATCGCGCCACCGTCTATGGCGACGATCCCGCCGCGCAGGCACGGATCTGGGCCGATCAGGGCTCGGACTTCCTGCATGTGGTCGATCTCGATGGCAGCTTCGCCGGGCGCGCTGTGAACGGCGCGGCAATCGCGTCGATCGTCCAGGCCTTTCCCGGCCATGTCCAGCTCGGCGGTGGCATTCGTGATCCGCAGGCGGTCAAGGGCTGGTTCGACACGGGCGTCTCGCGCGTCGTCATCGGCACGGCGGCGCTCAAGAACCCGCAGTTCGTCAAGGACATGGCGCGCGACTATCCCGGTGGCATCGTCGTCGCGGTCGATGCGCGCGACGGCTTCGTCGCGACCGATGGCTGGGCCGAGAAGTCCGACATGCCGGTCGTCGATCTCGCCCGCCGGTTCGAGGATGCCGGCGTCGCCTCGCTGCTGTTCACTGATGTGGGGCGCGACGGGCTGCTGAAGGGCGTGAACATCGAGGCGACGGTCGATCTGGCGCGCGCGGTCACCATTCCGGTCATCGCCAGTGGCGGCGTTGCAGGAATCGCGGATATCCGCATCCTGAGCCTGCACGCGCGCGACGGCATCGAAGGCGTGGTGACGGGTCGCGCGCTGTATGACGGTCGGCTGGATCTCAAGGCGGCCATCGCCGTGGCGAATGCGGGATGACCGTCCGCACCCGCATCATTCCCTGTCTCGATGTCGCCAATGGCCGGGTGGTCAAGGGCGTGAATTTCGTGGATCTGCGCGACGCGGGCGATCCGGTCGAGCAGGCCAAGGTCTATGATGCGGCCGGCGCGGACGAGCTTTGCTTCCTCGATATCACGGCCAGCCACGAGGAGCGCGGCACGCTGCTGGACATCGTGGCGCGCACGGCCGAGGTCTGCTTCATGCCGCTCACCGTCGGCGGCGGCGTGCGCAGCGTCGAGGATGCCCGCGCGCTGCTGCTCGCCGGGGCGGACAAGGTGGCGGTGAACAGTGCTGCCGTCGCGCGGCCGGAGCTGGTGGGCGAGATCGCGGACCGGTTCGGCGCGCAATGCGTGGTCGGCTCGGTCGATGCGCGCCGCGTGGGGGAAGGGCGCTGGGAAATCTTCACCCATGGCGGCCGCCGCCCGACTGGCGTGGATGCGCTGGCGCACGCGATGCGACTGGCCGAGCTGGGCGCTGGCGAGCTGCTCGTCACGTCCATGGACGGCGACGGCACCCAGAAAGGCTATGATCTGGCGCTGACCCGCACGATTGCCGACGCGGTCTCGGTGCCCGTGATTGCCAGCGGCGGCGTCGGAACCCTGGAACATCTTGTCGATGGCGTCGTCTCGGGCCATGCCAGCGCCGTGCTGGCCGCCTCGATCTTCCACTTCGGTCAACACAGCGTCAAGGACGCTCGCAAGGCTCTGGCTGCGGCAGGCATTGCGGTGCGCAGCGCCTGATCGGCGCGCGAAGCGCCGCCCGGCCTCGCGCAAAAGCCATTGACGCCTGCCGACCAAGCGGCGAGGGAAAAGCCATGGACACGCTCGCCCGTCTCGAACGCACCATCATCGCCCGGCGTGAGGCTGATCCCGCCACGTCCTATGTCGCGAAGCTGCGCGCCAAAGGGCGGCCCAAAATGGCGCAGAAGCTGGGTGAGGAAGCCGTCGAGACGGTGATCGCCGCGATCCAGGGCGACACGGCCGGCCTGACCGGCGAGGCGGCGGACCTGCTTTTCCATCTGATCGCCCTGCTCGCCGATTGCGGCGTTTCGCTGGCGGATGTCTGCGCCGAGCTGGACCGGCGCGAGGGCACATCCGGCCTGGACGAGAAAGCCTCGCGCACGCAGTCTTGAGCTGACAGGAGGAGCCGCCATGCCCATCGACCCCACGCTTCCCTATGACGAGACCAACATCTTCGCGCGCATCCTGCGTGGCGAGATCCCGAACAAGACCGTCTATGAAGACGAGCATGTGCTGGCCTTCCACGACATCGCCCCGCAGGCGCCCACGCATATTCTGGTGATCCCCAAGGGCGCCTATGTGAGCTGGGACGATTTCTCCGAGCGCGCAAGCGAGGGCGAGATCGCGGCCTTCATCCGCGCCGTGGGGCGGATCGCGCGGGAGGCGGGGCTGGTCGAGCCCGGCTATCGCCTGCTCGCCAACACCGGTGTCCATGCCGGGCAGGAAGTGCCCCACCTGCATGTCCATATTTTCGCGGGCCGGCCGCTCGGGCCGATGCTGGCGCGCTGACCGCTGCGCCGGGGCGCGTGGCAACGCCGCTTACGCACTTGCACCCCTCGATTTAGTCGATACTCTGCCATGTCATAACTGGGGGAAGCGGCACTGCCGCTCAGAGAAAGACACACACGCATGATTTTTGGCCGCGTCAAGCCGCTCGATGCCATTCTCGCCACCGCCGAAAAGAAGTCGCTGCATCGATCGCTCGGGGCCTTCCAGCTCACCATGCTGGGTGTCGGCGCCGTCATCGGCACCGGTATTTTCGTGCTGACCGCGGAGGCGGCGCAGAAGGCCGGGCCGGGCATGATGCTCTCCTTCGTCATCGCCGGCTTCGTGTGCGCGGTCGCGGCGCTCTGCTATTCCGAGATGGCGGCCATGGTGCCGGTCTCCGGCTCGGCCTATACCTATAGCTATGCCGTGATGGGGGAACTCATCGCCTGGATGGTCGGCTGGGCTTTGATCCTGGAATATGCCGTCGCGGCGGGCGCCGTATCGGTCGGGTGGTCCGGCTATGTGGTGGGCCTGATCGAGCATGCCTTTGGCATCGACATACCCAATGCGCTCGTGCGCGGTCCGTTTGACGGCGGTCTCGTCAACCTTCCGGCGATGGGCATCGCGTCGCTGGTCACCTGGCTGCTGGTCATCGGCACCCGTGAAAGCGCGATGGTCAACGCCGTGCTGGTGGTCATCAAGGTTGCGGCGCTCACCCTCTTCATCGCGCTGGCGCTGCCGGTCATGAAGATGGAGCAGTTCTCACCGTTCGCGCCGCTTGGTTTCGGTGGCATCGGTGCTGCCGCAGCGTCGATCTTCTTTGCCTATGTCGGTTTCGACGCGGTCTCGACGGCGGCAGAGGAAACCAAGAACCCACAACGCAACATGCCGATCGGCCTCATTGGCTCGCTGACCATCTGCACCATCTTCTACCTTTTGGTGGCTGCGGGTGTCATCGGCACCGTCGGCGCCAGTCCGTTGCGTGACGCCAGCGGGGCGGGCTTGTCGCCTGGCAGCACGGAACTCACCGATGCCTGCCGCGCGATCGGCGATCAGGCGGTCGTCTGTTCCAAGGAAGCGCTGGCCTGGACGATGCGTGAAATCGGCTGGCCGCAGATCGGCAACCTGATTGGCCTGGCCGCCGGCCTTGCGCTGCCCTCGGTCATCCTGATGATGATGTTCGGCCAGACCCGCATCTTCTTCGTCATGAGCCGGGATGGCCTGTTGCCTGCGGTTTTCTCAAAGATCCACCCGAAGTTCCATACGCCGCATGTGATCACGATTCTCACAGGGATCTTCGTCGCCCTGTTTGCGGCCTTCTTCCCGGTCGGCATCCTTGCGGACATTTCCAACTCGGGCACGCTGTTTGCCTTTGCTGCCGTGTCGATTGCGGTGATGGTGCTGCGCAGGACCGATCCGAACCGCGCGCGACCGTTCCGTACGCCGGCTATCGCGATTACGGCACCCGTGGCGATCCTTGGATGTCTCTACCTGTTCTACAAGCTGGGCATCGAGACCAAGTTGATGTTCGCCGGCTGGGCGCTCGTCGGCCTGGTCGTCTACTACGCCTACAGCCGCAGCCGCAGCCATGTCGGCCTCGGCCATGTCGAGGTGCACGAAGACGATACGGACGCGCCGCCGCAGCCGGTGCCGCCGATTTCCGACCAGTGACCGGGGCCCGCTAAGGCCGGTACGAGAAAGCCCCCGGATCATCGCGATCCGGGGGCTTCGTCTATCGATCTACCGGCTTCGGGCGGAGAAACTCCTGCGGCCTGACCGTTCCGCCGGGCCGGCGGACCGGAAGGGGAAAGATCAGGCCTTGCCCCAGACTTCCTCGGCCACTTCGAGCACGAGGCGCATCTTGGCGGCTTGCTGCTCCACGGCAATGTCATTGCCATGCACGGTCGAGGCGAAGCCGCATTGCGGCGAGAGCGCGAGCTGGTCGAGCGGCGCGAACTTGGCCGCTTCCTCGATCCGGCGCTTGATCTCGTCCTTCGTCTCCAGGTCACCCAGCTTGGTGGTCACCAGGCCGAGCACGACGATCTTGCCCTTGGGCAGGAAGCGCAGCGGCGCGAAATCGCCCGAGCGCGCATCGTCATATTCCAGGAAGAAGGCGTCGATGTTCAGCTCGTTGAACATGATCTCCGCGACCGGCTCATAGCCGCCCTCGGCTGCCCAGCTCGAGCGGAAATTGCCGCGGCACAGGTGGACGGCGGTGAACATGTCATCCGGCGCGGCCTTGAGCGCGTCGTTGATCATCGTCGCATAGTGGCGCGGCAGGTCATCGGGATCGAGCCCGCGCTTCTTCGCGTTCTCGCGCTGCTTGTCGTCGCACAGATAAGCGAGGTTGGTGTCGTCCAGCTGCAGGTAGCGGCACCCGGCCGCAGCCAGATCGGCCACTTCTTCCTGATAGGCGCCCGCGACGTCGGAGAAGAACTCCTTCATGTCCGGATAGACCGCTTCGCTGATGCCTTCACGGCCTGCGCGGAAATGCAGCATGGTCGGGGAGGGGATCGTGACCTTCGGCGTTTCGCTCACCACGCTGGCGAGAAACTCATAGTCCGCGCGCTGGATGGGGTGGGCATGGCCGATCTTGCCGGTGACGACCATCTTGGGCGGCGCGAAATGCACGTCCTTGCCGATGGCGTTCTGGAACTGGACTTCCATGCCGCCCTGCTCCTCGATGCCGTCGAGCTGCAGCAGGAAATCGGTGTGGAAGAACTTGCGGCGGAACTCGCCGTCCGTGATCGCCTTGATGCCCAGGCCTTCCTGAAACGCGACGACGTCGCGAATCGCGCTGTCCTCGACAGCGCGCAGGGCCGCCGCATCGATCGTGCCGGCGGCAAAGGCGTCGCGGGCGTCGATCAGTGCCTTGGGCCGCAGAAAACTGCCGACATGATCGGCGCGAAAGGGCGGCTTGGATGGCATGGTCTTCCTCCTGGTCAGTGGCGCGGCGCTCATCAGAGCGCTCGTTGAAACGGTCATATAAAGGAATCTTTATATATAGGAAGCTTTATGTTTGATGAATCCGGCACGGCAGACGTGCGCAGACGGAAAGGCCCGGCATCAACCGGGCCTTTGTTGATCGAAACCGCAAGGGATGTGCCGCTCAGCGCGGAGGGATGCGCGGCCTGAGCGCGGCGCGGCGCGGGCGCGTGAACAGCTTGCCGCGCTCGGCCCACAGGATGAAGGCGAAGCCGATCAGGCCCGTCACCATGAAGCCTTCCGCGAGTGGCTGGGTCGTCCCGTCGAAGCGCTGGCCGGTCATCGCGCCGATCAGCGTCGCCAGTGCCATGCGCGCGAAGCTCTGGAAGCTGGCCGCCGCGCCGGCGATGTGGCCGAACGGTTCCATGGCGATCGAGCCGAAGTTCGATCCGGTGAAGCCGACCATGCCCATGTTCAGCGCGACGAGCGCGAGGAACAGCAGCATCGGCTCGGGGTGCAGCTGGCTTGCCGCGAGCTGGCAGAGGCTGAGCAGCATGAAGGCGATCAGCGCCGTATGCGACACGCGACGGGCGCCGAACCGCTCGACGATCCGGCTATTCGAGAAATTGGCGAGCGCCATGGCGCCGGCCACGCTGGCAAAGGCGAGCGGGAAGATGTCCGCCGCATCGAACACATTGTAGAAGATCTGCTGCGAGCTGTTCAGGAAGCCGAACATGCCGCCCATCATCACGCCAGCGGCCAGCATGTAGCCCAGGCCCTGCCGGTTCGTGATGCAGAAGGCCCAGTTGCGCAGGATCGACATGGGCGCGAGCGTCTGCCGGCCGTCTGGCGGCAGCGTCTCGGGCAGGCGATACCAGGTCCAGACGAACACCGCGACGGCACAGACGGCCTGGACATGGAAGATCTTCCGCCAGCTCGCGACTTCCAGCACCAGCTGGCCGATCGACGGCGCAAGTACCGGCACCAGCATGAAGATGATGATGATGAGACTCATCAGCCGCGCCATCTGATCGCCGGCGAACCGGTCGCGGATCACCGAGACGGCAAGGACGCCGAGGCCGGCGGCGAAGAAGCCATGCACGGCCCGCATGGCGAGCAGGATCTCATAGGTCGGCGCGATGCCGCAGGCGACGCCGCCGATCGCGGCGAACGCAATGCTGAGCAGCAGCATGGGGCGGCGCCCGAACCGGTCGGCCAGTGGCCCGGCAAACAGCGATCCCACTGCATTGGCCAGCATGTAGCTGGAAATCATATATTGCAGCGAGTTGGGATTGGCGACGTGCAGCGTCTCCCGAATGGCCGGAAAGGCCGGCAGCATCGCGTCGATCGCCAGCGCGTTGAGCGCCATGGTGGAAGCCATGAGCGCCACGAACTCGCGGTCGTGCATCGGAAAAGGTGTCGCTTGCGCAGACATGGGCGTTGGGTTTTCGACTGTCCGGGTCTTCGATCGTTTGCTTGCCAGGGCCGGTCGACATTCAGATGATGGCGAGCCGAAAATGGCGGTTTTACGTGAACCGGAGCGCAGCGTACACAAGGTCCGTGAGCACCGGAAGCACGGGAAGCCGCCATTTGCAGGCCGCCAGGGCTGAATGTCGATTGGTCCTGGCTGCCGGGCCTATGCACGCCCCGGCCCCGCTTGACCAGCCCCGGCATGCCGTTCGATTCACCAGGTGGCGCCCGCCCGACCGTGTCGGCGCGCTCAGGCCTTCAGCAGGAAGACGGCATGTTCGGCGAAGAGATTGGCATTGGCCGACCCGGTTTCCCGCCCGTCATTGAGGAACCACTGGCCGTCGATGGTCCAGCCCCGCTCGCGCACCATCGCGCGGAAATCGTCGATGGTCACATGGTGGATATTGGGCGTGTCGTACCAGCGGTGCGGCAGCAGCTTGGTGACCGGCATGCGCCCGCCGAACAGCAGCGAGACGCGCCCGCGCCAATGCGCGAAATTGGGGAAGGAGACGAAGGCCTGCCGCCCGATACGCAGCAGCTCCTCGACCACCTTGTCCGGCCGGCGCGTGGTCTGCAGCGTCTGGCTGAGGATCGCATAATCGAAGCTGCGATCGGGATAATAGCCCAGGTCCGTGTCGGCATCGCCCTGGACGACGGCCAGGCCACGCGCGACGGCCCCCGCGACATTGGCCGGATCGATCTCCAGCCCGCGCACATCGGCGCCGGCGGTATCGCGCAGGGCAGCCATCAGCGCGCCATCGCCGCAACCGACATCGAGCACGCGCGCACCGCGCGAGACATGCTGGGCAATAAGGGCAAGGTCGGGGCGCAGCGTTTCGCTCATGAGGCGGCCTTGAGCATGGCGAGGAACTCCGGCGCGAGCCGCTCCATATAGCGCTCCGGCCGGGCCAGCGGCGCGAAACCGAGCGCGGCATAGACGCCATGTGCGTCCGCCGTGGTCAGGCCGATGCGGCGCAGGCCCTGGAAATCGGGATGATCGAGGAACCAGCCGACCATTCGGCGCCCCAGCCCCTGCCCCCGCGCGGCCTCGTCCACCCAGACATCGGCGAGCCAGGCGAAGGTGGCATGATCGGTGATCATCCGGGCAAAGCCGATTTGCACAGCGCCATCGTCCGTCGCCTGATAAGCGCCGAGGCAGTGCGATCCGGCAATGGCCCGCTCCACCAGCGCGCGGGCGATGCCGGGCGACCAGTAGCTGCCGGCCAGCCAGCCGTGAATGCGCGCCACATCGAGCCGGGCCTTGTCGTCGGAGAGCTCGATCACGCGCCGGCCCGCAGGAAACCGTCGAGCACCCGGTTCATCTCGGGCGCATCGAGCAGGAAGCTGTCATGGCCGAAGGGGCTGGAGAGTTCGACGAAGGTCGCCTCCCGCCCCGCCGCATGCAGCGCGTGGACGATGTTGCGCGATTCCGCCGTGGGGTAGAGCCAGTCCGTATCGAAGCTGATGATGCAGAAGCGCGCCCGCGTCTGCGCGAAGGCGCGGGCGAGGCTGCCGCCATGATCCTCGGCGAGGTCGAAATAGTCGGTCGCGCGGGTGATATAGAGATAGCTGTTGGCATCGAACCGCTCGACGAAGCTGATGCCCTGATGGCGCAGATAGCTTTCCACCTGGAAATCTGCATCGAACCCGAAGGTCTTGGCGTCGCGTCCCTGCAGCCGGCGGCCGAACTTCTCGGTCAGCCCCGCTTCGGAGAGATATGTGATGTGCGCCGCCATGCGGGCCACAGCCAGGCCCGAGGAGGGCACGTCGCCATCCGCATAATAATCGCCGCCGCGCCAGCGCGGGTCGGCCATGATGGCCTGACGCCCGACCTCGTGGAAGGCGATGTTCTGGGCGCTGTGCCGCGCGGTCGAGGCAATGACGATCGCCGAGCGCACCCGCTCGGGATAGAGCGTGGGCCACACCAGCGCCTGCATCCCGCCCATGGAACCACCCACGACCGCCATCAGCCGCGCGACGCCGAGATGATCGAGCAGCATGGCCTGCGCGCGGACCATGTCGGCAATGGTGATGACCGGAAAGCGCATGGCATAGGGCTGATCCGTCGCTGGATCGATGCTCGCCGGGCCGGAAGAGCCGAGGCAGCTGCCCAGCACATTGGCGCAGATGATGAAGTGCCGCTCCGGGTCGATCGGCTTGCCGGGGCCGACAGCGCGCACCCACCAGCCCGGTTTGCCGGTCACCGGATGATCGGAGGCGACGAACTGGTCGCCAGTCAGCGCGTGGCAGATGAGGATGGCGTTGCTGCCGTCCGCATTCAGCGTGCCGTAGGTCTCATAGGCGATGTCGACCGGCGCGAGGCTCGCGCCACTGTCCAGCCTGAGCGGTCCGGGCAACCGCACCGAGCGGCGCAGGCCGAAGCGGCCGTCAACCGAAGGGGCAGCGATGTCGCGATGGGCAGACATGGGGCATGCGCTTGAGCCGATGCGGGGGCGTTGTCAATCTGTGGGCACGTTTGTGGGATGGGCGGGGCGGCGATGGGCCGCGCCCTTTGCCATATGCCGCGCGGGGAGCTAAAGGCGCTGGCCATGACTGACGAGATCATCCCCACCGCAGCGGCGGCCAGCGCGCCGGTTCCCAAGGACTGGATCATGGCGATCGCGCCTTATGTCCCGGGCAAGTCCAAGACGGATGACGGGCGCAGCGTGTCCAAGCTGTCGTCCAACGAAAATCCCTTCGGCACGTCCGAGCATGCGCGCGAGGCGTTCCGGTCCGCCGCGATGACGCTGGAGCGCTACCCCGATTCCGCCGCTGTCGACCTGCGCGAGGCGCTGGCGGCTGCGCATGGGCTGGATCCGGCGCGGATCATCTACGGTACGGGATCGGACGAAGTGCTGCACATGGCGGCTGGCGCCTTTGCCGGGCCGGGTGACGAGATCGTCTATTCCCGCTTCGGTTTCTCGGTCTATCCGATCGCGACGCGGCGCGTGGGCGCAATCCCGGTCGTGGCGCCGGACAAGGATTATGCGACGGACGTCGATGCGATCCTCGCCTGCGTGACCGAGCGCACGCGGCTGGTGTTCATCGCCAATCCCAATAATCCCACCGGCACCTTCTGCACCCGCGCCGAGATCGCCCGGCTGCACGCGGCGCTGCCGGCGCATGTGCTGCTCGTGATCGACCAGGCCTATGCCGAATATCTCGACCCCGAGGATGATGATGGCGGCATGGAGCTGGCCCGCACGGCGCCCAATGTGCTGGTGACGCGGACCTTCTCCAAGATCTTCGGTCTTGCCTCCGCCCGCGTGGGCTGGGGTTATGCCAGTGCGGAGGTGATCGATGCGATGCACCGTATCCGCCAGCCCTTCTCGTTCAGCATCGCTGCTTCACAGGCGGCCGTCGCCGCAGTGAAGGACACGGGCTTCGTCGAGCGTTGCCGCCTGCACAATCGCGAGTGGCGCGCCCGGTTCGAGGCGGAGATTGCCGCGCTCGGCAACAAGGGGCTGCGCGCCGTGCCGTCCCGGGCGAACTTCAGCCTCGTCCTGTTCGAGGGCGAGACCAGCGCGGAGACGGCCTATAAGGGCCTGATGGACGCCGGCTATATCGTGCGCTGGCTGCCGGGGCAGGAACTGCCGCACGGCCTGCGCATCACCATCGGCACCGAAGAGGAAATGACCGGCCTCATCGCGGCCCTGCGCAAGATCGTCGCCGACTGATGCTGCCCTTCTCACGCGTCGCCATCATCGGCCTCGGCCTCATCGGCTCCTCGCTGGCCCATGCCATCCGCGCCTATCTGCCCACGGCGCGCGTGGTCGGCCATGATGCCGATCCGCAGGTGCGGGAGATCGCCCGGCGGATCGACCTGGCCGACGACATTACCGACACGGCCGGCGCCGCCGTGATCGACGCCGATCTGGTGATCCTGTGCGTGCCGCCCGGCGCGATGGGCGCGGCGGCGTCGGCCATCAAGGACGATCTGGCCGAGGGCGTCATCCTCTCGGAAGTCGCCTCCTGCCAGGCCAGCGTCATCGCGGCGATCCGGGAGGTGTTGCCGGACGTCACGCTCGTCCCCGCGCATCCGGTGGCCGGCACCGAGAATAGCGGGCCGGAAGCGGGGTTCGCCACCCTCTTCCACAATCGCTGGTGCATCCTCACCCCGCCGGAGGGCACGGACCCCACCGCCGTCGCGCGCGTGGAGGCGCTTTGGCAGCGCATTGGCGCGAATGTCGACACCATGGATGCCACGCACCATGATCTCGTCCTCGCCGTGACCAGCCATTTGCCGCACATCATCGCTTACACGATCGTCGGCACGGCGAGCGATCTGGAGAATGTGACGCGCAGCGAGGTCATCAAATATTCGGCGGGCGGCTTCCGCGATTTCACGCGCATCGCCGCGTCCGATCCGACGATGTGGCGCGACGTGTTTCTGGCGAACAAGGAGGCGGTGCTGGAAATGCTCCAGCGCTTCACGGAGGATCTGACCCAGCTTCAGCGCGCGATCCGCTGGGGCGATGGCGACAAGCTGTTCGACCATTTCACCAAGACCCGCGCGATCCGCCGCTCGATCATCGAGCAGGGGCAGGACGATGCCGCGCCGGACTTCGGGCGCCAGCATCCCTGAGCCTGAGGTCGGGGCGCAGCCATGCGCCGCGTGAGGGCGGCCGCCGTGGTGCTACCTCCGGTCATCTCCAGGAACTGCTGAGTCCTTCGGCGCGGCTCAGCGGCGCTTCACCGGCCCGCGCTTGCTGCCGCTGTGGCGCAGGTTGGCGGGGCGACCCTGCCGCCGGATCGGCCGTTGCCCGCCGGGGCGGCGCGGATTGAAGCCGCCCGGCATGTGGCTGGCGCCGGCGGGTATCTCGAAGCGCAGGGCGCCGCTCACCGGATCGGACTCGACAAGGCGCAGGTCGATGCGGTCGCCCAGCGCATAGCGATCGCCGGTCTGCTCGCCTTCCAGCACCTGCTCGGTCTGGTCGTAATGAAAGCGCTCGTGCCCGAGGGTGGAGACGGGGATGAGCCCGTCACCGCCGAATTCCTCCACCGTGGCGAAGAAGCCGAAGCTCTGTACGCCGGTGATGCGACAGGCCATGATCTCGCCGACATGGGTGGCGAGGAAAGCGGCGACATAGCGGTCGACCGTCTCCCGCTCGGCTTCCATGGCGCGGCGCTCATATTGGCTGATCCGCTCGCCAATGGGCGCCAGGTCGGCGATATCCTCTGCGGAGAGACGGGTCTCCGGGGCGAGCGCCTTGTCCTTGGGCGCCGGCTGCTCCAGCCCATAGGCGCCGACCAGCGAGCGGTGGACCAGAAGGTCGGCGTAGCGGCGGATCGGCGAGGTGAAATGCGCGTAGCTGCCGAGCGCGAGGCCGAAATGGCCCATGTTTTGCGGTCCGTAATAAGCCTGCATCTGGCTGCGCAGGATCTGCTCCATGATCTGCGGCCGGGCAGCGGCATCGGCCGGAATCTGCGCGATGATGCGGTTGAAGGTCTTGGTGGTGATGACCTGCCCGAGCGAGAGGGTGATGTCGAACGTGTCGAGATAATCCTTGAGCGCGGTCAGCTTCTCGCGGCTCGGCGGCTCGTGGACGCGGTACATGACCGGCGCCTTCTTCGCTTCCAGCGCCTTGGCCGCCGCGACATTGGCAGCGATCATATAGTCCTCGATCAGCCGGTGCGCATCGAGCCGCTCGCGGATCGCGATGCTGACGATGCGCCCGGTCTCGTCCAGCACCACGCGCCGCTCCGGCAGGTCGAGGTCCAGCGGATCGCGGGCGTCGCGCGCCTTGGCGAGCAGCCGCCAGCAGGCCCACAATGGCTTGAGCGCGGTTTCGACCAGACCGGTATCGGCGAACGGCGTGGCCGGCGTGCTGGGTGGCTTGCCCTCGGCCGCATCCATCGCGGCCTGCGCCTGCTCATAAGGGATGTTGGCCGCCACGCGGATGATCGCGCGGCTGAAGCGCCAGCCCGTCACCTTGCCGCCCTTGTCGAGCGTGATGTGGCAGGCCATCGCCGCCCGGTCCTGCCCGGCGCGCAGCGAGCACATGTCGGACGAGAGGGCGTGCGGCAGCATGGGCACCACGCGATCGGGGAAATAGACGCTGTTGCCGCGCTTGCGCGCCTGCCGGTCGAGCTGGGAGCCGGGGCGGACATAATAGCTCACATCGGCAATCGCGATGATCGCCTGATAGCCGCCCTCATTGGCCGGGTCGCTATCCGGCGTGGCCCACACGGCGTCGTCGAAGTCGCGCGCGTCGACAGGGTCGATGGCGACGATGGGCAAGTGGCGCAGGTCTTCCCGCTGGTCCGGATAGAGCGGCAGGTCGTGGACCTTGGCCGCCTCGATTTCGGTCTCTTCGGGAAATTCGTTGGGAATGCCGAATTTGTGGATGGCGATGAGGCTGAAGCTGCGCGGCTGGAACGGATCGCCCAGCACGTCCGTCACCCGCGCGGTGATGCGCGGCGGGCGGCCGGTCTTCTCGGCCAGCACCAGATCGCCGGGCACGGCGTCGCCATGCTCGCTGATCGGCGTCTCGCGGCGGATGCGCTTGTCGACCGGGCGCAGCACCAGCTTGCCGCGCTCGTCCTTCGCCACCACGCCCAGCATCTGCTCGGTCGCGCCGGCCAGCTTCTTCATGGGGTGCGCGACCCAGCCATGGCCGGCCTGCTCGGTGCGCGCCAGGATGCGGTCGCCCACGCCCAGGGCGCCGCGCTTGCCGCGCTCGATCACGCGCAGCCGCGGAATAGGGTGGCCCTCCGCTTCCCATCGCTCGGGCACGGCGACGACTTGCGCGCCCTCGACATCGACGACGCGCAGCACCGTCACCTTGGGCACGCCGCCCATCTGGTGGAAGGCGCGGGCCGGGCCGATATCGAGCAGCCCCTCGTCCGCCATGTCCTTGAGCAGCGCTTTGAGTGCGATCTTCTCATTGCCCTTGAGGCCAAAGGCCCGCGCGATCTCCCGCTTGCCGGCGGGCGTATCGGAACTGGCGATGAAATCCAGCACTTGCTGGCGGGAGGGCATGCCGGCCGGTTTCACGCGGGCGGGCTTTTTCGGGGAAGCCATGAGCTGGCTTATAGGGGCGGCAGAGGCGGAGAGGAACTTAAATGCGGCAGGCGCGGCTGGCGGCGCTTCGCGGTGCGATCCATGGAGGCAGGAAGCGGGCGCGATTTTCCGGTCCGAGCCTTGCTATCCCCCGCCGAAAGAAAATAAAATAACGATCGGTACAAAACTCTTGATCGCCCTCTCGGGCATTACTATACTCATCGATACAGAAATTGATGACCGAGTCTGTCTGGCGCTCCCTACGCCTGAGGACTGCCCCGGTCTCTGTAAGAAAGGCTTGTTCACTCTCCCCCAGTGCCGGCGGGAGCAGCGTGTCCCCCTGCGCTGACCCCCTCCCGCCGGCCATTCTCTGAAAGGACGTAAAATGAACCGTTTGATGCTCGCCGGGGCAGCCCTTGCCGCGCTCGCTTCAGGCCCTGCCTTCGCCCAGTCGTTCGAGGGGCCGTATGTCGGCGCCCAGGCCGGGTGGAACCACGATATCGCGATCCATGACGACAAGGACGCCGCCGTCGGCGGGGTGTTCGTGGGCTATGATCACCATGTGACGCCCAACGTCGTGCTGGGTGCAGAGGGCGGCTTCTCGCTCGCTGCGAGCGACCGCATCGGGCCTTCCGGCACCGATGCCGCGACGATCGATCCCCACTACAGCTTCGATCTCTCGGCCCGCGCCGGTTATGTGCTGGGCGAACGCAACCTGCTCTATGTGCGCGGTGGCTATGCCAATATGCGCGGTCGCTTCACCCAGACCGCGGGCAGCAATGTGCTGACCGGCAACCAGACCTATGACGGCTGGTTCGCTGGCGGCGGCATCGAGCGCAAGCTGCTCGACAATGTTTCCACGCGCCTTGAATATCGCTTCGTCGATTTTGACGGCAACGGACGCGACTTCCAGCGCCATCAGGTGCTGGCGGGCGTGGCGTACCGCTTCTGAAAACGGGATCGGGGCCGGCGTGACCGGCCCCGCTGACCGCTTGAGGCTCGGGGGTGACTGCCCGCTGTGGGTGCGGTGGACCCGACCTCAATCCCTCAGCAGGTCGTTGATGCCGGTCTTGGAGCGGGTCTGTGCGTCGACCGTCTTGACGATCACGGCGCAATAGAGGCTCGGGCCGGGGGTGCCGTCCGGCAGCGGCTTGCCGGGCAGCGAGCCGGGCACGACCACGGAATAGGGCGGCACTTCGCCCATATAGACCTTGCCGGTGGCGCGATCGACGATCTTGGTCGACTGGCCGATGAACACGCCCATCGAAAGCACGCTGCCCTTGCCGACGCGGACGCCCTCGACGACTTCCGAGCGGGCACCGATGAAGCAATCATCCTCGATGATCACCGGATCGGCCTGCAGCGGCTCGAGCACGCCGCCAATGCCGACGCCGCCCGAGAGGTGGACATTCTTGCCGATCTGCGCGCAGCTGCCCACCGTCACCCAGGTGTCGACCATCGTGCCTTCGTCCACGAAGGCGCCGATGTTGACGAAGCTGGGCATCAGGATGACGTTCTTCGCCACATAGCTGCCGGCACGCGCCACGCTGCCGGGCACGGCGCGGAATCCGGCGGCGCGGAACTCCGCCTCGCCCCAGCCGGAGAACTTGCTGGGTACCTTGTCCCACCAGTGCGCTTCGCCGGGCGCGTTGGAGATGAGCGCATTGTCGTTGAGGCGGAAGGAGAGCAGCACGGCCTTCTTGAGCCACTGGTTGACCTGCCAGCCATTCCCGGTCGGTTCGGCCACGCGCGCCTCGCCGCTGTCGAGCAGCGCCAGCGCCTTGTTCACCGCGCTGCGCACGTCGCCCATGGTGGAGAGGCCGATATTGGCGCGGTCTTCCCAGGCGGCGTCGATGGTGGCGATCAGGCTGGTGTCGGTCATGGCGTCCTCTCGTGAGTCAGGTCGGGGCTGTGTGCGTGGGCGCCCCATAGACAAGTTTGCGCGCCTGTGCACCCCGCACGAGACGCTCCGGGAACGCAAGGCGTTTTGTCCGGGCGGCCGTTCGAATTCGAAGTGGTGCCCTCTATCGCGCAGGCACCCGGCCCGCTATTCCGGGCAGATCAGCGCCGCCATGAGCAGGAGACCGTTATGACCCAGATCACCCTCGCCCAAGCCAACGCCGTTATTGCCGGCGCCTTTGCCAAGGGGAAGGACGCGGGCTTCAAGACGCTGAGCGTGGCGGTGGTGGATGCGGGCGGGCATCTCATCGCGTTCCAGCGCGGCGATGGCGCCTCCTTCGCGCGTGCGCAGATTGCAACTGGCAAAGCGGCCGGTGCGCTTGCATTGGGTGTCTCCTCGCGCAAGGTCGGCGACATGGCGGTCGAACGCCCGTGGTTCATCGGTGCCTTCGCGAGCAGTGCGCCGCATCCGGTGATACCGGCAGCGGGTGGGGTGATCGTTATAGATGCGGATGGCGCGCCGATCGGGGCGGTCGGCGTGACGGGCGATACCTCGGACAATGACGAGATCGCCGCGCTGGCTGGCATTGCGGCGGCGGGTCTGACCGCGCAGGGCTGAGCGGAAGGGACAGGAGAGATGGTGCAGTCAGTGGCGCGCGCGGGCCTTCAGGTCGCGCAGATTCTTGCGGATTTCATCGAGACGCAGGCCTTGCCGGGCACGGGGCTGACGCCCGAAGCCTTCTGGCAGGGCACGGCGGAGATTTTCAGCCGGTTCGCGCCGCGCAACAAGGCGCTGCTCGCCCGGCGGGACGATCTCCAGGCCCAGATCGACGCCTGGCATGCGGCACGCGCCGGCAAGCCGGTCGACCAGGCAGACTATCAGGCGTTCCTGAGTGACATCGGCTATCTGGTGCCGGAGCCGGCGCCGTTCCGCATCGCGTCCGAGAATGTCGATCCCGAGCTGGCCGTGCTGGCCGGGCCGCAGCTCGTCGTGCCGGTGCTGAACGCGCGCTTCCTGCTCAATGCCGCCAATGCGCGCTGGGGCAGCCTCTATGACGCGCTCTATGGCACGGATGCCCTGCCCGGCGCGCCGACGGGGAGAGGCTATGACGCCACGCGTGGCGCGCAGGTGATCGCCTGGGCCAAGGCGTTTCTCGACAAGGCTGTTCCGTTCGCGAATGGCTCATGGGCGGACTGGGACGGTGCGGGCGATCCGGCGTTGGCCGATCCGACGCAGATTGCCGGCTGGGCGGGCGACAACATCCTGCTCGTCCATCACGGCCTGCACATCGAGCTGGTGATCGATCGCGCGCATCCGATCGGCAGAGACGATCCGGCGGGTATCGCCGATGTCATTCTCGAATCGGCGCTCTCCACCATTGTCGACCTGGAGGATTCGGTCGCGGCGGTGGACGCCGAAGACAAGGTTGCGGCCTATGCCAACTGGCTCGGGCTGATGAAGGGCGATCTCTCGGCGCAGTTCGAGAAGGGCGGCAAGACGCTGACCCGTACGCTCAACGACGATCGCCGCTACGAAGGGCGCGATGGCGAGGAGCTGATGCTCAAGGGTCGCAGCCTGCTCTTCGTGCGCAATGTCGGGCATCTGATGACCAATCCGGCCGTGCGTCTGGCGGATGGCAGCGAGGCACCGGAGGGCATTCTCGACGGTATCGTCACCAGCCTCATCGCGCTGCATGATCTGAAGGGCCTGGGCACCTTCCGCAATTCGACCGCGGGCAGCATCTATATCGTGAAGCCCAAGATGCACGGGCCGGAGGAATGCGCCTTCACCAACGATCTGTTCGACGCGATCGAGGATCTGCTGCAGGTCCATCGCCATACGCTCAAGGTCGGCGTGATGGACGAGGAGCGCCGCACATCCGCCAATCTCGCCGCGTGCATCCATGCGGTGAAGGACCGGGTGGTGTTCATCAACACCGGCTTCCTCGATCGCACCGGGGACGAGATTCATACCTCGATGCGGGCGGGCGCCATGATCCGCAAGGGCGACATGAAGGCGTCCGACTGGATCAAGGCCTATGAGGATCGCAACGTGCAGATCGGCCTCGCCTGCGGCTTCTCCGGCAAGGCGCAGATCGGCAAAGGCATGTGGGCCGCGCCCGATCGCATGGCCGACATGCTCGAACAGAAGATCGGCCATCCCATGACTGGCGCGAACACGGCCTGGGTGCCCTCGCCCACGGCGGCGACGCTGCACGCGACGCATTATCACACGGTGGATGTGCATGCCCGCCAGACCGAGCGCGCGCAGGAACCGGTCGCCCCCCTTGCTGCCCTGCTCACCATTCCCGTCTCGCCGGGCACCAACTGGTCGGAGGCGGACATCCGCGCCGAGCTGGAGAACAATGCGCAGGGCATATTGGGCTATGTGGTGCGCTGGGTCGATCAGGGCGTCGGTTGCTCCAAGGTACCGGACATCCACGATATCGGCCTGATGGAGGACCGCGCGACGCTGCGCATTTCCTCGCAGCATATCGCCAACTGGCTGCTGCATGGCGTCTGCACCCCGGCGCAGGTCGATGCGGCCTTCGAGAAGATGGCGGCCAAGGTCGACGCGCAGAATGCCGGCGATCCGCTCTACCGCCTGATGGCGGGCCATCCGGAGAGTCTCGCGCTGCAAGCGGCGCGAGCGCTTGTGTTCGAGGGGGTCGCCCAGCCCAATGGCTATACCGAACCGCTGCTCCACGCTTATCGCGCAAAGGTGAAGGCGGCGGGCTGACGGCCCGCCTCTTCACCGGCAAATCACGCGGACAAGACTGCCGACACGCCTGTTTTCAGGCGGTTCACAGCCCTTGTCATAAATCTAACAGCCATTGTCATCGGACAGGCGCGGTCTGTCCGCGATAGGGTTTCCTCGCAACATCGGTCCGCGTGGGGCCGGAGCAACGGCCTCTCCGGGTGGCCCGCTCCGGTAGTGGGCGGCGGTCGCGAAGTGGCATGGGCGCTTTGCGACATGGTCGGGCGGCACGGGAATGCGACCCCCCGGTGCCGCCCGGCCAGCGCACGCGTGGACGGATCGTTGTGCGCCCCGCGCAAGCGGATATACGGGAACCTCGATGACCAGCCTCAACATCCTCTATGTCGAAGATGACATTCTCGCCGCGTCCACCGTGCAGACGCTGATGGCGCAGAGCGGGGAGCAACTGAACTGGGAGCAATCCGGCCGGGCCGGCCTGCAACGGGCGGCGGCCGAGCCGTTCGACGTGATCATCCTCGACCGGATGCTTCCCGATCTCGACGGGCTGGCCATCGTCTCGCGCCTGCGCGCGGCGGGCGTGGAAACGCCGGTGCTCATGCTCTCCGCGCTGGGCCGCAGCGAGAACCGGATCGAGGGGCTGGACGCCGGCGTCGACGATTATCTCGCCAAACCCTATGAACCGCAGGAGTTGCTCGCCCGGGTTCGCGCGCTGCATCGCCGCTCGGCCGGCAAGGTGCATGGCGCGGTGATCATCTATGGCGCGCTCGAATGCCATGTGAAGGCGCGCACGGCGTTCCGCAACGGCCGGCATATCGCGCTCAGTCCGCGCGAGTTCGAGCTGTTCCGCTATTTCATGGAGAATGCGGGCGAGACGGTGACGCGCGAAATGCTGCTGCGCGACGTGTGGAACATGAACTTTGATCCGCAGACCAACGTCGTCGACGTCAATATCGGTCGGCTGCGCCGCAAGCTCGAAGAGGGTTTCAAGACCTCCGCGCTTGAGACGATCTGGGGTGCAGGCTACCGGCTGATCGCCTGCGAATGACGCCAGTCGCGCCGCCCAAGCGCCGACAGTCGATCGTCTGGCGGATTGCCAGCGCCTCGCTGGCGGTTGCGATTCTGGCGCTCGCGCTGCTCTATGCCGTGTCTTTCTCCGCCGTGGAGCGCAGCGCGCGCGAGGCACTTGCCGCGACTGTAACGACGGATCTGGCCGGTCTGATCGATATCCATGCCAGCGGCGGGCAGGCCGAGCTCGCGCGCCGCGTGGCCGACCGCAAGGATGTCGTGAGCCTGGAAGGGCGGCGCCCGCATTATCTGATCGCGCGCGCGGACGGGACACGCATCGCCGGGGATGTCAGCGCCTGGCCCGCGCTCTCCGCGCCGCTCTCCGAGCAGGGCTATGTGACGCTGGCCGACGGCACGCCGGTCTATGCCCGCGCCGCCCGGCTTGCCCCCGATCTCCAGCTTCTCGTCGCGCGCGAATATGCGCAGGACCGCGAGACGCTGCACCGTCTCAGCCGCATCTTCCTGGGCGTCGGCGCGGCAATCGTGGTCTCGGTGGGGCTGCTCGCGGCGCTCATGGCGCGGGGGCTTGCCAAGCGGATCGACCGGATCAACGAAGGGCTGCGCGCCGCGGCCGAGGGCTATCCGGCCGCACTGGACAGCCCGAACACGCCGGGCGACGAGGTCGACGAGCTAGCGCGGCAAGGCGCGCGGCTGCTGGCGCGGCAGGCCAATCTGGTGCGCGTGCAAAAGCATGTGTCCGATCATGTCGCTCATGAGATTCGCACGCCGCTCATGCATCTGGACGGGCGGCTGGCGACGGCGCTGCAGGAGCGGCCCGAGCCGGGTGGCAGCGGCGCCCTCTCCCGCTCGCGCAGTGACATCAAGGCGATCGTCGCCATGCTCGATTCGCTGCTGGACATCGCGTCGAACGAGGGCCGACGGGGCGATCTGGCCGGTCTGGCCGAGCTGGATCTGTCCGCGCTGCTCACCGATCTTGCCGCGCTGTATGAAGGGAGCATCGAGGAAGCGGGGCTGACGCTGGAAACGCAGGTTGCGCCGGGCGTGACCATGCTTGGCGAGCGGATGCAGATCGTGCGGCTGGTGTCCAACCTGCTCGACAATGCGATCAAATATGTGCCGGCTGGCGGGCGCGTCTCGCTCAGCCTCGCGCCGGGTCCGCGCATGACCGTGGCCGACGATGGGCCGGGCATCCCCCGTGAGGACCGCGCGCGCATCTTCGAGCGGTTTGCGCGGAGCGCCGGTCAGGTGTCGCAACCGGGCCATGGCCTGGGCCTCGCTCTTGCGCGCGCTATCGCGCAGCGGCATGGACTGGTGCTGCGTCTTGCGGAGAGCGACCGGGGCGCCTGTTTCGTGGTGGAGCCGGAAGCCTGATGAAGTCCCTTCTCCTGCCGGGTCTTGCCGCTGCGCTGCTCGCTGGCTGTGTCCATGCGCCGGGCCCGCCGCTCACCGCCGCCGATTATGTCGCTGACATGCCGGCGCAGGGTGTGGTCGATCTCCTTGCCATCGCGGATCGCGCGGCGCGGGACGGTGCCCGTGATGCGCCACGCCTTGCCGCCGCGCTGGTTGCGCTGGATAGCTATGGGGCCCGCCCGGCGGAGACGGCTGGCGATCCTGTGCCGGCCTGGCGCGCGTCCCTGCCGGCCAGCGCTGTGCCGCCCATGCGGGGGCGCGTGCTCGGGCCGGCCTATCGCAAGGGCGTGCTGGAGCCGGGCGCGACGGTGCGGCTGGACCAGCTGTTCGACGGCGGCCGGCAGGCGCGGGTGGCGGTTGCCACCCCCGATGAGGGCGAACTCGGCATCGCCGTGCTGGATGGCAGCGGAAAGCCGATCTGCCCTTCTCATCTTGGCCAGCGCGGGCAGTGCAAGTGGGTGCCGCCCTATAGTGGCCGGCACCAGATCGTGCTCAGCAACCCCGGCTCGGCGCGCTCGACCTATTATCTCGCGATTGATTGATCCTTCATAACTCATTGAAGGAAAATCGTTTCTCCTGACGTCGCGATCGTCCGTTGTCGCGGATGACTCCTTGCAGCAATCGTTGATCGCCGCGACGGAGATACGGTTGGGCCGGCTCGGAAAGTGCATCTGAATCGTTCCGTCACGGATAAGTCAGGCGAGCCGCTTTCGATCACCCAGAGGACGATGATCCGGAAACGCATGTCGGCGAGAGCCACGCGCCCCGGATCAAAGTCAGGGGGAGGATCATCGTGTATCTGCACAAAATTCATCGCGCCGGGACGCCAGCCAGAGCTCTGGCTGGAGCCTCCATGGTGTCCGCGCTTGCGCTTGCGCTCGGCCTGGCCGGTCCTGCGGCGGCGCAGGACGGCAGCCGACCGGAGGCTGACGACGGCGAGGCGGCGGCTGTCATCGTCACCGGCACGCGCATCAAGCGCAATGGCTTTAACGAGCCGACGCCGGCCACGGTCATCGGCGGCGATCTCATGGCTGATCTGGGTCAGGTCAACATTGCCGAGACGCTGAAGCTCATTCCGCAGAACTCCAACTTCCAGTCGGATGCGGTTGCGGGCATCACGGCCGGTGCGAATGTCGGCGCCTCGTTCGTCAACCTGCGCGGCCTCAACCCCTATAACGGGACGCGCACGCTCACCCTGGTCAATTCCCGCCGGTTCATCCCGACCTCGGATGGCGGCGCGATCGACATGAATATGATTCCCTCGGCGATGATTCAGCGCGTGGAGACCGTCACCGGCGGTGCCTCGGCGGCTTATGGTTCGGATGCGATCGCCGGCGTCGTCAACGTCATTCTCGATACCGGGTTCGAGGGGATCAAGGCGCAGGTCGATTATGGCCAGACGACCCGAGGTGACGGCGAAAGCTACCACGCAGCGCTGATGGGCGGCACCAGCTTTGGCGGCAATCGCGGTCACATCGTCGCCGGCATCGAATATCAGAAGAATCTGGGCATCGGCGATTGCGCCAAGGTCCGCCTGTGGTGCGCGGAGAGCTGGGACATCTTCACCAATTCGAACAGCATCCTGCCCGGCACCACGGCCCGCTCGGGCTACAACATTCCCGGATCGCCGACTTACGGCCTGCCGAACTTCGTGATCGCACCGGGCTCCAAGCAGGCGTTCAACGATCCACGCGGCGTGGTGCGCGATGCGACGGTCACGGCGGCGGCGGCGCGCTACAAGCGCTTCAACGACAATGGCACGGGCGTGGTTCAGTTCGATCCCGGCCGTTTCCTCGGCGCCGCACTGATCGGCCCGCGCCAGGGTGGCGATGGCGCCTCGACCTATGACGACAGCGACATCCAGACGCCGGTGAAGCGCTGGGTGGGCTATATCTATGGCGAATATGAGCTGACCGACACGCTCAAGCTGCAGACTGAGCTGACCTATGCGCAGCGCACCGCCTCCAACAGCAGCTACATCACCGGCCCGCGCTCGACCTTCCTCGTAAAGCCGGACAACCCCTATATCCCGGCCGATCTGCGCACGCTGCTGGCCGGTACGCAGTTCAGCCTGGGCAAGGATCTCGACGGCGTGCTGACCTCCGTCAACAGCGCCGAGGCCCGCGTGTTCCGTGGTCTCATCGGCCTGGAAGGCAAGCTGTTCGGCGACTGGACCTGGGACGCTTATTATCAGTACGGCAACAACAAGCGCCATCAGGACCGGACCAACAACCGGGTCAACCTGCCGTTCCAATATGCGCTCGATGCCGTCGACGAGGGACTGGTCAGGACCGGCGTTGCCAATGGCAACATCGTCTGCCGCGAGCTGACCAAGGCCGCGCCTGATCCGCGTGCGCAGGGCTGCAAGCCGATGAACCTCTTCGGCCTCAACAATGTCAGCCAGGCCTCGCTGGCTTATGTTTATCGGCCTGTGGTCGAAGACTTCAAATACACCCAGCATGTCCTTTCCGCCTCGGCCAACGGCTCGGTGTTCGAGGGCTGGGGCGCCGGCGCGATCACGGCGGCTGCGGGCCTCGACTACCGCGCCGAAGGCGGCGACGTGACGCACGGGAATATTCCCGACTATAACGACTACGCCTTCACCTTCGGCCTCGATTATTCGGGCGACATCACCGTTCTGGAGAGCTTCGGCGAGCTCAACGTGCCGGTGTTCAAGAATGCGCCGATCGGCGACTCGTTCGAGCTCAACGGCGCGATGCGCTACACGCGCAATCACGCGCGCAACAATGACTCCAAGGAAGAGAAGACCTCCGAGGCGGTGAGCTGGAAAGTCTCGGGCGTCTATGACGTGACGGGTGGTTTCCGCCTGCGCGCTTCCCGCTCGCGCGACATTCGCGCGGCCGGCTTCCGCGAGCTGTTCCTGCGCAATGTGCCGACCGAATCGGGTTCGACCAGCGGTCTTGTCGACAATCCGGCAATTCCGGGCTCGCCGCAGACGGGCGACGATCCCACGCCGATCCTGAATGGCGGCAGCTTCGCGCTCACGCCGGAGAAGGCGGACACGACCACGCTCGGCGCAGTCTTCTCGCCGCCCTTCATTCCGGGCCTGCGGATGTCGCTCGACTGGTACCAGATCAAGATTCGCGACGCGGTGACGACACTGGGCGGGCAGCGCATCGTCGATTTCTGCGGCCAGTATAATCTGTTCTGCGATCGCATAACATATGGCGCGGCCGGCAAGACGGACATCACCTTCATCGATGCCCGTCAGGTCAATCTCGCCAAGCTGGAAGTGCGCGGCTTCGATATCGAGGTCGACTATCGCCTCGCGCTCGCCGACGTGAAGGCGGGCTGGACCGGATCGCTGAACTTCCGCGTGCTCGGCAACCACCAATATGACTTCATCAGCCAGGCCAACCAGGCGGTGCCGGAAATCGACTATGCCGGCCAGTCCGGCCCCGTCGGCGACGGTGGCGATTTCAATCCCGCGCCGCCGTGGGTCTGGAATGCCTTCGTCACTTACGACAATGCCGGCTTCAACACGACCTTGTCCTGGCGGCGCTACAGCGAGGGCATCTACAACGTCCAGCGCATCGGTCCGGAAGATGCCGGCTATTCGCCGCAGCTCACCAATTCCATCACCACCAACCGGGTGAAGGGCGCGAGCTATTTCAACATCGCCATGTCCTACCAGATCCCGCTGGGTGGCACGGGCGACCGCTCGATCGAGCTGTTCGGATCGCTGGACAATATCTTCGATCGGACCCCGCCTGTTTCGCCGGGCGGCGGCGGCGGCGGCGGGTCCAACTATCCGACCAACCCGGTCTATTTCGACACGTTCGGATCGAAATGGCGGGCGGGCATTCGCATCCGCTACTGAACGGCATGCGCCGGGCGGGGTAACCCGTGCGCCACCGACGCGATGGAGATCGCCGGGCACGGAGGCGGGCCCGGCGATTTTTCAATCCGGCTTCGGGAAAATCCGCGCGTGGCGCGGGGCTGAGCGGACGGGCGCGACGGCGCCGCGCGATGGGCGCGCGGGCCGGTCCAACAGCGTGTCGGCGCCGGAAGTTCACGAAGTTCACGACACGGGGGTGTGAACTTACGCTTCCCTTGCCTCTCGCGGACCACGCATTGGACGGACGCCAGCGTTCGTCCCGCCAAGTCTGTCGCCGGATTTGTGACATGCTGCCATGAGAATGAGCCGCTTCTCCCCTGACCTGCCATGGCGGGAGGGGTGTAGGACAGAGGGAAAGTGCGTTGGATGGGAGGGCCCAGTCTGCCCTCCCCGTTTCATACCGGGCAGGTCGCAGGAACGACGCGGGCGGGTATCGAGGAGCCGTATCGAAGCCTCCCGACGTGCGGGCCCTGCCCCACGCCGACGCCGCGCGCCGATTTACAGGGCGGCCTCGTAAATGCGTGCCGCATCGTCCTCGGTCATGTCGCGCAGGTTGCGTTCGAGCAGGCGCGTCACTTTCATGGCGGAGCTGGCCATATGAGGAATGGCGTTGGCGCTGATGCCCATGCCGGAGAGGCCGGCCGGGATGCCGATCCGGGCGGAGAGCTCGGCGACGAACTCGATGCCTGCCCGCGCCGTCGCTTCCTCGCTCGCGCCCTCGGCCACGCCCATGGCGCGGGCGATCTGCGCGTAGCGCCCCGGCGCGGCCGGCAGGTTGAAGCGCAGCACATGAGGCAGCAGGATGGAATTGGCGACGCCGTGCGGGATGTGGAACTCGCCGCCCAGCGGATAAGCGAGAGCATGAACCGCAGCGGTATTGACCGGGCCGAGGCACAGCCCGCCATAATAGCTCGCGCGCAGCATCGCCTCGCGCGCGACCAGATCGGTGCCGTCCGTGCAGGCTCTTTCGAGGTGCGCGGCAATGAGGCGCATGCCGTCCAGTGCGAAGACGTCGACCATGGGATGAGCGAAGCGGTTGGCGAACGCCTCGATGCAATGGGTGAGCGCGTCCACACCGGTCGAGGCCGTCACCGCGCGCGGCATCGAGACTGTGAGCTCCGGGTCGAGATAGGCAAAGTCGGGCACGAGGAACGGGCTGACGACGCCTTTCTTGAGATCCTCCTCCTCGTCGCCGAGGATGGCGATGGGCGTCACTTCGCTGCCGGTGCCGGCCGTGGTGGGGATGCAGGCGAGCGGCAATGCGCGCCCCGCCAGCAGATCGACGCCGATCGCCTGTTCGATTGTCTGGCGTCCGTCGATGAGAGCGGCCACGAGCTTGGCGACGTCCATGGCGCTACCGCCGCCCAGGCCGACAACCGCATCGGCCCGGCTCTGGCGCGCCTCGCGGGTGGCATCGTGGAAGTCCTGGATGGTCGGTTCGCCGGTCAGCGCGTCCCACACGGTGACGGCAAGGCCGCGATCTTCCAGCGCGCCGATCAGTGGCGCACACAGGCCGCGCGTGGGCGGTGTCGTGACGAGAAAAACGGAAGTGGCGCCGCGGGCGGCAAGATCGCCCGCACAGTCCAGCACCACGCCCTTTCCGATCCTGACGGTCCCGACATTGTGAATCGTGACGGGGCGATTGAGGGTCATTCCGGGGTCCGTGGATTGCTGCAGCCTAAGCAATCCCTTTGCCGAACGAACGGACAGAACCGCTTGCACCAGGCGGAACTACGCGTTGAACCTGATGCGAGGGCGCGCGGACGGTCAGTCCGCCGCCGCCACGCTCTTGCCAACGGTCTGGGGCAGGCCGAGTTTCTCCCGGCGGAAGACGCGCGGTGCCTGGCCGAAGCGTTCGCGGAAGCTGCGCGCGAAATGCGGCGCCGAGTTGAAGCCCCACCCAAAGGCGATATCGGTGATGGTGAGATGCGCGCAGGCAGGATCCGCGATCTGTCGCGCGCATTCCTCCAGCCGGCGGCGCAGCACATAGGCCGAGACGGTCTCGTTGCCTGCGGCGAAGATCATCCGCAGATAGCGCGAGGACACCTTGAGGCGCGCCGCGATCAGGCCGGGGCTGAGGTCAGGTTCGCGCAGATTCTCCTCGATGAACAGCCGCACGCGGGCATGGCGGCCGGTGAGCACTGCCGATGAGGTGATGAGATCGTCGAACGAGATAGCGAAGGCAGTGGCGACGGAGTCCAGCAGGTTGCGCGCCACGCGGTTGTGCACGGCCTCCGGCAGGCCGGCGGCCAGCTGGTCGAAGACGCCGCGGCACATCTCGGCCGCGCTTTCCGACAGGCCATCGTCGGCTCGCAGATGGCGTCCGCAAAATTGCTCCGGCGATGGCAGATGATCGCGGATGGTCCCGGCACTGGTACGGATCAGCATCAGCGACGCCGGGCTTTCGCTCGCATAGCCATAAGGCACGCCGGCGTTGCACAGCGAAAAATCACCGGGCTGCAGGATCGCGTCCTGACCGTAATGCGAGAAGGTTCCGGTGCCGGAAAGCTGGAGCAGAAAGCTGTAGGTCTGCTCGGCCAGATGACCGATATGGTCTGCACTCCGCTGAATCGTGCCGTTGCAGCCGTCGAGCCGGATCATCGTCACTGGCCCGATGGGAGCCGTGGTAACAGTCAGCGGATGATCCGCATCGCCGACCGTGGCGCTCGCTCGCTCGATCTTCTCCGAATAGAGATCGGTCCAGGCGCGGCTGCGGGATGCCTTGGGCAGCGCCGGCACGCGATGCACCTCAACCATATGACTCCCTTGCCTTTTTGGTGACCGATCGGGTCCACCGGCGTGTCATTGCGTCGGCGGACCCTTCCGGTCCTATCAGCAAGTGAGCCCTTGTGAAGCGCTATTCTCGGGCGAAGCGGGCTGGGCGCGAGGCGTCAGGGCGCGGGCGCTGCAAGCGCGGCCGATGCGACGGTCTCGATCCGCTTCTTGAGTTCCGGGTCTGAATTGGAGGCCTGAGCAATCGCATTGAAGCGCGCCGGCTCCAGACCCTCTGCCTGCACCGCTGCGAGCATCTTCGTCTGTTTGGCGTCAGCCGGCACGGCGGCGTCCTGCTGGATCTTGCTCGCGGCAATGGCGGCCTTTGCAAAGGCAACGAGTTCGGTATCCGTGAACGGCTGCGTATCTGTCGCCGGAGCGGCGGGCGCGGGCGCCGGTGCGCTTGTCTGCTGAGCGAGCGCGGCAGGGGCCATCGCAGTGAAAGCGGCGGCGAGGCCGAGCATGAACATGGGCTTCATATTGATCCTCTCAAGGCGGTTTCGTCCGGTCGGCCCAAGCTAGGCCGTGGCGGCGTGTGGACAAATATTGGTCGACCAGCCGTTATCTCGACGGGACGGCGCGAGCATTTTGGAATGAATAGAATTGGATAAGCGCGCAGCTCGTCGCCCGTCGGGGAGCGCGCGCCGCTGGTCCGCCGGGCGACATGCTTCTCATTGTTGCCGATCTGTGCAAGTTGCGTTGCGGCTGGAATCCTATAGGAAATGGTCGGAATAGGCGATTCCCCGGCACATCGTTTCCGGGGAGCGCCGGATAAACCCGGTCAGGGACAACAATCGACCGCGGACGGGAGTGGAGAGCGCCGCAGGTCGCCAGCGGCGCGATTGGCGGAGGGCTATGGAGAGCTTCAGTACAGAGACGCTGCTGCAGGGAAAACGCGCGCAGGCCTGGAACGAGATTTATTCGACCAGCCTGTCCGCTACGGATTTCATACCCCAGCATGTCGACTTCACCGCCGGCCTCAAGCTTGGCGGGCTTGGCCAGATCGGCCTGGCGCGTCTCGTCACTGGCCCCTGCACCATTCGCCGGACGGACGACCATATCTCCGGGGGCACGCCGCGCCTCTATTCCTTCCTGATCCAGCTCAGCGGCACCGGCCAGTTTCAGCAGGGTGAGAACGAGGCGCTGTTGCGCCGCGGCGACTTCACCATGTGCGACAATGCCGTGCCGCATTTCTTCAATCTGGGGGACGATGCCGAGATGCTGCTCGTGCGCGTGCCGAGCGGCCTGATCGGCGACTATCTGCCTTATCCCGAGCTGCTCTGTGGCCGGCGTCTGCCTGCGCGCGAGGGATTGACGCCGACAGCGGCGATCATGGCGTGCAGCCTGTGGCAGCGGCTCGAGCGCGGCTTCAGCTCGGCGCATGGGGACAGTGTCGCGCACCAGTTGCTGGAGATCATCTCGACGTCCTACAGCCTTGCGTTCGGTCCCGAGATCAGCGGCCCGTTCGACGACGCCGTGCTGCACGATCAGGCGATCGGCTTCATTGAGGACAATATCCGCGATGCGCAGCTGAATGCCCGCCTCGTGGCGCAGGCAATCGCGGTCGCTCCGGGGGAATTGCTGGCCATGTTCTCGCGGCGGGGCGACAGCGCGCGTGCCTATATCATGCGGCGGCGGTTGGAACTGGCGTCCCGCCAGCTGCGCAGTCCGCGCTGGCGCGGCTCTACCGTGGCCGAGATCGCCTATGGCCTCGGCTTCACCAGCCTGCCCTTGTTTACGCGTGCCTATCGCAAACGCTTCGGCCTCAGCCCCGGCGACTATCGCAAGGCCCAATTCAACTAGGCGCGGAGGCCCTCACGCGCTAACCCGATGCGGGCAGTGGTCAGCAAGCATCGGGGGCAAGTCATGAGGCCGCATCGCGAATCCCATCTCGTCGCACGGATCGGCTGGCTGCGTGCTGCCGTGCTTGGTGCCAATGACGGCATTGTCTCCACCGCCAGCCTCATCATGGGTGTCGCGGCTTCGGGTGCGCCGCGATCGGCGATCCTCGTTTCCGGCGTTGCGGGTCTGGTGGCGGGCGCAATGTCCATGGCGGCGGGCGAATATGTCTCGGTCAGCTCGCAGGCCGATACCGAACGGTCCGACCTCGCACGCGAACGTGCAGAGCTGGCCGCCAGCCCGGAAGCGGAGCTGGAGGAATTGACGGCCATTTACGTCGCGCGCGGCGTGGAGCCGGAGACCGCCCTTCATGTCGCGCGCCAGATGATGGCGCATGATGCGCTCGGCACGCATGCCCGCGACGAGCTGCACATCACGGAGACGACGACGGCGCGGCCGATTACTGCGGCTTTCACGTCCGCAGTCACGTTCACGGCCGGCGCGCTCGTGCCGCTCATTCTGGCGGCGCTGCTGCCACTTGGCCTGCTGGTTGTGGGTGAAGGGGCTGGCTCGCTCGCCGGTCTCGGGCTGCTGGGCTGGATCGGCGCGGTGGCGGGTGGCGCGAAACCCTGGCGACCGGTTGTGCGCGTCATGTTCTGGGGTGCGCTCGCCATGGCACTTACCGCCGGCATTGGCAGACTGGTCGGCACCGCTGTCTGAGGCGGGGATTTCCCCCGCCCCGGCGGGCTTGCTGATCGGGTCGGAAAATGGTGCTGCCGGTGAGGATTGAACTCACGACCTCAGCCTTACCAAGGATGCGCTCTACCACTGAGCTACGGCAGCACGACCGTTCACAGGGAAGGCCCTGTGCCAGCAAGGCCGCGCCTATGGCCTTGCCGCGCCTGACTGTCAAGGCGACTTGCGGTGCCGGAACGGGATTCGCTAGGATCATCGCATGACAAACGTCAAACCCGATCGCGCGCAGCGTTTGGCCGAGGCTCTGCGGGCCAATCTGCGCCGCCGAAAGGGGCAGGCGCGCGACCGTGCTCTGGAGGATGCGGACCAGACCGCCGTCGGTCCAGACGAGGCCGCCCGGCCACTCACCAGCGAGGACTGAGGAACCCACCTTTGCGCGGGCGCTTGCACGCCGCGCCCTGAAGCAGGCTTGACATAATTCGTTCGATCGAACAAATGGCCGCCATGGCAACACTGGCCGAGTCCTCCCAGGCAAGCCCGCTGGCGCAGCGCCTGATCGACGCTGCGATCGATCAATTTGCCGAGGCCGGCTTTGCAGGCGCCAGCACGCGGCAAATCGCGCGGGCATCGGGCACCAACATGTCGTCGATCACCTATCATTTCGGCAGCAAGGAAGGTCTTTATCTCGCCTGCGCCGACTACATCGCCGAGCAGATCGGCGCCGTTCACCAGCCGCTGCACGAGCATATCCGCCGGAACCCGCCGGCTGACGCCGAAGCGGCGCGCACCTACCTGCTTGCGCTGCTGGAGAATTTCGCGCGCTTCATGCTGGCGCCGCACTCCCAACGCCTGTCGCAATTCGTGGCGCGCGAGCAGCAGCGCCCGACCGAGGCCTTCGAGCGCATCTATGCCCGCGTGATGGCGCCGGTGCTGGATACCGCGCTCGGCCTCGTGGCGATCGTGCGTCCCTCGCTCGATGAGCGGGCGCGCCGGGTGCTCGTCATGAACTGCATCGGCATGGCGCTGGTTCTGCGGATCGCCCGTGCCTGCGTCTCGCGCGTCATGCAGGTCGAGGACATCGATTCCGCGACGGCGGAGGCTCTCGTTGCCGGCTTGCGCCGCTCCGCTCTCACTTTGCTTTCCGAAGGTCCCAATCCATGAACCGCAAGCGCCTCATTCCCGTTCTGCTCGTGGCCGGCCTCATCGTTGCGGGCATCGCGACGCGCGGCTTCGGCCTCATCCCGGCCGCCAATGGGCCGCTCTCGCTTTATGGCAATGTCGACATTCGCGAGGTCGATCTCGGCTTCCGCGTCGGTGGGCGGATTGCGCAGATGCCGGTCGAGGAAGGTACGAGCGTGCGCAAGGGCACGCTGCTGGCCCAGCTCGATCAGGCCTCCATCGACAGCGCCGTCGCCCAGGCGGACGCGCAGGTGGCGCAGGCGAAGGCGGAGCTGCTGAAGCTGGAGCACGGCAGCCGCGTGCAGGACATCGCACAGGCGCAGGCTCGCCTCGCTGCCGCACAGGCGGCCGCCGCCGACGCCGAGCGCGATTATGCACGCCGCAAGCCGCTGGTGGAGCCGGGCGCGATCAGCCGGGATATCTGGGATGCGACCGTTGCGACGCGGGACCGCGCCCAGGCGCAACTGGCCGAAGCGCAGGCTGCCCTGTCGCTGGTGCGCACCGGCCCGCGTGTCGAGGACATCGAGGCCGGGCGCGCCGCACTCAAGGCCGCACAGGCGGCCCGGGCCAGCATCGGCACGGATCTCGGCGACACCCGGCTACTCGCGAGCGTCGACGGTACGGTGGTCACGCGCGCGCGGGAGCCCGGTGCGATCGTCGGCCCCGGCGAAACGGTCTTCACCCTCGCGATCGACAAGCCGCTGCGCGTGCGCGCCTATGTCGCCGAAGGGCAGCTCAGCCGTGTGGCGCCCGGCATGAAAGTGACGGTGACGGCGGATGGCAATCCCAAGCGCTATACCGGCACGATCGGCTATATCTCGCCGCGCGCCGAGTTCACGCCCAAGACGGTGGAGACGAGCGATCTGCGCACGGATCTTGTCTATCGCCTGCGCATCATCGTCGAAGATCCTGACGGCAAGCTGCGCCAGGGCCAGCCGGTCACGGTCCAGATCGCCGATCCCGCGCCTGCCGCGCGCTGACGGCGGGCGGGACCATGGGCATGGCGCAGATGGTGGCTGAAGCGAGCGGCGTCACCAAGACGTTCGGCAATGGCACGGCGGCGCTGGATGGCGTCGATATCGCCATCGTGCCCGGCAAGGTCACCGGTCTGGTCGGTCCTGACGGCGCCGGCAAGACGACGCTCATCCGCATTCTGGCCGGGCTGATGACGCCCAATGCCGGCACGGTCTCGGTCCTTGGCGACGTCCCCACCCAGCGGCTCGATTCCATCGGCTACATGCCCCAGCGCTTCGGCCTCTATGAGGATCTGACCGTTCGCGAGAATCTGGTCCTCTACGCCGAGTTGCGCGGTCTGCCGCGCGACGCGCAGGAGGGCGTGTTCAAGCGCCTGCTCGAGTTCACCGATCTCGCCCGCTTTCAGGCGCGGCCGGCGGGCAAGCTCTCCGGCGGCATGAAGCAGAAGCTCGGTCTCGCCTGCGCCCTGGTCTCCACCCCGCCCCTGCTGCTGCTGGACGAGCCGGGCGTGGGCGTCGATCCGATCAGCCGGCGCGAATTGTGGGCCATGGTCGCCGAGCTGACCGGCGAGGGCATCGGGGTGCTCTGGTCGACCGCTTATCTGGACGAAGCAGAGCTGTGCGACAGCGTCTATCTGCTCAGTGAAGGCAAGCTGCTCTTCTCCGGGCCGCCGGCTGAACTGACCGGGTCGATCAGCGACCGCGTGATTCGCGTGACCGGCTTTGCCGAGCGGCGCCGCACTGCCCTCACCCAGGCGCTCGACCGGCCGGACGTGATCGACGGAACGCTGCAGGGCCGCGCGATCCGCCTGCTGGTCGGCAGTGGCCATCCCGTTCCGGATGCCGCTGCTCTCGCGCTGGGGCCGGATACGCGGATCGAGCCGGCGATCGCCCGTTTCGAGGACGGGTTCATCGAGAAGCTCGGCGGTGGCCCTCCCGGCACCAGTGCGCTGGCAGCGCGCTATCGCGAGATTCCGCACACGGACGCGCCAGCAATCGAGGCGAAGGGCCTGACCAAGCGCTTCGGCGAATTCACTGCCGCCAGCGACGTGTCCTTCACCGTGCCGCGCGGCCAGACTTTCGGCCTGCTCGGGCCGAATGGTGCGGGCAAATCGACGACGTTCAAGATGCTTTGTGGCCTGCTCACGCCCACGGCCGGCAGCAGCACTGTGGCCGGGTTCGATCTGCGCCACTCGGCGGCGCAGGCCCGCGCCTCGCTTGGCTATATGGCACAGAAATTCTCGCTCTACGGCGATCTGTCCGTTGCGCAGAATCTGGATTTCTTCGCCGGCGCCTACGACCTGCGCCGCGGGGATGCGCGCGAGGCGATCGAGCGTGTGACCGAGATTTTCGAACTGGGCGCGCACATGAAGCGCAACGCCGGCACCTTGCCGCTCGGCTTCAAGCAGCGCCTCGCCCTCGCCTGCGCCGTCATGCACCAGCCTTCCGTGCTGTTCCTCGACGAGCCGACCTCGGGGGTCGATCCGGTCATGCGGCGGGAGTTCTGGACGCATATCAATGGCCTCGTGCGCCGGGGCGTCACTGTGCTCGTCACCACGCATTTCATGGATGAAGCGGAATATTGCGACCAGGTGACGCTCATCTATCGCGCGCGGCAGATCGCCAGCGGGCCGCCCGATGCGCTCAAGGCGCAGGCCGCCGGCCTCACTGGCGCGGCTGATCCCACGATGGAGGATGCGTTCATCGCGCTCATCGAGGCGTCGGATGCGAATGCCGAGGAAGGGCAGGCCGCATGAGTGCGCAGACACAGCTTCAGGCCTCGCCGCGCCGCCGGCTGCTGGCGCTCATCGTCAAGGAATATGCGCAGATCCGGCGCGATCCCTCGACCTTCCTCATCGCCTTCGCGATGCCGCTGCTCATGCTCTTCCTGTTCGGCTACGCCATCTCGCTCGATCCGCGCGCGACGAAGATCGCGCTGGTCGTGCAGGATGAGAGCGCGCCCGCCGAGCGGCTGACGCAGGCCTATGTCCACTCGCGCTATTTCGACGTGACGGTGCTGCGCGCCGTGCAGCCCGCCCGCGCGATGATGCAGCGGGAGAGCATTCGCGGCTTCGTCGTCATCCCGGCCGATTTCGGGGCGACCATGGCGAAGGGTGCGCCCGCGCCGGTGCAGATCGTCACCGATGGCGCGCAACCCAATCAGGCCAACTTCATCGCCTCCTATGCCGATGGCGTGCGGATGAGCTGGATGGCCGGGGAAATGGCGGCGAAGGGCGTGCGCAATGCCGCCCCACCGATCGATGTGTCGCAACGCGTCTGGTACAATCCGGGGCTGGAGAGCCGCTTCTTCCTTGTCCCCGGCTCAATCGCCATCGTCATGACCATGATCGGCACCCTGCTCACAGCGCTCGTCGTCGCGCGCGAGTGGGAGCGGGGCACGATGGAGGCACTGCTGGCGACGCCTGTGCGCATGAGCGAGTTCATCGCCTCCAAGGTGGTGCCTTATTTCCTGCTCGGCCTCGGCTCCATGGCGCTGTGCACGATCATCGCGGTGACGGCGTTCAGCCTGCCGTTCCGCGGGTCGATCTTCGCGCTGTTCGCCATCGCCTCGGCCTTCCTGCTGCCCGCGCTGGGGCTGGGCCTGTTCATTTCCGCCACCACCAAGAATCAGTTCGTGGCGAGCCAGGTCGCGCTGCTGGCCTCCTTCCTGCCGACCTTCCTGCTCTCCGGCTTCATCTTCGAGATCGCCTCCATGCCCTGGCCGATCCAGGCGCTCTCTTATGCCGTGCCGGCGCGCTATCTCATCCCCGCGTTGCAGACGGTGTTCATGGCCGGCGACATCTGGTCGATCATCCTGCCGAACATCGGCATCATGCTGTGCTTCGGCCTGGGGTTCTTCGTGCTGTGCTTCCGCGCGACCAAGCGGAGTCTGGACGCATGATGCCCGATTTCACGCGCCTTAAAGCCATGATCATCAAGGAGATGTGGGCGCTGCTGCGCGATCCCAAGTCGCGCATCGTGCTGGTGTTGCCGCCGCTCATCCAGCTCCTGGTGTTCACCTTCGCCACGACGCTGGACGTCAAGAATGTCGATATTGGCCTCATCGACCATTCCAATGGCGTCCATGCGCGGGAACTGGTCCAGCGCATCGAGGCCAGCCCCCAGTTCCGGGGCGTGATCCGTCTCGACTCCGAACAGGCGATGGAGCACGCGATCGACCGGCAACAGGTGATCGCCGCGCTGGTGATCGAGGCCGATTTCGACCGGCAGATCGCGCGGGGCGAACCGGCACGCGTCGGCCTCGTGCTGGACGGGCGCCGCTCCAACGCCGCGCAGATCCTTGCAGGCTATGTCAGCCGCATTGCCGGTGGCTATGGCGCCGAGCTCAATCCGCGCATGGCCCGGCTCGGCGGAGAGAGCGCGGTCACGCACTGGTACAATCCCAGTCTCGATTTCATGTGGTTCACCCTGCCCTCGCTGGTGGCGATCATCGTCTCGGTGGCGGGGCTGGCCATCACGTCCCAATCGGTGGCGCGCGAGCGGGAGCTGGGCACCTTCGATCAGCTGATGGTCTCGCCGATGCGGGTGCATGAGATTCTCATCGGCATGATGGTGCCGCCAATGATGGTCGGCATGTTCAACGGTACGTTGTTCCTCGTCGTCGCGCGCTTCGGCTTCGGCGTGCCGTTCACCGGCTCCTTCGCGCTGTTCATCCTCTCGATCTTCCTGTTCCAGCTCGCCCTCATCGGCATGGGCCTGCTGGTCTCGTCCGCGTCGATGACACAGCAGCAGGCGTTTCTCGGTTCCTTCGTGGTCACGGTGCCGCTGATGCTGCTCTCCGGCTATGCCGCGCCGATCGACAATATGCCGGACTGGCTGCAGATCGCGACCTACGCCAATCCGATCCGCTATTTCCTCATCATCGTGCAGGGCCTGTTCCTCAAGACCATGCCCGCGTCCGTCGTCTTCTCGCAGCTCTGGCCGCTCGCGCTCATCGCTCTGGTGAGCCTCTCCGCCGCCGCCTGGCTGTTCCGTGCCCGAATGGAGTGACTCGCATGTTCCCTCGCCGCATTCCGTCCCTGCTGTGCGCCGTCGCATCGGCCGCTTCGCTCTCCGCCTGCGCGGTGGGGCCTGCCTATCAGGCGCCGCAGACGCGCGTGGCCGATCAGTGGGTCGCACCGGCCGCTGCCGGCCCGGTCACGGCCGCGCCGTGGTGGTCGCAATTGCAGGACCCGCTCTTCGATGCGCTGGTGAGCGAGATGCTGGCCGGCAACCCCTCGCTGCGGGAAGCACAGGCCCGGCTGGCCGAAGCACGGGCGAATCGTGACGCGGTCCGGGGCGGGCGATTGCCGCAGGCCTCCGTCAGCGCGACCGGCAATGAGGTGATGCTGAGCAAGAACGGCCAGTTGCCGATTGGCGCGATTCCCGGCTTCGCGCGCGATTTTCCGCTGTTCGATCTCGGCTTCGATGCGAGCTGGGAGATCGATCTGTGGGGCCGGCAGGCCCGCCAGACTCAAGCGGCCGATGCGCGCTCCCAGTCGGCGGCGCTGTCGGTTGAAGGCGCGCGGCTTCAGCTCGTGGCGGAACTGGCGCGTGCTTATGTCGATCTGCGCCTGGCCCAGGCCGATCAGGCGACGGCTCAGGCGATGCTGGATGCGCGCGTGCAACTCGCCAGCCTGACCGATCTGCGCGCCAACTCGGGGGAGGCCAGTGCGATCGAGGCCAATCGGGCGCGCGGCGAGGCGGAAAGCGCGCGGGCAGCGCTTGCCAATGCGCAGGCCGCCAGCCGCGCGGCCGCGCTGCGCGTTGCCGTGCTGGTCGGGGCGCCGCCGGCCGACATGCTGCCGCGGCTGGAGACGCCGGGCCCCATTCCGCAGCCTCCCGCTGCCATCGCCGCGGGCTTGCCGTCCGATCTGCTCCGCCGCCGGCCGGACATTCTTGGCGCCGAGCGCGATCTGGCGGCGGCCACGGCGGACATCGGCGTGGCGAAGGCGGACCTCTTCCCGCGCCTGTCGCTCAGCCTTGCCGTGGGGCAGCAGGCCCGCGCCGTCTCCGATCTGTTCAGCGGGGACAGTACGCGTTTGCAGGGCGGCGGCGGCCTCTTCTGGCCGATCTTCAATGGCGGCCGGGCACGCGCGATGGTCCGCGCCGCCGATGCGCGGGCGCAGGCCGCTGCCGCGCGCTATGATGGCGCCGTCCTCGGCGCGCTGGCGGACAGCGAAGGGGCGATCAACCGCTTCGACCGCAGCCTGGCGGCATTGGACGCGGCGCGGACAGCGGCGGCACGCGAGCGCGCTGCGCTCGATCTCTCCCGGCAGCGCCAGCAGGCTGGGGAGGATGATCGTCTGGCGCTCGCCCGCGCGGACCTCTCGCACCTCGTTGCCGACCAGCAGCTCGCTCATGCCCAGGCTGCGGCAACGGAGGCGGCGATTGCGCTCCACAAGGCGCTGGGTGGCGGCTGGGACCCCGAGTCGCGTCTTGCCGAGGCCCGTTCGGACGCTCGCTGACGTCTGTGCCCGATCCGTTCCGCATCACCGAATGGGACCAGCGGGAACCCGCTGCGGTCACCATGTGAATAACCATGATCCGGAAGATGAGGAGTCACCACGATTCGCATCGCATGCATCGTCTGCAAGCATGAGGGCTGGTATATAAAATGACGTAAAAACAGTGTATTAATACACTTCTTCGCCTATCTCTCGGGAATCCTTGGTCAAGCACTTTATTTCAGATTTTTGACATGCCCTGCCCTTGATCGGGGTGGGTCGCGCTGTCAGAAATCGTCCTCCGGCAGGGCCCGACTCGCGGTGCCTGTCACAGCAATCGAGATCAGTCATCGCACATGGGATCAGGATTCCCGTGGCGGACTTTTTGTGCCCGGCGCGAAGGGCAGTCGCGCCAGGCATTAATGCAGCAAAACGGGGGTTTTAGCAGGACACATGGGGCAGCAACTGGGCCAGCAACGATTGGACGGCGTCCTTAACGAGATCGGACTGGAGCAAGTGGCAGACGGAGAGGTGCATCGCAAAGGGCTCGAGGCGGCGTGGACGGAGATCCGTGCCGGCCTGCGTCGGGCGATTGGCGTGCGGCTGTTCGATCAGTGGATCCGGCCCTTGCGGCTGGGCGCGTTCTGCACGCTCTCCGGAACACTCGATCTGGAAGCGCCTTCAGAATTTTCAGCCAGCTATGTGTCGAGCAATTTTGCTTCGCGCATCAGCCTTGCGTGGCGAAGCACGCAGACCGGCGTGAGCGACGTGCGGGTCATCCGTGCACGGGATGCTGTGGAGAGCGTGGCAATCGCGCCGGTGGCAGACCCCGTCCCCGCGCCCATGGCTGTGCGCCCGGCGGGAACGAGCACGCGCTCGGGCCGCTTCGAGCCGCGCCATGATTTCGCGAGCTTCATGACCGATGAGAGCAACGCGCTGGCCTGCTCCGCAGCCAAGGCGATGGCCGCTCCCGGCAAGCCCCGCTTCAATCCGCTGTTCATCCATGGCCCCACCGGTTTCGGCAAGACGCACCTGCTGCATGCCATTGCCGGTGCCTATGGCGACGAGCTCGGCCCGTCGGCGAGCGACGGCACGATCCTCTACATGTCGGCCGAGCGCTTCATGAACGAGTTCGTAGCGGCCATCCGTGCCAATGACACCTTCACGTTCAAGGCACGGCTGCGTGCGGCGCGGATGCTGCTCATCGACGATATTCAATTCATTGCGGGCAAGGGGCCGACACAGGAGGAGTTCCTCCACACGCTCAACGACCTCATCGACAGCGGTGCGCGCATTGCCATCGCGGCGGATCGGCCGCCGCAGCAGCTTGGCGCGGTCGATCCGCGCATCCTCTCGCGTCTGGCCGGTGGCCTCGTTGCCGATATCCAGCCCGCGAGTCTGGATCTGCGCATGAAGATACTGGAGGCCCGGCGAGCGGCGGTGGCGCCGATCATGGTGCCCGATGACGTCATAACGCTGCTCGCGCGTTCGATCCGCTCGAGCATTCGCGAACTGGAAGGCGCCTTCAACAAGCTGGTCGCTTATGCCCAGCTCGTCGACAAGGCGATCACGGTCGATCTGGCCCAGTCGATGCTGGCCGAGGCGCTGCGTGCGAGCAACCGGCGCATCACCATCGACGAGATCCAGAAGGTCTGTGCGGCCCATTACCGGATCGACGCATCGGAAATGCGCTCCCATCGCCGGGCCCGCGCCGTTGCACGGCCGCGGCAGGTCGCGATGTATCTCGCCAAGAAGCTGACGCCGCGTTCGCTGCCGGAAATCGGCCGGGTGTTCGGCGGGCGGGATCATTCGACGGTGATCCACGCGGTGCGCACCATCGAGGCGATGCGGCTCGACAATCCGGACATGGACGCGGACATCCGCGCGCTGCAGAAGCAGCTGGAAGGCTGAGGCTTGGGCAAGGGGCGCCAGGCGCGCTCCTGCTCCTCTGCCAGTCATAAGAAAACCCTCGCCCGGGGGAGCGAGGGTTTTCGTTTATCCTGGGCCTTATCGAAAGGTGTGACCCCCGGCACGATGGGGACTGTTGAGTGCCGGGGGTCAACGGATCGGCGACAGTGGACCAGAACCGTCGCTGACCGATTTATTATCCTGCCGCTTAGCGGAGCAGGCTCAGCACGCCCTGCTGGCTCTGGTTGGCCTGGGCCAGCATCGCCGTCGAGGCCTGCGAGAGGATCTGGTTCTTGGCGAGCGCCGTCGATTCCACCGAGAAGTCGGCGTCCTCAATGCGCGAGCGCGCATCCGTCAGGTTGGTGACGGTGGTGTTGAGGTTGTTGACGGTCGCTTCCAGGCGGCTCTGCAAACCACCGAGGGTCGCGCGGCTCGACGAGATCGAGTCGAGTGCGCTGTTGATGGTCGAGAGGGCAGCCGTGGCGCCGGCGCCGTCTGCGTCGGCCCAGGTCGCCATACCATTGAGGCCCAGCGCGGTCAGGTTGACGGCCGCGATCGAGAGATCGACGGTCTCACCCGAGTTGTTGCCGACCTGGATCTTGATCGACACAGGTGCGGTCGCCGTGGCCGAACCGTTCAGCAGCGTGATGCCGTTGAAGCTGGTGCGGCCCGCAATGTTGGTGATCTGCTGCGTGAGCTGCGTGACTTCCGCCTGGATCGACGTACGGTCAGACTGGCTGACGGTGCCCGAAGAAGCCTGAACGGCCAGTTCGCGCATACGCTGCAGGATGTTGGAGACTTCGCCCATCGCGCCTTCGGCGACCTGGGTCAGCGAGATGCCGTCATTGGCATTGCGCGAAGCGGCGGCGAGGCCACGGATTTCGGAGGTCATCTTGGTGGCGATGGCGAGGCCGGCGGCATCGTCCTTCGCGGAGTTGATGCGCTTGCCCGAGGACAGGCGCTCCATGGCCTGCTGAAGGCCCATATTGGCCTTGGTGCTGGCGTTCTGTGCACGAATGGCAGTGACGTTGGACGCGATGGCAGTCATGTGGGTTTTCCTTTCCCGCTTTCGAATGGGGTCGCTGCCCTGCAGGCGGATGCGGCCTCCAGCACCAGAACGGTCGATTGCGCGCGGACTTTTAGGGCTCGTGTAAAATTTTTTTTGGACCCGCATTTTTCCGGCCGTCCGTGCGGTCGGGCCGGGGCGTTTCCTGATTAAGGAATCGCACACGCATCGCGCGCACGCGCGCGTAAGGGCGCCATCGCCCGGGACGCCGATATGGGACGCATCAGTCTCTCGGTCGCACCATCCGGCAGAAACTTGCCGCCCTCCGGCAAGCGTTCGCCGTCGTTAACCAGACGATAAGCATTTTTAGCCAGATTGTGTTCATCGAAAGAGGGTGCGGCTCGGGGGAGCCGATAATCCGACAAATGGGGACTGACGCATGTTGCCTGTCGACATGAGCCAGCGCGTCTACCGGTTGTTGCCGGATCTGGCGTCGTGGCTGGACTCTGCCTGCTATACTGTCCGCCCGGTGGCGGCTGAGGCGCCTCGTGGCAAATCCACGCAGCGCATCCTCCTCGCGGAGGAAATTGCCTATGCAACATGCCGCGACATTCTGATCGAGTGGCTGCCCGGTGACATGATCGGCGCGCCGCGTCTGCTGCCGGCGGCGGATGGTTTCCCGGCCCGCATTGCCTTTGGTGCGTCGGACAAGGTCATGGCTTTTGCCCTGATTGCCGAGATACTTCGCCCGGCCCGCATGCCTGCGGTGGGCGACGAGGCGAGTTCTGTGCTCATGCGCCTCGCCGCGCGCATTGCCGCCAGTGACACGACCGTGCTCGTTCAGGGCGAAACCGGCACCGGCAAGGAAGGCATTGCCCGCTTCCTGCACGATCATTCACCCCGCGCGGACAAGGATTTCATCGCCGTCAATTGCGCGGCGCTGCCCGAGACGATGATGGAAGCCATGCTCTTCGGTCACAAGAAGGGCAGCTTCACCGGTGCCGGCGCGTCTTCGGACGGCCTGTTTCTGGCGGCCAATGGCGGCACACTCTTCCTGGACGAGATTGCCGAGCTGCCGCTCGCGCTTCAGGCCAAGCTGCTGCGCGCCCTGCAGGAAGGCGAAGTGCTGCCTGTCGGCGCGACGCACCCCGTTCCGGTCAATGTCCGTGTGATTGCGGCCTGCAACCGCGATCTGGCCGTCGAATCCGAAGCGGGTCGCTTCCGCTCGGACCTTTACTGGCGCCTCAACGTCATGCCGCTGCACTTGCGTCCGCTCGTTGAGCGGCCGGGCGACGTGACTGCCATCACCGCCGCTTTCCTGCTGCGCCATCAGGGTCAGGCCCTGGGTGCCAGGGGCTTCGCCTGGCCGACGGCAGAGGCGCTCGATCGTCTGATCGCTCATGCCTGGCCTGGCAATGCCCGTGAGCTTGGCAATGTCCTCCAGCGGGCCATCGTGCTGCGCGAGGGTGACCGGATCGCGGTGGCGGACCTCAGCATCGCCGGCACGGTCGCGCCGGCGCCTGCACCTGCCCCACGCATGGCCGCGCAGCCGCGACTTCAGGATGTTGCTCGCGCCTCGACCATGGACGCAATTCGCGCCGCGCTGCGGGATACGGGCGGGCATCGCGCCCGGGCCGCTCACCTGCTCGGCATTTCCGAACGTACGCTGCGCTACCGTCTCGCTGAAATGCGGGATCTGGCGCTGGCGGTCTGAGCGAGGAGGGCTGACACATGGCAGGCGTTTCCGTCGATAGCGTTATGGCGCTGCGTCAGAGCATCCTCCAGCGCAACAGTGCGCTCCAGGATGTCTCGAACGGCGCAGCCGCCGGCGCCGGTGGCGCGTCCGGCAAGCCCGGCGCTGCTGATTTCACTGACGCGCTGCGCAGCGCGATCAACGGGGTCAATGACCTCCAGAACAATGCCAGCGACGCCGCGACCGCGTTTGAGCGTGGCGAAACCACGGATATCGCAGCCGTCATGCTTGCCAAGCAGCAAGCATCGATCGGCTTCGAGACCACCCTGCAAGTCCGCAACAAACTGCTGTCCGCCTACAAGGACATCATGAGCATGCCGGTGTAACGCCCCATGAGTGACGCAAACATCACCACGACCAATGGCGGCCAGGGGGCCGTCCAGTCCGGCCTTCCGGCCCTTGCAGGCGGCGGCTTTTCCGGCGCCGGCATGGATGGCCTGAGGCTGCGCATGACGGGCTTTCTGAGCCAGCCGGCTGTGCAGCGCAGCCTGCCGATGGCGGGCCTGCTCGGCGTGACCGCGCTCGCAGGCCTGGCCTGGATGGCCCTGCGCGAGCCGCCGCAGCGCGATCTGTTCCGCGGCCTTCCCGATGCGGATCAGTCCGCCGTGGCGGACGTGCTGACCAAGGCCAACATCACTTATGGTTTCGACAAGTCGACCGGCGCGATCACCGTCTCGGAAGACGACTATTTCAAGGCCAAGATGAAGCTGGCCGGTGAAGGGCTGCCCAAGAGCGCGCCCGATGGCGACACGCTGATCGACTCCATGCCGATGGGCGCAAGCCGCGCGGTCGAGGGCGAGAAGCTGCGCACCGCGCGTGAAATGGACCTCGCCCGCACGATCGAGGCGATCGACGCGGTCACCAAGGCGCGCGTCCATCTGGCCGTCGAGCCGCCAAGCATCTTCCTGCGCGAGCGCAGCCGCCCGACCGCCTCGGTGATGTTGCAGCTCGCCAATGGCCGCTCGCTTGCCGAGACGCAGGTCGAGGCGATCGTGCATCTCGTCGCTTCCTCGGTGCCGGAGATGACGCCGGAATCCGTCTCGGTGGTCGACCAGAATGGCCGCCTGCTCAGCAATGCGACGGGCGCGGGCGCGGAGACGGATCGTCAGATCCAGATCCAGTCCCGCATCGAGGAGCGCTATCGCCAGGCCGTGACTGCGCTGCTGACGCCCATCGTCGGTGCCGGCAAATTCTCGACAGAAGTCCATGCCGAGGTGAATTTCGCCGAGCGGCAGGCCACGCGCGAGACCTATCCGCAGGACGAAGCCCGCCTGCGCCGCGAGGAGGGAACCTGGAATACCGATGCGCAGGGTGGCACTGCCTCCGGCCCGTCCGGCGTTCCAGGCGCGCTGCAGGCCGCTCCGCCGGTCAATCCGGCCAATCCTGGCGGTCCGCCGCCGACGCTGAACGCACAGGCCCAGACTGGGCAGGCGCAGGGCACGCAGCAGGCCGGTCAGCCCGCCGCGCCCGGCATGCCGCCCTTCAAGACGGCCGAGACCTTCAATCGCAGTTTCGAGCTGGGCCGCGAAGTCTCCGTCACCCGCGATGCCGTCGGAACGGTCAAGCGCCTGTCGATCGCGGTCGCGCTCGATAATGGTGCGGATGGCAAGCCGCGCAGCGCGCAGGAAGTCGCTGCGCTCGAAAATCTCGTAAAAGGGGCCATCGGCTTCGATCAGACGCGCGGCGACGTCGTTGCGCTCTCGTCCCGGAAATTCGCCGAGGATCCAGAAGCGAGCGCCGCGGCGCCCTGGTATGAATCGAGCTGGGTTGGCCTGCTGGCCCGCAACGTCTCGGCACTGCTGGTCACGCTCCTTCTGCTGCTCGGCATTGGCCGGCCGCTGCTCAAGCGCTGGTCGCAGGCGAAGGCCGAACAGCAAGTGGTCGACGAACAGCGTACCCAGCAGATCGGCACGGAAATCCAGGCCGAGCTGGGCAGAGCCGCCGTGCATGATCCGGCCAAGCCGGTGACGCTCGATATGATCAGCTCGACCCATGACTATACCAACCGGGCCGCGCTCATCCGCAATTTCGTGAAGCAGGACCCGGATCGGGCTGCGCTGGTGGTGCGTGATCTCCTCAAGGACGGAGCCAAGGCCGATGGCTGATGCAGAGACCCGGGCACTGACCGGCAGCGCGGCTGCCGCCGTTCTCCTGATGTTGTTCGACGAAGACGAAGCTGCGCAGATTCTCTCGCGCCTCGAACCGGAGGAAGTCCGCCAGCTCGGCTATGCCATGTATGACGTGGCGGATGTCGAGGTGGAGGAAGTGAATGCCGCGCTCGACCAGTTCGTGCGCAAGGCCAAGGGCCGCACGACCATCGGCTATGGCGCGAGCCAGCATATTCGCGGAGCGATGCACAAGGCGCTGGGGCCGGACCGGGCCGACAATATGCTCGCCAAGATCACGCCGCCCACGCGATCGACCAAGCTGGCCATGCTCAAATGGATGGAACCGGCGGAAATCGCAGCCATCATCGAGCTGGAGCATCCGCAGATCATGGCCATCGTGCTGGCGCATCTCGATGCTGCCGCCGCGGCCTCTGTCCTTCAGATGCTGCCGGGGGAAGTGCAGGATGACGTGGTCTATCGCGTCGCCACGCTGGGGCCGGTGAGTTCCGAGGCGCTCGACGATCTCGAGCAACTCCTCAACACCCGCCCGGGCCACAGCCGGGGCGGGCACAGCACGACCAAGCGCGGCGGCACGAGTGAGGCCGCGGCGATCATGAACAACATCCGCAAGGACCATGAACAGCGCATCATCAAGGCGCTGAACAAGCGCGACAAGGTCGTGGCCCAGTCGATCGAGGATGAGATGTTCATCTTCGAGAATCTGCTGGAGCTGAGCGACAAGGATCTCGGCACCGTCATGCGCGCCATCGACAGCAGCGTGCTCGTCATCGCGCTCAAGGGCGCGAGCGACATGCTGCGCAACAAGATCCTCGGCTGCATGTCGCAGCGCGCGGCCCAGTCCATCTCGGACGAGATGGAGGAGCGCGGCCCGATGCGTCTCGCCGAAGTGCTCGAAGCGCAAAAGCAGGTGATCGCCGAGGCGCGCCGCATGGGCGAAGAAGGCACCATCATGCTGGGCGGCAAGGGCGACGATTATGTCTAGGATCTGGTCCAGCGAGCAGATGGACGCGACGCCGATCACCGGCTGGGGCGACTTTGGCAGCGTGGGCCGCGGCTCGGGCGGGTTTCGCACGCTCTATGCGGATGAGCAGGGCAGCCGCGCCTGGAATGTGACGCATCCCGGTCAGCCCACCCATGCGCCGGCCAGTCTCGATCCGGCCGATCCGGTGGAAGAGGCCGCGCGCGAGGCATTTCTGATGGGCTTTCAGGAAGGCGAGCGCGTCACGCGCGAAACGCTGGAGGCGGACAATGCGGTGCGGGCTCGCTTGGCCAGCGCCATTCAGCTCCTGGCCCAGACGGGCGAAGGCGCGCTGGCGACATTGCTGTCGGAAACGGTCGTCCGGTTAGTGACGCAGATCATCGGTGAGGTACCGATCGACGAAGAGGTGCTCAGGGAGCGCTGCGCGGCCGTTGCGGCGTGCATCGACAGTGATGATGCGCGCGCCGTGCTGGAAGTCAGCCCGGAGGATCTGCCCCTGCTCGAAATGGAACAGATGGGCGTGGCGCTCGCCGCCAATCCCGATTTGCCGCGCGGCTCGGTGCGCCTCGCGACCGCCGACGGCTGGGTCGAGGACGGCCCCGATGTTCGGCTTGCGCGCCTCAAGGCGCTGATGGATGACATGGAGGGACGGCTTTGATCCGCGCCCATCTCGCCCAGACGCAGCGGCTGCTCGACCATATGCAGGTGACCAATCGGGCGCCGCGCCATGTCGGTCGGCTCGTCGGCCATGATGCCGGCATGCTGGAAGTCACCGGCTTCTCCCGCCCGATCGGGGCGGGCGCGCGCATTCGCGCGGCGGATGGCCATCCGGTGCGGGCCGAGGTCGTCGGATTTCGCGGCAGTCGCGCCATTCTTGTGCCGCTTGATCAGGACGCGCCGCTGGAAAATGGCGCCCGCGTAGAGCCGGACAGTGCCGCGAATATGGTACAGGTCGGTGACGGGCTGATCGGCCGCGTCATCGATGCCATGGGCCAGCCGCTGGATCGCAAGGGGCCGGTGCTCGCCAATGGGCAATGGCCGCTCAACGGCGTGAAAGGCAATGTGCTGGACCGGGGGCGGGTGCTGGAACGGTTCGATCTCGGCGTGCGCGCGGTCAACGCACTGCTCACTGCCGGGCGGGGCCAGCGCATCGCGATCATGGCGGGGTCCGGCGTCGGCAAATCGGTGCTGATGGGGCAGATGATCAGCGGGGCCGAGGCGGACATCGTCGTCGTCGGTCTGATCGGTGAGCGTGGCCGCGAGGTCAGCGATTTCCTTGAAACCAAGCTCAAGGGTCAGATGCACAAGAGCGTCGTGGTCGCCGTCCCGGCCGATCATCCGCCGGTGTTGCGCTTGCGCGCCGCTGCGCGGGCAACAGCCATTGCCGAATATTTCCGGGCGCGCGGCAAGAATGTGCTGCTGCTGCTCGACAGCCTTACCCGCTGCGCCCACGCCCAGCGCGAGATCGGCCTGTCGCTCGGCGAGCCGCCGGCGATGAAGGGCTATCCGCCCTCGGCGCTGGCCTTCATTCCGCGCCTCGTCGAGCGGGCGGGCGTGGACAGCCGCTCGGGCGGCTCGATCACGGCTATCTATACCGTTCTGGCCGATGGCGACGACAATGACGATCCGATCGTCGATACCGCCCGCGCCATTGTCGACGGGCATATCGTGCTTTCCCGGCAATTGTCGGAAATGAGCATCTTCCCTGCCATCGACGTTGGCCGCTCGCTCTCGCGCGTGATGGCGGACATCGTCGACGACCGGCACCTTGCCGCCGCCGCCAACTATCGGCGGCTGTGGGCGGCCTATGAAGAAAATCGCGATCTTATCCTGATGGGAGCCTATCGCCCCGGCAATGATCCCACGATCGACGAAGCGGTCGAGCGGCGCCAGCAATTGCTCGATTTCCTGCGCCAGAGCAGCAAGTCGACACTGGATGCCGATAGCAGCATCGCAGCGCTCATCGGAGCGTTTGGCGCATGAGCCGGCTCATCGCCTCCCGCAAGCGGCTGCTGCGCGTGCGGCACGTCCAGCACAGCCAGGCGGTCGGCGCGCTGCTGCAGGCGCGCGACGAGGCAGGCCAGATCGAGGACAATGCCCGGCGCATCGCGCGGGTGCGTGAAGAACTCTTTGGCGACGGCGGCGAAACAATTGGCGCGGTTCTTGCTTCAAAGCGGGAACTGGCCAGCCGTCTCGAGCGGGCCGGACGGCAACTCGACGGCGCGCTTTACGATGCGAACCGGCGGATCGACGAACGCGATGCCCAGCGCGTCGTTGCCGACCGGGACCGCGAGATTGCCGGGCGATTGAAGGACAAGGCCCATGCTGCCCGCGAGACGCAGCATGAAGCCAGGCTGGCGGCGTTGCCGAGTTACCGCCGGATGCAGAACAAGGGGAGCAACGAGCAATGATCAATCTTGCAGGACTGGTGGGCAGGATGACCGGCAAAGGCGCCGCTCAGGCCGAGGCCAGCCAGACGACGGCCCAGGAGGCAGGTGTCGCTGCCGATGGCGCCTTTGCCGCATTGGTGCGCCTCGCGCAGAGTAGCAATGCCGTGGGCGAGGCGGGAAAGCCCGTCCTTGTCGTGGACAATGGCGCTGCGCCGCCGGCTGTACCGATGCTCGACCCCGCGCTGATCGAGGGCGATGGCCCGGTGCTTCCCACTCAGGCACCGACCGCGACTGTCAACACGCCAAACAAGATGATCCGGCAACGCGCTGCGCAAGCCCAGGCCGAAGCAGAAGCGAAGGAAGCCGGCGCGAACACGACAGCGGACAAGGCCGATCTGGTCGCGCCCGCTCTTGTCGCCGCGAAGGATGACGAGGCGTCCGCAGAGTCGAAATCGGATGCCGCTTCCGCCGACGCGGCCGCTGGCGAACCGGATCAGGCTGTCGCGGCGCTCCTCGCGCAGCCCCAGCCTGCGCCGCTTGCCTCGGCTCAAGCAGCACCCAGCCAGGCGGAGGCCGCCGCGCTGCTCGCGCAGGCAGGCAAGGAGATCGCCGCGATTACCGACCGTCGCCGACCCTTCGATCCGCTGACGCCCGCCGCGCAGGCGATGACGCTGCGCGCGGCGCAGGGGCCCGAGGCGGAATCGCCGGCCGCTATGCTTGCGGGCTTTGCCGATGCGGCGTCGATCGCCGGTGCGGGGGAGGCCGCTGCCGGCGGTGGCGGAGGCTCAAAATTCGCTGCGGCATCCGGCGCGTCGCTTGGGTCATCGGTCGATGGACTGACCATGAGCAGCTCCCTGAATGCGATCGTCAATGCGCTGCCGCCGGTTGTCCAGTCGGAACTGGGCGCCCCGGTGCGCGTGGTTGCCGGCCCCTCGACCGGGGAGGTACTGGGCGATCAGGTGATCGACATGGGCGTGTCCGGCCAGTGGATCGACCGCATGGCGCAGGAAATTGCCGGCCTCGCCAATGGCAGCGGGCACAGCCGCTTCACGCTCAATCCGCCGCATCTTGGCCGCTTGCAGGTCGATCTGTGGCAGGGCGATGGCGCCACCAATGTGCGCATGCTCACCGAGACGGACGAAGCAGCCAAGCGGCTGAGCGAAGGGCGCAATGCCCTGCAGGCCGATGCGCGCGTTGCCGCGCTCAGCCTGGGGACCATTGTGGTGGAGAAGTCCAGCGCGGCCTTCGACAGCTCGGCGCGCGATCAGGGCCAGCGCTCCGGGAGCGATATGGCCGGGCAGATGCAGCAGCAGGCGGACAGCCAGGCGCAAGCGCGCGCCGGCCAGGGCCAGGCTGGAACACAGGGCAACGGGCAGGGCAGCGACTGGATGCGCCGCGCCACCCGCGATGAACCGAATGATGGTGATGCCTCGGCGCGCGCCTCCGCTCAGCGGACCGCGAACGGGCATGTCCGTTTCGCTTAAGGGAACAGATCGATGAGCGATGCACCTGAGAAGGACGCCGGCAAGAAAAAGGGCGGCGGCAAGAAGAAACTGGTCATGATCCTCGGCGCCGTGGCGGTGCTGGGCGGCGGCGGCGCGGCGGCGGGTTTCTTTGCCGCCGGGTCCATGCACAAGGAAAGCGGTCCGGTCGAAGATCCGAACAGGCCCAAGCTCGTGCTGAAGGGGCAGGACCCCTATGCCGTCGGCGGCGTCAGCAAGGAAAGCGGAGGCGGTGAAGGCGGGGAAGGTGGCGGCAAGGCCGAGCCGGCGAGCGAGGACGGTGCCGAACCGTCGGCGCCCCATGCCCCGGTCGATCTGCCGCGTCCGAAGGATCCGACGCGCTACCAGCTCACTTATTATCAGATTCCGGCACCGTTCACGTCCAACATGGCGGACAGTGACGCCTTCGCCCAGATCTCAATCGCGGTCTCCACTTATTACGACGCGCGGGTGATCAAAGCCATTCAGGACCATGAACTCGCAATTCGCTCGGCGATTTTGATGAGGATGGCCCAGGAGCAGGAACTCGACCTTAACAGCCCGAAAGGCAAGGAGAAACTCCAGGCCAATCTGGTCAAGATCATTAACGATACGCTCAAAGCGAATACGGGCTACAGCGGGGTTGATAACGTTTATTTTACCAATTTCGTTATTCAGTAGCGCCGTGTCCGACGGGGGTCGGATGGGGACTGAACATGAACGACGTGCAACCTTATGCCTTCGGGCGCGCGGCCAGCGAGCCGACCGCGGCGATCGGCGGCGTTGAGAAACTCGGCGAGCGACTGGCCAAGCGGCTGCGCGCGATCGTCGAGCCGTTCAGTGGCGGTCGTCCGCTGGTGACTGTCCGGCCGCTCGACAATACGATGTTCATGATGTGGGACGCCTGCGTCCCCAGCTTCGTGAGCCTGACCATCTATCGCCTGCACCCGATCAAGGGGCCGGTGACGCTGCGGATCGATGCCGAGCTCGTCTCGCAGCTGGTCGATCGCTTTTATGGCGGCGGCGCCAATTCGCGCCATGCCGCCGACCGGCGTGAGTTTACGCCCACCGAGTCCCGCCTCGCTGCCCGCCTCGCCGAATCGGTGATGGCAGCGCTGGTCGATTGCTGGGCGGAGATTGTTCCGGTCGAGCCCGTGCTCATCGCGCGTGAGACCAATGTGACGCAGGCCGAGATCATGGCCGGCGACGCGCATGTCGTCGTGCAGGCGTTCGAGATCGACCTGGGCGATCACGCGCCGCGTCTCGTCGAGGTCGTCTATCCCAAGGACGGGCTGGCCGGTCTGGAGATTGGCGGCGCCGACAAGGCGATCGAGGATATGCGCCCCGCCGATCCGGTCTGGCAGGCGCAGCTGGCCAACCGGGTGGACGATGTCCGCTTCCCGGCACGCACCGTGCTGGCGCGCCCCAATCTGAAGATCGCCGAACTTGTGGCCCTGAAGCCCGGCGACGTCATCCCTATCCACATCGCGCGGCATCTGCCGCTGCTGATCGGCGAACGCGTGTTCGCCCACGGCTCGATCGGGGAGCAGGATGGCTGCGCGGCCTTCATGATCGAAAAACTGGCATGACCGACATACTGGCTTGAGGACGAACGATGACTGACATGAGCGACGCACCGAAGCTGGACGCCGATTTCGCGGGCGAGGCAGGTCTTGGGCGCAACAACATGCGGCTGCTCGCGGACATTCCCGTCCGCATGTCGGTGGAAGTGGGCTCGACCCAGCTCCGCCTGGCCGAAATCATGACGCTGGGCGAAGGCAGCGTGGTGCAGCTTGATCGTCAGGCAGACGAACTGCTCGACATCATGGTCAACGGCACGCTCGTCGCGCGCGGCGAGGTGGTCACGGTGAACGGCCGTTATGGCATTCGCGTGGTCGACATCGCATCGACCGAAGCGCGTCTCGCCGGTCTCGAGCGTCGCGCATGAGCGCGCTCGCCTGGTACTTCCTCAAGCTCCTCATCCTGCTGCCGATGGTCGGCGGCATGGCTTATGGCGCGCTCTGGCTCTGGCGGAAATATCAGCCGGGCATGCTCGGCGCCGGCCAGCGCGACCGCGCGATCAAGCTCGTCGACGTGATGCCCATGGGCACGATCGGCAAGCTCGCCGTGGTCGAGTTCGACGGCAAGAAGCTGTTGCTCTCCATTTCGCGCGGCAAGGTCGAGAAGCTCGCCGAGAGTGATCCGCGCAATGGCTAAGTCACTCAAGGCGCTTGGCCTGCTGATCGCCTTCCTACTCGGCAGCGTCATCGTGGCCCAGCCGGCGCTCGCGCAGGCCCAGGCGCAAGCCCAGGCTGCACCGGCCCCGGCGCAGGTCCAGGCACCCGCGACCGGCGCGCTGCCGCAAGGCACGGCCAATGCCTCGGGCGGCCTCTCCCGCGCGCTCGACGACGTCTCGGGCGATGGACGCCCGCTCTCGCTGAGCCTCCAGATCCTCGTCCTCATGAGCCTGCTGACGGTGCTGCCGTCGCTGGTGCTGATGATGACCAGCTTCACGCGCATCATCATCGTGCTCTCGCTGCTGCGCCAGGCGCTGGGCCTTGCCCAGACGCCGCCCAATCAGGTGCTGGTGGGCCTCGCCCTGTTTCTCTCCATGTTCGTGATGCGCCCGGCGATCGACCAGATCTCGGCCAGCGCCTACACGCCTTACGGCCAGGGCCAGATCACCATCGAGGAAGCGATCAGCCGCACCGGCAAGGTGTTCCATGGCTTCATGGCCAAGCAGACCCGGCAGAGCGATCTCGCGCTGTTCCAGGGGCTCGCCAAGGCACCTGCGTTCAACACGCCGGCCGATATTCCCTTTTCCATCCTGCTGCCGGCCTTCGTCACCAGCGAGTTGAAGACGGCGTTCCAGATCGGCTTCATGATTTTCCTGCCCTTCCTCATCATCGACCTTGTCGTCGCCTCCACGCTGATGGCGCTCGGCATGATGATGCTCTCGCCGACCATCATCTCCATGCCGTTCAAGCTGCTGCTGTTCGTGCTGGTCGATGGTTGGGCGCTCACCATGGGCAGCCTGGCGGGATCGTTTGCGACATGACGCGCCGGTTCCCCTGCGTCGGAGACCGCTGAGCCATGGAAAACGGTGATTTCTTCATCGGCATTGCTCAGCAGGCGTTGTGGGTGGCGGCGCTCGCCACCGGGCCGATCCTCATCCCGGCGCTGCTCTGCGGCATTGTCATCGGCATGATCCAGGCCGCGACGTCGATCAACGAGGCGACGCTGTCCTATGTGCCCAAGCTGATCGTCGTCGGCGCGACGCTGGTTCTGTTCGGCAGCTCGATCCTCATGCTGGTCGCTGACTTCACGCGCGAGATCTTCGAGCGGATTCCGGACATTCTGTCATGATCGCGCCGGGCTTTGCCGGGGTCGAGGCGCAGCTCTGGCTGTGGTTGCTCGCCATGGTGCGCCCGGGCGCTGCCTTCATCGCCGCGCCCATCTTCGGTGCGGCCGCCGTGCCGGTGCAGTTGCGCATCATCCTCAGCCTCGCCATCGGCATGGCGGCGCTCAACAGCGTGCCGTTCGTGCTCCCGCCCGATGGGCTGGCGAGTGTCGCCGGTGTCGCGCTGGTCGCGGCGGAAGTAGTCGCCGGCCTCAGCCTCGGCTTCGCGCTGCAGATCGGCTATTCGGCGGCATTCATTGCCGGCGAGACGATCGCCAACGCCATGGGCCTCGGCTTCTCCAACATGGTCGATCCACTGACCGGCCAGTCGACGCCCGTCGTCGGCCAGTTTCTTTCGATCATTGCCACCTTTCTGCTGCTGGCGATGGATGGGCACCTGCTGCTCATCCGATTCATCGTGGCGAGCTATCAGGCGCTGCCGCCGGGCAATCTCATGCCGGCCGGCGCCTTCGAGGCGCTGGCCCGTTTCGGCGGGGCGATGTTCGCTTCCGGCGCCATCATCGCGCTGCCGGTGACCTTCACGCTCATTCTCGTCCAGCTCGTGATGGCGATGCTGGCGCGGACCGCGCCGTCGCTCAATCTCTTTGCGGTCGGTATGCCGGCCACGTTGCTTGCCGGTCTCGTCCTGCTCGCGGTCGGCGCGCCGGTGATGGGCGCGGCGATCTCCGACACGCTGCGCCAGAGTCTGGACATGGTCCAGACTCTCTCCGGAGGCTGAGCCATGGCGGCAGACGGCCCCGGCGGCGAAAAGACAGAAAAGCCAACAGCCAAGCGGCTGTCAGAAGCCGCCAAGAAAGGTGACATCCTCCAGTCGCGCGAGCTGTCCACCGCCATGGTGGTGATGGCCGGCGTGGCTTGGCTCGCTTTCTCCGGCCCGGCGCTCGTCGCGGCGATCCGGCAGATGCTGGCGGAGGGACTAAGCTTCGACAGCAGCGATATCGCGTCTTTCGCGCCGGAACAGCGCGCAGTTCACCTGCTTGGGACCGTCGCGATGCCGCTCGCCGGCGTGCTGCTGGCGACACTTGCCGCCGCCATCGCCGCGCCGGCGCTGCTCGGCTCGCTGGGGTTCCGCCCCGGCGCGTTCCAGCCCAAGTTCGAGAAGCTCAATCCCGCCAGCGGCCTCAAGCGCATCTTCAGCGTCAATGGCCTGGTCGAGCTGGTCAAGTCGCTCGCCAAGATCCTGCTGCTGGGGTCGATCGGCGGCTATCTGATCTGGCACCGGATGGACGAGATCCACAATATGGGCAAGGCGGGCATCGAACCGGCGATCAGTGAGCTGGGGTCGGTCTTCATCCTCGTCGCGCTCACGCTCGCGGCCTCCCTGTTCATCGTCGCGGGCATCGACGTGCCGGCGCAGATCATGCAGCGCACCAAGCGGCTGAACATGACGAAGCAGGAGATCAAGGAAGAGCATAAGGAGAGCGAAGGCTCGCCGGAAGTGAAGGGCGCCATCCGCCGCAGGCAATATGAAACGCTCAACGGGTCGGTGCGCAAGGCGGTCGAGGAAGCCTCCGTCATCCTGACCAACCCGACGCACTTTGCGGTCGCGCTGCGCTATCATCCGGGGCGGGATGCCGCGCCGATCGTGCTGGCGCGCGGCGTGGACGACATCGCCGCCGCCATCCGTGAGCTGGCGCAGGACAAGAGCGTGCCGGTCCTGCAATATCCCGAGCTCACCCGCGCCATCTACTTCACGTCGCGCGCGGGTCAGGAGATTGACGAGCGGCTGTTCATGGCCGTCGCCACGGTGCTCGCCTTCGTCTTCCGCATCGAGAACCGCATGGCGAGCGAAATGGACCGCCCGCACATTGATCTGCCCGAGTCGCTCCGCTTCGATGCGAACGGCAAAAACATCGTGAATTAAAGCTTAGTTCAACTCGTCCGTCCTTTATTGATGGGGACACATTAGGAAATGATGTGTCATGAACGAGTTTTTGCCCCGCACCGGGCCGGTAGCCTCAATCGTCAGCACCACGGATCGCGGTCGCACCTTCGTGCGCGTCCCTGCCGCAGCGCGGGAGGCCGGCAAACAGGCTGATGCTGCAAAGCTTAAAGAGCCTGCGTCCGCCCGTCGGGCCGCTGTCGCTGCCGACTATGCCAGAATCCGCGCCGACATTGCTGACGTGCTGGCGAACATAGCCCCACCGCACGACGCGAGCGGGGCGACGGTTGAGACGGCCGATGATGCGCTCATGGCGCTGATGCCGCAGCCGGTGATCGTCCTGCCGTTGCCGCCGACCGATCCGCACATCGTCGCCTTTGTCGCGCAGGTCGCACAGTCGCTTGCCGAAAAGGCGGCGCTGACGCGTGCTGCCCAGGCGAACGCGGCGTCCGAAGTGGTCGAGGCTGCGGCGGCCTGAGCCGCCTCAACGAAAAGCGAGCGCCAAACGCGATTTTCGCGTGTGATCTCCTAAAGATCGCGCGCGCCCTGCCGTTCTGGGAGAACGAAAGGAAGTCGCGCAATGGCTGTCGATATCGCAAGTTCTCTCGGAGTCGGATCGGGCATCAACACGACCCAGCTCGTGTCCGATCTGACGAGCGCGACCTACGACCCCAAGATTGAGGCGGTCAACACGCGCGCATCGACCAACAATGCGCGCATTTCTGCCCTTGCATCGGCCAAGAGTTCGCTCAGCACCTTCTCGACAGCCCTGACCGAGCTGCTCAAGAGCACCAGCTATAACGGCCAGCCCGTCTCGAACGATACCTCGGTCGCCACGGTCAGCCTGATTTCCGGTGGCGTGCCCAAGGGTCTGCCGGCGCAGCTTGAGGTGCAGCAGCTGGCAAAGGCGCAGGTGCTCCAGTCTGCGACGCTGGCCGACACGACAACGGTGGCGGGCACCGGCTCGCTGACGCTCACCGTCGGCACGACGACCAAGACGATCACGCTTGCCAGCCCGAACAACACGCTGGCTGATCTGGCATCCGCGATCAACGCATCCGATGCCGGTGTCACGGCCTCGATCGTCAAGGACCAGAATGGTGCGCGCATCGTCATCAAGGGCGAAACGGGGCTGGCCAAGGCCTTCACCCTGACGGCCAATGCCGATGCCGACACGGATCTCCAGCGCTTCACCTGGGACGGCACGACCGGTGGGCTGACGCGCAGCCAGACCGCGCAGAACGCGCTGATCAAGATCGACAATGTCGCGATGGAATTCGGCACCAACGAGGTGAGCGGCGCGATCCCCTATGTGCGGATCGACCTGAACAAGGCTGCGCCCGGCACGCTGGTGACGCTGGCGACCGATCAGCCGACGAGCAGCATGTCCGACCTCGTCCAGGAGTTCGTCACGGCCTACAACAACCTCAAGACCAGCCTCAATTCGGCGACCCAGCGCGCATCGGACGGCAGCACGGTTGGCCTGCTTTCGACCGATTCCGGCGTGCGCGAAATGGCGCGCCGCCTGTCGACCCTCACCAGCACGCCGCTCGCGACCACGGGCACCTATCGCACGCTCGCCGACCTTGGCGTGCGCACCGAGCGTGACGGCACGCTGACGGTGGACACCGCCAAGCTCAACGCGGCGCTCGCGGCCGATCCGGAAGGTGTGACGCAGATGCTTAACCCGACGGTGTCGAGCACGGCGAATCCCGGCATCGCCGGTGCGCTCAAGTCGGTCACCGATTATCTCAACGGCACGGATGGCCCCCTCGCGGCCTCGAAGGCCGTCTACGACAAGCTGCAGACGAGTCTCTCCAAGCAGCTCGAAAAGCTGGACTCGGCTCGCTCCGACTATTCGGCCCAGCTCACCAAGACCTATTCGGCGATGCAGTCTCGCCTGCTCCAGTTCAAGGCCACCCAGTCCTATCTGGAGCAGCAGATCGCCGCCTGGAACAACACCGGCAACAACTAAGGCGCGGACGGCCAGACCGGCGCCATAACGACGAGAAAATGGGGAACACGCAGATGTACATGGGTCAGCAGCAGTCAATGAAGGCAGCACGGCGCTATGCGGCGGTCGATACCGGCAGCCGGGTGGAAAGCGCGACGCCCCATCAGCTCGTGCGCATCCTGTTCGATGAGTTGCTGCTGGCGCTGGATACGTCCGCTCTCGCTTTGCGTGCCGGCGATCGCCACAAATGCCTGGACCGGCAAACGCGTGCGCTGACCATGCTCCATGCGCTGGAATCGAGCCTTGATTACGAGCGCGGCGGCGATGTCGCGGTCAGCCTCGCCATCGTTTACCGGGAAGTGCGTCGCCGCGTGCTGCTGGCGACATCCACCCAGAACGCCGAACCCATGGAAGCCGCCCGCGGCTTCATCGCGGAAATCGCCGGGGCCTGGAACCAGATTGGCTGATCGCGCTGCGCGGACCCAATAAGCCCTTGGCAGGAGCCGCCGGGCAGCGATAGGCATCGCCCATGAGCGACACTGCCGATCCGCCCGCCCTGCCGACCAATCTTGATGCGAGCTGGCGCGATGCGCTCGCCGACGAATTCGCCGCGCCTTACATGGCCGATCTCAAGCGCTTCCTCGTCGAGCGCAAGGCGGCGGGTGCACGCATCTTCCCGCGTGGCAGCGACTGGTTCAACGCGCTGGCGCTGACGCCGCTGCCCGCCGTGCGCGCCGTCATTCTGGGGCAGGACCCCTATCATGGGCCAGGGCAGGCCCATGGCCTGTGCTTTTCCGTGCCGCCCGGCGTCCGCCCGCCGCCCAGTCTGGTCAACATCTTCAAGGAGCAGCGCGCCGATCTCGGCCTTGCGCCGCCGCGCCATGGCCATCTCGCGCATTGGGCGCAGCAGGGCGTACTGCTGCTCAACAGCGTGCTGACGGTGGAGATGGGGCAGGCCGGCGCCCATGCCAATCGGGGCTGGGAGCGCTTCACCGATGCCGTGATCGCGCGGGTGGCGGCGCAGCCGGCGCCGGTCGCGTTTCTGCTTTGGGGCGCTTATGCCCAGCGCAAGGCGGGCTTCGTCGAGGATGTCTCGCAGGGTGGCCGACACCTTGTGCTGCGTGCCCCGCACCCCTCGCCGCTTTCGGCGCATAACGGCTTCTTCGGTTGCGGCCATTTCTCGAAAGCCAATGCCTATCTGGCGGAGAAAGGCCGGGGCACGATCGACTGGTCGCTGCCGGACGAGTCTCCGGCCTGAGACTGGTCCGGCTCAGACGCGGCGGATGGAGCCGGGATAGCCGGTGAACTCGGTGTCGAGCGTCAGCAGGGTCAGATCCTCCACCATCGCCTGCGCCACCAGCATCCGGTCGAACGGATCGGCATGGCGGGCGGGCAAGGTCGCCATGGCGGCGACATGCGCGCCGGTGACGGCAATCTCCTCATAGCCATTGTCGATGAGACCGCGCCGCAGCCGCCGGGTGTCGACCAGCAGGTCGGGGCGCTCCGCGCTCGCCTTGGTGGTGATCTCCCAAAGGCTGGCGACGCTGAAGAACAGGTCGTTCTCGGGGTCGCGGATAAGGCGCAGCGCGGTGAGGGTGAGGCGATCGGGCTGGCTCGCGGCCAGCAGCAGAAGCTGCGTATCGAGCAACAGCTTCATGACGTTTGCCCCGCCCGACTTGCCGCCGCGCCGGGCAGGGCGATCCGGTCGAAGTCGTCGGGGATGCGGAACTCGCCCATCAGGAAGCCGGTACGCCGCCGCTCGCGTGCGGCCGGGGCGTCGAGCGGTACAAGCTTGGCGACAGGCTTGCCGGCCTTGGCGATCACGACCGTCTCGCCGCGCGCCGCCCGGTCGACCAGCCGGGAAAGATGGGTCTTCGCATCGTGGATATTGACCGTCTCCATGGCGACCTCCCGGTTAAACTAGACTAGCTAAGCTTAGTCAAAAATGGATGCGGCCGCAATCTGCAGGGCGGCACGGGCCTTTTCGCGCCTGCAAAAATCCGGCAGGGACGGTGGACCTGTTTTTGATTCGGACCCGCTGCCCATGGCTTCCGGCCTTGCCGCCCTGCTTGATGATGTCGCCGCGATCGCGCGGCTTGCCGCTGCGTCGCTCGACGACGTGTCCGCTGCCGCAGGCAAGGCCAGCGTGAAGGCTGCCGGTGTGGTGGTCGACGATACCGCCGTCACGCCGACCTATGTGACCGGCTTCTCGCCCGAGCGGGAACTGCCGATGATCTGGCGTATCGCGCTGGGGTCGCTGCGCAACAAGCTGCTGATCCTGCTGCCGGTCGCGCTCCTGCTCAGTGCCTTCCTGCCCGTCGCCATCACCCCGCTGCTGATGGTGGGCGGCGCGTTCCTGTGTTTCGAGGGCGCCGAGAAGATCCTGGAGCTGCTCCTGCACGGCAGTCATGGCGAGGAGACGGACGAAGAGACGGGCGATCCGGCGCATCTGGAGAAAGAGAAAGTCTCCGGCGCCATCCGCACCGATCTCATCCTGTCGGCGGAGATCATGGCAATCGCGCTATCCGACGTCGCAAGCCGGCCGATCCTCACGCAGGCAGTGGTGCTGGTGGTGGTCAGCCTGCTGGTGACGGCGGGCGTCTATGGCGCCGTTGCCCTCATCGTGAAGCTCGATGACATCGGCCTGCATTTCGCGCGGAAGGAGTCCGCGCTCGTCCGGCGCATCGGCCGCGCGCTGGTGCGGCTCATGCCGGCGATCCTGAGCTTTCTGGAAAGCGTGGGCATGGCGGCGATGCTCTGGGTGGGCGGCGGCATCATCCTGCACGGGCTGGAGGGCACGCCGCTCGCTCCCTTGCCCCATGGCGTCCACGCCGTCAGCGAGGCCGTGAGCCATGCCGGTCTCATTGTCTGGGCGATTGGCGCCTTGCTCTCTGCCGTCTTCGGCTTTCTCGTCGGGCTGGTGATCGTGGGCGCCGTTCACGCGGTCGCCAAGGTGCGCGGCAAGCACTGAGCCCGGCGTTCGGGCGCGAATGAAAAGATCAGCGCTCGGGCAGGCAGCCAAAGCCCGGCTTCAAGCGGGCAGAGCGCGTCGCCATCAATGGCACGGAGGCAGTCACGCGTTGGGCCTTGGGATCGTCCGCATAGCGCACCAGCGTCATCCAAGGGATTCCGGCCAGATCGTCATGGCAGCTGCCCAGCGCGCGCCCTTCCACATAGCGGCACGAGCAGGTCATGCGCGCGCCAAGACCCGCCGCCTGACCAGCCTGACGCTGCCAGCCCGGCCAGCTTACCGCGACATAGAAGGCGATCAGCCCGGCCGGCAGCCAGGCGAGCCGTCGCATCGCGCGAGTCGAAATCTTGGCGTCCCCTTTCATCGCGCGGCGTGATAGGGCCTCGCCGATGAAGATCAAACTGCTTTGCCGCTGGGTGGGCGTCGTCGCCGCAAGCGCGCTGCTGGCAAGCGCCAGCGCATCGCAGGACGTGCCGGCGAATCGCTACGTGGCGCTGCGGGATAGCGATGGCGTTTCCTCGTTGGCGCTGCGCGAGGCGATCGACCCGTTGTTCGATGCCAGTGCCGATCCTGCCACTGGCGAAACGCGGGCGCTCATCGTCATGCGCCGGGGCGAGATTGTGGCGGAGCGCTATGCGCCGGGTTTCGATGCGCACAGCCGCTTTCAATCCTGGTCGATCGCCAAGACGGTGACCGGCCTGATCGCCGGCCTGATGGTTTCCGACGGACGCCTGGCGCTCGATGATCCCGCGCCTGTTGCCGCCTGGCGTCAGCCGGGCGATCCGCGCGCCGCGATTACCCTGCGGGAGCTGTTGCAGATGCGCTCGGGCCTGCAGAATGTGGAAAGCTGGGAGCCCGCGCCGCACAGTGACCCGCTGGAGATGCTGGTGGGCGAGGGCGCGCGCGATCAGGCCGCCTTCGCCGCGGCCAAGCCGCTGGTCCACCCCCACGGCGGGACGTTCACTTATTCCAGCCCGACCAGCATGATCCTCACCGGCATCATGACGGACCAGCTTTCGGGCGGCAGCCGCGATCCGGCCGTGCGCCGCGCAGCCATGGCGCGGTTCCTCTCCGCGCGCTTTTCCGGGCCGCTCGGCCTCACCGGCTTTGCGCCGGAATATGACGAGAGCGGCACGTTGCAGGGCGCGGCGATGATGCACATGACCGCGCGCGACTATGCCGCGATCGGCGAGCTGATCCGCCGGCGCGGGCAGGCGCATGGTCACCAGATCGTGTCGGACAGATGGTTCGATTTCATGACCGCGCCGTCGCCGGCCAATGCCGCCTATGGCGGGCACCTGTGGCTCAACCGCGCCAGTGATGAGACGCTGCTGTTCCCCGGCCGCGCCAGTGCGCGGCTGCTGGCGGCCGTCGGTCATCGGGGGCAATATGTGCTGATCTCGCCCGAGCAGCAGCTCGTCATCGTGCGCCTGGGCGTGACGCGCGACGAGGATATGGACGCACTGCGCGAGGCCATGGCCCGGCTGGTGCGGCGCTTCCCGAGCTAGGGCTAAAGCCGGAACTGCCCCTCGATCACGGTGACGCAGCGGCCGGACAGCACAGCCCTGTCTCCCGCCAGCGCACAGCCGACATGGCCGCCGCGCGCGCTCGCTTGATAGGCCGAGAAGCGCGCGCGCCCCAGCCGTGCGGCCCAATAGGGCGTGAGCAGGCAATGGGCCGATCCGGTCACCGGGTCTTCGTCGATGCCGGCGGCGGGCGCGAACACGCGGCTGACGACGTCGGTCTGCTCCCCCGGCGCCGTGGCGATGGTGAGCATGTCGCCGCGCGCGGCGAGGGCCGGAAAGTCGGGCCGCAGTGCGCGCACGCTGGCTTCGTCGGGGTAGAGGAGCAGCAGATAGTCGCCCTGCCGCCACCAGGTCTCTTTCGGTTCCGCGCCGCCGAGCAGTGCGCCGATCCCGGGGCGCTCGGATGGCGTCATGGCCCAGGCCGGCAGATCCAGCGCATAGCCATCCGGCGCGCGCGCCACGCTCAGGTCGCCGGCCTTGCGGGTGCGGAAGCGAATGATGTCCCGGTCGGGCGCCATCAGCACATGGCCGCTGGCGAGCGTGGCATGGCCGCACAGGGCCACTTCCACGGCGGGCGTAAACCAGCGCAGTTCGTAATCGGCCCCCGCGCCGTCCGGCAGCGGCACGGTGAACGCCGTTTCCGCGAGGTTGTTCTCTGCTGCGATCGCCTGCAGCGTTGCGTCTGGGAGCCAGGCCTCCAGCGGCATCACGGCGGCCGGATTGCCGGTGAACGGCGCGTCGGCGAAGGCATCGACCTGCGTAAAGGGCAGGCTGGTCATGCAGTGGGCTCCTGGCCGGTCTTGAGTGCGGCGACGAGCTGATGGGCGTCCCGCGCGCCGATCGGATCGTCGATATCGACATGACCGACCGGATCGGGGTGGATCAGGATCTCCGTGCCGGGGAATTCCGCGCGTAGCTTGGCTTCCACCGCGTCCATCACGTCATGGGCCTGGGCGACGGTCATGTCCGGGTCCACCCACATGTGGAACTGCACGAAATCATGGGCGCCGCTGGTGCGCGTGCGCAGGTCGTGGATGCCCTGCAATTCCGGGTGCCGTCCGGCCAGCGCGAGGAAACGCTCGCGCTTCTCCACCGGCCATTCCTTGTCCATCAGCTGATCGATGGCGTGCGCCGCGGTCGTCCAGCCGTTCCAGCCCAGCCAGAGGCCGATGGCGAGGCCGAACAACGCGTCGGCGCCGTGCCAGTGAAGCACGGCTTCCAGCACGAGCGCGGCGATGACCGATCCGTTGAGGGCCAGGTCGCTGCGATAATGGAGATTGTCCGCGCTGATCGCGACCGATCCCGTCGCCCGGATGACGCGGGCCTGATACCAGACCAGCACCAGCGTCAGGGCGATGGCGAAGAGGGAGACGCCCACGCCGAACTCGATGGCGGTCGGTTCGCCCGCGCCGCCGACGCGCTGCGCCGAGCGGACGATGATGCCGAGGGCGGCAATGCTGATCAGCGAGACCTGGAACAGCGCCGCCAGCGCTTCCGCTTTGCCGTGGCCGAAGCGATGTTCATGGTCGGCGGGCTGCGCGGCGACCTGAACCGCGAAGAAAGTGACAAGGCTCGCCACCAGATCGAGCCCGGTATCGGCCAGCGATCCGAGCATGGCGATGGAGCCGGTGCGCAGCGCGGCATAGGCCTTGAGCAGCGCCAGGATGATCGCCACCGAGACGCTGGCCAGCGCGGCGCTGCGGTTGAGCGCGCCATTGGCCGCCAGACGACTCGCCTGCGGTGGCGCGTCTGTCGTCATGGATAGAGCAGGCCCGAGCGCCAGCCGCCGGCGCCGTCCGCCTCATAGCGGCTGCGCTCGTGCAGCCGGTGCGCCCGGTCGAGCCAGAACTCCATGGCACGCGGCACGACCCGCAGGCCGGACCAGTGCGGCGGGCGCGGCACGTCCTGCCCGGCGAAGCGCGCTTCGACCTGCGCAAAGCGCGACTCGAAGGTCGCGCGGTCGGCGAGCGGACGGGACTGGTCGGAGGCCCAGGCGCCGAGCTGCGAATCGCGCGATCGGCTGGCGAAATAAGCGTCGGCCGTAGCGTCGTCGACCGGCTCGACTGGCCCCTCGATACGGATTTGCCGGCGCAGCGATTTCCAGTGGAAGAGCAAGGCGGCCTGCGGATTTTCCTGCAGCTCGCGCGCCTTGCGGCCCTCGAAATTGGTGTAGAAGATGAAGCCGTCCGGCCCATGACCCTTGAGCAGCACCATGCGCACGGAAGGGCGGCCCTGCGCGTCCGCCGTGGCGAGCGCCATGGCATTGCCGTCATTCGGCTCGCTGGCGCGGGCTTCCGCGAACCAGGTCGCAAAAAGCGTGAAGGGATCGTCCGTGACGGTCGTAGGGATGCTAGGGCTGGTCATGGCCGCGTCCTACGCTCGCGCGCGCGCGCTGTCGAGCCGCGCGCCATTCATCAGCGGTCAAGCCGGGCGGGCCTAGCGAGGCCGGCAGGGGAGACATCATGCACCAGACTCACCGGCTTCCAGGAGGTCCCATGCCTGCCCCCAGATTTGCCCGTCATTCGGTTTCGGCCGTCCTGCTGCTCGCGGCCTTTGCCGGCGCCGCTCCGGCGCTTGCCCAATATGGCTGGGGTGGTCCCGGCTGGGGCCGATCGCGCTTTGACGACGGGCGGATGCTACGCTCGTCCGCGTCCGCGCGGGATGACCGCGAAGGCAAGGTGGACGCCGCGCATTTCATCGCCGATGACGCAGGCGACCAGCTCGGCCACGGCCCGATTGCCGTGACCACCATGCCCGGCACGACCGAGCCGGCTCGCGCGTCGGCAGACTATGAAGCGGCGATGATCGATCAGCTCGTCAAGGCCGGTTACGACACGATGAAGCCCGATCCGCAGGGCGGCCAGGTCGCCCAGATCCGCATCGTGCGCGACGTGCTGGTGCCGCAGGAAGACAAGCGCAAGCCCGTCAGTGGCGAAGTGACGATGGGCGCTTCCAATCGCGGCACGATGATGGGCATGGCCGTTGCCGTCGACCTGAGCAAGCCCAGGAAGGCGCTCGTCTCCACCCGGATGGAAGCGCAGATCATCGACCGGGCCAGCGGCAAGGCGCTTTGGGAAGGCCGCGCCGAGATCGCAACGCGTGAGGGCGACGACAAATGGACCGATCAGGCCATTGCCAACCGGCTGGCCGCAGCCATGTTCGATCGTTTTCCGACCCGCGTGGCTGCCAACACCGACGCGCGCCAGCCCTGATCGTCGGTCGCCGATGATATCCGGCCAATCCGGGCTCCCGTGCACCTCAGGGCTGCTGGATTGGTCGTCTTCAGGGCCTTGGCCCTTTCCCCACTTGCGGCAACCGGTCGCAATCGCCAGATGAGATGGTGAAGCGGCAGTTTTGTGCCGCACGACAATGGTAAGAACGGGGCATGGCTGATCCATATAGCTTGCTGGGTGTCTCTCGCGGCGCGGACGAGGCGGCGATCAAGTCCGCCTATCGCAAGCTCGCCAAGGAGCTTCACCCGGATCGCAACAAGGACAATCCCAAGGCGGCGGAGAAGTTCTCCGAGGTGACGCGCGCCTATGATCTGCTGTCCGACAAGGACAAGCGGGCGCAATATGACCGGGGCGAGATCGACGCCGATGGCAATCCGACGCATCCCTTCGGCTTCGGCGGCGGCGGTTCGCGCGGCTACTCCGGCCATGGCGACGCTGGCTCGGCCGGGTTTGATTTCGGATCGGGCGGCGCGGATTTCAGCGACATTTTCGAGGGGCTGTTCGGTGGTGGCGCGGCCGCCGGCGCGGGCCGGCGCGCGCAGGGCGGCGGCGGCGGCTTCGGCGGTTTCGGCGCCGGCTTCGGCCGGGGAGCCTCCTCGGCCCAGCGCGGCGCCAACACCAGCTATCGGCTCTCGGTGCCGTTCCTCGATGCCGCGAAACTGACCCCGCAGCGCATCACGCTCGCCGACGGCAAGACCATCGACCTCAAGCTGCCCGCCGGGGTCGAGGACGGCACGCAGATGAAGCTCTCCGGCAAGGGGCAACCCGGCCCCGGCGGGGCAGGCGACGCGATCGTGACGATCGAGATCGCCCCGCATAGCTTCTTTACGCGGGATGGCGATCATGTCCGGCTCGAATTGCCGATCAGCCTCAACGAGGCGGTGGCGGGCGCGCGGGTCAAGGTGCCCACGGTCGATGGCCCGGTGATGCTGGCGGTGCCGGCCGGCGCCCGCTCGGGCCAGACGCTGCGCCTCAAGGGCAAGGGCTTCACGCGCCGTAGCGGCGAGCGGGGCGATCAGCTCGTTACGCTGATGGTCGACGTGCCCGCCGATGATCCGGCGTTGAAGACGTTTGTCGAGGGCTGGACCGACAGCCGCGCGGTGAGGGCGCATCTCGGCGTCTGAGCCAAGGCTTTCCGGCCGGTCATGGGCGGGAACTCAGGCGCGCTCCACCGTCTTGCCCGAAATTCCTGCCCCCTCGGCTCAGGCGTTTCCGCCTGACTGGAAAATGCTCTAGAAGCGTACGCGATGCTCGGCCTGTCTCCCCAATCGCCAGAGGCGCGGCGCCACCGCCTGAAGGAACACAGCGCACGCATCCAGGCGGAAATCGGGCGCAGTCGGCTGGGTGCACGCACCCTCACGGTGCTGCGGCGGGTCGCGGTGGGCGTCTATTCGGATGGGTTCGTCCATGCCGGCAACCTGGCCTATCTGACGCTCGTCGCCGTCTTCCCCTTCTTCATTCTCGCGGCGGCCATCGCCCAGTTGCTTGGGCGCACGCAGGCCGGGCTGGAGGCGGTGAACGGCTTTCTGCTCACCGTGCCGCCCGGCGTGGCCGAGGTGCTGCGCCCCGCGATCATCGATGTGCTGAATGCCCGCACGGGCAATCTGCTGTGGATCGGCGCGCTCATCGGCCTGTGGACGGTGGGCAGCCTGATCGAGACGATCCGCGATATCCTGCGGCGGGCTTATGGCACGCAGGCCACCCAGCCTTTCTGGCATTACCGCCTGCGCGCCATGGGCATCATCATCCTCAGCGTGATGGGCGCGCTCGTCGCCCTCTCGCTGCAGGTGCTGCTCGCCGCCACTGAAACGGTGCTGCAGAAGCTCTTTCCCTTTGCGGATTTTGCTTTCAGCTTCCTCACGGCCAGTCGGCTCGTGCCTACGGGCTTCCTGTTTCTGGCGCTCCACTTCCTCTTCGTCGCGCTCACGCCGGGTCGCTATCGGGCCGCTCGCTTCCCTAAATGGCCCGGCGCCGCCTTCACGGCACTGTGGTGGTATGGCACATCGCTGCTGCTTCCGGTCTTCCTCTCGCACATCACCAGCTACAGCCTGACCTATGGCGGCCTGGCCGGTGCCATGATCACACTCATTTTTTTCTTCATCATCGGGCTTGGCGTGGTAATTGGCGCCGAACTCAATGCGGCGCTGGCGGATTTTCCTGAGGAAGGCGGACCGGCGGAAGAGACGGAGGATTCAGCAACATGACAGGCCTGATGGCAGGCAAACGCGGTCTCATCATGGGGCTCGCCAACGACAAGTCGCTTGCCTGGGGCATTGCGAAAGCGCTGCGCGCGCAGGGCGCGGAACTGGCCTTCTCCTTCCTGGGTGAAGCACTGGAGCGGCGCGTGCGCCCGCTGGCAGAGGAGCTCGGTTCCGATTTCCTCCTTTCCTGCGACGTCTCGGACATGGGCTCGATCGACACCTGTTTCGATGAGCTTGCCGCGCGCTGGCCGACGATCGATTTCCTCGTCCACGCCATCGGCTTCTCGGACAAGAACGAGCTGCGCGGGAAGTATGTCGATACCAGCCTCGACAATTTCCTGCTGACGATGAACATCTCGGCCTACAGCCTCGTGGCGGTGACCAAGCGGGCCGTGCCGATGATGACGGAACAAGGCGGGTCGATCCTGACGCTGACCTATTATGGCGCGGAGAAGGTCATCCCGCACTATAACGTCATGGGCGTCGCCAAGGCGGCGCTGGAAACCAGCGTCAAATATCTGGCGATGGATCTGGGCCCGGAGAATATCCGCGTGAACGCGATTTCCGCCGGGCCGATCAAGACGCTCGCTGCCTCCGGCATTGGCGACTTCCGCTACATCATGAAGTGGAACGAGCTGAACTCGCCGCTGCGTCGCAACGTGACGATCGAGGATGTCGGCGGCGCCGGGCTGTATCTCCTGTCCGATCTTGCGTCGGGCGTCACAGGCGAGATTCATCATGTCGATGCCGGCTACAACGTGATCGGCATGAAGGCCGAGGACGCGCCGGACATCGCGCTGAGCTGATGACGGGCCAATGAGCTATAACAGCTTCGGGCGGGTCTTCCGCTTCACCACCTGGGGTGAGAGCCACGGCCCTGCCATCGGCGCGGTCGTGGACGGCTGCCCGCCCGGGCTCCCGCTGACGGAAGGGGACATCCAGCCCTGGCTCGACAAGCGGCGCCCCGGCACATCGCGCTTCACCACGCAGCGGCAGGAGCCCGATCAGGTCCGCATCCTCTCTGGCGTGTTTGAGGGCAAGACCACCGGCACGCCGATCAGCCTCATGATCGAGAATGTGGACCAGCGCTCCAAGGATTATTCCGAAGTGGCGCAGGCCTATCGCCCCGGCCATGCCGATTATGCCTATGACGCGAAATATGGCTTTCGCGATTATCGCGGCGGCGGGCGGTCCTCGGCGCGTGAGACAGCCTCTCGCGTGGCGGCGGGCGCTGTGGCGCGGCTGGTGATCCCGCAGGTCGAGATCACGGCTTATGTGAGCGAGATCGGCGGCGATGCCATCGATCCGGCCAATTTCGACGCGGCGCAGATCGGCGCCAATCCGTTCTTCTGCCCGGATCCCGCCGCCGCCCTGCGCTGGGAAAAGCTGGTGGATGCCGCGCGCAAGGATGGTTCCTCGCTGGGGGCCGTCGTGGAGTGCATTGCGACCGGCGTGCCCGCCGGCTGGGGGGCGCCGCTTTACGCCAAGCTGGATAGCGAGCTGGCCGCCGCCGCGATGAGCATCAACGCCGTCAAAGGCGTGGAGATCGGCGACGGCTTTGCCGCCGCGCGCCTGCGGGGCGAAGAAAATGCCGATCCGATGCGGCCGGGCAATGGCCCGCAGCCGGTGTTCCTCGCCAATCACGCCGGCGGCATTGCCGGCGGCATCGCGACCGGCCAGCCCATTCGTCTGCGCGTCGCTTTCAAGCCGACGAGCTCCATCCTGATCCCGGTGCCGACCATCGACCGCGAGGGCCATGCCGCGGAAATCCGCACCAAGGGCCGTCATGATCCTTGTGTCGGCATTCGCGGCGTACCCGTGGTCGAGGCCATGGTCGCGCTGGTGCTGGCCGATCAGGCGCTGCTGCACCGGGCACAATGCGGATGAAGCCGGCTCTTGCCCTGCCGCTCCTCGCGGCGCTTGCCGCCTGCAGCGGGGCGAAGCAGGATCAGGCGCCGGACAACGCCGGGAACGAGGCCGTCAACGCGGCTGCGCCCGCATCCTCCAATGCGGCCGGCAATGTCGCCGAGGCGACGCCGCAGGCCACACCGACCGCGTTCGTGCTCGATCGCTTCGGCCCCATCCGCGTCGGTGCCACGATCGCGGCGCTGGACCGCGAGGGCCTGCATGTCGCGGGCCGGGATGAGCCGCTGGAGGGATCGACCTGCGGCTATGCCACCTTCAAGGGGCAGGACGATGTCGCCGCGATGCTCGATGGCGATCGCGTGGTGCGCATCGATGTCTCGGGCGCGGCGCATGAAGGGCCGGGCGGCCTGCGCGTCGGCCAGAGCGAGGCGGATGCCCTGCGCCGACTCGGCAGTCAGACCAAGGTCCAGCCACACCCCTATACGGGGCCGGAAGGGCATTACCTGATCCTGCACGCCGATGGCGCGCCCAATGGGCTCATCGTCGAGACCGATGGCAAGACCGTCCAGAGCTGGCGGATCGGCCATTGGGATCAGGTACAATGGATCGAAGGCTGCTCCTGAGCGCTCATGGCTGACCTGCGCCAGGCGACCGGACTGTTGCGCGTCCGCACGCCGGGGCGCGCCCTTGTCGAGATCACGCGGGATGTCGCCGCCTGGGTGGCGCAGCAGCGCATGGACGATGGGCTGCTGACGCTCTTCTGCCGTCACACTTCCGCGTCGCTCGCCATTCAGGAAAATGCCGCGCCGGCCGTGCAGCGCGATCTCATCGACTGGCTGGACCGGGTCGCGCCGGAAGGCCCGCATTATGCGCATGACGATGAAGGACCGGACGACATGCCCGCCCACATCAAGGCGATGCTCACCGGCGTCTCGCTCACCGTGCCGCTCATCGGCGGTCGGCTGGCGCTCGGCACCTGGCAGGGCATCTATCTGATCGAGCATCGTCGCGCCGGGCATGATCGGCAGGTTGCGCTTCACTTGCTCGGCGCCTGATCGCATTCCGGCCCGGCGGCGTTCGTCCGCCTTTTCTCTCGTCTCGTCAGTCACTTCCGGCAGGCCGTGCTTCCTGCGCGTCGATGACAGGCGCGGTGACGGACCGAGGGATTGCGGTCCCGGCGGTTATTCGGGAGGAGTGCGCAATGCCGCCGGCGGCTTCATCCCACGCCCGCCGGTGGCCCCCACAGCTTGACCGATCCGATACCGCATCATCCGATTCTCGGTATCGCCTGAGGCTCCGCTCAAAAGGCGGGGCCTCTTTTTTGTACGCGCTTCACCTGATTTGCGCACAGCGGGGTGCCCTGTTACCCATGCGGGGAAGACAGGGCGCGAGACGGGGACGCATGACCAACAAGCTAACAGTACAGATCGGCATCGGCATGGGCCTTGGCCTGCTGCTCGGGCTCATCCTCAATGCGAGCTTCGGCGCGGATCCGGAGCGCGCCAAGCAGGTGGCGGGCTATTTCCATCTGCTGGCCGACATCTTCCTGCATCTGATCAAGATGATCATCGCGCCGCTGGTCTTCGCCACCCTGGTCTCTGGCATCGCCCATATGCACGACAGTGCGACGCTGGGGCGCATTGGCGGGCGGGCGCTCGCCTGGTTCATCCTCGCGGCGCTCATCTCGCTGACGATCGGCATGATCTTCGCCAACCTGCTGCGGCCGGGTGACGGCATCGGCCTGGTTGCGCAGGGGCGCGACGCCGGTGTGGATACCACCGCGCTCAACCTCAAGGATTTCGTGCTTCACGTCTTCCCGACCTCGATGGTTGACGCCATGGCGCAGAACAGCGTCCTTCAGATCGTCGTCTTTTCGCTGTTCATCGGTGTCGCGCTCACCGCCATTGGTGATGTCGGCAAGCCGATCGTCACGCTGGTCGAGTCCATCGTCGAGTTGATGCTGCAGGTGACGAGCTATGTGATGCGCTTTGCGCCGGTCGCGGTGTTCGGCGCCATTGCCTCGGTCATCACCGAGCGCGGCCTGGGCGTGCTCGTCAATTTCGGCACGCTGCTCGGCTCCTTCTATCTTGCCTTGTTCACGCTCTGGGCGGTGCTGGCACTGGTTGGCTATGCCTTCCTCGGCCGGCGCATGACGCACCTCATCAAGCAGATCCGCTCGCCGATGCTGATCGCTTTTTCCACCGCCTCCTCGGAAGCGGTCTATCCCAAGATGCTGGAGCAGCTCGACCGGTTCGGCGTGCCGCGCCGCATTTCCAGCTTCGTGCTGCCGCTGGGCTACAGCTTCAACCTCGATGGCTCGATGATGTATGCGAGCTTCGCCACGCTGTTCATCGCCCAGGCTTATGGCATTGATCTGTCGATCGGCACGCAGATCACCATCCTGCTCGTGCTCATGGTCACGTCCAAGGGCATTGCCGCCGTGCCCCGCGCCAGCCTCGTGGTGGTCGCAGCCACGCTCTCCCAGTTCAACCTGCCGGTCGAGGGCGTCGCCTTCGTGCTCGCGGTCGATCATTTCATGGACATGGGCCGCACCATGACCAACGTCATCGGCAATGCCATCGCCACCTCGGTCGTCACCAAGTGGGAAGGCATGCTGGAGGTCGAGGAGCCGGAGGAGATCGAGCGGCCCAAGGCGCCGTCTCACACTGCCGCCGGCGGCATGGCGGGGCTGGAACTGGCGCAGGACATGCTCCAGGACGAACGCAGCAATCCCGAAAAGGGCTAGCGTCAACCCGTGTCGTTGATCGATCGAGGTAGAGATGCGATCGACTTTCAATCCGATCAGACGAAACCGGAATATCGGCACGTCGAAACAAGGCCATGGTCAGCTCAATCGCCTGGTCGTGCCGGACGTCGCCATTGCTGGTGAACGTTGCACCGCTTTGCTCAATGGTGCGCAAGTGCACAGGCCTATCATCAATGGCAGGCGTATTTCGCTTATTGTGGAAGAGAATAGCGGTGGCTGCATTCATGCCTGCACGGCGGAAGATGTGCAGGTTCTGCTGTCTCATGTCCCGCTTTCCGATTGGGAGGGCATAGCGCTCTTCGTCCTTCGGCAGCCAACCCGGAAGATAAGGGGCCTAAACCCCGCTTGGGGCCGCATGTATTATTATGCCGACGTGCGTATTCGTGGGAGCCGTGAGGCCTTCACAGGCCCGGCAATTTTCCTTGAAGCAACACTGCCCGAAGCGCGCCTTACTTGGTCGACCTCGCTGGATCGCGAGGACGCGGAGGAACTGGACCGCCTAAGATTGGATGGTCACGAAGTTGAGAGAAGCGGTCGACGGCATGTGGTCTCGACGAATCCCGAGGCAACGCGCAAAACGCAACTCTATCGGACGTTGCTTCATGAGATCGGACATTGGGTTGATTGGCTGGAAAAGGTCGAACGGCCTGCCGAGCAAATGGATTTTAGCATTCTGTCGGAGCGCTACTTCGCAAGACCGAAAAGCGAGCGCGAGGCTTTCGCTCACCGTTACGCGGCGTGCCTTCGCAAGCGCCTCGAAGAGGATCGCGTCATTCCGTTTCCAAAGATCATGGGGTAGAGATGAGTTCCTCGGCGTCCCTCCAGTCGATCGTCGACGAGATCGTGGCTGCCATGGCGGCGGAGACGGAGCGCGGCAAGGTCGCGACCTATATTCCCGGTCTCGCCTGCGTTTCGCCGGCGCATTTCGGCATGGCGGTCATCACGGCCGATGGCGCGCTTGCGGCGGGTGGCGATGCGACCATGCCCTTCTCGATCCAGTCGGTGTCGAAAGTGTTCGCGCTCACCATGGCGCTCGGCAAGGTGGGCGATCAGCTCTGGCAGCGCGTGGGGCGCGAGCCGTCCGGCAATGCCTTCAACTCCATCGTCCAGCTGGAGGTGGAGCACGGCATTCCGCGCAATCCCTTCATCAATGCCGGAGCGCTGGTCGTGGCGGATGTCAATCTCTCCGGCCACATGCCGCGCGAATCGATCGGCGAGCTGATCCGCTTCATCCGCTTCCTGGCCGATGACGAGACGATCGTGGTGGACGATGCCGTGGCGCGCGGCGAGGCGGAGACCGGTTATCGCAACATCGCGCTCGCCAATTACATGCGGGCCTTCGGCAACATCCACAATGCCGTGGAGCTGGTGCTGGGCTGTTATTTCCATCAGTGCGCCATCGCCATGAGTTGTGTGCAGCTCGCCCGCGCCGGGCGCTTCCTGATGCTCGACGGGCGCCAGCCGGAGGGCGGGTGCGTGATCTCGCCGCGCCGCGCAAGGCGCATCAACGCGCTCATGCTCACCTGCGGCCATTATGACGCGAGCGGCGATTTCGCGTTCCGCATCGGCATTCCCGGCAAGTCCGGCGTCGGCGGCGGCATCCTGGCGGTCGTGCCGGGCAAGGCCAGCATCGCCGTCTGGTCGCCGGGCCTCAACGAAAGCGGCAATTCCCACCTCGGCACGCTGGCACTGGAGCGGCTGGCACAGGCCACCGGCTGGAGCGTCTTTTCCGCGCGGGCCTAGGGTGGGCGATGTTGATTTGATCAACGATTGTGTCTGTCCTCCCCTTGGCAATCCCGGCCCGCACTCCTAACTGGCCTCCATGAAACCGGATGACACAGCCCAGCAAGACGCCACGCCCTCCGGTTGGGTGACGCTGCGGCGCTTCCTGCCGTATCTCTGGCCGGAGGGTGAACCGAAGCTCAAGGTCGGCATCGTCATCGCGCTGGTGCTCGTGCTGGTTGGCAAGGCCGTCACGCTCATCATGCCCTTTGCTTACAAGGGCATCATCGATGCGATGGGGCCGGGGATGCAGGGGCACGCCCAGATCGCCCTCGCGCTGGTGCTGGCTTACGCCGGCGCGCGCTTCGGCGGGGTGCTGTCGGACAATCTGCGCAATGTCGCGTTCGAGCGGGTCGGGCGCAATGCGCAGCGGCTCGTCGCCGAGCAGGTGCTGCGCCACCTCCACAATCTCTCGCTGCGCTTCCACCTCAATCGCAAGACCGGCGGCGTCACCCGCGTCATCGAGCGCGGCACCTCGACCATCGACACGATGCTCTATTTCCTGCTGTTCAACATCGCCCCCACGGCGATCGAGCTGACGGCGGTCTGCATCATCTTCCAGGTCAAGTTCGGCTTCCCGCTGGTTGCCGCGACGCTGGTGATGGTCGCGCTCTATATCTTCTTCACGCAGAAAGTGACCGAGTGGCGCAACGCCTTGCGCCGCGAGATGGTGGACATGGATACCGGCGCGGTCGCCCATGCGGTCGACAGCCTGCTGAATTTCGAGACGGTCAAATATTTCAGCGCCGAAGAGCGGGAGGCGGAGCGCTATGGCGCGGCGCAGCGCCGCTACATGATTGCCGCGACCAAGAGCAACAACAGCCTCGCCCTGCTCAACATCGGCCAGGCCTTCATCACCAATCTGATGATGGGCGGCGCCATGGCCTTCACCGTCTGGGGCTGGAGCGTGGGCCGCTTCACGCCCGGTGACGTGGTGCTGGTCAATGCCCTGCTCATGCAGCTGTTCCGCCCGCTCGATCTGCTCGGCATGGTCTATCGCACCATTCGCCAGGGGCTGATCGACATGGAGGCGATGTTCAAGCTGATCGACACCGAGACTGAGATCATGGACAAGCCCGGTGCGCCCCCGCTCGTCGTGCACGCGGGCGAGGTGCGCTTCGAGGATGTGGTGTTCAGCTACGATCCCGAGCGGACGATCCTCAAGGGCGTGAGCTTCACCGTCGCGCCGGGCGAGACGCTGGCCATCGTCGGCCACAGCGGCGCCGGCAAGTCGACCATCGCGCGCCTGCTCTTCCGCTTCTATGATATTCAGGGCGGCCGCATTCTCATCGACGGGCAGGACATCGCGCAGGTCCAGCAGGCCTCGCTGCGCGCCGCCATCGGCATCGTGCCGCAGGACATGGTGCTGTTCAACGACACCATCGGCTACAATATCGGCTATGGCCGGGATGGCGCGACGCAGGCGCAGATCGAGGCAGGCGCGCGCGGCGCGGCGATCGATCAGTTCATCGCCGCCCAGCCGCTGGGGTACGAGACGCGCGTGGGCGAGCGGGGTTTGAAGCTCTCCGGCGGCGAGAAGCAGCGCGTCGCCATCGCGCGCACGTTGGTCAAGGATCCGCCGATCCTGATCCTCGACGAAGCGACCAGTGCGCTCGACAGCCGCACCGAGGCCGCGATCCAGGGCGTGCTGGACGACGTGGCGGCCCGGCGCACCACCATCATCGTGGCGCATCGCCTCTCCACCATCGTCCATGCCGATACCATCATCGTGATGGAGGATGGCCGCGTGGTCGAGCAGGGCACGCACGCCGCGCTGCTCGCGCTGGGCGGTCATTATGCAGCCATGTGGGCACGTCAGGCTGCCGAGCGGATGAACCCGGAGGCGAGCGCCGCAACGCTGGAAGACGCAGCGGAATAGCTCCTCCGCGCCCCATGCAATTCCCTTCGGAAAAGCGCCGTTCCGTGCGATAGTCGCGGCCGGTCATCCTCGCGACTCAACAGGGGCGCAGCGCGTTGGCCCGGGCGACATTCGGCCGCCTTGGCGAGTGATCGGACGGACTGGCCCATGGGCCAGGATGTGAGGGGATGTTCTATGAAAATGGCGATTCTCAAGGCGCTGGCGCTTGCCTGCGCACCCGTGGTGCTTGCCCAGGCCGTGCCTGCAGCGGCCCAAAGCTATCCAACCGACCCCGGCGATTTCTGGGACGTTACCGGCATCGAGATGCTCGATGGCGGCGATCTGCAATATCTCCAGTGGCTGGCGAGCGAGTGGAAGAAGGAGCAGGAGTTCGCCAAGTCCAAGGGCTGGATCAAGAGCTATCACGTGCTCTCCAATCTCTATCCGCGCAGTGGCGAGGCGGACCTGTATCTCGTCATCATCTATGCCGATTTCCCCAACGCCAAGACGATGCTGGAGCAGCGCAAGGCCTATATGGAGTGGCAATCCAAGTCGCTCGACCAGCTCAACAAGGAGAACGGGAATCGCGCCTCGTTCCGCAAGGTGCTGAGCAGCGAATTCCTGCAGGAGATGATCCTTAAGTGACGGCGCCGGCGCGGTGACGGGATCGTCATCGCGCCAGTTCCTGGGTGGCGTGGACAAGTTCCGTGGTTCGGAATTGGCTGCTATTCAGCCATTTCGTCCGGAAGCGGACTGTCCGGATACGACGACTTTGCGGACGCTCATACAGCCCTCTCCCGCCTTCGCGGGAGAGGGAGGGGCCCGGCGCGAAGCGCTGGGAGGGTGAGGGTCTTTCTGGGGTGCACGGCCGAAGATTTAAGTAGAAAGACCCTCACCCAACCCTCTCCCGCGAAAGCGGGAGAGGGCTAAAGGAAGGCGTCAGCTTCCCACTCCATCCCGGCCATCGGTCGCGGGTTCCGGACCGCTTAATAGCGGACAATCCGTGCGAGCGGAATTTGTCCACGCGGCCCAGGGGCCTCGTCTGCTTCAGCGCATGTCAGCGCATAAGGCGGGGGTAAGCGCGACGATCGTGCTGCCGTTCCCCCTGTCCTACAGCCCGTGCGCCATGGCAGATCGGTCGCAACACGGCTCATTGTCATGGAGGCTGTTTGATGGACCCGGCAGCACAGGCTTGGCGGAACCCGCTCACGCGTGCGTCTCATCGGCGCTCTGCGAAAGGTCAGGGAGCGGAAGTTCACGCCCCCGTGTCGTGAACTTCGTGAACTTCCGGCGTCCGGCGCGCTGTTGGAGGGGACCGGATGCGATTTGCTCCAGCGCTGACCGTCGATCGGCTCTAGCTGATTCGCATCACCATGCCCGGCCGCAGCAGCGGCAGGATGGCGCGCATCGGTTCCGGAGCGATCGCCACGCAGCCTTCGGTGGCGTTGGGCGCGCCCTCCGCGCCGATGACCCACTGATGGAAGAAGATCGCGCTGCCCAGGCCGGGCTGCGGCGGCGTGTCGTTATGGCCGAGCACCACGATCACGTCATAAGCCTGATCGTCCCGCGCCAGCCGCTCGTGGCTGGTCGGACGGGGCACATGCACCGGGCGATTATAGGCTGGGTCAGCCGCGTCATCGCTCCAGCCGTCGTCTGGCCGGATCCAGCGCCAGGGCAGCAGGAGCGGCCCGGTGAGGTCGGTTAGCGCGATCCGGTCCGGTCGCAGCAGCACGCCGCGCACGGGCCAATCGCCGGTCGGCGTCGCGCCGTCGCCCTCGCGCTTGTCGGTCGCCGGGATGGCGCCGCTCTTGCCGATGGCGCAGGGGCAGAACAGCCCGTCCAGCGCCAGCACGCGGTGGCGCGTGTCGACGTGGATCACATCGCGGCTGAACATCGTGCCGCGATCACAGATCGTGCCCCGTCCGGTCGCGCTTGGTAGCCAGATAGCGCTCGTTGTGCGGATTGCTCGGCAGCGCCAGCGGCAGTCGCTCGACCACCCGAATGCCCTCGCTCTCCAGCCCGGCCACCTTGGCCGGATTGTTGGTGAGCAGGCGCACCTTGTCGATGCCGAGCAGGTCCAGCATCCGCGCCGCCACGCCAAAGTCACGCGCGTCGATGGCGAAGCCCAGCCGCACATTGGCGTCGACCGTGTCGAAGCCCTGGTCCTGCAGTTGATAGGCCCGCAGCTTGTTGATGAGGCCGATGCCGCGTCCCTCCTGCCGCAGATACAGCAGCACGCCCCATTGCGCCTCGGCGATGTCGTGCAGCGCGCCGTGCAGTTGCGGGCCGCAATCGCATTTGAGCGAGCCGAGCACATCGCCGGTCAGGCATTCGCTGTGCAGGCGCACGACCGGCGCGCTGCCGTCGTGGCTGCCGAGGATGAGCGCGACATGCTCGCGCGGGTCCTCGGGCGAGCGGAAGGCGACGATCTCGGCGTCCACTTTCGCTTCCACCGGCAGGCGCGCCCGCGCGGCAATGGCGAGGCGTTTGGGGTCGGCAAAGGTTGCTACGTCCTCGACCGTGCAAGTGACGTCGGCCGCTGCGTCGTCGGCGCCGACAAAGAAGGCCGGAAGCAGCCCGGCGAGGCGGGCGAGCAGCAGGGCCGTGGCGGCTGCCTCCGCATGGCGCAGGGGGAGGGCACGGAACGGCCCCTTGAACGGTGTGGCTAGGTCCGTGACCGGATCGGCAATCGCCATCGCTGCAGCCGGTCCATCGATCCAGCGCTCCCGCGCGATCAGCACCGGCGCCTGCGGATCGGCCGCCGCCAGCTGGTTGGCGAGCTTCAGCGTCACGGCGCGGGCTGAGGAGAGCAGCAGTGGTGCCATGCCTTGCGGATCGAAGGCGGCGAGGCTTTGCGGATTGGCGCCTTCGACCGGCAGCAGCGTCAGCGCGCCATCCTGTCCGCTGAGCCGGATCGGCCAGCCCCGGCGCAGCGCGTCGATCGCGCGGGCGGCCGCACGGCTATCCACTAGCCGTGACCCATCAGAAGGCGAATTCCGTGATCAGCGGCGCGTGGTCGGAGGGGCGGGCCCAGCTCCGGGCGCCTTCGATGACCTGATGGCTCACCGCCTTGTCGGCAATGGAAGGGCTCACCCACATATGGTCGAGTCGCCGGCCCCGGTCGGACTTCGCCCAGTCCTGCGCGCGATAGCTCCACCAGGTGAAGAGGCGCTCGGGCGCGGGATAGAATTTGCGGCCGATGTCGACCCAGCCATGCGACTGCTGCAGCCGGTCCATCAGCTCGCACTCGACCGCCGTGTGGCTCACCACGTTGATGAGCTGCTTGTGGCTCCACACGTCGCATTCCAGCGGCGCGACGTTGAAGTCGCCCACAAGCAAGGTCGGCACATCGAGACGCGTGGACCAGTCGATCATCCGCTCGAAGAAATCGAGCTTCTGACCGAATTTGGGATTGATCGTGCGGTCCGGCTCTTCGCCGCCGGCCGGGATGTAGACGTTCTCGATGCGCAGGCCGTTGTCGAGCCGCACGCCGACATGGCGCGCCTCGCCATTGGCCTGCCAGTCGAGCCGGTCGTCGTCGCGCATCGGCACCTTGCTGATGATCGCCACACCATGATGCATCGGCTGGCCGTTCAGCACCTGATGATTGTAGCCCAGGCGGCGGAACAGCCCTTCCGGGAAGGAGCCGTTGATCACCTTGGTTTCCTGCAGGCAGAGGATGTCGGGCTTCTGCTCGTTCAGGAAGCGTTCGACGATCTCCAGCCGGGCACGGACGCTGTTGATGTTCCAGGACGCGATCTTGAGGGTCTGTGTTTTCACATTTGTCGCCATGGCGCTGTCCCTAGCCGCCCTTGTTCGGGAACCCAAGCGGTGCGGGAGATAATTTTTACACGTCCCGTCGCGGGACCAGCCTTGGGTCGCTCCGGACGGGGCACGAAAAACCCCCGCTCCGGGGGGCAAGGAACGGGGGTTTCTAGAGCGCTTTGGGAGCGCGAGCGTGGCGTCGGCCGGGTCGGGCAACAGGGGGGAATCCCGACTGCGTTCCCGACGCCACACACACTCTTTAGGTCAGGTCAGATGAGCGCTGGATGAATGAATATTGTCAGCTTCGTGACCATCGCCGCTACGGCTCGCTTCGTCGCAGCGATCAGCGCGAAGGGCCGGCCCGGTTGGGGCGCGGGTCGCGCCACTTGAACGCCGAATCGGCAATGGGCGTGCCCTGCTCAAGCCCGGTCAGGCGGATGCTGGTGCGGTTGCCTTGCGCGTCGCGGGCCACCCAGCCGTAGAGCTCCAGCCCGGCTGTCGCGCTTGCCTTGCGCGTGAAGATCAGGCTGATCGCGCCATATTCGGGGTGCGCCGGATCGCGCACTTCGATGGAGACGACGCGCGGATCGCCGGTGGGCACCAGCTTGCCATATTTGGTGATGTCGCGCGTGGGATCGAGCAGCGCGCCGAGCGGTGAGTTGCGGATCGGCCAGCGCTGCACCTGGCTCACCTGATAGTCCACCATGTAGAGCGATCTGCCGTCCGCCACGATGAGCAGGTCGTTGCCCGCGCCATAGTCGAAGCGGATGTGACCGGGCTGTTTCATCAGCAGCTTGCCGCCCTGCACCTGCCCGTTGCGGTCGGTCTGCGTGAAGTCGGCCTTGAGCGTGGTGATCGAGCGGATCGCGCGATTGACTGCGGCAAGATCCTCCTGAGCGGATTGCGCGTGCGCCGCCGTCAGGAAGGTGCCGCCCGCGAGGGGAAGGGCAAACGCGGTACCTATGGCAAGCGCGCGGGTGAGGGGAAGCAGGCGTCTGGTCATAGGCGTCGCAATAGGCATCGGGCTTTGAATGTCCACTGAACCGGATCGTTCCGGAGCATTCAGGCGCGGATCCGCGCCCTGCTGCTCGCGCTACTTCGGGTTGCCCATCTCGTCGCGCAGCACTTCGCGGCGGCCGACATGGTTGGGCGCGCCGACCAGTCCTTCTTCCTCCATCCGCTCGATGAGGCGGGCGGCAGAGTTGTAGCCGATGCGCATCTGCCGCTGGAGCCAGCTTGTCGACGCCTTCTGGTTCTCGAAGACGAGCTGGCACGCCTTGCGGAACAGCTTGGCGTCGGGCGAATCGTCGCCCAGGTCGACACCGTCGAGCGCGAAGCTGCCTTCCTCCGGCTCCTCGGTGACGGCGCTGATATAGTCCGGCTGGCCCTTGCTGCGCCAATGGTCGGCGATGGCGCGCACTTCATCATCGCTCACGAACGGGCCGTGGACGCGCTGCAGGCCTTTGCCGCTCGCCATGTAGAGCATGTCGCCCTTGCCCAGCAGCTGCTCTGCGCCCTGCTCGCCCAGGATGGTGCGCGAGTCGATCTTGCTGGTGACGAAGAAGCTGATGCGCGTCGGCAGGTTCGCCTTGATGACGCCGGTGATGACGTCGACGGAAGGGCGCTGCGTGGCGAGGATCAGGTGGATGCCGGCCGCGCGGGCCTTCTGCGCCAGGCGCTGGATGAGGAATTCGACTTCCTTGCCCGCCGTCATCATGAGGTCGGCCAGCTCGTCGACGACCACCACGATCTGCGGCAGCGGCTGGTAGTCCAGCTCTTCGTCCTCATAGATCGGCTGGCGCGTCTGCTCGTCGAAGCCGATCTGGACGCGACGGCCCAGGCTCTTGCCCTTGGCGCGAGCGGAGCGGACCTTCTCGTTGTAACCGGCGAGGTTGCGCACGCCGATGGAGGCCATCATGCGATAGCGGTCCTCCATCTGCTCCACGGCCCATTTGAGCGCGCGGATGGCCTTGGCCGGCTCGGTGACGACGGGCGAGAGCAAGTGCGGGATATTGTCGTAGATGCTCAGTTCCAGCATCTTCGGGTCGATCATGATCAGTCGCAGGTCGTCCGGCGTGAGCCGGTAGAGCAGTGAGAGAATCATGGCGTTGAGGCCGACCGACTTGCCCGAGCCGGTGGTGCCCGCCACGAGCAGGTGCGGCATCCCGGCCAGGTCGGCGATTACCGGTTCGCCGAAGATGTTCTTGCCCAGAATGATCGGCAGGCCGCCCTTCTGATCGGCGAAAGCCGTGCTGGTGATGAGTTGGTGGAGCACGACCGATTCGCGGTCTGCATTGGGCAGTTCGATGCCGATGACGGTGCGGCCGGGGATGGTCGCGACGCGCGCGGAGAGGGCGGACATGTTGCGGGCGATGTCGTCGGCAAGCTGGATGACGCGGCTGGCCTTGATGCCCGGCGCCGGCTCCAGCTCATACATGGTGACGACCGGGCCGGGCCGCACTTCGGTGATCGCGCCTTTCACATGGAAATCGTCGAGCACGCTTTCGAGCAGCCGTGCATTGCGCTCCAGTCCTTGCCGGTCGATCTTGTTGGCAGCGCTGGGTGGGGCGGCGGAGAGCAGGTCCGGCGAAGGCAGGGCGTTGTTGCCGAAGAGGTCCTCCTGGCCAGACACCGGGGCGAACGCCTTGGTGACCGCGTTGCTGTTGGGCGACTGGATGGTGATCGGCTGGCGCGGCGTCGCTTCCACCGCGCGGCGTGGCTCGGCCTCCCGCGGCGCGGTGCGGGCCTCTTCGGTCACGGTGTCACGGTCGTCAGTCGCGCGCAGCAAGCCGATACGCGGCATGCGCAAGCCCGACAGAGCGGGCATGGCGGGGCGGGCGAGATGCCAGAGCGGCTTTTCAAGCGCGAGGCTGCGCACCCAGAGCCAGAGGCCGGTCACCAGAGTGACGGCCAGCAGCAGCCATTGCAGGATCGTGTCGAGCGGATTGCCGAGCTTGCCGGTCAGCACGGTGAGGCCATGGGCGGCAAGGAAGCCGGCGACACCGCCCCAGCGCGCAGGCAGGCCCACGAGCGGCTCGGGCTGGAGCAGCCAGAGTGCGGTGCCGATGAGGGCAATGCCGACCAGGCATTTGGCGATCTGGCCTTTCCAGCCGGCCATGTCCTGATCCGCCCACAGGCGCCGTGCGCTCACCAGAAGGAGCGGGAGCAGCAGCAGCGCGGGCACGCCGGCGACGGTGTAGAGCAGATCGGCTGCCCAGGCGCCGGCGCGACCCATCAGATTGCCCACCTGCGGTCCTGCCGCCGTGTTCAGCGCGCTATCGCTCACTTTGTAGGAGAGCAGGGCGAGAAACAGGAACAGGGCGAGCGCATAGAGGCCGACCGAGCCGGCCAGCGTGCCGATGCGGATGAGGCTGCGGCGCAGCATTGCCTGCCATTCCGGTGTCCGGTTGACCGTTGCCCGGCTTGCCATTGCGCGTCTCCAAGCGTCGGGCACGCGCCAGCACCGGCGCCTGTGCCCGAAATGTTCCTTTCGGGCACAATCCTCCTTCGCGGACTCTGCGTCAAGAGTCCTGTTTTTCCGCCGGAATCGCTCGGTTGCCTATGCGCCTGCCGGTCAGTAGCGTCGGCGGCAGACAAGCAGAGGAGTGTCCCCACCCATGAGCCGCCATCTCGTCGATCCGGAACTGTTCGCGCTGCTTGATCAATTGCCGTCCATCGAACTGACCCTGGAAACGCTGGACGCGTCGCGCGCCATCTTCCGAGAAATGGCGCTTCCGCAGGAGGCCTATGCGCGGCCGGGCGTCACCATCGAGCGGCGCGTGGTGCCGGGGCCGGACGGCGCGCCGGATGTGCCAGTCATCCTCTATCGACCGGTCGGCGCGGCCGGCCGGTTGCCGGTGCTGCTGCATGTGCATGGCGGCGGCTACGTCATCGGTTCGGCGGAAGGGAGCGGCCCAGCCAATGTGCGCACGGCGGATGAACTGCAATGCCTTGTCGTCTCCGTCGATTATCGCCTGGCGCCGGAGACGCGCGCGCCCGGCGCAGCGGAAGATGCACATGCCGTGCTCGCATGGCTCAACCGGGAGGCGGAGAGCCTCGGCATCGACCCGGAGCGGATCGCCATTGGCGGGGAGAGCGCCGGTGGTGGCCTCGCCGCGGCGACGGCCCTGCTGGCGCGCGATCGTGGCCTGTACAAGCTGTGCTTCCAGTTGCTCATCTACCCGATGCTGGACGATCGCACCGCAGCCGATGGCGCGGGCAATCCGCATGTCGGCGCATTCGTGTGGCAACATGCCCATAATGTGTTTGCCTGGCGGGCCTATCTTGGCGCGGAGCCGGGCGGCGCGGACGTCTCGCCTTATGCCGCCGCCGCGCGCGCGGCCGATCTGTCCGGCCTGCCGCCCGCCTATATCGCGGTTGGTGCGCTCGATCTCTTTCTGGAGGAGGATATGGCCTATGCCGCCCGTCTCGCCGCTGCCGGCGTCCCGGTCGAGCTGCACGTCTATCCCGGCGCCTATCACGCCTTCGAGATGAACGCAGAAGCGGACGTCGCTCGCCGCGCCGAGGCGGACCGGCGCCGGGCGTTGGCTCGTGCCTTTGCAGGATAGCGCGTCCGCTGGGGCAGGCCGAGGGGCGATGGAAGCTGGCGATCGGTTTCGACGAGGGCTCGCAGCGCTCCCCATGGCACCGCGCCCTGTCCGTTGCTCACCTTGTCCGTCGCTTACGGCATCATCTGCCGTTGCACGTCGCCTTGCCTGCCAGCGCGACCAGCGCATCGCCATCGACGCGGTTTACGGTCCAGTCGTCCATTGGCCGTGCGCCGAGCGAGCGGTAGAAGTCGATCGCGCGCTGGTTCCAGTCGAGCACCCACCATTCGAGTCGGGCGCAGTCCCGATCGAGCGCGATTTGCGCCAGCCGCACGAGCAGCGCCTTGCCAACCCCATGACCGCGCGCGTCCGGCACGACATAGAGGTCCTCGAGATAGAGGCCGGGCCGTCCCTCGAAGGTCGAGAAATTGTGGAAGAACAGGGCGAAGCCGACCGGAATACCGTCCAACTCGGCGATCAGGACTTCCGCCATCGGCCGGGAGCCGAACAGGTGGCGTGCCAGCACGGCCTTGTCGGCCCGTACTTCGTGGCTGAGTTGCTCAAACTCGGCCAGCGCGAGAATGAAGCCGTGGATGAGGTCGATGTCCTCCGGCGCTGCTTCGCGGATCGAGAGAGCGCTCATACCGCCTCCGGCTCGATGTTGGGATGAGGCCGGCCGGGCTGCTGGCGCGCGGCCCACAGGCACCCGGCGACGATCATCGCGGCGCCCAGTGCTGTCGTCGGCAACACACGCTCGCTGAACACCCACCAGCCGAGCATCGCTGCCCAGATGAAGGCGGTATATTCCACGGCGACCAACTGCTGCGCTTCGGCGCGGGCATAGGCCCAGGAGAGCAGCATGATTGCGCTCGTGCCGACGATCGAGGCGAGCAGGATCGCCGGCCAGTGCATCATGTCCGGGATTTCCGGGCGTAGCGCGAGGGCGCTTACCTCAAGTTCGAGGGATTGCGCGGCCAGCCGGGCAAACCCCTCGGACAGGGGGGCAAGGAGCAGGAACAGCGTGCCGCCGATCAAATTGAAGGCAAAGGCTACCTCGATCGGCCCGGCTGCGAGCGATTGGCGCCGGCCGATGACGAGATTGACGGCATAGAGCACGGCAGCGACGAGGATCGCGACAGCGCCTTCCATCGTCCCGCCTTCTCCGCTCGCGCCGGACTGGCCGGCGAGGATCACCATCACCCCGGCAAAGGCGATGAGCGAGCCGAGGATGGCCCGCCGGCCGATCCGTTCCCTGAGGAACAGGGCGGCAAGACCCAGCGCGATCAGCGGGGCGATGAAGGACAGCGCAATGCCCTGCGCCAGCGGCACGCGGACGAGGCCCCAGAAGAACAGCAGGACGGAGATGCCGCCCGCCAGCGTCCGGCCCAGATGGAGCATCATGGTCGACCGATCGGGAAGCCGGCCGACTTTCCAGGCAAACAGAGGCGCCATCAGCACCACGCCGGTCAACGTGCGCCAGAGCAGGGCATTATAGGCGCCGAGGGTGATCGAGAGCCCCTTCATGATCGCGTCCATGCCCGAGAAGATCGCGACGCCGACACAGGCGACCGCAAAAGGCACGAGAGGAGATGAGGCGCGGGTCGACATCATGGCCGGGTCTCTAGGGGAGTCGACCGGCTGAGGCGAGCGCGATGTTGGCCGGCAAGCGCTGGACCGAACAGCATCGCATTGCCCCTGTCCTACACCCCACCCGCCATGGCACGCCGTTCCACAGCCCTTTCGTTCACAGGAGGCAGCGTGCGCAAGTTATGGCTCGTTTCATGGAAGGCTCTTGGTCCCCCGCTCAATCCGCGCCGGTCCCGTGGGACGATCTCCGGCGTCCGCCGCATCGGCCTTCCGGCAACGGTCATGGAAGCGGAAGTTCATGCCCCCGTGTCGTGAACTTCGTGAACTTCCAGCGTCCGGCGCGCTGCTGGACGTGGCTGTCCAGGCTCCGGCTCCGCCTGTCTCAGCGGTGCGCTACTCTCTCCGCGACCCACCCGGCTGCGATTCGCCCGACCTGCGCCAGCACGGCCTCGTCTTCCGGTCGTGTGTCGCCGCCGCGCACCGATGGCTCGAGATAGGCGGTGACCATGAACGGTTCCGCCCGGCCGGGATGCCACATGACGGCAATGTCGTTCACTTTGCCGGCATAGCTGCCGTCGCCCATGTTGGTGCCGGTCTTGTCGCCCGCGCGCCAGCCGGCGGGCAAGCCGCCGCGCAGGCGCTTCAGGCCGGTCTGGGTCGCGACGGTCCAGTCGATAAGCCGCTGGCGCGAGGCTGGTGTGAGCGCCGGCCCGGTCAGGATCGCCTGCATCGAGCGAGTCATGGCCGCCGCGCTGGTCGTGTCGCGCAGCTCGTTCTCGCCGCCGATGTTGAGTTCGGGCTCGTAGCGGTCGAGCCGGGTCACATTGTCGCCCAGCCCCCGCCAGAAGGCGGTAAGTGCCTGTGGTCCGCCGATGCGGCGCAGCAGGATGTTGGAGGCGCCGTTGTCGCTCACGGTCTGGGAGGCTTCGCACAGGGCGGCGACACTCATCGCCGTCTCGCCCTTCGCCAGCGCGGCCCGAACGGCAGGTGAATGGCCGACGGGATCGTCCGGGGTGATCGGCATCATGGCGTCGAGCGCGATGTCGCCGGCATCGGCGCGCGCGAGCACGGCGGCGACGAGGCTCAGCTTGAAGGTCGAGCACATGGTGAAACGCTCGTCGGCGCGATGGCCAACCAGTGTGCCGTCCTTCGCGTCAAGAACGGCGATGCCGAGCTTCCCGCCGCTGCTTGCCTCAAGCGCGGCGAGGGCCTGGCGCAGCCGTTCGTTCGCGCTCCCGTTTCCTTGCTCGGGCGGAGGAGCGCCGGTCGCGCAGCCGGTGAGCAGCAGCAAGGCGGTTCCGGCAAGCCCGGCGAGGCAATCGCGGCGATCGATCAGCATAGGTTGGTAGCCTGCCTTCAGTCCGAATCGGGCTGGTCGAGGCGGACGACCCGCCCGACTTCCAGCTCGTCGATGCGCAGCCTGCGAATATGCGCCTTGCCGATCCGCAGCCGACCGATCGCCATGGCGCCGACCGCGATCGCGCCAAAGGCGACGGCACCGAGCGCGACACTGCCGAGCAGGGTCAGGCCGGTCGCGGATGCACCGGTCGCAGCGGCGCCGGTGGCAGATGCGCCAGTCGCGACGGCCTTGCGCGCCGCCTTGGGCAGGCTCCGGGCGGCCTCCTTCAAGGCGGGCAGATCGCTCATTCCGCTGCCGCCACGGATGCCTTGCCAGCGTCGGTCGCCTCGGCTTCCAGCTTGGCCGCCTCGATCTCGGCTGCCTTGGCCTCGACCAGCGCAACGATATGGTCGATCATCGTGGCGTCGTTAATGTGATGGTCCGTCACGCCGGAGAGATAGACCATGTGCTTGCCGTTGCCGCCGCCGGTGATGCCGATGTCGGTCTCGCGCGCTTCGCCCGGTCCGTTGACCACGCAGCCCAGCACGGAAAGCGAGAGCGGCGTGTGGATGTGCTGCAGGCGGGTCTCGAGCGCCTCGACCGTGCGGATGACGTCAAAGCCCTGACGCGCACAGCTGGGGCAGGAGACCACGCGCACGCCGCGCGTGCGGATGCCGAGCGATTTCAGAATCTCGTAGCCGACCCGCACTTCCTCTTCCGGCTCGGCGGAGAGCGAGACGCGGATCGTGTCGCCGATGCCGGCCCAAAGCAGGTTGCCGATGCCGATCGCGCTCTTGACTGTGCCGCCGATGAGCCCGCCCGCCTCGGTGATGCCGAGGTGCAGCGGGCAGTCGACCGCGTCGGCAAGCTGCATGTAGGCGGCGACGGCGAGGAACACGTCGCTGGCTTTCACCGCGACCTTGTACTCGTGGAAATCCTGGTCCTGCAGCAGCTTGATATGGTCGAGCGCGCTCTCGACAAGCGCCTCGGGGCAGGGCTCGCCATATTTCTCCAGCAGGTCCTTCTCGAGAGAGCCTGCGTTGACGCCGATGCGGATCGCGCAGCCATTGGCCTTGGCGGCGTCGACCACTTCCTTGACGCGCGCCTCCGAACCGATGTTGCCCGGGTTGATGCGGAGGCACGCCGCGCCCGCATCTGCCGCTTCGAGCGCGCGTTTATAGTGGAAGTGAATGTCGGCAATGATCGGCACCCGCGCGGCGCGGACGATCTGCCTGAGCGCCGCCGTGCTTTCTACGTCCGGGCAGGAGACGCGGATGAGGTCCACGCCCGCCTCCTCGCAGCGGCGGATCTGGTCGATCGTCGCCTTCGCGTCCGATGTCGGCGTGTTGGTCATGGTCTGCACCGTGACCGGCGCGCCGCCACCCACCGGCACGTTGCCGACCATGATCTGGCGGCATTCGCGCCGCGCGATATCGCGCCAGGGGCGCAGGCCGGGATTATGCTCGGACATGAGGGCGGTTCCGCAGGGCAGTCTTCATCGGCGCGCTTATAGCGGTGCCGTGGTGTGGAGGCGAGGGCGGAGTTAGTCCCTTTCGCCCCAGCGCCATCGCCACCCACCGCGCGTGTGCCGGCTGGCGATAAAAATCAGGCAAATGGTGACCAGGGCGAAGAGGCCGATGCTCTTGAGCAGCGCCTCACCGGTGTCGCTACGAGAGAGCAGGCCGATGCCCGCCAGCGCCAGTCCATAGGCTGCCAGCAGTGCCCAGCCTTGCCAGGCGATCGGCCGACCTGCGCCATATCCATAGCGTTTCGGGGCAAACCAGTCCCCGGGTTCCAGCAGCTTGCGGAGCATCGCTGGCTTCCTCCTTCGCTCGGTATGGCGCCGGATGACGCCTCAGACCTTGGTCATCGTCCACTGGCCGTCGCTGCCCTTGCAGGCGTGATAGGTCTCGGCCTGCTCGGCTTCGCCCGGAAGGCTGACGCTCTGTGTCACCAGCTTGCAATTGGCGGCGGCAACCGTCGTCGCTTTCCTGAGCAGTGTGGACGAGACGTAGCCCTGGCCCACGCCGTTTTCTGAAACCAGCATCCAAGGCTGGCCCTTCACTTGCGCGGGGACCCAGACGCGCTGGCCGGCCGGCAACGTGGCCCGGATCGGTGCGCTCGCGGCTGGCCCGGCACGCAGATTGGCATTGGCGCTTGTCGTGTAGCTGTCCCCAACCTTCACATAGCCGCCAGCCGGCTCCACGCCCTGGGCGAAGCGGAGGTCGCCAATGCCGCTGCTGCCGGTGGTGCCACTGGCGACATCGACCCGGCCGGACGCCCCGGTTTCGTCATTGGTCCAGCTCTGGCTCTGCCCGGTCGCGATGGCCTGCTCGGCGGCGCGCTCGGCCTTGTCGCGGTCGTTCTTCTGGAGCTTGCAGCCGATGGCGGACCCTGCGGCGGCGCCGACCGCCGCACCCAGGATGGTGCCGAGCGTACGGCTGCCCGATCCGGCGATGCGATTGCCGAGCAGGCCGCCCGCGACGCCGCCGATGGCTGCCGCGATCCCTTGCTTGTCCCCATTCGCTCCGCAACCGAAGATGCCGCCGAGCAATCCGCCGCCACCACTGGTCCGTTCGCCGTTGTCTTGCGCGGCCATAACCGGCTGCGTCGTCGTCGCAGTCTGCTGTTGCTGGGTCACATTGGTGCCGATCGCCTGGGCCGGACCGGCAGCGACCAGCGCGCCGAGCGCGACGGTCGAAAGTATCTTGCGGATCATGGCATCTCTCCTCGCGTGAAAGTCTCTAAGACAGATTCGCGCACGGATCGCCGTTGGGATCAAGAGGGCGCGTGCGTGGCGGGCAGGACTTTACAATCAACCGGCAAAGGGCACCTCGGGCAGGCCGGGCACCTCGACGGGAAAGGAGAAGATCGCGCCGGCATGGGGTTGGATAGCGAGATCCATGTCCGACAGCCCGGCGCGGGCGCTCGTGACATAAGCGGTCCGCAAATCAGGGCCACCAAAGGCGATCATCGTCGGGCGCGTGACCGGGAGAAGGACGGTCTGCAACAAGTCTCCAGCTGGGGATAGTCGCACCACGCGCCCCCCCTCGAAGAGCGCGCTCCAGTAACAGCCTTCAGCGTCGAACGAGCCGCCATCAGGTCGGCCCTTGCCAGTCTCGAACTGGTGAAAGATCCGCCGTCCGGAGAGCGTACCCGTCGCGGGATCGACATCATAGCCGCGCAGGGCGTGACTGGGCGTATCGGCATGGCAGAAAGCGGTGCCGTCCGCATTGAACGCAGCGCCGTTGCACGTGACCATGTCGCCTTCGATAAGGTCGATCGTCCCGTCCGGCGTGACGCGATATAGTGCCGCGTCGCGCGCGCTCTTGGCCATGTTCACGGTGCCGACCCAGAAGCGCCCGGCCGGGTCGGTGCGGCCATCGTTGAACCGCAGGTCGGCCCGGTCCGCGAGCAATTGTGGGCCGAAGGGCGTCGGCTCGGAGTCCCAGGCATCGAGCAGGGCCAGCCCATCCTTCATCGCCAGCAACAGGCCGCCCGCGCGCCGGAAGGCGAAGCAGCCGACCGGTGCATCGAACCGCCGCATCTCGTCCCGGCCAGTCGCCGGATCGAAGCGGTGCAGTTCGTCGCGGGCGATATCCACCCAGTAGAGACGCGCTTCGCCGGCGTGCCAGCGGGGGCCTTCGCCGAGAGCGGCCCTGGCATCGAGCGCGATGGAAATGGGCGGTGTCATGGGACGAGGCATGTCGCGTTTTAGTCGATACGGCAAGGGCTGGCGCGGTGGGCGCGATGAACGCTTGCTTCATATCTCCTGGCTAACAGGACCATCACGCTTTTCGTGGGGACCAGACCATGACCGCCATCGCTCCTTCTGCATTCAAGTCTTTCGCCACGCTCGGGGTTGCCGGGCAGCGCAAGCCGGCCAGCGCGCCGGTTGATGTTGGGGAGGCCTACGCTGCCTGGCGCGATGGGCTCAAGACGAAGGCTGTGAGCAGCGATTTCGTGGCGGGTCTCGATTCGTCGCGCGCGACATTCCTCGCCGTGGCGCGCCGCGCGCAGGAGACGGGTGGGCTCGATGATCCGCAGGCCTTCCTCAAGAGCCTGAGCACCGATGAACTCAACGCCCTCCAGACGACGGCGGGGCTGGCCGATCCGATCAATCCGGCGACGCTGAGCCGGGAAGGCGCCTATAATCTGCTGGTGACGCGCGGGCAGGCACGCGATCTCGATCAGGATGGCCTGACGGAGGTGGGTGTTGCGCGGACGATCGTCTTTCCTCCGCAGGATGCCCCGGCAAATGTCCGTGCCGCATGGGATTCTGCCATGGCGGGGCAGGATGAAGGCACCCGTATGACGCTCTCGCTCAGCGCCTGGATGGGCACGCATGGGCGTCCGCTCGACGCGGAAGGCAGCAAGGCGGGCTGGAGCGAGGCCGACTTTGACTGGACCGACGCGGCCCGGCGCCTTGTGGCGGGTGCGCGCGAAAACCTGAAATATCAGGCCAGTGCGGAGCAACAGCGCCATGGCGTGGCGGCGCTTCGGGCCTTCGAGGCGTTTCTTGCGAATCTGGCCGGGCCGCTGCCCGCCTGAAATCCATGGCCGCTGCCCCTTGCCGGGGCGTCCAGACCAAGGGTCCAAGGTCGGACAAACCGGCGTTTCGTGGGCCCATCCAACAGCGCGTCGCGCGCCGGAAGTTCACGAAGTTCACGACACGGGGGCGTGAACTTTCGCTTCCCTGACCTTGCGCGGCGCACGGATACGGCGGGCGCCAGTGCCTGTTCCGGCGAGCCTGTATCGCCGGGGCGTCGAGATGGTGCACTGAGAAAGAGCCACATGTCGTCCGCGCCGGTCTGGCTTCGGCAGGAACCGGCGCCCGTCGGTGCTGCCACGGCGGGCGTGATGTAGGACAGCGAAAAAAAACGGGATCGACGGGGTGACGAGGGATGGAAAGGGGGCAGCGGACGTTGCCGGCCGATCGGCGCTCTCACTTTGCTGTCGTCGGGAAGCGGGGATGCGTCAGATTGTGCCAAAGCGACACGCTTCTTAACCAACAATTCAAGGTAAACAGACGTTTAATGCGGATCGAACGCGATTATTGACCTGTCTTAGCGGCGGTGTCCGTGATCCCAAGGGGACGGGATTTGGATCACCGCCGCGTCGTACAGACAGAGTGTGAGTGTGTCATGGCAAGGTCCCTGCTTCTTATCATCGCCATCGCCGTTACGGCGCTGACCGTCACCCCGCTTGCCGCGCAAGTGCCGGCGCTGCCCACGACGATGGGCGGGCCGGAAAGCTGGGCGCTGCTGCTTGTTGGCCTGTTCGCGGTGGGCCGCACGGCGCGCCGTCGCCCGATCGACAAGAGCTTCATCTGAAGCGAGGCGCTACGGCGCCATCATCCTCACGATTACCGTCAGGCCCGGCGCGGCAGGCGCGACCTGACCGGGCGCCAGCGGGATGCGAGTGGCGTCCGCACGGGCACGCGCGAGAATGGCGGGGGGCACGGTGCCCTCCAGCAGAAGCCGGTCGGCTTCGCCCAGCAACCGCGCAGCGCGCAGGCTGAGCTCATCGGGATCGGGCGAGGCAATCGCGATCGTCTCGATCCGCGCCGGCGCGCCATCGCCCGCATTGTTCAGCCACATCTCGACTGCCACATCAGGACGATCCGCCAGCGGATCGAGTGCACTGCCCTCCCGCAAGGCCTCATCAAGGGCATGGCGGCGGGCGACCGGGTCCGGCCAGCGCGTCCGCAGGGCTCGGCGGGCGTCGGCGAGCGCGCCGGCCAGTGTTCCCAAACTTTGCGGCAGCAGGCGCTCCAGTCGCTGGCGCACTGCTTTGGCCAGCCCCGCCGATGCGCCGCCGGTCGAGACGGCGATCAATACCGGATCACGATCGACGATGGCCGGCGTGGTGAAGTCGCACAGCGCCGGCTGGTCCACGACATTGACGAGCAGGCCGCGCGCCTTGAGCCGGGCTGCCGCCACTGAAGCCGCGGCCGCATCCTCGATCGCGACGAAGGCGATGCGGGCGCCTGGATCGGTTTCCTCCACCGGCAATCCACCAGCGCGCTCGATCAGCCGGCGCTTGGCGGCGGCTGCCTCGCCGTCGCCGATCAGGATGACCGGCGCTCCGGCAATCTTCAGGAAGAGGGGCAGGCTGTGCATGGGGCGATAGCCTAGCCGTTCAGGTCCGGGTCCGTCGAGGGCGCTTCAGTCCCGCAGGAAATCCGGCACCCGCTCGGCGGCAATGAGCGTCTCGGGCATCACGCGGTCAGCGACGACAGCGAACTTGTCGCCATCGACCATCACCTCGGGCACCAGCGGGCGGGAATTATAGGTGCTCGCCATCGTCGCGCCATAAGCGCCAGCGGTGCGGAATACGGCGAGATCGCCAGCCTTCACCACATCGATGTCGCGGCCGATGCCGAAGGTGTCGCCACTTTCGCAGACGGGTCCGGCGATGTTGGCGACCATGCGTTCGCCGGTCGGTGCCACTGCCTCGAAATCATGCCAGGCATCATACATGGCAGGGCGGGCGAGATCATTCATGGCGGCATCGACGATGATGAAGGGGCGGACGGCACCGGGCTTCACCCAGATCACGCGCGTCAGCAGCACGCCAGCATTGCCCACGATCACGCGGCCCGGCTCGAAATAGAGCGTGACGTCCCAGCCCCTGGTGGCCCGCTCCACCATCGAGCCATAATCGGCGGGCGAGGGGGGAACCTTGTCGCGCTCATACGGCACGCCGAGGCCGCCGCCGAGGTCCACGCGGTCGATCACGTGGCCCGCGGCGCGCAGATCGCGCACCATGTCGCCCAGCTTGCTATAGGCCGCCTCGATGGGGCCGAGGTCGAAGATCTGGCTGCCGATATGCGCCGCGATGCCGCGCAGGTTGAGGCCGGGCAGCGCGGAGAGGCGCGCGAAGATGCCCGGGGCCTCGTCGATCGGCACGCCGAACTTGTTTTCCTTCTTGCCGGTCGAGATCTTGGCGTGCGTGCCGGCGTCGACGTCCGGGTTCACGCGCAGCACCGCGTCAGCGGTCTTGCCCAGCGATGCGGCGATCTGAGCAAGGACGGCGCCTTCCTCCTCCAGCTCGATATTGAACTGGCCGATGCCCGCTTCCAGGGCCTCGCGCAGCTCTGTTACCGTCTTGCCGACGCCCGAGAAGACAATGTCCTTTGCCGGCATCCCCGCCGCGAGGGCACGCTTCATTTCGCCGCCTGAGACGATGTCCGCACCGAAGCCCTGGCGCGCCAGCACCTTGAGCACGGCCAGATTGGGGTTGGCCTTGATGGCGAAGGCGATGTGCTTGCGCTCGATGCCGCCGAGGGCCTCCCGGAACACGCGGGCATGGCGCTCGAGCGTCGCGCGCGAATAGACATAGACGGGCGTGCCGACGGCATCGGCAATCGCGCTCATCGGCACGTCCTCGGCGTGGAGCACGCCGTTCCGGTAGTTGAAATGGTCCATGGGCCTTGCCTTGAAAGTGCTAGTTGCCGGTCTTGCCGTTTTCCGGCCCGGGCGGGAGATCGAAGGGGTCGTCCTGGCGCTCGACCGACTTGGTCAGCAGGTCTGCCTGTCGGCTCGGCTGTGCCTGTGTCGACGGCTGCATGAGTTGGCCCGGCGTCTCTCGTTTCTGCGCGTTGGCGGCCTGCGGGACTTCGCTCATGCCCTCCTTGGGGCGCAATTGTGTCACCGATCCGCAGCCGGCCAGCGCGGCCAGCAGAGCGCAGCAGGCAGCGGAGACGAATGCCGCGCGGATCATTGTCCGGCCTCCCCGTCCAGCGCGGTGCGTGCCTCGGCAATGCGGGCGCGGACCTGGTCCGGCGCCGTGCCGCCATAGCTCTTGCGGCTGGCCACCGAGGCATCGACGGTGAGAACGGCATACACGCGCTCGTCGATGCGCGTGTCGATTCCCTTCAGTGTCACGATCGGCAACGCGGCCAGCTGCACACCGGCTTCTTCCGCCGCCTTGACGGCCCGGCCCGTGATGTGGTGCGCCTCGCGGAACGGCACATTTGCTTCACGCACCAGCCAGTCGGCCAGATCGGTCGCCGTCGAAAAACCGCTTTCAGCCAGCGCGCGCATCCGCTCGGTGCGGAAGGTGGTGGTCTCGACCATGCCGGTCATCGCGGTGATCGAGAGGCCGAGCAGGTCATGCGCCTCGAACAGCGGCGGCTTGTCGTCCTGCATGTCCTTGGAATAAGCGAGCGGCAGCCCCTTCATGGTGACGCACAGCGCGGTCATGCAGCCCATGATGCGCCCGGCATGGCCGCGCACCAGCTCGGCGGCGTCCGGATTGCGCTTCTGCGGCATGATCGAGCTGCCGGTCGAATAAGCGTCGGGCAGGCTGATGAAGCCGAAGGGCTGGCTCGCCCAGATCACAAATTCCTCGGCAAGGCGCGAGAGGTGGAGGCTGCACTGGGTCGCTGCCATCAGATAATCGAGCGCGAAATCGCGGTCGGAGACGCTGTCCAGGCTGTTGCGCGTCGGTCCGTCGAAGCCGAGCGCGGCGGCCGTCATGTGCCGGTCGGTCGGGAAGCCGGTGCCGGCCAGTGCGGCGGCGCCGAGCGGCGAGAGGTTCATGCGCACCCGCGCATCGCGGAAGCGCGAGCGATCGCGGCCGATCATCTCGTGATAGGCCATGAGATGATGACCGAGCGTGACCGGCTGGGCACTCTGCAGATGCGTGAAGCCCGGCATCACGGTGTCGGCATGCTCGGCAGCCCGATCGACCAGTGCGCGCTGGAGCAGGGCGAGGCTTGCATCCACCTCATCGGCGCAATCGCGCACGAACAGGCGGAAGTCCGTCGCGACCTGATCGTTGCGGGAACGCGCGGTGTGGAGTCGCCCGGCGACGGGGCCGATCTTGTCGGCGAGCCGTGCCTCGGTCGCCATGTGGATGTCCTCGAGGTCGAGGTCCTCCGGCAGATCGCCGGCTTCATACTCGGCATGGATCGCTTCCAGGCCCGCGATGATCTGGCTGGCTTCGTCAGCCGTGAGGATGCCTTGCGCGCCCAGCATCCGGGCATGGGCGATGGACCCGGCGATGTCCTGCCGCCACAAGCGCTTGTCGAAGGGCAACGAGGCATTTATCTCGCGCATGACCGCGGCCGGGCCTTGCGCGAAGCGCCCGCCCCACATGCTGTTCGCGCCCCTGTTCTCGGAGTCTGCCATGCGTTCCTTCGCTGCTCTTGCTGTTGTGATCGGCCTCTCGCTGGCCGCGAGCGGCTGCGATAAGCAATCCGGGGGTGCGGCGCAAGGAGCGGGCAATGCCGGCCGCTGCACCGGATGAAGCGACGGCGGACGAGGTAGCCAGCGACGAAGTGCCGTCGTCCGGTGCGTCTGCCGCGGGCGAGACCTTCAAGCATGTCGTCGATCGCAGCCACAAGGGCGAGGCGATGCCGGACAAGCCCTTCAAGACGCTGGACGGCAAGCCGGCGAGCCTGAAGCAGATCGCGGGGGGCAAGCCGATGCTGGTCAATCTCTGGGCGACCTGGTGCGCGCCCTGCATCGCGGAACTGCCCGCGCTGGACAAGCTGGCGGCCAGTGCCGGCGCGAAGGGCGTGGGTGTGATCGCTGTGTCGCAGGATCTGGAAGCGAAGGGCGTTCCGGCCTTCTGGTCCGCGCGCAAGCTTACGACGCTCAAGACCTGGCTCGACCCTGAAAATGCGCTCGGCTTCCATTACGGCACCGGCACGCTGCCGACGACGATCCTCTATGATGCGCAGGGCAAGGAAGTGGCCCGCATCGTCGGCGCGCTCGAATGGGGTGGGGCGGAAGGACAGGCGCTGGTGAAGGAGATCGGCGGATAGCCGTCTGCCGGCGCGGAACCGCACGGAAAATGCACTTTCAGCCCGGTTTGCGCGACCTGACGGACGCCCTTATTGATTTGTCAGGGCTTTCCCCTTATCTTTGCTGTTAATGCGGGCCGGGCCCCTCTGGCGACACGCGCAAGCGGTCGTGATGTCGGACCGCATCGAGTGCGCTCGATGCCGGTCAGATTTGTCTCTTTTTCCATGACCGGCGGGAAGCCACTCGTTTGACAACGGCAAACGAGGTTTTTTGCTATGTTTGAACAAGAGCGGGTTTTCCAGCGCGGTGGCGCGGCGGCCCAGGATGCGGCCCTCTTCGATGCGGGCCTGCGCGCGCACATGCTGCGCGTTTACAATTATATGGCGTCGGGCGTGCTGCTCACGGGCATCGTGTCGCTTGTCGTCGCGTCGACACCGATTCTGGTCCAGGCGATCTTCGGCACCCCGCTCAAGTGGGTGTTCATGTTCGCCCCGCTGGCCTTCGTGTTCTTCTTCTCCTTCCGCCTGGACAAGATGAGCGCTTTCGCGGCGCAGGCGGCTTATTGGGCGTTTGCGGCGGTCATGGGCGTCTCCATGGCGTCGGTGTTCCTGGTGTTCACCGGCACGAGCATCGCCCAGACCTTCTTCATCGCCGCCGCGATGTTCACCGCGATGAGCCTTTATGGCTACACGACGAAGGCGGACCTCTCGCGCTTCGGCAGTTTCCTGATGATGGGTCTGATCGGCGTGCTGATCGCCAGCCTGGTCAACCTGTTTCTGGGGTCGAGCGCGCTGCAGTTCGCCATCTCGGTGATCGGTGTCCTCGTGTTCGTCGGCCTGACGGCGTGGGACACGCAGAACATCAAGGTCCAGTATGCGGACAATCTCGGCTATGAGACGCAGAGCAAGCTGGCGGTGTTCGGTGCGCTGTCGCTGTACCTGAACTTCGTCAACATCTTCCAGCTTCTCCTCAACCTGACGGGTGAGCGCGAGTAATCGCGCTCGCCCCGAGCGGCGGAAAGGTCTGCGAACATGATGGAAGGACTGGCTGCCCTGGCGAGCGAACCCGCCGCCTGGATAGCGCTCGCCACGCTCGTCACCATGGAAGTGGTGCTGGGCGTGGACAATCTCATCTTCATCTCGGTGCTGAGCAACAAGCTGCCGGCGCATCAGCGCGTGAAGGCGCGCCAGATCGGCATTGGTCTAGCGCTCGGCATGCGCCTCGTGCTGCTCGCCTCGATCGCGTGGATCATGCAATTGACCACGCCACTCTTCGAGGCGTTCGGTCGCCCCTTCTCCTGGCGCGATCTCATCCTGATCGCCGGCGGTCTCTTTCTCGTCTGGAAAGCGACCAAGGAGATCCACCACAATATCGACCCCACCCCGCAGGACGACATGTTCGATTCCGGCGCGCTCGGCATCGGTTTTACGGCGGCCATCGGTCAGATCATCCTGCTCGATCTTGTCTTCTCGATCGACAGCATCATCACCGCCGTGGGCATGACGGACAATCTGGCGATCATGGTCATTGCTGTGGTTGTCGCGGTCGCAGTCATGATGTTCGCGGCGACGCCGCTGGCCAACTTCATCGAGCGTAACCCGACGGTGGTCATGCTGGCCCTGAGCTTCCTGATGCTGATCGGCACGACGCTGATCGCGGAGGGCTTTGGCGCGCATGTGCCCAAGGGCTATGTCTATGCGGCCATGGCCTTCTCGGCGCTGGTTGAGGGGCTTAACATCCTTGCCCGCCGTCGCCGTCAGGCGGCCGCAGGCAACGCGACGATCGCTGAAAACTGAACCGGCCGCGCACGCCTGTCTGGGCGTCGCGGCCGGATCGGGGCGGTCGTCCCGCTGGCATGCCTGGTCAGCGCCGCCCGATCCCTCGGAGGCGGCGCTACCGGCGGCCTGGCTCAGTTCTGGTTGGTCGGCTGCGGGTTCGCGGCGAGCGCTGCGTCATTCTTGGGGCTGTTGACCGTTACGCCGCGCTGCGCCCACTCTTCCTTGGTCAGGCAGACCTGCTTGGCCATCCGCGAACCGGTCATCTCGTCCTTCACGCAATAGAGCGTCTTGCCATTGCGCTCGATCATCTTGGCCTTGGCGCTGGTTTCGGCAAAGGCAGGGGCCGAAGCGGTGGCGGTGATGGCGGCGGCGGCGACGATCGCGGTGGTGAACTTGAACATGTTAAATCTCCTCACTCCTGAAAACCATTCAACAGGCGGCGACGCCTGTGCCACTCCTAGTGCAGCAACCGTGCCAGTTTCATAAGTTATTGAAATGCAATGTATTATCAGAAATTGGCCGATCCTGACGTCTGGCGGATTGTCCTATTGGTTGGGAGATTTTGCCAAGAAATCGGCATGAAATCCGAGGTTTGCTCGCGATGGTCGCTCCTGGCGCATCCTGATTGACGGCGCGCCTGCCGGCGCCCTAGGATGGGTCCATGTCTACCAAGGTCCTTGCCTGAAACGTCCGGGCGTCCCCGAGCGGGATTGACGCCCTGAACCACTGATCCACCCGGCAGTCTCAGGCTGCGCGGGGCGTGGATCGGTTGTCCTGACGTTCAAGGCACAGGGTCCTTTTCATGAACATTTCCAGGGGCGAACAGCGCGTGCTGCACGTGCTCGCCAAGGGCGGACATATCCGCCACTATCGCGACCCGAACGGGCGCATCCATCATGTCGAATGCCATACGCATGATGGGCTTGTCCTGGCCGATTGCGATCTGCTGGTGTTCGGCAAGTTGCGCCGCAAGCGTTTGATCGAATCCTTCGCCTCCAGCCCGTATCGCATCTCGCGGCGCGGGCGCGAGGCGGTGCGGTCACAAACCGATAATCGATGATGCAGCGATAGCGAAAGGCGAACGGCAAGGCTGATGGCTTCTGCCCTGCTGCGCGACTGGGCTGGCCAGTTGCTTGACTCATGGAGCCGATATGAGAACATAATAAGAACATGCTTGAGTCGAGTCGTCTTCATCCAGCCCTTGAACGGGTGCTCACCGGTGCGATGCCGCAAGGCGCCGCACCGGCTGTGCGCCATGCGCTCGGGCTGGAGGAGATCGACCGGACGCTGGGTGGCGGCCTGGTGCAAGGGCGGCTGCATGAGGTCTTCGCGCAGGACGGGCCGGACGAGGCTGGCGCAACCGCGTTTGCCATGATGCTGGCGCTCTGCCTCACCCGTACCGCGTGTGCCGCGCCGCTGCTCTGGCTGCGAGAGGAGCGCACGCAGCGCAAGGCGGCGCTGAATGGGCCGGGTCTGGTCGATCTGGGGTGCGATCCGGCGCGGCTGATCCTGGGCGTGCTGCCGGATGTGCGCGCCGTGCTGCGCGCCGGAGCGGATGCGCTGCGCTGCGCGGCCCTGGGCGCGGTGATCCTGGAACTGGACGGCAATCCGCCCTTGCTGGACCTAACTGCGAGCCGCCGGTTCGCGCTGGCGGCGGAAGAGTCCGGCGTGACGCCGCTGCTGCTGCGCCTGCGCGGCGCCCGGCCAAGCCCGAGTGCGGCGCAGACGCGCTGGCAAGTGGCCTGCGCTCCGTCCGTGCCGCTGGAGGCCGGGGCGCCCGGCCATCCTGCCCTGACGCTCAGCCTGCTGCGCCAGCGTGGCGGTCCGGCAGGCTTTGACTGGACCGTGGAGTGGAACCGTGACGCAGCCTGTTTCAGGCAGCCGGCGCTTCCTGGCGCTCAGCTTCCCCTTTCTGGCGGCGGACCTGTTCCGTATGTCGGCACGGGACGCGAGACCGGAGGCGATGACGGCTGGCGCATCGCCGTCTGACGCGCCCCTCGTCTTCATCGTGAAGCAGCGCGGGGCTTTCCGCCTGCAGGCACTGGATGAGGGTGCGCTGGCGCTCGGGCTGGAGCCGGGTATGGCACTAGCCGATGCGCGGGCGCGCCTGCCTGCGCTGGTCGCCGTGCCACATGATCCGGCCGGGGAAGCGCGCTGGCTGGAGCGGCTGGCGGACCTGTGCGATCGCTTCACACCGCTGGTGGCGATCGATCCGCCGGATGCGCTGTTGATGGATATCACGGGCTGCACGCATCTGTTCGGGGATGAGGTGGCGCTGACGGCGGACGCTGCGCGGCTGATGCGGGCGCAGGGCCTGCGCGTGCGCACGGCGCGGGCCGCGACCCCGGAAGCGGCGCTGGCGCTGGCGCGGTTCGGTGAGGGGGCGGGCGGGCCGGAAAGCGCCGCCATCCGTGCCCTGCCGCTGCTCGCCTTGCGAGTCGCGCCGGATGTGCGTCAGGCGCTGCGTCGGGCGGGTTTCGTGACATTGGGTGATCTGGCCGATCTGCCACCCGCGCCGCTCGCCGCGCGCTTCGGCCCCGCTCTTGTGGATGGGCTGGACCGGTTGTTTGGCCGCGCGGACAGCCGCCTGACGCCGCGTCGTCTGCCGCCACCCATCCGCACCGAGCGTCGCTTTGCCGAGCCGGTCGCGCATGTCGAGACGGTGATGGCCGTGCTGGGCGATCTGCTGGGCGCGGCCTGCGCGCGGCTGGCCGAGCGGGACCAGGGTGGCCGGCGTTTCGCGGTCCGGCTCTATCGCAGCGATGGCGCGATGCGCGATCTGGCTATCGAGACGGGCGCCCCGGTGCGCGATCCCGCTGTCGTGCTGCGTCTGTTCGACGAACGGATCGAGACACTGGCCGATCCGCTCGATCCGGGGTTCGGCTTCGATATCGTGCGCCTCGCGGTGCCGCGCGTCGAAGGGCTGGTCAGCGCGCAGCCGGCGCTGGATGGCGAGGCGGTGCAAGGCCCAGCACTCGACGCACTGCTGGACAGGCTTGGCGTACGGGCAGGGGAGCAGCGCTTCCGCCGCCTCGCGCCGCGGGACACGCACATCCCGGAGCGGGCGACGCGGCTGGTGCCGGTGGCTGCGCGTGACGTGCCGGACTGGGATGCGCCGTTGCCCGGTGAGCCGCCGCTGCGGCCGCTCACCCTGTTCGATCCGCCCGAGCGCATCGATGTCGTGGCACAAGTGCCGGACGGACCACCGCGCCAGTTCCGCTGGCGGGGCCGCCTCCACCGCATCGTGCATCAGGAAGGACCCGAGCGCATCGCGCCGGAATGGTGGCGTCGTGCGGAGGGGCATGCCGACAATCCCGGCCTCACGCGCGATTATTATCGAGTGGAGGATGAGGGTGGTCGCCGCTTCTGGCTGTTCCGCCATGGCCTGTACGAGCGCGAGAGCAATGCCCCGTTCTGGTATGTCCATGGGCTGTTCGCATGAGCGATGCGCCGCCACCGCCGGGCTATATCGAGCTGGCCTGCACCACGGCCTACAGTTTCCTGCATGGCGCCTGCGCGCCGGCCGAGATGGTCGCCCGCGCGATCACGCTGGGGCACCGGGGCATCGGTATCGCCGATCGCAACACCGTCTCCGGCGTGGTGCGCGCCAAGATCGAGATCGACCGGCGACGGGCCGAAGGAGAGCCGGTGCCGGAGGATTTCCAGCTCGTCACTGGCGCCCGCCTCGTCTTTGCGGATGGCACGGGCGACATCATCGCCTATCCCGAAACGCGCCATGGCTGGGGTCGGCTGACCCGGCTGCTCACTGTGGGCAACCGGCGCGCGAAGAAGGGCGAATGCGCGCTGTCTGTCACGGATCTGCTGGAGCATATCGACGATCTGCTGCTCATTGCTTTGCCGGGTGCCTCCCTGGATTTGCTGCAGCGCCTGAGCGCAGCATCGCCCGGCAATGTGTGGCTCGGCGCGGTGATGAGCCGCACGGGGCGGGACGCGCGGCTGCTCGCGCGGGCGCAGCAATTGGCGGGGGAAGCGGGCGTGCCGCTCGTGGCGCTCAATGACGTGCTTTATGCTGCACCCGAAGACCGCCCCTTGCAGGACGTGATGACCGCCATCCGCCTACACAAGACCGTGCAGCAGGCTGGCCACGCGCTCCTTGCCCATGCCGAGCGTCACCTGAAGGCGCCGGCGGAAATGCTGCGGCTTTTTGCAGCCTGCCCGGAGGCGATTGTGCAGACAGAAACCATCCTGTCGCGCATTGGATTCCGGCTGGAGCATCTGCGCTATGAATATCCGCACGAACCGGTGCCCTATGGCTGGAGTGCGCAGGACTGGCTGGAACATCTCGTGATGGAGGCCGCCCATGAGCGCTATGGCGCGGTGCTGCCGCAAAAGGCGCAGGCGCTCATCGCCAAGGAATTCGCGCTCATCCGGGAGGAGGGCTATGCCCATTATTTCCTGACCGTGCATGACATCGTCCGTTATGCGCGGAGCTGCGATCCGCCGATTCTTTGCCAGGGGCGCGGCAGCGCGGCCAACAGCATCGTCTGCTTCCTGCTCGGCGTCACCTCCATCGATCCGATGCAGCATGACCTGCTCTTCTCCCGCTTCCTCTCCAGGGAGCGCAAGGAGCCGCCGGACATCGACGTCGATTTCGAGCATGAGCGGCGCGAGGAAGTGATCCAGTATATGTACCGCCGCTATGGCCGCGAGCGCGCCGGCATTGCCGCGACGGTGATTCATTATCGTCCGCGCAGCGCGGTGCGGGAAGTCGGCAAGGCGCTGGGCCTCAGCGAGGATATCACCGCGCGCATGGCGAGCACGGTGTGGGGCAGCTATTCATCGCGCTATGAGCGCAAGCGGGTGGAGGAGAGCGGCTTTGATCCAGACAATCCGGAGATCGCCCGGCTCAACCATTTCGTGCAGCGCATCCTCAACCTGCCGCGCCATCTCTCGCAGCATGTCGGCGGCTTCGTGCTCACGCAGGGCCGGCTCGACGAGATGGTGCCGATCCACAATGCCGCGATGGACGAGCGCACTTTCATCGAGTGGGACAAGGACGATATCGACGCGCTTGGCCTGATGAAGGTCGACGTGCTGGCGCTCGGCATGCTCACCTGCATTGCCAAGGCGTTCGATCTGATGCGGGCGCATGGCCTGGGCGACCACAAGCTGGATACCGACGTCGAGGCGAGCGATCCCGCCGTCTATGACATGCTGTGCACGGGCGACAGCATTGGCGTCTTCCAGGTGGAGAGCCGGGCGCAGATCAACATGCTGCCACGCCTGCGTCCGCGTGAATTCTACGATCTCGTCGTGCAGGTGGCGATCGTCCGCCCCGGCCCGATCGAGGGGGACATGGTGCATCCCTATCTGCGGCGGCGGGGCGGGGAGGAGAAGGTCGAGTTCCCTTCGCCCGCGCCGCCGCATGATCCCGATGAGTTGCGCGGTGTCCTCGGCAAGACCTTTGGCGTGCCCTTGTTTCAGGAGCAGGCGATGCAGCTCGCCATCACTGCCGCCGCCTTCACCGATGAGGAGGCAAACGGCCTGCGCCGCGCGATGGCGACGTTCCGCAACCTGGGGACAATCGACCGGTTCCGGGACAAGCTGGTCGGCGGCATGGTCGCCCGTGGCTATCAGCAGGCATTCGCCGAGCGGTGCTTCCGGCAGATCGAGGGCTTTGGGTCTTATGGCTTCCCGGAAAGTCATGCGCAGAGCTTTGCGCGGCTGGTCTATGTTTCCGCCTGGCTCAAATGCCATCACCCGGCGGTGTTCTGTTGTGCGCTGCTGAACAGTCAGCCGATGGGTTTCTATGCCCCGGCCCAACTCGTGCGCGATGCGCGGGAGCATGGCGTGGATGTGCGCGCGGTGGATGTGAATGCCAGCGCCTGGGACAATAGGCTGGAGGCGAACGCGATAAGGGCCTCATCTTCAGACGATGATGATGAGGAGGAAGGGTTGAGGGCTGCGCATGGGCGATCGGAAACAAGCCGTGCTCCTGCGAAGGCAGGAGCCCAGGGCGCAAGAGACGAGCATAGCCTCCCTGGGCTCCTGCCTTCGCAGGAGCACGGCATTTCTGCTGACGGCTCTCGCACATCCCTCGCCCTGCGGCTGGGCTTCCGCCAGATCGGCGGGTTCAAGGAGGACTGGGGCGATGCGATCCTGCGCGCGCGCGCTGCCGGTGGCCCTTTTACCTCTGTCGAGGATCTGGCGCGTCGGGCTGGTCTGCCGTCCCGCGCGCTCCATCTGCTGGCCGATGCGGATGCGATGCGATCGCTGGGGCAGGACCGGCGCGAGGCCCTGTGGGAGGTGCGCCGCACGCCCACGGACGAGTTGCCGCTCTTCGCCGCCGCCCGCGCGCGTGAACTGGGTGACGAGCCGGCCGTGGCGCTCCGGGCGATGACACTCGGCGAGCATGTTGCGGCCGATTACCAGACGCATCGCCTGTCGCTAAAGGCGCATCCCATGGCGCTGCTGCGTCCGTGGTTCGCGGCGGAAGGCGTGACGCCCAGCATCGACCTGCGGACTGTGAAGGCGGGCGCGCAGGTGCGGGTTGGCGGCGTGGTGCTGGTCCGCCAGCGGCCGGGCAAGGGCAATGCCATCTTCGTCACGCTGGAGGATGAGGCGGCGATCTGCAACATCGTGCTCTGGGCGCGGCGTTTCGAGGTGTATCGGCGCGAAGTGATGGCGGCGCGGCTGATGATCGTGGATGGCGAACTGCAGCGTAGCCGGGAAGGCGTTCTCCACATCATGGCCAGCCGGGTGTTCGATCGCACCGAATGGCTCGATCATTTGTCGCAGACGCATGAGCCCCGGCCACTGCTTTCCCGCGCGGATGCGTTCCTGCATCCGCAGCATCCGCGCCACATCGCGCGGGCACGCACATCTTCGCATCCGCGCAATGTCCGGCTGCTGCCGCGCTCGCGTGATTTCCACTGAACCCCTGCTTCGGCGCGAAGGGCTGAGCGCCTTGCAGACAAGCCGGGTAAGCACGGAAAGCTATCAGTGTCGGTATCTTGGCGCTATGAAGGGTTTTCCGGAACGGCGCCCGATATGTGCGGGCCTGGCGGGTGAGAGGATGACCATGAGCAACATCAAATGCCACTCTGCGTGGGGTCTTCCGGATAAGAGCACTGCCTGAGATGGTGTGGCCGCACAGTTTCACCGATCTGCGTAAGGCTGCGCACACGCGCCTGCCGCGTTTCCTGTTCGATTATGTGGATGGCGGCAGCTTTGCCGAAGTGGCGCTGGCACGGAACAGCGCGGCGGTCTGCGCCGTGACGCTGCGACAGAAAGTGCTGAACGACGTTTCCCAATCCGATCTCTCGACTACCCTGTTCGGCCAGACGCTGGCCATGCCGCTGATGCTCGCGCCGGTCGGCATGGGCGGCATACTGGCGCGGCGTGGTGAGATTCAGGCGATCCGCGCGGCCCATGCCAATGGTGTGCCGATGGTGCTCTCCACGGTGACGCTCTGCTCCGCGCGGGAAATCGCGGCGGCGACGGGCCTGCCCTTCTGGTTCCAGCTCTACATGGCGAAGGATCGCGGCTTCGTGGTCGATCTGCTGGCGCAGATCAGGGAATTGGGCTGCCGCCATCTGTTCATGACCGTGGACCTGCCGGTGCCGGGGCCGCGCTGGCGCGATCAGCGCTCGGGCCTCTCCGGTCCGCCCGGCGCGCTTGGCCAGTGGCGCCGCTGGTCGCAGATTCTCACGCATCCCCGCTGGGCCTGGGATGTCGGCGTGCGCGGCAAGCCGCATACGCTGGGCAATCTCGTGCCGATCATGAACGGCAAGGTGAAGCTCAACGATTTCCTGCGCTGGAGCGGCCAGAATTTCGATCCGTCTGTCACCTGGAAGGATCTGGAGTTCATCCGCAGCCACTGGGAAGGCACGCTGGTGCTCAAGGGCATCATGGACCCGGACGATGCCCGCAAGGTCGCGGATATCGGCGCGGATGGCCTCGTCGTTTCCAATCATGGTGGGCGCCAGCTCGACGGCACGGTGGGTACAGCGGAGGCGCTGCCGGCGATTGTCGATGCGGTTGGCGAGCGGCTCACCGTGCTGATCGACGGTGGTATCCGTAACGGGCTCGATGTGCTGCGCATGCTCGCGCTGGGCGCGAAGGGTGTCATGATTGGCCGGCCCTGGGCATTCGCGCTGGCGGCGGGTGGCGAGGACGCGGTCTCGCGCATGCTCGCGCAATTCGCGCACGAGCTGCGCGCAGGTCTGGCGCTCACCGGTTGCGCGCGGGCGGCCGATGCAGGGCGGCATCTGCTCGCAGGGCGCTCGGCCGTTCAACGCTGACCGGACACGCGTAAACACGAAAACGGGCGGGATCGCTCCCGCCCGCTCGCACCCCCATGGTGAAGGGTCAGGCGGCTTGTTCGAGCGCCTCGTTCTCGGTCGCGAACAGCATGGTGGCTGCCGCCGTGTTCGAGATGGGGATATGATAGTTGCGGGAGAGCTCGTGCACCGTGTCGCCCAGCGCGCCGCGTGCGGCGATCCAGTTGACGATCTCGACGCCCTGACTTCCTGCTTCCTCGATCACGTCCAGCGCGCTGATGGTGGTGAGCGCGTCCACGTCCGGCCCGAGCTTGTCCATGCAGAAGCGGTCATATTTCTGGTTGATGAAGCCCGCCCGCTCGCCATCGAGCTGATGGGAGAGGCCGCCGGTGCCGAACACGACGATCCGCTCGTCGCCCTGCCAGCTGCGCAGCGCCTTGCCGACCGCGCGGCCGAGCGCCAGGCAGCGCTTGGGGCTGGGCAGTGGAAACTGCACGGTGTTGATGGCGATGGGAATGATGCGCACGGGCCAATCGACGCCGCCCGGCCAGGCGAGCTGGCAAGGCACGACCACGGCATGATCGACCAGCATGGACTGGCAGGTGGTGATGTCGAACTCATCGGCCACCAGACCTTCGATGATGTGCCAGCTCAGCGCCGTATCGCCCTTGAAGCTGTTCTGCACCGGCAGGCCCCAGCCCTCGTCGGCATTGCGGTAGGTATCCGCCGCGCCCACGGCGAAGGTCGGCATCTTGTCCAGGAAGAAGTTGAGGCCATGGTCGTTGTAGAAGACCACCGCGACATCGGGCTTTGCCGTCTTCAGCCAGTTGTGCACCGGCTTGAACCCGTCGAAGAAGGGGCTCCAATAGGGATCCTGCTGGACGCCCTTGGCAATGGCGCCGCCAATGCCGGGCACATGGCTGGTGAAGATGCCGCCGAGAATCTGGGCCATGCTCAGGCCTCCTGTGTCTGATGGGCTGCATCGAGCAGCATTTGCTTGAAAGCTTCGACGGTCATGCCGGTCTGTTGCGCGCCGAGGTCCTGCACGTTGAGGCCGAAGATGCCGGCGAGCTTGGCGAGATAATAGACGTTGCCGCCCGCCGCGATCATCTGCAGCACATTGCGTGCCCGCACGGCTTCGCGTTGTTCCGGGGTCAGGCCAAAGCTGGCGCAATAGCCATCTTCGTCGGCAAGGAAGGCCGCCCGGTTTTCGTCATTGTTGAAGGAATAGCACATCGCATTGAGGGCATAGCCGCGGGCTGCAGCTTCGCCGTCAAAGATCGATGTGCCCGGTATACTGCGCTTGGCGACTTGCGCCGCTGCATCGATCGTGCCGATCGCACCCATTGCACTGCTCCATAAGACTAGGACAGTGTCAACAATGACGGCTGCGCACCAAGGGCACATTGATTTTGGTCAAGCGCCAGATTTCACCAGTTGGAAGCGTCGTCAGGGCGCCAGCTGGGCCTTACCAGAAGGCGCGACGATTGAGCTCGTGGCCGAAGGCGAGCAGCGCCACGCCAATAATCGTATAGACGGTTTCCCCGGCCCAGCCATGCGGCAGGCTGAGCGCGCCGGCCATGACGCCGAGGCCCAGCGCGCCGACCGCGACTGGCAAAAGCAAGCCGTGTTTGCGCGCGCCCTGGCCCAGCGCGACGGCGCCGAGCACCATGGCGATGATGAGCCCGCCCTCATGAATGATCGGTGCTTCGAGCACGCCGGCCACGGAGGAGAGCAGGCCGATCGCGATCGCCGTCCCCAGGCAATGCAGCGCACACAGCCCTGACAGGCCGATGGCGAGCCCGTCAAGGCGGGGGAAACGGGAGGCGACGAGAGTCGACATGGGATGCTGCCTTTACGCCTTCATAGATGAAGATACAACATAACATTTGGTCCGGCGATGACGCGATCAAGAGGTGCTGCCGCGCTCACGGTGTTTTTTGTGTCGGGCGGCGCTGCGGGAAGACTCGCATCCGGCTTGCCTCACGCGCGGCAACGGCGCATGGGGCGGGCATGACTGACCTTGCCCAGAGCGTGGCGCCCGGCACTATCGCCCGGATGCCCCGGCCGGCGGCGCTGGCGCGCTGGCTGTTTGGTATTGCCGGCCTCATCCTGCTCATGGTCGCCGTCGGCGGCGTGACGCGGCTGACCGAATCGGGCCTGTCCATCACCGAATGGAAGCCGGTGACCGGCGCCATTCCGCCGCTCACGCAGGCGGACTGGCAGGCCGAGTTCGAGGCGTACAAGCAAAGTTCGCAATATGTGCTGATGAATCAGGGCATGACGCTGGCAGCGTTCAAGCACATCTTCTTCTGGGAATATGTTCATCGCCTGCTCGGCCGGCTGATCGGCCTCGCTTATGCGCTGCCGCTCGCCTGGTTCGCCTGGCGCGGCGCGATCCCGCGTGGCCATGGCGTGCGCCTCGTCGGCCTGCTGCTGCTCGGCGGTGCGCAGGGCGGCGTCGGCTGGCTGATGGTACGCAGCGGCCTGACCGACCGGGTGAATGTCGAGCCGGCCATGCTCGCCGCGCATCTCGGCATGGCACTCATCCTGCTGGCGGCCGTGGTCTGGGCGGCCTGCGACTTTGCGCGACTCGCGCGGGAGCCCGGCGCCGGCAAATCGCGGCTCACCCTGCTCGCGGCGGGGCCGGTGCTGCTGCTGTTCCTGCAGCTCCTGCTCGGCGCCCTGACGGCCGGGCTTCGCGCGGGCTATGTCGCCAATAGCTGGCCGCTCATGAACGACCATTTCGTGCCCGAGGGCATCCAGTGGTGGGGCTCGCTCTGGATGACGCTCACCAGCGATCCCTTCCTGGTGCACTTCCTTCACCGCTGGTGGGCATGGGCGGCGGCGGCGGCGATCATCTGGATGGCCGGGCGCCTGCACCGCGCCGGGGCGACCACGCTCGCCTTCGTGCTGCTCGGCATCACGGTAGGGCAGATCCTGCTCGGCATCGCCACGGTGATCACCGGCATCGCGATCGTGCCGGCGGTGACGCACCAGCTTGTGGGCGCGCTGTTGTTCGGCGTCTCGGTCATGGCGGCGCACCGGCTGGGCATGGTGCGCGCCGCCTGATGAGCGGGATCGCGCTCGTTTACGTCCTCTTCGGCGATCGCGAGTCGGCACAGGCTTGCGCCCAGGCCATGGTCGCGCAGCGGCTGGCCGCCTGCGCCAATCTGCTGAACGACTGCACGTCCATCTATCCGTGGGAAGGGCAGATCGCGCAGGCGCAGGAAGTGCCGGTGCTGTTCAAGACCGCGCCTGCCGGCCGCGCGGCGCTGATGGCGGCGCTGGAAGCACTGCATGGCTATGATGTGCCGGCGATCCTGAGCTGGCCGGCCGAGGCGACGGCGGATTATGCCGCCTGGGTCGCGCGGGAGACGCAGGGCTGAGGCGTATTACGCCGATAGGGTATCAGGACACCCGTCAGCAAAGGCCCGGTTTCGCTTGACTTTGAGTGCCTCGCGCGGCATTGGGCGCGGCATTGGCGGTGCCCGCGTGGTGCCGCCTTGCTGTTTTTTCATCGGGAGGTCAATCGACCCATGGCCATCAAGGCACTCACCAAAGTGACCAAGCCGGCGACGCCGGCGACGGTCGAGAAGAAGTGGCTGCTGATCGACGCCGACGGTCTCGTCGTCGGTCGCGTCGCGTCGATCATTGCCAACATTCTGCGCGGCAAGCACAAGCCGAGCTTCACCCCGCATGTCGATTGCGGTGACAATGTCATCGTCATCAATGCCGACAAGGTGAAGTTCACCGGCAACAAGCTGACCGACAAGCGCTATTACAAGCACACCGGCTATGCCGGCGGCATCAAGGAAACCAGCCCGCAGAAGGTGCTGGAAGGCCGCTTCCCTGAGCGCGTTCTCGAAAAGGCGGTGGAGCGCATGATCCCGCGTGGTCCGCTCGGCCGCCAGCAGATGCGCAACCTGCGCGTCTTCGCCGGGACCGCGCATCCGCACGAAGCCCAGAACCCCGAAGTGCTCGACATCGCGTCGCGCAACCGCAAGAACAAGGTGGGTGCCTAATGTCCGATACCGTCAATTCGCTGGCCGACCTTCAGGGCCTGACCACGGGCGCTCCGGCGGCCACCACGGCCGACGCGCCCCAGGCACCGGTTTCGACCGCGCCGCTGCGTCAGCAGGAGCTGGACAAGCAGGGCCGCGCTTATGCGACCGGTCGCCGCAAGGATGCCGTCGCCCGCGTGTGGGTGAAGCCCGGCACCGGCAAGATCACGGTCAACGGCCGCGATCAGGAAATCTATTTCGCGCGTCCCACGCTGCGTCTCGTCATCAACCAGCCCTTCAGCGTCACGGCGCGTGAAGGCCAGTATGACGTGATCTGCACGGTCAAGGGCGGCGGTCTTTCCGGTCAGGCCGGTGCGGTCAAGCATGGCATCGCCCAGGCGCTGACCAAGTATGAGCCGGCGCTGCGCGGTGCTGTGAAGGCCGAGGGTTTCCTCACCCGCGACAGCCGCACCGTCGAGCGCAAGAAGTACGGCCGGGCCAAGGCTCGCCGCAGCTTCCAGTTCTCGAAGCGCTAAGGCGCCCGGGCGCAAGCCCGCTTGGAGCAAGGCAAGAGGGCCGTCCTGCGGGGCGGCCCTTTTTCTATGCGCGTGAGACGGCCCGGAGGCCGGTCGCGCCGGGCCGGTCCAACGACGCGCGGGACGCTGGAAGTTCACGAAGTTCACGACACGGGGGCATGAACTTCCACTTCCCTCGCCTTTCGCGGACCGTCGATGAGACGGGTGCCAGCGCCCGTTCCGCAAAGCCTCTGCCGCCGGAGCCAGGAAATGCCGCACTGAGAAGGAGCCATGTTTCGCCTCACCAGCCACCGCTCGGAAGGCGGGGCGTCCGACGTGTCTGCCAAGACGGACAAGGTGTAGGACAGCGGAAAGCGAAGCGTGGCGGACAAGCGCGCGCTGGGTTGTCGGATGGTCGGCCCGGTCGGACGGCGCTCGACCAAAAGGCCTCGGGACAGGCAGGTCCATCCGTCGGCTTGCCTGCGTCCACACCAGCCGGGGCTTGAACGTGCCCGCCGCCTGCCTATCTCGATCCTTGCGGGCCGGGCCCCTCTGGCGATTGCTGCCATGCGATCGTGATGTCGGACCGCATCGAGTGCGCTCGGTGCCGGTTATTGGTGATCTGTCCATCCGGCCTCCGCGCGCCTTCGATCCCTGTTATGATCTATGTCGGAGGTTCTTTCATCGTGTCTTCAGCGCATAATATGCTTTGCCCCGTCTGCAGCGCCTCGCTCGTGATGAGCGAGCGGCAAGGCGTCGAGATCGACTATTGCCCGCAATGCCGTGGTGTCTGGCTCGACCGAGGTGAGCTCGACAAGATCATCGAGCGCTCCGGCCGCGATTATGCGCCGCCCCCGCCCAGCTATCGGCCCGATCGTGCCAGCCCCCAGGGGGACTATGGCCATGGCCAGCGCGGCTATCCCAAGCGCCGCAAGTCCTTCCTTGAGGAACTGTTCGACTGAGCGCTTCGATCAGGGCGCGGGCGCGCTGACAGGGCGGCGCAAGAGCCGCGCCAGTAGCAGCATGGCGACCGGGAAGGTGAGGCCCCAGAGCGCGCCACCCCCGATCAGGCCGGGCCAGGCCATCTGGAATGCGAGGCAGGGCGTGAGCAGGCCGGTCGCGACCATCGCGGTGCGTGCGGCACCGGCGCCGTTGCCGGCCGGCACGGCGAACGCGCTCCACAGGCAGCTCAGGCACATGAAGCTGTAGCCCAGCAGGTCGATGGCGAAGAGGAACGACTTGTAGGGCACGAACAGCAGCAGCGCGATGTCCGCTGTGTCTCCGCTTGCCAGACGTGGCGCCACGAAGCTGAGCTGCACGAAATAGACGAGCCCGGTCAGCGCGGCATAGAGAATGGCGAAGGCGAGCGCGGCCAGGCTGAACACGCGGCGGCTCGGCGGCGCGAGGCAATGCAAGGCCGCCATCAGCAGCACGAACGCCGGGCCGAGCAGCAAGGAGGGCGTGAGCAGCCAGAGGAGGCCGCGCGCCGTGCTGGCGCTGTTCGGCCCGCCAGCCGAGCCGAGCAGGCCGGTCCATTCGAGCAATTGTGCGCAGACATAAGCGAGCGAGAGCAGCACGCAGGCGACTGCGGCCCAGAAGCCGGTGCGTGCGGCGGCGCGGTCATCCTGTTCCATTGCCTGCACTCCTTCCCTCGCTGGTCTGTTCCTGGTCCTTTCCGGGTGCCGTCGCCTTGTCCCTGATCAAGGGCGACGACAGGCACGTCCAGCGCGCGGTGGATATTGCCCGCCCCGTTCGCCGATGCTAACCGGCGTTCCATGCAAGCACCGCCCGAGATTCTTCGCGTCCATGCCCGCCGAGTCGCTTGTGATGGCTCGGGCCATGGCATCCCCGCCGCCCTTGGCCATCCGCGCGTCTTTCTGGAGATTGACGAGCATGGCTATGTCGATTGCGGCTATTGCGATCGGCGCTTCGTGCTGGAAGGCGGGCCGGCGGACACGCCCGACATCGTGACCAAGCCGGATATCGCCTCGGGCGCCAGCCTCTAAGCGCGCGCGCCGGCGCGCGGCGGATAAGAGAGGATTGCCCCATGACGCCAGCCACGATTCGGCCTGTTGATGATCCCGCTGCCTGGGCGGCGCCCCAAATCGGTGGCCGCGAGGGCCTGACCCACCTCCTGTCGGCCGCGCAGCTCGACGCGATCGATGCGCTGGTGCGCCGCACGGAAGGGCGCGTTCCGCACGAGATCACGCGCGCTGAGATCGCCTGCCCGGAGATCGAGGCGCTGATGGCGGCGGTCCGCTACCAGCTGCTGCATGGCACCGGCGCGGTGGTCCTCTCCGGCATCGATGCGGCGGCTTATGATCTCGCCGCGCATGAGCGGCTCTACTGGAGCCTCGGCACGTTCATCGGCAACGGCGTGGAGCAAAGCACGCGTCGCGACTTCATCGCGCATGTCCAGCGCGAAGAGGACGGCCCGGTGCGCGGCTACACCACGGACATGGAATTACGCTCCCATACGGATTTCCACGAGGTGCTCTCGCTCTACTCGCTGCGCACATCGGCCAGCGGCGGCGAAAGCGGCGTGGTCAGCGCCCTTACGATCCACAATGTGATGGCCAGCGAGCGGCCCGACCTGCTCGCCGCGCTGTATGAGGGCTATTATGTGGACTGGCCCGAGCGCACCGAGCCGCTCGATCAGACGCTGCCTTTCTTCTGGACGGTGGATGGCAAGACGAGCTGTTTCAACAACCGCGTCTTCCTGCGGCACCGGCGCGAGCCGGAGCATCTGCCGGCGGCCTTCCGCGAGGCGCTGGCCTATTTCGACGCGGTGGCGCTGCGGCCCGAGTTGCGCGCCGACTTCCTGCTCGAAGCCGGCGAGATGATCTTCTGGCAGAATTTCCTCATTCTCCATTCGCGCCAGCAATTTCATGATACGCCGGAGCATCGGCGCCTGCTCCTGCGGCTCTGGCTGAACGTGCCCGGTGGCCGGCCGATGCATCCGCTGATGACGCGGCTGACGGCGGAGATTGACGCATATCATGGCGCGGAGCCTGTTCCGGCCTGATAGGCCGGCAGGCTTGCTGCACGCCTTGCGCCGTGCGCGGGGCTTGGCCGAAGCGACGAGCCAAGGCATTATGGGATCAGGTTAAAATCCGGGGAGATGCTCCGTTGCGCGCCTTTTTTCTTGCGCTGTTGATCGCCGTTGTCGCGACGCCGCTTCAGGCTGCGCCCTGGGCGCGTCCTGCTGCGAGCGCCCTGCTCGATTATGGCCAGCGGATCGAGACGCATGGCCTCGATCCCGCCGACTATGAGCTCGGGCGGCTGCGCATGGCCTTGGCCGGGCAGGATCAGGCGGCGCTGGACGCGGCGGCAACGCGCAGCTTCGCGTTGCTCGCGCGCGATCTCGCCAATGGTCACACGCCGGTGGCGCAGCGGCGCCTTTCCTACTTCCGCGGCATGGGGCTGACGCCTGAGGCGGCGGCGACGCTGATGGACCGGGCGCTGATCGCCGGGGACATTACCGGTGCGCTCGACAGGCTGGCGCCGACCAGCGCGGACTACCGGATGCTGCGGGCGGCACTGGTCAGCCAGCCGGCGAGCGGCGCGGAAGCCGAGAAGGCGCGCATCCGCGCCAATCTGGAGCGCTGGCGCTGGCTGCCGCGCGATCTGGGCGGGCGCTATCTGATGGTGAACATCCCCGAATATGTCGTGCGGCTGGTCGACAACGGGCAAGTGATCGCGACGCATCGCGTGGTGGTCGGCAAGCGCAAGACGCCGACGCCCCAGTTCCAGACGAGTGCCAGCGGCATCATCCTCAACCCGACATGGACCGTGCCGCAGTCGATCATCGCCGAGAGCGTGGGCGCGCTGGTGCGCAACCGGCCCGGCGTGGCGCGGGCGCGCGGCTATAGCTGGAGCGGGAGTGGCGGCAATCTGCAGGTCGTGCAGCAGCCCGGGCCGACCAATGCGCTTGGCCAGATGAAGATCGACATGCCCAATCCGCTGTCCATCTTCCTGCATGATACGCCCAGCAAGACGCTGTTTGGCCAGCCGGAGCGGGCCTTCAGCCATGGTTGCGTGCGCACGGACAAGCCGTTCGATCTCGCCGCGAAGCTGCTGGCCGGCACGGAATGGACGCCGGAGCGGATCGCGCAGGTCATCGAGGGGCGCGAGACCGTCACCGCCAAGCTGCCGAGGCCGGTGCCCGTCTATGTCGTCTACATGACGGTGCAGGCCGAACCGGGCGGGGCGCTGCGCAGCTTCGAGGATCTCTATGGGCTGGACGCCGGCCTGTCGCAGTCGCTGGGCGCGACCGGGCTTGCCGCGACCCGACCGCTCGCCGACACCTATTGCGCGGCCGGCTGACCGCGCCGCGCGCGATCAGACCTTGTCGGCGTAGAGCAGGCGGCCCGGGCCGAGCCAGTCGAGCAGCGGATCGATCTGCGCTTCACTCACCGCAAAGCAGCCCTCGCTGCGACCCAGCTTGCCGGTCTGCTTGATCAGCGCGTCATTGCAGTACCAGGCGCCGTGGATCACGATCGCGCGCGCCTCGGCATTGTTATTGCTGTCCTCAAGCCCGACGAGCCGCTGGGAGCGGCCATGCTGGCCGACATAAATCGGGCCGGTGACATAGGCGCCGCGCGAGCTCGCGTTGGAGCCGGACTGGTTGCTGAAACTGCGCAGCCAGCCACTATGCGCGGGGTCAGAGCCGCGACCATGGGCGACGCGCAGAAGCTGTGTCTTGCCGCGTGTCTGATCGACCAGCAACATGCGCGGGGTGGACGATGGCAGCGAGAAATCGACGACGATGAAGCGATCGCGCGCCTTGATCGCGTCGCCATGATGATCGAGCGCGGCGCGGGCGCGATCGACAAGGCCCGACCAGCCGCCGGGCGCGCTCGTATCGGCGAGAGCGGCGCGCGCGCCAAGCAGCGAGGCAGCAGCCCCGGCTCCGGCGAGTGTCAGGAAATGGCGTCTATGCACGTGTTTGGGTGACGGCATTGGTTCAACCGTGTTTCAGTCCCTCGGGACGGTTCATATGCGGCAGCACGACTCTTCCCCCGCCCGCAAGATAATATGCCTTCCGCCGATATCCAGCCCCAGCGCGTTTTTGCATCGCGTGATGTGCGTGAGCCTTTGCCATTGGCCCCGCCCGAGCGAGCGCCTATATCGGTGCCATGACTGATGCTGCTTCCCAGATCACCGATGTGCGTTCCTTCCTGTACCGCGATGGCGCGCTGGACCCCGATACCGCGCGGCGAGTCACCGCCGAGGCGCTGAAGGACTGCGAGGATGGCGAGCTCTATCTCCAATATGCGGCGAGCGAGAGCTTCGGCTTCGATGACGGGCGGCTGAAGACGGCCGATTATTCGACGGACGCGGGCTTTGGCCTGCGCGGCGTTTCCGGCGAGATGACCGGCTTTGCCCATGCCAATGACATCAGCGAGGCGGCGATCCGCCGGGCTGCGCAGACGCTGCAATTGCTCGATCCCGCGAAGCAGGCGATGGCCGGCCCGCCCAAGCGCACCAATCGCCATCTCTACACGGATGCCAATCCGCTCGATCTCGTGCCCTTCGCGCGGAAGGTGGACCTGATGGGCAAGATCGACGCTGCCGCCCGCGCACGCGATCCGCGTGTCGTGCAGGTGTCGGCCGCGCTGGCCGCGAGCTGGTCCGTGGTCGAGATCGTCCGCGCCGATGGCTTCGTCGCGACGGACGTGCGCCCGCTGGTGCGCCTCAACGTCTCGATCATCATGGAAGAAAATGGCCGCCGCGAGACCGGCTATTTCGGCCTCGGCGGACGCTATCTCTACGATTCGCTGTTCGAGGACGCGACCTGGCAGCGCGCCATTGACGAAGCGATCAAGCAGGCGGAGGTCAATCTGCGCTCCGTCGATGCGCCGGCCGGCGAGATGACCGTGCTGCTCGGCCCCGGCTGGCCGGGCGTGCTGCTGCACGAAGCGGTCGGCCATGGCCTTGAGGGTGACTTCAACCGCAAGGGGACCTCGGCTTTCTCCGGCAAGATCGGCCAGCGCGTCGCGTCCCCCGGCGTCACCGTGGTGGACGATGGCTCGATCAATGCGCGCCGCGGTTCGCTCAGCATCGACGATGAAGGCACGCCGACGCAGGAGACGGTGCTCATCGAGGACGGCATCCTGCGCGGCTATATGCAGGACCGGCTGAACGCGCGGCTGATGGGCGTGGAGCCGACCGGCAACGGCCGGCGCGAGAGCTATGCCCATGCCCCGATGCCGCGCATGACCAACACGTTCGCGCGCAGTGGTACGGACGATCCGGAAGAGCTGCTCTCTCGTGTGAAGTCGGGCATCTATGCGCGCAGCTTCGGCGGCGGCCAGGTGGACATCGTCTCGGGCAAGTTCGTCTTCTCCTGCACGGAGGCCTACAAGGTCGAGAACGGCAAGCTGGGCGACCCGATCAAGGGGGCAACGCTGATCGGCGACGGGCCGACCGCGCTCACGCGCATCGTCGGCATCGGCAACGACATGGCGCTCGATGAAGGCATCGGCATGTGCGGCAAGGCGGGTCAGGCCATACCGGCCGGCGTTGGCCAGCCGACGCTGCTGCTGGAAGGGCTGACCGTCGGCGGGACGGCGGCCTGACGGGGCCCAGACGCACAAATTATGCGCATGGCCTATGCGCGTCAACCGGAAGGCCCCATGTCCGAGTTCTTCACTGCCATCACTGACAAGCAGCGCGCGTTCATCGAGAAGCAGCCGATGTTTTTCGTCGCCACGGCGGCGCAGGGTGCACGGGTCAATCTCAGCCCCAAGGGCATGGACAGCTTCCGCGTGCTGGGCCCCAATCTTGTCGGCTATCTCGATGTCGGCGGGTCGGGCAATGAGACGCAGGCGCACCTGGCGGCGGATGGGCGGATCACCATCATGTTCTGCGCCTTCGATCAGCCGCCGCTGATCCTGCGGCTCTATGGGCGCGGCAAGGCCGTGCTGCCGCAGGATGACGAGTGGGATTTCGCCTCACGGTCGTTCACCATCCTGCCCGGCACGCGGCAGATCTTCATGATCACGGTGGAGAGCGTGCAGGAAAGCTGCGGCTGGGGCGTGCCCTTCATGCGGCTGGAGAAGCCGCGCGACACATTGGCGCGCTATCACGAGCAGAATGAGACGCCGGAACGCCTGGCGAAGATCGCTACGCGGACGCAGAGCATCGACGGCTTGCCGGTGCGCGTGCAGGATCGGTTCCCCGAGCGGGCGCCGACGCTCGTCCATGTCGATCCGGACTGGGTGCCGGCGGTGCTCAATTACTGGCTGAACGAGGTCGGGCCGGACAGTTGGTTCGATTCGACCGAGGAAGAGGATGCCCGCTGCCTCCACCTGTTCCGCGCGCTCTGGGAAGCGCAGCGGGGCAAGCCGGCCGAGGTGTTCCTGGAAGATGCCGACACCGCGCTGGCCGCGCTCGTCCTGTTCGACCAGTTCCCGCGCAACATGTTTCGCGGCGAGGCGCGGGCCTTTGCGACCGACCCGCTGGCCCGCGAAATCGCGGATGCCGCAATCGAACGGGGCTATGACGAGGCCTTCGTGGAAGCGGCCCGACCCTTCTTCTATATGCCGTTCATGCATAGCGAGAATCTGGCCGATCAGGAGCGGTCCGTGGCGCTGTTCAGTGCGCCCGGTTTCGAGTTCAACCTGCGTTTCGCCAAGGCGCATCGCGATATCATCGCCCGTTTCGGCCGCTTTCCGCATCGCAATGCCGTGCTGGGGCGCGAGACGCTGCCCGAGGAGGCGGAGGCCGTGGCGGAAGGGGCGGGCTGGTAATCGGTCGCGAGCCCTTGCGGCCCTTCGCATGATCCCCTAGGGGCGACCACTTTCCGACAGGAGCAGGCAGCCATGGCCGGCGCAATCAAGCTGAGTTTTACCGAAGACGAGATCGAGATCCTGGTCGATGCCCTTGAGGCCGATCTGGAAGGCTATGTGGAAGCCGCCAAGGAAGCGCGCGGCAACAACAACCGCGCCGATGTGAAGACGTTCACCGAGGCGGCGGAGCGCATTCAGGGCGTGCTGACGCGACTGCAGGGTCTGGTCGAATAATCGACCTGACTCGCGCGCGTGCGGGCGTGTCGCTTCGCCCCTGAGCGGGGCGATGTCGGTCAGACGGGCTTGATGGCCTGACCGTCGAGGATGGCCTCGCAGCCCAGCGCGCCGGCCTCGTCCTCATCGGACAGCGCAGCGACCGTCACCCAACCCTCGCCGCGCAACCGCGCCGCGGTGTCAGCGTCATGGCCGAGTGGCAGGAACAGGCGCTTGCCGGTCTCCGCGCCGAAACCGGCGTCGATCAGCGGATCGGGATACAGCGAGAAACCGATGGCCGGCTCGCTGCTGCCGTCCGCGCGGGCAACCTGATACGTGCCGCCCCGGCCGATCTCGCCGATGAAACCCTCGGCAAAGATCGAGAAGCCGAACCAGCGCTGATATTCAAAGCCATGCAGCTCGGTGGGATCGAGCGTCAGCGTGATGTCCCAGCCGATCGGCTTGGCGATGGCGCGCAGCGCGGCGATGCGCTCGGCCATTGCGCCCTTGGCCGGGCCGGCGTCGAAGGCTTCGAGCTGCGCCAGCGCGGCGTGGAATGGCCCCGTCGCCGCGATCAGCGCCAGATAGGGTGCGGCATCATCGCCCATCGCGGCGATCGCGCCCGCATCCTTGGCGTCCAACCGCGCCCGCAGCGCTTCGACCCGCTCTGCGGCGACGGGCATCGGCCCCGCCGCGAGCATCGGCACCAGATCGGGCAGGGTGAAATCGATGGTGATGCCCTGCACGCCGGCCCGCTGCAGCGCCTCGATGGCGACATTCACGATCTCGACGGCAGCAGCGACGCTATCCGTGCCGATGATTTCCGCGCCCACCTGCATGCGCTCGCGCTCCGGGCGGAGCTGATCGGCGCGCAGCTTCATCACCGGGCCGCCATAGCACAGGCGCAGTGGCCGGGGCGTCGCGGCCATGCGCGTGGCGGCGATGCGGCCGATCTGCGCTGTCATGTCCGGCCGGATGGCGAGCGTGCGCTGCGAAACCGGATCGACCGCGCGCAGCAGATCCTGAATGCCGGCGGACTGGAGCCGCGTCGCCAGCGTCTCCTCGAACTCGGCGAGGGCCGGCATCACGCGCCGATAGCCATGCGAAGCGACCGTATCGAGCACTTCACGCACGAGGCGCGCGGACGCTTCCGCCTTGGGAGGAAGGCGGTCGGCAAGGCCTTCGGGCAGCAGGCCGGGGGCGATCGTATCGGTCATGGCCGCGCATTTAGCCGATTCCGGCGGCCAAGCGAGGAGAAATTGCGCAGGGGTGTCAGCGCCTCTTGCGCCCGAGCCCGGCATTGGGCTTGATGCGCAGGGCTGATCGGGGGACTCGGCATGACAGTGGTGTTCGATACGGCGCATGTTCCGTTCGACCAGTATGAGATGCTGATCCTGCCGTTCGTGACGCTGGGATTGGCTGTCTACAATCTGTTGCGCGGCGGCCGGCGCAAATGGGTGACCATCCTCGGCGGGGTCACGGTGTTCCTGTTTCTGCTGGTCTTCGTGCTGCCGCTCGCGGACTATTATCATGTGCGCGCGGCGCTGACGGACGGTTCGGCGAAGACGGTCGAAGGCGTGATCAGTCAGCATGAGCGCAAGACGACGAAGCGCTGGACCGGCAGCTCGCGGGGCGTGGGCGTCTCCAGCTTCAACAGCTATACCACGACGACCAGCGAGCAGTTTTTCGTCGGCAAGCAATGGTTCTGGCTGCGCGTCGGCGATTTTCCGTCCGGCGCCTCCTTCACCAATGCCAAGGACCCGCCCCTCCCGCTGAAGGACGGCACCCGCGTGCGCGTCACCTGGTTCGAGGATCCCTGGAACGGCGGCGAAACCCGCATTGTGCGGTTCGAGGTGGATGAGGCATCGGCGGCCGCTGCTGCCCGGCGCGGGCCGGCGTTCACGCCGCAAGCCGACGCAAGCTCGGCAGGCGCCTCCGCTGCGCCTTCGCCGGCCGCCGGTTTGCCTGCCGATTTTGCCGCCTTCTGGCAGCGCTTCGCGGCAGCGGCGGCCAAAGGGGATCGCGACGGCGTGAAGGCGCTCACCCGCTTCCCCTTCCTCTTCGCCGGAACCCCGCTGGATGGCGACCGGTTCGACACCATCTGGATGGGGATATTCCCCGAGCCGCTGCGGCCCTGCTTCGGCACGGCAAGCCCGGTGCGCGATGGTGACGCCTGGTCGGTGAGCTGCGGCGCCTATGTCTATGTGTTCGAGAAAAACGCCCCGGGATGGCAGCTCGCGAGTTTCACGGCCGATCCCGAGGCGTTGCAATGATCTTTGGGCTACCCCTCCCCCGCACGGGAGAGGGGCGCAGCACCGCCTTTAGAACTTGAGTGCGCGGACCATGCGCACGCCGGGCAGCGCGGAGATGGCGCTCATCAGCTCCTGCGGCACCGGCTCGTCGACGCTCAGCAGCAGCACGGCCTCGCCGCCCGCTTCGCGACGACCCAGGTGGAAGGTGCCGATGTTGATCTTGGCCGCACCCAGCGTCGAGCCGACGGCGCCGATGAAGCCGGGCGTATCGGTGTTGACGATGTAGAGCATGTGGCCATCGAGATCCGCCTCGACCTTGATGCCGAAGATCTCGACCAGACGCGGACTGGCATTGCCGAACAGCGTGCCGGCGACCGAGCGGGCGCCGCGGCTGGTCTCGACGGTGACGCGCAGCAGCGAGTGATAGTCGCCCTCGCGCTCATGGCGCACTTCGCGCACGTCCAGACCGCGCTCCTTGGCGAGGAACGGCGCGTTGACCATGTTCACCGTGTCCGAATAGACCTTCATCAGGCCCGCGAGCACGGCGCCGGTGATCGGCTTGATGTTGAGCTCGGCGGCCGCGCCTTCCACTTCGATCGAGATGTTGGTGAGGTTGTCGTGCGCGAGCTGGCCGATCAGGCTGCCCAGATTCTCGGCCAGGGCCAGATAGGGGCGCACCTTGGGCGCTTCCTCGGCCGAGAGGCTCGGCACGTTGAGCGCGTTGGTGACACCGCCGGTGAGCAGATAGTCGCTCAGCTGCTCGGCCACCTGCAGCGCGACATTCACCTGCGCTTCGTTGGTCGAGGCGCCCAGATGCGGGGTCGAGATGAAGTTGGGCGTGCCGAACAGCGGATTGTCCGTGGCCGGCTCGGTCTGGAACACGTCGAGCGCGGCGCCGCCGATATGGCCGCTCTCCAGCCCCTCCTTGAGCGCGGCCTCGTCGATGAGGCCGCCACGCGCGCAATTGACGATGCGCACGCCCTTCTTGGTCTTGGCCAGATTTTCGCGGCTCAGGATGTTGCGCGTCTGGTCGGTCAGCGGCGTGTGCAGCGTGATGAAGTCGGCCTTGGCGAGCAGCGTGTCGAGATCGGCCTTCTCCACGCCCATCTCGATGGCGCGCTCGGGAGTCAGGAACGGATCGTAAGCCACGACCTTCATCTTGAGGCCGAGGGCGCGGCTGGCGACGATCGAGCCGATATTGCCCGCGCCGATGAGGCCCAGCGTCTTGCCGGTCACTTCGACACCCATGAAGCGGTTCTTCTCCCACTTGCCGGCCTGGGTGCTGGCGTCGGCCTCGGGCAGCTGGCGAGCGAGCGCGAACATGAGCGCGATGGCATGCTCGGCGGTCGTGATCGAGTTGCCGAACGGCGTGTTCATGACGACCACGCCTTTGGACGAGGCGTAAGGGATGTCGACATTGTCGACGCCGATGCCGGCGCGGCCGATCACCTTGAGATTGGTGGCGGCGTCGAGAATGTCCTTGGTGACCTTGGTCGCGCTGCGGATGGCGAGGCCGTCATACTGGCCGATGATCGCCTTGAGTTCATCCGGCTTCAGGCCGGTGATCTCGTCGACTTCCACGCCGCGATCACGGAAGATCTGCGCGGCCTGCGGGTCCATCTTGTCGGAAATGAGTACCTTGGGCATGGTTTTTACTGTCCTTTGAGGAGAGACAGTGCCCCTGCGCAAGCAGGGGCCCAGGGCGGGATGGCAATGCTGCTGAGCCCTGGGCTCCTGCTGTCACAGGAGCACCGGAATGTGGGAATCAGGCAGCGACCGCCAGAGCGGCCTTGGTCTGGGCATAGGCCCAGTCGAGCCACGGGCCGAGCGCCTCGATATCCGCCGTCTCGACGGTGGCGCCGCACCAGATGCGCAGGCCCGCCGGGGCATCGCGATAACCCGCGACGTCATAAGCGGCGTCTTCCTTCTCGAGCAGGGAGGCCATCTTCTTGATGAAGTCGGCGTCCGCACCCTCGACGGTGAGGCACACGCTGGTGATCGAGCGGCTGGCCGGATCGGCAGCGAGATGGCCAAGCCACGGGCGCGCCTCGACGATGGCATTGAGCGCATCGGCATTGGCCTGCGCGCGGGCGATCAGGCCCTTGGCGCCGCCGATGGTCTTGGCCCATTCGAGCGCGAAGATCGCATCCTCGACAGCGAGCATGGACGGCGTGTTGATGGTCTCGCCCTTGAACACGCCCTCGGCCAGCTTGCCCTTGGACATGAGGCGGAACACCTTGGGCAGCGGCCAGGCCGGCGTGTACTGCTCAAGCCGCTCGACTGCGCGCGGGCCGAGGATGAGCACGCCATGGCCGCCTTCGCCGCCCAGCACCTTCTGCCAGGAGAAGGTGGCGACGTCGATCTTGTCCCACGGCATGTCATAGGCGAACACGGCCGAGGTGGAGTCAGCGAAGGTCAGCCCTTCGCGATCCGCCGGAATCCAGTCGCCATTGGGCACGCGGACACCGGACGTGGTGCCGTTCCAGGTGAACAGCACGTCGTTCGACCAGTCGACCGCGCCCAGATCGAGCAGCTGGCCGTAATCGGCGCGAATGATCGTGGGATCGAGCTTGAGCTGCTTGGCGGCATCGGTGACCCAACCTTCACCGAAGCTCTCCCAAGCGAGCGTGGTGACGGGGCGGGCGCCGAGCATCGTCCACATCGCCATCTCGAAGGCGCCGGTGTCGGAGCCGGGTACGATGCCGATGCGGTGCGTCTCGGGCAGGTTCAGCAGCTCGCGCATCAGATTGATGCAAAGCGCGAGGCGATCCTTGCCGAGCTTGGAGCGGTGGGAGCGGCCGAGCACTTCGGTAGCCAGCTTCGCCGGGTCGTAACCGGGCGGCTTGGCGCAGGGGCCGGACGAGAAATGGGGACGGGCCGGCTTCGTAGCCGGCTTCGGAAAGTCAGTCATGGTATGCGTCTCCTTGCAGAGAGCACGCGCGGCGTTGGGACCGCGTGGCCCGCCGGCGGCCATAGAGATTTGCGCCGGCAAGTCAATCGAAAGACCGTAGAGCCGGTTTGCGCCGGTTTCGTCGACACGTCGGGCTAATTGTCTAAAAAGAGGCATGAATGAGCGTGGTTCGTCGCGTTGTTTACGATTTGTTAACCATGGAAGCGGATTTTGTTGCGCATGAGGTGGCAGGTCGATCTCACGAGGATCAGCAAGCTGGCGGTGCTTCTGGCATCCGCGAGTCTCGCCGCCTGCGCGGATCACAGCATCGTGCATCAGGGGCGGGCTCGTCCTGCCGTAGCATCGGCGCCGCGCGCGCTGCCGAGCAGCGAGAGTTTCCGCATGTGCCGTGCGCGGCTCGACGCGGCCCAGGTGCGCTACACGCCGCTGCCCAATGAGGACAAAGGCGGCGGCTGTCATATCATCGACGCCGTCAAGCTCATGGATATCGGCACGCCGACCGCCAATCTGGGGGCAATGACCTGTCCGCTCGCGGCGACCTTCGCGGGCTGGGCGCGCTATGCGGTGCGGCCAGCGGCGCGGCTCTATCTCGGCAGCGAAGTTGTGCGCATCGAGACCTTCGGGACCTATGCCTGCCGCGACGTGCGCGGCACCGGTGGCACCATTGCCGGCAAGCGCAGCGAACATGCCCATGCCAATGCCGTCGACGTGTCCGCCTTCGTGCTCGCCGATGGCCGGCGCGTGAGCGTGCTGGGTGATTGGCGCGCCGATGGCCAGACGGCGCAGTTCCTGCGCGTCATTCACCAGAGCGCCTGCAAGCGCTTCCCCACCGTGCTGAGCCCGAATTACAACGAGGCGCATCGCGACCATTTCCATTTCGATATGGGCGGCAAGGGCGGCTACTGCCGCTGAGGCGCGCCTCCGGTTTCCTTGCTCCCAGAAATCGTCTAGCGCCAGCTCATGAGCGACCAACCAACCGTCAGTCAGAGCAAGTTCCGCCACGCCCGCGAAGAAGCGCGCGACGCCAAGCGGGCCATTTCCACACCCCAGACCGAAAGCAAGTCTTACACGCTGGCCTTCCAGGACACCGAGTTCCTGTTGCGGGATGACCTGCGGCCGGTGCGCTTCCAGCTTGAGCTGCTCAAGCCCGAGCTGCTGCTCGACGAGGCGCGGATCGCTTCCACCTTCGTCTTTTACGGGTCCGCGCGGATTCCCGAGCCGGCAGCCGCGCAGGCGGCGATCGACGCTGCGCGCACGGACAGCGAGCGCAAGGTGGCCGAGCGGCTGGCCGCCAAGGCCTGTTATTATGAGGAAGCGCGCAAGCTGGCACGGATCGCCGCGCAGTTTCCGGTCAATGCCGAAGGGTGCCGCAATTTCGTGGTCTGCTCCGGCGGCGGTCCCTCGATCATGGAAGCGGCCAATCGCGGCGCGGCGGATGTCGGTGCCAAGACCATCGGCATGAACATCGTGCTGCCGCACGAGCAGGCCCCCAACCCCTATGTGACGCCGGATCTCTCCTTCCAGTTCCACTATTTCGCGCTGCGCAAGATGCACTTCACCCTGCGCGCGCGGGCGCTGGCGGTTTTCCCCGGCGGGTTCGGCACGTTCGATGAATTCTTCGAGCTGCTGACGCTGGTGCAGACCGGCAAGATGCGGCCGATCCCCATCCTGCTCTTCGGGCGGGATTTCTGGACGCGCGTGGTGAATTTCGAAGCGCTGGCCGAGGAAGGCGTCATCAGTCCGCGCGACCTCGATCTCATCAGCTGGGTCGAGACGGCCGAGGAGGCCTGGGAGATCGTCGAGCGCTTCTATGTCGACGCCGACGAGCCGGGTTGCCCCTCCTGACCGGAATGGAAGGCGAGCCCGAAGGCCCGCCTTCTGATCTGTTGCTTGCCCTCGATCAGGCGAAGCGGACGCGCGCCTGACGGCGACGAAGCGTCGCGCCGGTGAGCGCCAGACCGCCGATCATCATCGCCCAGCTCGCCGGCTCGGGCACGGCGCCGAGCGGCGAGCGCGGGGCCAGCACGAACATCTGCGGCTTGGTGATGTCGCCTCCGCCATTCTCGGTGGTCAGGTAGATGTAGCCCTGACGGTCCATGGTGATGCCTTCAAACTGCATGTCCTGCGCCGAGAGACTGTCGCTGCCGGTCAGCAGGGTCGAGAGATTGAAGGTGCTCAGCACGTTGCCGCTGCGGTCGGTCTCGACCAGGCGCGCCGATTCCTGGCTGACGACGACCAGATTGTCGCTCAGCGCGCCGATCAGGTTGGTGAGGTTAGACAGCGCGAACACGTCCGCAATGTCGCCCACGCCCAGCAGGGCGGGGTCGAACAGGTTGACCGAATTGACCGTGGCGGCCGATCCGTTCGAGGCCGTGCCGTTGGTGAAGTCCAGCGTGGTCTGGAAGAGACCCTCCGGGTTGATCTCCTTGGCGAAGATGTAGCCGCCGGTCTTGGGGTCGTAAGTCAGGCCTTCCAGGCCGACATTGCCGACCGTCGTGCCGAGCTTCACATGCTTGGCGTCGCTGTAGCCGATGGTGGTGCCGGCGGCGTAGGTCACGAGATTGGCGACCCGCAGCCGCTCCTCGGTGAAGACGAACTGGCCGTTGCCGATATAGGTGATGCCTTCCGCATCATAGAAGGCGGTGCCCTGCGGATTGCCCGCCTGCTGCGCGAGGGTCATCACGTCGATGAGCTGGCCGGTCTTGCTGACCTGCGTGATCGAGGTGCTGCCGTCGCCGATGATGAACAGCGTGTCGGTATCCCAGTTGTAGGTGATGCCCGAGGCTTCCTGCGCGAGGAGATTGTTGGCCGGCGCGGCGACCTTGCTCGGATCGGGCAGATCGTAGCGGCCGACCAGCGAATAGCTGCTGAGGTCGATCGAGGCGGCGAAAGAGGCACTGGCCTGGATGGCAAGAAGGCATCCGGCGACAAAAGTCAGTTTCTTCATGGTCTGCTCCCACAGATGGTCCGGGGGCGCTAACCAATGGTTAACTATATGACTAGGGAAGAAATTTCCGCTATTGTAAATATATATCCATATATTTCATCAGTTTGTCATGAAGTTGATCCGGCCATTTGCGGGAATCGGTCATGAAAATGTCATGTCATGATCGCGTATTCTTATCGTCATGAAACTGTCATTTGCACGGGTCTGGAGATTTTCACTGGCGGCGCGCCGAGCTGTCGCCGGGCTGAACCGGTGTCCGCACCCGGCAACAGCTCGCCGGACGCCCTGCACGCGATGCGCCGCGCCGGTCCAACAGCGCGCCCGGCGCCGGACGTTCACGAAGTTCACGACACGGGGGCATGAACTTCTGCTTCCCTTCGGGCCCGATGACGCGGGCGTGAATCCCCGTCCCGCGCTGCAGGAGTCTCGCAGAGCCACAATAAGAAAGAGCCACGTCGCTCGTCCCCGTCGAGAGCGCGGGGCGTCCGGCAGGACTGCCATGGCAGATGGGGTGTAGGACAGGGGAAAAGGAGCGCGTTCGTCGGACGGGGACGGGATGAACCAGGGTCCGCTTTCCGGCCGTGTCGTGCCTCGTCGCGATGTCAGGTTGGGGGTGGTGAGCGGACGCCTTCGTTAGCCCTCTCCCGCCCTCGCGGGAGAGGGTTGGGTGAGGGTCTTTCTGCTTAAATCTTCGGCCATGCACCCCAGAAAGACCCTCACCCTCCCAGCGCTTCGCGCCGGGCCCCTCCCTCTCCCGCGAAGGCGGGAGAGGGGTAAGTGAACGTCCGCTATGTCGCCGTATCCCGACAGGCCGGCGTTGCGCTCGGATGCCTCAAAGCAGCCCTATGGCGGCGGACTTCATCCACGCTGCCCAGGGGTTTCGCCAAGTCCGATACGCAACAAAAAAAGGCGGGCCTTGGTGCCCGCCTTTTCGATAATCGATCATGTCTTTTCCCGTCCCGGCCGCGTGGCAGCCGATCCGGCGCCAGCTTACTTCTTGGCCGGTTCCGCCGCGTTGGCAGCTTCTGCCGGTGCGGCCGCATTCTCGCCCTCGGCCGGTGCGGCGGCGTTGGCGCCTTCGGCCGGCGCCGCAGCCGCGTCAGCGGACGGAAGCGGCAGGTTCGAGCCCTGCGCATTGAGATAGGCGATCAGGTTGGCGCGATCCTCGGGCTTGCTGAGGCCGGCAAAGCTCATCTTGGTGCCGTTGGCGAATTCGCGCGGCGAGGTCAGCCAGTGGTCGAGCGCCTCGAACGTCCAGGTGCCGCCGACTTTCTTGAGCGCGTCGGAGAAGGCGAAGCCGCCCTTGCCGGTCGCGATTGCCTCGCCGACCGTCGCATACAGATTCGGGCCGATGCCGTTGGCGCCGCCCTGGTTGATGGTGTGGCAGGCCATGCACTTGGCGAAGACCTTCTCGCCGGCCGCGACGTCCGCGCTGGCGAGCAGCGTGTTGAGCGAGGGACCAGACGCGCCGCCTTCACCTTCCGCTTCCACGCCCGCGATCGCGTAGCCCATCGGCTCCGGCCGCTCGGTGTGAAACAGCTTGCTGCTGACAATGCCGCCGCCCAGCGCAATGATGCCGCCGAACAGAGCCCAGCCCGCAATGGTGTTGAAACGATCGCTCATGCGCTCTTTTCTCCGAATTGTCCGGCGTGTGATTCCTGCGGATCACGTCACTGCCGGCGCCCCTTGTGCGCGCTCCCTTAATGACTGCGCCGCGACCGTGCAAGTCCGTGCGCGCGCCTGATGGCGGGGGACGTGCGCGCGCCTTGCGCCACTGGCTGGGAAGCCCTAAGCGCAGCGGCCGACATGGACAATTATCCGCTCCCCGCGCGGCGCCTGGTTGCCGAGATGACGGAGGCCGCTGCACATGCGCCGGCCCGCACGATTGCCTTTCAGGGCGCGCCGGGGGCAAATTCGCATTTGGCCGTGGCCAAATATGCGCCGGATGCCTTGCCGCTGCCCTGCTTCAGCTTTGAAGATGCGCTGGACGCGGTGCGCGACGGGCGCGCCGACCGGGCGCTGATTCCGATCGAAAACTCGCTGCACGGCCGCGTGGCGGACATGCACTTTCTGCTGCCCGAATCCGGCCTGTCGATCATCGGCGAATATTTTCTGCCCATCCATCACACCCTGATGAGCACGGACGATACGCCGCCGGTCAGCGCGCTCAGCCACGTCCAGGCGCTTGGCCAGTGCCGCAAATATCTGCGCGAGCGGGGCATCCGGCCGATCGTGTATGCCGACACGGCGGGCGCGGCTGCGCTGGTCGCTGAGACGCGCGAGCCCGGCGCCGCCGCCATCGCGCCCTCGCTGGCGGCGCAGCTTTACGGGCTGACAATCCATGCCGAGAACATCGAGGACAGCCACGACAACATGACGCGGTTCGTGGTGCTGGCACGCGAGCCGCTGATGCCCTCGCGCGATGGCCCGGTGATGACCACCTTCCTGTTCGAGGTGAACAACGTGCCTGCCGCACTCTACAAGGCGATGGGCAGCTTCGCGACCAACGGCGTCAACATGACCAAGCTGGAGAGCTACCAGCGGGGCGCGAGTTTTGCCGCGACGGAATTCTATGCCGATATCGAGGGCATGCCGGGCGACCCGGCCGTCGACCGCGCGCTGGCGGAACTGGCGTTCCACAGCAAATGGGTGCGCCTGCTCGGCAGCTATCCCCAGGCCCGACCGCGCTCGCTCTGAGCCCTGTTCGCTGTGGCGACAGCGACCGTCTGTCCCCCATCGATGCGGCGACAAGGGAGCGATCGCAGCGCGGTCTACCCTGCCGCGCGCGACTTTCCTGAATCATTCCATTGATATGATTCGATTTGCTTAAATTTTAGGCACCGATCCGGCGCTGCTCATTTTTTGTGCGACGCAACAGGTGGTCATGCCGAGTCGCGCCGCTTTAACCCGTTGTTAAAAGATTGGCACGGTGTTTGCTTGGTAGTCGCTGCACACCATACAAGGGGGCAGCATGAAACTCATCATGGCAATCATCAAGCCGTTCAAGCTGGACGAGGTGCGTGAAGCCCTTTCCAGTCTCGGGATCGCCGGCATGACGGTGAGCGAAGTGAAGGGCTTCGGCAGGCAGAAGGGCCAGACCGAAATCTATCGCGGCGCGGAATACAGCACCAACATGGTTCCGAAGATCAAGGTCGAGGTCGTCTGCGACGACGCTCTCGCACCGCGCGTGGTCGAGGGCATCCAGCAAGCCGCGAACAGCGGCGCCATCGGAGACGGCAAGATTTTCGTTCTCGAAGTCGGCCAGGCCGTGCGGATCCGCACGGGCGAAACCGGCGAGACCGCGCTGTAAGAAAGGGGCAAAGAATGACCTTCGCAAAGAAAATGTTCGGCGCGGCGGCGGCCACTGGCCTCTCGCTCTTCGCCGCCTTGCCTGCCTGGGCGCAGGAAGCGGCCGCCGCACCGGCGGCCCCGGTGCCCAATCCCGGTAACAACGCCTGGATGATGACCTCCACCATCCTGGTTCTTCTCATGATCCTGCCGGGCCTGGCCCTGTTCTACGGCGGCCTGACCCGCGCGAAGAACATGCTCTCGACCATGACGCAGATCGGCGGCGTGGCGGCCTTCGCCATGCTGATCTGGGTCATGTACGGTTACGGCCTGGCCTTCGGTCCGGAAGGCAATTCGATCATCAGCTGGGGCAAGTTCTTCCTCGCTGGCGTCACGCCGGATTCGACCGCGGCGACCTTCACTTCCGAAGTGATCTCCGAATATGTCTTCATCTGCTTCCAGATGACCTTCGCGGCGATCACCGTCGCGCTGGTGCTCGGATCGGTCGTGGAGCGCATGAAGTTCTCGGCGGTAATGGTCTTCGCTCTCGTGTGGCTCACGATCGTCTATTTCCCCGTGGCCCACATGGTCTGGGAAGCACGCGGCGTGTTCTTCGTGATGGGCGCTCTGGACTTCGCCGGCGGTACGGTCGTCCACATCAACGCGGGTGTCTCCGCGCTTGTGGCTGCCCTGATCCTCGGCAAGCGCAAGGGCTATCCCAGCGAGCCGATGCCCCCGCACAGCCTGACGCTGACCTTCGTCGGCACCGGCCTGCTGTGGGTCGGCTGGTTCGGCTTCAACGCCGGTTCGGCGCTTGAGGCCAATGGTTCGGCCGCTCTGGCCATGATCAACACCTTCGTCGCCACCGCTTCGGCTGGTCTGTTCTGGATGCTCACCGAGCGCGTCATGGGCCACAAGGGTTCTGCGCTGGGCTTCTGCTCGGGCATCATCGCCGGCCTCGTCGCCGTTACCCCGGCTGCCGGTAACTCCGGTCCGTTCGGTGCGATCGTCCTGGGCGGCGTTGCCTCGGTCGTCTGCTTCTTCTTCGTCTCGAAGGTGAAGCCGGCTCTCGGCTACGACGACTCGCTTGACGCCTTCGGCATCCACGGCATCGGCGGCATCATCGGCGCCATCGGCACCGGCATCGTCTATTCGCCCTCGCTCGGTGGTCCCGGCGGCGACGACTTCTCGATCGGCAGCCAGCTCGTCACCCAGGTGTCGGCCGTTGCCGCGACGATCGTCATTGCCGCCATCGGCACGGTGATCGCGATGTACGTTGCCAAGGCTGTCACCGGTCTGCGGGTCAGCACCGAAGTCGAGCAGGAAGGCCTCGACCTCGGCGAGCATGGCGAGCGCGCCTACAACTGATCGAAATCTGGCAGGGGCGGCCCAAACAACCGCCGCCCCGCCGACCGATGTTCCTCCTGCGAACATGACTTGGGCCGGTGCCTTGTGCATCGGCCCTCTTTTTTCCGAAGGCCGCCCGGCCGCGGCGTCGGGATTCGAAGCGCAAGGATGCCGTCGGGTCGGCGCGGTCCGGCCATATGTGAGGCGGATCAAGTTCGATGACGCGGCGCGATCGAACCCTGCTATAAGGCCGTCCGGGAGGTGCCCGGACCATGCCGATCGAACTCAAGGTGCTTGTCGCCGGCTGCGTGCTTGCGCTCATCCACATCTTTGCCGCCGGGCATGTGCGGACCCGGCAATATGGCACGGCTTGGAACGTGGGCGCCCGTGACGAAGCGCTGCCGCCGCCGGAGCCCGTCGTCGGGCGGCTCACCCGCGCCCAGGCCAATTATTTCGAGACGTTCCCGATTGTCGCTGCCGCGATCCTCATCGATGCGGCGGCAGGCCTTTTCGGTCAGGGGACGGCGATCGGCGCCTTGCTGTGGCTCGGCGCCCGCATCGTCTATCTGCCGCTCTATGCCGCAGGCGTGCCGGTGGTGCGCACGCTTGCTTTCGGGGTCAGCCTGGCCGGCCTGGTGATGCTGCTCTGGCCGGCGCTCGTCCGCGCCGTGATGATCTGATTGCTCAGCGCTCGCCCGCAGCGAGCGCATGCAGCATCTCGCGGATCGGCGCGACGTCATAGCCGGCGGCGGCTGCCGTCTCGGCAATGTCGTCCGGCGCGCCGCCAGCACGGGCGCGGGCAAGCGACCAGAGCAGTGTGCTGCGCGTGCCCGAGCGGCAGTAGCACAGCGTCTTGCCGTCCGGATTGCTGGCGAGAGCTTCGTCGATCGCGTCGAGCTGCCAGTGCGCGAAGCCGCTGTGCGAGACCGGTATCGCCACATAGCGCAGGCCCGCCGCCGTGGCGGCGGCTTCTATGTCCTCGCCGGGCGTCTGATCGGCGGACTCGCCTTCCGGCCGGTTGTTGATGATCAGCGACACGCCCAGTGCCTTCGCTTCCGCGACCGTGTCGGTCGTGATCTGCGGTGCGACGAAGATCGACGGCGTCAATGGCTTGAGCATGTGGAGCATCCTTGCGGCCGGGAGGAGACCGGCTTCCTAAGCGCTTGAGGCCGCTGGACGCAAGCGTGCTGAGGGATCAGGCGGCGGCGCGCGCCTGCGCGTTTGCAGCGCTTTTGAAGACCACGGGGCGGAATACCACGCTGAGCAGCAGCGCCTCGCCCTTACGCGAGACGGCAGGCGGCGGCACGAGCAGGAAGGCGGCATCGCCCCCGGTGCAGCGCATCAGCCCGTCGCCCATGTCTTCCAGTCCGTCGGGGATCGCATGGGCGGCGATGACGACTTCCTCGGTCGTGGAATCCAGAAACTCCTCGACCGGGTGGAAGCTCACTTCGTCGATCTGCACCCATTGCGCGATCCGGCCGAGCTGGAGGCCCGCCGTGAACTGAGCCGCGCCGATCGGGACGATCGCCTGATAATAGCCCTCGATGGTCGGCACCGCATCGACCTCGATCGTGGCATGATCGCCGGTCGCGTTCATCAGCATGACCGGCACCTTGATCGCGCCCACGTCGAAATCGGTCTTGCGCAGATCGAGGCCGAACCGGCGCGAAGCGAGGATGGAGAGATTGATCGGCAGGCCATGCTGGCGCAATTCGCCGGGCAGATACATGCGCAGCGCGTTCTTGATGTAGAAAAGGCCGCGCCGGCGCAGGCCCTGCGTGGCGGCATCGACGTCCAGGAACTTCAGCATCTCGTCCGTGCCGAGATTGACGTCATGGGCGAAGTCGCCGAGCAGCGCCACTTCGCTCTCGACCGGCAGGAACAGCAGGCGGGCAAGTGCGGCCGTGGCCATGCGTCGACGCGCTTCGGCCGTGTCGCTGGCAGCGGGGCGATGGACGCCCTTTGCCGCATCGCGAATGAAGTCGAGACAGGCAGCCTGCACCGCATCGCGCATCGCGCTCTGGGCGGCCTTTACGCCGGCTTTCTCGCGGATCGGCGCGCCGGTCGGTTCATAGTCGACCACCGATCCCTGCGCGAGGGTGCAGAGCTGCTCGACGATGGCGATGGATTCGGAGAGCGCGTGGAGGATCTTGAGGTCGTAATGGGCCGTGCCGATGAAACCGGCCTTGTCGAGCCCACTGCGCACCGTTTCGCGGAGCAGCAGGTAGCGGCCGGTCACCGTCAGGTTCATCCGCTGCTTGAGCATCGGTTCGATGAGGTTCTGCACCGAGCCGTTGTAGCCAAGGTCGACCAGCATGATGCTGTCGCCATCCGTGACGCCATGGCTCTGCAGGTGCGCGACGAGCTTGTCGGCGCTGGCGCGCGAGCGCTCGACGATCTGCCTGACGACAGGCGCCTTGACGATGTGCCGCGCGAAGGCGGGCTTGGACATCTCTCCGAGCTTCGCGATGTCCTTGCGATCGAAATGGAGATGGCGCGCAAATACGGCGATGGAGCCGCCCGCGAGCTCGGGCAGGACGTAATTCTCGATCGCGGACTGGTCGATCATGCCGGACTGGGCGGCCGTCAGGCGGCTGATCTCCACCATGGCGACATGCTCCGCCGCGTCCGGATAGCGCGCCAGATAGGCCTGGGCGGGCAGATAGCCGTCACGCAGGAGGAAGAGCAGCTTGGTCGGCTTGCCGGTGCGGGCTTCCTGTTCGGCTGCCTGCTCATGCAGCCAGCCGGCGAAACTGTGGAAGATCGGGCCGAGCACGTCATGGCCAAGCTTGTCCGCCGCGTCGTCCGAGCGGCGCATCGCAACGGCCGGGCGATGCGGCTGATAGGCCGGCTGGGCGACGCGGGTGTCGGGGTTGACGATGCAGGCCGTGCTGGCTTCCAGGCGCAGGCGCTGCTCGCTCTCGGGATCGAATTGTTCGAGGTGGCAGCACTGAATGCCGAGCTTGGCGGGCGCCACGACGTCCGCGTCATAATTGTCGCCGCAATGCAGGATGGTGGCGGGCGAGACGCCCAGCTTCGCCAGCACGGGCACGAAGAGGCCGCCCGCCTTGGGCATGCCATGCTCGCTGGAGCAGAAGATGCGGTCGATCATCGCCGCGACATCCTCGCCGGCGGCGCGCGCGATCAGCGTGCGCAACTGCGGTTCGGAAAGATAGGTGTCCGAGACGATGATGACCTGAAGACCGCGGGCCTTGGCCGCGCGGATCAGCTCGACCGTCGGAGCAAAGGCGTAGCAATGCCGGGCTTCGGCATCGAGCTCGGCCGCGATCAGCGCGGTGCGCTCCTCGTCCGAGGCGCTCGGCAAGGTGTTGCGATAAATTTCCTCGATCGAAACTTCGATCCGGTCCTCGAGCAGCGGAATGATGCGGCGGGCGCGAATTTCGCCCCACATGCGCGCTTCCATGCCGGAGCCGGCGAGCGGCAGGTCGGCGAAGACATCGACGGGCAAATTGCCGTTGCGCCAGAGCAGCGTGTCGAAGCAGTCCAGCGAGAGAGTGCGGATGCCCTCCGGCGCCTGGTCGAGAATCTGCGCGAAATCATATGCGCGAACGGCAAAAGTCATCGGTCTGCGTCCCCCGGGGGCGATCTGGTCCGCCTCGCTTATTGAGGAACAAGGTTAGCAAAGCGTTAAGCATGGCCCGCGCGCGTTGCGCGGCGATCGCGTTTGATCGGCCGGACAGGCCGGAGAGGGTCAGAGCGTCTTCTGGTAGATGACGTAGCTCTTGTTGATCTTGCTATCGATCGCCTCGGCGATGGCGTTCATGCCCTGATTGTCATCGAGCACCCAGCCGATCTCACCACGGGTCGCGCCGTAGTGGGCCACAGCGTCCCGCCGGATATATTCGATCATCATGAAGGCGAGCTGGCTGGCCATGCGGGAGCTCTGCAACCGCTGCACCACGCCCATCAGCGGCACGCGCATCGTGCGGCAGCGCGGCTTGCGCAGCCACCAGAGCAGCTTGGCCCAGTTGAACGGGAAGAGCGTGCCGTTCATGCCCTTGAGCGGCTCGTTGAGGTCCGGCAGCGTCATCATGAAGGCGACGGGCTCGCCATCCAGCTCGGCAATGCGGATCAGATCCTCGAAGACGATGGGCTTCAGCTTCTTGCCGGTGAACGCGACTTCGCTGTCCGTGATCGGCACGAAGCCCCAGTTGTTGCCCCAGGCGTCGTTGAGGATCGACAGGATGATCGCAGCGTCGCGGTCGAACTTGCTCTTGTCGACGCGACGGATGTTGATGCGCTCGTTGCGCTCGCCGGACTGGACGATGCGCTGGATGAGCGGCGGGAATTCTTGCGTGATGTCCAGCTCATAGGTGTTGAGCGTCTTGGCCGGCGCATAGCCCGCCGCTTCGATCATCGCCTGATAGGCCGGGCTGTTGTGCCCCATCATCACCGTCGGCGGGTGATCGAAGCCGGTCACCAGCAGGCCGGGCTCTTCCCAGATCGACAGCGAGATCGGCCCCAGAACGCGGGTCATGCCCTTGTCGCGCAGCCATTGCTCCGCCGTGGCGATCAGCGCCGCGCCGGTCGCCGCGTCCTTCGCCTCGAACAGGCCGAAATTGCCGGTGCCCGGCCCCATGCCCTGCTCAGGCGGCATCGAGAGCGCCTGATGATCGATATGGGCACTGATTCGTCCGACGACCTCAGCGCCACGCCGCGCGAGGAAATATTGATGTTCGGCATGTTCGTGGTACGGGTTCTTGCCGGGCGTCAGCAGGCCATAGACCTCGTCCTTGAGCGGCGGCACCCAATTGGGATCATTGGCATAGATCGACCAGGGCAGGTCGACAAAAGCCTTCAGATCCGCCTTGCCGGAAACGGGGGTGATCACTAGATCGTCTGTCGTCACGGCCGTGCCTTCGTCTTTCGCCCTCGGGCGCTCGCTATGGGGAGCACAGCAGAGAGTCTCTCGCGGGCATCTTGTCAACCCGCGGCGGATGGAGGTCTCCGGCCGGGATGATCGACACCATATTGCTGCCATGATCTGTGCGCATTTGGCCGATAGGACCGAACATCATGACTGCAATCGAGAACACCATGGACCAGCGGGTCGCGCCGCTCGATACACCCGCCGGCAAGACGCTGGCGACGACACCGGACGACATGGCGATGCTGCGTGCCGCCGTGGACCTGACGCGCGATCTCGCGACTGCGCGCGCCGCGATCTACTGGCCCGATTTCCTCGCCTGTGCGCTTGTCGGCTATGCCGGCCTCGCTGTGGCGATCATGGCCGGCCCGGCCTGGCAGATTGTGCTGGGGGGGATCGTCGCCGTGCTGGCGCTCTATCGTGCCTCGGGCTTCATTCACGAGCTGACGCATATCCGCCAGGGCGCGCTGCCCGGCTTCCGCTTCGCCTGGAATCTCCTCGTCGGCATCCCGCTGCTTCTCCCTTCCTTCATGTATGAAGGCGTGCACACCCAGCATCACGCCAAGACCCGCTATGGCACGGCGGATGACCCGGAATATCTGCCGCTGGCGCTGATGAAGCCCTGGTCGCTGCCGTTGTTCATCGTCACGGCCGTGCTGGCGCCGGTCGCGCTGCTCCTGCGCTTCGGGGTGCTGACGCCGCTGAGCCTGCTCGTGCCGCCGCTGCGCCGGATCGTCGTCGAGCGCGCATCGGCGCTGTCGATCAATCCCGATTATCGCCGCCGCACGCCGGAAGGCGCCTTCGCGCGCATGTGGGCCTGGCAGGAAGCCGGGGCGAGCCTCTGGGCCATCGCGCTGCTCGCAAGCCCGCTCGCCTTCGGCTGGCGTCCGCTGCTCACCGGCATGGCGGTGTTGTCTGCCATTGCCGTGCTCAACCAGTTGCGCACGCTGGTCGCGCATCTCTGGGAGAACGACGGCGCGGCGATGACAGTGACCGGGCAGTATCTCGATTCGGTCAATGTGCCGCCGCCCGCGCTGCTTGCGCCGCTCTGGGCGCCGGTAGGCCTGCGCTATCACGCGCTGCACCACTTGCTGCCGAGCATGCCTTATCATTCGCTGGGCGAGGCGCATCGCCGGCTGCTGGCGCATCTGGGTGCGGACTCGACCTACACGCAGGCCAATTATGGCGGGATGCTGCCGCTCGTCGGGCGCATTGCTCGCAGCACCATGATCACGCGCTGAATTCCGGGCAGGGCGGGGTTCGGCCCCGCCCGCTCTATTCCTCGGTGGTGATGAGTACTGCCTCGCCGACCAGCAGGAACAGCAGGAACGGCGCCCAGGCAGCGAGGATCGGCGGGTAGACCCCGAGATTGCCCATCGACAGGGCGAAATTGTCCGCCACGAAGAAGGCGAAGCCGAGCGCCATGCCGATCACGGCGCGGACGAAGAGCTTGCCCGAACGCGCGATACCGAAGGCAGCGACCGAGCCGAGCAGCGGCATCAGCAGGGCCGAGAGCGGCCCGGTGATCTTGTGCCACAGCGCGCCTTCGAGGCTGGCGACCGGACGCCCCGATTCGCGCAGGATGCCGATCGCCTCGCGCAGTTCGACGAAGGACAGCCCGTCCGCATCGACAGAGGACAAGGTGAACTGGTCCGGCCGGATATCCTTGCCGATGGTCATGCTGGCGACATCCCGGCTCGTCCCGCGTGTCACGTCGAAGACGCGCACCTGCTCCAGGCGCCAGCCATCCGCAGTCAGATGCCCCTGCTTCGCGGAGATGACTGAGATCAGCCGGTCGCCATGCCGATCGTAGACGTCGATATTCTGGAGGCGGACATTGCGGCCGCTGCCGGTCACGGTGGCGGCGCGAATCAGGTCCTCGCCGTCCCGCACCCAGATGTTGCTCTTGATGCCACGATTGCCTGGAATAGGGCCGAACTTGGCATCCTCCCAGGCGGACAGGGTGGCGGTCGCACGCGCGACGACGCGCTCGTTGAAGACGAAGCTGATCACGGCCACGCCCAGGCTCGCCAGCATCAGCGGCGCAAGAATCTGGTGCGCCGAGAGCCCGCCGGACTTCATCGCCACAACCTCGCTGTTCGCATTCAGCGTCGCCAGCATGATGAGGGTGCCGAGCAGCACGGAGAAGGGCAGGAAGCGGGAAATGATCTGCGGCGTGCGCAGGCTCACATAGCGCCACAATTCGCCATCGCCATTGCCCGGATAGGCCAGCACTGCGCCGGCCTCGCTCAGCAGGTCGAGCATCTGGAGCACGAGCACCAGCATCGCCAGCATGGCGAAACAGCGCCACAGGAAGGTCTTGCCGAGATAGAGCGCCAGCGAACGCGAGGGGAAGAAGTTCAGCAGCATGTCCTAACCTTCGTGCGCCTTGCGAACGCGCCGATTGCGGAACCAGCGGAACAGCGTCTTGCCGAGCCCGAGCACCTTGGCGAATTGTCGCTCCAGGGCGCCGATGGGCTGGCCGCCGGGGACATAGGCGGTCTGATAATACATCCAGCCGATCAGGGCGGCGACGAGCACGAACGGCCCCCACAGCGCCAGGAAGGGATCGATCTGGCCAAGCGCGGCGACCGACTGCCCGTATTGGTTGATCTTGTGATAGGTCACGATGAACACGATGGACAGGAAGACGCCGAGCGCTGAGGTCGAGCGCTTGGGCGGAATCGCGAAGGCGATGGCCGCGAGCGGCAGCAGGAACATCATCGCCACCTCGACCACGCGGAAGTTGAAATTGGCCCAGGCCTGCGCGCGGCCAAGCGGCGAGGTGGCGCGGGAGAGCCCGGCCCGGAACAGTTCGGGCAGGCTCAGTTCCACATCGCCATCCCCGCGGGTGCGGAACTGCTCGATCTTGGGCAGGTCGATCGGCAGATCGTGGCTGGAGAAGGAGAGGATGCGCGGCTCCTTGAAGCTCGGCGCATCATGCACCAGCACGCCTTCCGAAAGGCGCAGGATGATCGTGTCGGGATCGTCGGTGGCGAGGAACTGGCCGCGGGCCGCCGTCACAGCGAGCGACTGGCCGGTGCTGCTCTGCATCCGCGCGAAGATGCCGGAGAGGCGGCGGCCTTCATCCGCGCTCTGCTCGATGCGGATGGTGAAATCGCTACCCAGATTGGTGAACTCGCCAACCTTGATCGACGCGCCCAGCGCACCGGAGCGCAGCTCGAAGCGGAGGCGCTCATAGGCATATTTGCTGTGCGGCTGGACGAAGCCGACAATCGCCAGATTGAGGACCGCGAGCGCCAGTGCGTACATGTACGGCACCTTGAGCAGGCTGGTGTAGGAGAGGCCGACGGCGCGCAGAATGTCGAGCTCGGAGGAGAGTGCCAAGCGCCGGAAAGCCAGCAGGATACCGAGCATGAGGCCGATCGGGATACCCAGGCCCAGATATTCCGGCAGCAGATTGGCCAGCATTCGCCAGACGACGCTCACCGGTCCGCCTTCGGTCGCCACGAAGACGAACAGGCGCTGCATCCGGTCCAGCACCAGCAGCATGGCGGCAATAGTGAGGCTTGCCAGCAGCGGCACGGCGATGAGGCGCGCCATATAGCGATCGAGCGCGGTCAGCATCGCGCGTCTCGGCTTGGGCGTGCGCCGGTGGGCTGATCGTCCGCAGGGCAAGTCATGGTTTTCCGGGCCGTAAGGCCGTTGCGCGGGGCCTGCAACCTTAGAAATGGCAGCGCGGGCGCAAGGGCAGTGCGTGTGCGCATCAAACCGTCGGGGAGGCCGGCTGTTTGCCACGCTGGGCGGCCTTGGATTCCGCGATCGCGGTGGCCAGCTGGGCGACCGTGAACGGCTTGCGCAGGATGGGGAATCCGGCGGTCTGCACTGCTGTACCCTGATCGGCCGCATAGCCGGTGACGAAGATCACCGGTCGACCGTCCAGTGCGCTGCCCAGTGCCTCGATCATTTCCGGGCCGGACTGGTCAGGCATCAACACGTCGGAGAGGATGAGCGCGATATCCGGGCGCTCGGCCAGGATGTCGGCCGCCTTGCCGGGGTGATCGCAGGGGATCGCTTCATGCCCCAGCGCATTCAGTGCGGCCATGGTCGATCGCAACACGCGCGCATCATCCTCCACCGCGAGAATGACGAGTGGCTGCTGGGAATCGGCGATCTGGTCCGGTGCGGCGCCCGAGAGCGCGCCCTCGCTCGCCTGAATGGTCTCGAAGCCTTTGTCCCGCACCAGTCGGGGCAGCAGGAGCTGGATGCTTGTGCCGTCGCCGGGCGCGCTGCGGATGTCGATGGCGCCGCGGCACTGGCTGACGAAGCCGAAGATCTGGCTCATGCCCAGGCCCGTGCCCTTGCCGACGGCCTTGGTGGTGAAGAACGGCTCGAACACGCGCTCCAGCACCTCCGGCGTCATGCCGCAGCCGGTATCGGTAACGGTCAGGCTCACATGATCGCCAGCCGCGCACTGGCCGATCTCGCGGTCCCGCAAGGTCACCGGTCGCGTGGCGATGGTCAGCGTGCCGCGCCCGTCCATGGCGTCGCGGGCATTGATGCCCATGTTGATGATCGCACTTTCGAGCTGTGCGCGGTCGACCCAGACAGCCCAGTCGCCAGCGCCGAGATCCAGTTCGACCTTGATGCCGGTACCGATTGCGCGGGTCAGCAAATGCTCCATGCCGGCGATCAGCGGATCGATATCGACTCGGTCGGGCAGCAGCGGCTCGGCACGGGCAAAGGCCAGCAGCCGCTCGATGAGCGCGGTGGCATGGTTGGCGCCTTCGATTGCGCTGTCCAGATGAGCGGCGGCTTTCTCGGGATTGCGCGTGATCAGACGCTTGGCGACGTCGATGCCGCCCACGACGACGGCTAGCATATTGTTGAAATCATGGGCGATGCCGCCGGTCAGATTGCCGAGCGCTTCCATCTTCTGGAGCTGGCGCAGGCTTTGCTCGGCCTGGATGCGTTCCTCCATCTCATGCTGGAGCGCGACATTGGCCTCCCGGAGTTGCTCGGTGCGTTGCTGCACGGCCGCTTCGAGATCGTCGACGCGGGCGGCTTCCGCAGCGGCCAGGCGGCGCGCGAACACGCGCTCGTTAAGCGCGCCGTTGGCAAACCACAGGGCGCCGGCCGCCGCCACAAGCAGGCCAAGCCCGATCACGCCGTAGCTGTCATTGAGCCTGTCGACACGGGATTCGGTGCGATCGACCTGCACATTGTGCCGTGCCCGCTCGGCCTCGGCGATCCGGGCGATCCGGTCGAGGGCCTGCGCGATCGCCTTGACGGACGCTTCCTTGCGCGTCGCCTCAAGCTGACCAAGCGCGCCCAGAGCCTGCTCGTAGCGCACGCGCAGTGCGATTTCGGTCAGCGTTGCGCCCCGTTCGGTCATCGCCCGGCGCAGGGCTGCAACGGCAGCGGTTTGCTGGGGATTGGTGCGGGTGGACCGCTCCAGGCCGGCAAGCTCGCGCATGGCCGTCGCCCATTCGTCCTGGAACTGACGGCCGACGGCTTTGTCGTGGCTGACCACATAACGCGCCAGCAGCGTCTCGGCGTTGCCGATCTTGGCTTCCACGGTCTTCGCCTGCAGCATCACCTGGTAGCTGTGGCGCTGCAGGGCGATCGCGCGTTCCCGCTGGTCCGAGGCGTGATCGGCCAGGTAGATGAGGAAGCCGAGCGCGACCGCAAAGACAATGGCCAGCACGAAGGGCACGAACCGCCGCCAGGGGGGCAGATCGTCCGTGCTATAATCCGGGCTTTCGCCGTCCTCCGCCATCTCGGGAAAAAGCTCTAGACGAAGGTTCTGTCGCTGGGGAGCCGTTTTCGCGCCTGCGCGACTCCCGCCATAACGATCTAGCCCGCAATGGCCCCGGTCAGCCGCCCGGCCTGGGCGAAAATATCAAGGATCTGTCCGACTTGCGCGCTCGAGTGCTCGGCGCAGAGCGAGCAGCGCAGCAGGAAGGTGCCGGCCGGCGTCGCGGGCGGACGGGCCATGTTCACATAGAGGCCCAGCTCCAGCAGCGCCTGCCACATCGCCACGGCCTGCGTCTGGTCCGTCAGGATCACGGCGATGATCGCCGACTGCGGCGTCTTGGTGCCGAGCGTGAAGCCCAGATCGGTCAGGCCCTTGTGCAGGCGGCGGCTGTTTTCCCACAGATGGGCGCGCTTCTCGTTCGCGTGCATCAGCTTGCGGATCGAGGTGGCGGCCGTCGCGACGACGCTCGGCGGCAGCGAGGCGGTGAACACATAAGGCCGGCAGACGAGGCGCATCACCTCGAACTTGGGATGATCCGAAACGCAGAAGCCGCCGACCGTGCCGACCGACTTGGAGAAGGTGCCGACGACGAAATCGATCTCCTTCTCGACGCCCTGCTCCTCATAGACGCCGCGGCCATTGGGGCCGAAGAAGCCCATGCCATGCGCCTCATCGACGAGGATCATGCAATTGGGGTGCTTGCGGATTGCGGCGACCATCTCCGGCAGCGGCGCGATGTCGCCGAGCATCGAATAGACGCCTTCGAGCACGACGAGCTTGAGCGCATCGGCGGGCAGGCGGCCCAGGCGCTTGTCCAGATCCTCGACGCTGTTGTGGCGGAAGCGCACGATCTCGGCATTGCCGAGCGCGCAGCCATCATAGATGCTGGCATGGCTGTCGGCATCGAGCACGATATAGTCGCCCTTGCCGGCCAGCGTGGAGATCATGCCGAGATTGGCCTGATAGCCGGTCGAGAACACCATGGCATGCTGGGTGCCGTAGAAGTCCTTGAGCGCATCCTCGCAGGCCTTGTGCGTCTGGTAAGTGCCGTTGAGCACCCGGCTGCCGGTGGTGCCCGAGCCGAACTCGTCCAGCGCCTTCTTGCCCGCCGCCACCACGTCCGGGTCGAAGGTCATGCCCATATAATTGTACGTGCCGAGCAGGATCGTCTCCTTGCCCTTGATCACCGCAAGCGTGGGCGATTTCACTTCGTCCATCACGATGGCGAAGGGATCGCGCACGCCGGTGGCGAGCAGGGCCTCGCGCTCGGCGATCAGCGGATCGAACTTGGAGAAGAGGTCCTTCTCCGCGTCGACCACGCGCATGGTGGCGGCGGTGTCGTCAATCACGCTTGCCATGGCTTTAGCCCTCCCCGCGCAGCTTGATGACCGCGTCGACCAGCTGGCCGACCGTCTCGATCTCCGCCTGCATGTTCATGGTGATGATGATGTCGAACTCATCCTCGACCGCCGCGACGAAATCCATCACCGTCAGGCTGTCCCATTCGAGATCCCCGGCGAAGGTCGTGCTTTCGGTGAGGGCGACGCCCTTTTTGTTGAAGGGCTCGATCTGCGCTGCGACTTGCGCGAAGACGTCCTGGCGGTCCGACATGGGTGCTGTTCTTTCCGATATGGGTCAGCGGGGCTGTTGCCGTGCGGAATGCCCCGTCCGGTTGGGCTATGGCAAGCGAATAAGGCGGGATTCGGGCATGATTGGGGTGAGGGTGGCCGCAGATCCGCTCAACCGCGCAACAGCCCGCGCGCGCGATAGGCGCGGGCCGTCATCGCCAGCCCGTCCTCGGTGGCGATGGCGGGGCGCCAGAGCTGTTCGGGCGGTTGCAGCGCGGGCTGCGCGACCCAGTCCTCATGGCAGAAATAGGCCGCGCGATCGGGCGTGAGGCGCGCCTTGTCGCCGCGCAACAGCCGGTCGATGCGGGCGCCCATGCGGACGAGCGGCGCGGGCAGGGAAAGGGTGCGGACCGAGGTGCGGCCAACGGCGCGGCCAATGGCGCGGGCGAAATCCTGATAGCGCCAGCCCCCGGGCGTCGCGTCATCCACTTCGTAGATCTTGCCGCGCGTGTCATCGCCCTGCCGGGTGCCAAGCAGCACGAGCAGATCGGCCAGATCCTCGACATGAATGGCAGAGAGGCGGCCGCCGGGCGGCAGCAGCACAAAACCGCGCGCCGCCATCTGGAACATCTCCAGCAGCTCGGCATCGCCGGGGCCATAAATGGCGGGCGGGCGCACCATCGTCCAGTCGATCTCGCTGGCTGCAACATGGCGCTCGGCCTGCGCCTTGGACCAGCCATAGTCGGAGAGACCCGGCTCGCGCGCGGCGAGGGAGGAGACGTGGACGAGGCGACGGACGCCGGCGCGCTGCATGGCGGCGATGACGGCGGCGGTGCCGGTCGCGTTGCCGGCCTCGAAGGCGGCGCGATTGGGCGCGTTGACCATGCCGGCGATGTGGATGACGGCGTCCGCGCCCGCGACCAGCCGGACGAGCGCCTCATGGTCTTCCAGCGATCCGGCGATCCAGTCGATGCCTGGCGCTGCCGCCTGCGGGCGCCGGGTGAGCGCGCTGAGTTCGTGACCGGCCTCGATTCCCTTGGCCAGCGTCGCCTTGCCGACGAAGCCGGTGCCGCCGGTGATCGCAAGCCGGCTCAGAGCAGCACCATATGGTCGCGGTGGACGATCGCGGCGCGCGGCGTGCCGCCGAGCAGCGTGGCCACTTCGTCGCTGCGCTTGCCGATGATCCGCTCGGCGTCGCCGCTGTCATATTGCGCGAGCCCGCGCGCGATGACGGCGCCGTCCGGCCCCAGAATGTCGATGACGTCGCCACGGGCATAGCGGCCCTCGCTCGCCGTGATCCCGGCGGGCAGCAGGCTGCGGCCACGGCGCAGGGCCTCGGCGGCGCCGATGTCGACGCGCAGCTTGCCCTTCACGGTCAGGCGGCCGGCAAGCCAGGTCTTGCGCCCGCCACGGCGGCTGGCGGCGCGGAACAGCGTGCCGCGTCCGCTGGTCTGCCAATGGCCGAGCGGCGCGTCGATCCGGCCGGAGATGATGGCGAGGTGGGCACCGGCGCCCGTGGCGATCTGCGCGGCCTGCAGCTTGGACACCATGCCGCCCGATCCCATGCCGGAGGCCGAATTGGCGTCGGCCATGCCGAGTACGGCGGTGTCGATCCGCTCCACCAGCGGGATCAGCGTCGCGTCCGGGTTGCTGTGCGGATTGGCGGTGTACAGCCCGTCGATGTCGGAGAGCAGCACCACCGCGTCGGCGCGGGCCGCCTGGCCGATGCGCGCCGCCAGCCGGTCATTGTCGCCGAAGCGGATTTCCTCGGTCGCCACGCTGTCATTCTCATTGACCACCGGCACGACGCCCAGCCCAATCAGCCGATCGAGCGTGGCGGAGGCATTGAGGTAGCGGCGCCGGTCTTCCAGATCGCCCAGCGTCACCAGCATCTGCGCGGCGGCGATGTCATGCGCGCCCAGCAGATCGGCCCAGACCTGGCTGAGCGCAATCTGGCCGACGGCAGCGGCGGCCTGCGCATCCTCCAGCGTCGCCCGCCCGCCCTTGGGCAAGGCGAGCCGTCGCGCCCCGAGCGCGATTGCGCCCGAGGAGACGATGACGATCTGCTGGCCCGCCGCCTTGCGCGCGGCGATCTCGCCGACGAGGCTTTCCAGCCAGGCCCGGCGCACCGATCCTTCCGGCGCTACAAGCAGCGCGGAGCCGACCTTGACGATGAGCCGCCGGACGCTCTGCGGCGGGAAGCCGGTGAGCGCCTTCAGATCGGCGACCATGGCTTCTCCTCCGTCTCGCCGCTGTCTTCCGCCTCCGCCTTCCTGGCGTCGCCCAGCAGATCGATGATGGCATCAAGCAGCTTGGGAATGCCGTCGCCGGTCGCGCCGGAAATGATGAAGGCCTTGCCCGCGCCGGCCTTTTTGAGATCCTTGGCGATGTCCTTCATCAGCTCAGGGCCAAGCAGGTCGCCCTTGTTGAGCGCAAGCAGCTGCGGCTTCTCTTCCAGGCCCTCGCCATAGGCTTCCAGCTCGCCCTGCACGATGTCCCATGCGCGCACCGGATCATCCTGCGTCGCGTCGATGAGGTGGATGAGCACGCGGCAGCGCTCGATATGGCCCAGGAACCGATCGCCGATGCCGGCCCCTTCCGCCGCGCCCTCGATCAGGCCCGGAATGTCGGCGAGCACGAATTCGCGCCCTTTGTGCAGCACCACGCCGAGTTGCGGCTTGGTGGTGGTGAAGGGATAGTCGCCCACCTTCGCCTTGGTGTTGGTCACCTGATTGATGAAGGTGGACTTGCCGGCGTTGGGCAGCCCCACGAGCCCCACGTCGGCCAAAAGCTTGAGGCGCAGCCAAACCCAGCGCTCCTCGCCCGGCCAGCCGGTGCCGTGCTGGCGCGGCGCGCGGTTGGTGGAGGTCTTGTAGCTGGCATTGCCGCGCCCGCCGTCGCCGCCGCGCAGCAGCACCACGCGCTGGCCCGGTTCGGTGAAGTCGGCCAGCACTTCGCTGTAACCCTCTTCATCCGGCTCGGAGATCACCTGCGTGCCGACCGGCACCTTGATGACGAGATCCTCGCCACCCGCGCCGGTGCGATCGCCACCTTCGCCATGGCCACCGCGCGGGGCCTTGAAATGCTGGGTGTAGCGGAAGTCGATGAGCGTGTTGAGGCCGGGCACGGCCTCGAAGATGATGTCGCCGCCCTTGCCGCCATTGCCACCATTGGGGCCGCCATATTGAATATATTTCTCGCGCCGGAAGCTGACCGCTCCCGGCCCGCCCGCGCCCGAGCGAATGAAAATCTTGGCTTGGTCTAGGAAATGCATCCGCGCGCCATAGGGATTTTGAGACGAAAGGTGAAGCGCGGCGTCCTGTGACGGCGTTTGCACGGTGCGGGCGCCATGCTAGGCGGTGGCGATTGTCCGAAAGGGAGCGTGGTCTTGGCTGTCATTGCGGCGCGGCGATATCGGGGCGGCACGGCGATCGAGGATGTCGATATTGGTTGCCCGACGCGCGAACCGCTCGGCCCGGGCGAGTTCGTCTGGATCGGCCTGCACGAGCCGACGGCAGCGGAGCTGGATGCGGTGGCGCAATGCTTCGGCCTGCATCCGCTGGCGGTCGAGGATGCGCAGAAGACGCTGCACCTGCCCAAGGTAGAGATTTACGGCGATCAGCTCTTCGTCATCCTGCGCACCGCGCATCTGGATGGCGAGACGATCGTCTATGGCGAGACATCGGTGTTCCTGGGGCCGGGCTTCATCGTCTCGGTGCGCCATGGCTCCGCGCGGGCACACACGGAACTGCGCGAGCGGCTGGAAAGCGCCCCTGCCGCGCTTGCCCATGGCCCGGACTATGTGCTGCACTCGATCATCGATTTCATCGTCGATGGCTATTTCCCCATCGTCGAGACGCTTGAGGAGCGCGTGCTGGCGATGGAGGCAGCGGCGGCCGAAACCTTCCTGGAGCGGGAGGATATTCGCCGCCTTTTCGCCATCCGGCGTGAGGTCGTGCGGTTTCAGCGCCTGACCGGCGTGGCGATGGATGTCATCAACCGGATGGTCAATCACCCGATGCCGAACATCGACGCCGACATGACGCCCTATTTTCGCGACGTGCGCGACCATGTCCAGCGCGTCGAATATCGGCTGACCGGGCTGCGCGAGTTCCTCACCTCGGTGACGGAGACCAGCACCATGCTGGAACAGCAGCGTCAGGGCGATATCACGCGCCAGCTTGCCGCCTGGGCGGCCATTCTCGCCGTGCCGACCGCCGTGGCCGGCATCTATGGCATGAACTTCGCCTTCATGCCGGAGCTGCACTGGAAATATGGCTATTTCGCCGTGCTCGGCGTCATCGCGGTGACATGCGCCGTGCTGTACGCGCGGTTCCGCCGGTCCGGCTGGCTATAGTCGGCCGACCGACCTCACGCCGCGAGCGGCGCGAGATCGGGGTAGATGTCGACGGCGGGATCGTCGCGCATTTCGCCTTCCGCGCCATCCTCGTAGAACTGGCACAGGTCGGCGCGGCCGCGCCCCTGGCTGAAGCGCGGCTCGGGCCGGCCGACCGGACGGAAGCCGAGCTTGCGCATCACCCTGCCCGAGGCGGGATTGTCGACGAAATGGCTGCAGCTGATGCCCTTGAGGCCCGAGGAGCGGGCGATGTGCATCACTGCCGCCGCGGCCTCCGTGGCGAAGCCGAGGCCCCAATATGGCCGGGCGATCCAGTAGCCGAGCTCGATGCGGCCATCTTCCTGCTCACCGATGCCGCAGCCGCCGATCAGCCGTGGCGTGCCGTGGGTGCGCTTGATGATCAGGAAGGCGGGCAACAGCGGATCACGCTCGCGCGCGAGGAAGGCCTCGGCATCGCCCCGTCCATAAGGCCAGGGCGCCGTGGCGAGATTGCGCACGATGCCTTCGTCGGCGATCGCGGCGTGCAGGGCGGATGCGTCTTCGGGCCAGCCGGGCCGCAAAAGCAGTCTTTGGGTGCGAGCAAACATGTCGGTCTCTCCGGTACGCAGCGGCCACTGCCGCGCGTTGATGACGAATTGGCGACAGTCTTGGCGCTCTGCGGGCATCTGTGCCGGAAACAGGGCGAGATCTGTCGGGATCCAGGGAGACAACAAAAAAGGGAGGAGGGGCGATCCCTTCTCCCTTGGTGTTCAGGTGAGGCGATGTCCGCTCACCAAGGGATCGTCCCGCTGGACGATCCCTGCATGAACCGTCCGATTATTCCGCGGCTTCCGCCATCATGTCGACCGACACATATTTGCGGCCGAGCTTGCCGTCGTGGAACACGACGCGACCTTCGGTCAGGGCGAACAGCGTGTGGTCCTTGCCGATGCCGACATTGCGGCCCGGGTAGAACTTCGTGCCGCGCTGGCGCACGAGAATGTTGCCGCCGAGCACGCTCTGGCCGCCGAACTTCTTCACGCCAAGGCGCTTCGATTCAGAATCGCGACCGTTACGCGACGAACCGCCAGCTTTCTTATGTGCCATGGTCTATACTCCTCGAATCTCGTGTCGCGCTCAGGCTTCGGCGGCTGCCGGAGCGGCGTCGGCCTTCTTGGCGGCGGCCTTCTTCTTCGGCGCTTCGCCGCCGATCGCCACGATGCGCAGCACGGTGTGCTGCTGACGGTGGCCGTTGCGACGGCGATAGTTGTGGCGGCGACGCTTCTTGAAGACGATCACCTTCTCGCCCTTGCCCTGCGAGAGGATCTCGGCCGAGACGGCGAGGCCCTTGCTGTCCTTGATCTCGGAGCCTTCGCCCGCGAGCAGGACATCGTCCAGCGTGATGGTGTCGCCGGCTTCACCAGCGAGCTTCTCGACGACGATCTTGTCTCCGGCGGCGACGCGATACTGCTTGCCGCCCGTACGCACGATAGCGAACATGGGCTTTGCTTCTCTGTTCAAAATGCTTGGCGCGAACGACAAAGGCTCAGCCTGGGCTGCCCGCGCGGGAAAGTGGCCCCTTAGTGAGGCCCTGCGATTCTGTCAACGACGCAAATCCGCCTTTCCGGCCTCCACGGCAATAAGGGCCGGGCCTCACCGGCAGTCCGCCCGTTGAACCTGTCGCGCGCTTTCCCTACATGACGGGAACTATGCTTCGCCGTCTCGCCGCCTTCCTCGCGCTGTTCGCGCTGATCCCGGTCTCCGCCGAGTCGGCGACCAGGGGCTTCCCTTCGCTGGCCAAGCGGCCGATCGAATCGCGCGACCGCACCGCGCCTGCGCCCGTTGCGGTCCAACCTGCTGCGCAGGACGCGGAATTGGCGGCGCAGGTCGAAACGCTCGGTCGGCAGGCGGCAGAGGGTGATGCGGCCTTCCAGAAGGATCTGGTCGCCGGTCGCGGTGCGGTCGCGGCCGCACGTGGCGCCGCGCCTTCGAGCGAGGCCTGGGTGTCCGGCCAAATGGCGATCAGCGCGCTCGACAGCGTGCGCTATGACAGCGTTGCGGCACTGGCCGGTCTCGATACGCTTTATGTCGGCCGGCAGGATGCCACGGACGGCGCCCGCGTGAGCGCGGATCTCGCGACCATCGTTCCGGTGCGCGCGCGGGTCGCCTCGCTGGTCGATGCGCAGAACGACGCGCTTGACGCGCTCAGGACGTCGCTGCGGCAGCCTTGAGCGCGGCGCTGTGCAGCGCCGCTTCATGCACATAGCCTTTGACGCCGCGCTGCATCCCGTGAATGTCGGCCTCCGAAAGGTCGCGCATATATTTGGCCGGGCGACCGCTCCAAAGTTGGCCTGAGGGCATCCGCTTGCCGGGCGTGAGCATGGCGCCCGCCGCCAGCATCGCATCGCCCTCGATCGTGCAGCCGTCCATCACGATGGCGCCCATGCCGACAAAGGCGCGGTTCTCGAGCACGCAGCCATGCACCAGCGCCATGTGGCCGATCAGCACATCCTCCCCGATGATCGCGGGATGGCCGCCATCGCCATAATCGGTTTCGACATGGATGACGCTGCCGTCCTGGATATTGCTGCGGGCGCCGACGCGGATGAAGTTGATGTCCGCACGCAGCACGCAATTATACCAGATGCTCGCCTGCGGGCCGATCTCCACATCGCCGATGATGACGCTGCCGGGCGCGATGAAGGCGCTCTCATGGATCTTCGGCGTCTTGCCTTCGAATGGCAGGATGAGCGGGGCGTTCATCGGGATATCTCCTCAGGCGGCGCGCCAGCCGGCGCGATCAAGGGCGTAGATGATGGTGGGATTGTCCTGCGGGGGAAAATGCGGATCGACATAATCGAGGTCGGCGCGGCGCTGCATGCCGATCTTCTCCATGATCCGCCAGGATGCGGGATTGCGCTCCGCCGTCTGCGCATAGACCCGCTCCAGCCCGCACCGCTCGAAGGCCATGGCGAGGGCCGCGCGCGCCGCCTCCGTCGCATAGCCCTGCCCCCAATAATCGGCGCGGATCTGCCAGCCGATCTGGACGGCCCCGCGCAAGGCATCGGGAACGGCATCGCCTTCGATCCGGGCGAGGCCGCAATTGCCGAGGAACAGGCCGGAGTCGCGCAAGGCCACGGCAAGGAAGGCAAAGCCCTCCTCGTCCCATGCGCGGACTGTCTTCTCCAGTTTTTCAGCGACCTGCTCGGGCGTGCGAACGCCGCCCAGATGCTCGGTGACTTGCGGCGTGTTGAGGTGCGTCAGCCATGCGTCCAGATCGTCCGGGCGCCAGCGCCGCAGGATCAGCCGCTCGGTCTCGAGGATCGTCTCAGCCATTCAGCAGGCGCGCGGCATGCAGCGCATGATAAGTGAGCACGCCGGTGCAGCCTGCCCGCTTGAAGGCCATCAGCGTCTCCAGCACCAGCGCGTCGCGATCTCCCGCGCCCACAGCGGCGGCGGCCTCGATCATCGCATATTCGCCGCTCACCTGATAAGCGAAGACCGGCACGTCGAACTTGTCCTTCACCCGCGCCACGATGTCGAGATAGGGCAGGCCGGGCTTCACCATCACGCTGTCGGCGCCTTCGGCCAGATCGAGCGCCACTTCGCGCAGGGCCTCGGCGCCATTGGCCGGGTCCATCTGATAGCCCTTCTTGTCGCCCTTCAGCAGCCCGCGCGATCCGACCGCGTCGCGGAACGGGCCATAGAAGGCCGAGGCATATTTGGCGGCATAGGCCATGATCTGCACATTGGCATGCCCCTCGGTCTCCAGCGCCTCGCGGATGGCGCCGATGCGCCCGTCCATCATGTCGCTGGGGGCAATGATGTCCGCCCCGGCCGCCGCCTGATTGAGCGCCTGACCCACGAGCAAGTCCACCGTCGCGTCATTGACGATATAGCCCGCCTCGTCGACCAGTCCGTCCTGCCCATGGGCGGTATAGGGATCGAGCGCGACATCGGTGAGCAGGCCGATCTGCGGCACCGCGTCCTTGATGGCGCGGATCGCCTGGCACATCAAATTATCGGGATTGAGGGCCTCCTCGCCATTGTCGTCCCTTTTGTCGGCCGGCGTGTTGGGAAAGAGGGCGAGGCAGGGGATGCCCGCCGCCGCCGCTTCCCGCGCACGCGCTACGACCAGATCGACCGACCAGCGCGAGACGCCGGGCAGGCTGGCGATCGGTTCCTCCACGCCGCGGCCGCTCGTGACGAACAGCGGCCAGATGAAATCGGCCGGCGACAGGCGGTTTTCAGCGTGCATGGCCCGGCTCCAGGCCGAGGCGCGCAGGCGGCGCAGGCGAAGCTGAGGATAGGCGGCGAGGGGGAGGGTCTGGCTCATGGGGGCGGGATAGGACTGGCCGGCTCGGGCTTCAAGCGCTTCGTGGACCGGGTGCCGTGTGAAATGAGCCGCTACCCAAGTCGTCCCGCCCTTGGTAACGGCGTGCGATGACCGACATTCCTGATCCGCTGGACAGCATCAAGGACCATCCTTTCGATTCCGCCCTGTCCGAGCGTTATCTCGTCTATGCGCTCTCGACGATCACGGCGCGCTCGCTGCCGGACCTGCGCGATGGGCTCAAGCCCGTGCATCGCCGGCTGCTCTGGGCGATGCGGCTGCTGAAGCTGGAGCCGAGCGGCCCGGCGCCCGACATTCTCGTCGCCAATCCCGAGCGCAACAACACCGCCTACAAGAAGTGTGCGCGCGTGGTGGGCGACGTCATCGGCAAATATCATCCGCATGGCGACCAGTCGGTCTATGATGCGCTGGTGCGCCTCGCGCAGGACTTCTCGCTGCGCACGCCGCTGATCGACGGGCAGGGCAATTTCGGCAATATCGACGGCGATAACGCCGCAGCCATGCGCTATACCGAGGCGCGGCTGACCCAGGCGGCGGCGGACCTCATGGCCGGGCTGGACAATGGCACGGTGGATTTCCGCCCGACCTACAATGGCGAGGAGGAAGAGCCGGAAGTCTTCCCCGGCCTGTTCCCCAATCTGCTGGCCAATGGCGCCAGCGGTATCGCGGTCGGCATGGCGACCAGCATCCCGCCGCACAATGTCGCCGAAGTCATCGACGCGGCGAGCCTGCTGATCGATCAGCCCGAGGCCGGGCACGATCAGCTCATGGCCCTGATGCCGGGACCGGACTTCCCGACTGGCGGCCTGCTGGTCGATCCGCCCGCCATCATCTCGGAGGCTTATGCGAGCGGACGGGGCAGCATGCGCCTGCGCGCGCGCTGGCACCGGGAGGATGAAGGGCGCGGCACCTGGATCGCCGTGGTCGACCAGATTCCTTATGGCGTGGCCAAGAGCAAGCTCATCGAGCAGATCGCCCAGCTCATTGCCGACAAGAAGCTGCCGATCCTCGCGGACGTGCGCGATGAATCGGATGAGACGCTGCGCATCGTGCTGGAACCGCGCGCGCGCACGGTCGATCCCGACGTGCTGATGGACAGCCTGTTCCGTCTCACCGATCTGGAAAACCGCTTCCCGCTCAACATGAATGTGCTCGGCGCGGATCGCACGCCGCGCGTCATGGGGCTGCGCGACCTGCTGCTCGCCTGGCTGTCTCACCAGATCGAGGTGCTGGTGCGCCGCGCGCATCATCGCATCGACCAGATCGACAACCGGCTGGAGCTGCTCGACGGCTATATCATCGCCTATCTCAATCTCGACCGGGTGATCGAGATCATCCGCAACGAGGATGAGCCCAAGCCGGTGATGATGGCGGAGTTCCAGCTGACCGACCGGCAGGCGGAAGCGATTCTCAACATGCGGCTGCGCAGTCTGCGCAAGCTGGAGGAGATGGAGCTTCGCCGCGAGCGGGACGAGCTCGCCGCCGAGCGCGAGGATCTGGACAAGCTCGTCAACAGCGAGGCGCGGCAGCGCACCCGCCTCAAGCGCGACCTCGCCGTGCTGCGCAAGCGCTATGCGCCCGAGCAGGGCATTGGAGCCCGGCGCACGGGGCTGGAGCAGGCCGGCCCGGCCCGCGAAATCCCGCTGGAGGCGATGATCGAGCGGGAGCCGATCACGGTCATCATGTCCCAGCGTGGCTGGATTCGCGCGATGAAGGGGCATGTCGATCTCGCATCGACCGAGACGCTCAAGTTCAAGGAAGGCGATGGCCCGGCCTTCTCCTTCCATGCGCAGACGACGGACAAGCTGCTGCTGGTCGGATCGGACGGGCGCTTCTACACGCTTGGCGCGGACAAGCTCCCCGGCGGGCGCGGTTTCGGCGAGCCGGTGCGTCTCATGATCGATCTGGCGAACGAGACCGGCATCGTGGCGCTGCTGCCGGCGCGGCTGGACGGCAAGTTGTTGCTCGCCGCCAGCGACGGGCGCGGTTTCGTGGCGCCGGTGGCAGAGATCATTGCCGAGACCCGCAAGGGCAAGCAGGTGGTGAACCTCAAGGGCAATGCCGCGCTCAAGGTCGTGCGACCGATCGCGCCGGAGGCCGATTCGGTGGCGGTCATCGGTGACAATCGCAAGCTGGTCGTCTTCTCGCTGGCGGAGATGCCGGAAATGACGCGCGGTCAGGGCGTTCAGCTCCAGCGCTATCGCGATGGCGGCTTGTCGGACGCGACGACTCTGGTGCTTGCGCAGGGACTTAGCTGGCCGATGGGCGGCGAAAGCGGGCGGGTGCGCACAGAGGCGGATTTGCTGCCATGGCGCGCCGCACGGGGCGCCGCGGGGCGGATGCCGCCGACCGGTTTCCCGCGTGACAATCGCTTTGGCTGAGCGGGCGGAGCGCTCTTTCGGCGGTCCGGTTGTGAAATCAACTATTTCTGGTCGAACCGGACCGCTGCTTTAACCTTAATTTACCATGGGGGCCCTATGCCCCCAATCATGACTGCCCGCGCGAAACGCGATGCGCCAGATTCGACGACCGCCATGATTGTGCGGTCGGTGTCCAGGCGCGCCAGGCGGGCGGAGGTTCCTGACCCCGCCTCCGCGAGCGGCTATGCGGGTGTTTTGCAGGCGCTGCCTTATCCCGCGGCGCTGCTCAGCTTCACGCTCGGCACCATCGATATTCTCGACCTCAACGAGGAATTTGCGCGCTTCGACGAGGAACTCGGCAGCACCGTGCCGCAGCTTGAACGCCGCGCCGGCCGCCATTTCGACTGGCGGGAACGCGCGACGGCGATGTTCACCGGGCAGCGCACGTCCGACCGGTTCGAGTTGGAATTCCAGGGCCGCCTGGGTGCCCGCGTGTTCAGCTGCTCGCTCTCCTGGGTCGAGGGCGAAGACGGGCCGCAGAGCCATCTGCTCTTCACCGCGACTGACCGGACCAGCGAGCGCAAGGCCGAAAGCACGCTGCGCAAGGAGCTGATGACGGACAGTCTCACGGCGCTGCCGAATCGCATCGGCTTCGTCGAAGAGATCGAGCATCTTGTCGAAGCGAAGGCCGACACGCCCGGCAAGGCGGGCTATGCGATCATCGCGCTCGACCTCATCCGCTTTTCGCGCATCAACGAATCGCTGGGCGCGATGGCCGGTGACGAGCTGATCATCACCGTGGCGCGCCGGGTCAAATCCGTGCTGCGCGCGGGCGACGTGCTGGCCCGGATCGGCGGCAATGAGTTCGCCGTCTTCGCGCATGTCGGCCATGGCTTGTCGGAAGTGCTGCAGATCGCGGAGCGTGTCCGCAAAGCCTTCGAATCGCCGATCCGGCTGTCCACCTATCTCATCAACGTCGAGGTCGCTCTGGGCTGCGCGCTGGCGCAGGAGGATGACGAGGATCTCGAAAATCTGCTCCGTCAGGCACAGGCGGCCGTCAAGCGGGCCAAGCAGTCCGGCACGTTGGAAGTCTATCGCGCCCATGTGCTCCGAGAGGCCCTGAAGCGCTTCACGCTCGAGAATCGCCTGCGCGAGGCGATCGAGCATGGCGAGTTGAGCATGGTGTTCCAGCCGCTCATCAACCTGCAGACCGGCCTGGTGAAAGGGTTCGAGGCGCTGGCGCGCTGGAACGATCCCGTGCTGGGCACTGTTTCGCCGACGGATTTCATCCCCGTGGCGGAGGAATCCGGCCTGATCGTGCCGCTGGGTCGCTGGGCGCTGTGCGAGTGCGTGCAGACGCTGGCCGACTGGGACCGCCGCCACGGTGAGAAGCTGCCGGTCATGATGAACGTCAATCTCTCGCCCGTGCAGATGGGTCGCGACAATGTGCCCCGCGCGGTCGAGGAAGCATTGCGCTATGCCGGTATCGACGGCAGCCGCCTGACGATCGAGCTCACCGAAAGCGCTCTGATCAGCGATCCCGACAAGACACGGCAATTGCTCGGTGCGCTCCAGGCCATGAATGTGACGGTCGCGATGGACGACTTCGGCACCGGCTTCTCGAATCTCGCAAGCCTTCAGTCGCTGCCGATCGACATTCTCAAGATCGACCGCAGCTTCGTCACCGACATGATGGGCGACAAGGACAAGATCGCCATCGTCCGCGCCATCATCAGTCTCGCCGGCGCGCTGGGCATGCAGACGACTGCGGAAGGCATTGAGCGGGCGGAAATGGCCGATGTTCTGGCCGGCCTGGGTTGCCACTATGGCCAGGGCTATTATTTCGCCAAGCCGCTGCCGTCGCTGGAAGCCTATCGCTACTGGATCGATCGCAGCTCCGCGACGATCATCTGAGCCGCCATCGCGCGGGTTTCATCGGTCGGCGGGAAGCCGGCGGCAATCCATTCCCGTTCCAGCAATTGCAATGTTTTGGCGACTTGTGGCCCTGCCGTGAGGCCCATGGCAATGAGATCACCCCCCGAGAGCGGCAGCTTGGGCGCCGTCCAGTCCGCCATGCGCGCAGCAACATCAGGCGTGAAAGCCAGGCCGAGCAGCATCTGGTCGACGGCGCTCTCCGTGCCCAGGCGATAGGCCAGCGCTTCCGGCGACGACGCGTCGATCGGGGTGAGGGCTTTTTGCAGCCGTTGCCGTGCCTTGTTCGAGAAGCGTAGCCGCGCGCCGATCTGGTCGGCCAGCGCGCCGTCTGCGGGAAGCAGAGCGGCCAGGCGGCGCAGCGGATCGGCCGGAATGCCCGCCTGGCGTTCGGTCGCGATCAGCGCGCGCAGGGCGTCCGCGCTTGTCACGTCCGGCAGCACTGGCCGCAGCACCCCATCTTCGATCATGGCGGCGATCACGTCAGCCGGGTCGGTTAGCGCGAGCAGGCGGAGCAATTCGTCGGCAATGCGCTCGCGGGAGAGTGCCATGAGGCTGGAAGCGTGCGTGACGCAGGCGGCATAATCGGCTGCCGACCGGTCGAGCGCGCCAAAGCGTGCAGTGAAGCGGAAATAGCGTAGGATGCGTAGATGATCCTCGGCGATGCGGGCATGTGGATCACCGATGAAGCGCACGCGGCGGGCGGCGAGGTCTTCCTGCCCCCCGAAATAATCGTGCAGTGCGCCATCGCCGGGGTCGGCATATAGTGCGTTCATCGTGAAGTCGCGCCGGGCGGCATCCTCGCGCCAGTCCGTGCCGAAGGCCACGGTCGCGCGGCGCCCGTCCGTCGAGACATCGCGGCGCAGCGTGGTGATCTCGACTGGCCAATGGTCCAGCACGGCGGTGATGGTGCCGTGGGCAAGGCCGGTCGGCACGGCCTTGAAGCCCACCGACTTTATGCGCCGGACGACCTCCTCGGGCAGATGCACGGTCGCGATATCGACATCCTTGACCGGCAAACCGAGCAAACCATCGCGCACCGCGCCGCCGACGAACCGCGCTTCGCCAAGGCTGGCGCCCAGCGTCGCGCACAGTGTGTCGAGCCCGGCACGCTCGCGCCAGTCGGAGGGCGGCAGACGGTCTGGCAATGGCGCACTCATCCGCGACCGTCCTGCACGGCGTCGGCCTGCTCGATCCGCCGGGCGAGATTGACGAGCATCGCTGCCGTCACGCCCCAGATCCGGCGGTCTTCCCACAGAAATTCATAATAGCTGCGCAAGCCCCCCTGCCATTCCATCGTCTTGTAGGCGCGATTGGCCGGATCGAGCAGGAAATCGAGCGGCACTTCGAAGATGGCGTCCACTTCGGCTTCCGACGGGCGCAGCTCAAGGTCCGGCGGGACGATGCCGACCACCGGCTCGATTGAGAAGCCCGTGCCGGTGCGGAACAGGTCCGAGCGGCCGATCACGTCCACGGCGTTGCGGGGCAGGGCGATTTCCTC
>JAFKLY010000006.1 GCA_017304655.1 Sphingomonas sp.
CGCGAAACGCCCCGTCGTCCATCTCGCTCCGGCCCGACGCCAGAATGCGAAACCCTTCAGGCAGCAGCCCATCGCTCAGCAAATGATACAAGGACGGAAACAACATCCGATGCGCCAAATCACCGGTCGCGCCAAAAAGTATGAGGGTGGATGACTTGTCGGGCAAAGCGAGCCCCTTTCTCGGCTTAACGCGGGAACGATGACGTTCGCCACCCAGCTTACAGCGGTCCGATCTTTGTGCAAACGCACAATGGGGAAGGCGTTTGGAAAAGCGAAGCCTCTGGACGCCGCACGCTGCCACGCCTAATGGCTGCCATCACGACGCGCGCGGGCGTGGCGAAATGGTAGACGCAGCGGACTCAAAAGCATATTCATATCAATCAGTTATGATATAAATATAGCAAAATCAGTCGGTTAGTGGCAAAATAGTAAGATGGACGCCTAGCGCACATCTAGCACAATTTTGCTCACGAGGTGTCAGCCATGAAGGATACAGCCCGCCACAAGTTTCTTGACGGAAAAGTTCAGCTCTACATGCGGACAAACAGTCCGCATTGGCAATGCTCCTGCTCAATCGCAGGGAAGCAGATGCGAACGTCCACCAAAGAAGAAAGCCTAGCCCGAGCCAAGGATGTCGCCCGCGACTGGTATCTCGGTCTTATGGGCAAATACCGTGCCGGTGAAATCAAAGAAGGCACGCCATTCAAGAAGGCCGCCCAACACTTCCTCTCGGAATACACCATCATCACCGAAGGCGAACGCAACGCCAAATATGTCGAAGGCCACGGCATCCGGCTACGTGTCCATCTTTTGCCGTTTTTTGGCGACAAGATGGTGGAGGAGATTACCCCCGGCCTTGTGCAAGAGTATCGCGTCCACCGCATGACCTCGCGCCTCGACAAAGAGGGCAAGCCCAAGCGCCCATCGCGCTCGACCATCCATTCAGAAATCATCACGCTGCGGCACGTGCTGAAAACAGCCCAACGGCACGGATGGCTGGCCTACCTGCCGGACATTTCTGCTCCATACAAAACCTCTGGCAAGATCGCGCACCGCGCATGGTTCTCACCCGAGGAATATAAGCAGCTTTACAAGGCCACCGGCGAACGGGCGAAAAACCCCAAGAAGGAGCGGTGGCGGTCAGCCTGCGAAGATCTCCACGACTATGTGCTGTTCATGGTGAACAGCGGCCTACGTCCCGACGAGGCCAAGCGCATCGAGCTGCGCGACGTGGAGATTGTCGCAGACGGGCCAAAGGACGAGAAAATCCTTCACATCGCCGTGCGCGGCAAGCGCGGCGTCGGCTACTGCAAAACCATGCCAGGGGCGGTGCTGCCGTTCCAGCGCATGAAGAAACGTCACAACCTCGGTCCAACGGACCTCATTTTTCCGAAAATTCAGCGCGAGCTGTTCAATACCATTTTGGACGAACTGGGGATGAAATCAGACCGCGAGGGCAACGCGCGCACGGCCTACAGCCTGCGCCATACTTATATCTCATTCCGCCTGATAGAAGGGGCAGACATCTACCAAGTCGCCAAGAATTGCCGCACCAGCGTCGAAATGATAGAGAAATTCTATGCTTCCCATATTAAGGATATGATCGACGCATCGGCGATCAATACACGACGACCAAAACGGTAACTTTGTGATATTGACGGAATCACCTATTTGGTATCATATCATCGTCTTATCGGTTGACGCAGACGCTGCCACGCAGCATATGCGCAACCGCTAGCCGGTGTGGTGAAATTGGTAGACGCGCTGGATTCAAAATCCAGTTCCGCGAGGAGTGTCGGTTCGAGTCCGACCACCGGCACCATCTTTATTGTCCCTGAAATAGCGCCGAACGGCGCTTGCCCTTGGCCGAAAGCCAGAACGATGGCGTCGGCCTTTTGCGAAGGTTCAGCCTGAACAGGCTGAACCGTTGGGCATCAGGTTCCCGAACGGGAACCGCCCATCGCCTTCTTATTCCTCTACAAGCAAATCTGCGAAGCGCGACTTGGCGGGCTTGCTCGCCAGCACCGCCGCTCGCGCGGTTTCATCATCCCATAGCAGTCGCTCGACCTTGCCTCGCAGGAGAGTCTTGGCGGCACGCCGTATCTGTTCGCCCGCCTTGAGCGCCTGAACAGTCTTTCCGGCAGCTTCGTCTTTCGTGATCGTGCACCCCCGCACGAGGAGCTTCACCCAACCGTCCTCACCCCGTTGCAACACTTCTGCGGCAACCTGGCGCTCGCCAATTCGGAGTGCCTTGCCCTTGCGGCGATTGTGAAAGACGCCTTCCTTCCACCGGATGACGTCAGCCGCGATAAAGTCCTGTGCCTCTATCCATTGCTCCATGCTGTCCTGTTCAGCGCCCGTGCCGGACGCAGTGGAAGCTGTTAGCGCCTGCGGCCACCGTCGCGCTGTTCCGCTTCGATGCGCGCTAGTTCTTCGCGGATCATTTGCTTGATAGGTTCGAGCGACCGCGTTCCTTCCCACACCATGTCAGGCATGATGCTGAAATAGTCGTGGCTGGCGACGTTTCTCAAACCGCGTATCTTATTCCAAGGTATGTCTGGATGCCGCTCTTTCACATCGTCAGGCAGCTTGCCCGTTATTTCCCCAAGCATTGATAGACGATAAGTGGTTGCATCCTGAAGGTCTTGGTCATTCAGATAGTCCTCGTAAGACCTATCCTTCAAACTGTCCTCTATGCGTTGAATCAACACTTGGAGATTGTCGAGGTTATCGCTCAGGTCGCGGCTCATTAAAAGACCTGCACCATGTCAGCTTCTACTCGCTGCCTGACCCTATCGCGTAATCCTCTGCGGGGTATGAAATCGACCTTGGTATTCAGATATTCGGAAAGCTCCACTTGAAGCCCGGCTTGATCGAACAAACTAAACCCACGATCCGGCACATATTCAAAAAGAAGGTCGAGGTCCGATTTATCGTCCGCCTCGCCGCGCGCCGTAGAGCCAAAGAGATACAGGGCCGAAACGCCTTGCTGGCGCAGCCTTTGTTCCAACGGCCTCAACCGGGCCAATGCTACCTCTCGTTCCATACTTCAATTCTTGCACAGAGCGGCGCAGTAGGCAAGGTGCTACGATGCGCGGCTACAGATAACATATTGATAATAAGCATATTATCGTATGCGCTGGCGAGGCCATCGGGGGTGCAAAGCCCTTAGAACCCCGGCGGCTTTGGCCCACGCGACTTTGGCTGCTGTTGCAGGCGCAGGATTGCAGCGTCGATGTTTTGCAGCGAAGCGTAAATATGCGGGTTCAGAAAGACCGACTGACCCATGCTGCGCAGATCGGCCATGATGCGGCCACGCAGCGCGCGCAGTTCCTGTTCGTTCATGCCGTGCAGCTCGTTGGGGGCGATGAATTGTGACATGCTCTTTCTCCCTGTCTGAACCGCGACCATCGCGGCCTTCATAAGCAGACAGAGGCAGGGCGTTCGCCTTGGCCGCACTCGACGAAACGCAGTGGAGAAGCCGCGCTTGCGCGGCTTGCGGACGTAAAGGCGAAGCCCCTGCAAGGATGCGAACAAAGAAGGCCGTGAGTAGCGGGCTGGCAGGGAGGGCAGGCGTTCAATTGCGAACCGTCAGGCGTGCTGCAATGAAAGAACAACGCCAATCACGCGCTCTCCTGTGCGCCCATCACTGAGAGTAATAAGCTGAATGCTTGATCGTTCCGACTTCCCGCTTAATATGACCGCCTGAATCATTGGCTTGTCGTGCCAGCGGTCGCAGTCGTGGCAGGCTTTGGAGGGCTTGGCCGTGCTGCAATGGGAACAGCTAGTAACACATGGCCATGTGCGGGCGGCACGCTGGCGCAAGGCCGCGCCGTTTTTGTTTTGGGGTGCGGTGGCCGCGATCATCCTTGGCGTTTTTCTCGCTCTGTCATTGCCGGACTCCCCGCCGTCAACGCGCGTGGCCGAGGCCAAAAACGCATACGCCGACGCGCAGCGGCGCGCCGTCAGCCAGTATATACAGGAGATCGGCGCGAGATTAAGTCAGCCGCCCCAGCGCGTCGTTCAGGCACCAACGCCGGTCGAAGCCCAAGCGGAGGTAACCTCCACAATTGAGGCGTTAGGCAGGACAGGACGCTTGCCCGAAGCCGTAACGCGCCAGACCCCAGATGCGTTCTGGCGCGGTGACTGGCAGGCCGAAGGCATTCATGCCGTCGAAGATGAGCGCAGCATTTTGCTTGGCCATTACGTCGATGTTGCCAATCCCAGCTATGGCGAACAGCCACAGGTGCGACGCATCTTCAGCCTGTTGCGGCGCGACGATGAAGGCACATGGCGGGTCTATTGCCTCGCAGTGCAGGGCGCGCAGCCGTGCGGCTCGGCCTCTATCGACCCGACCACCATCCCCGCAACCATGCGCGGCCTGCTGCCCGCTGCTGCCTTCGAGGTGGAATGATGCCAGACTGGATCATCCCCGTTGCCATTGCCATTGCTCTCGGACTGGCCTTGCTATTTGCGCCCACCCGCAGACTCTTGCGCAAGGCGCTCAATCTCATTCCCGCGTTGGCGCTGCTTGTTATCGGCCTTGCCGCCTACGTGCTGTGGAGGCCCGTCAATTGGCTTATTGCGCGCGTGCCCTTCCTTGCCAACGCAAGCGAACGCTTCGCGGCAGGGGTGGAGCGCATCGGCACTCGCAAGACCGGATTGCCCGCTGGCGATCGCGCGGCGACCGCGCGGGAACTATGGCCCGAAGAACGCTACCCCTTCCTCTATCAAGAGGTGCCGGAAGATATTCGCCGCCCCTTATGGGAGGACGGCAAGCTCGTTGGCGGTCAGGATATTCCGTGGGCTGCCGACCGCCATTTCGGCGCAGGGATGACCAAAGCCGCAGGGCAATACGGCCTCGCAGCAACCATCATCGCGCTGATCGCGCAACCGATCTTGCTGCTGGCTTGGAAGGGTGTCACGTCACAGGACGTGACTTCCGCACCTGTTCTGTATGAGCAGTTCCCCGGCGAAGCGCCTGCCTATGTGTCGGGCTGGGACGTGTGGCAGGCCGTCGCCGCGGATTTAGCCGCCAGCCTGTTTGGCGGCGCTGTTGCCGTCCTTGGCTTACTGGCCGCGTGGCTGTTGATCGCTATAGGCGTCGGCATTCTTGTCGCTATCGCCGCGATTGAACATTGGCGACGTGAAGCATCTGCACCTTACGAGGTGCTGTCCAAGGACGCTCACGTGCGCTGGCCCTACCGCGCCGAAGCGCGAGAAATTGCCCGTGCAGGCTATGTGCGACAGGTCGCTCATGCCACGGGGTTTCTGGAAGACGCGCCGCTCTTTGAGATCGGCAAAGGCACGGGCACCTTCCGCGTGCGCGGCGATATGGCAGCGCCAAGGAAAGGACAAACCCTCGCGCTAGATGGAGAGGCCTTGTTCCAGCACCTGCTGGTGTTCGGTGGCACCGGCGACGGCAAAACCACCGCAATCCTCAAACCGCTGTTGCGTCAGGTATTCGCGGAGCCGGAGTGCGGCGCATACATCACCGATGCCAAGGGCGTGCTGTGGCATGACGCGGAAAAAATCGCCGCCGCTGCGGGGCGGTCGGGTGACGTGCTGCGTATCGGCACAGGCACGGGCGAACTTGGCGTGAATATCACCGCCAGCCTTGCGCCCAATCATATCGCCGCCGTCCTGCGCTCGGTTCTCGCACAGGTCGGCGGGGCGCAGGGTGACACCTTCTGGCCTGACATGGCCGCAAACCTGATGCGCCACGCGCTCACTATTGGGCGTGCCTATGCCGCGACGCCGGAGGGTGAAGGCGAGTCAAAGCGCCTGCATCCGTCGAGCCTGTGGTGGGCGTATCAGGCAGTGCTGGACGACAAGCGGCTGCAATCGGCGTGCGACGCGATAAGCCGCGCCAATAAGGCCTGCCTTGAAGTCATGGAGGAAGCCCGCAAGGCGGGCGATCAAGACGCGCTTTTGCGCCAGATCGACCTTACGCGCGTGCTGTCGTCATCCGATGTTGCTGCCAGCCAGTCCTATGTGACGGCCACATGGAAAGACATGGCAAAGGACACCAAGACGGGCATCACCGCCAATATCTCGCAGCTTATGGACGGGTTCGCGGGCGCGCCTGCTTTGCGCGAGCGTTTCTTGTGCGGGCTGAATGAGGATACCGCCAGCCTGGACGCGCCGCTCAATTGCAAAATCGCGCTTGTGACCCTGAATACGATGGAGGACGGCTTGCCCGCGCGCCTTGTCGCCATCCTGCTCAAGACGGTGCTGTATCGGGAAGCGCGGCGGCGCGAGGCTACGTTGAAAAAGCAGGGCGGCAGCCCGCAGGCCAATCCCTGCATTGTGATGATGGACGAGGTGCAGGAACTTGCGACCGTTGACCCCACATCCGGCCTCAGCGACGCGACGTTTTGGAACGTCGCGCGCTCCACTGGAATAGCGGGCGTATTCGCTACGCAGACGGTGGCGGCGCTGACGCAGGCAATGGGCAAAGACGCCGCCGAAAACTTCATGCAACAGGCCCGCAGCAAGATATTCCTGCGTAGCGAAGATCAGGCCACCGTGTCCTATGCCTGTTGGCTGGCGGGAGAGTTCGAGCGCAACCGCGTGTTTGGCGAGGGGCAATGGGAGAGCTTAGATCAGCGGGAATTGATAAGCGGCTGGTCGCCCTTTGCACCGCTGGACGATGACGCCCCGCCACCCAATGCGGGCAGGGCGGGGTTCTACTTTAAGGCCGCGCGGGGCTTCTTGGACAGTGCGGCCATTGGCGCGGCAACTGCCAAGCCGACCTATGCACCAGACATGCGCTTCGTGCCGGAAGCGACCGATCAGGCCACCCAGCTTGCGGCCTTGAGCGCCCAACAGCAAGCGGCATGGCGGCAAGAGGATCGTGACCGCCAATACCGCTCAGAAGGCAACGCGATGGCACCCGCAATGACTCCGGCGGACTTCATCGCAATGGGGCGCTGGCACGCATACGCCCATATCCAACGGGCAGGGATAGCACGACAAGACGTAGTGGCACTGTCGCACGAGTTCTGACCCGCAACCCGTGGCTGAAAGGTCTGTCTGGCGCGCGCGTCAAAGTTGCGTGAATAATTGCCGAATCGTGTTATTATGGAAATATCGGGAGGTGCAAGCCATGCGCGGTATTACCGCGCGCTTGGCAAGGGGCGCTTCGCCCCCGTTGCATCCCCAGACCAAGGAGAGCCTTCGTGCCCTCCTGTGGAACCTCCAGAGCAGGGGATTTCCCTCCCCATGCACCCTGGACCGGGATGTTGCAATATCCGCCATACGCGGCATTGCACCATCCCTTCAAAGGAGCCTTCGCGCTCCCTTGAAACCCATCGACCGCTGTTTCGGCAGCGGCTTCGACCAAAGGGCTTTCATGCCCTTTGGAAACCAGATCAGGGCGTAGCGACCCCTGAACCCCCGGCAGGCATTTCGGGCCTGCTACCGACCAAGGCGGTGCCTTGGAACCCTTCATTAGAGGAGGGCGGGTGGCGAGAGGAAGTGACAAGCGGCAGCGGACGCGCATTATCACGTTCCGTGTGTCCGACGACGAATACGCGCGGTATGAGGAACGGGCGTCGCGCGCTGGCCTTGCCGTTGGCGCATTTGCCCGTGCTGCCGGACTGGACGAAGCAGGCCCTCGCGCCCGTCGCCGCCGTCCCGTCGAGCATCGCTCACTTGTTCAAGCCTTGGCCGCTCTGAACCGCGTCGGCAATAACCTGAACCAGCTCGCCCGCAACACCAATCGCGGCCTCGATATTGACGTGCCGCAACTGCGTGACGCGCTGCACCAATATCATGCAGTGATCGCCGCCATATACGAAGCCCTCGGCATGGAGTCCGCCCGTGATAATCAAGGGCAAGAGTCGGGCAGGCCCTAGCCAGCTTGCTCACCACCTTGGCCGCGCTGATACCAACGAGCGCGTCGAAATCTTGCAACTGGACTCCGCAGGCACCCCCGCCGAAGCCTTCCGCGACTGGCAGACATATACGCTCGCCACCAACGGCAGGCTTGGTCTCTATCACGCCAACATCGACCCCGACACCAAGTATGAGATGACCCCGGAGCAATGGACGCGGGCGGTCGAGATATTGGAGGAGGAGCTGGGCTTGCAGGGCCAGCCCCGTGCCGTCGTTATGCACGAGAAGAACGGGCGCGAGCATATCCATGTCGTATGGGCGCGCGCCGACATGGACACCATGACGCTGCGAAGCGACAGCATGAATTACCAGGCGCACGAGCGCGCCAGCTTGCGAATGGAACAGGAGTTCGGCCACGAGCATGTTCCCGGCAAGCACGCCAAGCGCGACCGTGACGCGCAGCCAGAGTTCCCGACCGCCGACGCCCAACACGACGAATGGCAGCAGGCCGAGCGGGGCAGTATCGACCACCGTGTGCGAAAAGCGCAGGTCAAGGCGCTGTATGAAGCCAGCGACACCGGCCCCGCCTTCAAGGCCGCACTTGAAGATGCCGGCTACGTTCTGGCGCGCGGCGACCGCCGTGACTTCGTCATCCTCGATGACGATGCCAAGGTGCATAGCCTTGGCCGCCAGCTTTCCGGCGTGAAGGCCGCAGCCCTTCGTGCCTTCATGGCCGATGTAGATTCCGAGAGCCTGCCAAGCGTCAAGGAAGCCCGCGCCGCCATCCGCGAGGCTGGCCGCACCGCGCTATCGCCGGAGGCCGATCTGCCCGGCCTGCCAGATACCACCGCAGAGCCGCAGCGTCAGGAGCCGACCCCAGCCGAACGCGATACAACGTCGCCGCAGGATGTGGCGGCAGAAGCCGAGCGCCAGCATATCGACGCTGTGCGCCGTGCCGTCATGGAGCGTCACGCCACCGAGTTGAAGGAACAGGAACAGCGCCACGCCCGCGAGGTGACGGAGCTACAAGAGAGTCAACAGGCCGCAGCTAACAAGGCCATTGAGGACTTCGCCAAGGAGCAGGCGCAGCGCGTGGTTGCGGAGCGCCCGCAGGAGCCGGGCGGCTTTGAGCGTATGTGGCGCAACATCCGCGAGGCTGTGGACGAGGAAGCCCGCCGTCAGCGCCTTGCCGACGAAGCAAGGCGAGCAACCGACCTTGAGGATCGCCGCAGCGATGAAATCCGCATCATGGTGTCCGGCCTTGACGCTGCCCAACGCGCGGAGATCAACACCCTTGTTGATCGTCAGGGCAGAGAGCGCGCCGACCTGCTAAACGAGCAGGCGCGCGACCTTAAACGCGCCATCGAGGACGACGAGCGCGCTCGCCAACTTGCGCGCGAGTATGAGGAACGGCAGCGCGAAGCCCTAGCGCGCGAACGTGAAGGGCCGGAGCGAGATCCCCGCGCACGCTGACAGGCTCGCGTTTCCTGCAATCACAACCGGGCCTGCTGCTAGGACAGATTGCCAGCCTAGTGCCGCAAGCCGCCAAATCGGTATCGCGCTTCGTGCGCGGCACGGCGCTTGCGCTTGTGCCGAGCCTTGTATCACGCTTCATGGCGGTTGCCCGACGCACCAAGAAAGCCAAGGGCGGGGCTGGTAGCACCAGCCATACCGAAATCACATCCAGTTTCTTTTCGACTTCGGGCAGCACGTCCGAGGGCGGGGCCGACGGTGCCGACTTGGGGTCGATGTTCCTTGCTCCCCCCTTGGCTCCACGCCCGAAACCACCGCGCGCGGTGCGCCGTCGCCTGCGTTCCAGATTCCGCGCACGGCAGTTCCTGAAACCGCCTTGGATGCGCTAGGGAGCGACGCGCTATTGGCGATCATGGATGCTGATCTTGCAAGATGAGCTTGTTCTGACAAATTTCGCGGCACCGACTGCAACGGGGAGCATCCGCCCGACACATTGAAAGAAAATTACCTTTGCCCTGTGGCATGATACCGGCCAAAGTGGGAACCGATAGCGCTCCGAGTGCAGCAGCAGTAGGGGCGCGTCATCCGGAAAAAGAATAGAGACATGGGGCGAAACCCCATGTTTTGTTTCGTGCGGAAACGACAGGGGATTAATAGATGCAAAGAGAGGAAATCCGCAGCCTTAGCGGATTTGTGTGGTCAGTCGCGGATATACTTCGTGGGGACTTCAAGCAGTCTGAATACGGCAAAGTTATCCTTCCTTTTGTCGTATTGCGCCGACTGGACTGCATCCTTGAATCTGCCAAGGACGCCGTTCTCGAAGCTGCAAATTCGATTCCCGAAGGCGTCGACGACGCCACTCGCGACATGATTTTGTTCGGCGCGGTGGGGGATAACGTGAAAGTTTACAACCTGTCCCGTTTCACGCTGACCACCCTCAAGGGCCAAGACCCCGGTCAGCTTCATGCCAATCTGGTCGACTATATCACCAAGTTTTCGACTAACGTCCGCGACATCTTTCTCGACAAGTTTCTGTTCACGGACCAGCTCAAGCGTCTCAAAGAGGGGGATATCCTCTGGAACGTCTTTGAGCGTTTCACAGAAATCGACCTGCATCCAGATGCCGTCAGCAACATTGAGATGGGCTACCTCTTCGAGGAGCTAATCCGCCGCTTCTCGGAAATTTCTAACGAGACTGCGGGTGAGCACTTCACCCCTCGCGAGGTGATTAGCCTGATCGTGGATTTGCTGATCGCCAACGACGATACCAAGCTGACTGGGCGCGGCATCATCAGGCAGGTCTATGACCCGGCCTGCGGTACGGGAGGTATGCTCGCACTTACAGAAGCCGCTTTACAGGAGTTTAATCCTTCAATCCGCGTCGAATTGTTCGGGCAGGAATTGAACGGTGAATCCTTCGGCATCTGTAAATCCGACATGCTCGTGACGGGCCACGATCCTGAGCAGATCGCCTTTGGCAACACGCTCACGCATGACGCACATAAGGATAAGCGATTCCACTACATGTTGTCGAACCCGCCTTACGGCGTGGACTGGAAAAAGTATCAAGACGCGATTAAGGCCGAAGCTGACTTAATGGGCTCCGATGGCCGCTTCGGTGCAGGGACGCCGCGCATTTCCGATGGCCAGCTTCTCTTCCTTCAGCACATGATCTCTAAAATGCGAGACGATGAAATTGGCTCGCGCATTGGCATCGTCATGAACGGTTCGCCCTTATTTTCTGGTGGAGCGGGGTCCGGTGAAAGCGAAATCCGTCGATGGATGTTTGAGAAAGATTGGGTTGAGGCGATTGTAGCTCTCCCCACCGACTTGTTCTATAACACCGGCATTCAGACCTATGTATGGTTACTAACCAACCGCAAGCCCGCCAATCGCCGGGGCAAGGTGCAGCTGATCGACGCCAGCGGCGAACGGTTCTGGCGCTCCATGCGCAAATCTCTAGGCTCCAAGCGCCGAGAGATACCCGAAGAAGCTCGCGCCGACATCGTGCGCATTTACGAAGGGTTCCTGAACGGTGATAGCGGTGCAGGCGACGTTGCAAAAATCTTTGACGTTGCCGACTTCGGCTATCGTGAAATCCGCGTCGAACGCCCGCTGCGCCTGAATTTTCAGGCAAATCAAGAGCGGATCGCCCGCCTCGCTGCGGAGAAGGTGTATGCGCGCCTGGCAGAAGACGAGCGGGAAGAGATCGAAGTCGCCTTGCTGGGGATGGGAGACAAGCTTTTCACCAACCGCGAGGCCTTCGAGAATACGTTGGCTAAGGCGCTCAAGGCAGATGGTGTGAAGATTGCTGGGCCAGTCAAAAAAGCAATTCTTTCAGCACTCTCCGAGCGCGACGAGCAAGCTGACATTTGCACTGACAAGGACGGCAATCCAGAACCGGACACAGATTTGCGCGATCATGAGCTTGTGCCGCTTAATGAAGACTGGCGCGAGTATGTGGCGCGAGAGGTGAAGCCATTCGCTGCCGATGCGTGGGTGGATGAATCCTACCGCGACGCCCGCGACCGCGAAATCGGCCGCGTCGGTTACGAGATCAACTTCAATCGCTATTTCTACCGCTACACTCCGCCGCGCCCGCTTGATGAAATCGACGCGGAACTTAAGGCGCTGGAAGTAGAGATCGCGGGCCTACTGCAAGAGGTTGCGGCGTGACGCTAATTTTTCAGCACCATCGTCTCGACCACTTGTTCCGCGAGGTAAAGCAGACGATCCCGCTCGCGGAGTCGGAACTTCTAACGCCCAGCACAGTGTATGGTGTCGTGCCCCAGTCTTCGCTCCCCTCAAAACCTCACCAAGTCATGCGCGAGGGATATGAGGTGCATCCTGCCATGCCGGGAGATTTTGTGATCTCCATGAGCAGCTTCCTTCACGGTTTTGAATATTGCACGCGCTACGGCGGTATTTCTCCTGACTACACCCTGCTGCGCCCCCGCTTTGATGAGCAAATTGGCAGGTTTCTTAGATATTCCTTGAAATCCGATTTTCTGATCCAACAGCTAACTGTGTTCCGAAATGGCATCCGGCAAGGTCAGCGGCTTCAATGGAATAGGGTGCGCTATGTTAAAATTCCCGTTCCAGATGCTGATGCCGCAAGCGTAGTTGCGGATTTCCTAGACTGTGAAACCGCCCGCATCGACCAGTTGATCGAGAAGAAACGCCTTTTCGTGACCGGCGTGGCGCGTCGGATTGAGGCGCTTGTGGATCAAGCAATTTCAGACGCCGATGTTCCACGCATACGATTTGAGCACCTCACGCATCGCGTTTCTCGTCCGGTTACGTTATCCGAGCATGATGAGCTGGTTCGGCTTGGCCTCTATAACCGGGGGCGCGGCATTTTCAAAAAGCCCGCTGCCGATGAAGAAGGCATGGGCGATTCCGAGTTCTGCTTCGTTGAGGCTGGCGACCTAATCCTCAGCGGCCAATTCGCATGGGAGGGCGCAGTCGCCATCGCGACCGCCGAGGAAGAAGGCTGCGTCGTCTCGCACCGATACCCTGTTTATCGCGGCAAGGCCGGGGTTAGCACCTCGTATTTACTCGGTCTCTTTCGCAGCAGCTACGGTGATTTCCTTCTCAATGAAGCGTCGAGAGGTTCGGCTGGTCGCAACCGCCCCCTGAACATCCGCCGACTTGGAAAGGAAAAAATCCCGGTTGCCGGATTGGCATTGCAGCAGGCCGTTGAGCAAGCGGTCGATTTCGAACGGCGGTTAAAGGGAAAAACAGAACAGTCGATTGCCCGGTTAGAGGAGTTCCGTGCCGCGCTCATCACCGCAGCCGTGACCGGACAAATCGACGTGGCGACTTGGGGCAAGCATAGTCAGACAGATCGTCGCCTTGACCAGATCGAGGAGGCCATGCGGGCATGAGATTGACCGCTAAATCTCTAGAACACCTGACTGGGATCATCACGGGAGATTCCCGAAAAAGTCCATATCGGTCCGGCCCTCAGCTTGTCGGCTTTTTCAATGATTTCGGCGAAAGCGACCTCTATGGGCAGGGCTTTCCCTCACGCGCTCAATTCGCGCGCGCCAAACTGGACAAGTTTAATGGCATGGACACGATGAAGGATATCGTGTCCACAGCCTTTGATTTTATCGGCGAAGATGGTTTCAATGCCGAGAACGTGGCCTATCAGTTCAATCAAATTCTGTCCCGTGATGGCTTCCGACTAGTCAAGAAAGATGACTACGGCTGGATGGAAGGGGATAGGGAAGTCAGGATCAATCCACGTTTTGAAGTCAGCACCCTTGGGCAAAACGTCATGGCACCTACAAGCCTTGTCGCGATCAGCCATGAGGCCATCACCGAGCAAGTGCGCAAGGCTAGTCAAAAAATTGAGTCCGGCGATTACTCTGGTGCGATCACCAACGCCTATACTTTGGTTGAGCACCTCCTAAAGCTCTTGCTCGCAGAAACGGCCACAGCTTTCAAGGAAACCGAGGGTGATATCAGGGCGCTCTACAAGGCGCTACAGCCATCCTTAAGCCTTGACCCTGCCAAACTTGAGGAGCCGCTTAAGCCGATAGCGGGCGGTTTCCAGTCATTGATCGGCGGACTTTACGAAATGGCCAACAAGGGCAGCGACCGCCACGCTCGTCGCTTCAATCCCGCGCGGCATCACGCTAAGCTAGCTGTCAATGCGGCCTTCGCTCTTTGCGATTTTCTTGTTGAGAGTCGAGACTATCAGAAAGCACGGGCAGCCAATGCTCTAGAAAAAGAGGATGCGGCATGAGCGGAATTGTTGGGGAAGCGAAAACGGTTCGTAAGCTTCTTAAAGGCGAGAAGTATTCCATCGATTACTATCAGCGCGAATACAAATGGGGCGAGAAGCAAGCCCGCGAGTTGATCGATGATCTCACCGGCAAGTTCCTTGAAGAATATCAGCCCACCCACGCACGCAAAAAGATTGCCGAATATCCCCACTATTTCCTCGGCGCGATTATCGTAAGTAAGAAGGAGGGGGCCAACTATCTCGTTGACGGTCAACAACGCCTCACCAGCCTTACCCTGCTTCTGATCCTTCTGCGAAATCTTCAGCGCGAACGCGATGACCTCGTGAACGTCGATGAGCTGATTGTCTCCGAAAAGTTCGGCGAAAAATCATTCAACTTGGACGTTGATGAGCGCGCGCCGTGCATGGCTGCACTCTTCGAGCAGGAGGACTTTGACCCCACCGACCGTTCGGAATCCGTGCAGAACCTGTATGCGCGATACGAGGACATGAAGAGCGCGTGGCCCGAAGAATTGCGCGGTGATGCGCTCCCTTACTTCATCGACTGGCTGATGGAAAACGTCCATTTGGTAGAAATCACAGCGTATTCAGACGACGACGCTTACACGATCTTCGAGACGATGAATGATCGCGGACTGTCACTCAGCCCAACGGATATGCTCAAAGGATATCTGCTGGCGAATATCGCTGAGAACAAGCGTGTCGCGGCCAACAACCGTTGGCGTTCCCGCATCGCTGAATTGAACGAAGCGGGCAAGGAAGTGGAATCAGACTTTTTCAAGGCATGGCTTCGCAGTCAGTTCGCTACAAAAATCCGTGAGCGCAAGCGCGGAGCCAAACCAGAGGACTTCGACCGCATTGGCACGGAGTTCCACCGATGGTTACGCGACACCAGCAGAGCGAACGGCTTGATCGGAGAGGATGACTTCTTCCGCTTCATCGAGCGCGATTTCGACTTTTACGCGCGACACTATCTGCTGGCTATGAAAGCATCCCAAACGCGCGTGCCGGGGCTGGAAGCTGTTCAATACAATTCACAAAACGGGTTCACGCTTCAATACATGCTTCTGCTTGCTCCGCTCAAACCGGAGGACGACCCCAACATCGCCAAGCTGAAAATGAATATAGTCGCGCGTTTCGTGGACATCCTGATTGCCCGGCGCATTTGGAATTTCCGCAGTATCGCATATTCGACGATGCAATACGCAATGTTCCTGGTTATGCGCGAGATCAGGGGCCTCGATGTTCAAGCTTTGGCTGCCAAGCTGGTCGAGCAGCTTTCAGAGCAGGATGAGACGTTCGAGAGTAATGACCGACTCTATGTGCACCAGCAGAACCGATACCTGATCCACCGGCTACTGGCACGTCTGACTGAGTATGTGGAAACGCAGTCGGGACAGCCTTCTCGCTATCCTGAATATGTTGCCGAAGGGCGCGAACGCTACGAGGTCGAACATATTTGGGCGAACCATGCCGAACGGCATACTGACGAGTTCTCGCATCCCGCCGACTTTGCGGAGTATCGCAATCGTATCGGCGGACTTCTGCTCCTGCCGAAAGCCTTTAATGCTAGCTACGGCGATCTTCCCTACAAAGACAAGCTTCTGCACTACCGGACGCAGAACCTACTGGCGCACTCTCTTCACCCCGATTGCTACGACCGAAATCCGGGCTTCGTCCGTTTCGTGAAGGAGTCTGGATTGCCGTTCGAGGCCGTTCCGGATTTTGCGAAGGTGAATCTTGATGATCGCGGACGACTTTATCAGAGTTTGGCGGAGCGCGTTTGGAACCCACAAGACCTTTTAGAAATGGGGGCGCAATGAGCACCGCCGCGCATAATGCCCACAAGGAACAGGTGGTGCAGGATCACCTGATCGCCCGGCTTGTCGCCGGTGAGGGCTATGAATTACGTGATGCCAAGGCTGACTATGACCGGGCACTGGCGATGGACAGGGCCTTGATCCTGCGCTTCGTCCAAAACACCCAACCCGACGAATGGACCAAGCTAGAAGGGCATTACACGTCGGCGGCGGAGGACACATTCTTCAAACAGCTCGAAAAATCCCTCAAGGATCGCGGGCTGCTGGATGTGCTTCGGCAGGGGATCAAGATTGTTCCCGGCATTAAGTTCGCGCTGTGCTACTTCCGCCCCGCCAGCGGCTTGGAACCCAAGCGCGTCACCGAATACGAGGCCAATATCCTCTCGGTGATGAAGGAGGTCGAATACAGCGAACGCCACGGCGGGCGGTTGGACGTAGCCTTGTTCCTTAATGGCCTGCCCGTTGCCACGATGGAGGCCAAGAACCTCCTTACCGGCTCCAATTTTCGGCACGCCGAAAAGCAATATCGGCAGGACCGCTCCCCAGCAGGCGAGCCGTTACTGACCTTCAAGCGCGGGGCGTTGGTTCATTTCGCGCTGGATGAAGACAACGTATCCATGACCACGCGGCTGCAAAATGGCCGCACCCGATTCCTGCCGTTCAATCGGGGCCGCGATGGGGGGGCGGGGAATCCCGACATCGAGGACGAGTTCCGTGTCGCCTACCTCTATAACTCTGGTGAATGGGGCGCGGCGATTTTTTCTCGTGCCGTATTGCTCGACATCATCGGACGTTTCATCCACCTCGACACCAGTGGCAAGTCCGAGGCTCTGATCTTTCCGCGCTTCCAGCAGCTTGACGCCGTGCGCAAGCTCATGGCGCACGCGGGGCAGTTTGGCGCGGGGCGCAATTACCTGATCCAGCACTCTGCCGGTTCGGGCAAATCCAACACTATCGGCTGGCTTGCGCACCACGCGATCAACCTGCACGACACGGACGACAAAGCGGTATTCAACACCGCGATTATCGTCACCGACCGTATCGTGCTGGACCGCCAGCTTCAAAATACCGTGTCGCAGTTCGAGCAGACGCAAGGCGTCGTGCGCAAGATCGACGGCACATCGAAGCAACTCAAGCAGGCTATCGCCAAGGGTGCCCGCATCATCGTCACCACGATCCAGAAATTTTCAACTGAGCATCTGAAAGAGATTTCTGGTCAGGGTGATCGCACCTTCGCCGTCATCGTGGACGAAGCGCACAGCAGCCAATCCGGTAAATCCGCCCAGGCCATGACCGACGCGCTCACCCGCGCAGCGGATTCCAGTGACGACATTGAGGACATCATCGCCGCCTATCAAAAGGCGCGCGGCCCGCAGGCGAATATCAGCTTCTTTGCCTTCACCGCGACCCCCCGCAACGTCACGCTCGAACGCTTTGGCACGAAAGGTGCGGACGGGCTGCCGCATCCGTTCCATCTCTATTCTATGCGTCAGGCCATCGAAGAGGGCTTCATTCTGGACGTTCTCCAGAATTACATGACTTACAAAGCCTACTACGAGCTGGAAAAGGCTATTGAGGATGACCCGCAATTGAGCGGGCGGCGTGGTCAGAGCCGGGTTGCGCGCTACGCCAACCTTCATCCCACAGCAATCGGCCAGAAGGTCGAGATCATAGTCGAGCATTTCCGCCGCCATGTCGCCAAAATGCTGGACGGACAGGCCAAGGCCATGATCGTCACTGGTAGTCGCGATCATGCGCTGCGCTACTTCTTCGGTGTGCGTGATTACATCAAGGCGCAGGGCTACACCGACCTTCGCGCCCTTGTCGCTTTCTCCGGCGAGCTAAATTTTGATGGTCAAACCTATACAGAAGCCGATTTGACAGGCTTTGCCGAAACCGAGCTTCCGGGTCGCTTCGACGGCTTCAAGCCGGACGGCACACCCTATCCCGAACAGTATCAAATCCTGATCGTCGCCGAGAAATACCAGACCGGCTTCGACCAACCCAAGCTCTGCGCCATGTATGTAGATCGCAAGCTGGCGGGCCTACAGGCGGTGCAAACGCTGTCTCGCTTGAACCGCACCCGGCCCGGCAAGGATCAGACCTATATTCTCGACTTCCAGAACGCCATCGAAGACATACAGGACGCCTTCCGGCCCTATTTCGAGGTGACGGCGCTCGAAGCCAATTCTGATCCTAATCTCGTTTACGATCTTGAAGGGCGCCTCTTCAAATTCGCCTATCTCGACAAGGACGAGATCGAACGGTTTGCAGCAACCTATTATCAGGGTGCGCTCGACGGACATGACCGCGCGCGGCTCGAAGGACTCGTCCGTCAGGCCGTCGCTCGGTTTGAAGCCGATGACGATGAGGGTCGGCAGGAGGAGTTCCGCCAGCTTCTGCGCAGCTACATGCGTTTCTATAGCTTCATCGCGCAAGTTATGAAGCTGGAAGATACCAGCCTCGAAAAGCTGTATTCCTATGGCGCATGGCTTGCCCGTCTGCTTCCAAACCGACAGATTCCGCCCGAGATCGAGATCACCGACGACATGCTCCGGTTGCAAAAGTTCAAAGTAGAGCAAAAAGAGCAGGGTGACGCCTCACTCGCTGCCGGCGACACGGCGGCGCTCAAGGCGATCAGCGAGTTTGGTGCCAAGCCCTATACAGAGGATGAAAAGAAAGAGCTTTCTGAGATCGTCAAGGCGTTCAATGAGCGCCACGGCACGCAGTTCACCCAGGCCGACATGATCCGCTTTGAGCAGGTGAATGAGGAAATCCTTGGCGATGACCTTGCGGACATGCTCCGCAACAACCCGCCGGATGTCGTTTATGCCGCCTTCGCCCAAGCCTTCTTTCAGGGTGCAGTTCGCATGTTCCAGCGCGATAACGAAATGCGCAATATCGTGCTGACCGATGCCGAGGCGCGGGACAAGGCCACGCGCCACTTCTTCAACCGTGCGCTTCGGCAGGTGCGTGACCCCGGCGGTGCTTCACCTCCGGCATAGCAGGCTTACTGGTTACGATAGCTTCGTTCTCTCTGTCGGCAGCCGCGAACGTCATAGGCCTCATGCGTGGATTCACTGGCTTAGCCAGATCGGGCGTCAATCGCGGGCGCTTCCGCACTTCGTTTGTGCAGCTTCCCCTGTCGGGCGGTCTTTGACCGGCATGACCCCGCGACCTATTGGCCGCGCCTTGTTCTCCACATCGGCCGCAACGGTTGCGGCTCAGAGCCAAAAGGAGAACCGACATGACCACCGAAACCACCAACAGCCCCGCATTCATGCTCTACCGCGTGGACGGCAACGGCCCCGAAGCGCGCTGGACCAAGATCGGTGCAGCATGGCCGAACCGCGACGGCAAGGGCTTCAATATCCTCTGCGACGCCGTTCCCCTGCAAGGCCGCATCGTCATGCGGGAATACACGCCGAAACCCAAAGGCGACGCTACAACGGACGCCGCAGCGCCGAAGGCGCGGGCGACCGCCAAGAAGGCCGGTGGGCGCTAACGCGCCCCCGGCTATCCGGCATCATCAACCGTTGTTTCCTCGACAGCATATTTTTTAAGCTGGCTCACGAGGTGGAATATGAAGTCCGCCATGATGATGGTGTTCAGGCTTGTTTGCTGCGTCTTGTAGCAAATGATGCCGTGCAGAGCGGCATGTCGGTTGGGAACGGGGTCGGCGCGATATTTATCACGCGCCGTTTCATCATCGCCAACTTCGTCATACAGGTGCTCTTCCACCTTCCTGAACAATTGCCATGAATATTCGTATGCCGCCAGATCGCCGAGCGGCAATTCTCGCACCATTTCCCAGACCTCTTTCAGCCGGGTGATCGGCAGGCGAGCTTGTTTGCCCTTCTTTGTGGGGACGGTAATCGTCCGCTGTCCGTCAAAGAAGGCGTCGCTGCATACCCGCTCTATCTCAGGAAATAGCAGGCGAGGTGCCACACGGAACAAGCCCTGCCGATGCGCCGACAGAGCTTCGCGCATGGTTTCTTTGGCTTCGTCGTCAAGGTCATAATCGGCCAATTGAGTGACGAATGCTTGCTCTACCGCAGCCCATTCCTGCGCATAGTATCCTGCGATCAAGTCAGCGATTTGATCGTCCTCCATACCCTCGCTTTCGAGAAGGTCGAAAGGCGTCGTATGATGGGGCAGCCAGCCCGACTTTTCGACCATCGCAGCCTTGCGGCCTTCCTCGATCATCCAGTCAAAGGCGCTGAATATCCGCTTGAAATCTATTGCCTGCACTTGTTTGAAGACGCCGGACAGCGCGTTTCCAAGCGCGTTTTGCGTTTTGGTCCACTCCGCGATACGTGCCGAAACGTCGGGAGCGATGAGCGGCTTTAGCTTAAACGGCTCCATGATACGTGCCCAGCGTTCGCTGTTTTCTCTCAGTGCCTTGGTCGCGCCGCCAAAGACGTCATCCCGAATAACCGGATTGAGCAGGCCAGCATTCTTCATGGCTTCCGATAGCTGCTTCAATCCATGATCTTTTGGGCGATTTCCGTCGTCACTCACCATTTATTCTCCTGTGTTTGAATTATGCGAGATTGCCCGCCAGTGCGGAAGTAGTTTCGATGCAAAATTGACTTGGGCGCCCCCTTCGGGCCGGGCTTTATCGCTGGCGCGACGGAACCCGCGCTGCGGTTTCCGCCCATGCGGGTCACAATCCCTGACGCAAAAAGGCTAGGGCTCCGCCCCACGCGCGCTCCGAAGCGCCTTCCGCCCAGCTTCCTACGCTTCGCTCCGTGCAGCCGGTTCCCCGCGAAGCCGCTTCCCGCTTGCCCCCCGCTGTTCGCCACGAGGCAGGGTTTCAGAACGCGACCTGAAACCCAACCCAAAAGGAGAATAGAAATGGGAGCAGCTATCACCACCAATACCGAGCAACCCCGCATTTATGTGGCCTGCCTTGCGGCCTACAATAACGGCTATCTGCATGGCGCATGGATTGACGCCGCGCAGGAGCCTTGGGCGATTTATGACGCCGTGCGCGTCATGCTGTCCGCATCCCCGATTGAGGGCGCGGAGGAGTGGGCTATCCACGATTACGAGGGCTTTGGCGGAGTCCGCATTGAGGAATACGCCAGCTTTGACCGCGTGAGCGAACTGGCAGCGTTTCTTGCCGAGCATGGCGGTATCGGCGCGGCATTGCTGGACTACTACAGCGGCGACTTGGCCGAGGCGCGCGAGGCGTTGGAAGATCGACACCTTGGCGAATACGCCAGCCTTGCCGACTACATGCAAGACACGACCGAGGAATCCACGGCCATTCCCAATTCCCTGCGTTACTATATCGACTGGCAGGCTATGGCGCGGGACGCCGAATTGAACGGCGACCTGTTCACCGTCAGCACCGCGTGGGACGTGGTGCATGTTTTCGCGGGGTGCTGACAATGGAGCAGCAGCCCCAAGTTCGCCGCTTCACATGGCAGGGTATCGAGATCGAGGCCACTTATCGCCCCTGCCTGTGGGGCGGCGTCATCGCCCATCTGGAAATCAACAGCATCCAGCCGCCGCGCGCACCGCTGCCGATCACCGAAACGGGCTACCGCTCGCATTTTCACCCATGCGGCACGGTCGAAGCCAACGGCGGCGATGTGGTGGCACAGGTCATGGCGTGGCTGGACGAGGAGGCGACAAAGCCGGACTGGCAACGCTATGTCGAAAACAGCCGCCAAGGCGTGCTGTTTTAAGCCGGTGAGGGAAGGCCACGCGCGTTGCCGCGCGGCCTTCTATACGCCCCAAGCCCCGTAACCCCCGCCCTAGTAGGTGGAACGCCCAGCCTTCATGGAGCAGAGAGGTCCGTGGCCTTTTGAACTCCCTAACGAAAGCAGCCATGCCGCTTTCTTTGTTTTCCGATTATTCTCTCAATGAAGCGTTCAAGAAGTCAGCGATCAGTTTCAGCACTTCCGCTTCCGCTTCACGGTGCGGAACATGGCCAATTTTCGGCAGGATCACCGCCCGACCTTTGGCACCTGCGATGAGCTTGGGATGCTCGGCTGAGCCATATTCATCGCTCTCGCCGTGTATGGCGAGCACAGGACATTCCACGCCATCCAACGCCCGATCGAGCGACCAGTCAGCGAAGGCGGGATCGAGCCAGGTATCAATCCATGCATCGACCACCCAACGGGTTTTATCGCCATGGAATCTGGCTAGCCGTCCCAAGGCATCGGTATCACGAAATTTATCACGCGCCTTCAAAATGCCCGCGATGGTGCAATCCTCGACATAGGCTTGGGCACCCATCGTGATGGCCGCCTTGCATTGTTTGGGATAGATAGAGGCTGCGCCTACGGCCATACCGCCGCCGACACTATGGCCGCAGGCGATGAAGTGCGAGAAGCTCAAGACGCGCTGCATTGTGGGAATCACCGAAGCCGCTTCATCGGTAACAAAGCTGACTGGCAGCTTGTCAATGCGCGCGTCCGACTGTCCGAAGCCTAAACGATCATAGGCAATTACAGGCCGCCCAGTTACTTCGGCGAGCTTCTTGGGAAAATTCCGCCAACTGGCGACACTACCAAGCGACTCATGGAAAAGAATGATCGGCGTGGAGCCAGCGGTCAGCGCGTCACGATTCCATATCGCGGCAGATAGCCTGCCGTCGGGCGTTTCGAGATCGAGACTTTGCTTTTCAAATTCTGTCATGAAGTCTCCATAAGGAACACTGACACGGGCGCGCGCAATCGCGCAGCCTCTCGGGTTAAAGGCGAAGGTCAGCGATGCAGTGCGGGCCTGTGCCCATACGTAATGATATCGGAATACGGTGCATTTAGCACAAATATTAGCACACTAGCGCAAAATCTCTTGAAAACTCTATAAAATCCAGTATCTTGGAGTAGTCACTACCTGACTCAAAATCCGCCGGAGCAATCCATGTCGGTTCGAGTCCGACCGCCCGCACCAACATCCATAATCTACCACTGATATAGCTTTGAATTTCCCCGTCCCGGCGCAACTATGCGCCTTATACGATTTGTTGTGGTGGTGGACGAGCAGATGGATCGGTTTCAAGCGTCTGCTGGCTAAACATAACCACGTAAACCGCAGCCTTGTCGATAGCGGCGAACATGGCACACCGAGGCGCGAAAAGGGCTGCAATAGATTCACCCGTGCGAAGGCTTGCTTCCCTCTCTGCAACATTCTTTTCCATCGTTTCGCGGATACGCCTTACGCTGAGCCCTGACAGATAAAATCGGGGCGGACGCAATCTACCTGGCGGTCTGACCGTTTGCTCAGTTTTGAGCTGTCGATGGCCTGTCCTGAAGTTTGAAGCCCTTCAGGGCGTTGGTCGGACCAGTCGTTTCAGTAGCCATCTCCATTAAACTGCATATTAGCAATCGATTGCATATTTTTATGGATTTATGCGACTTCCGGGAGCAGAGGACTGATCGGCTGGTGCGACTTTTGGCGGTATTTCTATGCCAATTGCATGCGCGACGGGGCAATTTCTGCGATCGGAAACACAACCGATTGCGCAACGCAGCCGAACCCGTCACACAAGGCCATAGAAAATACGGAAGTGTCCGTTAGCGGGAGAGAATGATGACCCAGCCAGTCGGGCATATCGGGAGCGGAGCGTCAATGCTCTTGAAGGCCCTGATATTTCTCATGTTCGCCATGTTCGCGATGACGACGGACTCGGTCGGCACGGTGATTCCCGAGATCATTCGGGAGTTTGGCCTAGGCCTGACAGCTGCAGGGTCGTTCCAATATGCAACCATGGCCGGCATTGGTATCTCGGCCATCGCGCTGGGCTTTCTTGCTGACACGATCGGTCGAAAACGGTCAATCCTGTTCGGTCTCGTATTGTTCGGTGCGAGTTCCGCCCTGTTCGCGGCGGGGCATGAATTCCTTCTCTTTGTCTCCCTTCTTTTCCTCTCGGGATTGGGAATCGGCATTTTTAAGGCCGGTGCGCTGGCCTTGATCGGGGATATTTCACGGTCAACGCGCGAGCACGCTACGACGATGAACCTCGTTGAGGGGTTTTTCGGCGTTGGCGCGATCATCGGGCCGGCAATCGTCGCATCCTTCTTGCAGATGGGTTTGAGCTGGAAATGGGTTTACCTCATCGCGGCCGGGCTCTGTCTGTTCCTGGTGGTCGCCAGTTTGATGACAAAGTTTCCCGCCCCCGCGCGGCGAGAGGTTCAGAGTGTCAACGCGCGCGAGACAATCCGCATGATGGGAGATCCAACCGCCATGTTCTTCGCGGCCGCACTGATGCTATATGTCGGCGCTGAGGCCGCGATCTATGTCTGGGCGCCGACTTATCTTGGTAGCTACACGGGCGAAAATGCCTGGCTCGCTCTTTATGCTGTGTCCGTGTTCTTTGTTTTGCGGGCGGCAGGCCGCTTCCTTGGTGTATGGTTGCTCTCTCGCTTTGACTGGACCTTCGTCCTGCTCTGCTGCACACTTGCCGTCGCGCTCCTCTTCTGGATTGCGGTCGTGGGAGGACGAGAGCTGGCAATTTATGCCTTGCCGGTGACCGGTCTGTTTATGTCCGTTCAATATCCGACGATCAATTCGACAGGCATCAGCAGCTTCGAGCGAGGGCGGCACGGTTCGATCGCCGGCTTGCTCCTCTTTTTCACCTGCTTGAGCGCTGTCCTGGCGCCGTTTGCCATGGCGATCATCGGCGATCGCCTTGGCGACAGCCGTTACAGCATGGCCTTGGGCGCGGTTTTCGCGACCGCTCTTCTGATTCTCAGCCTGTGGAATTGGAGCCGGCAACCCTTCGCAGCCAGGCTAAAGGAGCGCAATCGTGACGACTATGGCGCGCGAGAGGACGCCGAGTCTGCTTTCGCCGAAGTTTGAGGCAGCAAAGCCGAGAATGGTTCTCGCAAGTATCCGCCCCAGAATCGCTTTGGCAAAGCGGTAGGATACCCATAGTAAGGCGCTGATGTTCCGGCTGACACCGGAAGAGGGGAAGCTCGACTTTTGAAACGCAAGCCGATCAAGACAATCTACGATCTGGCAGAGCTTGCCGGGGTTTCAGCGGCCACCGTTTCGCGGGCCTTGGCTGGCAAAAGTATCGTTAGCTCGAGCACTGCGGAGAAGATCAAAAAGCTCGCACAGCAACATGGTTTCCAGCCCAGTGCTCTGGCGAGGAACCTGCGTACGCGTAAAGCTGGTGCCATTGGCGTCGTCATTCCGCTTGGACATGAGCGGGCGCAGCATATTTCCGATCCTTTCTTCATGACCATGATTGGCTGCCTGGCCGACGAACTCACCGAGCGGGGCTTTGATCTCGTTCTTTCCCGCGTCATTCCGGATCGCGCCGACTGGCTCGAGACGATCATCAAAAATGCCAGGGTCGACGGGCTTATCATCATTGGTCAGTCGGACCAGTCGGCCGCGCTGGACGCAGCGGCAGGCCATTATCTTCCCATGGTCGCCTGGGGAGCTTTCACTCAAGGACAGATCCATTGTTCCGTAGGCACCGACAATTTCCTCGGCGGGCGCCTGGCGATGCGCCACCTTGTTGATCGGGGCTGCAAGACGGTCGCCTTCCTCGGCAACACTAGAGCGATCGAAATTGCGCAACGCTGCGAAGGCGCACGCGCCGCGCTTGCTGATGGCCAGCGCGACGTGACGCTCACCGAAGTAGAGACGCACCTGACACCTGAATTGAGCGGTGACGACATCGGAGCTTTTCTCGACAGCGTCGACAAAATGCCGGACGGGATTTTTGCGGCATCGGACATGATCGCGCTGAACACCATCCAGGCATTGGTCAGCCGAGGCTTGTCTGTTCCGGATCAGGTTCGCGTCGTGGGTTTCGACGATCTGCCGATCGCAAGGAGCACGGTGCCGCCGCTCACGACGATCCGGCAGGATGTGGCGAGTGGCGCCAGCCAGATGGTCGACTGCCTGCTCAAGCGGATCGACGGCAAGCAAACCGGATCGATCGTGCTCAATCCTGAGCTCGTTATGCGCGGCTCGACCTGATCTTCCCTCGGTTGCGTATCACTGCAGATGAAGCAGAACGACAAGATGTAGCTTCTTGCGATCCAATGGGACGGAGGTGGAAGCGTGCGAGCCTCCACCCCTCGCCTCATGTCATTCTGGCTTAAAGAGCGGGGACCTCCCCAAAGGCCTTGCGAAGCGCGTCAAGCTTGGCCTTGGTAAAGGTCTTGGCGATACGAGTGTTCGGCGCCACCCGGTCGAAGCCGTGGAAAGCGCCGGGGAGCACGAGCAACTCGGTCGGCACGCCCGCTTCGGTGAGGCGTCGCGCATAGTTGATGTCTTCGCTCACGAACAGATCGATGCCGCCCACGGCAATGAACGCTGGCGGAAGCCCGGCAAGGTCGGTTCGGCGAGCCGGAACGCCCGCCGCCGGGACCTTGGGACCGCCCGGCGCCATGCCGAGGAAGGATGCCCAACCGAAACGGTTTGCCGCGGCGGTCCAGCCGAACGAGCCGATGAACGGCGGCGGCTGGACAGTGCTTCCTGTGCGATCGTCGAGCATGGGATAAATGAGGATCTGGGCAGCGAGTGGAATCTCACGCCGATCCCGCGCCGTCAGCGCCAGAAGCGCAGCATGCGTTCCGCCCGCGCTTTCACCCATCGAGACGATCCGCTTCCGATCGACCCCGAGCTTGTCCGCGTTGGCATAAAGCCATTTGAGGCCGGCATAATTGTCCTCGATTGACCCTTTGTAGGTCGTTTGCGGGGCCAGGCGGTATTCGACCGTCACGATCACGCAATCGAGCTCGCGGGCGAGGGCCTGCTCATAGGCTACCTCACTGCGCGCGCTGCCCAATATGTGTCCGCCGCCATGGGTGTGGAGGATCGCCGGACGGATGGTGCCGGGTTTGGCGTTGATGACGAACAGGGTAACGTCTGGCTGGCCTGGACCGACGGGAGCCTTGACCTCCTCAACGGGAACGTCCGCGAGGCGCGGCGGACTCGGTGGGCCACCGCCAGCCCGCATCGCCTTGATGCCTTCATTCGTCCACTGGATCGGCGGCATCTTCATGACAGCCGTGGCCGCAGGGTGCAGCTCCGGATCGACATGGCTCAACAGGCCGTCGGCTGCCGGCGTCTGGGCCAAGCCGGTGCGCGCCATCATTGCTGTAACCGCGGCTGCGGCGCCAAAGCGCCCGAGATCGCGTCGACTTAACCCCTCCATGTCCGTCTCCTCTTTGTCGTGTGATTAAGGCTTCTGTTCGGCGTGTCGGTCGAGAAAGGTTGCAAACAGCGCCGGCCATGCGTGTGCCGGCAGACTGGGCGAAGAAAGGCCGAACCCGTGCCCGCCTTCCTCGAAGAAGTGGGCTTCGGCCGGACGCCTCGCCACCCGGAGCGCCTGAAGCATCTCAAAACTGTTCGCTGGCGGTACTGCGGGATCATCGAGCGCATGCATGATGAAGGTTGGCGGTGTCTCGGGTCCGACATGCGCCGCAGGTGATCGCCGGGCCACCTCGGCTGTTGTCGGACTGTCGCCAAGCAGGCGCGCTCGGGAATCCGCGTGCGTCACCGGTGGTGACATGCTGATGACGGGGTAGATTAATCCGGCCACGAGCGGCCGGGCATCGAGACGATCGATCGAATCCCGCGGGGCATAGACCGACTGGTTAAAGTCCGTCGCAAGGGTCGCAGCGAGGTGGCCACCCGCCGAGAAGCCGATTACCGACACTTCCGCCGCGTCAAAACCATAAGTGCCGGCTGCAGACCGGACAAGCCGCATTGCGCGCTGGGCATCCTGCAGCGGCACGTCCGACCTGTTGGCCCAGCCTTCTCCCGGAAGGCGATGCACGAGGACGAACACGGTATATCCACGCGAAGCCATCGCCTGGCCGACTTCGACGCCCTCATTGTCGATCGATACGAAGATGTAGGCACCGCCAGGGATTACCAGCAGAGCACGACCGTTCGGTCGCGTCGGGCGAAAGACCCTTAGATAAGGCTTCTCTACATTGTGCTGAAAAACAGGTGGTGCGCCTTCCATCGGCAGCGGGATTGCCTTGAACCCACCCCCAGGCGTTCCCGCAGGCCACAGATCGAGGCTGGGCGCCTCGTTCCACGCCGCCGGTATAGGTCGCGGGGGCATCTTGAACTGGGCTGAGGCCGGAGAGGCTGAGCCTGCGGCAAAGGTCGCCAGTCCGCCAAGCCCGGCGAGGAAAAGCCGCCGATCGCAGGCGCGGAACCTCGTTTTTTCAGGCATTGGGCCCCGTCTCCTCTCGCTCCCGGAAAGCTCGTTGGCGAACTTTCGGTTCTTCTAATCTCTGCATATCCCGGTAATCGATTGCAAAGCAAGCCCATCTGGAAAGGGTGTCGACAGGAAAACTGACTGTTCTCCAAGGCTGGAGTGAAGACCGTTCATAGGGGAACGAAGCTGTAAGTCCGAACAGAGGCGCGGCACCAAGCCAAAGCGGCGCAAGGCCTAAGCGATTCGATCGCAATCGACACCGATTCGGGCCTTTATGGCGCGCCTTTGTACGCTCTTCCCAATTCTGAGGCGTCGCATTTGTGAATTTGGGGCGCCGCGCATTTTTTGCCGGGATTTCCCCATTTGGCGCTCCGGCCATGGTGCGTGTCTCTGCTGCTTGCCAACCATTTTTTACGATGATAGGAGGAATGAAATCGATTACATAATATGGGGAGGGTATGATGCAAACCGAGTTTGCTGAGTTTCTGGGCACCGCGCATCGCCCAATGCGCACATGGATGCTGAGCTGTGTCGCAACGCTGGCTCTGGCCGCAGGGACGGTGCCGGCTGTCGCGCAAGAGGCCGCCGAGGGCGAAGGCCAATCGCAAGATATCATCGTCACTGCGCTCAAATCTGGTGAGCAGAAGCTGGATCGTACGCCAATCGCGATTCAGGCCTTTTCCGATGAGACACTTCAAACGCGCGGGATCAAGGATGGGTCGGATCTCATCCAGATGATCCCCGGTGCGTCGCAGGCGCAGGAGATCGGTGCCGGTTATCGTATCTTTTCCTTCCGCGGCTCCGGCGCAGGCGGTCCGATCGGTGACGGGATGATCGGCTATTATCTCGACGACACGCCGTTCGGCATTCCAAACAACCAGTCGGCGCCGCCCGTCCAATATTTCGACATTGAGCGCGTCGAGGTCCTGCGCGGCCCCCAAGGTACGCTCTACGGGCAGGGGTCGATGGGTGGCACCATCATTTATCGCACCAAGAACCCGAGCCTCTCGAAGATCGACATGGCCGGAGACTTCGAACTGTCGAACACGGCTGATTCCGCGAAAATGAACTATCGGGCGGCAGCCGCCGTCTCGCTTCCGCTCGTGACAGACAAGCTCGGCATTCGCGTCAGTGGCGGATATGATTATCGCGCTGGCTACAACGACATCTACCAGGGTGCTCCGGTCGGCACCCCTTACAAAACCGATGCAAACAACGTCGTTTCCAAGGATATCCAGGCCGTTGTGCTCTGGCAGCCCAGCGACCGCGCGACGCTTCGTTTGCGCGCTTGGCACTTCAGCATCAATCAGGACTATCTCAATGTCATGAACTCGGTCGACCCGCCCTACGCGGCGTATCAAGGCACGATCAACGGTTACGACAAGCGTAGCGCCAACTATTATTCGGGCACGTTCACCTACGATCTGGGTGATCTTACGCTCACCAATGCGACTGCCTATCAGGAATCCAGGCCCGGTGGGTTCGGCGTCGCTCTGAACCTGGGGCCGCCGCTGGGCATCGGCCTTCTCGTCAATGGCGGGGATGCTGACAGCTTCGTGAATGAGTTCCGCCTCGCGACGTCGGGCACCGGCCCGTTCCACTGGGTGGGCGGCGCCTTCTATCAAAAGGCGCGGGGCCTCTACACTTTCAACATCAACTTCCCGACGCTCACGATTGCCGGGCGAACGATCACGCGGACCGAGAACTATTCGGTTTTTTCCGAACTCAGCTACGAGCTGCTCGATGGCAAGCTCGTTCCGCTGGTCGGCTTCCGTTACTTCAACGACAAGCGGAAGTCCGAGTCCGTGTCCAACGGCGTACCCGTCAACAGCGCGGCCAACCCGGACGCTTTCACCTGGCGTGTGAACCTGGCTTATTATGCCACGCCGGACTGGATGTTGTTCTTCAACGCAGGCACCGGTTTCCGCAGCGGTATCTTGCAATCGCGCGCGCAGGCTGATGCGGTGATCGCGGACGGCGTGCCGAGCGACATTTCGCTGACGCCGGACAAGCTGCGCAACATGGAAATTGGCCTCAAGGGCTCGCTCGCAGACGGGAAGGTCCGTGTTGCGACCAGTCTGTACGACATCAAATACACGAATCTCCAGAGCGCCTTCAACACGTCGATCGGCCTTGCCGCCTTCGCCAATCTGGGTGACGCCAAGACGCAAGGCTGGGATATCGAACTGGCATGGGATACGCCGATCCGGGGCCTGACGCTGAACGTGATCGGTAACGTGAACTCTTCCGAGTTCACCAACGTCATTCCAGCCTTTGCCGGCGCCAATCCGCGGGTCGCGGCCGGGCAGCGGCTCCTGAACACGCCCCCCTTCAATTGGCGGTTCGACGCGACCTATGATCGCAAATTCGGCAACATCTCGGTCTTCGGAAACGTCTCGGCGACGATGGTCGGCCGCACGCGCAATGGCGACGCGACGGTCAACACCATCAATCCCTATCAGCTCTTCCGTGCGAGCGCGGGCGTCCGCTTCGATCACTTCGAGCTGAGGGCCTTTGCGGAAAACCTCTCCGACGAGCGGGGACCAACGGCGGCTAACGGTCCGACGCTGCTTGCCGGCCCGAGGCCGCGGACGATCGGCCTTGGCCTGAGAGTGGAATATTAAATGGGCTGGGGGAGATCATCTCCCCCAACCATCTTTCCGCAGGCAAACGATTTGCAATCGATTTCCATGACGGTCTACTGGTAGCTTTGCAGCTTCTGGAACGCAGGGGACTCCTATGACGACCGCTTCGCGGAGCCGTAAACCATTTCGTCGCAATCGCATGTTGCTCCGCCAGGGCATCTGAGGCTTTCGATGACAACTGACATGGATGACGGATCACGCTCATAATGCAACTTGCCGAGATCAATCCTGAAACGTCCAACTGGACCGCTGACCAGCTGACATCGCTGCGGTCCGGGGCGGCGTGCGCCGCGCCGCTGCTCGGAGGCGAGGATTTTGCGCCGGTCTCGCCCGCGATCTGCGTCTGGGATGCCTGGCCAGTGCAATTGCGTGATGGCCGGCTCACGCAGCCCAATCTGTGGATGGCCCTGGCGAGCAAATGGTTTGAAGACCCCGAGGCCCGCCATGCAGAAGCCCGCATCCATTTGCTGGAATGCAGAGATGACGGCTGGCGTGACCTCGGCCCGGTCCTTCCGGACGGCTTTTCGCCCGGCAGCCGGGAATGGTCCGGCTCGGCCTATCTTGAAAACGATGGTTCGACCCTGACGCTATATTTCACCGCGGCCGGACGCCGGGGCGAAACGACGCTCAGCTTCCTTCAGCGTCTCTATGAAGTGCAGATGACCCTGCGGTTCGAGGAGGGCAGGCCCCAACTCTCGGACTGGCGGAACCAGCGCGAACTCATCGCGCGCGATCCGCAGCATTATATGGATTCCGAGGCTGGCAGCGGCACGATCGGCACGATCAAGGCTTTTCGCGATCCCGGCTATTTCCAGGATCCGAAGACCGGCCAGCACTGGCTGTTCTTCACCGCATCGCTCGCGCGCACCGGCTCGCCATTCAATGGTGCGATCGGCGCGGCCGTGGCGCGCGGCGACAGGCTGGGCGATTGGGAGGTGCTGCCTCCACTCATCAGCGCCGAAGGCGTGAACAATGAGCTTGAGCGCCCACATGTCATCGCGCATGGCGGCCTCTATTACCTGTTCTGGTCTACCCAATCGCATGTGTTCAATCCCGATGGTCCGGGCGGACCGACCGGCCTCTACGGCATGGTGTCCGATCGTCTGAGCAGTGGCTGGGCGCCTCTGAATGGATCGGGGCTTGTCATCGCCAATCCCGCCGATGCGCCGCGCCAGGCTTATAGCTGGCTCGTGCTGCCAGACCTCAGCGTAACTTCGTTCGTGGACGATTGGGGACGGCCCGCCGCGGCGGAGGGGGCCAAGCGGTTCGGCGGCAGCTTCGCGCCCTTTCTGCGCATCGCCCTTGATGGCGCAAACACAAGCCTGCTGCGCTGACGATGCCGGGGCAGGGACGCTTCGCAGGCGTTGAGCTGGGCGGAACCAAGACGATTGCGCTGCTCGCAAAAGGCGACGAGATCGTCGAGCGTCTTCACGTCGACACCCGGGCGCCCGGCGAGACGCTGGCAGCCATCAATGGACAGCTGCACGAATGGGATGCGGTCGCGCCGCTCGACGCCGTGGGCATCGCGTCCTTCGGCCCGATCCAGCTCCGGCGCAATGCCGAGAATTTCGGCCATATGCTCGATACGCCGAAAGCCGGCTGGGCAGGCGCGGATGTAGCGGGCCTTCTCACGCGAGGACTCGCGTGCCCGATAGCGCTGGACACGGACGTCAACGGCGCGGCGCTCGCCGAGCATCTCTGGGGGGCAGGCAGAGGCATCGATTCGCTCTGGTACATCACTGTCGGCACCGGGCTGGGCGGCGGGCTTTTGCTGGACGGGCGCCCCGTTCACGGAGCCATGCATCCCGAGATCGGCCATATCCGCGTTCGCCGCTCGACCAGCGAGCGGTTTGACGGCGCGTGCCCTTTCCACGGCGACTGTATCGAAGGGCTGGTATCCGGCTCCGCCCTGGCACGTCGCTTCGGCACGCCGGTCGAGACGGTCTGCGACGAAGACCCGCGCTGGGCCTCGGTCGCGGACGATCTGGCCGAACTCATGGCAACCCTGTTCCTGACGACGGCGCCCGAACGCATCCTGCTTGGCGGCACCGTGATGACGAAGCGATCGTTCCTTATCCCGATGATCCGGGCCGCCACGCTCGATCGGCTTGCCGGTTATCTGCCGTTCGTCCGTGGCGACACGATCGACGGCCGAATCATGCTGGCGGCACTGGGCGATGAAGCCGGGCCAATGGGGGCCATCGCCCTCGCCATGTCAGCCTGAAGGAACGCACCCTCTTGGCCAGTCTGCAATGAGCAAGCAACGGAATTGACCGTTGCTCCGGCTCCGTCCAACAGCACGCCGGACGCTGGAAGTTCACGAAGTTCACGACACGGGGGCGTGAACTTCCGCTTCCCTCACGCTTCCCGGCAGCCGGATAAGGCGGACGCCAGCTTCCGCCCCCCGCAAAGCCCGGGGCGCTCGGCCAGGTCCATGACATGCCGCCATGAGAAAGAGCTGCACCTTGCCCGTCGCTATTGCCAGTCGAGAGGGTCGGCGTCCGTTCGTGCTGCCACGGGTCAGGGCGTGTAGGACAGCGGAAAGAAATTTGGGGATGGCGGGCGCTGTGCACCTTTGCCGCGCCCCCTTCGTCGGCCTGTTTGGCCTCTCCCGACGACGGGTGCCGGGAGAGGTGCCAAGGTCATTTGCCGGGCTTTGCCTCTGTTTCCCCGACGAGATCGAGAAGGCCGTCCACGATCGCGGTTTCGGCGCAGCCGGGCTTCAGTCGGGAGGAGACGACCTCGAACGTGTTGTACGCAAAGGCTGCGTCGTTGGGGATGTAGCCTGAGCGGGCCGAGCCGTTCGTCAGCGTCACCATCATCGTGTGCTTGAGCGGGGACTCGCGCTTGAAGCGCTGGCCGATCATCGTGAAGATTTCCGCATCCACGCCGCCGATGACCGTATCGCCGATGCGCAGGAGGCTGAGGCGGATCGGGATAGCCGCAGCATCGACATAAGTGCCGGGGAAGCCGGCGCGGCCGCTGTCGGTCCGCTCGCGCCCCGGGCATGTGACCGACTTGCTGGCGCCGGCGATCATAGCCTGTTCGACCGGTCGTTCCATGTTCGCGCGCGAAACGTGGAGCACCTCTTCACCGAGCATCTGCCCCATGGAGAGGATCATCTGCTTCTGCTGATCGAGAAGCTTGGCGACGCGGGGGTTGGTCCGGTCGAGGCCTTGGCCGCCCGGCGGCATGGCATTGCTGATGTCTTCCCCGCGACTGGCGTAATCCTTGATGCGGATTGCGCGCAGGTCATAGGTTTGCTGGAAGAAGATCGGGTTCTGGTCGCCGGCCGGCCCATTGGAATAGACCGCGACGGCATCATCGCCCAGGGACTCCTCGATATAGCGCGAGGTGGCGCCGGGAATGTCGCCGCTGAGCATGTCGAGATTGCCCGTCACCACCGCGTGCACGCCGTAATTATAGTAGACGGCAAGCGGCTTGCCCGCCGGGGTCTCGAACTTCACCACTGCGACGGTCTTGTCCGACGGGCCATCATAGTTCGGCCCTTCCCACCAGCGATGCGTCTCGGGGTCGATGATGTTCCGGTTGATGTTGATATAGGAGACGCCCGTTCCATAGGACATGCGCGCGGGCTCGACGCGGCGCATGGCCTGCCGGATGGCAGCGATGATCCCATCCTCATAGTTCACGACCCCGCCGCCGAACGGCACGCTGTGGGTATGGGTCGCGGTCAGGAGCAGGCGCGTCGCCGGGATACCGAACTCCTTTTCGACGCGCTGGCTGACGCTTGTCCACATCGGCGGGGGAATGGCACCGGCGTCGATCGTCACCAGCGCGGCTTTCGCCCTGCCGTCGTCCACGACAATGGCCCGCGCAAAAATGGGGTCGAGAATGCCGCGCATCGTCTTGGGGAGCTTGTCGGCGGCCGGAGTGACATCCACCCTGGCCGCGCCGGCCTGTAGCCCCGCGGCCAGCGCAGGGGGTGCCGCAATCAGGCAGGCCCCGGCGAAGGCCGCTGACAGAGCTTTTCGTCCAAGCATTGCGCTCTCCTATTCAGTTCTGTCCCGCCCAGCGCGGCGTGGCGCTGGACGGGAGCAGGCGATTTATTGCGAGTTGATGCGAAACCGCAATCCGATGGTGCGCGGCGTCGGGCCGGAGCCGGACTGCGGCCCGGTCGTGCCGAGGAAGGTCGGACCCCGTTCATCGGTCAGGTTATTGCCGATGAGGGCCAGCTCCCAATTGTTGTGGCGCACGCCCAGCGTGAGCGCGATGAGATTGTACGGCTGGACCGTCAGGCCGCTGGCTTGCAGCCTGTCACCGCTGTGGCTGAGCGACACATTGCTGAACAGCTTGAGATTACTGGAAATGTCCCGGTTGTAGTTGATATCGAACCGGTAGTTGTTGGAGAGCGTGTTGAGCAAACGGGCTCCCGGCCGCAGCAGGGGTTGCGCCGCAGCGATCACGCTGTTCACCGAGTCATATTTGCTGTCGTTGAAATTGCCGACAAAGCCCAGATTGAGGCCAGTGAGCGGCGTATCCCAATGCACTTCCAGATCGACACCCTTGGTGGTGGCATCGCCGAAGTTTGCAAAGCCGTTGACGCTGTTGATGCCGCCGGTGACCGATGTCTGCAGATTGGTGTACTGAAGCAGGTAAAGGTTGAGGCCCACATTCAGCGACCGGTCCGGATTGCGCCACTTGAGGCCGAACTCATAGTTGGTCGAGGATTCGGGGCTGAGCGCTACCGAGGCGGGAACGCCAGCCAGAGCAAGCGACTGAACCTGGACGCGCGACTGGACGATGCCCGGCCGGAAGCCGGTAGCCGCCGAGACGAACATCGTGAGATTGTCCGTGGGCAGATAAGACAGGTTGAGACGCCAGGTCTGGACATTGGCCTTGGTCGGCACCGAGCCGCCGCTGTCCGCGAACGAGCGCTTGTCATGATAGGTGCGCACGCCGACCAGCGGTACGATCTTGCCATCGAACAGGTCGTAGCTGATCTCGCCGAACAGCGCCCAGTTCTTGGTCAGCGTGTTGTTGTCGGCATTGATGTTGAGGCCCGGAAGCGTCAGCGCGTTGACCTGCGGGCCTTTGCCGTCCTGATAGGCCGCGCCAACCACCCAGTGCAGCGGGCCATCGGTCGACGAGTTGACGCGAAGCTCCTGCGCGAACATCTTGGGCAGGAACTGGCTCGAGAAGGAGCCGGCCGGCGACAGCGGGATGTTGATCCCGAAGACGCCCTCCAGATTGCTGGTCGCGCTGGTGACCGTGAATGCATCGAAATCCACCGTGGTCGTCAGGCTCCACAGCGTGAAGCTGCCGTTAGAGAAGCCGTTCTGGCCGGCGGTGTTCTGGAAGTATGGCGGATCGACCGAGGCCGTGAAGCCGGTGAAGTTCTGGCGCGGCCGGAAGTGCCAATATTGTGCGCGGATGTTCACATTGTCCCACGGACGGATCAACGCGACGACGCGGATATCGTCATTCTTGGCGCCGTTAACGCCCTTCTGGTCCGGCGTGCCATCATAAGGGCCGAAATAAGCGTCGGCCCAGCCGGCATCGCGCGAGAAGCCCCCGCTGACCCGGAGGCCGAGGCGATCCTTGATGATCGGCACGGAGAGGGCGCCGGCCGAACCATAGTTCAGGGCATGGGCGCCGACCGTCTGCGAACCCTCGGCTTCAAAGGCATATTCGACCTTGTCGAGGCTGGGATCGCGCGTGTGGAAGATGAACACGCCGCCGGAGGAGCCCTGTCCGTAGAGCGTGCCCTGGGGGCCGCGCAGCACTTCCACGCGCTCCATATCCAGGAACCGCACCGGCGGCGCGATACCGAAGTTCGTGACGATGAAAGGGGTGTCGTCGAGATAATAGCCGATCGGCGAATCGCCATTCTGGGTGACGTTGCCGCGCAGATTGTAGAAGCGCGAGCCATTCGACTGGCGGAAGCCCTCGAACGCGCCCGGCACGCTCGACACGAGATCGCCGACGGAGGTGATGTTACGTTCCCTCAGGTCTTCTCCGCTGAAGACCTGGATCGCAAGCGGGACGTCCTGAAGTGCCTGAGCACCGGTCTTCGAGGCGGTGACAATGATGTCTTGCTCCGCGCTGCCCGATGCCGGCGCTGCGGCAGCGCGCGATTGCTGAGATTTTTCGGCAGGAACCGTCGACTGCGCAGCGGCGTCCACAGAAATCATGCTTGCGACAAGCGCAAACAGAGCGATGCCGGAATTGAACCGTTTCATGTTTCCTCCCCATTATTTTGTTAATCGATTGCATAACCGTAATTACAAGGAAATCAAGGCTCGGTGTGTGGGAATGGGATGGGTTGGTCGCAAATGAGCGCGAAATGAACGCAATCCATTGCATATCGGGTCGGTGGCTGAGTGCTGTGCCGGCTGGTGAAACGCGTTCCAATGCGAGATTTTGCGGACGGACAAAGTGCTCGTCGGTTGAATGGGTGGCCGCCGCTTATCGGCAAGTTACCGAGCCATTGGCAGCCGTCGGCAGGATCCGCGTCTTTCCCTGAACGCGAACATTATCGATGCTCGCCGTCATCGGCTGGCATGCTGCTCAACTACTTTCGTGATGGGCCGCATTGTCGCGATCATGTGCCCCCGACGATCCGCATTGGCGAGGTCCTTCCGGACATGCACATCGTGGCTAGTCTGAGGATATGGTGACGGATGCAGTGGGCGAGGATCGCAGGCTCTTTTTTAACAGGGGACCACCGCTGTCGGACCGTATTGCCGACCTTCGTCCGGTATCAGCCAGGGTTTCGCTGGCTCGCGATCCGTTTGAGCCTCACCACCGTCTCATCCAGGGCGGAGAGGAAGCGCGAGCGATCCGTCTTGCTGAACGGGGGCGGTCCGCCAACGACGTCTCCGCCCGCGCGCAAATCCGCCATGATCGCCCGCGTCGCGACGGCGCTGCCGATCGATGCGGTGGTGAATGGCTTGCCATTGGGCGCGAGGACAGCGCCTGCGTCGGCCTTGAGGCAACGATCAGCCAGCAGAATGTCCGCCGAGATGGCGATCGCATCCCCGTCGACTTGCTCCGCAATCCAGTCATCGGCGGCATCGAAGCCGTCCGAGACGACGACCCGTTCGATCAAAGGATGCGCCGGAATGCGGATCGGGCTGTTACTGACGATGATCACGCGGACCTCATGGCGCCAGGCGACCTTGTAAATCTCGTCCTTGACCGGGCACGCATCGGCATCGACGAGAATGCGGATCATCGCCCCTTGCCGGGCTTCTTGTGCCAGGCGCCCTTGCTGGCCCCGGGCTTGTGATCTTTCTTGTAGTCCCCATGGTCCGACCGCGCGGTGTGGGCGCGGTAGGGCTTCGGGGTTTGGACTGGGCGCGCATTGTCGCGGCGGTGGCGCCGCGCCTCGTCGCGCGGCTTGCCCTCGACCGGTTGGATGTCGACGTCGTCCTCCTCGCTGGTGGTGCGGCGGACGGCATCCAGGAAACGGGACGCCTGTGCTCCCGCAACCTCGAACAAGGTCTCGTTCGCGGCGATCCGAATGGCGCCGATCTCGTTGCGGCTGACATGGCCGCGTCGGCACAGCAGGGGAAGCAGCCAGCGCGGTTCGGCATTCTGGTTGCGGCCGACACTGACACGGAACCAGGCGCTGCCCTCGAAGCCGGCTCTTGGCCCGCGCGGCTCCTGCGGCGCGTCACTGGCGAGGAGATCTTCCGGAGCGGGCAATCGCGCGCGGTGGGCATGGACCAGCGCGGCGGCGATCTCCTCCGGGCTGCGCTGTTCCAAGAGCTGCCGACCAAGCTCGTAATCCTGTTCACTCAGATCGACGGGTGACAGCAACGTTGAGAGCAGGCGCTCGCTATCGGCGCTCCGAATGTCTTCGGCGGATGGCGGCGCGATCCATTGAGCCGGAATGCGCGCGCCACGCAGCATGGATTCGACCCGCTTGCGGCGATGATAGGGGACGATCAGGACCGCAGTGCCCTTCTTGCCCGCGCGGCCAGTCCGGCCCGAGCGATGCTGAAGCGTCTCGGCATCGCGCGGAATCTCGACATGGACGACCAGACTGAGGGTTGGAAGGTCGATGCCGCGCGCCGCCACGTCAGTCGCCACGCAGACGCGCGCCCGGCGATCGCGCAGGGCCTGCAGCGCATGGTTGCGCTCGTTCTGGCTGTGCTCACCGGAGAGCGCCACGGCGCCGAAGCCACGCTCAACCAGACTGGCGTGCAAATGGCGCACATTGTCGCGGGTCGCGCAGAACAACATGGCTGTCTCCGCCTCATGGAAGCGGAGCAGATTGACCACGGCATTCTCGATATCGGCCGGTGCGACCGTCACGGCCTGATAGCTGATGTCGCCGTGGCCGCGATCCTCGCTGACGGTCGAGATGCGCAGGGCGTCGCGCTGATAGCGGCGGGCCAGTGCAACGATCGAGCCGGGCATCGTGGCCGAGAAGAGCAGCGTGCGCCGTTCCGCCGGCGTCGCATCGAGGATTTCCTCAAGATCTTCCCGGAAGCCCATGTCGAGCATTTCGTCCGCTTCGTCGAGCACAACGGCGCGCAGCGCGGACAGATCGAGGGCGCCGCGCTCGAGATGGTCGCGCAGGCGTCCCGGCGTGCCGACGACGATGTGTGCGCCGGCAGCCAATGCACGGCGCTCTTTCGAGGCATCCATACCGCCGACGCAGGTCGTGATGCGGGCGCCGGACGCGCCATACAGCCATATGAACTCGCGGCTGACCTGCAACGCCAGCTCGCGCGTGGGGGCGATGATAAGCGCGAGAGGAAGGGAGCGAGGCTCTATGGAGCCATCGGGACCGAGCAGATTGCTCGCCATGGCGAGACCGAAGGCAACTGTTTTGCCCGACCCGGTCTGCGCCGAAACAATAAGATCGCAATCGATCGCTTCTGGCTCGAGAACGGCGGCCTGAACAGGCGTGGGGGCAGCATAACCGCGCGCGGACAATGCATCGCCAAGAACGGGCGGAAGGTTGGAAAAGGGCATGTTTCTCGCAAATCAACAGGGGGCCGTTCGCGGCCGGAATAATGGGGCGACGCGCGTTCTGTGCCACTATCGGGTTCGCGCTTGCTGCCTTCGACACGGAGTCGACGCAATTCGCCTATGCCCTGCTCCGCGCCCACACGCAATCGAGCTGTTCGGCTTTGTCTTTCGAACGGGCTTGCTCGGCCGGATCCGCCAGGGCCTGAGAGCGCCATGATGGCCGGATGGCTGAAGTTCGATCCGGGCAGGCGGGAAACGCCACCCGCCCGGATCGCCTATGACTTACAGCTTGCTCGTGAGCTCCGGCACCGCCTTGAAGAGATCGGCGACGAGGCCGATGTCGGCGACCTGGAAGATCGGCGCGTCTTCATCCTTGTTGATGGCGATGATGGTCTTTGAATCCTTCATGCCGGCAAGGTGCTGGATCGCGCCGGATATGCCGACGGCGATATAGATCTCAGGCGCGACAATCTTGCCGGTCTGACCGACCTGATAGTCGTTGGGCACGAACCCGGCGTCTACCGCCGCGCGGGACGCGCCGACGGCGGCACCCAGCTTGTCGGCGAGCGGTTCGATGATCGCGTGGTAATTCTCCCCGTTGCCGAGGCCGCGACCACCCGAAACGATGACTTTCGCGCTGGTCAGTTCCGGGCGTTCGGAGCTGGCAAGCTCGGCGGAAACGAAGGACGAAAGACCCGCATCGCCGGTCGACGCGACGACTTCGATCTCGGCCGATCCGCCGTCCTTGGCGGCCTTCTCGAAGGCCGTGCCGCGCACGGTGATGACCAGCTTCTTATCGCTCGTCTGCACCTTGGCGATGGCGTTGCCGGCGTAGATCGGCCGGGTGAAGGTATCCGGCCCGTCGACCGCGATGATGTCGCTCACCTGCATCACGTCCAGCAGGGCGGCCACGCGGGGGGCGATGTTCTTGCCCGTGGTGGTCGCCGGCGCGAGGAAGGCGTCGTGATGATCCATCAGGCTCACGACAAGCGGTGCGACGGTCTCGGGCAATTGATGTGCATAAGCGGCGTCATCGGCGAGATGCACCTTGGCGACACCGGCGATCTTCGCCGCTGCCTCAGCAACCTGAGCGCAGCCGGCGCCGGCCACCAGCAGATGAACCTCGCCCAGTTTCGCCGCAGCGCTCACCGTGGCGAGCGTCGCATCCTTGAGGCTTGCATTGTCATGCTCGACCAGAACCAGCGTCTTCATGCCACGACTCCCAGTGCCTTGAGCTTGCCGACGAGTTCATCCACGTCGGCCACCTTGATGCCCGCCTGCCGCTTGGGCGGCTCGCTCACGTTGAGCGTCGTGTGACGGGGCGTGGTGTCCACGCCGTAGTCGGCCGGCGTCTTCTGTGCGAGCGGCTTGGACTTGGCTTTCATGATATTCGGCAGCGAGGCGTAGCGTGGCTCGTTGAGGCGCAGGTCCGTGGTGACGATCGCGGGCAGCTTCAAAGCCACCGTCTCGAGGCCGCCATCGACCTCCCGCGTGACGTTGACGGTGTCGCCCGAAACCTCGACCTTGCTGGCGAAGGTGCCCTGCGCCCAGCCGAGAAGGGCCGCGAGCATCTGGCCGGTCTGGTTACTGTCATCGTCGATGGCCTGCTTGCCCAGGATGATGAGGCCCGGCTGCTCCTCGTCCGCGATCGCCTTGAGGATCTTGGCGACGGCGAGCGGCTCGACGGCGCCTTCCTGCGTGACCAGGATCGCGCGATCTGCGCCCATGGCGAGCGCGGTACGCAGCGTCTCCTGCGCCTTCGCCTCGCCAACCGAAATGGCGACGATCTCGGTTGCGACGCCTTTTTCCTTCAGGCGGATCGCTTCCTCGACCGCGATTTCATCGAACGGGTTCATGCTCAGCTTGACGTTGGCAAGGTCGACCCCGCTCCCATCTGCCTTCACGCGTGGCTTCAGATTGTAATCGAGCACCCGCTTCACCGGGACCAGAATCTTCATGAGGGCTCTCCGTAAGACGCTGTCGGATTGCTATACGACATTACATTTCCCGTCAAATGCTGTCACAGCGTTCAAGCGGGAATTGCTTGCGTATATAGCGCGCAATACCGTGATTTTCAGCCGTTTTTTGCACAAACACAACGAGGCGCCCCGGCCATGGCCGAAGCGCCCCGATCCGTAACGGCAGCGGAGAAGATTCGCCGGCGTGTCAGCCGAGCTTCTTCACCTCGGCCACGATCTTCTTGGCCGCATCGCCCAGATCGTCGGCGGGCACGATCGCGAGTCCCGAGCTGGCGAGGATGTCCTTGCCCTGCTGCACGTTCGTGCCTTCCAGGCGCACGACCAGCGGAACGGAGAGATTCACTTCCTTCGCCGCTGCGACGATGCCCTCGGCAATAATGTCGCAGCGCATGATGCCGCCGAAGATGTTGACGAGGATGCCTTTCACGGCCGGGTCGCTCAGGATGATCTTGAACGCCGCCGTCACCTTCTCCTTGGAGGCGCCGCCGCCCACGTCGAGGAAGTTGGCCGGGAACATGCCGTTGAGCTTGATGATGTCCATGGTTGCCATGGCGAGACCGGCACCGTTCACCATGCAGCCGATGTCGCCATCCAGCTTGATGTAGGCGAGGTCATACTTGCTCGCCTCCAGTTCCATCGGATCCTCTTCGGTCTCGTCGCGCAGGGCCATCAGGTCCGGGTGACGGAACAGGGCATTGCCGTCGAAGCCCACCTTGGCATCGAGCACCTGGATCTGGCCGCCGGCGATGGCGAGCGGATTGATCTCGATCTGGCTGGCATCAGTGCCGAGGAACGCCTTGTACAGCGCGCCCGCAACCTTGCTTGCCTGCTTGGCGAGATCGCCGGAGAGTTCCAGCGCGGCGGCAACGCGGCGACCATGATGCGGCATGAAACCGGTCGCCGGATCGATGGTGATGGTGTGGATCTTCTCCGGCGTGGAGTGCGCCACTTCCTCGATGTCCATGCCGCCCTCGGTCGAGGCGACCATGGCGATGCGGCCGCTCGCGCGGTCGACGAGCAGGGCGAGGTAGAATTCCTTTTCGATGTCCACGCCATCGGTGATGTACAGGCGGTTGACCTGCTTGCCCGCCTCACCGGTCTGGATCGTCACCAGCGTGTTACCGAGCATGTCCTTGGCGTGTGCCTCGACTTCCTCGAGCGTCTTGGCCAGCCGCACGCCGCCCTTGGCATCCGGGCCGAGCTCCTTGAACTTGCCCTTGCCGCGGCCGCCGGCGTGGATCTGCGCCTTCACCACATAAAGCGGCCCGGGCAGTTTCTTGGCGGCCTCGACCGCTTCCTCGACCGTCAGCGCGGCGAAGCCGGCGGGGACGGGAGCGCCGAACTTGGCGAGCAGTTCCTTGGCCTGATATTCATGGATATTCATGGCGAACGATGCCTTTCCTGAGCGCGGAATCCTTGTGTGATGGCGCGCTTAGCGCAGGAACGGGCAAAAGGGATTTGCGAAGTTGCGAAATCCGCCGGATCAGCCGAGCGCGCAGCCGAGCGCGGCGGAGGCGGTGACGCGCAGAATCTCGACATCCTGCAGGGCGCGGATGCGGCGCATGAACTGATCGTAGCTCGTCTTGCGCGGGTCCAGATCGCCTACCTTGCTGAGCGAGCGGAGCTTGAGCAGCTGATCCATGCTCAGCCTGTCCACCATCGGCCGCGCCATGCAGCTGGCCATGGGCTTGCTGAGGCCCGCGTTCATGAGGCCGGTGCGCAGCTGCGCTTCGGGCGTGGCGCAGGCGGAAAGCAGGGCGAGGGCGGGAAGGGCGAGCGCGCCGATGGCGCGGGGGAGCGGGATACGGGCCATGGCGCGTGTCTATAGCCGCGCTGGATGAACGGCGCCAGAATGAGGTGACCGGACGATGATGCGGCCGGGCCGGGGTGGGGCCTAAGCGCCCGCTGGAGCCGGTCGGAGAAGCGATGGGCCACCAAGATTGGACTAAGTCAAATTAGTCTGGTCCGATAAAGTCGTGTCGCAAGACTCTGGGAAGCCGAGATATTATCCCGACGCTTCCCGCGCCCTGCCCCGCGCGACCCTGTCCCTCGGATACAGGCAGGGCCGCGCGGCGGATCGCCTCAGCGCTTGGTCGCGGCGCGCTTCGCGGGCGTGGGGAGCGTCGCGCGCTGCTCGGCGAGGTGGGCGCGCAGCTTCTCCGCGCCGTCGCGGATGCGCTGGCGGGCGGGCTCGAACGTGCCTTCGCGGTTCATGCGGATGAGGCGGCTGCCGACGAAGGCGGCGACAGCACCGGCGAGGAAGGTTCTGAACATGGGGGCCTCCTGTGGCTGTGAATGGGCGTGTGCGGTGTTCATGGGATCAACGCGTGGCGGGCGCATCCGGTTCCGCGCCCGCGCGCACCGCACGCCCGGCTGTTAGCGGCAGCGCACCTTGCCCTTGTCGATCTGCGAGCCGAGGACGGCACCGCCGGCCGCGCCGATGATGGTCCCCAGCGTCTTGCTGCCATCCGGCGCGATGATGTTGCCCAGCACGCCGCCGGCCAGACCGCCGATGATGGCGCCGCGCGTGCCATCCGGCTTGCGGCAATAATAGCTGCCGTCGCGATCCCGATAGATGGGGTCGTCACGGCCCAGCACATAGCCATCCCCATAGCCCGTGTCGCGATAGCCATAGCCCGGACGATCATTGCCATAGCCATCGCTGCACGCGGCGAGGGGCAGGGCGGTGGCGGCGGCAAGCGCGATCAGCGCGGTGTTGCGGAGGGAGAGAGTCGGCATGGCGGTTGGCCTTTTCTGTCTGTCTGCCTGGTCTCCCTGAAACGAACGAGGGACCGGAACGGTTCCGCGACAAGCGCGCCCCGCACCGGCCCCACATGCGCGGATCAGCGCAGCGTGTGCTCGAGCGTGATCTCCGCGTTGAGCAGCTTGGAGACCGGGCAATTGGCCTTGGCGCCCGCCGCGATCTCCGCAAACTGATCCGGGCTGATGCCGGGCACGCTCGCCTCCAGCGTCAGGTCCGAGCGGGTGATGGAGAAGCCGCCATCCTGCTGCTCCAGCTTCACCGCCGCCTTCGTCTCCAGCGTGCCCTCGGCAAAGCCGGCGCGCTCCAGCGCGAAGGAAAGCGCCATGGTGAAGCAGGCGGCATGGGCAGCGGCGATCAGCTCCTCCGGGTTCGTCCCCGGCTCATCGCCAAAGCGGGTGCCGAAGCCATAGCCCTGACCGGTCAGCACGCCGGACTGGGTGGTGATGCGGCCCTGGCCGGCCTTGCCGAGCCCCTCATAGCGGGCGGATGCGGTGCGCGTGGTCATCTGGCAGTCTCCTTCTTCCGTCGGGTGAGGCGCCCGATATGGGGGCGGCCCGTGACAGGAGAAGGGCAGCGGCGGAAGAAAGCCCGCCCGCGCCCCCGCGCTGCGCCAGGACGAGGCCCCGCGCGCGCCGGAAGTTCACGAAGTTCACGACACGGGGTCGTGAACTTCCGCCCCTGAACTTTCGCGGAGGCTGGTCTGGGCGGTGGCGAGGCGGGCGCGAGAGAGGCCGTGCGGACAGGGTGACGCGCGCCGGGTGGGGTGATCGGCGGGGGGCGACGAGGCGGGGCGGTGATTGGTCATGTGGGTCCTCCGGGGGAAGGGGGACTGACCACATATGATGAATTGGGCGGTGTAGGACAGGGTTATCTCAGGCCTGTCGCGCGTGATCGCGACGCGGTCAGTGCGTCAAGATCGGTAGCGAAGCCATGTCCTATCTATTTGCCGCGCTGAGGATCCGCAAAAAGATGCCCGCAAGCAATGCGGTCACGACCAATACCGTGCCAATGACCACGCCGACAATCCGCCAGCCCGTGATTGTCCGTGCTTCCACGCGCAATCCTGTTGCTTCATCCCAGCGCGCGACTCCGGTCGGTTCGACTTCGCTGAAACTGCGGATTGCCATGACGAGATTGAGAAGCGGCAAGGCGAGGCCGATGCCCCAGAACAGCAGCAGGCATTCGCGCCGAAACGCCGCCCCAAAACGGATAGGGCCATCGCCAACCACGCGCAGGCCGAACAGCCACTTCCCCGGCGTCGTGCCCTTCCAGGAAATCACCGTTGCAATCATGGGCGTTGCGCAGATCCAGAGGAGCGGAGACCAGACCAGAAGCTGCTTCCATTGCTGATCGTCCGTCACCCAATCGAAGAGCCAATCCGGACCCCAAAGGCCGATCATCAGGCCGGCAATTCCAAGCGTAAGTTCACCGAAGACATAGACGTCGATGAGGCGCGCGCCATAACGCCGCCACGGGTTTTTAGCGGCCTCCCAAGTTACGGATATGGTGTCCTGCTCTGCCGCTTCCATGATGTCCCCCTGCCGATCCCGTATCAAGATAAAGTGGTATATCCAATACTTTAATGGGAAAGACTTTGGTGCGACGAGCGAAGAGAAATGCACGAATAAGTGACAGTGAGATTGGGATTGGTGGGGGCGCTCTATGTGATGGAGATTGGCAGCCGCGAAGTCACGGTACTGGCGGAGCGAAACTATCGGGCACTACGGGCCAGAGGCATCACGGTGCGCAAGACCATTGATACGTTGATCGCAACACGGTGCATCGTGGATGGACTGCCGCTGCTGTATAGCGACAGGTATTTTGAAGGGCTTGTGGGGTTAGTGGAGGGGTGAGGGGTTTTATTAAAGTGTCACCGTAATTCCGTAAGCCTATGCAGCAATTTCGCAAATTCTGTCGACTACTTGCGATAGCGTTTCGCACGAGCCACCCAAGGCTAGACAACCAGTTACAACCTCTGCAAAGCCGACGGGGTTCTTGACTACATCTCTGGCCTTCATCCCAAATTTGAAAGCGGCGAGTTCGACTTGGTCCTGATAGTGCTCGCCAAGTTGTTCTTTTAATACGATGTTGAGATTGGTATCGAAAGAAGCAAAACTATTCCCAACATAAGTTCTTACTTCTACCGGATCAGCTTCTCCACAAAGCCTCTGGATAGCCAGATTTTGCTGGGGTTTACGATCGCCTTCGTTCTTATCTCCGTCACTATCAAATATAGCGTATGTCGGAATTCTAAGAAGTTGAAATATACAGAGAGGCTTGTCGATATTGCCCTTACCGCTCATAGGCAGGACTGCGACCCCCCTTGCAGCCAAGTTTACATCTTTGGAGGCTGCAACAGCGAGGAGCGCAGCTCGATCTCCTACCCCCTCAACCAAAACGGCCAGATTGCTGAAAAATCCTTCGTTGACCGATTCATCCACGACATGGAGGCGTGCTTTTAGGCCTTCAATGTCATGCCCATCAGGAGCATTTTGGTAGGCCGCGTCGAGGGTGGCTAACACTGTCGCGTAGGATACTTGACGTACCACGCATTGTGGTGGCTGATCTACTTCTACAACCTCGCGACGGGCCAAGCGAATGTCATCGAACCGTTCCGCGGACACGAAATGCGGCGAATGAGAGCACAAAATTACTTGGGTTTGAGACATGATCCCCGGAATATGTCCGGCACTGATTTGTTCTAATACCTTCGAAATGTGGCGCTGCTTAATCGGGTGCTGGTAGAGTTCCGGTTCTTCGATCGCCAAAATGATGCTTGGAGATGGGAGAGCGGCTGCATCTGGAGCGTCTTCCTCGCCATTATCGGGGGAAGTTGTAAAAAGCGCTTTGGCAAGATGCTGCAGCAGCGTGAAAATGAACGCCCTTTGAAGGCCGTGGCCCTTGTTTTCTACTGGGCCATCATATCCTTGCTCCTTGAGTGTGACGTCTGCAAACGGCAGTGAGACTTGAAGGTCTTCTGCGGGTCTCCATTTAAGGTTTATCTCTGTATCCCGATAATATACATTAAGGGTTTCTGACAATTCTGTAGATAGATCGTCGAGTTCGCCCAAATTCTCTGGATCGAGAAGCTCTCTGTATCTTTGAGAGGCTTGTGATTTCCATTGAAGAAATTCTTCTTTTTTTTGTACCACGGATTTTACCAAAAGTTCAATCAACTGATTGATGACCGATCCTTTTGAATCGTTCGAATCCGCTGATGCATCTCTAACTGCAGGTACAAAAACGAAGGATATATATTTAGCCAATGAGCCACGTGCCACATTGGAAAATCCCAAAAACTGACCGTCATCGCGATGAAGGGTGCACTGATCAACATGGGCCGCCTCCCAGCTTTCCATGTTTTCGACCAGTTGTGTTGCATTGGTCGCGGCAATTAAATCTTCAAACCCTACGCTGCCGGCTAGTTCGTTAAATGCCTGACGACGTTGCGTCGCCCCTTCAATTAATCGAATGATTTGAAGCTGCTCGTTTCTAAACGAAAGTCCGAAGTATTTTCCATTGTCGCGCGATGCTGCACCGGCGTGAAAAACTCTAGCGACCGACATCTCGCCATTATGGATTTTGGAGGCAAAAACCTCCGATTCTTCGGCGGAAAAATCGGCGAAGGTCAGAATGATCTCTAGCGGATCGCCAACGTTCTTCTCATGAAAGTCCTCAATTGAAACGTTTGCAGACTTCGAGAAAAATTTATCTATTGCCTTGAGAATGCATGATTTTCCAACTCCATTTGGGCCTATAAAGACTGTGTGTTGCCCAATGTCGACTTCTAGATCAGAAATCGCCCTGAAGTTCTTCACATGAACTCTAACTAGCCGCATGGTATCTCCCCAGACCACGCTGCCGAATCTCGACGAATATATCAACAAGCTATTCAGATGCTGGGCATCTCACTCCGCCGCCTCAAACACCCCCGTCGAACCCTTCTCCAGCAGCGGCTTGAGATAGTGCCCGGTATATGAGCGCTTCTCTTGCACCACCTGCTCCGGCGTCCCCTCCGCGATGATCTCGCCCCCCCCTTCGACGCGCGTCTCGACTTCGATCGACGCTTGCTCAGGACAGGCTTTACGCCGTCATAAGTCGCAACCGCTGATTACTCAGCTGCTTCCGCCTTCTGACGGGACAAAAGGGGCCGCAGGTAATGGCCTGTGAATGACCGTGGTTCTTTTGCAACCTGTTCGGGCGTGCCGGTGGCGACGATTTCTCCCCCTTTTGTCCCGCCTTCCGGCCCCAGGTCGATGATCCAGTCGGCGGTCTTGATGACATCGAGATTGTGCTCGATGACGACGACGCTGTTGCCCTGCTCGACGAGGGCGTGGAGCACTTCGAGCAGTTTGCGCACGTCCTCGAAGTGGAGGCCTGTGGTGGGCTCATCGAGGATGTAGAGCGTGTTGCCGGTGGCGCGGCGGCTGAGTTCCTTGGCGAGTTTCACGCGCTGGGCCTCGCCGCCGGAGAGCGTCGTCGCCTGCTGGCCGACCTTGACATAGCCCAGCCCCACTTCGGCGAGCATGGCCATCTTGTCGCGGATGGGCGGCACGGCCTTGAAGAACTCGACGGCGTCTTCCACCGTCATGTCCAGCACGTCCGCGATGCTCATGCCCTTGAACTTCACCTCCAGCGTCTCGCGATTGTAGCGCTTGCCGTGGCATTCCTCGCAAGTGACGTACACGTCCGGCAGGAAGTGCATCTCGATCTTGATGACGCCGTCGCCCTGGCAGACCTCGCAGCGGCCGCCCTTCACGTTGAAGGAGAAGCGGCCGGGCTTGTAGCCGCGCGCGGCTGACTCGGGCAGGCCGGCGAACCAGTCGCGGATATTGGTGAAAGCGCCGGTATAGGTCGCCGGGTTCGAGCGCGGGGTACGGCCGATGGGCGACTGATCGATGTCGATCACCTTGTCCAGATGCTGCAGCCCGTCGATCTTGTCATGCGCGCCGGCGATGACGCGGGCGCCATTGAGCGCGCGGGCGCTGGCGGCATAGAGCGTATCGATGGTGAAGCTGGACTTGCCCGAGCCGGAGACGCCGGTGATGCAAGTGAAGGTGCCGAGCGGGATGGACGCGGTGACGCCCTTGAGGTTGTTCGCGCGGGCATTGGTGAGCGTCAGCTTCTTGCCGTTGCCCTTGCGCCGCTTGGCGGGCACGGCGATTTCCCGCGTGCCATTCAGGTAATCGGCGGTGAGGCTGCCGGGGGTGGCGAGGATATCCGCCAGCGTGCCCTGCGCCACGATCTGGCCGCCATGCACGCCGGCGCCCGGCCCCATGTCCACAATGTGATCGGCGGCGCGGATCGCGTCCTCATCATGCTCCACGACGATGACGGTGTTGCCGAGATCGCGCAGGCGCTTGAGCGTGACGAGCAGCATGTCGTTGTCGCGCTGGTGGAGGCCGATGCTCGGCTCGTCCAGCACATAAAGCACGCCGGAAAGGCCGGAGCCGATCTGGCTGGCGAGGCGGATGCGCTGGCTCTCGCCGCCCGAGAGCGTGCCGCTGGTGCGATCCAGATTGAGGTAATCGAGGCCGACATTGTTGAGGAAGCCGAGCCGCTCGACAATCTCCTTGAGGATGGCGCGGGCGATCTGGTTCTGCTGCTCGGTGAGCTTGGCCGGCAGGGCGGTGAACCAGGCCAGCGCATCGACCACGCTCATGCGGGTGGGGGTGGCGATGTCGTCCCCCGCCACCTTCACGGCCAGCGCCTCGGGCTTGAGGCGGGCGCCATGGCACGTCTCGCAGGGCTGCGCGGTCTGGAACTTGCCCAGCTCCTCGCGCATCCACGCGCTCTCCGTCTGCAGCATGCGGCGGTTGAGATTGCCGATGACGCCCTCGAACGCCTTGGAGACGCTGTAGGTCTTCTTGCCATCCTGGAACGTGAGCGTGACCGGCTTGCCGCCCGTGCCATGCAGGATGACGAGGCGCACTTCGCCCGGCAGCTCGTTCCACGGCGTGGTGAGGCTGAAGCCGAATTCCTTGGCGAGGCTGGCGAGCACCTGCATGTAATAAGGGCTGGGCGGATTGGACTTGGCCCAGGGCACGATGGCGCCCTGCTTGAGGCTAAGCGCCTCATTGGGGACGACGAGCTGATCGTCGAACTCCAGCTTCTCGCCCAGGCCATCGCAGGCCGGGCAGGCACCCTGCGGCGCGTTGAATGAGAAGAGGCGCGGCTCGATCTCCGCGATGGTGAAGCCGCTGACGGGGCAGGCGAACTTCTCGCTGAAGATGATGCGGTTGGCGGGGATGCCGGCGCCTTTAAGGTTGCCGCCGACGTCTCCCCGCCCGCTTGCGGGAGGGGGCGGGGGAGGGTTTTCAACGGTGCCGTCGGGATTGCCCTCCCCTAACCCCTCCCGCTTGCGGGCGGGGGACTGAGCGACAAGCTCCGCCACCGTCCCCTCAGCCAGATCCACATAAGCCAGCCCCTCGGCCAGCTTGAGCGCCGTCTCGAAGCTCTCGGCCAGGCGCTGGGCGATGTCCGCCTTCACCGCGACGCGATCCACCACGACTTCGATGTCGTGCTTGTACTTCTTGTCGAGCGCGGGCGCTTCCTCGATCGGGTAGAACTCGCCGTCGATCCGCACGCGGGTGAAGCCGGCGCGCTGCCACTCGGCCAGTTCCTTGCGATACTCGCCCTTGCGCCCGCGCACGACCGGCGCGAGCAGATAGGCGCGCGTGCCCTCCGGCAGCGCCAGCACGCGATCGACCATCTGGCTGACCGTCTGCGCGCTGATCGGCAGGCCGGTGGCGGGGGAATAGGGAATGCCCACGCGCGCCCAGAGCAGGCGCATGTAATCGTAGATCTCCGTCACGGTCGCGACGGTGGAGCGCGGGTTGCGGCTCGTCGTCTTCTGCTCGATGCTGATCGCCGGCGAAAGCCCGTCGATATGCTCGACGTCCGGCTTCTGCATCATCTCCAGGAACTGGCGCGCATAAGCGGAGAGGCTCTCCACATAGCGCCGCTGCCCCTCGGCATAGATGGTATCGAAAGCGAGGGACGACTTGCCCGAGCCGGAGAGACCGGTGATGACGACCAGCGCATCGCGCGGCAGATCGACATCCACGCCCTTGAGATTGTGCTCGCGCGCGCCGCGCACGGAAATATGGGTCAGACTCATGGGGCTGTGTTCTATCTTCGTTCTTCCGGGGAATCCAGAGCCCAAGATAGGATGCTGCGCTGCGGCACGCTAGGGGAGGGTCGCGACGCCCCGACGCTTTCCTGCATGCGCGGGACGACCTCCGGAATGAACCAGCTTTTGCCATGATTGCCGAGCAGAGCGGAGCAATCCCGACCGGCGGAGCAGCGAGAAACGGTTAACAAGGGAGTCGGCAAGGCGCGGGGGCGCCGAGCGGCCGGGCGTCTGCTGATGCGGATGCGGCTATTGCTTCGGGGGGAGCGGACCATGCGTGTCTATGTACTGACGTCGGTGATCGCAGGGCTGCTACTGAGCGGCTGTGCTGAGATCAACAGTATTTATCGGGCGCGGCCGATCAAGCCGGACAGTCTGGCCCATGTCGTCACCGTGGATGCCAAGCAGCGGCACCTGCTACTCAACCCGGAAGTGACTGCGCTCGGGGCCGGCGATGCGGGCAGTCCCGTGCGCTGGCGCATGTGCGCGGAAGCGGCCCCGGACGTGTTCAGCGCCTATGCGACGAGCGCTTCTGCCAAGGGCGGCGTCAAGGACCGGGACGTAAGCGCCGAACTGGGGATCAGCAGCGCAGAGACCGCCGCGACGATCGAGCGGACGCAGACGATCAACATGCTGCGCGAGTCCATGTATCGCACTTGCGAGCGCTATCTCTCCGGCGCGATCGGCCGGACGACCTTCATCACCCAGGCGGCACGCGACCAGCGCTCGATGATCGCGTTCCTCGCCATCGAGCAACTGACGCGCACGGCCCGCCCGCCCGCGACGATCATCTCTGGCCCGTCGACCGGCGCGTCGATCAAGGATGGCGAGGCGGCGGCCAAGCTGGTGGAGGAATTCCGCAAGGAGACCGTGGCGAGCGCGGCAGCGCTGGCGAAGACGCGTGCCGATCTGGATGCGGCGTCAGCGAAGAATGATTGCAAGGCCAACGACAAGCCGGTGGTGAAGGACGACGCCAGCGACGAGGACAAGGCGAAGGCGCGCGCGGACTTTTCCGAGTGCATGCGCTTGAAGACGCTGGAGGCGACGCAGGCCGCAGCAGACAAGCTGGCACAGGAACGGCTGGATCAGGCGCTCAAGCTCGCGGCGGAGACCGTGGCCAGCATCAACGCCGCGACGCAGGCGGGCACGGTGAAAGACGGTGCGGGTGGGGGCGGCGTCGATCCGCAAACTGCGGCGGTGCTGAGCGATGCTGTCATCAAGATTGCTGGCGGCGCCTCGATTGACGAGAGCCTGATGTTCTGCATCGCTTATCTTTCGGAGCCGAAAATCGCGACCGAAGTAGAGACGGCCATTGCAGGCGTTGGGAGCGCTCAGGTCAATGCGTCTGGGGCGAAGGATGCATTAGGAATGCGTACCGTCCCGATGAGTACCGTCGAAATGTGCAACACAGTTATCCAGACGCGCGCGACGCTTGACAACCAGCGGTTGCTGGTCAGCGCCAGCAATGTGCTTCCCTACCAGAAAACGTCGCCCAATGATGCGCTGGCGCAGTTTCTCGCGCCCGGCACGGCCGATGGTGCGGCGCGTCTGGTAGCTGTGCGCGCGGCGCTGAAAAGCCTCGGCTCCGCGAGCGATGCGGCCGCGGTGCTTCGGCTGACGACGGGAGTGGACGAAGCGCTGCAGCAAGCCGTGCTGGGATGGCTCAAGGTCCGCTACCCGGACGCATTCAAATGACGGGAGGCAGAATGATGGAGACGCTGGTGATCTACAATGTGCCGCAGAGCAAGCTCGATTTCTATCGCGATCTGGCGAAAACCCTGGGCGGACAGATGACGAGCACTGCGCCCGAGACTGACGGCGAATTCACCATCGTCATTCTCGTTCCGAAGGATAGTTGACAGACTCAGCCAGCCCGGCCCCTTGAACGATTGTCCACGCTCAAGCGGCCAAATTCGACCTACCGGACAGTCGGCTTGGGTAGGGAACCACCGTCAGGCCAATTTGAAATATGCTTCTCGACCGGTTTCGTCTCGACCGCTGTGAAGCATGGTCTCAACTTGGTGGAACAGGGTCAGAAATTCTGGCCTGACATTATGGGAATGGCGAGTAAATATTTGGAAAGACGGTTATGAATCATTGATATCTCTGCAAAAGACTATGGCATCAAGTGCAGCCAGATTGTGACCATACTGGGCTGGATCGCCGAGTGTAGGTAGTAGCGCATCATAGAAATCCTCGAAATTCTCTCATTCCGATGCATCGAGTTCAATTGTTTCCATCTCGACAGTTTAGCAGGGTTCGGTCGATCAAAAATGATGGTGTAACCGGAAAAGAGACTTCCTCTGCGATGTTGCATTTCGCCGCCGCGTAAGTCTTGATGGATTCTGTGCAGACTCTCCGAGACGACTAGGGAATCGCCTCGAAAGACTCTGCTTTGCTTGAGTGGCTGCCCTCAGGCCTCCTCTTCAGCCTCCTCAGCGGGCGGCGGATAGACGCCGGCCAGAACTTGCTCGAAATGGGCGCGGACCAGATCCTCGCAGCCGCAGGCGCGAGCGCGCAGTTGCTGGGGGTCGCGTACGATGAGGCCGGCGCGGCGGGTTTCCAGCAGGCCCTGTGCTTTCAGGCGCTGGATGAGGCGGCTGGCATAGCTGCGTCCGACCCCCAGGATTGACCCGAACTGATCCTGCGTCATCGTGATTTCGTCGATGCCGGTGCGGTCGACTGCACAGGTGAGCCAGCGCGCGGCGCGCTGCTCCAGCGGGTGGGCGGCATTGCAGCCGACCGACTGGAAAATCTGGGCAAGCAGGCAGTCGGCATAGCGGGCGAGCAAGTGACGGATGGCGGGGGCGGCCTGCTTGATCTCGTCCAGATCGCGCACACCCACCCGGGCGAAGCGGCCCCCGTGCATCACGCAGGAGCGTGCATACGCGGCCAGATTTCCCTGACTGACGATGCCGCCAATCGCGCCTTCCTTGCCGATCATCGCTGTTTCGATCGCCGCGCCATCCTCCATGATGACGTGGAAGGACGCCACGGCCGAATCCAGCGGGAACCAGGCTGCCGTGACATTGTCGCCCGGCTCGTACAGAACCTGTCCGGTGCGCAGCGTCGTGACGGTTGCGATCGACGCGAAGAGCAATTGATGCTGCGGCCGCAATGTGGCGATGAGGCGGTTCTGGGTGAGCTCGGATGAAACGATCTTGTGCATGGTGCGCCTTGAACGAGCGACGCGGCAAGAGAGTTCCCGCATCTGTATGATTGTGAACAGACAGGACGCAGCGCGCCGTCCATAGCTCCGATTCGTGGGCTGGGGCGAGGGCTGCCGGCCTTTTGCGCAGGCTCGGGAATCCGGCGCGGTGCCGGCGGCCCTATGAGGGAGCGCTGACGTGATATCGATATTGATCGTTGAAGACGAAGTGATGATCGCGCTGGCGCTCGAGAACATGCTGGCCGATCTCGGTTTCCACAAGGTAGAGCACGCCATATCGCTGGAAGAGGCGCTGGCGGCGGCGGCGCTTGGCCCCGACTGCGCCATTGTTGATTACAAGCTGGGCCACGAAACGGCCGAGCCGCTCTTGCGGATGCTTGATGCGCGCGCGATCCCGTTCATTCTGGTGACCGGCTATGATGACAGGGCGCTGAAGTCGATCGCGGACGCGGGATGGCCTTTGCTTACGAAGCCGACGCTGCCAGAGGCACTGAGCAGCGCGCTTGACCGGCTGGGAATTCGCGCGGCCTGAGGGGCGCGCCGGCGCAGCAGCTTTAATGTGCGGTGTTTTCCCCGTTTTTCGGGCGTTTCCTTCCATCTGCGACAAGGCGATCTCCATCCGGTGACTTGACTTTCGCAACAATGCTGCGCAAAATACCTACTCTGATAGGAGACGGATGCGCATGACCTTGATCGCCACACCCATTACGCCTCGATTCGGCGCGGAGATTTCGGGTGTCGACATCAGCAAGCCTCTTGATGCCGAGACCGTGCAGGCCCTGATTGCCCAGCAGGATAAGTGGGGCGTGACCGTCTATCGCAACACCGGCCTGAACGATGAGAGCCAGATCGCCTTCGCGCGCAATTTCGGTCATCTGGAGAGCCTGCCACCGCGTGAGGGGCGACCGCGTCTGTACCTGTTCAACGCCGGCAACCTGAATGCCCAGGGCGAGATCAATCGGGATCCTTCCGCACTGACCTATCGCAAGGGCGACATGATCTTCCATTCGGACTCGTCCTTCATGGACATGCGCACCAGCTATTCCATGCTGCGCGCCGTGGAAGTGCCCGCCTCGGGCGGTCCGACCGAATTTGCCGATACCCGCTCGGCCTATGACGACCTGCCGCAGGAGGTGAAGGACAAGATCGAGACTCTCGAGTGCGAGCACAGCCTGTGGTGGTCGCGCAAGCAGGGTGGCGCGGAGATCACGCACGAGCAGATCATGGAACGGCACCGGCCCATCCACAAGATGGTCCATGTCCATGCCGGTTCCGGCCGGAAGGTGATCTACACCGGATCGCACTGCTACAAGGTAGTCGGCTGGAGCTGGGAAGAGAGCCGCGAGCTGATCGATTATCTGAACGCGCATGCCACCCAGCCGCAATATGTCATCTCCGTCGACTATGCGGTGGGCGACATGGTGATCTGGGACAATCTGAGCTGCTTCCATCGCGGGGCGGGCTTCGACTGGAACGAGCGTCGCGACATGCGCCGCGCGACCGTGCGCGAGGCGCCGGCGCGGGAGGGCGAGGACGATCCGTTCGGCGAGCTGTTCCGCTCCGCGCCGCAGATCGCGCCGGCCAGGGCGGGCTGAACCCAGGCCTGACAGGGTGGCGGCGCGATGATATAAGGATTGCATGACGAGGGGTCGGGCGAAGCTCGCGATTTCCCAGGGCTTGAGCCTTTGGGTGCTGGAGGCCGGTGACGGCTTTGGCGATGCCGACGTCCATGCACATCATGCGATCCAGATCACGCTATGCCTCACAGGCGCGCTCAGCCTGATTGGCCGGGACGGTCGGGTCGAGGCGCAAACGATTGCTGTCGCACCGGACGCGCCGCATCGCATCGTTGCGCATGGCATGCTGCTGTTCCTGTTCGTCGAGCCGGAGAGCCGGGCCGGGCGGGCGCTTTGCGCTAGGCTTTTTGCGCAGCGGGATGTGGTTGCGCTGGATGCGGCGCACCTGTTTGCGCTTGCTGCTCCATTGCGCGAGGCCTTCAGCGCGGGCTTGCCGACCGCAGTGCTGCTGGCCACCGGGCAAGACCTGCTCGATACGCTGGTGCCGGGCGGCGAAGGGGCAGCGCCCGATCCGCGCCTGCCGCCGATCCTCGCGCACCTCGCAGATCACCCGGACGATACGCTGGTCCGGGCGGCCGCCGCGACCGGGCTGTTTCTCTCGCCCAGCCGCCTTCGGCACCTGTTTGTCGAGCAGACCGGTCTGCCGTTCAAGACCTACATGGTCTGGCTGCGGCTGGTGCGGGCGCTGCAGGTCTATGCGCAGGGGCAATCGCTGACCGAAGCCGCCCATGCAGCCGGCTTTGCCGATTCGGCGCATTTCAGCCGTGTCTTCCGACGCACGTTTGGTCAGCCGGCGACGACGCTCACGCGACTTTAGCCCTTGCGTTCAAGCCTGCCTCCGGCGGAGCGCCTATCCGGGTCTCCTCATCTGACAGGAGACATGAAATGACGGATGTGACCAACAAAACCCGCGCCGCGATCACCAGCGACCGCTGCTCTCCCGACTGCCGCTGCACGGCCTGCACCTGCGGCGACAACTGCCGCTGCGCTCGCCGCGACTGAGCCGGATCTGCGCGAACGCGTCGGCCGCACCCGCGTGCCGGCGCGTCGTTGCGTCCTTTTGGGGCAGTAAGGTCAAAGCGGCACGCCTGCCTAACAGGCTTTGTCATTTGTTGCCCCCCGGCGCCGACTGCTAAGCGGCGGCGTCGGCAGTTTCGCCGGAATGTGGGGACTGACAGAATGACTTCGACCATCGTTGCGCGCGCTCTGGCACTGGGCGCGCTGATGTTTGCTTCGGCGCAGGGCCAGGCGGCCAATTTGCTGACCAATGGCGGTTTCGAGCAGCCGGATATCGGCGGCTATCTGTTCCTCAATCCGGGAAGCACGACCATCACCGGCTGGACCGTCGGCGCGCAGGCCGGCAGTGCGGCGGGCACGCAGGTGCAGTTCACGGATAACAGCGCCTTCGCCAGCTACGGCGTGGTCGGCTCAGAAGGGGGTCAGTTTCTCGACCTGACGGGCGGCGTGGGCCGTGGCGGCGGCGTGGTGAGCGATGGCTTCGCGACGCTCGCGGGCGTGCAGTACAGCGTTGCCTTCGATCTGGGCGCCTTCTTCGTCCGCAATGCGGGCTCTTATGGCGACGCGACGGTCGATCTCTTCATCGACGGGGCGCTTGTCCAGAGCTTCACCAATGTGATGAGCCTCTCGGGCGTCGGATCGGATTGGGAACGCAAGGTCTACAGCTTCACCGGCACCGGCGCGGCCATGACGATCGGCCTTTACTCCAGCCTCTCGACAAGTTCGAGCAATCTGGGCGTGGGGCTCGACAATGTCGTGGTCGAGCAACTCGCTACGCCCCCCGTGTCAAGCGCGGTGCCCGAGCCGGCAAGCTGGGCTTTGATGATCGCCGGCCTGGGCGCGGTGGGCGTGTCGATGCGTCGTCGCCGCACGGCCTTGGCCTTCAGCTGACGCGCGCTTGTGCAAGCCGGGGCACGCGGGTGTCCCGGCGGATCGCGGTCCGGCGGTCCGTCGCAGGTCCCTTGCGCCCGGTCGGTCAGGCGCTAACCTGCGAGGGTCGAGGGCGAAATGCCCCGCTCGGGTCAGGCATATTGCGCGCCGCATCATGCGTTCTGCGCATGTGCGCATTTTGTTTTTCGATAAAATATGTTGCTTTACAGCAACTTATGACGACCAGGCTGCTTTAATTGCAGGCCGCGTTCGAATTTTCTGTTGCGACGCACAAAAAAATCTGATTCCATGTGAATGTGACATAACGGGCGCTTAAGCTGCCGGTAACCAAAGGCGGCGCATTGTCCCCCATGCCACATGACAGATGGAGGCATTATGGGTCAGGTTGGAAAGCCGACGGACGGAGCCATCACTCTCGCGGAGTTGCGGGAGTTTGCATCCTTCCCTGCTGCCACCCAGCGGTACATTCGCCGCTCGCTGGACATCGCCTTTCACCGCGGCGCGCCGATGGAGACATGGGGTCGCGACGTGGTCGAGGAAGCGAGCATTCGCGCCCAATCCCGGATTTACGGCCGGCTCGACGAGATCAAGGCCCGCGTGCCCGACGATAGCGGGCTCGACCAGATCGAGCCGTTCATGGCGCCGTTGGTGTCCGTCTCCGCCTTCGATCTCGGCCAAAACCGGCTGAACAGCTTCTCGGCCTATCGCTTCCTCTATGAGCGGCTGATCGGTGCCGGTGCGCGGCCCTGGTTGCCTGGCGCGTTCTGCGCGGCCGCCAGCCTGCCGCATCTGCATCCTGAGCGGCGGCGCCACTTGCTGCAGTCGATCAGCGAGGCTGCAGCCACCGCCGCGGGCTGGTCCTCGCGCGAGCCGACCTTCTTCCCCGAATGGGTGGAGAAGGTGGACATCAGCAAAGCCCCCAACTGACAAGTTCCCGAGCGACGGGAGGATTGGGCGGTGCCACCGAGCGCCGCCCTTTTTCGTCTGTGCGTTCCAGACACTGGCGAGCCGGGGCAGCTCAGCGCCTCATGTGACCGTCACCAGAAGAAATCGTCGATCGCGATGTCCGGATGGGGATATTCGAAGCGGTTGTGGCTCATCGGCAGATACATGCCCTCCGGCTTGCCGGCGAGGAAGTAGTTGCCGCCGTAGCGATTGGGCTTGAGCAGTTCTTCCTGGAACTGGTTGTAGACGGAACCGATCGCAAGATACTCGAATTCGCCGCCGAAGACGCCGAACAGCGCAGCGTCGATGAACCGCGCCCCTTGCGGCATGCCGCGCAGATGCGTGTCCTGCGCCATGATTCCGTGCAGCCGGTCCTGCACGAATGACAAGGTGCCAAGATCGCGGATGACTTCCTGAAAGACGTGGGAGCCATCGAGTTGGACGAGAATGCGCTTCGCAACCTGTTCGGGAAGGAGAACATCGCGAACATAGGTCGGCAAATCGCCGTGAAAGAGGCGGACCCGGTCAGCCACCGAGGGGAACGAGCGGATCATCCGCTCATAGCTGAACAGCAGACAGCGCTCATTGATGTCGATCAGAACCAGCTCCTGCTGGGTATTTGCGATCACACCTGCGAGAATGACCGCTGAACCGCCCATGTAAACACCGACTTCGACAAGGCGGTCGACCTGATCGATGGTGTCCGTGGCGATCGAAAACATGTCGTAATAATATTTGGCGGTACACTGGTCCTCGAAACCATCCTGCACTTTGATGGCCGAAACAAGAGACCTGAACGCCGGATCGCCGAACGAGAATTGCGTCAAATCCGCGCGATGACCGCTCAGGATCGGGATATCGAGCAGCGTGTGAAGTTCGCCAAAGGGTCGCGCGCGCAAGCTGGGATCAGGCTGGATGAAACCAGCAAATGGCGTAACGGTCATGTCTCTTACTCCGCTGCGACCAGCTCTTCGGCGGCCTGAAGGTCGACCGAGACGAGGCGACTGACGCCCTGCTCGATCATGGTGACGCCGAACAGGCGGTGCATGCGGCTCATCGTCACGGCATTGTGAGTGACGATGAGGTAGCGCGTCGCGGTATCCTGCACCATCTGGTCCAGCAGGCCACAGAAGCGCTCGATATTGGCGTCGTCGAGCGGCGCGTCGACCTCGTCCAGCACGCAGATTGGTGCCGGATTGGTTAAAAATAGTCCGAAAATAAGGGCGACTGCGGTGAGTGCCTGTTCGCCGCCGGAAAGCAGGGTGAGCGTGGTCAGGCGCTTGCCGGGCGGCTGAGCGAGAATCTCGAGCCCTGCTTCCAGCGGATCATCGCTTTCGATCAACTCCAGCCGGGCGCTGCCGCCCTGAAACAGGGTGGTGAACAGCCGCTGGAAATGGCCATTCACCGCCTCGAACGCAGCGAGCAGGCGCTGGCGCCCCTCGCGATTGAGGTGGCCGATCGACCCGCGCAGCTGATTGATCGCCGTGTTGAGCTCGTCGCTCTCGGCGCGGCTCTTCGCCTGCGTCTCCTCAAGCTCGGCCAGCTCCGTGGCGGCAACGAGATTGACCGGGCCGATGCGCTCGCGATCCAGCACCAGCTTGTCGTGACGCGCCTGCTCGTCCGCCGCCGGGCCAACCTCGTCGCTGGAAAAGCCGAGCTTTGCGGGCAGCACGGGCGGCGGGCAGCCGAAGCGCTCGCCGCATGCCTGGCCGATGTCCTTGCGCCGGGCGATGGCATGGTCCGCGCGCGCCAGCGCACCGGCGCGTGCCTCTCGCGCGGTCGAAAGCGCTTCGTTGGCGTCGGCGAGGGCCTTTTCGGTCGTGGCGAGCGTCGTTTCAGCGGCCGCTTCCTGCGCGCGCATCTGTTCGGCGCGCTCTGCCTCTTCCCGCGCCTTGGTGCCCAGTGCCTCGAGCTCTGCCGTAAGCTGGTTCGGCCGGCCGCGCACGACAGCCAATTCCTCGGTCAGGGCTTCGGCGCGGCCCTTCATCTCGGAGATGCGGCGGGCGGCGTCCCCCGCGCGCGCCTTCCAGCCGGAAATTTCGGCACGGATAGCCTTGGTCCGCTCCTCATCGCTCCCGACCGCGCGTTCGACCATCGCCTGCTCGGTCTGGATCCGGCCGATTTCAGCGCGGCAGGCCTCGGCGGCGCTCTTGAACATCGCAACCTCGGCACTGGTCTCGTCGCTTTTCGGCAAGGCGTCATGGGCGGCCTGCGCCTGCGCCACGTCCTGCTCGGCGGCGGTTTGGTCGGTTGCCGCTTCCCCGGCCCGCCGGTCGAGATCGGCGCGGCGACCCGCAACCCGCTCCAGCATGGTCGCGACTTCGCCTAGCGTGCGATCGGCCGCGCGCAGGGCCTCTTCTGCACTCGTCGCCGCGTTGCGGGCCGTGCGTTCCTCGGCATTGGCTTCGCGCAAGGCGTTTTCGGCCGTGACCAGCGCCCGCTCGGCTGCGCTGACGGCGGCGAGCACGGTGGGGCGCTCCTTGGCGATGGCTTCCAGCCGGTTGAGGCGGATGAGCCGTTCGGCCGCTGCCACGCCGCCCTCCTCGACCAGGAACCCATCCCAGCGGCGCAAGCGCCCGTCCAGTGTGACAAGGCGCTGGCCGACATGGAGGGACTGGCCATTGTCGGTCGCCGTGACGGCGATCTGCGCGAGGCGCCGGGCCAGAGCCTCGGGCGCCTTGACGCGCGCGGACAGCGGTTCGCAGCCGTCAGGCAAGGGCGGGTCGAGCGCCATGATGGGGGCGCCGGCCCAGCGCGCCTTGCCGCTCTCGCCGGTGCCGGCCTGAAGATCATCGCCCAGTGCAGCGGCAAGGGCGCGCTCATAGCCGGGCTCAACGCTGATCCGGTCAATGGCGCGCTCGCCGCTGCCATGGCCTTCCAGTCCCTTGGCGAGCGCTTTGGCTTCACTGTCGAGCGCGGCGGCGGTTGCGCGCGCGGCGGCGAGGGCGCGCTGCTCGGCGGCGACGGCCTCGGTCTGTATGTCGCGTGCCTGCGCGGCGGCGGCGATCCGCGCGTCGGCTGCTGCGCGGGCCGTCATTGCCGCGTCCTTCGCCTGTTCCGCGGCGCTTTGCCGTTCGGCGAGCGGTGCGGGGTCCGGCAAAGCGGCGAGCGCCTGAGCGATGCGATCACATTCTGCCGTGGCGCGTGCGAGCTTCTGCCGCGCGGCGACCAGCCCGGCTTCGGCCACGCGCCGCTCGGCCTGCTCGCCGGCAAGCCGCACCATCGCCTGCGCCAGGCTCACCTCGGTATCGCGGCTGGTGCGCTCCGCCTCAGCGAGGCGCGCGACGAAGCCGGGCAGCGCGGCCCTGGCTTCCTTCATCCGCGCCGTCAGCGTGGCGTCCTCGGCCTGGAGCGTCTCGATGGCCGTCACGGCATCGAGCGCCAGCGCGCCCTCGCGGTCCTGATCCTCCGCCATGCGCGCAAGCTGGGATTCGAGCTCGGCGATACGGCGGACGAGCGTGTCCCGCTCGGCGGTCAGGCGCTCCAGCCGGAAGCGCGCTTCCGCCGCAGCCTCGCGCGCGCTGTTGGCGCCGACACGGGCCTTGGCCAATGTCTCGACCGCAGCCTGCGCATGGGCGGCAGCGCCAAGCTGGGCTTCCTGCGCCTTGCGGACGAGCCCTTCCGCAATCTCGGCGTCCTGCGCGGCGCGATCGGCCGCCTGTGCGGCTTCGCGATGGCGGGCGAACAGCACGCGGCCTTCGGCGAGGATGATCTTTTCGCTCAGCTCGGTGTACCGCTCGGCGGCGCGGGCCTGACGGCGCAACGCGGCGGCGCGCACGTCCATCTCCGCCAGAATGTCGTCGAGCCGGGCGAGGTTGAGCGAGCTGGCCTTGAGCTTCTGCTCGGCATCCTTGCGCCGCACATGCAGGCCGGCGATGCCTGCCGCTTCTTCTAGCATCGCGCGGCGCTCTGCCGGCTTGGCGGCGATGACAGCGGCGATTTTGCCCTGGCTCACCAGCGCGGGGCTGTGCGGTCCCGTGGCGGCGTCCGCGAAGATCAGCGAGACATCCTTGGCGCGCACGTCCCGCCCATTGGCGCGATAGGCGCTGCCGGCGCCCCGCTCGATGCGGCGAACCACTTCCAGCTCGCCATCCGCGCCCAGCTCGACCGAGGGCAGCACCGTGCCCGGCGGTTGCAGGGCCAGCAGGCTGACCTCGGCAAAATCGCGTGCGGGGCGGGAGGCGGTGCCGGCAAAGATCACATCGTCCATGCCGCCGCCGCGCATGGACTTGGGGCTGGATTCGCCCATCACCCAGCGGATGGCCTCCAGCAGATTGGACTTGCCGCAGCCATTCGGGCCGACAATGCCGGTCAGGCCTGGCTCGATGCGCAACTCGGTCGGCTCGACGAAACTTTTGAAGCCGGTGAGTTTGAGGCGGCGCAACTGCATGCCCATGGCTCAGCCGCGCTCCCGGCGCGCGAGCGCGCCCGGAAAAAAGGCTCGAAGCGTCGCGCCCCCGTCAGTCAATCAGAGGCCCGCTTCCTTGAGGCGGTCCTTCAGGGCCTGCCAGGTCGCCACATTCTCCAGCTTGCTCTCGTTCATGATGATCGTGGGCGTGCCGGTGATCTCATATTGTGCCGTCGAGCGCTCGACGCCGGTGGCCAGCGCCTCGGCGGCCTTGGGATCGGCCAGGCACTGGCGGGCCTTGTCCTCGGGCAGGCCGCGCTGCTTGGCATAGTCGATGAGCCCGGCGAGCTCGGCGAGCTTCACGAAGCGCTCATTGGGCGCGGCGCTCATGGCCGACTGATAGCCGCCCTCGCCAGCGGACTGGACGCGCTTGATCATCTCTTCCTGATTCAGGAAGAATTGCAGGCTGAGCGGGAAGAAAGCTTCCGGCCCGCCGCACCGCGCGAGCAGCGAGACAGCAATGTCGATCGGGTCGCGCACGAAGTTGCGATATTCGAAGCTCACCTTCCCGCTGTTCACATAGTCGCGCTCGATCCCCTCATGCGATTCCTCGGTGAAATCGCGACAGTGCGGGCAGGTGTAGGAACCGAACTCGATGAGCTTCACCGGTGCATCCGGGTTCCCCATGCGGAAGCCGCCCTCGGGCGTCGCGACGATCTGCTGAGCCCAGGTCGTCCCAGCCGGCGCGGCCTTGCCCTGGATGCTCGATCCGGCCGCTGCGTTGCTGCCGCTTTCCTTCTGGCCGCAGGCGGCGAGCGCCGCAGTCAACGCGAGAGCGAGGGGAAGGAGAGCAATGCGTTTCATGTCTGGTCAGGCCTCATCATGCCGGGCGGGAAGGCGGGTCGTGCCGAGGGTCTAGCTCACTTGCCCGGAGCGGGCAATGCCGGCAGCAGGGGCTTGAGCTCATCCCAGGTGTGCACGTCCGCCTGCGCTTTTCCGTTCACGATGAAGAAGGGCGTGCCGCTGAAATCCTTGCTGTCCCATGCGCCGGCGGTGAGCGCCAGCACGGTGCTCATCGCCTGCTTGTCCGCGATGCAGGCCTTCTGCGCAGCGGGGGCGAGGCCACGCTTGCCGAGCAAGGCGAAAAGGCCGGTCTTGTCCGCAATGTCGGTGAGCTGGGCGACCTGATCGCTGGATTTGGCGGGGTTGCCGGCATAATCCTGCGCCTTGGTCATCCACGGCTCATGATTGGCGAACAGCGCCTCGTGATTGGCGAGAAAGCGGGCAGGGCCGCCGCAGCGGGCGAGCAGAGCGGCCGACAGATCGAAGGGATCGCGCACGAAATTGCGATATTCCAGCGCGACGAGACCGCGCTTGATCCATTGCGCCTTGAGCTGGGCGCCGGCTTCCGCCTGGAAATGCGCGCAATGTGGGCAGGTGTAGCTCAGATATTCGACCAGCCGGGTCGGCGCCTTGGGATTGCCCAGGACATAGGCGCCATTGGCCCCGAGCGTGACGGTACGGCTCCAGTCGGCCGGTGCGGCCTTCTTCTGGGCTGGCGTCGCGGCCGGCGCGGCAATCAGGACGAGGGCGGCAAGGCAGGACAACAGGCGGCGCAGCATCAGGCTCATTCCCTTTCCGGGTCTTCAATCTAGCTGATCTTGGGGACGCGACCCGGATTGGCGAGGCCACGGGCCATGGATTCGAGCACAGTGCGCAGCTCGGGGTCGCTCACTTCGCGCAGACCCTCGCCCAGTTCCTGCGGGATCGGCCGGAGCATGGCTGGCGGCGGGCGGCGGATCGGCTCCGCGGGCACGACCTGCCCCTGCTTGATCGCGACGCGGGAGACGGCTTCATAGCCGAAGAAGCGGTTCACCCGCTCGATGATCTCGGGCACGATGTGCTGCACCATCGGCGCATGGCCGCTCGCGACGGTGAGCTGGAGGGTGCCGCCAGAGCGCTTGCCCTGCGGAAAGCGGATCGATTCGGGGCTGGTCAGCTGGGCATAGCGCTGGCCGACGATTTCCGCCCAACGAGTGACGACGCTCGACTGGATGAAGCCGAACTTGCGGAACGCCGCCCGGCCGATGTCCGGCATCAGGTCCGCAATGGCGCGGGCCGAGCCGATGCGCGGGCGCTCGGCCACCGGCGGCGCTTTTGCGCGCGGCAATCGCTTCGGCTTCGTTTCGGTGGGTTCTGTCATCGCGCCGTCCATGCCATAGGCGGGCCATGCCCGTCGACGGATTAATCACGCAGGAACGGACGATCGCGGATGCGCTGCTCGCGCATTATCGCGTTCATGCGCGCGCGCTGCCCTGGCGCAGTCCACCGGGTGCGCCGCCGCCCGATCCCTATCGCGTCTGGCTCTCCGAGATCATGCTGCAACAGACCACGGTAGCGGCGGTGATTCCCTATTATGAGCGCTTCCTGGCCCGCTGGCCGACCGTGCAGGCGCTGGCCGCCGCGGACGATGCCGATCTGATGGCCGCCTGGGCCGGGCTCGGCTATTATGCCCGCGCGCGTAATCTGCTCGCCTGTGCGCGGACCGTGGCGGGCGATCTGGGCGGGCAGTTCCCGGACAATGAGGCGGGCCTGCGCGCGCTGCCGGGCGTGGGCGCTTATACGGCGGCGGCGATCGCGGCGATCGCCTTCGATCGGCGCGCCGTGGTGGTCGATGGCAATGTCGAGCGCGTCGTGAGCCGCCTGTTCGCGGTCGAGACGCCGATGCCGGCCGCCAAGGCCGAGTTGCGCGCGCTCACGGACCGGATCACGCCCGACGCGCACTGCGGCGACTTCGCGCAGGCGATGATGGATCTCGGTGCGACGATCTGCACGCCGACGCGCCCCGCCTGCCTCACATGCCCGCTCTCGGCGCATTGCGCGGCGCGGGCGAGCGGCGCGCCGGAGCGTTTCCCCGTCAAGGCGCCCAAGAAGGCGCGGCCTACGCGCACCGGCACTGCCTGGTGGGTGGAAGCGGACGGCGCGGTCTGGCTCGTGCGACGGCCGGACAAGGGACTGCTCGGCGGGATGCTGGGCGTTCCGGGCAGCGACTGGCGCGAGGATGGCGCGCTGCCCGAGGCACCGCTGCCCGGCGACTGGCAACGGCTCAACAATGGCGTGCGTCACGTCTTCACCCATTTCGCGCTGGAGCTGGGCATTGCGCGGTTAAGGCTCGTTGTGCCGCCCGATCCGGCGCTGCTTGCCAAGGCGCTGGGGCCGGGCCAATGGTGGCCGCTCGGCAGTATTGGCGAGGCTGGCCTGCCCACGGTGTTTGCGCGGGTTGCGCAGGCAGTGCTGGAGGCCGGCGGAGAGGACGGGGACGCATGAGCCAGAGAAAAACGGCGGAAGAGCGCGCGATCACCTTCACCGGCGGCACGCTGGATCGTGCGGATCAGCTGCGCGTCAATCCTGACCGGCTGGCAGTCGCCTGGGCGGACCCGCGTGCGCGCATCATCCGGCTCGATGGGCTCGATCCGCTGCCGACCGACGAAGGCATGCTGGCGAGCGACCCGGTGCCGGCCGGGGCGCAGCTTGGCGACCACGCGTTGCTGGGGCTGCGTGAGGATGGTGCCCCGGTGTTCATCTCGCTCATCGTCGAGAAGAAGGACGAGCCGCCGGTCTTTCCGCCCAAGGTGTGGCAGATCGTGCCTCTGCTCAGCCATGCGGAAGCCGCGCTTTATGGCGGCGCGCGCAGCCTGGTCGACTGGCATGATCGCCACCAGCATTGCGCCCGCTGCGGCGCGCAGACCCATGCGGTGAAGGCAGGCTGGTCGCGCCAGTGCGGCACGTGCAGCGCCGAGCATTTCCCGCGCACGGACCCGGTGGTCATCATGCTCGCCGAATATGAGGGCAAGGTGCTGATTGCGCGGGGCATCCGGTTCCCACCCGGCCGCTTTTCGGCGCTGGCCGGTTTCGTCGAGCCGGGCGAGACTATCGAGGAAGCGGTGCGGCGGGAAATCTGGGAGGAATGCGGCGTGCGCACCGGCCGCGTGGACTATCTGTTCAGCCAGCCCTGGCCGTTCCCCTCGCAACTCATGATCGCCTGCGTCGCGCAGGCGCTGGGCGATGAGCTGACGCTGGATACGCAGGAAATCGCGGAGGCGATGTGGGTCAGTCGCGAAGAGGTTCGCGCGGCCCTGGCGGAAGCGGAGGATGCCGCCTTCCAGCCGCCGTCACCGGTCGCCGTGGCGCATCATATGCTGCGCTGGTGGCTGGGGGAGTGACGCGGCCCGAGGCCCGCCCGCGCCGGGAGGCGCAGGCGGGAGCCGGTTTGGCTTATTGATGCAGGTAGACGGCGCGCTCGTGGCTGAACGCCTTGAAGCCGAAATAGCCGTGATAGCTGCCCTGGCCGCTGCCGTTGACACCGCCGAAGGGGAGGCGGTTCTCCAGATAATGCGAGAAGACGCCGTTGACGGTGGCGCCGCCCGATGAGGTGCGCTGGAGCACCTTCTCGACATTGGCCTCATTCGGGCTGAACACATAAAGCGCCAGCGGCTTATCGCGCGCCTCGATATAGCCGATCGCCTGATCGAGGCTGTCATAGGTCATCACCGGCAGCAGCGGCGCGAAGATTTCCTCCTGCAGGATCTTCATCTGCGGCGTCACGTCGGTCAGCAGGGTGGGGTGGACGGTGAGGTCCGCCTCATCGAAGGTGCCGCCCACGGCAACGGTCGCGCCCTGCGCCACGGCATCGTCGAACAGGCCCTTGACCCGGTCGAAATTGCCCTTGTTGACGATCTGCGCGATGGCCGACTTGTTGATTGCGCCGTCCTCGCCGTAGAGATTGGCCTGGACATTGGCCTTGAAGGCCTCGACCAGCGGACCTTTCTGCTCTTCCTTCACGAAGACATAGTCCGGGCAGATGCACGCCTGGCCGCCGTTGAACTGCTTGGCACCGGCAAGCGCCGCGCCGATCGCGCCGACATCGGCGCCCTCGTCGATGATGACCGGCGACTTGCCACCCAGCTCCAGCGTAACCGTGGCGAGATGCTTGGCCGCAGCTGCCATCACCAGCTTGCCGACGCGCGTGCTGCCGGTGAAGAAGATGTGGTTGAACGGCAGCTCGAGCAGGGCCGTGGCGACGCTCACGTCACCCTCAAAAACGGCGACTTCCTTCTCCTCGAAGACTTCCTCGACGATCTTCTTGGCGATGCGCGCCGTGGCCGGGCACAGGTCGGTCAGCTTGACCATGCAGCAATTGCCGGCCGCGATGGCCGCCGCAAGCGGGCCGAAGACGAGGCCGAGCGGAAAGTTCCACGGGCCGAGAATGAGGCAGACGCCGCGTGCTTCATAGACGATCCGTGCCTTGTCGGTCTGAACGCGCGTGGGAGTCACCTCGGTCGGTGTCATCCAGTCGTCGAGGCTGTCGATGTTGAGCTGGATGTTGCTGAGGATGTTCAGCACCTCGGTCACGCGAATCTCGCCTTCGGGCTTGCGCGTGTCTTCCAGCACGGCCTTCACGATATCGTCGGCATGGGCCTCGATCGAGGCCTTGAACCGGGTGAGCTTGGCCTTGCGATCGGCCGCGCTGGAGGCCTTCACATCCCATTGATGCGCCTGCTGCAGCGCAAAGATGCGCGAGATATCCTTGGAGACGTCGGCGGCGGTTTGCGTGGCGCTGGTCATGGGGCTCTTTCCGTTTGTGATCGAAGGGGGTTGCCGGGCTTCTAGATCGGACTCATGCAACAAGACAAGGGGCGGGCCAATTCTCCGGCCGCGAGGCGGCTTGTCTTTGGCAGCCAGTACGATTGCGCCGTTAGCCGCTGGACACCGCCATTCTAAAACATGCCGTTCGCGTTTGCCGGCTCGGTGTTGACCGGCTGGTTGACATCCCAATGCTCGGCAATCCTGCCATCTTCGATCCGGAAGATGTCAACGGCGGCGACGCCCGAACTGCCGGGGTGAAAGTGCACGCGGACATGAGCCATAACGCAATGGTCTTCGGCCATCGCGCGCTTCACCCGCTTTTCCGTGCGCATGGCCTTTTTTCTCTCTTCCCCGTTTCTATCTTGATAGCTGTGGCGCATGCGCCCGCGGCAAGGCAAGGCGGAACCCGGCAGTCTCCGGTCCGGCACGTTGCGTCCTCATCTGGCCGGGGCTAAAGCGCGCCGTCTGTTTTCGAGTCCCGGATATCCGCTCTTATGCTTAGCCTGAACGAAGCTCTCGACCGCGCCCAGGCGCTGGTGGCCGCGGCCCGCAAGGGCGGCGCCGACGCAGCCGATGCGGTTTATGGCTGCGATGCCTCTTCGGGCGTCACCGTGCGGCTGGGCGAGCTGGAGGATGTCGAGAACAGCGAATCCGAGCATATCGGCCTGCGCGTGTTCGTCGGCCAGCGCTCGGCAACCGTCTCCTCCTCCGATCTTTCGCCGCGCACGCTGGAGACGCTGGTCGAGCGCGTCGTCGCCATGGCGAAGGAAGCGCCTGAGGATGCATATGCGGGCCTTGCGCCGGAAGACCGGCTGCTGCGCAAGAAGTTCCCCTCGCTGGAAATCGAGGACAGTGCGGCGCCCGAGCCGGCCGTGCTGCGCGCGCGCGCGCTGGAGGCCGAGGAAGTGGCGCGCGGCGTCTTCGGCGTGACCAACAGCGAGGGCGGTGGCGCGGGCTATGGCCGCGCGCAGATGGCGCTCGCTACCAGCCACGGTTTTGCCGGGGCCTATGCCGGCACGCATCACAGCATCTGGGCGAGCGTGGTGGCGGGCGAGGGCGCGGCGATGCAGCGCGACTATGCCAATCACAGCGCGCGCCGACTGCGCGACCTGGAAGCGCCGGAATCGGTCGGCCAGCGTGCCGGCTCGCGCGCTGTCGCGCGGCTCAATCCCAGCCGGGTCGCCAGCGGCACTATGCCGGTGATTTTCGATCCGCGCGTGGGCAACAGCCTGATCGGCCATCTGCTCGGCGCGATTGCCGGCCCCTCCGTCACGCGCAAGGCGAGCTTCCTGCTGGACCGGCGCGGCGAGCTGGTGCTGCCCGAGGGGCTGCATGTCGTCGACGATCCGCTGCGCCTGCGCGGCCTGCGATCCCGGCCGTTCGATGGCGAGGGGCTGCCCACCACAACCCGGCGCCTGATCGACAATGGCGTGCTGACCGACTGGATGCTGGACAGCGCCTCGGCCCGGCAGCTTGGCCTGGCACCTACCGGCCATGCGGCGCGCGGCGGGGGCGGTGCACCTAGCGTCACCGCCAGCAACGTCCATCTCGAAGGCGGGCGCAAGTCTCCGCGTGAACTGATGGCCGATGTGACGCGGGGTCTTTATGTCACGGAGCTGATTGGCCAGGGCGTCAATCCCGTGACGGGAGACTATAGCCGCGGCGCGTCCGGCTTCCTCATCGAGAACGGCTCGGTCAGCCATGCCGTTGCGGAAATCACGATCGCGGGCAATCTCAAGGACATGTTCGCCCGGCTAATCGCGGCGAATGACCTGGAATTCCGCTACGCCATCAATGTCCCCACGCTGCGCATCGACGGGATGACCATTGCCGGCGAGTGACGCGCTGCTCCCTGACTTGCTGGCCATCGCGGATGTGGCGGCTGACCGCGCGATGGCGCTCTGGCGGCCGGACGAACCGGGCTGCGCGCATTGGGAAAAATCGCCGGGCAATCCGGTCAGCGAGGCCGATCTCTCGGTCGATGCGCTGCTGCGCGAGCAGCTGGGCGCACTGCTGCCGGAGGCCGCCTGGCTCTCCGAGGAGAGCGCGGAGACGCCCGCGCGAAGCCAGTCGCGCCTCACTTGGGTGGTCGATCCGATCGACGGCACGCGCGATTTCGTACGAGGACGGCGGGGCTGGGCGGTCTCGATCGCGCTGGTCGATGGCGGCGCGGTGCAACTGGGCGTGCTGGCCGCGCCGGCACGGAACGAGCGCTGGTGGGCCGTGGCCGGTGGCGGCGCCTGGCGCAATGGCGCGCAGTTGGAAGTGGGGAGCCAGGCGACGCTCTCCGGCGCCCGTGTGCCGCTCGACACCATGCGCGGCATCAATGTCGATTATCAGATGGTGCCCAAGCCGAATGGCATTGCGCTGCGCATGGCCATGGTCGCGGCGAACGAGGCGGATCTGGTCGCCGGGCTGCGCTACAGCGGCGAGTGGGATGTGGCTGCTGCCACGCTGATCGCGCAGGAAGCCGGCGCCAGAGTGACGGACGCGTTGGGTGATCCCATCTGCTTCAACAAGGCCGATCCGCGCGTCATCGGATTGCTGTGCGCGGTGCCGGCGCTGCATGATGCCGGCCTTGCGCGGCTGCGCGAGCGAGCGCTCAAGCTGCTCGGCGAGCGGCCGGGCGACACGGTATGAGCAGCGTTGGCAGTCCCGTCGACATGACCGGCACGCTTGTGCGCGACGCGGGCGGCTTTGCGCTGCGGGGGCCGCGCGGCGTGCTCTTCCATCTCCAGCTCCACCGCGTGCCGGTCGACCATGTGGAGAAGCGCGTGCGCGTGGTCGGCATGCTGATCGGCGATCATCTGATCGAGGCGGAAGGCGTCGCGCCGGCCTGACGCGCTCGCGCTGGACTTGCCACGTGACGCAACGCGCGCGCCTCGGTGCTGGCCTGTCTCTCCCCTGCACGCTAGGCAGAGCGAAAGATCAGACAGAGGAGAGGGATGATGGGCATGAGACGGCTCAGCGTGCTGCTGGCATCGGCGGCTTTCGGTGCGGCACTCGCAGCAGCCCCGGCCAGCGCGCAGGAGAGCGAGGCGCAGCGTTGCGCGCTTGCCGGCGATGTCAGCGCGCTTGGTGCGACCGAAGCTAGCGCACATTGGGTGGCGGCCGATGCTGCCGCGAAACTGCCGGCCTATTGCGAGGTGCGCGCGATTCTCTCGCCGGTGCCGGAATCCCGTATCGGTGTCGTCTATCGCCTGCCGGCGGGCTGGAACGGCAAGCTGCTTGGCCTTGGCGGTGGTGGGTGGGCGGGCAACGTCACGCTGGCGGCCGCCGCCGAGGGGCTGAAGGCCGGCTATGCGACCGCTCAGACCGACGGCGGCCATCCTTCCACCGGACCGTGGGACACGGACTGGACCAAGGCGCCAGAGGCTGTGACAGATTTCGCGTGGCGGGCGATCAACCGCATGACGGTGGCCGGCAAGGCGCTCATCAAAGGCTATTACGGCCGGCCGCAGAGCCGCGCCTACTTCCAGGGCTGTTCGACCGGCGGACGCATGGCGCTGATGGAAGCGCAGCGCTTCCCTGAGGATTATGACGGCATCATTGCTGGCGCGCCGGTTTACAGCCTGCAGGTGCAGACCAGCGCGATCCTGCGCAACAACGGCTTTTCTTCGGGCGGTTTCAGCGAGGCGCAGCTCGGGCTTGTGAATGCCAGCGTGCTCAAGGCCTGTGACGCGACGGATGGGGCGCTCGATGGCGTCATCGCCCAGCCGCGCGCGTGCAAGTGGGACCCGACGGTGCTCCAGTGCAAGCCGGGGCAAAGCGGCGCCTCCTGCCTCTCAGCAGGGCAAATGAGGGCGCTGCGGACGATGTATGCTGGCGTGCGCGCGCCGGACGGCAGCTGGGCGCAATTCCCGCTGAGCAAGGGCGGCGAGCTTGGCTGGGGCCGGTTCATCAATATCGCGGGGACCGGGAACACGAATGCCAATGGCGGCGGGATGCCGGGCCTCTCCCACCTTCTGTTCGGGGCGCGGAGCGTCGATTTCAATCGGCTCGACCCGAAGACGGACGTGCCGGAGGCGCGAGCGAGCGCTTTTGCCAAGGCCTATGAGGCGACGAAGGCCGATCTCTCCGGCTTTTTTGCGCGGGGCGGCAAGCTCATCCTGTGGCACGGCGAATCCGATCCGGGGCCGAGCCCGGTGGGATCGCTGGACTATGCGAAGGCGGTGAGCAGGACGAATGGCCCTACGGCTGCCAAGAGCCTGCGCACCTATATGCTGCCTGGCGTCGAGCATTGCCGGGGCGGGCCGGGTGCCGATCTGGTCGACTGGCTGGGTACGCTCGATCGCTGGGTGAATGAGGGCCAGGCACCGGCGACGCTGAAGGCCACCCGAGCCGATGGCACGCGCAGCCGTCCGGTCTGCGTCTGGCCGCAGATTGCGCGACATGATGGCAAGGGCGATCCGGCAGAGGCCGCCTCCTGGCACTGCGCGGCGCCGGACAAGGAGGAGTCCGAGCCAGCCCGGTAAGGGCCGGGCATGAAGGCTCCGTCAATGGATCGGTGGGTTGGGCGACAACCTGACGGAGGATCAATTGACGAAGACATTCATGCTCGCGGCCGGACTCGCTGCGATGACGGCCATCGCCCCGGCGGCGGCGGCGGCGCAGGCGCAAAGCGGTTTTCGGGCCGATATTCATGTCGGGCTGGACGAGGTCTCGGCGCATCAGCGCACCGATGTCGGCACATCCGGCGCGACGACGCGGGACAAGGATGACGGCGTGATCTATGGCGGCGAAATCGGCTATGATCACAGCTTTGGCGGCTTCACGCTCGGCGCTTATGCCGGCGTCGCCGCCTCATCCATCAAGGAATGTGCCGAGGTGTTCACCGAGGTGGAGACCTGCGCGAAGGTAGGCCGCAACATCACGCTGGGCGTGCGGGGCGGTGTTAATGTGACGCCCGCCGTGCTGCTCTATGCCAAGGGCGGCTACTCCAACGGCCAGACCAAGCTCAACTATATCGACCATGTGACGCCGGCGAACAGTTTCGGCGTGTCGGAGGAGATGGACGGCTGGCATATCGGCGCAGGCGTGCAGGTGAGCCTGATGGCGAACGTCTATGCGAAACTGGAATATGTCCGCACCGACTATAACGACTATGCCCTCAAGCAAGGTACGGCGACGATCCGTGGCGGGATCGACCGCGACAATGTTTTGCTCGGCGTGGGCATGCGCTTCTGAACGAACGGGTGAATGGGCGTGGCCGCACCAAGCGGCCCGCCCGCGCTCAGGCCTTGAGCGTCACCACTTCGCGCAGACGATATTGCCGGGCGAGCGCAGCATAGGCGTCGACCAGCCGGTCGTGCATGGCGCGCTGATCCGGCGCGGTCGCGGCGAGCGCGAGGCGGCGGTGCTCAGTGGCGCGGCGGCGATAATATTCGTGACGTGTCGGAATCATCGGGACCTCCCAGCAAGGCCCTTCAACCGCAAAAATGTCACCAAGCAATTGATCGGGATCAAATGGATCCGACAGGGCGCTGCCACAGGTCGGCCGCGCGCTGGGCCGGCGGATAGCGCGTGGTGCGCGCGGCGGATTGGGCAGCGGCACGCAGCAACCAGCCCAGCTTTTCCCATTTCGAGGTATAGACCCGGTGGGCGAGGGCTGCTGCCGGATCGGCCGCGACGTGGCGCGCGATACCGCCGTAAATGCCTGCCGCCGCCAGCACGGCCCAGGCGGACCGGAAGGGCAGGGCTGGGGTGCCGCGTCGGGCACTCTCCTCATAGCGGGCAGCGAGCGCGGCCGTACGCTGCGTGACTCCGGCGAGTGCCGGGCGCGTGGAAGGCGCCATCGGGTCGGCGGGGGCGATGCCTGCCTGCGCCAGCCAGTCCGCCGGCAGATAGCAGCGCCCGGCCGCCGCATCCTCCGCCACGTCGCGGGCGATGTTGGCGAGCTGGAAGGCAAGGCCAAGGTCGCAGGCGCGGTCGAGCGTCGCGCCGTCATCGGGCGCCACGCCCATGACGATGGCCATCATGCAGCCGACTGCGCCGGCGACATGGTAGCAATAGCGCAGCAGATCGTCCTCGGTCTGCGGGCGCCAGCCCTGCGCGTCGAGCGCGAAGCCGGCGATCAGATCGTCCATGTAGCGGCGCGGCATGGCACATTCCGCCGCGACCACCGCCAGCCCGGCGAAGGCCGGGTCCTCGATCCGGGCATCGCCGCCCAGCGCCTTGTCCGTGCGAGCGCGGATATCGGCGAGGCGGGCGAGCGGATCATCGGTCGCGCGCATCGTGCCGCCATGGTCCTGCCCGTCGGCAATGTCGTCACAGGCGCGGCACCAGGCGTAGAGCAGCCATGCCCGCTCGCGTGTCACCGGATCGAACAGACGCGAGGCCGTGCGGAAACTCTTGGAGCCGCGCGCGATGCTGTCCCGTGCATGGGCGACGAGGATGGCGCGGCTCATGCCTGCACCTAGAGCCGGTGGATCTTCATGGCGAAGATCGTTTCGTGCGAGACATAGCTCGCCATCGCGTCGACCAGTTCGCTCAACGTCGCCTTGGCGATGAGGATGTTGGCATGCGGCTGACGGATGAAGCCGGTGTCGATCATGTGCCGGTTGAAGGCGATGAGCTGATCGTAAAAGCCGCCGGCATTGAGCAGGCCAACGGGTTTGTCATGATAGCCAAGCTGCGCCCAGCTCACCGCTTCCCACAGCTCGTCCATGGTGCCCACGCCGCCGGGCAGCGTCACGAAGCCGTCCGCCAAGCTGGTGAAGAGCGCCTTGCGCGCATGCATGTCCGGCACGACATGCAGTTCAGTGAGGCCGCGATGCGCGACCTCGGCATTGACCAGCGCCTCGGGAATGATGCCGATCACTTCGCCGCCGGCATCCAGCGCCGCGTTAGCGACCGCACCCATCAGGCCGACCTTGCCGCCGCCATAGACGATGCCGATGCCCCAGCGAGCCAATTGCGCGCCGACTTCCCGCGCGAGCGCAATGTAGCCGGGGTCCGGCGGCGTGGCCGAGCCGCAATAAATGGCGAGGCGATTGAACGTCCTCATGCGCGCGTCCTCATGCAAGGTCCTCCAGCATCAGCGCGGCGGTCGCACGGGCCGAGCCGACGACGCCGGGAATGCCGGCGCCGGGATGGGTGCCAGCGCCGGTGAAATAGAGATTGGAAATCACATCGTCGCGATTGTGTGTGCGGAACCAGGCGCTCTGGGTGAGTAGCGGCTCCAGGCTGAAGGCGCTGCCCATATGCGCGTTGAGATCATGCACAAAGTCCGGCGGCGCATAGGAGAATTGCACCTTGATGCGCGACTTGATGTCCGGGATCAGCCGCTTCTCGATTTCGGCGAGGATGCGATCGGTCATGATCGGTCCGACTTCGTCCCAGTTGACCGGCAGCTTGCCCATGTGCGGCACGGGTGCCAGCGCATAGAATGTGGAATGGCCCGGTGGGGCCAGGTCCGGGTCCGTCACGGTCGGGTGATGCAGGTAGAGCGAGAAATCCTCGGACAGCACCCCATGATCGTAAATGTCGGTGAGCAGTTCCTTGTAGCGCGGACCGAACAGGATCATGTGGTGCGGGATGCCGGGCCAGGTGCCCTCGATGCCGAAATGCACGACGAACAGGCTGGGGCTCCAGCGCTTGCGCAACAGCGCCTCGCCGCGCCGCTGCCCGCGCGGATGATCGGCCAGCAGATCGGCATAGCTGTGCATGATGTCCGCGTTGCTCGCCACCGCGTCGCCCTCGAAGCGCAGGCCCGCGCGGGTGACGACGCCGGTGGCGCGATCGCCCACCGTCTCGATCTTCGTGACCGGATCGCCCAGATGCAGCGTGCCGCCCAGTCGCTCGAAGTGCGTGACCATGCCGCTCACCAGGGCATTCGTGCCGCCCTTGGCGAACCACACGCCGCCCTGCTTCTCCAGCTTGTGGATAAGCGCATAGATGGCGCTGGTCTTCATCGGATTGCCGCCGACCAGCAGCGTGTGGAAGCTGAGCGCCTGTCGCAGCTTCTCGTTGCGCACGAAGCTGGAGACCATGGAATAGACCGAACGCCAGGCCTGATATTGCGCCAGTGCCGGGGCGGCCTTCAGCATCGACTTGAAATCGAGGAAAGCGACATGACCCAGCTCCTCGTATCCTTCCCGAAAGACATCCGCGCTGTAGGCCAGGAACTTCTGGTAGCCGGCGACATCGGCCGGATCGAGCCGGGCGATCTCGGCGTTCAGCGCAACATCGTCGTTGGAATAATCGAAGTTGGTCCCGTCCGGCCAGTTGAGCCGGTAGAAGGGCATGACCGGCAGCAGCGTCACATCGTCGGCCATATTGTGGCCGGAGAGGCGCCAGAGCTGGGCGAGGCAATCGGGATCGGTGATGACGGTTGGCCCGGCATCGAAGGTGAAGCCTTCCTTGTTCCATGCATAAGCACGCCCGCCGGGCCGATCCCGCCCTTCGACGATGGTGGTCGCGATGCCGGCGGATTGCAGGCGCAGCGCAAGCGCCAGCCCGCCAAAACCGGCGCCGATGATGACGGCTTTTTTCATGAACGCATGGCTCCGAGCGCATGGATGGCGCGGCCGACCGGCACGGGTGGTTTGCCGGTGAGGACGCGCAGCTTGTCGAACAGGGTGGATTGGCCAGCATAAAAGCGGCCGATGAGGCGCCGGTCAAGGCGGTAGAAACGGGCCAGGACGCGCCAGCGCTCGGCCGGATCGGCGGCTCGGAACAACAGCGTCGAGAGCATCCGATAATAGGCCTGCCCATGCCAGTGACGGCGGGCCATCGCGTGAAGCGCCTCGTGCAGCGCGGCGCCGGAATGGTCGCGCATATCGCTGATCGCCACGGCGACCCGCACGGCGTCCGGCAGCGAATAGCCGGTGAGCGCATGGAAGAAGGCGCCGCGCAGGCCGACCTTGGCGACGCCGGGCGCACTCGATTGCCAGTAACGCTCGAAGTCGCCGGCCATGCAAACCGGGAGCACCCCGGTTTCCGCCCGGCCCTTCGCCTCGCCGGTCCAGCCCTGCGCGTGCGCATAAGCGGCAATGCGTTGGTGCAGCGACGGTTCGTCGAGAGTCGGCGTCTCGGCGTAATAGGTGTCCTCGATGAACAGCTCGGTCGCCGAGAGCGGCAGGGTGTAGACGAAGCGATAGCCATCGCTCTGGTCGACGGTTGCGTCCATGATGATGGGGTTGGCGAGGCCGTGCGGCGCGTCGCAGACCCAGCTGAGGCCGAGGAATTTCTGCCAGCCCAGCGTCAACGCTGAGGGATCGCCTGCGCCGCGCGCGTCGATGACGCCGCGCGCGTTGATCACGCGCCCGTCCGAGAGCGTCACGTCGTGCGCCGTCACGGCTTGCGCGGCGTGCTCGATCAGCAGGTCGCCTTCCGGCATCAGGCGGTGCAGCACCGTGCCGAGCCGCTCGTTGGTGAGACTGGCATAGCTGACCGGCAGGCTGCGATCATGGCCGGGAAAGCGCACATCATGGCCGCTCCAGCTGTGCACCACCAGCGGTTCGATGAGCCAGCGATGCTCCGGCGCGACATCGTCCGCGAAGCAGGACCAGAGGTGATTGCCGCCGACATGCGTGGCTTCCTCGATCAACACGGTGCGAAGCTCCGGCCGCCGGGCGCGCATTGCCAGCGCGATCAGCCCGCCGGCCAGTCCGCCGCCGACAATGGCAAGATCAATGGGGCGCCCGCGCGTCATCGCGTGGTCCTAGAGCAATGGCCGCCGATCGAAAACCTCTCTTGTGTGGACCGAACGCCCGGTTTCAATTCCTGCGGGCAGGCTCTATAGCCCCGCCATGCAGGCGATGCCTCTCATTCTGGCCTCGATGCTCGCGATGACGGGCATCATTGCCGTGCGTTACCTGCTGTCGAGCGGCGGCTTCGCGCTGGCGACGCGGCTGGTGCGGCCGGGGCTGTATACCGGGCTGGACCGGCAGATCGGTGGAGAAATCCGTTGGTCGCTCCTCTCCGCAGCACTGTTCGGCGCGCCGGCGGGGTTGGTTGCCTGGGGATGGCAGAACCGCGGCTGGACGCTGATCTACACTTATCTGCATGCCTATCCGCTCTGGTATCTGCCGGTTTCGGTGCTGGCCTATCTCTTCGCGCATGACACATGGTTCTACTGGACTCACAGGGCTATGCACCGGCCGCGTCTGTTCCGCATCGCCCACGCCGTCCATCACGCCAGCCGACCGCCCACGGCCTGGGCGGCGATGAGCTTCCACCCCTGGGAAGCACTGACCGGCGCCATCGTCATCCCGGTGCTGGTGTTCCTCATTCCCATTCATGTCGCGGCGCTGGGCCTCGTGCTCACCATCATGACGGTGATGGGCGTCACCAATCATATGGGCTGGGAGATGTTTCCGCGCTGGCTGGTCGAAGGGCCGGCGGGGCGCTGGCTCATCACCGCATCACACCACCAGCGGCATCACGAGCATTATCCATGCAATTACGGTCTCTACTTTCGCGTCTGGGACCGTTTGTGCGGCACGGACAAAGGCCTTTCAGGGGCATTCAAGCGGGCCGACACGGCCTGATGGCGTGCCGCCGCGCGGCCGGGGCTGCCCTTGGTCTGCTGGCGCTCAATCTGGCCGCGCCGGCGCAGAGTGAGGCTGTGGCGCCCGCCGCGACGGGAACGCTTGACGTACATTTCGAGGGGTTGCGCTCGAACAAGGGAACGCTGCGGATCTGCCTCACGCGCAATCCCGCCTTCTTCCCGGGCAAATGCGATCGTGATCCCGCCTCGCTCAAGGCGAGCGTTGCCGCGCGTGCGGGCGCACAGGTCAGCTTCGGTGATCTGCCGCCCGGCGACTATGCGCTGCTGGCGCTGCATGACGAAAATGACAATGCCAAGATCGACACGATGCTGGGCATTCCGCGGGAAGGTGTCGGCTTTTCGCGAAACCCCAAGATCATGTTCGGGCCGCCGCGCTTCGAGGCCGTGCGTTTCCACATCGGCCCCGGCACGAGCGGGACGACGGTCAAGCTGCAATATTTCCTGTGAGCCTTTCGCCTGCCTCAGAAGCCGAGGTCTGAGAGACCCGGATGATCGTCCGGCCGGCGACCGAGTGGCCAGTGGAACTTGCGCTCACTCTCGGCAATCGGGTGCTCGTTGATGCTGGCTATGCGCACGGCCATCAGGCCGGCATCGTCGAACTGCCAGTTCTCATTGCCATAGGCGCGAAACCAGGTGCCGCTATCGTCCCGATATTCATAAGCGAAGCGCACGGCGATGCGATTGTCCCGGTGCGCCCAGACTTCCTTGATCAGCCGATAGTCCAGCTCTCGCGCCCATTTGCGCGTGAGGAAGGCTTCGATCTCGCCGCGACCGTTGATGAATTCGGCGCGGTTCCGCCAGCGGCTGTCGGTCGTGTAGGCCAGCGCGACCTTCGCGGGGTCGCGGCTGTTCCAGGCGTCCTCGGCCATGCGCGCCTTCTGCGCAGCGGTCTCATCCGTGAACGGTGGCAGCGGGGGGCGGCTCATGGCTTGGGCGCGGTCTGCTGCTGCTTCTCGGCTTCCTCAGCCTTCACGTCCTTTTCGATCGCCTCGGATTCAGCGTCGAGATTGCCAAGCCGCTCGCGGCGAGCCTTCTCTACGGCATCGGCCCAGGTTGCGCTGCCGAGCATGGCCTTGCGCTCTTCCTTCGCGGCGCGGGCGATCTGGGCGAAGCAGCCGGTGAAGCCGCCGGCGCCGACCGGGGAACAGCTGTCCGTCCCGGAGGCGCCGACATATTCGAGCGAGCGGGCGCGGTTGCCCCAGCTCTGCACCTTCGCGTCATTGGGGTCGGTGCGCAGATCCTTGGGGATGCGGTAGCGCTCATTATCCGGCATGCGGGCGCACACCACGATTTCGTCGCCCTCGCTCTTGGGGCAGGGATCATCGCCATAGACGAACACCTGCTTCACCTTCTCGGTGTCTTCCGGCCCGATGGCGGGCGCGGCCGGGCTCGATTGCGCCAGCGCCGGCGCGCCGATGAGGGCGGTGCTGAAGGTCAGGGCGATAACCAGGGCGCGCATGGCGAAATTCCTCTTATTCAAAAACGTTGGGACAAGGCGATAGCCGCGCGGCAGCCGAGGCGAATCATACCAGAAAGCAGGGAATAAGCGGGCGCGGTCTCCGCACCGTGAGCGATCGCTGATTCGCGGTGCTCCACTTCCTCGGCCTGAAAATCAGCGATCGCCTGAGACAAAGGCGGATCGGACGGGCCGATCTCTTCAAGCTGACGGCCATAATGATCGTCGATCTCGGTTTCGATGGCGGCGGTGCAGGCCATGGCGGCTTCCGGCCCGAGCAACGCGGTGGCAGCGCCGAGCGCGAAGCCGGCGACATGCCAGAAGGGCTGGAGAATGGTCGGGCGGACACCGCGTTGGGCCATCATCGCGTCGAAATGCGCGCGATGATGCTCTTCCTGCGCGGCCATGCGCGCCACTTCGCGGCTGAGCGGATGACGATCGCCCAGCACGGCGAGCTGGCCGGCGTAAATGCGCACCGCACCATATTCGCCGGCCTGATCGACGCGCAGCATAGCGGCGCGGTCAGCGCCGCGCTGGCCCGGGCGAGGCGGGAAAGACTTAGTCATGACCGGCTCCACTTGCGCACAGCCAGGACGATCAGCAGCGCACCGCCCAGCGAGAGAAGCGCGTTATAGCCTGCCAGCGAGATGCCGAACAGCTCCCACGGCGCGACATCGCACCGCACGAGTTGCGCCTGCATGATCGCGTCCAGCATCGACTGGCCCGGCGCACTCCGGGCATTGGTGGTGCAGGTGGTGAACCCTTCCCACCAGCCATATTCGACACCGGCATGGAACGCGCCGATGGCTCCGCTGATGGCGATGCCGAGTGCGGCGAGCAGGGTGAACATGACACTGAACGGCGTCGTCCTCCGCAGCGCGATTGCCACCAGCGCCGCCGCGATTCCCGCGATGTGCGCCCAGCGCTGCCACATGCACATCTCGCATGGGAACAGGCCACCAATATATTGCGAGGCCAGCGCTCCGCCGAGGAGCGCGACAGGCAACATGATCGCCACGAAGCGGGCGAGGTGCAGGGAAGCATCGCGGGACATGGCGGGTCTCTGGAAAGGCCTATTTCGCGCTCGACTTCTTGTCCTTCACGGCGGCGATCTGCGTCGGCGGGGCGAGCCGTCCGAGCATCTGCACCGCGTAATGGAGCTGGAAGTCCTCAATGCCCTGCTTCTTCAGATCATCAGCGGAGGCCGAGAAGCGCGGGTCGGTGTTGGTGTCGGCCTCCAGCTCGCTGCGATCCAGCTTGGCTTCGTTGATGAGGTGCTTGCGCAGGTCGCTCTCGCGATATTTCGGCCGCTTGGCGTAATCCGGGTCGGAAATCTGCGGCACGAGGATGTCCGGCTCGATGCCGCCCTCCTGCACCGACTTGCCCGACGGCGTGTAATAACGCGCCGTGGTGAGGCGCAGCGCAGTATCCTGCGAGAGCGGCAGCAGCGTCTGCACGCTGCCCTTGCCGAAGCTGCGCTCACCCATGATGAGCGCGCGATGATGGTCCTGCAACGCGCCGGCCACGATTTCCGAGGCAGAGGCCGATCCCGCGTCGATCAGCACGATGACCGGCAGGCCCTTGGCGTCATCGCCCGGGCGGGCATAATAAGGCCGGTTGTCGCCACGCAGGCGGCCACGCTGGGAGACGATTTCGCCCTTGTCGAGGAACGCGTCGGATACCGACACAGCCTCGTCGAGCAGGCCGCCGGGGTTCGAGCGCAGGTCGATGATGTAGCCGGTCGGCTTGTGGCCGAGCGACTTGTCGATGCTACGGATCGCGCTCTCGACATCGGCGCCGGTATTGGCGGAGAAGCTGACGATCTTGATGACGCCGACGTCGCCCTTCACCTGCCACTTGACCGGCTTGATGTCGATGATCGCGCGGTTGAGCGTCACGTCGAACGGCTCGTCCCGGCCCGAGCGGACAATAGTGAGCTCGACCGGCGTGCCCGGCTTGCCGCGCATCTTGTCCACCGCCTCGTCGAGCGAACTGCCGTAGATGAGCTTGCCGTCGATATGGGTGATGAAGTCGCCCGCCTTGATGCCGGCCTTGGCGGCGGGGGTGTCGTCAGTCGGCGCGATCACCTTCACCACGCCATCCTCGAGCGTGACCGAGAGGCCCAAGCCGCCATAGCTGCCCTCGGTCTGGGTGCGCAGATTAGAGAAATCGCGCACGTCGAGATAGGAGCTGTGCGGATCGAGGCTGGAGAGCATGCCCTCGATGGCGCCCTTGATCAGCGTCTTGTCGTCGACCTTGTCGACATAGCTGGCGCGCACGCGCTGGAAGACGTCCATGAACAGGTCGAGCTGCTTGTAAGTCTCGCTCTCACTTTCCGTGACGGCCGATGTCGACGCGGGGATGAGCGCGATCGCGCCCAAAATGGCGGCGGAACGGAGCAGGAAAGTACGGCGAGCACTCGGCATGGCGTGGCTTTCAATTGAACGGTTTAGGAAACCTATAGGGGCGAAAGGCAGGTCTGCCTAGCATCGGCGCATCCTGCGGGATGAAGAGTGAAGGGTTGCTGAATGGCGCGTTTGCTGAGCGCGAATGCACAACCGCCATCACCGCAGCAGCGCTGCAATGTCGATGGGGCGCTCCTGGCGGCGGAGCTCGACGATGAGGCGGGGCTGGCTCCGTCCTGCCGCGCCCAGCGGATCGCCCTGGCGAACCTCGTCGCCGACTTGCGCCGTGATCCGGTCCATATTGGCAATCAGGCTGGTCCAGCCGCCGCCATGTTCGATGATGACGATGCGGCCATAACCGCGAAACGGTCCGGCGAAGGCGACGCGGCCATTCGCAGGCGCGACGACCGTGGCGGCCGGTGCGGTGGCAATGGTGAGGCCGCGCGCACGCACGCCGCTCTCGCTCACTTCGCCGAAGCCGGTGACGACCTCGCCCACCGCAGGCAAGCGATAGGCCGGCGTCGCGGCGCCATCCGCCACGGAGGCACGATCGGCGGGAAGCGGCGCTTCTCCCGGCGCAGCAGGGCGCGGCATCGGTCCGGGCAACTGCATCAGCGCATCCCGCACGAGGCCGGCATCCTCGATCTGGGTCATCAGCTCGCCAATGTCGCGCGCTTCCTCGCCCATCGCCAGAGCGCGCTCGGCTGCCAGGCTGGCGCTTGCGCGCAGCTGGCGGGAAGCGAGGCGCTGGCGCTGCTCCAGCATGGCAAGGGTGCGCTGCTGTGCCGCCAGGCCATCGCGGGTGCGAGCAAGGGCCTGGGTGGCCGCCTGGGCGCTGCGCCGCAACTCGCCGCTGCGGGCGATCTCGACGCGCAAGCCGCGTGTACGCTCCAGCACGATCGGCATGGCGCGAGCCAGCACGATGCGCCGGTGGACGGCATCGCTGACCGATCCCGGTTCGACGAGCGTGAGCACGGGCGATCGGCGCGCAAGCTGCTGGAGCGCGGCCGTCAGGCGGACGATGGGCTTCTGGCGCTGAGCCAGGCGGCGTGCCTGCGCACGCTGCATGGCAGCGATCAGGCCAATGCGGGCCTCGCCGGCGCGCTGATCCGCCTCGCTCTGCTGGATGCGGGCGGCGAGGGCGGCGATCTGGTCGCGCGTGCGGTCCGCCGTCCGATCAGCCGAGCCGGCACGCGCTTCTAGCGCTTCGCTGCGCTTGCGGGCTTCCTCGGCCTGCGCCTTGGCGCGGACCAGCGCTGCGCGCTGCTCGGCCATGCTGGTGCCCGGCACGGGGGAGGCGTTGCCCTGCGCGAGCAGGATGGCGGGAATGGCCACGGCAAGCAGAAGAAGGGGAAGGCGGCGCAGCGAGATCATCGACCGGACGGTCGCCTGTTCATGATTGCGGCACTTCGGGCACCGGCCGGGGTCGGATGGGTCAGCGATATCAGTGCCCGCGGGAGGGGTGAGGGATAAGTCACGCCCTAACCCTCGCGATGATAAGGGTGATTGGCAAGGATGCTGGTGGCGCGCCAGAGCTGCTCGGCCAGCATGGCGCGGGCCATCATGTGTGGCCAGGTCATCGCGCCGAAGGCAATGCGCAGGCTGGCGGCGTCGCGCTCCGCCTGGCTGAAACCATCCGCCGCGCCGATGAGGAAGCGGCATTCGCGCATCCCGTCATCGCGCCAGCGGCCCAGCCGGTCAGCAAAAGCCATGCTGCTGATCTGCTGCCCCGTCTCGTCGAGCATGACGGTGACGGCGGGCTGCTGTGGCGGAGCGGGCTCCTTGCCGCCCTTGTCGGGTAATTCGGTGACCCTCGTCGGCCAGGTGACGCGCTTGAGATAGCGATCGACAAGGTCGGCCTCAGGTGAGCGGCCGATTCGTCCGCGCGCGACAATGTGCAGCAGCACGGCTCGGCGTCCTCCCCTGGCCAGTCAGCGAGAAAAAGGCGCGCTCAGGCTTCACCCGCAGCAAGCGGCGCGTCGGTAAAGCCCCACATGCGCTCGAGATTGTAGAAGCTGCGCACTTCGGGCCGGAAGATGTGCACAACCACATCGCCCGCGTCGATCAGCACCCAGTCTGCCACCGGCAGACCTTCAATGCGGACGGGACGCCCGGTGGATTCCTTGACGCGCTCCGCCAGCTTCTGCGCCATCGACGCGACCTGACGCGAAGAGCGGCCGGACGCGATCACGATGTGATCCGCGATGCTGCTCTTGCCTGCGAGCGGGATACTGATGACATCCTGCGCCTGATCATCGTCCAGCGATTTGAGCACGAGCGCATGGAGGCGGTCGGACGTCAGGTCGGGGCCGGTGAGAGGAAGCCCCGCATCATTGGCGGGACGGGCGGGCCGGGTCGGCAGAGGGTCTGGCAATGTCACTCCTTGGTGGTGAGGCAGCGGCCGGTCACGCCATCGCGCAGCGAGGCGAGAGCATAGCGGCTATGCCATTGGGGCGCCTCCTGCCGAAGCAGCGTGGCGGATCGGGGATCAGGGCGAAAGCGCAAATGCACGAGCGCCGGCAGTCTCCATGTCGTCCAGCTTTTGCACTGGCTGGCGGGTCGGACGAAACGCCGCAACCAGGCCATGGCGGGTGAGCCGAAAGCCGCCCGAGTATAGCCCGGACGGGCGATGACGGCAATGGCGCATGTGCGGGCGATTTCTCGCCAGGCTTTCCATTGATGGAACTGGGCCAGATTGTCGTCGCCCATCAGCCAGATGAACCGCAGGCGCGGGTAGCGCTGGCGCAGTTTGCGCAGCGTATCCACTGTGTAACGGGTGTGCAGCGTCTGCTCGATGGCAGTGACGCGGATCGGCGCGCGCCGGGCGGTTTCCTGTGCCCGCGCCACGCGAGCAGACAAGGGCGCCATGCCGGCGCGCGGCTTGAGAGGATTGCCGGGCGAGACCATCCACCAGACTTCGTCAAGATCAAGGGCTGCGCGGGCGAACAGGGAGATGGATCGATGCCCGCCATGGGCCGGATTGAACGAGCCACCGAGCAGGCCGATGGTGACGCGCCGCCCGCGCCTCATTCGGTTACGTCGCCATCGGCGGCAATCTCGCTCATTTGTGCGGCTTCGATCGCATCATGATTGGGGTGAAGTGGCGTGAAGCGCAGCACCAGGAAGCCGATCACGGCTGAGAGAATGGAGCCGGCGAGAATGCCGGCCTTGGCATCCTCGGCCAGAGCCGGCGCGCCGGGGAAGGCGAGACCGCTGATGAACAGGCTCATGGTGAAGCCGATGCCGCACAGCAAAGCGAGGCCATAGACCTGCGGCCAGGTGGCTCCGCGCGGCAAGGTCGCAATGCCAAGGCGCACGCTGATCCAGACCGCGCCGAAAATGCCGATCTGCTTGCCGAGGAATAGGCCGAGGGCGATTGCGGCGGGTAGGGGCGCGGCAAGCTGGCCCAGCAAATCCGCCTGGATCGCGACACCAGCATTGGCGAAGCCGAATATCGGGACGATGAGATAGGCGCTCCACGGGTGAAGCAGATGTTCGAGCCGGTGAAGTGGGCTGTCCGTCGCGTCCGGCGTGCCGGGCGTACTGCGAATGGGAATGGCTGTGGCGGCGAGCACGCCTGCGATTGTGGCGTGGACGCCGGAGAGCAGCACACAATACCAGAGCAACAGGGCGAGCAGTAGATAAGGCCACAGCACTTTGACGCCCAGGCGACCAAGCGAGAGCATCGCGCCATAGACAAGACCCGCAGCAAGGAGCGCTGCGCCGCCGATGCTGGCCGTATAGGCGATGGCGATGATCGCCACGGCGCCCATGTCATCGACGATGGCGATGGTCGTCAGCAGCAGCTTGAGTGAGAGCGGCGCACGCTTGCCGAGCAGCGCGAGCACGCCAATGGCGAAGGCGATGTCCGTCGCGGCGGGGATCGCCCAGCCGGCGCTCAGGCCCGGCTGGCCGCGCGCGATGACCAGATAGACGATTGCCGGCGCGATCATGCCGGCCGCCGCTGCGATGAACGGCAGCCGCCGGCGCTCCCAGGTCGACAGTCGTCCGTCCAGCCACTCGCGCTTGATCTCCAGCCCCACCACAAAGAAGAAGACCGCCATCAACCCGTCGTTGATCCACAGGTGCGGGGTCATCTCGCCAAGCTTTGCCGAGAGGCTGTAGCCAAGCGGCCAGTGCAGCAGATCGTGATAGGCATGGGCCGAGACGGGCCAAAGGTTGACGCATGCGATGGCGAGCGCGGCGGCGAGAATAAGCAGCGCGCCGCTGCCCGCCTGGCCGGCCAGGAAAGTCCATAGGGCGGAGCGGATGGGGGGAACGAATTTTGCCATGACCCTGCCTCGCTAAAGACGCGTGGCGGGGGCGTCAAATCATACCGGTCCGATGCGGCAGCGGCGATTCGGGCGTGTCGCTAATCAATTCATGATTGTCTCATGATGTTTCGCGTCAGAGAGGCAAATTCTTCTATGTAAAGAGAATAATCGAAAAATAAGAGCTTGCATCCGTCCGGATGTTTCGTCGATATGGCTTCGCTCGCCGAGGTGGGGTCTTTGCGGGCAAAAGGGGTGTAATGTCTCTCGGCCTGACTGCGCTCGAATTGATGCGCAATGAACTGCTGCTTTTCGCGGGCATCGGCCTGCTGATTGGTGGTCTGGACGATCTGTTGATCGATCTCATCTATGTAGCGCGGCGCTCATGGCGATCGCTGACTGTCTATTCGCGCGTGCGGCGGATGACGGCGCGGGACTTGCCGCCGCCGGGCATGGCGGGCCCGATTGCCGTATTCCTGCCTGCCTGGGATGAATCGGCGGTAATTGCGCAGATGCTCTCCGGTTGCCTCGATAAATGGGCGCGGGAGGATGTGCAGATCTTTGTCGGCGTCTATCCCAATGACCAACCGACCATCGATGCGGTGACCGACCTGATCGCCGAGCGCGGCAAGGGGTGCGTGACGCTCGTGGTCCATGACCGGCCGGGACCGACGACCAAGGCGGATTGCCTGAATATGCTCTGGCGTGCCCTCAATCGCTGGGAGAAGGGGGCGCGGCGCGATGCGCTGGTGGTCGTGCTGCACGATGCCGAGGATGTGGTGCATCCCGATGCGTTGCGGGTCCTCGGCCTGCTGGCGCCGCGGTTCGCGCTGGTGCAGTTGCCGGTGCTGCCACTTACCACGGCCCGGTCCCCGTGGATTGCCGGGCACTATTGCGACGAGTTCGCCGAGGCGCATGGCAAGTCCTTGTGGGTACGCGAATCGCTGGGCGCCGCCTTGCCCTCTGCCGGTGTCGGTTGCGGGTTCAATCGCGCTGCACTGGGCCGGATCGCGGCGGCGCGCGGGGGCACGCCGTTCGATGAAGCCAGCCTGACCGAAGATTATGAGCTGGGCCTGCGCCTGGGCGAAGCGGGCGGCCGGGGCATATTGGTGCGGATGCGTGACGCGCAGGGCAGCCTCATCGCGACGCGCGAATATTTCCCGGATACGCTGCGCGCGGCCGTGCGCCAGAAGGCGCGCTGGACGGTCGGCATCGCACTCGCGGGTTGGGACAGGCTGGGCTGGTCCGGCTCCTGGCGCGAATATTGGATGCGCCTGCGGGACCGGCGTGAAGCGCTGGCTGCGGTCGTGCTTCTGGCGGCCTATGCCGGGCTGGCGTCAGCGGTGCTGCTCGCGCTGGCCGATCGTCTGCTCGGGCGCGCGCCCACGCCCTGGCCGGCGCCGCTGCCCTGGCTGCTGGTTGCGACTCTGGTGCTGGCGCTCTGGCGCATGCTGGTGCGGATGATCTTCGTCTGGCGCACCTACGGGCCGGGGCAGGCACTGCTGTCCGTGCCGCGCACGCTCATCGCTAACATCATCGCCATCATGGCAGCGCGGCGGGCCGTTGCGATCTATATCCGCCATTTGCGCGGTCATGATCTTGCCTGGGACAAGACGGCGCACCGCTTTCCTGGCGATTCGTCCTCGGCCGAGGCATGAACACGCGCGGACACCCGCTCCGGTTCCTGGGTCTGGTGCTCGGCGGTTGGGTCTGCCTGCGCGCCGGTATGGTGCTGACACCGGTGATGCTCGGCGGGTCCGACGACGTGTTGCATGACGGGCAGGCCGCATCGGTTCGCTCCATCCGGGACGATGGCAGCGGGGCAGAGCCGCCAGTCGGGTCCGCGTCTGTTGTAGCGACGCCGGCCACAAGCATCCCTTCGACGAGTCCGCGCGCTTCTTTGGCGGATCATGCCTGGAACGCGGGATATTCTGTCACTGCCCAACCATCGACTCGCACCGGGGCGCTGATCTTGTCCGCGCGCGCCGAGCCCGGCGCGGCGGCGGCCAACCTGCACCAGCCCGCTTCGCCGGAGGCCGCGGGCAGGCGGGCAGCAACAGAGGGGGGCCCCGCAACCCCGTCGCCCGTTACGGTCGCGCCAAATCCGCGTGGCCCCGGTCGTTGGTCAGGCGCGGCGTGGCTGCTCTGGCGGCCGGACGTGGGCAGCGGCCTCGCCAGTGCGCCGCTGCTCGGCGGGTCGCAGGCTGGCCTGCGAATCGATTATCGGCTGGTGCGCGGTGCGGCGGGGCAGTTGAGTGCTTATGGGCGACTTAGCCGGGCCTTCGTCGGCGCTTCATCTGAGGAAGCGGCCCTTGGTCTTGCCTGGCGGCCGGGCCGGTTGCCCCTGTCCCTGCTGGCCGAGCGTCGTCAACGGATTGGGCCGGGCGGGCGCAATGGCTTTGCCTTCATCGCCGCCGGCGGCTTTGGCCCGCGCGATGTCGCGCGGCGGGTTGAGGCGGAAGGCTATGCGCAGGTGGGTGTTGTCGGCCTGCCGGGTGCGGATGGTTTCGCCGACGGCAAGGCGAGCCTCGGCTATCGGCTGACGCCGGGTGGTGCCTCGGCGCGGCTGACAGTCGGTGCCAGTCTCTCCGGTAGTGCTCAACCCGGCGCAGAGCGGCTCGACTTCGGCCCGGAAGTGCGCCTGCGCTTCCCGTTCGCTGGGATTGGCTTGCGTCTCTCGGCCGAATGGCGCGCGCGTATTGCGGGTGATGCGCGTCCAGCCAGCGGCCCGGCGATCACGCTCGTCAGCGATTTTTAGAGCACAAGGCCGGCTCGCCTCTTTTGGCGCGCGCGCTTTGCGACTACCGAGGGCTGGATGGATATTTATCTGCCCATTGCCAATCTGTCGGTGAATGCGCTCGTCATCATCGGGCTGGGCGGACTTGTCGGTCTGCTTTCGGGCATGTTCGGCGTGGGTGGCGGGTTCCTAACCACGCCGCTGCTCATCTTTTACGGTATTCCGCCCACCGTCGCTGCAGCGTCCGCCGCAACGCAGGTTATGGGCGCAAGCGTTTCCAGCGTGGTCAGTCACGTCGGCCGCAAGACCGTGGATCTGCCCATGGGCGGTGTGATGGTGGTGGGTGGCACGATCGGCGCGGTCATCGGCGCGGTCATCTTCCGTATCCTGGAGCGTCTGGGACAGATCGATACGGTGATCGGCATTCTATATGTGCTCATGCTTGGCTCGATCGGCCTGCTGATGGCGCGGGAAGCGATCCATGCGCTCGTGATGGCCCGGCGGGGTGAACGGCCGGAGCCGCGAAAGCGGCGACACCATCCGCTGGTTGCGGCGCTGCCGCTGCGCTGGCGCTTCTACGCATCCGGCCTGTACATTTCGCCGTTTGCGCCGCTGCTGCTCGGGATATTTTCGGGCATCATGACCATGCTGATGGGCGTGGGCGGCGGCTTCATCCTCGTGCCAGCGATGATCTACATCCTCGGCATGTCGACGCAGCTCGTGATCGGGACGTCGCTGTTCCAGATCCTCTTCGTGACGATGGCGACCACGCTGGTCCACGCCACGACCACCCATGCCGTCGATCTCGTCCTGGCCTTCCTGTTGCTCATCGGTAGCGTGACCGGCGCGCAGATCGGCGGACGCATCTCGATGAAAGCGCGGCCGGAATATCTGCGCGTGGCGCTGGCATTCATCGTGCTCATCGTCGCCATCCGCATGGCGCTGGGGCTAGGCTGGCGGCCGGATGAGATCTTTACGGTGACGTTGCAATGACGGGCTGGATATCGAGCCGCCTGGGCGCGCTGCTTGCGCTGCTGCTCATCGCTCTCGCCGGTCCGGCGGCGCTGGCGCAGAAGGCCGCGCCGCAACTGGTGCCCGACGTGTCGCAGCGCGTCGTCGAGATCAAGTTCAGCTTTACCGGCGCGGAATTGCTGTTGTTCGGCGCGATCCTCTATCCCGGCGGCCGGGTGCCTGAGGAGCCTGCCGATATCATTGTGGTGCTCAAGGGGCCGAGCCAGTCGGTGAAAATGCGCGAAAAGCGCAAGATCGCCGGTATCTGGGTGAATGCCGACAGCATCGATTTCCGCTCCGCCCCCAGCTTCTATGCCGTCGCCTCCTCGCGGCCGATCGACAAGCTGGTCGATGAGCGCACCGCGGCCATTTACGAACTGGGGCTGGCCAAGCTCCAGCTGTCCCCGTCCTCGCTCAGCGATACGGCCGAGATTGACCGGTTCGCAAAGGGACTCAACGATCTGAAAGGACGATCTGGCCTCTATCTGGAGGCGCCAGGATCGGTCGAGATCACCGATGGCGTGCTCTACCGCGCGCGGCTTCCGCTGTCCGCCCGCGTCGTCACCGGCACCTACACGGCGGAGACATTCCTGGTGCAGAACGGCCGGGTACTGGCGGCGGCGACGCGTGAGATCGAGGTGCGCAAGACCGGTTTCGAGCGGTTCATTGGCCAGTTCGCGCTGGATCACGATCTTGCCTACGGGTTTACGGCGGTTGCGCTGGCGCTGGCCATGGGGCTGTTTGCCGGCTTCGTTGCCGGGCGCATGCAGCTTTCCTGACGGTCGCCGCTGCGGAATCTCCGCTCCGGCAGAAGACCCTGTGGGAAGGCTTTTGTTTACGCCTTGCTGATACCGCCTTGGGAGATCACGCTCAGGGGGAGCAAGGCACTCATGAATTTCATGACGGGCAAAGGTACGGGCGCTGGACAGACCGGGCAGGCTGTTCCCGCGCCGATCGATTTCGCCGACAACCCGGTGCCGCCCCGCCGTCTCGCCAACACCGAGATCGGCCTGGTTTCCGCCATTTCAGGCGGCAGCGCCAAGATCATGCTCGAAATCGGTGCCATGGAGGCACTGAGCCAGGATAGCGATCCAAGCATCGCCATGGCCGGCCAGGTTGGCAGCCAGGTGAAAATGAAGGTCGGTCCGTCCTGGCTGGTCGCCACCGTCCGCACGCTCTCGCTGGTGACGCGCTCGGCCGATCATATCATTGCCGATGTCGATTTCGTCGGTGAGGGCGATCAGGAGCAACTGACCGGCCGCATCTTCCGCTTCCGCCGCGGTGTCACGCGATTCCCGGTGCCCGGCACGCAGATCTTTCCGGTCTCCAACGCGGACATGGTGGAGATCTACTCGGCGCAGGACAGTTCGCGCATCGAGATCGGCACCGTCTATCCCACCGCCACCACGCGCGCATCGCTGCTTGTCGACGCGCTGCTCGGCAAGCATTTTGCGCTGCTCGGCTCGACCGGCACCGGTAAGTCGACGTCCGCCGCGCTGATCCTCCACCGTATTTGCGACATGGCGCCGCAGGGCCATATCGTGATGATCGATCCGCATGGCGAATATGGCGCTGCCTTCGCCAGCAATGGCGCGGTCTACAATGCGACCAATCTCGAGCTGCCCTACTGGCTCATGAACTTCGAGGAGCATTGTGAGGTCCTGGTCACTTCCAAGGGCCCGGAGCGCGCGCAGGATTGCGACATTCTGGCCAAGTGCCTGCTTGCCGCACGCGGGCGCAATCGTATCGCCGAGGGCATCGGCCGCCTGACGGTCGACTCGCCCGTGCCCTATCTGCTCTCCGATCTTGGCACCATTCTGGCCAACGAGATGGGCAAGCTCGACAAGAGCACGAACACGCTGCCCTATCTGCGGCTGCGCACCCGGCTTGACGAGATCAAGTCCGATCCGCGCTTCAGCTTCATGTTCTCGGGGATGCTCGTCGCTGATTCGATGCATGCGTTCCTGTCCAAGATCTTCCGCCTCCCCGCGCAGGGCCGACCGATCTCGATTGTCGATACCTCGGCCATGCCATCCGAAATTACCCATGTCGTCGTCTCGGTGCTGTCGCGGCTGATCTTCGATTTCGCCATCTGGGCGCGTGATGAGGAGCAGAAGCCGATCCTGCTCGTCTGCGAGGAGGCGCATCGCTACATCCCGTCGAGCACGACCGGCGAAGGACAGAGCGTCCGCAAGATCCTGGAACGCATTGCCAAGGAAGGCCGTAAATACGGCGTCTCGCTTGGCCTGATCACACAGCGCCCGTCCGACCTTGCAGAAGGTGTGCTGTCGCAGTGCGGCACGCTTATCGCGATGCGCCTCAACAACGAGCGCGACCAGCATTTTGTGAAGGCAGCGATGCCGGAAGGCTCGCGCGGCTTCCTCGATGCGATCCCGGCGCTTCGCAATCGCGAATGCATCGTCTGCGGCGAGGGTGTCTCGGTGCCGATCCGCGTCGCGTTCGACGATCTGGAGGCCAGTCGCCGGCCGGCTTCGGCCGACCCGGTCTTCTCCAACCTCTGGCGGCAGACGGGCGGAGAAGAGGAAATCCTCGAGCGCACCATCAATCGCTGGCGCAACCAAGGGCGGTGATCCAGTCGCGATCGCCGCGTTCACTGAAATATTTCGCAACAAAGCGACATCGCCGGGCATAGAGGGCGGTCTAGATGGGAGCTCCCCTTTACTCAGGAGCTGCCCGCATGAGCCATCACCAGACCGCGACGGATAGCGCACACACCGACGACCAGGATCACGATCATGGTCTTGCCCATGATCTGGCGACGATCCGTCGGCTCCAGATAGGCAGGCGCCGTGCGCTGCTTTGGCTGGGAAGCGCCGGTAGCACGGCACTGCTGGTCGGCTGCGGTGGGGAAAGCGGCAGCTCGACAAGCACTGCAACGACGATCGCCACCGGAACGGTCACGGCGACTCCGACGCCAACGCCAACCCCCACAACAACCGCAACGCCCACGCCGTCCGGCACCTGCACTGTGCCTGCGACCGAGACCAACGGGCCCTATCCGGCGGACGGCACCAACACCTCGTCGGGCGCCACGTCCAACGTGCTCACTTATACCGGGGTGGTGCGACAGGATATCCGCTCCAGCTTCGTCGGTTCCTCGACGACGACGGCGACCGGGATCAGGCTCGACATCACCATCACGCTGGTCGACGCCAACAACAGCTGCGCGCCGCTTGCTGGTTATGCCGTTTACATCTGGCATTGCGACCGCAGCGGCAATTACTCGCTCTACAATCTGCCGGCCGAGAGCTATCTGCGCGGCGTTCAGGTGTCCGATGCGAACGGCAAAGTGACCTTCACGACTATCTTCCCCGGCTGCTACACCGGTCGCTACCCGCACATCCATTTCGAGGTGTTCTCAAGCCTCTCCAACGCGATCGGCGGCCGCTATGCGCGCCTCATTTCACAATTCGCCATGCCGGCGACGCAATGCGCCCAAGTCTATGCAACGTCGGACTATTCAGGCAGCCGTACGCCCTACAACAGTTCCTCGCTGTCGTCGGACAATGTCTTCGGTGACAACAGCACCGCGCAGATGGCTGTGATGACTCTCACGATGAGCGGCGATACGAGTGCAGGCTTCACGGCCAGCGCGACGATCGGCATAGCGACCTGATCGCCCGTGCAGGCGGTCCGCGACGGAGGACACAAGCGGTGGGGGCCGATCAATGAGCGAGACAGCGGAGCGCAAGCATATCGTCGTGCTCGACGACGATGCCAAGCTGCGCCTCCTGATTGGCGAGTATCTCGAAGCGCATGATCTCCGCGTCAGTGCGGTCGCCAGCGGCGCGGAGTTGACGCGGTTACTGGAACGCGAACCGGCCGATGTTGTCATCCTCGATGTGATGATGCCCGTGGAGGACGGCATTTCCGTGCTCAAGCGACTGGCGCTGAAGCCGGATGCGCCCGGCATCCTCATGCTCTCGGCCATGGCGTCGGATGTCGACCGGATCCTCGGGCTGGAGCTTGGCGCGGATGACTATATCGCCAAGCCGGTCAATCCACGCGAGTTACTGGCACGGGTGCGGGCGGTGTTGCGCCGACGCGGGCCGGACCGGAGCGAACAGGCAGCTGAGGACCTGATCCGCTTCGAGGGATGGCTGGCCGATCCGTCGAGCTACAGCTTGCATGCGCCGGACGGTTCGCCGGTCGACCTCACGACCAACGAATTCCGGCTGTTGCTCGCGCTGCTGCGTCGGCCTGGCCGCGTGGTCAGCCGGGATTCGCTGATGCTCGACGTGCATGGCGCTGATGCCGAGTTTTACGATCGGGCAGTCGATGTCGGTATTTCCCGTCTTCGAGCCAAGTTGGGCCAGCATGGAGGTGGCGACCTCATCCGAACGGTGCGTGGCGAGGGCTATCTGTTTGTGCGGCGCGCATGAGTCTGAGCCTGAACCACTTGCGGGGATGGCGCATTTCCCGCCAGATCGGGCTTCTCGTCATTGCCGCGCTGCTGTTGCTGACCGGGGCCAATTTCATCGTGACATTCGTTGGGCCGCCGCCACGGCCCGCGCCCGTACTGGCAAGCGACCTTGTCGATGCGCTGAAGGGGCGCGATCTTCCGGATCGGCCGGCCGTCCTGATGGTCCGGGAAACGGCGGCCACGGCGTTTGTGCCACGGCCCGGGGAAAAGCGCCGGACAGACTATGAGGGACCTCTTGCCCGGCTGATTGGTTGCCCCCGGGAGAGGGTCCGTTTCGCAGCGGCAGAGATGCCACATCCCGGGCCGCGCGGCGAAGCGATGCCGCCCGCTTTCTTCGGCTCATTTTCCGCCGGGATAAGGGATGAGTCGAACCGCTGGCTCGTCGTTCGCAGTGCGCCGCAACCGGTGCTGACGGCCTGGCATCGCACGACCTTCACCATCACGATCGGGGTGGCTCTGCTGCTTGCGCTCATCGCCTTGTGGGTTAGCCGTGGGATCGTGTCGCCGATCCGTCGGCTGTCGGAGCAGGCCGATCAGGCCTATCTCGACGGCAAGCGCGGTGAGATCAGCGTCAATGGCCCGCCGGAAATAGCTCAGCTCGCCGTCACGATCGCGGCGATGCGTGACCGGTTTGTCGATCTGGTTGACAGCCGCACCATGATGCTCGCGGCCATTGCACATGACATGGCGACGCCTCTCGCGCGGCTGGAATTTCATGTCGCGAAGCTTCCAGCCAATGTGCGCAGCCAAGCTGAGGCGGACCTGGCCGAACTTTCGGCCCTGATCGCCAGCATCCTTGGCTATGCGCGCGGGCAACAGCGGCTGGAGTCGACCCCCGTCGATCTGGTGGGGCTGACGCGTGATTTGCTGGAACGATGGGACCGGGCCGATGCGCCGGTCCGGCTTATGGGGGCACCGCAGGCGGCCTGGCTGCATGGCGACCGGCTGTCGCTTCAGCGGCTCATCGGCAATCTGATCGGCAATACTCAGCGCTATGCCGGTGGCGGCAAGATCGACATCGAAGAAACTCAAGGCGCGATTGTGCTGACGGTTCGCGATGACGGGCCAGGGTTCGACCCGGCTCTGGCGGAGCGTCTTTTCGAGCCTTTTTTCCGCATCGAGGCCTCGCGTAGTCGGGAAACGGCAGGCGCCGGCCTCGGCCTCGCCACGGCCCGGGCCATTGCTGAGGCCCATGGCGGAACCCTCATGGCCCAATCCGCACCGGGCCGGGGTGCACGGTTTATTCTGACATTGCCAAGGGCAGCGAATATCCAGCCCTGATCCGCTTTTCAGTCAGATGGGCTCATGTCCCGTTCGATGGCCTCCATATCGTCGTCAGAGAAACCGAAATGATGGCCGACCTCGTGCACGATCACATGGGCGATCAACGCATCGAGGCGCACGCCGGTGTGCACCCATTCATCGAGCAGCGGGCGGCGATAGAGCCGGATGACCGGCGGCAGCTCGCCTGAGGACCAGATGCTCTGATCGGGCAGGGCAAGGCCATGATAAAGGCCGGTCAGGTCCCACGGGTCCTCGATGCCGAGATCGGCCAGCACGTCGTCATCGGCAAAGTCTTCCACCTGGATGGCGATGCCGCCCAGATGCTCGCGGAAAAGCGGCGGCATCGCCGCAATGGCAGCGCGGGCGAGCGCTTCGATCGTCGCGGCGTCAGGGGCATGGCGCATGGGCGTCAGCGCCCGCCGAGCGGATCGAGTGCGGAGCGCGCTCGTCGCGGCGCCACCGCCGCACAAGGCTGCATGGCACGCAGCGCGGCGATGCGCTTCTCCGTCGCCGGATGGGTCGAGAACAGGTCCGACACATGGGTCGGCACGATGTAGAGCTGCGCTGCCGCCGGATTGTGAGCGGCGGCCTGGGTCGGCACGCGCTGCGCCGCGCCGGCGATCTTCGCCAGGGCCGAAGCGAGCGCGCCCGGATCACCGCTGATTTCGGCACCGGCCCGGTCTGCGCCATACTCGCGCGTGCGGCTGATCGCCATCTGGACGATCATCGAGGCGAAGGGCGCCATGACCATGGCGAGAATGGCGACCAGCGGATTGGGCCGGTCCTCGCCATGGCCGAAGAACAGGCCGAAATTGGCGATCATCGAGATAGCGCCGGCAATCGTCGCGACCATGGTCATCACCAGTGTATCGCGGTTGCGCACATGGCCCAACTCATGTGCCATCACGGCGGCCACCTCGTCCCGGCTCAGCATGGCGAGCAGGCCGGTGGTGGCGGCGACGGCAGCATTCTCCGGATTGCGCCCGGTCGCGAAGGCATTGGGGCTTTGATCCTCGACGATGTAGACGCGCGGCATCGGCAGGCCGGCCCGGCGAGCGAGCTGTTCCACCATGCCGTAGAAATCAGGCGCGGTGGCCCGGTCGACCTCACGCGCGTTGTGCATGCGCAGGACGATCTTGTCTGCGTTCCAGTAAGTGAACAGGTTCATGCCCGCCGCGACGACGAGCGCGATCATCGCGCCGCCCGTGCCGCCGAACATATAGCCGAGCGTCATGAACAGCGCGGTTAGCGCCGAAAGCAGCATGGTCGTCTTCATTCCGTTCAAGTCACTAATCTCCTTGAGAAAAGGCTGTGTGGAAAATGTAGGAACGACTGCAGGGCAAACAATGGCCGGTCTGTGACGCTTTGTTGCTCAGCCGTGCTGAAGATCGCAATCGATCGGCAGCGCGGCGCCGGACATCGAGCGACCGGCGGGCGTGGTGAGGAAGTGGGCGAGGTCCGCGACATGCTCGGGCGGGACAATGCGCTTAATCGACTGCGAGGCGAGGCCTAGTGCGGTCTCCTCCTCAATGCTGCGCCCGCTGATGTCGGCGCGGCCCGCGATCACCCTGTCGAACCGCTCGCCGCCCACCGCGCCGGGCAGGATGGCGTTGGCGGTGATGTCATGCGCACCCAGCTCCATGGCGAGCGTCTTGGTGAAGCCGATCAGGCCCCATTTGGTCGTCGCGTAAGCGATGCGGTTGGGATAGCCATAGCGACCCGCCGCCGAAGACATGTTGATGATCGTGCCGGCGCTTTGCTTGAGCAGCGGAATCGCGCGGCGTGTCACTTCAAACGTGCCGGTGAGATTGATGTCCAGCACGCGCTGCCAATCCTCGCTGGCAAGCTGATCGGCCGGGAGCGTGGGACCGCCGATGCCGACATTGTTGACCAGCACATCGAGCCCGCCAAGCTGGTGATCGAGCGCTGAGAACAGTGCGTCGATGTCCGCTACGACCGACACGTCGCAGGGCAAACCAAGCAGGCCGGGCACGTCGTCGAGCGCCTTGTTGAGCGTCGCTTCGTCCACATCGCAGGCAAGCACGCGCGCGCCGCTCGCCACGAAGCGCTTCGCAACGGCAAGACCGATTCCCGCCGCTCCGCCTGTCACCAGAACCCTTGTCATGTCCTCATGCCCCTTCTGAAAGCGATTCAGCACGCGGCCCAAACGCTGGTCGCGCTCGCGCCTGCCGGGTCAGCTGGACGGGCGCAGTGTTGGCCGATGGATCTGGAGCGTTTTCTCGCGCCACCTGCCGAAGCGATAATAGAGGAAGGCCAGAACGACCGAAACGGACGTGCTGACCGGGAAGCTGAGCCACAGCCCGTCCACCCCGAGCGTGGAGTAGGACAGGAAATAGAAGCCAATCCGCACGCCAAAGAGCGACACGGTGAGGATGACCAGCGGCGGCAGCACCACGCCATTGGCGCGCATCGTGCCAAACATCACCATGGCGACGCCGAAGAGCATGTAGCTCCAGTTGACGATGTGCATCATGTGCTGACCGATCTCAATCGCGTTGCCCCCACCTTCCAGGAACAGCGCGAGAATGGGCCTGTCGAACAGCGTGACGAGCGCGATAAGCGCGCCGGTCATCGCGAAATTGATGCCGATGGCGATCCGCGTGGTCTGCTCCACCCGGTCCCATTTGCCGGCGCCGATATTCTGCGCGGCCATGGAGGAGACAGCTCCACCCACGGCCATGACCGGCATCTGGATGTAGTTCCACACCTGCTGGGACGCGGCGAAGGCCGCGAGCGTCAGCGTGCCCTCGCGATTGACGAAGCCGATGATGACCAGCGTCGAGAGAGACATAATGACCATCTGCAGGCCCATGGGCACGCCGCGCCCGGCGACAACACGCAGCAGCGCCCAATCCGGCTTGAGATAGTGCCATTCATGCCCGCGCAGCCGGAGCGGCAGGTCGCGCCAGTAGATGAAGGCGACCATGGCCGCGAGCGTGATGTAGCTGGCGCAGGCGGACGCGAAAGCCGAGCCGGCAATGCCCATGCGCGGCGCCGGGCCAAGGCCGAGGATGAAGACCGGATTGAGCGCGATATCCAGCGTGACCGTCATGATCATGAACCAAAGCGGCGTCATGGCATCGCCGCCGCCGCGCAGGCCCATCATCACCATCACGAACATCATGCCCGCCGGCAGGCCGAAGAAGGTATAATGCAGATAGAGCTTGGCGAGTTTGAACACTTCGGGCGGCGTGGACAGAGCCGCCAGGATATGATCGGACCAGAGATAACCTGCTAACGCGATGACGAGCGTGAGGCCCAGGCAGAAACCGATCGCCGAGCCAAAGGCATGGCGCGCCGCCTGGAGATCGCCGCGTCCGAACGACTGGCCGACCACCACATTGGCTGCCATGCCGAAGCCGAAGATGACCGAGAACATGAGGAACATGATGATGTTCGCGTTCGCGGTCGCGGCCAGCGCGGCCTCGCCCAGAAAATGCGCGACCCAGATCGAGTTGATCGAGCCGTTCATCGAGTGGAGGACGTTCGCGAGGAGCGTGGGGAGGGTGAAGACCACCAGCGTCGAGAAGATCGGTCCCGTCGTCAGGTCCCGCATGCCGCGCATGTGGCGCGGCCCATCCTCGAAGCCGGTATCCTCGACCGTCTCCGCCAGCGGCCGTGGCGAGTCATTCTCGCGATCAGATCGGTGACTCTCGCTCATCGGCCTTCTTCAATCGCTCACCCCAGGCGCGCCAGAGCAGCCTCCAATCGCTGTGCTTCCGCGACTTTATCGGCATGGTCGGCGCGCGCCTTTTCGACCGCTTCCGGTTTCGCCTTCTCGACAAAAGCCGGATTGGCGAGGCGTCCTTCGAGCGACTTGGCCTCCTTCTGCGCGGCAGAAAGTGACTTTGTCAACCTCGCCCGCTCGGCCTCGATGTCGATCACGCCTTCGAGCGGCAGGACGTAGGTCGCTTCGTCGACCACGATCTGGATCGAGGCTCCTTGCGGTGCGTCCGTATCCGTCACGACATCAAGCCGCGCCAGCTTGCGCAGAGCCGTGAAAGACTGGTTGATCCGGCCGCTCGTCACGGCGCTGGCGCCGCGAACATAGGCCTTCAGCTGCGCACCGGGCGCGATGCCCAGCTCGTTCTTGGCCGCGCGTGTGTCGCCCACCAGCCGGATAAGCCATTCGGTCGAGCCCTTGGCCTCCGCGTCCACCTGCGCGTCCGGTGAAGGCCAGGTGGCGACAATGAGATCCTTCTCGCGTGCGCCCAGCCCGTGCCACAGCTCCTCGGTGATGAACGGCATGAACGGATGAAGCATGACGAGGATCTGATCGAGCACCCAGCCCGCGACGGCGCGTGTCTCGTCTCCCATCCACGGATAGACGGCGGCATCCTCGTTGAGCACCGGCTTGATCAGCTCCAGATACCAGTCGCAGAACTGATCCCAGGCGAAATGGTAGATGGCGTTGGCGGCAGCATCGAAGCGCAGCTGCGCCATCGCCTCATCCAGCGCGGCCAGCGTCTCGACGACCTCGCCGATGATCCACTTGTTGACCGCAAGCTTCACGTCACGCGGCGCGGCCACGCTGCTGCTGGCGCCGATGCCGTTCGACTGGGCGAAGCGCACCGCGTTCCACAGCTTGGTCGCGAAGTTGCGATAGCCCTCGACGCGCTTCTCATCCATCTTCACATCGCGGCCCTGGCTCTCCATGGCGGCCATGAAGAAGCGCAGCGCATCCGCGCCATAGCGGTCGATGAGGCCGAGCGGATCGACGACATTGCCCTTGGACTTGGACATTTTCTGCCCGTCCGCTGCACGCACCAGGCCATGGAGGTAGAGCCGCTTCCAAGGCACGTCCTTCATGAAATGGATGCCCTGCATCGCCATGCGCGCATCCCAGAAGAACAGGATGTCGAAGCCGGAGACGAGCAGGTCGTTGGGGTAATGCTTGGCGAGCAGGGGGGCGGTTGCTTCGTCCTCGGGCCAGCCGAGCGTTGCGAACGGCCAGAGTGCGGAGGAGAACCAGGTGTCGAGGACGTCGTTGTCCTGATTCAGCAGAACTAGATCGCTCCGCCCACCTGTGGCTTCGACCACAGATTGCACGCACTGAGACCACGCCGGTGTTTCCGAAATTCGGATTTCGTAACCTTCGCCGTAATAGGCGACTGCCTGTTCAATTGCTTCGTCGGCGCTCTGTGCAACGAATATCTTTCGGCCATCGAGTGCTTTGACGTCGATATTCAGATTCTCGCCGTCTTGTTTGACGGGCCCAAACCAGGCCGGAATGCGGTGCCCCCACCATAGCTGGCGGGAAACGCACCAGGGCTGGATGTTCTCCATCCAGTTGAACCAGGTCTTTTCCCAGCTCTTCGGCACGATCTCGATGGCGCCGGACTTCACCGCTTCGATCGCCGGCTTGGCCAGCGTCGCGGCGTCGACATACCATTGGTCGGTCAGCCAGGGCTCGATGACCACGCCGCCGCGATCGCCAAAAGGCGTCTGGATCGTGCGCGGCTCGGCGTCGTGCAGGGTCTCGTTGCCTTCCTTGTCCTTCGTCACATGGGGGATTAGGAAGCCCAGTTCCTTCATCCGCTCGACCACCAGCTTGCGCGCCTCGAAGCGATCAAGGCCGAGAAACTCGTCCGGGACGAGGCCGTCCGCCGTTTGCACGACATTGGCCTCGGCATCGAACATGTTGAGCATCTGGGCCGGGGCGATGCCGGCGCGCTTGCCGACCTCGAAGTCGTTGAAGTCATGGCCCGGCGTGATCTTGACCGCGCCGGAGCCGAGCGCGGGATCGGCATGTTCGTCCGCGACCACCTTGAAACGGCGACCGGTGATCGGCTGGAGGATTTCCTTGCCGATGACGCTGCGATAGCGCTCGTCCTCGGGGTTCACCGCGACCGCCATGTCGGCCAGCATCGTCTCGGGGCGGGTGGTGGCGACCTCGATATAGTCCTGCCCATTGTCGAGCGTGACGCCATCGGCGAGCGGATATTTGAAGTGCCAGAAGCCGCCCTGCACCTCGCGCGTCTCGACCTCCAGGTCGCTGATCGCGGTCTTGAGCTTGGGGTCCCAGTTCACCAGCCGCTTGTCGCGATAGATGAGGCCCGTCCCGTCAGGCTTCTTAGTGTTGTAGAGATCGACGAAGACCTTGACGACCGCGCGGGTGAAGTGCGGGTCCATGGTGAACTGCTCGCGGCTCCAGTCCATCGAGCAGCCAAGGCGCCGGAGTTGGCGCGTGATGGTTCCGCCGCTCTCGTGCTTCCACTCCCAGACCTTCTCGACGAAGCCTTCGCGTGTGTAGTTGGTGCGCTTGTCCTGCCGCGCTTCCATCTGCCGCTCGACGACCATCTGCGTCGCGATGCCGGCATGATCGGTGCCGACGACCCAGAGCGCATCCTTGCCGCGCAGTCGCTCGTAGCGGATCACGATGTCCTGCAGCGTATTGTCCAGAGCATGGCCGATGTGCAGGCTGCCGGTGACGTTCGGCGGCGGATTGACGATGGTGAAGGGCGTGGCGTCGGGTCGCGCCGGACGGAACAGGCCATTGCCTTCCCAATGGGCATACCATTTCGCCTCGATGGCGGTGGGATCGAAAGTCTTGGCAAGCTCGGTCGCGGCCGGCTCGGTCTGGGGCGTGTCGGTCATGCGTGGCCCTTAGTGATTCTCGTCCGCGCGCGCCAGCCCGATGGGCAGCGCGGCGAAGTGCGGGGTCTTTGGGGTAGGGCTGGGGATGTTCCGGCGAATCGGTCGCCGGACCCGTAGCGGCTTCAGGGATGCCGGACCGCGTGCCTGGGCCGCAGCCCGGCCGTCATACTCGGCCGGTGATCCGGTCGATCTCGCGCTTGACCATGGACTCGACGATCTCGGGCAGATGCGCGTCGAGCCATTCCTTCAGCATCGGCCGAAGCATGTCGCGAACAAGGCCTTCCAGCGTGTTGGACTGGCCATCCTCGGGGCGGACCAGCAGCTTGGAAAGGCTGACGAGAGACTCGCGTGCGGCCTGCGCGCTGATATCGGACATGACGACACTCGGTGTTTCAGGCGATGTTTCGGGCGGGGGCACAGCAGCGACGCGGGGGCGCGGCGCGGCCTTGGCCGGCTTGGGGTCAGGCTTGGCCGGCACGGTCATGACCGGCTCCTCTTGCACGGGCGCGGCGACCGCCTCCGGTTCGCCGGGCAGGGCATCGGTGAGCTCAAGAACCTGATCGTCCACGGTTTCTTCCACCTCGGCAATGGCGACGGGGGCAGCAGCTTCCACCACCTGCGGGACGGCACGGCGCGGAGCGCGCGGCGCCTGGGTGGCGCCGTCTTCCTCGGCGATGATCCGCTTGATGGAGGACAGGATTTCTTCCATCGACGGCTCGTTCGGCATGGCACCCATCTCGATCCCCGGCGATCAGTTGGTTTCTGAAGCCTTTACTGTCGCGTTTTGCGCGGTTGAGTCAACCGTGCGCGAGGAAATCGGCTTCGGCGCGGTGTCATCGTCCCAGTCGAACCACTTGCCCTTCACCCGCTCGAAATTGGCCTTAGGGTCGTAAGTGTCGGAAATGCCGAAGTCCGTAGGGCTGATGCGGCCCATGGCGGCGAGGAGTGAGAAGGCCGCGACATAGGCATTGCGCTCCGCCGTGACGAGCTGGACGCGAGCACTGAAGCTCTCCTGCTCGGCATTGAGGATGTCGAGAATCGTGCGGGTGCCCACGCTGTTCTCCGCGCGCACGCCCTGCAGAGAGAGCGCACTGGCATCCACAGCGGTGCGGCTGGAGGCGATCACCTCGTTGCTGGCCTGCCAGCTCGAATAAAGCGAGCGGGTCTGGGCGATGATGTCCCGCTCGGTGGCGGTCGCTTGCTCCATCGCCTGCTGTTCCAGCGCCTGGGTCTGCCGGACTTGCGCGGCGGGGCCGCCGCCCTGGTAGAGCGGCAGGGTGAGAGTCGCACCAAGCGTGACGGTCTTGCCATATTGCTGGATGGTCGCATTGGGCGTGGAGCCCAGATCGGTCGTGTACTGGCCAGTGGTCACGGCCGAGAGCGTTGGATGGCGCAGGCCGCGCGCAACCCGCACGTCATATTTCGTCGCTTCCTCGACCTTGCGGGCGGCCGCCAGATCGGGGTTGTTGGCGAGGGCCACATCCACGGCATCATCGACCGATTGCGGCAGGCCGGGCAGGGCGGGGGGCTGCTGGAGATCGACAGGCTCGTGGCCGACCAGCCGGATATAGCTCTCGCGTGCTGCGATGAGCGTGGCCTCGGCGGTCTTGAGGTCACCACGGGCCAGCGCCAGACGCGATTCGGACTGGGCAACGTCCGTGCGGGTGAGGTCGCCGACCTGGAAGCGATTGTTGGTCGCGCGCAGGTTGACTTCCAGCACGCCGACATTGTTGCGGCTGAGCTGAACCAGCGACTGGGCGCGGATCACGTCCATATAGGCCGCGACCACCTGGCTGAAGATGGTCAGCTCTGTCCCACGCAGGTTGAACTCGCCAGCTTCGATGCGCGTGCGCGCACCCTTCATGCCGTTGCGGACGCGCCCGCCAGAATAGACCGGCGCCGCGATGCGCGCCGTCGCAGTGATTGTCCGATCCGGCTGGAACGCGTTCGGGATCTCGCGATAGGCGTTTTCCTGATAATTGCCGGTCAGCGAGGCATTGGGCATGCCGTTCGCCTTCTGGACATTGTAGCTCTCGTCCGTGGCGCGCAGGCCGGCGCGAGTGGCCGTCAGCGTTGGATTGTCGCGATAGGCGGCGGCCAGCGCTTCCTGCAGCGTCTCTGCCTGGAGCGGCATGGCGCTCCCGGCCAGCAGAGTAGCGAAGATCACGAGGCGCTTGGGCTGGCGAGAAGGCATGGTCGGTTGCGGTCCCGGATCAGAAGGTGAAGGATTTTGGTTTGGCGAAACCGGGCAGGATCGCTGCCTCGCTATCCACGATCACGCGAGCGCCGAAGCCGCCGGTGGTGCGCGTACCGATGCACAGTCGCGTGACGCCCCGTTCTGCCTGCGCGAAGACGGCGCGTCCATCGACCTTGATCTGCGCGATGAGCGTCTCGCCAAGATCCTCTACGGCGCCATCGACGAACAGCAAATCATAAGGTGCGCTCTTGGGTGCGCCCTTCGCCAGCGGACCGGTCTCTAGCGTGATTCCGCTCCGCCCGGCGAGCTGCGCCTTGGCATGGGCGGCGAGATCCGCATCGTCCTCAACCGCTGTAACCTCACAGCCCAGCCGCGCGAGCAGGGCAGCGGCATAGCCGGTCGCCGCGCCGATCAGCAGGACGCGCTCTCCCGACTGGGGCGCGGCTTCGACGAGCAGACGGGCAGTGGCCAGCGGCGGATTGAGCGCGCGGCCGGCGGTGAGCGGCACGGCGCGATCGATATAGGCGGCGCTGCGGCGCGCGGCGGGCAGATAGTCCTCGCGCGGCTCCGCCAGGATCGCCTCTATGATTACCGGGTCATTGACATCATTCGTGCGCAACTGGCTTTCGACCATAGCGCGGCGCATCGCCTTGTAATTCTGCTCGGTCATGGGGTCCCTGATCGCATAACTGTATTGTTCTTGCAATACACCAAATGGCGTTGCAGCATCTCTAGACTTTTTGCACCGCACAGTGAAAGCCCTTTTGCGTGCTAAAGGAGTGTGTTTGCGCGATATCCCCTCTCAACGGGCAAAGCGCATTGCGTCTCCCTGCGATTTCGGCTAGCCGCCCTGCTCTCACCGCGCTCGGATGGCCCGATGGCGGAGTGGTGACGCAGCGGACTGCAAATCCGTATACGCCGGTTCGATTCCGGCTCGGGCCTCCAAAATGCCGTGCTGGGTAGTCCTGATACTCCAGGAAACGTCTGATTTTCGACATTTTCCTGTTATAGTTGCCACTCAGGTTTGGTCCGATCCACCTCTGTTCGCGACATTTGATGGTAGCGTTTATGGTATGATTGCGATCGCAGCGTGGATCTGCCATCATGACCGACGGAAGTTCGCAGAAATCCGATCTTACAGCGGCAATTTTGAAGCGCGCAGCGCTCAAAAAAGGCCCTATAAACTCGCTAATCGCGACGGACTTTCTCTCTGTGGAGCCAAGCGGAAGCCGCGTCTGGCGAATGAACTACCGTATCCACGGAAAACAGAAGACGATCACCTTCGGAAAGTGGCCGGAACTGCCGCTCGGGAAGGCTCCTGCAGGCTCGCCGTGACAATACCCAGGCGGGCCGACGCTATCAGGATATTGGGGTGTCGCCAATGACTGCGCATAGGTGCGCATCTCGTCACATTGCTTCGCGGCTTTGAGGGTGGGCTAAAACGTGGACTAAATTTCAAGGATTACCTTAAGGGGTCGAAATTAAGCCATAAAATATGGTAAATGGTGCCAGAAGAGGACTCGACGTTTCGATCTTAATGTTTGAAATTATTCAATAAATCTCAATTTGAAGATTATTAGGCCCCCAATTCGGCCCCTGGGGTGTCGAAATGTCCATGGTTCGCGTCCTTCCGCACGACTTTGACGATAACGAATGAGCCAAACATCATTCAATTGCCGCTGACCGGTAAGCCGAAAAATCGGGCGTGCAGGCGGTTATCAGCAGCTCCGATTGGTTTGTCAGAATCGTGGTGTGCAAATGAATAGAGGCTTATCACACAGGGCCTCTAAACGGAGTTCTCTGGCTCGTTCCGGCCCACAGAATCCTGGAAGCAACTTGTCTCCTGGCACGCTGATAGCGGACGTTCAACATTGCTTCGATGCCTTCTCAGGGTCGTCATTCGCTCAGCTTGGCACCACCCGGATCGCCATAACCACCCTTGGAGTGACAAAAGAGAAACTTGGATTGACGATCTCATACTCTACCGAATAGATCGTGATTACCCCGTGCGGATCAATGGGGCAGGATATCCGCACGTTTCAAGGGGCCTGACCCGCGGCTTTTGACGGGAAGCAGCTTGCGCCGCGTCACCAAATGCTAAAGCGCGCGATACTCGAGGCGACAGCGCCAGGGGTCGTGTTCCCCCTCTTGAAAGGGAACAGACATGACTATCACGCCAGATTGATACTGATCGTCAGGCCCGGATCACCGGACTGAACAGCATCTGACAACCATGCCGCTCGACCGCTTCGCGACGCCTAAAAGGCGCGCGGCAGGTCGCTTGGCCAATCCAAAGCATGATCGCCTGGCCTCGGGCCTGGAGGGTGATTGCGCGTCCCTGCCACGAGCCTGTGCACGCGGCGGTAGCGGTCGCGCGCTTTCCGGGCGGGGACAGCACAGGGAGATATTTCCAATGTTCCGTTCATTTAATCGCGTCGTTCTGGCCCTCGCGGCAGGTTCGAGCCTGCTGGCCATCGCAACGCCAGCCCAGGCTCAAGCCGGAGCGCCCAGTCCCGATGAAGGCGCCGAGGCAATCGACGATACCCAGATCGTCGTCACGGCTCGCCGTCGGCAGGAGCGCGCGCAGGATGTGCCGATCGCGCTGACCGCCGTCTCGGGCGAGACGCTCGAGCGCACCGGCGCCATCAACATCACCCAGATCGCGCAGCTCACGCCGACGCTGGTGATCCGGAACAACAATGCGCGAAACACCTTCGCAAATATCCGTGGCCTTGGCTCCAATTCGGATCAGAATGACGGCCTCGAGATCGGCGTCGGCTTCTATATCGATGACGTTTACTACGGACGTATCGGCGCTTCACAGTTCGACTTCATCGATCTCGATCGCGTCGAGGTGCTGCGCGGTCCTCAGGGCACGCTCTTCGGCAAGAACACGACGGCCGGCGCGATCAGTATCACGACGCGTGGCCCCTCATTCGAAAATGGCTTCACCGCCGAAGTGACGCGCGGCGAGGACAATTATCATCAGGTCCGCGGGTCGCTTACCGGCCCGCTCATCGAGGATTTCGCGGCCTATCGCATCACTGTCTCGGATACGCATCGCAATGGCGCGCTATACAACCTGTATGACGGACGACGCGTCAACGATTACGACAATTTCTCGGTGCGCGGGCAAGTGCTGCTGACGCCGACACCGGACATCAACATCCGCATCATCGGCGACTATTCCAAGCAAATCTCCTACTCGCGCATTGCCAGCGTCGTGGGGCTGTTCACCAAGTTCGCCAATGGGGCGACCCTGACGAATAACTGGCTCGATCGCGCCAGACGCGGCGGATATACGCCGCGCTTCAACATCAACGATCCCTTCGCGCGGATTGTCGATGCCAACGGCCCAATCCAGGCCAACATGGAAGGCTATGGTGTCTCGGGCAAGATCGATTGGGATCTCGGCCCGGTCACGCTGACTTCCGTCACGGCCTGGCGGGGCTGGGACTGGCTGCCGGACAACGACACGGACAGCACGCCGCTCGCGGTCACGCTACGCAGCGGCACGGACAACCATCAGCGCCAGTTCAGCCAGGAGGTGCGCCTTGCCTCCAATGGTCAACGCAAAGTCGATTATGTCGCTGGCCTCTATTATTTCTGGCAGAATGTGAATGGCCTTGGCCATTATCAGCAAGGCCCGGCGTCCGCCTCCTGGAACAATCCCAACGCCAATCAGACGCTCGCGAATTATGCCCTGAACGGCTTCCTCTCCTATTCGGTCATCGAGCCGATCACGAAGAGCTATGCCGCCTTTGGCCAGCTCACCTGGCATGCGTCCGACGCACTGAGCGTGACAACCGGCCTGCGCTTTACCCATGAGGACAAGACCGGCCTGTTCGATCAATACACCGCCGGCGGGAATGATCTGTCGCTCTTAAGCGCGACCGATCGGACGGCGGCGCAGGCGTTGCGCGACGGCATCTATCCCGTGCGACGCTACACGACCGGCCTCAAGGACAATGCGCTGACGGGACAGATCACCCTGTCTTACAAGATTGCGCCGGATGTGCTCGCTTATGCGACCTACTCGCGCGGTAGCAAGTCGGGGGGCCTCAGCCTCGGTGATCTGCCAGCCGGTGTTTCGCCAGTGGTGAAGCCTGAGAAGGTCAACGCCTGGGAAGTCGGCCTCAAGAGTCAGTTCCTCGATCGCAAGGTCACCCTGAACACCGCGCTCTACTGGACCGAGGTCAAGGATTACCAGGCTGGTGTCACCGAGCAGATCGGCAACACGACCTCCACGATCCGCTATATTTCGAACATTCCGGGTGTTCGTTCGCGCGGCGCGGAAGTTGATCTGACTGTTTCGCCCGCCCGCTGGATTCGTATCACGGCCTCGGCGGCTTATAACGAGGCGGTCTACAAGGACTATCGGAACGCGCAGGTCGCGCCCGAAAACCGCAACGTCACGCAGGTTCAGAACCTGACTGGCGTACAACTCGCGAACGCGCCACGCTTCATCTACAACCTGTCTGCCGATCTCGTGCAGCCCGTGACGTTGTTCACCCCGGGCGATGAGCTCTATGCTCGCCTCGACTATAATCACCGCTCGTCGAACGACACGAGTGGCAGCAACTCCATCTACGCGCGCATCGCACCTTATGGTGTCGGCAATGTCCGCATCGGGTTGCGCATCCAGGACGGGCGCTATGACCTCGCCGCCTGGGTCACCAACGTCCTCGACGAGCAGTATTTCGAATCCCTCGGCGCCTCGAACCAGGGGTTGATCACGGGTGCCCTTGGCACGCCGCGGACCATTGGCGGCACGCTCCGCATCCGCTTCTGAGCTTTACCCGGAAAGGACATTCCATGAAGAAATCCGTCTTCGGCCGTCACCTCAAGATCTGCCTGCTATCAGTGCCCCTGATGGCGCTCGCACAGCCGGTGGTTGCACAGCCCGTGTTGCAGAAACTGGAGTGTCTCACGCATGGGCCACAACTCGGCAATGTGAGCCCCACGTCCATTCGTGTGTGGGCCCGCACGCGGGAGCCCGCGACCTTCCGTGTCGTCTATTCGACTGCGCCCGACCTCTCGAATGCGCTGCGATCGGCGCCGATTACGACGAGCTGGGAGCATGATGCCACCGGCTGGGCGCAGCTTTCCGGCCTTCGGCCCGGCACCAAATATTACTATGCGCTGGAACTGGACGGGAAGCTGGCCGACACGCGCGTCGGCGGTAAGATCAACAGCTTCCTGACCCTGCCGGCGGCCGAATCCTATGTCGATCCGCAGGTCAATCCGAAGGGCGTCTTCAATTTCGCGTTCGAGATTGGCACTGGCAACAATCAGGGCAATCAGCCGCTCCCGCCAACCTATACGCGCATGCTGGCGGAGCTGAAGGACAAGATCTTCTTCCAGATCCAGAATGGCGACTGGCTCTATGAGAAAGGCCGCGAGCAGACAGAAGCGCAATGGGCAAGCGCCAATGGCGTCGCCAAACTGCCCCGCGTCGCGGAGCTGGCGAAAGGCATTGCTGGCGTCTGGAACAACTACAAGCTTTATCTGGACGGTTCGCCCGCTCTGGCCGACTTCTATCGCGAAGTGCCTTTGTTCGTCTCATTGGATGATCACGAAATCCTCAATGACGTGACGGGATCGGGCCAGACCGGTTTCCGCATCGATGCGCGCGGCAAGCCCTGGCAGACGGACCTCAATCGCGACGATCTGCAGAATGACATCGAGCGTGCCGTCTTTCGCGATCCCGCCGTGGCCGCATGGCGCGACTATGTCGGCTGGAGCAATCCGGACATCGGCAACCAACAGCCGAGCTTCTTCGGCAAGGGCGAGATTCAGGCCGGCAAGACGATCCTCACCGATCCGCAGGCAGACTTCACCAAGCTCGATCTCGGCAAGGCGTCAAACCTCCATGTCCTATGGGGTTTCGGCAATACCGGGGTCTACAAGATCGCCCGTGTCATCGATCGTCATCGTATCGAGGTCGAGCCCGGCTTCACCGTCTCGGAGGAGGTGCGCTACAGCATAGGCAGCAATCTCTGGTCGAAGTTCCGCGTCTCCAATGCCGACTTTTTCCTGCTCGACACACGCTCCAACCGGACCCTGCACAACAAGGACAATTTGGCTGATCCCCGCACGAGCATGTTGGGGGCAAAGCAGAAGCAATGGCTGCTGGACGAACTGCGCAAGAGCGACGCTGATTTCGTCTTTATTGTCTCCTCGGTCAATCTCGCTGTCCCGCATGACAACGGCGCCTGGTACGGCCACGGGTCGGGCGGCGCTGCCAAGGATGATGGCTGGACGGCACAGCTCGCCGAGCGAGCGGAGCTGCTTAAGGTTGCCGAATCGCTTGGAAAACCGGTCTTCTTCCTGACCGGCGATCTTCATAAATCGTTCGTCGCCCGGGTCGCGCCGGGTGTTTACGACATCGCCAGCGGCCCGCACACCAGCAGCAATCACCGCATCGGCGACGCAGGCGGCTCGCCTCCGTCCGGCTGGTATCAGTCCGGCGACCGGCTGGTGAACATCCTCTGGGCAAGCAACCAGTATCGCAACGATACCGGCGGCGCGAGCGGGCAGGCACGCGGCAAGGGCTGGCCCATCTACACGACCATTCGCGTCAACAACGCGTTCAACATTCCGGATGCGAGCGGAAAGGACCGGTGGGAGGCTTATCCGGAGCCGCAGGTCATCTTCGAATTTCGCGATGGCTACTCTGGCGATCTCGTCTTCGCTCACAGCGTCTCCACATCGGAGGCCAAATCTCAACCCACGCCCGTCCCGGCAGTGGTGGTCAAGGCGCTTGGCGGCATCAAGGAGTGATCGTCATGACAGAGATCCTGACCCTCTCGCCATCTGAAGAGGCAGACAGCCCAACTTATATCTTCCAGCCGCGCAAGGCGTCGCAACATAGCCAGCAGCTCCGATGGCGCGGGAGCACCCTCAGTGATCATTGGCGTGTCGCTGCCCTGCTTGGCCTCGCCCTCGGCTATGCGACGCTGCGCTACAATGTGCTGAAGGGCGTCCCTTGGTCGGATTGGCCGGCCTATACGGCCAACAAGGCACTGGCAGTTGGATCGCTGCTCCTGATCGCGGCGGCCGCCTTCCGCCTGCGGCAGCCGGCGCGCAGCGGCACGCCTTTCCTCGTCTGGGCCGGGGCGCTCGCGCTGACGCACAGTCTACTCAGCTTCGCGCTGCTCAACCCGATCTATCATCCGCGACTGTTCGACGCTGGAAAGCTGACCGGTGTCGCCGGCCTGTCATTGACGCTTGGCGCGCTGCTGATCGCGGGCATGGAACTAGGCGCCCGCCGTGCCGCTGACTGGTCATCGAGTCTTCGTCTCGGTTCGCTAACCGTGATTGCCTTTGGAACAGGCGTGCATGCCGCGTTGCCCGCCCTCTCGACCTGGATCGAGCCGGCAAACTGGCCGGGCGGCCTGCCGCCGCTTACGCTCATTTCCTTCCTCATCGGAGCGCTGACCCTCGGGAGCTGGTTTTACCAAGCGCCCTCGCGCGCTGCCTCTCAACAAGGATAACCATCATGTACGACAGACGATATGTGCTTCGCGGCGCGAGCGCGCTTGGGCTTGGCGGCGTGTTCATGGGCGGCGTTGGTTGGTCGAAGGCCAATGACACCGTGCGCGCGATCATTCCGTCTGCGAGTGCCGACACGTTGGCTGTGAAAGTGCTGCTTGACGTGCCGCCGGCTCATGCGCCCCAGCTCACGATTGACGGGCGGGCCATCAACGCAGAGCGGCTGGATGTCGACGGCTACAGTTGGGGCTTTGTCCAGGGCGGGCTGAAGGGCGGAACCGCGCGCACAGTTGCGCTCAGTGATTCCGACGGCAAGGCGCTGCGCGAGCCGTGGCAATTGAAGACGTTGCCCGCCCCTGGAGCGGAACCGCAGCACTTCCGCGTTCTCTTCTTTACCTGTGCGGGTGGCGATGAGGCCGGCAAGCCATATGGCTATCTGCCGATCTCTGTCCGTCGCGCCCTCTTTGACAGGGCACTCAGCTTCTCGCCCGATCTCGCTGTTGCCAATGGCGACCATATCTACTGGGATCTGTGGACAGCGCTCAAATATCGACGCGATCCGGCCACCCGCGCCGCCACGGAAGAGCAGTACCGCAAGATCGCCTGGATCGACGAGGACAGCGCCTTCGATTCCGAAACCAACCGGCGTTCGCTCAACACAATCATCAGCCGGCAGATCGCTTCGATCTACGAGGACCGGTTCGCCTCGGTGCCGCTGGTCTTCGTGACGGACGACCACGACTATTTCGAGAACGACAATGCCGGGCCGTGGGGATACACATTTCCGCCGCGCCCCTTCATCTTCGGGCTGCAGCAACGCACCGCGGCGATGGTCTATCCCTATGCGCTCGGCCGGCCGGATCTTGGCGATCCCTACAAGTCCGGCACGGTGGAGACGGTGCGCGTCGGCAATCTGCTGGAGATCGACCTGTTCGATTGTCGTCGCGGCTGGTCGACCGGACCTAATGCGGGCGTTCTCTTCCCCGAGGTGGAGGCCTATCTGGTCGATCGCCTCAAGCGTTCGACCGCGAAGCAACTCATCCAGGCCCCGTCCAATCCGCTTGGCTGGACCGCAGGCAAGCTTGGCGAATGGTATGCGGATGGCGCCTCGGACGAAAGCACGTTCCAGAATGACAAGGGTTACTGGCAGAAGGGCTGGTTCGAACAACATCAGCGGCTCGTCGCAGCCTTGAGCGCGCAACGGAAACGCGCCGCCATCAGCATCTCTGGTGACATGCATGCAAGCGCGATTTCGGCAATCTCCAGTAGTGGCGATCTCGATTTTTCGGCCAACCCGATCCAGGCAATCCTGCCCGGCACGATTGGGACCGGCACGCCAGGCTTTCCGAGCAGTGCCCGTGGCGTTGCGCCGCATCATGCCGCTGTTTTGGGCATCAGCGACATTGCCAAGATGGAAGAACGGAACGGCTTTTCGATCGTGGATATCTACCCGGAGAGAGTCGAGGTGAAGCAGTTCCGCTGGCGCGCGCCCGAACCCGTCGAGGCGATCGCGACCTTGCAGCCCTCGCACAGCTACACGATAGAACGGCGCGATTGATGCGCAATGTCGCGTTGCGGCAATCGCTGAGTATAGAGGTCATCCCGCCAGCCGCAGATTGGGCATAGTTCGCCGACTTAGCGGTCATTTGATCAGCCGGGCGCTTCGACCGAAGCCTGCCCTTCGTTCATGAAATTGAGCGCGCTTGCGATACCGAGCGAGGGGCGGATCATGCTTCCTGATCGCCCCGCCCAGATCAATGGATGGGGAGCGGAGATGGAGGGGACACGCTCACAACGCTCGAACTTTCCCGCAACAAGCAGCATAGTCCACCGCAGATCACCGCCAGGCCGATGCAGACATAGAATGGCATCGCCAGACCAAATGTGTCCGCAAGCTTTCCCGCGACGGATGGACCAAGAACACCGCCTATCAGTTCGCCGGAGGCGGTTGTCAGCCCGATCGCGCTGGTCACGAGCCCGGGAGGTGCGCTTTCGGAAGGAATGACGCCAATATACAGCGGCGAGATTCCCATCACCATCCATCCGAAGAACACCGTCAGACTAAGTAGATAAGGATTTGGCGGCAGCAGTAGGATCACAAGCGGCGCGAGGATTCCGAGGAAACTGCAGGCAATCATCACCGGGCGCCGTCCAAGGAAGTCCGAAATGGCCGGCACACCGAGCCCGCCGAACAGGCCGGCAAGGCCGCCCGCGCCGATGATCCACCCCATCGTCGTCGGCGCGATATGCTTCATCTGGGTGAGATAAACGGGCAGGAAGACGCTCTGGATGATGACCCAGGCCGCAAACAGCCCCGAGATGAGGATCGAGAGCCGAACATTGCGGATTCTCCACAGCGTGGCGATGGCCTGCATCGTCGGCAGTTCGACATGGCCCTCGGGGCGCACCGGCTTGCCGGACGCATCGGGCCGGATCACGATCCACAGGAAGATCGCAATGATGAGCCCCGGCAGCATGGAAACGGAGAACGCCGTGCGCCAGCCATAGGTATCGGCGATCATCGTTGCGATGACCGGCCCGGCCGTGCCGCCGATCAGAAAGGCGCCGGCCATCTGGAGGATGCCCATGTTGAGGCCCCGCCGCGAGGGATGCGAGACGTCCGCCATGAGCGATTGCGAAAGCGGAATGACCGGCCCTTCGGCGAAACCCAGCACCAGTCGCGCGAGCAGCAAGCCCCCGAAGGTCGCAACCAGCGCAGGCGCACCGGAGATGAGGGAGAAGGCGATCGTCGCGACCAGCAGGATCGTCTTGCGGTTGCCGGTCGAGTCGGCGATCCGGCCGAAAAGCATGGCGCCGATCGCGACGGCGCCCGAGAGCGCCGCAGCGACGAGGCCCAACTGGGTGTTGCTGAGCTTGAGCTCGGCGACCAGATAGGGCGAGAGGAAGCTGGCGCTCAGCCGTTCGAGTGCAACGACGCCGTTGGTCAAGCTCAGCAGGATGAGCAACTTCATTTCATAGCTGAGGCGCGACATCCTGCCCTCTCTTTCTTCTTAATCGGATCTGCCCGTGCTGAGGCCAGACGCCTAACAAATCAACGCTGGGGCTCAACCGGGGCGCCGGGGCCTTGGTTTGTTGGCGTGACCTGCTGGCCGAGCCCGTTGCGCACGAACGGTTCGGGGTCGCCGGGACGCAGTTGCAGGCCGAAGAGGGTGTTGAGGCCCGGGTGCCGACCCAACCCACCAAACAGGTCGAAGCCGCGGTCCAGCCAGTCGCGCATCGGATCATCGTGGGTAAAGGGCGGGGTTCGCGCAATTGAGGCGAGCCACAGGAAGATGCCGAGCGCCGAGAAATCCGCATAATCAGGGGCGTCGCCACCGATCCAGGGCGTTTCGCTGAGCAGTTTGCGCAAGGGCTCGAAGCGTGGCGGCATCAGCGGCAAGCGATCCTCACGACCGGCCTGTGCCACTTCGAGGGGGCGATTGCCGACGAACTTCTCGCGGGTCTCGCGCACATATGGCTGGTCCCCGGGCAGCGAGAGATCGTGATAATCCGCGATATAATTCTCGAAATAGGCGTCGATGACGGTCGACCAGATCCAGTTGTCGACGAAGCGCAGCACCGCGCGGCTCGCGGGATTGGGAAACAGCAGCGGCCGCTCGGGATAGGTTTCGTCGAGATAGTCCGCGATGACGACGCTATCGAGTACCCAGCGGTCGTCATCGACGATCACAGGCAGTCGATCGGACCTGCCGCCGGTGCGGTCCAGAATGCCCACGAAGCCACCCGGCACGAGATCGATATCGAACCCCTTGTGCGCGAGCGCGTATTTGGTGCGCCAGACATAAGGGCTTGTCGTGCAGCCCGAGGCGAACTGCAGGTCGAAAAGAGTGATCCTGTTGTTACGTGCCATGATCCCCGCCTTGCCGCCTGACGTTGCAGGCTTTGCCGGGAATAGAATGGGCTGCTGGCCCGGCGCCGCACGGATCAAGCGGTATCGCCGAACCGGCCTGTCCGGCAACGGCCACGCAATTGCCGTTTTGACGGTCTCGCCGCTTCCGGTGCGTCATATCTCTTGTGTCGGGCCGGCTCCATTTTGAGCATGGAGCGACGGATCATGAGCGCCTTTGCCAAGGACCGGCACTTGCGGCGGATCACGCTCTGAACGAAAGAAAATATGGGAGAGGGGCTTATGTCCGGTCGTCACTATCTACACTGCCTCTTGTCAGGCGCTGCGCTCATTGGTGTCAGCCCGGTCGCCCATGCACAGTCAACGGCGGCGCCACAGGCAGCACAGGAGGGTAATGCGGATCAGAGCGGGCAGATCATCGTGACGGCGCGGCGCCGGGAGGAGCGACTCTCCGATGTGCCGATCTCGGTGACGGCCGTCACGGCCGATACGCTCCGCGACCAGCAGGCGAACAATGTGCGCGACGTGGCCAGGATTACGCCAAGCCTCAATATCGATTCCGATTCACCGACGCGCGCCTTCATCTCGATCCGCGGCATTGGCACCACCTTGTCGGACTCGGTGCAGCCCGGCGTCGGAATCTTCGTCGACGGCATCTATCAACCGGCGACGTCCTTCTTCAACAGTCCGCTGGTGGATGTGGAACGCGTGGAAGTGCTGCGCGGGCCGCAGGGCACATTGTTCGGCAACAACACGCTGGGCGGCGCGATCAACGTGGTGACGCGGCAGCCAACCAACGAGTTCCAAGGCCGCGTGGATGGGAGTTATGCGCCGCAGGACGAGTTCCAGTCCCTTTCCGGGTCGATTTCCGGGCCGATCATTAACGATGTGCTGCAGTTCCGGGTCGGCGCCGCCTTCCACAAGCAGGATGGGTTCATCAAGAACACGCTGATCGGCGGCAACATCAATCCCGCGCGTCAGACGTCAGTCAACGGCACGTTGCGGTTCCTGCCTGCAAACTGGGCGACCATCACGATCAACAGCAGCTACGACGAGGTGAAAGGCGGCTTCTTCCCCTACAATCAGGTCAATGGGCCGGAGGACTATCAATATACGACCCAGCAGAACGTCAACAGCCTCGGCACCGATCGCTACTTCGCACTGAACGGCAAAGGCGAGTTCGACATCGACGCGCTCAAGACGAAGCTTACCCTCATCGCGTCCTACAATCTGCGCAAGCGCGAGGTGGTCTGGGACGTCGACCTTGGTCCCACAGATTTCCTGCGTTCGCATGACTTCGGGCGGCTGCGCACGATCAACTTCGAGGGCCGGTTCGAGACGCAGTGGAGCGACACGGTCTCGACACTGATCGGGCTCTTCTATTCGGAGTATAAGGATCGCAGCGAGACCAATACATTCATTGTGCCGGCCAATCTTCTGGCGCCGGGCGTCGCCTTCACCACAAACAGGAACAAGGCGGTGTTCGCGACGATCTTCTGGAAGCCGACCGAGCGCTTCGAACTGGCCGTGGGCGCGCGTTATGACGATCAGAGCCTGCAGTCCTCGCAAGCCTTCACCAGCGCGGCCTACAAGGCTCAGGAGTGGCAACCGCGCGTCACCGCGACGCTGCACTGGACACCGGATTTCATGACGTATGCCTCGGTGTCGCGCGGTGTACGTGGGGGTGGCCAGAACCCGCCCGGTTCGCCTAATCTCATTTACCGCAACGACTCTGTGTGGACCTATGAACTGGGAACGAAATTCTCGGCTCTGGATCGCCGCCTGACCGTCAGCGCCGATATCTTCTATAACGACTATAAGAACTACATCGGCGTCAATGCCATCGTGCCCTCGACGCTCAGTTCCGCGGCGATTGCGGTCAACCTGAATACGGGTGACGTGAGCAGCTATGGCGCCGAGATTGAGGCCAACTTCCGGGTCACACGCAACCTGAGGCTCTATGGCAATCTCGGCCTGTTGCACGCGCGCACGACCGACATGAGCGGTTTCATCGCCGTCACAGGCTTCCCGCTCCCGACCGACAAGATCCTCTACACAGCCGACTGGACCGGCAATGCCGGCGCCAGCTATGAAACGCCGCTGGCGAGCGGCTCACTCGTGCTGGACGCCAATGTTTCAGCCAAGGGTCGGCGCCCCGGCTTTAGCTACTCGCAGGCTGGGCCGACATTCCTGGCACCTTATTATGTGACGAACGCCTCGGTCACGTACAAAACCGAGCATGTCGAGATCGGCTTGTTCGCAACGAACCTGTTCAACGAGAAATATTATGTGACCTATTTCGACAAGTCGATCCTGGGCACCGCGCTGCCACCGAGCCTCGCCTACAATACCGGCGTTACGGGTGATCGGCGCCGGATAGGCGTCCGTGCGAGCCTCAAGTTTTGAGGCGCTATTGCCTGACATCACGGAAGGGGGAGTCGAGCAATCGACTGCCCCTTTTCGCACTTTCCGGGCGGTAAACGGGTCAAGCCTTGCTCCTCGGCGTAAGAGGTGTAGGCTACCTCGCAAGATAGATAATCGGTTTCGCGCCGAACGGAGTAGCGCCAATGCTGCCTGATATCATGGAGAGATTCGACACCATCTCGGTGCCGCCAGAGCGCCGGGTCGACTATTGGTGTGAACTCGTGTCGCGCATGACGTCGCCGGTTTCGTTCATGCCTGAAAGCGACTCTGATGTTCAGTGCACGCTGATGCGCGGCGTGTATGAGCGTTTCACGTTCTCCCATGCCGTTACATCCGAGATCAAAGTGTTCCGCAGCAAGGAGCATGCTCGCCAGGCGCGTGGCTTCAACTATTTGTATCTGCAGCTTGAGGGAACGGGGGAGCTCGTCTGCCAGGGCCAGAGCGTCAAGACGCTCAAGAACAGCCTGATCCTGTTCGACGAGAGCACGCCCTATCGCTTCAAAGCGCTCTCACCGATCCGGACCATGGCGATCGGGATACCGTCCTCGCTCGTGGCCGCACGCTTGCCGGGTTATCGTGATATCGTCATGCGTCCGCTCGATACCAATACCGGCATCATTCAGATCTTGCAGTCCTCGCTGCGCGCGATGAACGCGCTGTTCGTTGAGCAGGACGTGCGCAATTTCCCTCACGCCGTGTTCATGAGCCTGATCGAGCTTCTCGCTGCCTCCGTGGACGAAGTGACCGATGGCCAGACGGATTCATCGACAATCGCACGATGGGCCGGCAAGATTCGGGCCTATGTCGAGGCCCATCTCGACGATCCTGATCTCTCGCCTGCTTCCATCTCCCGTGACCTGGGCATTTCCGCGCGCTATTTGCGGCTCATCTTCGCCGACAGCAACAAGGATCCGGGACAGGGCGAGACATTGCGGCGCTATATATTGCGACGTCGGCTCGAAGAATGTGCAACGCGGTTAGCCGACGAGAAATTTCGTTGCGGCTCGATCACGGAGCTCGCGCATAGCTGGGGCTTTTCAGACTCTTCCTATTTCGCGCGCCGGTTCATCGAACAGTTCGGCGTGACCCCCCGCGCATTCCGTGTGGCCAAGCAAGCGCGGCAGGAGGAGGCCGCGGAGATGCCATCGCGCCACTGAGGATGCGGGTTTCTTCCTAGCCCCAGCGGATATAATCCGGACCGACCGTCGACACTGCATAGGGGTCTGACGTGGCGCCTTGCGCAAGCGCTGCCCGAACGGCCGCTCGACCAGCGACGCGGGATAGCCAGCCATTGACCTTCGGAAAGCGTGCCGGATCGACCAGCGCCGGCGCCACGCGTGGCAGATAGTTCGCATAGGCGAATATCGCGATATCGGCGAGGCTGTAGAGTCGGCCCGCCAGCCACTCACTTGTTTCAAGTTGGCGCTCGGCCCGGTCGACGACCATGGTAACGCGCTCCTCCGCAGCCTCGATCCGCTCGGCCGGCAGCGTGCCCGGCACGCCGGTGGAAAGGAGCGCGACATGGGCGAGGTCGCTCACGGATGCCCCGAAGCCATCATCGACCAGCTTGCACCAGGACCGTGCCAGCCAGCGGTTTCTTGGGTCGGTCGGCAGGAGCGGCACGGCCGGACAGGCCTCTTCGAGATATTCGCAGACAAAGGTTTCGCCGCTCAGTGGCTGGCCTCCAACCACCAGCATCGGCAGACTGATCCTCAGGTCGTCCGGGCTTGAAAAGGATGACGCGACAGGAGCAAGCAGATCGACCAGTTCGCCAGGGACATCCAGGCCCCTTTCCGCGATGGTGATGAGCAGCCGCGCAGATCCGCCGTTGGGTTCGCCGTGATAGAGATACATGGCGCTCGGTCCTCCAGTTCTGGTTTTCTGTCCGGTCACATCAACAGTCCCTGCGTGCGTTCGCGCAATTCGCGCACCGCCGGCCGCGCTTCAATCCGGGCGAGCCATTCCATCGTGGCAGGCGTGGTGCTGGCGTTCATAAGTTCGGGCATCCAGTCGGCAATCAGGCCGCAAAAACACATGAAATCGATGTCCGCGAGAGAGTAGGCGTCTCCAGCCAGCCAGCGATGCCTGGCCAGCCGCGCTTCCGTCAGGCGGCATCCCTCGATGAGGCGCTTGTGCGATTCCTCGATCTCGGCCGGCGGCGTTGTCTGGCGGAAAGCGCGCAGCCAGGAGCGCCGGCGATCCGGATCCGGCACGTTCTCCAGCAGCTTTTCCATCTCTTCGGGCGCGCGGTTGCCCGCGATGTCCGGCACCACGCGGTTCCAGTTGATCATCATGACGGCACGACCGAGATCATTCTCGGCATAGGAGCACCAACGCCGCATCGCGAACCGGTCTAGCGGATCAGCGGGGCGCAAGGCAGGGCCGTCGAACGCCTCGTCGATATACTCGTTGATGAGCATGCCTTCGGTCAGCACATCACCATCGCACACCAGCGTCGGCACCTGGCCCTTGGGATTGATCGCCAGATAGGCGGGCTTCAAATGATCGAAATGCGGTCCAAACATCGCATGCTCGGTGAAGTTGACCCCTTTTTCGAGCAGCGCGAGGAAGACGCGCGCCGAATTAGTGGCGAGTGGCTGGAAATAATAGAGGTCGAGTTGCATGGATCGAGCATTCCTTGAGCGGAACTGTGACCCAACTCCTGACCGATGCGTCCACATCTGTTCTATAACTCTCCCTTCGGCAGATTGTGGCTAAACGGCAGAAGCTGCCTCCCTTTGGCACCAAACGCGGTGCCGCTTAGCACCGGCAGCCGATGCTCTGTTCCCTAGAATGATCCCAATACCGGGCAGCTTGGCTTCCCGGGCATGGGCCAGCATTTCAGAGAGGAGGGCCACGTCGATGTCTTATGACGGGAAGGTCGCATTCATCACCGGCGGTGCGAGCGGCGCCGCTTTTGGCCAAGCGCAATTATTTGGTCGTCTGGGTTGCCGGATCTTCATCGTCGACGTTCGCGGCGACGCTCTTGAGGAAGCGCTCGCCAAACTGCGGGCCGAAGGCGTCACGGCGGAGGGCGCCCAACTGGACATCACTGATCGGGCTGCCTTTGCGCGCGTCGCCGATCAGGTCGAACACGTCTATGGGGAGCCTCCCTATTTCCTCTTCAACACGGCTGGCGTGTTCGCGATGGGGCCGAGCGAAAGCTCCACCTATGAGGACTATGACTGGGTGTTCGGCGTCAATCTGGGCGGCGTCATCAACGGCCTCGTCACCTTCGTACCGCGCATGATCAAGGCCGGGCGTGGTGGCCATATCGTCAGCACGTCCTCGGTGGGCGGCTTCCTGACCTATGACGGCAATACGCTCTATTGCGCGGCCAAGGCTGCGGTGATCAGCCTCATGGAGGGCTACCGCGGCGCTCTCGAAAAATATGGCATCGGTGTCTCGGTGCTCTGCCCGATGAACATTCGTTCGAACATCGCCCGCTCGGCCAATACCCGTCCGGCCCATCTCGCCAAAACCGGCTATGTGGTCAACGACGAGACCGTCGCATCCCTGCAGAGCGTCTATGATCATGGCATGGATCCGATCGAGCTTGCCGGCCATGTCCGGCGCGGCATCGAGGCCAACCAGCTCTATATCATTCCCTATCCCGAGGCCCGGCCGGTCATGGAACAGCGCTACAACGAGATACTGGACTCGGTCCTGCCGGTGGAGGCCGACCCGGACGGCGTCGCCAGCCGTCTGGCCACAATCGACGTGTGGATGCGCGAGCGGGGCACGATCTTCGAGCAAAAGAGCCCCGACGCCCCAGCCTGACCCTCGATGAAAAGGACCATCCAATGAGCAGATTTGCCGGCAAGACGGCTTTCATCACCGGCGGCGCGAGCGGCATGGGTCTCGGCATGGCGCATGCTTTCGCGGAGGCCAGCATGCGCGTGGTCATTGCGGATCTGCGCCAGGATGCGCTCGATGCTGCAATGGCCGGCTTCTCGAAGACCGACCATGCCGTGTTGCCGGTGCGGCTCGATGTGACGGATCGCGCCCGCTGGGTGGATGCGGTGGAGGAGGTCGAGGCGGCCTTCGGCAACATCCACGTGCTAATGAACAATGCCGGCGTCGGTCTTACCGGCACACTCGAAACAATGACCTACAAGGATTGGGATTTCAGCCTCGGGGTCAATCTGGGCGGCGTCATCAATGGCCTCACCACCTTGCTGCCGCGCATGAAAACGCATGGTGAGGGCGGCCATATTCTCGCCACGTCATCGACTGCCGGTCTCACCGCCGTCACGGGAGCGGGCATGTATACGGCCGCCAAGTTTGCCGTAACCGGCCTTATGGAGACGCTCGCGGGTGAACTGCAGGGCACGAATATCGGCGTCTCGGTCTTCTTCCCCGGCCCGGTGTCGACCAATCTGGGCGCGACGACCCATGCCGTCCGCCCCGCACATCTTCAGAACGACGTCACGCTGCCAGACCCCATCTCGCCACCGGCTGTCGATACGAGCGTGTTCATGAGCAAGGAAGAAGTCGGCCAACGCGTTCTGCGGGGCATGGAGCGAAACGATCTTTTCATCTTCAGCCATCCTGAATTTTCGGAAGGAATCCGGGCTCGCAACGATGCACTGATGCGTGCGATCCCGCGCGAACCGACGAACGACGCACGTGTCGCCGTCATTCGTCAGTTCGGGTCTTTGTTGTATAACCCGATTTACGACACGCAGGCCGACGGACCGGGCCCTTTCCGGCATGCGGCGGCAAACGCGGCATCGTAGCAGGGCGATCGACGAAGGCGATTGTGGCGGGGCTGAACAGCCTGGACTGTGCGACGAAGCCGCCGTCGCGGAGCTCTACTGAACGGAAGGCAGCTTTACTTCACCCGCCCGTGAAAGCGGACTTTCCGGATCGTCCGACTTAGCAGCCGTTTGACGGCGTCGATGAACGAGCGGCAGCTTACGCCTAACGACTTTCGAAAGCAGACATTACGGATCGTCCCCAGACCCGGACAATCGGAGATAGCAAAAGTTGAAGTGAAAGGATGTCCGCTATCAGTGAGCCGGTTCGCTCGTCCGGACGGCATTTATGTCGGCGGCGACCGACCAGGGCCGGACTCGCCGTTCATGCAGCGGTGTCCGACCTCCTATCCCAGACCCACCTCGTGTACGCCCCCGTCGCGCCGTGCAAGCTGGAGCTTGGTACCGAGAAACTTCTCGACCCCATCGATGGCCGTGAGCAGATGGCTGCCCGGCTTCACTGTGGAGAACCGCCCACCCTTCGCCAGCGCAAAGGGGAGGACGAGCTGATCCTGCAGATACGGTCCGACGAAGGCGGAGGATGCCTGATAGCCTGCCATGCGGTTTGCTGCCGTCTTGGCCAGTGCCTGCGCCGGCACGCCCAGCTGACCGAAGCCGGTGACGATCTCCGTCGCATGCGCATAATCCGCCTGGAGCAACAATGCATTGCCTGGCCCCGCGCCATCGGGCAGCTGACGGACGGCGAAGGTCTCTGCGGGCCAGTCGGTCAGCATCTTGCGCGCAGCCTGGATCTCGCGGTCGGCGATGTCGAACGGCAGCGCCGCGAACAGCGCTGTCGCGGACACGCCGAGCAGCTGCCCGCGCTCGACACAGTCGATGGGCTTGAGTGGCGCCGGCTGGATGTCCACCTCGATGCGCCCACCGCCGCGCGGATAGAAGCCATGGCGGATCAGCCGCGCCGAGACCGTCGGCCCCATGCGGTTGATGATCGGCAGGAAGCACCGCTCGATAAACTCGAACGGCGGTGCCAGCATATTGTGCGTGCCGCCTTCGAGCATGAGGCGCGAGGGCGCATCCGCAAGGATGAGCGGCATGAGGATGGTCTGAAGGACGAGACCCGTGCTCCCCGCCGTCCCGACCGCGAACTGATAGTCGCCGGGCACGACACGACCGGGGCGGAAAGTCAGCTCCGAAGAGCCCACGCTCAATCCCGAACATTCGGCGTTGCCGATGACACAGGCGGCTTCGACCGCGGTCACATGCTGGCGCATGAGCCCCGGTTTCGACCGTTTGGCGCGGATGTTGATGATCTGGAAGGGTTCGCCGGTGACGAGCGACAGCGCGCAAGCGTTGCGCACCATCTGGCCACCGCCTTCCCCTTCCGCTCCGTCAATGATGATCATGACTTCTCCCGGTGGTAATAATTGACGTCCGGCATCCACCAGAACATCCAACTTTTGGCGTGCCTGTCGTCCGATGTGTCGATGCCGAAGTCGCCACCTCCGTTTTCAACCTCAGCCAAAGCGGCGGCCAGCTTTCGCAGCCGTCTATCGCCGACCGTGAGAACCAGCATGGCAGCGTCCGGCATGAAATTCAGATCTTCCGAGGAAGGTTGGTATTCGACTCGCAGCTTCTGAAACTGCTCCGCCGGCCTGTTTTGCCCATAGTTCGGGACATACAACACAGCATCGGTCACCTGCTCGAGCATTAAGGTGCGATGGCACGGCGGCCCTCCATGCATCCGATCAAGCAAATTGCGGAACGACCGACATCCCGCTGGGTCGGCGGCGAGCTGCCAACCGTCCCATCCTCGTCGGGCATTGGCGTAGCGCCAGACATAGAGACGCCCCTCCTGCGTCCAGTCTCTGACGGTGTTTCTCATGGGAAATCCTGAGATCTGCGTGAAGGGGCTAGCCCTTCACGCAGACAACCTGTTTCAACGTGTGGACGATCTCCACCAGATCGGCCTGGGCGGCCATCACGGCTTCGATCGGCTTGTAGGCCTTGGGCGTTTCGTCGATGACGCTCTCGTCCTTGCGGCAGGCGACGCCCGCCGTGTCGGCGATATGCTCGTCGAGCGAGACCAGCTTCTTGGCCTGGGTGCGGGACATCACGCGTCCCGCGCCATGGCTGCAGCTCTCGAACGCGTCCTTGTTGCCAAGGCCGCGCACAATGAAGCTCTTCGCGCCCATCGAGCCCGGGATGATGCCCATCGTGCCCTTCGCCGCGCGCACCGCGCCCTTGCGGGTCACGAGCACATTCTCGCCGAAGTGGTTTTCCCGCGTCACATAATTGTGATGGCAGTTCACCGCCTCGAGCTCGGCATCGAAGGGCTTGGCGATCTGGCCGCGCAGCGCCCGGATCACATTGGTCATCATCATCCGGCGGTTCAGCGCCGCGAAGTCCTGCGCCCACTCGACCGCCTCGACATAATCGTAGAAATGGTCGGTCCCTTCCGGGAAGTAGGCAAGGTCGTCATCCGGCAGGTTGATGAACCACTTGCGCATATCCTGCTTGGCGAGCTCAATGAAGAAGGTGCCGATCGCATTCCCAACGCCGCGCGAACCCGAGTGGAGCATGATCCACACGCGCTGCTCGGTATCGAGGCAGAGCTCGATGAAGTGGTTGCCCGTTCCCAGTGTCCCGAGATGCACAAGGTTGTTCGTGTTCTTGAAGCGCGGATATTTGGCCGTGATGCGGTCGAAACGCGCCACGATGGTCGCCCAGGCCTCGACGATCTCGGCCGGGGGGTCACCCCACGAGCCATGATCGCGCTTGCCCCGCTGCGCCTCGCGGCCATGCGGCACGGCCCGCTCGATGGCGGCGCGAATGCCCTCCAGATTGTCGGGAAGATCGCTCGCCATCAGCGAGGTTCGCGCCGCCATCATGCCGCAGCCGATATCGACACCGACCGCCGCCGGGATCACCGCGCCCTTGGTCGGGATCACAGATCCCACTGTAGCGCCGATGCCGACATGCACGTCCGGCATCACCGCCACATGTTTGAAGAGGAACGGCATCTGAGCCGCCTTGCGGAGCTGCTCATGCGCCTTCTCGTCGACGGGAACGCCACGCGTCCACATCTTGATCGGCTTGCCGCCCTCGACATGCTGTACATCGAATGTCGTCGTCTCGGTCATGATCGACCTCCTTCATCCTTCTTCGTGGCGGCGACGAGGCATGGCGAGACTTTTTCACTGCGCTATCCGGGCTTCCTCTTTGAGAGGGAGCAGAGGAGGGGACCTCCTGCCGCGGAGGCAGCCGCGCCGCGTACGCTGGGCGACGCCCTGTGAATCTCGCCGGTCCTCGGGGCGGCTGGCCCATTCCAGCCGCCCCAGTTTCCACCTGCCGGCCGCGTAATCCGCCGCGGTCGACGTGTAACTCTTAAGCAGGAGACGTGCCAGTTCTTGGAAGGAAATTGGGGAACATAAATAATATATTGATTTTAAATAATTTTAGATTTTTTTGGCCGCTGAGGCCACAATGAACACCCCAAAATATTCTATCGCAGTGGATATACTTTTATCTTATTGGATAGAAATGAAATCGCTTACGGTCATCAGCTTCCTTGGCTCGACGCTAGACGCGAGCAAATTCGGTCCTTCCCGCTGGAGCAAATGGAGGCCCAACGTCGGTCTCACCATGCATGAGGATCTGCGCGTCGATCGGTTGATCATGCTGCACGGCACCCCACACCGTCGGCTCGCAGAATATGTCGCGGAGGACATCGCCTCGGTCTCGCCTGAGACGAGCGTCGACATGCGCCTGCTCGACTTCAAGAACCCCTGGGACTTCGAGGAAGTGTTCGGAAAGCTGCTCGATTTCGCGCGGGCTGAGCTGTTCGATCCCGACACGCAGGACTATCTCATTCACATCACCACCGGTACACATGTTGCACAGATTTGCCTCTTCCTGCTGACCGAGGCGCGCTATCTCCCGGGGCGGTTACTCCAGACCCAGCCCAAGCGCGGCGCGCCCGATCCGGTCGGGACATGGAGCGTCATTGATCTCGATCTCTCGCGCTATGACAGCATCGCCACGCGCTTTGCCGTCGCAAGCAGCGAGAGTGCATCCTTTCTCAAGTCCGGCATCGAGACGCGGAACGCCGCCTTTAACGAGATGATCGACGAGATCGAGCAGGTGGCCGGGCGCTCCAAGGCGCCGATGTTGCTGATGGGGCCGACCGGTGCGGGCAAGAGCCTGCTCGCGCGCCGTATCTACGAGCTCAAGAAGCTTAAGCACCAGATCGCCGGGCCGTTCGTCGAGGTGAACTGCGCAACCCTCAAGGGCGACAGCGCCATGTCTGCACTGTTCGGCCATCGCAAAGGCGCGTTCACGGGGGCGGTCGCCGATCGCCCGGGCCTGCTGCGCTCGGCCGACAGGGGCATGCTCTTCCTGGACGAGATCGGCGAGCTGGGGCTCGACGAGCAGGCAATGATCCTGCGCGCCGTCGAGGACAAGCGCTTCCTTCCGGTTGGCGCGGACAGAGAGGTCGTGTCCGACTTCCAGCTCAGCGCCGGCACCAATCGCGACCTCGGCGAGGCGGTCTCGGCCGGAGACTTCCGCGACGATCTGTATGCGCGCCTCAACCTGTGGACCTTCCATTTACCGGGCCTTGCCGAACGGCGCGAAGACATCGAGCCCAATCTCGACTATGAGCTCGATCGCTACGCCGAACGCGAAGGCACGGCCGCGACCTTCAACAAGGAAGCCAGGCAGCGCTACCTGGCCTTCGCTACGTCTGCAGACGCCCGCTGGCCCGGTAACTTCCGCGATCTCGCCGCCAGCGTCACCCGCATGGCCACGCTCAGCCCCAAAGGCCGGATCGATCTCGACTGCGTGGGCGCCGAGATCGCGCGCCTGCGCCGGCTCTGGTCTGGGCAGGTCGTCAATCAGGCCAGCCTGGTGTCGGAAGTGCTTGGCGACGAGGCCACGCAGGAGCTCGACCTCTTCGAACGCGTCCAGCTCGAGGAAACGATCCGCATATGCCGAGTCAGCCGCTCGCTCTCGGAAGCGGGTCGCACCCTCTTCTCCGCTTCACGTGCTCGCAAGAGCAACATCAACGACGCCGACCGGCTGCGGAAGTATCTCGCGCGCTTCGGGCTGGAGTGGGCCCAGTTGCACCTCACTGCTGCTTAAGCAATGCGTACGGTAAGTATCGGGTTTCACCGAATTTGGGCTAGGAATTGATGCATGGCTTTTGGTGTCTTCATCCATCGCTCCGACTCGATCTATGAGGACACCCCCGCCGAGCGTTACCAGTTCCCCCCGCAGTATCTGGGCCGAGCGCGCGCGTGCGAAGGTGACTGGGTCATCTATTACGAACCGCGGAAGATGCCTGAGACGCGGGGCTATTTTGCGGTCGCCAAGGTCGAACGGATCGTGCCGGATCCCTCGGCGCCAGACATGTACCTCGCCCTCATTGAGGCCGGCAGCTACCTGGACTTTGCCAATCCCGTCGCTTTTGCGGATGACTCTGGCACTCTGGTCGAACGAGGCTTGCTAAACGAAGCCCAGCGCATCTCGGGTCGGGCGCAAGCAGCTGTACGCTCACTTTCACCGAGCGACTTCTACCGCATTATCCAGGCTGGTCTGGACGACGAGCACCCCCTGCTTCCGAGGGTCGGAGTGGGCCAACCACAGACTTGGTCGAATGAGCTGAATGAAGAGCGGGCCGAGTTCCGCATTGAAGAAGAACGAGAGCGGGTCTCCACTCTCATTTCCCGCGCCGTGCGTGATCGGGTTTTCCGGAAGATCGTGCTGCGTGCCTATGATGAGCGATGTGCGGTGACCGGGCTGAAGCTCATCAACGGCGGCGGCCGAGCTGAAGTCGAAGCAGCGCACATCCGACCAGTCGAAGCAAACGGACCTGACATCGTCAGCAACGGATTAGCGCTCTCGGGTACTGCACACTGGATGTTCGATCGGGGCCTCATTGGTTTGGATGACGACATGTCGATCCTCATTTCTCGCCAGGCCAATGATGTGGACGGTATCCGATCGATTATTAACCCAAGCGGCCGTGCCATTGTGCCCGCAAGATCAGCGGATCGACCTCACCTTCAGTTTGTCCGCTGGCACAAAGAGCGCTGCTTCAAGAACTAGGAGCTCGTCAACGTGTTTGTCAGCTTGCGCTGCCAAGTGACCGGGCCCATCGCGGGGCGCTGGGTCCCGGGGGTCGATAACATCTAGGTTGCGCATGGGCAGGGTCGGCGCTGCGCGAGATGGGAAGCTCTCGCGCCGCCCCTGCCTGATGAGAGGATTTCGATGACGGCACTGACGGGCATCTGGATCGAGAGCGCTCCGGCGCTGGTCGGCCGCGTCTGCTGACGATCACCGGGCTGCATCGGGCATTGCGGCTTTCGTCGTCTTTCTGTCGTCGTAGCCGTCGGAGGTGTCTGACATAGTTATGTCACACACCCAAGACGTCACGAGACCGCGCTTGAAACCATTGGATGGCGCTCTCGCCCAGGTTGCGAGATGTGCCACAACGCTTACCCACCACCTCGGAAAACTGCGCATACCTGCCGCTAAGGCCGGCGCTGCGGCGGGCCGAGGCACTGGCAGCCTTGAGGATGTAGGCCGTCGCGGCGTGGGCGTTGTGGAGGTAGGATGCGCGATCGCCCTTGGCAAAGGCCGCATTGGCGGTGAGACCGACGTGTCGGCTGTGCACAACATAGCGTTTCCAGGGTATGCCCACCTGCTTGCGCCAGGATCGGAACAGGCGGTTGAAGTCCTTTCGCAAGCTAGGTGGGACATGCATGAGGACGTGCGAATGGACACCATGGCGCGGGCCGTTCTCCATCACCCAGACATGGGCCGAGGCATGACCCCGGGAGCGCATCCAGTCATAGATCAGGCCCAGGAGATGCTGGCGGCTGGCCTGCGGATCGGTGATGCCCGCAAGCGTCCAGTCCACGGTGATCATCCGGTTGAGCGGAAGGCCGATACGATCTGCATGATCGACGGCGTTCTGGATCAGCCTGACTTGCGCGGTCGAGAGGGATACGGTGGTGCGTTTGCTGCCGGTTGTACTGCGAGAACTGGGATTCCTTTCGCGCGTGCGCCGCGTTGTCGCGTTGGAATTCTCGGATTTTGAGCGTTTTTTGGGCCGGTTTTGGCCGATCTTTTTCGCGTTTTTGGCTCTTAGGATACGGAGATTCTTTTGGGTCATGGCCATGCCCTTACCGACAGGATTGAGAGGAGCGAGCGCCCGGCCGGGAGCTCGCACTCGAAACATGCTGATGAAGGGCTGGATCAGGTACGGGAGCTGTCCAGCAAGCTCTTGATGGATTCCGCCGTGATCAGGCTGCGGCGACCGAGCTTGATCAGATCAAGCTTACCCTCGCGGGCGAGCTCGTAGATGCGTGTGCGGCCAAGAGAGGTGACGCGGCAGGTCTCCGCGATGCTGTAGGCGAGGGGATCGTGGTTGAGGGTGTTGCTTGGCATTGTACGGCTCCGTTCGTGATGAACCGCCGAATCAATTACTCATCGCCTCCCGCGCTCGCAAAAGGCATTTCCGGATAAATTGGCCGGCTCAAAAAATCCGTTTCGCCTCGCTCATATGTCTTCTGAGCTTCCTCCTCCGCGATTATGTCCAAGGCGATCGACTTGTATCGACGAGCACACTTCTCGATATATTCAGGGGTCAGCCCGGAACGGTCGGCATTTTTGGACCACTCCTTGGAGACCTCGGCACATGCTCGTTGCACATGCCCGCGCTTGAAGCCGCACTTCCGTCCAACTGCTAAGGCCAATTCAAGATCTCGGACCGCTCGGGCGTGGGCGTTTACATGGGCCGGTGGGAGTCCAGTGCGACGTTTCAGAGTTATCTCAAAATCGCAGTCCTGTTCCGTTCGTTCGATCATCGCCAAAATTTTACGCGCGACTAATTCGTGAATTTGAAAGTTGCTGCGCCGGATGTGCTCTGCGAGCCATTCGATCCGTCCGTTGTGAAGCTCAAGGACAGCATTGTAGGCAGAACTATCTTCAAGTTCGGTGTCGTCGTCATCGTCACTCATAAGCACGCCTCGATAGTGCCGGTTTGATCTCAAACCTGCTGTTCGCCACCATCACTTCAGTTCATCAAGATAGTCGCTCCACCACTGCGCCATGCGCACGCGCTCATCCCAATGGAGGCCGCGGTGATAGGCGCCGCGCGTAGCGTTGCTCTCACCATGAGCCAAGGCGCGTTCAATAGCGTCCGGGTTCCACAGGCCACTTTCGTTGAGGAGCGTCGAAGCGGTGGCACGAAGCCCATGCGCCGTGACCTCATCCTTGCTGAAGCCCATTCGGCGGAAGCTGGCGTTGAGTGTGTTCTCGCTCATCGGGCGGCTGGCCCCGTAGGCTGACGGGAAGACGTATTTACCGTGCCCGGTGAGGCGGTGGAGCTCCGTGAGGAGGGCATGTACCTGGCGCGACAGCGGAACGGCATGTGGGCGCCGCGCCTTCATCTTGGCCGCGGGGATGCTCCAGACGGCCTGCTCCAGATCGAACTCGGTCCACTCCGCATGGCGAAGCTCGCCTGGTCGAACGAACACATGCGGTGCCACACGTAGGGCCGCTCGCGTGGTCGGTTCACCCTCATAGGTTTCGATCGCTCGGAGCAACTGGCCCAGCTTCCCGGGCTCTAGGATGGCGGCAAAATGCCGTGCCTTGGGCGTGATCAGCGCACCCTGGAGGAGACTGGCTGGGTCACTGGTGCAGCGACCGGTAGCCACGCCATAGCGAAAAACGCGGCTGGCGAAGGATCGGCACTTTTTCGACGTCTCATGATGCCCTTTGGCCTCCAGCCGTTTGAGCGCGGCAAGAAGCATCTGCGTGTCGACGTCGTTGATTGCCATGGCGCCGATGGCCGAGGACAACTGCGCGAGGAACCAGTTGGCCTTCTGCAAAGTGGCTGGCGAGCGACCGTCGCCGGCCATTTTCAGGTCGATATACTCGCGCGCAACATCGGTGAAAGTCGACGCGGCACTCAGGTGCGCCGAGAGCTTGGCCTTCTTGCGCTCCAGTGCCGGATCGCGGCCGGATGCCAAAGCGGCGCGGGCTTCATCACGCAATCGGCGCGCATCCTTCAGGCTCAGGTCCGGATAGGCCCCCAGCGAAAGCTTCTTTTCCTTGCCGAGATGCCGAAATTTGACGCGCCAGAGCTTGGAGCCCCCAGCGGTCACAAGGAGGTACAAGCCCTTCTCGTCAGCAACCTTATAGTCTTTTTCTCGTGGCTTAGCTGCACGGATGCTGGTGTCGCTCAAGGCCATGTGGGGGCCTTTTTCTGGAGCGAAGGGCTCCGAAAGGGGGCTTTTGGGCAAAAGGCCCCTTTTGAGGCCCCCACGAGCCTATGGCTAGCAGCGATCAACGGCGAACACCCCCGTACTTTCCGAGAGGGTTTTTCGCAGATTTCTGGTGATTTTTCAACCATCGGCGGACGTCGCCGAACAGGAAAATGGTGCCCAGAAGAGGACTCGAACCTCCACGACCTTGCGATCGCCAGCACCTGAAGCTGGTGCGTCTACCAATTCCGCCATCTGGGCACACGGGACAGCTTGGGCTGCCATTTGGGTAGGCGGCGCGGGTAGCCGCCGCGCGGCGGCTTGTCAACGCGTTGCGTGCGGGGGAAGCGAGAAAAGCGACATCGGATCGTCAGTGAGCCAGGCCGAGCGCCGTCCAGTCCAGGATATCCACCGGATCACCTGCCTGCGCGGCAGGCGAGCCGGGCGTGCGGATGATGAGGGCATTGGCCCGAGCCGCCGCTCGCATCGCCGCGCTGTCCTGAAAGGCGAGGGGGGTCGCGACGCTCCCGGTCACCTGGGCGCGCAGATATTCGGCACGCTCGCCGCTGAGTGCGGGCAGGGCGCTGCCGAGCGAGGCTGTGCGCGCTTGCGGCAACGGGGCCGTCGATCCTGCGAGGTGGCGCACGAGCGGGAGGAGGAAAAGCGCGCCGGTGACCATCGCCGAGATCGGGTTGCCGGGCAGGCCAAGCAGGATCGCCTCGCCAAGCCGGCCGACGATGAGGGGCTTTCCCGGTCGCATGGCGATTCGCCAGAAGTCGATGCTGCCGCCGGCCGCTTCCAGCGCAGGACGGACGAGGTCGTGATCGCCCACGGAGGCACCGCCGGAGGTGACGATGATATCCGCTCCTCGGATCGCGCCCAAGGCTTCGGTGAGGCGGGGCAGATCGTCCGGCACGAGCGATTCACTGATCACGCTTGCGCCAGCGTGTTGGAGCATGGCGCGCAGCATGATGCCGTTGGACGCCGGCAAGCTGCCGGGCGGGCAGGGGGCGCCAGGCTCCACCAGTTCGGAGCCGGTCGAGAGGATTGCTACGCGGGGGGAAGGCCGGACAGCGAGAGAGGCATGACCGGCAAGCGCGGCCAGCGCGAGCGCAGGCGGATCGAGCCGGGTGCCGGCTGCCAGGAGCAGATCGGCCTGTGCAAAATCGCTCGACCGTGCGCGGATGTGGCGACCACGCGCGCCCGGACCGTCGCCGATGAGATATACGCTCCCATCCCGCAGTTCGATGTCTTCCTGCACGATCACCGTGTCAGCCTCCGCAGGCAGCGGTGCGCCCGTGAAGATGCGCATGGCCGTCCCCGGCGTCAGTGGGGCCGCAGTTGGAACGGCACCGGCCGTCATCTCGCCTGCCAGGCGCCAGGGTCCCGGCATATCGCCGAAACGCACGGCGTAGCCGTCCATGGCCGAGAGGTCCGCCCAAGGCTGATCGCGCAGGGCAAGGAGCGGCTCGGCGAGATAGCGGCCCGCCGCTTGCGTCAACGGAAGAGAGCAGGGCGGCAGAGGCGGGGCGAGCGCCAGCAGCCGGGCCTGCGCCTGCGCGACCGGCAGCAGGCTCATGCCGTCCAGTCGCCAGACTTGCCGCCCGCTTTGGCCGTGACGTGGATGTCCCCGATCTTCATATGTTTATCGACAGCTTTGAGCATGTCGTAGAGCGTGAGCAACGAAGCTGAGACGGCGGTGAGCGCTTCCATCTCCACACCGGTTTTGCCTGCGGTCCGCACGGTTGCCGTCGCGGTGGCGCCCGTCGCATCCAGAGCGAGATCGAGCGTGATACCGGTGAGTGGCAGCGGGTGACACAGCGGGATGATGTCGCTGGTGCGCTTGGCGGCCATGATGCCGGCGATCCGTGCGGCGGCGAACACGTCGCCCTTCGCGGCGCTGCCGTCAGCAATGGCGGCCCGGGCGGCCTCGTTCATGTCGATTCGGCCGGTCGCGCAGGCGGTGCGCGCCGTGTCCGCCTTGGCCGAGACGTCGACCATGCGCGCCGCGCCGGCTTCGTCGGTATGACTGAGTTTGCTCATGTGCCGATCAAGGCCCGCGTCGCGGCTTCGACGTCCTGCTGGCGCATCAGCGATTCGCCCACGAGGAAGCAGCGCACGCCATGGTCTGCCATCGCGTCGAGATCGGCCTTGGAGCCAAGGCCGGATTCGGCCACGAAGGTGCAGCCTTCCGGTGCGCGGCCGACCAGCTCATAGGTACGGGCAAAGTCGACCGTGAAGTCTTTCAAGTTACGGTTGTTGACGCCAATGAGGCGTGACTTGAGGGTGAGCGCGCGCTCCAGTTCGGCTTCGTCATGCACCTCGATCAGCGCATCCATGCCAAGGCCAAGCGCGACGTCCTCAATGTCCTTCATTTGCTGGTCCGAGAGGGCGGCGACGATGATGAGGATCGCGTCGGCGCCGATCGAGCGGCTCTCCAGCACTTGCCAGGGATCGACCATGAAATCCTTGCGGACGACCGGCAGCGAGACGGCAGATCGCGCGGCGACGAGATAATCCTCATGCCCCTGGAAATAAGGCGCGTCCGTGAGGACGGAGAGGCAGGCGGCGCCTCCGGCCTCATAAGCGCGGGCATGGGCCGGCGGATCGAAATCAGCGCGGATCAATCCCTTGGAGGGGGAGGCTTTCTTGACTTCCGCGATCAGACCATAGCCTCCAGCAGCGACCTTCCCGTCCAGCGCCCGGCGGAAGCCGCGCGGCGGAGTCTGGCCTGCCGCCCGTGCTTCCAGATCGGCGAGACTGGTCCTCGCCTTGCGGTCGGCCACTTCGTCGCGCTTGGTGGCGCAGATTTCATCGAGCTTGTTCATGAAAAGGCGATCCAGCAGTCGAGCAATGTCTTGGCAAGCCCCTTGTCGATGGCTTCCGCGGCTTCCTCAACGCCTTCAGTGAGGGAGGAGACCTCCCCGGCGACAATGAGCGCCGCAGCGGCATTGAGCAGCACCGCGTCCCGATAGGCCCCCGGCTCGCCCAGCAGCAGGGCGCGCAAGGCCGCGGCATTATGAGCCGGGTCGCCGCCGCGAATGGCGTCAATGGGATAGGTCTGCAAGCCGGCGTCGGCGGCGCTGATCCGGCGCATGGCGACGAGGCCGTCGGCCGTCACGTCCGCCACGTCATTGCCGCCGGCCAGGCTGAGTTCGTCCAGTCCCTCATCGCCTGAGATCACCATTGCTCGTTCGGTGCCAAGCTGGGTGAGCGCTTGCGCGTAGATCGGCACATAGGCCGGTCGGGCGATGCCGATGAGCTGGCGCTTGACCCCGGCGGGATTGGCGAGCGGGCCCATGAGATTGAAGATGGTCCGCCGGCCGATCGCCCGGCGGATCGGTCCCAGCCGTGCCAGCGCGGGATGGTGCTTCTGCGCGAAGAGGAAGCAGATGCCGATCTCCGCAAGGCTGCGCTCGGCAGTGTCGGCCGCGCGATCCAGATTGAGGCCCAGCGCTTCGAGTGTGTCCGCAGCGCCGGCCTTGGATGAAGCGGCGCGATTGCCATGCTTGGCGACCGGCACACCGCACGCCGCGACGACCAGACTGACCGCGGTTGAGACATTCAGCGTATGATGTCCGTCGCCCCCGGTGCCGCAGACGTCGATTGCGCCCGGTGGCGCGCTGATGGGGATCAGCCGTTGGCGCATTTCCCACGCGGCAGCCGCGATCTCGGTAGCAGTCTCGCCTCGTTCGGAGAGGGCGACGAGAAAGGCGGCGATATCCTCGTCGCTCACAGTGCCTTCCAGAATGGCGGCGAAAGCGGCTGAGGCTTCGTCGCGGCCCAGAGGCGTTGCGGGATCGGGCAGGCCAGTCATGTCTGGGCCTTTGCCCGGTCTTGCAGTTCGCTGCAAGACGCAGGGAGAAAGCGCGCTCAGGCCTCGACCAACCGCCAGCTGACCGGCAGCTTGCCGCCACCCGCCTTGCGGCCACTCAAATCCGCCTCAAGCCTGCCACCGCTTTCCTGCGCCGCGTGAACCAGTGCCCAGTCGATATCTGACAAGCGTGCCTTGACGCGGTTCACATAGCCGGGCGCGTTGGGCCGCTGCCAGGAAAGATAGACGAAGCGATCCTGCGGCGTCCCGAAAGCGAAGGGGCCTAGAAACAGCGGCGGTTGCGTCTCGTCCGCCACCACAGCGACGCGCAGTTCGAAGTCGACGGCGAGCTTGCCGTCCGTGCGCGGCAGGAGGTCGTGCAATTGCCCCTTATTGTCCTGCAGCCCAAAGGCGCAGGGCGCCTCGTCACCGGATGTGCCCGGTGGCAGCGGGCTGTCGCGCAAAAGGCGCAGCTTCAAGATGCTCGTGGCCGCCATCGGATCGTTCCCTCTTGCCGGTACCGACCGATCAGGCCCGCTCCGTAACCTTCATTCCGGCGATTTTCATGAAATTCGCCAGCATGGCATGGCCATGTTCGGTCGCGATGCTCTCCGGATGGAACTGCACGCTGTGGATCGGCAGGCTCTCGTGACGGAATGCCATGACCGAGCCATCCTCGCTGGTGGCGTTGACGGTGAGACAGTCTGGAATGTCCTCGACGATGAGCGAGTGATAGCGCGTAGCGATGAACGGCGACGGCAGCCCCTCGAACAGGCCGGTACCGTCATGCGACACGGGGGATGTTTTGCCGTGCATCAATCCGCCGCGCACCACCTTGCCGCCGAAATGCTGGCCGATGGTCTGGTGGCCCAGACATACGCCGAGCAGGGGCTTGCCGGCATCCGCACAGGCCGCAACGAGATCAAGGCTGATGCCCGCCTCATTCGGGGTGCAAGGGCCGGGTGAGAGCAGGAAGGCCTCGGCGCCGGTCGAGAGCGCCTGGCCGGCCGACATGGCATCGTTGCGCACCACCTCCACCTGCGCGCCCAGCTCCATCAGATAATGGACGAGGTTCCAGGTAAAGCTGTCGTAATTGTCGATGACGAGGATCATGGCGTTCATCTAGGCGCGCGCGCGGCACGGCGCAAGTTGGGACAGGCTGCCCGCCATGCGCTATAGGCTCGGTCATGACTCAGGCGACCGATCCCATTCTCGTGCTCACCACTGGCGGCACGATCGACAAGCTCTATTTCGACGCGTTGAGCGAATACAAGATTGGCGAGTCCATCATCACGCGTATCCTGGAGACCGCACGCGTCACCCAGCCGGTCGAGATCCGCGAAGTGCTGCGCAAGGACAGTCTGGACCTCAATGACGCCGACCGCGCGCTGATCGCCGACGCCGTGGCGGACGCTGCCAGTCGCCGTGTCGTCATCACGCACGGCACGGACACCATGACGCACACTGCGCAGGCGCTGGGCGATGTGGCTGGAAAGACGGTCGTGCTCGTCGGTGCGCTCGCACCCGCGCGCTTTGCCGAGAGCGACGCGACTTTCAATCTCGGTATGGCCTTCGCCACCGCGCAGGTCGCCCCGCCGGGCGTCTATATCACCATGAACGGCACTGTGTTCCGGGCAGACGCGGTGGTGAAGGACCGGGAACGCGGCGCCTTCGTGTCGAAGGCGTAAGCGCGCCTTCCAAACTTCGACCTCGCTCAGCCCTGACGGCTTAGGCCAGCCGCGCTATTCCGCCATGAACCGCTTAACCTCGTCGATCCAGTATTCCGGCTGGCCAAGCGTTCCGTGCCCGCGGGTCTTCTCGCTCGCCGGCACCAGCACGAAGCGTGCATTGGGCATCCTCGCCAGTGCCTTGTCGGCAATGCCGAGCGAGACCGGGTTGATGAGATCGTCTGCGAAGTTGATCCAGAGCAGGGCCGCCCTGATCCGGCTGAGCCCGTCCCATGGATTGTAGGTCCGCGTTGCGTCGCTCTGGTAGATGGCGTCATTCGCGTCGCGCCCGCTCGCGAGGCTTGCTGCCATGCTCCGCTCGACGAAACGGTCCGCCGTTTCCCGTGTCGGATAGGTCGTCTGCAGGTTCAGTGCGCTGCCGGACATGAGCATCTGGATGCTCGTGGCTGTGCGCAGGCCAGAAAGCGGCTGTTGCATGTAGTTCCCGCCCTGCCAGGCCGGGTCAGCCTTGATCGCATCGATCGCGAGCTTGCGCTGCATCCGGTTCTGACCCGCCACCTCGACCGGATATGCGCCGATGGGCAGGAATTTCTCTGCCATGTCGGGATGGGTGGTCGCCCACTGGAAGGTGACCATGCCGCCCATCGACATGCCGCCGATCAACTTAAGGCGCTTGATGCCCATGCGCTCAACGAGCACTCGCCGCTGGGCTTCCACCATGTCGGCAAGATCATAGGCGGGGAAGGCCATGCGCAGGCCGTCGCTCGGCTTCGACGAGGCGCCGTGGCCGATCATGTCCGGCAGGATCACATAATAGCGGTCCTTGTCGAACGGCGCTCCCGGGTCGAACAGCGCCTTAGCCATCTCCGGCACCAGGTACGAGGCCCCGCTGCCGCCGGTGCCGTGAATCAGCAGCACCGCATTGTCGATCTCGCCTCCGGCGCCGCGATGCGGTTCTCCAAGCGTGGTGTAGCCGAGTTTCAGCTCGGGTAGGTGGCTGCCGTCGTGGAAGGTGAAGTCCTTGAGGGCGACGGCGCCACTGTGGGCTATCTTTTGCTCGCTGGTCGTTCCGGCCGGTTGAGCTCGGGCGGGTCCACTCATGCCGAGTGATGCAAGCAGCAATGCCGCCGCGGCTACCGCGCAGTGACGCATGATCCCCTCCCCGGTCCTCACCCGCATTCTCGGCGAGGCCTTCTCCTAGCAGGTCTGCCCGCAGGCGTCGTCCTGGTCTACCTCGATCTGCACCGTCACATGGTCGATCTGGAAATGCTCGTGCAGATCGCGCGACAGGCCAGCGATGAAGGCGCTGCCCGGATGGCCGGCAGGCATCAGCAGATGGGCGGTGAGGGCCGTCTCGGTGGTGCTGATCGACCAGATGTGCAGATCATGTATGTCGGCGACGCCGGGCTGGCCGCGCAGATAGACCGCGACCTGGCCATGGTCGATGCTGGCCGGCACCGCGAGCAGGCTCATCTTCACCGCTTCGCGCAGGAGGCCCCAGGTCCCCAGGGTGATCACGATCACGATGACGAGGCTGGTCAGCGGGTCGATCCACAGGAGGCCCGTAAGGCTGATTGCGATGCCCGCGAGGACGACGCCGAGCGAGACGAGCGCATCGGCTGCCATGTGCAGATAGGCGCCACGAATATTGAGGTCGCTCTTGCGCCCGCCCATGAACAGGAGCGCCGTGAAACCGTTGATGACGATACCGATCGCGGCAACGAAGATCATCGTTCCGCTGCTCACCGGCTCGGGATCGAGAAACCGCTGGATCGTCTCAACCGCGATGGCACCGATGGCGATGAGCAGCATTGCGGCATTGATGAGGGCCGCAAGGATCGAGGAGCTCTTCAGCCCGTAGGTGAAGCGCTCGTTCGCGCTGCGCCGGGCGAGGATCGTCGCGCCCCAGGCGATGAGCAGGCCGAGCACATCCGACAGATTATGCCCGGCATCGGCGACCAGAGCCATGGAGCCGGAGAGCAGACCGTAGACGGTTTCGACGATGACGAAGCCGGTGTTGAGCACGATGCCGATGGCGAAGGCGCGGCCATAACTGGCTGGACCGTGATGATGGTCATGGCCGTGATGCGAATGGTCATGACCATGAATGCCATGCGCTCGCGCATCGGAGCCGTGATCATGGCTATGGTGAGCTGAACCGTGCATAGCTTGTGTGCTAAACGTCCCGAGGCTGTCCTGCCGCTTGCCTATCAGAGCCGGCGACACGCTCCAAGCGTGCTCGGTCAATTCATACCGGCGCGCGCGTCGATGATCGGCTGCGGTGAAATGGTGATGCCGCCTGACCACGGTCGGTCGAGGTCGAGGATCAGGACCATGGCGAGCGTGAGTAGCAGGAAGAGCAGGACCGTGACCACGAGGTGGCGCTGGCCATCTCGCCGGCCAAGCACATAGCCCACAATGCCGGCGGAGAGCAGGGCATAGAGGCTCACCACATCCAGCACCCGGCCGGGAATGCGCGCCTGTCGCTCGGCCTTGCGGCTGGCGGCGGCATCGAACATCTCCGTCGTCGCGTTGACAAGCGTGGCGCCGATGGGCGGCGACATGGCGGGCAAGGCGGCCTTGAGCCGGCTCCACACCATCGCTTGCGCTTCATTGGTTTGCGCTTCGATGACCCGGCGCTGACCAGAATCCGGCAGGCGCAGGCGTATGTCTGCGTAGCGCTTCAGCGCAGCGCGCAGCGCTTGCCCCTCCGGACCTTCCACCAGCGTGGCGCGCAACCAGGCGGTGCTGATGGCGTTGCCTTCCGCCACCACCATGGTTCGACGGGTGTCATAGCGGGTGACGGCGAGCGAGAAGGTGAAGGCGATCAACAGGCCAAGCAGGGCCAGCGCGGCGGAGAGGAGATAGCCATCCGACTGGGAATCAGCCCTTTGCGCGTCGAACCGGCCGCGCAGCCACTGCCCGGTGAGGCAGGCAAGCACCAGGAGCGCAAAGAAGGGCAGGCCGACTGCCCAGAGTGGCGCGGACGCCAGGGCCTGTTCCAGTGACGCCATCGCTCGGTTTCCTCCGCCGGGGCATTGCGTACCCGATCACGCATGTGTGCCGTAAGGAACGGGCGGAGGAAAGAGGCGAACGAAGCGCGGGCCTACTGCCCGAAGCGCCCCTCGCGCGCCATGGCCACGGCTTCACGCGCGGCAGCGAAGAGGGCGCCGGACTTGTGCTCGCATTCGCGCTGTTCATAGTCCGGGTTGCTGTCCGCCACGATGCCGGCGCCAGCCTGCGCGTGCATCACGCCGTCCTTCACTAGCGCGGTGCGCAGGACGATGCAGCTATCCATGTTGCCATCCGGCGAGAAATAGCCGACGCCGCCCGCATAAGGCCCGCGCGTCTCGGCTTCCAGTTCCGCGATGATCTCGCAGGCACGCACCTTGGGCGCACCGGAGACCGTGCCGGCCGGGAAGCCGGCGAACAGCGCGTCGAGCGCGTCCTTTCCGGGCGCGAGCTTGCCGACCACGTTCGAGACGATGTGCATGACGTGGCTGTAGAATTCGACGGTGTAGCTTTCCGTCACGGTGACGCTGCCGGCACTGGCGACGCGACCGACATCATTGCGGCCAAGATCGAGCAGCATCAGATGCTCGGCGCGCTCCTTGGGGTCAGCGAGCAGGGAATCGCGATTTTCCGCATCCTCGATGGCCGTCTTGCCGCGTGGGCGCGTGCCGGCGATCGGGCGGATCGTTACTTCTCCGTCACGCACGCGCACCAGAATCTCCGGGCTGGAGCCGGTGAGCGCGAAGCCGGGAAGGTCGAGGTGATAGAGGAAGGGCGACGGGTTGATCCGCCGCAGCGCGCGATAGAGGTCGATCGGCGGCAGCGTGAACGGCGTGGTGAAACGCTGTGCGAGCACGACCTGAAAGATGTCGCCGGCGACGATATAGTCCTTTGCCTTCGTCACCATCTCCGCATAGCGGCCGGCGGGCAGCGTGGGCGTGAGCGTGATGTCGGCGGGATCGAAATCCGGTGCGTTGCCGGCCGGGAGCGGCCGGGCGAGTTGTGCGGCGGTCTCGTCGATCCGGTCTCGGGCTGCCTCCAGCGCTTTCTCGATGTCGCCGAGGCCGCTCGCCCAGACCGGCGCGACCACATAAAGCGCGTCGGCCAGCCGATCGAACACCAGAACCACGGTGGGGCGCACGAACAGCATGTCCGGCGTGCCCAGCCCATTGTCGGCGGGGCGCGGTAGTTTCTCGACGAGGCCGATCGTCTCATAAGCGAAATAGCCGACGAGGCAGGCCAGCGCCGGGGGCAGGGCGGGGTCCACATCCGCCCGACATTCTGCCACGAGCGCGCGCAGGGCGCTGAGTGGATCGGCCGTGAGCGGCGCGAAGGCCGCCCGATCCGTGCGCCAGCTCCGGTTGACCTCGCAGTCCCGGCCCGTCGCCCGGAAGACGAGGTCCGGCGCGAGGCCGATAAGGCTGTAACGTCCGCGGACAGCGCCGCCCTCGACCGACTCCAGAATGAAGTCGCCGCGTTCCGGCTCGATGAGCTTGAGCGCGGCGGAGACCGGCGTTTCGGTGTCGGCGATGAAGCGCTGCCAGACGAGCGCGGACCGGCCTTGCGAAAGGGCGGTGCGCGCGGCGGCGATGCTGTCGGGGGCGCTGGTCAAGCCGATGGTCCTGTCACTGCCGGGATTATTGCGCGGCGCCGCCGCCATTAGCCTGCCGCAGAGCGGCCTCGACCGAAGCGATCGCTGCCTGGTTGCGCGTCACGCCCAGCTCCTTCTGCACACCAGCCAGGAACTGGCGCGCATATTCGCCACCGATGACATTGCTCAGGCCTGCACGCGTCGAAGCGAGCAGCTGCGGGATGCCATTAGGATCCTTGGGCACGATCTTGTCGAGGCGGACCACCAGGAAGCCCTGATTGTTGTCCATCGGCAGCAGCTTGGTCGCGCCGGCCTTGATGGTGAACAGCGCTTCGAGCGGCGGCGGGATCTTGCCGTTCTGCTGATTGATGTCGGCGCGGCGGGCCTTGATGGGCTGACGCGGCGCTTGCGTCACGCCCAGCTTGGCAAGCACTGCGGCAGGATCGGCTCCCTTGCCGACTTCGGCTGCGAGCTGCGTTGCGACCTCACGGGCCTTGCCGGCGCCCTGGGACAGCGCCCAGGCGACCTGCACGCCAGCCTTCACTTCGGCGAAGGGCGGCGGGCCGCTCGGCACCACCTCGCCGACGGCCAGGATGGCGGCCTGCTCGTCGGGCTTGATCGGCACCACCTGCGGATCGTCGTCGGCCGACATGGCGAAGCCTTGCGGCAGCAGGGCAGTCAGCGCGGGGTCGGCCTTGAAGGCGACATCGCGCAGGGCCTTGCCGTCCTTGAGGATCAGCGGCGTCTCGACGATGGTCAGGCCGTTGGCCTTGGCCAGTTCCGCCAGGCTGGAACCTTCGCCGAGCTTGCCGTCAATGTCATTGAGAAACTCGCTGAACAGCTGCTTCTGCTTGGTCAGGCGGATTTCCGGGATCAGCTCGGCCTTGGCCTGTTCCAGCGTCTTGCCGGCAATCTCGCGAATATCCTCGACGCGCAGCACGGACCAGCCGAGCGGCGAGCGCACCGGCCCGATCACAGCGCCCTTGGCGGCGGCAAAGGATGCCTTGGCAATGTCTGCACTGGTCTGCGCCGCGAGCTTTTCCTGATCGACGCCGTCGATGCGCGTGGCAGCCAAGCCAAGGGCGCGCGCGACGTCGGCGAGCGGCTGGCCGCTCTTCGCCTTGGCGGCCGCGTCCTTGGCGGCGGCTTCCGTGGTGAGGATGAGCTGGCTCAGGTCCCGCGACTGGCGGGCGCGATAGGTGTCGGCCTTGGCCTTGTAGGCCTGCGCGATTTCGGCGTCGGTCGGGGTGGCCTTCGCCTCGAAGCGCGTCAGGTCGACGACGGCGTACCGCAGCTTGCGCTGCTCGGGCACGCTGAACTGAACCGGGTTGGCGCGATAATAGGCCTGAAGCTGGGCATCGCTCGGGGGAGTCTTGGGCGCGAAGATGGAAGAGGGAATGGCGATAACCTCGCCCTCGCGCTCCTCGATCAGCATGGCAGCATAAGGCGGCACCATGCCTTCAGGCGCGCGCGTTCCGGCAGCGACAGGGCTGAGCAGCTGCTGCTGGACGATCTGCGCCATGATGTCCTCGCGCAAATCCTTCTCGGAGACGCGTTGCTGCGCCAGCATCTGGCGGAACACGCTCTCGCTGAAATTGCCGGTCGCGTCCGTGAAGGCGGGATTGGCGGCGATCTGCGCATCGACCAGCGCCTTGCTGATCTTGATGCCGTGCTTCTCGCCATATTCGACGAGCGCGCGCGAGGCGATGAGATCATCAACCACGCGGCGCAGGCCGCCCTGCGCCAGGAACTGATCCATCGTCATCTCGGGCTGCTCGCGGCGCAGGCGCTCGAACACCATCTGGGTGCGGCTTTGCAGATCGTTCACCGTCAGCGTGCGCTTGCCGATGCGGGCGACCTCGCCGGAAGAGGGGCCAAGCACGTTGAGCCCGCCCGATCCGGTCATGTCGCCGATCACGAAGGCGAGCGCGATCACGCCCAGGAAAGCTGCGGCGATAAACCCGCCGATCTTGGAGCCGAGAAGGCGCCGGAAGAAATTCATGTGGTTGCGTCCAGAAGCTGTCGGGCGATTTGTCGGGCCCCGCTTTAGGGCGGGGCAGGGGCGGCATCAAGCAGCCTTTGCGCTCTGGACAAAGCGGCTGTGCCCGTCCATCCGGTCCAGCCACCATCCATTCACCAATTCGCCCTAAGTGGGCGCGGCCATGCAGGCAGTCTGAAGGAGAGTTCGCACAATGACCGGTCGGCGCAAGCTCATCGCTGGAAACTGGAAGATGAACGGCCTCAAGGGCCAGCTTGGCGAGGTATCCGCCATTGCGGCACTGGCCGGCCCGCGCTCGGAGATCGACGTGGCGCTGTTTCTGCCTGCAACGCTCATTGCGGCCGCAGCGCCGCTGGCCAGCACCGTGCTGATCGGCGCGCAGGACTGTCATCAGGCCGAGGCCGGGGCGTTCACCGGGAACCTGTCCGCTGCGATGCTGGCCGAGGCCGGCGCCGGCTGCACGCTGGTCGGCCATAGCGAGCGGCGGCAATATCAGCATGAGAGCAACGCTGACGTCGCCGCGAAGGCGGCGCAGGCCCACAAGCATGGCCTGTCCGTCGTGCTCTGCGTCGGCGAGACGCTGGATACGCGGGAGCAGGGTGATGAGATTGCGCATGGCTTCGTGTCCGATCAGCTTGTCGCTTCTCTGCCCGAGGGCGCCGATGCCGGCTGGCTGACCATCGCTTATGAGCCGGTCTGGGCAATCGGCACCGGCAAGGTGGCGAGCCCTGCGCAGGTTGCGGCCATGCACGCCGCGCTGCGTGCGACCCTCGTCAAGGCGCTGGGCGCGGCGACCGGCAATGCGATGCGCATTCTCTATGGCGGCTCTGTCTCGGGCGACAATGCAGCCGACCTGCTGCACACCGATAATGTCGATGGCGCTCTGGTCGGCGGTGCGAGCCTGACGGCGGAGAAGTTCGCGCCGATCATCGCTGCGGCCTGAACGGGGGGGCATCCCGGCGCGGGCGCGCCGGATAAGCGCTCTCCCGGCAGGCCGTTGCGAAAAAGAATGGGCGGTTTTCTCGATCAGCCGGGCTACAGTCCCGCGCCGTGACGAGCCTTACCACCACCGCGATTGTCTGCGCCGTCCGGCCGCATGGCGAGCACGGCGCGATCGCGCGCGTGTTGACGGCCGAGGCGGGGCTGCTGCCCGGCTATGTGCAGGGCGGCCGGTCGAGCCGGATGCGCCCGGTGCTCATGTCCGGCAATGTGGTGCGCGGGACGTTCCGCGCGCGGACGGCCGATCAGCTCGCCAGCCTGTCGGCGGAGCTGGTTCACAGTCGCGGACCATTGCTTGGCGAGCCGCTGCCGGCAGCGGCGATCGACTGGGCCTGCGCCTTCACCGCCGCCAGCCTTCCCGAGGGGCAGCCCTATCCCGCGCTCTACAGCGCGCTGGAAGCGGTGCTCGATGCAGTGGAAGCTGCCCCGGCGGCGCGCGGATGGGCCGTGGCGCTGGTGCGCTATGAATTGCTGGTGCTGGCGGAACTCGGCTTCGGCCTCGACCTCAGCGAATGCGCGGTGACGGGCGCGCATGAGGGGCTGGCCTTCGTCAGTCCACGCACGGGCCGGGCGGTGAGCGCGGCTGGCGCTGGCGATCATGCCCGGCGACTGCTGCCCTTGCCGGCTTTCCTGAGCGAGGGCGGTGAGGCAGGCTGGCCGGACATCTTCGCCGGCGTTGCGCTCACCGGCCATTTCATCGAGCAATCGCTGATCGATCCGCGCCGGGCCGACATCCTCGCCGCCCGCGAACGGCTGATCGAGCGGCTGAAAAGAGCGGTTGCGTGAGGGCGGGGCGGGCCATATGCGTCCGCGCCAATCACAGATGACAGGATGGATGTAGCGATGCTTGTTGCGATCTTGCCCGGCGATGGAATTGGCCCCGAAGTGACGGCGCAGGCGAAGCGCGTGCTCGATGCGCTGGCGATCCCCGGCATGACCTATGAGGAAGCGCCGGTTGGCGGCGCGGCCTACAAGGCGAAGGGGCACCCACTGCCGCCCGAGACGCTGGACCTGGCGAAGCGGGCGGACGCCATCCTGTTCGGCGCGGTAGGCGATCCCGATTGCGACAGCCTGGAGCGCGCGTTGCGCCCGGAGCAGGCGATCCTCGGCCTGCGTAAGGAACTGACGCTGTTCTCCAACCTGCGCCCGGCCAAGATGTTTCCCGAGCTAGCCGATGCCTCGACCCTGCGCAAGGAAGTGGCCGAGAAGATCGACCTGCTGATCGTGCGCGAGCTGAACGGCGACGTGTATTTCGGCGAGAAGGGCATGCGCCAGACCGCCGATGGCCTGCGCGAGGGCTATGACATCATGTCCTACAACGAGGCCGAGGTGCGGCGGATCGCCCACAGCGCCTTCCGCGCGGCGCGTGCCCGGCGCGGCCTGCTCTGCTCGGTCGACAAGGCCAATGTGCTGGAGACGAGCCAGCTCTGGCGTGACGTGGTGATCGAGGTGGCGGCCGACTATCCCGACATCACGCTCAGCCACATGTATGTGGACAATGCCGCGATGCAGCTGGTGCGCAATCCTGGGCAGTTCGATGTGATCGTGACCGGCAATCTCTTCGGCGACATCCTCTCCGATCAGGCGAGCATGTGCGTAGGCTCCATCGGCATGCTGGCCTCGGCCTCGCTCGATGCGAACGGCAAGGGCCTCTATGAGCCGATCCACGGCAGCGCGCCGGATATTGCCGGGCAGGGCAAGGCCAATCCGCTGGCGACCATCCTGTCCGCCGCGATGATGCTGCGCTTCTCGCTGGGGCAGGCGGACGCTGCCGACCGGATCGAGGCGGCGGTGGCGAAGGCGCTCGCCGGCGGTGCGCGCTCGGCCGATCTCGGCGGGACGCTGAGCACCAGCGCGATGGGAGACGCTGTGCTGGCGGCGCTTTGAAGGGGCGGGTGACGCGGATGCGCATGATCTGGCCCGTGGCGGCACTGGCGACCGCAACCGTTTCGGCGATCGTCTTGGCGCAAGGCAGCGAGGTCGATACCTCTCAGGACCTCGCCTGGCAGAACAAGCAGATGCTCGCGCTGGCGCAATTGCGCTGGCAGGACGGCTGGCGCGTCCTCCCCGGCGGACTGCGCTGGCGCCCGCTCAGTGGCGACGGATCGGGGCGGCATCCCGACGTGACCGATATCGTGACGCTGAATTATGAAGGGCGGCTGGTCGACGGCACCGTGTTCGACAGCAGCTACGCGCGCGGCGAACCGGCGACCTTCCCGCTGGGGCGCCTCATCAAGGCCTGGCAACTGGCCGTGCCGCAGATGGGCGTGGGCGACACGATCGAAATCGCCGTGCCGTCCGATCTTGGCTATGGGCCGGTGGGCAAGGGGCCGATCCCGGGCAATGCGACGATGTTCTTCAAGATCGAGCTGCTGGGGATTGGCGGGCGTTAAGTCCGGCGGGCGCGCTGACCCCCCGGTCTCAGCGCCAGCTATCCAGCCACATCCAGCGATTGAACGCTTGCGCGTCGTGCAGCGGTGCGGCCGAGATGATCGGGTAAAAATCAAGGAAGACCAGCGCTGCCGCGCCCAAGCACAGCGCCGGTAGGGCGCGGTTGCCCCGTTGCCAGAAGCGCCGGTCCAGCACGGCTGCGCTGGCGAAGCAGAGCAGCAGCAGGCCCGGCAGATAATGGTAATAGAACATCACCGGCTTGGGGATCAGGATGAAGAAGCCGATGCTTGCCACCCACAAGGCGGGGATGACCGGTAGCCAGCCGTCTTTGCCGCGAAGGCCGTCGTGCAGGCAGAGGATCAGCGCGCCCAGGCCGCCCCACGCAATGAGCGGATTGCCGATCATGAACACGCCGCGCTGAACGCCGTCCAGCGGCTCGTAGAAATACCAGATCGGCCGGATCGTCAGCACCCATTGCCACCAGACGCTCTGATAAGTGTGCGAGGCCATCGGCGCGCTCTGGATCCGCAGCATGTCGAGCTGCTGGGAAATCAGGCCCGTCGGCGTCAGCGCGCCGGACTGAAGAAAGAGCAAGGGAATGAAGCTCGCCAGATAAACTGCAGCGGCGAACGGGCCGAGCCAGAACAAGCCTTCGAGCAGGGACGGGCCGCGTTGGCCGGCGCGTCGCGTGGTCCAGCGTGCGATGCCGTACGTCAGGATCGCCATCGCCCAGAATGGCGCGGCGCCCCATTTGCACGCCATAGCGCAACCAAGGAAAGTACCGGCGAGCGCCAGTCGCCAGCGATCGCGAAACCCCAGTCGCGCCCCTGATGCCATCATCCAGAAGGCGAGCATCAGGAAGCTCGCCATGAAGATGTCGAGCATGGCGATCCGCGCTTGCACGAAGAGGGGTGGGCTGACGAGGAGCAGGGCGCCGGTCATCACCGCTGCTGGGCGCGTGCCGAGCAGCCAGCGCGCCGCCATCACCCCGGCCAGCACCAGCAGTGCGCCGGCGAGCGCGCTCATGATCCGCCAGCCCAGCGGATTGTCGCCCAGCAGCGCCATGCCAAGGCCGATCAGCCACTTGCCGAGCGGCGGGTGCTCGGGATTGGCGAGGCTGGCCAGTGCCATGAGTGTCCGCGTGGCCGGGACGTAATGGGTTTCGTCAAAATCGAGTTTAGCGGGATCGCCCAGGCGAAAGAGGAACAGCGCCAGCGCCGCCAGCGCGAACAGAACTGCGATGCTGCGGTCGCGCCAGTCCGGCGCTGTAAAGGGAGGGGCGCTGGAGTGCATCATTTGCTCATCGACGGCAGTCCCGATGCCAGCCGTGGATTGACCCCGAACGGAGAGCGGCTAGAAGCGGCCGCATGAAAAGACATAGTGGACAAGATCGTTCCCTCACGAGCCGCTGGAAGCCTGCGACCCGCGCGGTGCGCGGTGGCACCTGGCGTTCCGAGCAGGGCGAGACCAGTGAGGCCATATTCCTCACATCTGGTTACACTTATGATAGCGCCGAGGAAGTCGCTGCGCGTTTCGCGGGCGAAGCGACGGGGATGCAATATTCCCGCTTCCAGAATCCGACCGTGCAGATGCTCGAGGAGCGCATCGCGCTGCTGGAAGGATCGGAAGCCTGCAAGATCCAGGCCTCCGGCATGGCGGCGATGACGAGCGCGCTGCTCGCGACGCTGAGCGCGGGCGATCATGTCGTCGCCGGTCGCGCTGCCTTCGGCTCCTGTCGCTGGATCCTCGACAATGTGCTCAACCGCTTCGGCATCACCAGCACCATCGTCGATGCGCGGGACAACGACGCCTGGGCGAAGGCGGTCCAGTCGAATACGAGGATGTTCTTCTTCGAGACGCCGGCCAACCCGACCATGGACGTCGTCGATCTGGAGTATGTCTGCGGCCTCGCACGCGGCAACGGCATCCTGACGCTGGTCGACAATGCCTTTGCGACGCCGGTGCTCCAGCGTCCGCTCGATTTTGGCGCGGACATCGTTGCCTACAGCGCAACCAAGCTCATGGACGGGCAGGGCCGCGTGCTCGCGGGCGCGGTGTGCGGCAGCGACGAGTGGGTGAACGGCAAGCTCTCGCCGTTCCAGCGGAACACCGGGCCGGTCTGTTCGCCGTTCAACGCGTGGGTCGTGCTCAAGGGGCTGGAGACGCTGGAACTGCGCGCGCTCAAGCAATCCGAGAATGCGTTGCAGGTCGCCCGCTTCATCGAGGGGCGCGTGCCGCAGATTCTCTATCCCGGCCTGCCCAGCCACCCGCAGCACGAACTGGCAATGAAGCAGATGCGCGCCGCCGGCCCGATCTTCTCCTTCGTGCTTGAGGACCGCGCGCAGGCGATGGCGATGCTCAACGCGATGGAGCTGTGCGATATCTCCAACAACATCGGGGATTCGCGCACGCTGCTGTGTCACCCGGCCTCCACCACCCATAACAATATGGGGCCGGTTGGCCGCGCCGAAGCAGGTGTGGGCGAGGGCATGGTGCGCATCAATGTCGGGCTGGAAGACCCGGAGGACATCATCGCCGATCTGGATCAGGCATTGACCGCAGCAGGTCTTTGACTAGGCTTGGCCATCGGCTTCCAGTCATGGGACATGCCCGCATGATGAGCGCCTTCTTCCCATATGCAGAGACCACGCACGATGTGACGGTGCGGGTGGCGGTCACGTTCCTTGCGGAGCAGTCCGAGCCGGACGTCGGCAAATGGTTCTGGGCCTATCATATCCGGGTCGAGAACGGCCGGACCTCGCCCATCCAGTTGCTCAGCCGCCGCTGGACCATCGCGGACGGGCGCGGCGCGCTGTTCAAGCGCGAGGGGCGCGGCGTCGTTGGCGAGGAGCCGGTGATCCAGCCCGGCGCGGCTTATGACTATGTCTCCGGTTGCCCGCTCTCCACGCCGACGGGCTGGATGGAAGGCAGCTACATCATGCTGGAAGGCGGCGGCGGCACGATCGAGGTGACCATTCCCCGTTTTGCTTTGCTCGCACCGGCGGTATCGAATTGAAGCGCACCCATCTTCCCCTCAATGGCCTGCGCGTGTTCGATGCGGCGGCCCGGCACCTCTCCTTCACGCGCGCGGCCGATGAGCTGGCGGTGACGCCGGCGGCTGTCGGCCAGCAGATCCGCGCGCTGGAGGACATGCTTGGCGTTGTGCTCTTCCGCCGCACGCCGCGCGGGCTGGAACTCACGCCGGAAGCGGAAGCCGGTCTGCCGGCGCTGCGCAGCGCATTCCTGGAGTTGGAGGAATCCGTCCGGGCGATGCAGGCCGGGCAGAGCTCGCAGCACCTGACCATCGCTGCCCCGCGCGACCTGACCGCCAAGTGGCTGCACGAGCGGCTGGCGAGCTATGCGCTTGGCGAGCCGGACCTGCAGTTCCTGCTCGTCGCGGCCGATGAGGCGCTCGACTTCACCGAAGCCAATCTCGACGTCGCGATCCGTCTGGCGGATGGGCCGGGCGAGCATGAAGGCCTGGCGTTGGGCAAGGCGCAGTTCGTCACTGTGGCCGCGCCGGACGGGAAGGGCGTGGATGCGCCGATCGCCTGGCCGGGCTGTCCGGTCGAGGATGGCAAGGCGATCATGCGCGTGGCGGATGCGGGCCTCGCCATCGACGCGGCGGCCAGCGGTTTCGGCCGCGCCTGCGTGCCTGAGTTGCTGGCGCGGGCGGACATTGCCGCCGGGCGCGTGGCGCCGGTTGGCGATGGTCGCAGCGGCCACGGCTACTGGCTCATCGCGCCGTTGCCGCAGTGGCGACAGAAGAAGGTGAAGGCCCTCGTCGCCGCGCTCGTGGGCGACTGAGGCGCGGCCTCGCGCAAGGCCCGTCTGATGCGCGGAAAGGCCGTTCCCTTGGCCGAGCTCACGCTCAGTTGCGAAAAAATTTTGAGATAAATCGAAGGGCTTAGCAGATTGGGACGTTAGTCCCTGTGCGGCTGTTGGTCCTTGCGGGCCGGCGGGGTCAGTCGCGATGGCAATCTTGCTTGGAAGGCTGGATGAAACCCTTCGCTGACCCGTTACGCGTGCGCTGAATGCTGCTTTCCGGCTGGTTGCGCGGCTTGCGCACACTCCTGTTGCTGCTTTGCGCCTTGGCGCTCTTCGCGGGCGCAGTGGACTGGTCCGCGCGCCGGCCCCGTGATTTGCCGCAGCACATCTTTCGCGTTTTCGCGACCGCGCCGACGTTCGTGGTTCAAACACTGGGCAACGTCCTGGCAGGCCCGTTCGATTCCTCGCTGGTCCCTGATCCGCTGGCTGGCGCTGCGGGCTTCCGCCCGGTCCCGAACCGGACAGCCTATCGAATCGAGGGGCTGGTGATGCGTCGCGGGCCTTCGCCGGATGCGTTGCGGGCGGGCTGGCGCCTGATCTACGGGATTTTTCGCATCGACGGCGCACCGCATTACGCCCTGCTCGCGCTCTCGCCGGACCTGGCCATCACGCATGTCTGGCCGATTACGGACTCGGCGCTCGGCGTCGATCGGCAACAGTTCGCCCAGGCGCAATATCCACACGGCTTCATCCTGCTGCCGGATGCGTCGGTCGTCGTTGCCTTCGACGGCGATTATCATACCACGCGCCTCGATGTCTGCGGGCGACGCATCTGGTCTTCGCCCGCGCGGCTCCATCATGCGCTTTATGCGGTGGATGACGGTAGGTCGGCATGGGGTGTTGGTGAGGGCTACAGTCTCCAGCAGATCGACCTCGGGGATGGGCGCCTTCTGCGTACGATCACCATGGACCAGTTGCGCGCCGCCAATCCCGGTCTTGGCGCATTGGAGATGCAGAGGCTGGACGACAATGCGCTTGGTACTAACCGTCGCGACGATGCGCAGGATTTTCCGCCCGATGCCTATCATGTGAATGACGTTGAGCCTCTGCCGGCCGCTCTGGCTTCAGCTTTTCCCCACTTTCGTGCCGGTGATCTGCTGGTCAGCTTCCGATCGCTCAACATGCTCGCGGTCATCGATCCGGCGACGCGGGCCGTCCGGTGGATGACCAACGACTATACGTTGCGGCAGCATGACGGGAACTGGAACACGGACGGTACCATCACGGTCCTGGACAATAATATGGGGCGGCGTTTCAGCCGCATCCTCCGCTTCCGTCCCGCCGCAGGCACCCATGACGTGCTGCTCGATGGCCAAAGCCTCGATTTCTACACCCGTATCCGTGGAAAGCACCAACTCCTTCCCGGTGGCGGGTTGCTTGTGACGAGCTCTCAGCAGGGGCGAATCTTCGAGCGTGGCCCGGACAGCCGCATCGCGCTTGAGCTACTGGTGCGGGACCCGGCGCATCCCGGCCGCAATTTCGTCGTGTCGGAAGCCCGGTTCCTGCCATCCGATTCCCTTCCCATGAAAAAGGTGACCCCATGCCAAAAATCCTCCTCTTCATCATTCTGACCGCGTTGGCCGGGGTGACCCCGGCAATGGCTTATGTTGGGCCGGGCTCCAGTCTCGGCGCGGTGGGCGTGGTGCTGGGGATGCTGGCGACGCTGTTGCTCACGCTTATCTCGTTCATCTGGTATCCCCTGAAGCGGGGGCTGCGGAAGGTGCGCCGTTTGCGTGGGCGCGCTCGCAACATGGCAAGGCGCTGAGCCATGATGCCGACGCCAGCGGACTGGATCGCGGCCCTGCTCATCTGCTGCCTTGCGGTCGAGCTGTTCGCGCGCCTGCCAATGCGGCGCGCGGTTCAGACAATGACGGATTGCGGTTGCCAGGCCGCCCATATCCTGGGGTCGCGCGCGGTGTCCGATCACTGGAAAGAGAAGGTGATGCCGGTCTACGCGCTACGCATGGCTTTGCAGACGGCCTCGCTTGCCGGCGCGTTCCTGCTGCTTGCCGGCATGGTCGCGGCGATGCTGCTGGTCACGGCACCAATCGCGCCGCATGTCGCGTCGTTGCTCGCGAGCCTCGACGGGGGTGTGGCCGGTAGTCTTGGCGCCATGGTTTATTATGGCGCACGGTGCCGCCTTGTCGACTGAGCCCTCCGGCCTGCTAGCGGAAAGAGGCTATGGTGCACTCGATCGCCTGACGCACCGCCTAGCCTTGGGGAGTCCCGCGCTCGCAGAACTGAGTTTCGATCTCGATCAAAAGTTCAGTGGGGCGATGCGGCTGGAACAGGCCGTTGGCGAGATGCCTCATGTGTTCGTGACCGGCCTGGCGCGTGCCGGCACGACGGCCTTGCTGCGCGCCTTGCATAGCACCGGGGCTTTTCGCTCCCTGACCTATCGCGATATGCCGTTTCCGCTGGCGCCAAATCTCTGGGCGCGGATGTCGCGGCGCTGGCGGGAAAATCACGTGGCGCAGGAACGCGCGCATGGTGACGGGATGGCGATCGATGCCGACAGCCCTGAGGCGCTCGAGGAAGTATTCTGGCGCGTCCATGCCGGGCGTGACTACATTCGGCGGAAGGCCCTGGTGTCGCATCCGGTCGATGAAGTCCTTGCGCGTCGATTCAGGCGTTATGTGGCGGCCATCCTGGCGTCCGCGCCCGCCGGGCAGCAGCGTTACCTTTCCAAGAACAACAACAATATCCTGCGCCTTTCGGACTTGCGGACGGCTTTTCCACGGGCGTTAATTCTGCTGCCGTTTCGTCACCCCGCCGACCATGCCCTGTCGCTCTGGCGCCAGCATCTTCATTTCTGTGCGGTTCAGGCCGCTGATCGGTTCGTGCGGTCCTATATGGACTGGCTGGTCCATCGGGAATTTGGCTCGGGCCACCTGCGCTTCCGGCTCGATGGGGCTTCGGCCTCGCTCCTGCCGGAAGTGTCGCCCGATCGACCTGATTACTGGTTGGCGCTTTGGATCGAGGTGCATGAGGTGCTCCTCACCCATGTCCAGGAAGGCAATCTGTTCGTCTGCCACGAAAAGCTCTGCGCCGATCCCTCCCTGTGGGCGCGCTTGTGCGCGCGGCTGGACTTGCCGGGGGCGACGGACCCCGGCTTCCGTCTGGCATCGTCGCTCGGAGCGAATGGATTCAATCCCCTCCTGATGGACCGGGCGCGGCATCTTTACGATGATCTGTGCCGCCGGGCGGACGCATCCTGCTAGGGCGAATCGGCAAGCAGCAGGTGTGAAGCGTTTGCGCGCAACTAACGACGGCAAGCTGGGCGTGGCGCACCATTACAGGTGGCAGACGCCCAGAGCGAGTTCAGAGCGGTTTGAGGCCCAGAATTTCGCGCGATTCCGCGGCGCTGGTCGGCTCGATGCCCATCTCGTTCATGATACGCACCAGCCGCTCGGTGAGCATCAGGTTGGTCGCCTTCTGCCCGCGCGCATAATAATGATTGTCCTCCAGGCCGACGCGGACATGGCCGCCGAGCAGCAGCGCCTGCATGGAGGCGGGGAGCTGTGCCGGGCCGATGCCCGAGACGCACCAGATGGACTGCGGCGGCAGGCACTTCACCATGAAGTCCAGCACGTCCGGGCTGTAAGGCATGGCGCCCTGAAAGCCCTTGTCTCCGCCCAGCACCATGTTGATGTAATAAGGCGGCTTGTCATAGCCTTTCTCGATCAGGCGGGTGACGTCCTGCAGGATATGCTCGGGGCTGAACACTTCCCACTCCGGCTTGATGCCCCGGTCGACCATCCGCTTGACCAGCGTCTCGCAGCGCGAGGGCGTGGTGATGACGACCACTTCCTTCTCGCTCACCGTGTCGACCACGGTCACGCCGTCAAAGGTGCACATTTCCGCGCCGATGCCGTCGCAGCCGCGCAGCCGCTCCTCGAAATTGGATTCCCACAGGCCGTCGGGCCGCTCGATCAGCATGTCGCCGGAATTGCCGCCGCCGGTCGAGTTGTTGATGATGATGTCGCACTTGGCGCGGATGCGCGCGTTGATATCGCTGTAAATGTCCGGATTGCATGTCGCCTGATCGTCCGGCCGGCGGGCGTGGACGGCGACGATGGAGGCGCCGGCCTTGTAGCAGGCGTACACATCATCGGCGATTTCCTGCGGCTGGGTGGGCAGCGCGGGATTGGCGGTCTTCATCGACATGCCCCCGGTCGGGGCGATGGTGACCATGCGACGATTGCTCATGATGCGTTCCTCTCCAATGCGATTCCCGAGCGGACGCCCGAACCGACAATGAGGGGTCTGCTGCCAAGTTGAGCGGGCGGGGTCAAGCGGGGCGTCGCGGGGGAACGTTGATTTTGTCTGATCTGGATGGGGTGGGCCGTTCAGCGAGCTGCAGCGCCCGCAGGGTCGCGCGCCCTAGCGCCCGCCATCCTCCACGCGGGTCCAGACCTGCGACTTGCAGCCGATCCGGCCGATGAGGCAGCCGCTCGCCCGCAGCGTGCGCTGATCGACTGCGGTGATGGTGCCGGAGAAGGTCGTGTCGAGATCCGGCACATAAACCTTGCCGCGCCAGACACTGTCGCTTTCCTGCACGAAGTCCTTGAACAGCTCGGCGCCGATCAGCTTCTCCGTGCCGCCCCGGCGGGCGTCCGCTTGCGCCTTGGCATTGGCCCAGACGACAGAGCCGCACATGGCTCGTCCGCAGGGATGAGCGCGCACCTGCACGCTGCGCGAGGGATTGGTCCACGTGCCGAAGGATTGCGCCTGCGCCTGCGCTCGCGACGGTGCCTGCGCGGCGAGCGGGGCGGCCATCAGCAAAGCCGGCGCCAGCAGCGCCATCATGGAGAGCGGGGTGCGCATGGTCATGGTCATGGTCCTCACGGCAAGGGGCTCACGCGCAGCACAGCGAGGGGCGCGTCACGCGTGCCCGGGTTGACTGTCCACACCAGCTTGCGGCCGCCATCGGGCAGGGACTGGGCGCCGTCCTCCTGATTCTGGCTGACGATCTCTGCGTTGGTGGTGATGGTGAAGGTGCCGTCGAGCTGCGAGCCCTTGCTCTCCCCACCGGGCAGGCCGCCGAGTCCGCCCATGCCGCCCATCGCGCCGCTGGTCGACTCGTCATTGGCGAAGCCGGGCGCCTTGACCCGGACGCGATCCTTGCCGCGCAGCTCGATGGCGAGGAAGGGCACGAACACTTCGCCGTCCGGATTGAACGGGAAGACGAAGGCGTGATCCAGCTTGCCGGTGATCCGATAGTCGATCGCGAGCTTGCGATTGCCGATGTAGCGCACGGAGCGATAGCCATATTCGCTGGCCAGTGTAGTCGCGAGGCGGCGAAACTGTCCGGCCTCCTCGCTTGTGTCGCCGAAAGTCTCCACGGCCTTGTCGCTCTTGGTCGCTGCCTTGCCCTTCGACGCGGTGTTGGCGGCAATCCGGAAGAGCTGGGCTTCGTCACTTGTCGGCGCGGCGTCGTCTTCTGCCGGGCTATCATCGCTGCCTTCGCTGCCGGGCTTGTCCGTCTTGGGCAACAGCACTTCGCCGACATAGGTATAGGTGAAGGTGCGATCGGCGCGGATGTCGAGCGTCGAGGTGAATTTCGCCGGGACGAGCAGGCAGCTTGTGAGCATCAGCGGCGCCGCGATCAGGGCAAGCCATCGGATCATTGTCGCCACGCCTGTCCCCCGGTCTGGCAAGGTTGGCTGGATGCACCTTACCGCGTCATGCACGCATATAGCGCGATTGCCGCCGCGTTGGAAACGTTGAGGCTCTCCATGCGCGGGCTCATCGGCAGCTTGGCGACCATGTCACAATGGTTGATGCTGTTGAGCCGAAGGCCTTCGCCCTCCGCCCCAAGCACCAGCGCGATGCGGTTCGCGCCGTCCAGCGCCTTGCCCAGCGTCTCGGTTGCCTCGCCATCGAGCGCGATGCGCCAGTAGCCCGCCTCGGCAATTTCATCGAGTGCGCGGGCGAGATTGACCACGCGCACCCAGGGCACCGTCTCCAGCGCGCCGGCCGCCGCGCGCGCGACGACACCGGATTCGGGCGGGGCGTGCCGGTCCTGCGTGACGATGCCCAGCGCATCGAACGCCGCAGCCGAGCGCAGGATGGCGCCGACATTGTGGGGGTCCGTCACCTGATCAAGCACCAGGATCGGGCGCCGCGCCGCCTCGTCCGGCGCACCCTCCTCCAGCAGGTCGCCCAGCCAGATATCATCCAGCGGTTCGACCTCCGCGACGATGCCCTGATGCGGTGCATCATGCGGCACATAGCGCGCCATATCCGCGACGTCCGAATAGACGATGGGCAGCATGGGCGGCAGCTCGAGCGCATTGATAACCTCGCGCGTGCCCCAGATCTTGCGAATCACGCGGTTGGGATTCGCCAGCGCGGCGATGACGGCGTGGCGCCCGTAAAGGTGGGGAAAGCCGCCCTTGGGCTTGCCTGTGCGATGACCTCTTTTCATGTCCCGCGCTTTTCCACGAGCGGCATTGACAGGCAAGGCCTCATTCGCCAAAGACGCCGCTCCAATCCAAATGCGGGTTTTTTCCCGCGCGGATCAGGCGCCTTGGAAGGGTGGCCGAGTGGTTAAAGGCAGCAGACTGTAAATCTGCCCGCGTGAGCGTACGCTGGTTCGAATCCAGCCCCTTCCACCAAATCGAAATCCTCAAAGATTGTTCGGACTTGTCCGTCTCTGTGCGAGGCAGTGCAGCCTCCGTTGAAAAAGCGCCCGTTCGGACTACTTCAAGGCCCTGCCGTTCTATCCATCGGTGTCTAATTTCGTCCGTTGCTATGCGAGGACAGCCAAGTTATTTTGTGGGGGAAAACGGTGGGAGGACTTTCCTCCCAGTGTGGGGGAATCCCAAAATGGGCAAGCTGACCGCTAACGGTGTCAAGGCCGTGCTTTCTCAACCTGGCACGTACCAGGACGGCGACGGGCTGTTTCTCAAGGTCGATCGACGGGGCGGGGCCTCATGGCTGGTCCGGGTCCAGCGGGACGGCAAGCGCCGCGACTTCGGGCTGGGCAGTGCCAAGCTCGTCACGCTTGCTCGGGCCAGGGAACTGGCGAGCGAGATCCGCCGCAAAGTTCGCGTCGATGGGGTCGATCCCATCGTCGAGCGGCGCCAGTCTGCTGCGGCTGCGATGACGTTTGAGCAGGCGGCGCTGGCGCTCCATGCCGAGCACAATGCTTGGCACAACGACAAGCGAAAGGCTCAGTGGCTCGCGGCCTTGAAGCGCTATGCATTCCCGTCGCTGGGCGGCCTAGAGGTGCGTTCGATCGAGGCGAGCGACATTATCGCCGCAATTTCCAAGGTCTGGTCTGAAAAGCCCGAGACGGGTCGACGGATAAGGGGCCGGATCTGCGCTGTTCTGGATTTTGCGCACGCCAAGGGCTGGCGTGATCGGGAGGCACCAGCACGCAGCCTTGCGGCGGGCAAGGGGCTCCCCAAGCAGCCAGCTCGGAACGTTCACCGGCTCGCCATGCCCTATGCATCGCTCCCGGCTTTCGTCGCCAGTTTGCGGGAACGCTTTTCGTTCGGCCGGCTCGCGCTCGAGTTTGTCATTCTGACCGCCGCTCGCTCGGTAGAGGTTCGGGGCGCTACCTGGGGGGAGATCGACCTTGACGCCGCGATCTGGACTGTGCCGGCTACCAGGATGAAGGCGCGCCGTGAACATGTCGTGCCGCTTAGCGCGCAGGCGCTGGCCGTTCTGTCTCGCGCCAGGGCAATGCGCGCCGATCGCGACGGCCTGATTTTTCCCAGCCCAGCCAACGGCAAGGCGATGTCTGACATGGCGCTGCTCAAGGTGCTGCGTGATGCCCGAGAGGATTATCATGTTCACGGGTTCCGCTCGACATTCCGGACATGGGCCAGCGAACAGACCGGCTTTCCGTCAGACGTGTGCGAGGCGGCTCTTGCCCACCAGAATCCCAACCGGGTCGAGGCGGCCTATGCGCGCGGCGCGTTGCTTGACAAGCGCCGCAAGCTCATGGCCGCATGGGGTTCCTATGTCGACGGCGCCTCGGCTCAGGTCCTAAAACTGAGCGGCGCCGCGCGCTAACAGATAGAAAATGCGTGTACGACCTGTACGGTTGTACAGGCGCGGAAATCCGAGATGTTTGACAGTACATTTTGCCGTACATGTGCCGCCGCCAAGCTGTTCACTGTCGCGCGAACTTCACGCACCTCGATCAATGGGTACGCGATTTGGGTGGTCAGCCGAAGGCGACTGAGTAGCGCCGCCGGCGCAGCGCCGCCCCGGTGAGTGTGAGGCCGGCGATCACGAGCCCCAGTTTGTGGGCTCTGGGACGGCAATTGGACCGGAACCGGCCTGTCCGCCTCTGAAAAGTTAGACGGTCCGACCCCCGTTGGAGCGTGAACCTTCGCTGCCTTTCACAGAAGGTGATTTCAGTGCGGCCTCCTCCCAATTCGCGAGCGCATTCCTCGCCTCATCCGTGAGGCGCAAAAAAGCACGACGTCCGTCGCGATGGTCTTCCTCTCTCGCGACCAGACCAGCCTTCACCAATGCTGAAATGTGCCGCAGCGCGGTTGAAGCCGGCACGGCAGCAGCGATGCAAGCAGACGAAATGGAAACCGCACTTCCTCGCATTTCCGCGATTCTAAGGTCGAGCAAAATATCCCACGCAGGATCACGAAATTCCGCCCTTGGAAGCAATTCTTCGCGTAGCCGCCTCAATCGAATGTAGCGTTGAATTGTAAAGCTTGGCGGAGGGGCGTGCAGCGCGCGATACTCATTCACCATTGCCCGGATTACCGACAAAGATCGATCGAGTGAGTCCAGAGCTTCACGCAAAGCTTGATGATTCGAATCCATGCAAATTGTCCCCCGCAACAATATTATTGCGGGTAGAAAATTACGCAAGAACGGACTCAAACGATATTTGGGCTGTATTATAATGGACCAATACAGGTCACAATTTTTGCGAAACCCCGGATCGATCACTAGGCCGCGTGGACAAATTCCGCTCGCACGGATTGTCCGCTATTAGGCGTTCCGGAACCCACGACCGATGGCTAAATTGGGGTGGGGAGCGGCCCGTCAGTTTTGAGGGAAGGCGAGGCGAAACCTGCCGTGCATAGCTGGGAAAGTGCACGCAGTGGTTATCGACCAGGTCGAGGCATTCAGCGTTGTTGATGTGAGCGGCGGATCTTGCAGAAACATGCCATTCGGGTCACCGCCAGCGTGGAGAAAGGGCCTCGACCGGCACCTCGAATGCAGCGGAGCCCACCCATTGACTAGGATCGTCGACATCGCGAACATGGCGCGTTCCATCCGCTCGCAGCATCACCGCCATCACCGGGCGCCCGACGAAATTTGGAAATGCTGCGGCCGCCATGCCTATGGTTTCCCAAGCCCAGGCATCGAGCGCAATGGTCCCGCCACGGCGCAACCGGCTCGCGGCGGTCAGGCAATCGCGCGCGAGGGCGGCCGTGTCCGGCCCCATGCAGTCGATCCCGTCGAGTAGGAACAGCTGGTCTTCGGGAAAATGGTGGCGGTGGATGCTGCAGCCATCGGCCGAAACCTCGGCGTACCAGCACATCGCGGACTGAGCGGTCTGTCCATGTTTCGCCATCAGTGCCCTTTTCTCCGCGAACAGACGCGGGGCGATGCGACGCGCGGCGGCGGGAAAGCCTTCACCGCTCGCCCTTGCCGCAACCAGCTCCTGGCCGAGCGCCGTTCTATCGACATTGGTACCGCCGATCGCAACCGCGCCGTGGTCGCCCGCCAGATGGATCTTCTCCACCGGACCGAGATTGCGGCGCTGGACGAGATCCCAGCGGACGCTGTCGGCCGCGAGGAACGCGAAGTCGCGGTGCGCGCATGCGAGGACGACGGTCATGCGGTGAGCCTGAAGCATAAAGCTTGTGATTTCAAGTCGATGCACCAGCTTCCAGTGCGGCGACGAGGCCTGACGACTTCCGCAGATCGCCTGCGATCGTCCGGCCGCCAAGCCCACGCACCACCCGGTCGAACAGCCAGGCGAGCTTGCGCCAGGCTTTGGGATCATCGGTTGTCGTTAGCTCGGCGCTCAGCCGGTTTGCGATGCTCGCCAATGCCGTGCTGCCGGAGACAAGAACGGGCTCGACCGGAATCGTCATGCCGCTGAGCGCCTCGAAGCGCTCGAGAACGTGCGGCTGTATCGGAGATTGCGCCTGGATGCGGTCCCAAAAGCGGGGCTTGAAGGGGTCGAGGAAGGGCGGGTCCCCGACATCGATAAAGTCCAGGCCCGGCGGAACGGCAAGCGCGGGCGCGTCGATCAAGATTCGGGGATAGATCGCGACTTTGCTCTCGAGCTCGTAGGCGCGGTTCAAGGCGGGTCCGAAAACGATATGCTCATCGTGATGGATCAGGCCGACCGTCACCGCGCCGCGTATCCAGAAACCCGAGACGGCCAATCCCAGCTGCGTGGTGGCGAGTCCCTGTAGAAGCCATTCCACGTCGCCTGGCGCGAACGGCTTGGAAAAGACGACATTGTCGGAGAAGGTGGTCAGCCTTGCGCCTGCGTCACCGACGGCCTCGGCATTGGCGTTGAACATCCGCACCGCAGCGGCGAGCCGGGCGATGTGGCGCGGATCGTTGCCGGCCGCGAGGATTTCATTTCGCCAGCCCAGAATGTCGAAGAACGCGACGAGGCGCAGCTCATAGGCAAGCTCACCATAACAAAGCTCGGTATCACTGAGGATCATGGCATTCCTTTAGGTCAGGTCGATGGGCAGAGGCACGGTCGCGCGAGGCCGCGCGGCGAAACAGGGTCTATGCCGCAGCCGGCGGCGGCGCCTCGAGTTCGTCCAGTTCCTCGATATCGGCGGCGTCCTGGACGAGGTACTTGAACATTAGGAAGGCCTCACCGGCCCGTACTTTCCCTTCACGCTTTGCCCGGCGCCTTGCCACGCCCGAGTGTCGCCCCCCTTCTTTCCCGCCGCCTTGCTCGAAGCAGGTTTGGCGGCCTTTCCTGCGGCCTTGCGCGCTTCGCTCTTCTTCTTGACCGTCTTGGTATCGAGGCCACGGCGGGTCAGGTCGATCCCGACGACGGCAAGATCCTCGACATTTGGATATTGGCTCGCAAGCACCGCCCAATGCTGGCGCAGCGCCACGAGCAGATCCTCGAAACTCTCGGCGCGGCCGCCGCCCGGCAGATCCCAGCTCTTTTTGATGCCAACATAGACGAGTAGGAAAATGCCCCGGCTCGATCGCGCGTCGCGGAGATAGTCGCCGCCAAGCTGAACTTCCATGCGCTCGAACAGATGCGGGCCGGTCCAATTGTCCGCCACCTTGAGCTCGACCGGAACCGGCGCGTCAAAGCATGCGCCCCGGAACCGCAGGTCGGGCCTTTTGGCGTCGGCAAGTTCTTCCTCGGGCGGGATGCTGTAGCGGCCTCCAGCTCGGTCGCGCAGCCAGCCGCCGATGAACTTGCGATATTCGGTTTCCTGGTCGGTCTCCTGCAGGATCGAGGCGATGCTCTCGTCGCCATGCTCGAGATCGTGCTTCAGCGCTTCGAGCCGCTCCACGCCGAAATACCAGAGCTCACGATGATTGGTCGGCGTTGCGATGCGTGCGTCGTGGAACTCCTTGACCTGGCCCGGAGTCCAGGGCGCGAAATCGGCATCGAGGGTCGCCTTGGTTTTCGCGTGGAAGCCCATCCACGGCCGCGACTTCACGGCCGGGTGTGCGCGCTCCATCTCCATGAGCGCGAGATAGGCTTCCTTGCCCGGCGCCTCGCGGATGAAGGTGAAGAGCGCGTTGCGCGCATCCTGGGCGTCGTCGCGCAGGCCCGGCGAATAGACGCCGCCGCCGGAGCGCTGGATATCCTCTTCCTCGCGGATATATTTCGCCATCAGCAGGTAAAGCGTCTTCATATGCTCGACGGTGCGGTAGGCGAGCCGCGCCCGGCCCTCCTGCTGACGCCCGCCGAGCAGCGCGACGACGAAGCGCAGCGCGAGATTGGTCTGTTCGGCGGGATCGTTCAGGGCCGCGAGGCGGGCGGCGACGGCGGGGATCGCGGCCTCTGGATCGACGCCGGCCCAGGTCGCGTACCAGGTCGGGGTGAAGTCGGGATCATATTTCGCCGCTGCCTTGCGCGCGGCGATCTTGGCGATGTCGGCGTCCGGCACCGTCGAGGCCTGCACAATCGACAGGAGATAGCCGAGATTCCGCGGATTGACGCGCTTGGCGCGCAGGGCGGGCAGCAGCGCCGGCGCGATCTGATCGCGCGCAAACGCGCCATGCCAAGCCATGTCGTATAAGACATAATGGCTCTCGCCCTCTGTCTGCTCAACCTTAAGTTCGTGCCGGATTTCGTTCAGCAACACGTCGGCGACGGCATCGGGAAATGCAGAATAGAGGTCCGGCAACCAGTCCGGAAAGCCGTTCAGCTCCGCCAGCCCATAGCGCGCCGCCTTCTCGGCGTCTTCCGACGTCAGCGTCGTAAGCCAGTCCTCCGTCTCTCGCGCCTCGATCGCGATCCCAGTCAGGCCGAAGATCACCGTGTAGGGTGTCTGGTTGGTCGATGCCCCCTGGGATTGGGTGAGGGGCTTGAACTCGCGCCAGAAGCGGACGGCGGCGTCGCGGTAGGCACTCGCGACCGGCTCGCCATAGGTGTCGACCAGCGAGCGCCAATTGCCATCAGTCCAATGGTTGTGATCGTCCCTGCCCGCGGAACGCATCCGCTCCATCAGGTAGGCCTGGTCCTGGGTCATGATCGCTGGCTTGCCGGGATGCCGTATCTGATCGACGCGCTCGGCGAGAAGTCTTTTGTCCCGCTCGAGCCGCTTCTTCTGTGCGGCCGCGATCCTGGTCTCCCGCCGTTTCCACGGCGCCTCCTGTTTGCGGAATTCCGCAAGCTGGTCCGCGTCCGGGTGCAGGAGCGATTCCAGCTTGGCGGCGAGGGCCTCATCCGTGGCGGCAAGCCGCTTCAGCCGTTCGCGCAAATTGCGCGGCCGCTTGGCCGCGACAAAAAGCCCGAAGGCGAGGGTCAGCGCAATGAGGCGATCATCGAGCAGCGCCCGGTTCTCGATGTCGGCCGCGATGGTGTCGATGCTATCCGGCGCAAAGGCCCAGTAGCGACCGAAGATCGCGACGTGCCTCCAGTCGATAAGGCGCTGATCCTTCTGGGCCTCGCGCCATGCCCGCTCCTGTTCGACCGAGTGCCAGAACAGCGCATGGTTCAGCTCTGGCCACCCCTGCACAAGCTCGGGCAGGTCCTTGCGGACCTCCTCGAAATGACTGCGACCATAGTCGCTGGCGATCGGGAGCAGCCGGAGCGCCGTGAGCGTTGATGGCGCCAGCGCCGCCGGATCGCGCGCCTCGATCAGGCGCAAGGCGGCACGCGCGGCCGGCGCGGCGAGCCAGCCATAGGCATTCGATATCTCGCAATGCCGCTCCTCGACGACAGGTTCGCGCAGCAAAAGCGCGACGAGGCCATCCATCAGCCCGCCGAGCAGAGCGCTCGGCAGCTCATCGACCAGATGACCGAGGGGATCGGCTAGGGGATCGGCCTGATGTTCTTTCTTTCGCGCGGTCGCTTCGAGCGCCCGCAGCAGCCACGCGATCGCCGCCTCATCGTGCGGGAGATCGGTCAGCAGCTCGCCAAGCCAGTCGCGCGACAGCTCCTGCCCCTCCTGCAGAAAGGCATTGCGGATGTCCGCGGCATCGGAGGACGCGCCGACCGCGAACACCGCGCGGATCGCCGCGATGCGAGTATATTTCGAACGCGACGTGAGCGCGAAGTGCTTGGCCTTGGCAGCGAGCGCGTCGATGCCTCCCTGATAGACCATGCGGAGCAAGAACCAGGTGATGTCGTCATTCGCGGCATATTGGTCGAGGAGCGCACCGATCTCCTCGGCAAGGTCGGGATTGGCGAAGCGCTGGACCGCCTGATAGTCCATCATTGAGCGGCCGTGCGCTGGCTGTGCGACCTGCTCACAGGTCTGCCGCAGGATGTGACGCCGTGTATCGAACGGCAGCTTCGCGGGGTCGCCGCCCTCGAAAAGCACCTCCGGGGCAAGCGCCACGACCCTGTCGAGAATCCGCCGATCGAGCGCCGCCAGCCAGGGCAGCACCGGCCGCATCGTCGGCACGATCACCTCGATGCCGTATTGCTTGCGAAAGAACAGCGCTTCGATCTTCGCGCGCGAGCCTTCATCGACCAGCAGCGCGTGCAGCCATTCAGCTGTCAGATATTCGCGCACCGAGCGATGGTGGAACCGGACCGTCCCGTAGATGCCGGGGTCGAAAATCGGTCGGGACAGCAGGGTCGCGCAGTCTTGATCGTTCCAGATGGTGAGTACGTCTTTGATCGGCAGACCCTTGCTGTTCTGATTGCCATCGGGAACTCGGATGGCCGATTCCTGGCAGAGCGTGGTGGCGGCGGCGACGAGGCGGGCTCCCTCGCGGATACGGTCAACGGCAATCGGCCGGGCGTCGGCACGGTCTTGGTCCCGCTCCTTGAGACGTTTCGCGATGCTGCTCGTCATCAGGTCGAGCCGTGAGCCGATCCGCTGGTGATCGTTCCAGAACTCGATAGTCTCGGCGAGATCGAGCGGCCTGGTCGTAAACGACCAAGCATCGGCGCGCTCCACTGCCGTGGTGAAGGCGTTGATGTCGGTTACGCCCTTGGCGACTGCGAAGGTCTCGACTTGGGCGCCGTGCAGATCCTCGAGAGTCACAATGCGGAACGGGGCGTGCTTATTCTCTCGCGTTGCGGCGGCCTTGGCCGCGACGGCATATTCCCCTTGTGGCGCGGGCGCCTCGTCGGGCGCTTTCGCCGCCGCATCCCAGCGCAGATTAGTCCGGCACAAGAGGAGGTCGGTCGCAGGGCGCCACGCCGCGGTGCGACCCGTGATGACGATATGCGTGCGCTGCAGGGCGCGCTCGATCCGCTTGCCGATGCGGCGGATGGCGCGCTCGAAATCCTTGGGATCGCGCAGGCGCGCCTCATCGACAGAATCGAGGAAGAGCCAGCCTTTATCGCCCGACTTTAGCCAGGCCTCGAATTCCTCGAGATTCCCCTCCTCGAAGCTTGTCTCAAAATCGGCGACTACATGCTCGATGCGCAAGAAGAAGGCCGGCTTCCCCTCGTTGCGCTGGCGACGGCAGACATGCCGTATCTCCTCGGTCTTCCCCGAACCGGCCTCGGCCAGCACGATGACGCGCGGCTCGGCGAGGAGATCCGCCCAGTGCGTAGATGCTTCGCGCGCGAACAGGCTCACCATCTTCGCCTCGTCACCATCATCATCGGAGATGGCGAGATCGCGAAAGGTACGATCCAGATCAATGAAGTCGTCGAGGTTTCCGGACATGGCTTGCATATAGTCGTTACGGCTTTAATCCGCACGGGCGGATACCGCGAAAAGCGCGCCGACGTGCTTATCTCGGACGATCAAAATGAATTGGCGCCTGCAGGGCGAGCATCGCCCCCGTCTTACCCGGAAGGGTCGCTAACTGACCGGCGGCTGTGGCGAGGCGATGAAGCCGGACGTCATGGCGCGTTCACCTGTTCATGCGGGGGGTGGGGATCGGAACGCGGGCGGGAGCGCGAGGCGCCTGCCCTGTTCCTCACCGCCCCACGGCGCCGGGGGGCGCAAGCTCATTCCTGCGGCGTGGCGGCCACCTTGGGCTCAAGCCGCTCGATATCCTTCTTGACGCCGGCGTTGCGATCCAGCGTGAGCGCGCGACGGAACGCGGCCAGCGCTTCGGCCTGCTGGTCGATCCCCCGCGCGGGCTGCTCTGGCTGTGCAGCAATCATCTTGGTGTCATGGGCGTTACGGTCGACGGAGCCTCGGCTCAGGTCCTCAAACTAAGCGGCGCAGCGCGCTAACAGGTAGAAAATGCGTGTACGGCCTGTACGGTTGTACAGGCGCGGAAATCCCCGATGTTTGACAGTACATTTTGCCGTACAATTGCCACCGCCAAGCTGTTCACTGTTTGGCGGTGGCGCGGCTCGGGACGTGTCAGGCCGGCCCTGCATGGGTCCGGCCGGCCTGACCTGGTGCACCGATCCTCAGATCGGCAAAAGCCGCTGGTAGTCATCGACAATGGTCAGCCGTATCTCATCCTCATGCGGGACAATCTCTCCGGCCGGACCTTCGCCGGCGCGAATCGTCTCGCTCAGTTTCCAGTGCAGGGCTGGCAGATCCGGGGCGGGCGTCATCAGCAGAGCGTCTCTCGCGGCATCGGCCGATGCTTCGAGCCGATAAAGCTCCCGGTCGATCGCGTCCAAGTTGAGTCTCTCCCTCAGCGCCTTTTCTGCCTGTTGGGCTGCGTGCCATTCCCGCTCTTTTCTTGCGACCGTCGCGCCCACCAGCTCGTCATTGCGCAGCCGGGCGAAATCGGCCGGCTGGAGGATATAGGTCTGCGAACCGGCTCCCCATTTGACCTCGAGCGTCATGTCGACGCTGGGCCGCTGTGCCCAATATTCGTGCTGGGCCGGATTCGACACTTCCGCACAGAACCTGGCGTAGGCGGCCTCAGCCTCTTGCAGTGCTGACCATGCCCGCAGCCATGCGGAAGAGCGGGTGTCGGGCTTGATCGAGCAAAGCATGTTCATCGGTAGGGCTCCTGTGCTTTCGTCGCAGGGATTTGCGAACGAAGCGGCAGGGATGCCCATGGCCGGGAGGATGGCAAGCGCCCGGGTGACGGCGCGGCGGGACATGGTTAGAGAGGTCATAGCTTTCGATCCCTTCGAGAGAGGGGTTGAAGGTCAGAGCCCGTGCAAGCTGGTACCTTGCGCGGGCTCGCCTTTTCTGGCACCATCTATTTGTCATGTCAAACGATGGATCAAAGCGGCGCGCTGGGCGCCCGGCCGTGAATTCGACGGCAATCAATCTGCGGCTGCCGCCGCCATTGCTCGCCGCGCTTGATCAGTGGATCGCGGAGCGTGGCGAGGGGCAGAACCGCCCGGAAGCGATACGCCAAATACTCGATAACGCGCTGGGGGGTGCCCAGGGCAGGTGAGGAGTTCGGGATGGTTAAGATTACAGGGCCTTCCTGGCCGGGGCAGGTCACGGTTAGTGTCACTGATTCCAGTCCTGAGGATACTTGCCGGGTAAAGGTTCAGCAGAAGTCAGATGCTCAGCGCGTTTCGATCATTGAGCCGAAACCGCAGGCAGAGCCTAACGAACAGCCACCGAAGAAGCGCGCAACGGCGGACAAAACGCGCAGCAGAGCGACGATTAGAATAATTCGCGAGGACGGCACTTTTTTTCAGATCAAACGTCGCTCGGCTCCAATATCTGCCATTGCGGTAGCTGAGACTGGCGCCGCCGAACAGGAGCGACTCGAGCCGGCCCCGAAAAAAGCGCGCCGTCCCGACGGCAAGGGAAAGGGGGGGCGAAATGAATATGATGATACAGCCGCTTTGGAGAAAATGGCAGATCTCGTGGATGAGGGAATGACAGTACATGCTGCGGCTAAGCAGTGTGCGTCTGCTGTGCCAAATAGGGGGGAACAAGGCGTATCCACCATCCGTCGCTTGAGCGAAAAGTTCAGGAAAATGGCGCAAGGCGATTAGGCCGTAGACTCATAAACGCGGAGCCACAGGCGCATTGAGGCGAGTTGAACCATGGCAAGGAAGTTCTCGGCGAGCTTGTCATAGCGCGTTGCGACGCGGCGGAAGTGCTTGAGTTTGAAGAAGAAGCGCTCGATCAGGTTCCGCTCGCGATACAGCCAGGTGCTGAAGTACGGTTTCGACCGCCGGTTGGCTTTTGGCGGGATGTTAGCGAACGCTCCCTTCTCTTGGAGAGACGCCCGGATGCGGTCGGCGTCGTATGCCTTGTCCGCTAGCACGATTGTTCCGGCTCTGACGTGATCGAGTAGGTCGTCAGCGGCTTGCCCGTCATGACTTTGCCCGGCGGTTAGGCTCAGTCGGATCGGGAGGCCTTGCCCGTCGACGACCGCGTGGATTTTGGTCGTGAGTCCGCCTCGAGAGCGACCGAGACAATGATCTCGATCCCCCTTTTTGCCGTCGCAGCCTGTTGGTGCGCCCGGATGGAAGTGCTGTCGATCATCTGGATGTCGCCATCATGCGCGGCGGTGATGGCGTCCATCATCCGATCCCACACGCCTGCTTCCCGCCAGCGCACGAAGCGGTTGTAGCAGGTGGTGCGCGGGCCATAGCGTTCCGGCAAGTCGCGCCAAGGTGCGCCGGATCGCAATACCCAGAAGATGCCGTTCAATACGCGGCGATCATCAACACGAGGCACGCCGCGCGACTTGTTGGGCAACAGCGGTTCGATCACACGCCACTCGAAGTCTGTCAGGTCATATCGGCTCATGCCGATGCTGAATCAGATTTCTGTACAACATGAAAGACGAAGGTGCGCCTTCGACCCAATTGCAGAAGTTCAAGACTGCGGTAGTCTCGAGACGATGCTGAGCAAACTCCTGCGTGACCTGCCCTATCTGGTCCATACCAATCGAGAGCTGGGCCTTATGTTGGCAGGGAAAAAGCCGTTGGCCTACTTTGTCGACGGCAAGGACCGTTTCCCGCAGGTTGTTTGCCGATACCTGCGCCTGTTTGACAGCCATGTCGAAGCCGGACGTATAGTTCGATGCGATCATTTTTCAGACGCCGCTTGGGGGACCTGTCATCATATTTTTTATGCCCTTCCGAGTGAGGAATGGCGCATTCAAGCGATGCTCGATCTCGTCCTGAGCGACGATCCATGGTCTTTCGAACAGGAACGACGGCAAGGTGAACTACTCGGGTATGCCCATTGGATGAACGATTATTGGTTGGAGCAGATTTATCGGCGCTAAGCGGCTGCCCCCAACAATCACGGTCATTCGTTTTATGGGTTCACGGCCTAGAGAAAATTGCTTCGGCGGATTATCTCCTATTTTCTCCAAGGACGCGGCCACCGTCGCTGTGAGACCTAATGAGTACGGGCACACCGGCTCGGACAAATTAGGACAGCGGCCATGCTAACCATTACTGCAGAAGAGAACCCCGATGATGCGCGCCGCTTTGGACCGCGCGCGAAGTCTTTTGACCCCTCTGGAGATGATGAGTTTCGTCGACTTCAGGAACGTGCCGAGACGCGCATCCGGAAGCATCAGCAAGATCAAGCCGAGCTGGCCGCGCTCCTGGCGCCGCAGCGGGCGTTGCAGGCGGCGCTCGATCAGGCCGAGCGCGATGCAGAACAGGCCCTGAAGGAGAAGAAGGCGGAGCTGACTGCCGCCTTCCATGCCGACCAGGCGAGGAGCCGCGCCGCGCGGCTGAATGCCAGGGGGGAGGGCTGAGCCATGGAAATCCCCACCATTCTTCTGACCGTTTCCGAGGCAGCCCAGCATCTGAGGCTTTCCCGGTCGAGCTTCTACAATTTGATCAAGGCCGGAGAGGTGGAAACAGTCCTCATCGGCGGTCGACGTCTCGTGAAGACGGCTTCCGTGCGCCGCCTTGCCCAGATTGAGGAGGAATAGTCATGGCGATCGAACGTGCCATCAATTTCCCCTTCCGCATTCGGGGCCTCGACGAAGTGCGCAATGCGTTTCGCACCGTGGGACAGGAGGGCAGCAAGAGCTTCTCCGAAATCGAAAAGGGTGCGAACGGCGCCGCGCGCGAAGTCTCCAGCTACACGAAGGCGCTGCGCAATGCGGTGACATCGGCCAAGCTGGACTTCGACAATAATCCGCTGGCCAACAAGGGATCGGCCGAAGATGTCAGCAAGCGCAGGCTCGCGGCGATCCAGACCAGGGTCGAGGCCGCCAAGCAGCTCATGGCGAAGGGCTATGCCGATCCTTATGCAGATGTGGCGAGCGGATCGCAGGAAGCGGAAGCCGCCGCGGCCCGGCTCGCAGGCTCGCTGCGGCTTGTCGGGGCGGCCGGGGCCGTGGCGGGGACCGGGCTTGCTGCCGCCGCGACATTCAGCATCACGTCCGCGCGCGCCTTCGCCGATCATGAGAAGATACTGGCGCAGTTCGATGCGACGCTCGCATCGACCGGCAATGCGTCGGAGGCGAATGCCCGCCAGATCGCGGCGGCGGCCGAACAGGTGCAGCGTGCGACCCTGCAAAGCGAGCAATCGAGCCTGCAGGGCGCCGCCGCGCTCGCCAGGGTGCCATTCATTACCAAGGACGTGCTGACGCAGGCACTGGATGCCTCGGCGCGCTTTGCCGATGCGATGCACCAGGACGTTGGGCAAACCGTCGAGCAGACCCGCGTGATTATGACGGCGCTGGCGGAAGACGACATGAAGGGGCTGGTCAATGCCCTCAGGGAAACCGACCCGGCACTGGCGAATCTGGTGATCGGCCTTGCGAACGCGGGGAAGGCGGCGCAGGCGCAACAGGCCTATATCGATTGGTTGCGCCGCGCTGCCGGCGATGGCCCGGATGGGCTCAGCAAGGCTGTCGACGGCGCTTCGAAATCGTGGGAACGCTTCACGGTCCTGCTTGGCAAGACCAGCGCCGGGCCGGTGGGTGGCGTGCTCGATTTTATCTCGACGAAGCTTGAGCAGCTCAACGCGCGGATCGAGGAAACCGGCGGCCTCTGGTCGGCGCTGGGCAGCATCTTTGCGGGCCGTCCGCTCTGGATGGGATCCGTAGAGAAGCCGAAAGAGGGTAAGACCATCCTGCAAAAGCCAGCGACGCTGGCGATGAAATTGATGGACGCGGCGCAGGCCGCTGCCGAGCGCGCGCAGTTCCAGTCCTATCAGCAACAATTCAACGCGCCGGCAGGCGGGCGAGCGCGGGGCGGCGGTGGCGGCGGACGCGCCGGCAAATCGGACGCCGAGCGCGAGGCTGAAAAGCAGGCGCGCGATGCCGAGCGGGCACGCGAGGCCGCGGACCGGCTGCGCGAATCGAACGACGATGCCGTCGAGAGTTACCAGCGCCGCGCCCGCGAGGCGCAGGACATGCTCGGCAAGGAAGGTGACGCGCTGGCGGCGGTCGAGCGCCAGCATGCCATGGATGCCGCCGCGCGCCAGATTTCCACGGAGCTGATCGACAAGGAAGTCGAGGCGCGCAGGCTCGCCGCAAAGGGTGTGTTCGACGAAGCGGCGGCCCGCGCCGATGCGACCCGGATCTTTGACGCGCAGGTACAGTCCGCACGGGACGCGGCGGCAGCGCTGTATGATGCCGATCAGGCGCAGGCGCAGTTTACCGAGCGCCAGCGCCTGGCCGCGCAGATCTACGAAGAGACGCGCACGCCGCTCGAACGACTGGTCGACGAGATCCGCGACGCGGAGGATGCGCTGGCCGGCGGTACCATCTCGGGCGACACGTTCAACCGGCGGATGGACCAGATTGCCGAGGACATGGCCACGCTGGGCGAGCGCGGCAAGGAAGCCTGGCAGGGCATCGGCCGGGAGGCGAGCCGCACGCTGCACGACATCATCCTGCGCGGCGGCAGCGCGGCCGATATCCTGCAGCGGCTGATCGAGCCCTTTTCCGCGCGGCTTTGGGAACAGGCGATCGACCGTCCGCTGGGTGACGCGATCGACGGGCTGTTCGGCGTCAATCGCGACCGCAATGTTGCGGCGGCGCGGGCGCAGCTGCCATCAGGGGGCATCGATTATTCGGCGCTGGACGGGCTGGGCAGTTCAGCCGAGCGCGTCACCGGCGTCTTTGAGCAGCTGGCCCCGCAGCTCGGTGACTTCAATTCCGGCCTGGCCGGGGCGCTGGCGCTGTTCACGTCCGGAGGCGCTGTGCCTGCCGGTGGCGGTTTAGTCGGCTCGCTGTTGAACATCGCCGGCAATGCGCTTGGCGACGGGCTCAAGCAGACAGTCGTGCCGACTGGCGCCGGGGGCTATGATTTCTCGACGATCCCCGGCTTTGCCGGTGGCGGCCTGCCCCCGGTGGGCGTGCCGTTCGATGTGGGCGAGAATGGGCGCGAGCGCATGATCCTCTATCCGGGCGGCGGCGGGCGCGTGCTGGACGGCGACCAGACCCGGCGTATCTACAGCAGCCAGCAAGCGGCGCCGATGGTCAATAATCAGTACATCAATATTCCGGCGCGGGCCGATCCGCGCCGCACCGCCGCCGGCATCGCCCGCGCGACCGGGATGGCGCTGGGCCGGGCGGCCCGCAAGGGACTGGCGAACGGGCCGGATTTCTGAGGCGACTGCTAATATTACCTGCCGGTAGGCGCTGAGGTCTACCGGCCATTTTCCCCTCAAATAGTTGGAGGTTTAACGATGGGTATCATCGGACGGCGCCGTGCGCCCGCAAAAGATGAGAATGGCACCGGCCATCATTTCGATACACTTGAGGTTTCGCAGATCGCCAAATACGCGGTGGCACTCGGATTGGGCAGCTATTTCCCGACCAATTGTGTGGAAGCGGCCGACACTTTGCGCGCCTTTTTTCATCAGCATGGGCTCACGCTCAGCGAAGTGATCATGCGCGGGCTCGGCAGCTTAAGTTCCAACCCGGCAAAGAAGGGGGTCGCAAGCCTTGATCCCGTTCTGCCCTGTCCCGTTTGCTCGCCTTCATCGGTCGAGCTGGCCCACCAGCGCCTGGCCCGGAATCTGCTGGTTGAGCATCATGCTGCAGCGGCTGAGCGCCTGACGCCATGGGAGATGTTCACCAAGAAGGAAGTGGAATTTCTGGACTTCGCCGCAAAGGCTCAACGTCTCACCCCTCGGACTGTCGGCAGGCTCCATCGCCTGCGCCGGTCCGTAAACTGGCGGCGCGCTTCCGCAGGGCAATGCTGAGGGCGCCACATGTCAGAGCAAGAGGAAACCGCCTCGGGCATCATTGAGATTCCAGTCTCAATGGTGAGCCTGCCGTTCGGCTTCGATCAACGAAAGGAGGGGCTCTATTTCCAGGCCGGTGATGACGATCCGCCTGTCCGCATAGCCGGGCCGTTCATGATCGAGGCGCAGACCCGTGACGAGCGGGGGTGTAATTGGGGATTGCTGCTTTCCTGGCAGGATGCAGACGGCCGGCAGCATCGCTGGGCGATGCCCAGGGGGTTGCTGGCCGGAGAGGGTACAGAGTTGCGCGCGCAGCTGCTTGATCGGGGATTGTTCGTGGCGAGCGGGCGCACCGCGCGGGGGCATTTGCTCAATTTCCTCGCCAGCGTCACCACTGTTGACCGGGCATGGGCCACGGATCGGCTTGGCTGGGTTGGTGGCGCTTTCGCATTGCCTGACCGGACGATCGGGAGCGAGTACGGCGCGCGGGTTGTGTATCAAAGCGCCGAAGGTGGCGACCATCCCTATTTGTGCGCTGGTGCGCTTGCCGATTGGCAAGGCGGGGTTGCCGCGCCGGCAGAAGGCAATTTCCGGCTGATGCTCGCAATTTCGGGCGCGTTCGTGGGGCCTTTGCTGGGGTTGCTCGACGAAGAGGGCGGCGGCGTTCACATGCGGGGACCAAGTTCGATCGGCAAGTCGACGGCCTTGATCGCGGCGGCGTCGGTATGGGGCAAGCCGGCGCGCTATCTCAAGCAGTGGCGCGCGACGGCGAACGGCCTCGAAGGGGTGGCCGTCGCCCATAGTGAAACCCTGCTTTGCCTCGATGAGCTGGGCCAGCTCGATCCACGCGAAGCGGGCTCAGCCGCCTATTTGCTGGCGAACGGGCAGGGCAAGAGCAGGGCGGGCCGCAGCGGTACCTTAAGGGCGCCGGCTGCGTGGCGGGCGTTCTTTCTATCGTCGGGGGAGATCGGCCTTGCGGCGCTGGCGCAGCGGGACACGCGATCGGCCGCGCGGCCTGGTGCGGGACAGGAGATCCGCATTCTTGATATCGAGGCCGACGCAGGCAAAGGGTTTGGCCTGTTCGATCATCTGGCCGGGCAAGCCAGCGCCGAGCGCCTGGCGCGCCATGTCAAGGAACAGGCGGGGCAGCACCACGGCCATGCCGGGCCTGCTTTCGTCGAAGGGATGATTGCGCGGGGTCTTGAATCGGTCGCGGATGATCTGAGCGCCTGCCTGCGCATCTTCGTTGATGAATATCTGCCTGCGTCTGCAACAGGGCAAGTCGCGCGCGCGGCACGCCGTTTCGGCTTGATCGGGTGCGCTGGCGAGCTGGCTATAAGTTTGGGTGTCTTGCCTTGGCGGGCGGGGACGGCAGAGCAGGCGGCTCTGGTCCTCTTTCGTGAATGGTTGCTGGCTCGCGGTGGCGCCGGCCTTGCCGAAGATGTTGACGCGGTATCGCAGGTGCGCGCGTTTATGGAGGCTCATGGCTCAAGCCGCTTCGAGATAATCAGGCGGGGATCAGACTCGCAGGAACATCTGGGCGACGGGCGATCGATCATCAACCGCGTCGGCTTCTATCGGATCGATGAAGAGAGCGGCATGCGTGAATATTACATCATGAAGGAGGGCTGGAAGGATGTTTGCGCCGGGCTCGATCCTCGACGGACGGCGCGGCTTCTCGCTGAGAAGGGCTATCTCGTGAGGGACAGCAAGGGGAATTCCACTGTGCCGAAGTGGTTGCCTGGCCTTGGGCAGCAACGCGTTTATGTCGTCGCGCCGCTGTTGCTGGCCGGTGGCGAACCAATCGACGGCGAGTGACCGTACAGCGCGCAAAATCTGTACGGTCATTTGTACGGTAAAACGGCCTGTTTTGTCACGTTTGTGAGAATGTCTGTACAGAGATAAATGGCGGATTTCCGCCGTTTCCTGTGCGCTTCGTACAGAAGTACAGATTTGAACCATCAGGAAGATAGGATTGGCGCGCAGCGATCGGAAATCGGTCGCAATCCGTCCGAATTAGCTTGACGAACCGGGCCGAATGGCCCGGCCCCCCCCCTTTGGGTCCTCCTAAAGCCACTCCCAACGATTGGGGTGCCGGCCCCCGGCGGATTGGCCTGTCAAAAGTGGCGGAAAACCTTGGTTTTTTGGTTGGGGTTTTGGACTGCACGTAATTAAATTATGCGTTCCGATGATTTATTGCGCCATGCTGGTCATCTGCTGCGCCTCGGTGCAACCATCTGGCGATTGCCGGAAACATTTGGTGATTCGCGTTTGAGCCCGCCACTCATCGCTTCAGCGATAAAATGGCAACGCTTTAACGCGGTGTTGGGGAGAGTGTGGGGGCAAAAGGACTGCCTAACGAAATTTTGAGCTAATTCAGATCGTTGGTGATTTAGTTTGGTTGCAGCCCCCACCATATCGCTATATAACCTATTGGAATAACGAGGCCGTTTGAAGGTTGGGCAAGCCTTCATTCTTCCGGGTTGGACAAATCGTGCCGGCATTTCGTCATGGCATCTGTCGCGACCGCGGGATCGTCAGCCGAAAAAGCCGGCTGGCGTCGCTTCTGCATTGACGGCGCTGGCAGGATCAGAGAAAATCTCTCCATAAGAGATATTTCGGGCGGCCGGTCTCCGGTTGAGGCGCCCGTGACTGGGAGAAAGGGTATGGCTGCCGCCCTGCGTTTCTCGACTGAGGGAATGCGACCTAGCGACCGATTGCCGTTCTGGAATGCCGGATCGGTGGCGATCGGCGGAGTCGAAGCGGATGCGCTGGCGGACTCGCCGTTCAGCGGCACCGTCGTTCGCCGCACGCTCGGTGCCGCGACCGTGTTCGGCATGACCACCACGCCGCATCGTGCTGCCTGGACGACGCGCCTCATTCGCCGCGCCAGCGCTGAATTGCCGCTACGCCTGTGCTTCCAGCAGCGCGGTCGGACGGTGTTGCTGGGCGACGGCGCCGAGCATGTCGTCGGTCCGGGCCATTGGTTCCTGGCCGATGGGCGCCGGCCCTATGTGTCGGTCCATCCTGAGCCTTCGCGCAAGATCGCGCTGCAAGTGCCGATCGTCCGGTTTGACAAGGCAGAGCGGGATGCGATCCGCCGGATGGCGGGCGGATTTCCGGTCGATGGCGGGATCGCGCGGATGCTGGAGGCGTGTCTCGACACCGCGCTTGCGGACGAGACGTCTCGCGACGAGCGGCTAGACGGCGATCTCGGTGAGACGTTGATCGATTTCTTCCGCCTGATGATCCGGGAGAAACAGGCTGAGTCCAGCCCCGCCTCGATGCGCGAACTGACGCAGGACCGCATCCGCTCCTATGTGCGGCGGAACCTGAGCAACCCGGAACTGTCCGTGGAGATGATCGCGCAGGCGATGAAATGCTCCAAGCGCTACATCCACAAGCTGTTCCGGGGTGATCAGACGATCAGCGAATATATCTGGGCTCTGCGGCTCGACCAGTGCCGGGCGATCCTGAGCGAGCCGGGGGGCGGCGAGATCACGCTCACCCAGTTGGCCTTCGACAATGGCTTTTCCAGTTCCGCGCATTTCAGCCGGGCGTTCCGTGATCGGTTCGGCAGGCCGCCACGCGTTTTCCGTGCGGAACGACAGGGCGCCAGTTCGCCGGGAGACAAGATCGCGGCGCGCGAGCGGACAAGCCAGCCCGCCTGAACGCGCTACTATGCGGCAAGATCAAACGGAGGGAAGGATGCGGACAAGACTGGCCGGCGCCATAGCGGCGCTGACGATGGTGATGGCGCCGGGCACGGCCGGGGCGCAAGGCACCTGCGACAAGAGCTGCCTTGAACAGATCGTGGCGCGTTATCGCGCCGCCTATCTGGCGCATGATCCGGCGGCCGCGCCCTTTGCGGCGACCGTGCGGTTCACGGAGAACAATGTCGAAATGCCGTTCCCCGATGGCAGCTGGGATACGGTGACGGAAGAGGTCGGCACGCCGTTGATCCTCTCCGATCCGTCGAGCGGACAGGCGGCGATTTTCACTGGCATCATGCAGAGCGAGATACCGGGCTTCCTGGCTGTCCGCCTGCGGATCAAGGACCGCAAGATCACGGAAGTGGAGCATATGCTCTCCACCCGTCGCAACCTGAGTTCACCGCCGACGCCGTTCGAGGACCCGCATGGGTTCCGCCGACCGGCCGATCGATCTGCGGTTGTGCCGGAGGCCGACCGCAATACGCGTGAGGAACTCACCCGGCTGGGCGATGGCTACTTCCAGACGCTCGAGAACAACACTGGCGAGATTCGTAACACGCGCTTCTCGCCCGATGCCGTGCGCTACGAGAATGGCATGATCTTCCGTGACATCGAGAAGGGCTTCAAGCTCGGCACCTATGCCTTCAACAACAAGGTCCGGCGCGTGCCGGTGCTGGTCGACGAGGTGCGCGGCATCTCGCTGTTCCGGGGCTTCATCGATCACAAGGGCGTGATGGCCGATTACAAGCTGACCGACGGAAGCTGGCGCAAGTCCATCTTCCGCGAGCCGCATAGCTGGGCGTTCCTGGAGATGTTCAAGATCAGGGGTGGGATGATCACCGGCGTGGAAGCGACATTCATCGGCACCTCCTACAATCAGGTTTCGCCATGGGGGCCAGGCAACGGCAAGTGACAGGGGAGCGCTGAGCCGGCTGCGCGTGCCGGCTCAGCCTTCGACGAGATTGCCAAGTGTCTCCCGCGCCAGCCGTGCCGGGTCGCTCTCCAACCGGCAGGTGCGGTCGAGGATCATCGTGGATCGGCTCGCGCGCTCATAGGCCGGCCAGTCGGGCAGGCCGCTCGCCGCGTCATTGGGATTACCCGTCGCGGCAAAGGCGACCCATGCCCGGCTCATCCGGGCCGCAAGTTGTGCCGGCTCCTCGCCGTCGCCGACCAGCACGCGAGCACCAGCGGTGCCGTCGAGAATGAACGGCGTTTCGAGCGTATGCAGCGCGCCGAGCTTGCCGCCCAGCGCCGGGCTCTGGAAATCAAGGCGATAGAGCCAGGCGGGGGCGCCGGTCTTGCGCTCGGCCTGCGCAACGATCGGAGCCTGGATCGAATAATCGGTGAAGAGTTGCAGATAGCGTCGCGCTGGGGATGCCTCGGGCATTGCCTGGGCATAAAGCGCCAACACCGCCTCGGTGCGCTCGCCCAGAAACGCCCGCGCGCGGCTGGCCGCGCCGGCCTCGTCCAGCGTGAAGGCGGCCGGATCATTGCCCCAGAAGAAGCTCATTTCCTGCCCGTTCGATCCGATCAGCATCGGGATGTCGCGGGTCTCGGGTGCGGCCTCCGGTGAAAAGGGATGGTGAGGGAGCAGTTGCGGATCGAGCACCGGCGCAAAGCAGGAGAGATGAGCGAAATTGCGCGGCGGCAGGTCGGCGGCGACAGCATGATAACCGCCGAGTAATTGCGCGACGGGGATGGTGCGCAGACGGCTCCAGTCGGTTCGGGGGATGCCGAGCCGGTGGAGCAGCCGATCGGTCGCGTCCGCCGCCACGTCGCGCTCCATGAAGCGCAGGGCCGGGCCGGACTGCACACCGGCGCGGTGCAACAGCCCCCGCGCGCGCGGACTCGCCATGAGGAAGGTCGTCTTCATCCCGCCGCCGGATGTACCGAACACCATGACGCGGGAAGGATCGCCGCCGAACCGCTCGATATTGTCGCGCACCCATTCGAGCGCGGCGATGATGTCCAGCATGCCGGCATTGCCGCTATGAGCGAAGTCGGCGCCACCAAGCTCGGCCAGGTGGGAATAGCCAAAGGCATTGAGGCGGTGATTGATACTGACGAACACGACGTCGCCGCGCGCGGCGAGCCGACTGCCATCGACCGTGGAGCCGGAGCCGCCATAAAAGAAGCCGCCATGGAGCGAGACCATCACCGGGCGTTTGCGGCCATCGGCAAGGCCACTCGTCCAGACGTTGAGGAACAGGCAGTCCTCCGATTCCGGCGGTGGCGGCGGGGGAGGTGGTGCGCCCTCCGGCCGGGGGATCTGCGCCAGAATGACATAAGGCGGGCCGGGCGGCGGATTGGGATTGGACTGGGGCGCGCTTGCCCCAAAGGCGTTCGCATCGACCACGCCGGTCCACGGTTCCGGCGCGACCGGCGGCATGAAGCGCTCGGCGCGGGCATAACGGATGCCGCGAAAACAGATAACGTCGCCTTGCCGCACGCCGCGGAGGCTGCCGTGGCGGGTCTGCGCGATCGGATCGGTCTGGTGCATGGCGAGGACTTTCGAGGGAAGCAGGGGAAGTGTGGCGGCCGCCGCCATCATCCCGAGCGCGCCGCGCCGGTCATGGCCTTGCTCTGGATGCATGATGACGTCCTCCCGTTCCTCGCCAGCCTAATGACCCGCGCAAGCCGGCAATTTATCCGGAGCGAACACTGCTTCGCATGGCGGCGAACTGGCAAGGCCGCCGCGCGCTGGTCCGCAACATTCCGGTCGACTTTGCCCGACACTGTTGCCAAGTCGCGGCGGGCAGACGGCGCACATGAGGCTGGATTTGGGACGCACGGAGGATCTCAAGGCGAAGGGGCTGGACCTGGGGGGGCTGGATGGCACCTTCGGCTTCCTGCTGCATGCCGCCTGGCGCGATGCGGCGCGGACCTTCGCCGAGCATTTCGCCGAGACCGGGATCACACCGCTCGGCTACTCGATCCTGCTTCTCATCGCGCGAAATCCGGGCTGTGCGCCGGGTGACCTGTGCGAGATCATGGGCGTGACCTCCAACAACATGACCCGGCTGATCGACGATCTGAGCAGGCGTAGCCTCATCGAGCGCACGGTCCATGCGGCCGACCGGCGCGCGCGTCGCCTGCAACTGACGGCGCAAGGCGCAGCCACGCTTGAAGGGCTGCGGGCGCGGCACGCGGCCTATGAGGCCGATTTCAACGATCGCATCGGCGCCGAGCGGATCGACCGGCTTTGCGAGATCCTGCGGCATTTCGACTGAGCGCGGCGCCTCTCGCCTGTTCCCGGCAATGCAAATCGTGATGCGCCGCCAGTAAAGAGACTGGTCCCCTGCGCGCCTAAACATGGTCGCAGAGAAAGGGAGGATGTGGTGGCAGAGGATTGCGAGGGCGTGCGCGGCGCGAACGAGGCGCCGGTCGGTCGCCTGAGGGCCAATCGACGACAGATGCTGCTTGGTGCTTCCTTTGGCGCCCTTTTCGCGGGCCTGTGTGTGACGGCGCCGGCGCCGGCACGGATGCTGCCGTCGCGCGGGGGCAGCGTCCTGTCCTTCCATCGCGACGAGCCCTGGGTCGACCCTGCCGGTGTCGCCAGCCCTTATCATCCGCCGCATGGCGCGCGCGGCGGTGCGGCGCTGGCCGGGCTGAGCGACGAGGCTCTGCGTCGGCTGGATTGTTATCTGTAACCTGTAACCCGCCGGTTTGACCCGGCCCATTTCTGGAGGACTGCAAGTGGTCGACTTCACTGCCGATCCGGCAAAGCGCGGCTTCTTCACGCCGCAGCGCTTCGATGCGGAGCTTCTGGACTGCGAAGTGCAGGGCAAGCTGCCGGCCGATCTGGAAGGAACCTTCGTCCGTCTGGGCGGGGAATGGTATTATCCGCCGAAATTTCCGGACGACGCGATGCTCAATTCGGATGGCTATGTCAGTGCCTTCCGGTTCAAGGACGGGCGCGTCTCGTTCAAGGGGCGCTATGTCCAGACGCCGCGCTTCAAGGCCAATCTCAAGGCCGGCAAGCAGCTCTTCGGCTATTATCGCAATCGCTTCACCGATGATCCGAGCGTGCGCCAACTGGACGGCACCGTCTCCAACACGACGCCGCTGGTCCATGCCGGTAAGCTCTTCACGCTCAAGGAGGATGCGCTCCCTTATGAGATCGATCCCGTCACGCTTGAGACGATCGGCCCGTGGGACTTTCACGGCAAGTACAAGAGCCTGACCTTCACGGCCCACCCCAAGCTCGATCCGCGCACGGGCGAGATGATCGCTTATGGCTATGAGGCGACCGGCCCGGCCTCCAAGGACGTCTTCGTCTACACCATCGACAAGGCGGGCCATGTGACGCACGAGGCGCGCTTCGAGGTGCCCTATGTCTCGGTGATGCATGACATAGCGCTGACCGAGAAGCACATCCTCTTCCCCTTCGCCGGCTATGTGACCAGCATGGAGCGGTTGCAGGCGGGGAAGGTCCACTGGGGCTGGGACAAGACCAAGCCGAGCTACATCGGCATCCTCCCGCGCGACGGCAGCGGCAAGGAGATCCGCTGGTTCAAGGGGCCGGAGCGGTGCATGATGCACACGTTCAACGCGCAGACGATCGGCAACAAGGTGATCCTCCATGCGCCGTTCTACGATTCCAATTTCTTCCCCTTCTTCCCCAATGTCGATGGCTCGCCCTGGGACCCGAGCCGGGCCAAGGCCTATGTCCGCCGCCTGACCTTCGACCTCAACTCGAAGAAGGACACATGGGAGGAGGAAATCCTCTTCCCCACGCCGATCGGCGATCTGGGACGGATCGACCCGCGCCATCTCGGGCAGGACATCCGCTATTGCTACACCGGCTTTGCCGACCCCACCCGGCCGTTCGACGAGGCACGCGGCGGCAATCTGCGCGGACGCGTGACCAACAGCTACGGCCGGTTCGATCTGCATGCGAACAAGCTCGATCGCTACTTCGCCGGCGAGACGCACAGCCTGCAGGAATGCTGCTTCATTCCCCGCAGTGCCAATGCGCCCGAAGGGGACGGCTATCTGATCGGCGTCGCGTCCAACTATGCCGAGATGCGCTCCGAACTGGTCGTGGTCGATGCGCAGCGGCTGGAGGACGGCGAGATCGCGCGGGTCATCCTGCCGTTCCGCGCCGGGCCGCAGGTCCATGGCATCTGGGTGCGCCCGGATGAACTGCCGCCATTCCCGCGTGCGCCAGGCATCGACGCCTGAGAAACGCCTCGTCGAAACAAGAAGGAGAGGAAAACATGTCCATCATCGGAAAAGCGGGTGCCCTCTGCACGCTCGCCCTGGCCTGGGCAATGCCGGCCGGCGCCAAGGATCTGTCACCGCAGGATTATGCCGTTGCGCGGGCCGAGATCGTCAACCTGTCGAACCGGCTGATGATCGCGTCCGACGCGCGGGACGCGGACACCTATGCCGCGAGCTTTGCCAAGGATGGCGTGCTCAACTGGATCGGCGGGATTGAGCATGGCCGCGAGGAAATCCGCCAGGCGATTGCCGAGTGGCGCGCCAAGCTCGCGGCGCCGCCGACCGACGCGACATCGCAGCCGCGCACGCGCCACTTCGTGCTGAACCACGACATCACGATCGCGCCGGACGGCAGGACCGGCAAGGGCCTCGTCTACTGGTTCGCGCTGACCAACCGTACGCCGCAGAAGGATGTGCAGGTCCTCTATTTCGGCCATGTCGTGGAATATTATGTGAAGGAGGACGGCAAGTGGCTGTTCTCCAAGCGCGAGGTGTTCAACGAATCGCTGCAGAACCGCGCGCTCTTCTATCCCGATCTGGGCGAAAAGGACCCGCGCACGACACCCTGAGCGCGCCGTAACCGCGCCGGTCCAACAGCGCGGCGCCTGCCGGAAGTTCACGAAGTTCACGACACGGGGGGTGTGAACTTCCGTTTCCGTGACCTTTCGCGGGCCGCTGGTCAGGCGGGCGCCGGAGTCCGTCCCGGCGAGCTTGCGCTGTCGGGGGTGGGGAGAGTTGCACTGAGAAAGAGCCAGGTCTTGTGCCGGAGCCTGTCGCCTAAGAAATTGTGGCGGCGTTCAATGGCGTGCCATCGCGGACCGGGTGTAGGACAGCGAAAAATCGAGGCCGATGGGTACGGAGCCACGTGATGCCCGGCCCTGAGGGGCACGCAGGCCGCCTTCGCGCGGATGCAGGAAGCGCTGACGATCAGAAAGGGACGGGCGCCATGCCCTCGTCCAGCGCAGCTTCATAGACCGCGCGGGCACTGGCCAGGTCCTGCACGATATGGCCGAGCGACTTGTAGACCGTCACGTCCTCCGCCGTGCGGCGGCCCGGCACGGTGCCGGCCAGAACCTCGCCGATCTCGCCGAGAAAATGCGCCTCGTCGATCAGGCCCGCCTCGCGCGCGTGGACAAACTCGGCGCCCTGCGCGAGCACGCCGGCGCGATGATCGCCGAAGAAACGGGCGCGCTGCACCAGCGCGTCGTCGATCTCGCGCGGACCGAGGATGCTCGATCCCACGATGTTGAGATGGGTGCCCGGTGCGATCTCCGGCCCGGCGAGCAGCGGTTCGACGGCACCGGTGGCGGTGCAGACGATCTGCGCATCCGCCACGCACGCGGCCGGGCTGGCGCTGGTGCTGGCGGCGCAGCCCTGTGTCTGCTCGATCCAGCGGGCAAAATCCTGCGCTTTCGCCGCGTCGCGACCCCAGACGCGCACATGGCTGATCGGACGGACGACGCGCATTGCCGTGACATGGGCATGGGCCTGCTCGCCATAGCCCAGGACGGCAAGGGTGGAGGCATCCGGATTGGCCAGCGCATCGGTCGCCAGCGCACTTGCGGCAGCAGTGCGGATCGCCGTGACTTCGCCGGCATGGACGAGCGCGACCAGCCGGCTGTCGGACGGATCGAACAGCATGATGCCGCCCTGATGGGACTGCTTGCCGCGCCCGCGATTGGCAGGGTCGACGCCGATGATCTTCGCGCCGAACAGATCGCTGCCGCCCAGCGCGCCGGGCATCACGCCGAACAGTCGCCCATTGTCGAGCGGCATCACCTGCCGGAGCACCTGCCGCGTTTCCCCCTGCGACAGGGCGATCATCGCCGCGCGCATGATCGTGACGCAGCGTGCTATCGGCAGCAGCCGGCGGACCGTTTCGGCGTCGATCACCAGCAGCGACATTCGGCCTTCCCCCTTGCAGATGGCGCAACGCCCCCTCGCTAGCGGCTCGCGCAGGCGGAGGCGAGAGGCGATTGCGCCTTTGGGGGTGAGCCGGGGTTAGGCCCCCCGGATGCGGTCGATCAGCGCTGCGGGATCGGCGCAGGCATCGCCGCGCCAGGCGACATGGCCATCGGGCCGCACAAGCAGCATCGCGTGGCGATAGACCTCCGGCACATGGTCGTTGACCCGATCGAGCGGCAGCCATGTGAGCGGCACGGAGCGCTCGCGCGCCGCGTCCAGAAGGGGCTGCGGGTCGGCGCTGCGGTCGAGCGTCAGCAGCGTATAATCCTGCCCCAGCAGATCGTAGAGCGAGCGGCCGTCCGCGAGGAAGAGATGCGGCACGCGGCAGCCCGGCACGGTCGAGGGCGTGTAATCGTGCATGGTGTAGGCGGGCGCGGCCTCGCCATCATACACGATGAGCGGCGAACCTTCGTAGTAATAGCCGTAATTCAGGCCGGCACAGGCATATTGCTGGACGTTGAGCGCATAAGCCGCCTCGCCGACCGAACGCCGCGCCGCTTCGCCCGCGGGCGTCGCATCCTCGATCTCGGGCGGCAGGGTGTTGCGTTCCTTGATCGCGCCGCCGGCATGACCCATGGCGAAGCGGGAGACCTGCTCGGTGATCGGCTTGCGCTCGTCCACATAGGCCTCGAGGATCGCGTCCGATGCCCATCCCTTGAGCGTGGCGGCCAGCTTCCAGGAGAGGTTCATCGCGTCGGCAATGCCTGCGTTCATGCCATAGCCGGCATAAGGCACCCAGAGATGCGCGGCGTCGCCGGCGATGAACATGCGGCCCTGGCGGAACCTGTTGGCCACCAGCCGCCGGCCGATCCAGTCCTCATTGGCGACCTGCGTGATCGGGAAGTCGGGGCCGACACCCAGGATGTTGCGAATGCCGCCGTCCCGATCGACCTCCTCGAAGGTCTCTTCCTCCGGCCGCAGATAATTGTGCACGAGCCAGCGGCGCACGCCATCGATGGCGAGCACGGTGCCCGCGCGGTCCGGATTGTAGTTATAGTTCATCCAGGCCGGCTTGCTGCCCAGCGCGCCGAGCAGATCGGGCGCGTCGATCAGGGTGGATTGGACGCGCTGGACGACGGCATCGCCCTCCAGCTTGCCGCCGATGAGCTTGCGCACGCCAGAGCTGCCGCCATCGCAGCCGACGAGATAGCGGGCGCGCAATGTCCGCCGTGTGCCATCGTCGAGGCTGACCACATCGGCGGCCACGCCGCCATCATCTTCGCGCGCCGTCTCGAACTGGGTGTGGCTGAGGATATTGATGAGCGGATTGCGCGCAGCATGCGCGAAAAAGATCGGCTCGAAATAGATCTGGTTGACGCGGTGCGGCGGCTCGGGCGTCGGCCAGTTACCGTCCGGTCCGCTATGATCGGTGTAGCGGTTACGCCGACAGGGGATGGGGATGCGTGTCAGCTCCGTGCCGGTCATGCGCGTGCGGAACACGATGTCGTTGGGATAGTCGTTGGGCAGGCCCACGGCGCGCACATCGCGCGAGAGGCCGAGGCGCCGCAGCGTTTCCATTGTGCGGGAAGAGACATGATTGCACTTCACGCTGGGGGCCAGCCCGGCCGGCCGGGCTTCCACGACCGTGGTGGCGACACCGCGCCAGGCCAGATCCAGCGCCAGTAACAGGCCCACTGGTCCCGCGCCGATGATGAGAACGTCCGCTTCCTCTCTCATTGAAACCTCATTGATTAATCAACAATAGCATAGCGAACTGTTGGGGCAGATCAATGCGCAAAACGCCCGGTCAGCAGAAAGATCGTTTCCGCGTCGTTCGGCGCATTTTGATTGTCTGGCGAGAGGAGTCGTGGTTTGAGGCGACGCTCGTCGAGAGCAGGGTGGGATTGCAAAGGGAATGAGCGTCCTGGACGCAGTAAGAAAGCTGGTTGTGAGGCTGTCGCCAGACCCAGTCTGCGACGATTGCATCGCGGATCGGCTGGGCCTGTCGCAGCGCCAGAATGCCAACCAAAAAACGCGTGAATTGGCGGGTCAGGACGGGTTCGAGCGCTTCAAGGCCGAATGCAGCCTGTGCGGCGCGACGAAGCTGGTGATCCGCAAGCTGCGCTAAACGGGCAGCTTCTCTCCGCGCTTATTCGTGTCGCAAGGCGTCGATGGGGTTGAGGCTCGCCGCGCGCCGGGCCGGAAAATAACCGAACACCACGCCGATCAGGGCCGAGATCAGGAAGGCGAAGACGTTGATCTGCGGATCGAACGTCCATGGCACCTGCATCAGCGGTGTCGCGATGGCGATGGTGGCCTGCGCGATAATGAGGCCGACCACGCCGCCAAGGCAGGACAGCACGACCGCCTCGACAAGGAACTGCATCAGCACTTCACTGGCGATGGCGCCGATGGCGAGGCGGATGCCGATCTCGCGCGTCCGCTCTGTCACCGAGACGAGCATGATGTTCATGATGCCGATGCCGCCGACGACGAGGCTGATGCCTGCCACTGCCGCGACGATCTGTGTGAGCAGGGTCGTGGTGCCGGTCAGCGTGTCGGAGATCTGGCGGGTGTCGAAGATGTTGAAATCATCCTCCTTGCCGCCGGTGATGTGGCGTCGGTCGCGCAGCAGGGCCATGAGCGACGCCTGCACCTGACTGGTCGAATAGGCCTGATCGACGCCGACAAGCATGACGCGGATGTCGGTCGAGCCGGTGAAACGCCGCTGGACGGTCTTGAGCGGCATGATCACGACATCGTCCTGATCGCCGCCGAAGCCGGCCTGGCCGCGCGTGGAGAGCGTACCGATCACATCGCAGCTGACGCTGCCGATGCGGAAGCGCTTGCCGATCGGATCGCCTGTGCGGAACAGGTTCTTCACCACGGTCGAGCCGATGAGGCACACCGCCTTGCCGGCCGCTTCCTCGGCCGGGGTGAAGGAGCGGCCGGCCGTCAGCGGCCAGGGCTGTACGGTGAAATAGGCCGAGGTGGTGCCGTTGATCGTCGTTGACCAGTTGGCGCCTTCATAAATGGCGGTGGCGGTCGACTGGGCCTGGGGCGCGACGGCTGTCACCCCAGCCACCTGTTGCTGGATGGCGAGCACATCCGATGGCTCGAAATCCGGCGGTCGCGGGCCGCCACCACCGCGGCCGAAGCCCTGGCCGGGACGCACCTGGAGGATATTGGTGCCAAGCGAAGCGATCTGCTTCTGCACGGCGGCCGTCGTCGCCTTGCCGAGCGTCACCATCGTAACAACCGCCGCGACGCCAATGATGATGCCGAGCGTGGTGAGGAAGGAGCGCAGCTTGTGGCGCAGAATGGAGCGCAGCGCGAGCAGGAAGGTCGTGCCCAGCATCAGTGCGTCGCCTTCTTGCCATGGCCAGGCTCGATCCGGTCGACCAGCCCGTCCTTGAAATGGACGATGGTGCGGGCGAACTCCGCCATGTCCGGCTCGTGCGTGACCATCAGCACGGTGATGCCGGCATCGCGATTGAGGCTGCTCAGCAACTCCATGATCTCGACCGAGCGGGCGCTGTCCAGATTCCCGGTCGGCTCGTCGGCCAGCAGCACGTCAGGATTGGTGACGATGGCGCGCGCGATGGCGACGCGCTGCTGCTGCCCGCCGGACAGTTCGGCCGGCGTGTGGTCCCACCACTTGCCCAGACCGACCTTGTCGAGCGCGCTCATGGCCGCCTCGCGTCGTTCCTGCTTGGGATCGCCACGATAGAGCAACGGCAACTCCACATTTTCGAGCGCCGAGGTGCGCGCCAGAAGATTGAAGCCCTGAAAGACGAAGCCGAGATATTTACGGCGCAGCAGGGCGCGCTGGTCGCGCTCCAGCGTCTCGACATGATGCCCCTTGAACAGGAATGTGCCGGATGTCGGCACGTCGAGGCAGCCGAGGATGTTCATCGCGGTCGACTTGCCGGAGCCGGACGGCCCCATGACCGCGACGAAATCGCCTTGCGCCACATCCAGGTTCACGCCCTTGAGCGCCTGAAAGGCGGTCTGCCCGCTGCCATAGACCTTGGTGATGTCGCGCAGGGAGATGAAGGCGCGATCAGCCACCATTGCCCCCGCTGCGCTGGCCATTACCGGCCGGACGGCTGGCGCCTTGGCTCCCCGTGCTCTGGGCGCTGCCGCTGGCGAGTTGGCTGGTGATCACCTGCATACCCGGCTTGAGACCACCGGACAGCACTTCGGTGCGGAAGCCATCGGTATCCCCCGTCGTGATCTCGATCGCGCGGGGCTTGCCGTCCTCGCCCTTCACATAGACTTGCTGGACGGCGCCGCGCCCCATGGTGGCGGTGCGCTGGGCCGCCTGGCCGGGACGGCGCGGCGGTCCCAGCGCGCTCGCGAAGCCGCTGGACTGGCTGGCGCCCTGCGCCTGCGGCGTGAAGCGTAGCGCCGCATTGGGCACCAGCAGGACATTCTGCTTGTCGGAGGTGACGATGTCCGCCGTTGCGGTCATGCCGGGGCGCAGGTCCAGCCTGGGGTTGGCGACCGAGAGATCGGCGGCATAAGAGACGACCTGGCTGCTGGTCGATGTCGTGCTGGTCGAGGAAGAGGAGCTCGCGCTCGTCGCCGAGAGATTGGAGCCGATGTCCACGCGTGTGATCGTGGCGGGGAAGGTCCGGCCGGGGAAGGCATCGACCGTGAAGGTCGCCTTCTGGCCCTGCCGGACCGAGCCGACATCGGCCTCGTCGATCGACACTTCCAGCTTCATTGCGGAGAGATCCTCGGCAATGACGAACAGGGTGGGCGTGTTGAACGAGGCGGCGACGGTCTGGCCCGGATCGACCTGACGGGCGAGCACGACGCCGGAGACGGGCGATCGGATGATGGCGCGGGCGCGCTGGGTCTGGCTCTGCGAGAGCGAGGCCTGGCTGGCGAGCACATTGGCCTGCGCCACCTTGAGCGCGGCCAGTCCGCGCTGCACATTGGCCTGCGCGGTCTGCATCTCCGTCTGCGCGGGCACCCGACCGCCGGAGAGGCGCGAGACTTCCTGGAAGCGGGCAAGCTGCGCCTGCGCTTCTGCCAGTGTCGCACGCGCCTGACCCACTTGCGCCTGATTGGCAGCGAGTTGCGCCTGTCCCTGGCGGATCTGGTCCTCGATCTGCTCCGGGTCGATTTCGGCAAGCGTCTGCCCGGCGACCACGCGATCGTTCACGTCCACCAGCACCTTGACGACGAGACCGGACAGCTGGGAACCGACGGTCACCTGATTGGTCGGCGCCAGCTTGCCGGTGGCCGAGACGGTCGTCACCAGCGCGCCGCGCTCGACCGGGGCGGTCGCGTAATCCACCTTGCCGGATCCGCCGAAGCAGCGTGCCAGCAGCAGCACGGCGATGAGCAGGACGAGGCCGATAACACTCCACCGGGCGTAGCGGCGCCATGCCGGCTGGGGCTTCACGCCCAGAAAATCGTCGAGCTGCTGATCTGCCATTTGGGGGTTCCCGGTCATTGGGGCGCGGTCGGGGTGGTGGTGCTGTCCCAGCCGCCGCCGAGCGCGGCGTAGAGAGCGATAAGGGCGGTCGCCTTGTCCGACTGCGCCTGGACGAGGCCGTTGCGCGCGGAGATGAGCGCGGCTTCCTGCGTGTTGAGCGTCGTGAAATCGGTGAGGCCGGAACGATACTGGCTGCGCGCGAGCAGGGCAGAATTGCTGGCGGCATCAAAGGCGATGCCGAACTGTTCCTCACGCTGCGTCGCGGATCGAAGCGCCGTCAGCGCATTCTCGACATCTTCCAGCGCGCCGAGCACGGAGGATTTGTAGGCGGCGAAGGCGGCGTCGGCGCCGGCCCGGCTGGAGCGCACTTGCGCATTCAGGCGGCCGCCGTTGAAGATCGCCTGGCTGATCGAACCGAAGAGGCTGCCCGTGATCGTATCCAGCACGCTGCTGAGATTGCCGGCATTGGCGCTCAGGCTGCCGCTGAGGGTGAGCGCGGGGAAGAGCTGCGCCTTGCTGACGCCGATCTGGGCAGTGGCGGCAGCAAGCTTGCGTTCGGCCGAGCGCACGTCGGGGCGCTGGCGCAGCACGTCGGCCGGGATGCCAGCCGCCACGCTGGCCGGGCCGGCTGGAATGGGCTGGGGCGCCTCCAGCAGCGGCTTGAGCGCCCCCGGCGCTTGCCCCGTCAGCACCGCGATACGCGAGACGGCGGCATTATATTGCTGCTCGATGGTCGGGATGCCGGCGGCGGTCTGCGCCCGGCTGGCGCGCGCCTGCTCGGCATCTACCGAGGAGACGAGCCCGGCCTGCACGCGGAAGCCCGCAATCTCCAGATTGTCGTCCTGAATGCCGAGGTTTGCCTTCGCATTGGCGAGCTGCGCCTGATAAGCGCGCGCGAGCACATAATTGCGCGCAACTTCGCTCTCGACCGAAAGGAGCATGGTCGCATAGTCGAAGCCCGCAGCCTCATATTGGGCGCGGCTGGCAGCGACGCCGCTGCGCACGCCACCAAACAGATCGAGCTGATAATTGGCGTCCAGCCCCAGCGAGAAGCTGCTGCGGCCGCCGGCACCTGCTGTCGTGACGGTGCCGTCCGGCAGGGTGAGCGTCGTGCCACCGCCCCGGATCGGCTCGGACCGGCTGTAACTGCCCGATCCGCTGACGGTCGGCAGCAGGCTGGCGCCGCTCACGATCAGCGCCTCGCGCGCCTGGCGCAGTCGTGCGATCGACTGGGCGATGTCGAGATTGGTGGTCGCGGCCTGCTCGACCAGCTGGGTCAGCACCGGATCGTCGAAGGTGCGCCACCAGCGGGTCAGGTCATCCCGGCTCGGCGGGGCGGTCACTGACCAGCCATCGGGCACGCCCAGATCAGTGGCGCTGCGGGGGTGATAGGTCGGCCCGACGGTGCAGGAAGGGAGCAGGGCGACACCGGTCAGGAGCAGAAACGCACGCTTCATCGCGCCTGCATGATGCGATGAATGGTGTTCGTCCAGTAACCAATTGTCGCAAGTTGTTACGGAGTTGCGACATTGGCTTTCCCGACCAGCGGCGCGCGGCCTGAAAGTGGTCGAAGGAGACGTCTCGTTTCCGTCAAACTTCGCTTCTTTCACCCTTGCAGGAAGGCCAGTGCTGCGGTCGCCAGCCGACGACGATCATCTGCGCATCAAGCCGCTGCATTTGTCTTTGCCCGGATCAGGTCGGAGGCCTTCTCGCCGATCATCATCGTGGGCACGTTGGTGTTGCCGGAGGGATCGTCCGGCATGATCGAGGCATCCGCGACGCGCAGGCCTTCAATGCCGTGGACCCGCAACTGCGCATCGACCACGGCCAGCGGGTCTGTCCCCATGCGGCATGTGCCGACGGCGTGGTGGCGGTGATCGGCCTGGGTGCGGATGGCCTGTTCCAGCTCTTCGTCGCTTTGCCACTCGGTGCCGGGCCGCAGTTCTTCCTGGATGAGATCGCGCATGGGCGCCTGGGCGAACAGCGCGCGGCTCAGCTTCACGGCGTTGATCATTGCGGCCATGTCGGCAGGGTCGGTCAGCATGTTGAAGCGGATGCGGGGCAGCGCGGCAGGATCGGCGGAACGCAGATGCACCCAGCCGCGCGAGCGGGCATGGAGAATGCCGACCCGCGCGGTGAACGCATACACAGGGGGCGGGGTGACTGCCGGAAACCAGAGGCTGGCATGCTGGTGGACGGGCATGGTGATGATTTGCAGGTCCGGCCGGTCGAGCGCGGGGTCCGTGCGCAGGAAGATGTTGGCCATGGTGCCGGCGGTAGCGAACGGCCCCTTGCCGGTCAGCGCCCAGCGCATCACGGCGAGCACCGCGCGGTCCAGGCGCAGGTGAGGCGTCAGGCCGATCTTGCCCTTGGTCCGGTAGATGTTGAGCAGATTGGGGTGTTCCTGCAGATTCTCGCCCACGCCGGGTAGATCCTGGACCACCTCCACGCCCATCTCGCGCAGATGATCGGCCGGACCGATGCCGGAGAGCATCAGGAGCTGCGGCGAGGCGTATGTCCCCGCGCAGACCACGACCTCCCGCGTGGCATGGATGCGCTCGGTGCGCCCATCACGCCTGATTTCGACACCGGTGGCGCGGCGCGCCTCGGTCAGGATGCGGGTCGCATGCGCGCGGGTCAGCACGGTGAGGTTGGGGCGGCGCTTCATCGCAGGGCGGAGATAGGCGCGGGCGGTGCTGGCGCGCCGACCGGCATTGGTGGTGAGCTCCATGCGGCTGATGCCGTCCTGCACCGCGTCATGATGGTCGCGGTTGAGGGGGATGCCCATGGCGGCGGCAGCTTGCGCCATCGGCTCGAAGAAACTCTCGGGTCGGTCCACCGGCGCATTACCCACCGGTCCTTCTGCGCCATGATAGGGGCCGGGACCGCGCCAGCTGCGCTCTAGCTTGCGGAAATAGGGGAGCACATCGGCATAGCTCCAGCCGTCCAGCCCCTGCGCTTGCCATCGGTCATAATCCGCGCGGTTTCCGCGCACGTTGATCATGGCGTTGATCGAGGAGCAACCGCCGAGCGTCTTGCCGCGCCAGATCGGCAGGGTGCGTCCGCCCAGGCCGGGCTCCGGGTCGGTCTCGAACGGCCAGATGTAGCCAGGATGGGCCGCGACCTTCGGGAAAGCGACCGGCATCGCCATGAAGGGATGGTCATCCCGGCGCCCGGCCTCGATGAGCAGCACGGAGACGTCCGGGTCCTCGCTGAGGCGTGACGCGACGATGCTGCCGGCCGAGCCCGAGCCGATCACGATATAGTCAAAGGCGCGCATCAGCTTGCGTCATTGTCGGTTGCGCCCGATGGCGCTCGCGCGCCCGTCGGCAAGCCTCCCCTTATTGGCAACAGCGTCCATCCTGCGCGATTCGCAAGTAGCGCGGTCCCTTTCACACCCGAATACGGGTGGCGGGGATGCCCGGCAAGAACGGGTGACGCGGTGCCAGCTTTGCTGGTCCGGGGCAATTTCCGTTGGGAAAGGGATGGCCCGGCTTGCTACAGCGTGGATCACGGTAGCAAGATGAGGCGCAGTGTGACGGGCAGGAACGAAGCGGCAGAGGCTAGCAAGGGCGGGGTGCACCGCTTGCCGCCGTTCGCCCAATCGCTCGGCGCAGTGCTGATCGACGCGAAGGAATCCGTCATCGCGCCGCTGCGGCTGACCCTGCGCGACTATAACATCACCGAACCGCAATGGCGGGTCATGCGGGTCATCAACGATGGCGCGGCGACGGACGCCACCGGCATTGCCGAGGTCAGCTTGCTGCGGGCGCCGAGCGTCACCCGCATCCTCAGGGAACTGGAGGCGCGCAAGCTCATCGTGCGGGAGACCGACGCACAGGACCGGCGCCGCTCGCTGGTGGTGCTCTCGCCGCAAGGGCGCGAGATCGTGGAGACCAGCTTGCGCAAGATGATTCCCATCCTGCGCCAATATGCTGACCGCTTCGGCCAGGACCGGCTGGACCGGCTGGCGGAGGAATTGCGCGCGCTTTCCGCCGCTCTTAAGGGCGCCGAATGACGCCGGGCAGTCGGGAGCGAGATGCTTAAGGTGCCGCCGCAGTAAGCCCAGACCACTGCGCACTGCTCCAGACATGATTTGTCACATCAGCGCGCGCATCGCGAAACAATGGGATGCCATCTCCTTGCCATCACATTGCGTAACGGAGGCCCATTTTGTCCGTAAAACTGCTGCTCCCCATCCTTCTCGCCGCGTCGCCGGCTGCGCTTGCTGCTCAGTCGATTGCAGACACGCATGAGCAAATCTCGGTTCCCGGCAAGTCCGTGGTGATCCTGCGTCCGGTCGAGCGTTCGGCTGCCGTCGCGACCAAGTGTCATCCCGATGCGACCAAGGCGGTTGCCTGCGAGGCGCAACTGCACAAGGCACGGGTTGATGCGCTCGCTCGCCGTGACGCTGCCCAGCCGACCGAGCTGAGCCGCCGCTGATCCTTGCGCCGGTGCCGCCGGCCTGGCTGGCGGCACCGGACGCGGCCAGACCGGTCCTGCCTTTCGGCAGGGCGATATCCGGTTCCAAAAGAAGACCAAGCGCGAAGGAGAGGGCGTCAACGCCGGCATGAACCGGCCTTTTCGTTGCTGTATCCGTCGGCAGTGCCCCTTGGCACTGACGGATCAGTTGCTATCTGGACCCTCGACTGCAAAAGAAGCACGCGACAGAACCACATGACCGCGCAGACCATCATACTCGTGGAGGACGATCCGGGCCTCCGCACGCTCATCGCCCGCCTCCTGCAGGAAAACGGCTTTGCCGTGCGCACAGCCGCGACCGCGCCGGAAATGTGGATCGCGCTGGAGAATGGCCCCAAGGCCAATCTCATCATCCTCGACATCATGCTGCCCGGCACCAACGGGCTGGACCTGTGCCGGCAGATCCGCAAGTCGAGCGACGTGCCGATCATCTTCATCAGCGCCAAAGGCAGTGACGAGGACCGCATTCTCGGGTTGGAACTCGGCGCAGACGATTTTCTTGCCAAGCCGTTCCAGCCGCGCGAGCTGGTGGCCCGTGCCCGCGCGATCCTGCGGCGCGGTCCCATGACCGATCAGGAATCCGGCCGCACGCGTGACGAGTTCCGCTTCAACGGCTGGTCCGTTTACTTCTCCCGCCGCGAGCTGCGCTCGCCGACCGGCGCGATCGTCGATCTGACCGGCGCGGAGTTCGATCTGCTCGGCACCTTCATTTCCCAGCCCCAGCGCGTGATCGGCCGCGAGCGGCTGATCGAGCTTTCCCGCACGCGCCTCAGCGACAGTTCGGATCGCAGCATCGACGTGCTCGTCAGTCGCCTTCGGCGCAAGCTGACGGCAGCGGGCGGCGATCCGCCGATCGTCACGGTGCGAGGCATCGGCTACATGTTCAGCGCCAACGTCGTGCCGGCTTGATGCGACTGCCGTCGGTCGGCCTGCTCGGGCGGATCGTCCTGATCCTGGCGCTTGTCCTCGCGACGGAGTTTGTCGCCAATACCCTTATTTTCGAGCGCGTCAGCAAGTTCGCCCTGCAGGATGACGAGGCGCATCGCATGGCGGAATATCTCGTCGTCGCGCGGCGCATGATGGACCGCACGGCCCCCGCGGGTCGCGGCGCGATCGCGCAGGAGCTCTCGACCGCGCGTCTGCATGTCTCCTGGCACACCGGCATCGACAGCCAGTCCACCCATTTCCGTCTCAATGAGCTGCGCGCGCAGATGCTCTCTGCCGAACCGGAACTGTTCGAGGGCAAGCTGCGGCTTCATCTGCTGCCGCTCAGCCATGGCGGCGACATTGGCGGCAGCGTCGAGCTGTCGGACCATTCCACCATGGTGTTCCGCATGTCGCAGCAGCAGGCCTTCTGGCCGCTGACCGTGGAGCGTGTCGTGGCGCTGGCATTGCCCATGCTGGCGCTGGCGCTCGTCGGCGGTCTCCTCATTCGCCAGACATTGCGGCCCTTGCGTAATCTCATGGGGGCAACCCGGCTGGTCGGCAGCCAGGAACCAACGCCGGTCGTCGAACGTGGACCGCGCGAGGTGCGCCAGCTCATCCGTGACTTCAATATCATGCAGACGCGTATCCACCGGCTGATCACGACGCGCACGCAGGCGCTGGCGGCGGTGGGTCATGATCTGCGCACGCCGCTCGCGCGGATGAAGCTACGGCTGGCCGGCGCACAGGTCGACGAAGGGACGCGCGACGCGATCGAGGGCGACATCAACGAGATGGGCGATCTCCTGCGCTCGCTGCAAATCTATCTGGGTGGTGAAGGGCAGACCCTTCCGGCGGAGAAGATCGACCTCGCGGTGATGGCGTGCAGCCTGATCGATGCCGCACGGGATGAGGGGAAGGACGCCTTCTACGATGGGCCGCGCAATCTGGAGATCTGGGCGCGCCCGGTGTCGATCCGGCGGGCGATTTCCAACCTGATCGACAATGCCCTGCATTATGCCGGCAACGTTCGCCTGTCCGTGCGCCAGACGGACGAGGCGACGCTGATTACGGTCGATGATGATGGTCCCGGCATTGCGCCGGAGCGCTTCGCCGATGTCGTTCAGCCCTTCGTGCGCCTGGACGAGGGACGCGTGCGCAACACGCGCGGGATGGGGCTGGGGCTGGCCATCGTCCATAATGCGATGCGGGCCGAGGGCGGCGAACTGACGCTGGCGAACCGGCCGGAAGGCGGCCTGCGCGCGACGCTGCGGCTGCCGCTCACTGGAAATCGTGCCGCCTGAAGCGGCGGAAACATTTCCTTACATCCGTGTGCGGTCGCAGCAAATGAAGCTGCCTAGGTTTCTCGGCAATGACGGGCATGGCGCCCGCAGCATGGAGAAATCCCGACATGAACGAACTGATCGGACGTGTATTCAGCTTTGAGAAAAGCGTGTTTCCCGACAGCAGCGATCTGTATTCGAAGCTGGCCACCCACGGGCAGAGCCCCAAGGCGCTGATGATCTCCTGCGCGGATTCCCGTGTCGTTCCTGAGCTGATCATGCAGGCCCAGCCGGGCGACCTCTTCGTTTGCCGCAATGCCGGCAACATCGTGCCGCCCTTCGCCACGCAAAATGGCGGCGTGTCTTCCACCGTGGAATATGCCGTCGCCGCGCTCGGCGTGCGGGATATCATCGTGTGCGGCCACTCGGATTGCGGCGCCATGAAGGCGCTCAGTAACCCGGTGGGTCTCGACAAGATGCCCAATGTCGCGGCCTGGCTGCGCCATAGCACGGCAGCCCAGCATGTGGTCGACACCTGCTACCCGCATCTGGAGGATCACGAGCGCGTCCGGGCAATCAGCCTGGAGAATGTCGTCGCCCAGCTCGCGCATCTGCGCACGCATCCCTCCGTTGCGGGGGCGATCGCCCGTGGCGAGATGGCGCTGCATGGCTGGTTCGTGGACATTCATGCCGGCCAGATTCTCGGTCTCGATGGCGAGACCGGCCGCTTCACGCCGCTGCGCGATGATCGCCCGCTGCCGGTTGCCGTTTCCTCCTCGCCGCGCATGGCGGCTGACTTCTTCGTTGAGGCTGCCGAATGATCAGCGCTCTGAAAGGCCTTGCTCAGGGGGGCACTCTTACCCGAGATTTCACCGCCTCGATCGTGGTCTTTCTGGTCGCGATGCCGCTGTGCATGGGCATCGCGATCGCCTCAGGCGTACCGCCTGAGAAGGGCCTGATCACTGGCATCATCGGCGGCATCGTCGTCGGCCTCATCGCCGGTTCGCCGTTGCAGGTCAGCGGTCCTGCCGCTGGCCTCGCCGTCATCGTCTTCGAGTTCGTGCGCACGCACGGGCTCGAGGCGCTTGGCCCCGTGCTGGTGCTGGCGGGCATCATTCAGCTGATCGCCGGCATGGCGCGCATGGGTGGATTTTTCCGCTCCATCTCGCCGGCTGTGGTCCATGGCATGTTGGCGGGCATCGGCGCGCTGATCGTCATCGGCCAGTTCCACATCCTGTTCGACAGCCGTCCGCTCTCGAGCGGGCTTGAGAATCTGGCGGCCATGCCGGGCAGGGTGCTTGGCATCTCGCCGTTCAACCTCCGGTCTGCCGAGTTCGCCCTGTTCATCGGTGTCGTGACCATTGGCGTGATGCTGGCGTGGGAAAAATGGCGGCCTGCCAGTCTCAAGTTGGTTCCGGGTGCGCTGCTCGGCGTTGGTGCGGCCACGCTGATCGCCTGGCTCGGCCAGCTTGACGTGACGCGGGTCGATGTGCCGGCCTCGATCATGGGCGCGATTGATACGCCTGGTCCGGGCTTCCTCGGCGCGCTGACCAATCCGGCGCTGCTGGTGGCAGCTGTCGCCATCGCCTTCATCGCCAGTGCCGAGACGCTGCTCTCGGCGGCGGCGGTGGACCGGATGCATGACGGCGTGCGTACCGAGTATAACAAGGAGCTGCGCGCGCAGGGCGTGGGCAATCTCCTGTGCGGCCTTGCCGGTGCGCTGCCGATGACCGGCGTCATCGTGCGCAGTTCTGCCAACGTGCAGGCCGGCGGCAAGACGCGCCTGTCGACCATTCTGCATGGCATCTGGATCCTCGGCTTCGTCGCGCTGCTGCCGGCGTTGCTGCGCGAAATCCCGATGGCGGCGCTGGGCGGCGTCCTCGTCATTACCGGCTGGCGTCTCGTGAGCCTCAGCCATGTGCGGCATCTGTTCGCCAATTACGGTTTGCTCCCGGCGGCAATCTGGGCGGTCACCTTCATCCTGGTGGTGACGACCGACCTGCTCACCGGCGTGCTCGTGGGCCTTGGCCTCTCGGTGGTGGAACTCATCCAGCATCGCAAGAGCCTGCGCCTCAAGATCGAGGAGGATCACGCCGAGGATGAGAGCCGCGTGCGGCTGCAGGGTTCGGCGACGTTCGTGAGCCTGACCCGCCTGACCGAGCGGCTGGAGCGGATCCCGCACGGGCCGGTGGTTCACCTCGATGTCCATCGTCTCGACGGTGTCGATCACACCAGCGCCGAGATGATCCGCGAGTGGGTCGCGCGGCGCCTGAGTGCCGGTCAGAAAGTGCTGCTGGCCGGGCCTCAGGCCATGCTTGCCCGCCTGGCGCACGCTACGCACTAAGCACGCCCCAAGATCAGCACCTTCCCCCCTGCCGGGCCGTGGCAACATTTTGTCACGGTCCGGCAAATCTTTAGACAAGGCAGCGCTTCATACAAAGGCTCTCTGCTGTGACGGATCGCCATCGTGCCTGTGAGGGCGCGATGAGATGAGAGGCCGCAGAGCGCAGGATGGAACAGATACGTCTTTATAAAAAAGGGGTTTGTTCCATGAAGAAGTATGTGTTTGCGGCTGCGCTTGCGGTGGCGGCCGGGTCTCCTGCCTTCGCGCAGGAAGAGGCGGCAAGCCCGATCAGCGTTTCCGGCTCTGTTGCACTCGTGACGGATTATCGTTTCCGTGGCGTGTCGCAGACGGACGAAGCGATGGCCATTCAGGGCGGCCTCACCGTTTCTCACGAGAGTGGTTTCTACGTCGGCACCTGGGGCTCGAACCTGGCTGGCTGGGGCACGTTCGGCGGCAGCTCGATGGAGCTGGACCTCTATGCCGGTTACAAGCTGCCCGTCGGCGCCGCGACGCTCGACATCGGCGCGACCTGGTACATGTATCCCAGCGGTGCGGACAAGACGGACTTCGTCGAGCCTTATGTGAAGATCAGCAGCACGCTCGGCCCGGTCTCCGGCACGCTCGGCGTCGCTTATGCGCCGCCGCAGGAAGCGCTCGGCAACTGGTCGAACACGCCGCAGAGCGCGGCGGGCGACAAGGAAGACAATCTGTATATCTTCACTGATCTCGCGGCCGCCATTCCGCAGACGCCGCTGACGCTCAAGGGCCATCTGGGCTATTCGGACGGTAACCCGGGCCTTGGCCCGAACGGCACCAGCGTTGCGCCGACCGGCCAATATTGGGACTGGATGCTCGGCGCCGATCTGGCGGTCGGTCCGGTGACGCTCGGCGTCGCTTATGTCGACACCAGCATCACCGAAGCGGACCGGACCTACATCCTGCCCAACTTCTCGAACACGCGCGATGGTTCGAACATCGGCGGCAGCACGGTGGTGTTCTCGGTCACCGCTGCCTTCTGATCAATGTGGGGCGCGCGGCGGGCCATGCCCGTCGCGCTGCCACCGACCAAAAAAAATGGCCCCGGGGCAGTGCTCCGGGGCCATCTCCTCTCAACCGATCCGGCCGAGCCGGTGATAGAGGTGGGAATATTTGATCGAATCCGGGCTGTCCTTCACTTCGCGGACATAATGCGCCACCGCGGTGCGGATCAGCTTGAAGTCCTCGGTCGAGAAGACCGCGCGGGACCGCTGGGGTTCACTCATCGTCTTGCTCCTTCTTCCTCGCCCGCCTGACGATCAGGCGGCGCATGGTTCCTCCGCTGCCGGTCAGGCAGCAAACTGGTTCATCGTATTGGCGTGACCGCCGGCCTTGAGGGCGGCCTCCCCGGCGAAATAATCCTTGTGATCGTCGCCCATGTCGGAGCCGGCCATGTTCTGGTGCTTCACGCAGGCGATGCCCTGGCGGATTTCCTTGCGCTGGACCCCCGCGACATAGCCAAGCATCCCCATCTCGCCGAAATAATCGCGGGCGAGATTGTCCGTGCTGAGCGCAGCCGTGTGATAGGTCGGCAGCGTGATGAGGTGGTGGAAGATGCCGGCCCGCGCCGCCGCATCGCGCTGGAAGGTGCGGATCTTCTCGTCCGCCTCCTGCCCCAGTGCGGTCTCGTCATAATCCGCGCTCATCAGCTTCGCCCGGTCGTAAGCCGAGACGTCGCGCCCTTCCTGTGCCCAGGCATCATAGACCTGCTGGCGGAAGTTCAACGTCCAGTTGAAGCTGGGCGAATTATTGTAGACCAGCTTGGCATTGGGCACGACCGCGCGGATGCGATCGACCATGCCGGCGATCTGGCCGATGTGCGGCTTCTCGGTCTCGATCCAGAGCAGGTCCGCGCCGTTTTGCAGGGCGGTAATACAATCGAGCACGCAGCGGTCCTCACCGGTGCCGGGGCGGAACTGGTAGAGGTTGGACGGCAGGCGCTTGGGGCGCAGCAGCAGGCCGTCCCGGCTGATGAACACCTCTCCATTGCCGATGGCGGCCGGATCGACCGGTTCGCAATCGAGGAAGCCGTTATACTGGTCGCCCAGGTCGCCGGTCTCGCGACTGTAGGCGATCTGCTTGGTGAGGCCCGCGCCGAGGGAGTCGGTGCGCGCGACGATGATGCCATCCTCGACGCCCAGCTCCAGAAACGCATAGCGGATCGCGCGGATCTTCTGGAGGAAGTCCTCATGCGGCACAGTGACCTTGCCGTCCTGATGGCCGCACTGCTTCTCGTCCGAGACCTGATTTTCGATCTGCAGGGCGCAGGCACCGGCCTCGATCATCTTCCTGGCCAGCAGATAGGTCGCCTCGGCATTGCCGAAGCCTGCGTCGATGTCCGCGATGATCGGCACGACGTGCGTCTCGTGGCTCTCGATCGCGTTGATCAGTCGCATTTCCTCAAGCTGGTTGTGCGTGCGCTGGGCCTGGTCGAGCGCGCGGAACAGGCCGCCCAGTTCGCGCGCATCGGCCTGGCGCAGGAAAGTGTACAGCTCCTCGATCAGCGCGGGGACGCTGGTCTTCTCGTGCATCGACTGGTCGGGCAGGGGCCCGAACTCGCTGCGCAGCGCGGCGATCATCCAGCCGGACAGGTAGAGATAGCGCCCGCGCGTGCTGCCGAAATGCTTCTTGATGGCGATGAGCTTCTGCTGGCCGATGAAGCCGTGCCAGCAACCCAGCGACTGGGTGTAGTTCGCCGGATCGGCATCATAAGCGGCCATGTCCCGGCGCATGATCTTGGCGGTGTAGCGCGCAATATCCAGGCCGGTCTGGAAGCGGTTCTGGGCGCGCATCCGGGCGGCGGATTCCGGAGCGATCGCCGCCCAGGGCATACCCTGCTCGCTGATGGTGTCGGTCATCCGCTCGATGTCGGCAAGATAGGTCATGGTCGGCTCTTTCCTGGCATGGGTCTCGATGACCCGTTCATGACAGGGGACACGAAGGCTGCGAAGGCGACACGGTGTGAAGTTGTCAAACTTTACAAAAATGATCTGTAATGTTGTAATAGATGCACGATCACGGATGAGGCCATCATGTCGCGCAATGCCATTTACATGGGGCCACGGCTCAAGCGGGTGCGCCGCGACCTAGGCCTGACCCAGGCCAACATGGCCGCGGACCTCGAAATCTCGCCATCCTATGTCGCGCTGATGGAGCGCAACCAGCGCCCGGTGACGGCGGAGTTGCTGCTCAAGCTGGCCAAGACCTATCGGATCGACATCGCCACCCTCGCCGAGGATGGCGGCGAGGACATGGCGGCCCGATTGGTGGCCGTGCTCAAGGAGCCGATCTTCGCGGATATCGATCTGCCGGCGCTCGACATTGCCGACATCGCGACCAGCTATCCCGGCTTTGCCGAAGCGCTGCTGCGCCTGCACACCGCTTATGGCGAGGAGCGGCTCCAGCTTGCCCAGCGCCGGGAAATGGGGTCGGCGGGCGCGGGCGCCGATCTTGCCATGGCCGATCCGGTGGCTGAGGCGCGCAATTTCCTCGCGGCGCGGCGCAATTGCTTCCCGCTGCTGGATGACAGTGCCGCCGCCGTGGCGGAGGAACTGCGCGGCACGGAGGCATTGGCCCGCCGGTTCGAGGATCGCCACGGGCTGCGCGTCGTCTTCGTCGATCCCGACGTCATTCTGGGCGCACAGCGCTTCCATGATCTGCATCGCCGCCAGCTCATGATCAGCCAGCGCCTCGATCAGAGCGCGCGCCGTTTCCAGCTGGCGCTTCAGCTTGCCCTGCTGGAAGCGGGCGCGGAGATCGAGCGGTTGCTGGGCGAGGGGCAATTTTCCAGCGACAATGCCCGCCGCATGGCTCGCCGTGCGCTCGCGGGCTATTGGGCGGCGGCGCTGCTCATGCCTTATCGGCCATTTCTGCGCGCTGCGCGGCAGGCGCGCTATGATGTCGAGGCGCTCTCGCGTGCCTTTGCGGTCAGCTTCGAGCAAGTGGCGCATCGGCTGACCACATTGCAGCGGGCGGGGGAGGAAGGCGTGCCCTTCTTCTTCATCCGGCTCGATGCCGCCGGCAATGTCTCCAAGCGGCTGGATGGCGCCGGCTTCCCCTTTGCGCGCCATGGCGGGGCCTGTCCGCTCTGGAGCGTCCATTCGGTTTTCCAGACGCCGGGGCGCATCGTCCCGCAGCGACTGGAGCTGCCGGATGGCCAGCGCTTCTTCTCGATCGCGCGGACGGTGTCTGCCGGTGGCGGTTCATGGGGCGCGCCAAGCGCAATGCGGGCCGTGGCGCTCGCGTGCGCCGAAGAGCATATGGGCGCGCTCGTTTATGGCGAGGGCGCGCAGGAACAGGTGCCGACGCCCATCGGCGTGGCCTGCCATCTGTGCCATCGCCCGCGCTGCATCGCCCGTGCCGCGCCGCCCATCGGCCGCGATCTGCGCCCGGACGATTATCGCGACACCGGCATTCCCTTCGCCTTCGCCGCCGATTGAGGCACGCGGGCGATCAGAGCTGGCGCAGCGCGCTCGCCGGGCGGACGGAGAGGAGCGGCAGCGATCCGATCAGGCCGATGCCGAGGGTGAGCAACGCGCCGCCGCCCAGCGTGGCGAGAATGACGCCCCAGTCCGGCGCCCAGCCGAACTCGAAGACGCGCACGATCACGAACCAGGCCGCCGCAGTGCCGAGCAGCAGGGAAACCGCCGCCAGCATCGCCGCCAGCAGGCCATATTCCAGCGCCTGCACGCCAAGGACTTGCCCGCGCGTGGTGCCGAGCATCTTGAGCACCACGCTGTCATAGCTGCGGGTCTGCCGGGATGCGGCGATCGCCCCTACCAGCACGGCAATGCCGGCGAGGATGGTGATCGAGGCGGCGATGAGAATCGCGCTGGCCATCTGATCGAGAATGCCGCTCACCTGCTCGATCATGTCGCGGATGGCGATGACCGACGCGCCGGGGAAGGCGCTGACGAGCGCGTTGGTCATGCCGTTTTCCCGTCCTTGCGGCATGGCGATGGTGGCGGTCAGGCTGTGGGGTGCGGCGGCAAGCGTGCTGGGGGAGAACACCATCACATAATTGAAGCCCATCGTGTCCCAGTTAATCCGCCGCAGCGAGGCGATCCGTGCCACGATCTCGCGGCCGAGCACGCTGACGATGATCTCGTCGCCAACGCCGAGGCCGAGCGCCCTGGCCTGTTCCTCGTCGAGCGAGACGAGTGGCGGGCCGCGATAGTCGGTCGGCCACCACCGGCCTGCCACCAGCTCGCTGCCTTCCGGCAAAGTCGCGCTGTAGGTGACGCCGCGCTCGCCGCGCAGGATCCAGGCGCCATCGGGCTTTTCGGCCATGTCCGCCACCCGCTGGCCGCCATAAGCGACCACCGTGCCGCGCAGGCTGGGCACGAGATTGATCTGCGCGCCAGGCGATTGGTGCGCCACCAGCGCGCGGAACGGCGCCTCGCCGGTGGAAGGCAGATCGAGCACGAACAGGCTCGGGGCGCGCTTGGGAATGGTCTTGTCGATCTCCGAGGCGAGGCTGGTTTGGATGCCGGCCAGCGTCACGAACAGCGTGAGGGCGAGGCCGAGCGCGACGACCAGCGCGCCGGTCTGCGCGCCGGGGCGGTGGAGATTGGCAAGTGCCAGGCGCAGCAGCGGGCGACGCGGGCGGGGCAGGGCGCGCGCGAGCAGGCTCACGCCCTTGCCGAGCAGCAGCAGGAGCAGCAGTACCCCGGCGGTCGCCCCCAGCACAGCGGCGGAGAACAGCGGCTCGCGGGCGGTCGCCAGCACGACCGCGATCAGGGTCAGCCCGGCGAGGCCGACCAGCATGAGCGTTCGCCGGTCGCGGGTGCGCGGCGGATCGACCAGTGCGCGGATGATCGCGGCGACAGGCTCGGTGCGGGCGCGGGCAAGCGGCGGCAGCGTGAAGATGAGCGCGACGAGCAGGCCATAAGCCGCGCTGGTCAGGAGCGGCAGCGGGTGGATGTGAAAGCCCGGCTGCACCGGCAACAGATCGCCGGCAAGCGCCACCACGACGGGCGGGATCGCCGCGCCCGCCGCCAGTCCGAGCAGGATGGCGACCGCGGCCACCGCGCCGATCTGCATCAGGTAGATGCGCTCGATGTCCGCCGCCGTGGCGCCCAGCACCTTGAGTGTCGCCAGGCTGCCGCGCCGCAGCGCCAGATAGGAGGCGACACCATTGCTCACGCCGATGCCGGCAATGATGAGTGCGGTGAGGCCGATGAGCGAGAGGAACTGGCCCATGCGCTCAATGAAGCGATTGGTCCCCGGTGCCGCCCGCTCGCGATCCTTGAACGACCAGCCCTGCGCGGCGTAGCGCTTCTCCAGCGTTTCGCGCAGCGCGTGCGCGTCCGTGCCGGAGGGCAGCTTCAGGCGATATTTGCTCTCATAGAGGCTGCCCGGCTGGATGAGGCCGGTGCGGTGCAGACCCTCCAGCGAGACGATGGCGACCGGCCCGAGCGTGAAGCCTTCACCCACCCGGTCCGGCTCATCGGCGATCAGCGCGGCGATGGTGAAGTCGGCCCCGCCATAGCGCAGCCGATCGCCCGTGCGCACGCCGAAGCGGGCGGCAAGCGCCTTGTCGATGAGGATATGATCGGCATCGAGCGGCTTGTAGGCCGGCCCGTCGAGCGCCAGCGTGCCGTAGAGCGGGTAGAGGCTGTCCACGCCCTTGAGTTCGGTCAGCAGCGTGTCCGGGGTGCCGGGGCGTGCCGGGCCGGTGCGCCGCGCCATGGCGCGTGTACGGATCGTCTCGCTCAGCGTGCCGAGCTTGCCTAGATCCGCCTTTCCTGCCGCGTCCAGCGTGCGCTGGGTCATCGCCACTTCGATGTCGGCGCCCAATATGACCTGACCGCGCGCGCCGATTTCCTGCGTGATCGCAGCGGTGAGGCTACCGATGGCGGCGAGCGTCGCCACGCCCAGGAACAGGCAGAGGAACAGCAGCCGCAGCCCGCGCAGGCCTGCGCTGAAATCCCGCCGTGCGATCCGCCAGGCGGCACCCCAGCCCAGCGCCGTGCCGGCTGCGCTCATGGCCGTCGCTCGCCGACGATCTGTCCGTCGCGCATCTCGACGATCCGGTCGCAGCGTTCGGCGAGGCCCGGATCGTGCGTGATGATGAGCAGGGTCGCGCCGCTCGCCTGCCGTCGCGCGAACAACAGTTCGATCACGGCGGCGCCGGTCGCGGCGTCCAGATTGCCGGTCGGCTCGTCGGCGAAGAGGATGGCCGGGCCGGGCGCGACGGCGCGGGCAATCGCCACGCGCTGCTGTTCGCCGCCGGAAAGCTGGGCGGGATAATGATCGATGCGGTGACCAAGGCCCACAGCCTCCAGCTCCGCGCGCGCCCGGGCGAAGGCGTCGGCGGACCCTGCCAGCTCCAGCGGAACCGCCACATTCTCCAGCGCGGTCATGGTCGGCAGCAGGTGGAAGGACTGGAGCACGATGCCGATGCGCCCTCGCCGCGCCCGCGCCAGCGCGTCCTCGTCCAGCGCGCCATGGTCCGTGCCGGCGACATTCACCGTGCCGCCGCTGGCGCGCTCAAGGCCGGAGAGCACGGCCATCAGCGAGGATTTGCCCGAGCCGGAGGCGCCGAGGATCGCGAGGCTCTCGCCCGCCGCGATGTCGAGATCGATGCCTTTGAGGATGTCGACGCTGCCAAGCGAAAGGGTGACATTACGCGCGCGGATCGCGATATGGGTCTGGTCGATGGTCGCGTGCATGAACGGAGGGCACTCCTTGGCGCTCAACTTACTCGGATTGGGACAATATGGCGCTGCGTTGCTGCTTGTCCAACTGGCGATTGCCTGTTCGCCCGCGGCGCCCGAGCAGGGCAATGCCGCCACGCCGGTCAATGTCACGCAGGCGACGCCCGCCAACGCCGCGCAACTGGCCCCGGCGCGCCTGATCGTGGCGTTCGGGGACAGCCTCTATGCGGGCTATGGGCTGGAAGCCGGCGAGGGGCTTGCACCGGTGCTGGAGCGCGATCTCAAGACCAGCGGGGTCGAAGCGCAGGTCATCAATGCCGGCGTTTCCGGCGATACCAGCCAGGAGGGGCGCGACCGGCTCGGTTTCGTTCTCGACGGGCTGGCGCGCAAGCCGGATCTCGTGATCGTCGGCCTGGGCGGCAATGACATGCTACGTGGCCTCCCGCCCAAGGCGACGCACGATAATCTCGATGCGATCCTGGCCGAACTCAAGCGTCGCGGCATTCCCGCCATGCTGACCGGGATGCTCGCCGCGCCCAATCTCGGGCCGGATTATGCCGCTGCCTTCAACCGCATCTATCCCGATCTCGCCAAGGCCTATGGCGTGCCGCTCTATCCCTTCTTCCTCGATGGGGTCGTCGGCCAGCGGGCGCTGATGCTGCCCGACAACATCCACCCCAATGCGCAGGGCATTGGCATCATCGCCGGTCGGCTCGCGCCGCGCGTGGCAGAGCAGATCGCGACGGAGTAAGCGTGGCGAAGGCGGGCGAGCCACACCGCCAATTTTATGATACTCTGCCCAAAATCGAGAAGAAATTGTGCACTGCCGCAGAGCGTTGCGCTGGATCAAGGCGTGTTGCGCGCGTCGGTGCGAGGGATCGCGCCATCAAGCAAATGGAGGTTTCCATGAATGCTGCCACGATGATTCGCCTCAAAACCCGCTCCGGTCTGGAGCTTGATGCTCGGCCGGCGACACCGGATGACGAGCCGGCCCTTGCCGCGCTGTTCGATGAAGTGAGCGATGAGGATCGCCGCTTTCGTTTTCTCTCCGCCAGCCGCCATGTGAGCCATGAGCAGCTTGCCCCGCTCGTCGAGGCCGATCACCAGACGAGCGAAAGCTATCTCGCCTTCGATGCCGCGACCGGCCTGCTCATCGCCTCCGGCCTCTTCGCCTGTGACGCGGCGATGGACACGGCCGAGGTCGCCGTCTCGGTCCGCAAGGATTATCGCGCCAAGGGCGTGGGCTGGGCATTGCTCGATCTGCTGGCCGAGGAGGCTGCCCGGCGCGGCGCGCGGCGCGTCATCTCCATCGAGAGCCGCGAAAATCACGCCGCGATCGAGCTTGAGCGCGAGAAGGGCTTTGTGCCCGAGCCGTGCGAGGACGATCCGGGCGTCGTCATTCTCTCGCGCACGTTCCGCTAGCGGCCGCGTGGCCTGATGGTCGCCGGGCGCTCCTGGCGCTCGGGTCCCAGCCTGCTGTCAAGCGATCCTGCCAGTCTGTGCAAGTGGGGCCAATTCCGTTGGTCCACACAGAGCCCGACTCCGGGGAGGCAGGATGGGCGAGACCGAATTCAGACGACATGGCGGATCGGACGCGCCGATTGTCGATAGCCATGCCCATGTCTTCCTGCGTGACATGCCGGTCACGCGCGAAGCGTGGACGCAGATCGACTACGACTTTCCGGCCGAGGATCTGCTAGCGCAGATGGATGCACATGGCGTCCATTTCGGCGTCATTTCCGGCATCAGCCTCTCGGGCTTCTACAATGATTACATGATCCGCTGCCTGCGCCGCTATCGCCGGCTGCGCGGCACGGCCATCGTCGCGCCGACGACGAATCTCTATGCGCTGGAGAAGATGCGGGACGACGGCATCGTCGGCATCCGCCTCCAGCTCGCCCGGCAGGAGCAGCTCCCGGATTTCCGCAGCGACGATTATCGCATCCTGTTCCGCCGGGTGCGCGATCTGGGCTGGCATGTCCATGTCGCCATCGAGGGACCGTTGCTGCGCCCGGTGCTCGACGCACTGCTGGAGGTTGGCGTCAATACAGTGGTCGACCATTTCGGTCACCCCGATCCGGCCGCGCCGCTGGCCTGTGATGGGTTCGACGCGATCCTGCGTGCGGTCGATCGAGGCCATGTCTGGGTCAAGCTGTCAGGCGGCTTCCGTCTGCCCGGCACCGATGCCTGGCGCAGCGATCCGGACGGCGACCTGGAAGCGATCGCGGCTCTGGTTGCGCGGGAGCTGATCGTGCGGGTCGGCCCGGATCGGCTGTTGTGGGGCAGCGACGCGCCATTCGTCGGCTATGAGCGGCGCGTGACCTACGATTCGGTGCTGCGGAGCTTCCGCAACTGGGTGCCCGATCCGGCCGTGCGCGCCGATATCTCCCGCACGGCGCTGCGGTTGTATTTCAACTGACCCGTCTGGCCGGCGTCGCCGCAGATCAGGCCAGCAGGCCGAGCGCGGCCAGGTCCGCCAGGTTGTCGATCACGCGGTGCGGGCGGCGTTCGTCAGGCTGCGCGGCCCATTCGGCGGCAGAGGTGGTGCCGGTCGTCACGCCGATGCCCATCGCGCCGCCGGCCCGTGCCATCTCCGTCTCCACCTTCGGATCGTCGCCCACCACGACGATGTCCGTCACCGGCACGCCGAGCTTGGCCGCCACGAAATGCATGGCGTGGAGCGAGGGCTTGCCAGTCACTTCCGGCTCCTGCCCGGTCACGCGCGCAATGGCGCCGCCGATCGCGCAGCTATAGCCGAAGGCGCGGCCGCTCCGTGAGGCGAAGAAGGGCACGTCCGATGCCGAAAACAAGCCCGCGCCGCCGAGCACGGCCTCGCAGGCGGCGTGAATGTCTGCCATGCCGCACTCGGGGTGCCACGCGACATAGACTGCATCCGCACTCGTCGCGCCGTCCTCGCCGGGGCGCACGGTGGCGATCCCTTCCCCGGCCAGCGCATCCACAACGCCCTGCGTGCCGAGCACCAGCACCCGGCCAAAGCCGCGCTCACGGAACACATGGCCGGCGACGCTGTTGGGCGTGAAGAGATGCGTATCCGGGATGGGCAGGCCGAGCGCGCGCAGGCGCGGCCCCTGCTGCGCGGCAGGGTAAGCGCTGCCATTGGTCAGCGCCAGAAAGGGCGTGTCGCGATCCTGCAAATGGGTGAGCAATTCCACCGCGCCGGGCAGGAGCTGATAGCCGCCCAGCGCCTTGTCGCTGAGGATCAGCGTGCCATCGAGATCGAACATGAAGCCACGCGCGGGGCGCAGGCTCTCGGTGAAGGGGGCAGTCATGGGGGGCAAGGCCTTCTTGTTGTTCGCCCCTCCTCTTCAGAGGAGGGGAAGGGGGTGGTGGCGATGCGGGGCATCGCTCGCGAAGCGATTGATCGGTGGCGTCCAGCACCACCCCAACCCCTCCTTTGAAGAGGAGGGGGTTGCTTGATGATGCGCCTCAGCCAAAACGTTCCAGCTCCAGCTTGAAGCCGGCTTTCTCGACGCTCACACGCGTGACGTCCGTCCGGGCGAGGAACTGGCGGATGAGGTCCATGGCCGGGCGGAGCGTCGGATCGTAGGCGCGTGGCGCCGGGCCGGCGGCCGTCATCGCGTCCACCTGTCCGGCCGGCATCGTTGCGCGCAGCAGGAATTCCTCGTCGGACAGCGTGGGGCCGATGCGCTGGCGCAGTGTCGCAAGGTCGGCCATGCCCGGCTCGGCGTCCAGCTCCTTCGTGCGGGGCAGGGCCATGATCCTGTCGAGCACGTCGGGCGCGATCGGTTGGTTGGGCCGGCCGAACTTGCCCAGCGCATAGCGGATCACTTCGTCGGGGATCACGGCGTAGCGCTCGCTGCCGGTCACGTTCATCACCGCCTGCGTCATCACCATCTGCGCAAAGGGGGTCATGACGATCGGCCAGCCCAGCTCCTCGCGCACCCGGCCCAGTTCCTCGACCACGGCGCCTTCAAGGTGCGAGACGCGATGATCGGCGAGGTGACGGCGCATCGTGCCGACCATGCCCCCCGGGAGCTGATGCTGGAGATAGGCGGCGTCGAACGGCATCGGCGCGCCCGTCGGCAGACCTTCCGCCTGCGCCAGTGCCGTGAAGTAGCGTCCGGCCTCCGCCAGCGCCTCATCGTCGATGTCGACGCTGTGGCCGAGCGCCCGCAGGTTCGCGACCACGCGCTCCAGCGGCGGATTGGATGTGCCGTCGCCCAGCCCGCCACTGGCGCCTTGCAGCGTTTCCACGCCCAGCCCGGCGGCTTCATAATAGCTCTGCTCGCCCAGGCCGATGGTGCAATGCGCGTGGAGTTCGAGCGGCTTGTCGCCCATGACGGCGAGCACCGCGGGGATTAGGGTCCGCGCCCGCGTAGGGCTGAGCAGGCCGCCGGGGTCCTTGATGTACAGTGCGTCGATATCCGGGCTGGCCGCCATCCTTGCCGCCGCTGCCGCATAATGCGCGTCGTCATGGATCGGGCTGAGCGTGAAGACCAGCGCGCCGACGACATAGGCGTCGCCATCCCCCTTGATCATCCGCGCGACCTCCACATTCGCATCGGCATCGTTCATCGGGTCGGCGAGCGCGAAGCGGCCGATGCCGTTCTTCATCAGCGTGCGGAAGGCGAGCGCCATGAAGTCCGGGGAGGCGGTCTCCCAGGCGATGAAGCGGAAGCCGGTGGAGAGGAATTGCAGCGGCGTGGTGGGCATCGCCTGCTTCATCAGCCGGATGCGCTCCCAAGGGTCCTCCTGCTTGTAGCGCACGGCCACGCCCATATGCGTGGAGGTGGTGAAGTCGATCGCCTTGAAGCCAACCCGCTCCAGCACCGGAGCGATGGAGAGCGTGCGGGCGGTATCGACGCCGAGCGCGGCCCACAGGCACTGGTTGCCGTCGCGCAGCGAGGTTTCGACGAGCTTGATGTCGGCCATTGGTTTCAGACCTGTCCTGTCTTTTCTTCACTCATTGTGCTCCTGCGGAGGCAGGAGCCTAGGGCGGCCAGGCTCGGCGGCTGGACCCTGGGTTCCTGCCTTCGGAGGAACACGGTGCGCTGCCATGGCATCGGTTTCCTCATCCGTCGGCCGCGCGCTTCGCGAGAAAGCCGGTGTCCACGCCGCCCCGGGCGAAATCGGGGTCGTCCAGCAACTCTGCCTGAAAGGCGATGTTCGTCGAGACGCCTTCGATACGGGTTTCACGCAGCGCGGTTTTCAGGCGATCGAGTGCGCTCGCCCGGTCCGGCCCGTGCGCGATGATCTTGGCGACCATGGAATCGTAGAAGGGCGGAATCTTCGCGCCGTCGACGATATGGGTGTCGACGCGGATGCCCTCGCCGCTCGGCCAGTGCGCGCTCGAGACCGTGCCCGGGCTGGGCATGAAATCGCGCGCCGGGTCCTCGGCATTGATGCGGCACTCGATCGCCGCGCCATGAATGCGCACATCCGCCTGGCTGAGGCGCAGGCCTTCGCCACTGGCGATCGCGATCTGCTCGGCGATCAGGTCGACCCCGGTCACTTCCTCGGTCACCGGATGCTCGACCTGGATGCGGGCATTCATTTCGAGGAAATAGAACTGATTGCGGGCGACATCGTAGAGAAATTCCACGGTGCCGGCGCCGCGATAGTGCAACCGCGCGGCGAAGCGGACGGCCGCCTCGTGCATCGCGTCGCGGATCTCCTGCGGCAGGTGGGGGGCCGGCGTTTCCTCGATCAGCTTCTGGTAGCGGCGCTGCACCGAGCAGTCCCGTTCGCCCAGATGGATGACCGTGCCGGCGCCATCGCCCAGCACCTGCACCTCGACATGGCGGCCCTGTGCCACATAGCGTTCCAGATACACGCGTGCATCGCCGAAGGCCGCGCCGGCCTCGGCCGAGGCCATGTCCATTGTCGCGCTCAGGTCCTTGAGGTCCTCGACCAGCTTCATGCCACGACCGCCGCCGCCGCCTACGGCTTTGACAAGGATCGGCGCGCCGATCTCCTGCGCGAGCGCCTGCGCCTGTGCCATGTTCTCGACCGGGCCGCCGGGGACCACCGGCACGTCCGCCGCGATCGCTTCCGCCCGCGCGCGCAGCTTGTCGCCTACCGCCGCGATCTGCGCGGCAGTCGGGCCGATGAAGATCACGCCTTCATCCTCGCAGAGTTGCGCCAGTGCCGCGCGCTCGGAGAGGAAGCCATAGCCGGGATGGACGGCGTCGCAGCCGGACCCGAGCGCCGCCTGCACGATGGTCTCGACGCGAAGATAGCTCTCGGCCGGGCGGGCCGGGCCGATGCACAAGGCCCGGTCCGCCATGCGCGCGCCGAGCGATCCACGATCTGCTTCCGAAACCGCCAGCACGGTCTCGATGCCGAGCTTTTGCGCGGTGCGGATGATCCGCACGGCAATCTCGCCCCGATTGGCGATGAGGATTCGGCGGATGGTCATGGGAGGAGGACCGCGCAAGGGAATTGCGGTGCTCCTGCGTAAGCAGGAGCCAAGGGCCCAGCCGTGGTGCCCGTTCGCCCTGGGCTCCTGCTTTCGCAGGAGTGCCGATGATGATGGGGAGGCACGAAACACATGCCGATTTCAGCCTTCCGGCCGCACGAGCATCAGCACTTCGCCATGCTCGACCAGCTCGCCATTGGCGCCAAGGATTTCCACGACTTCGCCCGTGACGCCTGCGGCGACCGAGTTCATCAGCTTCATCACCTCGACGATGCCGATGACCGTCTCGGTATCGACCTTCTGGCCGACCTCGATGAAGGGCGGCTCGCCGGGCTTGGGCGCACGGTAGAAGATGCCGAGCAGCGGCGATGTGATCTCGACCAGCCCTGCCTCGCGGGCCGTGTCTTTCTCGCGCGCGGGTAGTGGCGCGGCTGGAGCGGCGGCGGGCTCGGGGCTGGGTGCCGACGCTGCCGGGGCAGTGCGGGCGGGGCGCGGTGCCCCGGTGCCCCCGCGCTCCAGCTCCAGCTTGAGGCCATCGACCTCCAGCGCGAGCCGGTCGAAGGTCGAGCCTTCGAGCAGCGCCATGATTTCCTGCACATCCTTGGCGGTGAGGCTCATCTTACCTGCGTCCTCCGAAAATCGTCATCACATGCGTCAGCGGGTCGGCCTTGGCCTCCACCACCGGCTTCTGGTCCTTCGCGGACCAGACCGTTTCCGGCCGGCTTTGCAGCAGCAGCACGCGTCCGGCCTTGTCGATGGCCCACTCGATGTCCTGCGCGCGGCCATAATGGCGCTCGATCGCCCGGCCGACCGTGCGCAGCGCCTGCAATTCCTCGTCCGAAAGGGAAGGCGCCCTGCGCATCGCTTCGGGCAGCTCCTCGTCGACGATGCCGCCGTCCGGTGCCGGCACCTGGCGGATATGCTTGTCCGAAATGTCGCGCACGCTGATCTCGCCTGTGATCTTGCCCATCACCCAGCGATCCGGCGTCACTTCGCCGGAGACGACTGCGCTGCCGAGGCCCCAGGCGCCTTCGATGGTGATGACCGACTTGTCGCCGGTGGTCGGCGAGCGGGTGAACATGACGCCGGCCGTGCGCGCATCGACCATGGTCTGCACGACGACGGCCATGGCGACGCCCTCCTCTGGCAGGCCATGCTTGCGCCGGTAGGTCATCGATTCCACCGAATAGAGGCTGCCCCAGCATTCGCGCACGCGATGCACCGTGTCCGCCGCGTCCAGCACCCAGAGGAAGGTATCCTGCAAGCCGGCGAAGCTCGCATCTTCCGCATCCTCGGTGGTGGCGGAGGAGCGCACGGCGACGGTCGTGGCACCCAGCCGGGCATGAGCGTCCAATATGGCTTGTTCGACGGAGGGCGGCAGCGGTTCGTTCTCGATGCGCGTGCGCAGCGAGCGGGAGAGCGCTGTGACTGCGGCCAGATCGTCCGGCACAAGCGCCTCGACCAGCGGGCGGATCGGTTCGCGCGCTTCTAGCGCTTCGAGAAACAGCTCGAAAGCGTGCGTGGTCACGACGAAGCCGGGCGGCACGTCGATGCCGGCATGGGTCAGCTCGCCCAGGCTCGCGCCCTTGCCGCCCACGGTAGGCCGGTCTGTGATGCGCAGGTCAGCGAACCAGCTGATCGCGCCCGTCATGCCCCCCTCCTCTTCAGAGGAGGGGTTAGGGGGTGGTGGCGTCGCGCTAAGCGGCGCGCGAAGCCCGGCACCACCCCGCTGCGACTAGTGCCCGCTCCGCCGACACAAGTCTCGCTGCCCCTCCTCTGAAGAGGAGAGGGGGACGCATCCTCCACCATCACGCGTCCTCCAGCACCGGCTCGTCGACAAGGATCGTGACAGTGCCCCGTCCGCCATCGACGCGGATGCGCTGGCCGTCCTTGATCCGCTGCGTCGCCGATCCCGTGCCGACCACGGCGGGCAGGCCATATTCGCGCGCGACGATGGCCATGTGGCTCATTGATCCGCCGATGTCGGAGACCGCGGCACTGATCTTCTGGAAGATCGGCGCCCAGGTCGGGTTGGTCACCTGGCAGACGAGGATGTCGCCTTGCCGGAGCCGGCTGATCTCGTCGACGGACTTGACGACACGGGCCGTGCCTTCGACCACACCCTGGCAGGCGGCAAAGCCCTTGAGCTCGTTGCTCGGCCCATCACCGTCGGAAAGCCACACGTCCAGGCTCTCGCGGGTGATGCCCCAGAGCATGACGATCGCGGGATCGTCGATCACATCCGGCACGACGCCCAGCGCCGGCGGCACAGTATGATCGGCCCAGGTCTTGATCGCCGCCTTGCGCTCCGCAACCTTGGCCGGCCACACGCGCGGGCCGATCGGGTCCGAGCCGGAGGACCAGGCGAGCATCAGGTCGATGATCGCGCTCTCCAGCTCATAATGCGTCAGGTTGAAGACGTCCGCTGCCTCCGCGAAGAAACCGTTGGCTGCGAGAAGCTCGCCGAACTCGCGGATCTTGTTGAAGAACAGGTTCGTGTACCAGTGCTCGCAGTAGAATTTGTGCCCCTCGACATAGGGGAACACGCGGTGCGCGAGCGTGATGAGCTGGTCGTAAGTCGCGCGGTCCTGATCAGTGTCGAGCAGCTCGCGATAATCTGCCACGAGTTGCTGGCGTTCCTCCACCAGCTGCTCGGTCGGTCGCTCCAGCTTCACGCCGGCCTTCACCTTGGCGATGTAGCCCGGCAGCGCCGCGAACGGCATGGAGAGATCGTCGTTCCAGCTGCGATGATAATGGTAGAAGCCGTCGCCTACGTTCACGTTGAACCAGGGGTTGCGGCTCGTCTCCAGCTCGGCGAGCCATGCCTTGCCGTCCTTGCCCAGCGCATCGAGCTTGGCGAGCACCGTGTCGATATCCATGCCATCCGTGAAGTGCGCGTCCACGCCCAGTTCCACCGCGCGGCGGGCGAGGCGCTTCACTTCCTCGTCCGGGCGGAAGATCTCGGCTTCCATGCCGGCGACCATGCGGCTGATCGCCTGATCGCTGATCTCCGGGAAGGCCTTCTTGCAGAAGTCGAAGAAGGTCAGATAGGCGCCATAGCCGAGCAGCAGGAACTCGAAATGGTGGTGCCACATGCGGAAGTAGCCTTCGAGCGTCTTCCGGTAGGTGTCGATCAGGTCGTGGTTGGCTGCCACGCCCTTGCCGGTGTGCGTGGTCTCGATCGGCTCCAGATCGGGCAGCGAGGGCTTGGGGAGAGCCTGCGCGTCGGCAATGAGCGCACGCATCTTGTCCTTCCACTGGGCGTAAAGCTCTTCCCAATGCTCGTAATAATAGAAGGCGCGCTGCTGGAATTCCGCCGCGCGCGCCTCGATCTCGGCGGGATCGGTCACTGCGACGCCGCCAATGAACACGCGCCCGTTGATGATGCGGTGGTCGATGCCCTTGGTGGTGGGCAGCACATGGACGCGGGTGTTGAAGCTGCCGAGCGCGCAATAGGCCGCTTCCGCCGTGATCATGTCGAAATGATGCATCGGCTCGGGGAAATGCATGGAGTTGTAGAACCAGAAGCGCGCGTCGTCGCCGTCATGGAACTGCGTGTAATAAGGGTAGGCGGCTTGCGCGGCTTCGGTGCCGGGCACCACTTTCAGCGAACTGGGGAGGGGAAACCCCTTGGTCTGGTCGCTCACGGGCAATCCTCTCGTTCCTGTAAGCCGCCCCGCGCTTCCTGGCGTCGTCTGGCGGCCTCTGGTGGGCGCATTTGTCACAGCGGCGTGGCGCCGTCGCCGATGACTCGGCGCTCACGACAGCTGGTCAACTAGGGGGAGGCTAACCAATTGGCCCGGCGGGCCAAAGGATTCTCGCGCAAGCCCACCCGGACAAATGCGCAGGCGCGATTGTCCTAGTGGTGGCCCGGCTTGCCTGCCCGCCACTGGCTGGGCGTCATGCCGAAGCGCTTGCGGAACAGGCGCGTGAAATAGCCCGGGTCGAGGAAACCGCAGCGCCAGGCGATTTCGCCCAGCGAGAGGCTGCGCGCGCGCGGATCGCCCAGGATGTCGCTTGCCCGGTCGAGCCGGGTCGCGTTCAGTTCCTGCACGAAGCTGGTGCCCGCGCCGGTCAGCAGCGCCTGCAGGTAGCGCCGGGAAATGCCGAGGTCATCGGCAATGCTCTCGGGGCTCAGCTCGGCATCGGCATAATCGCTCTCGATCCGCCGCAGAATCCGGCGAGCGAGCTGGCCGCGATGGCGGCTGCTGGGCGCCGGTTCGTGAAAGCCGGTCGCAAGCGTCAGCAGCGCGCCGACCTGCTCGGCGATCAGCGAGCGGGGCAGGGGGCTGTCCTCGAGGCCGGTAAGCATCGTCTCGATCAGGCTGCCGAGCGGTGCGCCCCAGCCGCTGTTGGCGCTGATCGGCCGGGCAAGCAGGGCGTCGGGGTCGGGCAGATATTTCTCCAGCCAGCCCTGCGGCATCATGAGGTCGATCGCTTCGTGCGCCGTGTCCATTTCCATCTGATAGAAACGGGTATTGTCGAGCAGCACAAACTGTCCCGGCTCCACCGTGAAGCGCTTGCCGGCCATGCGCGTCCTGAGTGCGCCGCGCCGGGCATAGACGAGCTGGATGGTGGGGTTGGCGCGCCCGGCGCTCCCATCCGTGCCGGTATGGACCACGCGCTGCGCCGGGGCATGGAGCTGGAGCAGGCGGAGCTGGCCGACGCCATGGCTCGTCCAGCGGGCGGCGAACTGCTCAGTGTCGAACACGGTGACGTCGATGGGCGCGATGGTGCTCGCAGCCCAGTCGCGCCACTGGCTGATCGCGTCGCTGCGCGCCAGACCGCTGGAAGACCAGCTCAGGTCGTCATGGGCGGGTTGCATCTGCATGGTTGCCAACGCGTCCTCTCCTGCGGGGCAGGCTGGAGTGTATGCCTGGTGCGGCGGACTCGCAAGCGCAGCGGATGCAATCGGCTTCAGGCGGCTGGATCGTCCGGGGAGAGGCCCATGTCCCGCAGACCGCGCCGGGGTCGGCCGGTCAGGTCTGCGCCGGCGTCCCGGTCCAGCCGGGCAAAAAGCGGCGCTGCCAGCAGCGCGAGGCCCGCCAGCACCAGCACGGTGATTCGGAAATGCGTCATGGTCGGCGTCTCCGCGCCCGCCGAGAGGAGGCTGAGCAGAGCTGCGACCGCGGAAATGGAGAAAGCTTGCGAAAGCGAATTGACCAGATTGCCGAGCACGGTGGCGCCGCCGACTTCGCTCTGCGGCATGTCGGCAAAGCGCAGCGCCATCATGGCGGTCATGTGGACGGAGCGGGCCATGCCGACGCCGACCATGATGACGCACAGCAGCGAGAAGGACATGCCCGGCTGCAAAAAGGCGCAGGCGACCATCGAGGCGCCGATCAACAGCGATCCGCTGACCAGTGCGGTGCGGAAGCCGATGGCGCGCAGGGTCCGGTTGGCGATGCTCTTGAGCACCAGGTCACCACCATTTTGCGCGAGCAGCAGCAGTCCGGCCTGGAAGGCGCTGAGGCCAAGGCCGATCTGGAGCATGAGCGGCAGGGTGAAGCCCAGGCCCATGAAGGCGACGCGCACGGCGGTGCCCGCGCCGATGGTAGAGGTGAAGAAGCAGGGGTAACGCAACGGCGTCAGCGGCACGATCGGATGCGGGGCCGTGCGCGCGTGCCTCCACGCCAACCAGCCGAAGGCGGTGGCGGCGATGAGCAACAGCACACCGAGTTCGCGGCCTTGCCCGGCGTGGCTCAGCCGGTCCAGCCCGGCGATGAGCGCGCACAGGAAGCTGGCGGTCAGTGCGAAGCCGCGAAAGTCGAACGGTGTGCGCTCCGTTGCGCGGATATTCGGGATGAAGCGCAGAGCTGCGACCAGCGCCAGCGCAGCGGTCGGCACGTTGAGGAAGAAGACCCAGTGCCAGTTGAGGAACGTGGTGATGAAGCCGCCGAGCGGCGGTCCCAGCACCGGGGCGATCAGCGCGGGTGTCGAGCTGATCGTCATGGCGGTGACAAGGTAGCTCCTGGGCGTGATCGTGAGCAGCACGATGTTGCCGACCGGCACCATGAGCGAGGCGAAGGCCGCCTGCGAGACGCGCGCGGCCAGAAAGACCGGCAAGTTGGGCGAGAGGCCGGCGGCGATGGACGAGAGCATGAAGCCGACGATGGCCGTCGTGAACACGCGCCGCGAGCCGAAGCGCTGGCCGATCCAGCTGCTCACCGGCAGCAGGGTGGCGGAGACCATGATGTAGAGCGTGATGGTGGCGCTGAGCGTCGTCACGGGCACGTCGAAATCCAGCGACATGCGCGGCAGGGCGGTGACGAGCGTGGTACTGTCGATCCCAACCATGAACATGGTCGCGGCGAGCACGATCGCGGTCACGCGGGCGCGCTTCAGCGCGTCCTCTTCCTGCGCATCCCTCTCCGTCGGATCATGTGTGGCCGAAGTCATCCAGCCGCTCATGGCAGCGCCGACTGCACTCGCCAAGAGCGGGAGGCAAATTCCTTGTCTGCAGGCCAGTGCGGCGCGTGGGACGTAACGAACGGAACGCTTCGGGACGATGGTTTGGCTCGCGGACAGCCGCGCGAGAGCGTCGAATACCCGATCGTCACCTTCTTCGCATGACGGTTGTCCATCGGATCGTCATGGTTGTCTCAGGCAACCATTGAGTTTCTGCCTCGATTCCGGCACTAGTCCGAGCGGGGGAGCCAATCAGAGAACGGGCAGGGCACATGGCCGGACGGACGGAAGAACAGACAGCAGCGCTCGACAAGCTGCGGATGGACTGGGGATTGCTGAATACGGCGGTGGGGACCGGCACCCGGTTGATTCATAACGAGCTCGCGCTGCGGATCGTGGCGGCCTATGCCCCCTTCGGCCTGCGCTCCGGTGCGCTTTCGACCATGGTGCTCATCAGTGCCAATCCGGGCTGTTCCCAATCCGAGCTGGCGCGCGAGGTTGCGATGGACGACAGCGCCATGGTTGCCATCATCGATCAACTGGAAAAGCGGGGGCTTGCGGTTCGTAGCCGGTCCACGGCGGATCGCCGCCGCAACACGCTGGCGCTGACCCCGGAGGGCGAGGCGCTGATGCATGAAATGACCGGCCGCGCGATGGAAGTGGAGCGCCCCATTCGCGACGCGCTCAATGCCGAGGAGCAGGCCATGCTCGTTGCCCTGCTGCGCCGCGCTTATGCGGCGATCATTGCAACCTCGCGGGACTGACAAGTCCGAGCAGGCAGAAAAACGAGGATTTCCAGCGGCATTTCCAGCGCTTGGACCTTATAGTTGATGAAAAATCAACCAATAGGATTGCATGGACTGTCCTCCACGGTCGGGGGCTGCCACTATGCGATTGGTCCGAATGCTCGTTTCAGCAATGATTGTCGGCGGCCTGATGGCCGGCCCGGCCGATGCCGGCTGGATCGAGACCGAGAAATCGGCGGCCGATTATGTCTGGATTTCGATCGCGGCGATGCTGGTGCGCGGCGATGCTGGTGGCAGCGATGCAGCTTGGCTTCCTGTTTCTGGAAGCGGGGATGGTCCGCTCGAAGAACAGCATCAACGTGGCGATGAAGAATCTCGTGGATTTCGTCGTCTCGACCGTCTGCTTCGCGCTGGTCGGCTTCGCGCTCATGTTCGGCGCGAGCCATTGGGGCCTGTTCGGCTGGAGCAACGGGCTCGCGCTGGGCAATTTCACCGGCGTCGATACGCTCACATTCTTCTTCTTTCAGGTGATGTTCTGCGGCACCGCGGCCACCATCGTCTCCGGCGCCGTGGCAGAGCGGATGCGCTTCAGCGTCTATCTGTGGTTCATGGTGCTGATGGCGGTGGTGATCTATCCCGTTGCCGGCCACTGGGCGTGGGGCGGCCTCCTCGCCGATACCGGCCAGGGCTGGCTCGAAGCGCTGGGTTTCATCGATTTTGCCGGGTCGAGCGTGGTCCATCTCGTCGGTGGCATTGCGTCACTGGCGCTCATCATGGTCATGGGGCCACGCATCGGCCGGTTCGGCGCGGAAGGCTCCGTCACGCGCATCGAGGGGCACAGCCCGGTGCTGACGGCCTCGGGCGTGCTCGTGCTGTGGATCGGCTGGTTCGGCTTCAACGCCGGCGGCACGATGGCCGGCAGCGAAGCCTTTGGCCATGCGCTCATGAATACGCTCCTGGCCGGCGCAACCGGTGGCACAGCGGGCTTGCTGATCGGCCGCTATCTCGATGGCTATTATGTCTATGATCGCTCGACCAATGGGGTCGTCGCCGGTCTGGTGGCGATCACCGCCGGCTGCACGACCGCGACAAGCTGGGGTGCGATGTGGACCGGCGTGGCGGGTGCCGGCGCGGCCATGGCGGCGGAGCATCTGCTGGCCAAGCGCTGGCGGATCGACGACGCTGTGGGCGCGGTCCCGGTTCATGCCTTTGGTGGCGCCATCGGCACGCTTTGCGTCGCCTTTTCCGCCGCGCCCGGTGTGTTGCCGCATGACATGTGGACGCAGGCCGGCGTGCAGCTGCTCGGCCTGACCAGCATTGCCGGCTTTGCCTTCCTTTGCACGCTGCCGTTCGCGCTGGTGGCGCGGCGCATGAACTGCCTGCGCGTCTCGCCCGAGCAGGAACTGGCCGGCCTCAATGAAGCGGAGCATCACACGCGCCTGGGCACCGCGCATCTCCAGGCGGTGCTCATGCAGCTCGTTAACGGCCAAAGCGGGCTTGAGAGCCGCGTTTCCGCCGAAGTGGGCGATGACAATGAGGATCTTGCCCGCAGCTTCAACCAGCTTTTGGAGAAGCTGGAAGCCGACCAGCTGACGCTCAATGAGCAGCTCAAGATGACGCACGCCAAGGCCGAGCTGGAGTTCACCCGGCGCGAGCGGGCCGAGATTGAGCGCGCGATTGCCGAGGAGCAGCGCCTGCGCGCGGACGCGCGGGAAGCAGGCCGGCGCGCGCAGCAGCTCGAAGCGGTTCTGGCCTCCTTCGACCAGACCATTGCGCAGGCGGTCGACACCGTGCTCCACGCCTCAAGCGGGCTCAACGCCACGGCGGATGCCCTTTCCAGCGAGGCTGAGAACACCGACCAGCGCGCACTCTCCGCCTCGGACAACGCCCGTGAAGCACTCGATCGCTCGATGGCCGTCGCCTCGGCGACCGAGCAGATGTCGATGAGCGTGCGCGAGATTGCCGGGCAGATGGACCTGATGCGACAGGTGGCAGTCGAGACGGCGGAAACCGGCAAGGACGGCATGAGGCTGTTCGTCTCGCTCAACGAGAGCGCGGCGCAGATTTCCCAGATCGTCGATTTCATCAAGACCATGGCCAAGCAGACCAATTTGCTGGCACTCAATGCCGGCATCGAAGCGGCGCGGGCGGGCGAGGCGGGCCGCGGCTTTGCCGTTGTCGCGTCCGAAGTGAAGGGTCTTTCCCAGCAGACCGGCCAGGCGGCGCAGGACATCATGCGGTGGATCGACGACGTGACCGGCGCGATCGATCAGGCCATGGCCGCCATGAACAGCATTGCAGGGGCGGTAGAAAAGACCGAGTCCGCAGCCGTTTCCGTCGCCTCCATCGTGTCGCAGCAGGCGGACGCGACGCAGGAGATCAGCCGCCATGCCTCGCAGGCGGCGCGCGTCTCCCAGGAAGTCACGGGGCAGATGAGCGACCTGTCGACGACGACGCGCTCGACGCGTATTTCGGCCGAGGATGTCCGTCAGTCTTCGGCGCGGCTTGGCGAGATGGCGCGGAACCTCAGCGACTCGCTCGCGGCCGAGTTCAGCCAGTTCAGGAAGCGCGTGGGCGAGATCTGATCCGCCGGCGTCAGGCCTCGGCCGGCGCGGTGGAGACGCCCAGGTCCGGCAGGCCGACCGAGCGTCGCCCACCGAAATCCGTTCGCACGACGATCAGGTCGTTCTTTTCCAGATAGTCGAGCAGGCGGCGAATGCGTCCGGATGAGCGTGTGCCATAGGCGCGGGCGAGCGCGTCGTCGTCCGGGCAAGGCGCCCCGGCTATGGCCGCGCGCGCGATGAGCAGAAAGGGCGCCAGCAGATCGTCCGGCACTCGCTCGGAGAGGCGCAGCGCGGCTTGCCATTGCGGGTCGGGGTCCGGCCCGCCCGCCACCGCGAGAGCGAAGCGGCGACGGAAGGCGAACAGGTCGACGCCCGGCGCCAGGATGCGCTGCATCCGGCAACGAACGGAGAAATCCTGGAACAGCACCGGCGTTGCGCGATAGGTGCAGTCCTCCTCGGCAGCCATGTCCATCAGGATCGCGTCGATCGCGGCCTCAAGGTCCGCTGCCACCGTGGGAGCCGGCGCCGGCAGAGTGCCGTCTTCATCGTCGCGCGGGGAGGAAGGGGAAAGCGTCGCGATTTCGTCCTCCTCGGCATCCAGCCGTCCGGCGCTGTCGATTGGCTCAGGTTCCGGAGCGGCGAAAGGCAAGGCGGGTTCGCGCTCGACGGGATCGGGCACGAGCAGGTCTTCCAGTTCGCCCGGTGCGCTCGGCAGCGGAATGAGCGTGTGGGACGATGTGCGCGCGCTCGTCTCCACCGCGCCGATCCGCACCGAGACCGGGCGGCGGCTGATCGCCGGCCCGAGCGCCAGAAAGCGCCCGCGCTCCAGATCGCGAATTTGCTCTGCCTGCCGCCGCTCCATGCCGAGCAGGTCGGCGGCGCGGGCCATGTCGATGTCCAGGAAGGTGCGGCCCATCAGGAAGTTGGAGGCTTCCGCCGCCACATTCTTGGCGAGCTTGGCGAGGCGCTGCGTGGCGATGACGCCGGCGAGGCCGCGTTTGCGTCCGCGACACATCAGGTTGGTCATGGCGGCGAGCGACAGGCGGCGAATGTCGTCAGCCACGTCGCCGGCTGCGGCGGGCGCGAACATCTGCGCCTCGTCCACCACCACCAGCGCGGGATACCAGTGTTCGCGCGGCGCATCGAACAGGGCGGCGATGAACTGGGCGGCGCAGCGCATCTGCGCCTCCAGCTCCAACCCGTCGAGCGCGAGCACGACCGAGGCGCGGCGCGCGCGGACCTTGGCTGCCAGCCGCTCGATCTCGCGCCCGTCATGCGCAGCCCCATCGATGACGATGTGGCCGAAGGGACCGGCGAGAGTCACGAAGTCGCCTTCCGGGTCGATGACCACCTGCTGCACCATCCGGGCGCTTTCCTCGAGCATCCGGCGCAGCAGGTGCGACTTTCCCGACCCGCTATTGCCCTGGACGAGCAGGCGGGTGGCCAGCAGTTCTTCCATGTCCATGGGAACCGGCGCGCCAGTGGCGTCGGTCCCGATCACGATCGATGAGGTCACGAGCGCCTTCATAGTGGCGCACGGCGCGGGGGCAAGGGCGCGACGGCAGGAATTGGATGGTCGGAGTCGTCAGCGGGAACGAATTGGAGGCGGTCGACCCTGCGTTCCTCGGTCGAGGCGCAATCCTATATACCTGGTCCGGTCTGTGTCTCTTGCGCTCCGTGCCCCTCCCGCGAACGAGAGGGGCCGTGCTCGTCCTTCAGTCGATCAGTCTGCCAGTGGTGCGATGTGGAAGATGCGCTCGGCATTGCCATGGTAGAGCGCGTGACGTTCCGCCTCGGTCACCGGCGCAGCATCCATGAAGTCCACCGCCGGCTTCTGCGGCTGATAGGGATAGTCGATTGCCCACAGCACATTGTCGATGCCGAGCTTGTCGATGGTGTAGCGCAGCGCCAGCGGGTCCTCGACGCCGCTGGTGGTGACGACGAAGTTGCGCTGGAAATATTCCGCGATGCTCAGCTTCGTTTTGGGTGACCGGCCAATGACTTGGGCGCGACTGTTCATGAAGGTGATGCGCCAGATCCAGAAGGGAATGGCCTCGCCCATATGGCCGATGCAGATCTTGAGATTGGGGAAGGCATCGAACACGCCGCTCGCCATCATGCGCACGACATGCGTGCCGACTTCCACGCCATAGCCCCACATGGCGCTGTCCATGCCATAATCCTGCAAAGGGCCTTTCAGCGTGTCGGAAGCGGCGCGGGGATGGATGTAGATGCAGGCGTTCAGCGCCTCGGCGGCCTCCAGGCAGGGCCAATATTTGGGATCGTCCAGATATTCGCCGTTCGTATGGCTGTTGAGGATGAAGCCGTTGAGCTTCAGCTCATTGATTGCGCGATCCATTTCTTTTGCCGCTCTTTTCGGGCTTTGCGGCGCGAAGCTCGCAAGACCTGAGAAGCGCGTCGGCCGCTTGGCGCAGACCTCGGCCAGCCTGTCGTTGGCGAGCGCGGCAAGGTCGGTCGCGGTGTCTGCATCGAACATCTGCACGCCCGGCGCCGTGAGCGAGAGCAGGTGCATGTCCACGCCCAACGCGTCCATCTCCGGCAGGCGCTTCTCCTCGATATCCAGCAGCCCGTCGAGGAAGTTCATCGAAGAATAGCCGGAGGCGTCCTTTGCCGGGTCATAGATGCCCTTAACCAGCAGCTTGTCGAGGCTCTGCGTCGGCCCCCGCGTCTCGATCGCGAGCTGGGCGGCGACCTCGGGAATGGACCAGGCTTCCTCGGTGGCGATCTTGCGCATCTTCGGCATCATTCTGTCTCCGTTGACGAGTGAGTGGGGGCGGGGGGCTGCCAGGCCAGCCACAGTGCCAGCAGCGCGGCGATGGCGAAGGGCAGGACAGGCAGGAAAAAGAAATGGCGGGGCTGGGTGAGGCCCAACAGGATCGCGGCTGAGCCGGCAAGCGGCCCGAGGATTGAGCCGACCCGGCCGAGGCCGAGCGCCCAGCCCAGGCCGGAGGCGCGGATGGCCGCGGGATAGGTCGCGCCGGCCGATCCGTTCAGGCCATTCTGCGTGCCGGTGCCGAAGAAGCCCAGGACGAGCAGCAGCGCGATGAGCGCGCCCATGCCCCAGTCCACGGCGGCGAGCACAAGGCAGGTTACGGCGGAAAGGGCGGCGAACACAGCGACGACTCGCCAGTGGCGCTTGCTGAGCATGAGGCTGGCGCAGATGCCGCCCGCGACGCCGCCGGCATGAGTGCCGGTCGCGATCCAGGACGCGGTGGCGGTCGAATAGCCCTGATCCTTGACCAGCAGCGGCACCCACCCACTCACCAGATAAACCGTCATCAGCACCAGTGCGAAGGTGATCCACATGACGAGCGTGCGCGCGCGATAGGCCGGGGCGAGGATTGTCCGTACGCCCGTTTTCTCCTGCGTCTCGGGGTTGAAGACGAACGCGGGGCTTTCCGGCAAGGCTAGCCAGAGCAGCAGCGCGATGGCGATAGGCAGCACGCCGCCGGCGATGAACAGGCTCGGCCAGCCATGGGTCGGCAGGAAATGCGCGGCGACGGCGCCGGCAACGACACCGCCGAACGTGATGCCGATACCGACAAGTCCGGTGGCGCGGGCCAGGTGGCGGGCGGGGGCGAGCTCGCCGGCCAGCGCCAGCGCATTGGGCAGGACCGCGCCCAGACCGACGCCGATGAGGAAGCGCAGGACGATGAGTTGCGTCAGGCTGGTGGCGAAGGCGGCAGCGAGCGAGAACAGGCCATAGACCACGCAGCAGGCGATGAGGATCGTACGGCGGCCGATTCGGTCGCCCAGCGGGCCGATGAACACCGCGCCGATCAGCACGCCGAACAGGCTGGCGCTGAGCAGCGGGCCGATCTGCGCACGCGTGAGGTTGAACGCATCGAGGATGGAGGGCGCGGCGAAATTCGCGGCCTGCAGGTCGAATCCCTCGACGACGAGGGCCAGCAGGATGAGCAGGAAGCCGCCCCATCCGCGCGCCGGCTTGTCGGTGCGTTCGCTCAACAGATCATCCTCTCCCTGGGCGGCCATTGCCGGCGCGCTGCCGAGCAATAGGGCGGCTTAGTGCCTTTGTGGCAAGGGGAAAGTGGCGTGCGGTGTCGGCGCCCGGCGAGAAGGGCTCAGTCTGCGCGTTCGCCCTCGCGCCCGGTCCGGACCCATTGCGTCTCGCGCTTGCGCACCAGGCGCAGATAGACCGGAATCTTCCAGGCGAGATAGAGCGGGATACGCGCGAGCGTTCCGCCGCTCACCGCTTCGCGCCCATCGCGTGCCCAGCCGAGCAGCAGCGCCAGGGCGGTCAGCGCGATTGCGCCGGCAAGCAGCAGCGCCGGCATCGGCGTGGCACCAAGCAGGGCGAACAGCGCCGTCCCGGCCAGCGCGGCGAGGGCAAGGCTCATCAGCAGCGCCAGCGGCGGGACCATGAGGCTAAGGCCGAACCATGCGAGGCCGGGCTTAAGCCTTGCCAGACCTTCGCCGATCAGCGGCAGGCCGTAACGCAGTGCGGTGCTTACATAGCCGTGCTCCCAGCGCGTGCGCTGGGTCAGCGTGTCCTGCTGGCTGGCCGCGTCGCTCCAGGTGGTAGCCTGCTCCAGATAGACTGGCGCTTGTCCCTTGCGGGCATAATCGATGCCAAGCACCAGATCCTCGACCAGATGGCTCGTCGCGAGCGGCGCTTCGGCGATGAGTGCCCAGGGGAAGGCCATGCCGGTGCCGGTCAGCAATGCCGGCGCGCCGATGAACGCGGCGCCGCGCTGGCGCACGCGGTTCTTGATGAGGAAGGCGAAGTTGGAAATCTGCGTCATCGGTCGATCGTCGGCGCGCGTCCGCAGCAGGTAGCAGCTCTGCACCGGCCGCTGCCGCGCCACGGCGGTCTCGATCAGCGTGCGCAGGTCGGCACCGCCGATCTCGCAATCGGCGTCGAGTACCACCACGCAATCCGGCGGATCGGCGCGCAGGGCGTCCCGACCGAAGGCGAGAGCATGGCCCTTGCCGCGCTGGCTCGTGTCGTGCCGCTCGAGTACGGTCGCGCCGGTCGCGCCGGCGATCGCCGCTGTGTCGTCGCTGCAATTGTCGGCAATCACGATCAGGCGGATCGTCTCGTTCAGTGCGGGCTGGAGCAGTGCCAGCGTGCGGGCGATGCCGCTCGCTTCATTGTGCGCGGGCATGAGGATCGCGGCGCTGTGGCGTCGATCCGTCAGAGGGCTGGCAGTTCGACCGCACGCCAGCGCGCCGACCATCAGCTCGGTCAGCAAGACGGCGAGCAGCAGCAGCGGCACGGCGGCGAGGCACCAGCTCAGGCTGTCCAGGATCACGGTCATGCTCTCAGTGGCTTGTCACGTCGGGTGGCCATGACATGAAACAGGGGACGCTCCCGCATTTGGAAAGCGTCCCCTGCCTTGTTTCCTGTCCGGATCAGTTGGCGGCCGGAGCGGCAGGCGCAGCGGCCTTCGCGCCAGCGGCCGGCGCATCCGGCTTCGGCTCGAAGCCGGGCTGATATTCGATCTTGGCCTTGGCTTTGGCTTCCTTCAGGCGCGATTCGCCAATCTTGCCCAGCTCTTCGTTGCGCATGGCCTGCGCCGCGACCTGCCGTGCCTGCTCGTTCGAGAGGGTGACCGGCTGCGCGCCCGTGATCACGTTGATCAGCAGTTTGTTGCCCTGCGGCACGATGAACGGCTCGCCGGCTGGCAGTGCTTCGATGCGCTTGAGGATATCCGGGTTCACGGTCGCCGAATCGAGCGTGCCCTTGCCCTTCGCGAAGGTGATGCCCATGCTGGTCAGGCGCGCCGCAACCTCGTCGAGCGAATGGGCGTCTTCCAGGCTCCTGAGCCGCTTGGGATCAGACGGCACGTCGATCACCAACTGGTCGAGAGCGAAACGCTTGCGGCCACTGAACGCGCCGGGATGGGTGGAGATGAAGCGATCGAGCGAGGCCGGGTCCGGCACCTTGATCGTGTCCATCGCCTTCTTGCCATACATGCTGACGAGCAGTTGCTCCTGCATCCGGCGTTCCTGCGTCAGATAGGCGGGATCGCGATCCAGGCCGGCTTCCTTGGCGGCCTGCACGAGCAGGCGCCGGTCGACCATGCGCTGCAGCACGCGGCTGCGCACCATGTTCTTGTCGGCGCTGGCCGGCAGATTCATCTCGGCGATCTCGGCGTTCAGTTCGGTCAGCGTGATTTCCTCGCCATTGACCACAGCGACAACCTGACCTTCCGCCTTCTTCTGACAGGCGGACAGCATCAGGGCGAGCGATGCGAGCGCGATAACCGGGACGCTCCTCAACTTAGGCATCAATAGTCTCCAGACAGGCGTGAATAGGGAAGAATAACGGGAGCGACCTGTTACAAATTCCGGGGTTCGGCGGGCCGTTCTGCTGAGGCCCTGCGCGTGTTGTTCAAATGACGGTCAAGACACGACATTCAGAGCAATTCGGTCGGAGAGGGCGTGATCATGGGTATCAAGCGCATTGGCACGGACCTCCTCCCTGACACTCTTGTCGCGTTCTTTCCCGTCCGGCTGGTTCAGCGCGGCGCCTTCTTATCGTGCCGCACCGGCCTAAACAAGTCTGTCCACCGGAGCGGACAAAGATTGCGCCGTTGCGCGCGGTCATAGGGTGAGACGATTAATTTTGCGTGGACCATGGGCGAAAAGATGAGGGTTGGCCGTGCGTTATCGCTCTTGCGCGATCTGAAGAGCCCAGTCGTGCGCCGCAAGCAGCCGTGCGGTGTTGGTGGCACAGATCAGCGCGTCGTTTCGCGCAAGAAGGATGGCGTCTCGACCGGATCGGTCAGTGCTTTTGGCGGAGTCGGTGCCGGGCAGCGCGGCGTCTGCGGGAGCACCGGGATCGGCCGTGGCGGCGGGGATGCGCAGGACGCGGTCCAGATATTGAGTGCGCACAGCATCGGCAGCGCGATCGGTCTCATCCTTCAGTCTCCCGTTGGTCGCGCGCATCCGCGCTGTCTCGGCTTGCCAGTCGGCATCGGCGATCGCCTGCGCGGCGCGCATGTTGGCGATGTCGGTCTGGTGCAGCGCCTGTTCGAGCGAAAGCGCCCGCCGGGCACTGGCCAGCCGCGTCGTTTGGAAGCTGAGCGCCAGGCCGAGCAGCGCAATGGCGAGCAGGGCGGCGCGGCCAAGCTGCGGCGCGATCCAGCCGATCAGCGCGTTCATCATAGCCCGGTCAGGCACAGCCTGCGCTCGTCGCGCCGCCGATTGTCGAGGCCTTTGACCAGCTTGCCGCCTGCCCTGTTCCACATGAGGAAAGCCTCGCAGCCACCGCGCCAGTCACCTGCCCTGAAGCGTCGGGCGACTGTGGACTTGGCAAAGGCCACTTCGCCGATATTGTAGGCGAGGCTGATTGACGCGGCCAACTGGTATGGCCGGTCTTTGAGCGGAGGCACCGCTTTCAGCACAGCCGGTGCCCAATCCGCCGCAAGCGTCCGGTCCAGCATCGTCTTGCACTCGTCGGAGGAGTAGCGGCGCATCGGTGCCCGCGTTTCGCCGGTACAGACGGTCATCACGCCCACGATATCGCGATAGGGATCGGTGCTCGTGCCTTCCCAGCGCTCGACGAGCGGCGTTGCGAGGCCGAGTGCCAGCGCGAGGAATGCGCCACCACCCAATATACCGCCGGCCACGCCCGCTGCGCGCTCATCCTGTCTGCGCAGCCCGGCTTGCGGGCTCATCGGCGCAGTCCCGGCTGGTCCGCCACCCGAGCGAGGGCGATGGCGAGGAACATCAGCAGGCTGATCCACGGACCGCCGGGAACGGCGGCGCGCATGTCCGCCGGCAGCGCGATCCAGCCGGTGGAAAAGCCCGCGCCCAGTGCGCAGAGCCGTACCGACCAGTAGCGGTGCGCCCGGCGCGCGTCGGCAATCAGGCGCGCCTGCACGCGCGCCCACAGTCGTTTCATCATTCTTGATCTCCTTATCTGTGCAGCCAGCCCTTGAGGGCAGCGGCGAGAGCGGCGAGCGCCGCGATCAGACCAGCCAGCCACTTGAGAAAGCGCATCGAACTCTTGGCAGCGGTGAAGGCCTCGACCACGTCCTTGGTCGCCTGCACGCCCTGTTCCAGCTGCGCCACGCGCTCGCCGAGCCGGCCGAGCGCTTGCGCATTGTCGTCCAGCGCTGCGCCCAGAGCTGCGATCTGACCGTGCAGCCGCTCGAGGCTCTGGGAGACGCGATCATAGCCGCCCGGTCTCATGCGCCCACCGCGTCCTTGGCGTCGCCATCGCACCGATAGAGGGCGACCAGATCGGCCTCGGTCCCGTCGAACGGCGTCGTCGGCGGGGTGTAGCTGGCACCGGAATAGCGCTCGCTCGCGAACACCGCCCATTCGTCGACCGCGCCGCCTATCAGGTCGAAGCTGTCGAGATGGTTGCGCAGGCCCCAGCTCGTCATGCCAGGGATCACCGTCACCGGCGTCGCGTCATAGAGCACCCGCGCGCCGGCCGTGCCGTCCGTGATGTTCTTGACGTAGAGCGCGGCGCCATTGGGACCGAGCTGATAGGCGATGTGGTAGCGCTTGCCCGCCTCCAGCGGCGTGCTGCCGCTCCACAGGACATCGGTCCACAGTTTGCCCGACTCCTTAAACGCGATGAACCCGGAACCGAGGCCGCCGACGATCACCTCGATGTCGCTCGGCACCGGATTGGGGCAGGTGAGGAACCCTTCGATCGTGATCGGCGCGAACCAGGGCGTGGCATCGCTCGCCGCCTTGGCCTTGCCGGCGGTCATATGGCTGCCGAACCCGCTGGGCGCGCTGGCATAGCTGGTGCTGGTCTCGACCATGTTGAACGGGCTGACCGCCGCCTGGAACCCGCCCGGAGGCGCATTCACCACGCCGCCCGGCGTCGGCGCAGCGATCTGGATCGGCGTGAAGTTGGCCTGCAGGATGCGGCCGGTGGCGATGCCGTCGCCATCGCTCGCCCGGTCGTCGAACAGATTGTCGGTCGTCGGGTTGGCCGGGTCGTTCGGCCAGTAGAGATACAGGTCGAGCGCATGGCCCACGCCCGGATCATTGGCGAGCGTGATCGAGAGCGTCGTCTTGTTGGTCACGGTGACCGAGGCGACCGGGAAGCGGTTGTTGCTCGTCCCGATCCGGTCGACCCGCCCGCGCGGGAAGACATAGATGCGGTTGCCGGGCGTGCCGACCAGGTTGATCGTGCTCTGGCCGACATCGGAAAGCGTGAGCGTGATCGTGGTTCCGCTGCGCGTCGCGGAGACCGGCGCCGGGCCGAGGCCGCCGCTGGCGCCATAGCTGGCTCGCAGCGCGCGATACATATGCTCGCCCATGGTCACGGAGCCGGCCTGCGTCTCGTGGATGCCATCAGCCGAGGCCATGTTGCTCATATGGACATAGGTGCCGCTGTTCGCGTCCGCCCAGGTCTTCGCGCCCTTGCGGACCTGATTATACTGCCAGGCCGTGCCCCACCCATTGTAGCTCGCCTGCGGGATGGTCCAGACCAGCTTGCGATAGCCGCTGAAGCCGTTCGCGGCGGTGAGCTGGCCGAAGAGCGTGGTGAGCGCGCCCTGATAGGCCTTGGCGGGCAGGCCATAGACACTGTCGCCATGGCCCTGGCCCCAGACGAACCCCTCGAACGCGCCGCCTGCGCGGCTGATGAGGCTGGCGAGCTGATCCCAGTTAGCCTGTCCTGCGAAGAAGGTGCGGATGGCGACGCCGCCCTCGCTATGGCCGAAGGCGCCGCAGTTGACGCCGGTCAGGCCGACCATCTTGTTGAGGAACACGCCAATGCCGGCCGCGTTCGGGCCGTTGCTGTTGCCGACATCGCCGGGGGTCTGCCAGGGCATGGTCGCCACGGTGGGGTTGTAGGCGTTGGTCTCAAAATAGGTGGCGAGCACGGCCGTGTTGGCGTCCGGCGTGATGCCGAGCGAGGCATAGGTCGCGGTCTGCCCGTCCTGTCGCCCGAATAGGCGGGCCATGAGCGACTGCCCGGCAAAGCCATAGAGCGCGCCCATGCCGACCTTGACGGTGCCGTTCTGCCAGCTGCCGCTTACGCCCTTGAGGTCGACATAGAACCAGCCCAGGCGCGCATCGATGCCGGACACGTCGATATAGGTCGCGCCATTGCTGATCGTGCCGGCGGACCATTCTGCCTGCAGGATGGTGGTGCCATCGGCGGCCGAGCGGATGCGCGCGCCGACCGTGCCGGCAGTGACGGTGCCGCCCAGCGGCACGCGGATGGTGCCTGCGCCTTTGCCCTGACCGCCGCCGGCCGTGGTGGCGCGCTGGAAAACGCGCTTCTCCTCATAGGCCGCGAACTGCGTGAGCGTGAAGCCGGCGGTGTAGCTGGGGGAGGGGGTTGGCGTTGGCGTGCCGCCCGATGACGGGCGACTGCGGCGCGACCGGCCGGCACTGCCGGCGCCAAAGCCAAAGACGGCGTCGGCCATCAGCTCAGCCCCACGATGTCGGAGGCGGTCGTGCCGCTGGCGCGAATGTAGCGCGCGCGCACGTCGAGGATCTGGCCCGAGGCGACATTCTTGAACACCACATCGGCAGCGGAGCCAGCCGCGCGCAGCGTGATGTTGCCGCCGGTGCCCACGTAGATCGCCTTGGGCAGCGGGTCGATCTCGTTGCTGGCATGCGGCGTGATAGCGAAGGCCTCGCGCGCCGGCTGCGAGAGGGAATCCACCTGGGTGTCGAAGCGGTCGGCCATGTCCTGTCGCCTTTCTGCGGTCTGGGATCGCGGCCGAATCGCCGCATGTCTCCTAGGCCAGCGAACGGACGCTGTAGGACAGGGATAATTTACCTATTTGGTAAAATCATGTGGTTGCAGGTGTTTTGTCGCGGAACAGGCACAGATCGTTCACGATGCAGCGCCCGCAGTCCGGTCGCCGGGCCTTGCAGACATAGCGTCCGTGCAGGATCAGCCAGTGATGCGCGTCCCGCCGGAAGGGCTGCGGCACGCGCTTCTCAAGCGCCACTTCAACGTTGAAAACCGTCTTTCCTGGCGCCAGTCCCGTTCGGTTGCCGACGCGGAAAATATGCGTGTCGACGGCGAAGGTCTCTTCGCCGAAGGCGGTGTTCATCACCACATTGGCGGTCTTGCGACCGACCCCCGGTAGCTGCGTGAGCAGGTCCCGGTCGCGCGGCACTTCGCCACCATGGTTCGCAATGAGTGCCTCGGAGAGCGCGATGACATTCTTCGCTTTGGTGTTGAACAGGCCGATGGTCTTGATGTGTGTCTTCAGACCCTCCTCACCGAGCGCGACCATCTGCGCCGGCGTCTTCACCTCCTCGAACAGGCGCCGCGTCGCCTTGTTGACGCCCGCGTCGGTCGCTTGTGCCGAGAGCACGACCGCGACGAGCAGCTGATAGTCATTGCCATAGGCAAGCTCGGTGCGCGGCGCCGGATTGGTCTCCGCAAGGCGCGAGAAAAACTCGAAGATCTGCGCGCGGTTGAGCTGGCGAGCGGCCATGCGTCAGAGCCCGAGCACGTCCGCCATTGCATAGCGCCCCGGCGCCTTGCCGATCAGCCATTGCGCGGCCTTGATCGCCCCGCGCGCGAAGATGATGCGGCTTTCCGCGCGATGGCCCAGCTCGATGCGTTCCTGGTCGGTGGCGAGGATCACCATATGATCGCCCGCGACCGATCCGCCGCGCAGCGCCGCAAAGCCGATGTCGCCGGCCTTGCGAGCGCCGGTGATCCCGTCGCGCCCGCGCGCACTGTGGCTGGCGAGGTCGATGCCCCGGCCAGCCGCCGCTGCCTGCCCAAGCAGCAGCGCTGTGCCGGATGGCGCGTCGACCTTGTGCCGGTGATGCATCTCGACGATCTCGATGTCCCAGTCATCGCCCAGCCGGGCGGCCGCTTCCCGCACCAGCGCGGCGAGCAGATTGACGCCCAGCGAGGTATTGCCCGTCTGCAGCACAGGGATGCTGCGCGCGGCCGCGTCGATCCGCGCCTGATGCTCCGCCTCAAGGCCGGTCGTGCCGATGAGCAGCGGCTTGCCGGCGGCGATACAGGCAGCGAGGTGGGCGTCCAGTGCGGCAGGCACGGAGAAGTCGATGAGCACATCGGCGCTCGCCGCCAGCGCCGCTGGATCGGCCGTGATCAGCGCGCTCTCCGCACCGATGGTGCCGCCCGCCTGACTGTCCGTCCCGCCGGCGATCGTCAGGCCCGCGTCGGCGGCAAGCCCCGCAATCGCCTGCCCCATGCGCCCGCGCGCGCCGAAAATGCCGATGGCCGTCATGATGCTTGCGTCCCTTGTCTGAACCCTGTCTCATCGCGCCGATGCCAGACTCGCGCGCAATTGTCATCCTGACCGGTGCCGGCATTTCCGCCGAGAGTGGTCTCGCCACCTTTCGCGGCCCCGGTGGCTTATGGGAAGGGCACCGCGTCGAGGATGTCTGCACGCCCGAGGCGCTGGCTCGTGATCCGGCGCTTGTCCATCGCTTCTATGATCTGCGGCGCGCGGCGCTGGCGGGCGTTGCGCCCAATGCCGCGCATGAGGCGCTGGCGCGGCTGGAGCGGTCGTGGCCGGGCGACGTGCTGCTGGTCACGCAGAATGTCGATGATCTGCACGAGCGGGCCGGCTCACAGGCCGTGCTCCACATGCACGGCGCGCTCAGATCGGCCCTGTGCGCGGCGTGCGGGGAGAGGCTGCGCTGGGATGGCCCGCTGCCGCCGGGGTCTGTCTGCCCGGCATGCGCCGGTCCCGCCCTGCGGCCGGACATCGTCTTCTTCGGCGAAATTCCTTATGAGATGGACCGGATCGAACAGGCGCTGTCCCGCGCGTCCCTGTTCGTCTCCATCGGCACCTCGGGCGCGGTCTATCCCGCTGCTGGCTTCGTGCGGATGGCGCGGGCCTGCGGGGCCGGGACGCTGGAACTCAATCTGGAGCCTTCGGCCGGCAGTGGCTGGTTCGACGAGTGCCGCCATGGCCCGGCGAGTCAGCTCGTTCCCGCCTGGGTGGATGCTCTCCTCGCTGGCTGACGCTTGCGCGGGCGGGCCGGCGCTGCCACATCCGGGCCATGAACGCTCCCACCGAACATCCGCCAATGCGCGCGACGATGATCCCCGTGACGCCGCTCCAGCAGAACTGCACGTTGCTCTGGTGCACCCGCACGATGCGCGGCGCGCTGGTCGATCCCGGCGGCGATCTCGATCGGCTGAAGCAGGCGGTGGCGCAGCATGGGGTGACGCTGGAGAAGCTGCTGGTGACGCATGGCCATATCGACCATTGCGGTCAGGCGGGCGTGCTGGCGCAGGAACTCGGCATACCCATCGAGGGGCCGCATGAGGAGGACCGCTTCTGGATCGCCCGGCTGGAGGATGACGGCAAGCGCTGGGGCCTGCCGGGCAAACCGTTCGAGCCGGACCGCTGGCTTGCGCAGGGCGATCAGGTGACGGTCGGCGATCTGGTGCTGGATGTCTATCACTGCCCGGGTCACACACCCGGCCATGTCGTCTTCCATCATCCGGAGTCGAAACTGGCAATCGTGGGGGACGTGCTCTTTCAGGGCGGGATCGGCCGCTGGGACTTTCCGCTCGGCAATCATGATGATCTGGTCGCCTCGATCACCGGCCGGCTCTGGCCGCTGGGTGGGGAGACGGTGTTCGTGCCGGGCCATGGCCAGCCCAGCACATTCGCGCATGAGCGCGCCACCAATCCCTTCGTCGGGGATCAGGTGACCGGCTTGCACGCCTGAGGCGCCACGCCTGCGCAGGCAGGGCAATGAATCGGTTGCGCGCGCGGGAAAAAACGCTATAGGCGCTCACTCTCGCGAACGCCCGGCCTTCTTTTGGCCGCGGTCCTAAGTGGCCGCTGACACGCCGATCCGGTGGCCAGGCAAGCGATCCGTTTTGACGATTTGATTTTTGAACAGGTGCCCTCATGGCTGTCCCAAAGAGAAAAACCTCGCCGTCCAAGCGCGGCATGCGTCGCAGCCATGATTCGCTGCGCGTCGAGGCGTTCCAGGAATGCCCGAACTGTGGCGAGCTGAAGCGCCCGCACAATCTGTGCCCGGCCTGCGGACATTATAACGGCCGCGAAGTCGTCGCGGCCTGATCCCAGTCGGGGGATAGATAGTCGTGCCTACGCCGCGGATCGCGATTGATGCGATGGGCGGCGATGAGGGCGTCCGCGTCATGGTCGCGGGCGTCGCTCTTGCGCGCCGCCGCCATGAAGGTTTGCGCTTCCTGCTCTTCGGAGATGAAGCGCAAATCCGCGAGGCGCTGAAAAATCATCCCAATCTCTCGCAGGCCGCCGAGATCGTCCACACCGATCAGACGGTGGCGGCGACCGCCAAGCCCAGCCAGGCGATCCGCCAGTCGCGCAAAAGCTCCATGGGCCTTGCGATTCAGGCGGTGAAGGATGGCGAGGCAATGGCAGCTGTCTCGGCCGGCAACACCGGCGCGCTCATGGCGATGGCCAAGCTCGCCCTGCGTACGCTTCCGGGCATTGATCGGCCCGCGCTGGCCGCTTTCCTGCCCACCCTCGGCGACAATGATGTGGTGATGCTCGATCTCGGTGCGAACACCGAGTGCGATGCGCGCAATCTCGTCCAGTTCGCGATCATGGGCGCGGCTTATGCCCGCGTCGTGCTGGATCTGGAGACGCCGCGCGTCCGCCTGCTCAACATCGGCACCGAGGATCTGAAAGGCACGGACGAGATTCGCGATGCCGCTGCCATCCTGCGCGCCACGACCAGCCTGCCGCTGCGTTTCGACGGGTTCATCGAGGGCGACAAGATCGGCTCGGGCGATGCCGACGTGATCGTCGCGGAAGGCTTTGCAGGCAATATCGCGCTGAAGACCGCAGAGGGTACGGCCCGCTTCGTCACCGATGTGCTGCGCCGCGCCTTCACCAGTTCGCTGCGCTCGAAGGCGGGCTTTCTGCTTTCCAAGCCGGCGCTGCATCTCCTGAAGGTCCATCTCGACCCCAACAACCATAATGGCGCTGTTTTTCTTGGCCTCAACGGCATGGTGGTGAAGAGCCATGGCGGGGCGGACGAGAAAGGCATCGCCAACGCCGTGCATGTTGCCGCGCGGCTTGTCGAAGCGGATCTGAGCGCCCGGATCGCCGAGGATGTCGCGCGCGTCGGCCCTATTGTCAGTGAGGAACTGGTCGCCAAATGACCTTGCGGTCCGTGATTGAGGGAACAGGTTCGGCATTGCCGCGCCGCCGTGTCGACAACGCCGAGTTGGCGACCATGGTGGACACGAGCGACGAGTGGATCGTCGAACGCACCGGCATCCGCACGCGCTATATCGCCGGCGAAGGCGAGACCACGGCGTCGCTGGCCGTCGAGGCCGCCCGCAACGCGCTGGACGCCGCAGGTGTCGCGCCGGCGGAGGTCGATCTCATCATCCTGGCGACGGCGACCCCGGACCAGACCTTCCCGGCCAGCGCCACGATCGTGCAGGCTGCGCTCGGCATCAACGATTGCGTTGCCTTCGATGTCGCAGCGGTCTGCTCGGGCTTTCTTTATGCGCTTACGGTCGCCGACAACATGCTGCGCGGCGGCGGCGCGAAGACGGCGCTGGTCATCGGCGCGGAAACGATGAGCCGTATCCTCGACTGGGAGGATCGCACTACCTGCGTGTTGTTCGGCGATGGTGCCGGCGCTGTCGTGCTCCGCGCGCAGGAGACCGACGATCATGACGGTCGCGGCATCCTGGCCAGCAAGCTTCACGCCGACGGGCGCCACAATGGCCTGCTGAATGTCGATGGCGGTCCCTCCACCACTGGCACGGTCGGCAAGGTCCGGATGAAGGGCCAGGACGTGTTCCGTCATGCGGTGGTCAATCTGGCGCAGGTCATGCGCGAGGTGTTGGAACTGGCCAGCATCGACGCGGCGGACGTCAACTGGGTCGTGCCGCATCAGGCCAATGCGCGGATTCTCGATGCGACGGCCCGCAAGCTGGGGCTGGACCCGGCGCGAGTCGTCGTGACGGTCGATCGGCATGCGAATACCTCTGCCGCCTCTGTGCCGCTGGCGCTGGATACTGCGGTTCGGGACGGTCGAATCGAGCAGGGAGATCTCGTGGTTCTGGAAGCCATGGGTGGTGGCTTCACCTGGGGCGCCAGTGTCTTGAGATTTTGATGTGAAAGCAAATGCTTGTTCACATTGAATGATCTCACCTGAAAACGGTAGTTTGCTTCCGATTCTTCTCATTGCAAAGCCGAGAAAACTGCCGCACAGACAGGGGTGTGGTCGTGTGGGGGCATGGTCGCATCCAGTTTCGTTTTGGGGGCGAAATGAGTTCTGAAGACACTTTGACTCGAGCGGAAATTGCAGAGCGACTGAATCGACAGATCGGATTGTCCAGGGCCGAATCCGCGCAATTGGTCGAGCAAGTTCTCGATCTCGTGGCCGACGCGCTTGAGCAGGGCGAGAATGTCAAGATATCGGGGTTCGGCACATTCGTGTTGCGCGACAAGAGCGAACGCGTTGGCCGCAATCCAAAGACGGGGATCGAGGTACCGATTACGCCTCGGCGCGTCCTGACATTTCGACCAAGCCAATCATTGCGCGATCGCGTCGCAGGCGTCTGATTGCCGGAGTCGGATTGACCGGCGCCGCGCGATCGTTGCAGAAGGTGATATGGCCAAGGACGACGGCGCGTTTCTGACGATTGGTGAGCTTGCCCAGGAACTGGGTATTGCTCAGCATATCCTGCGTTATTGGGAAACGCGCTTTCCTCAGTTGCGACCGCTGCAGCGATCGGGCAACCGGCGTTACTATCGGCCGCGCGATGTCGAGATCGCGCGGCAGATCAACCGACTGCTCAATCAGGAAGGCTTTACGGTCCGCGGCGCGCAGCGCGTGCTGAGCGGTCGCAGTGATGGTGCTGCGGGCGTCGCTGTGGTGCAGGCGCAGCCCGAGGAAGCGCTGCCGGCGGCTGCCGAGCCAGCGCGAGCGGCCCCAGCCGATCCGGTGACGCGTCAGGGCGAGTTGCCGATGGGCGATTTGCCGGGTGCCAGCGCGACCAATGGCGCAACCAAGGCGCCGACTGTCACGTCGGCCGATCTGGCTCTGCTGATCGCCCGGTTGACCGTCATCCGCCAAAATCTGGTCGAAGCGCTCGAACCGACGGGCTGATGCGTCTGCTCAGTGCTGATCCGGTCCAAGCGAGGGATCGAGATCGCGCGGACGAATGAAAGCGCGCAGCCTGGCCTTATCCTTGAAATCATGGGCCAGACTGGCCCAGTGATCGACGTCGAAATCGAGAATTGCCATCGCTGCCGTAGGGAATTTGACCTCCACCGAGTCGCGCAGGGTCGTGCGGCCTTCGTCCTTCACAGCCGTCAGGATCAGCTCTTCAAGGCCGGGGCTATGACCGGCGATCAGCAGGCTGGAGACAGCATCGTCTGTTCCCGCCAGCGTCTCGGCGATGGTCGTCCCGGTCGCGAGATAAAGGCGCAGGTCGAAAGTGGGCTCGGCACTGTCTCCATAGGCTTCGCAGAAGCGCTTGAGCGTCTCGACCACGCGGACGGCAGGCGATGCGACGATCGCGTCGAAACCAACCTTGTTGACCGCTGCCCAGCGGCCCATCACGGCCGCAGCGCGATAGCCGCGATCATTGAGTCCCCGGTCGAAGTCTCGCAGGGCCGTGTCGCTCCAGTCGGATTTCGCATGACGTAGGACAATAACCGTCTTCATTCCGTTGTCCGCACCCAATCCTCTGTCGACCTTCGATCTGTCTCCTGCCCCAAAACGTCTGCGGAACCAAGCCGGGAGCGCACGCGCGCGATCGCTTCATCGAGCGGAATGCGCAAAATTGGCACATCAGGCGGGAAGGCGCTCAGCAGCCGGCTCGGCATCGCGGAGGAGAGAATGACGAACTGACCGGCATCGTCCGCACGGCGGATCAGGCGGCCAAACGCCTGTGCCAGTCGGGCGCGGACCAGCCGGTCGTCATAAGCGGTGGCTCCTCCACTGGCGAGGCGGCGGGCGGCGTGCAGCACGGAGGGCTTGGGCCAGGGCACGCCCTCCATCACGACCAGTCGCAGTGACTCGCCTGGCACGTCGATGCCGTCGCGCAGCGCGTCGGTCCCCAGCAATGAGGCGCGCGGATCGTCACGGAACATGTCGATGAGCGTCGCCGGGTCGAACGGGTCGACATGCTGGGCATAAAGCGGCAGTCCGGTTCTGGCCAGCCGGTCGGCAATCCGAGCCTGCACGGATCGCAGTCGCCTTATGGCCGTGAACAGGCCCAGCGTGCCGCCACCAGCAGCCTCGATGAGGCGCGCATAAGCGCCGGAGAGGGCGGGCAGGTCGCCGCGTTTGAGATCCGTTACGATCAGCACTTCGGACTGGCGGGCATAGTCGAACGGACTGGCGACATCGCACCAGCGCGGTTGGCCGGCGAGGTAGGCCGCGCCAGAGCGTTGAATGGCAGTCTGGGTGTCGCCGCCGGCACGCAGCGTCGCGGAGGTGACGAGCACGCCATGCGCCGGTCGCAACACGGTCTCGGCGAGCGGGCGGGTGGGGTCGAGCCAGTGGCGGTGCAGGCCGATGTCATATTCCCGGCCCTCGGCGCGGTCGACGGCTAGCCAGTCGACGAAATTCGGGTCCGGCGCGCTGCCCACCCGCAGAAGCAGCGCGATCCAGCCCATCAGCAGATCGCAGCGCCAGCCCAGCGCGGAAATGGCGCCGTCGATGCGCGCGCGCGCCGGCCCGTCTAGCCAGTCCGGCGCGAGCTCGATCACCGCGATGAGGCGCTTGGTGAGCCGTTGCAGCGGGGCGAGCAGGGCCTCCAGCGCCTTCGCGGCCTCTGTCGCCGCGTCGATCAGGTCGCCATCGGCCTCGGCCAGATCGATTTCCAGCCCGTAGCCGGGGTCGGTGTCCTTCCCGTCGCGTTCGGCCCGCGCATAAACGGTGTCTCGTACCGCCGAGAGCAGCTTTTCCAGCGTGCCGAAGGGATCGCGTTCCACTACCCGGCGCAACCAGTCATCTCCGGGCAGGGCGCGCGCTGCTTCGCGCGCATCATCGATGGCTTCGGCGCCATCTGCATCGTAGCTCGCCACGTCGGAGAGGCGCGCGGCGAGGCCCCGGCGGCGGCCCTTGCGTTCGGTCTCGGGTCCGATCACCCAGCGCCGCAATTCGATGGCTTCCCGCCCCGTCAATGCCGCGCCGAATGTCGAATCTGCCGCGTCGAACAGATGATGGCCCTCGTCGAAGACGATGCGCGTCGGCGTGCCCTGCGCTTCGCGCCCACGCGCGGCATTGATCATGACGAGCGCGTGATTGGCGATGACGATGTCCGCGCCCTGGCTGGCGCGCGTCGCTCGTTCGATGAAGCAGGTGCGGAAATGCGGGCACCCCGCATAGATGCACTCGCCGCGCCGATCGGTAAGCGCCGTTGCGCCCGCGCGACGGAACAGGGCGGGGAGCCAGCCGGGCAGATCGCCGCCGACCATATCGCCATCGCGGCTGTAGCCGGCCCAGCGCGCAACGAATTGCGCAAGGATCGCCGCACGTCCGGCAAAGCCGCCCTGCAGCGCGTCCTCGAGATTCAGCAGGCAGAGGTAGTTCTCGCGACCCTTGCGAATGACCACGTGACGTCGGAATTCCGCCTCGCTGCGGAAATGCCGTCGCGTTTCGCGGTCGAGCTGGCGTTGCAAGGCCTTGGTGTAGGTCGAGATCCACACCGCGCCGCCAGATTGCTCGGCCCAGAGGGTCGACGGGGCAAGATAGCCAAGCGTCTTGCCGATGCCCGTGCCGGCCTCTGCCAGCACCATGTTGGGCATGTCCTCGCGCTGGCGCGGCGCAAAGCTGGCTGCTGCGGCCTGGGCGAAGTCGCGCTGGCCGGGGCGCACTTCCGCGCCGCTGCCGGTCAGCTCGTCCAGCCGGGCGAGAACCTCGGTCTCGTCGAGCAGCACAGGGCGCGGCTGGGGGCGTGGCGGCTGGTCCTCCCATTGCGGCAAGCGACTGAACAGCCAGCGTTCCGCCTCACGCGGCTGGGCAATGCGCTCGCGCAGCAGCGGTGCCCAGCTCCAGCGCAGGCGCTCCAGTTGCTTGAGGCTCGTCCACGCGCCTTCCCGCTCCGCCCAGTCGGGGCGCTGCGTCCAGTCAAGCATGGTTCCGGCAAGGCGCTGGATGAGGAGCGTGGCTTCCTGATCGTCGCCTGGCGGGGACACGCCGAGCGCCCGGGCGAGGCCGGCAACCGTGGGGATGACAAACTGTGCCGGGAAGAGGAAGGCGAACAGCTCAAGCAGGTCGAGGCCGGAGAGGTCGGCGTGCCCCAGACGCGATCCCAGCAGTGGCGCATTGACGATGAGCAGCGGCGTTGCGGCCGCGCGGGCCATCGCTTCGCCCCGCGTCAACGAGGCCAGGGCGCCATCCCCCTCGGTCAGCCAGATGCCGGCATGGCTCGCGTGGAGTGCGGGGGGAAGTGGCAGGGTAGACACCTCCCCGCCATAGCGCTGTCAACCCCGAAGGGGAACGGTTCGTGAACGATTTTGCAGTGGGGCCAGATCCGGATCAACTCATCCGGCGACCGAAGCCTCCGGCCGGGCCACGCCCGAAGCCCCTGACGCCCGGCGCCGCAGGTCGTTGGTGCATCGGCGCATAAGCCATGTTCGTACCGGTCGAGACCTCGTGCGGGAACCGGGAGGCGCGTGCGATCGTCAGCCGTTCGAACAAGGGGCCATCGACGAGCGGAAAGCTGAATTTGACGCCCATCCGGTCGACCTCCGCCCAGCGACACTGCGCAAAGACGGTCTGGCCCATATATTCGATCTGGAACCGCGTCCCGGCGGGGAGAGTGCACCCGATCACCTGGGCGCCTAACTCCGTCAGGTCGGCGATCGATGCCTCGAACGAGTCGAGCACGGTCGTGATGGTAACCGGAATCTCGACGTTGATTCGCTTTTGCCGCTGAACCTGCGCTTCCATGTCCGCTTCTGGCCTCCAGTCATGCCATTCTCATGAAGAAAGAACGGCTGTCGAAGGCCAATTTTACATGGATTGGTAAATTTTCGCGTAACCAGCGAAGGACTTACGAAGATTTGTTCTTCCCTGGCCGACGATCAAGCTGGCTTGGAAAGATAGATGCGTTCCATGTCTCGGGCGTTGAACGTCATGGCGGCGTTGGCGAGGCCAACCGCCCGTGAACCTTGGCGAATCGCATTGGCGATAGTCTTGCTGCGCAGCATCACGCCCAGATTGTAGGCGAGGCGTTCGACCGTCAGCGAGCGGCCTACCATATCTTCGCGCTCGACCTTGAAGCCGGTCTTCTCGGAGATGTCGCGCAGCGTTTTGGTCGTAAAGAAGTATATGTGTCCCTCGCAGGACAGGCTCCGCTCACGCCGGCCCAGCAATTTGAACATCAATGTGTCGTAGCGCGGGGTTTCCATGACGAGCATGCCGCCCGGCTTAAGGATGCGATAAATCTCCTCAAGCGTGTCGGTGGGGTCGGGCACATGTTCAATGACGTGCATCATCGTCACGACGTCGAAACTGGCGTCCGGGAACTCCGCTTCGGGCAGGATCTTCGGCAGGACCTCAATGTTGAGGACCTTGCGGGCATGCCGGTTAAGGCCCTCATTCGGCTCGACGCCCATGACATCCCAGCCATCCTGACGGAAATAGTCCAGCAGATAGCCAAAGCCGCTGCCGACTTCGAGCAGCTTGCCGCGCTGGGGAAAGCGGCCGGCAAGAAATTTGCGCGTGTCGGCATAGTCGCGGACCTGCAGCGCTTCCTTTGCATAGCGCTCGCTGCCCTCGTTGACGTGTTCGACGAAGTCGGGATCATAATCCTCAATCAGTTCGTGGTCTGGCGAGGCCGCACGCGGATTAGCGTACATCAGACCGCAGTTGCGGCATTCCACGATCTGGGATGATTGAGCTTCACCGGCTCGAAAACGCACCGTGTAATCGTCGGCGCCGCACAGATTGCAGACTACGGAACTCATGCTACCTCGCCTGTATGGGGATGCCCGAGTTTACGCCGGGGAAGCCTAAGAAAGCGATAAGAGCGCTAGGTTAAGCGGCTAAGCGTGTCAACGAGGGCGCCTCAACCCTAACGGAACGGGGTGACGAATGCGTGACGAACGGCTAGGCGCGCAACCATGACCGACGCACAAAGACATGACGAACTGCGCGCCGCTGCGCTCGTTTCCAAGGCCTGGCCCTATGAGGAGGCGCGCAAATTGCTCAAGCGCTATCCACAGGGCAAGGCAGGCGCGCCGATGCTGTTCGAGACCGGCTATGGTCCCTCGGGCCTTCCGCACATCGGCACGTTCAATGAAGTGCAGCGCACCACCATGGTTCGGCATGCCTATGCGGAAATGACCGGCGCGCCTACGCGGCTGGTCGCCTTTAGCGATGACATGGACGGCCTGCGCAAGGTGCCGGACAACGTGCCCAACCAGGCGATGCTGGCCGAGCATCTGGGCAAGCCGCTGACGCAGGTGCCCGATCCGTTCGGTAAATATGAGAGCTTTGCGCATCACAACAACGCGATGCTGCGTGCATTCCTGGATCGCTACGGCTTCGATTATGAGTTCGTCTCGTCCACCGACATGTATCGCGGCGGCGCTTTCGACGACGCGCTCGTGAATGTCCTGCGTCATTATCAGGCGATCATGGACATCATGCTGCCGACCCTGCGCAAGGAACGGCAGGCGACCTATTCTCCCGTGCTGCCGATCAGCGCCAAGAGCGGCATCGTCCTGCAGGTTCCGGTAGAGGTGATCGACGCCGAGGCCGGCCTCATCCGCTTCGTGGATGAAGGCGAGACGATCGAGCAGTCGATCCTGTCCGGTGGCGCCAAGCTCCAGTGGAAGGTCGACTGGGCGATGCGCTGGGTCGCGCTGGGCGTTGATTATGAGATGGCCGGCAAGGACCTGATCGACAGTGTGACGCAAAGCTCGAAGATCGCTCGCGCGCTCGGCGGCCGTCCGCCGGAGGGATTCAATTACGAGATGTTCCTCGACGAGAAGGGCGAGAAGATCTCCAAGTCCAAGGGCAATGGTCTCTCCATCGAGCAGTGGCTGACCTATGGCACCGAGGAGAGCCTGGCGTTCTACATTTATCGCGAGCCGAAGGCAGCGAAGCAGCTGCACATCGGCGTCATCCCGCGCGCGGTCGATGAGTATGAACAGTTCCGGGCATCCTATGCGAGCCAGGCGGTCGACAAGCAGCTTGGCAATCCGGTGCACCATGTCCATGGCGGCAAGGTGCCGCAGGATGCGCTGCCGGTCACATTTGGCCTGCTGCTCAACCTCGTCGGCGTGATGGGGGCGGATGCAACCGAGCATCAGGTCTGGGCCTATCTGCGCAATTATGCGCCCGATGCCTCGGTGGAGAACTATCCGAGGCTGGCCGGTCTGGTGCGCAATGCGCTGGCCTTCAACCGCGACTTCATTGCGCCGACGCTCAAGCGCCGCGCGCCCGAGCCGAATGAGGCGCTGGCCCTCACCGAGCTGGATGCCCAGCTTGCCGCGCTGCCCGATCAAGCGAGCGCCGAGGATATCCAGAACATCGTCTACGAAATCGGGAAGGACCCGCATTACGGGTTCGAGGCGCTGCGGGACTGGTTCAAGGCGCTTTACGAGACGCTGCTGGGGGCCGAGCAAGGGCCGCGCATGGGCAGCTTCATCGCGCTTTACGGCGTTGCGAACAGCCGCAAGCTGATCGCGCAGGCGCTTGAGGCGGTTCAGGCCTGACAGCGCGCCGGCTGGCTGTCCGTCAGAGAGACGGGCGGTGCGGCTGACATTGGGCGAGCTGGATGGCGGCGGTCGCTGCGATCGCACTCTCGAACAGATGCTGTGCCGTCTCGGCCGGGAGCATATCGCGCAGGATCGTGATTGCCGTCGCGTCATCGCCTTGCGCGGCCGCTACGACCAGATCGCCGAGCAGCGCTTCGTCCGGCGTCAGGCGCACCGAGCAGGGGCGGTGGATCAGGAACGGATCGGGCCAGTCCTGCTGGATCGCGCGCGCCAGTCGCTCCACGCGGCGCGCGGCATCCATGCTGCGCATCCGCACGGCGAGGTCAGGCAGCGGATCGCGCCCCGCCTGGCCGAACAGGATGCACAGCCGCGTTGCCATGATGATGTGGACGGCCGCGAGCGGATAAGCGCGCAAATCCCTGAACGCGAAGAGTGAAGCGAGATCCTTTGCCATACCGATATCCCAAGTCGAACCAGTGGTGCGACTCATCATATGATATTGCGAACGATTTGCAATAAAGGATCGTCAGACTGATATGAAAAGCCCCTCCGCGACGGGAGGGGCTTCGCATGGAAGGTTTTATCCCGCCTTCCTGGCGGCGATCCAGTCGTCGATCTTCTTCTCCAGCACGGTCATCGGCAGCGCGCCGGTCATGAGTACCTGCGCATGAAAGTCCTTCACGTCGAAGCGGCTGCCCAGCGCATCCTGTGCCTTCTTCTTCAGACGCTGGATGGTCAGCGCGCCGATCTTGTAGGCGAGCGCCTGGCTGGGGATGGCAATGTAGCGCTCCACTTCCGCCGTCGCGTCGGTGCGCCCCATGGCGCTATTGTCGAGCATGTACTGAATGGCCTGATCCCGGCTCCAGCCCTTGGCATGCAGGCCGCTGTCGACCACGAGGCGCATTGCGCGGAGCATCTCGTCATCGAGATGGCCCATGCGCTGATAGGGGTCGGCATAGAGGCCGAAATCATAGCCCAGTTTCTCGGCATAAAGCGCCCAGCCCTCGACATAAGCGGTGTTCCCGCCAAAGCGCATGAAGGCGGGCAGGCTGGTATTCTCCTGTGCGAGGCTGATCTGGAAATGATGCCCCGGCGCGCCTTCGTGGAGATACAGCGTGGTCATGCCAGGGATGCTGCGCGAGGGCAGGTCATAGGCATTGAAATAGAAGACGCCCGGTCGCGAGCCATCCGGCGTGCCGCTTTCATAGGAGCCGCCAGCCTCATATTTCTCGCGGAATTCCGGATAGGGGCGGATTTCCAGCTTGGTCTTGGGCAGCACCGAGAACTGGCTGGGTACCTTCTCGTCGACGATCTTGCCGATCCGGTAGAAGTCCTGCGTCATCCACTCGCGCGAGGTGGGGTGGAACTTCGGATCGTCGCGCAGATAGGTGAAGAACTGCGCCAGCGTTCCCTTGAAGCCGGTTTGCTGACGGATCTGGTCCATTTCCTTGCGAATGCGCGCGACTTCCGAGAGACCGAGAGTGTGCACATAATCGGCGGTCAGCGGCAGCGTCGTCGTGCCCCGGATCAGCTCGGCATAGAGCAGGTCGCCGCCCTTCATGGCACTGAGGCCGACTTTCTCCCGCGCGACCGGGAGATACTCGGTCTTGAGGAAATCGCGCAGGCGCTGTTCGGCAGGATTGATGCCGTTGACGATGATGTCGCGATACGCGGCGGTCAGCCGGGTCTTGTCCGCGTCGGTGATGCCATCGGGAAAAGCGAGCACCGGCTGGTAGAAGGGCGATTCCTCGAGCTTCTGGGCCAGTAGTGCGTCGAGCTGGGCAATCACGTTGGTGATCGTCAGCTTGGTCTCGACCACGCCGCTCTTCATGCCCTCGCGGAAGCGCCCGATCGAACGGTCAAGATACAGGATGTAGTCCTTGTGGCGCTTCAGATTGTTCTCGTAATCGAGCACCGTTTTGAACGGCGCTGCGCCCTTGCCCGATGCAAAGGTGGGGTAAAAGGTGTGGAAGCCGCTGAAGTGGTTGATCGGCCGCACGATCGTCAGGGCGACGATCTCCGGGCGCAGGCTTTTGAGGTTTTCCTCGGTCTGCCACTGGAAGACATCATAGGCGATCTTGTTCTGCTCGGTCAGCTTCGCGCGGTCGATGGCCTTGAGCGCGGCCAGATCAGCTTCGGATGCCTTGCGCTCGGCGGCGATATAGTCGTCCGTAATGTAGTCGCCGAGCCGGTCGGCATAGCGCAGGTCGCCGCGGAACAGGGCGTTCAGCGGGTTGCGCTGCAGGCTCGCTTCATCGGACGCGGCGAACAAGGCGAAAAGCGTCTGGTCCTCGGTCTGTTGCGCGCTTGCTGCCGCAGGTGCGGGCGTCTGAGAGAAGGCGGGCAAGGTCAGACTCGTGGCGGCCAGCAGCAGGGCTGCGGTCTGCAGGATATTGGGGACGCGCGGCATGGATGGTCCTTTTTGTGGGGGCGATCGGTCGATCGGATACCACCTGCCTAAAGGTCGCGAAGGGGCTCGGCAACTGGCAGAAAAGTGCGACTCTGGAAGGCCGCGAAGTGCGAGACCTGACATTGCTGGCCGCAGCCGACCAGCGTAACTTTGTTTCAAATATGTGCGAGCACAAGACTCGATTGAGCGCGGTCGCCTAAAAAAAGGCCCTCCCGCATGGAGCGGAAGGGCCTGGATGCATTGCCTGGGGTCGGATCAGCGGAAGGCGTGGTAGACCACCTTGACGACCCGACCGGTGCGGATGTTGACGAGCAGTGCGTCGTCATAATGGCGCACCCAACGCTCGTTGACGCCCGGCCGTGCCCAGCGGAAGCGGCCGTAATCGACGATTACGTAGCGATGGCCGTAATAAGCCGGCTGAATGCGGGCGCCGGTCGTGTAGCGCTTGTAGCGGAAATCGGCCTTCCAGGGGTGGGCGCGGTTATAGTCGCGCACTTCCCGATTGTAGTCCCAGCGGGCGTCCCGCAGTTCGCGCTGTTCCTGACGCAGGTCGCGGCGAGCGTCCCGCACATCGCGCTGCTCCTCGCGCACGTCCTGCCGTTCCCGGCGCACATCGCTGGCGGATTGCGCCATGGCCGTCGAGGGGATGAGCGCCAGGGCGGCCAGGCTCGCAAAAATCAGTTTCTTCATCACATGACACTCCTATTCCGTGTCAGGCGGGCGGAACCTGTGGGGGATGAGGGAGGAAAGCTCCACCAGCGCCTGACAAGCTCGTTATGGCCTCGTCGTCCTGAACGGCACTGGAATGCGGACGTCAGTTTCGGCTCATAAGTGTCGCAATTTGTCGCACTTTTTGTAGCGCAGGCCGCGCTCAGGGCTTGTTGCGCGGTTCCCAGCGGCGCTCGCGATACCAGCGCGTCACGACATATTTCACGCCTTTCACCACCGGCAGAGCGGCATGAATGGTGTCGTGATTGGGGCTGCCGTCGGCGGCCATGTCGTTCCAGATCAGCAGCGTGCCGGAGCGGGGAGGCACGGTGACACCCAGTCGGGGGAATTGCGTCTCGCCGCCTTGCTCCACCTCGCAGAGATAGACCATCGCTGTCCAGCAGCGCTGGCCGCCGCTCACCCGCATATTGGGCCAGTAGTGGACATTGCCGGGGAAATAGTCGCAGTGCAGATGATAATGCTGGCCGGGATGATAACGCTGGCCCTGGAGCAGTTCGCCGGTGTCGCCCTCCAGACCCATGAGCGCATCGATCCGCTTGGTGACAGCGATCACCAGCGGGTCATAGATATCCAGATTGCAACTGCTGCTGGTCCGATAGCCGGAATCGGTCCCTGAGAAGAGCTTGGAGGGTTTGCAGCCCGCTTCGATCTTCGCGATGATCTCGCTGCATTCCTTGGGCGAGACGAGGCCGTGGCGCAGGAACATCTCGGCCCGGTCGGTCGCGACCCGGCTGACCATGGGATTGCGGGACAGGCGCTGGCGCACGCGCTCGCCGATTTCGGCGCGGGCGGCGGAAGGAAGGTCGGCGTCGTCGAGCCAGGTCTCTCTCATGAGGAGGGCTCCTGCCATGCGAAGGCGGGATCGGGCAAGCCCGTCCTTGCTCGGGCACATGGCGATCGGTCATGGCGGGCGCGCCTGACAAAAAGGACCGACTCCTGCCGAGGCGGGAGCCGGCCCAGTCTTTCCTGAAGGCCGATCAGGAAAGCGGTGCTGGCAGGGGGCTGGCGCTTACCAGACTCCTCACCAGAAGAAGTCGTGGATCACGTCCACCACATAGCCGTCGCGAATGTCGACCAGCAGCGCATCGTCATAATAGCGGACCCAGCGCAGCGGACCGTAAGCGGGCGGGAGCCGGTAATCATACGGATCGTCGATCCAGTAATCGGACGCGAACAGCACGTTGCTCAGATAGATGCCGATCGAGAAGCGGCGATATCCGTAGCTCCAGCCATAAGGCGCATAATAGGTCGGCAGCCGGTAGACGTAGCGATTCTGCGCCCGGTAGTCGCGCCAGTCATAGCGGCGGTCGTTGCGCCAGCGGTTGTCCCAGCGGTTCCAGCCGGCCCAGCGGTCGCGATCGTTGAGGCGCCGCTGTGCGCTCCAGTCGCGCTGGCGTGACCAGTCGTTGCGATCGCGATTGTCATAGCGGTCGCGCGAATTGTTCCAGTTGCGCTGGTCGTTGGAGGCCCGATCGTCGTCGCGTCGGCGCTCGCCGTTGCCCGCCCAGTTGCGTGTGCGATTGTCGTCCCGGTTCCAGTTGCCCTGGCGGTCGTCCGTACCGTTGCGGCTCCAGGTGCCGCGCTGGCCGTCATTGTCCCGGTTGCGGTTCCAGTCCTGACGTTCGGCCGGCGGGGTCGATGGCGTGGGAGCGCTGCTCTGCTCGGCCGACCAGCGCCGACCCTGCTGTTGCTGCCAATTGCCCTGCGGCGCAGGGCCAGGCTGCCCGGCGGTATCGCGCCGCCGGCGCCAGTCCATGCGGCCGGCATCCGAGGGTGGCACGCGCGTCGACGACACGGTGGGGGCGACGCGCTGTTCCGGCGCGGGCACGGCGTTGCCGCGCGCTTCCGGTGCGGGCCGCGACCAGCTGCGTTCGCCCATGCCGCGATTGTCGCCGCCTCGGTTCTCGCCGCCACGATTGGCGGATTGGCCAGGGCGAGGACCATTGACCCAGCCCGCTTCGCCGCGGCCCTCGCGCTGTGCAAGCGCAGGCGCGCCGCTGAGCAGGGTGGAGGCCAGCAGACCCATGATGACTAAGCGTTTCATCCAGAAACATCCTCAATGAACGGCGACTCTTCGCCTATGAGGCACGGTCTAGGCCGATGCTGCTGTCACGCCGCTGAACATCTGTGTCAGCTTGCTGCAAGAATGTCCCGACCTGGGACAGGGGGCATTCGTGCCCCGGATCGCTGGCCCGCGATCAGTCGCCGGTGCCGCTTGCCGGAGGGCTGAGGCCGGGCACGTGGCGCGCCGCGTCAGCCGGAGCGATGCCAGAGGCCGGGGCTGCCGCCACGCGTTCCTCGCCCCGCATGATGCGGCCGGCCTGCTTGATCGCCTCGCGGATGCGCGGATAAGTGCCGCAGCGACAGATGTTGGTCATCGTCGCGTCGATCTCGGCATCAGTCGGATTGCTGGTGCGCTTGAGCAGCGCGGCGGCCGTCATAATCATGCCGGACTGGCAATAGCCGCATTGCGGCGCGCCCTGCGCCGCCCAGGCCTGTTGCACGGGGTGGCTGCGATCAGGCGCCAAGCCTTCGATGGTCGTCACAAACCGCCCCTCGACCGCGGCTATCGTTACCTGGCAGGACCGGATCGCCTTGCCGTCGATATCGACGGTGCAGGCACCGCAATCGCCCGTGCCGCAGCCATATTTGGTGCCGGTCAGGTTGGAGGCATCACGGAGCGCCCACAGCAGCGGCGTCTGCGGGTCCATCCGATATTGCACGGGGCGATCGTTGACGGTGAACTTGGTCATGACTTGGTCGTAAAAAAAGTCTCTACATCGCCCGCGCGCGCAGCGCCAGATCACTCCCGCCAGCTTGGGTCGATCCGGTCGATGAGGCGAGTCATGGCGGCGAAGTCCGCAGCGCCCTGCATGCCGGCCGGGGTGGCCGAGCCGACATCACGCTGGTGGACGGCAATCACCTCGTCAGGCACGAGACGCAGCGTCCCCGCCTGCCGCGCGGCGATCTGCACCGCGCAGGCCCGCTCGAGGAAATAATAGGTCTGGAAGGCTGCCGGCAGGCTGGGGGCCATCACCAGCAGGCCATGGTTGCGCAGGATCATGATGCGTTTGTCGCCGAGGCTTTCGAGGAAGCGCGGCCCCTCGTTCGGGTGGATCGTGACCCCCTCGAAGTCATGATAGGCAATGCGCCCGGCGAACATGCTGGAATAAAAGTCGATCGGCTGCAGCCCTTCCTCGGTGCACGCAATCGCCATGCCGGCGGTGGTGTGCGTGTGGATGATGCAGTGTGCGTCCGGCAGGTTACGGTGAAATAGGCTGTGCTGGACGAAGCCGGCCCGGTTGACCGGATAGGGGCTGTCCGCCAGCTTGTTGCCGTCAATGTCGATCTTGACGAGGTTCGAGGCCGTCACTTCCCCATACATCAGCGTGAAGGGATTGATGAGGAAGGCATTGTCCTCGCCCGGCACGCGCAGGGAGATATGATTGTAGATCAGTTCGTCCCAGCCCAAGTGAGCGAAGATGCGATAGCAGGCGGCGAGCTGCTGGCGGGCCTGCCATTCGGCATCGCTGATCGCTGCGGGTTTGAGCGCGGTGGCCATGGAACTTCTCTCCTTGCACGATTATGCCTGCCCTTTGCGGGCCTTGCGGCAAACATGCCTTCAGAGCCGCCAAAAGTCGAGCCGCCGGGCCTTCTGCAATCTTGCCGATCTGCTATGGGGCCAGGGATTGTGACGAAGGACCGGCGATGAACGATTTTGCGCGGATCATTCGCAGGGCGGCGGCCCCGCTCGGCTTGCTGGCTCTCGCCGCCTGCGCGCATCCCGGCGCGGGGCCGGTCGCCGGGCCGGCGACGCTCCAGATCATCGCCTTCAATGATTTCCACGGCCATATCGGCGCGGACGATCAGACCGTGCTGCCGCCGGGCGCGGCGAAAGAGGCACCCCGCGTGAAGGCCGGCGGCGCAGTGAGCTTCGCGCAGGCGATTGCGCGGCTGCGCGCGGAAAATCCGAACAGCGCCGTCGTCTCCGCCGGAGACCTCATCGGTGCCTCGCCGCTCGTCTCCGGCCAGTTCCTCGACGAGCCGACGGTGCGCGTGATGAACAGCATCGGCATCGATTTCAATGCCGTGGGCAATCATGAGTTCGACCGGGGGCAGCAGGAGCTCCGCCGCATGCAGACCGGCGGCTGCGCGCAATACACGCTCCGCGCACCGTGCCAGGTGATGCCCGATTTTCCGGGCGCCCACTTTCCTTTCCTCGCGGCCAACAGTCTGACGGCCAATGGCACCACGCTCTTTGCGCCTTATGGGCTCAAGCAGCTGACCGTGCATGGCAAGCCGGTACGCATCGGCTTCGTGGGCCTGACGCTCAAGGGCACGGCGGCGATCATCTCGCCGAGTGCCGCTGCCGGCATGCGCTTTGCCGACGAAGCAGAGACGGCCAATGCGCTGGTGCCGACGCTGCGCGCGATGGGCGCCGATATCCTGGCCGTGCTGGTGCATGAGGGCGGCACCATGAAAGGCGAGGGCGATCCGGCCGATTGCGCGAACATGGTCGGGGACTTGAACCCGATCCTCGCAAAGCTCGATCCCGCGTTCGATCTGGTGATTTCCGGCCATACCCACCAGGCCTATGTCTGCAATTACGGCTCGGTCGATCCGACACGGCCGTTCCTCGTCACCAGTGCCGGCCAATATGGCACGCTGCTGACGCGAATCACCCTGCGCTACGATCCCGCTGCGCGGAAGCTGGTGGGCAAGAGCGCGCAGAACATCGTCGTCGCGCAAGCGCCGGAGAATGACGCGGCGCAGCCCGAGATCGCGACTCTGGTGAGTCGGTATCAGGCGGCTGCGATCAGCGTGAAGGACCGGATCGTCGGCACGCTGGGCGGGGCGCTGACCGATGCGGCGGACGACAGCGGCCAGAGCACGCTCGGCAATTTCATCGCAGACGCGCAACTGGCTGCCATGGCCTCGGCCGACAAGGGTGGTGCGCAGCTCGCGTTCATGAATCCGGGCGGGTTGCGTGCGCCGATCCATCCCCGCAGCGATGGCGCGGTGACCTTTGGCGATCTCTATGCGGCCCAGCCTTTTGCCAACACGCTGGTGGTCAAGGCGCTGACCGGCGCGCAGATTCGCGCAGTGCTGGACGAGCGGCTGAACCGGCTGGACATACCGACCATCCTGAGTGTCTCGCAGGGAGTCACTTATGCCTTCGATCGCAGCCGGCCGGTCGGGCAGCGCGTGTTCGACCTGCGGCTGAACGGTCAGCCGATGGCTGATGACGTGACCTATCGGGTGGCGATGAACAGCTTCATGGGGCAGGGCGGTGACGGCCTGGCGCTCTTCGCGAGCGCGCCCTTGCTGGCCGAGGGACCAGTGGATGTCGACGCGCTGGAGGCGTATGTGACGAATGGCGCCGGTCGCCAGCCGCCCGCGCTCGATCGGATCCGCAACCTGTCACCGCGATGAGACTGCGCGCCTTTTCCGGCCTTTCCGGTCTTGATCCGGTAACCTCTCCCTGATATGGGGCCGGCTGTTTCGCCGTGACCTCTCGTCGCGGCGCATCTTGTTTTTGGCATTCCGTTTGCCCCGCCGGAGCGTTGGCCAGGCATCGGATCAAGCGGTAGAATTGGAGACTGACGGGCTTATGCAAATCATCGTGCGCGATAACAACGTCGATCAGGCGCTGCGGGCGCTCAAGAAGAAGCTGCAGCGTGAAGGCGTGTATCGCGAGATGAAGCTTCGTCGTCACTATGAGAAGCCCTCCGAGAAGCGTGCGCGTGAGAAGGCTGCGGCCATCCGTCGTGCCCGCAAGCTGGAGCGCAAGCGCGCCGAGCGCGACGGCGCTCGTTAAGTTGCCCTGCCGGCCCGCAAGGGCCGGAAGGACCGGACCTTTCCTGCTTCTATATAAGGACGAGCGGCCATGTCGGTGACGGCGGTTCCATTGCGGCCCATTCAGCGCGGGTCGGTCCGCCGCTTGTGGCTCGCCATGATCCTCGTGCTGGCGGTGGCCATCGTCCTCGCCTGGGCAGGCAGCCGTCAGTTCGGCGAAACCGCGAGTGGCCTGCGCTACCAGATCATCAACGAGGGCACGGGCGCCAGCCCGACTCGCGAAGATTTTGCGCTGGTCGCCTACAAGGGAATGCTCCCCAACGGCACGGTATTCGACGAGAATGCCGGCGCGCCCATGGAACTGGCGTCCACCGTTCCGGGATTTTCCGAGGCGGTGACCCTGCTCAAGAAGGGCGGCGCGCTGCGCGTGTGGATCCCGTCCGCGCTGGGTTATGGCCCGAACCCACCGCCGGGCGGCACCATTCCGCCGGACAGCCCGCTGCAATTCGAAATCAAACTGCTCGAATTCAAGACGCGCGCCGAGGTGATGGAAACGCAGCGGATGATGCAGATGCAGCAGATGCTCCAGCAGCAGCAGCAACAGCACGGCGGTGGCGGTATGCCGCCGATGCCGCCGGGCGGTCCGGGCGGGCAATAAGCCGCGCCGAGAGACCGGGATCGAAGGAAGGGCGCGGATAGCGCCCTTTTTTCTTGCCCGGCGGAGATCGGGCGGCCCCGCTTGGGGCAGCGGATTGTCGGGGAACGGCGCGCTGGCAATCGGTATCTGTGCCCCGGTGCTTTGCAGCGCAGTGGCTGTCCAACAGCGCGCGCGGTGCCGGAAGTTCACGAAGTTCACGACACGGGGGCGTGAACTTCCGTTTCCCTCACTGTTCGCGGCGGCCGGATAAGGCGGGCGCCAGAGCCTGCCCCGCGTAGCCTGCCTTGTGCTGCCGGGACCGGGACGAGTCGCAATGAGAAAGAGCCGCGTTTCGCCCGAGTCTGTCGCCTGGCGACGGGGAGGGCGGTGTTCGTGCTGCCACGGCGGGCGCGATGTAGGACAGCGGGAAATGCAAGGCTGGCCCGGAGTGGCGATGCGCAGAGAGGCGAGCAATTGTCGCGTCCTGACGGCGCTCGCCACTCCACTTCCGTTGAAAACCGCTGTCTGTCGCGGGGGGCGCCAGCGTCAGGTGGCTTGGTCCTTGCTTGCCGCCATGCGCCGCTTGGCGCGCTCTTCCGCCACCACCTTCGCCATGGCGAGCATCGGATCGGCGAGGGCGAGGCCGAGCACGCCGAACAAGCCGCCGAACATGATCTGGGCGCCGAGAACCAGCGCCGGGGGCATATCGACCGCGCGGCGGGCGACGGTGGGGGTGATGAAATAGCTCTCCACGGTCTGCACGGCGAAATAGACGCCAATGGCGAGCAGGCCATGCTCCACATCGACCGAGAAGCCGACCAGCGTGATGAGCACGCCGGAAATGATCGCGCCGATATTGGGCAGGAAGGCGAGCATGAAAGTGAGGATGCCGAGCAGCATGGCCATGGGCACGCCGGTCAGCGTCAGCAGGATGCCGGTGAGCAGGCCCGTGGCCATCATGCCGACGAGACGCCCCGCCATCAGCCGGCGCAGCGTCCAGCCCACCTTGTCGATGAGCTCATGCGTGCTGTCGCGATGCTCGATCGGCACGAACCAGGCGAGGCCGCGCGAGTAAAGCTGCGGCTCGGTGGCGAGGAAGATCGCGAGGACGACCATCATGACCAGGCTGGAAATGAGGCCGGCGGCGGTGCTGAGCGCGGCGGTGACGCGCCCGAGCGAGTTCATCAGCTGCTCGCCCGCCTGCCTCAGCTCGGCAAAGCCGATGGTGATGCCATGCTGGCCGAGCCAGGCGGAAAGGCGCCCGAGTTGCGTCTCGACCAGGGAAGGGAGTTGCGCGGCCTGAGCAGAAACTTCCGTCCCGGTCAGCCACACCGTCCAGATCACGAAGCTGGCGATGGCGACCAGCAGGATAGCGAGGCGCCAGCCCCGGCCGATGGGCAACACGCGGCCGAGTAGCCGGGTGCCGCCATCCAGCATGATCGCAATGACGATGGAACCGAAGATATACAGAATCGGCTGGATGAGGATGACGACGATGGCGGCAGTGCCGACCACGCCGGTCCAGATGAGCGCGCGGCGCATTTCCGCCCAGAATTCCGGCGTGTGCGCGTCCGCCGGGCCGGGGCGCAGAGTGACGGCGTCATCCGCGCCGGCGCTCGCGGTTGACGACTCGGGGGCGGGGGCTGCGGCTTTGCGCCGCGATCCCCGCGCCGTGGTCGCCCGGCCGGTCATTGGCCCGCAGGCGCTTGCGCGGGGTGGAGCGAGGAGCCGGCCCGGCCGCTGCGGAAGCCGCTCAGCCAGGTGGCGGGATTGAGCGTGGTCGACCCGTTGAGCGAGAAGGTGATGAACTCTGCGCGGCCGCCGATCGTTTCCCACGGAATCGGGCCGCCCAGGCCCATCTGCTCCAGGCTCACGCGGCTGTCCGCGCTGTTGTCGCGATTGTCGCCCATCAGGAAGACATGCCCCTCCGGGATGCGCACCGGGCCGTACCAGTCGACCTCACGCGCGCCCATGTCGATGATGGTGTAGGTCCGCCCATTGGGCAGCGTCTCGCGCTTGACCGGCAGCACGCAGACTTCCGACCCGTCCGGATCGATCTGCAGCGCGCCGGGGAACTGGCGCGGATCGCAGGGCGAATTACGGTCCACCGGCAAGTGCATCGGCGGCAGCCATTCCTGCTTCACCGGCTTGCCGTTGAGGATGACGACGCCATCGCGCACTTCGAGCAGATCGCCCGGCAGGCCGATGACGCGCTTGATATAATCCTCGTTACTGTGCCGGGGCGTGGCGATGACGATGTCGCCGCGCTCGGGCATCTTGCCCCAGATGCGCCCTTTCATGAAGGGCAGGGTGATGCCCCAGGCCTCCTGCGGCTGGCGCAGCACCATGGTGCGAAAGATCGCGGCCGGATTGGGGATGGTCGGGGAGACGTAGGACCAGCCATAGGCATATTTGGTGACCACCAGCCGGTCACCGACCAGCAGGCCCGGCATCATCGACTCGGACGGGATGTAGAAGGGCTTGGCAATGAAGCTGTGGAAGCCGAGCACGGCGAGCAGCAGCAAGGCGATGCTCTTGAACTCGGCCCACCAGTCGGTGCCCTTGTCCTTCTTGATATCCGTCTTGGGAGCCGGCTTGTCGTCTGGTTTGCCAGCCGACGGTTGCGGCTCGGCGGTTGCATCATCCGTCACGGAAAACGTGCCTCCAGAATGACGAACGCCTGCGCCCAGGGATGATCGTCGGTCAATGTCAGGTGAACAAATAGGCTGGCCCCCGGCGGGGTCAAGGCATCGAGGCGCGCCTTTGCGCCGCCGGTGAGTGCCAGAGTGGGAGCGCCCGAGGGCAGGTTGACCACGCCGATGTCCTTCATGAACACCCCGGCCTTGAATCCGGTGCCGACCGCCTTGCTGAACGCTTCCTTGGCGGCGAAGCGCTTGGCGAGCGTGCCGGCCTTGGTGAAGGGGCGCCTGTTCGCCTTGGCCCGCTCAAGGTCCGTGAACACCCGCGCCTCGAATCGCTCGCCGAAGCGATCCAGCGAGGCCTGGATTCGCTCGATATTGCAGAGATCGGAGCCGAGCCCGATGATCACGCCACGCCTCGCGCCGCGTCCATGCAGCGGCGCATCTCGGCGATGCTATCCGACAGGCCGAGGAAAATCGCCTCGCCGATCAGGAAATGGCCGATGTTGAGCTCGGCAATCTGCGGGATCGCGGCGATGGGCGCGACATTGTCGTAAGTGAGGCCATGGCCGGCATGAGGTTCCAGCCCGTTGCGCGCGGCGAGCGCGGCCATGTCGGCGATGCGCTTGAGTTCGGCCGCGCGCTCCGCGCCATCGACTTCGCAATAATGGCCGGTGTGCAGTTCCACGACCGGCGCCTTGAGGCGGATCGCCGCCTCGATCTGACGCGGACTTGCCTCGATGAACAGGGAGACCCGGCAGCCGGCGTCATTGAGTCGGCCGATCATCGGCGCGAGGTGGTCAAACAGCCCCGCCGCGTCCAGCCCGCCCTCGGTCGTGCGCTCCTCGCGCCGCTCGGGCACCAGGCACACGGCATGGGGGCGGTGGCGCAGCGCGATGGCCAGCATTTCCTCCGTTGCCGCCATCTCCAGGTTGAGCGGAATGGTCAGCCCGTCGGCAAGCCGGGCAATGTCGTCATCGGTGATGTGCCGCCGGTCCTCGCGCAGATGCGCAGTGATGCCGTCGGCCCCCGCCTCCTGCGCGATGAGGGCCGCGCGGACGGGGTCGGGATAGGATGTGCCCCGCGCATTGCGGATGGTCGCCACATGGTCAATGTTGACGCCCAGCCGAAGGTGCGGGCCAGTGCTCACGCCCGGCTGCCCGGCTTGGTGGGCGGAATTTCCGCCAGTTCCGGCGGTAGATCGTCAGGATCATAGACCGGGAAGTTGAGGCTCACGAGCGGGAAGAACGGCACGCCCAGATTGGCGTCGCCGCCCGACCGGTCGACAAGAGCCGCCTCGGCGATCACTTCCCCGCCTGCCTCGCGCACCGCTTCCATCGCCTGTCGCGAGGACAGGCCGGTGGTGACGACATCCTCGACCATCAGCACTTTCTGGCCCGGCGTGAGGGCAAAGCCGCGCCGGAAGATGAAGGTGCCCTGCGGCCGCTCCAGGAAGAGGGCGTCGCGCTCCAGGGCGCGGCCCATCTCATGGCCGATGATGATGCCGCCCATCGCCGGCGAGACGACCACGTCCACGGCAGCGCGGATCTCGCGCGGCAGCTTCTGCGCGAGCGCAATAGCCAGCCGCGCAGCCCGCTGCGGGTTCATCAAAACGCGGGCGCACTGCAGATAATTGGCGCTGCGCTTGCCCGAGGAAAGCAGGAAATGCCCCTGAAGGAGCGCTTCGGCGGCCCGAAATTCGGCCAGCACGTCTGATTCGGTCATCGGTCCCCTGACCCTCCTGTGTCGAGCGGGGCAGATAGCGACGGAACGGATGACAATCAACGGGCCGAAACAAGGCGATATTGAGTGCTTGAGGCGAGGGGTGTGCCTGCGTATATGGCCCGGTGACGAAAGAGGGGGGCCGCTATCCGCGCGCGTTATCGCGCATGGGTGCTAGCGGCCTGAAATTGAAAGCAGGTCGACCGCATGAACAAAAGAATCAATGCCTTCATGATGGCAATGGCCCTGGGGCTGAGCGCGCTCGCCCCGTCCGCGGCCATGGCGCAGGCCGAAGCGAGTCCGGCTGCTGCTCCGGCAGCGGCTGAAGCGACCGCCGAGGCATCGAACGCCGCCGCGCCCGCCGCTGCGCCTGCATTCGACTATTCCAAGCCGGTCGACGGCATCGGTCAGCCCAAGCCGGGCGAGACGACCTTCCAGGAGCAGTTCAGCCCCACGGGCCATTATGCCCGCTGGATGCACGACTCCATTCTGCTGCCGCTCATCACGGTCATCTCGCTGTTCGTGCTGGGCCTGCTGCTCTGGGTGATCGTGCGCTATCGTCGCGCCGCCAACCCGGTCGCCTCGCGCACCTCGCACAACACGGCGATCGAGATCGTCTGGACGCTGCTGCCGGTGCTGATCCTCATCGGCGTGGCGATCCCCTCGATCGACCTGCTCGCCAAGCAGTTCAAGCCCGCGCCCAAGGATGCGCTGACCGTCAAGGTCACCGGCTACCAGTGGTACTGGGGCTATGAATATCCGGACAACGGCATTGGCGAATATGTCTCCAACATGCTGCCGCCGGAAAAGGCGCTCGAGAATGGCGAACCCCGCCTGCTCGGCGCTGATCGCCGTCTGGTCCTGCCGGTCGGCCGTCCGATCAAGCTGATCATCACCGGCGCGGACGTGATCCACAGCTTCTCCATCCCCGCTTTCTGGGTGAAGGAAGATGCCGTGCCGGGTCGCCTGAACGAGAAGACCTTCACCATCGAGAAGCCGGGCGTCTATTATGGCGTCTGCTCCGAGCTGTGCGGCGCACGCCACGGCTTCATGCCGATCGCGGTGGAAGCCGTGAGCCCTGAGAAGTTCGCTCAGTGGGTGAAGACGCAGGGCGGCACCATGCCGGGTGACAAGCCCGCCGAGGCCGCGCCTGCCGTTGCCGCGGCTCCGGCCGCCGAGGCGCCGGCCACCGTGCCTGCCGCCGCCAATGCCGCTGCGCCCGCCGAGGCGCCCGCCACCAAGTCCTGAGGGTAACGATAATGAGCACGACAACCGCAGATGATTTCCACGGCGGGCACGCCCACGACCATCATGATGCCGATCACAAGCCGGGCTTCTTCGCCCGCTGGTTCATGTCGACGAACCACAAGGACATCGGCACGCTCTATCTGATCTTCGCGATCATCGCCGGCGTTATCGGCGGCGCGATCTCGGGTCTGATGCGCGCCGAGCTGCGTGAGCCGGGCATCCAGTATCTCCAGATGTGGGCGCAATATTCGGACGGCGCCGGCGCCAGTCTCGATCAGGCCTATCACCTCTGGAACGTGCTGATCACCGCGCACGGCCTCATCATGGTGTTCTTCATGGTCATGCCGGCGATCATCGGCGGCTTCGGCAACTGGTTCGTCCCGATCATGATCGGCGCGCCGGACATGGCCTTCCCGCGGATGAACAACATCAGCTTCTGGCTGCTGATTCCCGCTTTCGCCCTGCTGCTCGGCTCGACCTTCGTGCCCGGCGGTACCGGCAATGGCGCGGGCACCGGCTGGACGGTCTACGCGCCGCTCTCGACGAGCGGATCGCCCGGACCGGCGGTCGACATGGCAATTCTCTCGCTGCATATTGCGGGTGCCTCGTCGATCCTCGGTGCGATCAACTTCATCACCACCATCTTCAACATGCGCGCGCCGGGCATGACGCTGCACAAGATGCCGCTGTTCGTCTGGTCCGTGCTGGTGACGGCTTTCCTCCTGCTGCTCGCGCTGCCGGTTCTGGCTGCCGCCATCACCATGCTGCTCACCGACCGCAACTTCCACACCGTGTTCTATGACGCGGCTGGCGGCGGCGATCCCGAGCTGTATCAGCACCTCTTCTGGTTCTTCGGCCACCCCGAAGTGTACATCATGATCCTGCCGGGCTTCGGCATCATCAGCCAGATCGTCTCGACCTTCAGCCGCAAGCCGGTGTTCGGTTATCTGGGCATGGCCTACGCCATGGTCGCCATCGGCGTGGTCGGCTTCATCGTGTGGGCGCACCACATGTTCACCACCGGCATGACCGTGAACGTGAAGATGTACTTCACCGCCGCAACGATGGTCATCGCCGTGCCGACGGGTGTGAAGATCTTCTCGTGGATCGCGACGATGTGGGGCGGCTCGCTCAGCTTCAAGACCCCGATGGTCTGGGCGCTCGGCTTCATCTTCATGTTCACCGTGGGCGGCGTGACCGGCGTCGTACTCGCCAATGGCGGCATCGACGACAACCTGCACGACACCTATTATGTGGTCGCGCACTTCCACTACGTGCTCTCGCTGGGCGCCGTCTTCTCGCTCTTCGCCGGCTTCTACTACTGGTTCCCGAAGATCACGGGCAAGATGTACAGCGAGTTCCTCGGTCAGCTGCACTTCTGGGTCTTCTTCATCGGCGTGAACATCCTGTTCTTCCCCATGCACTTCCTGGGGATGAGCGGCATGCAGCGCCGCGTGCCCGACTATACGGATGCGCTGGCCTACTGGAACGGCGTGGCCACCCATGGCTATGAGATCATGGCGGTCGGCGTGCTGATCTGGTTCGTGAACATCGCCTGGTCGCTCGCTGCCGGTCGCAAGGCCGAGGGCAACCCGTGGGGCGAAGGCGCGACGACGCTGGAATGGACGCTGTCCAGCCCGCCGCCCTACCACCAGTTCGAGACGCTGCCGGTCGTCGACTGATCGACGCCGGCCCGGCAGCCCGGCGACGGGCAGCCCCGGTCACCATGACCGGCCCGGACAAAATATCATTCGAGGGCGTGACCGCGCCCTCGAATGTCTGTTGAACGAATGAACGAACAACGGCGATTGAACAGAGCCAGAGGTCTGCGGTTTTGGCGAGCAAGGCATCTCATTTGACGGACGAGCGCATGGCATCCGCCGTGCCGATGCCGGCCGACTGGCGTGATCTTGTCGCGCTCACCAAGCCGCGCGTCATGACGCTGGTGGTGTTCACCGGCCTGTGCGGCCTGCTCGTGGCGCCGGGGCATCTCTCGCCGATTCTCGCCTTCACCGCGATCCTGTGTATCGCCCTCGGGGCAGGCGCTGCCGCTGCGCTCAACCAGTGGTACGAGGTCGATCGCGACGCCAAGATGAAGCGCACTGCGCGGCGGCCGCTGCCCGATGGCCGGATGAGCCGGGAGACCGCGCTGCACTTCGGCGTGGGGCTCTCCTTCTTCTCCGTGCTGCTGATGGGCTTTGCGACCAACTGGTTCGCTGCGGCCATCCTGGCGGTCTCGATCCTCTTCTATGTGTTCGTCTACACCATCTGGCTCAAGCCGCGCACTGCGCAGAACATCGTCATCGGCGGCGCGGCAGGCGCCTTCCCGCCGCTGATCGGCTGGGCGGCGGTGACGGGCGATATCGCCGCGCTGCCCGTTGCGCTGTTCGCGCTGATCTTTTTCTGGACGCCGCCGCATTTCTGGGCGCTCGCGCTGTTCGTGCGCATGGACTATGCCAATGCCGGCATTCCGATGCTGCCGGTGGTGGCGGGTGAGGCGGCGACGCGCCGGCAGATCCTGGGCTATACCAGCATCATGGGCGTGGCCGCGCTGGCGCCGGTGCTGCTGCGGCTCACCGGGCCGATCTATGGCCTGACGGCGCTGATCGCGACCGGCCTGTTCGCGGTGATGGCTGTGCAGGTGGCGCTGAACAGGGAAACCGATCCCGAGCGGATGAAGCCGGAGCGGCGCCTGTTCAAATATTCGGTCCTCTATCTTTTCCTGCTCTTCGGCGCCGTTGTCGTCGACCATTGGGTATTTGCCGCATGACCCCCGAGGAACAGAAGCTGATCCAGGCCCGCCAGCGGGCACGATCGCTGGTGACGGGGTTGATCCTCGGTGCGCTGGTGATCCTGTTCTTCGGCATCACCATCGCCAAGATGTCGCATTGAGGCTGTCATGACGAGTGTTGCCACCCCTCGCTCCGGAAACAAGCGCATCGCCGCCATCGCGGCGCTGGTTGCGCTGGCGATGCTGGGGCTCGGTTTCGCGTCCGTGCCGCTCTATCGGCTGTTCTGCCAGGTGACAGGCTTTGGCGGTACCACGCAGCGGGTGAGCGAGGCGCAGGCTGCGGGCGTGACGGGGGGGCAGCTCTCCGGTGTGCGCCAGCTTTCGATCCGCTTCGATTCCAATGTGAGCAATGGCCTCGCCTGGGATTTCTACCCGGAGAAGAAGCGGGTGAGCGTGGGCGTCGGCGGCAAGTCGATGGCGATCTTCATTGCCAAGAACCGCTCCGACAAGCCGGTGACCGGCCGTGCGGTGTTCAATGTGACGCCGGAGCAGGCGGGGCCATATTTTACCAAGATCGAGTGCTTCTGCTTCACCGAGCAGACGCTCCAGCCCGGGCAGGAAGTGCGCATGCCCGTGCTCTTCTATGTCGACAAGAAATTCCTCGACGATCCCGATGACAAGGACGTTCAGGAAATCACCTTGAGCTACACCTTCTATCCGGTTGAGAAGCCGGGCAACGACAGCTAAACAGGCGCGCAAATCGATAAGCGCTCAATACTGGGGAACGAACATGGCCGGCGCCAAGAACCACGATTATCACATTCTTCCGCCCAGCTTCTGGCCCTTCATGGGCTCGATGTCCGCGCTCGTGATGGCGCTTGGCGCGATCAGCTGGATGCACCCGACCGAAATGGGCAGCTGGGGCGGCCCCGGTTTCTTCATCGGCCTGCTCGGCGTTCTGGCCACCATGTTCTTCTGGTGGGCTGATGTCGTGAAGGAAGCGCATGCCGGCGACCACACCCCGGTCGTCTCGCTGCACCTGCGCTACGGCATGATCCTGTTCATCGCCTCGGAAGTGATGTTCTTCGTCGGCTGGTTCTGGGCCTTCTTCGATTTCTCGCTGTTCCCCAGCGCGCTGCCGCCGATCGAGGGCCTGTTCCCCTCGAAGGGCATCGAAGTGATGAACGCCTTCGAGCTGCCGCTGCTCAACACGCTGATCCTGCTCTGCTCGGGCACGACCGTGACCTGGGCGCATCATTCGCTGATCCATGGCGATCGCGAAGGCCTCAAGAAGGGCCTGTGGCTCACGATCATCCTGGGCGCGCTGTTCTCGGCGATCCAGGCCTATGAATATGCCCATGCGCCGTTCGCGTTCGGCACGACGCCTTATGGCTCGGCCTTCTACATGGCGACCGGCTTCCACGGCTTCCACGTTCTGGTCGGCACGATCTTCCTGATCGTCTGCCTCGTGCGTTCGTACAAGGGCCACTTCACGCCCCGCCAGCATTTCGGCTTCGAGGCGGCGGCCTGGTACTGGCACTTCGTCGACGTCGTGTGGCTGTTCCTGTTCGTCGCCGTCTATGTGTGGGGCGGCTGGGGCGCGCCGGTCCACGGCGGTTGATCCCGACGATGACGCAAGAGAAGGCCGCGCCGGCGACACCGCTCGTCCGCGCGGCCTTGTCGTCTCGGTGCCCCAAATGCGAGACGGGGCCGCTGTTCGATGGCTGGGTCAAGTTCGCCCCGCGCTGCCGCGCCTGCGGGCTGGATTTCAACCAGTTCAATGTCGGTGATGGGCCGGCGGCGTTCCTCATCCTGATCGTCGGAGGACTGGTCACGGCGCTGGCGCTGTTCTTCCAGCTGGCCGCCAACCCGCCCTTCTGGGTGCATATCCTGCTGTGGGTGCCGCTCACCACGGCGCTGGTGATCTTCTGCCTGCGCGTATCGAAGGCTGCGTTGCTGATCCTCGAATATCGCAATCAGGCGCGCGAAGGCCGGCTGGCCGATCCTGCCCGTCAGGCGGACGACGCGCCGTGATCCGCAAGCTGCCGCTGGTCGCGACGATCATCGTGGCGCTGGCGATCCTGGCTATGATCGGCCTTGGCATCTGGCAGCTCGGCCGCGCGCAGCAGAAGGAAGCGGCGATCGCCGTCTGGCGCGCGAACATGGGCCTGCCGGCCACGGCCTATCCGGCCGACACACCGACCGACGAGACCTATCTCTTCCGCCGCCTGTCGGCCAATTGCCTGCGCGTCGTCGGCTGGCAGGTCGTCGGCGGCCGCTCGAAGGACGGTCAGCCCGGCTGGCGGCACATCGCCACTTGCGCCACCGGTGCGGAAGGGCCGGGGCTGGTCGTCGACATGGGCGTCAGCCAGCGGCCGGAAGCGACCGTGGCCTGGAGCGGCGGCCCGGTGCGCGGCCTCGCCACGCATGAGCCGGACAACTCGCCCTGGCTGGAACGCATCACGCACAGGGCGCCGCCGCTGCGCCTCATGATCGTCGCAGAAGCACCGGCGCCTGGCCTCACAGCCTCGGCGCCGCCTGATCCGGCTTCCGTGCCGAACAACCACCGCTCCTATATGGTGCAGTGGTTCCTGTTCGCGCTGGTCGCGGCGGTCATTTATGTGCTGGCCGTGCGCAAGCGCTGGCAGGGCGAGGCGCCGCCACCGCCGGAGACATGACGGGAAGTTCATTTGCGTCCAGCGCGCGGGTTTGATCTAGCGGACCGCAGCTTCCGGAGACATGCCGTGCGACTGGCTGCCCTTTCCCTGCTCTGTCTTGGCCTGATCGGCGCGTCACCCGCGACGCAGACGCAGATCGGCCTGCGCTGCGCCGGGAACGAGAGCCTGCGCGTGGGCGTCAGGGCTGCGCGCCGCGTGGCGTACCGGCAGACGCTCAGTCTCGATCTTCTCGCCGGGCGCTATTGCTACGCGCAATGTCTGGCGGCGCAGACCTTTCCGATCGCACGCGTGAATGGATCATCGGTGATCCTGGCCGACGTGCGTGAGCCAGAGCAACAGCGCAACATGCGGATAGACCTTGCGGCGATGCGGCTCGAAGACGACCAGTCTCTGGTGCTTGGCGCGCTGCCGCCGGTCGAGCGGCATGCGCGGGTTTCCTGCGTCGCGGCACCGTTTCACGAGCCACCCGCATTGCATTGAGCGGCCTTTGCGTTCGCGACCATTGCGTTTTTGTTGCCGCTGCGCTTCGCCACGGCTAGGAGCGCAGCCATGCAGTATGTGAGCACCAGAGGGCGCGCCGGGGCGCTCGATTTCGAGGGGGCGACGCTGGCGGGTCTCGCGAGCGACGGTGGGCTCTATCTGCCCGAGCATTGGCCGACCTTCTCGGCGGATGATCTCGCGGCGATGCGGGGGCTGTCCTATGTGGAAACGGCGGTGCGTGTCATCGCGCCGTTCGTGGGGGATAGCCTCTCCGAGGAGGAGCTCCGCTCGCTCTGCACGCAGGCTTATGGTCGCTTTGCCCATGCCGCGGTGACGCCGCTCGTCCAGCTCGATCACCAGCACTGGCTGCTGGAGCTGTTCCACGGCCCGACGCTGGCGTTCAAGGATGTTGCCCTGCAATTGCTCGGGCTGCTCTTCGAGAAGTTCCTGAGCCGGCGCGAGACGCACATCACCATCGTCGGTGCGACCTCCGGCGATACCGGCTCGGCAGCGATCGATGCGGTGGCGGGCCGCGCGAAGGTGGATATTTTCATGCTGCACCCCGCCGGCCGCGTGTCGGACGTGCAGCGCCGGCAGATGACCACGGTGCTCGCGCCGAATGTCTACAACATCGCCATCGAGGGCAGCTTCGACGATGCGCAGGCGCTGGTGAAGCGCATGTTCAACGACAAGGACTTCGCCGCGCGGTTCGACCTGTCCGCCGTGAACAGCATCAACTGGGCGCGGCTCGTCGCACAGGTCGTTTATTATATCTATGCCGGCGTGCGCCTCGGCGCCCCGGAAAAGCCGGTCGCCTTCGCCGTGCCCACGGGCAATTTCGGCGACGTGTTCGCGGGCTATGTTGCCTCGCGCATGGGCCTGCCGGTCGAGCGGCTGATCGTGGCGACCAACGTCAATGACATTCTCCACCGCGCGCTCTCGCAAGGCGACTACAGCCAGGGCACCGTGATCCCGACCGCGACGCCGAGCATGGACATTCAGGTCTCCTCCAATTTCGAGCGGCTGCTGTTCGATCTGGGCGGGCGCGACGGACTCGCGCTGGCCGATCAGATGGCCGGCTTCGAAGCGACGAAGGCCATGCGCCTCACCAATGCGCAGCGTGAAGGCGCCGCGAAGCTCTTCGCCTCGGCCCGGATTGATGCGGACGGCATGTCGCGCGCCATGCGCTGGGCCTATGATGCGGCCGGGCAGATCATTGATCCGCACAGTGCGGTCGGCCTCGCGGCGGCGCGCTCGGTTGAGCTCGATCCTTCCGTGCCGGTCGTCACGCTGGCGACCGCGCATCCGGCGAAATTCCGCGACGCTGTCGAGCGCGCCACCGGCACCCGGCCGGCACTGCCCTCCCGCGCGGGCGATCTGTTCGGCCGGGAAGAGCGCTATGCGACGCTGCCCGCCACGTTCGAGGCGGTGACCGCTTATGTCGCCGAACGCGCCACGCCGCGCCGTGTCTGATCCCCGGCAGGCCCTGCCGCTCGGCGTGATGATCACCGAGCCCTGGGCCGATTATGGTCTGATCGACAGCGGCGCCGGTCGCAAGCTGGAGCGCTATGGGCCATATCGGTTCATCCGCCCGGAGCCGCAGGCGATGTGGGCACCGGCGCAGGCGCAGTGGGATGCGCATGGCAGCTTCATTCCGGCCTCGGATGAGGATGGCGGCGGGCGCTGGCATTTCGACAAGCCGGTGCCGCGCGATGGCTGGCCGCTGGGCTGGGAGGAAGCGCGCTTCCAGGCGAGTTGCACGCCGTTCCGCCATCTCGGCTTCTTTCCGGACATGGCGCCGGTCTGGTCCTGGGGCAGGGGGCTGCTCAAGGGGCGGCCGGGCGCGCAGTTCCTCAACCTGTTTGGCTATACCGGTGTCGGCACGCAGGCACTTTCCGCCATCGGCGCGGAGTGCGTGCATGTCGATGCCTCCAAGAAATCGGTCGCGCAGGCGCGGGACAATGCCGCGCTGGCCGGGATGGGCGAGCGCCCCATCCGCTGGATCGTCGACGATGCGGCCAAGTTCGTCGCGCGCGAAGTACGGCGCGGGCGGCGCTATGACGGCATCTTGCTCGATCCGCCCAAATATGGCCGTGGTCCCGATGGCGAGATCTGGCGGCTGGAGGAAGACCTGCCCGGCCTGATCGCCGATTGCCGCAAGCTGCTCGACACGGACAGCCGCTTCCTGTTCCTCACCGTCTATGCGGTGCGCATGTCGGCGCTCGCAATCGGTGAGCTGCTGCGGGCGCATCTTGCTGATCTGCCCGGGCGCATCGAGTGTGGCGAGCTGGCGGTGCGGGAGGAAGCGCGCGGCCTGCTGCTGCCGACCGCGATCTGGGCGCGCTGGTCGGCTGACTGACCGATCCCTGTCGCTGGCCCGAAAACCGGAACTGTAACGTTACCGCACGAGCCCGAAACCGTATGTAACTTGCCGCCGCGTCTCCCGCCACTAGCGCCGGACCGGTCAAGGCCGGAGCGATAAGCCGGTCGATTGGGAGGCGAGGAAGATGCGGAAATCTTGGGTGGCACTGCTGTTGGCTGGTTGCGCGGCGCCATTAGCGGCACAGGGTCAGGACGGGCTGTTGCCCGCAGCCGGCGAGAGCCAGACGGACGAGATCGTCGTCTTTGGCCGTGGCGAGAACAAGATCGGCATTGCCGGCGCAGCGAGCGAAGGCAGTCTCAGCGGGGCCGATCTCCTCGTGCGGCCGCTGCTCAAGGTCGCCGAATTGCTGGAAGCCGTGCCGGGCATGATCGCGGCGCAACATTCCGGTAGCGGCAAGGCGAACCAGTACTTCCTGCGGGGCTTCAACCTCGATCATGGATCGGACTTCACCACCTATATCGACGGCGTGCAGATGAACTTCCGCACGCATGGCCATGGCCAGGGCTATCTCGATCTGAATGGCCTCATTCCCGAAATCGTCGAGCGTGAGGACTATCGCAAAGGCCCCTATCGCGCCGATGGCGGCGACTTCGCGCTGGCGGGCGCGGCCTATCTGACCACGGTCGATCGGTTCGAGCGCCCATGGGCCTCGGCCGAGGGCGGCTCGTTCGGCTGGCGGCGCGTCGCGGCCGGCGGCACGCTCGATGTGGGGAGCGCCGGCGCGCTCACCTTCGCCGGGCAGGGCAAGGTCTATGATGGCCCGTGGCAGCAGCCCGAAGCGATGCGGCATGTCTCCGGCTTCGCCAAATACAGCCAGCCGATCGGCGAGACGGACTTCAGCCTGTCCCTTCATGGCTATCACGCCACCTGGAAGCCGACCGAACAGATCCCCGAGCGGACCATCGGCTCGGCCATCTGCCCGGATGTGTTCTGCGCGCCGGACCCGAGCGCGCGCGGCATGACGACACGCTTCATCGGCAATGCGCAGGCCAAGGGCACGCGCTTCCGCGCCAGCGCATCGGCGCAATATTATAACTGGTGGATGTTCTCGAACCCGGTCTACGCCAATCCGGACGGGACCAGCGCGCAGATCCGCCAGTTCGACCGGCGCTGGATCTTCCAGGCGCGCGGCGAGACATGGTGGGACTTGTCCGACGCGCTCAAACTCACCGTGGGCGGCGAGGGGCGGCTGGACGATATCGGCAATGTCGGCGTCTATCACACGGTCGATCGGGCGTTCGCCGAGAGCTTCGGCGCCTATCGCGTCACCGAATCCTCGCTGGGCGTCTATGGCGAGGCGGCATTGACGGTGGTGCCCGGCGTGCGCGTCATCGGCGGGCTGCGGGCGGACCATTATGGCTATTCGGTGCGGGCGCGGGATGCCGAGGCTGCGGCGATCGGCGAGGGCACCGGCACGGACACCATCGTCTCCCCCCGCGTTGCGCTGGCCTGGACGGTGACGCCGCAGCTTGAGCTCTATGCCAACTGGGGCAAGGGCTTCCACTCGAACGACGTGCGCGGCGCCGTCACCGCAACGCCGGTGCCGGTGCTGGTCCATGGCACGGGCAAGGAGCTGGGCGCGCGCCTGCAACTCGGCACCTTCAGCGTCACCGCAACTTACTGGTGGCTCGATGTCGGCAGCGAGCTGCGCTTCGTGGGCGATTCCAATGCGGTGGAGCCAAGCGGCGCCAGCAAGCGCCATGGCTATGAGCTGGTGCTGTTCTGGCGCCCGCTGCCGTGGCTCGCCATCGACGGCAATTATACCGGCAGCCATTCGCGCTATGACAATGGCGACTATATCCCGAATGCCTTCGAGAATGCCGGGCAGATCGGCGTCTCGGTGATTGAGGGGCCGTGGAAGCTGTCCGCGCGGCTGCGCCATCTGGGGCCTTATCCGCTGATCGAGGACAACAGCGTGCGCGACAAGGGCAGCAACGTCGTCAGCCTGCGCGGCGCCTACAAGATCGGCCCGGTCGAATTCTATGCCGAAGGCGTCAATATCTTCGACAGTGGCGACAAGGACATCGCTTATCTCTATGAGTCCTATCTGCCGTCCTTCGATGCCGCACCGGTGGAAGGGCGGCTCAGTCGCGTGGTCGAACCGAGGACAGTGAGAATCGGCGCCACGCTGACCTTTTGATGGAGAGGCCTGGAGGGATGATGCCGATGAAGAGACTGACCGCTGCGTCCATCGCGGCGCTGATGATGGTGGCCGCGCCCGCAGCGGCGGTAGCGGCCGACGCCGACATTCTGCGCGAGGCGCAGGACCGCGCGCAGATCGCCCAGCTCATGTGGAATTATGTCCGCGCGATCGATGGGTTCAATCCGGACGCCTATGCGGCGGTCTTCACGCCCGATGGCGCCTTCGGGGCGACCAAGGGCGCCGAGGCGCTGAGCAAGATGGTCGCGGACCTCAAGAAGAGCCAGGATGATCGCCGCGCCAAGGGCGAAGTCATCCCCGCCATGCACCATGTGATGAGCAACGATTATATCGAGTTCATCGACAAGGATCATGCCCGCTACCATTATTACTGGATGACGGTGTTCGCCGGCGCGCCGGGCACCAATCCCCCGCGCCTCGCCGCCGCCGGCCGGGGCGTCGACGATCTCGTGCGCGTGAACGGCCGCTGGCTCATCCGGTTCCGCAACGTGGCGCCCAAGGACTGACGACTTAGACGGTTCTTTATGATGAAGTGGGGTTGCGGGGGCGCTCAGCGCCGCCGCAGCGTCACGCTGAGTCCGCCGTCCCCGTTCACCGTCACGCTCTGGCCGGGCTCGATGGCGACGTTCTGCGTGAGCGCGACGGTCCGCGTGCTTTGCGGCGCCAGGCAAGCATCGGCGACCGGGCCGGGGCGATCCCAGCTCACCCGCAGGTTGTAGCCGATCCTGTCCGGCGCGACACGGCGGCTCGTCAGCGTGACGGAGAGCGAGGTGCGCGCACTGGCGCCGGGATAGACCGGCGACGGGCAAAGCGCTTCGGCGGCATCGCTCTTGTTGCGTGAGAAGGAGGCGGGCGACTGGCCCGAGACGCGCATCGGCCCGCTCCACTGCACTTCGCCGCCGGCCCGCACTTCCACGTCGAACGTGACCGGCGGCGCTGACGAGGCCGGGTCCACGCGCGGCAAGGCGACGATGGGCGGCGGCACCGGGACGGGCGGCACGGCGGCAGCGAGCATCAGCAGGGCAATCATGGCGTGAACCTCCGGTCTGGCGACGGTTCTATGACGGAGATCCTTTGCTAAAGGACTGATATGCAGGTTTAATAGGGTATGAAAGAGCTGGTGATAACGAGGTCGGGGAGGATAAACGCTCGGGCCCTATAAGCTGCATGGGTGGGATCGACGGGCGTCGCCAACAAACCCGTCGATCCGGCGGCTGAAGCCGCTGCTCAGAGAGGGACTTTCGTTCAGCACAACGGCCGCAGATGAAGCCCGTGCCATTTGCCCGCAGCCAGCCGCTTTCGTACGTGCTGACCATAGGCTTCGGGTGGCAGCGCCTTGCAGGCGTGGTGACGATGGGCGTTACAGAAGCGGCAAGCTGCTACAATGTTGTTCTTTGTATCCTTGCCTCCGTCGCAGCGCGCATGAAGGTGCTCCGCTGTCGATCGCAGCCAGTTCAATCTTCGGTCGTTAAGGGCGAAGCGTTCAGCAAATTCGTGCGGATCACGCTCCCACATTGGCTGCTTGCAGTAGTGGCACAAGCCGTTCTGAGCCGAAAATTTTTCGACGCGAGCTTTCGAAATTTGATTCATGAGAACTCCATCTTGATCTTCATCAAAACGGTTGCGCAGCGACCTGATGGCCGCCCCTTGGTCGGGAGCGAATGCTTGCGCTGGACGGTGTTCTCACCACCCCGCTGTCCACACGCACGACACTGAGCCTTCGGCTTCAGCGCAGCAGTCTCACAGAGACCTTCCCAAGGGGTTCTTAGGAAACGCGATTTCCAATTATCACTTTTCCTGGATGTCGAAAAGCGCTCCTCTAACCAGATCCCGGCTCGGTCTTGACGGTCAGCACGTCAAACGCGCAGTGGATCGAGGCTAACCGCCTTTCGCTGCCGTTCGGGACCGGTCTGCTGCAGCCTGCTCCTCCCCCTCAAACATGCCGTAGTGCTCGCGCCAGGCGGCGACCTCGTCGCTGAGGTGGGCGGGCGCGGGGTCGCCCGAGAGGATCAGTCCCGCGACCTCATTATCGGGGTGCATCAGCATCTTCTGCGTTCCATTGCTGAACCAGACCGGGATCAGGCGATCGCAGACGGCGTCGAGGATGGTCTGAGCCATGGCGGTGTCGATCGCGCTATCCTCGGCAATCACGCGGACGTTGAGAGAAACGCCTTCCAGGCAATTGCGCGGGTTGCGCACGAAATTGAGCGACACGAGCAGGCCGGAGAGGTCAGGCCGGGCGGCGTCGGGCATGTGCGCGATCCGGCGCCAGGCGCAGAACCATGTTCGGCAGATAGGCGGGCGCACGGTGTGGATGCCGCAGCCGCGCGCGGACAGATGCGTGCAGGGCGTGCCGGCCGGCTTCTTGAAGTCAGGCGTGTCCACGGTGAGGACCGTGCAGCACGCCCCGCAATCGCCGCAGCTGCGATCGGGCAGGACCGGCCCCAGCAGGGTCGTTTCGAGATCTGTCGCGTCGGCCATCCACATAGGGACTGCCGCGACACCGGGCGGAACACAAGCCTGCGGCCTCCAATCTTGCGTGGCGCTGCCGGCCACGACGGAAATGATTTGCGGTTGGTCCGGCTGACACCTAGGCAAAGGTGATGTCGGGCAGTGGGGCCTGATGGGTCAGTGGGGGATCGTGGGATGCGTCGAGCATTGTGGGTGATGGCTGCCGTGATCATGGGCTGGGCATCACTCGGGGGCACGTTGGCGTCCGCGCGGGAGCCGATCATCGACATGCACTTGCACGCCTCTGGCGCGAATGATCAGGGGCCGGCGCCGCTGGCGTTGTGCGGGCCGATTTTCCCGATGCCGGTCTGGGACCAGCAAACCCCCTGGCCGGAAGCCATGATCCGGTTCTTCAAGAATCCGACCTGCCAGAAGCCGATCTGGTCGCCAATGACAGGCGAGGAGATCATGCGCAAATCGCTCGCCATCATGGAGCGACGCAATATCATCGGCGTGGTCAACGATCGGCAGAAGGCGGTGGCCGCCTGGCGCAAGGCGTCTCCCGAGCGGGTGCTGCCCGGCCTTTCCCCGGCCTTTGACGAGATGTCGAACGAGAAGGGGATGACCGAGGCATTCAGCGCGGCGAAGAAGGCCGGCGATATCGCGGTCATCGGCGAGATCGGGACGCAATATGTCGGCATCGCGCCGGACAGCCCCAAGCTGGAGCCGCTGTGGGCAGCGGCGGAGGCGGCCGATCTGCCGGTGTCTCTGCACGTCGGGCCGGGGCCGCCGGGCACGCCTTATCTGCCGGGCATGGGCTATCGCGCGCGGATGAGCAGTCCGCTGCTGCTGGAAGACGTGCTCGTCCGCCATCCGAAGCTGCGCCTCAACCTGATGCATGCCGGCTACCCGATGCTGGATGACACGCTGGCGCTGCTCTACGCGCATCCGCAGGTCTATCTGGACACGGGCGTGATCGCGTTCACTCAGCCGCGCGAGGCCTTCTATCGCTATCTCAAGGCGCTGGTCGATGCCGGCTTCGGCAATCGCATCATGTTCGGATCGGACCAGATGGTGTGGCCGGAAGCGATCGAACAGTCGATCGAGGCGATCGAACAGGCGCCGTTCCTGTCGCAAGCCCAGAAGCGCGACATTCTCTACAACAATGCCGCGCGCTTCCTGCGGCTGGATGCAGCGACCATCAAGCGCCATTCGGAGATGTAGGCTGCCAGCCGCCGGACGCGGACGAGATCCTGGGTCGGTCGGCGGCGGTTCAGCGCCGGCGCAGCGTGACGCTGAGGCCGGCATCGCCGGTGACCGTCACGCTCTGGCCGGGCGCGATGGAGAAATCCTGCGCCAAAGCGACAGTCCGGGTGCTTAGCGGCGCCTCGCAGGCATCCGCGGCAGGACCGGGCCGCTCCCAGGTCACGCGCAGATTATAGCCTGTCTTCTCCTGAGCGAAGCGCCGGCCCGTGAGCGTCAGCGAGAGGGACGTGCGGCTGTTCGTGCTGTTATAGACCGGCGCAGCGCACACAGCCTCGGGAGCGTCGGTCTTGTTGCGCGTGAAGCTCGCGGGCGACTGGCCCGACACACGCATCGTCCCGCTCCACAGCAGCTCGCTTCCGGCGCGGACCTCCACCTCGAAATTGACGGGCGTTGTGGGAGCCGCGCGCGGCATCTCGATCACCGGCAGGGGCGGAACCGGGACGGCAGGAGTGGCAGCGGCAAGCATCATCAGGGCGATCATGGCGGGAGGCTCCGGTTTCGTGGCCATCCCTTTGGCGCAAAACGATTTCCAAAGGGCTGCGACACTTGCTTAATCGTGCATCACAGGCTCGCCCCCGGCAAGCCGGTGCGCGGTAGGGGGTTCACGAGCGGCGAGGGCAGGGGGCTTGATCCTGCGCAGACGCAAGCATCGATGAGAGGCGGTCCGGTCGTGCCCGAGGCCTACTTCAGCGTCTTGTCATTGGGGTCGATCTTTGCGTCCGTGCGCAGCATCGGGTCCCAATGTTCCGCGATCTTGCCGTTCGCGATGCGGAACATGTCGAACCAGGTCGTGTAGTAGGTTTCGCCCTTGGGGTCCTTTTCCGGCCGGACGAAGGCGATGACGACGCGGTCGCCCTCCGCCATGATGTGGATGAGCGGCAAGGTGATGGTATCGAGAATCGGTCGCTCGGGCCGGGTGGAGCGCACATAGTCGACCAGCCCCGCGAGCCCCTGCGCCGCATTGGGATTGTGCTGGATATAATCGGTGGCGATGAACTCACGCGCCCGGTCGGCTCGCCCGGCCTGCAGCACGACGCGGTACATGTCATAGACCAGCCGCTTGTTGGCGGCGAGCGCTGGGTCTGGGCTGGCGAGCAGTGCCAACTGGTCCTTGGCTACTTGAGGGGCCTGCGGTGTGCTCGTCATCGTCTCTTCCCTGGCTTGAACCTGCGTCGACAGCAGCGCGATCAGCACGGCGGCCGCGCTTGCCATCACCCTCATCGGCCTTGCAGCAATCATGGTTCGCTCCTCCCCTTCATCGGCGCAATGCCGCCCGCCGCCGGGTCCGGCGGCGGCATTGGCGCGCCGGTGACCGGATTGGGATAATGATAAGGCGCGACATAGAAATTGGGGTAGGTGTTGTGCAGCACCGAGGGCGGATAGTCCGGCGGCGGCGGCCAGCTGTCCGGCCGGGTGATCGGCGTTGCGGTCTTGCCCCAGCCATCGGCGAAGGGCGTGTACATAGTGAAGGGGGCGTGCAGCGCCTTGATCTGCCAGACGCCGTTCACCTTCACATAAGTGTTTTCATAGGTCACGTCGCCCCAATCGGCGTTAGGTGCCTTGCCGGCCATGACGAAGGCCGTCCAGCGGCCGGCGGCATGGGTTCCGTCCGGCGCTACATCCGTGATCCCCTGAAACTGCTGGTGGTTCATCAGGAAGCCCGGTGACGGCCTCTCCGGCCCCAGCGACTGGAGATAGGCCAGGATGTGCGGACGGGACGCAAAGATGCCGCGCCCGCCAATCTCTACCGTGCCGTCCTGCGCGAAGAGGTTTGCAACGTCCCGCCAGAGGTTCTTGTCGACATAATAGCCATAGGCGCGCTGCACCTTCTCGATGGCATCATGGTCCTCAAGCCGCTCGATGCGGGTGCGCAGACCAGCCGCGACGGCATCCCCGCTCGCCGGCCAGACTGCCACAGGCTCGGCCTGCGCGACGGGATGGGCATAATGGAACGGGACCAGCCGGGTTTCCGGGAAACCGCCGAAGCTGCTCGACGGGGGCCGGTCTGGCGGCAGGACCGTGCTGGGGCCGGCGAGCGGGATGGCGCCCTTCGCCCAGCCCTTGTCATAATCGGCATAGAAGGTGGGGTAGTAACGCAAGGCGCTGATCTTCCAGACGCCGCCCTCATTCACATAGTCGTTCTCATAGACGCCTTCGCCCCATTGTCCGGCGCCATCCCTGGCGAGCATCACATCGCTGCGCCAGCGCGCCTTGGCGGTGCGATTGTCCGGCGCCACGTCGATGATCGGCTGGAGCATCATGAAGATGTTGAGTTGCCCCGGTGCCAGACCCTGCGGCCCGGTCAGCGCCATGGCCTGACGAATGCGGGCGCGGCCCACATAGACGCCGCTCTGGCCATGTTCATAGGTCGCGCGGGGCGCGAAGAGACCGGCCGCCTGCGTCCACAGGCCCTTGTCCATATAATAGCCGAGCGCCGCCTGGAGATTTTCGATCGCGCGGCGCGAGCGCAGGATGGCGAGACGGGCAGTTTCCGGATCGGAACCGGCGCGGGGCGCGGCGGCGACGGGCGCCGTGTAGTGGAAGGGTGGGGTAAACTGGTCGGGAAAGGGTCTGTAACTCACCGTTGGCGGGCGATCGGCCGGAAGCGCGCGGGCCGTGCTGGTCCGCCAGTCCGCCGGGGAGGGTTTCAGCCGCGCCCAGCCGCCCTGATAGGGCGCGATGAAGCTCGGATAGAAATGCAGCGCCTTGATCTTCCAGACGCCGCCCTGCTTCACATAGCGGTTTTCATAGATGCCCTCGCCCCATTCGGCATGGCTGCCGAACTGGCCGAGCAACGCAAGCTCCCGCCACCGCGCCGACGCGGTCTGACCGTCTGGCGCCACGGTGACGACCGGCTGAAGCTGCATGTGATGATTATATTGGCCGAAGGGCAGGCCGGGGCCAGGATTGCCGCCGGTGCTGTGCACCAGATAGGCGTGGATGCGCTGCTTGCCGAGATAGACGCCGTCCTGCCCCCACTCGAAGCTCGCATCGTCGGCGAAAAGATCGGTTGCCTCCCGCCAGTAGCCGCGGTCCAGATAATAGCCATAAGCGCGCTGCAGCTTCTTGACGGCGTCGGCATCTTCGAGCCGCTGAAGCTCCGCCGCCACGGCGGCCCGATCCACGGCCGGCGCCTTCGCCTGAGCGAGCGCGGCCGGGCTTGCGCCGAGCAGCAGCAGCCCGGCCACGATCTTGGGCGCCATGGCCGCGCCCATCCCGCACGCTCTCCCATGCTGGCTGGGCGGATTGTGGGGAGCGCCCATCATGCCGGTACTCCCGCCGGATTCACGTCGCTGGCCGCGCGGTCGTTCATGCATTCGTTGAAGATCTTGCGGCGCGTGAACCGCCACTGGCCGTCCTCCTCCTTGCGCAGCTCGTCCTCATAATGGCCGTAGCCGCCGACATAGGGCCAGCGCAGCCGCGTATCATTGTCGATCTCGAACCAATAGGCCTGGCTCCAGGCGCGATTCCCCTCGATGCGGATCACTACATTGGTGATGAAGTGCCGCAGGCGGGCCGGTCGCGTCGGCGCATCGCCCGCCGCACGGCGGCTGAAGAAAGCCCGCATGTCATGGCATTCCGCGCGGATCGTCTCGCGCCCCTCGACGATGCCGCCGGCCCAATCGAGCACGCCATCCTCAGTGAAGGTCGCCGCATAATCGTCAGGCGACTGCCAATCGAGCGCGAACATGTAGCGCGCCTGCAGGTCCTCGATGGCGCTTCGGTCTTCGCCATAGCTGGTCATCGCATCTCTCTCCTCATGATGGGAACGTCGGCGCTCAGTCCCCGTCCGGGGTCCAAGGGCGCAGGGCCTTGCGGGTATCGTCCCAATGCTCGACGACCTGCCCGTCCTGGACGTGGAACATGTCGAAGGCCTGACCGACATAAGTCTCGCCCGGCTTCGCAGGATCGGGCTGCGGCTGGTCCCAGATGATCACGACATAATCGCCCTGGGCGATGGCGCGATTGAAGGTCTTGCGGCCCGGCGGGACCATGCCCGGCGGCGGGTTCTTGATGACCGAGATGAGCTTGAGCACGCCATCGCGACCCTGCGCCACATTGGGATTATGCTGGCGATAATCGGGGGCGATATACTTCATCACCGCGTCACGATCGGCGCGGTTGATGACGCCGTCCCACATATCCAGCACCAGCGCGATATTCGCCTTGGCGCGGCTCTCCATCCGGGATTGCGCGACGAACCAGGTGATACCGGCGGTGATCGCGACCAGCGCCACGGCGCCGGCAAAAAGCATGGGCATCCTCATCATCCTCTCCTTCCCTCATGCCCGCTGCCGAGGCGCCCGCTTCTGCGGCGGCGCGTCCTGGCAAGCCGGGCGGTCTAGCCTGTGCGCGTCGACAAGTTGTTGCCGCGCCGGCCCCTGTCGACGAAGCCGAGCGCAGCGCTCAGATCACGCGCCGCGCTGATCACGGCAGCCGTCATCTCGGGCTGGAGGCTCGCATCATAGCGGACCAGCGGCACCGCGATGCCGAGCGCGCCCAGCAACTGGCCCCGCGAATTGAAAACGGGTGCGCCAGTGCCGTTCGTCCCCAGCGCGTTGGGGCTGAGGCCGACATAGCCACCCTGCCGCCGGACCGACTCGAATTCGCCTTGCAGCATCTCGAAGGTGACCGGCGGTGCGCCGGGCTCAGGCGGCTGGCCCTGCCGCTCGATCGCGGCGTGCACATCCTCATCCGGCAGGAAGGCGAGCATCGAGCGCCCGAGCGCACCCCAGACCATCGGACGCAACGTATATTTGGCGACGACATACTGGAGCGGATGCGTTGCCTGGATCGTGTCGACGATCGTGAAGGCATGATCCTTGGGCAGATAGAGCGCGAACGCGACGGTCTCCTGGAAGCGCTCCGAAAGCGCCTGCAGGAACGGATGGGCAATCGCGCCATAATCGAGATGTTCCATCACGCGCGCGGCGAGGCGGATGAACTCGCGACCGACCCGGTAATTGCCCTGACTTGCCTTCTCGACGAAGTTCATGGCCCCGAGCGACTGGAGCAGGCGATAGGCCGTGCTGGCCGGTACCCCGGCTTCCTCGGCAATGTCCTTGGGGGTAAACTCGCCGCGTTCGGCCACGCAGCGCAGCGCGCTCAGCGTCCGCTCGGTCACACCCGTCGACTCCTGCGTGTCCTGCGCTTTCGCCATCTTCATTGCTCCTTTCCAACGCGGCCGGATTGCCGACTGTAGGCGGCAAAGGGAGCGGCATGAAGCACTCGCCACAGGCGGGCGGGGCCAACGGCCTGAAATGCTCTCCAAAAGAAGGTGTTTTTCGCACTCACCGGAATAGACTTGCATCAGATGAGATTTTTTGCAAGTCTCATTGTCGGACAGAGAGTCGGCGTTCGACCGGCCAGTTCCGGGTGGAGGATGGGATGCCGCACGACATGGGTCGCAGTGCGCTCGCGAATATGGAAGGTAGCGCTCTCGGATGACCGGCGCTGCCTCCATTGCCGGTGCCGAGGCGCCAGATGCGCTCACGCTTTTCGATCAGGCGCGGCTGCGGCCCCGCTTCTGGATTCTCGTAGGCTTGCTGATGCTGCAGGGCATCTTCGAGTTTTTCGACTTTTTCATTGTCGGCTTCCTCGTCTCGATGATCGGCCCGGCCTGGAAACTCACTTTTGGTCAGGTCTCGGTGATGCTGCTCGCGGCCGGTATCGGCCAGCTGGCGGGCGCCATGCCCTTCGCCTGGTTCGCCGATCGCTATGGGCGCAAGCCGGCGTTGCTGTGGGGGATGCTGCTCTATTCCTTCGCGGCGGGCTTTTCGGCGCTGGTCCCGGAAGGGAGCTGGAAGCTCTTTGCGTTCCTGCGCTTCCTTGTCGGGGTCGGCTATGGCGGCACGCAGATCACCCTGATGATCGAGCTGGCGCCAACGCGTATCCGCACGATCCTGGCGAGCAGCACGGGAGTCGTGGCGCCGCTTGGCGTGCTCATCGCCTCGCTGCTCGTGTCCGCCTATTCCGCTTCGCTCGGCTGGCGTGGGCTGGCGCTGCTTGGCTTTTCGCCCATCGCCATGGTCATCGCGCTCTGGTTCTTTGTGCCGGAGTCCGTACGCTGGCTGATTGCGCAAGGGCGGGGCGCCGAGGCGCGAAAAGTCGTGGCGCAATATGTCGACATCCCGCTCGACAAGGTTCCGCTGCCATCCCCACCGCCACCGCGCGCGCCGGCTCGCCTGCGCGATCTCTATCGCTTCCCGGGCCGCTTCTGGCTCATCATCCTGATGACGGCCGGCCTCGGTATGTCCGGCTTCGGCGTGGCGCTCTGGGGGCCGACCGTCGTCTCGATGCTGCTCAATGTGACGCCGGCGCAGGCCGCAGGCTATTTCGTCTACGTGAGCGCGAGCGGCGTGATCGGCCGCATTCTCTGGGCCGTGTTGCCGCAGTTCATTGGCCGCTGGCGCTCGGCGCTCATCTGCTGCTGGGGCGCCGCGATCTGCATGACCTGCGCGGCCCTGCTTCATCCTTATTTCATCGCAGGCGTGCCGGTGTTCTTCCTCTGCCTGCTTGCCGGCGCGCTCTTCTATGACGGCGGCTATGCCAATACGACGCCGTTCGGCACGGAGCTTTTCCCGGTCCGGCTCGCAGCATCCGGCGGCGGCCTTACCCAGACGACGAGCGGCCTCGCCAAGCTGATCGGACCCATGTTGCTGGCGCTGATCGCGGGCAGCAGCAACCTGCTCTCACCCGCCGCCACGCGCCATGCCGTGACGCCCGGCTTCCTCAGCCTGGCCGCCTTTGCGCTGATCGGCGCCGTGGCGCTGCTTTTCCTGCGGTATGAGACGCACGGCCGCCCGATGGCGATCGACGAGGCCGAGCTCGATCCAAGGGGGAGGGCGGCGTGAGCCACTTCCCCCTTTCGCGCCGCACTGTGCTCGCCGGCGGCGTTGGCCTGCTGGCGGCGCGCGCCGTTCGCGCTCAGCCTGGCCCGGAGGTCGCGACCCGCGCCGGCCGGATCGCGGGGCTGCGGCAGGAGGATGTCTTCGTCTTCAAGGGTATTCCTTATGGCGAGCCGACGGGCGGTGCCGCGCGTTTCCTGCCCGCCCGCCCGCGCACGCCATGGCGCGGAACGCTGGACGCCACCCGCTTCGGTCCGCGTTGCCCGCAGCGCGGCGGCCTCGGCGGCGCGGCGACGCCGGGCTATGATGAGGACTGCCTCGTCGCCAATGTCTGGACCCCCGCGCTTACCGGCGCGCGGCCGGTGCTGCTCTGGCTGCATGGCGGCGGCTGGGAGACCGGCGGTTCTTCCGATCCGTTGACGGATGGCGCCTTCCTCGCCCGCACGCAGGATGTCGTGGTCGTCTCGATCAACCACCGGCTGAATGTCTTTGGTTTCCTCAATCTCGCGCCCTTTGCGGATGCGCGCTATGCGCTGTCCGGTCAGGTCGGGCTGCTCGATATCCAGCTCGCGCTGCGCTGGGTGCGGGACAATATCCACGCCTTTGGCGGCGACCCGGACCGGGTGATGGTGTTCGGCCAGTCCGGCGGCGGGCGCAAGACCAGCACGCTCATGGCGATGCCGGGCGCGGTTCCGCTGTTCCATCGCTGCGTGGTGGAAAGCGGCCCCGGCCTGCGCATGGACACAGCCGACATCGCGACCGACCGCGCCGCACGGCTGCTGCACCGCCTCGGCATCGGCCCGCATGAGACCGCTAAGCTGGCGCAGGTGCCGACTGCCGAGCTGACAGCGGCTGGGATCGACGTTCGCAATGCCACGGGCCAGTTTCGTCCCTTCGTCGACGGCAAGGCCCTGCCTCGCCATCCATTCTTCCCCGACGCGCCGCGGCTCTCCGCGCATATCCCGATGATGATCGGCACGGCGCGGGACGAGACCGCGCTGTTCCTGGGCAATGAGCCGGCCTATGCCAGCTTGAGCGATGCCGATCTGCTCACCCAGGCGCAGGCCTTCTTCCCCGCCGGCAAGGCATCGGGGGCCATTGCGACCTATAGGGCGATGTTCCCTGGCATGGCGAACGGGTCGCTCTTCGCGCGTTTGACCACGGACCGCAGCTATTTCCTCGACGCGACGCTGCTCGCCGAGCGCAAGGCCGCGCTCAAGGCGGCGCCTGCCTTCCTCTACACGATCGACTGGCCGACCACCGTGGGTGCCTTCTCCGGCGTGACGCCGCACGGCATGGAGCTGCCCTTCGTATTCGGCAACCTGTCCGCCTGGCCCTTCATGGGGGCGATCACGCCCGCGGCCGAGCAGCTGCGCGCCGTCATGTCCGGCATGTGGGCGAGCTTCGCGCGCACCGGCGTGCCGAGCCATCCGGCGGCGCCGCAGTGGACGCCCTATGACGCCGAGCGGCGCGCCACGATGCTGTTTGGAACCAGCATCCGCCAGGAAGACGACCCCTATGCCGCCGAGCGCCGGTTCATGGGCCAGTTCGGCTCGGAACAGCTCGCTGCCTATGAGCCCCGTCCGCCGGGTCCATGGATAAGACCCTGATCACCCCGCATTTCAAGGAGATGTCATGCAACCCCCCAAGCTCGAATATGCGTTCCAGATCGAAATCCAGCTGACCAAGCGCTATCGCTATGGCCCCACCACCTGGGGTCTGGAGCGCGGCTTCGTCGGCGTGCTGGGCGGCACAGTGAGCGGCCCCCGCTTCAACGGCAAGGTCATCCCGCACACGGGCGGCGACTGGCCGACGATCAAGTCCGATCACACGGTGCGCTTCGATGCGCGCTATCTGATCGAGGCCGATGACGGCGCGATCATCGAGCTGCGCAACACCGGCCTGCGCAATGGCAGCGCCGAGGTGCTGCAGCGCCTGCAGAATTACGAGCCGGTGAGCCCGGACGAATATTATATGGCGCTCACGCCCAGCTTCGATGCGCCCGAAGGGCCGCATGGCTGGCTCTCCCGCACCGTGTTCATCGGCAAGGCCGACCGGCGTGAGAATCACTCCGTCTTCACTTATTGGGCGGTGCTTTGAGCCAGCGGCGGCACATCCTCGCCCTCGCGGCGACGATGGCCGCCGGTGTTCCGGCCCAGGCTGCGCAGGCAGCCGGGCCGGACGCGACCCGCTGTGCGCAACTCGCCGCCGCGCTGCCGGCGAGCGTGCAGGTGACTGTGGCGCGAGCGATTGCGCAAGCGCCGTGGCGCAGCCCCGTGTCGGCAACATCGCCGGAGGGGGCCATCGTCCGCGCGCCCTTCTGTCGCCTCGCCGGTATGATCGAGGGCGATATCGGCTTCGAGATCTGGCTTCCCGCCACGGACCGCTGGAACCAGCGCCTGCTCGGCGCGGGCGTGGGCGGCGAGGCCGGCTATTTCAATTATGCGGACATGGCGCGTGGCGTGAGCCAGGGCTTCGTCACGGCTTCAAGCGACACCGGCCATCGCCAGGGTGAGCGCTGGATCGACGATCCCCGCAAGGCAGAAAATTATTCCCAGCGCGCTTATCATCTCCTGACCCAGACCGCGAAGGCGGCGGCGCAGGCCTATTATGGGCGCGCGGCGCGCTTTTCCTATTTCATCGGCTGCTCCGGCGGCGGGCGTCAGGGCCTGCGCGAAATGCAGCTTTACCCTGCCGATTATGACGGCGCGCTGATCGGGGCGCCCGGGCAGGATGTCCCGTTGCTCGCCGCGCGGCTGCTCCAGGTCTACCTGACCCAGACGAGAGCCGGAGCGGCCGCGTTGACCAGCGCCGACTGGGACGTCGTGGCGCGCGGCGCGGTCGCGTCCTGCGATGCCGGTGACGGGCTCGTCGATGGCGTCATCGCCGATCCGCGCCGCTGCGCGTTCACGGTCACGCAGCTTGCCTGTGCGCCGGGGCAGACCGCCGGCTGCCTGTCGGCCGGCAAGATTGCGACGGCGCAGGCGATCATCGCGCCGCTGACCGACAGTGCCGGGCGGCGCTACGATCATGGCCTGTTGCCCGGCATCACGGCGCGGCCTGGTGGCCTGCCGCCACTGCCGGTGCAGATGTTCGGTCAGGTCGTGCATCGCGATGCCGGCTGGAACCCGCAAAGTTTCGATATCGCCACGGATCTGCCTGCCGCACGCGCAGCCTTCACGACGATGGACGCGACCAGCCCTGACCTGTCCGCTTATGCCGCGCGCGGGGGCAAGCTGATGCTGTATCAGGGCTGGGTCGATGCCTCGGTGCAGCCCGAAGCGACCATCGGATTGTACGACGCGCTGCAAGGCGCGCCGGGCACGGACAAGTCGGCCTTTGCGAGGCTCTACATGGTCCCCGGAATGACCCATTGCCGGGGCGGCGACGGCACCGATGCCTTTGGCGGATCGGAAGATGTCGCGCCGAGTGGACATCCGGCCACGGACATGCTGGCCGCGCTCATCGGCTGGGTCGAGCAGGGCCGCGCACCGGGGCCGATCGTCGCCGCGCGCCGAACCGCTGCCCTGAACGTGGACCGCACGCGCCCGCTTTGTCCCTATCCTCAGGAGGCCGTCGCTCGCGGCCGGGGCAGCATCGATCAGGCGTCCGGTTTCCGCTGTGTCGCCACCGCAACCGCGCAGCTCAGCGCGTCCTTTTCCGGGAGCAAGTCCATGACATCAGCCCAAGCAGGGGAGGGCGCTGCGCCGCTGTTTCCTGTCACTCGACCGATTGCTGCGGATGCCATTGCGTCGGCTGCGCAGACGAGCACGGCCGACTATGCCGCCCTCACCGCGCGCAACCGCGCGATCATGACGGATTTTGTGACGCTGCTCTATGAGCGCCGCCAGCCGCGCGTCGCTTTCGAGAAATATGTCCACCCGGACTATAAGCAGCACAATCCCATCATCGCCGATGGGCGCGAGAATGCGCTCAAATGGCTGGAGCCGGTGTTCGCCAAGGCGACAACGGAGATCCAGGTCCGCCGCGTGCTCGTCGACGGCGATTATGCGACCGTCCAGATCATCGGGCGGATGGGCCCCGACGATCCGGGCAGCGCCATCATCAACATCTTTCACCTGAAAGACGGGCTCATCACCGAGCATTGGGATGTGACCCAGGCGATGCCCAAGGAGACCGCGAGCGGCCGACCGCTTGGTTAAGGTTTCAACAGAATAAATCATATTAAATACTTGTTTTAATTTAATAATCAAAATTAGGGGAGAAGTGAAATGTCTATCAGAACGGGACGTGGCCGGACCCAACAGGAAACGCTGTCGATCGCAACGCGCTTCGGCGCATCCGCCATGGCACTGGCCGGCGCGCTGACGCTCGCGGCCCTGATTCCGGCAAGCGCCGCACAGGCGCAGACCGCCGCGACTGCCGCCTCGGCAAGTGATGATGCAAGCAACGGCGACATCATCGTCACCGCCCAGTTCCGTGAACAGAATGTCCAGCGCACGCCCATCGCCATCACCGCGATCAGCGCAGAAACGCTGGCGGCGCGCGGGCAGGTGAGCGTCGTGGACATTGCCGCCCAGGCGCCGAACGTGAACCTGCAGACCAACGCCCCCAATGGCCCATCGCTCCAGGCGCATATTCGCGGCATCGGCCAGACCGACTTCAACTATGCCTTTGAGCCCGGCGTCGGCCTGTATGTCGACGATGTCTATTATTCGACGCTGACCGGATCGGTGCTCGACCTGCTCGACCTCGAGCGCATCGAGGTGCTGCGCGGTCCGCAGGGCACTCTCGCCGGCATGAATTCCATCGGCGGCTCGATCAAGCTCTACACCAAGAAGCCCGACGGCAGGAACGGTGGCTATGTTGAGGCGACCATCGGCGATTATGGGCGCCGCGACTTCCGCGGCAGCGCCGATTTCTCGATCGTGCCGGACAGGCTCGCGGTGCGGATCGCGGGCGTCTCGCGCAATCAGGACGGCTACGTGACTCGCTATGATTTCGCCTGCACGCATCCGACGCTGGCCGCGACCTACAACATCCCCTCGCAGGCGGAAGGGAAGAACTGCAAGCTCGGCACCGAGGGCGGCAAGTCCTACATCGCGCTGCGCGGCTCGGTGCGCTGGACGCCCAGCGACCGGCTGGAGATCAACATCAATGGCGATGTGTCCAAGGACAATTCCGAAGCCGCGCCGCAGACGCTGCTCTATGTGGGTATGACCACGGCAACGGGCTATCAGGCCGGCACCGGCTCGATCGCCCAGACCTACCCGATGTGGTCGACCGCCGCGACCAATGGCCTGACGCTTTGGAACGCAGCCACGCAGACCTCGCCTTTCCTCTCCTACTCACCCTGGAGCGGCGCGGGAGACACGTTCACCAAAAGCCCCTATGTGAACTATGCGACCTATGCGAACGTGAAGCCCATCGACGGCTCGCCGCCCTATTCGGTGTCGCCGGTCAGCCAGGTGAGCGGCTGGGGCGTCTCGGCCAATATCGACTATGATCTCTCCGAAAAGCTGAAGCTCACCTCCATCACCGCCTATCGCAGCTATGATGCGGACTGGGTGCAGGACATCGACGCGACGAACCTGAGCAACGCGGTGCTCACCTACCACACCACCAACTGGCAGTTCAGCCAGGAGCTGCGCCTCGCTGCCAGCCTCTTCGAGAACAAGGTCGATCTGGTCGTCGGCGGCTTCTACATCAAGCGCAAGAGCACCTATTCCGGCACGGTCGATCAGGGACCGATCATCTTCTATGAAAATGATTCCATCCCGGCCAAGAACTGGGCGGCCTTTGCCAATGCTTCCTGGCGCATCACCGACAAGCTCGAGCTCAATGGCGGTATCCGCTATTCCGAGGAAGAGAAGACCTTCAACTTCGGCCGCGGCGGGCGCCCGGGGGCAACGGCTGCTCCCTATTTCCCGTGCGTCGTCAATGGCGTGAACTATGGCAACGTCCACGTCGCCTTCTGCGGCCTCAATGGCGCGCAGGGCAATTATTCGGGCAGCAATGTCGATTATCGCGGCATCCTCCAGTATCAGTGGACGCCGAGCGTGATGACCTATGCGAGCATTTCGACCGGGTTCAAGGGCGGTGGCGTCAATCCCCGGCCTTATTATCCCGATCAGGCCCGCCCGTTCGATCCGGAGACGCTCACCGCCTATGAGCTGGGTGCCAAAACCTCTTTCTTCGATCGCAAGCTGCGCCTGAACGTCTCGGCTTTCGTGAACAAGTACAAGGACTTCATCGCCAGCGTCTTCTCGCGCACGGCGACGGCGCCCAATACCGGCTGCTTCTTCAACACGAGCGAGCTGAGCTGCTCCTTCTTCGTCAATGCCGGCAAGGCCACGCTGAAAGGCCTTGAGCTGGAAGTGCAGGCACAGCCGGTGCGCGGCTTCACGATCGACGGCTCGGCCAGTTGGCTGGACTTCAAGTATAACGCGCTGTCCGGCTGTGCGGTCGGCGTAACCCCAGGCTGCACGGCTCCCGCCGGTGGTCTGGGCGCCGGTATCACTTACGGCATGACGCTGCCTTACGCGCCCAAGCGCAAGTTCAGCCTCGGCGCCCAATATGTGATCGAGCTGGGTGACATCGGATCGCTGACGCCCCGCGTGGACTACAGCTATCAGTCCATGCAGGAAGCCAACACGATCAACAATGCGCTGGCCAAGATCCCGGCCTTCTCGCTGGTCAATGCCGGCCTGACCTGGAAATCGGCCGACGAAGACTGGCAACTGTCCGCGCAGGTCTCCAACCTCACGAACGAGCTCTATTACACCGGCATCGGACAGAGCAACAACACGGCCATGGTCACCGGTGCGCCCGGTGCGCCGCGCCAGTGGTGGCTGACGCTCAAGCGCAAGTTCTAAGCCGAGGGGACGATGGCGTGGTGGGCAGAGGGACAAATCCCCACCCACCACGCTTCGTACAAACGCAGTTCAAAGGAGAGGACGCATGGGCGCACGCCTGACTCTGACGACATGGCTGACGGCTGCATTGGCGCTCTCTGCGCCCGCCCTTGCCGCGCCTTCCGACAAGGGGCGCGGCCCCTACCGCGTGGTGATGGAGACAAACGCAGGCCTCCCGCGCCAGACGGTCTACCGCCCGGCCAATCTCTCGGCGTTCGGCAAGACCAGGCTGCCGATCTTCGTGTGGGGTAATGGCGGCTGCGACAACGTCTCCAACCGCTACCGCTCTTTCCTGACCGACATCGCATCGCGCGGCTATCTGGTCCTGGCGCTCGGCCGTCCCGGGCCACGCTCGGTCGAACACAGTTGGCCGGAAGAAAACCCGACGCTGCCGGCAGGGCCAATCGACGTCAACGCGCCGGCCAATTCCTATCCCGAGGACATGACCCAGGCGATCGATTGGGCTGTCGCGCAAAATGGTGCAGCGAACAGTCCGCTCAAGGGGCGCATCGACACCGGGAAGATCGCCGTCGCCGGCCACAGCTGTGGAGGCCTTCAGGCGCTGACACTGGCCGCGAGCGATCCGCGCATCACGACCACGCTCATGCTCAACAGCGGCGTGTGGGGCCTCGGCTCGGGCGGCTTGCCCGGCGCTGCGAAGGTGACGAAGGAAAGCCTGAAACAGATCCATGGCTCAATCGCGCTCATCAATGGCGAGACCGACGTGGCGCTCCCCAATGCCAGGGACGATTTCTCCCGCCTGAGCGGCGTTCCTGCCTTCCGCGCCGATCGCAAGGGAGTCGCCCATTCCGGCACCTATTGGCTGCCCCATGGCGGCGCTTTCGCAACGGTTACGGCCGCCTGGCTCGACTGGCAGCTCAAGGGGGACGCACGCGCCGCGCGCTGGTTCGCCGGTGCCGATTGTCGTCTGTGCACCGATCCGCGCTGGACCGTCGAACGCAAGAACATTCCCTGAGCGCTGTCCCGCGCTCCCTTATACAGGAGAACCGCCGATGATCCGCACGATCCCGCTGCGCCTCGCCGCGCTTGCCGTCACGCTCGCCGCGCCGCTCGCCCCTGTCTGGGCCGGGGCCGATCCGCGCGAGCAAGGGCAGCCGGTCCGCCCCGAATGTGACTCCGCCTGCCTGGAGGGCATGGTCAAGCGCTATATGGACGCATTGATCGTGCGCGACCCATCCCGCTTGCCCTGGGCACCCCGGGTCAAGTTCAGCGAGAACAATGTCATGCTGCGCGTGGGTGACGGCGCCTGGAACACGGCCAACCGTCTCCACCCCGCGCCGCTGATCTTCACTGATCCGGCGACCGGGCAGGCAGGTCTCTTTGGCGTGATCGATCAGCGCGGACAGCCCTCCTATTACGGGATGCGGCTGCGCGTGCAGGATGGGCGGATCAGCGAGGTCGAGACGCTGGTGAAGATGCCCGAGAAGGGCAAGGCGCCATCGCCGGCAGCGGGCGATCCGCTCGCCTACAAGCATTATCCGGAAATGTCGGCGATCCTGCCGCCCGAGAAGCGCACCGCGCGGCGGCGCATGATCGACCTCGCCAACGGCTATTTCAGTACGCTTCAGCTCAATGACGGGGTGTTGTTCACCACCTTCACCGACGACTGCCGGCGCCAGGAAAACGGCTTTGAATCCGCCGGCAATCCCAAGTTCGAGCGGCCGGAAGGCAAGCTCTCCTGCGGAGAGCAGTTCAAGACCGGCAACTTCATCTTCGACAGTGCCGTGCGCGACCGCGACTATATGATCGTCGACGAGGCGCGCGGGCTTGTCCTGGCGCGCGCCAGCATCGACCATAGCGCCGCAGAGGAGATGGCCAGGCTCGCCGACGGCACGCCGATGAAGAGCTGGATCGAGAAGCCGGGCAGCCTCTCGATGCTGGAGCTGTTCCACATCACGGCGGGCAAGATCGACCGCATCGAGGTCGTCCATATCGACGTGCCCTACAAGATGCCGAGCGTCTGGCGTCGGGACGCGGACTTCCTGCCGTGAACCATCCCGAGCTGAGCCGGCGCGCGGCGCTGCTGGCTGGCGGCGGACTGGCTGCTGCGGCGTTGATCCCGGCCCCCGCCGAGGCGTGGGTGCCGAGCGAGGCGGCAACGACCGCCGGCCGCGTGCGCGGGATTTTCTCGGGCGGCGCGCATGTCTTCAAGGGCATTCCCTACGCAGCCTCCACGCTTGCGACGCGCTTTGCCGCGCCCGCGCCAGTGACGCCCTGGCGGGGCGTGCGGCCCGCACTGCAATGGCCGGCCGAATGTCCGCAGCACAATCCGCCCCCAACCGGTGAGGTCGGCGCGCTCTTTGCGGTCAACAACGAGTATCAGGCGCCGCAGAGCGAGGATTGCCTGGCCCTCAACATCTGGTCGCCGGGACTGGCGGACGGCGGCAAGCGGCCAGTGATGGTCTGGCTGCACGGCGGTGGCTTCACCGTCGGCTCGGGCTCGTCCGAACTCTATGACGGCACGCGGCTGGCGGCGAAGGGCGATGTCGTCGTGGTGACGCTCAACCACCGGCTCAACCTGTTCGGCTATCTCTATCTGGCCGAGCTGTCGCCAGGCTTCGCGGATTCCGGCAATGCCGGCATGCTGGACATCATCGCCGCACTGCGCTGGCTGCGCGACAATATCGCGGCCTTTGGCGGCGATCCCGGCAACATCACGATCTTCGGCCAGTCGGGCGGTGGCGCCAAGGTCTCGACCCTGCTCGCCATGCCCGCCGCCAAAGGCCTCTTCCACAAGGCCGTTGTCCAGAGCGGGCCGGGCGTGCGGGCCATCGAACCGGCCGATGCAAGCAAGATCACGGCTGAAGTGTTGCGCCGGCTCGGCCTCTCGTCGCGCGACTTAGGCAAGCTCGCGACAGTGCCTACCGCGCAGCTCGCGCGCATCCTCGCCATCAAGGGCAATGACGCGATGGGGCAGCTGCGACTGGGACCGGTCGTGGATGGCCGCAACCTGCCGGGTCATCCGTTCGATCCCGCCGCGCCGGCCATTTCGGCCGATGTGCCGCTGCTGATCGGATCGACGGCAGATGAGACCACCACGATCTTCGGCGCGGGCGATCCCACCCTGTTTAGCCTCGGCTGGGCCGATCTCGCGCCAAGGCTGGCGCCTTTCCTCGGTCCTTTGGCCGCAGATGTGGTGCGCGAGTATCGCGCGCAGTCGCCGGAAGCCTCGCCGAGCAAGCTCTACAGCCTTATCATGGCGGACTTCATCATGCGGCGCGGGACCATCGAGATTGCGGAGCGTCGCGCCGCCCTCGGCCATGCGCCGACCTTCGTCTACTGGTTCAACAAGGGATCGCCGCGCTTCGGCGGCAAATATGGCGCGCCGCACGGCATCGAGATTCCCTATGTCTTCGACACTGTCGATCTGGCCCGGCCGCTGCTGGGTGATGGCGCGGACCGCTATCCCCTGGCAGAAGCGTGCAGCGCGGCGTGGATATCCTTTGCCCGGCACGGCAGTCCCGCCGTCTCCGCCTTGCCGGCATGGCGGCCCTACACCCCGGTCGACCGTGCCACGATGGTTCTCGACGATCACAGCCGCCTCGCTGTCGATCTCAATCCCGCGATCCGTGGGACGCTGGCAAAGGTCCCTCGCTGGGTGTTCTGACGGCGACCATAGCGTTTTCGTCGATCGAGCGTTGCCCGCGCTTGTAAGGACTCATCGATGAGTATCAGCGGGTCCCGGCCTCACGACCGCAAGACGGTCGCTCTGGTACGACCCCAGCCAAAGCGCGTGATTGACCAGCGCCGCTGACGACAAGCCATTGAAGTCAGGCTCTGGCGCCCCTTCGGCCAGAGTTTCGATGCTTTGACGTTTGAGATCGACTTCGCCGACTACCCAGCCGCGATGGCAGGTCATGGGATCGGCGACACCGTCGATCACCTTGCGCAAGCCGCCGCAGGCCGGCTCGTCCAGACGCATGCCGGCGAGGAGCAGGCGGCCGCCGGTCCAGTGGATGTTGTCCGGCATGAAACCCGGCGCCTCAATGCGGGCGAGGGGCGTGCGCGTATCGGCGCGATCGAACACGACGACGCTGTGCCAGCCGAACGCGACGACATAGAAGCGGCGCTGGTCCAGGTCGGTTTCGATGCCATTGTTTCCGGGCAGCTCGGTGCCGGGGAGCAGCATGAATTCCTTGTCGCCGGGACGCCATTGCCAGACCCCGCCGGTGATGCGGCCCTGCACGAAATCGGCGATCGTAGTGCCGGGACGCGTGAGGACCGTCACCAGGATCGTGCCGTCGGCAAAGCTCGCAACGCTGTTGCCGACCTGCCCGGACGGCATGAGCAGGCAGCCACGCCATGTCAGCCGGGGCGCGCCACGCCCGGTCCTGACGTCAAATATCTCGATCGATTCCCGGCCGCCATGATTGACGACGAGCAGGCGCGACCGATCCGCCGACAGGCGCCGCAGCGACAGGCCGCGCGCGTTGAACGCAGCCGGATCGACCGGGCCGGGACAATCCGGGAAGGCCCGCCGATCGGGATCAATCTGGGTCGGGTCGCCGCGATACCAGAACCGGGAATTGCGCGCGTGAGTGTCGACCAGCTTCAGCCCGGCGCCCGGCGCGAAGCCGCTTGCGATCAGCCATTTGCTGTGCGGGATGGCAATCACGTCTTCGGGCTTTTGCGGCCCGCAGACATAGTCGAGCCTGGTCCCGGCAGCACAGTCCGTCGCAGGCTGCGCTTGCCCCGCCGAGCCAAGGCCGAGAAGCAACGCGGCGGCGAACCAGCCCATCATCCGCTCAGTCGCGTGGCCTTGCGCTCTGGGAGCGCTCAGCAGCCGGCGCACTGGCAAAAAGCGCCATATCGGCGAAATGCGGCCAGGCAGTGATCCGGCTGGTGACGCCGAGTTCCATCAGCCGCGGCGAGGCAGGATTGAAAGCCGGCCATTGGCCAAGGCCGCTGCTGACAGGCTTGCCGTCGCGCGCGAAAGAGAGGAGCGCGCCGGACATCTGTGCCTCCAGCGACACATCGCCAGCCTCCCAGACGCGCGTCTGGCGGAACAGGTTCAGCGCGTCGCGCGTGCGCAGCCAGTAAGGCACGTCGCCGGTATGATAGGCGCCGACTGTCGCGGGATCATGGTCGGAGAAGCTGATGCCCGGCGCGTAAGGCTGGCGGCGCGTGAAGAGATAGGCATAAGCCGGCTGGCGGCCATCGCGCTGCTGATGGATCGCCCAGTCGGCCATCTGGCGGCCGACGGTCGAATCGCGTGCGATGTCGGCAGCGGCGCGGGCAGGATCGTTGCCGGCATAAGCGGTCAGGATGGCATCGCTCGCGCCGCCAAAGCGCGCCTGAACCGCTGTCGCCAGGGTTTCCGGCGAGGTGACTGGCCCCAGCGGGCGGAAGCTCTCGTCACGCGTGTAGCCGATGAGGACCGGCACGTCGCTTTGGCGTCCGCCGGCGAATATGTCCTCCGCCGTTCCGGTCAGCACATGGCTGTCGAGCACGATGGCGTCGCGCGGTGTCGATGCGGCAGAGACGCGATCGCCGGGTAGCGCGCGCAGCTCCGCCAGCGACTTTGCGCCCAGTTCCTTCTGCAGCGCCAGTCCCTGCGTCTCTGCCTTGGCGAGGGGGGCCGGGCCGATCATCCCGCCAAACGCGCTGCCGCTCATGCCGACGACGCGCTGGAACAGGCCCTTGGCGAGCGGACTGATCTGCAGGAGCGCCACGGACATGGCGCCGGCGGACTGGCCGACGATCGTCACATTCTCCGGATCGCCGCCGAATTTGGCGATGTTGCGCTTGACCCATTGCAAGCCGGCGATCTGGTCCATCAGACCGTAATTGCCCGAGCCGCCATAGCCCGATTCCTTGCTGAGATCGGGATGGGCAAGGAAACCGAGCGGGCCGACCCGATAGGCGAGATTGACGCGCACGACGCCGGCGCGGGCCAGCGGCTCGCCGGAATAATTGGCCATACTCGCCGAGCCGATGTTGAACCCGCCGCCATAGATCCAGACGATGACCGGCGCCTTCTTCGCCCCCTTGGGCGCCCAGATGTTGAGATAGAGGCAATCCTCGCTGGTCGCTTCATTGCCGAAATAATGATTCTGGGTCGATCCGCGCAGGGGCTGCAGGCATTCCGGCGCGTAGCGATCGGCATGATAGGTGCCTGCCCACGGCTTTACGGGCTGCGGCGGCTGCCAGCGCAGGTCACGCAAAGGCGGCGCTGCGAACGGCACGCCGAGCCACGCATCGATCCCGCCGGTCAGCTGGATGCCATCGATCTGGCCGCCATCCACCGGGACAGGCTGCGCCCCGGCGGCGGAGGCCAGCGCCATGGCGAGAACCGGCCAGAGCCTGCGCCAGCCCTTCATTTCGTCGGCACGCCGAGCTTGGCATGGAAGAAATCGAACGTGGCGTTCACGGCCTTGAGTGATGCATCGCGCGTTGCCTGCGGCGTCTTGCCGATGAAGCTGTGATCGACGCCGGGAATGTAGATCGCTTCGACGGGCACGCCCGCCTTGCGCAGCGCCGCCTCGCCCAGATGGGATTGCTCGACGGGAACCGTCTTGTCCTCATTGCCATGGATCAGCAGAAAGGGCGGGGTCTTGGCGTTGATATACGTGACTGGGCTGACGGACGCGATCTGCTCGGCCGTGCAGACCGTTTCGCATCCGAGCAGGCGCTTGCCGGCGCTGTTGCCATCCGGCGCCGTGCTCATGCCGGCAAAGTCGAACACGCCATACCAGGTGACAGCGGCCTGCACGCAGCCATCCTGCGCCGAGGCGGGGTCAAGCGTCGTGTTCTGGCAGGTCGCCGCCGTCAGGGCGGTCAGATGCCCGCCGGCCGATCCGCCCCAGACGCCGACGCGCTTCGGGTCGATCCGATATTGCGCGGCATGAGCGCGCAGGAAGCGCAGTGCCGCATTGCTGTCCTGCAGCGCCGCGGGATAGCGCGCTTCGCCGGACAGGCGATATTCGAGGCTGGCGACCGTGAAGCCCTCCGCTGCCAGGGACGCGAGTACCTTGGGGAAGTCGGCGAACGCGCCGGAGTGGCGCGTGTGGCCGCTCACCCAGCCGCCGCCATGGATGTAGAGGATCAGCGGATGCGGGCCGGGCGTCTTCGGCACATAGACATCGACGATCTGCGGCCGATAGCCGGTTATCGTCTGATAGACCACGTCGCGATAGGCCATGACGCCGCCGGGAAAGGCGACAGGCGGGTTAGGGAATTTGTCTTCCAGCACTGGCGCTGCTGCGGTCGGAAAGACGCGATTGCCCGGTGCTGCTGCCAGCGTGGCTGACAGGCACGATAGCAGGATGGCGGCGCCGATACGCGTGACGGCCGTTTGGCTCATAATCTCTCTCCCTCAGTCCAGAAATTCCGGCTTATGTCTTGCTTGGGCGGCGAGCCGGATGGGCGCGTTGACGGCGCCGTAGCCGTCATAGTTCCGCCGCTCGACGATCTCGAAGAACACGCGCCGCGCAAAGGCACGACTGTAAAATTGGAGATATTCCGCTTCGCCATCGCGATCGTACAGGATGTCGGCGGCCGCCATGCGATCGGTCAGGGCGGGATCGAGGCCCCAGCGCGCTTCCTGATCGTCATAATAATTGTGCGGGATGTCGAGGCGCTCCAGCCCGTCCGCCTTGGCCTGCTCCGCCACCGCGAAGATGTCCTGCGTCTCAAAGGCGATATGCTGGACGCCCGCGCCGAAATAGTTCTGGATGAAGCGGGAGGAGAGCGACTGCGCCGCCAGCGAGCCGTTGAGCGTGATGCGCATGGCGCGATCCGGCGTCTGCACGGCCTGGCTCTGCACGAGGCCCATCGGGTCGGCGATTTCCAGCTGCGGCGTCTTGCGCACGTCGAACAGCCCGACATAGAAGAGCAGCCAGCTCAGAAATTCCTCATATTGCATGGTCTGTGCGACATGATCGATGCGAGAGAGGAGCGGGGGCGCTTCGGCTTCCAGCACTGTCGGAAACTCGTGCGCCCACATCGCCTCGCGCGTCGCCGCATCGACGAAATAGACGAGGCTGCCGCCCACGCCGCGCACGCTGGGGATGGGCCATTCGTCGGGCGCGACGGCCTGCTCGAAGCGCTGGATGCGAAGTGCATCGGCCCGGCCCAGCGCGGCGGGCACATCATCCACGACCACGCCGATCGCGCAAACCGAGGCACCATGCATGCTGTCGAAGCTGTGCGCGAGGCCTTCCGGTTCGCAATTGACGATGATGTTGATCGGCCCCTGTTTCCAGCGGGTCACGTCCTTGCTGCGGTGGCGCGAGACGGGACGGAAGCCGAGCGGGCGCAGCATCGTCTCCAGTGCATCCGCTTCCTCATGACTGGCGGCGAACTCGATGAACTCGATGCCCGATGTCGTGACGCGGGGCGGCATGTCGGTCTGGAAACCGGATGGTTTGGTAATGCCGCCCTCGAGGATCTTGAGCGAGCGATAGCCATCCAGCGCGACGCTGGTCGCCGAGCCTGCACGGAAGCGGTCGTTGAAGATTTCGAGGCTCCAGTAGCCCTCGTAACCGATGCGCCGGATCGCGTCGGCCCAGTCATCGAGCGGAAACTCGCCCTGGCCCGGCATCGATCGGAAGTGGCGGCTCCAGCTCAGATGATCCATCTCGAGCACCGGCGCATCGGCGACCTGCACGATGAAGAGCTTCTCCGGCCTTATATCCCCGATGCTGCTGGACGGGATGCCCCGCGCCAGCGAGTGGAAGCTGTCGAGCACGAGACCGAGCGCGGGATGATCGACATCGCGGACCAGCGCCCAGGCATCGCGATGGTCGTTGACGTGCCGACCCCAGGCCAGCGCCTCATAGCCGATTCGCAGACCGCGCTTGGCTGCACGCTCGCCGGCCTCGTGAAGATCGGCGATCATCCGTGCGCGATCGCTTTCGGCGAGCGGCGAGCAGCTGGAGCAGACCAGAAGCAGATCGGTGCCGAGTTCGGCCATCACGTCGAACTTGCGTTCCAGCCGATCGAAGGCGCGGGTGCGCTGTGGCTCGGGCAGACCTTCCAGGTCGCGAAAGGGCTGGAACATGGTGCAGGCAAGACCCAGGTCGCCCATGAGTTTGGCGACGTCGCGCGCGCTCAGATGAGTCGAGAGAAGGTCATTCTCGAAAATCTCGGCGCCGTCGAACCCGGCGGCGGCAATGGCTCGCAGCTTCGCATCAAGCGCGCCGCTGATTGAGACGGTTGCGATCGAGGTCTTCATCGCGCTTGCCGCATCCTCTGCCCATGATGCCGGCTTCGATTGGCCGGCTTGCAATCGCCTATCACGATAATTGCGTTGACAAAAGCAGAAATGATAGGGACTAGTTCGTTCCATAAATGAAGGAGCGGGACGACGTGGGCGGTCATGATCGACTGACGATCATAGATGTCGGAGAACGGGCATTTTTCCTGTCTGTCGGCCCATTTCTCTTGCAGACCGCGCGTCCGTCTGGCGTTAACGCTCAGCTTTCACGCGGCGCGTCCCTCGACGCTGGCCGTGTCCGACAAGAGCCGAGGTGACGCCAATGACACAGACCGCCAAAGAGCCGAAGCCACCGCGGCGATCCCATGCGGAATCGCGCGAGCAGGCGATCAGTCAGATCGTCGACATCGCGACGCAGGAGTTCGTGGAAAAGGGGCTGGCCGGCGCGCGGATCGACGAGATTGCCGGCAAGGCGACCAAGCGGAAGATCTATTATTATTTCGAGGGCAAGGACGAGCTCTACCGTGCAGTGCTGGAGCGGGCCTATCGCCGTGTGCGCGAGAGCGAAGGGGGCGTCGATATCGAGTCAGGCACGGCCGCCGAAGCGCTGCGCCGCCTGATCGAGCATGATGTGCGCTATCATTCGCAGCATCCCGAACTGGTGCGGCTGGTGATGAACGAGAATATTCATCGCGCCGAGCACCTCAAACAGATCGAAGGACTGCCGGCGGGGAACCATCGCGTGATCGAAATCCTGGAGAGGATCATCGCGCGCGGCGTGGCGGAAGGTGCATTCCGGAACGGCATCGATGCGGTCGAGCTGCACATGAACATGAGCGCGCTCAGTTTTTACAACGTCTCCAACCAGTTCACCTTCGCGCACAATTTCGGGGTCGACATGACCAGCCCCGAAGCGATCGAGCGCAGGGCGAAGCAGGTCGGCGACATCATCTTGGCCTGGGTGACAAAGGCGGACTGACCTCTTGCCGGTCCACGGCGAGCAGATCCGATCCTGCACTCAGGCAATGACCTTGAAGGAGGAGAGGATATGGCTGTCGTTGCAATGGGCGAGGTCGCCGCCGGACCAGAGCGGTGGACGCTGCGCGCATTCGCGGTCGTTGCCCTGTGTTTCGCCATCAACATGGCGGACGGCATCGACGTCACCATCCTCTCCTTCATCGCGCCGCGGCTGCAATCGGACTGGGCGATCAGGGCGGACACGATGGGCACGCTGTTCAGTGCCGGCCTGCTCGGCATGGCGATCGGCGGCATGTTTGTCGCGCCGCTGGCCGATCGACTGGGAAGGCGTCCGATCATCCTGACGGCGCTTGCGCTGATGTCGCTCGGTATGATCGCCAGCGGCTTCGTCACGAGTGTCACGCAGCTGTTCGCCCTGCGCGTGCTGGTTGGAACCGGAATCGGCACTGTGCTGGCGGCCATGGCAGCGCTCGCGGCGGAATGCGCGCCGCCGAGCCAGCGCAATCTCGCGGTCGGCATGGTGCAGGCGGGCTATCCTTTCGCGGCGGTCTTCACCGGCCTGCTGGTCGCACATCTGCTGCCGACGCATGGCTGGCAAGTGCTGCTCATCGGCGCGGGCGTCATCACGGTCATTCTGTTCCCCGCCGCCTGGCTGCTGTTGCCCGAGCGGGAGGCCGGCGCTGTCGCCGATGAGTCGGCAGGCCGGGTGAGCGCGCTGTTCAGCAGCACGCTCCGCTCCCGGACACTGTTCCTGTGGGGCGCGGTCTTTTTCGGCCTCATGGTCCTCTATTTCATCGTGAGCTGGATTCCCAAGCTTTCGATCGAGGCAGGCCTCTCGGAGACAAACGGCATCCATGCGGGCGCGCTTTATAATCTGGGCGCCTTCATCGGCACCTCGGCCATGAGCTTCCTGGCTGTCCGCGTGCCGCTCGGGCGTCTGGTGCCGGTGATGCTCACCGGCGCGGCCTTGGCGATGCTCGTCTTCGGCTCGATCACCATGTCGGTGGGCGCGACTCTGTTCGTCGCCTTCCTCATCGGGGTGCTTCTGCAGGGCGGCTATAATGGCGTGTGGCCACTGGCGGCCTCCGCTTATCCCGCAGAAGTGCGCGCGACCGGCATCGGCTGGGCGATCGGTATCGGCCGCAGCGGCGCGATCATCGGCCCGCTCATGGGCGGCTATCTCATGGCGGCAAAGGCGCCGCTCTTCCTGCTCTTCCTCGCTTATTGCGGTCCGCTGCTGCTTTGTGCGCTGTGCGTCCTGGTCGTTCACCGCGGTGCGAGGGCAGGTGTGAAAATAATTTGACCGGAACTAGTTCGTAACATAAATGAGTCGTCGCGAGCTGACGTTGAAAGTCAGCCTTGGGAGAGATGACCATGAAATTCAGGGGCCCGCGCTTCGCGCTTTCCGCTTCACTGCTGACGTTCACTGTCGCCCTCGGGTCGCCCGCGATGGCACAGGAACCACAAGCCAGCGATAAGGCGGAAACTCAGGACATCATCGTGACCGGTTCGCTGATCCAGCGGCCCAACAACACATCGGTGAGTCCCATTGTCACGCTGGGTGAAGCGGCGATCAAGGAAAGCGGCACGGCCAATCTTTCCGACGCGCTGAACCAGATTCCGAGCTTCACCGTCGGCGGCAACACCGCAACCGGCGGGCAGGGCACCGGCGGCCGCGCGTCGATCAACCTGCACGGCCTCGGCACGAACCGTAACCTCGTGCTGCTCGATGGCCGCCGCCTGCCGATGTCCGACATTAACGGCAATGTCGACATCAACATCCTGCCGGACGCCATCATCAGCGGGATCGACACGATCACGGGCGGTGCATCGGCGGTCTATGGCTCGGACGCCATGTCCGGCGTCGTGAACTTCAAGACCATCCGCGCGTTCGACGGCATCAAGGTCGACCTGATGAACTCGATCAGCGAGAAGGGCGATGCCAACAAGTTCAATGCCTCGCTCGCCTTCGGCACCGGTTTTGCGCAGGATCGCGGTCACCTGATCGCCGCCTTCACTTACTCCAAGCAGGACCCGGTGAATGGCAACGCGCGGTCGTTCTTCAATGACAAGACGCCCTCATCATTCATCGGCACCGGCACCTTTGTGCCGAGCGCGACGAATGCGCCCAATGCTGCCGTCGTGCAGGGCATTTTCACCGGCTACGGCGTCACCTCGACGGTCAGCAACCTCGCCAATCTCGGTTTCAACAATGATGGGACGCTGTTCACGCAGAACGGGGCGCTCAACTACAAGGGATCGACCAACAGCAACGGCTATCTGATCGTCGGCAACAACGTCCGCATGCCCGTCGGTCAGCAGATCCAGTTCCTGAACTCGGTGGATCGCAAGACCGCCTTCGTGAAGGCCGATTTCGACATCACGCCCAGCCTCAATGCTTATGGGCAGTTCATGTATGTCGATCTGACGGTGAATACGGAGAGCGGTGGCAGCCTCACCCAGTTCCCGACGCTGACGACCATCCCCGTCACCAACCCCTTCATCCCCGCGGCGCTGCGCACGATCCTCGCCTCGCGCCCCAATCCGACCGCGAACTTCAACTGGAATGCGCGCTATGTGGGCATCCCGGACAAGAACTGGGACGAGAACTATCAGGTTCAGCAATATCTGGCGGGCCTCAAGGGCGAAATCACGAACGGATGGACGTTCGACGTGTTCACGTCCTACGATCAGTCGATCCACAACCAGATCATGCACAATGCCGTGCTCAAGAGCCAGGTCCAGCGCCTGCTCAGTGCGGCGGATGGTGGCGCATCGCTCTGCACCGACGGGTTCAATCCGTTCGGTGACGCCAATGCCCGCAGTCTCTCGGCGGCTTGCCAGGCCTTCCTGACCAAGAATGCGTTCAGCCAGGAGAAGCTCTCGCAAACGCAGGTGCAGGGTCAGGTCAACGGCAACCTCTTCGATCTCGGCGCCGGCCCGGTGCAGCTCGCGCTCGTCGCGGCCTATCGCAAGAATAGCTACAGCTTCTCGCCCGACGCCGATTTCATCGCCACCTCGGGTTTCGCCCCCGGCGGCAATATCGAGGGCGTGGTGAACACCCTGCCGGTGTCGCGCAAGTCGATCACCGTGAAGGAAATCGCCGGTCAGATCGACGTGCCGCTGCTTTCGGACAAGCCCTTCGTCCATGAACTGGCGATCGGTGGCGCCGCGCGCGTGTCGGATTATTCGGCGAGCGGCTCGATCACGAGTTTCGAGGTCGATGCGCGTTGGGCGCCCACGCCCAATCTGATGTTCCGTGGCAGCTTCCAGCGCGCTGTCCGTGCGCCGAACATCGGCGAGCTCTTTTCTCCGCCGCAGGGCAATCAGCTCGTGATCGGCACGCCGCCGGGATCGCTTGGCGATCCGTGCGACGTGCGCTCGACAGCCCGCACCGGCGCCAATGCAGCGCAGGTTTCCACCCTCTGCGTCGCGCAAGGCGTGCCGTCAGCCGTGATCAGCAGCTACCAGTTCCCGACCACCGCGACGGGCCAGGTCGTGTCCGGCAATCTTGGCCTGACGCCTGAGCGCGCGACGACCTACAATCTGGGTTTCGTGTTCAACGCGCCTCGCGGCAGCGGTATTCTGGGCGATTTCTCGGTCTCGGTCGACTATTACAACATCAAGATCAAGGACGTGATCTCCGCCGTGCCGGGCCTGACCGTGCTGTCGAAATGCTTCAATCTCGACGGCTCCAATCCGAGCTATACCAACAGCAATTCTTATTGCGGCCTCATCACCCGGGATACATCCACGGGCCAGATCCTGAACGTCGCCACGCCTTATCTCAATCTCGGTCAGCTTCAGACGAGCGGCGTCGAGGCGCAGATCCACTGGGGCATTCCTGCGGACTTCCTTGCGACGAGCGGCAAACTTTACATCGACACGGCGATCGGCTGGCTCAACAGCTACAAGGTGCAGCTGCTGCCCGGCGCGGCCTTCCTCGATTATACCGGCGTGAGTGTCGGTGGTGCCGCGCCTGGCGCGGTTCCCCCGCGCGCAACGCCGGAGTGGAAGGCGCTTACGACCTTCGGCTACCGGTCCGACGCGCTGGGCTTTGGCCTGCGCTGGCGCTACCAGAGCGCGATGAAGGACAACAGCGCGGTACTGACACCGGCCACGGCGTCGGTGGGCGTCGGAGCCTACGACACCTGGGATCTGTTCGGCAATTACAAGCTGACGAGCAACATAGAGGTGCGTGCCGGCGTGACCAACCTGTTCAATCGCAGTCTGCCGTTCGTCGCCAGCTCGCAGAATGGCACCGACACGGCGCTCTATGACCCAATCGGTCGCTCCTTCTACTTCGGCGTGAAGGCCAACTTCTAATTCTTCCTACCCCTCCTTGCCCGGCGCCGCTCTGGCGGCGCCGGGATTTCTCCAGCAGTCAGGTGCAATGATCCGTTCCGGTCTCATCGGTCGCTCCATCCTCTCCTCCCGCTCGCCATGGCTCCACGAGCAGGAGGCGAAGGCACAGGGGCTTGAGCTCAGCTACGAGCTGTTCGATTTCAACCAGCGGGCGTTGGCGGATACCGCGCTGCCGACATTCCTGAAGGGCCTCGCAGCGGACGGCTATGCCGGGGTCAACATCACTTATCCGTTCAAGCAAATTGTCATCCCCGTCCTGGATTTCCTCTCGCCCAGCGCGACGCTTGTCGGCGCGGTGAACACGGTCGAGATGCGTGAAGGGGTTCTCACCGGCCATAACACGGACATGGAGGGCTTTCGCGAGAGCGTTCGCGCCGGCCTGGGCGACCTTGGCGGCCAGACTGTGCTGCTGATGGGAGCCGGGGGAGCGGGCGCTGCGGTCGCCAGTGCGCTTCTCGACTGCGGCGCCGCCATTGTCCGCATCGCCGACGAGAATGGCGAACGGGCAACGGCACTCGCGCAAAGACTATCCGATTTGTTCGGGGACGGACGCGCCGTCGCGTCGGACATGGGACGACTTTCAACGGCGGACATTCATGGCATCGTCAATGCAACGCCGATGGGCATGGCCGCGCATCCCGGCCTGCCGCTCGATCCGGATCTGATCGAGGCGCGTCACTGGGTTGCGGATATCGTCTATTTCCCGCTCGAGACCGAGCTCCTTCGGGTCGCGCGACAGAAAGGCTGTCATACGCTCGACGGTAGCGGGATGGTCATTGCGCAAGCCGCGCGGGCGTTTGCGATTATCACCGGCCACGCCGCAAACATCGATCGCATGAGGCAGAGCTTTCTGCAGGCTTGATCTCATTCGAGATCATCGCCCGGACGGCGATGTGCCGGACCGCCCGCTGCGCCCGAAACTAATCCCGCCCGGCGCGCAGGGCGGCGCCACCGGCGACCGGCGCCACCACGCAGAGCAGCAGCGAGCAGGCCGCGACCAGCTTGAGCGCGCTGGTGCCACCGAATTGCAGCGCCCCGGCGCCAAAGATGAGGATCGGCACGGCGAGCGGCAGAACGAGCAGGCCGGTGAGCGATCCGCTGCCGCGCAGCCCGGCCGTGAGCGCGGCGACGAGGATGGCGAGCGCGGCAAGGCCCGGCGTGCCGAGCGCGAGGCCGATCATCACGGTCTGCAGCACCTCCGGCTCCAGCTTGAGCAGCGCGCCTGCGGGCAGGGCGGCGATGAGCAGCGGCGGGCCGAAGCCGAGCCAGTGCGCGACGCCCTTGGCGAGCAGGATCGTCCCTTCACCCACGCCGCGCAGGGCGAGCTGATCGATCACGCCACTCTCCCGGTCCGGCTCGATCAGCCGGTCGATCGGCAGCAGGCTGGCAAGCAACGCGGCGATCCACAGCAGGCCGCCGCCGGTCTGGGCAAGCAGCGTGGCGTTCGGCCCGACCGCGAAGGGAAAGAGCGCGGCGATGAGCAGCAGGAAGGCGAGCGGCAGCCACACGCCACCGGAGCGGAAGGCGCGGGCGAGATCGCGCCGGATGATCGCGCCGATCATGCCGCGCTCTCCTGCGGTGAGTGGAGGTGGAGCGTCACGTCCTGCGCCCAGGCGAGTGGCAGATGCGAGGCCGCGAGCACAATGCCGCCCTGCGCGCGGTGGCGATCGACCAGCCGGCCAAGCTCGGCAGCGGTTTCGACGTCGAGGCCATTGGCCGGCTCATCGAGCAGCCAGATCGGCGCGCCGGTGATGAGTGTGCGGGCGAGGGCGGCGCGCTTGCGCTGGCCGGTGGAGAGCATCCGCACCGGAATGTCGGCGAGGTGGCCGATGCGTAGATCATCCAGCGCCGCCGCGATGCGGGCAGCCGGCACCTCGTCGATCCGCGCCCAGAAAGCGAGCGCATCGTGCACCGTGCGATCCCGGTCGAGCGCGTCCAGCTCATCGGTGAGCGCCACGGCGCCGTCCCGCGTGATCGTGCCGTCGAACGGGCGCAGCAGCCCGGCGACGATCCGCAGCAGGCTCGATTTGCCGATGCCATTCGGCCCCGCGATCTGGGCGCTGGCGCCGGCTGCCAGATCGAGATCCAGCCCGGTGAACAGCAGTCGCCCGCCACGCAGGCAGGCAATGCCGCGTAACGAGAGCGCCGCGCCGCTCATGGCTTGACCGCACGGGGGATGCTGGCGGAGAAGGGACAGACCCCCTGCGCCAGGATGGAGATCGTCATGCCGCGCATTGCCCGCCTGACCGATGAGGAGCGCGCTGCCGCGCTCGACGCCCTACCGGACTGGCGCCTGTCCGACGACGCCAGCGGCATCAGCCGCAGTCTCCGGTTCAAGACCTTCGTGGAAGCCTTTGGATTCATGAGCCAGGTTGCCCTGATGGCCGAGCGGGCGAACCATCATCCCGAATGGTCGAACGTCTATGGCCGCGTCGATATCCGCCTGACCACGCATGATGCCGGCGGGCTGTCGCTGCGCGATATCGCGCTGGCCAAGGAGATTGACGCGTTGCTGGCATGATCATGGCGCTCACAGCACCTTGGTGTTGTAATGGTGCCAGGCCATGATTGCCATGGCGCTGCGGTGCGGCCGCCAGGGTTCGGCGAGGGTGCGGGTTTCCTTCTCGCTCGGTCGCTCGGCGAGGCCAAGGATGTGGCCGATCGCAATCTGCACGGCCAGGTCGCCCGCCGGCCAGATGTCCTTGCGGCCTTCCGCGAACAGCAGGTAGATTTCCGCCGACCAGCGGCCGATGCCCTTGATCTGCACCAGCGCGTCGATCGCTTCCTCGTCGTCCGCCGGCAGGGCGTGCAGATCGAGCGCGCCGCTCGTCACCAGCTCGGCCAGGCTGCGCGCATAGCCCTGCTTCTGGCGGGAGAGGCCGCAGGCCCGCAGTGCGTCATAATCGCGCGTGAGAAGTATCTCGGGCGCGCAGCCGGCGCCCAGCTCGGCTTCCAGCTTGGCCCAGACGGAGGCAGCGGCCGCCACGCTCACCTGCTGGCCGACGATGGTGCGCAGCAGCGTTTCATAGCCCGGTTCGCGCTGGCGCGGCTCGGGATAGCCGTGGCTCTCGATAAGCGCGGCGATGACCGGCTGGTGCGCGGCCACGGCGTCCAGCGATGTGCGCAGCGCGGTTTCGTCCAGCATGTGCAGCCCCGCCAACAGGATGACCCCAAAGACGCCGGCGCCCATCGCGCCAGCTTGATTTCTCGCAATCAGCCCCTCATAGCGAGCCGATCCACGGTTGGGAGATAAAAATGGCGCAGTTGACGGTCGTGAAGCGGGACGGAACCAGCGAGCAGTTCGAGGCGCAGAACGGCTATACCGTGATGGAAGCGATCCGCGACCAGGGCATTGACGAGCTGCTGGCGATCTGCGGCGGCTGCTGCTCCTGCGCGACCTGCCATGTCTTCGTGGACGAAGCCTTTGTCGACAAGCTCCCGCCACTCAAGGGCGACGAGGACGATCTGCTCGACAGCTCCGAGCATCGCCAGGCCAACAGCCGCCTGTCCTGCCAGATCCCGATCAGCGCCGAGCTGGACGGCCTGACCGTCACCATCGCGCCGGAAGACTGAGGCACGGGGCAGGGCCGAGCCCTGCCGCCCGGCCCTTGGGTCGTCGGTTTTACAGCTCCACGCAGCCGCCATCGACATAGAGGTCGATGCCGGTGATGAAGCTCGCCTCGTCCGAGGCGAGGAACAGCACCGGCCTGGCGATTTCCTCCGGCGTGCCCATGCGCTTCATCGGCACGGCGTTGATCATCACCTCGCGCAGGCCGGCCACCGCTTCGCCCGGCACGCCTTCGGTGCGGGAGATGATCGGCGTTTCGGTCGGGCCGGGGCTGACCATGTTGACGCGGATGCCCTTGCCGACCAGCTCGGCGGCGAGCGTGCGGGCGACGGCGCGCAGGCCGGCCTTGGCGGCGGCATACATGACATTGCCCGGCACGGCGGCGACCGAGCCGATCGAGCCGGTGATGATGATCGCGCCCGGCCCCGGCATCAGTGGCAGCGCCTTCTGGATGGCGAAGAAGCAGCCGCGTAGATTGACGTTGTGGACCTGATCCCACTGCTCGGGCGTCACCTCGGCGGCGGGCGCGAAGGCGCCGATGCCGGCATTGACGAACAGCACGTCGATGCGGCCATGCGCCTGCGCGATCGCGGCGAGCACGTCCGATCCGCTCTGGATATCGGCGATGTCGGCGCGGAAGCCGCGCGCGCCGGGGATGGCGGCGACGGTCGCGTCGATGGTCGTCTGGTCCCGCCCGGTGAGGAACACATGGGCGCCTTCCGCTCCGAAGCCTTCCGCCGCGGCGCGGCCGATGCCGCTATTGCCGCCGATGACGAGCACAACCTTGTCCTTGAACCGCATCGCTCTCTCCCGATGATTATGTCCACTTTCTTAGAGGGACGGTCGGGAAACGGAAGCGATTGTTTGGGAAGGGTGCGGGCCGGGCGCTCAAGCCACCGGCTTGGGCACGCGCATGCCCTTGGTCCGGCTGGTCAGGTGATAGTCGCGGCACAGTTCGCAGCGATAGGGACGCAGCGTCACGGCGGCACGCTGCGCCACGGCCCAGGCGTCCGCCTCGCTCTTGTAGCGCGCCTTCTTCGCGCAGATGCCGGGGCGGGTGCGGATGATCGTCGCTCCATGAGGCAGGCCGATTGCATGGCGGCCGGTTCCCATGCACTCTGGCGCCGATGAGCCAGAATCGCCAGCCCGTTCCCGCCAGCCCGTCCGCCAGCCTCCCGGTCAGCCAGCGCGATCCCGCCGATCTGCCCTGGTGGATGGGCGCGGTGATCTATCAGATCTATCCGCGCAGCTTCGCCGACTCCAATGGTGACGGGATCGGCGATCTGCCCGGCATCACCGCGCATCTCGATCATGTCGCCAGCCTCGGCGTCGACGCTGTCTGGCTCTCGCCCTTCTTCACCTCGCCGATGCGCGACTTTGGCTATGATGTGGCGGATTATTGCGATGTCGATCCGATCTTCGGCACGCTCGCGGATTTCGATGCGCTGATCGCCCGCGCGCACGAGCTTGGCCTGCGCGTCATCATCGATCAGGTCTATGCCCACACCTCGGACCAGCACCCCTGGTTCATCGAAAGCCGCAACCATCATCATGGCGATCATGCCGGTTGGTATGTCTGGGCGGACCCAAAGCCCGACGGCTCGCCGCCCTCCAACTGGCAGAGCGTGTTCGGCGGACCGGCGTGGACATGGGATGGGCGCCGGCGGCAATATTATTTCCACAATTTCCTGAAGGAGCAGCCGCAGCTCAACGGGCATCATCCCGCCGTGCAGCAGGCCCTGCTGGATGCCGCCCGCTTCTGGCTGGATCGCGGCGTGGACGGCTTCCGGCTCGATGCGCTCAACTTCCTGATGCACGATCCGCGCCTGCGCCATAATCCGCCGCAGCCGGCCAATGGCGGCCCGCGCACCCGTCCGTTCGATTTCCAGCGGCGCGTCTATAATCAGGGGCATCGCCATATTCCGCGCTTCATCGAGCGGATTCGCGCGCTGATGGATGCGTATGACGGGCGCTTCACTGTCGCGGAGATCGGCGGCGAGGACGCGCTGCGCGAGATGAAGCTCTACACGCGCGGCGAGACCCGGCTGAACACCAGCTACGGCTTTGATTTCCTCTATGCCGAGGCGTTGACGCCGGACGTGGTGGAAGCCGCCATCACCCAATGGCCGGACCGGGCCGGCATGGGCTGGCCGAGCTGGGCCTTCGAGAATCACGATGCCCCGCGCGCAATCACGCGCTGGCTGCCGAGGGAGGCCGATGCGGCGACCCGCGCGCGCTTCGCCGCCATGAAGATGCTGCTGCTGCTCTGCCTGCGCGGCAACATCTTCCTCTATCAGGGTGAGGAGCTGGGGCTGACGCAGGTCGATATCGCTTTCGAGGATCTGCAGGACCCCGAAGCGATCGCCAACTGGCCGCTCACGCTCAGCCGCGATGGCGCCCGCACGCCCATGCCCTGGCGCGCCGATGCGGCTCATGGCGGCTTCTCCACGGCCAAGCCCTGGTTGCCGCTTGGCCCGGATCATGCCGCGCTGGCCGTGGATGCGCAGGAGGGGGATGCCGCCTCGCTGCTGCACCTCACGCGCATGCTGCTCGCGCTGCGCAAGGCGCATCCGGCACTGCGCTGGGGGAGCATCCGCTTCCGCAGGGCGAGCGAAACCGTGCTTTTGTTCGAGCGCCGCTTTGGCGACGAGCGGCTGACCTGCCTGTTCAATCTCGGCCCGCAGGACGCCCCCTGGCCCAGGGGACTTTCGCGCGACGCCGCGCCGCTCGCCAGCGTCGGCGGGGCCGGGCAGGGCGCGCTGCCGGGCTATGCGGGCTGCGTGATGGCGTCAGGCGATTAGGTTTGCGCGCAAGAAGCGGGAAGCTGGCGTGATCTTGCGGCTCTAGTCGCCGCTCCACAGTCAATGTGGAGAAACGACATGGCGCTTCTGGCCGACAAGGTGGCAATCATTACAGGCGCGAGTTCTGGCATTGGGCGCGCTGCGGCGCGGCTCTTTGCTGCGGAGGGCGCGGCGGTGGTGCTTGTCGCGCGGCGGCGCGCGGCGCTGGAGCAACTTGCGGACGAGATCGCGCAGGCCGGCGGCCGGGCGCAGGTCGTCGCGGGTGACGTAACCGAGCCGGCGACGCACGCGGCGGCCGTCGCGGCGGCGCGGGAGCGGTTCGGCGGCCTGCACATCGCGTTCAACAATGCCGGTCTGGTCGGTGCGCTGCAGCCGCTCGTGCAGATCACGCCGGCGCAATGGTCGCAGGTGCTGGCCGTCAATCTCACCGCTGCGTTTCTCGGGGCGCAGGCGCAAATCCCGGCGATGCTGGCGCAGGGCGGGGGATCGCTCGTGTTCACCGGCAGCTTTGTCGGCAACAGTGTCGGCCTGCCCGGCATGGCGGCTTATGGCGCGGCGAAGGCGGGCCTGATGGGGCTCGTCCGGGGCATCACGGCGGATTATGCCGCTGCGGGCCTTCGCGCCAATGCCCTGCTGCCCGGCGGCACGGCCACGGAGATGGCCGGCGACGCGGCGCAGCGGGAGTGGGCTGCGGGCCTCCACGCGATGAAGCGCCTCGCCGAACCGGAAGAGATCGCCCGCGCCGCGCTGTTTCTGGCGAGCGACATGGCCAGCTTCGTCACCGGATCGGCGCTCTGGGCCGATGGCGGCAATGCGGCGGTGAAGCTGTAGGTGGCGCCATCCGCGGAGCATTGGCGCGCTCTGCCAGCTATGCTGGCGGGGGTCGAGATAGCTCGATGGAGGCAAGCCGCAACGTCGCGCAGCCAAGGCTCAACAAGGACGATCGTTGCCATTGAAGCGCAAACGGCTAGAGAATGAAGGGCGATTTTGCGGCTCAGGACATTGGATAAAGTCATGCGCGGACAGGCATTTTTCTTCGCGGCTTTGATCGTCTTGGGACTTGCCGTCCCGACTTATGGTCAGTCCTCGAAACCGGATCAGGTCGCCCCGAGCAATTTTCAGATCAATCTGGCGCGTAGTCTCGCGTTTAGATTGGCGCAATGTGTCCTCACCAAGGGGAAGGCTAACGTTAAAGACTATGTAAATGCCAAATATGATCGGCCGGGGGAGGAAGGCGTCAAGGCGCGGGGAAGGTTAATTAATGGGAAGCTTTGTGGAGCAGAAGGGAGTCTGTCTCTGCCGGTGTTTTTGTTCCGGGGCGATTTATTCAAGGCGCTTTATCTCAGTGAAAGCGGAACGAGTGTGGCTTTGTCGGCGTCTCCGTTCGACTATCGCACTTTTGTGATCGATCCATCCTCACCTGATTCCGCAGAATATTTGAAGCTCATGGAACTGGCTAGCTGTGTCGCACGGACCGATCCGGCGGAGGCGCGTCGATATATCTCCGCGAGGCCCGGATCGGAGGCGGAGACGGTATCGATCGGTAACCTGAATCCGACCCTCAGTTCCTGTTTTCCCGCGAACTCGACGATCAAGCTGACGAGGCCGTTGCTCACAGCTATTTTGTCTGAAGCGCTCTACCGCGAGACGATCCAAAAGCGGTAGTCAACGAAATCGGCGGTCCTGCCGCCGCCATTGCCCGTGCGGGCGCTTTCAGGCCCTCACCCCTTCGGCTGAATGAACTGCGCGTGGTCGGGCATGGCGAGGGCGGCGGCCACGCCGGGGCGGGCTTTCATGCGGGCCAGCCAGGCCATCCAGTTGGGCGTCTTCTCGTCATTGACCAGCTCGGCGTAGCCGCGCGGCATGGAATTGCCCATGGCGAACACGGCGATGTCGGCGAGGGTGAACTGGTCCGCGACCAGCCAGTCGTGCCCATCCAGCGCGCGTTCCACCCGCTCGGCCACTTCGGCGAGATTGTGCCGCCAGCCTTCCAGCTCCCGCTCGGTGAAGCCGCCGCTGGCCGCGAGTGACCATTTGTCGCGCTTCTCCTTGAGCGGAATACGCGCGAGACGCTCCTCGAACGCGCCTTCGGGCAGCGACTTGGCGAGGCCGGGAATGAGCCGGTGCCAGGCAAGGAAGGACAGCGACGGGCGAAACACCTCGTCGACATATTTGGTCCAGATGCGCATCAGTCCCTGATCATATGGGTCGGCAGGCTTAAGCGCCGGCCCATCGAAAACATCGTCGATATACTCGTTGATGACCGTTGATTCCGTCAGGACGCGACCATCGTGGACGAGGGTCGGAACTTGCCCGGCCGGGTTGATCTTCAAATATTCCGGATCATGCTGCTCGAATTTCGGGAGGTTTATATAATGACTTTTAAACGGAACGCCCTTCTCATGGATGGCCTGCAAGACCTTCAGGCTGTTTGATGCGGGCTCTCCATGATAGAGATCGACGGACATCTTGAAATCTCCAATATTACTTATTGACATCACTCGTATGATTGTGTCGAACCCGCCACAAATCCAAAAAGCGGGGAGCGACATCATGCAGAGCGTATCGGGTGCGGTGGCCTTTGTGACAGGAGGCGCCAGCGGCATTGGCCTTGGCATTGCCCGCGCGCTGGCGGAGCAGGGAGCCAAGGTCGCGGTCTGCGATGTGCGCGAGGATCATCTGGCGCAGGCGCGGCAGGTCGCGGCGGAGGAGGGCTGGGCGGACCGGCTGCTTGCGCTGCGGCTCGATGTGACGGATCGCGCCGGCTACACCGAAGCGCTCGACTGGACCGAGGCGAAGCTCGGGCCGCTGCAGATTCTGGTCAACAATGCCGGCGTCGGCATCGCCGGCCCGGTTGACGAGGCGACCCATGCCGACTGGGACTGGGGCGTGGGCGTCAACCTGATCGGCGTGACCAACGGACTGGTGGCGGGCCTGCCGCGCATCAAGGCGCATGGCATGGGCGGCCATGTGGTCAACACCGCATCGGAAGGGGCGATCATGAGCGCTCGCCTCACGCGCGGCGTCTATGCGCCCACCAAGGCGGCGGTGATTTCCCTCACCGAGCATCTGCGTGTCGAGCTGGAGGCCAAGGGCGCCAATATCGGCACCTCGGTCGTCTGTCCCGGCCCGGTCGCGACGAACATCGCGGAAACCGAGCAGTTCCGCCCGGCTGCCTATCGGGTCGATAGTCCCTTCCGCACGCTGGAGGACCCGCACGGCGCGCTGCCGCCGGTCGATCCCACCGCCAGTCCGCTGTGGATCGAGCCGATCGTGGTCGGCCGGATGACCGTCCACGCAATCCTCAACGACAAGCTCTACGTCATCACCCATCCGCAGTTCATCGAGTCCGTGAAAGCGCGCCATGCCGCGATCGAGGCGGCGATGGCGCCGGACTATCTGCCGCACTGAGCGCATCAGGCGCCGGCTTCCTGCCGCTTGAGCTGCGCAATCGCGCTGGCATAGGGCTTGAGCCCGGCCATCAGGACGAGGATGGCGAGCGGCATCATTACCGCTGCCGATCCCGCCAGCGCATACCGCAACCCCGCTTCGTCGCCCACCACATGCTCGGTGATCGCGGCGATGAAGCTGGGGCCGATGCCTTGTCCCGCCAGCGTGTAGGTGAGCAGGTAAAGCGCGGTGATTTGCCCGCGCATCCGCCCCGGCACGACGCTTTGCAGCGCCGCGTTCTGCGTCGGCGCGCCCATCAGTGATGCCATGGAGGCCAGGCCGGAGATGGCGACGGAGACCCAGGGATCCGCCACCAGCGGATAGGCGACCATGCAGGGCGCGGCGATGATCCAGCCGGTCAGCACCACGCGCAGATTGGCGTTGTCATATTTGCGGGCGAGGCGCTCGGACAGGAAGGAGCCGAGGAACACGCCGGTCACGCCGGTGATGAGCGAGATGATGCCGCTCACCAGCGCCACCTGCGCCGGCGGCCAGCCATAAGTGCGGGTGAGGAAGGCGGGGCGCCACATGGCCGCGCCGCCGCTCTCGATGCCGCTGATGAGCAGGGCGGCGAACAGCGGTGTGAACAGCGCCCAGTGTAGCTTCATGAAGCGCAGGATGTCGCCGAAGGTTTCCGCCTTCGCCTTGCCGCCCTGCCGTGCCGGCTCGGGCAGGGCATACATCATCAGCGCAAAGAACAGGCCGGGCAGGCCGATGATGAAGAACACCGCTTGCCACGGGCGGGGCGTGCCGAGGATCGGCAGCGTCGGCATCTCGATCGTCTCCAGCCAGTGGATGACGAAAGCGCTGAAGATCATGGCGATGGCGGTGCCGGCGACCGAGCCCATGTTGAGCACGGCAATGGCGCGGGCCAGCCGCTCGCGCGGAAACATGTCGGCGATCATCGAGAAGGTCGCCGGACCATTGACCGATTCCCCGGCGCCCACGGCCGCGCGGCACAGGAAGAGCTGGACGAAATTATGGGCAAAGCCCGTCATCGCCGTGCTCAGGCTCCAGAAGGCGACGCCGACGGCGAGGATGGTCTTGCGGCTGTAGTTGTCCACCAGCTTGGCAAGCGGCACGCCCAGGCCAAGGTAGAAGACCGCGAAGGCGAGGCCGAGCAACAGGCCGATCTGCCCGTCGGACAGGTCCATGTCCTTCTTGATCGGCTCGACCAGGAGCGAAAGGATGGAGAGGTCGAGCTGGGCGGACATGCGCACCAGCGCCAGTACGGCCATGGCCGTCCAGGCCGTGCGGGCCGGGGGCCAGCCTTTGGCTGCGTCCGGTCCTGCGGTGGTGGCTGCCTGTGCTGCCGGTGCCTCGCTGCCCACGGTCAGGCGGCGGTTTCTTGCTTGCGCCGCCGATATTCGTAGCTGTCGATTTCCTCGCCGCTTTCGTTGATGGTCGCACGGCGCATGTCGCGGCGATACTGGTCGGTTTCGAGCGGCGTCGCCGCGTGCAGCGCGAAGCGATTGTCCCAGATCACGATGTCGCCTTCCACCCATTTGTGGCGATAGACATATTTGGGCTGGGTCACATGATCATAGAGCTGCTCGACCAGCGCGTGGCCCTCCTCGTCGGAGAGGCCGACGACGCCGACGCAATGGCCGCCGACGAACACGGCCTTGCGGCCTGAAGGCGTGGTGCGCACCAGCGGATGGTGCACCGGCGGCATCGGCATAGCGGCCTTCATCTCCTCCGTCACCTCAAGCCCCGCATAGGCCCGGCCGCGCCAGAAATCGTGGATGCCGGTCATGCCGTCGATCCGGTCCTTCGTCTCCTGCGGCAGGTCGTCATAGGCGGCGCGCAGATCGACGAACAGCGTGTCGCCGCCCACCTCGGATGGCGGGCACTCGACCCCGCGCAGCATCGACCATTTGGAGGGCAGGGGATTGAACGAGCTGTCTGCGTGGAAGCGCTCGGCGCCCTTGGCGATATTCTGGTTGGCCGGGGTCAGCGGCTTGATGTTGCCGTCCGGGTCCAGATTGCCGGCGAAGAACAGCTCGGGCGCCATGCGGCCGCGCGGGCGCGTGCTGTAGCCGGGCGGCAGTTCGAGCGGGCCGAACAGGCGGGCGAAGCGGATATGCTCCTCATCCGTGATCTGGCCCTGGCGCACCACGCAGCCATTATACTGCTCCATCGCCGCCTCGACCGCGCTGCGCAAATCCTCGGTGGGCTCGGCCTTGAGGTCTGCACCCCGGATCTCGGCAAAGAAGAGCGGGTGTAGCTGGCGAACGCTGATCATGGGGGCAGGCTCCTCTCGTGCGACGTGGCCGCCGCTCTGGACATTCTTATCGCGCCTGTCTGAACCGGCAAAGGCATGAGAGTCAACATGGTTGCAGATTCCAACCATTGCATTTGCGGGAATTGCATTTGTCCGTAAATTTGACGAACCTGCTGTTCTACCGGATGGACGCCGTCCGTCCGCTCTCCTGATTGAAGGCGTTTGCATCATGGCGATCAAGGTTCCGGATCGGCAAGAGCTGGAAGGCATGGATCTCGGCCTGCTGGGAGAGAGCGTGGGGTCGGCGGTGCGGCTGCTGCGCAATCTGCTCACCTCGCGCGTTGTCGCGGCGTTCGAGCCTTACGGGATGCGCACTGGCACCTTTTCCACCCTCGCGCTGATATCCGCCAATCCGGGCTGCTCGCAGTCCGAGATTGCGCGCCAGATCGGCGCGGACAAGTCGATCGTCGTCGCCATCGTCGATCATCTTGAGAGTGCCGGCTTCGCCACGCGTCAGCGATCGCGGGAGGACCGGCGGCGCAATGTGCTGACGCTCACGCAAAAGGGCGAGGCACTGATCGAGGAAATGCGCGGGCTGGGGCATATGGCCGAGCAACCGATCCGCGATGCACTTTCGCCGGACGAAGTTGCCCAGCTGATAGCGCTCACGCGCCGGGCGGTCGACGCATTGATGGCAGCCGAGCCGGGCTGATCCCGCGCAAGGCGACCGTTTCGTCGGACAAAGTCAACGCCAGACGCCGAAAAGCCATGTTTGCGCTTGCGCCTTGCGGGGCGCGGGGCTTAGCATCCGCGCCGTCGAATCCCGTGCTTTGCAGAGCGGCGGGGCATCCGCCAAGGCGGGCATGACCGGTGCAGCCGGCGGCCCGGCGGGCGGGGAAAGTCCAAGGAGAGAGAGCGTGGCCCAGAATCCTGAAGGTGTTTTCGTCAAGAATCCGGACAAGGTCTGGATCGGTGGCCAATGGCGGGCGCCGCATAGCGGCCGCATGATCGAGCTGGTCTCGCCCAATACCGAGCAGGTCGTCGGTGCGGTGGCCGAGGCGGACGAGGCGGACATGGACGCTGCCGTCGCCGCCGCGCGCGAGGCGTTCGATCATGGTCCCTGGCCGCGGATGAGCGTCGCCGAGCGCAACGCGATCATGCAGAAGGTCACCGAGCATCTGCGTGCGCGCGAGCCGGAGACGGCCAAGGCATGGACGGCCCAGATGGGCGGCCTGGCTGCCTTTGCGCCCGGCATGACCGCGACCGGCACTGGCCAGTTCGATACGGTGCGCGAGGTCGGCGCCACGTTCGCTTATGTGCAGCAGCGTGAGACGCAGGCGTCCGCCGCCGCCTATCAGGTCTATGAGCCGGTCGGCGTCGTCGCCGCCATCGCGCCGTGGAATGCGCCTTATGCGCTGATGGCCTCCAAGGTCGCCAATGCGCTCATCACCGGCTGCACGGTCATCATGAAGCCCTCGCCGGAGACGCCGCTGGAGGCCTACATCATTGCCGAAGCCTGCGAGGCGGCGGGCATTCCGGCTGGCGTCGTCAATCTCGTCTGCGGCCAGCGCGAGGCGTCGGACCATCTCGTCTGCAATCACGGCGTCGACAAGGTGAGCTTCACCGGCTCGACCCTGGCCGGCAAGCGCATTGCGAGCGTCATGGGCGAGCGCATCGGCCGCTACACGCTGGAGCTGGGCGGCAAGTCCGCCGCCATCGTGCGCGATGACTTCACCGCCGAGCAGACCGCCAAGCTGATGGCGGGCACGATCACCCTACTCTCGGGCCAGGTCTGCGCGATGCTCACCCGCCTCATCGTGCCCAAGGCGCGGCATGACGAGATCACGGACGCGCTGGCTGCCGAGTTCCAGAAGATCAAGATCGGCTATTCGGACGATCCGACGACCCAGCTCGGTCCGCTCGCCATGAAGCGCCAGCTCGAGCGCGTGGAGATGTATATCGAGGAAGGCAAGAAATCCGCCGATCTCGTGACCGGCGGCAATCGCCCGACGCATCTCAACCAGGGTTATTTCATCGAGCCGACCCTCTTCGCCAATGTCGACAACAAGTCGCGCATCGCGCAGGAGGAGATCTTCGGTCCCGTGCTCTCGGTCATCCCGGTGGAGGACGAGGCCCATGCCATCGCGGTCGCCAATGACAGCAACTACGGCCTGTCGGGCGCAGTGCTCACCAATGATGCGCAGGCGGCCTATGACGTCGCGCGGCAAGTGCGCACCGGCGGCATCGCGCAGAACGGCCTCAAGGTCGACTGGAACCTGCCCTTCGGCGGCTACAAGCAGTCCGGCATTGGCCGCGAGGGCGGCGTCGATGGCCTGAAGGCCTATCTGGAGACCAAGGTCATGTATGTGGACGCACCGGTCAACGCCGCCTGAGCGAGCGGGCGTCTGACGCCATGACCCTGGACTGCGCCGCGCTCTACGGAGCGTTGGAGGCCTATCTGGCGGCGCTGGGGCGCAAGGACCCCGGCGCCGTCAACTGGTCGCCCGATCCGTTCATCACCGAGAACAACGTGCGCCTTGCCGCCGATGACGGCCTGTGGGGCACGATCGAGCGGCTGGGCGACTATCGGCTGATGTTCGCAGACGTGGCGACGCGGCAGGTCGGCTATTTCGGCACCGTGATCGAGCCGATGGATGAGAGCGCCTACACCGTGCGGCTTGGCCTCGATGCGGCGGGGCGTGTGGCGGAAGTCGAGACGATCGTGGTGCGGCAGGTGGACAGCTCGCCGCGCTTCGAGAACCAGCGCTTCTACGACAAGCCGATCCTCAATGCCCCCGTGCAGGCGCCCGTCTCGCGACGCGACATGATCGCCTTGTCAGACGGTTATTTCGCGACCTTGCAATTGAATGACGGGACGATCCGCACCAAATTCCACCCGGATTGCAACCGGGTCGAGAATGGCGTGCAGACCACGAACAATCCCGAATTCGCCAAGCTTGTGCCCGTCGCTGGCCTCGGCTGCGAGGCGCAGTTCCGCACGGGCCACTATCGCTATGACGATCGCTTGCGGGGGCGCCGCTTCCCGCTGGTCGATGAGGAGCGCGGGCTCGTCATGGCCTTCGGCTTCATCGATCATTGCGGTCGGCTCGGCGACTATGCGCTGGCCGACGGCACGCCGGTGAAGAGCCACATCCGCCGCCCGCACACATTCTACCTCGGCGAACTGTTCAAGATCGACCACGGGATGATCTGCCAGATCGAGGCGAATTTCATCACCGTGCCTTATCACATGCCCAGCCCGTGGGACGGGCGGTGAACGATGGTGCACCACCTCCGTTCGGTCTGAGCCTGTCGAAGGCCTGTCCTTCTTCCGCCGGGTTGAACCAAAAAGGACAGCCCTTCGACACGTTCAGGGCGAACGGAAAAAGAGAACGAGAAATGGGTGAGGGGATGAAGAGATTTTTGGGAACGCTTTGCCTGCTGGCGCTGGCGTCATGCAGTGGCACGAGCGGCGGCGACAAAGCCGAGACGGGCCTCGCGGCGGACAATTGGGTGACGCCGGGCGGCGACATCGGCAAGTCGCATTATTCGACCCTGACGGACATCAACCGCGACAATGTCGGCACGCTGGGCCTGGCCTGGCAGGCGGAACTGGGCACGGGCCGTGGCCTCGAAGCGACGCCGGTCGTCATCGATGGCGTCCTGTACACCTCCGGCGTGGCGGGCCGTGTCTATGCCTATGACGGGGCGAGCGGCAAGGAGCTGTGGCGCTTCGAGCCGCCGGTCGACATGCAGGTCAATCGCACTGCCTGCTGCGACATGGTCAATCGCGGCGTCTCGGTCGCGCGGGGCAAGGTCTATGTCGTCGCGCTCGATGGCTGGATGTATGCGCTCGACCAGAAGAGCGGCAAGGTCGTCTGGAAGGCCGACACCGTCGTGGACCGCAAGCGCGGCGACACCTCCACCGGCGCGCCGGAAGTGGCGGGCGATGTCGTCGTCATCGGCAATGCCGGCGCGGAATATGACGTGCGCGGCGCCGTCAGCGCGTTCGATCTGGAGACTGGCAAGCTCGCCTGGCGCTTCTTCGTCGTCCCGCGCGATCCGAAGCTGGGGCCGCAGGACCACCCTGATCTGGCGCCGGCGCTCAAGACCTGGGACCCCAACAGCCGCTGGGACATTGGCGGGGGCGGCGCCCCGTGGGATGCGATCAACTATGATCCGGAGACCGGCCTGGTGCTCGTCGGCACCGGCAATGGCGGGCCATATGCCACCTCCAAGCGCAGCCCCAGCGGCGGCGACAATCTCTACATCGGCTCGATCGTGGCGCTGGACGCGAAGACCGGTCGCCTGAAATGGCATTATCAGGAAACGCCCGGCGACAACTGGGATTACACCTCCACCGCGCCGATGATCCTCACGCGCCTGAAGGTGGATGGCGAGGAGCGGCCGGTGGTGCTCCATGCGCCCAAGAACGGCTTCCTCTATGTGCTGGACCGGCGCGACGGCAAGCTGCTGCGCGCCAACCCGATCGTGCGGGTCAACTGGGCGGATGGCGTGGACATGAAGACCGGCCGGCCCCGGCTGACGCCCGAGAAGGCGGACTATACCAGTGGCCCCAAGATCGTCTTCCCCTCCACCACCGGCGCACGCAACTGGCACCCGGCGGCTTATGATCCCGAGAGCGGCCTCTACATCGGCAGCGTTCAGGACATGGGCAATGCGATCTACATGACGCCGGGCCAGAAGCCGCATCAGACGAAGATGCTGAACAATGACGCGGCGCTGCTGTTCACATCGGACTTGCAGGCGATCCTGCCCGGCCTGCCGCCGCCGCTGCGCGATGCCATCGCCGCCCGGCCGGAAATGGCCTGGGTGAAGGCCAATCCGAGCGGCACGGAGCTGCGCGCGCTCGATCCGCTGACCGGCAAGACGCGCTGGGCTTACAAGATGGCGGGCTGGCAGGACCGGGGCGGCGCACTGGCGACGGCCGGCGGTCTCGTCTTCCAGGGCAGTATCGACGGGCATTTCCGCGTGTTCGACAAGGCGAGCGGCAAGCTGCTGAAACAGATCGACACCGGCAGTTCCATCCTCGCCGCGCCGATGACCTACAAGGTCGGCGGCGTGCAATATGTTGCGGTGATGGCGGCCTGGGGCGGGGGCGGCTATCCCTATGTCCCGCCTTATTCGGCGGCCTACAAGCGCGGCAATCAGGGGCGCATCCTCGTGTTCAGGCTGGGCGGCGGGCCAGTGCCGATCCCGCCGGAACTGCCCGCGCTGGAGCCGGCGCCCGTGCCGCCCGCACAGGCGGCAGGCGTCACGCCGCAGACCATTGCGCAGGGCATGACCCTGTTCATGGGCCATTGCGCGCTGTGCCACGCCAACCAGCCGCGCTCGATCACGCCGGACCTGCGCCGCATGAGCGAGGGCACGCACGCCGCCTTCCGCCAGATCGTGCTGGAGGGGCTGCTGCTGCCCAACGGCATGCCGCGCTGGGACGACCGGCTGAACGCGAAGGATGTCGATGCGATCCACGCCTATCTCGTCGACCTGCAAGCCAAGACGCGGGCCGCCGAGCTGGAAAAGCAGAAACGCGGTCAGCCGCTCGACACGCCGGGGCTGACCATTTTGAGCAATTACTGATCCAGCAGCGCCCCGCTCTCCGTTTCACCGCTCGAAGCGAACGGACAGGGGATTGCGGGTCGCCGTCACTAGCCTCCTGAGGACCATGACATGACCCAACTTTACTCCACCCTCGATAATCCCGTGCTTGAATTCGCCTTCGAGTGTCGGCTGCAGTTCACGCGCGTCCACGCCATCCCCAATGTCCATAATGGCGGCTTCCGCTCGGCGGTGCTGGTCGATCAGGGGCAATTCGAGGGGCCGCGTCTGCGCGGGCGCGCGGTGCCCAATTCGGGCGGCGACTATGCCCATTTCCGCGATGATGACACGGCGGTGTTCGATGCGCGCTATCTGCTGGAGACGGACGATGGCGAGATCATCTACATGCAGAACAAGGGCTATCTCTGGGGCCGCAAGCCGGACTCGATGCAGCGCCTGCGCGCCTGGGCGTTCGAGGGCGGCGATCCGGTGGCGCATGAGGATTATTATCTGCGCGCCCAGCCGACCTTCGAGACGAGCAAGGGCAAATATGACTGGATGACCCGCCACGTCTTCATCGGCGTGGGCGAGCGCAAGCCGGACGGCAATTTCGTGCGCTATTATGCGCTGACCTGACAGCCGTGGGCGGCTCCGGCGAGGGCGCCGGGGCTGTCGCGCCCGGTCCAGTCGTGGTGTCTCACGGGCGGCTGGCCGAATTGGGGCGACAAGTGCGCGCTTATCTGCTAGAAGGCGGGTATTACGGCAAATCCAGCTTGCAAGCCTTTGCCGCGACTGAGAGACGACCCGCGCTCCCGCTTGCCTGTCGGGAGACGTCCAATCGAAGATTTCAACGCCTTGCTGCGTGATGAGCAGATCGCTCTGCTGCGCGCTGCATTCGCTCCGTCCAGCGCCTGCAAGGCCGTCCATGGCCGCACGGCCCGCGCCGTGGGCGTGCGCATTGCCGCGCATCGCTACCCCTATCGGGACCATGCCGCGCCGCGGGCACTCCAGCTTGCCATGCGGGAGCGCGCTGCATGAGCCGCGCCGTGAACATTGACGAGACCGTGCAGGTCGTCACGGACCGCTGCGCCAAGCTCGCCCTCGGTATTTCGGTGATCGAGCCGCTCACCTCGGGTGGCACGCGTGTCGTGCTCAACACAGCGGCCGAGGCCGACAAGCTTTGCGTCAGCATGAAGTCCAAGCTGATCGACGGGCCGGTGATACGCTCGCCGCTGTACGCCTGGCGGACCACGGCGCCTTATAGCTGACGCCATACCCCTTTCGCGCGCGCCGTCCGGGTCGAGCGGCGCACGTGTCACATTCGATATTCGACCCATACCAGGCCGGCGCCACAAGGCAGCCGGCATCTAGACTAAGGAAATACCCATGCCGATTGGCACCGTGAAATTTTTCAACACCGAGAAGGGCTATGGTTTTATTGCGCCCGAAGATGGCGGCAATGATGCCTTCGTCCACATCACTGCGGTGGAGCGCTCCGGCCTTGCCACGCTCAACAAGGACCAGCGCGTGTCCTATGAGCTGCAGGCCGATCGCGGTGGCAAGCAGTCTGCAGTGAATCTGCAGGAAGCCTGAGCTTGAAATGAACCCGGAGCGGCTGGCGCGAACGCCCGGCCGCTCCGGGGCTCTCCCGTGCCGTGCGCGGTTGCGGGATCATGGCCGGCGCGTCTCCTGCCGCCGGACCTTGCGCCGTTTCGCCTTTTCCGGTTAGAAAAGCGCAGCTTCAGGAGTGAGAACGATGCGTCAGGGCGTCCGCTAAGGCGGTCATATCCCCACCGGGCGACGGGCCAGCGATGCCCGGCCGCCGATGCTGTCTCACAATCTGAAGGTTTATCATGCACCGTCTTGCAGAGAAGATCTGCGTCGTCACTGGCGCAGCGCGTGGCATTGGCCGCGCCATTGCCGCTGCCTTTCATGCCGAAGGCGCGGCCGTCATCCTCACCGATCTTGATGCCGCCACCGGCGCCCGTGCGGCGGCCGAGATCGGCTGCCGGTTCGAGCCACTCGACGTGCGCGAGGAATGGGACTGGGCGCGGCTGGAAGCGCTCGTCCCCCGCGCGGACGTCGTCGTCAACAATGCCGGCATCACCGGCTTTGGCGAGGGTCCGGTCGCCCACGATCCCGAACAGGCCAGCCTCGCGGACTGGCGCGCGGTGCACGCCACCAATCTCGATGGCACCTTCCTGGGCTGCCGCTATGCCATCGCCGCGATGAAAGGGCAGGGCACCGGCTCGATCATCAACATCTCCTCGCGCTCGGGCCTCGTCGGCATTCCCATGGCGGCGGCCTATGCCTCCTCCAAGGCAGGCGTGCGCAATCACAGCAAGAGCGTTGCGCTCTATTGCGCGCAGCGGGGCTGGGCGATCCGCTGCAACTCCATCCATCCCGGCGCCATCCTCACGCCGATGTGGGAGCCGATGCTGGGCGAGGGGGAGGCGCGCGCCGCCAGCCTCGCGGCGCTGAGCGCGGACACGCCGCTCAAGCGCTTCGGCCAGCCGGAGGAAGTCGCCGCCATGGCGGTGTTCCTCGCCAGCGACGAAGCGCCTTATGTGACGGGCGCGGAGTTCAACATCGACGGTGGCCTGCTTGCCGGATCGGCCGCCTCGCCGGGGTAAGGGGCGAGCAACCCATGCCTATACAACCTCCGTCATCCCCGCGTACGCGGGGATCCAGAACCCAGCGGCACTGCCAAGGCGCCCCTGGATCCCCGCCTTCGCGGGGATGACGGTGAGCTTGGCGTTCTTAACCGACTGCCGGCGGCATCATCGCGCATTCGACATTGGCGATCTTGCCGTCGCGCAGCGTGTAGAAGATGAACTGCCGCATCTCCTGCACTTCGCCTTTGGCGATGGGAACAGGCCTGGCGCGCCATTGGCGTCCAGCGTCGCCCGGTCGAGGTCGCGAATGCCCTCCACGCGCACTATGGCGTCGACGGCGGTCAGCGTGTCGGACGAGGCGAAGTTGAGCACCCGCACGCTCTCCAGCACATATGTGTGCAGGAAGCTGTAGAAGCGCTTCATGTCGTCTCGCGAGCGCAGCGAGACGCCGAAGAAGTCCATGGCCATCGGCTGTGCGTAGAAATCGCACACGCCGTCATAGTCCTTGGCGTTGAAGGCGGCGAGATAGCGGTCATAATCGGCGCGGTTCATGGCGTTGCTCCGTGGCTCTGGGCAGGTCAGGCGGGCGCCAGTTCGCCGCGCGCGGCGGCCCGGAGCATGTCCTTGTTCGCCTCGATCATCTCGCGCACGGAGCGGGCCTTGCGACCGGTCAGCCGCTCCACATCGTCGGAAACGATCGCCAGATAGCCGCCGCGGATTGCCTGGGCGAAAGTCACCATGTCGTCGCTGTTCCAAGGGATGCCGCCGACATATTGGTCGTCGACCGGCCGGCGCGGGATGCCCATCGCGTCGAAGATGGCATATTGCCCCTCGTCATCCACCTGCACATGCACCATCGGGCAACCGGTGATCTCGCGGATCAGCGCCGCCACCTCGTCGAAGCTCTGCAACTCCGGGCCGGTGATGTTGTAGATCTTGTTCTCATGCCCCGGCGTGGTCAGCGCCGCCACCGCGCAGGCGACGCAATCGTCGCGCCACACCATCGCTTCGCGCCCGTCGCCGGCATTGCTGAACCATTTGCCGCTGGGCATCATGCCCGGCCCGGCCATCACGATCATCGCATCGGCATAATGCGCGTCGCGCAGCATCGTCCAGGCCATGCCGGAGGCGCGCATGGCGTTCTCGGTCTCGATATGGTCGTGGCGCACCTCGGCCGGGTTGGTCGGGTCGTCGATGCCGATGAAGCTGGTGTAGAGGATGTGGCGCACGCCCGCCGCTGCTGCCGCGTCGATCGCCGCCTTGTGCTGCACCACGCGCGCGCCGACCCGCGTGCCGGAGATGAGCAGCATCTTCTCCGCGCCCTGCACGGCGGCGGCCAGCGTCTCGGGCTTGTCATAGTCGCCATAGCGCACGTCGCAGCCCTGCGCGGCGCGGTCGGCCAGCTTGGCCGGTGAGCGGGTGATGAGGATCAGCCGGTCGGCCAGGCCTTTCTCGATCAGCATGTCGGTCGCCAGCCGGCCATATTGGCCCGATGCGCCGGTAATCACGATTTTGCCCTGGTTGCCCATGCGTGCTTCTCTCTCCTGTGTTTGCGCTGCTTTTAGCATGGGCGCGGGGCCGGGCAATGGCCTGAGCGCTGCGCAATGGCGCTAATGGTCCGCGTCGTCCGATGGACCGCACCAGCCCGGCAGATAGGCCGCCTCATGATGACGGGCGGCCTCCAGCGCCTTGCGCACGGCATGCTCGAAATCCTTCTCGACCAGTTTCGCGCTGATCCGCCGGCGCAGGAAATCGGCCCACACAAATTCGGAATAGGGCGTGCTGTCCTTGGCAAAGCCGCCGGCCCGGCGCAGCTCCCCGGCAAGCGAGCGATAGGGGTCGTCGGTCAGCGCGTCGATCCGCTTGGGCAGGGCCTCGTGCGAGTGGCGGGCGCCGTGGGCATCGAAGGGGTGCAGCCAGTTGCGATTGTCCATGAAGGTCCAGAACACCGGCTTTTTCAGATAATGCAGGTCGGCGACGATGCTGACCAGGATCTGGCTCACCCCTTCCTCATGCAGTGCGCGGACGAGATGATGGTGGTCCACCACGAAGGGCACGGATTTCGGGCCGATGATGACCGGGATCATGTGCCGGCCGAGAAAGTCCTCGCCATCCTCCTGCGCGCGCTGGCGCCACTCGGCGCGCTTGCGGGCGACTTCGCGCAGGCCCACGGTCATTTGCGTGGGGCGCAGCGCGGCGATCTTCACGGGGTGCAAGGTGGGGGCGAAATCCGCTCTCATCGGCTGGTCTCCTGAGCCGGCATGGTGGCTTTGACGGCGGTGACGGCATCGTCGACGCTGTAGCTGCTGCGCGTGTCGAGATCGGTGCCGCCCGCTGCGGCAAGCAGGTCGCGCGCCAGATCGTGCAGTCGGGCGAGCTGCACGCGCAGCCCGGCCTGCGCCATGGCGCTGTCGAACTCCAGCAAGGCTTCCAGCGCCGTGCTGTCCAGGTCGTAGCTTTCCTCAAGGCTGAGGATGACGGCGCGGATCGTCGGGTCGCCGCGCGTTCCCGCCGCCACGAGGCCCAGCATGCGCTCGGCATTGGCGAAGAAGAGCGGCGCGGTCGGCCGCCAGATCGCGATCTGCGGTGGCGCGACTGCATCGCTATGGCGAGCGATGTCGACATAATCATGGCTTTCGCCGAGCCGGCCAAGCCGCGCGACACGGGGCGTGGCGAGGCGCTGGAGCAGGGCGGCGAGGGAGAGGCCGATGGCGAGCAGCATGCCGTTCAGCACCCCCAGCGCCAGCACGCCCGCTGCCGCGCCGATCGCGACGAACTGGTCGCGATCCAGCCGCCACAGCCGCAGGAAGGGTGCGGGATCGAGGGCATGGGCAAGCGCGGCGATCACCACCGCCGCCAGCACCGGCTCGGGCAATTGCGCGACGAGCGGCATCGCGAACAGCAGCATGAGGATCAGCCCGCTCGCCGCGACGACGCTGGTCCACCGGCTGACGGCGCCAGCGGCCTCGCTGGCCGATCCGGCCGAGAAGCCAGCCCCCACCGGCATGCCCTGCACCAGCGCGCTGACCAGATTGGCGCCGCCCAGCGCCGCCAGCTCGCGATTGGCGTCGATCGTTTCGCCATGGCGCAAGGCGAGCGAGCGGATCGTGCCCCAGGATTCGGCGAAGAGGATGAGCACCAGCGGCACGGCGAACTGCGCGAGGCGCGAGAGGTCGTTCCAGCCCAGCGCCGGCAGGGTGGGCCAGGCGAGCGCGGTGTCGACGGTGCCGACTGCCGCCACGCCCTGCGCCGGCAAGTCCAGCCACCGCGCGGCGGCGATGCCGATCACCAGCACCACGAACGCGCCCGGAATCGCCGGGTAGCGGCGCAGGGCGAGCAGCGCGCCCAGCGCGGCCATGCCGGTCAGCAGGCTTGGCCAGTGCCAGTGCGGCACGGAGCCGGCGAGCGCGCGCGCATAATCGAGCGTGCCCGTCGCTTGCACGGGCGCGCCGGTGACGATCGGCAATTGGTGCAGGATGATGGTGATGGCGGTGCCGAGCGCAAAGCCGCGCAGCACCGGGCGGGAGATGAAGCCGGTCAGCCCGCCCAGCCGGGCCATGGCGGCGGCGAGGAACAGCAGCCCGGCCATGCCGACGATGATCGCGGCCAGCGCAGCCCGCTCGCTCGCGGCCAGCGGCATCACCGCCAGCGTCGCGGCGAGGATGGCAGCGGACGATGACGTGGCCGAGACGATGGCGAACCGGCTGCGCCCGACAAGCGGGTAGATCAGGCAGCCGGCGATCCCGGCGAAGATGGCATGTTGCGGGGCCAGCCCGGCGATCCCGGCATAAGCGACCGCCTCCGGCAGCATCAGGCCGGCCACGCACAATCCGGCGACCAGATCATGGAGACGCATCGCCGGCATTAAGAGCGCGCCGCAGCCGATTGGCAAGATGCGACGCGCGCCACCCCGCTCACTTCACCGGGCAGCTTGTCCCCGCGCTCGGGTCCAGATCGCGGCAGGTGCCGTCGATGCCCGCCTTGGGCAGCGCAAGGCCGATCTGCGCGGCGAGGGTGGGGAGGATGTCCACCGTCTCGATGCCCTGCGGTTGCTCCATATGCGTCATGCCCTTGCGCCAGAACAGGATCGGCACGCGCCGGTCATAGTCCCACGGGCTGCCATGGGTCGCGACATAGCCGCCACTGCCATCGGCAATCGGCGTGACGCGCGGCTTGAGTAGTACGAGCAGGTCGCCGGAGCGCTCCGGATCGAAGCTCGCCTTGGCCTCGCTGAGCAGCGACCAGCTTTCCGGCGGGCCGGAGGGCGCGGGCGCGGCGATCAGCTCCGCCTTGGTGAAGACGGCGGCGACCTGTCGGTTGCCGGCATAGAGCGCCTTGGCTTCCTTCAGCACCAGCGCGCGCTGGGCCGGGGTGAGGGCGATGTTGGCATAGACGTCGCCAAACGGCCCGGTGGAGAGGATGAGATCGCCCTTGAGGCCGGTCTTGGCGCGCAGGATGGCATTGCCCTGATTCTGGTAAAGCGCCGGGTCGACACGCTCGGCGTCCGGCACCGCCTGTTCGCGCAGCCGCTCGGGCAGATCCTGCCCGCCATGGTCGGCGGTGAGGGTGACCATATAGTCGACGCCGCTGCGGTCGAGGCGATTGAAGAATTCGCCCAGCTCACGGTCCAGCGAGGTGAGCTGCAGGCACATTTCCGCGCCGCGCGTGCCATAAGTGTGGCCGACATAATCGGTGGCGGAGAGGCCGAGAATAAGCAGATCGGTCGCCGGGCCGGTGCCCAGCTTCTGTTCCTCGGCCAGGCTCGCGCCCAGCACCATCACCGCCGCGTCATATTCCGGCGAGGCGCGGAAGGCGCGGAAATCGCCGCCCTTGCGCGCGAAATGGCCATTGCCGACCGAGACGGTAGGCGTCACCTGCACGGCGCGATCCATCGCCTTGCACAGCTCCGGCAGCTCCATGGCCGGCCGGTCCTGATCGAGCATGACATCCACGCCGGTGTTCACCCGCTCGACCAGCGGGGTGAGCGGCACGCCCTTGTAGCTGGTGAAGCCGCGCCCGGCCCACCACCAGATCTGATCCAGCGTCTTGCCGCCCATCATGATCGCGGCGCGGTCCTTGCCGGCGACGGAGATCACTTTCGCGGCGGGATTGGCGGCCTTCATGTAGCCGCCCAGCGTCGGCACCTTCAGATGCTTGTTGGAGGTTTCATATTTGCTGGAGGTCGTGCCCGGCACGGTCGGGTCTTCGGAGCAATAGACGGTCTTGTCCGCGCGCGGCACGCTCTGGTCGATCCATTCATTGGCGATGATGCCGGTGTGGCCCGGGCGGTTGCCGGTCAGGATGGTCGAGTGGCCGGGGCAGGTCTCGGTCGCCGCATGGCTCTGAAATCCCTTGGGGAAGACGACGCCCTGCTGGAGCCGGCCAAGCCCGCCGGTGAAATAGGGGCGATATTCGTTGAACAGATCGGCCGAGAACTGATCGACCGAGATGACGACGAGCAGCTTCGGCGGCGTCTGCGCGGCGGGGGCAGGCGCGCTCGGCGCCGGCGCGCTCGGGGCACTCTGCGCCAGCGCTGGCGCGGTGATCGCCAGCATGGCGCCGGTCAGGAGGCGGGCGAAACTGCGCGGCATGAGATTCTCCTTGGGAAGACGAAGGCGGACGCCTAGATATCCGGCCGATGGACCGGTCAATGGACTTTCCTCTGCGTCGGCTCAATGGCGTTTTCGTGACAGTCTGGCTGTTGCTGGTGCTGCTCATCATGAGCGCTGGCGCCCATGCGCAGGTCGGCGGGGCGTTCGCGCCGCGTGGCGAGCCGCATATTCGCGCGTCGTTGCTGGCCGAGAGTGCCGCGCCGGCGCCCGGCCGCACCTTGACGCTCGCCATTCTGATGAAGCCGGACAAGGGCTGGCATGGCTATTGGCAGAATCCGGGCGACGCAGGCGCCGGCATGCGCATCGAATGGACGACGCCGGCCGGCGTGACCATCGGCGCCTTGCGCTATCCGGTGCCGGAGCGGCTGATCATTTCCGGTCTCATGAACCATGTCTATGAGCATGAGTACGCGCTGCTGGTGGACGTGACCGTGCCTGCCGGGCTGGCGCGCGGCACCGCGCTGCCCATTCGCGGCGCGGCGCAATGGCTCGCCTGCACGGACAGCATCTGCGTGCCCGAGCAGGGCGAGATCGCGACGACGCTGATCGTGGGCGATGGCGCGGTCAGCGCGGCGGATCGGGCGCAGTTCGATGGCTTTCGCGCGCATTTGCCGCGCCCGCTCGATCAGCAGGCGACCTATGCGGTGACGGGGGACCGGATCGCGATCGCGGTGCCTTATCCGGCGGCAGCGCCGGTCGGCGAGGCGCCGTGGTTCTTCGCGCTCACGCCCCAGCGCGTTGGCTATGCCGCGCCGCAGACGGTGCGACGGGCCGGGGATCGGCTGGTCATCGAGACGGCGCTGGCGGCAGATGGCGCGAAAGCCGGCGATCTGGCCGGCGTGCTCGCGGTCTCGGATGATATCGCTCTGGATATCAAGGCAATACCGGGCGACATTCCCACGGGTGGTGAAGTTGTCGCGGGTCCACAAAAGGACACTTCATTAGCAAAGTCTTTCCAAGTGGGCGGCCTGCTCCTCACGCTGGCGGCGGCGTTTCTGGGCGGGCTCATCCTCAACATCATGCCCTGCGTCTTCCCGATCCTCAGTCTCAAGGCGATCAGCCTGGCCAAGGCGGGCGGTGACGAGCGGCAGGTCCGGCTGGAAGCGCTCGCCTATACGCTCGGCATTCTCGCCACTTGCCTCGCGCTCGGCGCGCTCATGCTCGCCATCCGCGCCGGCGGCACGCAGGTCGGCTGGGCCTTCCAGCTTCAGGATCCGCGCGTCATTGCCCTGCTGCTGCTCCTCATGGTGGCGATCACGCTCAATCTGGTCGGCGCGTTCGAGGTCGCGACGATCGGCATCGGGCAGGGCAAGGCCGGGCAGGGCGGCCATGTCGGCGCCTTCTGGACCGGTGTGCTGGCCGCCTTCGTCGCGACGCCCTGCACCGGGCCGTTCATGGGCGCGGCCATGGGCGCCGCACTCGTGCTGCCCTGGCCGCTGGCGCTCACCGTCTTCGCCGGCCTCGCGCTTGGCCTTGCCTCGCCCTTCCTGGCCATCGCCTTCGTGCCCGCGCTGCGCCGCCTGATGCCGCGCCCGGGCACTTGGATGACGACCTTCCGCCGGATCATGGCGGTGCCGATGGGCCTCACGGCGCTGGGGCTGCTCTGGCTGCTCTCGCGTCAGTTGGGCACGGGCGGGATCGTGCTGGGCGTGGTGCTTGCGCTCGGCGTCGGCGCGCTGCTCGTCCTGCTTGGTCGTCGCCAGCGGGCGGGCGTGGGCATGAACTGGGCCATGGGCGGCGTCGCTTTGGTCCTGCTCGGCACGGCCGCCGTCGCCGCGCCGCCGCTCGTCCGCTCCGACAAGGTGACGGCGGGCGAGGGGCTGGCCGGCACGCCGTTCAGCGAAAGCCGGCTCGCCGCCCTGCGCAAGGCGGGTACGCCGGTGTTCCTCTATTTCACGGCGGACTGGTGCCTCACCTGCAAGGTCAATGAAGCGAACGCCATCGAGACGGACGCTGTCCACAAGGCGTTCGATGCTGGCGGCGTCACGGTGATGGTCGGCGACTGGACCAATGCCGATCCCGCGATCAGCCGCTTTCTGGAAGCCAATGGCCGCTCGGGCGTGCCGCTCTACCTCTTCTACGCGCCCGGCGCGGCGAGTCCCCGCATCCTGCCGCAAGTGCTGACGCCCGCCACCCTCACGGATCTGGCGAAGCGCTGAGCGCCATGGCGAAAATGGCGAAGAAGCGTCTCGATCAGTTGCTGGTGGACCGCGGCCTGGCCGAGAGCCGCACGCGGGCGCAGGCGCTCATCATGGCCGGCAACGTGCTGGTGGGGGACAAGCCGGTCGACAAGGCGGGCCAGACGGTTGCCGAAGATGCGCCGATCACGCTCAAGGGGCGCGATCACCCCTGGGTCTCGCGCGGCGGCCTCAAGCTCGCTCATGCGCTGGCGCATTTCGCGCTGGACGTGACCGGCCTCGTCGCCATGGACGTGGGCAGCTCGACCGGCGGCTTTACCGACGTGCTGCTGACCCATGGCGCGGCGCGGGTCTATGCCGTCGACAGCGGGACCAACCAGCTCGCGTGGAAACTGCGCACCGATCCGCGCGTGATCGTCCACGAGCAGACCAGCGCCCGCATCCTCACGCCCGAGCATATCCCCGAGCCGGTCGGCATCATCGTGTGCGACGCGAGCTTCATCAGCCTCGCCAAGGTGCTGGAGCGCCCCTTGACCTTCGCGGCGGACGGCGCGCTGCTCGTCGCGCTCATCAAGCCGCAGTTCGAGGCGGGCCGGGCCGATGTCGGCAAGGGCGGCGTGGTGCGCGATCCGGCGGTGCACGCGCGGGTCTGCGCGGACGTGCAGAGCTGGCTCGAGGGGCTGCCCGGCTGGGACGTTCTGGGCATCGCGGAGAGCCCGATCACCGGGCCGGAAGGCAATGTCGAGTTCCTCATCGCCGCCCGGTACACGGCGCCGTGATGCGAAACTTCTGGTAATCAGGCAGATTCTCCCTTGCGAACATCGCGCCGGCACCGCAAAGCCGAAGGGTCGACGGGAATCGGCGTGGGGATTCGGCATGGCGCCTAGCATGTGGGGGCAAGCGTGAACCAGATTGCCTCTCAAGGTCAGTTACGGCTTGCTTTTCTGCGCTGGGCGTTGGTCACCGTGCCTGCTATCGAGTTCCTCGGGGGCGCCTCCGGCTTTCTCTCGAACAGCGGCTACGGCAATCGCTGGTTCGCCGCGCTGGACAAGTCGCCCCTCACACCGCCGGGCTGGGTGTTCGGCACAGTCTGGCCGCTGCTGTATCTGCTCATGGGCCTTGCACTTGCCGTCATCATCCATGCGCGTGGCGCGCGGGGACGCGGTGTGGCGATCACGCTCTTCATCGTGCAACTCGCCTGCAACTTCGCCTGGTCGCCGCTGTTTTTCGGGGCGCATGAGGCGACGCTGGCCTTCTATCTGCTGCTCGTCATTCTGGTGCTGGCGACAATCACGACCGTGCTGTTCGGCCGCATTCGCCCGCTTGCTGCCTGGCTGATGGTTCCCTATCTGCTGTGGCTCGGTTTCGCGAGCGGCCTTGCTTATGACATCGACCGGATGAACCCGGATGCCGAGGGCCTTGTCGCACCAGCAATGCGCACCCAGATATGACGAGAACAGGCCGCGCGCCCGCGTGGTGAAGGACATGACCAATGCAGAGTGAAAACCGCTTTTTCGACGATCTCTCGAAGCTCATCAACGGCGCGGCCGGCACCGTCGCCGGCATGAGCCGCGAGTTCGAGAGCAATGCCCGCGAGCGCGCGAAGGAATGGATCGGCGGGCTCGATTTCGTCAGCCGCGAGGAATTCGACGCGGTGAAGGCCATGGCCGCGCAGGCGCGCGAGCAGGTCGCGGCTCTGGAAGCGCGGATTGCCGCGCTGGAAGGTAAGGCGCCGGCCAGCAAGCCGAAGGGCCGCACCAGCAAGGCCGAAGGCTGAAACGCGGGGCACCGCGCCGCGACCCGATTTCGATCGGTTATCCACAGCTTATCCACGGAAGAGCGCACAAAAGCGTCGGCAATGGCCGGCCGCTGGCGGGGCGCCACTTTGCGCCACGTTGCGACCATGCTAGGAGAGCCTCGCCCAAGCAGGGTGGGGCCATCGTCGCCCCGAGTTATGCACAGACGGTTTTGGACATGATCGACCGGGATGGATTTGCGATCGGCGAGCAGGAAGCTGAACCGATCGATATGCTTGCTGCCTATTTCGAGGCGCATGAATGGCCCTTCGACCATGTCGGGGATGATGAGATCGTCGCGCGCCATCGCGGCAGCTGGACCGAATATGAGGTTCGCGCGATCTGGCGCGATGATGACATGGTGCTCCAGCTGCTGGTCATGCCGGACATCCGCGTCGCGGACGACAAGCGCATCGCCATTTGCGAGACCATCGCGCTCATCAACGAGCAGCTCTGGCTCGGCCATTTCGAGCTGTGGTCGGCCAGCAGCACGCTGCTGTTCCGTCATGGCGCGCTGCTTGGCCCCAGCGGTTCACTGACGCTGGATCAGGCGCAGCTGCTGGTGGAAAGCGCGATCGACGAGTGCGAGCGCTTTTACCCCGTGTTCCAGTTCGTGCTGTGGGGCGGCAAGAGCCCGATGGAAGCGATGGCGGCCAGCCTCATAGAAACGCATGGCGAAGCCTGACCCGGCCGGAGCGGCGCTGTCCCGCTGGCCCGACAAATTGCTCCTCATCGGTTGCGGCAACATGGCCGGCGCCATGCTTGCGCGCTGGCTGGAAAAGGGCCTGCCTGCCGAGCGGGTGACTGTACTGCGACCGAGCGGTGCCCCGGTGGCACCCGGCGTGCGGGTGGTGACGGCGCTGACTGAGCCGGTGGCGCCCGGCACTTTGGTTTTGCTCGGCTTCAAGCCGCAGCAGCTGGGGCAGGTCGCGCCCGGTCTTGCGCCGCTGGTGGGCGAGGGCGCGACGCTGCTGTCCATTCTGGCCGGCGTTCCGGTCGCGCAACTGCGCGCCGCCTTTCCGGGAGCGGGCGCCATCGTGCGCTGCATGCCCAATCTGCCGGTGCGCATCGGCAAGGGCGTCTCCATTCTCGCTGCCGGATCCTGCGCCGATGAAGCGACGTGCGCGCAGATCGAGGCGCTGTGCACGTCGCTCGGCCTGGTGGAATGGCTGGCGGACGAAGCGTTGTTCAATGCCGCGACGGCGCTGTCGGGCTGCGGTCCGGCTTTCGTCTATCGGTTCATCGATGCGTTGGGCGAAGCCGGCGCAGCGCTGGGGCTCGATCCCGCGGCTGCGGCTCGCATGGCGCTCGCGACAGTCGAGGGCGCGGCGGTCAGTGCGGGCGCCAGTGGCGTCACACCGGGGGCGATGGCGGATGCCGTCGCCAGCAAAGGCGGCATGACGCGCGAGGGCCTCGATGTGCTCGATCGGCCCGATGGACTGGCCGCTCTGGTTGGCGAAACGCTGCGCGCGGCGCGGGATCGCGGTGTCGCGCTGGCGGCTCTGGCCGCCAAGCCGGGCGCTTGAGGGCGGCGCCCGTCAGCCCTTGATCTGCAGGGCCGCGACCAGTCGCTGATCCTCTGCATCCAGAAGATTTTCCAGCACGCGCCAGAAGCCGGTGACAGAGCCTTGCCCGGCCGCCGAATAGGCAAGCGCCATGCGTTCGCGCACCGCATCGAACAGCGCCGTCTCGATCGCTTCGCCCGCTGACGTCAGGCGCAGCAGTCTCTGCCGCCGGTCCCGCAGGCCAGGCGTGATCTCCACCAGGCCGCGCTCCGTCAGTTCGTCGATCACCCGGCCGAGCGATTGCTTGGTAATGCCGAGCAGGCTGATGAGCGCTGAGACCGTCAGATCGGGCCGGCGCGCGATGAAGTAGAGCGCCCGCTGGTGCGCCCGGCCCAGCGCATGGCGGTCGAGGATCGGGTCCATCACCTCGGCGAGCGCGGCATGGCCGAATTGCAGCAACTCGATGCCGCGACGAATTTCCTCCTCGCGCAGGAAGAGCGGGGACGCTGCGGGGCTGGTCGCGGAATTGGCCATGGCCTCGTCTCTAGCGGATCGCGGCGCGACTGGAAATGCGTGAGGCGATTGCCGGCGTCCCGCCCGCAGCCGCTTGGCTTTTGCGGCAGGAGCGCTATATGACGCGCCTCCGGCGCTCCGTGCGCCACGATGCTGGGGCGTAGCCAAGCGGTAAGGCAGCGGTTTTTGGTACCGCCATGCGGAGGTTCGAATCCTCCCGCCCCAGCCAGTTTCCTCGCCGATCCCTGTTTGCTGGCCCTTGCGAGCGCTTCTCGCCGCTGTCCTCAAACAAATTTCGAACGCGCGTGGTACCTTTTTGCTCGGTGGCGCGTTACGAAAGGATATGCCGAAAGCTCAAACAATCGAGCACGCACCGATATTTGCGTGCGGGGACATCAGTCTTTTCCTCGATTTTGATGGGACGCTGGTCGATCTGGCTGATCGACCGGATACGCTCTGTGTGCCCGCAGATGTCGGGATTAGACTGTCGCAATTATCCGTCCGGCTCGATGGCCGTATCGCACTGGTCAGCGGCCGTTCGATCGCGCAGCTCGAGGCGCTGGTTGGCCCGGCAGCCAGCGAGATTGCGCTTGTCGGCAGTCATGGGGCCGAGGTCCGCGTGGCGGGAGGCGCCGTTGCTCCGGCGAACCGCCCGCCAGCCCTCACGGCGGCGCAGCACCTGTTCGAGCAGGCCTTTGCCGACGATTCGGACGTTCTGATCGAAGTGAAGACGCTTGGGGTCGCGGTCCACTATCGCCGCGCCCCGGCGGTCGAGAGCTTTGCCAATGAACTGGCTGCGCGCTTCGGTTCCGCGAATGGACTGGAAGTTCAGAAAGGCAAGATGATGGTCGAGCTTCGTGTGGGGGGGCAGGACAAGGGAAGCGGGATCGCGGCCCTGATGGAGGTTGCTCCATTCGCTGGCCGACGTCCCGTGTTCGTCGGTGACGATCTGACCGATGAGGCGGGTTTCGAGCGTTGTGCCGCCCTGGGTGGCGCTGGCATATTGGTTGGGCCGCCGCGCCGCACGGCCGCTCAGTACCGCCTCGAAGATGTCGCCGGCGTGCATGCATGGCTGGACGCGCTATGACGGCGACTCTCGATCTCTGGCCGATCGGCAATTGTCAGGTGTCGGCACTTGTCGACCGCGCCGGCCGTTTCGTGTGGGCATGTCTGCCGCGCGTCGACGGCGACCCAGCCTTTTCCTCCTTGCTCGATGATGCTCCCCCAGCCGGCGATGGCGCTTATGGGTTTTGGGAAATCGATCTTCACGGCGCCGTCGAAACGACGCAGACCTATCTGCGCAACACGCCAGTGCTGGTCACTCGCCATATCGATGCTGACGGCAATGCAATCGAAATCACGGACTTCGCGCCACGTTTCAAGCGCAGCGGCCGGATGTATCGACCAACGGCCTTCGTGCGGATTGTGCGGCCCGTGGCTGGCGCGCCGCGCGTGCGCATCAGGCTGCGGCCTGCGACCGGCTGGGGAAGCGCCCGCGCAGCGACCACGCGCGGCTCCAACCATATCCGCTATCTGCTCGATCATGGGGTGATGCGTCTTTCGACCAACGCACCCATCGGCTGGATCGAGGATGAGCGCCTGTTCCGGGTCGAGCAGCCGCTGCACTTCTTCCTGGGACCAGATGAGAGCTTTTCGGAAGATATCGGCCCTGCGCTGGATGGCATGCAGGATCGCACGATCGAGGAATGGCGCCATTGGGTGCGCGGGCTGGCCACACCCTATGAATGGCAGGAGACGGTGATCCGGTCGGCGATCACCCTGAAGCTTTGCCAGCATGAGGAAACCGGCGCCATCGTCGCGGCGATGACGACCTCCATTCCCGAACATGCCGATTCCGGCCGGAACTGGGACTATCGCTTCTGCTGGGTTCGCGACGCTTATTATACGATCCAGGCGCTCAACCGGCTGGGTGCCCTCGATGTGCTGGAGGGCTATCTCGCTTATTTGCGCAATATCGTCGACAACGCCAGGAGCGGGCACATCCAGCCGCTCTACGGCGTCGGCGGTGAAGCCGTGCTGGTCGAACGCATCGCGCCCGCGTTGAACGGCTATCGCGGCATGGGGCCGGTGCGCGTCGGCAATCAGGCCTATGAACAGGTCCAGCACGATGCCTATGGCCAGATCGTGCTGTCGAATGCTCAAGCGTTCTTCGACCACCGATTGTTCCGCATGGGCAATATCGCCGATTTCGAAGCGCTCGAGCCCATTGGCGAACGCGCCTGGGAGAAGTTCGATCAGCCCGATGCAGGGCTGTGGGAGTTACGCACCAAGGCCCATGTCCACACCTATTCCGCCGCGATGTGCTGGGCTGCGTGCGATCGCCTTGCCAATGCCGCAGTCGCACTGGGGCTGAGCGAGCGCGCAACCTTCTGGCAGGATCGCGCGGACCGAATGCGGTCGAGGATCGAGGATGCGGCGTGGCGTCCCGAGACCAATCGTCTCTCCGCGACATTCGCCGGCGACGATCTCGACGCCAGCCTACTGCAACTGCTCGATCTTCGTTTCCTCGTACCCGACGATCCGCGCTTCCTGGGGACGCTGGCTGCCGTCGAGGAGGGGCTGCGGCGCGGATCGAACATGTTGCGTTACGCGACCGAGGACGATTTCGGACTGCCGCACACCGCGTTCAACGTCTGCACCTTCTGGTTGATCGAAGCCTTGCACTTCACGGGACGGGATCAGGATGCGCGGGTGCTCCTTGAGGAAATGCTGTCGCGCTGCACGCCCGCCGGCCTTCTGTCCGAGGATATTGATCCCGTCACCGGCGAATTGTGGGGCAACTATCCGCAAACATACTCGTTGGTTGGTATGATCAATTGTGCCGTCCTGCTGAGTAAACCTTGGAGTGCGATCCGGTGAGCCGCCTTATCGTCATTTCCAACCGGGTCCAGGCGCCCACGGCCAACGAGAGCGGTGCGCAAGGCGGGCTGGCAGTCGCGCTGACGGCGGCTTTGCGGGAGGCCGATGGCATCTGGTTCGGCTGGTCAGGCGAAATCGGTGACACGAGTGAACTGCGCTTCAGGACCTATGACGGGGTAACGTCGGCCACGATCGACCTGCTAGAGCAGGACGTCGAGGAATATTATGACGGCTATGCCAATCGTACGCTCTGGCCGCTCTTCCACTACCGGCTGGGCCTGACCGAGTTCGAGCGCGATTTCCAGGGAGGCTATGAGCGCGTCAACCGCGTGTTCGGCAGCGTTATCGGTCCGCATATCGAGCCCGATGATCTGATCTGGGTGCATGACTATCACATGATCCCGCTCGGTTGGGTTCTGCGCCAGCAGGGGTTGACCAACCGCATGGGGTTCTTTCTGCACATCCCATGGCCCCCGACGCGGCTGCTGACCGCGCTTCCCGAGCATCGCCGTCTGGTCGACTCCCTGTTTGCCTATGATCTGATCGGCTTCCAGAACGATGAATGGCTCGAGACCTTTCACGATTATGTCGTCACGGAAATGGGCGGTGTGATCGGCGACAATGGCGACGTGACCGTCGGCAACCGCACGATCCGGGCGATCGCTTGCCCGATCGGCATCGATGCCAGGGAATTTATTGCCGGTGTCGAGAGTTCTCAGGCGCGCGAGACTCACAAACGCATGGTCGAGAGCTCGGCGGGGCGGGGCCTGATCGTCGGGGTCGACCGCCTCGATTATTCCAAGGGGCTGGAGGAGCGCTTCAACGGCTATCAGCGCTTTCTCGAAACGCGGCCTGATGCCCATGCCCAGGTTTACCTGTTGCAGATCGCGCCGCCTTCCCGTGTGGAAGTCGAAAGCTACCGGGACATCCGGGCGCAGCTGGATTCGTTGTCCGGCCGAATAAACGGCGCATTTGCGGACATCGACTGGGTGCCACTTCGCTACGTCAATCAGGGCTATTCGCGCAGCGTTCTGGCGGGCATCTATCGCGCGGCCCAGGTTGGGCTTGTGACCCCGCTGCGCGATGGCATGAACCTTGTGGCGAAGGAATATGTCGCCGCACAGGACCCGGCGGATCCCGGCGTGCTCATCCTGTCGCGGTTTGCCGGCGCGGCGGCACAGCTGAACCAGGCGCTGCTGGTTAATCCGTACAGTCCTGACGACATCGCGGATGCGATTGAGCGTGCGCTGACAATGCCGCGTGAGGAGCGCATCGAGCGTTGGCGCCAGTTGTATGACAACATCCTGCACGAGGACGTCATCTGGTGGCGCAAGCGGTTTATCGATGCCTTGATGGAGGTGGAGCCGGCCAGATGGCGAGCCCATGCGTCGTGAGCACCACGATATCGACCGGTGGTGGGGCGTCGCGAAGCGGCAGCAGCGGTTTTTGTGCCGCCATGCGGAGGTTCGAATCTTGCCGCACCAGACAGATTCCATTCCACGATCATTCCCGCCAGCCGCGTGAGGCGGCGGATGTCCTGCCTGAGCGGGCGCTTATCCCGTTGCGGCCGTTGCGTCCGAGCGCGCGGCTCCACGGACTGTCCGCCGCATAAAGAAACTGTAAAGTCGATGGTGATCGCGCAGACTTCTGCCTAGACGGCACGCGTGCAAAGCGATCCGATTCAGCGCCCTCATCAGGAAAGCCTGCCGGCGCTGGCGCTTGGTGCGATCGGCGTCGTGTTCGGCGATATCGGTACGTCACCGCTCTACGCGCTCAAGGAGAGCTTTATCGGGCATCATCCGCTCAGGGTGGATCCCGCGCACGTCTTCGGTGTGCTGTCGCTGATTTTCTGGACGATGATGCTCATCGTCACCATCAAATATGTGTTCGTCATCTTGCGCGCGGACAACAAGGGCGAGGGCGGCAGCATGGCACTGCTGGCTCTGATCGGCCGCAAAATGGGCGAGAACCGCTGGAGCAGCTGGATCGCGATGCTTGGCGTTATCGCCACGGCGCTGTTTTATGGCGATGCGATCATCACGCCGGCCATTTCCGTCCTGTCCGCCGTTGAGGGACTGACAATTGTCAACGACAGCCTCGCCAGGTTTGTGTTGCCGATATCGATGGTCATTCTGATCGGCCTGTTTGCCATTCAGTCGCAAGGCGCGGCTGTGATCGGCCGATTCTTCGGGCCGGTGATGTTCATTTACTTCATCGTCCTCGCGGTCCTCGGCCTCGTGGGTATAGCAACCGCGCCGGAAGTCCTCTGGGCGCTCAATCCCTGGTATGCGCTCAACTTCTTTCTGCTCGATCCCGGCCTGGCCTTTCTGGCGCTGGGATCGGTGGTGCTGGCGGTGACGGGGGCAGAAGCCCTTTACGCGGATATGGGGCATTTCGGCCGACGGGCCATCATGGTCTCGTGGCTCTACATCGCCTTTCCGTGCCTGTTGCTCAACTACCTCGGCCAGTCGGCGCTGCTGCTTCGTAATCCCGCCGCGGTTGAAAATCCGTTCTTCCTCATGGCGCCGGACTGGGCGCGCTTGCCGCTGGTGATCCTCGCCACGCTCGCGACGATCATTGCCAGCCAGGCCGTGATCTCGGGCGCCTTCTCGGTGTCTCAGCAGGCCGTGCAGCTTGGCTTCCTGCCGCGCCTGCGCATCCTTCACACAAGCGCCAAGGCTGCGGGGCAGATCTACGTTCCGCTGGTCAATTGGGTGTTGCTGACCCTCGTCATTCTGCTGGTTCTGGGCTTCAGGAATTCCACCAATCTCGCGGCCGCTTATGGCATTGCCGTCACCGGCACCATGTTCATCACGGCGTGCATGCTGGGCGTTCTCACCTTTGCGGTCTGGAAATGGCCGCCGGCGCTCGCGGCCCTCGTGACTGGGGGCTTCCTCGTTGTTGACGGCCTCTACTTCGCGTCCAATGTCACCAAAATCCCCGATGGCGGGTGGTTCCCGCTGCTGGTTGCCGCCGTGGCTTTCATCCTGCTGACGACCTGGGCGACCGGGCGGCGGCTTGTCCGCGAGCGGCTCCATGAAAATGCGATGCCGATTGCGCTGTTCATCAAGTCAGCGACAAGTTCCGCAGAGCGCGTCCCCGGCACCGCCGTGTTCCTGGCCTCGCGCGCCGACGATATTCCGCCCTCGCTCCTGCATAATCTGAAGCATAACCGTGTCCTGCATCAGCGCGTCGTGATCCTCACCGTGGAGATCCAGCAGGTTCCGCACGTCATGCCCGACAACCGATACGAGATGGCGAACCTGGGGTCTGGCTTCTACCGGATCATCCTGCGTTATGGCTTCATGGACGAGCCCGACATACCGCAAGCGTTGATGGGCATCGAACCGGACGGCGTGCCGTTCCGGGTGATGGACACGAGCTATTTCCTGGCGCGGCAGACCCTCGTCGCCTCGCGCAGGCCCGGCATGGCTTTATGGCGCGAGAAGCTGTTCGCCTGGATGGTACGCAATGCGGAAAGCGCGATGCAGTTCTTCAAGTTGCCGACAAACCGCGTGGTGGAGCTCGGGAGCCAGCTGGAAATCTGACGGGTCTTCGACTGGCTGTTCGCCAGGCGTGGGGCCACCCGAATGCGGCGTGGCCCCCTTGACGCGGGCGCCGTCAATTCGTCGTGACGCCCCCGCCGACAGCCTGGAACAGCGCGACCGTGTCGATCAGGCGCGCGGCGCGGGCCTGCACCAGCTGGGATGAGGCCTGCGCGGCGCTGTTGCTGGCGTTGAGCAGGGTCAGCGTGCCGACACCGCCCAGCTTGAGCTGGGTCTGGGTGTAGCGCAGGTTGCGGTCCGCAGCCTCGCTCGCACGCGCGGCCGCGTCGAGCGCGCGTCCATCGGTGGTGAGGCCGGTGAGCGCGTCGCTCACCTCGCCGAACGCCTGCAGCGCCGCTTGCCGATAATTGGCCTTGGCCGCTTCCAGCGCGGCTTCGGCGGCCTTTTGCTGATGGACGAGCTGCTTGCCGTGGAAGAGCGGCTGGGTGAGGCTGCCGAGGAGCTGCCAGAACGGGTTGCCGCCCTTGAACATGTCACCGAAATTCTCGGCCGCGCCGCCCACCGCGGCGGTAAGCTGGACCATGGGCAGACGCGCGGCGATGGCCGCGCCGACATCGGCACCGGCGCCACGCATCTGCGCCTCGGCCGCCGCGACATCGGGCCGGCGCGCGACGAGATCGGAGGGGAGGGCGACCGGCAGGTCAGCGGGCAGGGTCAGATCCGCGAGGGTCGGAAGCGTGGGCAGCGGGCTGCCGGGCGCGATGCCGATCGCCATGGCGATGATCGTGCGCTGCTGGCCAACCGCGCGGCTCAAAGCTGGGATCAACCCTTCGACCGTAGCGAGCGCGGTCTGCTGGGCGGCTACGTCCGCATCGCCTATGTCGCCCAGATCGCGCCGCCGCTCGAGCAGCTTCAGGATCGCCTGACCATTTTGCACGCTGGTCGTCGCTGCATCGAGCTGCGCCTGGAGCGAGGCGTGCTGGATGACGGCGGTGACCAGATTGGCCAGCACCATAGTCCGCGCCGCATCCAGCCGATGCGCCGCAACCTCGGCCTGCGCGCGGGCCGAGCGGGCCTGCGACTTCAGGCCGCCGAACAGATCGAGCGGATAGCTGACGTTGAGCTGCGCGGTGTGCAGGGAGTAGAGATACTTGTTCCCGTCCTGCAACTGGTTGGCCAGCGTGTCGGACGTGTTGTCGCGCTCGCCGGTGTAGCGGAGGTCGATCTGGGGCGCGCGCGCGCCACTGGCGGCCTTGGCCAGCTCCTGAGCCTGCGTCAGCGTGGCTTCAGCGGCGGCAAGGCTGTTGTTGGACTTGAGCGACTGCGCGACCAGCGCGTCGAGCGCGGGGCTGCCGAACGCCGTCCACCATTGCGCATCGAGCATCGCGCCGGGGCGCACGGTCTGCGCCGCGCCCGCCAGCGGAGCGATGGTCTGCTCCACGGGCGTCGGCGGCGTGGCGATCGTCGTGGTGGGATGCTGCGGGCCGAGCGCGCAGCCGCTCAGCAGCAGGGCAGGCACGAGCGCGCCAAAGGAGAGAATTGAGCGGCTCATGCCAGCACCTCCGAACCTAGGGAGCCGTTGTCGCCGGACTCCGCATTGAAACCGTGCGTGCCCAGCTCGCGCGGGCCGATCCGCCGGGAGAACCGTCCGATCAGAACCGGCAGCACAAGCAGGATCAGCGCCGGGGCAAGCGTCATGCCGCCGACCACCACGAGAGCGAGCGGCTTTTGCACCTGGCTGCCGATTCCGGTGGAGATGGCCGCAGGTAACAGGCCGATGGCGGCGACCAGACAGGTCATCAGCACCGGGCGCAGGCATTTGTGGACGGTGATCTCAATGGCCTGATCGCGTTCGGTGCCTTCGTCCACGGTCTGGTTGAAGGTCGTCACCACCAGGATGCCGTCCATCACCGCGATGCCGAAAAGCGCCACGAAGCCGATCGCCGCCGAAATCGAGAATGGCGTACCGGTCAGGGCCAGCGCGAGAACACCCCCCACGATCGCCATCGGGATCACGCTGAAGGCAAGCAGCGAGTCCGTCAGGCTCATGAAGTTGGCGTAGAGCAGCACCAAGATGAGCACGAGGCTGATCGGCACCACCACGGACAGGCGATTGATGGCATTGGTGAGGTTGGCCAACTCGCCGGCCCATTCGAGATGATAGCCGGCGGGCAGCGTCACGTTCTTCGCGATGCGGGCCTGCGCCTCGCCGATGGCGCCGCCAAGGTCTCGGTCACGCACCGAGAATTTGATCGGCACGTAGCGCTCCTGATGCTCGCGGTAGATGAACGAGGCGCCGGAGGTCAGCTTGACCGTCGCGACTTCGCTCAGCGGCACCTGCACCGTGCCGCTGCCCGAGGGCGAGGGCGCGGCGATGGTGATGCGGCGGATGGCCTCCAGGCTGTCGCGCTGCTCGCTCTGGAGCCGCACGACGATGGGGAAGTGCCGATCTGTGCCTTTCTCATACAGATCGCTGGTTGCCTGGCCGCCGATCGCAGCCTGGATGACGGTGTTCACGTCGTCGGGATCGAGGCCATAGCGGGCCGCGGCCACGCGATCGACGTTGATCTGCACGGTCGGCTGGCCCAGCGGGTTGGACACGCCCAGATCGGTGATGCCGCGCGTCTTGCGCATCTGCTCCATGATCTGCCCGCCGATCTTCTGCAGCGTCGCCATGTCCGGCCCGAAGATCTTGAGCGAGTTGGCACCCTTCACGCCCGACGAGGCTTCCTCCACGCCATCCTCGATATATTGCGAGAATTCGAGGTCGATGCCGGGGAACCGGTTCTCAAGGCGCTGCTGGATTTCCCGCGTCAACTTGTCCTTGTCCATGCCCTTCGGCCATTCGTCGAAGGGCTTGAGCGGCGTGTAGAATTCCGCGTTGAAGAAGCCGGTCGGGTCCGTGCCGTCATCGGGGCGGCCATGCGTGGACGTCACCTTGGCGACTTCCGGATAGCTGGCGATGATGTCCCGGATGGCGTTCACGGTCGGCTGCCCTGCTTCGAGCGAAATGGACGCGGGCAGCGTTGCGCGAATGTACATATTGCCTTCTTCGAGATGAGGCAGGAACTCGAGGCCGAGCGATCGGCCGCCGATCAGTGCGCCGGCCAGCATCAGCGCGGCGACGCCCATGGTCAGCAGGCGGTTGTTGAGCGCGAAGGCTGCGGCCGGCCGGTAAAGTTCGCGGGCCTTGCGGACGAGCAGCGTGTCCTTCTCGGCCAGCATGTCCGGCAGCAGCATGGCGGAGAGGACCGGTGACACCGTGAACGTCGCGATCAGGCCGCCGATGATGGCATAGGCATAGGTCTGCGCCATCGGGCCGAAGATGTGACCTTCCACGCCGGTCAGGGTGAAAAGCGGCAGGAAGCTGGTGATGATGATCGCGGCGGCGAAAAAGATACCCCGGCTCACTTCATTGCTGGCTTCCAGGATGGTGGACAGCCGGTTGGCGAGGCTCGCATGGGTCCGGCCGCTCAAAATGCCGTTCGATCGGTGGGCCATGTGGAGATAGATGTTCTCGACCATGATGACGCTGGCATCGACCACGAGGCCAAAGTCGAGCGCGCCGACCGAGAGCAGGTTGGCTGAATCTCCCTTCGCAACGATGATGATGACGGCGAAGGCGAGCGCGAAGGGGATGGTGAGAGCGACGATGATCGCGCTCTTGAGGTTCCCAAGGAAGAAATATTGGAGGCCGAAGATCAGCAGCACGCCGACGACCAGGTTCTCCATCACCGTGCGGGTCGTGACGCTGATCAGGTCGGCGCGGTCGTAGATGCGCTCCAGCTTCACGCCCGGCGGCAGGATGTTGCCATTGTTGATCGTCTCGACTTCCTGCTGCACGGCCTTGATCGTCGGCATGGATTGCGCGCCGCGCTGCATGAGCACCACGCCCATCACCACGTCGTCGTCATAGCCCTCGCCGGCGATGCCGAGGCGCGGCATGTTACCGACCTTGAGTGTGGCGACGTCCTTGACGAAGATCGGCGTGCCGTTCTCCTCGCCGACCAGCGTGTTGTTGATCTGGTCGGTCGACTGGATGAGGCCGATGCCGCGAACGATTGCCGCCTGCGGGCCGAAATTCACCGTCTGACCGCCGACATTGCCGTCCGACTTGTTGATCGCCGAGATCACCTGGCTGATCGAGAGATTGTGCGATGCGAGCCGGTCATTATCGACCACGATCTCGTAATTGCGCAGCTTGCCGCCCCAGCCGGTGACGTCCACGACGCCCGGAATGCGCTTGAACCGGCGCTGGAGCACCCAGTCCTGCAAGGTCTTGAGGTCCATCACCGAATAGCCCTTGGGCGCGGACAGACGATAGCGGTAGATTTCGCCGATCGGGCTGGTGGGCGAGATGGTCGGCGGCAGGGTGCCGATCTGGGTCAGGCGCCCCAGCACCATCTGCTGGGCCTGCTGATAGTCGACGTCGTAGCTGAACTGGATCTTGATGTCCGAGAGGCCGAACAGCGAGATGGAGCGGACCGCCGTGATGTGCGGAACGCCGGCCACCGCGATCTCGATCGGGGTCGTCACGTTGCGCTCGATTTCCTCGGCGGACGTGCCCTGGCTCTGGGTGAGGACCTCCACCATGGGCGGGACCGGATCGGGATAGGCCTCAATATTCAGATTGATGAAGGCAATGCCGCCGGCCAGAATCATGCCGACCAGAAACAGGATGACGAGAACGCGCTGCCGCAGCGCCGTGGCGACGAGGCCGTTCATGCGCCGAGCCCCGCTTCGTTCACGAAGATGGCGCCGCCGGTGACGATCTTCTCGCCCGGCCTGAGGCCGCTCGCGATCGTATCGAAGCCATTGGCGCTGTCGCCGACCTTCACGTCGCGCGACCACAGCAGGCCATTGCGACCGACCACCCAGACGCGGGCGCTCTCGCCTTCATGAATGACGGCCTGCGAAGGCACGAGCAGGGTGGACTTGGTGACGCTGCGCCGGATCGCGAAGCTCGCGAACATCTGCGGCTTGAGCGACTGGTCGGGATTGGCGACCGTGGCGCGCACGGGCAGGCGGTGGGAGACCGGATCGAGTTGCGCTGCAACATTCTCGATGGTCGCCTGGAAGACGCGGCCGGGGAAGGCGGGCGTCGTTACCTCGACGATGTCGCCAATATGGACGTTGGAGGCATTCTGCTCGGAAATCTGGGCAACGAGCCAGACGCGCGAGAGATCGGCAATGGTCATCAGGGCCGAGGCACCGCCAGCCTGCACGAACTGGCCGGGGGCCAGATCGCGGCTGACCACCGTGCCCGCCACCGGCGCGCGGAAGGTGGATTGCATCGACGCGCGGCCGCTGGGCGCCTGCCCCAGCAAGGAAAGGCGCTCGCGTGAGGCGGCGAGGGCGGCATCGGCAGCGCGCATGTTCGATTGTGCGGCGACGAGGTCCGCCTGCGCCTGGCGATAATCCTTCTCGGCGCCGCCGGCGGTGGTGAACACCTGCTGCTGCCGCTTCTCGGTCTGCTGCGCGGTCTGGAGCTGGGCTGCGGCGGTAGCGCGCTGCGCGGCGGCGGCCAGCATGGTGTTGTGCGCATCCACGAAATCGGTCGAGCTGATCTGGAACAGCGGTTGGCCGCGCATCACCTTCTGACCCGCCTCGACATAGACCGTGCCCACCTGACCGGAGACAGGCAGGAAGATCGGGGTGCTTGCATCCTGATTGACGGAAATGATGCCAGTCGCCTGCACGACATCGGGGTCTTCGCCAGTCCCGACGGTCTTGAAGCTGAGCTGCTTCATCTGCGCGGCGGTGGGGCGGAAGGCGCCGGCCGGCGTCTTTTCTTCCACCGGCGGAGCAGGCTGCATCAGCCAACCGATGCCCATGACCAGCACGTAAAGCAGCGCCAGACCAGCGGCGACAAGCGCCAGGATGCGCCATTGCCGTTGCTTGGAAAGAGCAGTGGTGACTGGCAGGTCGATGGTGGGATCGGCTTCGGACACGCGGCACGCCTCGCTCGGCTGGGAGGAAAGATGCCGGTGCCCCTAAACGGGATGTGATGATCCTACCGCGACTGCGAAATTAAATCTTCTTAATCGAGCGTCGCCAGCGCTGCCCGGCGGCAAGGGCGGGCACCCGGCGCAGCCGCGTCCGCCACCTGACGCATGATCGCATCAGATTCTTGACCGTTTTGGCGAACGGATCGCCCGCGCAATGTTCTCGCGGGCGCGCTTTTTCAGGGGTAGCGGGAGAAATCCTGCTCCTGGCTGGTCATGAACTCCAGCAGCGCGGGTTGGCCGGCTTGCGTCGCGGCGATGGCGCGGCGGATGGCGGGCACGATCTCTTCCACGGCGCTCACCCGCTCGCCATGGCCGCCCAATGCCTTAGCGAAATCGGCGTAGTTGCCGCCGATGTCGGTGGAACGGAATTTCTCCGTCGCGGTGGGCATGACTTTCAGCTCCATTGCCATGGAGCTGTTGTTGAGCAGGATGGAGAGGATCGGCAGCCGCTCGCGCACCGCCGTCTCGAAATCCATGCCGGTGAAGCCGATGGCGGCATCGCCCCACACGTTGATGCAGAGCTTGTCGGGGCAGGCGAGCTTGGCGCCGAGCGCGAGGCCGAGGCCGTAGCCCAGCTGCGTAGTTTTGCCCCAGCCCAGGAAGCTGTGCGGCGCTGTCGTCTTCCAGAAGGGCGAGAGCTGATCGCGCGGGCTGCCGGCATCGTGAGTGATGATGGTGTTGGCGACATCGACCGTGTGCTGGAGGTCCCAAAGCACGCGATAGGGCGTCATCGGTACCTGAGCGCTGGTGAGCTTGGGCAGCCACTTGGCGAACCAGTCGTCCGCCACGCTCTTGATCTGCGCCGCGACGGCGCTGGCATCGCGTGGGGTGCCGCCGGTGATCGTCTTGCACGCCTCGATGAGTGCGCGCAGCGTCAGCTTCGCGTCGCCGATCAGCGCGACCTCGGTCTCCACCGCGCGGTTCAGCTCGACCGGATCGAGCGTGGCGTGGATCACCGTCTTGCCCGCCGGCATCCGGATGCCAAAGGCAGTGCTGGTGAAAGAGCAACCAATGCCGAGGATGACATCCGATTCATCCAGGAAATGCCGCACCTGATAGGGCATGGCCGCGCCGCCCGAGCCGAGGGAGAGGGGATGCGTCTCATCGAAGCTGCTCTTGCCGGGCAGGCTGGTGCAAACGGGAATCGCGAGCAGCTCGGCGAGTTCCTTCAGTTCCGCATAAGCGCTCGACCAGTGGATGCCCTGGCCGGCATAGAGCACCGGGCGTTTGGCGGCGCAGAGCAGCGCGGCGGCGCGGGCGACGCTCTCGCCATCGGGGCCGAAGCGCGTGCGCAGCACGGGCTTGTAGTCGACCTCCGCACCGTCCTGCTCCAGCACATCGATGGGCAGTTCAACCAGCGCCGGGCCGCCGCGCCCGTTGCGCAGGGCCGTGAAGGCGCGGCGCATGACCGCGTTCACGTGGCCGGGGAAATTCAGCGGCTCGGCCGATTTGGTGATCTGCGCCATGTTACGCACGCTGTTGAAATTGCGGCCGACATGCGCGATTCCGGTCGCATAGCCACCGGGCAGGACGAGCATGGGGACGGACTCGCCATAGGCTTGCGCGACACCGGCATAGGCGACTTCCGCGCCCGGGCCATGCTGGCAGCAGAACACGCCGATCTTCTCGCCCTTGGTCAGGCGTGAATAGGCGTCCGCCATGTGCAGGCCGATGCGCTCCTGCCGGGGGATGATGGTGCGCACGTCCGCAGCGGCGGCTGCTTCCAGCAGGGCATTGCGCGGATAGCCGAACAGCACGTCGACGCCCTCCCGCTTGAGGATTTCCACGACCGCATCGCAGGTTTTCATCCGCACTCTCCTTTTTGTCCGCCCTCGGGCCGGCGCAGTTGGGTCTTGTCTCAGGATCGGCGCCGCCAGCCTCAGCGCCCTAGGGTCATGCCAAGGGGATGACCACAGAAATCGGGAATGACTGACGGCGTGGTCTGCTTAGTCGGTCTCGGGCGGGACCAGCCCCGTCTCGATCCGCTCCAGCAGCAGCGAGAGGAAGCCGAGATTGGCCCGCACGTCCGCGTCCGATATCTCCTCCAGCATGCGCTTGCGCAGCTTGTCGGTAATTGCGAGCATCGCGGAGAGGGCGGTGAATCCGGCCTCCGTCACTTTCATATGCTTGTTGCGCCGGTCGGACGGATCGGCCAGCCGCTCGACCAGCCCGTCGGCCTCCAGTATGTCCAGCGTGCGGGTGAGGGTCGGCCCCTCGATGCCGATGCGCTTGGCGATCTGGATCTGCGTGGTCTTCGGCGGCGCATAGGCGATGGCGGTCATCGCCTCCATGCGCGAGGCGCTCTGGCCGATCTCGCGCAGCTTCTCGTCAATCAGCGCGCGCCAGCGCCGGCCGAGCAGGACGACGGCGATCGTCAGCCCCAGCTCGGGTGCGGGATATCCCTCTTTCGCGGGCAGGATGGTGCCGAAAAATCTCTCTTCGTCCTTGGCCGTGGTGATTGCCGCGCCGCTGGTCAAAATGCCTGTTCCTTCGCTTCGATTGGCTGATGGCCAAAGGCCTTTATTGGCTCGCCGGAATACCGTCGACGATAGTTTCAGATCACAATTGATGCAACTGTAAGCGAATTGTCCGCCGTTGCGACCAAGCGGCCAGACCTCCGGGTCTTGCGGGCGAACAGAATCTCGAAACGAGTTGTAGCGCAGCGCCCCGGCACTTGTTATCCATTGCTCATGCCGCACTGCGGCATGGGGCAACGATAGGGGAACAGACATGGCGACGATCGAACCCGCGACAGGGAAAAGCCTCCAGGCGCGGATCGTCGATGCGCTCGTTCACCGGATCGGCAAGGATACGCAGGCCGCTCTGCCGCATGACTGGCTCGCGGCGACCATATACACCCTGCGTGACGACATCATCGAGCGGTGGATGGTTTCCTCCAAGGCCGCCCATGCTGCAGGTGCGAAGAAGGTCTACTATCTCAGCCTCGAATTCCTGATCGGGCGGCTGCTGCGCGATGCGCTTTCCAACCTCGGCGTCTCCGAGGAAGTGCGCGCGGCGCTGGCCGAACATGGTGTCGATCTGGACGAGATCGAGGAGATCGAGCCCGATGCGGCGCTGGGCAATGGCGGTCTGGGGCGTCTGGCCGCCTGCTTCATGGAGAGCCTCGCGACCCTCGATATCGCGGCTTATGGCTATGGCATCCGCTATGTGAACGGAATGTTCCGCCAGCGCATTGACGATGGCTGGCAGGTCGAACTGCCCGAGAACTGGCTGGCGCATGGCAATCCCTGGGAATTCGAGCGCCGAGAAAGCGCCTATCGCATCGGCTTCGGCGGTGAGGTGATTGGCGACGCGGACGGCAAGGTGGAATGGCATCCGGCTGAAAAGGTGATCGCGATGGCGGTCGATACGCCGGTGGTCGGCTGGCGTGGCAAGCGGGTGAACACGCTGCGGCTGTGGACGGCCTTCCCGATCGACCCGATCCGGCTCGACGCCTTCAACGCCGGCGACCATGCCGGGGCGCTTGCCGAGCAGGTGCGCGCCGAGAGTCTGGTGCGCGTGCTTTATCCGGCGGATTCGACCGCGGCGGGGCAGGAGCTGCGGCTGCGCCAGGAATATTTCTTCTCGTCCGCTTCCATCCAGGACATCGTGCGGCGGCACATGCAATATTTCGGCGACATCCAGACGCTGCCGGACAAAGTCGCCATCCAGCTCAACGACACGCATCCGGCGGTTTCCGTCGCCGAGCTGATGCGGCTGCTGATGGACGATCATGCGCTGGACCTTGCCGAAGCGTGGGACATCACGCGCCGCACCTTTGGCTACACCAACCACACGCTGCTGCCCGAAGCGCTGGAAAGCTGGCCGCTGCCGCTGTTCGAGCGGATGCTGCCGCGCCACATGCAGATCATCTATGCGATCAACGCGATGGTGCTGCGCGAGGCGCGCACGAAGAAAATTCTGGAAGATAGCGCCATCTCCGCGATCAGCATCATCGACGAGAGCGGCGAGCGGCGCGTGCGCATGGCCAATCTCGCCTTCGCTGGCGCACACAGCGTCAATGGCGTGGCGGCACTGCATACCGAGCTGATGAAGCAGACGGTGTTCGCCGACCTGCACCGGCTCTACCCGGATCGCATCAACAACAAGACCAATGGCGTGACGCCGCGCCGCTGGCTGCTGGAATGCAATCCGGGCCTCACCGCGCTCATTCGCGAGGCGATCGGCGACGGGTTCATGGACGATGCCGAGAAGCTGAGCGCGCTCAATGCGCTGGCCGACGACAGTGCCTTTGGCGAGCGCGTGATGGCGATCAAGCATGCGAACAAGGAAGCGCTGGCCGCGCATCTGCGCACCCATATGGGCGTGCGGATCGATCCGGCGGCGCTGTTCGATGTGCAGATCAAGCGCATCCACGAATATAAGCGCCAGCTCCTCAACCTCATCGAGACGGTGGCGCTCTACGACCAGATCCGCAGCCATCCCGAGCGGGACTGGGTGCCGCGCGTCAAGATCTTCGGCGGCAAGGCGGCGCCGAGCTATCATAATGCCAAGCTCATCATCAAACTGGCCAACGACATCGCCCGGCGAGTGAACAGCGATCCCTCCGTGGGCGGGCTGCTCAAGGTGGTGTTCGTGCCCAATTACAATGTGAGCCTGGCTGAGAAGATCATGCCGGCGGCCGATCTCTCCGAGCAGATCTCGACGGCGGGCATGGAAGCCTCCGGCACCGGCAACATGAAGTTCGCGCTCAACGGGGCGCTGACCATCGGCACGCTCGACGGCGCCAATATCGAGATCAAGGACCGGGTCGGCGACGACAATATCGTGATCTTCGGCCTGACGGCTGACGAAGTAGCCGAGAAGCGGGCCAACGGATATAATCCGCGCGAACTGATCGAGGGCGCGCGCGAATTGCAGCAGGCGCTCTCCGCCATTGCCTCCGGCGTATTCTCGCCGGACGATCCGGACCGTTACAAGGGGCTGGTCGGCGGGCTTTACGACCATGACTGGTTCATGGTCGCTGCCGACTTCGAGAGCTACAGCGCGGCGCAGCGCGATGTCGATGCGCGCTGGATCGACACGGCGGGCTGGCAAGCGGCGGCGATCCGGAATATTGCCAATGTCGGATGGTTCTCCTCGGATCGGACCATCTCCGAATATGCGAAAGACATCTGGGGAGTTATGTGAAGCCGCCCAAAGCGGCCATCGAGGCCCTGATTGGAGGCACTCATGCCGATCCCTTCTCGCTTCTGGGCGTGCATGAAGGGCCGAAGGGCACATTTGCACGCGCGCTGATCCCCAGCGCAGAGACGCTCGAAGCGCATGATCTTGCTGGCGCGTCGCTGGGTCCGCTGACCTGCATCGACGCGCGCGGCCTGTTCGAAGGCGCGATCGCCGGGCCACGCCAGCCGGTGCGCTATCGCGCGACGCGCGGCACGGCGGAGTGGTGGACGACTGACCCCTACAGCTTCGGGCCGGTGCTGGGGCCGCTCGATGACCTACTAATGGGGGAGGGGACGCACTTCCGCCTGTTTGACAAGCTCGGCGCGCATCTGATTGAGCATGAGGGCGTTTCTGGCGTGCACTTCGCGGTGTGGGCGCCCAATGCGCAGCGCGTCGCGGTGGTCGGCGCGTTCAATGACTGGGACGGGCGCCGCCACGTCATGCGCCGGCGCGCCGACATCGGCGTGTGGGAAATCTTCCTGCCCGGCATCGGCGCATGGGAAGCCTATAAATATCTGATTGTCGGGCCGGACGGGACGACCCAGCCGCTCAAGGCCGATCCCTTTGCCTTCGCCTCCGAGCTGCGGCCGCAGACGGCCTCCATGACCTATGCGCCGGGCAAACCTGACTGGGGCGACGAGGGGCACCGCGCCTATTGGGCCAGCGTCGATCCGCGCCGGGTGCCGATCAGCATCTATGAAGTGCATGCCGGCTCCTGGCAGCGCGACGCGCATGACTGGTTCCTGCAATGGGATCGGCTGGCCGAGACGCTGATCCCCTATGTTGTCGAGATGGGCTTCACCCATATCGAGTTCCTGCCCATCTCCGAGCATCCCTATGATCCGAGTTGGGGCTATCAGACGACCGGCCTCTATGCGCCGTCCGCGCGCTTTGGCGATCCGGCAGGCTTCGCGCGCTTCGTGGACGGGGCGCATCGGGCGGGCATCGGCGTCTTGCTCGACTGGGTGCCGGCGCATTTCCCCACCGACGCGCATGGCCTCGCCCGCTTCGACGGCACGGCGCTTTACGAGCATGAAGACCCGAGGCTGGGCCATCACCCGGACTGGGACACCGCCATCTACAATTTCGGCCGGCGCGAAGTGGCGAGCTTCCTCGTCAACAATGCGCTATTCTGGGCCGAGCGCTATCATGTCGACGGGCTGCGCGTGGATGCCGTCGCCTCCATGCTTTACCGCGACTACAGCCGCGCGGCGGGAGAGTGGATTCCCAACCAGCAGGGCGGACGGGAGAATTGGGAAGCGGTCGCGTTCCTCCAGGCGATGAACAAGGCGGTCTATGGGGCGCATCCCGGCATCCTCACCATCGCCGAGGAATCGACCTCCTGGCCGGGCGTGACGCATCCGGTGCATGAGAAGGGCCTGGGTTTCGGCTTCAAGTGGAACATGGGCTTCATGCACGATACGCTGAGCTACATGGCCCGCGATCCGATCCACAGGCGCCATCATCACGACGAGATCACTTTCGGCCTGATGTATGCCTTTGCCGAGAATTTCGTGCTGCCGCTCAGCCATGACGAGGTGGTGCATGGCAAGGGATCGCTACTGAACAAGATGGCGGGCGACGACTGGCAGAAATTCGCCAATCTTAGAGCCTATTACGCGATGATGTGGGCTTATCCTGGCAAGAAGCTGCTGTTCATGGGTCAGGAGTTCGCCCAGCGCCGGGAATGGAGCGAGGCGCGCGCGCTCGACTGGGAGCTGCTCGACGCGCCGGCACATGAAGGCGTGCGCATTCTGGTGCGCGATCTCAACCGGCTCTACCGCGATCTGCCCGCGCTCCATGCGCGCGATTGCGAAGCGGAGGGCTTTGAATGGCTGATCGTGGACGATCGGGAAAATTCGGTCTTCGCCTGGCTGCGCAAGGCGCCGGGTGCGGCGCCGGTGGCGGTCATCGCCAATATGACGCCGGCCGTGCGATCGGACTATCGCGTGCCGCTGCCGCACGATGGCGTGTGGCATGAGGTGTTGAACAGCGACGCGACGATTTATGGCGGCGAAGGTATCGGCAATCTGGGACAGGTGGTGGCGCGCGATGGCCATGCGGTGCTGACATTGCCGCCGCTTGGGACCATCATGCTGCGCGGCGAAGGCTGAGACTTGAGGGTGACGGGCAGGGCGGCCCGTTGGATGTGGGAAAGGAACGAGCACGTTGACGAGAAAGATCCGGGGACAACCGCTGGCCCGTGACGCCATGGCCTATGTGCTGGCCGGCGGACGGGGCAGCCGGCTGATGGAACTGACCGACAATCGCGCCAAGCCCGCCGTCTATTTCGGCGGCATGTCGCGCATCATCGACTTCGCCCTCTCCAACGCGCTCAATTCCGGCATCCGCCGCATCGGCGTGGCGACGCAATACAAGGCGCATTCGCTCATCCGCCACATGCAGCGCGCCTGGAACTTCCTGCGCCCAGAGCGCAACGAGAGCTTCGACATCCTGCCCGCATCGCAGCGCATCGACGAGTTTCACTGGTATGAAGGCACGGCGGACGCGGTGTTCCAGAACATCGACATCATCGCCGCCCACGCGCCGAAATATATCGTGATCCTGGCCGGCGATCACATCTACAAGATGGATTATGAGCTCATGCTCCAGCAGCATGTGCAGGAAGGCGCGGACGTGACCGTCGGCTGCCTCGAGGTGCCGCGTTCGCAGGCGAGCGGCTTCGGCGTGATGGCCATCGACGAGACGAGCCGCATCACCAGCTTCGTGGAGAAGCCCAAGGACCCGCCGGCGATGCCCGGTAAGCCGGACGTGGCGCTCGCCTCCATGGGCATCTATGTGTTCAACACCGATTTCCTGTTCGAGCAGCTGCGCCGCGACGCGGACGATCCGGACAGCAAGCGCGACTTCGGCGGGGACATCATTCCCTACATCGTCAAGCACGGGAAGGCCGTCGCTCACCTCTTCTCGCAAAGCTGCATCCGCGCTGCCGAGGAGATCGAAGAATATTGGCGCGATGTGGGCACGCTCGACGCTTATTGGGAAGCCAATATCGATCTCACCGACGTCGTCCCCAAACTCAACATGTACGACCGCGAATGGCCGATCTGGACCGACCAGATCATCGCCGCGCCCGCCAAGTTCGTGCATGACGAGGAAGGGCGGCGCGGCATGGCGGTCAGCTCGCTCATCTCGCAGGATTGCATCGTCTCGGGCGCGATGGCCCATCGCAGCCTGCTGTTCACCGGCGTGAAGATGGGCAGCTTCTCCAGCGTCAACGAGGCGGTGATCCTGCCTTATTGCAACATCGGCCGGGGGGCGCAGCTCAAGCGCGTCATCATCGACAGCGGCGTGCGCATTCCCGAGGGGCTGGTGGTGGGCGAGGACCCGGAACTGGACGCTCGGCGCTTCCGCCGGACGGAAAGCGGCATCTGCCTCATCACCAAGACGATGATCGAGCGGCTGGACTGAACGCCCATACGGAACCGCGCGAACAGAAGACACCGCCGGCGAGGAGCCGGCGGTGCGTTATTTATGCCTGTCAGGCGGGCGTGTAGGCAGCCGTCGTTCTGGTGCGGCGCATGGCCGAGCCGACGAGGGCAAAACCGGCGATCATCAGTGCCCAGCTTGCCGGCTCGGGAACGCCGGGAACCGGAGTGCCGCTCTGCCGCGTGAAGAAGCCGACGGTGTGATTGTCCGACTCATAGCCGCCGACCGTTGGGTTTTCCGAAAACACCACCTTGTCGAACGTGCCCGTCGTGTCGAAGAAGTTCAGAAACACATAGGGCTGGGCGCTGTTCTGGCCGCTGAAGGCAGCCGTCGGGTTACCGAAATAGGCCGGCAGGCCATTGACCAGCGCCAGCACGTCTGCCGGCGAGAAGGTGAACACGGTGGTGCCCGCGCGCGAGAAGGTCAGCGTGTTGCCGCTGTCCAGCGCGGAGAGCCAGAAGCCGAAATAGTTGATCCCCGCAGGATCGCTTGTGGTGAGGCTTAGCGAATAACCCGCGGTGCTTGCCGTGCTGGCGAAGTTGGTGTTGCCGCCAGCACCGCCATATTGATCGGCAGCTAGGATATCGACACCGGAATAGGTGCCATTGATGACGCCGCTCGTGCCGAAATCCGTGCTGAACGTCTTGTTCGAGCCGGTGGACCGCAGGTTGAACGTCTCTACACCCGAGGAGGAGAAGCCGGCGGTCGAGTTCTGGACGCCCGGATTCTCGATCGTGACACTGAACGTATCGGCATTGGCCGCGCCCGCCACGCCCAGGGCCGTCATTGCGGCAAGCGACGCGACCATCATCTTCATCGACATTGATTAAACTCCCACGCAGAATAGATTACTGGCGATCTACCAGAATGGGCGGTTGTCTGGATGTAAACTCTTGCGCAGCCCTGTGCCAGTTCGAGCCAAAACGGCCTGTAAGCCGCAGGATTTTTCAGGCAGGAGTGCCAGGTTGAGACAGGGACTGATTTCTTGCCAATCCTGCTGGAGGCCGCGACGCGCTTAAATGATTCCCGTGAGTGATCTTTCCGTCCTTTCCGTCGCGTCCGAATGCTGGCCGCTGGTCAAGACCGGCGGCCTGGCCGATGTCGTGGGCGCACTGCCGGCCGCGGTCGCGCCGCATGGCGTGGCGATGACGCGCTTCCTGCCCGGCTATCCCGCCGTGCTGCGCGCGCTGCCGCGCAAGCGCACGCTGTTCCGCTATGATTCGCTGCTCGGCGCGCCGGCGCGGATCATCGCGGCCAAGCATGACGAGCGGCCGATCCTCGTGCTCGACGCGCCGGCCTATTTCGATCGCGATGGCGGACCCTATGCCGACCCGATGGGGCGCGACTGGTTCGACAATGGTCTGCGCTTCGCCGCATTCGCCAAGGCGGCGGCGGATGTCGCGGCCGGGCGGGCCGGCGCGAAGCGCTTCGATGTGCTGCATGCGCATGACTGGCAGTCCGGCCTCGCACCGGCCTATCTGACCTACACGGTGGATGAAGCGGTGCGGCCGGTGAGCGTGATGACCATCCACAACATGGCGTTTCAGGGCTTTTTTGCGGCCGATTTCTTCGGGCGGCTGGAGCTGCCGCGCACCGCATGGTCCATCGAAGGCGTGGAATATCATGGCGGCGTCGGCATGCTCAAGGCAGGCGTGAAGCTGGCCGATGCGATCACGACCGTGAGCCCGGGTTATGCCGAAGAGATCAAGAAGCCCCAGTTCGGCATGGGGCTGGAAGGGCTGATCCTCGGTCGGCAGGACCGGCTCTCCGGCATCGTCAACGGCATCGACACGCAGGCCTGGAACCCGGCGACCGACCAGGCGCTGGCCGCCCCTTTCACCGCTGGCACGCTGGAGGCGCGGACCACCAACAAGCGCGCGGTCGAGGCGGCCTTTGGCCTGGCCGAAGAGGATGGGCCGCTGTTCACCGTCATCACGCGCCTGACCTGGCAGAAGGGCATGGACGTGCTGATCGAGGTGATCGATCATCTGGTCGGCCTTGGCGGCCGGCTGGCGCTGCTCGGCACGGGTGACGCGGCGATCGAGGCGGGGCTGCATGCAGCGGCCGCCCGCCATCCGGGCCGTGTGGGCATCCGCATCGGTTATGACGAGGCGCTAGCGCATTTGCTGCAGGGCGGTGCGGATGCAATCCTCGTGCCCTCGCGCTTCGAGCCCTGTGGTCTCACCCAGCTTTATGGCCTGGCCTATGGCTGCGTGCCCGTGGTCGCGCGCACCGGCGGGCTGGGCGACACGGTGATCGACGCGAACGTCGCGGCGCTGGCGAGCGGCGCGGCGACCGGGGTCCAGTTCTCCCCGGTCAGCTATGAGGGCTTGTCCGATGCGATCTCGCGGACGATCCGCCTGTTCCACGATCCCGCCAAATGGCGGAGCATCCAGCGCGCCGGCATGGCGGCAGATTTTTCCTGGGCCCAGAGCGGCAGCGATTATGCGGCGCTCTATCGCCGCCTCAAGGAGCGTTCATGACTGTGTTGACCGTCGCCACCGCGCCGTTTGACGGGCAGAAGCCGGGCACGTCCGGCTTGCGCAAGAAGGTGAAGGTCTACCAGCAGCCCAATTATGCCGAGAATTTCATCCAGTCCGTCTTCGACGTGGTGGACGGCAAGGAGGGCGCGCTGCTCGTAATCGGCGGCGACGGGCGCTACCATAATCGCACCGTCATCCAGCAGGCGATCCGCATGGCGGCGGCCAATGGCTTTGCGCGGATCATGGTGGGGCAGGGGGGCATCCTCTCCACGCCCGCCGCGAGCCACCTCATCCGCAAATATGGCGCGCTGGGCGGCCTCATCCTCTCGGCCAGTCACAATCCCGGCGGGCCGGACGAGGACTTCGGCATCAAGTACAACGTCTCGAACGGTGGCCCGGCGCCGGAGAAAGTGACGGACGCGATCTACGCACGCACGCAGACGATCGACCACTGGCTGGCCGTCGATACGCCGGGCATCGATCTCGACCGGATCGGCACGGTGCAGGTGGGCGGCGCCAGCGTCGAGATTGTCGACAGCGTGGCGGACTATGCCGCGCTGATGGAAGAGCTGTTCGATTTCGGCGCGATCCGCGCGATGGCGGCGGATGGCTTCACGCTCGCTTTCGATGCGATGAGCGCGGTGACGGGGCCTTATGCCACCGAGATTTTCGAGCGGCGGCTCGGCTTCGCGCCCGGCACCGTGCGCAATGGCACGCCGCTGGAGGATTTCGGCCATCATCATCCCGATCCGAACCTCGTCCACGCGAAAGAGCTTTATGATCTGATGATGAGCACCGATGCGCCCGATTTCGGCGCGGCATCAGATGGCGACGGAGACCGCAATCTCATTATCGGCAAGGGCCGCTTCATCACGCCCTCGGACTCGCTCGCGATGCTGGCGGCCAATGCGCATCTGGCCAAGGGCTATCGGGGCGGGCTCAAGGGCATTGCGCGCTCGATGCCGACCAGCGCGGCAGCGGACCGGGTGGCGCAGGCGCTCGGTATTCCCTGCTTCGAGACACCGACGGGCTGGAAGTTCTTCGGCAATCTGCTCGATGCGGGCATGGCGACGATCTGCGGCGAGGAAAGCGCCGGGACCGGCAGCGACCATGTGCGCGAGAAGGATGGCGTATGGGCGGTGCTGCTGTGGCTCGCCATTCTGGCCGAGCGGCGGATCAGCGTCGATGCGCTGGCGCGCGATCACTGGGCACGGTTCGGCCGCAATTATTATGCGCGGCACGATTATGAAGCGCTGCCGACGGACAAGGCCAATGCGCTGATCGCCGCGCTGACGGCGGCATTGCCGGCGCTGCCGGGGCAGAGCTTTGGTCCGCTCACGATCGCGGCGGCGGACAGCTTCTCTTATGCCGATCCGGTCGATGGCTCGCTGAGCGCCAATCAGGGGTTGCGGGTGTTGTTCGAGGGCGGCTCGCGCGTGGTCTTCCGCCTCTCCGGCACCGGCACGGAAGGCGCCACGCTGCGCGTCTATCTGGAACGCTATGAGCCGGCAGGCGGTGCGCTGGATGAAGAGACGCCGGCCATGCTGGCGGACCTGATCTCGGCGGCGGACGCCATTGCGGGCATCGCGCGCCACACCGGCCGCACCGAACCCGACGTGGTGACATGACCCAGTTGCGCGGCGCCCGGCTGGTCCGCGGCGGCGCGGACTTCGCCGTCTGGGCGCCGGACGCCTCGGCGCTGACGCTCTGCCTGTTTGACGGGCGCACGGAGCATCGCATCGCGATGACGCGGCATGGCGAGCATTGGCAGCTGCGCGTGCCCGGCATCCGGCCCGGCCAGCGATATGGCTATCGCGCCGACGGAGTCTGGGCGCCTGAGCAGGGGCTGTGCTTCGATCCCGCCAAGCTGCTGGTCGACCCCTGGGCGAGCGCCGTCGATCATCGTTTCCTCTACGATCCCCGGCTGGGCGAGCGAGGCGTCGAAACGGCAGCGCTGGTGCCCAAAGCGGTGATCGAGGTGCCGCTCGCGGATGTGCGCCGCGCGCCGCCGCGCTTCACGCCCGGCGGGCTGATCTACGAACTCAATGTGCGCGGTTTCACCATGCTGCACCCGGCCGTGCCGGAGGCGCAGCGCGGCACGGTGGCGGCGCTGGCGCATCCTGCCGTCATTGCGCACCTCAAAAAGCTGCATGTCGCGGCTGTCGAGCTGATGCCGATCACCGCGTGGATCGACGAGCGGCACTTGCCGCCGCTGGGCCTCACCAATGCCTGGGGGTACAATCCCGTGGTGCCGATGGCACTGGACCCGCGTTTGTGCCCCGGCGGCATGGCGGAACTGCGGGCGACGGTCGCGCGGCTGCACCGGGCCGGGATCGGCGTGATCCTTGATCTGGTGCTCAATCACAGCGGCGAGAGCGACCGGCAGGGGCCGACCCTCTCGATGCGCGGGCTGGGCGAGCGGTGCTATTATGCGCTGGAGCCGGACGGGCGGCTGATCAACGACACCGGCACGGGCAACACCTTCAATTTCGCGCAGCCTGAGGTGCGCGCGCTGCATCTCGCCAGCCTGCGCCGCTTCGTGCGGGAAGCGGGGGTGGACGGCTTCCGCTTCGATCTGGCGCCGGTCATGGCGCGCAGCCCCGGCTTCGATCCGCAAGCGCCGATCTTTGGCGAGATTGCCGCCGATCCCTGGCTGGCCGACCGGCTGCTGATCGCCGAGCCGTGGGATGTGGGGCCGGGCGGTTATCAGCTTGGCCGGTTCCCCGACAACTGGCTGGAATGGAACGACCGTTATCGCGACGATGTGCGCCGATTTTGGCGGGGCGACGAGGGCATGGGCGCATTCGTCACCCGGCTGGCCGGCTCGTCCGACATTTTCGGTACGCGCAGCCGAAGCGTCAATTTCCTCGCGGCGCATGACGGCTTCACCCTCGCGGACACCGTGACTTATGCGACCAAGCACAATGACGCGAATGGCGAGCAGAACCGCGACGGGCATGACGAGAATTTCAGTTGGAACCATGGTGTCGAGGGGCCGAGCGACGACCCGGACGTTACGGCGCGGCGGCAGACGGATTTGCGCGCGCTGCTGGCGAGTTTGTTTGCCTCCACCGGCACGATCATGCTGGCCGCCGGTGATGAGTTCGGCCGCAGTCAGCATGGCAACAACAACGCCTATGCGCAGGACAATCCGCTGAGCTGGGTCGACTGGCTGGGTCGCGATCTGGCGCTGGAGGATTTTACGGCGGCGCTGGCCGGCGCTCGCGCTACGGCCGGAGCGACCTTTGCCTGCTTTCCCGAGCCGGGCATCTGGCGCCGGGCCGATGGCGCGGAGATGACCGTGGCCGACTGGGAGTCGCCCCACACGCAGGTGGTGCATTATGACGCGCGGCTGGAGAGCGTCGGTCGCTTTCGGCTGTCGATCGATCGGATGGCCCGGACTGTCATTGTTGACATTGTCCGGGATTGAGGCAAAACCCTTTTCGCTTAAGGATCGCGACAGAGGCTAGGCTGGCAGCCTGCGCAATCGCACGCGAGGCCTGCCGTTCCGGAATGATGGATCGGAAGCATGATCGCGTGTCGTTGGCAAGCGAATGATTGATTTCGCCAACCCTTCAACCGGGGCGGCAAGGAGTGGATGACATGAAGGATTTCAAGGGCCAACTGGCGTTCATCACCGGTGGCGCGTCGGGCGCGGGTTTTGGGCAGGCAAAGGTTTTCGGACGGGCGGGGGCTGACATCGTCATCGCCGACGTGCGCGCCGAGGCGATCGACAAGGCGCTGGCCGAACTGAAGGCCGAGGGAATCAAGGCGCACGGCATCGTGCTCGATATCATGGATCGCGCGGCTTATGCGAAAGCGGCCGACGAGGTGGAGGCCGTGTTTGGCCGCGCGCCGACGATTCTCTCGAACACGGCCGGTGTGAACAGTTTCGGCCCCATCGAGAATACGACCTATGATGACTTTGACTGGATCATCGGCGTCAATCTGAACGGCGTGATCAATGGCATGGTCACCTTCGTCCCGCGCATGATCGCGAGCGGCAAGCCCGGCCACATCGTCACCGTTTCCTCGCTCGGCGGCTTCATGGGCAGCGCGCTGGCTGGTCCCTATTCGGCGGCAAAGGCGGCAAGCGTCAACTTGATGGAAGGCTATCGTCAGGGGTTGGAAAAATACGGCATCGGCGTCTCGGTCTGCACGCCGGCCAACATCAAGTCCAACATCGCCGAGGCCTCGCGTATCCGCCCCGCCCAGTTCGGCAGCAGCGGCTATGTGGAGAATGAGGATTCGATTGCGTCGCTTCACTCGATTCACCAGCACGGCCTGGAGCCCGAGAAGCTGGCCGAGGCGATCAAGAAAGGCATCGAGGAAAACGCCCTCTACATCATTCCCTATCCGGAAGTGCGCGAGGGGCTGGAGAAGCATTTCCAGGCGATCATCGATTCGGTGGCGCCGATGGAGAGCGACCCCGAGGGTGCGAAGCAGCGGGTCGAGGCGCTCATCGCCTGGGGGCGTGACCGCACGCGCGTCTTTGCCGAGGGCAAGAAGGAAGGCGCCTGACGAAATCCGGGGGCGTGGCATGTTAAACGCCACGCCTTTTTCGCGCATGATGCGCGCCAAGAGTTTTCAGGAGACGAATTCGATGACGTTGAAACTTTACAGCTTTGGCCCTGGAGCCAATTCGCTGAAGCCGCTCGCCACCCTGTATGAGAAGGGCCTCGAGTTCGAGCCGGTGTTCGTCGATCCCGCCAAGTTTGAGCAGCATTCCGACTGGTTCAAGGCCATCAACCCGCGCGGCCAAGTGCCGGCGCTGTGGCATGACGGCAAGGTCGTGACTGAATCGACGGTGATCTGCGAATATCTTGAAGACGTATTCCCCGAGGCCGGCACGTCGCTGCGCCCGGCCGACCCCTTCAAGCGCGCCGAAATGCGCGTGTGGACCAAGTGGGTCGACGAATATTTCTGCTGGTGCGTTTCCACCATCGGCTGGGCCTTCGGCATCAAGGCGATCGCGCAGAAGATGACCGACGAGGAATTCGAGGATCATGTCACCAACAAGGTGACGATCCCCGAACAGCAGGTGAAGTGGCGCCGCGCCCGCAACGGCTTCCCGCAGGAAATGCTGGATGAGGAATTCCGCAAGGTCGCCGTGTCGGTCGCGCGTTTGGAGGAAACGCTCTCCAAGCAGGACTATTTGGTCGACAGCGGCTTCAGCCTTGCCGACATCTGCAATTTCGCCATTGCCAATGGCCTGCAGCGCCCCGGCGGCTTCTTCCAGGATTATGTCAGCCCGCAGAAAACACCCGGCCTGTGCGCCTGGCTCGACCGCGTGAACGAGCGCCCGGCGATCAGGGAAATGTTCGCCAAGGCCAAGCGCGAGGAATTGCTGAAGGACGCTGACAAGAAGGTGCAGGCGTAACCCGCACCGGGTTTTGACCGTTCGCCCTGAGCGAAGTCGAAAGGTGGTGCCGAGCGGAGGCGAGGCGGACTTCGCTTCGCTCAGCCCGAACGGTGATGTTTTGGAAAGGGCTGACCATGGCCAAAAACAACATAATCACACTCTACGACTTGCAGCTTGAGAGCGGCTGCACGATCAGCCCCTATGTGTGGCGCACCAAATATGCGCTGGCGCACAAGGGCTTCGATATCGACATTGTGCCCGGCGGTTTCACAGGCATTGCCGAGCGCACCGGCGGCCGCTCCGAGCGGGTGCCGGTGATCGTCGACGATGGTAAGTGGATACTGGATAGCTGGGTGATCGCCGAATATCTCGACGAGACATATCCTGACCGGCCGATGCTCTTCGAGGGGCCGACCCAGAAGAACCTCATGAAGTTTCTGGACAACTGGCTGTGGTCCACGGCGATCGGCCCGTGGTTCCGCTGCTACATCCTCGACTATCATGATCTCTCGCTACCGCAGGACCGGGAGTATGTGCGCTGGAGCCGCGAGCAGTGGTTCCTGGGCGGGCAGAAGCTGGAGGACGTGCAGGCCGGGCGCGAAGATCGCCTGCCGCTTGTCTCGCCGACGCTGGAGCCGCTGCGCAAGATCCTGAACGAGACCAAGTGGCTGGGCGGCGAAACGCCGAACTTCGCGGACTACTCGGCGCTCGCCGTGTTCCTGTGGACGGCCTCCGTGGCACGCACGCCGCCGCTGGTCGAGGATGACCCGCTGCGAGACTGGATCGACCGAGGCTTTGATCTCTTCGGTGGCCTTGGACGGCATCCGGGGATGAACCCGCTGTTCGGCCTCAAGCTGCGCGAGGGTGATCCCGAGCCGTTCGTGCGCAAGACCGGCCCGGCCGGCGCGGGCGGGCAGGCGATCAACACCGGTCCGCAGACGACGAAGATGCCGCCGCGCGTGGCGGCGGACTGAGCAGATTGGAGGGCGGGTAAGCCCGGCTCTCGTCACACACAGCGTCATTCCCGCGCACGCGGGAATCCAGCGAGGCGATGGCGGTGCGGCTGGAGCCTGGATTCCCGCCTTCGCGGGAATGACGAGCAAGCAAATGGAGCCGACATGTCCGAAAACCAGCAACTGACCATCTACCACATTCCTGGCTGCCCCTTCTCGGAGCGGGTGGAGATCATGCTGGAGCTCAAGGGCTTGGAGATGAAGGATGTCGAGATCGACATTTCCAAGTCGCGCCCGGATTGGTTGCTGGCCAAGTCCGGCGGCACGACGGCGCTGCCGCTGCTCGACATCGAGAATGGCGAAACGCTCAAGGAAAGCATGGTCATCCTGCGCTATCTGGAGGATCGCTATCCCGAACCTGCGGTGCGCCATCCCGATGCTTATGCCCATGCCGTCGAGGGGATGCTGGCGGAACTTTCCGGCCCGTTCTCCGGCGCGGGCTATCGCATGATCCTGAACCGCGACCCCGCCAAGCGGGACGAGATGCGGGCGGTTGTGGATGCCGAATTCGGCAAGGTCGACGCCTTCCTCAAGCGCTATGCGACGGGCGCGGACTTCCTGTTCGACGATCGCTTCGGCTGGGCGGAAGTGGCCTTCACGCCCATGTTCAAGCGGCTGTGGTTCCTCGATTATTATGAGGATTACCAGGTTCCCGCGCAGTTCGACCGGGTGCTGCGCTGGCGCGAGGCCTGCACCAGCCACCACGCGGCACAATATCGCAGCAAGGAAGAGCTGTTGAAGCTCTATTATGACTATAGCCAGGGCGGCGGCAACGGCCGCATTCCCGAGGGGCGAGCGATCTCCAGCTTCACCCCCGATGTCGACTGGCGCACGCGGCCCATGCCGCCCCGCGACAAATGGGGCCACGCCGCGACGGACGCGGAACTGGGGCTGCTGGTTTAGCACAGCCACCGGGACGGATGATGGTCCCGACAAAAGCAGCGGCAAGTCCGGTCACACCGCATGCGCGCGCGGGAATTGTGTTGCGCTATCCTGGTCTGGCTGGGTTCTGGATTCCCGCGCTTGCCGGAATGGCGGACGCTTCATTGTGCCGCTCCCAAGCTGTCTCGCGGCTGCACATCGTGGCCATGCTTCGTTCAGCCCTGCCTTGGCATTGCCGATATGCCGCCACAATCATTGCCTAGCGGGGACATGTGAAACTAGCTACATACGGCCCGACCTTCGGCGTCCAAGCCGGGGCTATGTTGCCGATCGGGACTGAGAATATGGATAATGGCGGGGATTTTGCCGCACCCAGCAGCGATGCCCCGGCACCGGCGGTGAATTCTTCGGCCGTCGGCCGCTTCATCGATCCGCAGCCGCTCGTCGAGAAGAGCCGCAACTGGCCGCGCTATTTCGGTCCGGCGGTTTCGCTGCTGATTCTCGCAGCCGCACTCTGGCAATTGCGCGACCTCAATTTCCGCGAACTCGGCGTCCTCATGCCGACGTCGGTGCTGTTCTGGATGGTCTTCGTCATCAGCTATTTCCAGGCACCGCTCACCGAGTGGGTCATGTTCCACCGGCTGTGGAAGCTGCCTTTCTCCGGCATGGGCGCGCTGCTGCGCAAATATGTCAGCAACGAGATCCTGCTCGGCTATCTGGGTGAGGTGTATTTCTATGCCTGGGCCAAGCGGCATGTGAACATGGTCGCCTCGCCCTTCGGCGCGATCAAGGACGTGACGATCCTTTCGGCCCTCACCGGCAATATCGCGACGATCGGTATGGTCATCTTCGCCGCGCCGATGATCGGCCAGCTCAATCTCGGCATCTCCAGCCGCACCTTCGCCTGGTCGATCGCGTTCGTGATGGGCACCTCCATCCTGTTCCTGCTGCTCCGCCGCACGCTGTTCACACTGCCCACGCGGGATCTGTGGTTCATCACTTATGTGCATTTCCTGCGCATCTTTTCCTATGCGCTGCTGAGCGGCCTGCTCTGGCACCTCATTTTGCCGGGCGTGTCGTTCACTTACTGGCTGTTGCTTGCGACGATGCGCCAGTTGCTTTCGCGCCTGCCGTTCATGCCCAACAAGGACGTGATCTTCGTCAGCCTCGCTACCTTCTTCGTCGGTCGCGATACTGAAGTTATTCACGCCATGGCGCTGCTTGCCACCCTGACCGTATCTGCCCATCTGGTCGTTGGTCTCACTTTCGGCCTCACTGGCCTCATCCGGGAGAAATCCGCCTGATGTCGATGAGTTTGTTGCTCGCTCTGGCTGCCGCCGCTGAACCGGTGAAGGCCCTTCCCTCCACGCCTGATCTCGGCACGGCCGAGGGGCGCTGCAGGCCCAATGAAAGCGGCCCGTCCTTCCTCATCAACCTTGCCGGCCTCAAGGACCGCAAGGGCAAGGTGAAGGTCGAGCTGTATCCGCCGAATGACGACGACTTCCTGCAGGACGACAATAAGCTTGTTGCGGCAGGTAAGGTGTTCCGTCGGGTCGAAATGGACGTGCCTCCAACTGGGCCGGTGGTGCTGTGCGTGCGCGCGCCTTCCGCCGGCACCTGGACGCTCAGCCTGCTGCACGATCGTGACGCCAATCGCAAATTCGGGCTTTCGACCGATGGCGTCGGCTTCCCGACCGATCCCAAGCTCGGCTGGTCCAAGCCGAAATGGCGCAATGCCGCTGCCAATGCCGGCAATGGGCCGACGCGCATCACGGTGACGATGCAGTATCGGCGCGGGCTGTTCAGCTTCGGCCCGCTGGACAAGTAGAAAGCAGCGCGTGCGCATCGTCGACGTCTGCGCCTTTTATTCGCCGCAAGGCGGAGGGGTGAAGACCTATGTCGAGCGCAAGCTGGCGGCAGCGCGACCAGGGCGGGAGGAAGTCATCATCCTCGCGCCAGGCCCGCGCGACGCGATCCTGCAGGAAGTTCCGGGCGGCTCGGTCCGCACGATCAAGGGGCCGCTTTTCCCCCTCGACCGGCGCTATCGCTACTTTCAGGACGAGCCGGCGCTGCATGCTGCGCTCGACGCGCTGGCGCCCGACTTCGTGGAGTGCTCCTCGCCCTGGGGCAGCCCGTCCATGGTCGCACGCTGGGAAGGACAAGTCCCGCGCGCGCTCATCATGCACGCCGATCCGCTCTCGGCTTATGCCTATCGCTGGTTCGGCCATGTCGCCTCGCGCGAGATGATCGACAAGGGTTTCGACTGGTTCTGGCGGCATCTGCGCAAGCTCGACGAATCCTATGATCTTGTCATCAGCGCCAGCCCAAGCCTGAGCGCGCGGCTGGTCGAGGGGGGCATGACCGGCGTCCACACCATTCCGATGGGTGTGGAGACCGGCCTGTTCGACCCTGCCCGGCGCGACGAGGATTTGCGCGTGCGGCTGCTGGAGCGCTGCGGTCTGGGGCCAGAGGCGACGCTGCTCGTGGCGCTCGGCCGCCATGCGAGCGAGAAGCGCTGGCCGATGGTGTTCGATGCGGTGACGGCGGCCGGCTATCAGCGCCCGGTCGGCCTCATCCTGTTCGGCGACGGGCGCGAGCGCTCGCGCGTGGTGCGCGCGGCCGAGCTCAATCCGCATGTCCACCTTGCTGCACCCGTGACGGACCGGCAGGATCTGGCCACCATCCTCGCCAGTGCCGACGCGCTCGTGCATGGCTGCGAGGCGGAGACCTTCTGCATGGTCGCGGCGGAAGCCAAGGCGAGCGGCCTGCCGATCATCGTGCCGGACGAAGGCGGCGCGAGCGACCAGTTCATCGCGGGGCAGGGGGTGCGCTACAAGGCACGCAGTGCCTCGGCACTGGCCGCCGCGATCGTGGAGTTTCTGGCTGACGATCCGGTGGCGGCGCGGCTGCGGGCGACAGCCTCTGCCGCTCAGGTGCCGACCATGGAAGCGCATTTCGAGACGCTGTTCGCGCTCTATCGCCAGCAGATCGCGCAGGCCCGCCATGTCGCCTGACCGGCTGCTGCTCACCTCGATCCACGATGTCGGCCCTCGCTCGGAAAGCCAGGTCGAGCGACTGCGCACGCATCTCGGCGCGCAGGTGCCGGTCGAAAAGATCGCGATGCTGGTCGTTCCCGATCATTGGGGCGAGGCGCCGCTGCGGCCCGGCACGCCCTTTGCCACGAAGTTGCGCGGCTGGGCGGAGAGCGGGGCGGAGATGTTTGTCCATGGCTGGTTCCACCGCGATACCAGCGAGCATGAGAGCTTCGCCGCGCGGATGAAGGCCCGGCACATGACCGCCTCGGAAGGCGAGTTTCTGGGACTGGACGAGGAGACCGCCTATCGCCGCATGACCGAGGGGCGGGCGCTCATCGAGGATATCATCGGGCGGCCGGTGGCGGGCTTCATCGCGCCGGCCTGGCTCTATGGGCCGGGCGCGCACGCCGCGATGGCTCGGGCCGGCTTTGCGCTGGCCGAGGATCATTGGCGGGTCTGGCAACCGGGGCAGGCTCAGGCGCCACTTGCCAGCGGGCCAGTGATTACCTGGGCGAGCCGCAGCCGGGCGCGCATCGCCTCCTCGCTGTTCGCCGCCTGGGCCTTGCCGCCGGTGCTGCGCATGAAGCCGGTCGCGCGGATCGCGGTGCATCCCGGCGATACCGGCGTGCCGGCGCTGCTTGCCAGCATCAGCCGCACCCTCACGCGCATGACGCGCAGCCATCGGCCCGGGCAGTATCGGGAGTTGCTGGGCTAGGGACGGAGCTGCCGGTTGCGCCGAAAGGCAGAGACCCGACAGCGCGCTCCGGCACGGCGCATTGACTCGCCCGGCCTATCTCCCCATAGGACGCGCATGATCGCGCGCATCCTCACGTCGAGCTTTTATTGGCCCCGTCACACATAGACGCGGCTCGTTCGATCATGTTTTGAAACGATGCCGCCGCTGAGCGGCATCGACAAGATCCAGACCTTTCAGTGGCGGCCAATATGGAGGTCACTGTGTCTTTGTCCCAAGATATCCTTGAATCGCGAGGGCGTGTCCGCCCGATGGCGCGGCATGACGTGCCGGTGGTCGCCGGCATGATCGCGCGGCTGGCGCGGCATCATGGCGATGAGCCGACGATCGACGCGGCGCGCTTGCAGGCCGATCTGTTCGGCAGCACGCCCTGGTTGCGCGGCCTCGTGGTCGAGCGGTTCGGCTATGTCGTGGGCTACGCGCTGATGATCCCGCGCTACCGCGCGCAGGCGACGGAGCGCGGGCTGGACCTGCACCATCTCTTCATACTGGAAGGATCGCGTGGTCTGGGGCTGGGCCGCCTGCTCGTGGAAGCGGTGGCGAATGTCGCGCGGGAGGAAGCGTGCGGCTTTCTTCAGGTCGCTGCGGAGGCCGGTAACCGCAAGGCGCAGGACTTTTATCGTTCGCTCGGCTTCGAGGACCGCCAGCCGACAGGTCAGGGCTTTGCGATGGCGCTGGGTTGAGCCCCGGGATCAGAAGGCGCGGGTGATGCCGAAATCGACTGTGGTCCGGCGATAATCATAGAGCCCCACCGTCGAGATATTGCGTTCATAAGCGACGCGCACGACCGGCGAGAAGCCCGCGACCTTCACCTGGCGGAAGGTCGCGCCGACCGTTCCGCGCAGGAACCACTCCTTGCGCCGGTCTGTGAAGGGGAACATGCGCTTGTCCGATTCCAGCCGCCAGGCGGTGGCGTTGGCGAAGACCGTGGTCTTGCCCATGTCCCGCCAGCCCAGAACGGTGAGGCCGCCCGAGGCGGTGGCATAGCCGGGATCGCGCGCGGTCTGGCGCATGGCGCCGAGCGTCACGCCCACGCCGCTCCGGGCTGTCAGCGCCCGCTCGATACCAACATTCAGGCGGAACAAATTGCCATCCTGCAGGCTGTTGCGGCGATAATCCGTACGGCCATAAGAGAAGCCGACATCGCTCTGCGCGCGCAGGCCGATGCGACGGGTCCAGCGCACATCGGCCGTGAGCGTGCGCGCATAGGGATCGCCGCCATAAGTGCGCCAGGTGACGCCGACGGACGGGAGCAGCCGGTCCTTGCCGGACGACCATTCCAGGCCGATCAGGGCGCTGCCCGACACGTCGTTGAACTGGCTCTTGCGGTAGAAGGTGCCATCGCCCGAGAGGCGCGGCACGATCGAGAGCCGCTTGGTCAGCGACACGCGGGCATAGACCTGCCCGGTGACATGCGCGCCCAGGCCGGATTTGGCGCGGGCATCTTCCGAGAGCGTCAGTGGCGCGATCACCGTGTCGAGTTGCTTGGCATCGGTCGCGCGGTTGACGTTGCTGTCCGGCGCCATGGCAAATTCGATATTGCCGCCGAACGTCTTGGTGGAGCGCAGGGCAGAGGCAAAGCGATCGACCACTTGCGCGACATCGGGCGGCAGGCCGCTCGCCTGCGCCTGACGGATCTGTTGGCGGGCCCCGGCGTCGTCGCCCAGCGCGACCATGACGCGGGCCAGCTCCAGCCGCACGCGCGCGGCATCCGGCTGCTCATCCAGGATCGCGCGGAAGACGAGGCCCGAATAGGTATAGCGCTTGGCCTGCGCCATCATCATGCCGAGACGAAAGCGCGCTTCCGAACGCACCTGCACATCGGGATCGTGCGAGAGCGAGGTGTAAATCGCCTCGGCATCGTCGATTCGCCCGGCGACCTGCGCCTGATCGGCAATGTCGAAGAGCTGGGCGGCGGTGAGGCCGGTCAGCGCCTTGCCATCGGGGGCGATGTGGGGCTCCGGGCCGGTCAGGCCGGGGGCCTGATCCTGTGCCAGCGCCGGCTGGCCGATCGCCGCTGCTGCCGGCAAGGCGAGGCCTGAGAGCAGGTCCGGTCGGAGGGGGCGGCGGCGCTTCATCTTCGCTTGTCGTCGAGGCGTGCCGACGCGCTCAATTGCCCGTGCGCTTGCCGACGATGGCGCCGCTCAGATAGGCGGCGTTTGCGCTCGGCGTGCTGCTGCCGTTGGTCGGCTCGGTTTGCATACCGAAAGTGCCGGCCACTTCTGTCGCCGTCGGGCCATAGAGAGCGCCTTCGAAGAAGCCGAGATAGCTGTTGCCGCTGTTGACGATGTTCGCGGTGAGGCCCGCGTCGAGATCGATCGCGCCGCTGGCGAAGCTGAACGTGCCGAAGTCGCGCTGCGAGCCATTGGCCAGGCTCGTGCCGATGGGGTTGAGCGAGCCGGTGAAGGTCCGCGCGCCGAAATCCATCGCGAAATTGCTGGTACCGCTCAGCGCATAGGTCTCGCCGCCATTGAACTGGACTGCCGTGCCGCGGATGAGGCCGCTATACTGGCCGGTGCCGGTCGGGATCTGGAAGCCATTGGTACGCACGCCCCAGGTGAACCAGCGATCGATGCGGTCCGTGCTGGCGCCCTGCGCCTTTTCCCAGTGGCCGAAGCTCGCATAGCTGAGCGCGATGGTCGGATTGCCGGCGCCTGCCTTGTTCAGCGAGAGCTTGTAGGTCAGGCCATCGCTGCCGGTGATCTGATAGACGGCGAGCGAACTGGTCGACTGGCCGGCGACCAGATTGGCCGGGCCGAACTGACTGTCGATGCCGCGCGTGGTATCGAGATAACGATAGCTGTTGGTCGTGGCATTGTAGCTCAGCGTGCCGCCGGACCGAAACAGGTCGTTGCGCGTGCCGCTGGTGCCGCCGCCCAGATCGTTGAACGTGATCTGGCTGAAGCGATGATCGAAATCCTCCGAGAAGGCGAGCGGGGCAAGCGACGTGTTGAGCGCATCGACGCTGCTGTCCTGCCGGCCGATCAGATAGCCGGCCGCTGCCTCCCCATTGGTGCCGTTGAGATACCAGGTAGCGCCGACTTCCTCGCCATTGGGGCCATAGAAGCGCCCGCCCCAGCCGCCGGAGAAGCGGGTGCCATCATCCATGAAGAAGGTGCCGGAAAAGGCATTGATCGTGCTCGAGAGGCTGGCCTGGCCAAAATAGACGCCAATGCCTTTGATGAGGCCGGTATCGACATCGATGCTGGTCAGCACGCCGCTGCTGGTCAGCGATCCGGCGCCGAAATCGACTTGTAGCGAGCCGCTGCCGGCCATCGCGAACGGCGCCTCCATCGTGCGTGCGCCAACGAGGCTGACCGAGTAGAGGCCGGTGCCGCTGCGGACGAGCGAGCCGTCCGGCGTTTCCACGCCATAAGTGAAGGGATCATAAGTGAAATCGAGCTGGTTGCCCGAGACGGTCGCCCGTTCCCACGCGCCGCCGCCAACATAGCGATAGGTGAGCGCGCCGGACGTGCCGGGCTTGGTGAGGGTCAGCGCCTGGCTGGTGGCGCCGAGCTTCTCGAAGCTGATGAAGTCCGCCGAGCCGGACACGACGAGATCGGCCTGGGTGAAGGTGGCGCTGCGTCCTGCGGTGGAGATGGTGTAGCTCTGCGTTGCCGCATCGTAGCTGATCGCGAGCGTGCCGGATGTGGCGCTGGCATTCTCCACCGGGCGTTTGTCCGAAAAGAAGCGGCCGGTAGCGTTGGAACCATCGGCGGTGAACGACTCGCTAACGAGCGTACCGCTCAGGCTGGAATTTGCGCCAGTCGTGCCCGGGGATGGCATCGGAGCCGGTGTGGGTGCAGGCGTCGGCGTCGGCGTCGGCGTCGGCGTCGGCGTCGGGGTCGGAGCCGGAGTCGGGGTCGGAGTGGCGCTTGGCGTCGGCGTCGGCGTGGGTGTTCCGGTCGGGGTGGGGGTGGAATTGACCCCTCCGCCTCCGCCACAGGCGCTGGTCAGCAGCGAGGCGATGAGTGGCAGGGCCCATTTGCTGTTGCGGAACATGAGGCGAGAAACTCCGGCAAGACGGAGCGCAGACGAGTGCGCGGACAAGCCGGACCTTGCTCACAACATGCTTTACGAACTGTTATCATAGCGCTTTTCTCCGGCGCTGCGGTTTGCGAAGTTGCGACGAACCGTTGCCTTAACTGTGTGAAAGGAAAGGCGATCGTCCCATATCGGAGCAGGGCGTTGTTAACCATTTATTAGGGTTTCCAATTCGTTAACGTCTCGATAGCCCTTGCGGTCATGAAACGGTCTCTCGTCCTGACGCATGAAGCCGCGCGGCATCCATTCCGCCAGCACTTGCCACGGCACGTCTTTTCACTGGGGAAGACGGAGTCGGTGCAGGCGCCCGTGCGAGATCCGCGTGCCGACGACCATGATTGGAAGCTGTTCTTGCTGAGCTTCGCGGCGTTCTTTACCGTCGCCTACACCTTCATCGCTTGAAGAACTTGAGTCAGCTCGCCTGATTGCGCTGAGGGTGCGGGGCCTCGCGATCGCACGCGCGCTGGAGCTTCATAGCGAGCAGCGCAGAAATGAAGCACATGCCGCAGACCACGAGCAGGGCGTGGCTATTGCTCAGGCCCGCACTGGTCGCGCCAAGAATGACGGCCGCACCGACCACCATGGCGCCGGAATTGACCACGTTGTTCGCCGCGACGGTCCGTGCGGTCTCATCCTTGCGTACCGTCGTCGTCAGAAAGGCATAGAGCGGCACGACGAACATACCGCCGAACACGGCGATGCCGAAGAGGGCGAACAGGATCCGCCAGCTATGGGGCGCGGCGAGGAAATCCGATACCGTAAAAAGTGTGCCTGCCGGTGCCTGAGCCCAGCCAGCGGATGCGAACTGGAAAAACCAGACGAACGCGGCCATCATAATGACTGAAATTGGCGCGAAGCGGGCAGAGACATGGCCCTGCAGCAGGCGGTTGATCGCCACCGAGCCGACAGCCACGCCGACAGAGAAGATTGCCAGGAAGAGGCTGGCTACCTCCTGATTTGCGGTGAAGTCATTTTTCACCATGGGCGGAAAAATGATGATCAACACCGTGGCGATCATCCAGAAGAAACTGATCGACATGATCGCCAGAAAAAGTCGGCGGATGTGCATCGTGCCGTAGATCAGGCGCCACGAGGCGCGTAAGGGATTGAAATCGAGCTGGATCGGCGGGCCGAGGCGAGGCGCCGGCGGGATCATCCGCCCCGAAAAATAGCCGATCACGGCAATGACAAGGACCGCACCTGCGGCTGCTGTCGCGCTGATCCAGCCGGCCACGATCGTCCCGGCCAGGATGGCGACATAAGTGCCCGCCTCGACGAGGCCGGTGCCGCCCAGCACTTGCTCTTCGTCCAGATGCTGGGGGAGGATGGCATATTTGATGGGGCCGAAGAAGGTCGAGTGCACGCCCATGGCACTGACTGCGACGAGCATCAGGCCAACGCCCACCCACGGATAAGTACCGGAAAGAAGTAGCCCGGACGCACCGAAGATCATGATCGCGATCTCCGCGAGCTTGACCGTGCGGATGATGCGGGCCTTGTCCATATTGTCGGCAAGCTGGCCGGAGAGGGCGGACAACAGGAAGAAGGGCAGGATGAACAGCCCGGTGGCTATGGCGTTGAAATAGCTTTCCTGCTGCGGGTTCTGGAACACGACATAGGTCGCGAACAGGATCATCGCCGTCTTGAACAGATTGTCGTTGAAGGCCCCGAGGAACTGAGTGACGAAAAGGGGCAGAAATTTCCGGTGCGCCAGCAGCCTGAGGGATGCCTGCATAAGGTCGAGAACTCTTGTGGCCCGGCGGAGCATGTGCCGTCGCGGCGCTTCTACCCGCGAAATAGGACAGTGAAAAGACGGACAATGTCATGAACGCGGCAGGCACTTGTCTGTCCGCCCCGGCTGTGGCACGCCACGGCCCGTCGTGATGATGCTTCTGCCCAACATATTGACGCTCTCGCGCATCTTCGCGGTGCCGTTGCTTGTCGCCCTGCTTTGGCCCGCCGAGACGGGGCATGAATGGCGCATCGGCTATCTGGCTGCCTTCGCGCTTTACTGCCTGATGGGTATCACCGATTATTTCGATGGCTATCTGGCCCGCGCGCAGGGAACCGTGTCCAGGCTCGGCGTGTTCCTCGATCCGATCGCCGATAAGATCATGGTCGGCGCGGTGATTCTCGTGCTCTGCTCGACGAGCGATATCCAGGGCGTGCACATCATTCCGGCGCTCGTGATCCTGTTGCGCGAAATCGCGGTCTCGGGCCTGCGGGAATTCCTGGCCGGCCTGCGCATCTCCGTGCCGGTCTCACGCCTCGCCAAGTGGAAGACGACCTTCCAGCTCGTCTCGCTCGGCGCGCTCATCCTTGCCGGGGGGGTGCCGCAATTCCCCGAGGTCAAGCTCATCGGCCTTGCCACGCTCTGGGCCGCAGCGGTGCTGACCCTCGTCACCGGCTGGGACTATCTGCGCGTCGGCCTCAAGCACATGACGGCCTGAGCATGGCGCTGAAAATTCTCTATTTCGCCTGGGTCCGCGAGCGCATCGGGCAGGACGAGCAGATCATCGACCAGCCGGAGGCCGGCACCACTATCGCGGCGCTACTCGACAGCCTGGGCTCGGACAGTCCCGGCCATGTGGCGGCCTTTGCCCCGCGGGAGCGGTTGCGCGCGGCGCTGGATCAGCGCTTCGTGCCGCTCGATACGGTGATCGGGGAGGCAAGCGAACTGGCGATCTTCCCGCCAGTGACGGGCGGCTGAGATGCCTGCGCCGATCAGCGTGCGCGTCACTGCCGATCCGTTTGACCCCGGCGCGGAACTGGCCCGGCTGGAAGCGCTGCCGGGCGGCGCCGTTGCCAGCTTCACCGGCCTCGTGCGCGATGATGGCGGCCTCGCGGCGCTGCATCTGGATCACTATCCCGGCATGACTGAGCGGCAGATCGAGGCGATCGTCGCGCAGGCCTGCGAGCGCTGGCCGCTGCTCGGCGTCACGGTCATTCACCGGCACGGCACGCTGGCCGTGGGCGAGCGGATCGTCTTTGTCGGCACGGCTTCGTCTCACCGCGTTGCGGCGCTGGACGCCTGTGCTTTCCTCATCGACTGGCTGAAGGTCTCCGCGCCTTTCTGGAAGCGCACGGTGCACGCCGATGGCTCGGGTGACTGGGTCGAGGCGCACGCGGCCGATGACGACCGGGCGGCAGGCTGGCGGACATGACGGTCCGCTAACTGCGCTCAGGCCGCCACGGCCTCTCGCTGCCGGTCGGCGGCGTTGCGCAGAATGTCGGCCATCAGGCGGAAATCTGCCTCGCGCGGGGAATTGCGGCGCCATACCAGAGCGATGTCGCGATGGGCGTTGGGCGACCGGATCGGCCGTGCGGTGATGTGCGTGTTGGCGAGGATGCCGCCGCGAATCGCCATTTCCGGCAAAAGGGTTAGGCCCAGCCCATTGTCGACCATTTGCACGAGTGTGTGCAGCGATGTGCCGGTGATGGTCGCCTCATGGCGAAGTTCTGCCCGGTTGCAGGCGGCGAGCGCATGTTCCTTGAGGCAATGCCCGTCCTCGAGCAGGAGGAGCCGATTGCCGTCGATCGTCTCCGGCACAATCTGAGCCGGCGGATCGCGCGGGTCGTCCTTGGGGAAGGCGACGAACAGCGGATCGGCGAACAATATTTCGGTTTCCACCTCGCCACAGGGGAAGGGGAGGGCCAGCAGCACGCAATCGGCGTGGCCGTGGCGCAGCGAATCGAGCGCGGCATGGCTCGTCTCCTCGCGCAGGTAGAGCTGCAGCGCGGGCCGCTCGGCGCGCAGCCGGGGCAGCAGGCTGGGCAGCAGAAACGGGGCGATGGTGGGAATGACGCTCATCCGCATCTCGCCGACCAGCGGCGAGCCGGATGCCTGGGCGATGGCCGCCAGTTCTTCCGCCTCGCGCAGCACGCGATGCGCCTTTTCCACGATCCGGTCGCCCAAAGCGGTGAAGCGGACGATCCGCCGGGTGCGCTCGACCAGCGTGACGCCGATCAGCGATTCGAGCTCGCGAATGCCGGCGGACAAAGTCGACTGGGTCACGAAACACGCATCGGCGGCGCGACCGAAATGGCCCTGCTCCTTCAGCGCTACCAGATACTGGAGCTGCTTGAGCGTAGGCATGTAGGTCGACATTGATCGGCTCTCTCGATGGGAAGGCCAAAATCTAAGTGGTCTAGCCGATCAATGCAAGAGAACGGGCAATCCCGTAGCCGGCAGTCAGCGTGAGAACAGCGCCAACCGCAATCATGAGCGGCTTGGCCGGCACATGCCGCGCAATCCACGCCCCCAGTGGCGCAGCCAGCACGCCGCCGATCAGCAAGCCGACCGTGGCGGTGGTGAAGGTCTCCCAGCCGAGATGGAGCAGGAAGGTGAGGCTGATCGACAGCGTCAGGAAAAATTCGACGGTGTTGACAGTGCCGATGGTGTAGCGCGGCTCGGATCCTTGAATGAGCAGGTTCGACGTGACCACCGGTCCCCAGCCACCACCGCCCGTTGCATCGAGGAATCCGCCGACGAGGCCGAGTGGCCGCACGTAACGCGGGTCGCGTTGCTTGGGCGTATGGCCGAGCCCCCGCCAGAGCAGCCAAAGGCCGATGCCGACCAGATACGTCTGAATCCAGGGCTTGATCGCGTCCCCATCGATATTGGAGAGGACATAGGCGCCCAGCACACCACCAACGATACCGGGGATGACGAGGCGGCCGAACAGCTTCCAGTCAACATTGCGATGCAGGACATGGCTAATCGCTGAAACGGCGGTGGTGCAGGTCTCCGCCGCGTGGACGCTGGCGGAAGCGGCCTTGGGCGGAACGCCGATGGCGAGCAACAGGCTGCTGGAGATCAGGCCATAGGCCATGCCCAGCGCGCCATCGATAATCTGGGCGCCAAACCCGACCAGCATGAACGGCAGCAGCAATTCCCAGTAATGGAGTGAAGCCTCCAGCAATCATCATCTCCTTCTCAATTCATTCAGTCGACAAATACGCAGGAGGCTGCGCGATGCAAGCAATTTGTCCTCGATATCTGGATCTGCCCTGCGCTCTGGAAATTCCAGACCGATTGGTCTAGATAGTTGCTCTTGTCATTCAGCAAGGGCGAACGTGACCATGGGGCTTCTGTCCTACCTCGATTCTATCAAAGCGCGTGACCCGGCTCCGCGTTCCCGGCTGGAGGTACTCATTTATCCTGGCGTGTGGGCGCTTGGCCTTCACCGGGTCGCTCATCGCCTGTTCCGCTGGCGGTTCTTCTTCCTGGCGCGACTGGTCAACCATTTCTCGCGCTTTCTCACCGCGATAGACATTCACCCGGGTGCGAAGATCGGAAAGAACTTCTTCATCGACCATGGCTTCACCGTGATTGGCGAGACGGCTGAGATCGGCGATAATGTCACGATCTACCAGTGCGTGACGCTGGGCGGCACCGACCCTTCCAACGGCATTGCCGGCAAGCGCCATCCCACCATTTCGGACGGTGCCATCCTCGGTTCGGGCTCCCAGGTGCTGGGGCCGATCATCGTGGGTGAACGGGCGCGGATCGGCGCCAATGCCGTGGTGACCAAGGATGTGCCGGTCGGTGCGGTGATGACTGGCATTCCGGCCAAGCCCATGTTGATGGACGCCAAGGAATATCAGAAGCCCTTCGTCCCTTATGGCACGCCGTGCTGCGAAACCTATGATCCCGCCACGCAGAAGCTGGAACTGCTGCAATGCGAGGTCGAGCAGCTGCGCAAGCGCTTGGCCGAACTGATCACGGAGCGCGAGACTGATCGTGCTGGCAAGTCCGAAGGTCAATCGCGTACCACTGCCTGATGAGTAAAACTGCCGGATGAACAACGTCACGCCGTTTCCCCGCCAGCAGCCCGGCGCGCCGGCGCAGACAGCGTTTGATCGGCTCGAGCTTTCGCGAATTATGGATCTGTACGGCCGCATGGTCGCCGCCGGTCAGTGGCGCGACTATGCGATCGATCTCAATCGCGACGTCGCAATTTTCTCGGCCTTTCGTCGGGCAGCGGAACGGCCCGAGTTCCGCATCGAGAAGCGACCGGCGCTCCGGAATCGGCAAGGCATGTGGTCGCTCATTGGCGAGACTGGCGGGGTCTTGCGGCGCGGGCAGGAACTTGCCGGTATCCTGGCGCCGGTTGAACGCCGCCTTCTCAAGCTGATCGACGACTGACAGGCCGCTCGGCGGCCAGCGCCAGCAACATAACGACATTGTTCAGCAAATTCAGTGCCCTCGCACCGGCAGGTGGACGCCTGCCGGAAAGCGGCGGAAATTTGCGGCGCCTGGCCTTTTCCACCGTTGAAACGATAGTCTCATTCATGTCGTAAAATTGTAACAAAACTGTCATACCGGCGCGGCTCGCAACCGGTCCTCTGGAGCCATCGCTTGTCCCGTTCTGTCCTGCCTGCCTTGCTGGCTCTGCCTGCCCTGACACTCGCCGTGCCCGCCCAGGCCCAGGAAGCGGGGGATGTCGCGGCGATGCGTGCCGAGATTGCGCGCCTGCGCGCTCAGCTCGAACAACTTGAGAGCCGTCTGAGCACCGTCGAGGCGAACGGGAAGGTGACGACGACGGGGGCTGCACCGGCGAGCGGATCTCAGGCAAGCGCGGCGCCGGTGCCAGTGTCCGTCAGTCCGCCGGCAATGGCGACCAGCACCGCGCCGGCAAAGGCCGAGACGCAAGTGGCCTGGAAGGGCGCGCCGCAATGGACTGGTCCCGGCGGGGTCTCCTTCAAGCCGCGTGGGCGGATCCAGTTCGACGGGAGCGTGGTCTCCCGCCCGCAGGGGATCAGCGAGCCGACACTGGGCTGGTCCAATGGCGTGCGCCGGGCGTTTTTGGGCGTTGATGGCAAGTTCGGTGCCGGGCTGGGGTATCGCTTCGAGGTGGATTTTGCCGGCAGCACGCCCCAGTTCACCGATGTATGGATCACCTACAAGAAGGGGCCGCTGACCTTCACGCTAGGTCATGACCGGCTGACGACGCTGGAAGATCTGACCAGCGACCTCGATACCAGTTTTCTGGAAAGGGCTGCCTTTGTCGGCGCTTTCGGCTTCGAGCGGCGGCTGGGCCTTTCGGTCAAATACAGCAAGGGTGACCTCCTTGCGAGCGCGGGCATCTATACGGACGATCTGGCGACGCTCGGCTCAGGCGTGCCCGACGACAGCTACGCACTCGACACGCGTTTCGTCTATCATCCCAAGATCGGCGGTGTGCAGTGGCATCTTGGCGCGTCGGCCCATCATCGCGAGCTAAATGCGCTGGCGACCGCACTTCGCTACCGGGGGCGCCCTGGTTCGCGCACGACCAGTGCCCGTTTCGTCGATACCGGGCTGTTCAGCGCGAATGCGGAAACCGGCTATGGCGTCGAGTTCGCGGCCGTTCGCGGGCCGCTCCATGTCGCGAGCGAGGCCTTCTGGCAGAACGTCACGCGCCCCGGCCTGCCAGACCCGACCTTCTTCGGCAGCTATGCCGAGATCGGCTACGTGCTGGGCGGCGCGCGCGGCTATGAGGATGGCAGCTTCGGCAAGATCATTCCGCGCAATGGGATCGACAAGGGCGGCCTTGGCGCGCTGCAGGCCAATCTGCGCTATGACTGGCTCGATCTGAACGACCGCGGTGTGCGCGGCGGCACGCAGCGCACGCTCGGCCTCTCCATGGTCTGGGTGCCCATGGAGCACGTCAAGTTCATGGCGGACTATCTGCGCGTGACGGTTGCGAACACGCCGATCCTCGCCGGATCAAGCTCCGACTATGACGTCGATGTCATCGGCCTGCGCGCGCAATATGATTTCTAAGGCACGGGTCTGATGCGATAATGCATCGCGGCCCGACGCGCTTGTCCGGTCAGGCGGCGTCGGCGTCCAGTGAATAGCCGGCCGAGCGCACAGTGCGAATGATGTCGGGCAGGCCGCCCGCATTGATCGCCTTGCGCAGGCGGCGGATGTGGACGTCCACCGTGCGCAGCTCGATCTCGCTGTCCTGACCCCAGACGCTGTCCAGCAGCCGCTCGCGCGAGAACACCCAGCCGGGATGCTCCAGCAAATGGCGCAGCAGACGGAACTCGGTGGGGCCGAGTGGGATCAGGGTGCCCGAGCGGCGCACCTTGTGCGCGACCGTGTCCATCTCCAGATCGCCGAAGGTCAGCACTTCGCCGGCCAGCGCCGGTCGCACGCGGCGTAGCACGGCATTGACGCGGGCGATCAGTTCGCGCGGTGAGAAGGGCTTGGTCACATAATCGTCGGCGCCGGTCTCCAGCCCGCGCACGCGATCTTCCTCCTCGCCACGCGCGGTGAGCATGATGATCGGCACGTTCGCCGTCTCGCTCATCCGGCGCAGGCGGCGACAGACCTCGATGCCCGAGAGATTTTCGACCATCCAGTCGAGCAGCACGATGTCCGGCGTGCGCTCCTGCGCCAGGATCAGCGCTTCCTCGCCATCAGGCGTCTGCACGACATCGAAGTCCTCGCGCTGGAAATGCCAGGTGAGTAGCTCGGCGAGGGCGGCATCGTCCTCGACCAGCAGCATCTTGACGCGCGCCATGGCTCAGCGCTCCACCGGATCGATGATGGTGGCCTTCTCGCGCTCCGGCGGCTTGGTGCCGGTCACCGCATAATGGACCATTTCCGCGATGTTGGTGGCATGGTCGCCGATGCGCTCGAGATTCTTGGCGATGAAGAGCACGTGCGCGCTCTCCGAGATCATCTTCTGGTTCTCCATCATGAAAGTGACCAGCGTGCGGAAGATCGAATTGTAGAAATCGTCGACTGCCCGGTCCCGCTCGATGACGGCAAGGGCCAGCTTGGGATCGCGCGCGGCGAACGCATCGAGCGCCGACTTGACCATCTCGCGGGCGATCTGTGCCATGGCCGGCAGCAGCGAAATGGGCTCCAGCCGGGTGGTGGCGGTAACCGTCTCGACGCGCTTGGCGATGTTTTTGGCATAATCGGCCATGCGCTCGACGACGCCGGCGATCTTGAGCACGGCGATGATCTCGCGCAGGTCGTCCGCCAACGGCGCGCGCAGGGCGATGGTCTGCACCACCAGCCGCTCGATATGCGCGTCCAGCTCGTCGATCCGTGCGTCGCCGGCCACGACCGTCTTGGCCAGCTCGACATTGCGCGTGGTGAGCGCCTTCATGGCATTGTCGATCGCGTCCTCGGTGAGGCCGCCCATTTCCGCGATCAGCGCGCGCAGCGCGTTGATGTCGTCGTCAAATGCCTTGACCGTATGTTCCGTCATGACGTGCTTCCTGTCCGTCTATGTCGCCGGGATCAGCCGTAGCGCCCGGTGATATAGTCCTTGGTCCGCTCCTCGCGGGGGTTGGTGAAGATCTCGGTGGTTGGGCCATGCTCGACAAGATGGCCGAGATGGAAGAAGGCTGTGCGCTGTGAGACGCGGGCTGCCTGCTGCATGTTGTGCGTGACGATCACGATCGCATAGTTGCCGCGCAGATCCAGGATCAGCTCCTCGATCTTGGCGGTCGCGATGGGATCGAGCGCGGAGCAGGGCTCGTCCATCAAAATGACTTCCGGCTCCACGGCGATGGCGCGGCCGATGCACAGGCGCTGCTGCTGGCCGCCCGAGAGCGCGGTGCCGCTGTCGTTGAGACGGTCCTTCACTTCATCCCAGAGGCCCGCGCGGCGCAGCGACTTCTCGACGATCTGGTCGAGGTCCGCCTTGCTGCCAGCCAGCCCATGAATGCGCGGGCCATAAGCGACATTCTCGTAGATCGACTTGGGGAACGGATTGGGCTTCTGGAACACCATGCCGACGCGGGCGCGCAGTTGCACCACGTCCATGCCGGAGGCGTAGATGTCCTCCCCGTCGAGCGTGATGGTGCCTTCCACACGGGCACTCGCCACCGTGTCGTTCATGCGGTTGAGTGTGCGCAGGAAGGTCGACTTGCCGCAGCCAGAGGGGCCGATGAACGCCGTCACATTGTCCAGATCGACGTCGATCGAGACGTTCTGGATCGCCTGCTTTTCGCCATAGAAGACGTTGACGTGGCGCGCCGACATCTTGGGAGTGGAGAGTTGGTCAGCCATGGGTCGTCGTCACCATTTCTTCTCGAACTTGTTGCGCAGGTAGATGGCGATGCTGTTCATCGTCAGCAGGAAGGCGAGCAGCACGATGATCGCAGCCGATGTCTTCTCTATGAAGCCCTTGCCGACCTCGTCCGACCAGAGGAAGATCTGGACGGGCAGCACGGTCGCCGGATCGGTGAAGCCGCCGGGCGGTGAGGCGACGAAGGCGCGCATGCCGATCATCAGCAGCGGTGCCGTCTCGCCCAGCGCGCGGGCCATGCCGATGATGGTGCCGGTGAGGATGCCGGGCAGCGCCAGCGGCAGCACGTGGTGGAACACGACCTGCACCGGCGAGGCACCGATGCCCAGGGCTGCGTCGCGGATAGACGGCGGCACGGCCTTGATGGCGTTGCGCCCGGCGATAACGATGACCGGCATGGTCATCAGCGCCAGCGTCATGCCGCCCACCAGCGGCGCCGAGCGCGGCAGGTGCAGGACATTGAGGAAGATCGCGAGGCCGAGCAGGCCGAAGATGATCGAGGGCACCGCCGCCAGATTGTTGATCGACACCTCGATGAGGTCGGTCCAGCGGTTCCGGGGTGCATATTCCTCCAGATAGAGCGCCGAAAACACGCCAATCGGGAAGCTGAGCAGCAGGGTGATGCCCATGGTGAGCAGCGATCCCTTGAGCGCCCCCCATATGCCGACGCGTGTCGGATCGGTCCCGTCGCTACCGCTCAGGAAGCCGGCATTGAAGCGGGTGGAAAGCGCACCGGCGGCTTTCAGCCTGGCGACGGCGGCTTCATCGGCGGCGTCACCTTCGCTCTTGGCGGCCAGATCGATGCCTTCGGACGCGGGGACAAGGATGGTCTCCTTGCGCGAAAGCATAGTCGGGTCGGCCTTGATCGCCGCGCCCAGCGCGGCGACTGCACCGGTGGAGACATAGTCCGCGCCCTGCGCGCCGAAGGCCGCCTTCGCCGCGAAATCGACGACGGCCGGCAGATTGGCATTGGCCAGCACCTGATCCGGATTGGCTGACAGCGTGGCCGGATCGAGCAGGATCGGCGCGCGGGCGAAATCGACCGGCAGCGCGATCTGCGTTTGGGTAAAGCCGCGTAGGCCGCTCGCCATCATGGAGACGATCAGGAACAGTAGGAAGCCGCCCGAGATCAGGATGGCGCCCAGCCCGAGCAGACGAAACCGGCGCTCCGAGGCGTAGCGGCGCTCGATGCGGCGGCGCATGGCATCGCTGCGCCAGTCCGTCGGCGCGCGGGTGGCCGGTGCGGCTGACGGGGAGGGGGCGGTCACGCTCATTGCTGCCTCGCCGCTCATTCGTAAGCCTCCCGATATTTCTTCACGACGCGCAGGGCGACGATGTTGAGGAGCAGCGTCACCACGAACAGCACGAGGCCGAGGGCGAAAGCCGCCAGCGTCTTGGCGCTGTCGAATTCCTGATCGCCGGTGAGGAGCTGGACCATCTGGGTGGTGACCGTGGTCACGCTGGCGAAGGGGTTGAGCGTCAGGTTGGCGGCAAGGCCCGCGGCCATCACCACGATCATGGTCTCACCGATCGCGCGGCTGACCGCGAGCAGCACGCCGCCGACCACGCCGGGCAGAGCGGCGGGAATGAGCACGCGGCGGATCGTTTCGCTGTTGGTGGCGCCCATCGCCAGGCTGCCGTCACGCATGGACTGCGGCACGGCGGCCAGGCTGTCATCGGCCATGGAGGAGACGAACGGGATGATCATGACGCCCATGACGAGGCCGGCGGCGAGCGCACTTTCCGAGGAGGCACCGGGGATGCCGAGCGTCGCGGCGAGCGCGCGCAGGGCCGGCGCGACGGTCAGCGCGGCGAAATAGCCATAGACCACGGTCGGCACGCCAGCGAGCACCTCCAGCATCGGCTTCATCCACTTGCGCGTGGTGGGCGCGGCATATTGGGTGAGGTAGACCGCGCTCATGAGGCCCAGCGGGATGGCGACGATCATGGCGATGATCGCGCCGATAAAGATGGTGCCCCAGAAGAGCGGGACGGCACCGAACGCATCCTTGTTGCCATAGCCCATCGCTGCGGATTGCGGGCTCCACTTGAGGCCGAAGAGGAAATCGAGCGGATTGACCATGGAGAAGAAGCGCAGGCTCTCGAACAGCAGCGATGCGACGATGCCGGCGGTGGTGATGATCGCGATCAGCGAGGCGAGCAGCAGCGTCCACATGACGATGCGCTCGACCCGGTTGCGGGCGCGAAAGGCTGGGCTCACGCGCGAGAAGGCATAGGCGCCGCACGCGAAGGCGAGGATCGTGGCCAGCACGGCACCGATCGCGGAATAGCGGGCCGTTGCCTCGCGGAACGGCTCGACCAGCGGCATGGACTGCGGATTGAACGCGGCGGTCTGCGCGCCGGTGGCAATCGCGCGCGCTTCGGCCAGAATGGCGCCGCGCGAGAAATCATCGGCGGGCAGGGCCTGTGCGGCCGGGCTGCTCAAGGCCGCATCGATCACCAGGCCGGGCATCACATTGGCCCAGACGGCGAGGAAGATGAGCGCAGGCAGCGCCGTCCACAGCGCGACATACCAGCCATGCTGGGTCGGCAGGCTGTTGGTCGCCAGTCGACCGACCTCGGCCTGCAGCCGGGCCGCGCGGGCTCTGGCGACGATCCAGCCGATCGCTGCCAGCGCGAGAATGATCAGGACGATCATCACGCCAGTCATGACTTGCTACCCCCTTGCGGCATTGCGTGCGGCATCTTGATGGTGGTGGTTCCGAAGCGGCGGACAGGGCGCCCGCCGCTTCGATCCTGATTGATCACTTGAGGTCGGCGCCCGACATGACGGTCAGGTTGGCGACGACATCGGCATTGGCCTTGCGCACATCCTCGGGCGCCGCGACCATGCCGCGCTTGGTCATCGGGCCGTCCGGGTTCCAGTTCTTGGCGAAGGCTTCCAGATAGGCCTTGAGGCCGGGAACGGCGGCGACATGCGCCTTCTTCACATAGAGATAGAGCGGACGGGCGCCGGGATAGGAGCCATTGGCCACCGTGTCATACTTCGCTTCGACGCCGTTCAGCGACACGTCCTTGAGCGCGTTGCGATTAGCATCGAGGAAGGAGAAGCCGAACACGCCGACAGCGTCCGGGTTGGCGATGAGCTTCTGCACGATCAGATTGTCGTTCTCGCCGGCGTCGACATAGGCGCCGTCCTCGCGGATCTGGGTGCAGAGCTGCTTGTGCTTCGCCTCATCGGTATCCTTCAGGGCCTTCATTGCCGGATCGCTCTCGCAGCCCTTGGTCAGGACCAGCTCGGCGAGCGAATCGCGCGTGCCGGATGTCGAGGGCGGGCCGAAGACGGAAATGGCGATGGCAGGCAGCGAGGGGTCGATGTCCTTCCAGGTCTTGGCCTTGTTTGGCCCCTTGCCATAAGGATTGGCCGCGAGCGCCTCATAGACCTGCTTGGTGGTGAGCTTCAGGCCCGGACCCTTGGTCGATTCGGCAAAGGCAAGGCCGTCGAGGCCGATCTGCACTTCGACGATCTCCTTGACGCCATTGGCCTGGCACTGCTCGAACTCGCTCTTCTTGATGCGGCGCGAGGCATTCTCGATGTCCGGATGCTGGCTGCCGATGCCGGCGCAGAACAGCTTCATGCCCGCGCCGGTGCCGGTCGATTCGATGATCGGCGCCTTCATGCCCGGGTTGGCCTGGGTGAACAGGCCGACCGCTTCCTGCGCGAAGGGATAGACAGTCGACGAGCCGACCGCGCGAATCTGGTCGCGGGCGGCGCCGGCACCGCCACCGGACTGGCTCTGACAACCGGCGAGCGCCAGCAAGGATGCCGCGACGAGGGCATAACGCATTGGGAATCTCCTGAGGCGATGAACTGTGGCCCCGGCTCGCCTTGGACCGGGATCATCGCGCCAATGTGACGTTTTTGTTTCGCTTTTGTGACACCAGCCTCTGCGCCGCAAAATCCGCTTAGCTCGCGGCAGGCCCATCCTCGCCAGCGGGCGCGCTAAACAGCGGCAATTCCACGCGAACCGTGGTGCCCACGCCCACCGTGCTGTCCAGATGCAGAATACCGCCGTGGCGCTGAACGATGTGCTTAACGATAGCGAGACCGAGCCCTGTGCCGCCCATCGCACGGCTCCGGCTCGAGTCGACTCGGTAGAAGCGCTCGGTGAGGCGCGGCAGATGCTCGGGCGTGATGCCGTCGCCCTGGTCCGTCACGGAGACTTCCGCCATGCCCTGGTTCAACTTGTATGCCCGTACGGTCACTGGCGTGTTGGGGGCGCCATATTTCAGCGCGTTACTGATGAGATTGTGAAGCAGCTGGCTCAGCTGCGCGCGATCGCCACGCACAGGTGGCATGTCCACTTCCATCTCGACAACAACATCCTGCCCGCGCTTGTTCTGCCCCTGTCGGAACACCGCAACCACTTCCTCGATCAGCGGGGGCAACGCGACCGGCTGGTTGGGCGGCCGATATTTTTCCGCCTCGATGCGGGAGAGCGACATGAGATCGTCCACCAGCCGCTGCATTCTGCGCGCCTCGCCATCCATGATGGTGAGGAATCGCTCGCGCGTCGCCTGATCCGCGCCGGCCACGGGATCGCGCAGCGTCTCGATGAAGCCCAGAATGCCGGCCAGCGGTGTGCGCAATTCGTGGCTGGCATTGGCAACGAAATCGACCCGCATGCGCTCTGTTGCCTGTCGACCGCTCTGGTCGAACAGCAGCACGAGCAGCCGTCCTTCCTGGATGGGCTGAACATCCAGCTCCCAGCTCTGCTCGGCGGTCCCCAGACCGGCAATCTCGATCCGCGCCGGTGCGGTAGCGACATTTGCGCCCGCCAGAAGATCAATCGCGGCAGGATGGCGCAGGGCCAGGCGCACGTCCTGCCCGGCGATATGGCGGCCCAGCAGAGCCAGCGCGGGTCCGTTGCAGCGCTCGATGCGACCGCGATGCACCACAAAGCAGGGATTGGGAAGCGCCTGAAGGACTGTGTCGATTTCTTCGAGGCTGGGGCCACGCGTTGTCGGTTCGGGCCGTCGGGCGAGCGCTGTCGCCGCGCCACGCTCTTGCGCATCAAACAGCAGTGCGACGCCGAACAGGCTCGCGATGCCGCAGGCAAAGGCCGCCTCCCAGCTCCCCGAGAGCGCGAAGACGATGATCGTCGCGGCAACCCCGGAAAGGAACAGGATGAAGATCGAGCGATCGACGCGGGCCATAGCGGCGCCCTAGATTATTTTCAGGCGGACTGCGATGCTGAATAAGGCGTCATATCATGTACGAAGCAGCGACCTGTGGGGCGGTTCACTGATGGCGCGAGACTCATCCATCCTATTTGGTGCCCCGCACTGGCCACTTCTCCAGGAGCGGTAACAAGTCGCCATAATGATCGAGGATCGCGTCGGCGCCCAGTTCGTCTGCTGCGTCGACGAAGCCGAAGCGGACGGCGATGCTGGCGATGCCGGCGCCGCGGGCTGCATCGATATCGTGGGATGTATCCCCCAGGAACACGCTGCGTCCGCCGCCCGCCCGCGCAACCATGGCGGCAACGGGCGCGGGATCGGGCTTGAGGACACCCGCGCCGAGCGTGTCTCCGCACACGATGGCATCGAACCGGTCGTGCAGGCCCAGTTCCTCAAGCAGCGGCAGCGTGAAGCGCTCGCTCTTGTTGGTGCACAGGCCGACGCGGACGCCCCGTTCGCGCAGCGCATCGAGCGCATCGACCGCGCCGGAATAAGGCCGGGTGTGGACGCTCAGATGCCGGTCATAATAATCCGCGAAGGCCGGGCGCAGCGCGTCCAGCCGCGCTTCCGAATAATCGCCCGAGGCGCGCAGCGCCCGCTCCAGCATGATCCGCGTGCCCTTGCCGACGAAGCGCTTCACTTCCTCCACGTCATGCGTAGGCAGGCCGATGGAGGCGAGCGCATGATTGGTGGCGGCGGCGAGATCGGCACTGGAATCCACCAGCGTGCCATCAAGATCGAAGCCGACGAGATCGAATGAAATTTTGGTCATGGGGCCACGCCATGCCCGCTGCGCAGTGGCGCGATCAAGTCAAACATGGCAAGGGCGGACCTTCTGTTTCGCGATCATCCCGAGGGTGCCGTTTCCGTGACCACATCGCCGCAAGCGCCGCTGGCCGTCATCATCCTTGCCGCCGGGCAGGGCACGCGCATGAAGTCCAGCCTGCACAAGGTGCTCCACCCCATTGCCGGGCGGCCGATGCTGCTGCACCTGCTGGCGAGCGTGAGCGATCTGGCGCCGGAGCGGCAGGTGGTGGTGGTCGGTGCCGGGCGCGAGCAGGTGGAAAAGGCCGTCGCCGGCAAGGGCGTGTCCATCGCCGTGCAGGCCGAGCAACTGGGGACGGGCCATGCCGTAGCGCAGGCGCGGGAGGCGCTGGCCGGTTTCTCGGGTGACGTGCTCATCCTCTATGGCGACGTGCCGCTGGTGCGCGCGGAGACGATGCGGGCGATGGTCGACCGGCTGCATGGCCCGGATGCCCCGGCGTGCGTGGTGCTCGGCTTCCGCCCGGCCGATGCGGCGGCGTATGGCCGGATCATTGCGGGGCCGGACGGGCGCATCGACAAGATGGTCGAATATAAGGACGCGAGCGATACGGAGCGCGCCGTGGACCTGTGCAATTCCGGTCTGATGGCGGTGCGCGCGGCGGACCTGTTCGCGTTGCTCGCCCGCGTGGGCAACGACAATGCGGCGGGCGAATATTATCTGCCGGACATTGTGATGCTGGCTGCAAAGGACGGGCGCGCGAGCGCAGTGATCGAAACCGATGCCGGGGAAGTGGCGGGCGTGAACAGTCGGGCCGAGCTGGCGAGTGTCGAGGCCGCCTGGCAAGCGCGTCGCCGGGCTGAGGCGATGCGCGATGGCGTGACGCTGGTGGCGCCCGAGACAGTGTTCTTCGCACATGACACACAGATCGAGCGGGATGTGACCATCGAGCCGAACGTCGTCTTCGGCCCCGGTGTCACGATTGCGGAAGGCGCGGTGATTCATGCCTTCAGTCATCTCGAAGGCGCGCAGGTGGGGCGGGGCGTCTCGGTTGGCCCTTATGCGCGGCTGCGGCCCGGCGCGGTGCTGGAAGAGAAGGCGAAGGTCGGTAATTTCGTCGAGATCAAGAACGCGACGCTCGGGCGGGGCGCCAAGGCCAATCACCTTTCCTATGTCGGCGATGCCAGCGTGGGCGCGGATGTGAACATCGGCGCGGGCACCATCACCTGCAATTATGACGGCTATTTCAAACATCGCACGGTCATCGGCGATCGCGCGTTCATCGGCTCCAACAGCGCGCTCATCGCGCCGGTGACGATCGGCCGGGATGCCATCGTGGCGGCCGGCAGCGCCGTCTCGCGGGACGTGGCGGATGGTGAATTGCGGCTCGTACGGGCCGAGCAGATGGTCAAGCCCGGCTGGGCCGACCGGTTCCATGACGCGATGCGCAAGCGCAAGGCGGCGGACAAGAAATCGGAAGGCTGAGCCATTTTGAGGACTGCGACGAAGCGCCCTTGAGCTGCGCTCAATGGAGAGTGAATTCTGGGTCATGTCGGAATCGTCCAATCGGTCACGCATGGGTCGTGGCACATGCTGGATCAACGCCGCGATGCAGGGCCGCCGCCCTGCTGCCCGACAACGGGACGACCATCGCGGGAGGCGCCATTTGGCGCGTGACATCAGTTTTCCCGAGCCGGTGCGCCGGCTCATGGTTGGCTTCCGTGGGAGGTGCGCGCCATGGCGCGCATGCGAGGCCGCTAAGTGGGAGAGGAGAGGGCGGCTGATCGCCGCCCTCTTTGCTTTCTGGCAGGACCGCACACCTGTTTCGTTCATCCTGTCCCCAGTCTGTGGGTGGCATGGCCGCCCTGCCATTCCGGTGGCCGTGGCTTGACATGATATCATGATATGATATCAATATATCATGCGCTTTCTCGCTGACATTCCCGATGAAGACATCAAGTGGCTCGACGAGCAGGCGGGCGCGCAAGGTAAATCGCGCGCGGCGATCCTGCGCGAGGCTGTGCGGGCCTATCGCGCGGAGCAGTCGAAACAGGGGATCGAGCGCTTCTTCGGCCTCTGGGCGCGGCATGGATCGGCGGAGGACGGGCTGGCCTTCGAGCGGCGCGCGCGTGGCGAATGGGACCGCAATCGGGATGATGGGGCGGAGCTGGACAGGCTGGCGCCGTGAGTGAATTCTACTTTGATACCAATATATTGGTCGACGCCTTGCATGATCGGCCGCAGGCTTGGGCGGAGCTGCGCCGGGCGCGGCGGCCCTGGATCAGCCGGATCAGTTGGATCGAGGTGCTGGCCGGCGCGCCTGAGGGCACGCAGGCGGACACCGAGCGCTTCCTCGATCTCTTCGCCGTGGCGGAAGTGGATGAAGAAGTGGGACGCCGCGCTGCGCTGCTGCGTCAGCAGCGCCATACCATGACGCTGCCTGATGCGATCATTCTTGCCTCCGCGCAATTGAGCGGCCGCATTCTCGTGACGCGAAACAACAGGGATTTCCCGGCCAACATGCCGGGCATCCGCATCCCATACACTCTCTGACAGACGGAAGGCTAACCCATGTGCGGCATTATCGGGATCGTCGGCGCGGATGACGTGGCGGATCGCTTGCTCGATGGCCTGAAGCGCCTCGAATATCGCGGGTATGATTCGGCCGGCCTCGCCACGGTGGTGGGTGGCGTGATCGAGCGGCGCCGCGCCGAGGGCAAGCTGGTCAATCTCGCCAAGGTGCTGGTGGCCGATCCGCTGCCAGGCACGACGGGCATTGCGCATACCCGCTGGGCGACCCATGGCGCGCCGACCACCAGCAATGCGCACCCCCATGCCACCGGCGAGGTGGCGGTCGTCCACAATGGCATCATCGAGAATTTCAAGGCGCTGCGCGATGAGCTGATTGGGCGCGGCCGCGTCTTCACCAGCGAGACGGATACCGAGGTTGTCGCGCATCTGGTGAGCGAACTTGTCGAGGCAGGCGCCAGCCCGCAGGAGGCGGTGAAGCAGGTGTTGCCGCGCCTGCACGGCGCCTTCGCGCTCGCCATCCTCTTCCGCCAGCATCCTGAGCTGCTGATCGGTGCGCGGCTCGGCTCGCCGCTGGTCGTGGGCCATGGCGAGGGCGAGACCTATCTTGGCTCGGATGCGCTGGCGCTGGCGCCGCTCACGCAGAAAATCGCCTATCTCGACGAGGGTGACTGGGTGGTGGTGACGCGCGATGGCGCGCAGGTGTTCGATCGCGAGAACCGGCCGGTCGAGCGCGCCGTTACCGTTTCGGGCGTCTCCGGCGCGATGATCGACAAGGGCAATCATCGCCACTTCATGCAGAAGGAGATTTACGAGCAGCCGGTCGTGGTGGCGCAGACGCTGCGCAGCTACATGCGCCGCATCGACGATCAGGTCTCGCTGCCGGTGCCGGATTTCGATCTCTCGGCGATCCGCCGCGTCACCATCGTGGCGTGCGGCACCAGCTTTTACGCCGGCATGGTCGCCAAATACTGGTTCGAGCAATTCGCGCGCGTGCCGGTGGATATCGATGTCGCCTCCGAGTTCCGCTATCGGGCGCCGGTGATGGAGGAGGGCGGCCTGGCGCTGTTCATCTCCCAGTCCGGCGAGACGGCGGACACGCTGGCGGCGCTGCGTCACGCCAAGGCGGAAGGGCAGAAGATCGCCGTCGTCGTCAACGTGCCGACCAGTTCCATGGCGCGCGAGGCGGACCTGCTGCTGCCCACCCATGCCGGGCCGGAAATCGGCGTGGCCTCGACCAAGGCGTTTACCTGCCAGCTTGCTGTTCTCGCCGCGCTGGCCGCCAATTTCGCGCGGGCCAAGGGCCGGCTCACGGCCGAGGAGGAAAAGGCGATCGTCAAGCATCTGGCCGAGGCGCCAGCCGCGATCAATCAGGCACTGGCGCAGGATGATGCGATCCAGGCGCTCGCGCCGCTCATCGTGCCGGCGCGTGACGTGCTCTATCTGGGGCGCGGCACCGATTATCCGCTGGCGCTGGAGGGGGCGCTCAAGCTCAAGGAAATCAGCTACATTCACGCCGAAGGTTATGCGGCCGGCGAAATGAAGCACGGCCCCATCGCGCTGATCGACGAGGCGGTGCCGGTGATCGTCATCGCCCCCTCCGGCCCGTTGTTCGAGAAGACGGTCTCCAACATGCAGGAAGTGCAGGCACGCGGCGGCAAGGTGGTGCTGATCTCCGACGAGGAAGGTATCGCCGCAGCCGGCGAGGGCTGCCTCGCCACGCTGGCGCTGCCCAAGGTCCACCCGCTGATTTCGCCGATGGTCTATGCGGTGCCGGTGCAGTTGCTCGCTTATCATGTCGCGGTGCTGAAGGGCACCGACGTGGATCAACCCCGTAACCTCGCCAAGAGCGTGACGGTGGAGTAGCTGGGGGCGAGGACGCAGCGCCGAAGCAAATAAGTGGCTGACGCGCCAGAAACGTCCCGGAACAATGAGGACCGGCTTGGCGCCGAGTTCCTTGGCGATGCGCCGTTTCCGTCTCTCTTATTGCCGGTTCGATCAAGAAAACGGGTGCAGCGACGATAACGATGTCCCGTCGCGCAGGGGTGTCGGGCGGCTGATGCCCGGCGCTGCGTTCGGCAGGACGGAGAGGACGGATCACGATGACCAGCGCAATGGGACGGGCGAGGAACCTGATCGGCTTTGCCATGCTTGCGCTGCTCGGGGCGGGGGCCGCTGCGCAGGATGCCGGAGCGCCGGTGACATCGGGCTGGACGGCCGCGCCCGTCTCGGTCATCAATCCGGAGGCGAATACGGACCAGAATGCCTGGGCCTCGTTCCGGGCGCGGCAGGCGAAGCCCTCCGTCGACGAGCAACTGGACGATCCGGTGCTCAGGGGCGCCATCGATATTCATGCCCATTTCGGGCCGGACAGTTACGATCGCCAGTGGGATGCCTTCGAGATCGCTAAACGGGCGAAGGCACGCGGGTTGCGTGGCCTGGTGCTCAAGAACCACTGGACTGAATCCGCCGGGACCGCCTGGCTTGTGCGCAAATATGCCGATGCGCCGGGGCTGGAGGTGTTCGGTGGGCTTGCGCTCAATGCGACGGTGGGCGGTATCAACCCTCAGGCCGTGCGCTATTTCGCCGAAGTCGAGGGGCGCTACGCCAAGGTTGTGTGGATGCCGACCCATGATTCCGAGATCGAGGTCCGATATCTCAAGGCCAAGCGGCCCTATGTGATCGTGTCGCGCGATGGCGCCCTGCTGCCGCAGGTGCTCGAGGTGCTGGACCTCATCGCCCATTACAAGCTGACGCTGGCGACGGGCCATGTCTCTGCCCCCGAGATGGTCCAGATGGTGAGCGAAGCGCGCAAGCGCGGCGTCGAGCGCATCATCATCACGCACCCCGGCCTGGGTCCGATGTACACCGACCCGACGATCGATCAGCTGCGGCAGGTGGTGGGTGAAGGCGCCTATGTCGAGGTTGTCGCGTCCGAGCTGACCAGCGTGGCGCTGCGAGACAATGTGATCGCGACGATCCGCAAGATCGGTCCGGCGCATGTCATCGTCTCCAGCGACAGCGGGCTGACCGGCTGGTTCAATCACACCGATGCGCTGGTGCATGCCGCGCGGATCCTGCGTTCGGCGGGCTTTAGTGAGGCCGACCTGACGCGCATGTTCAAGACGAACCCCGCTGCCGTGCTCGGACTGGCCCCTGCTCCCTAGCGGCGCCGGAACGGTGCTCCGCCGCTGGCCTCGCGTGGCGATGCAGCGGGGAGAGGAACGCGATCCGTCGCGTCGGTCCAACAGTGCGCTGCGTGCCGGAAGTTCACGAAGTTCACGGCACGGGGGCATGAACTTTCGCTTCCCTGACCTTTGTGGGGATGCGCAGGCGACGGGCGTGCCTCTCGGCTCCCTGAAGCGGCCGTACGCTGCCGGGGTTGTGAAGGGTCGTCATGAGAAAGAGCCCTGCGTTGCCCCGTGCCTTGCCCATTGAGGAGGGGAGTCCTGCATCGCTGCCATGACTGGCCGGATGTAGGACAGGCAAAAAAGCGAGGGTGATCGGGCAGGCGGGCGCAAGGGGTGAGCGCCTGGCCCCGCCCGGATTTATCCTGAGCCGTGGGATCGCGCAGAAGCGATCCGCCTCGGCGGCGATGGCAATTGCCGCCGCCCCGGACTAGATTGCACGAGTGGGCGTGCAAGAGAGAGCCCTGTGAACCGAGGGAAGGCATGGCGGCAAGTCACGACGGGGAAGCGATATGAGCGGCGGCCAGCAGCTGCCGCCGTTCGAGGAGTCGCTTGCCGCGGTCGCGCTCGGCACCAAAGAGGCGATCCTTGCCCCGATGCGGTCGAAACTGCGCGAATATCACATCACCGAGCCGCAATGGCGGGTCATGCGCGTGATCAACGATCGCGGGGCGACTGACGCCACCGGCCTTGCCGAGGTGGGGTTGCTGCATGCGCCCAGCGTCACGCGCATCCTCAAGGAACTGGAGGAGCGCAAGCTCATCACGCGGGAGACGGACGCCCATGATCGCCGCCGCTCGCTGGTGACGCTCTCGCCCGAGGGGCGCGACGTGGTGAAGGTCATTTCCCGCCATGTGCTGCACATGATGCAGGAATATGGCCGCCGTTTCGGGGGGCAGCGGCTCGAAAATCTCGTCGCGGAGATGCGGGCGCTCTCCGCCGCCATCAAGGGCTTTGAATAGGGCATCATGATCGTCGCGCCCGGCTGCCGGGCCGGGCAAAGGAAACATGGTTGCCCAATAATATTTATCACGTTAAATGATTTTGCGACGAGCGGATGGCGAGTCCAACCGGTCGGGCGGGTCCGCTGCGGCGGGCTGAGGCAATAACGGATAAGGTCGGCGGGCCGGCGAGCAGGGGAGCGGCGATGGCGTTGAAGTCATGCAGACGTCCCGGCGTCCGGGGACGGATCGACAGGCGTAGCGAGGACATGGCCCATGCATAAGATCGTCGTTCTGTATCCGCCACAGCCCGATCCGGTCGCGTTCAAGGCCTATTATCTGGCCACCCATATCCCGCTGGCGCGTAAGCTGCCGGGCCTGCTGGCCCTGCGCTACAGCTTCGATGTCGCCGGCGTTGGCGGCGATGCGCCCTATTTCTGCGTATTCGAGGCTGAGTTCAGCGACGGAGCGGCGCTCGGCGCTGCCATGGGCTCGCCCGAGGGGCAGGCCGTCGCGGCGGACGTACCCAATTTCGCCCCGGTGGCGCCCACGCTCATCCATTATCCGGTGGACGCCAGCATGTGATGGCTGGGCGCAAGACTGTGTTTTCAAGCGATGCGCGGCGCGGCGTTCGCACATTGGCATTTTTGATGAGGCTGAACTGATGAAACCCTTCGCATTGCGTGACCTGGTCGACGATCGTCCGCACGATGGCGTGTTCCGCGTCAACCGGGCGCTGTTTCGCGATGCCGGGCTGTTCGATCTGGAGATGAAGCACATCTTCGAGGGGGGCTGGGTGTTCATCGGCCTCGCCACGCAGGCGGAGCATCCGCACGACTATTTCTCCGGCTTCATCGGGCGGGTGCCGATCATCGTCAGCCGGGATGGCGAGGGCGTGCTGCACTGCTTCGTCAATGCCTGCCCGCACAAGGGTGTGCGCCTTGTCCAGAAGCTGTGCGGCAATGCCCGGCGACATGTCTGCCCCTATCATAGCTGGACCTTCGACAGTGCCGGCGCGAACAAGAACATCAAGTGGCAGAAGAGTGGCTGCTACGGCGCCGGTTTCGACGAGGAAAATCACGACCTCGCCCCGGTCGCGCAATTCGGCGAATATCGCGGCTTCCTCTTCGCCAGCCTCAACCCCGATGTGCCGAGCCTGGAGGACTATCTGGGCGAGGCGCGCAAGCTGATCGATCTCGTCGTCGACAAGAGCCCGGAAGGCGTGGAGCTGGTGCCCGGCCGCGTGGTGTTCACTTATGCGGCCAACTGGAAGATGCAGCTCGAGAATTGCTCGGACCAGTATCACTTTACCTCCACGCACCCCAGCTACATCCGCATTCTCGAGGAGCGGGCGAGGGAGCAGACGGTCGAGGTGGTGCAGTCCTCGATCGGCGCGGCCGATTTCTGGCAGGAGGATGCTGCCGGCGTGACTGGCGGCACGATGAGCTTCACCCATGGCCATGTGCTCAACTGGGGCGTGATGCCGGTCTCGTCTGCGCTGCCCGAGTTCGAGCGGGCCGAGGAGCTGGCGGAACGGATCGGCACGGCAAAGCGCAACTGGATCTTCAACATGCGCAACCTCACCATCTTCCCCAATCTGCAGCTTGCCGACAACGCTTCCAGCCAGATGCGGGTTATCCGCCCGATCGCGCCCGGCCTGACCGAGATGCAGACCTGGTGCATCGCGCCGCGCGGCGAGAGTGCCGAGGCACGCCGCTTCCGCATCCGGCAATATGAGGACTTCTTCAATCCCACCGGCATGGCCACGCCGGACGACACGGTGTGCTATGAGGAGGCGCAATATGGCATGGCCGAGCAGGACCGCCCCTGGCTTCAGGGCCATGCGCGTGGCCTCACGGCATCGGTCGAGGGCGGCAATGACTGGGCGAACATGATCGACCTCAAGCCCGCGCGCAGCGTGCTGGCCGATGCGCAGCTTTGCGACGAGAGCCTGTTTGCCAACTATTATCGCGCCTGGTCCGCGCGCATGGCGGAGGCGCTGGCATGAGCGCGCTGACGCAGGCCGAGGCTGCGGCCATCCTGTATCGCGAAGGGCAGCTGCTCGACCGGCTGGAGCTGGATGCCTGGCTTGAGCTTTACACGGCTGACTGCCTGTTCTGGATGCCGGCCTGGCGCGACGATGGCACGCAGACGGAGGATCCCGACCGCGAGCTGTCGCTCATTTTCTATCGTGGCCGTCGCAATCTGGAGGATCGCGTCAAGCGCATCCGCTCCGGCTTCTCGGTGGCTTCGGCGGTGATGCCGCGCGTGTCGCACATGATCGGCAATGTGCTGGTGTCGGATGGCGATGCGGGGACGGTGCGCCTCGATTCATCGTTCATCACGCATGTGCATGATGTGCGCACAAGGCGCAGTCACGCCTATTTCGGCCGCTATGAGCATGAGCTGGTGCGCGAGGGTGACGACTGGAAGATTTCCAGCAAGATCATCCGCCTGATGAACGACGTCGTGCCGACCCTGCTCGACATTTACGGGATTTAACAACGCTGATGACGGACACTTCTTCTACGCTCTCCCGTGTCGTGATTGTCGGCGCGGGTGCCATGGGCTGCCTGTTCGCCGCGCGGATCGCCGAGCAAGGCGCAGACGTGACGGTGATCGATGTCGACCAGAAGCGCCTCGCGGCCATCGCGCAGGACGGCATCACCCTGACCGACGACAACGGAACGCGCACGCTGCGCGTCGGCGCTGCGCTTGCTGCCGATGTTGCGGGGCCAGTCGATCTGGTCGTGCTGTTCACCAAGGGCGTGCATAGCGCCGCCGCCGTCCGATCGGTCGCGCATCTGGCGGCGGATCGGCCGATCGCGCTCACCCTGCAGAACGGCATCGGCAATGCGGAACTGCTTGCCGACGGCTTTGGCGCGGACCATGTGCTGATGGGCACGGCGCACGTGCCGGCGGACTTTTCCGGTCTCGCTGCTGTGGCGACGCATGGCTTCGGTCATCTCGATCTGGGCGGTTTCACCCCGGCGGCGCAGGCCTATGCGCCGGGCGTTGCGGCGCTGCTCCAGAAGGCAGGCTTCGACAGTCACGTCGCGAGCGACGCCAATGTGGCCGTCTGGCAGAAGGTCGCCTTCAACGCCGCGCTCAATGCCACGGGCATGATCTGTCAGGTGCCCAATGCGGGCGTTGACAATGAGCCGGGCCGGCGCATCGCGGTGAAGGTTGTCGAGGAAACGGTTGCGGTCGCGGCGGCGGCTGGCATTCGCATCGATCGTGATCATATCGTCGCGACGGTGGACCAGGCGCTGCGCGAACATGCGCATCACAAGGCCTCGATGCTGCAGGATCGCGAGTATGGCCGCGCCACGGAGATCGAGACGATCAACGGCGCGATCGCGCGGGAAGGGGCACGTCTGGGCGTCGCCACACCGGTCTGCGACACGCTGGCGGACCTCGTGCGCATGATCGAGCTGGCGGCGAAGCGCTGACGACCCCGGCGGCCCTACCAAACGGGGCTCGATCATTCGTCGGAATGATCCCGTGGAGGCGCTGCCGGCCACGGCTCTGGTCGTGCTCGGCGGGTGTGTGCGCGCGCCCGTGAGGAGGCTGGCCGCCGAGCCAGTCTGAGTGAAGCGGTTCGCTCCCGGCAACCGATCGGCCACTAGGTGCTATGGCGTTGCACGGCTGCAACAGTCTGGCGATGTTTGCGCATCGCACCGGGAAACCCGGCGCGCAGATGCGTGAAAAGGTGTTGAGAAATCAAGAACACGTTGATAGTCCGTCGTCGTTGCATTCGGTCGGACTGCGCCGCTGAGGCGTGCGCAAGGTTCTGGACGACTGTGCTTGTCCGCTTTCTTTTCAAGCGGTTCTTCGACTAGGAGAGGAGTACCCCATGTCCAAACTCACGATGCGTGAGCGTTTCCCCATGATCGCGGCCGGCGTCAGCCTGCGTGCGCTCGGCCTCGGCCTCGTGCTGGTGGCCAGCCCGGCTTTCGCGCAGGGAGATGTTGCATCTTCGCCCGCTGCCCAGCCTGACGGCGAGGAAGCTATCGTCGTGACCGGTTCGCGCATCGCGCGTTCGGGCTTCGATCAGCCGACTCCTGTGACGGTGCTCGGCGCCGATCAGATCGAACGTCAGGCCGCCGTCAACGTTGCGCAGGTGCTCAACGATCTGCCGTCGTTCCGCGCGCAGGCGACGCCCGCGACCAACGCGATCTTCGCCAACAATATCGGCGCCTCGACGGCTGACCTTCGCGGCCTCGGCGCCAATCGCACGCTCGTGCTCATCAATGGCCGCCGCGTCGTTCCCTCGACCGTGCAGGGCAGCTCCTTCGCTGCGGCTGGCGTGGTCGATCTCAGCCTCATCCCGGCCTCGCTCATCCAGCGCGCGGAAGTCGTCACTGGCGGTGCGTCGGCCGCTTATGGCTCGGATGCCGTGGCCGGTGTCGTCAACATCCTGCTCGACACGCGCTTCAACGGGATCAAGGGCTCGGTGCAGTACGGCATCAATGATGCCGGCGATAACAAGCAGTATATGCTCTCGCTCGCGGGCGGCATGAGCTTCGCCGACGATCGTGGCCACATCGTCGCCGGCATCGAATATTCGGACGATAAGGGCGCCCGTGGCTGCTACAGCCGCGACTGGTGCGCGCAGTCCTACAATACGGTCAGCAACCCGTTCGTGACCGGCAGCACCACGCAGCGCGTGGCCGCCGGTCAGCCTGCGACGCTGATCCTGCCCAATGCGCGGACCGCGACGTCGACGGATAACGGCATCATCACGGCCGGTCCGCTGCGCGGCACCGAGTTCCTGCCCAACGGCACGACCTTCGCGCACAACTATGGCACTTATTACGGCGCGGGCATCTTCCAGAGCGGCGGCGGCGACTCCCGCCTGGCCTTCTACGACAACTTCCCGCTCTCCGCGCCGGTTGAGCGTCTGATCGGTTTCACCCATGTCGATTTCGACGTGTCCGATCGGGTCTCTCTCTTCGTCGAAGGCTCTTATGGCCGCGTGAAGGGCAGCACGGTCGGTGCGCAGCGCCGTGACCTGGGCAACATCACCATCAAACGTGACAATGCCTATCTGCCCACCGCCGTCGGCACGCAGATGGACACGCTCGGCCTGACGACCCTCACCATGGGCCGCGTGTGGAATGACCTTGGTCCGCAATATGCGACGGTGACGCGCGAGAATTATCGCTTCGTCGCCGGCCTGAAGGCGGAAATGTGGGGCGACTGGACGCTGGACGGCTACTATCAGTTCGGTCGCACGGACTATAGCCAGCGGGGTGCCAACACCTCCATCAATCCGCGCATGACCTTCGCGCTGGATTCGGTGAAGCTGGCCGATGGCAGCATCGTCTGCCGTGGCGTGCGCGATGGTGTGGCCGCTGCTGCCGGCTGTCAGCCGCTCAATCCGTTCGGTGCGGGCAGCCCGTCTGCGGCCGCCAAGGCCTATGTGACCGGTACGGTCGAGCAGGACACGAAAATCACGCAGAATGTCGTGGCCGTCTCCATGCAGGGTACGCTGCTGCAGGGCTGGGCCGGGCCGATCAAGGCCGCGACCGGCGCGGAAATCCGCCAGGATATCGCGCGCGGCTCGGCCGATCCGATCTCGAGTGCGCTGCAGTTCTACACTGGCCCCGGCTCGCCGATCAGCGGCAAGATGGACGTGTTCGAGGCCTTCGGCGAGCTCAGCCTGCCCCTGTTCGAGGGCGCAGAGCTGAACGGCGCCCTGCGCTACACCGATTATTCGGTGAGCGGCGACGTCACCACCTGGAAGGTCGGCGCCGACTGGGCACCGCTCTCCTGGCTGCGCTTCCGTGGTACGATCTCGCGGGATATCCGCGCACCCAACCTGTTCGAGCTCTATGGCCCGCCGCAGACCTCGTTCCAGTCGATCCTCGATCCGCGCACCGGCGCGCAGGTGCTCACCCAGGTCATCCTGGGCGGCAACACGCAACTCGTGCCGGAAAAGGCGGATACCTGGACGGTTGGCGCGGTCTTCCAGCCGGATCTCGGCTCGGCCGGTCGTCTGCGCGTGTCGGTCGACTATTATGACATCAAGCTCGACGGCGCGATCTCGACGCTGGGCGGCCAGGTCATCGTCAATCGCTGCCAGGCAGGCAACACGGCGCTCTGCGCGCTCGTGACCCGGGACAGCAACAATGCCATCACCCAGGTGCGCAACTACAATCTCAACCTGAACACGCTGATCACGCGTGGCTGGGACATCGAAGCGCAGTACTCGCTGCCGTTCAACATCGTGGGTGGCCGCCTCTCGCTGCGTGGCCTCGCGACGATCGTCGATGACCTGATCACCGTCGATTCCGCCGGTGTCTCGGTCGATCGTGCCGGGATGAACGGCTCGCCGGTCTCCGCGCCCTCGGGCGTGCCGCGCTACACGCTGAACGGCTATCTGACCTATGAGTCCGATCTTGCCTCGGCGCAGCTTCAGGTTCGCCACATCGCATCCGGCGTCTACAATGCCGAGCTGGTGGGGCCGGGTCAGGCGGGTTACGATCCGTTGAAGACCAACAGCATCAATGACAACAGCATCGGTGCCTGGACCTATGTGAACCTCAACGGCAGCGTGAACGTGTGGGGCAGGGGCGACAAGAAGCTCGAGATCTTCGGCGCGATCAGCAATCTGTTCGACAAGGCACCGCCGGTCGACACGCCGTCGAGCTTCGGCCCGACCAACAATGTGCTCTACGACGTGTTGGGGCGCACTTATCGGGTCGGCGCTCGCGTTCGCTTCTGATAGACTTGACGCCCGGCGGCTCGCAGAAGTCGCCGGGCGTAAACTTTTCGAGGGGAGGTTAGGCTGATGAGCGGCAAGGACGGCTTCACATTGATCATGTCACCGAGCGTCGATCCGACGACGGCGTTCGGCAAACCTCCGCTCCCCCCCCGAGACCACAAGCAATGGACCGAGGAAGGTCTGCTGATCGATCGCAATGTCGCGGTGACAATGCGCGACGGCGTGCGCATCCTCGTCGATATCTATCGTCCGGCCGATCGCGCGGATGGCCCGATGCCGATCCTGCTGGGCTGGAGCCCTTATGGAAAGCACGGCGTCACCGACAAGCTCTTCCCGCCCTATTCCGGCGTGCAGGATGGCTGGATGTCGCGCTTTACGGCGTTCGAGGCGCCGGACCCGGCGTACTGGTGTGCGCATGGCTATGCGGTCTGCATCGCCGATTCCCGTGGCTCGTGGCTGTCCGAGGGCGACCTGAGGCACAATGGCCTGGGCGAAGGCGAGGATTGCTACGACCTGATCGAGTGGCTCGGCGTCCAGCTCTGGTGCAATGGCAAGGTCGGCATGACCGGCGTGTCCTATCTTGCCGCCATCCAGTATCTCGTCGGCCAGCTCAAGCCGCCGCATCTCGCCGCACTCAATCCGTGGGAAGGCTTCTCGGACTGGTATCGCGAGTTCGCTTATCATGGCGGCATCCGCGAGACCGGCTTCGTGCCGCGCGGTTCGGCCAATCTGCGCTTCGGCCTCTCGCGCTATGAAGACACCAACGCGAACGTGCAGCTGCACCCGGTTTACGATCCCTATTGGGAAAGCAAGGAAGTCGATCTTTCCGCGATCGATATTCCCGCCTTTGTCGTGGGCAGCTGGGCGGATCAGGGCCTGCACACGCGCGGCACCTTCGAGGCGTTCCGCAAATTCTCCTCCAAGGACAAGTGGCTGCTGGGCCATGGGCAGAAGAAGTGGGCGCATTATTACATGCCCGAGAGCCGCGAGATGGCGCGCGCCTTCTTCGACCAGTTCCTGAAGGGCGAGGATCGCGGCGTGCGTGATTGGCCGCCGGTGCAGATCGAGGTGCGCGAGAGCGCCAAGAAATGGACCCTGCGCGGCGAGAAGGAATGGCCGCTCGCCCGCACGCGTTACCAGCCGCTCTGGCTCGACGCGGCAAGCGGCACGCTGATCAAGGACCCGATCGCGAAGGAAGCGCAAGTCTCCTACGATCCGCTCGATACGGCGGGCGAGGCGCAGTTCGATATCCGCTTCGATGCCGATACGGAGATCACCGGCTATATGAAGCTCGGCCTCTGGGTCGAGGCGCAGGGCGCGGACGACATGGACCTGTTCGTGGCCATCCAGAAGATCGGCAAGGACGGAGAGCCGGTCGGCATGACCTTCTACGCCTTTTTCGAGACTGGTCCGGTGGCGCTCGGCTGGCTGCGCGCCAGCCATCGCGCGCTGGACGAGGCCCGCTCGACGCCGTGGCAGCCGGTGCACAGCCATCTGAAGGAAGAGAAGCTGCAAGCCGGCGTGCCGGTGCCGGTCGAGATCGAGATATGGCCGTCCTCCACGCTGTTCCGCGCCGGCGAGACGCTGCGCGTGCTGGTCAAGGGCATGGATATCTATCGTGAGGGCCTGCCCAACCTGCCGTTCGCGCGGCACGAGGAGCTGCGCAATGCCGGCCGTCATGTGATCCACACCGGCGGCAAATATGACAGCCATCTGCTCGTGCCGGTGATCCCGGCCTGAGCCGAGCGGCCAAGGAACGAAAAAAAAGGGCGCCGGTCGGCGCCCTTTTTGTTTGCCTGTCGCGGCTCACCGCGCGGGCTGTCATCGCAAGATGCCGCGATGCTTACGCATCAGCATCTTGAAACGCTCAAGCGCCGCGCGGGCTTGGGATCACTGCTTCACGGCGTAATAAGTGAAGATCGAGTGGTCCGGGTTGGAGCGGCGGCTGCCGGTGCCGATGATCAGCGTGCGGCTGATCCAGTCATGCGGGCCTTCCGGCACGACGAAGGTCGGCGAGAAGCAGAAATAGGAGGGCTGCGGCGTCCCCTCGTCGATGCGGCGGTCCTCGCCGGGCTTGGCGGGCACGAGATAGCCATTGTTGTTGATGTAGATCTTCGTGCCGTCATCGGTTTCGAGCAGATAATGCGAATTGATGATGATCGTGCCGTCGCCGCGAATCTTGGCGAAGTCCGCGCCGCTATCCGGCACGACCCGGCCGGAGAGGCGGGGGCCGTAAATGGTGCCGGATGAGCAGGGCGTATAGCCCTGATAGCCGCCACCGGGCAGTGGACCGAAATGGCAACGCTCGGGGCGAAACTCGACGCGCATCTCGAACACATATTCAAGATGGGCAGGAACCTGGGGATCGTTCATGGGCATCCCTTTTCAATGTCTGGGAAAAGCGTCGTAGGCCGGTTCCGCCGTCACAGCAGCATGAAGTAGTGGATGCGGTTCGCCTGCGGGATCTTCTCGGCGACGCCGACGAAGATGTGCTTCGCCAGCCAGTCATGCGGGCCTTCCGGCACATCGAACTTGGGGCTGACGCGCATGTAATAATCCTCGGCCGCCACGTCCTCGTTGCGGGCCATGCGCTCCATGGCGTCGCCTTCGGCCCAGCGATAGCCACGGCTCTGGAGGTAGATGGGCGTGCCGTCGTCGGCTTCGAGCAGGTAGCGCGCGTCGAAATCAATCACGCCATTGGGCCGCAGCAGCGGGAAGTCGCCACCGCTCATCGGGATGACGCGGCCCTTGATGCGCGGTCCCTCGAACGTGCCCTGCGCGGCCCAGATGGCGGCGCGGGTGGCGCCCATGCTGCTCGGGGTGATCCAGATCGGCCGGGTCAGGTCGATCGCGACCGTGAAGGCGAATTCGAACCGGGGTGCAAAGGGGTGCGGCGGTGGGGCGGGTGGCGTCATGTTTGTCTGTCTCCTGTCAGCGGGTCAGGCGGCCGGAAGGACGGGCAGCGTCTTGTACCGGGCACCCAGAATGCGCGCGAACTTGCCGTCGCGCAGATAATAGAAGCCGAGGCTTTCGATGTTGAGTGACTGGCCTTTCATCAGGGGCCCGGCGATGAAGTCGGGCCAATCCTCAAGGCCGTAGAACTCGGTGCGCACATGGCAGGCGAGCGTATCCGGCCCGGCGGCCACGGCGAGAATGTCCAATGTCTCGCGGACCTTCGACTTCACGTCGCGATAAAAATCGAGAATGGCGTCCCGGCCGACGATCTGGCGCTTCTCTCCCAGATTGAAGATCACGTCGTCGCAATAATAGCGACCGAAACCCTCGAAATCGTTGGCGTTGAAGCGAGCGATGTAGTCCGCATAGTCTGCTTCGGTCATCCCCTCTCCCCACGCTGATTCCGTTGTTGATTCTTCAACACGTAAGCAGCCCGGGGTTGCCGATCAACCATTATTCGCCGTTGCCAAGCGGTCCCATTTTTGGTCGAAGTTGTTTGAGGGGACAAAAGCGACATGGGGGTGTTGGCGCGTGGCTAGGGGAGGAGTTGGACTTGCGGCGGTTGCGCCGCCGCCATCGGCGGGGCAGGGGCGCCCCGTGCCGATCGAGGACGTTATGCGCGTCTTTCTGCGCAAGCCCGGCTTCCTGCTCAATCGCATCGATCAGATCATCAATGCGCTCTACGGCATGCAGCCCGGCGCCGGGGAGACACTGGCCCAGGCGGAGCTGCTGCTGGCGATCGAGGCCGGCGGCGAGAGCGACCAGGTCGGTCTTGCCCGCGCCTGTGGTATCGACACCTCCACCACGGCGATCATCCTCGACAATCTGGAGATGACCGGGCTGATCACGCGCGTTCAGGATCGGCGCGACCGGCGGCGCAGCCTTCCCGTGCTCACCGGCAAGGGGCAGGCGCGCATGGCCGATGTGCGGGGCGCCTTCGCGTCCCTTCAGGAGGATCTGCTGAGCGGGCTGGATGCCGGCGAGCGGGCCGGGCTGGTGGATCTGCTCGGGCGCGTCGCGCGGGCGGACGATCGCAATGCGCCCCGGTGGGATATCGCGTCCTCGCCATTCGCGCAGGCGCCGAGCGTGCTGTTTCGGCGCGCCTTGCAGATCAGCCATGCGCATTTCACGGCCTGTGTCGCCCCGCTGGTGGTGACGCTGCGGCAGTTCTCTGCGCTGGTGATCCTGCATCTGCATCCCGGTCTCAGCCAGGTGGAGTTCGCCCGGATCTACGGGCTGGACCCCTCCACCTGCGCGATCGTGCTCAAGAAGGCGGCGGCGCGCGGCCTGCTGGAAGCGGTGCGATCGCCCGACGATCGGCGCAAGACGCTCTACACCACCACCGCGCTGGGCCGCGAGCAGGCGGCGATCATCCAGCCCGAGGCCGACCGTTCAGAGAGGCTCGCGCTCGGGATGCTGACGCCCGCGGACTACGACAGGCTGCTGGCGATGCTGCAAGCGGTTGTGCGCCGCCATTCCCCGCGCCTGCGCTATCCCGGCTGCTTGCCGATGGATGAATAAACAGAAGATAATCAGCCTATTGGAGGCCGTCTTTGACGGTGTGCCACAGGATCAGAAAACCTCTTGATTGATGGATCAATGTCCATATACAACGATGTCTGACTATTGCAGGTGAGTCTTTCGCCTGGGGAGAGGACGGAATAATGGCGGACAGTGAAAGGCGGACCATATCGGTTCGCGACCCGCGCACCGGCGCGGTCGATTTCGCGCTGACGGTGGCGACGGCCGAGGACGTGGCGCAGAAGGCTGCCACATTGCGGGCCAATCAGGTCGCCTGGGGCGCAAAGTCGCTGGCGGAGCGCATCGGCGTCATGCAGCGTTTCCTGGGCGAAGTCGCTCGCCGCAAAGACGCGATTGCCGAGGCTGACGCGGCGGATACCGGGGGGTGCCACACCTCCTATCTCCAGGGCTTCATCACCATGGGCAATATCGGCGGCTGGATCGAGGACGCGCAGGCCGCGCTCGACAAGGCGAGCTATGAAGGCCCCTCGCGCGCCGTGCCGAGCGTGACGGTGCGCACGCAGTTCGTGCCTTATCCGCTGGTGAGCGTGATCGGTCCGTGGAACGCGCCGATGATGCTCGTGTTGCTGGACGCCATTCCCGCGCTGTTCGCCGGCTGCGCTGTGCTCATCAAGGCGTCCGAAGTGACGCCGCGCTGGGTCGAGGCGCTGTTCGAGGCGGTGGCGCAGGTGCCGGAGCTGGCCGGTGTGTTCGATTATGTGCATGGCGACGGCTCGACCGGGCAGGCGATGATCGACGCGTCTGATCTCGTCTGCTTCACCGGCAGCGTGCCGACCGGCCGCAAGATCGCGGTGCAGTGCGCGCAGCGGCTCATCCCCTGCTATCTGGAGCTGGGCGGCAAGGACCCGGTGATCGTGACGGCCGATGCCGATCTGGAGCGCGCCTCCACGGCGGTGCTGCGCGGCGCGGTTCATGCGAATGGCATGGTCTGCTTCTCGGTCGAGCGCATCTATGTGCATGAGAGCATCCATGATGCCTTCGTCGCGCTGCTGGTCGAGAAGGCAGGGAAAGTGCGCCTCAATTGCGACAATCCGCGCGCCGGGCACCTTCATCCGTTCACCTTCGCGCCGCAGGCGCAGATCGTCGCGAAGCAGATCGAGGAGGCCGTGGCCAAGGGCGCCACGGTGCTGACGGGCGGCAAGGTCGAGGAGATTGGCGGCGGGCTCTACATGCGCCCGACCGTCATCACCGGCGTCAATCACGACATGGCGCTGATGAAGGACGAGACCTTCGGCCCGATCCTGCCGGTCATGCCGTTCAGCACGGTGGAGGAAGCGATTGCGCTCGCCAACGATACCGCGTTCGGTCTCACCGCCAATGTGATCGCGGGCAGCGAGGCGGAAGCGCTCGCCATCGGCCAGCAGATCAATGCCGGCTCGGTGTTCATGCAGGATACCTTCCTGACCTTTGCCAAGAACCGCACGGTTGGCAGCAACAGCTTCGGCGTTTCGGGCGTGGGTGGCGGCTCGCGCACCGGGCCGGAGGCGATCCTGCGCTACGTCCGCCGCAAGGCGCTGCTCACGCAGCATGGCGAGCCGGCGGATATCCAGAACGACCATCATCTCGGACAGCATTGAGACGCAAACGACAATCAGACTGGGGCGGAGAAGACAGATATGGCATGGCAACTGAGCGCGCTCGACCGGCTCGAAATCCAGGAACTCTATTCGCGCTACGCCTGGGGCATCGACCTGGCGGATGCCGACATGGCGCTCTCCACCTTCACTCAGGATGCCTGGTTCGACCATCTCTGGCAGGGCCGCGTGCAGGGCCATGAGGCGATCCTGGAGAATCTGAAGTCGCTTTGGAACGACCGGCAGAGCTGGTGGTATGGCCGCCAGCACCTGATGAACCACTTCATCATGGAGCCGCGCGCGGAGGACGGCGAGGTGGACGTGCGCTGCTTCTTCCAGATCGTGCAGTTCCAGACGGACTATCACACCAATTTCGTCTTCGGCATCGGCACGCGCATCGACCATGTGACGAAGAAGGAAGGCGTGTGGCGCTTCCAGTCGCTGCATGTGAATGCGTGGACCGCTGCCGATCAGGTGCCGTGGAAGGGCGACATTCTGCTCAAGCAGAAGCCGAGCCACAAGGCGCCGCCAGTCGCAGGAGCGAAGTGATGCAGATCACCGCTGCCGTCAGTCGCGCCAATCAGGCCGCGCCCAGTCTGGAACAGCTGGAGTTGGAAGCGCCGCGCGCGGGCGAATTGCTCGTGCGCATCGTCGCGGTCGGTATCTGCCATACCGATCTGCACGAGCATCCCGGCCGTCATGCGCCGCACCCCATCGTGCTCGGCCATGAAGGGGCGGGCGTGGTCGCGGCGCTGGGTGAGGGCGTGCGCGGGTTCGCTGTTGGCGATCATGTGCTGCTCTCCGGCAGCAGCTGCGGCCAGTGCCCAAGCTGCGTGGCTGGCCGCCCGACTTATTGCGACCTTGCCATGCCGATGAACTTTGGCGGCAAGCGGCTGGATGGATCGACGGCGCTGTCCTGCGGTGACGAGACAATCCACTCGCATTTCTTCGGCCAGTCCTCCTTCGCGACCCACAGCATCGTGCCGGAGCGCACGGCCGTGAAGATCGACAAGGATATTCCGCTCGATCTGGCGGCGCCGCTCGGCTGCGGCGTCATCACCGGCGCGGGATCTGTGATCGAGGCGCTGAAGGTGGGAGTGGGCGCCACCATTGCCATCTTCGGCACCGGCGGCGTCGGGCTCTCGGCGGTCATGGCGGCGCGGCTGGTCGGCGCGCGGCGGATCGTCGCAGTGGACATCAATCAGGCCCGGCTCGATCTGGCGCTGGAGCTGGGCGCGACCGATGCCATCCGCGCCGACGGCGAGAATGTCGTGCAGCAAATCCGGGCGATCACCGGGCGCGGCGTGGACTTCAGCTTCAACACGACGACGGTCGCGGCCGTCCACACGATGGCGCTGGAATGCCTCGCGATGAACGGCACGGCCGGCTTCGTCGCGGCACCGCGCGGCGAGTGGGCACCGGCGATGTTCCCCATGCTGGCGGGCGGACGGCAATTGCGCGGCATTCTGGGCGGCGACGCCAATCCGCGCACCTTCCTGCCGGTCTTGATCGATTACTGGAAGCAGGGCCGCTTTCCGTTCGACCGGCTCATCAAAGCCTATCGATTCGACGAGATCGGTCAGGCATTCCATGACAGTGAAAGTGGCGCGGTCATCAAGGCCGTGCTCAAGGTTGGAGAAGCTGCATGACTCCTGAAATCCGCGAAAAACTCCGCGCCTTCGGCACTGAACTCACGCCCGGCATGTTGGGCGGCACGCAGGAACTCTACCGGGCGTTGCAGCCGGGCCTGCCGTCCCACGCGGTCGTGACGCGCGATCTGTTCTACGGCCCGCACGCGCGCAACCGGCTCGATGTGTTCACGCGGGACGACGGGCTGACCAACGCGCCGGTGCTGGTCTTCGTGCATGGCGGCGGCTTCGTGATGGGCGACAAGACCACGGAAGGCTCGCCCTTCTATGACAATATCGGCGCCTTCGCGGTGGACAGCGGCTATGTCGGCGTCACCATCACCTATCGGCTGGCGCCGGAAGTGACCTGGCCGGCGGGCGGAGAAGATGTCGCCCTCGCTGTCGATTGGCTGCGCGAGAACATCGCGCAATATGGCGGCAATCCGGATCGCATCGTCGTCATGGGCCAGTCGGCGGGCGCGGTGCATGTCGCCGACTATGTCGCGCGCTTCTCGCCCAAGGTGGCGGGCGCGATCATGTGCTCGGGCCTCTACAATGTCGCTTCGGCCGAGGCGAACCAGTTCCAGAAGGCCTATTATGGTGAGGATGCCGCTGGCTATGGCCAGGCATCCTCGGTCGCCGGGCTGATCCAGAGCAAGACGCCGATGCTGATGACGGTCTGCGAGTTCGATCCGGTCGATTTCCAGCGCCAGGCCGCCGATTTCGTCAGTCGTTACACGACCGCACGCAATGCCTTCCCGCGCCTGCACTGGCTGCACGGGCACAATCATCTCTCGCCGGTGCTGGAGATCGGCGCGCCGGACAGTGACCTTGAGCGCTACATCACCGAGTTCATTGCCGCGCTCTGACGCGGCGATCAGAAGACAGGAGCAGGATCATCATGGTCGAACCCATTCATTTCCCCGATATCGAGCTGTATCGCGGCTGGGGCGAGCCGATGCGCTCGAATATCGAGCTGCGCGGGCTGGAGCTGGTCTCCGGCGCCGTGCCCGATGGGCTGGAAGGCGCGCTCTATCGCGTCGGGGCCGACCGCCAATATCCCTCCGGCCGCACCGATGACATCTTCATCGATGGCGAGGGGCAGATGCACATGCTCCGCATCAAGGACAATCAGGTCGATTATATCGTGAAGTGGGTGGAGACCGAGCGCTACAAGCGGCAGAAAGCCGCGCGCCGGGGGCTCTTCGGGCGCTATCGCAATCGCTATACAGTCGATGAGAGCGTGAAGGACGTGCATCTGGGCACGGCGAACACGACGGCGATGTTTCATGCCGGGCACCTCTATGCGCTCAAGGAGGACGATCTGCCTTATGAGATCGATCCGGAGACGCTGGAGACCAAGGGGCGCGTCGATTTCGACGGGCAGATCACGGCCGAGAGCCTCACCGCGCATCCCAAGGTCGATCCGATCACCAATGAGCTGCTGACCTTCTCCTATCAGGCGAAGGGCGATGCGACGACGGACTTCGCCTTTTACGTCTTCGGTCCCGATCGCGAGAAGATCACCGAAATCTGGTTCAACATGCCTTATGCGGCCTGTGTCCATGATTTCGCGATCACCAAGGATTGGGTGGTCGTACCGTTCTTCCCGCTCATCACGGATCTGGACGTGGTGAAGGCCGGCGGCCCATATTATGAGTGGCACCCGGATCAGCCGGTGCATGTCGCGCTGGTGCCGCGCTATGGCAAGGCGGAGGATATCCGCTGGTTCAAGGGGCCGAACGGCAGCGCCGGCCACATGATGAATGCCCATCAGGACGGCACCAAGGTCCATCTCGACCTGTGCTATTATGATGGCAATTGCTTCCCCTTCTTCACCATGCCCGGCGGCGGCGTGGCGCCCGGCGTGCCGCCGTTCCTCACGCGCATGACCTTCGATCTGGCGAGCAATGAGGAGGGCTTCGCCACCTCGCGGCTCATGAACATCCCCTGCGAGATGCCGCGTACGGACGATCGCTATCAGGGCCGGCCCTATCGCTACGGCTTCGTGATTGCCCGCAGCAAGGATGCGAGCGGGATCGCCCGGATCGATCACCAGACCGGCGCTGTCGACCTGTGGAATCCGGGCGAGGGCGACGGCGTGCAGGAGCCGCAGTTCGTGCCGCGGTCGCCCGATGCGCCGGAGGGGGATGGCTGGCTGCTCGTGCTCGTCTCACGCGTGTCGCAGAACCGCAGCGATCTCGCCATTCTCGATGCGCAGAACCTCGCCGCCGGCCCGGTGGCGCTGTTCAAGCTGCCGGTCCGCGTGCGCTCCACCTTCCACGGCACCTGGGTGCCGGAGGAAACGCTCAAGAGCGGCCAGTATCGCATGTCGCTCGGCACCGCGGCCTGATCTGTCTCCCCGCCTCTCTCCTCCGGTCGGGGGAGGGAGGTTTTTCTGGGGGGCGTGGACAAATTCCAGCGTGAATGAATGTCGGCTATTGGAAGCGCGCGCTGTAGAGCGTGCGGAATGAAGGGGCGGGATTACAGAGTATCTACTTATCAACACGATAGGGCTCATAGTGGACGGTGAAACTATGGTGCAGCCGCATTTCCGTGAGCATTTGTGGACGGCCATGGCAAATTCTCGACGTGCCCGTCAGCACGGATCAAGAATCTACCTCCTCCATAGCCGGTAGCATCTGTCGTCGTTGACACGTTGTAGATAACGCCCTGTCGGAGCGGCATTGCCTGAACTTCTTTCCGGTCCTGCTGACGTTGTCCTTCAAGGGACTTGCCATAGATGATCGGGAATTTGTTGGCGCAGTAGTCATCATAACTTACGCTCTCGGACCAAAGCGTATTTCGTTGTCCCCCCTCTTCGGTGACTTCAATGTCTCTCAAACATTCAGGCTTTTGGGAAGATGTCGGGGAGACAACGAACATCAGTTGCCCATTTTGAACGACCGCTGTCAGATCGTAAACATACGAACAACCGCCCAGCAGGGCAACGCACGCGACTGAAATAGCAATCTGTCGGAACATTCTGACAAGCTACCTAAAGTCTGCTTTCAGGCAAGCTTCTGGACTGGCCGGATGGCAAGAAATGGGTCGCGTCCGGAAAGTCAGGTATGCGCCTGAAATGCCCAGATTGCGGGCGTCTTGACCGACCTGGAATTTGTCCGCGCCGCCTATTCGATCCGCCGGAAGCGGGCGGAGCGGATGCGCGTGAACTTGCTATCCACCAGATCGTAGAAGGCGAAATTGATGCTTTGCCGTCGCTGGCCTTGCATCAGCGGCCCGGTCGGGAAGTCCGGCCAGTCTTCCTTCGCCACCAGCGTGGTGCGGATCTCCGCCGCGATCATCGCCTCGCTGCCCACGAAGCTCAGGAGGTCGACCTGCTCGTCGAGCCGCGCCTTTACGCCGCGATAGAAATCCAGCACCGCCTCCCGGCCGGTCAGCGTGGCGGCTTGCCCGAAGAACTGCACGTCGTCGGCGTAATAAGCGCCGAAGCCCGCGAAATCATTGCGATTGAACGCGTCCAGATAGGCCTGGAGCCAGGCGCGATCCGGCATCAGGCGGCGGTCGATTTCGCTTCGGCCACGCCGTTGCGGCGCAGGACGACGCCCAGCACCAGCATCAGCACGGCAACGCACACCGGCAGGGCGGCCGCCAGCGTCAGGGTGAGCTGGAGCGAATAATGCTGCGCAAGCGCGAAGGCGCCGCCCAGTGGCGCGACGATGCCGCCGATCCGGCCTGCGCCGCCGGCCCAGCCGAGCGCGGTGCTGCGCATGCGCGGCGGATAGACAAGCGTGATGAAGGTGTTGATGCCGCCCTGGCCGCCGGTCTGGAAGAAGTTCCACAGCAGCGCGACAATGATGAACAGGCCGCTGTGGAACGGCGTCCACGAGAGCGTGACCAGTGCGACGGCGAGCGAGAAATAGAAGAAGGCGAGCAGGGTGGTGGGGCGGAAGCGATCCATCAGCCAGCCGACGACCAGCGTGCCGACCACGCCGCCCAGATAGGCGATCATCGCGACCTTGGCGAACTCCTGGATGGGGATGCCCGCCATATCCTGGAAGAAGGTCGGCAGCCAGGCGCCCATCATCGCATTGTTGGTCATGCTCAGCGCGCAGGCGGCCCAGATGATCGCCGTCATCGACAGGCGCCCTTCGGAGAAGACGTCGCTCAGCTTCGCTTTGCGTCCCCCGCTCTGGTTGCCCTGGATGACGAACAACTCGTCCCCGGTAAGCTGCACATTGGGATCGAGCCGCCGCAGCGTCTTGGCGATGCCGGCATCGGCGGGATTGCGCTCGGCGCGGAACTTGAGGGATTCAGGCACGAACAGTACCAGCAGCGGCACGCAGATGAGCGGCACCATGCCGCCGATCCAGAAGCCGCTCTGCCAGCCATAATCATCGAGCAGCCAGGCCGCGACCACGCCGCTGGTCGCGCTGCCGGCCGAGTAGCCGGCCAGCGAGATCGCCACGAAGGTGGAGCGACGATGCTTGGGCGTGATTTCGGAGATCATCGCCATTGCCATCGGCAGGCCGGCGGCCATGAATACGCCGGCGATGCCGCGCAGGATGGAGAGCTGCGTCAGCGTCTGCGCATGCACGCTGAACAGGGTGATGAGGCCGAAGATGAGGCAGGCGAAGATCAGCATCGTGCGGCGCCCGAAGCGGTCCGCCAGTGGTGAGACGCCAAACGCGCCGATGGCGAGGCCGATCTGCTGATAGACGAACAGTGGCGCCATCGCTTCGGACGGCTGATTGAAGCCCTTGGCGATCGCCGGAGCGATCTTGCCGATCATGAAGATGTCGAACCCGTCGATGAAGCAGACGAGAATGCAGACGAACAGCGCGACAGCCTGCGTGCTGCCGATGCGCGTGCGATCGATGAAGGCTTCGACGTCGAAATTGGTCATGAAAAGGGGCGTCCTCGCTGCGATGCGCCCGGTTCGGCCGGGGCTGTTCTGGCGGGCGCACTCAATCACGAGATTGATGGGGAATCAACAACGATGATGGGCAAAGGGGCGTTTTGACGCGGCTCGGACGACAGGTCCCATGCCGGCGGGGAGGATCGCCGGCATGGGACTTTGGCGGGAGCTTCGAGGAGGGGAGAAGCCTCGCTGGCCTCAGCCCTTCACGAAGGCGAGCAGGTCGGCATTGAACCGGTCCTGATGCGTGGCGGTCAGGCCATGCGGGGCGCCTTCGTAGACGGTCAGCGTGGAACCGGGCACCATCGTCACGGCCAGCTCGGCGGCATTGCCGATCGGCACGATCTGGTCATCATTGCCATGGATGAACAGGGTCGGCACGTCGATCGCCCGCAGGTCCGGCGCATAGTCGACTTCCGAGAATTCATGCACGCACAGATACTGGCCGATGATCGATCCCTGCATGCCCTGCCGCCAGAAGGACTGGCGCAGCCCCTCGCTCACGCTCGCACCCTCGCGGTTGAAGCCGAAGAAGGGGGTGCTGAGATCGAGGTAGAATTGCGAGCGATTGTCCGCCACGCCCTTGCGGATGCCGTCGAACACATCGAGCGGCAGGCCGTTGGGATAGATGTCGCTCACCGCCATGCGCGGCGGCACCGCGCCGACCAGCACCATCTTCGCGACCCGGCTCGTGCCATGCCGGCCGACATAATGGGCGATTTCACCGCCGCCGGTGGAATGGCCGACGAGCACCACGTTGCGCAGGTCCAGCGCCTCGATCACCGCTGCCAGATCGTCGGCATAGGTGTCCATGTCGTTGCCGGTGTCCGGCTGGTCGGAGCGGCCGTGGCCGCGGCGGTCATGGGCGATGACGCGATAGCCCTGCTGGAGCATGAACAGCATCTGCCCGTCCCACGCATCGGCCGAGAGCGGCCAGCCATGCGAGAAGACGATCGGCTGGGCGTCCTTGCTGCCCCAGTCCTTGTAGAAGATGCGGGTGCCATCGTTGGTGGTGACGTAGCTCATGGGGTGATCCTTCCTGTTGTCCATCTGTCCGGGTGGCGCCGTCTTTCGGCCAGCAAAGGATTACAGCAATGCGGCATTTCGATTTATAGAGATAATTTGCGACATACTTTTCAGCTTTGTTGAAAAATATTGCGTGTCTGTCGAGGGGATGCAGGAGCGTGCCGTTCTGGGCACGCGCGGCCATCAGGGTTGGCCAGTGGGTGGCTCAGCCGGCCATGCTGCGCCGACCGGCCGGCGTCATGATGATCGCCGGCCAGCGGTTGGATCAGGCGGGGCCGCCGGGTTCGGCGGCCCGCACGGCTCAGGCCATCGCCAGCCCGTTGTCCTGCTTGATCATGTCGGCAGCCTTCTCGCCGATCATGATGCTGGGGGCATTGGTGTTGCCGCCCACGATGCGCGGCATGATCGAGGCGTCGGCCACGCGCAGGCCCTTGAGGCCATGCACGCGCAGGCGCGGGTCGACCACGGCCATGTCGTCCTGGCCCATCGCACAGCTACCGACCGGGTGGAGCGCGGTGTTGACGGCAGTGCGCACCCAGGCGTCGATCTCGTCCGGCGTCTGCACGTCCGCTCCGGGCATCACTTCGCCGTGCAGCACATCGCTGAGCGACTCCTGGGCGAAGATCTCGCGCAATTGCGGGATCAGCCGGCGGAAGAAGGCGCGGTCATTCTCGGTGGAGAGCACGTTGGAGAGGATGCGCGGCTTGTCCGCCGGGTCGGCCGAGCGCAGCTTCACCCATCCGCGCCCCTCGGGCCGCAGCAGCACGCAGGCCATGGCGCACACGTCCATCTTGGGCGCGCGCCAGCCGGGGAACCAGAGCTGCGCGCCGATCATGGTCGGCTGGAACAGGCATTGCGCATCGGGCCGCTCAAGCTCGGGCCGCGTCTTGATGAAACCGTTGGCCGTGACGGGCATGTCGGCGATCATACCCCCGCGCGTCAGCAGCCATTGCAGCCCGGCGAAGGCGGCACGGTCCAGTCGCAGGCTGTTGGTGAGCGTGACGGACCGGGCCGCGCGCAGCACCATCGCCACGGAAGGGTGATCCTGCAGGTTCTTGCCGACGCCGGGCAAATGATGAACCACATCAATGCCATGCTCGGCCAGTTCTGCCGGGCTGCCGATGCCGGAGAGCAGCAGGACTTGCGGGGAATTATAGGCGCCGCCGCACAGAATGATTTCCTGAGCGGCCGTCACGCGCTGGTCGCGGCCTTCACGATCCCGGTAGTGCACGGCCACCGCCCGGCCATTCTCGACCTCGATGCGCGTGACGAGCGCGCCGGTCTCGACGGTGAGATTGGGCCGATTCATGGCCGGGATGAGGAACCGCGCGGCCGTGCTGGCGCGCGTGCCCTCGTGGATGTTCAGTGGCGGCGGTCCCCAGCCTGCCTGGCCTTCGCCATCCGGCCCGGCGCGGTGGAAGGTGTCGCGCTCTTCATAGCCCATCGCCTTGGTGGCGCTGATGAAGCGGCGATAGAGCTCATTGTCCTTGGGCTGCTGCTTGACGCTCAGCGGGCCGCCCTTGCCATGCCACGCATCGGCCGCCCCCCAGTGGTTTTCGGATTTCCGGAAATAGGGCAGCACGTCGTCATAGCTCCACCCCTCGTTGCCGAGCTGGCGCCATTCGTCATAGTCGCGGCTGTTGCCGCGCGCGTAGAGCATGCCGTTGATCATCGACGAACCGCCGAGCGCCTTGCCGCGCGGCTGGCGGATCTGCCGGTCATTCGCGAATGGCTCCGGCTCGCCCATGTAGCTCCAGTTGAACTTGGGATCGGCCATCACGAACGGGAAGAGCACGGGCATGGCGAGACGGATGTCGCGCTCGCGCCGGCCGGCTTCCAGCACCAGCACCCTGGCATGGGGGTCCTCGGAGAGGCGCGCGGCAATGACGGCGCCCGCCGAGCCGGCGCCGATAACGATGAAATCGGGGGTGCTGCTGCTGGCCAAGGCTCAGAGCTCCTTGAATCGGGCGGACTTGATGTGGGTGAACTTGCCGTTCGCGATCCGGTAGAGGATGATGCTCTCGATCTCGCGCACGTCGCCCTTCTTGGTTGGCCACATGTCGAAATCGGGCCAGTCCGCGATCGTCTCGAACCGTGTGTGGACATGCAGGCAGGCGCCATCCTCGGCCAGAACAAGGTCGAGGATGGTCAGCGTCTCAGCGAAATGCGCCTTGATACCGCGATAGAAGTCCGCGATCGCGGTGCGACCGACGATATGCTTGCGGTCGCCGAGCTGGAAATCGACATCATCGGCATAGAAACTCGAAAATCCGTCGAAATCATTGCGGTTGAACGCGTCGATATAGCGCTCGAAATCCTCTCGGGTCATGCGGCTCTCTCCTTTTTGCGGGGCAGTTCGTCAGCGGGGAGGACGCGCCCCTTGATGATGTCCGCCGCGCGCTCGGCAATCATGATCGTCGGCGCATTGATGTTGCCGCCGGTTTCGTCCGGCATCACCGAGGCGTCGATGACGCGCAGCCCCTCCATGCCGATGACGCGCAGTTGCGGATCGACCACCGCTGCCGGGCCGGTGCCCATGCGGCAGGTGCCGAGCGGATGCTGCGTGGTGCTCGCGGTCGCGCGGATGTGTTCGTCCAGCTCTGCGTCGCTCTGGGCCTGGATGCCGGGCGAAATCTCCTTGCCGGTGATCTCGGCCTGCGGCGACGTGGCGTAGAGCTGGCGGGCGAGGCGGAGGCCGGCCCGCGCCGTCGCGAAATCATTGGGCGCGCTGAACAGGTTGAGGAAGATGCCGACATGGTCCTCGGCACGTGGGCTCTTGAGGAACACTTTGCCGCGGCTTTCCGGGTGCAGCAGGATCACGTCGGCGGTCAGCTTGTGCGGCGGGCGCTTCTTGATGCCGGGGAACCACAGGTGCGCGTCCAGCGTCACCGGGTTGCACCAGAGCTGGATGTCCGGCTGGGCCAGGCGCGGATCGGTGCGCAGCACGGGGTTGGCGCTGTTCACTTGCCGGGCGAACGGTCCCTTGCCGGTGAAGTACCAGCGCAGCACCGAGAGGGTCGCCTTGTCGAAGCGCAGCTCGTTGACGAAGGTGACGGGCGCCGCCTCGAACAGCAGCGGCACGCGCGGATGCTCGGAGAGATTCTGGCCGACGCCGGGCAGGTCATGCACCACATCTATGCCCATCTCCCGCAGATGCTCGGCCGGGCCGATGCCCGAGAGCATGAGCAGCTGGGGCGAATTGTAGCTGCCGCCCGAGAGGATGACCTCGCGCGTCGCCGTCGCCGTCTTGAGCGCGCCGTCATGGCGATATTCCACGCCGGTTGCACGCTTGCCCTCGGTCAGCACGCGCTGGGTCATGGCGTGGGTGAGCACGGTGAGGTTGGGTCGCGCCATCGCCGGCTTGAGATAGGCGGCATAAGTGGAAGCGCGCCGACCCTTCTCGTCGATGGTCAGCTCGATGCGGCCGACCCCTTCCTCGTCGCCATCATGAATGTCTTCGGTCAGCGGATGGCCCGCATTCTTCGCGGCGGCCATCAGCTCGTCATGCAGCAGCCACTTGGTCGCATTGGGCGTGACGGCGAGCGGGCCGCTGCCGCCATGCAGAGCGGAGTCGCCGCGCCAGCTGCGCTCCATCTTGCGGAAATAGGGCAGCACATCGGCATAGCTCCAGCCGCTCGCGCCCATCTGCGCCCAGCGGTCGAAATCGGCGCTGTGCCCGCGCATGAACACCATGCCGTTGATCGAGGAGGAACCGCCCAGCAGCCGGCCACGCGGCAGGATGAGCTTGCGATTGTTCATGTGCGGCTCGGGCTCGGTCCAGTAGGGCCAGGTGTAGCCCGGCTTGAACAGCGCCTTGAGGAAGCCAAGCGGCATACGGATCAGCCAGTCGTCTCCGCCGCCGCCCGCTTCGAGCAGCAGCACGCGCACCGCCGGGTCTTCGGTCAGGCGCGCGGCGAGAACGGCGCCGGCCGAGCCGGCACCCACAATGACATAGTCAAAAATATCGTCGGACAGGGGGCCTCTCCCGATCAGAAATCAAACCCGGCTTGGCGGGCAGCGCGTTCTGCTGTTATTGACGACTTCATGATGATTCAACAACTCTTGGCTGCGATCTGACCGGCCGCTTGAGGAAAGGATGCCTGATTTATGAACGCTCCCTATAATCCGGGGCTGCTCGAACATTTGCAACTTCGCTACGCGCAGGGCCCGGTGAAGATGCTCATCGGCGGCGACTGGGTGGAAGCGGCCTCCGGCGAGACGTTCGAAACGCTCAATCCCTCCACCGGCAAGCTGCTCGCGAACGTCGCGGCGGCGGGTGACGCGGACATCGACCGTGCCGTGGCGGCAGCGCGCGCGGCGTTCGAGGGGCCGTGGTCGAAGGTGAAGCCGGACGAGCGGACGCGGCTGCTGCTCAAGCTCGCCGATCTGATCGAGGCGAATGCCGAGGAACTGGCTCTGCTGGAAACGCTGGACGTCGGCCGGCCCATCCAGTTCTCGCGCATGATCGACGTGCAGGGCGCCATTGGCCAGCTGCGCTACAATGCCGGCTGGGCCAGCAAGATCGCGGGTGAGACGGCGGAGATCAGCGCGCCCGGCGAATGGTTCAGCTATGTGCTGCGCGAGCCGGTCGGCGTGTGCGCGCAGATCGTGCCGTGGAATTTCCCGATGGTTATGGCGGTGGGCAAGCTGGCGCCGGCGCTGGCGGCCGGTTGCACCGTGGTGCTCAAGCCCGCCGAGCAGACGCCGCTCTCCACGCTCCGTCTGGGCGAACTGATCCTGGAAGCGGGCTTCCCCGCTGGCGTCGTCAACATCGTGAGCGGTCTGGGGCGCACGGCCGGCGCCGCGCTGGCCAGCCATCCCGGCATCAACAAGATTTCCTTCACCGGATCGACCGTCACCGGCAAGGCGATCATTGAGGCATCAAAGAGCAATTTCGCGCGCGTGCAGCTGGAGCTGGGCGGCAAGTCGCCGACCTATATCTTCGCCGATGCCGATCTCTCCAAGGCGATCCCCGCCGCTGCCATGGGCATCTTCTTCAACGCCGGACAAGTCTGCGCCGCCGGCTCGCGCCTGTTCGTGCATGAGAAGGTGGCCGATCAGGTGCTGGAAGGCGTCGCCAACATGGCGCGTGGCATGAAGGTCGGACAGACGCTGGACGCCAGCACGATGATCGGTCCGCTGGTGAGCGCGACCCAGCTTGAGCGCGTAACCGGCTATATCCAGTCCGGGCGGGACGAAGGCGCGAGCGTCCTCGTGGGCGGCGAGGCGATCAGTGGCGAGGGCTATGAGGGCGGCTATTTCGTCCAGCCCACCGTGTTGCTGGAGACGAAGCCGGACATGCGGGTACGCAAGGAGGAGATCTTCGGTCCCGTTCTGTGCGCGATGCGCTTTGGCGATGACGATGATGTCGATGCGCTGGCCGGTCGCGGCAACGAGACCGAGTTCGGCCTCTCGGCCTCCATCTATACCTCCAACATCACCACGGCGCACAAGCTGGCGCGTCGCCTGAAGGCGGGCACGATCCGTATCAACGGCTCGGGCGGAGTCGATCCGGCGCTGCCGCTCGGCGGCTTCAAGGCGTCCGGCTGGGGCCGGGAGAACGGCAAGGCCGGGATCGAGGCCTATACCGAACTCAAGGCGGTGAGCGTCGCGCTCTGATGGCGAGCAAGGGGGGGAAGGGGACAACCCCAAGGCAGACCGGGCCGCTTGAAGAAGCCTGGAGCCTGTTCGATTCGCGGCACCTGCCCTATCGGCTGCTGATGCTCGGCAAGATGCTCGACCGGCTCTCGGTGCAGAATATCCGGGAGCTGGGCGGCGTCTCGCTCGCTGAATGGCGCGTGCTCGCGCATCTGGAGCTGATGGGTGCGCGCAGTGCCAGCGAGATATCGGCGGCGGCGCTTGTCGATCGCGCCGAGGTGAGCCGGGCCGTCAGCTCGCTGGAGGCGGCAGGCCTGCTTACGCGCATGGACAATCCGCGCAATCGCAAGAGCAGCCTGCTGGTCCTCACCCCCAAGGCGCATGAGATCTATCAGCGCGTGTCCGGGCAACGGCGCGATTTCTACGGCGAGCTGATGGCGGATATCTCGCCCGCCGAACTGAAACTGCTCGACGAGCTGCTGCTGCGCATGGCGCGGCAGGCGGATCGGATCGCGCGGGAAAACAGTGAGGGGGCGAAGAAGAAGCCATGAACTACGAGGCCTATGTCGACGCCTTCAATCAAGGCGATGACGCGACGCTGGTGGAAACCTGGTTCGCGCCGGACTGCGTCATGTTCAGCTCATCCCGCGTCAGCCGGGGCCGGGCCGAACTGCTGGCTTTCCTGCAATGGGCGCATGATGGCGTGCGGGAAGTCATCCGCCCCCGGCTGGTGCTGCAGGAGGGCAACCGGCTGTTCGTCGATGTCGACATGGATTTCGTCTGCACCAGGCCGCGCCCGGATTTCCCGTTCGCCCCGCTGCTGCCGGGTGACATCCTCACTGTGCGGTTCTTCGTCACCTACACGCTCGATGAGGCCGGCCTGATCAAGGAGCTGTGCTCGATGGTCTGGCCCGCCGAGCAGGGCGTCACCAAGGCGCCGATGCTCTCGGGTCATCCGGGCGGACGGGCCTCCTATCATGCTTATGCAGCGGCGTTCAGCGCGGCGGACATGGAGCGGGCAGGGCGTTTCTACACGCAGGACTGCACGCTTAAGCTCCCCTCGGTGCCGCCGATTGTCGGGCGGCAGGGGATCTGCGACTTCTACGGCAAGATGTTCCAGGTGGTGCGCGAGCATCTCACGATCCACACGCTGGTGATGGACGATCATGGCATCGCGGTGGATTGCACCAGCACCTTCACGGCGCAGGTCGACGCGCCGGACTTTGTTGTCGCGCCACTGAAGCAGGGCGAGTCGATCAAGGTCCGCGTGTTCGTGGTCTATGGCCTGCGCAACGGGCAGATTGCGACCATCGACGTGGCGCGAGCGGGCGAGCCTGTGCGTGTTTGATCAAGTGCCTTAGCGCGAAGGTCTCGTGAACGACGGCGGGTCGCTCGCCGGGAAGGATTCGTCGGACGCTTCGTCAACTTCGTCCCAGGGGCGTTTGGGCTTGTTCTGCATCGCCTCTGGGCCGGCGTCGCGCACCTTGGGGATGGGATGCTCGCCGTCGGGATGCTGTTCACTTTTGCTGGTCATCGTCCTATCTCCTTGTGAGGCGGAACAGACTGCGGTCTCGTCTTGCTGGAACGCATCGCCGCGCCAGAGGTTGCGGGGCTGAATGAATTCCAGCGTTGCCAGACCGGGCGACCGCCTCTGCCAGGGAAGGACCGGCCGATGAGCGAGACCCGCAGCGAGAGTGATAGCATTGGCGCGATAGACGTGCCAGCGCAGGCCTATTGGGGGGCGCAGACCCAGCGCAGCATCGAGAATTTTCCCTTCGCGCCGAGTGAACGCATGCCCATCGGCATCGTCCATGCGCTGGCCATCGTCAAACAGGCGGCGGCGCGCGTGAACCGGGCGCATGGTCTGTCCGTCTCCCTCGCCGACGCGATCGACAGGGCGGCGGCGGAAGTGATCGTCGGCAAGCATGACGACCAGTTCCCGCTTGTGATCTGGCAGACGGGCAGCGGCACCCAATCGAACATGAACGTCAATGAGGTGATCGCCGGGCGGGCCAACGAGCTGCTGGCGGGCACGCGCGGCGGCAAGTCGCCCGTGCACCCGAACGATCATGTCAACATGAGCCAGTCGTCGAACGACAGCTTCCCCACCGCGCTGCACATCGCCGTGGCGCGCGCCGTGACGGACGATCTGCTGCCCGCGCTCGATTATCTGCGCGATCTCCTGCACGCCCGCGCCGGGCAATGGGCGCATATCGTCAAGATCGGCCGCACCCACTTGCAGGACGCGACGCCGCTGACGCTCGGGCAGGAATTTTCCGGTTACGCCCAGATGCTCTCGAACTGCCGGGAGCGAATTGCCCATGCGGTGATGCATGACATCATGGCGCTGGCGCAGGGCGGGACGGCAGTGGGCACCGGGCTGAACGCGCCCGACGGTTTTGCCGAGGCCGTGGCGGCCGAGATTTCCGCGCTCACCGGCCTGCCTTTCTACAGCGCCCCCAACAAGTTCGAGGCGCTGGGTTCCAACGATCCGCTGGTGCATGTCTCCGGCGCGCTCAATACGCTGGCCGTCGCGCTCACCAAGATTGCCAATGATATCCGCCTGCTCGGCAGCGGGCCACGCTCGGGGCTGGGCGAACTGGAGCTGCCGGCCAACGAACCGGGCAGCTCGATCATGCCCGGCAAGGTGAACCCGACCCAGTGCGAGATGCTGACGATGGTGGCGGCGCAAGTGATCGGCAATCATCAGGCCGTGACGGTCGGTGGTCTGCAGGGGCATCTGGAGCTCAATGTGTTCAAGCCGCTCATCGGCGCGGCGGTGCTGCGCTCGGTCCATCTGTTCGCGGTGGGCATGGAGAGCTTTGCCGAGCGCTGCGTCGAAGGGATCGTGCCCAATGAGGGGCGCATCGCCGAGCTGGTCGACCGCAGCCTGATGCTGGTGACGGCCCTGGCGCCGGAGATCGGCTATGACGCGGCGGCCAGCATTGCCAAACATGCCCATGCGGAGGGCATAACCCTGCGCGAGGCGGGGCTGGCGCTCGGGCTGATCGATGCCGCGACCTTCGACCGGCTGGTGCGGCCCGAGACGATGGTCTGAGGGCGCGGGATGTGACTGCGCGGCGAACCATCGGCGGGATCGAGATCACTCACGCAGAACGGGTGATCTTTCCGCAGGATGGTTTCACCAAAGGCGATCTGGCCGCTTATTATCACGCCATTGCGCCCTTGATGCTGCCCTTTGCCGCCGGCCGCCCGGTCAGCCTGCTGCGCTGCCCGGATGGCGTGGCGGGCGCCTGTTTCTTCCAGAAGCATGGCGACGGGTTCGGGCCGCATGTCGACACCGTGCCCATCGTCGAGAAGGATGGGGACACGGGCGACTATCTCGCGATCCGGGATGCCGATGGCCTGCTTGCCTGCGTGCAGATGGGAACGGTGGAGTTCCATGGCTGGGGCGCGCGGGCGGATGCCGTCGAGGCGCCCGATCGACTGGTGTTCGATCTTGATCCGGACGAGGGACTGGATTTTGCGGCCGTGACTCGCGCGGCGCGGGAGGTGCGCGAGAGGCTTTCCGCGCTCGGCCTGGCGAGCTTCGCGATGCTGACGGGCGGCAAGGGCATCCATGTGATCGCGCCGCTGACGCCGGGGCATGACTGGGCGGATCATGCCGCCTTCGCCAAACACATTGCCGGTTCGATGGCGCAGGGCGAGCCGGATCGCTTCGTCGCCACGATGAGCAAGGCGAAGCGCAAGGGCCGCATCTTCATCGACTGGCTGCGCAACCAGCGCGGCAACAGCGCGATCCTGCCCTATTCAGCGCGAGCGCGGGCCGGTGCGCCTGTCGCCGCGCCGGTCGCATGGGACGAGCTGGAGACCACCGGCCACGCCCAGCTCTACGGCATCGCGGATGCCCCGCATCTGATCGAGCGTGCGCAGTCTCGAGTCCTGCGCGGATGGGGCGCCGCGCGGCAATCGCTGCCGACCGGATGAGCCGTGGCGCCATCGCGACGCAGCGGGCATGAGGCGGCAACGCCTTCCATTTCAAACCGTTGGAACATCAGGAAGAAAGCAGCGGCCATTCCGCTGCTCGGGGTGGCTCCGGCGGCGCGCTGTCGTGCCGCAGCCTCCCGGCACTGAGAGGAGGCCATCATGGCCGATACACTTGCGATCGATGAAACCACTCGCCTGATCTCGTCCGACAAGGTGGACGGCACCACCGTCTATAATCGCCAGGGCGAGAAGCTCGGCAGCGTGCGCAACTTCATGGTCGACAAGCGCAGCGGCAAGGCGGAATATGCCGTCCTCCAGTTCGGCGGACTGTTCGGCATCGGCAGCGATCACTATCCCCTGCCGTGGGACAAGCTGAGCTACGACACCGATCTGGGCGGTTATGTCGTCGATATCGACAAGGAGCGTCTGACGGAAGCGCCGCGTTATTCGGATCAAAGCCCGGCTTATGACCATGATTATGGTCGCGCGGTCCATGACTATTGGGGCGTGCGTTATCCCTTCATCTGAGGGAGTAGCACGCAGGCCGGCCGGTTCCACCATAGCGGAACCGGCCGGTTTTGTCTTGAGCGCACGCCTTTACTCCGCCTCCTCCGCCACATGGAAGCGCGACGCATCGGCCCAGTTGCCGTGCAGCCCCTGCCGCAGGCGGACGGGCAGCTTGGCGCGGGCAATCGGCCCGGCATCCAGCTTCAGCGCCTCGAAGATGCACAGCTCCGAATAGTTGGTGATGTGATTGTCGACGAGCGCGACAAGATAGCCGTCGCCCTCTGGCGCATCGGGCGCGCGGGGGATGAAGGCGGGTTCCTGGATGCCGCATTGCGGCCCGGCCCACCACACCGTCTCCTTGCCCGTTGCCAGGTCGAAATGGGTGAGCGAGTTGATGACGCCGACAAACGGCCCCGGCGGACCTTCATAAGGTTTGTCGAAGGCATAGGTGCACATCCAGCCGTGGCGATAGGGTTTGCCGGCCATGCGGTCGTCGATGCGGGGAAACTCGCCGGGCATGGCGCCGATCTGCTGCATCTCGGTCAGGTCGTCGCTGTTCGCCGCCATGTCCACGGTCAGGCGGGTGAGATAGGTCTTGCCGGCTTCCCGGTCGAATGGATGGCCATGCACGTCCGGGAAGAAGAACAGGCTGTTGTTCTTTGAGACGGGCAGGTCGAAATGGACCTTCGTGCCGTCCTGGAAGGCGTTCATCACATGGCAGCCGCAGAAGCTCGGCTCGGCCTTGAACCAGCGGATCGGCGCCGTCCCGTCGCGGCGCAGAACGCCGAGATAGAAGGGCAGGGCGGGATCATATTTGAAGTGCGGCTCGACCTTCTCCAGCTGCTCCCAGCTCGACATGTAGGGCGAGACGTTGAACACCGCATAATCGGCGGTGATGCCGAAATCGTGGAGCATGGTGTAATGGGGCACTTCGAACGGCACCCGGCGCACCACCTTGCCACCCGCGTCGATCTCGAAATATTCGCAGGCCTTGGTCAGCGGTCCGTCGAGCGCATAGCCGAAGCCGCAGAAATGGCCGGTCTCGGTGTCGATCTTGGGGTGGGCGGTGAAGGCGCTGATCGGCAGATCGCCGCCGAAATCGGTGTAGCCGTCGGTGGCGAGCGTCTCGGCGTCCATGATGAGGCAGGGGCTGTCTTCCTTCATGGCGAGCAGCTTGCCGGCGTGGACGAGCACATTGGTGTTGGCCGTGCCCCGGATGCGTCCGGCAACGGAGGGATCGTCAGTCAGCGGATTGCGATAGGCGCCGAACAGGGCCTTGCCGGCGGCGCGCTCCAGCTTCCATTTGTCCGTCTGCGCATAGCGCTGCCGCCAATCGACCTTGCCATCCTTGAAGCGGAACTGGCTGACCATGCCGTCGCCGTTGAAAAACTGGTCGTCGGCATATTTGGGCGGAAATTGCGGGTCCGGGTGGACACGGTAGAAGGCGCCGTCCAGCGCGACGGGAATCTCGCCCTCGACCTCCAGATCGTGGATGTCGGCTTCCAGGCGCACCATGCGCATCAGGCCGGTGAAGCCCGGATTGTCGGGGAAATGAGCCATGTAATCCTCTCCTTGGCGGCTTGAAACGGCAGCCTGAGCGACAGGATGATAGGCGGGCCGCGCCATTGCCTTGATCCCGATCAACGGTTGCTTGGCCGCCGCGCGCTTGTCTTTCGGCGGGAATAGCGACAAAGGGGCAAAGTCAACGTTCGCGCCATGAGAGAGGCGCTGATCGGAGAGGGAGACCAAAAGCCATGTCGAAAATCGCTATTCTGGGCGCCACTGGCAATGCGGGGCAGCGCCTCGTCACCGAAGCTCTGAGCCGCGGCCACAGTGTCACCGGCCTGTCCCGCCATGCCGACGCGCAGGCGCCGCGCGACGGCGTGACCTGGGTGAAGGCGGATATCAACGATGTGGACGATACCGCTGCCAAGATCGCAGGCCATGATGCCGTGATCCTGTCCATGCCGTTCAAGGATCTGACCTTCGACAATGTGTTCGCGGTGGCGAAGAAGGCAGGCGTCTGGCTGCTCGTTGTCGGCGGCGCGGCGTCGCTCAAGAATGACGAGGGCGTTGTCCTGCTCGATACGCCGGGTTTTCCGGACTTCATCAAGGTCGAGGCCGCGCCGGCGCGCGACTTCCTGAACCAGCTCAAGGCAGGGCAGGGTTTCGAATGGACTTTCCTGTCGCCCGCCATGTTCTTCGGCCCCGGCGAGCGCACCGGTACCTTCCGCCTGGGCACCGAGACGCTGCTGACTGCCGCCGACGGCAAGAGCTCGATCAGCTATGAGGATTTCGCGGTCGCCCTGATCGACGAGATCGAGACGCCCAAGCATAAAAATCAGCGCTTCACAGTCGGATATTGACAAAGGGCAGGGAAGGCGCGCACCGGCACGCCGGACCATGCGCGTCTTTTCTTGCGCTTGATGATTGGAAATTGTGCGGCCGTGAGTTATCAGAAACCTGTGAGTGGCTGCCAACAATGCGTGGTGCGCAATCGCGCCATCTGTTCCTCGCTCAGTCCGTCCGAGCTGGACGTGCTGAACAAGATCGGTCGTCGTGTGCCCGTGCATCGCGGCCAGACGCTGATGTGGGAAGGTGATGACAGCTCGCTCGTCGCCAATGTGATCGACGGGGTGCTCAAGCTCTCCACCTCCACGGCGGATGGGCGCGAGCAGATCGTCGGCGTGGTCTATCCGTCCGATTTCATCGGTCGCCCGTTCGGCAGCACGACCCAGCATAGCGTCACGGCTCTGTCGGATGCGCAGGTCTGCCTGTTCACCCGCTCCGCGTTCGATGAGTTCGCGCGGGCGCACCCGGAGCTGGAGCACAAGCTGCTGCAGCGCACGCTCACCGAGCTGGATCGCGCGCGCCACTGGATGTTGCTGCTCGGCCGCAAGAGCGCGGGCGAGCGCGTCGCCACCTTCCTGCTCGAAATGGCCCATCGCCTTGCCGACGCGACCTGCGCGGCGAACGGTCAGCCGGCCGAGCGCTTCGAGCTGCCGCTCAGCCGCCAGCAGATGGCGGACCTGCTCGGTCTGACGATCGAGACGGTGAGCCGCCAGCTCACCCGTCTGCGCCAGGCAGGCATCATCGATTTGCCGGATCGTCGCGCCGTGGTCATCCTGGACCATGAGGCGATGGAGGCGGAGGCCGGTAACGGCTGAAAATTTTCGCGCTTTTTCGGCGCGTTAGCTGGCTTTTTGTCGCAGGGCGGCATACCCCATTTCGACGTTGACCCATGTCAATGATCGTGACGCCGCTCTGATCCAGAGCGACGCTGCAGTTCAAGGACTGTGCTGCTCAAGGGGTGCTTATGACCAGTTTAACAATGAGAGCGGGGCTCTGGCTCGTGCTGGCCGTCCTCGCCGTTTTCGCATCCGCGCTGGCCGCGGATTCCGGCTTTGCCGTCCATATGGGCATCGTCGCGCTTGCGGCGCTGCTCGTGCTGGTCTTCACGCTGCGATCGGCCGACTATGAAGGCATTGCGCGCGGCGTGCTGCGCATGCCCGATCAGGGAAAATATGATGACGATCCCATTCGCTGGGGCGTCATTGCCACGGTCTTCTGGGGCATGGCAGGCTTCCTTGCCGGCGTGTTCATCGCGCTGCAGCTGGCCTATCCGATGCTCAATCTGGAGCCATATCTCAATTTCGGGCGCTTGCGGCCGCTGCATACCTCGGCGGTGATCTTCGCCTTTGGCGGCAACGCGCTCATCGCCACGAGCTTCTACGTCGTGCAGCGCACCTGCCGCGCACGGCTGGCCTTCCCGTGGCTCGCCCGCTTCGTCTTCTGGGGCTATCAGCTCTTCATCGTCCTCGCCGCGACCGGCTATCTGCTCGGCATCACAGAGGCGAAGGAATATGCCGAGCCGGAATGGTATGTGGACCTGTGGCTGACCATCGTCTGGGTGGCCTATCTCGCCGTGTTCGTCGGCACCATCGTCCGGCGCAACGAACCGCATATCTATGTGGCCAACTGGTTCTATCTCAGCTTCATCCTGACCATCGCCATGCTGCATCTGGTTAACAATCTCAGCATGCCGGCCAGCCTGCTCGGCTCGAAGAGCTATGCCGCCTTCTCCGGCGTGCAGGATGCGCTGACGCAATGGTGGTATGGCCACAATGCGGTGGGCTTCTTCCTGACCGCCGGCTTCCTGGCCATGATGTACTACTTCGTGCCCAAGCAGGCCGAGCGGCCGGTCTACAGCTATCGCCTGTCGATCATCCACTTCTGGTCGCTGATCTTCCTCTACATCTGGGCGGGTCCGCACCATCTCCACTACACCGCGCTGCCCGACTGGGCGCAGACGCTGGGCATGGTCTTCTCGGTCATGCTGTGGATGCCGAGCTGGGGCGGCATGATCAACGGCCTGATGACGCTGAACGGCGCCTGGGACAAGGTCCGCACCGATCCGATCATCCGCATGATGGTCATGGCGCTCGCCTTCTATGGCATGAGCACCTTCGAGGGGCCGATGCTCTCGGTGAAGAGCGTCAACAGCCTGTCGCACTATACGGACTGGACCATTGGCCACGTCCATTCGGGCGCGCTCGGCTGGAACGGCATGATCACCTTCGCGGCAATCTATTACCTCACCCCGCGCCTGTGGAACCGTCAGCGGCTCTACTCGCTGCGCATGGTCAACTGGCACTTCTGGCTCGCGACCGTGGGCATCGTCTTCTACGCCTCGTCCATGTGGGTCGCGGGCATCATGCAGGGCCTGATGTGGCGGGAATATGGGGCTGACGGCTACCTCGTCTATGCCTTCTCCGACACCGTGAAGGCGATGCATCCCATGTACATCATGCGCGCCTTTGGCGGCCTGCTGTACCTCACCGGCGGCGTCATCATGACGATCAACGTGTGGCGGACCATCGCGGGCCATCTGCGCGAGGAAGCGCCGATGACGGAAACGCCCCATGATGCGGCGAAGGACAAGCCCATCGTCGCCCAACCCCACGCCACGCCTGCCGAATAAGGACGCACAGCCATGACATCCTTTGCTGAAAAGCACAAAAAGCTGGAGCGCAACGTGACCTTGCTCGGTGTTGCTGCCTTTGTGGTGGTGACGATCGGCGGCCTGGTCGAGATCGCTCCGCTCTTCTGGATCGACAACACGGTCGAGAAGGTGGAGGGGGTCCGCCCCTACACGCCGCTGGAGCTGGCCGGACGCAACATCTACATGCGGGAGGGCTGCTACAACTGCCACTCGCAGATGATCCGTCCGTTCCGCGACGAGGTGGAGCGCTACGGCCATTACAGCCTGGCCGCCGAGAGCATGTACGATCATCCCTTCCAGTGGGGCTCCAAGCGCACCGGGCCGGATCTGGCCCGCGTGGGCAAGCGCTACTCGGACGAGTGGCACGTGCAGCACCTCAAGGACCCGCGCAGCGTGGTGCCGGAATCGATCATGCCGAAATACGGCTTCCTGGCCGAGACCGACCTGAACGCCGGTGATATGACCACGCACCTCAAGGCGCTGAGCCGGGTGGGCGTGCCCTACACCGACAAGGACCTTGAGCTGGCCAATGCCGATCTCAAGGCGCAGGCTGATCCCGAGGCGGATACCGCCGATCTGCTCAAGCGCTATCCCAAGGCGCAGGCGCGCGATTTCGATGGCAACCCGACGCGGCTGACGGAGATGGACGCACTCGTCGCCTATCTCCAGATGCTCGGCACGCTGGTCGATTTCGAGAGCGCCCAGCCGCAGGAGCTGGAGCGGTGAGCTACAACGATCTGCGCCATTTCGCGGATAGCTACGGGTTGGCGGCCATGCTGGTCGTCTACCTCGTGCTGGTCGCCTGGGCCTTCCGTCCCGGCTCGCGTCGCAAGAACGACGCCGCCGCTACCATGATCTTCGCCGATGACGACGGCGATGCAGCCAAGAACAGGGACATGAACCATGGCTGAGACAAAACGCATCGATCAGCCGACCGGCACAGAGACGGTCGGCCATGAATGGGATGGCATCGAGGAACTGAACACCCCGCTGCCGCGCTGGTGGCTTTGGACCTTCTACGCGTCGATCGTCTTCGCGATCGGCTATGTGGTGGTCTATCCGGCGCTGCCGATGCTCCACACGAACAGCAAGGGGCTGTGGAACTGGTCGAGCCGGGGTGACCTGCAAAAGTCGCTGGCGACCGAGACGGCCCGGCGGGCACCCATCGTCTCGGCCATCGCCGCCACCCCGGTGGAAGCGCTGCCGGGCAAGCCGGAGCTGATGAACGCAGCCATCCAGGGCGGCAGCGCCGCCTTCAAGGTGCATTGCGTCCAGTGCCATGGCTCGGGCGCGTCCGGATCGAAGGGCTACCCCAACCTCATCGACGACGATTGGCTGTGGGGCGGTGACCTCAAGTCCATCGAATATACGATCACGCATGGCGCACGGAATCCGGATGAGGCGATGACTCGCAACAGCCTGATGCCTTCCTTCGGCAAGGATGGCATCCTGACTGCGGCGCAGGTGCAGGATGTCGTCTCGCACGTCCGCGTCATCAGCGGGCAGGAGAAGCCGAGCGCGTCGGCGCAGCGCGGGACGGCGCTGTTCGAGGCGAATTGCGCGGTCTGCCATGGCCCGCAGGGCAAGGGCATGCGCGAGTTCGGCGCGCCGAACCTCACTGACGGCATCTGGCTTTATGGCGGTGATCGCGAGACGCTGACCCAGACGGTGACCAACAGCCGTCACGGCGTGATGCCGGCCTGGGGCAAGGTGCTCGATCCGGTGACGATCAAGATGCTCGCGGCCTATGTCCATTCGCTGGGCGGCGGCGAGGCGAACCCCGCGCCGGTTGCCGCACAACCGGCCGAGGCCGGGAATGCGGCCGCACCGGCCGGCTCACAATAAAACGCATATGACGGGTGGCCCGGCGTTCGCGCCGGGTCGCCCGCCCAATGGTTGATCCTGCTCAATGCCGCTGTGGCGGTGCTTGCCTAAGGGGTGAGTCGAGCTGGTTCACTGGAACGGGCACGCTGCCATGAACAACGTCAAAGACCTCACTGATTCCCCGCTCGGCGTGTATGAAAAGCGCAAGGCGGTCTTCCCCAAGCAGATCGACGGGCCGTTCCGCCGGTTCAAGTGGCTCGTCATGGCGGTCACGCTGACGATCTACTGGGTGACGCCGTGGATACGGTGGGATCGCGGGCCGCACGCGCCCAATCAGGCGGTGCTGGTCGATCTTGCCCATCGCCGCTTCTACATGTTCGGCATCGAGATCTGGCCGCACGAATTCTATTATGTCGCCGGCATGCTCATCATGGCCGGCATCGGCCTGTTTCTGGTCACCTCCGCGGTCGGCCGCGCCTGGTGCGGCTACACCTGCCCGCAGACGGTCTGGACGGACCTGTTCCAGCATGTAGAGCGCTTCCTGGATGGCGATCGCAATGCGCAGATTCGCCTCGACAAGGCGCCATGGACGGCAGGCAAGATCGTCAAGCGGCTGCGCAAATGGGCGGTCTGGCTGGCCATCTCCTTCCTGACCGGCGGCGCGTGGATCTTCTATTTCGCGGATGCGCCGACGCTCCAGCGCGAGTTCTGGACCGGCACGGCGCCGTTCGTCGCCTATGGCACCACCTTCGTGCTGACCATGACGACCTTCATCTTCGGCGGCTTCATGCGCGAGCAGGTGTGCATCTACATGTGCCCCTGGCCGCGCATCCAGACCGCGATGACGGACGAGAAATCGCTGATCGTCACGTACAAGCACTGGCGCGGCGAGCCCCGGACCAAGGGCATCAAGAAGGCCAGCGAAGACGGCATGCCGACTGGCGACTGCATTGACTGCCTGCAGTGCGTGCAGGTCTGCCCGACCGGCATCGACATTCGCGAGGGGCCGCAGATCGGCTGCATCACTTGCGCGCTCTGCATCGATGCGTGCGACCGGGTGATGGGGCAGGTCGGTCGGCCGCGCGGCCTCATCGATTATGCGACGGAGATCGATTGCGAGGCGGAAATGCGCGGCGAGGCGCCGGCGCCGGTGCTCAAGCGCCTGTTCCGCCCGCGCACGCTCATCTATTTCGCGATCTGGGCGAGCATCGGCCTTGCCATGCTGTTTGCGCTCGGCACGCGCACCCGCGTCGACATTTCCGCCAATGCGGATCGCAATCCGGAATATGTGCGCCTGTCGGACGGGTCGATCCGCAATGCCTATCTGATCAAGATCCGCAACATGCAGAGCCGGCCGCGCGTGATGACCATTTCGCTCGATGGCCTGCCGAACGCTCAGATGTGGCGCGAGGCGGAAACGCGGGCGCAGGCGAGCCGCAGCATCCGCGTCGAGGTGCCGGCCGATCAGGTGCTCAAGGAGCGGCTCTATGTCGTCGCACCGGCTACCGGCGAAGCGCGGGAGGACTTCTCCTTCCATCTCGCCGCCGTCGACAATCCAGAGGAAAAAGCGCAGGATGGCGAGAGCTTCGTCCGGCCGGAGGCAGCACAATGACACGCACGTTCACAGGCAGGCACATCACGATCATCCTCGTCGCCTTCTTCGGCGTGGTGATGGTGGTGAACTTCACCATGGCCTATTTCGCCAGCGCGACCTTCGGCGGGCTGGTCGTCGAGAACAGCTATGTCGCCAGCCAGAAATATAATGGCTGGCTGGAGCAGGCGCGCGAGCAGAAGGCGCTGGGCTGGTCGCTCGATATCGCCCGTGGCGGCAAGGACCGGCTCGAAGCGCGCATGGCGAGCGAGGGGCAACCGCTGACGGACGCGCACATCGTCGCCACCGCGCGTCATCCGCTCGGCCGCTTGCCGGATGTGACGCTGCGCTTCCGCTCGCTTGGCGATGGACGCTATGAAAGCCTGGAAACGCTGCCGGCCGGCCGCTGGATCGTGCATCTGCAAGCACAGGCGCATGGGCGAGAGATCAAGAGGATCGTCGACCTGTCATGAACTATGTCGCGTCTGAGGCGGACTGGACCAAGGGTCCGGTCGAGACGCGTTTTGCCGTGCCGGACATGCATTGCGCCGGCTGCATTTCCAAGATCGAGCGCCTGCTGCCGGAGCAGCCGGGGGTTCGCTCGGCCCGTGTCAATTTCTCGGCCAAGACCGTTGCCGTCGCTCATGCTTCCGGCCTGACCGAGCCGGACCTGATCCGCGCGTTCGATGCGATCGGCTTCGACGCGCAGCCGCTGCATAGCGAAGCGGCGCTGCAGCGCAGCCAGGCGCTCAAGCGGCTGGTCCGGGCGCTCGCTGTCGCGGCCTTCGCGGCGATGAATGTCATGCTGCTTTCCGTCTCGGTCTGGTCCGGGGCGGATGGCAATGCGCGCAATCTGTTCCACTGGATTTCGGCGCTCATCGCCATTCCGGCAGTGGCCTATGCCGGCCAGCCTTTCTTCCGGTCGGCGTTCAAGGCGCTGAAGGCGCGCACGACGAACATGGACGTGCCGATCTCCATCGGCGTGTCGCTCGCCACCGGCATGAGCTTCTATGAGACGATCATCGGCGGCGAACATGCCTGGTTCGATGGCGCGCTGATGCTGCTCGCTTTCCTGCTCGCCGGGCGCGTGCTCGACGAGATGATGCGTGGCCGCGCCGCCAGCGGGGCCGAGGCGCTGGTGCGCCGCACAGCGCCGGGCGCCATGCGTCTGGCCGCGGATGGCTCCAGCCAGTGGGTCGAGGCGGATGCGCTGGCGGTCGGCGACCGGGTGCTGGTCGCGGCCGGCGAACGGCTGGCTGCGGACGGCGTGATCGAGGCGGGCAGCAGCCGGTTCGACCTGTCGCTGCTCACCGGCGAAAGCGCGCCCGTCACGCTGGCGGTGGGCGATCCGGCGACGGCAGGCACGCTCAATCTCGACGGGCCAGTGACGTTGCGCGTCACCGCCGTGGGCGAGGCGCGGGCCATTGCCGAGATCGCGCGGCTCATGGAGAGCGCGACGCAGGCCAAGTCCCGCTATGTCCGCCTCGCCGATCGGGCCTCGCGCCTCTATGCGCCGGCGGTGCACACGCTTGCCGCCGTGAGCTTTGCCGGCTGGATGATCGCAGGAGCGGGCTGGCATGAGTCACTGCTCGTGGCGATCGCCGTGCTCATCATCACCTGCCCCTGCGCGCTCGGCCTTGCCGTGCCGGTCGCGCAGGTCGTGGTCTGCAGCGCGATGATGCGCGCCGGGCTGCTGGTGAAGGATGGCAGCGCGCTGGAGCGCCTTGCCAAGGCGGACGAAGCACTGTTCGACAAGACCGGCACGCTGACGCTCGGCCGGCCCGAAGCCTCCGGGCTGGAGGCGCTGAACGAGGAGGAGCGGCGGATCGCGCGCGGCCTCGCCATGGCGAGCCGGCATCCGCTGGCGATCGCGCTGCGTCAGGGGCTGGGCGGGGCCGATGTCGGCCCGGCGGCGCTGAGCGACGTGGAAGAGATTTCCGGCGAGGGCGTCCATGCCCGGCATGAGGGCCAAGCGGTTGCCATGCGCCGGCCGCATCCGGACGAACTTGCCGGCGTGGCGGGCGATCCGGCCATGACCGTGGCGCTCGATCTGGGCATGGGCCGCGTCCATATCATTCGCTTTGCCGATGCGCTGCGGCCTGATGCGGCTCGTGCGCTCGATGAACTGCGCGCGCTTGGCCTGCCGCCCAGCGTCATGTCCGGTGACCGCGCCGATGCGGTGGCGGCCGTCGCGGCGCAGCTCGGCCTTGTGGGGCAGGGCGGCATGCGCCCGGCCGACAAGCTTGCGCGGCTGGAGGCGGAGGTTGCCGCCGGCCGCAAGCCGCTGATGGTGGGCGATGGTCTCAACGATGGTCCGGCGCTCGCGGCCGCTCACGTCTCCATGGCGCCCGGCTCGGCCAGCGACGTCGGCCAGCAGGCGGCCGATATCGTGTTTCTGGGCGACAGTCTGCTCGGCATCCCGCGCGCTGTCCGCGCCTCGCGCGCGGCTTTGCGCGTGGTGAAGGAAAATCTCGGGCTGGCGATCGGCTATAACATCCTCGCCGTGCCGCTCGCCATTGCGGGGCAAGTGACGCCACTCATTGCGGCGGTGGCGATGTCCACCAGCTCGCTCATCGTCGTGGCGAATTCGCTGCGCCTGCGCTGGGCCGTCAAATGAACGGCCTGCTGATCCTGATCCCCATCGCGCTTGGCCTCGGCCTTGCCGGGCTTGGCGCGTTCATGTGGTCGCTGCGCAATGGCCAGTTCGAGGATCCCGATGGGGCGGCGATGCGCATTCTCATTGATGATGAGGATCGTCCGGGCGACTGACCGCCCCGCTCAATTCGAGTCTCTGCCGATGGATCGCTGTGCCGATGATCGCCTGAACAGGAAGGCGGTGAGCGCCTTTTAATATCAGCGCTATGGCCGATATCTTTTACGGGTTCTCGCAGGATGTGCGCGCGGATGCTGCGCACAAAAATACGCGCGGGTTCCCTGGAGAGGAGAGGGGGGAACCCGCGCGCTTGTGCGGCCTTGGGGCCGATCGTGTTAGAAGCGGTAGGACAGGCCGCCGCTGATCACCCAGGGATCAAGCTGGTGGCGGGTCTCGAGCAGGGTCGCGCCAGCCGCGTTGTAGAAGACGGCGGTCGGGCGGACGAAGTAGCGCTTCGCATCGAAGGTCACGCCCAGGCCGGAGGTGCCGACCGGAATGTCCACGCCTGCCTGCAGGGCAAAGCCGACCTTGCTCTTCACCTTGGCGCTGGTCGCGCCCAGCGCGGCGGTGCCGCCGGCGCCCACCTTGGAATCCAGGATGAGGAAGTAGCTCGGGCCTGCGCCGATATAGGGCTTAATCGGGCCGGCATTCAGGTGATACTTCAGCGTCACCGTCGCCGGCAGGATGAGAATGTCGTCGATCAGCCGGTTGACGCCCTTGATGGCGCCGGCGCCATCGACATGGTGAGCGGTCAGGCAGCAGATCGTCTCGACCGAGACCGCATCATTCAGGAAATATTCGATTGCGACGGTCGGCACCCAGTTGTCGCTCGCCGCCGTGTTCGTGCCGGCAGGCAAGGTGACTGTCGCGCTCTTGATCGTGTCGATCTTGCCGTCGGGCAGCACGCCGGTGGCGAGCAGCTTGACCTGAATCTTGCCGTCGGCGGCCTGTGCCGCAACCGGCGCGGCCAGCGCCATGACACCGGCGATGCAGGAGAGAAAACGCGCTTTCATGGGATATTTTCCTTTCATTTCATTCCCTGAACCGTGGCCCCTCGATAGGGCGGCCTCGATCGGGCGACATTGACATGGCGCAAGCGCAGGCTTGATCGAGGTCAAGGGGCAGGGCGCGCCGCCGCGCTAATCATGTCTGCATGTGGCCTTATCATCCCGATCTGCTTGCCCGGCCGGTGCCGCGCTACACCAGCTATCCGACCGCGGTGGAGTTCACGCCCTCGGTCGCGGACGCTCAGCTTGGCGCCGCGCTGGATGGCGTTGCGCACGGCCAGCCGGTGTCGCTCTATGTGCACATCCCCTTCTGCCAGGAAATCTGCTGGTACTGCGGCTGCAACACGGGCCGCTCCAACAAGTCGCAGCGTCTGAGCGCTTATCTCGATGCGCTCCATGCCGAGATTCGCACGCTCGCCGCGCGGCTTGGGCGGCGCCCCAAGGTGCAGCGCATCGCCTTTGGCGGGGGCAGCCCGAATGCGATCTCGCCGGTCGATTTCGCCCGGCTGGTGGATGAGCTGATGGTGGCCTTTGGCTGCAGCGCGCCCGTGCTGTCCGTCGAGCTTGATCCGCGCGGGTTCGATGCCGATTGGGCCATGACGCTGGGCGTTGCCGGCGCCAAGCGCGCCAGCCTGGGCGTGCAGACCTTCGATCCTGCCATTCAGGCCGGGATCGGCCGGGTGCAGCCGCGCGCGCTGATCGCCAGCACGGTGGACCGGCTCCGCGCCAATGGCTGCCGCTCGATCAATTTCGACCTCATGTATGGCCTGCCGGGGCAGGACCGGGCTATCCTCATGGAAACGCTGGACGAAGCGGTTGCCATGCGGCCCGATCGTGTTGCATTGTTCGGCTATGCCCATGTCCCGCACATGCTGCCGCGCCAGAAGCGGATCGATGCGACGAACCTGCCCGATCAGGCCGAGCGCTTCGCCATGGCTGCGCTTGGGCATGACCGGCTCGTCGCAGCGGGCTATGTGCCGGTCGGGTTCGATCATTTCGCCTTGCCTTATGACGATCTGGCGCAAGCCCAGACCGCAGGCACGCTGCGCCGGAATTTCCAGGGCTTTACCGAGGATGGCTCGGACGTGCTCATCGGCATCGGCGCGAGCGCGATCAGCCAGTTCCCGCAGATGATCGTGCAGAATGACAAGAATAGCGGCCGTTACCGCATGCGCGCCACCGCTGGCCGGCTGACCGGCGAGCGCGGCGTCCTGCGTGATGCGGACGATCAGCAGCGCGGCGCGATCATCGAGGGGCTGCTGTGCGGCCGCGCGGTGGATGTCGGCGCCTATCTGCAAGGCGAAGCAATGCTGGACGGTCTTGCGCCGTTCCTTGAGCGCGGTCTTGCAAGGCTCGATCAGGGACTGCTCTCCATCAGCGATGACGGGCGGCCCTATGGCCGGGCCATCGCCGTGCTGTTCGATCGGCATCGGGGTGTCTCGCCCCAGCGGTTCAGCAGCGCGATCTGACATGGCGCCGCCGCTCAGTTTTGCGGGCGGGCTGCTGCTGGGGTTCGCCTCCAGCCTGCATTGCGTGGGCATGTGTGGTGGCATTGCGCTGTTGCTTGGCCGGCCCACCGCGTCGAGCCGGCGTCCCTTCGTCGATCCTCTGGTGCTCCACGCCGGGCGGATCACCGCCTATATGGCGTTCGGCGGCGTCGCGGGCGCGGTCGGATCGACTGCGCTCGACGGGCTGGATGGCGCGCTGGCGCACCAGTTGCTCCGCTGGGCTGCGGCCATGACGCTCGCCTGGGTGGGGCTCTCGACCATGGGGCTGATGCCGTCGCCCGCGCTGATCGGCCATGCCGTGCAGGCGCGCCTGCCCCGTCCGGCCCTCGCGCTGCGCCTGCCGGGCGAACTGCGCGGCTATGCGGCGGGCCTCGGTTGGGGCCTGATGCCCTGCGGCATGGTCTATGGCGCGTTGCTCTATGCCATGTTCGCCGGTTCGCTGCCCGGCGGCATGCTGGTCATGGCTGGCTTTGGCCTCGGCACCTTGCCGGCGCTGCTCGCGGTCAGCAGCGGATCGGTGGCACTGGCGGCGCTTGCCCGTCGCCCTGCCGTGCGCTGGATCGCCGGGGCGGCCATTCTGCTGCTCGCAGGGCTGAGCCTCCTGCCCGGCGAGGCGAGCCTGCTCGCATATTGCCGCAGCTGAGCCAGCACGTCTTCCTTTAGGGTTGCCAGAATCGGTCGCACGTCCCAACAAGCGCGGGATCGGGCGCTGGCTTGCGCTCATTGACTTTCTCCGCGGAGGACAAGGAATGAAGACACGCGCTGCCGTCGCTTTCGAGGCCAAGAAGCCGCTGGAGATTGTCGAGCTGGATCTGGAAGGGCCGAAGGCGGGCGAAGTGCTGGTCGAGATCATGGCGACCGGCATCTGCCATACGGACGCCTATACGCTCGATGGCCTCGACAGCGAGGGCATCTTCCCCAGCGTGCTCGGCCATGAGGGCGCGGGCATCGTGCGCGAGGTTGGCGCGGGCGTGACCAGCGTGGTGCCGGGCGACCACGTCATCCCGCTCTACACGCCGGAATGCCGCCAGTGTAAGTCCTGCCTCTCGGGCAAGACCAACCTGTGCACCGCGATCCGCGCCACGCAGGGCAAGGGGCTGATGCCTGACGGCACGACGCGCTTCTCCTACAAGGGCCAGCCGATCTATCATTATATGGGCTGCTCGACCTTCTCGAACTTCACCGTGCTGCCCGAGATCGCGGTGGCGAAAATCCGTGAGGACGCGCCGTTCAAGACGAGCTGCTACATCGGCTGCGGCGTGACGACCGGCGTGGGCGCGGTCATCAACACCGCCAAGGTGCAGGTCGGTGACAATGTCGTCATCTTCGGCCTCGGCGGCATCGGTCTCAATGTGATTCAGGGTGCGCGCCTTGCCGGCGCCAACAAGATCATCGGCGTCGACATCAATCCCGATCGCGAGGAGTGGGGCCGCAAGTTCGGTATGACCGACTTCCTCAACAGCAAGGGCATGAGCCGGGAGGACGTTGTGGCGAAGATCGTCGCCATGACGGACGGCGGCGCGGACTACACCTTCGATGCGACCGGCAATACCGAGGTGATGCGCACGGCGCTGGAAGCCTGCCATCGCGGCTGGGGCACCTCGATCATCATCGGCGTGGCCGAGGCGGGCAAGGAGATCAGTACCCGTCCGTTCCAGCTCGTCACCGGGCGCAACTGGCGCGGCACGGCGTTCGGCGGCGCCAAGGGCCGCACGGACGTGCCCAAGATCGTTGACATGTACATGACCGGCAAGATCGAGATCGATCCGATGATCACGCACGTCATGGGCCTCGAGGAGATCAATACCGCCTTCGATCTCATGCACGCCGGCAAGAGCATCCGCTCCGTCGTCGTGTTCTGATCGCTTCGGCTGGCTGACCGCGGGAGACAACCCTTGTTGAGACACCTCGTTCTGGGTGCAGACGATCTTGAGACGGCGCGCGTCTTTTACGACGCAACCTTCGAGACGATTGGCGTTCCGGCGGCGCAGGCGGATGCCAAGGGTCGGCTCCTGTATCGGCATCAGGGCGTGCTGTTCATTGTCGGCCACCCGATCAATGGCCAGCCCGCCAGCCATGCCAATGGCGGCACGGTCGGCTTTCTCGCGCCGTCGCCGGAGGCGGTGAAGGCCTGGTATGCCATCGGCCTGACGCATGGCGGCGTGGCCTGCGAGGGCGAGCCGGAGCATCGCATATCCCCCGGCACGGGCCGGGGCGTCTGGGTCGCCTATCTGCGCGACCCGGCCGGAAACAAGCTTTGTGCCGCATGGGATGAGCCGCAATAAGGTCCACAGCGCGCAGGGAAACCGAAGCCAGTCAGTTCCACCCAATATTGAGGAGAGACACAATGTTTACGCACATCATGGTCGGCGCCAAGGATATCGCGCAGAGCACGAAGTTCTATGATGCGGTGCTTGGTGCGCTGGGCGCCGGCGCCGGCCACAACATCGGCGACCGCGCCTTTTACTCGCATAATGGCGGCACTTTCGGCTTCGTCACGCCGATCGACGGCCAGCCGGCCACGCACGCCAATGGCGGCACCATCGGTTTCGCAGCGGCTGACAAGGCGCAGGTCGATGCGTTCCACGCCGCCGGCCTCGCCAATGGCGGCTCCTGCGCGGGTGAGCCGGGCAAGCGTCCGCAGGCACCGGGCAATGCCTATGGCGCCTATCTGCGTGACCCCACCGGCAACAAGATCTGCGCTTTCTGCCAGCTGCCCGAAGGCGCCTGAGTCGCATGACGCTGGAAACGCTCTCGACGAACAAGGCCTTTGGCGGCGTCCAGGGCGTGTACCGGCATGAGTCGCGGGAGACGGGGACGGCGATGACATTCGCCGTCTTCGTCCCCGATCACGCGCCGGGCGAAACCTTGCCGGTGCTGTTCTATCTCTCGGGCCTCACCTGCACCCATGCCAATGTCATGGAGAAGGGCGAGTATCGCGCGGCCTGCGCGGCCGAGCGCATCATCTTCGTGGCACCGGACACCAGCCCGCGCGGCCCCGATCTGGCCGGCAACCCCGTGCCGGATGATGCCGAGGGCAAATATGATTTCGGGCTTGGCGCGGGCTTCTATGTCGATGCTACGCAGCCGCCCTTCGCACAGCATTATCGCATGCGCAGCTATATCGAGCAGGAGCTGCCGGCGCTGATTGCCGCGCACTTCCCGGCCGACATGACCCGGCAGGGCATCACCGGGCACAGCATGGGTGGCCATGGCGCGCTCACCGTGGCGCTGCGCAATCCGGGCCGATTCCGCTCGGTCTCTGCCTTCGCGCCCATTGTCGCGCCGAGCCAGGTGCCCTGGGGCCACAAGGCGCTTGGCGGCTATCTGGGCGAGGACAAGGGCGCCTGGGCACAGCATGACGCGGTGGCTCTCATCGGGAGTGGCGCACGCCTGCCCGATCTGCTGGTCGATCAGGGCGATGCCGACCAGTTTCTGGAGGAGCAGCTCAAGACGCATTTGCTGGAGGAGGCCTGCGCCAAGGCCGGCCAGCCGGCGACGATCCGCATGCAGCCGGGCTACGATCACAGCTATTATTTCATCTCGACCTTCATGGCCGAGCATGTCCGCTGGCATGGGGCGCGGCTGAAGGGCTGAGCGGCGCCGGGGCTCCGTATAGCCCGCACTTCGTCAGGCGTCGACGCTCTCAACGGCGATGGACGCGCTCTGCGGGATTGCCACGGGCATCGGCGCGACGGGCAGGCGGCCCGGCACAAGCGTTGCCACGGCTTGGGAGATCGTCTGTTCGATCGCATCCAGCATGGCGTATCGCTGGCGATAGAGGCTGCGCTTGCGGGACGGGATGTCCGAGACCTCCCGCCGCACCGGCGCAACCGGCAGCGCGAACCAATTGGCGCACAGCCGCTCGCCGCTGCGCTCGATCCAGGCATCGTCGTAATTGAGGCTGGCGACGCCGCGCGCTTCCTCGTCCGCATAGCGATGATGCCAGTGCCGGGCGTCCTCAGCGACGGCAAGGAGGTCCGTGACGCCGATGGCACGGCAGACCATGCGATGCAGCTCGATCATGAGGTCGCGCGGGCGAATGCCATGGGCGTCCTTGGTCATCGCCCGATAACGCTCGAGGACATCGTCGCCATCCCGACCTTGCAGGCCGCCTACATAGACTTTCAAGCCAGTCTCTTCGCGGGAGATGATGAACGCGATGGTGAACATGCGATCGACGCCATGCCACAGGCTCAGGGTAGAGAGCCCGTCGCAGGTCATCCAATACGGCTCGTCGATCTTGAGGCTGTAATCCGGGCCGAGCGCGGGCAGTTTCGTCAGTTCGCGTGGTTCTCCCCAGGTCGGGCGCAGGATGCCGCCGAGCGCATGGATCGTCGCATGATGGTCGACGATCCTGGCGACCTTCTGCTCGACCGTCCAATTGACGCAGCAGATCGGCCGGAGCATGCGGCTCGCCAGATCGAACCATCGCGAGGGATTTAGGACGCGGCTCGGTGCGCCCTTGATCGAGAGAATGGCGCGCAGCAAATCCGGGCGGTCGCGCCAAAGGCCGACCAGCGCGAGCATTCGCTCCGCGCGCGTCGACGCCATGCGCCGGGCCGGGAAGATACGGCCTTCTTTCATTGTGCCCCTGTAAAGGGCTGAATTGATGTGCAATCCCACATTGCAGCATCCATGTTTTTATTGCCCACTTATTTGCTGGTGAATTTCCAATGCCGGAAATTCACCACCGGATTTAATATTCTCTTATGGTTGAGACTGTTTGCACCCCGAAAAACGATTTTTTATCAAAGGGATCGCGGAGTCAATGTGAGCGGCTGGAATATCTTGCGGTGGGGGCGTGACGGCCTTTTTGCCGTTTCAAGGCGTCGAGTAGCACCCGTTTGCTGAGGCGCAATCCATATAAAATATTGAATATATTCACTAAAAATTATCGGCGCGTGCCGCTGCGGTTGAGGCTGGGTTCACTGCGACTGGCCGTCGCGCGGTCGAGAATCCTGTTTCGGAACAGTTTTGTCTCTGCGAGCGACTTTTGGTGCGAAGAAATGACTGTCGCCAATACTGTGTCGCCTGCCTTGACGGCAGAAGGGGGCTTCCGCCAGCCTGATGCGCCAAGGTTGCCTGCGCGCGCCGGATAGGCTTTACACTGTGACCATTCTGAACAGGGGTCACAGAAGGATCGTACGCTGACCGAGTTTGCCGAAGAGGACGTGACGCTGCAGGAGAGGGAGCCGATGCATCTGCGGCTCGTCGGCGCGCGCCTGTTCCGGTTGTTGCGCCTTATCCGCGAGAGTGGTCTGCCCGTTTACGAGCGCGAGATCGGGCACAAGGAGATCCATCGCCAGCTCATCATCATGATCGGCTTTTCCGGGGGGCTCAGTTCTCAGGAGATCGTTGCGCTAACCGGGCATGAGAAGGCGCAGGTGAGCCGCGCGATCAAGCCACTCGAACAGGACGGGTTTATCGGGCGCGAGCGGCTGCGGGCCAAGTTCACCCTGTTGCCGCCGGGGCAGGCGATGTTCGAGCGGATCCTGGCGATCGGCCGCGCGCGCGACGGCGTGTTGACGGCTGGTCTTGCTGCGGCCGACCTGCGGCGCTTTGCCGGTATCACCGAGCAGCTGACCGCGCAGGCCGCGATCATGTATGCCGAGGAGCGCCGCCTGAGCGGTGAAGCCGGCATCATCAGCCCCTGTGCGTCCGCCTCCGGGGCCTTGCCGCCCTGGCCGAACGGACCGGACGGACAGGCGTCCCGGCCGCCGTCCACGCTGATCACGCCAAAGCTCATCAGCCTCGCCGCTTATATGAAGCGCAGCGCCATGCTGGCCTATCAGCGGACCCATGGCCTCTCGCATTTCCAGTGGCATGTGCTGTCTCTGGTGGCTGATTGCCCGCCCATGCCGCTGGCGCAGCTCATCTTGCTGATGGGGCGCGACAAGAGCCAGGTCGGCCGCACCGTGAGTTATCTCGAGCGGGCCGGCCTCGTCGTCCGATCGCGCCCGACTCGCCGCCGCGATATCGTGCTTGAGCCCACATCGGCCGGTGCCGAGATGTTTCGATCCATGGACGAGCTGGCCATGAATCGCGAGGCAGTGCACTGGAGCGCGCAAGGCGCCGACAATCGCGCCTTCTATATCGAGATGCTGGATAAGCTGACTGCGAACGCGCAGGCCATGGTGGAGCGGGAAGAAGCCGCCGGCTGACAGGGTGCGCGACCGCTCGTTGTCGGGCCTTTCTCGACGATCGGGGACGCCATGAAACCGAGCTGTGTCATTTCCCTCAAGGGGGGATCGGCTCCAGCAGTTCCAGCGACGCCTGCTCCTGATCGAGATAAAGGCCGAAGGGATCGAGGCAGGATGCGCCAAGCGCGCCCTCGAAGTCCGCCTGCGATGATTCGGCGGCAAGGCGCGTCTCCGCTTCGCTGCCCAGGTTCGAGCGGAAGATGCCGGCCGCGCTCACCGGCAGGAAATCCTCATAGGTGATCGGCGTGGCGGTCAGCACGCCGCTGTCCACCAGCTCCTCGACCGATCCGGCGGGGAGTTTCCCGGCGGCGAGCAGGCGCGCGCCCTCCTGCGTGGGCGCATAAGTGAAATAAGCGAGCCCCTCGGTGCGCAAGCTCGCCAGATCGTCCGGGAATTGCGCGAAGGTGGCGGCAAGGCGGTCCTGATAGCCGGCGCCGCTGGCCGTGCGCGCGCCGTCTGCCTCGGCCAGAATGGCGTCGTAGAGATCGCGCCCGCGCGGGGTGAGGGCGATGCCGCGCTGCTCGATTTCACCGAAGCGGGCGGTGTGCGCGCCCGCCACGATGGCCGCGCCGCTACGGAACAGGATCGGCTCCTCGAGCGCCTGAAAGCTGGTCTGCCGCAGCAGGATCGGCACCGTGCGCCGGGGCGGCCCCTCGATCACTGCCTTGGCCCTGATGCCGCGCGCGATCATCTCCGCCTGCGCCGCGTCGATATCGAGCGTACGCGGCGTCAGGTGATTGATATGCGGCCCCCGGAAGCAGACGATGTCGGCGATCAGCCGGTGCGCCTCGTTGAACGCCGTATAGGTTTCATGATCGACCAGCGCCTCGCCATGCCAGCGGAACGTCTCCAGCGCGTGCAGGACGAAACTTTCCGCCTGTTCGGACGTCAGGCCGCCATCACGCTCATAACGCGCGATGAAATCGACCGTCTCGTCACTGACGATCTGCCGCGCATCGAGGATCGCCTCTGCCTGCGCGCGCAGGTCAGCGTCGGCAATCAGGTCGATGCGCAGCAGCGAGCAGAAGATGCGGAAGGCGCAGCGCGCGAGGGCCGCAGGCTCGATCGGGCGGAACGCGGTCGAGTGGACCGGCAGACCGGCAGCGGCGAGGTCATAATAGCCGACTGGCAGCATGCCCATCACCGCGAACAGCCGGCGCATCAGGCTGAGCTCGGTCGCGCTGCCGATGCGGATGGCGCCGTGGCGCTCGTCGTTCAGCCGCTCCAGCTCGCCCTGCGCCGCCAGCTGCTCCCGCAGCGCCGGGTCGACCGCCAGCGCGCGGGCATTGGTGGTCGCGACGATGTCCAGCAGGTCTCCATAGAGCGGCACTTCCGCGCGATACATGCGCGACATGGCCTGGGAGAAAGCGAGGCGGATCTCGTCGGGCGAGACGAAGCCTTGGGTCATGACAGGGGTTTCTCCAGCAAGGCGATAAGGGCGCGGCGCGCAGCGGCGCAGTGGCCCCACAGGTCGGGCGATCCGAGGTCGGCCGGGGCAATCCGCTCGGGCCAGTGCTCTGCGATCAGCGCTTCCAGCCGGTCGGCGCCGCGCTCGTCGAGCATGTGCGCGGGATGGACGGCGCGCTCGGCCTCCTGCGAGAGCAGCACGCGCAGCCGCAGGCAGGCCGGGCCGCCGCCATTGTGCATGGATTCGCGCACGTCCACGACATGCACGGCATCGATCGGCCCATTGGCGCCCACCGTGCGGTCGATCCACGCCTTCACCGCGGGCGTCTCCATGCATTCGGCCGGAACGATCAGCGCGCGGCGACCGTCCGGCAGGGTGACGAGCTGCGAGTTGAACAAATAGGACGCGATGGCGTCGGCCAGGCTGACCTCGCGCGCCGGCACTTCCAGAATGACCAGATCCGGGCAGCGCGCCGTCAGGTCGGCATAGAGCGCCGCCTTGTCCGCAAAGGCCTGTTCGTGCGCGAGAAGAATGTTCTCATGCGCCACGGCGACCACGTCGTTGTGGAACGCCCCGGCGGCGATCGCCTCGGGCGATTGCTGGACGAGAAGCCCGTCCGCCACGCCATGCTTGCGGAAGATCGCCCGGCAGGCTTCCGGCGTCTGGCGGGCAGGGAAGGGGCCGCCCGGCTCGCCATAAACCATGATCTCGACGCCCGCCTCACTGGCCGGCGCGGCGATCCGCATGAAATTGGCCGCCCCTTCGTCACCGAAGCGGGCGGGCACCGGCTCATGCACGGCGAAGAAGCGCGGATCGGCGAAGATGCGCCGCAACTGCGCCAGCGTCTGCGGCCATTCATGGCTGCGATGGGCCATGGTGGCGAGATTGGCCGGGGTGAAATGCATGCGCCCGTCCGCCGTGTCCGGCGCGGGGGAGACGGTGGCGGCATTGGCTGCCCACATCGCCGATGCGCTGATCGCCTGCGCTAGCAGCAGCGGCTCCTCGCGCCAGGCCTGCGCGCAGACCTGCGCATCGCTGCCGGCAAAGCCGAAATCGCGCAGCCAGCTTATGTTCGGGCGCTCATGCGGCAGGAAGAAGCCCTGACCAAGACCGAGCGAAAGCATCAGCCGCATCTTGGCCAGGCCCTGCAGCGCGGCCTTGCGTGGCTGGGCGATCTTGCCGGCATGCAGCGTCGCGGCGAGATTGCCGGGGCTCAGGCCCGCATAATTGTGGCTGGGGCCGATCAGCCCGTCGAAATTGACTTCGCGGAAGGCGGGGCGGTCGCTCATGGCATGGGCACGTAAAGCGCGAAGTCATGGTCGCTAAGCCGGCCGCGCGCCATGCTCTGCGGCGTCAGGTGCAGCGTCTCGCCGGCATCGGCGATCCGGCCATGGCCCTGCCAGGCGCGGAAATCGCACAGGCGCCCCGCCGCGAGCAGCAGGCGCATCTGCCCGCCCGCCTCGGGCGCGGGGTCGTTCTGGGCCATGGCACTCGCGCTGTCCTTCACCGTGAGCAGGTCGCCAACCTGTGCCTGCATGGTCGGCCCCGCGTCGAACAGGTCGACATAGCCCTCATGGCGGAAGCCTTCCGCCTCCAGCAGCTTCATCGCCGCCGCCCCGGCCGGGTGGGGCTTGCCGATCGCGGCCTGCGCCTCGGGCGGCAACAGGATGGTGTAGATCGGATATTTGGGCATGAGATCGGCAATGAACTGATTGCCGTTGAGCGCATGGAAGCGGTCCGCCTCGGCGAATTCCAGATTGAAGAAGCGCTTGGTGAGCCCTTCCCAGAAGGGCGAGACGCCGTCCGGCTCCTGATATCCCCGCAATTCCGTGAGCACCTGTTCGCTGAAACGCTCGCGGTGCAGCGCCATGAACAGGTAGCGGCTGCGCGCCAGCAGCACGCCAAGGCCCGAGCGGCGCAATTCGGGCACGAGGAACAGGCCACCCACTTCGCTGGCGCCGGCAAAATCGTTGACGAGGTTCAGCACCTCGGTCGTCACGATCCGGTCGAGCTGGCGGGAATATTGGGAGAGGCGGGTGATCTTGTAGCTGTAAAAGGGCTTCTTGGTGCCCACGCGGGAGAAGATGAGCGCGGTGCCGGCAATGCGCCCGCTCGCCGTCTCCTCCAGCACGAACATGTAGAGCTCGTCGTCCGGCCCCGTGAGGTCGGCGGTGAAGCTGCGCTCGCTGCGTTCCAGCCGTTGGCGCAGCGCGTCGCGATCATGCGGCAGGTTGGTGAAGCCCGGCCCGGTGCGGCCAGCGAGCTCATAGACGGCGTCCACATCGGCGGCGAGCGCCGGGCGCACGATCCAGTCTTCAGCCATGCATCGCGCTCCTTGTCGTCAATGTCGCATCGAGGTGCCCCTGCGCGATCCGCAGGATGGTGATTGCGGCGAGCGCGGCCCGCTCGCTCAGGCTGTCGATCAGCAGATATTCGCCCTCCGTATGGATACCGCCGCCGCGCACGCCCATCGTGTCGACGACCAGCACATTCTGCGCGGCAATGTTGTTGCCATCGCACACGCCACCGCTCGGCTGCCAGTCGATGCTGAGGCCCAGATCCGCGCCGGCCGCCCGCACCAGCCCGAACAGTGCCTGATGCCCGGCGTCAAAGGGCTTGGGCGGTCGGGCGAACTGGCCACTGAGGCGGACAGTCACCCCGTGCGCGCGCTCGACCGCGCCGATCGCCTCGGCGATGCCCTGCTCGGCCCGCTGCTGCGCCTCTGCATCCGCCGGGCGCATGTTCCAGCTCAGCGCCGCCGCGTCCGGCACCACATTGTTGGCGCCGCCACCGGTAACGCGCGCGACGTTGACCGAGAGGCCGGGGATATCCCCCTGAAGCGCGGCAAGGCGCAGCGCCAGGTCGGCGGCGGCGATCACCGCATTGCGCCCGTCCTGCGGATTGCGTCCGGCATGGGCAGTGCGTCCGGCGATGGCGGCGATGAAATTGCCGCTGCCGCGCCGCGCGCTGGCGAGCGTGCCTTCCGGCGTCAGCGCCGGCTCGAAGGTGAGGCCGATCTGGCAGCGCTGCGCCGTCTCGCGCAGCAGGGCGGCCGATCCGAGCGAGGCGACTTCCTCATCGGCATTCACCACCACGTCCCAGCCGATGCCGGGGATGGCGCCCGCCGCTTCCAGCGCCGCCAGCGCCTCGATCATCACGATCAGCCCGCCCTTCATGTCGGCGGTGCCGGGGCCGGAGAGGCGATTGGCGCTCTCCATCCGGCACTGCTGGAACGGGTGATCGGCGGGAAACACCGTGTCCATATGGCCGGTCAGGATCAGCCGGCGATTGGCCTGCGGGCGCTTGCGGGCGAGCAGATTGGCGCCATGCGGCACGGGGGTTTCCACGCCGGCGTCGCTCAGCGTCGTCACCGGTTCGGGGTCGCGCGTCTCGACACTGTCGGCGATCGGCGCGAGTGCCTGCGCGATCAGGCCGCGCATCTGCGCCAGACCAGGAAGATTGCGGCTGCCGCTGTTCACCTGCGCCCAGTCGATGACTTGCGCTGCCATCGCGCCCTGCCGATCCCGCAAGGCTGCGACGATGCGCGCTTCCTGTCCCGAAAGTCCGCTCATCCGGGGTGTTCTAGATCAAGTTGCCGGCGCCCGCTAGGCCCTCGGCTGCGGGCAGCCCGGACGGTCGAGAAGATGAGCGTCGCCAGCATCGCCGATCGACCGGAGGGCTGTCGTGCAAGACCTCTCGCCGTCTGGGTCAAGCGCAGCGTCGCCGCCGGCGGCATCGGGAGCAGGGCGCCGAAAGCCCCGGTTTCGCGCGCCGCCCGTGCGTTGAAGGAACGATTCATGGCACAGCCGTTGTTTGATACACATGCGCATCTGGTGTCGGACGACTGGGCTCGCTATCCCGCGCAGGACCTGCGGGCAGGGGACCCGGAGCCGGCCAGGCCGGATTTCGCGGTCACGGCGGACGGGCTGATCGCGATGATGGACGCGCAGGGCGTCTCGCGCGCCTGCCTCGTGCAGCGCGGTCAGGTCTATGGCTACGATAATCGCTGCGTCCTGGATGGCGCGCGCGCGTACCCAGATCGCCTGCATCCGGTGGTGATCCTGGATGCGGCCGATCCGGCAACGGCGGCGGTCTATCGGGCAATGGTGCGCGACGAACTGGTGCGCGGCTTCCGCATGGCGCAATTCCGGCCGGACCATCTGGACACGGGGTGGCTCTGCTCACCGGCGGCCCTGGACGTATGGCGGGCCTGCGCGGATCTGGGCACGCCGCTGACGATGATCCTGTTCATGAATCAGCTGCCGTTCCTGCTGCCACTGGTGAAGATGCTCGCCGGCATGTTCCCCGATCTGCCGATCGTGCTCGATCATGGTGGCATGCCCTATGGCATGACGCAGTTCGAGGTCGGGCTGGCCCGCGCGGAAGGGCGGGAAATCATGATGCCGCGTGCCCCGCACTTCGGGATCGACCAGACCATTGCGCTGTTCGACGATGTGCCCAACATCATCTTCAAGATCACGGAAATCAATTTCGAGCGGCTGGCGGCCGAGGACGTGCGCCCGGCGCATCTTGTCCGGCGGATGGTGGACAGCTTCGGGCCGGACCGGCTCGTGTGGGGATCGGACGTGGGGCAGTCCATGCTGTGGAGCTATGCGGAGAAGGCAGCGATGGCGCGTGCGGCGGCGGATTTCCTCACCGCCGAGGAAGCGCGCAAATTCCTCCACGACAATGCCGCCAGACTCTATCGCGCGCCTTGAGCGGGGTCGCGCACCTCTAAACGCAATTGTCGGTTCCGTCCGGGGCAAGATCGCGCCGGTCGCCGATGGCACCGCATGGCCTCGGAATTATCTTACCTGCCGAGCGGAGACGATCTGTGGCCAATGACGATTTGCTGAAGTTGAATGCCGAGCTGGCTCTCCAGCTTGCCGATTACTGGCACGAGATCGACACCAATGGCGGCCGCAATGCGTCCACTTATTATACCGAGGATGCCGTTTTCCACGGCCAGTTTGCGTCCTATGAAGGCGTCGCCAAGATCCAGCAATTCTATGACTGGCGCGTGGCGCAGGGGCCGCGTCTGGCCGTGCATGCCTTCACCAATTTCCGCGCGCGCTTCACCGGGCCGGACACCGCTGAGGCGACCAACTATCTGTTCCTCTATGCCGCCAACGGTGTGAAGGTGCTGCCCACCCATCCGCCGATCACCATCAGCCTGGCGACGGACAAATATCGCAAGGTCGGGGATCGGTGGCTGTGTACCTACCGGCGCTTCGAGCATCTGTTCGAGGGTGATACGCCGATCACCAATCCCCAGCTCGACGACGACAAGTGAGGCGCGTCACGGCCAGGTTGCTGGGCATGAGGCCGGACGAGCGAACGAATTCTGCCGCGTCGGACTCATGCGACCTGTCATAGGGGTTGCGCCGGTTCGACGGGCGGGACATGATTCGCGCCTGACCGGGACGAGTGGACGATTGGGCATGGCAAGCCAGAGTGCGGGCATTGGCGAGGAAGCGGGCAGCCGGCGGCTGCCGCGCTCGCAGGGCTTCGCCGAGGAAGTGATGAAGGTCATCCGGTCCGACATCATGTCGCTGCGCATCCCGCCGGATACGCGCATTTCCATCGATCAGCTGGCCCGCGAACTTGGCGTCTCGCAAACCCCGATCCGCGAGGCCTTGTCCCAGCTCGAAGCAATGGGGCTCGTCACCAAGCGGCATTATGTCGGCTATTGCAGCGCGCCCCAACTCAGCCGCAAACAGCTCGACGAGCTTTACGAGGCGCGCCTGCTGCTGGAGCCTTATGCGGCGCGGCGGGCGGCCCAGCGCATGACGGCGCAGGTGGCGGACGAACTGCAGCGCCTGTCGGCGGCCATGGGTCCGCACAACGCCTTCGATGCCTATGACCAGTTCGCCCAGCTCGATTCCGAGCTGCACGACGCCATCGCCCTCGCCAGCGGCAATGGCATCATCCAGGAAGCGCTCTCCCGCCTTCACGCGCATTTCCACATCTTCCGCCTCCGCTTCCACAGCGAAGTGACGCGGGAGGCGCATATGGAACATGAGGCGCTGATCGCGGCTCTGGCCGGCGGCGATGCCGAGGGCGCGGAACGCGCCATGCGCGAGCATATCCAGAAGTCCTACGACCGGCTGCTCCCCTTCGCCCGCGATTGAACCGGGCCTCAGCCGCATCCTGACGGGCCGCCAAGGCTAGGCGGGCGGCCTTTTCCCATAGATTTGGCCCTGCACCGCAGGCTCCAAGCCTTTCGCGGAAGAAAAACCGTGCCTGGCCGGAAGTCCGATTGACCGAATCCTTATTTCAAATATCATATAGGAAATAGGATGACCCAAAAGGGCCGCTGGTCGAGGAGAAGGAAGGGTGATGTCGGGACATTCTGGCTGGCCTGTCGTCAGGGAGCGGGGCGCCCATTGGAGCACGCTCTTCTGGGCCAGGGTCGAGCAGGCCGAAGTGCATGATGCGGACAACCGGTTCGATGAGGGCACGATCAGCGTCGACCAGCTCGGTCAGGTCCGTTTCATCCATCTGCGCGCCGGGCCGGGGCTGATCCGCCGCACGGAGAGCGACATCGCCGCGACGGACGAGCGCTGCTTCACGTTCCTGCTGCAAGTGAGCGGCTGTGCGCAATTTCAGCAATATGGCCATCAGGTGCCGTTGCGTCCGGGCGATCTCACCCTGTGCGACAACAGCGCGCCCTACAGCTACGGCCATGAAGGCGTCTGCGAAGTCATCATGCTCCGGGTGCCGGTTGCGCTCCTGCGCGAGAGCCTGCCGAGCCCGCATGAATGCTGCGGGCGCCGCCTCAGCGAGGGGCAGGATCTCGTCTCGATCGCCGGGGCGATGGCGCGCAGCCTGCACGAGCAGCTCCGCCAGGGCCTGAGCGAGGCGTGTGGCGAGCGGGCGGCGGGGCATCTGCTGGCAGTGATTTCAAGCTGCTACGCCGCATCCTTCGATGGCGCGGAATCCCGCTCGTCCGTCATGACCGGGCGGCATTGGCGGGTGCGGCTGTTCATCGAGCAGAACCTGCGGGATCCCGAGCTCAGCCCGGCGATGATCGCGACCCATCTCAAGCTCTCTTCCCGCTACCTGCGCATGATCTTCGCCGCGAGCAACGAGTCCATCTCCGCTTATGTGCTGCGCCGCCGGCTGGAGGAGTGCGCCGCGCGGCTCGTCGATCCGCGCTGGACGGGGCACAGCATCACGGAGATCGCCTTCTCCTGGGGGTTCAACAGCGCGCCGCATTTCACCCGCAGTTTCCGCGAGCAGTTCGACATGTCGCCGCGCGACTTTCGCCAGCGTCGATCAAGGAATTCTTCCGGTGCGGCGATTGCCAATCGGCCGCCGGAAGCCAAGGTGGCGGTGATCGCTGCGGCCTGAGCTGCGGCACTGGTCCCAACCGGCTGGAAGACAAGATGATTACCGAAATTGCGAAGCTGACGATCGACCCCGCCAACGCCGTGGCGTTCGAGGCTGCGGTGGCGCAGGCGGCCGATGTCCTGCGCGCGGCGGAGGGCTGCCGCCACATGGCGCTGGAGCGCGTGACCGAGGACCCGGCGCAATATCGCCTGATGGTGCAGTGGGACAGTGTCGATCATCACATGGTGACGTTCCGCGAGTCCGAGGGCTTCCGGCAATGGCGCGCGCTGGCCGGGCCTTATTTCGCTGCGCCGCCGGTGGTCGAGCATACCGCGCTGGTCGGGCGTTTTTTCTAGATATTCGAGCGGCCCGGCGGGGCCGGATCAGGCAGGATGAGAGGGAATCATGGCGACGACGACCGACGAGGCGACGATCGAGTTCGAACTGGTGCCCAATTGGGAGAAATGCCCCGAGGGCGAAGAGTATCGCCACATGGACGTGGCCGACGTCGCCTGTGACTCGCAGGATCGGGTCTATCTGCACACCCGCAAGGGCGAGCGGGTGATGGTCTATGACGAGGATGGCAATTTCATCAGGAAATGGGGCGACGGCGTCTTCGCGCGCGCCCATGGCATCGCGATCCATGACGATGTCGTCTATTGCACGGACGATCAGGACAGCGTGGTCCGCGTGTTCGATCTCGACGGCAATTTCCAGTGGATGCTGGGCAGCCCCAGGCAGGTGACGGACACCGGCTATGGCAGCTTTCGCGGCAAGACGATCGCGATCCACCACAATGAGTTCGTGGAGCGCGCCGCCGGCCCGTTCAATTGCTGCTGCAACGTGGCGATCGCCCGCAACGGCGATATCTTCGTGGCGGATGGCTACGGCAATGCCCGCATCCATCATTTCGACAAGGACGGCACCCTGCTCAACAGCTGGGGGGATGTCGGCACCGGGCCGGGCCAGTTCCACTTACCCCATGGCATTGCGCTGGATGGGCAGGAGAATGTCATCGTCTGCGATCGGGAGAATGATCGCATCCAGATTTTCACGCGGGAAGGCGAACTCAAGGCGATCTGGACCGACATTCTGCGCCCGACCGATGTGGTGGTCGACAAGGATGGGCTGATCTACGTTTCCGAGCTGTGGCGTCCGGTCGAGGCGGGGCAGGGCAGCTTCGTCCATGGCTTTGCCGATCATGACCTGCCCGGTCGCGTCACGATCTTCCATCCGGATGGCACCATTGCCGCGCGCTGGGGCGCCGATAGCGACAACCGCTCGGCGCCGGGCAATTTCATTGCGCCGCACGGCCTCGCAATCGATAGCAAGGGCAGCCTCTATGTCGCTGAGGTTTCATGCTCTTTCGGTGCGGGATTCAACCGGATCGGACTGGATGAATGCCTCAATCACCAGATCCAGAAATTCCGGCGCGTTCGCTGACGATTCCGCCAGGGAGGGAACATGCCGCAACCGCTCGTCGCCAATCTCGTCTGCGGGAGCCCATGGCGCAACCATGATTTCGATTTCGCGCGCCTGCGCCTCGGCCAGGCGCTCTATGATCTCGATGGCATCCGCGTCGATTGCCATCAGGATTATGAGGATGGCGCGGCCATCGCCGGGGGTGATCTGCTGGTCAGCTACACTTCGCAAGTGCCCGTGACCGACAAGGCGAGTATGACGCTGCGCCGCTGGCTGGAGCGGGGCGGGCGCTGGTTCGCGCTCCATGCCAGCAATTCGGTGGCGGGCAATCAGGCGATGGCCCGCATCCTCGGCACCCGCTTCATCTCGCATCCCGCTTATGCGACCTTCCGGGTCGAAGTGACGGCGCCGCAGGAGCCGTTATTGGCCGGCATCGCCGATTTCGACGTGCCCGATGAACTTTACTGCCTCGAGGCCGTGACCGGCGATCTCGAGGTGCTGCTGCACACGCGCTGGGGTGGCGAGGCCTTTGGCGGCGTGACGTTCCCGGTCGAGGATCGGCCGATGCTCTACCGGCGCCGCATCGGCGATGCGGGCGGGGGCATCCTCTATCTCGCGCTCGGCCATGCCAACCGGCCTTATGACAAGCCCTTTCCGCACCTGCCCGACCAGCCCGATCATCGCGGCCCCTGGGACATGGACGTGTTCAGGACACTGGTGACGCGCGGGCTGGAATGGGCGGCCGGGCGGCGACCGTTCTGAGCTGATCCGTCCCGGCAGTCGCAGAGCAGGCCTGGCTCAGGCTGTCGCTTCGCGCGGCACCACGGCCGGCCAGCTCGCCCGATCGGCCGTGTAAACGACATGCGCGCGCAGCTTGTGCCCTTCGGGCAGGGCGGGGGCGTCGAAATCCCGGTCGGGCCGGCGCATCATGCCGATCCGGCGCATCACGCCTTGCGAGCGCAGGTTGGATGTCGGCGCCCAGCTTGTGATCGTCTTGATGCCGCAGCGGTTGAACCCGTCGATAAAGGCGGCCCGCGCCGCTTCCGTCGCATAGCCCTGGCCCCAGACTTCGCGGGCGAACCGCCAGGCCGCCTCGATGCAGGAGCCGACCGGATGGCGCGGCCGTTCGAAGCGCCGCAGGCCCGCCGAGCCGATCAGCTGTCCGTCCGTCTTGCGCTCCACCGCCCACAGGCCGAAGCCGTGCGTATCGAAGAAGGAGTCGTTGCGGGTCATGTAGACCACGGAATCCTGGATCGACATCGGACCCGAGCCGATCCACGCCATCACCTCGGGATCGGCGTTGATCGCGGCGAAAGGCGCAAGGTCCTCATTGCGCCAGCGGCGCAGGATCAATCGGTCCGTTTCCAGGGTCAGCAGCGGGGGTCTCCTCCAAGGGTATCAGGGAGTTGGGTGAGTGTCCGCGCTCGCGCGGCTGACGTCAAGCCCATCGCCTGCAGTCCGGTATCGCGGGGCGTCGGGCAGGTTGGGCCAAAGCGTCGGCGGCGTGCTGCTCAGCTGATCGCGCAACGGCGCAGCACGTCCTCGTCGAGCGTCAGGCCGAGGCCGGGCGCGGTGGGCATGACGAGATCGCCATCCTCGATCCGCAGCGGCTCGGTGAACAGCGGCTGGCCCCAGGGCACCAGTCCGACGATCAGCCCATTGGGCACCGCCGCAATGGCATGGGACAGCGCCTCGGGCGCGAGATGATTGACGACCGGGCAGCCATAAGCCTGCGCCATGTGCGCCACCTTGAGGAAGCCGGTGAGGCCAAGGTCCTGGTCGATCATCGCGATGTCGCACCCGCCCCGCTCCAGCAGCCAGCGGAACTCGTGCGGGAATTGATAGACCTCGCCGCCGGTGATGGATTGCGTCGCCTGCGCGCGGATCTGCGCCATGCCCTCATAATCGTGGAAGGCGACCGGGTCCTCGATCCAGAACAGGTCGAGCGCTTCGGTCTCGCGGGCGAAGCGGAGTGCCTGCTTGATCGTGGTCTGGAAATTCAGGTCGACGATGATGCGGGTGCTCGCGCCGACGACCGAGCGGACGAACCGGACATGATCGATGGCCTCGTCGAGCGGCACGAAGCCGACAGGACACTTGACCGCGCGAAAGCCGCGCGCGAGCAGGGCCTCCAGATGCGCGGCGAGCCGGTCCCGCGGCTGGCCGGGCATCAGCGCCCAATTGGCCGAGACAGGCCGCCGATCGCGAAAGCCGCCCATCAGCTTGTAGACCGGCTGGCCGAGCGCCTTGCCCTTGAGGTCCCAGCAGGCGACGTCGACGGCGCTCGCCGCCCGCAATTCCAGCCCGCTGACCGGCGCGCCGAGCTTGGGGCCGGTCAGCCGATGATGCAGATCCTCGGTGTGGCGCGGGTCGAGCCCGTGCAGGCTCTCCACCATGGCCTCGATCATCAGCGCCATCGGGCGCAGCGTGCGCGGGCCGAGGCGGCTGACATAGCTCACGCCTTCCAGTCCCTCGTCGGTCCGCAAGCGCAGCACCACATGCGTGCCGGGCATCACGCCTTCAAAAGTGACGGTGACGGCGTGGACCGCGCATCCGGTGATCTTCATGCCGTTCGCCTCTCTCCCATGCATTGGCCGCTGTGCGCTGCCGCCACCCATCGAGCGATATGGCGCTCGAGGCGAAAGGCAAAGGCGCGCCGGACGAGGCGCAAGACAATGTTCCGCTCTGGGCAATTCGGCGCTCGGCGCGCGCCATAGACAAGCCGGTGCAAGTCAATCTGCCGCTTGGGCTGCGGGCCGAAACTCTCTCTCCTGGTCCGCAGCCCATTGGCCCGTGCCGACGCTGTCATGCGAGGGCCGGGCATCGCATGGCCCCATCGCCAGATCGGTTTCGTCGCGCCAGTCAGCCGGTCTTCAGAGAGGAGCGATTGACCGGGCGCTATGTTCGCATATCATTGCGCGATCAGGATAAAGCGCGCGGACAAGCGGGCTCGGCGAGGATGAAGACATGAGGCAGGGCATCGAGATGGCGGCGGTCCGGCAAGTGGTGCCTCCGACCATCTACTCCGCGCAAATTCATGGTGAGACGACGCACATCGAGATCTATTCGCGCGTGACCGATCCGGTGCTGCGCTCCACGGCGCTGGGCGCGATGGAAATGATCCGGATGCGCTGCGGCGCCGTCGCCATCAAGCGCCATGCCGCCGAGATCAAGGGCCGCGCCCCGCGTATGCTGACCTTCATTCTCCAGGTTCGTGGCCGGGGCAGCTTCAGCCATTATGGCAACCAGATCGCGCTCGATGAGGGCGACATCACGCTCTGCGACAACAACAGCCAATATGAGCTGCGGCAGGAGGGGCCGGGCGAGACGATCCTGTTCCGCGTGCCGGCGGGGATGGTACGGGACGCGATCCCGACGCCGGATTTCCTATGTGGCCGGCGCCTGGCCGGGCATGACGGGCTGGCCTCCACGGCGCTGGCCATGGCCATCGATCTGGCCGGCAAGGACGATAGCCGGCTCGACGCTGCCATGCGCGAGCGGGCCGGGCGGCATCTGCTGGATGTGCTGGCGAGTGCCTTTGTGCCGATGCTCGACGAGCGCACGTCCGCTTCGGCGATCATGTCCGGCCGCTACTGGAAAGTGAAGCTGTTCATCGAGCAGCATCTTCGCGATCCGCAGCTCAGCCCGTCGCTCATCGCCCGCAAATTGCATCTGTCGGACCGGTATCTGCGGATGATCTTCGCAGTCAGTGACGAGGCGCCGTCCGCTTATATCCTGCGCCGCCGGCTGGAGGAATGCGCCCGGCACTTGCGCGACCCGCGCTGGCGCAGCCATTCGATCACGGACATCGCCTTTTCCTGGGGCTTCAACAGCGCGCCGCATTTCGCGCGCAGCTTCCGCGCCCGCTTCCATTGCTCGCCCCGCGATTACCGCCAGCAGCGCCTGCCGCAGCCGCCCGGCTAGACGGCGTGGACAAATTCCATGGTTCGGAATTGGCTGCGACTCAGCCTTTTCGTCCGGAAGCGGACTGTCCGGGCACGACGACATAGCGGACGCTCACTTACCCCTCTCCCGCCTTCGCGGGAGAGGGAGGGGCCCGGCGCGAAGCGCTGGGAGGGTGAGGGTCTTTCTGGAGTGCATGGCCGAAGATTTAAGCAGAAAGACCCTCACCCTTCAAACGAGTCACGTGCCTCGTTTGAACTCTCCCACGGAGGTGGGAGAGGGCTAAAGGAAGGCGTCCGCTTCCCACCCCAATTTAGCCATCGGTCGCGGGTTCCGGGCCGCTTGATAGCGGACAAGTCGTGCGAGCGGACTTTGTCCAAGCGCCCTATCGCCCGGGCGCTTGTCGTCATCACCGGCTGAAAAGGACTGGCGCGGAATCAAATCTTTCCGGGCCAGTCAATTTTTGCCCCTGCCGCCATGGCAGGGACGGATCCATCGAGAAGCAAGTCTTGAAGAGGATCTGAGCTGATGAGGCGTTCGACCGACTATTTCCTGTCCAGCCATGGCGGCAACCTGCCGCGCCCGGCGGCGTTCGACGCGAAGCTGGCCAGGTTCGCCGAGCATGAGGCGGAGATTGCCGTCGAGCTGCCCAAGGCGGTGCAGTGGGTCGTCGACAAGCAGATCGAATGCGGCGTCGATATCGTCAATGACGGCGAATATGTGAAGGCGGCCAATGGCGGCAATTACGGCAGCTACATGACGCCGCGCATGACCGGTTTCGAGCGGATCGACCGGCCGGCGGACTGGAAACCGCGCCGGGGCGGGCCGGGCGAGCGCGAGCGGCCGGATTTCCCCGGTTTCTATGCCTCGGGCCTGTGGTATGCCGGGTCCGGCGGCCCGGTCCGCCCGGGCTTCGTCCAGCCGCCCATGCCCGGCTCCGGCGCCGCCGGTCAGCCCCCGGCCAAGATCAGCGCCTGCACCGGCCCGGTCAAATATATCGGCCATGCCGAGGTCGAGAAGGATATCGTCGCGCTGAAGACGGCGCTCAAGGGCAAGTCGGACGTGGACGGCTTCATCGCCGCGCTCGGCCCGTTCAGCCTGAGCGCCATGACCACCAATTATCATTACAAGGATGATCGCGACTATATGTTCGCCCTCGCGGACGTGATGCGCGAGGAGTACAAGGCGATCACGGACGCCGGGCTCAACCTGCAGGTCGACGAGCCGGAATTCGCCACGACCTGGAGCTTCCACCCGGACTGGTCGGTCGCGGATCTGCGCAAATATCTCGATTTCATGGTCGAGGTGATCAACCATGCGGTGCGCGGCCTGCCGGAGGAGCAGATCCGTTTCCACATGTGCTGGGGCTCCGGCCACCGCCCGCACGTGCAGGATATCGAGTTCCGCCACATCGTCGATAAGCTGCTGCAGATCAACGTGCAGGCTTACAGCTTCGAGGCGAGCAATCCCCGCCATGCCCATGAATATCATGTGTTCGAGGAGGTGAAGCTGCCGGACGGCAAGATCATCGTGCCTGGCGTGGTGGGCCATTATACCGATCTGGTCGAGCATCCCGATCTGGTGGCCGAGCGCCTGTGCAATTTCGCCCGGCTGGTCGGCATGGAGAATGTTCACGCCGGCACGGATTGCGGCATCGGCTCGCGCGTGGGACATGAGGAAATCGTCTGGGCCAAGCTCAAGGCCATGGCCGAGGGCTGCCGCATCGCCGGCAAGCGCATGAAGGGCAAATAAGGCGCCATCGCTGGCAGGGCATTTGGGCGGGGTCCGGCAGGCGCCGGCCCACCGCATGGGAGAGCGTTTGATGAAGAAGCCCGTCTTTCTGGTCACTGGCGGCAGTCGCGGCATTGGCGCGGCGATTGCGCGTGGCGCCGCTGCCGAGGGCTATCACGTCCTCCTCACTTATGCCGGCCGCGCCGATGCGGCCGATGCCGTCGTCGCCTCGATCCGGGCGCAGGGCGGCGAGGCAAGCGCGATCCAGGCCGACACCGGCAACCCGGCCGATATCGCACGCCTGTTCGCACAGGCCGATGCGCTCGGGCCGCTGGCTGTGCTGGTCTATAATGGCGGCATCACCGGCGGGGTCGGCCCACTTGTCGATCAGGCGGACGACACGCTCGCCCAGGTGATCGCCGTCAACCTCACCGGTGCCCTGATCGCGGCGCGCGAGGCCATCCGGCGCATGTCGACGCGCTCGGGCGGGGAGGGCGGGGCGATCGTCCTGCTCGGCTCGCGCGCGTCGGAGCTGGGCGCGCCCAACCAGCATGTCTGGTATGCCGCGTCCAAGGGCGGCATCGACAGCCTCACCCTTGGCCTCGCGCGGGAAGTGGCGGCGGACGGCATCCGGGTCAATTGCGTGTCGCCCGGCCCGATCGTCACGGAGATCCATGCGCCCGGTCGGCTCGAGTCCATCGCCCAGTCGCTGCCCATGGGGCGGGCGGGGCTGCCGCAGGAAGTCGCCGATGCGGTTCTCTATCTCGCGTCGGACAAGGCCTCCTATGTCGCGGGCGCGATCCTCCCGGTTGCCGGTGCGCGCTGAGCTGGCGGGCGGATCAGCCTGATTTTCCGGGGGGAGCATGCGCGACTTCCCCGTGAAGCAAGCGTCCCGCCGGTCGCCATGCGAGCGTGCCCGGCGCCTGTTGTCTCCCTGCCTTGCGGCCTGATGTCATGGTCCGTCGGCGGGGGACGCAAGACAGAACAAGCAGGCCTTGGAGAGTGTTGATGTCAGCTGTCGCACAGGATCCCGTGACGGACGAGAAGACCGCGCCGGCGGAACCGGGCCAGCCCTGGCCGCCGCGCCGGGACGCTTATTATTCGCTGTTCGTCATGACCATCGTGGTGATGTTCACGGTCATCGACCGGCAGATTCTCAACATCATGATCGAGCCGATGAAGGCCGATTTTCACATCAGCGACACGCAGGCGGCCCTGCTGCTCGGCGCGGCCTTCTCGATCACTTATGGGCTGGCGGGCATTCCGATCGCCCGGATCGCGGATCGGTCGAATCGCCGCAATCTGGTCGCCATCTCGATCGCCTTCTGGAGCAGCTGCACCATGGCCTGCGGCATGGCGCAGAGCTATGCGGGCATGTTCCTGGCGCGGCTGGGCATCGGCATCGGCGAGTCCGGCTATGGCCCGGCAAGCTGGTCGATCGCCACGGACAATTTCCCGCGCGAGAAGGTGGCGGTCGCCACCGGCACTTATGGCATCGGCGCGATGATCGGCATCGGCCTGGCGTCCTTTCTCGGCGGTGCCGTGCTGGCGCTGGTCGAGGGCTTGCCCCCCGTGGCGTTGCCTTTCGGCGGGGTGATCCGCCCCTGGCAATGGGCGTTCATCCTCGTTGGCCTGCCGGGGCTGCTGTGGTCGATCGTGGTCCTCACCACGCGCGAGCCGCCGCGCCGGGGCTCGGCGGCAGGCGCCAAGGCGGCGACATTGCCGGTGCGTGAGGTCGTCGCCTGGCTGCGCGAAAACTGGCGCACCTATGTCGCGGTGATCGGCGGCGCGGGCATGAAGCAGCTCGTCGCCGCGGGTCAGGCGACCTGGGGCGTCACTTTCTATCATCGCGAGTTTGGCTGGTCGCTGGCAAAGGCCGGCATGGTGAGCGGGGCGACGACGATCATCATCTCGCCCATCGCCATGATCCTGGGCGGCAAGCTCTCCGAGCATCTGGCGCGCAAGGGCCGGCATGACGCCAATCTGCTGATCGTCGTCTTCGGGCTGCTCTTTTCGGTGCCGGTGCTGGCCGTCGCGCCGCTGATGCCCAACCCCTATCTGGCGCTGGCGGGCAATGCGCTGGGCATCTTCATCGGCACGCTCGGCTTCGGCCCCGGCGTCGCGTCGTTTCAGGTCATCACGCCCAACAAGATGCGCGCGCAGGTCAGCTCGCTCAGCCAGTTCTGCACCAATGTCCTGGCCTTCGCGCTCGCGCCACTGATCGTTGCGCTGTTCACGGACTATGTGTTCAGGGACCCCGCCGCGCTCAAATATTCCATGTCGCTGTGCACCCTCTCCATGGGCGTGCTGGCGCTCATCGTCACCTCGCAGGGGCTCAAGCCTTATGCGCGCGCGTATGAACGCGCGGTGCGCGAGAATTTCTAAAGGCTAGATTCAATATGAAAAATTCACTGGAATCGATTGAAATCATTGATGCACAGATTCACGAGCCCTGGCCCGGCCAGCCGCTCGATGAGGGACAGACAGCGCAGACCAGCCTCTGGCAGGTCGAGCTGGCGCGCGAAGCGATGGACGCGGTCGGCGTGGATATCGCGCTCGCCGTCACCAACGAGGCGTTCATCGATCTGGCGCACACGCGCTATCCCGGCCGCTTCCCCGGCGTGCACACCCTGTTCCACACCCATCCGGATCTCGCCTCGGAAGTGCGGCGGATCCGCGCCCATCCGGCGATGGTGGCGGGGCGCGCGCTGGTGGGCGACTTTCTCAACGCGAAGATGCGGCCGGAATTCGCCGCCGGCGTGTTCGATCCGCTTTATGCGGCGGCTGAGGAGGTTGGCCTGCCGATCTTCAATTCCACCCATGGCGGTTGCGCCAACATGGCGGTGATTGCCGAGCGGCACCCGGATCTCGTCCTGATCGTCGATCATATCGGCGTGGCGCAGCATCCCGTCTCGCCGCCCGAGACGATGAGCTGGGCACCGTTCGAGGATTTGCTCGCGCTGGCGCGCTATCCCAATATTCACGTCAAGCTGTGCGGTGCACCGCTGCTCTCGCAGCAGACGTATCCTTATGCGGATCTCTGGCCGAACCTCGATCGCATGTTCGCGGCCTTTGGCCATGAGCGCATCCTGTGGGGCAGCGACTATACCCGCCTGCGCAGCGCCGATCTGCCGCGCGGCGAGCGCCCGCGCCGGCGCGGCATCACTTATGGCGAGAATCTGACCTATCTGCTCCATTCGGATCGGCTCACGCATGCGCAGAAGGCGCTGGTGCTGGGCGGCAATGCGCGCCGGCTGTTCAACCTGCCGCCCGCCTCGCAGGCATGGGGTCCGCCGCCCATGAGCTGGGCGATGCCGCGTTGATGCCATGACGGACGCGGAGACCCTGCTGGCGCAGATCGACGAGGCATGTCGGCGGATGCGCATCGCGCAGACCACCTTCGGCCGGCAGGCCGTGAATGACGGCAAGCTCGTGTCGCGGCTCCAGCAGGGCGGCCGGGTCACGCTGGAGACGGTGCACCGCGTCCATCGCTTCATTGCCGCGCAGGGCGGGCCGTCGGCGGGGCATTTGCGCTCGGCGATCCGGGGCCTCACGCCCGGCGTCGATCCGGTTCACGGCTTCCGATTCTACGACAATCGCCAGAAATATCTGATGTTCGTGAACACGACATCGGAGAAGCAGATCGTTGCGGACAAGGCGCTGGAGCAACTCACCCTGACTCAGCCCGCGCCGCCGGCCATCCGCCTGTTCGATGGCGGCTCGGGCGACGGCACGGCCTTTGCCCGCCTGATGCGCGGCGCCCACCGGCGCTATCCGTGGCTGCCTTTCTACGCCGTCGCCAAGGAAATCAGCATCGAGAATGTGCGACTGATGCTGGAGAAGATGCCGGACCGCTTTCAGGAGCACCCGGCCACGGTGCTGGTCGTCACCAATCTCAATTATGCCGATGCGCCCTGGCTCAAGCCGTCCTCGCCGGTCGCCGCGAGTGCGATGGCCTGGCATGAGGTGGCGCTGGAGGGATCGACGGCCGGCGATTTCGAGGAAGGGATTGCCGCCTTGCAGCCGGTCGTGGACCAGCATTGGCAAGTGAAGGTGAGCCAGGCGAGCGGCCATCCGGTCACGCAGACCCCCGCCGTGCTGGTCATCTACCGCAAGGATCAGCAATTCGTGCTGGATCAGGTGATCCCGCGCCGCGGCCTCGCGCGGGCGGACTTCGACTTCGTGCTGCTCTCGCATCCCTATCGCGCCCGCGCGCCGCTCTCCTTCAAGGCGGGCCGGGTGGTCGCGCCGCTGGTGCGGGCGCTGCGCCCCAATGGCCGGTTGCTCGGCATCCATGGCCATGGCCACGATCCGGGCCTGGAGCTGGTGCGCCAGATCTGGCCGGGCGAAGAGCCGTTCGAGGCGGGCCGCGCCGATCTCATGGCGGCCGTGGCGCGGGAGCTTGGCAGTCTGGCGCGTCACTACCATTTTCATGAGCAGAGCGATGCGCAGGCGATCTTTCGCTACACGCTGCGGATGCTCGCGACCGAGATCGCGCCAGAAGGGGAGATCGGCATGTCGACGCTGCTCTCCGCCTGGAATGCCGCGAGCTATGTCGCGCAGATCGAGGACGGGCGTCTCGCGGCCATTCTCAACCGCAACCGCTATGTGGACGCCACGCGCGAAATCCTGCATGCCCATCGCGGTCTGTGGTTCAACAATGAGAGCTATGTGATTTCGCGCCGGGCCGATCTTGGCGTGCATTGAGCAGGGAAGCGAGGGCAGCGTGACGACGGAACGGGCGAGCGGGCAGGGCGCGGCTATGCGGCAAGGGCCGACATGCCCCTTTTGCGGCGCCGGCTGGTCAGTTGCGATGCTGGATCGCTATGAAGCGCTCGCCGATCCGCGCGGCTGCGCCTGTTGCGGGTCAGCCGGAGCGCTGGATCAGGCGGATGTCCATGCCCATGAGCCGCGCCCGGTGCCGACCGGCGACCTGTGCTGCGACACCTGCGGGCGCGCCATCATGCGGGCGCCGTCCTCGCTGTGAACCTCAAGCCGGCTTGAGGTTGGCTGCGCGCCAAATAGGGCACTTCATTATAAAGAACCGTGCAGGTCGCGGGCCGCCCGGCCGGATGCCGGGCACCCCGCATCCGGGTGTCAGGCCAGCTCGGCCAGCGGCTGGAGCGGCCGGGCGCCATAATGCTGGATGACTTCCGCCGCCGCCAGGCTGGCGAGGCGTCCGCACTCCGCGAAGGGCAGGCTGCGGCTGAAGCCGTAGAGCGCGCCGGCGGCATAGAGGTCGCCCGCGCCTGTCGTGTCGACCAGCTGGCTGATCGGCGCGGCCGGAATGGCGACGCGCTCCGCCCCGCTCGCGATCAGTGATCCGCTGGAGCCAAGCGTGATGCAGGCGATATCGACCTGCGCGGCCAGATCATTGGCTGCCGTCGCGATGTCGCGATGGCCGTAAAGCGCTTCGATCTCGTCGTCGTTGGCGAAGAGGATATCGATATGGTCGGCGATCAGCGCCTTGAACTCGTCCTTGTAGCGGTGGACGCAGAAGCTGTCCGAGAGGGTGAGCGCGACCTTGCGGCCGGCCCCGCGCGCGATCGTCGCGGCCTTGCGGAAGGCTTCCTTGGCGGCCGGCGGATCGAACAGATAGCCCTCGAGATACGTGATGGCGCTGGCGGCAACCAGATCGGCGTCGACATCGTCGGGCGTCAGGTTGACGCAGGCGCCCAGGTGCGTGCCCATCGTGCGCTGCGCATCATCCGTTACGAGCACCAGGCAGCGGGCCGTGGCAATGCCGTCGGGCGCGGCGGGCGTGGCGAATGTGACGCCGATGGACTTGAGGTCATGGGCGAAGATGCGGCCGAATTCATCGTCCTTCACCTTGCCGATATAGGCGGCCTTGCCGCCGAAGGAGGCGACGCCCGCGATGGTGTTGGCGGCCGATCCGCCCGAGGCCTCGATGGCCGATCCCATGTCCGCATAGATCGCGTGGGCCTGCGCTTCGTCGATCAGCGCCATGCCGCCCTTGGCCAGGCCGTGCTTGGCGAGGAAGGCCTCGTCGGCCTGGGCGATGATATCGACAATCGCATTGCCCACACCCAGCACATCGTAAGTCGCGTCGCTCATCAGGCTTCTTTCTCTTCGGGGAGTTCAACAGAAACGGCCCTCCCGTAGAGGGGAGAGCCGTTTCCCGCAATCAATAGCGGTAATGATCGGGCTTGAAGGGTCCTTGCTGTGGGACGCCGATATAGGCGGCCTGCTTGGGGGTGAGGGTGGTGAGCTTGACGCCGAGCTTGTCGAGGTGGAGGGCGGCAACCTTCTCGTCGAGATGCTTGGGCAGCA
>JAFKLY010000001.1 GCA_017304655.1 Sphingomonas sp.
ACGTTGCCGGCAGCTTCGTTGGCCAGGCCCTTGGCCTTGTCGATCAGTTCGCCCATCGCTTTGTCTCCATCTTCCAGGCTGGCCGGCCCGTCCGGCCGCCTCTGTGAAAACAATGACTGGACGGCAAAGCTGTTCCGAAAAATGAAGCCCTTAGCGCGAATTTGCGACGAGCCGAGGCAATGGCTCAGATGAGGCCGGCAAGCGGGCTGGAGGGATCGGCATAGAGGCGCCGGCCCATCCGGCCGGCAAGATAAGCCATCCGCCCCGCTTCAACGGCCGCCTTCATCGCGCCTGCCATCAGGATCGGGTCCTTCGCCTCGGCAATCGCGGTGTTCATGAGCACACCGGTGCAGCCCAGTTCCATCGCAACGGCCGCGTCCGACGCGGTGCCGACACCGGCATCGACCAGCACGGGCAGCTTGGTGCCTTCCACGATGAGGCGGATCGTCACCTTGTTCTGAAGACCGAGCCCCGACCCGATCGGCGCGCCGAGCGGCATGATCGCCACCGCGCCGGCATCCTCGAGCTGCTTGGCGGCAATCGGATCGTCCGTGCTATACACCATCGGCTTGAAGCCTTCCTTGGCCAGCACCTCGGTCGCGCGGATCGTCTCGACCATATTGGGGTAGAGCGTGCGCGCCTCGCCCAGCACTTCCAGCTTCACCAGATCCCAGCCACCCGCCTCGCGCGCCAGGCGCAGCGTGCGGATCGCGTCCTCGGCCGTGAAGCAGCCGGCGGTATTGGGGAGATAGGTGACTTTCTTCGGGTCGATATAGTCGGTCAGCATCGGCGCCTTGGGGTCCGACACATTGACCCGACGCACGGCAACCGTGACGATCTCCGCGCCGGACGCTTCGACCGCCGCGGCGTTCTGGGCGAAATCCTTGTACTTGCCGGTGCCCACGATCAGCCGGGACTTGAAGGTCAGCCCGGCGACGCTCCAGCGATCCTCGGTGATCGGACCCGCGCCGTCGCCACCGCCGACGAAATGCACGATCTCCAGCTCATCGCCATCCTCGACCACGACCTGGGCAAGCATGGCGCGTGGCACGACGTCCAGATTGCGCTCGACGGCCACTTTCTCCGGCGCCAGTCCCAGATCATTGGCCAGCTGCGCCAGCGTGTGGCCCGCGCGGATCCGGCGATGCTCGCCATTGACCATGATGCCGATGGTTCCGTCCACGCTCATTTTGGCCCTTGCACCTTTCGCTTTGAGAGCTGTCCCGGTCGCCATATAGGGAGGGGCCAGAGGCTCGCAACCAAAAGGACAGGATGGCCCATGGCGTCGCCCAGAAAAATCTTCGTGCTCAATGGCCCCAATCTCAACTTGCTCGGCACGCGCGAGCCGGAGATTTACGGTTATGATACGCTCGACGACATAGCCGACCGCATGGAAGACGAAGGACGTCGGGCGAACACCGAGATCGACTTCCGTCAGTCCAACCATGAAGGGCATCTGATCGACTGGCTGCATGAGGCCAACGCGGAAGGCGCCGTGGCAGTGATCCTGAACGCAGGCGCTTTCACCCACACCAGCGTGGCGCTGTATGATGCCATCAAGGCCATCACCGTACCGGTGATCGAGGTGCACATCTCCAATCCGGCGAAGCGCGAATCCTTCCGCCATCACAGCTATATCGGCATGGCGGCCAAGGGAACGATCGCCGGATTCGGGCCGACGAGCTACATGCTCGCCCTCGAAGCCGCGCTGGAAATGGACTGAACGACCGGACCGGCTGGGTGCACGCGGCCTGTTGCCTTATCTGACGAACGGCAATAGGCCCTGCGGCCATCCAAAAGACCAGAATAGACCAATCAAGGACATTCAATGGCCGACAAGACCGATAGCAATGGCGCGATGCAGGTGGACGTGAAGCTCGTGCGCGAGCTCGCCAAGATGCTCGATGCCACCAACCTGACCGAGATCGAGGTCGCCGACGGCGAGCGCCGGATCCGCGTCGCGCGCAAGCCTGCTGCGCAGAACGCGACCTATGCCGCCGCGCCCGTGGCCGCTGCTGCCCCGGTTGCCGCGCCTGCCGCCGTGGCCCCCGCCGCTGCGCCGGAGGTTGCAGCCGCGCCCGCCGGCGCCCAGCCCGGCACGATCAAATCGCCGATGGTCGGCACCTGCTATCTCTCGCCGGAACCCGGCGCCGCGCCGTTCGTATCGGTGGGCGACAGCGTGAAGGCCGGGCAGACCCTGCTGATCGTCGAAGCGATGAAGGTGATGAACCCGATCACGGCGCCCGCCGCCGGCACGGTCAAGGCAGTGCTGGTCGAGGCCGGTCAGCCGGTCGAATATGACCAGCCGCTGATCGTGGTCGGTTGAGGGACCGCCAGATCATGAGCATCGAGAAGCTGCTGATCGCCAATCGCGGCGAGATCGCCCTGCGCATCCACCGCGCCTGCCATGAAATGGGCATCAAGACGGTGGCCGTGCATTCGACCGCCGATGCGGACGCCATGCATGTGCGCCTGGCCGATCAGGCGATCTGCATCGGCCCCCCGGCTGCGCGGGACAGCTATCTCAACATTCCGGCGATCATCTCCGCTGCCGAGATTTCCGGCGCCGACGCGATCCATCCCGGCTATGGCTTCCTCTCCGAGAACGCGCAGTTCGCCGAGATCGTCGAGGCGCACGGGCTGATCTTCGTTGGCCCCAAGCCCGAGCATATCCGCGTGATGGGCGACAAGGTGGAAGCCAAGCGCACGGCCGGCGCGCTCGGCCTGCCGCTCGTGCCGGGGTCTGACGGCGCGATCGAGGATATCGCGGCCGCCAAGGCGCTGGCCAAGGAGATCGGCTACCCCGTGCTCATCAAGGCAGCCTCCGGCGGCGGCGGGCGCGGCATGAAGGTGGTCCTCAATGAGGACGAGTTCGAGAGCCAGATGTCCCAGGCCAAGAGCGAGGCCAAGGCGGCGTTCGGCGACGACACCGTCTATATGGAAAAGTATCTCGGCAATCCGCGCCATATCGAGTTCCAGATCTTCGGCGATGGCGAAGGCAGTGCCATCCATCTGGGCGAGCGCGACTGCTCGTTGCAGCGCCGCCACCAGAAGGTTCTGGAAGAGGCCCCCTCCCCGGTTATTTCGGCGTCCGAGCGCGCGCGCATGGGCAATCTCGTCGCCAAGGCGATGGCCGACATGGGCTATCGCGGCGCCGGCACCATCGAGTTCCTCTACGAGAATGGCGAGTTCTACTTCATCGAGATGAACACGCGCATTCAGGTGGAGCATCCGGTGACCGAGATGATCACCGGCTTCGATCTGGTGCGCGAGCAGATCCGCATCGCCGAGGGCCTGCCGCTCTCGGTGTCGCAGGAAGATCTGGTCTTCACCGGCCATGCCATCGAGTGCCGCATCAACGCGGAAGATCCCGAGACCTTCGCGCCCTCGCCGGGACGCGTCAGCATGTATCATGTCCCCGGCGGGATGCATGTCCGCGTCGATAGCGCCCTCTATCAGGGCTATAATGTGCCGCCTTATTACGACAGCATGATCGGCAAGCTGATCGTCTATGGCCGCACCCGCGAGGGCTGCCTGATGCGCCTCAAGCGCGCGCTCGAGGAATTCGTGATCGAGGGCATGAAGACCACCATCCCCCTCCACCAGCGCCTGATCGCCGACCCCGACGTCCAGAACGGCGACTATTCGATCAAGTGGCTGGAAGAATGGCTGGAGCGCCAGAAGGCGGAGTAAGACGATGCGACTGGCCGAACGCTGGGATCGCTGGAAAAGACGGCGGTTCGGTCAGTATCGGGTGGAGGACCCTCGCCCCATCGCCGAAAGCGCCCCGTACACGTTTTTTCTGCCTTCAGAAAATGAACTGCTGGCGGTGGCGCCCGGCGATCTGGTCAAACTGACGCTCGTCGGCTTGCCGGGCGGACACAACTATGAAGCCGAACGCATGTGGGTGACGGTCACCGGCGTTGCTGACGACGACCTGACTGGGGCTCTGGAAAACGAGCCCTTCGAACTTCACCAATTGCGCATTGGTGACAGCATCCGTTTCAACCGCTTTCAAATCATAGATATCATTTGGTCACAGGACCGGACGCAAGCCCCTCCCAGCGCTCCGCCACACAAGGAATATTGGGACCGTTGCCTGGTGGACAGGTGCGTGGTCGATGAAGGTGTGCCGGTTTACTACTTGTACCGCGAAGAGCCGGATATAAGTGAACCCGAAGACAAATATCCCGACAGCGGTTGGCGTATTCGGGGAGATTATCGCGGCTTGAGCGACGAGGCCCTCGAAGCCTGGGATCAGGAGTATATCGCGCTGGGCAAAGTGCTGAACTCGGACGATAGCTGGCTGCACCTCATCGAAGCGCCCATCGGCTCGACGTATATTCGCAATACCGACACGGGCGAGTTTATTGCCTGTGACGGCGAATGAGACTGATGACTGAAAGGACGATTCCGTGAAAGCGACCATCTACCACAATCCCCGCTGCTCGAAGTCGCGGGAAGCGCTGGCGATTCTGGAAGCGGCGCCGGGCGTCGAGGTCGAGGTCGTCGAATATCTCAAGACGCCCCCGAGCAGGGAAAGGCTGGCCGCACTCTATGCCCGCGCCGGCATCACCCCGCGCGAGGGGCTGCGCAAGGCCGAGGACGGCGCCAAGGCGCTCAAGGACGCGAGCGACGAGGCGATCCTCGACGCGATGGCCGCCGACCCGATCCTGATCGAGCGGCCGCTGGTGGAGACGGACAGGGGCGTGCGCCTCGGCCGTCCGCCCGAGCGGATCAGGGAGATCCTCTAAGCGACCCGCCCCCGGGGCGACCGGGGGGCGAAGCCTTGCCCTCAGGCGAGCTGCGCCGGCACCACCGGCAGCGAGCGCAGACGCTTGCCCGTCGCCGCGAAGATCGCGTTGCAGATCGCCGGGATGACCGGCGGCAGCGCCGGCTCGCCAAGGCCCGTCGGCGGCGCGTCCGAGCGGACGAACTCGACGATGATGTCCTTGGGCGCCATGGTGATGCGCGGCAGCGGATAATCGTGGAAGTTGGTGCGGTTCGCCGCGCCATCGATCAGCTCGATCTTCTGGCCCGAGAGTGCCTGGCCGATGCCGTCGATCACCGATCCCTGCACCTGATGCAGCGCATTGATGGGATTGATGATCTGGCTGCCGACATCGCCGGCGACCCAGACCTTGTCGACATGGACCGCGCCGCCCGGCGCGATGGTGACGTCGACCACTTCGGCAAAATAGCCGCGATGGCTGAAATAGAAGCCGAAGCCCCTGCCCTTGCCGTTGCCACCTTCCCGGCCTTTCCAGCCAGCCATGGCGCACACCTTGTCGATGACGCTGCGCGCGCGGGCCGTGCTGAATTCCGCCGTGCGCCCTTCGCCCGGAAACACCTTGGGTTCACCCAGGGTGCGCCGCATGAACTCGGGAAGATCCAGCCCGCCGGCCAGCGCCACTTCATCCAGAAAGCTCTGGAAAACGAAGGCCATGGCGTTGGATGTTGGCGCCCGCAGATAGCCCGTCGGCGCATTGCTCTCGATCAGCGAGAAGCCCAGATCGACATCGTCCACCAATTGCGCGGGGAACTCGGCGGAGCTCATGTCCGCGCCCACACTCGTCTTGCCGCCCTTGCCGAGCGTCACGAAATGATCGCGCAGCGCAGTGATCTTGCCGCTCGCGTCGATGCCCGCGCTCAGGCTGTGCCAGCCCGCCGGACGGAAGAAATCATGGCGCAGGTCATCTGTCCGGTTGAAGATCAGCTTCACCGGCTTGCCGGGCAGCGCCTTCGCCACCTGCGCGACCATCACCATATAATCATTGTTGAGGCGCCGGCCGAAACCGCCACCGATGCGGGTCTGGTGGATGGTGATGTCGTCCGCGCCGATGCCGAGGGCATTCACCACCAAAGTGCGGCCACCCGCAGGTGCCTGGCTCGGCGCCCAGATCTCGATCTTGCCATCCTTGAACAGCGCCGTGCAGTTCTGCGGCTCCAGATTGGCGTGGGCGAGATAGGGGTAAGCATATTTCGCAGAGACGGTCTTCGCCGCGCTGGCCATCGCCTTGGCCGCATCGCCCTTCTTGAGCAGGCTTGTCTCCGCCGCCTTGTCCATCTGCGTCGCCGCCGCAGCATCGAGGCCGGCGGTGGAGAAGCGCTTTTGTGCGGCATCGTTCCAGACCGGCTTGAGTGAGGCGCGCGCCTTGTTCGCGGTCCACCAGCTATTGGCGACGATCACGATCGCGTCATTCGCGCCCTTGGGGTCATAGCCGCTGTTGATCGGCACGACGGCGAGCACGCCGGGGATCTTCATAACGGTGTCCGCATCATAGCTGCCGATCGTGCCGCCATAAGTCGGGCAACATTCGATCGCGGCATAGACGAGGCCCGGCATATTGACGTCGATACCGAACAGCGGCTTGCCAGCGATGATGGCGGGCGTATCCACGCCATGCTTGGATTGGCCGATGATCTTGAACGTACCGGGGTCCTTGAGCGGCACCTTGGCGAGGTCCGGCGCGGCCTGCTTCGCCGCGTCGGCCGCGAGCGCGGCATAAGTGAGCGAGCGCTTGCTTGGCCCGTGCGTCACCTTGCCGCTGCCGGTCGTCAGCGTGTCTTCCGCCACGCCCCATTTCGCCGCTGCCGCCTTGACCAGCATCTGACGCGCCGCCGCGCCGACCTGCCGCATCGGCATATAATTCATCGGCGTGGCGAAGCTGCCGCCCGCGAACTGGGCGCCATAAATCTTCTCGTCGACGGGCGTCTGCTCGATCTTCACCTGCGCCCAGTCGACATCCAGTTCCTCGGCGATGAGCATCGGCAGCATGGTCTTGATGCCCTGACCGACTTCCGGATTCTTGGCGCCGATGATCACGCTGTTGTCCGGATTGATGCGGATATAGGCGTTGAGCACGGCCGATTTGGCGCCCGGACCGGCCGCGAAGGCGATCTTGGCATCAAAGGCCAACGCGGCGCCACCGATGAGGGAGACCTTGAGCAGGGTCCGGCGATTCATGGCTGCGGGCGCGTTCATGCCTTGGCTCCTTCGCTCACGCCGGCGGCCTTCTTGATGGCCGCGCGGATGCGCACATAGGTCGCGCAACGGCAGATGTTGCCGCTCATCGCCTGATCGATCTGTTCATCGCTGGGCTTGGGATTGGCGCTCAGCAGCGCGGTCGCGGACATGATCTGGCCCGCCTGGCAATAGCCGCACTGCGGCACGTCCAGCTCGTTCCAGGCCTCGCTCACCGACTTGCCGACCGGGGTCGTCGCGACATGCTCGATGGTGGTGATCTGCTTGCCGGCCGCACTGGCAATCGGCGTCACGCAGGAGCGCGTTGCCTTGCCGTCGATGATGACCGTGCACGCCCCGCACAGGGCCATGCCGCAACCGAATTTCGTGCCGGGCATGTCGAGGTCTTCGCGAAGGGCCCAGAGCAGCGGCTTTTGCGGATCGGCGTCGACCTGACGCGCTTTGCCGTTGACGGTCAGGACGGTGGCCATCCCTGCTCTCTCCCTTGCCATGCTCGATAATGGCTGAGAGCATGCCGATGCGAGCGGGTTGTTGTCAACGTCCATCGGGCTGGAATAAGCCGACGCAGGACATTTCTCTGCCTCAGCGGCAACATACTGTATTTCCATGAATATAGGATCAACCTTGAGCGATATCGACGACATCATCGAGGCGGCCCGCCGCTGGGCGGATGTGCCGCTGGCGCTGGCGACCGTGATCGAAGCCGCAGGCTCAGCGCCCCGCCAGCGCGGCGGCCATATGCTCATCGCCGCCGATGGCCGTTTTGCCGGGTCGATCTCCGGCGGCTGCGTCGAATATGACGTCTTCGCCCTCGCCGAACAGGTCATCGCCGATGGCGAGACCCGCGTGCGCCATTATGGCAGTCCGGACCAGAGCGTCTGGCTCCCCGGCCTCCCCTGTGGGGGGCAGATTGGCGTCATGGTGCAACCCGTCGATCAGCGCGGTTTTGCGCCGGATTTGTTCGAGGCGATCGCCGCCGGCCGGCGTGCTGGCCGGTCGGTCACCCTGTCCACGGATCTCGCAACCGGGCACACCACCGAAGGCGAGAGAATAGGACACTTCATTATAAACTACTTTCCAAGTGCGCGGCTCCTCATTGTCGGCGCGGTGCAGATCGCCCAGACCTTGTCGGCCATTGCGCGGGACATCGGCTTTGCCGTCACGGTCAATGATCCGCGCGCGCGTTTCCTGAGCGCCGAGCGATTTCCGCACGTCGCGCTCAGCGATGTCTGGCCGGACGAGGCCGTCGCGGCCTTTGCGCCCACGCCTGCCGATGCGGTGGTTACGTTGAGCCACGACATCAAGATCGACGATCCGGCGCTGGCTGCCGCGCTCGAACACCCCACCGGCTATCTCGGCGCCCTCGGCTCGCGTGCCAATCACGCCCGGCGCATCGACCGGCTGGCAGCGCTGGGCCTGTCGCCGGAGGATCTGGCACGGATCGACGGCCCGGCGGGCGTCGCCATCGGCGGCCTTGGCCCGCAGGAGATTGCCCTCTCCATCGCGGCGGGCATGATCGGCAGGTTGCGTGGCGCGCGCTGACCGCCTCGTCGTGGCGCTGCTGGCCGCCGGCCGGTCGATGCGCTTCGGCGCGGATGACAAGCTGATGGCGCCGCTTGGGGGCCAGCCACTCATCGCCTGGGCTGCGGCGGCAGGACGGTCGCTCCCCGCCCTCGATCACATCCTGATCGGCCATCCCGGACTGCAGGCGGAGGCAGCGGCGCCAGGCTACCGGCTCGTCGTCAATCCGGCTCCGGAAGAGGGCCTCTCTACCTCGCTGCGCCTCGCTGCGCACGCCGCCAGAGACACGCGGGCCACGGCGCTGCTGATCCTGCTGGCCGACATGCCCTTCGTTGACCCCACCCATTTAGGCCGCCTCCTCGCCGCGCAAGATGAGGAGCCGGACCGCGCCGTGTTCTCCAGCGCCGGGGGAGTCGCGCAACCGCCAGCGCTATTTCCCGCCAGTCTCTTCGACGCGATCCTGTCTTCAAGCGGGGACAAGGGCGCGAAGCATCTGTCCCGGCAGGCCATCCTCATTGAGGCCGATCGCGCGCAGCTGACCGATATCGACACGCCCGAGGAGCTGGACCGGGCTGCCCTCGTACTCAGCGCCCGACGCGCGACAGACTGATAATCCGGTCAGATCGCCTGAAGGATGCCGCTCGCCGTCGTCAGATCTCGACCTGGCTGCCCAGCTCGATCACGCGATTGGTCGGCAAGCGGAAGAACTCCATCGCGCTTTCCGCGTTGCGCAGCATCCAGGCGAACAGCTTCTCACGCCAGATGCGCATGCCGGGTCGGGCCGAGGGCAGCAGCGTCTGACGAGCGAGGAAGAAGCTCGTCTCCATCATCTTGAAACCTTGCCCGCAGCCGGTCACCGCCATCAGCGCGGCCGGCACATCGGCTTCCTCCATGAAGCCGTAATGGAAGATCACCCGGTAAAAGCCCCGCCCGAGATCTTCCACCTCATAGCGCTTTGCCGGATTGACGGTCGGCACGTCGGCAATCTTCACGGTCAGCAGCACCACGCGCTCGTGCAGCACCTTGTTGTGCTTGAGGTTGTGCAGCAGCGCGTGCGGCACGCCATCCGGCGTCGAGGTCATGAACACAGCCGTGCCGGGCACGCGCACGGCGCTGTTGGAGGCGGACGCGATGAACACGGGGATCGGCATGGCGGATTCGCGCAGCCGGTCCATCATCAGCTTGCGCCCCTTGGACCATGTGGTCAGCAGCGTGAACACAATGAAGCCGACCAGCAACGGGAACCAGCCACCGTCCGGGATCTTGGTGAGGTTGGCGGCGAGATAAGCGCCGTCAACCAGATAGAAAATGGCGAGCAGCGGCACGGAAATCCAGGGCTTCCACTTCCAGAGGTGGAACACGACCACGGTGAGCAGCACATTGTCGATGAACATCGCGCCGGTCACGGCGATGCCATAGGCCGCCGTCAGGTTGGACGAGGTCTGGAAGGTGAGGACCAGCAGGATCACCATGACCATCAACCCCCAGTTGATGAGGGGGATGTAGATCTGGCCTGCCGTGGAGGCACTGGTGTGGGAGATGCGCAGGCGCGGGATGAAGCCGAGCTGGATCGCCTGCTGCGTGACCGAGAAGGCGCCGGTAATGACGGCCTGAGACGCAATGATCGCAGCCAGCGTGGCAATGGCGACCAGCGGCAGGCGGAACCAGTCCGGCGCGAGATTATAGAACGGGCTGGCGAGCGCCGGCAGCCCGTCCCGAATCAGCAATCCGCCCTGCCCCATATAGTTGAGCATCAGCGCGGGCAGCACGAACCAGAGCCAGGAAAGGCCGATCGGCTTGCGGCCGAAATGGCCCATGTCGGCATAGAGCGCTTCTGCACCCGTCACGGCGAGGACGACGGAGCCGAGTGCCAGAAAAGCCTGCATGGGCGTGAGCAGGAAGAACTCGATCGCATACCAGGGATTAATGGCGGCGAGCACTTCCGGCGTCTTGGCGATGCTGAGCACGCCCAGCACCGCGATGCTCAGGAAATAGAGCAGCATGATCGGACCGAACAGCGCTGCGACCCTGCTGGTGCCCGCCCGCTGGATCGAAAAGAGGAAAATGAGGATCGCCACGACAAAGGGCACGACGAGCGACCCCAACACCGGGTTGACGACCGCGAGCCCCTCTACGGCGGACAGCACCGACACTGCCGGGGTGATCATGCTGTCACCGTAGAAAAGCGCGGTCGCGAAAACGCCAAGCAGCACGATTCCCGCCGACCATCGCTGGGACGGGACCGTGCGGCTGATCAGCGCGAGCAGCGCAAGGCTTCCGCCCTCGCCCTTGTTGTCGGCGCGCATGATGATGGCGACATATTTGAGCGTCACCACCAGCATCATCGACCAGAACATGAGGCTGATCGCGCCCAATATGTGGGCATTATCGAGCGTCAGGACATGATGGCCGGCGAAGGTTTCGCGAAAGGCATAGAGCGGGCTGGTGCCGATATCGCCGAAGACGACGCCAATGGCGCCGAGCGCCAGCTTGATCACGCCTTCCTGGCTATGACCATGTGCAGAGCCATGCCCACCCTGCCCAGCATGTGTCGACATGCCGGAGCCGTTGGTCGTCGCTTGATCGGGCGTGGTCATTCGCCCGCCTGAACCACTGTCATGGGTTGCGCTTCCCCTGCCCAGGCCCCTGCCGGACGCGGCGCCCTAGCACCTCGCCTGCAAGGGCGCAACGCACTATCGTGGCCCCTGATTTTCGCTTTGGGACAGCGCTTCACGACGCTTGATGAGCGCCTCCAGCAGCGCCACGTTGCGGATCAGCTCCGCCCGGAGCGGCATGTCCTCCGGCAGGCGCGCGGCAAGCGCCATCCAGACCTTGCGCGAAGCCTCGAACTGCCCGGACTCCGCGAGCGCGAGGCCATAGAAATAGTTGGGAGATACGCCCTCGGGCTGAAGCGCGAGCGCCTTGCGGAAGGAATAGTCCGCCGCCGGGGTCAAGGTACCATTGCTGTGAACCATCAGCGCATTGCCCATGCCGACCCAGAGATTTGGATCGTCCGGGTTCTCGCGCAGGCCGGACAGCAGCACATTGGCGGCTTTCTGCGTGTTACCCTGCCGGGCCAGCGCGTCCGAGACCACCAGCCATTTGGTGGCGCTGGAAATCCGTTCGCCAATTTCCTTTCGCTTCGCGGCGAGCGCTTCGTCGAACTTGGCCGCGCCCGTGCCGGCCTTCACCGGCTTGCCCGCCAGCCCAGGACTGCCCTGCCAGGCATAGCCGGCGAGGCCGAGCAACAGAGCCGTTGCGACCGGCGCCGCCCTGAGCGGAGACATGCGGGCGGCGAGCATGATGCCGGCCCCTGCGACAAGCGCGATCAGCAGCGCGATGATCAGGCCGGTCATGCTTTGCGACTCCCGCGCTTTTTCATTCGCCCGAAGACGAGGACGCCGCCAGCGCCCAGCAGCAACAGCGGCGCAGCCCAGAGCGGCCAGAGAATCGGCTCCGCGGTCGGCTTGTAGCTGATCCAGTCACCATAGCGCTCGATCAGCCAGGCCCGGATATGCTCCGGCTCCTCGCCGCGCGCGATCCGTTCGCGGATTTCCGACCGCATGTCGGCCGCCATGCTCGCATCGCTGTCCGCGATCGACTGGCTCTGGCAGGTCAGGCAACGGATGGTGTGCATCAGCGCATTGGCCTTGGCCTCCTGCGCCGGATCGTCCAGCTGGCGATTGGCATAAGGCGCGGGCGGCAGCGCGGTCTGCGCCGACACGGGCAGGCTCGGCGCAGCCAAGGCGACCAACAGGGCGATAGCGAGGCCCGGCCTCATGACTGCGCCTCCTTGAGATTCTGGAGGATCGTCTCGATATCCTGCGGCCCGATCGCGCCGATATGCTGGTAGCGAATCACGCCCTTGCCATCGACGACGAAGGTCTCCGGCACGCCCGAGGAGCCGAGATAGAATTGCAGCGTGCTGCGGGCATCCAGGCCGATGCGCTGGAAAGGATTGCCATGGCGCGCGAGGAACGCATCGACATCGCCCCGCGCATCACGGATCGCGACACCATCGATCCGCACCCCGCGCTGCGCAAGCTGGGTGAGCTGCGGCGCTTCCGCCGCGCACGGCACGCACCAGCTCGCGAAGATATTGAGCAGCCGCGGCTTGCCATCGGCCATCTGCTTGGTCGAGAGCGCCGGATTGTCCGACGATCCTTGCGGCAGGTCGATGCCCGGCACGGGCTTGCCGATCATCCGCGACTGGATGACCGTCTGCTGCTCGCGATTGAGGCCGAGCGAGGCAATGGCGAGGAAGACCAGATAGCCCAGCAGCGGGATCCACAGGATGAGCGAACGCTTGCTCATGCCGTCACCGCCCTGCCGGCGCCATGCCGACGCTCACGCCGCACCCGCCCGACGAGCGCGAGCGCGCCGCCCAGCGCAATCATGCCCCCACCGAGCCAGATGAAAGTCACGAACGGCTTCCACCAGATGCGCAACTGCCAGCGACCGTCCTCCAGCGCCTCGCCCAGCACCAGATAGAGCTGGCCATTCCAGCGCGTCAGCTGAACCGATTCGGTCGTGGGCGTCGGCGGATCGGAGAAGAAACGCGCTTGCGGATGGGCGACGCCGATGACGCGCCCGTCGCGGCTAACCGTCATCGAGGCCTGCATTGCCGTCCAGTTCGGCCCGGCAAAGGGCATGACATTGTCGAGCGTCACGGTCATGCCGGCGATGTCGAACCGGTCGCCCGGCCGCGCGGCAGCGAGCTTCTCTTGCGAAAAGGCGCTTTCGGCTGCCATGCCCGCCATGCTGACGGCGCAGCCGAGATGCGCGACCACCATGCCATAAGTGAACAGCGGGGTCCGCAGGAGATTGCGTTTCCAGAGCGGGGCGACACTGGCCAGCGCCACGGCGGCAGCGGCGGCGAAGCCCAGAGCCGGCAGCCAGCCGATGCGGCCGGCAGAGAGCATGAGCACGGCGGCAAGCGCCAGCGCGGCGAGGCCGATCGCCGGAGCGACCCTCCGCAGCAGCGCCCTCGGATCATCCCGGCGCCAGCGCAGCAGTGGCCCGACCACCAGCACGGCCATCAGCGCCAGCGCAATCGGGCCGATAATCGCGTTGAAATAAGGCGGGCCAACCGAGACGCGCACGCCCATCATTTCGGTCAGCAGGGGATAGAGCGTGCCGATCAGCACGAGCCCCAGGATCACGCACAGGAGAAGGTTGTTGACGACCAAGCTCGCCTCGCGGCTGACCGGATCGAACCGCGCGCCTTCGTTGACCGTGTGGACCCGCAGGGCGAACAGCGCCAATGCGCCGCCGATATAGAGGCCGAGCAACGCGAGGATGAAACTGCCGCGCGTGGGATCGACCGCAAAGGCATGCACGCTGGTCAAAATGCCCGAACGCACGAGGAAGGTGCCTACCATCGACATGGCAAAAGCAATCACCGAAAGCATGACAGTCCAGGCTCGCAAGGCATCGCGCGTGGCAAGGACCGAGGCGCTGTGCAGCAAGGCCGTCGCCGCCAGCCAGGGCATCAGCGAGGCATTCTCGACCGGATCCCAGAACCACCAGCCTCCCCAGCCCAGCTCGTAATAAGCCCAGTAGGAGCCGGCGGTGATGCCGAAGGTAAGCAGGATCCACGCCGCCAATACCCAGGGCCGCACCGCGCGGGCAAAGCGCGCATTCACCTGACGCGTGAGCAGCGCGCCGACCGCGAAGGAGAAGGCGACCGAGAGGCCGACATAGCCAAGATACAGCGTGGGCGGATGGAAGGCGAGACCGGGGTCCTGCAGCAGCGGATTGAGCCCCTGCCCGTCCGCGGCCGGCGGATTGAGCCGCGCAAAGGGATTGGAGGCAAGCAGCAGGAAGGCGTAAAAGCCAAGGCTTATCGCCGCCTGCGCACCCAAGGTGGCGATATGGGTTTTCTTATCAAGGCCCCGTTCAAACAGCGCGACGGCAGCACCCGCGACGCTCATCACCGCAACCCAAAGCAGCATGGAGCCCTCATGATTGCCCCAGGCGCCGGCGAACTTGTAAATGAACGGCTTGAGCGAATGACTGTTGGCCGCAACGAGATAGACCGACATGTCGGACCGCAGGAACAGCAGGATGAGCAGTGCCATCGCAAGACCGGTGAGCACGCCCTGCGCGACGGCGATCGGCCGGATCAGGCGCTCCGCGTCGGTATTTTCCCGCGCGACGGCCATCCAGGCGAACAACAGTTGCGCCCCGGCCAGCATGGCGGCCAGCCACAGGGCGGCAAGTCCGGCTTCAGCGATCATGGCTTGGCCGTCTCGACCTTGTGCGTCTTGCTGTCGTAGCGAATGCCTTCCATTTCGCGGGGCATGTAGCGCTCGTCATGCTTGGCGAGAATGTTGGTCGCGCGGAATGTGCCGCTCGCATCGAAGGCCCCCTCGGCAATCGCGCCGGAATTTTCCTTGAACAGGTCCGGCGTGATGCCGCTGAATGTCGCCGGCACGCTGGCCTTGCCGTCGGTGAGGCGGAAGGTCACCGTGACGCCGTCGGCCGCGCGCTTCAGACTGCCGCTCTCCACCATGCCACCGAGACGGATCGCCTTGTCAGCTTCGACCTTGGCCGCGACGGCCTCGCTCGGCGTGTAGAAATAGGCCGCCTGATCCTTGAGCGCGGACATGGCGAGCAGAACGCCGCCCACCATGGCCACCAAGGCGAGCACAACGAGCACCAGACGCTGATGCTTGCGCTTGGGACTTTGCCGACTCGAAACGAGAGTGGCCATATTTTCAATCCCTTCCGGTGAGCTGTTCAGCCCGCGCCTCGGCCTTGCGCGCGGCTCGCCAGGCCCAGAAACTGGTCGCGATCGTCGCCAGAGCGGTCAGGGCGTATGAGGAAATGACAAAAGGCCACGGATTCATCTCATTAACTCCGGGACATGCGGCGAAGTCTCGCCTCAATGCGATTTTCCGCCAGGATCGCGCGCATTCGGAGCAGCACGATAGCGATAAACCAGAGTGTGAACCCCAGGACCGTCAAGCCAAGGGGCCAGAGCATGGAGGGCGCGATGCTGCTGCCGGACATGGTGATGCTCCGACCCTGATGCAGGCTGTTCCACCACACCACCGAATAATGGATAACCGGAAGATTGAGGGCCCCGATCAGCGCAAAAATGGCCGTGACCCGGCTCACCCCGCCCCCGTCAGCACGATCCGCACTGGAACGCGCCAGCGCGATATAGCCGATATAGAGAAACAGCAGCAGCAGCATGGAGGTCAGCCGGCCGTCCCATTCCCACCAGGTCCCCCAGGTCGGCCGGCCCCAGATCGAGCCGGTTGCCAGACACAGCGCCGTAAAGACCGCGCCGGGAACGGCAAGCGCCCGACCGGCGACGGCGGCAAGAGGATGGCGCCACACCAGCTGCATGATCGCCGCGATCGTCAGGCCACTCCACCCGCCCATGCCGAGCCAGGCGGCGGGAACATGGATATAAAGAATGCGCGCATTCTCACCCTGGAGATAATCGGCCGGCGCCATGAAAAGCCCGGCCCAACATCCCGCAAGGATCAGCGCAATTCCGCCCCAGAAGCACCAGGGAGTCACCGGCACGGCAATGGCGAGGAATCGGCGCGGGTTCGCGAAGACGTGCATCGCGCCCCTTTAGTGCGCTCGGTGCGGACTTGCCAGTGCGTTGATTTTGAGAGGGGACCAAATCACCCGATGCGCGTTTTTTGCGACAAGGAGGCGACAAAGCCGATCGACGCCCCTATATGGCCGCTGAACGAGGATCGCGACGCGGCGCTAATGTGCCGCGTGGGCCATGAGTAGAGCCATGCTGACCACACATCCCTTTGACGATGACAAGCTGCGCGAAGAGTGCGGCATTTTCGGTGTTTACGGCGCGGAAGGCGCCTCCGCCATGGTCGCGCTGGGGCTGCATGCCCTTCAGCATCGCGGCCAGGAAGCGGCTGGAATCACGAGCTGGGACGGCGAGGAGTTTCACAGCGTCCGGGCCATGGGCCATGTCGCTGGCAATTTCGACAATGACGATGTGATCCGCAAGCTTGCCGGTGAGGTCGCCTGCGGGCATGTGCGTTATTCGACCACCGGCGAGACGGCGCTGCGCAATGTGCAGCCGCTTTATGCCGAGCTGTCGTCCGGTGGCTTCGCGATCGCCCATAATGGCAATATTTCCAACGCGATGAACCTGCGCCGCCGGCTGGTCCGGGAAGGCGCGATCTTCCAGTCGACCAGCGATACGGAGGTGATCATCCACCTCCTCGCCAGGTCTCGCTATCGCACGCTGCTTGATCGGTTCATCGACGCGCTCAAGCAGGTTGAAGGCGCTTACTCTCTCATCTGCCTCACGCGTGAAGGCCTGATCGCTTGCCGCGATCCACTCGGCATCCGTCCGCTCGTGATGGGTCGTCTCGGCGAGGCGATCATTTTCGCGTCGGAGACTGTCGCGTTCGACGTGGTCGGCGCAGAATATATCCGACAGGTCGAACCGGGCGAACTGATCGTCGTCACCCATGGCGGCGAATTGCGCTCACACCGCCCATTTGGCGAATCGCTGCATCCCCGTCCGTGCATCTTCGAACATGTCTATTTCTCTCGGCCGGATTCGGTCGTCGACGGCAACAGCGTTTATTCGGTTCGCAAGGGCATCGGCGCCCAGCTTGCCATCGAAAGCCCGGTCGATGCCGATCTGGTCATTCCTGTGCCGGACAGTGGCGTGCCGGCGGCGATCGGCTATGCCCAGCAATCGGGCATTCCCTTCGAGCTCGGCATTATTCGTTCGCACTATATCGGCCGCACCTTCATCCAGCCCGGCGACAAGGTGCGCCATCTCGGCGTGAAGCTGAAGCACAATGCCAATCGCGCGCTGATCGATGGCAAGAAGATCGTGCTGATCGACGATTCGATCGTGCGCGGCACGACCAGCCTCAAGATCGTGCAGATGATGCGGGAGGCGGGTGCCAAGGAAGTGCACATGCGTATCGCCAGCCCGCCCACGCGGCATAGCTGCTTCTACGGTGTTGACACACCCGAACGCGGCAAGCTGCTTGCCCACAAGATGGATGTCGCGCAGATGTGCGCCTTCATCCATGCCGACAGCCTGGCTTTCGTCTCGATCGAAGGGCTTTATCGCGCGATCGGAGAGAACCACAGGGACGAGGAAAGCCCGCAATATTGCGACGCCTGCTTTACCGGTGCCTATCCTACCACCCTGACCGACTTTGACGATCAGGCCGACGTCAATCAGCTCGAACTGCTGCGCGAACGCGTCGTCTGAGACCGGGAAGAGACCATCATGACGGACCAGACGGATACCAGGCCGCTCGCCGGGCGGCTCGCCCTCGTGACTGGCGCGAGCCGGGGCATCGGCGCCGCAACGGCGCAGGCGCTCGCTAGCGATGGCGCCCATGTCATCCTTGTGGCTCGCTCCGTGCCTGATCTGGAAAAGGTCGAGGACGCCATTCACGCCGCCGGGGGCCACGCGACCATCGCGCCGCTGGACCTGATCGACGGCGAAAGCATAGGCCGCCTCGCGCAGGCCGTTTCCGGTCGCTGGAGTGCGCTCGATGTGCTCGTTCTCAACGCCGCAACGCTGGGCTCGCTTGCAGCTGTCCCGGCAATCGACGCCAAGGAATTCGCGCGCCAATTGACGCTCAACGTCTCGGCGCCTCAAGCTCTCATCGCGGCGTTCGATCCCATGTTGCGCGCCAGCGAGGATGCCCGCGTGGTCGGGATTACCACCGGCGTTGCCGCGAAACCGCGTGCCTATTGGGGGGCCTATGGCGCGTCCAAGGCCGCACTTGAGGTGCTCATCGACGCCTACGGGCAGGAAGTGCGCAATATCACGCGGATTCGGACGCACATCGTCGAGCCTGGCGCGACCCGCACGGCGATGCGCGCCCGCGCCTATCCGGGCGAAGATCCCGCAACGCTCAAGACGCCCGATATCGTCGGCCGCGCTATCGCCGACCTCGTCATCAGCGATGCGGCGGATGGGGCGCGGATCACTCTACCGAAATAGGCAACGTGCACGGACAGTGGATTTTATCGCTGTCGGGCAATGACAGTCTGACGGAGCGGCAAGCGCCTACTCCGTCAGATCATTCCACACATCCTTGAGCTTGCTGAAGAAGCCGCTGGACTGCGGGCATTCTTCCCCGGTTTCAGTCGCGCGGAATTCCTCCAGCAACTCTTTCTGACGCGCAGTCAGCCGGGTCGGCGTTTCAACCTCGATCTGAACCACCATATCGCCCCTGCCCCGGCTGTTGAGCACCGGCATGCCGGCGCCGCGCTGGCGCAGTTGCTTGCCCGACTGAATGCCAGCGGGAATGCGGATTTCATGACTGCTGCCATCAAGGCCTGGAACGGTGATTTCCCCACCAAGCGCCGCCAGCGTGAAACTGATCGGCACGTTGCAGAACAGGTTGGTGCCGTCCCGCTCGAAAATGGCGTGCCGTTTCACATGCAGGAAGATGTAGAGATCACCCGCCGGCGCGCCGCGCGGACCGGCCTCGCCCTGCCCGGCCAGTCTGATGCGCGTGCCTTCATCGACCCCCGGCGGGATCTTGACGTCGAGCGAGCGCGCCTTGTCCACGCGCCCCTCGCCCCGGCAGGTCCGGCACGGCGACTTGATGCGCTGGCCGGCGCCATGGCAACTCGGGCAAGTGCGCTCGATGACGAAGAAGCCCTGCTGGGCGCGCACCTTGCCATGGCCGGCGCAGGTACCGCAGGTCTCGACCCCGGTGCCTGGCTCGGCGCCACTGCCGTCGCACGCCTCGCACGGAGCCGAAACATCGATGCTGATCGTCGTATCCCGGCCATGGAAGGCATCTTCCAGGCTGATTTCGAGATCATAACGCAGATCCGCGCCGCGCCGCGTCTGCTGGCGCTGGCCGCCGAAGCCGCCACCGAAGATCGTATCGAAAATATCGCTGAAATCGGAGAAGCCGGCCCCGCCGCCAAAGCCATTACCGCCGCCGCCCATACCCTGCTGGAAGGCGGCATGACCGAAACGGTCGTAAGCGGCGCGCTTCTGCTCGTCCTTCAGGCAGTCATAGGCTTCGTTGATCGCCTTGAACCGGGCCTCGCTGTCCTGGCACCCCGGATTGCGATCCGGGTGATATTTCATCGCCAGCTTGCGATAGGCGGCCTTGAGCGTGCCCGCATCGGCCGTACGCTCGACTTCGAGCAGTTCGTAATAGTCGACTTCGCTACTCATGCGCGGAAGCAACCCCAAATCCAGGACAGGCTGGCATCACGCAACGCGGATGCCAGCCTGATGCCGGTCTTTCGTTCTTAAGCCTTGTTGTCCTCGTCGACTTCGGAGAATTCCGCGTCGACGACGTCATCATCGGCCTTCGGGGCAGCGCCATCAGGCGAGGGAGACGCGGCCGCAGCCTGTTCCTTCTCGTAAATCGCCTGGCCGAGCTTCATCGAAACCTGCGCAAGCTCCTGCGTCTTGGTCTTCATGGCCTCGATGTCGCCGCTCTCGACGGCGCTCTTGGCGGCAGCGACTGCAGCCTCGATCTCGCCCTTGAGACCAGCATCCACCTTGTCACCATGCTCGCTGAGCTGGCGCTCTGTCGTGTGGATCAGGCTCTCGGCATTGTTCTTGGCCTCGGCCGCCTCGCGCCGCTTCTTGTCCTCTTCGGCAAAGCGCTCGGCATCGCGGACCATCTGCTCGATGTCGTTGTCGGACAGGCCGCCCGACGCCTGGATCTTGATCTGCTGCTCCTTGCCGGTGCCCTTGTCCTTGGCGGACACGTTCACGATGCCATTCGCGTCGATATCGAACGTCACTTCGATCTGCGGAACACCGCGCGGCGCGGCCGGGATGCCGACCAGATCGAACTGGCCGAGCAGCTTGTTGTCGGCCGCCATCTCGCGCTCGCCCTGGAACACGCGGATCGTCACTGCCTGCTGATTGTCCTCGGCCGTCGAATAGACCTGCGACTTCTTGGCGGGGATCGTCGTGTTGCGATCGATCATCCGGGTGAACACGCCACCCAGCGTCTCGATGCCCAGTGACAACGGCGTCACGTCGAGCAGCAGCACGTCCTTGACGTCGCCCTGCAGCACGCCGGCCTGAATGGCGGCGCCCATGGCCACGACCTCGTCCGGGTTCACGCCGGTGTGCGGTTCCTTGCCGAAGAAGTCCTTCACGACTTCGCGGACGCGCGGCATGCGCGTCATGCCGCCGACGAGGACGACCTCGCTGATCTCGCTCGCGCTCACGCCGGCATCGGCCAGCGCCTTCTTGCACGGATCGAGCGTGCGCTTGATGAGATCCTCGACGAGGCGCTCCAGGTCCGAGCGGGTGATCGTCTTGACGAGGTGCTTCGGGCCATTCTGGTCCGCCGTAATGAAGGGCAGGTTGACCTCGGTCGTCGCAGCCGACGACAGTTCGATCTTGGCCTTTTCAGCCGCTTCCTTCAGGCGCTGCAGGGCCAGCTTGTCCTTGGTGAGGTCAATGCCCTCGGCCTTGCGGAAATCCTCGGCGAGATATTCGACGACCTTGGAGTCGAAATCCTCACCACCCAGGAAGGTGTCACCATTGGTCGACTTCACCTCGAACACGCCGTCACCGATCTCGAGGATCGAGATATCGAACGTGCCGCCGCCAAGGTCATAGACGGCGATGGTCTTGCCGTCCTGCTTCTCCAGGCCATAAGCCAGCGCGGCCGCAGTCGGCTCGTTGATGATGCGCAGCACTTCCAGACCAGCGATCTGGCCGGCATCCTTGGTGGCCTGACGCTGAGCGTCGTTGAAATAGGCCGGCACGGTGATGACAGCCTGCGTGACTGTCTCGCCCAGATAGGCCTCGGCCGTTTCCTTCATCTTCTGAAGGATGAAGGCGCTGATCTGCGACGGGCTGTAGTCCTGACCGCCAGCCTTTACCCAAGCGTCGCCATTGGGGCCCTTGGCGATGGAATAAGGGACGAGCTCCATGTCCTTCTTGGTCAGGGGATCGTCGAAGCGGCGGCCGATCAGGCGCTTCACCGCATAGACCGTATTGTCCGGATTGGTCACGGCCTGGCGCTTCGCGGGCTGACCAATGAGGCGCTCACCATCCTTGGCGAAACCCACGATCGACGGCGTCGTCCGCGCGCCTTCCGCATTCTCGATCACTTTCGGCTTGCCGCCGTCCATCACGGCGACGCAGCTGTTCGTCGTACCCAGATCGATCCCGATAACCTTAGCCATTTTGCCCTCTTGTACCCCAAATAAGTTCAGCGGTGACCGGCTCCCGGCCGCATAAGGCGCCGACGCGGGAACCGTGTTTCGTTGGCGGATATAGGGCGGCTTCCAATGTGTGCAAGGTTGACACCCCCTGACATTGTTGCAAGACGCGCAAACCCGCTCGGGATCATGGGGTTTTGCGGGTCGATCCTTGCATATCCGGGCCAGGAGATATTGATTGGGCGCTCCCCTGACCGCTGCCTATCGGACGATCCGTCGACGGTTCGGCGCGATGCTCCGCGAATTGCGGCTCTACGCCCGAATGCTTAGTCAATCCGGTGAGCCTCGCCTGCTCGCCATGCTGAGCGACGACGAGAAGATCGGCGCGACCTATCTGCGCGCGACCAGCATTGCGGAAGAACTGAGCCGGCGGGGATGGAAAACAGCCGTCTGCCCCGTGCATCTCAGCCTGAGGCAGCGCAAAAGGGTCGTCCGGCTGTTCCGGCCGGATGTCATCCTCATCCAGATGAACCGGCATCCGCTGAACGTGCCGCAGCATTTCCGCCCGGTGCCTTGTGTGTTCGATATCGACGACGCCGATTTCCAGACGGGGGAGCAGCTCCCCCGCGTGCTCGACAACATGCGCGGCTGCACGCGGATCATCGCCGGTTCCAACTACATCGCTGACTGGTGCCGGCAGCATAATGACGCGGTTGATGTCGTCTGGACAGCGACGCCTGTCCTCGACGCACCCAGCCGCCCGCAAGCCGAACGCGGGCCGATCGTAAGCTGGGCCGCGAGCGGGCCGACCGGCTATCCGCTCGAAGCGGATTTCACGATCGAGGTGATGGCCCTCGTCGCCAAGGCGCGGAGTGACGTCCGCTTCCGTCTCTATGCGGATGACGGGTCCCCGCCCTATCAGGCACTGGTCGACCGGTTTCGGGCGCGCGGCGTGCCGACCGAAACCTTGCCGACCATGGGCTATGATCGCTTCCTTGCCTCGCTGGAGGAGGTCGCGGTCGGGCTCAACCCGCTCGTCAACGTCGAAGGGTTCAGCGCTGGAAAATCGTTTGGCAAGCTGCTCGGCTACCTGCATGCGCGCGTGCCGTCGATCAGCCATCCCAATGGGGAACATCCGCATTTCTTCGAGACCGGCCGTAACGGTTATCTGGCCGAAACACCGGAGCAATGGGCTCGTATCATTCTCGACCTGCTCGATGACGCGCCCTTGCGGCAGCGCATTGCGGACGCCGCGCATGATGACCTCCTCAATCGGTTGTCGCTCAGGGCCGGGACGGATCAGGTGGACGCCATTTTGCGCCGGGCCATTGCCGAAGGGCCGAGGCTACCATAGGTTCAGCCTCAATCGTTGCGTCGAGACTGACAGAAAGCGAGGAGAGTGATGTCGTTCCGTGCCTGGACCGCGCCTGGCGTACGCCTTGCCTTTCCGCTCCTGCTCGCCGGCCTCGCCGCCTGTAGCGAACCGCCCCCGCTTTATGTCGATGGCGCCTATGTCCGCCTAAATGCCAATCCACAGGCGCCGGCCGCTGCCTATTTCACGATCCACGGCGGCGCCGAGCCAGTCGTCCTGCGCGGCATAACCACCGATGAGGCCGTGCGTGTCGAAATGCATGAAAGCACGACCGAAGGCGGCATGGCCATGATGAAGGCGCTCGACCAGGTGAATGTGCCCGCGAAGGCGACAGTGACGTTCGAACCGGGCGGCAAGCATGTGATGCTCTGGTCCGTCAACAAGGCCGCGCTGGCCGACGGCAAGATGAGCTTCACATTCCTGTTCTCGAATGGCGATCGGATCCTTGTCGATGCCGTCGTTCAGGCGCCGCCCGCCAGCGCCGCCACCGAACCGGCCAATATGGCGGACCATGAGCATATGGATCACTGAGCGATCGGCTTCCCCGCCTGACCGGCGCCTTGCATGGTGATCAGGCGCGGACAGGACGATGGATACTCACCAGCGAGCCAAGGACCGGCGCCTGACGCCTGGCCACCGATTGGACAGAACTTAGCGGATTTAAGGGCTGCCAACGCGCTGGAAGACTGGCTGCTCGCGCCTTGAATCACCTGGACCAATCGGTCCGGTGGTGGGCGCGGTAGGGATTGAACCTACGACCCCACCCGTGTGAAGGGTGTGCTCTACCACTGAGCTACGCGCCCGGCATATGCCGCGGAGCGAGCGCTTTGACGAGAGTGAACGCGGCTGTCAAGCGCCATGCCGCGTTGCCAGCGCCATTAGGTGCATGGCCCAGCGCCCTACCCGGCTTGCAGCATGGCGGCACGCGCCCCATATGGCCGCCCATGAGCGATCAAGACCATCACGCCATGCCGGTCTGGCACGGCACCACCATTCTCTCCGTCCGCAAATCCGGCAAAGTCGTCGTCATTGGCGATGGCCAGGTCTCAATGGGCCAGACGGTCATGAAGCCTAACGCCCGCAAGGTTCGTCGCCTGCATGACGGCAGCGTCATCGGCGGCTTTGCCGGCGCCACGGCCGACGCCTTCACCCTGTTTGAGCGGCTCGAGGCCAAGCTGGAGCGCCATGGCGGCCAGCTCATGCGCGCCGCAGTAGAACTCGCCAAGGACTGGCGCACCGACCGCTATCTGCGCAACCTGCAGGCAATGATGATCGTGGCCGACAAGGAGACGACGCTGATTCTCACCGGCAATGGCGACGTGCTGGAACCGGTCGAGGGGATCGCGGCGATCGGCTCTGGCGGCAACTATGCCCTCGCCGCAGCGCGTGCATTGGCCGACTATGAGCAGGACGCCGAGACGCAGGCCCGCAAGGCAATGGCCATCGCGGCCGAGATTTGCGTCTACACCAATGACAGCCTGACTATCGAGACCCTGGACTCGGCCGTCTGATCCACCTTCCCGTTCATCTCTCGACCTCGCTCGAGACGAACCGAATTCAAAGAAGCACCATGAACGACAATCTCACCCCCAAAGCCATTGTCGCCGCGCTTGACGCGCACATCATTGGCCAAACCGACGCCAAGCGCGCCGTCGCAGTCGCTCTTCGCAATCGCTGGCGTCGCCAGAAGTTGCCGGCGGAGCTGCGCGACGAGGTGACGCCCAAGAACATCCTGATGATCGGCCCCACCGGCTGTGGCAAGACCGAGATCAGCCGGCGCCTCGCCAGGCTGGCCGATGCCCCCTTCATCAAGGTGGAAGCCACCAAGTTCACCGAAGTCGGCTATGTCGGCCGCGATGTGGAGCAGATCGTGCGCGATCTGGTCGAGGAAGCCGTGCGCCTCGAGCGGGAACGCCGGCGCGAGTCCGTGCGGGGCGCGGCCTCGGAAGCCGCGATGGGCCGCCTGCTCGATGCCCTCACCGGCAAGGAAGCGAGCGAGGCGACCCGCCTCTCCTTCCGCCAGCGTATCGAGAACAATCAGATGAACGACGTCGAGGTCGAGGTCGACGTCGCCGAGACCCCTTCCATGCCGATGGAAATCCCCGGCATGAGCGGCAATATCGGCATGATCAACCTCTCGGACATGATGTCCAAGGCGCTTGGCCAGCAGCAGAAGAAGCGCCGCAAGATGCGTGTCGCCGATGCCTGGGACAAGCTGGTCGAGGAAGAGCAGGACAAGCGCCTCGATCAGGACGATGTCGCGCGGACCGCCATCCAGTCAGCCGAGCAGAACGGCATCGTGTTCCTCGACGAGATCGACAAGATCGCGGTGAGCGACGTGCGCGGCGGATCGGTAAGCCGCGAGGGCGTCCAGCGCGATCTGCTGCCGCTGATCGAGGGCACGACCGTCGCCACCAAATATGGTCCGCTCAAAACCGACCACATCCTGTTCATCGCCTCCGGCGCATTTCACGTCGCAAAGCCGAGCGACCTGCTACCGGAGTTGCAGGGCCGCCTGCCGATCCGCGTGGAACTCAAGGGCCTGACCGAGGAGGATTTCGTTTCGATCCTTTCCGACACCAAGGCTTCGCTGCCCGAGCAATATGCTGCGTTGCTGGCGACCGAGGGTGTGACGATCAGCCTGGAGCCGGACGGCATCCGTGCGATCGCCAAGATCGCCGCCAGCGTGAACGAGCAGGTCGAGAATATCGGCGCGCGCCGTCTGCAGACGGTGATGGAAAAGCTGCTGGAGGATGTGAGCTTCGAGGCGGATACCCGGGCTGGTGAGACGATCCACATCGACGCTGGTTATGTCGAGCGGCAGCTTTCGGGCATCGCCAAAAACACCGATCTCAGCAAATATATTCTCTGATCACCCGGAGCGGCGCTCTTCGCAGTCGAGGTCGAGCGCCGCCACGGTCAGGAATATCTGCTTGATTGTCGGCAGAAATTCCGGCTGGCCGATCCGAAGCGGCCCCGGATCGTTCAGTAGCGCGTTGTTGATGATGCTGTTGGCGACCTGAACCGCCAGATCCAACCGATGCCGCTCTTCAGCATCAAGCGGCCGGCCTCTGTTTGCGCCAATATCGTCGCCAAACCTTTGTCGTGTGGCGGCTCCGAGCCGCCGAAAGGGCTCCCAACTCGCCGGATCGTCCATCGCGCGCTGGAGAGCCGCTCGCCAGAAATATCGGTTGGTGCTGATCCGATCGTAAAGCGCATCCAGATTCGCCTCGATCACCGCAAGCGGGCTGCTCTGTGCGCTTGCCTGTTCAATCCGGGCATAACCCTCTGCCAGCCACAGGCTGATCAGGACGGTGAGGAAATCATCCTTGCTCCCGAACCGCTGATAGAAGACGCCAACCGAGCGCCCCGCTTTCTTCGCGATCATCGCGATCGATACGCTTTCCCAAGGCATCTCACGCAGGATCGCCTTGCCCGCCTCGATCAACGACTGCTGCGTCTGGGCACTCCGCGATTGCTGCGGCTCCGGAATCGAGAGAGCGAGAGAGGACGGCATGGTCGCCTGTTTAGGCTGCCATTTTAGTGATATCCATCCCTGGGCGGATGCGGACGCGTTCGATCCTTGCGACGTCGCGAGCGCTTCTCTAGCACATGTGAAAACTAATTCATATTTTGAGTCGTCCAGACGCTGTCGGACGAGCCACAGGGAGGGTGACCACATGCCAATCACGAGACGCAGCGTTCTGGGCGCAGCCTTGAGCGCCAGTGCAGCGTTGATCGCCCATGACGCGATGGCCGCAGCGCCCTCAGCCAAGAGCCCTGCCCGTAAGCCCAACATCGTCTACATCATGGCTGATGACATGGGCTATGGCGACCTTGGCGCCTATGGAAAAGTCTACCAGACCCCGAATATCGACCGCATCGGCGCGGAAGGTGTCACGCTCACCCAGGGCTATGCCAATAGCTGCGTGTGTACCGCCACCCGCGTGGGTCTGATCACGGGCCGCTACCAAAATCGCTTCCGGATCGGCCAGGAAGAACCCTTGGGTGCCAATTCCGCGACGATCGGTCTCGATCCCACGGTGCCGACGATGCCGGGCTATATGCGCCAGCTTGGCTATCGCACGGCGCTGGTTGGCAAATGGCACATGGGCGACGCGCCCAAATTCGGCCCGACCCGCAGCGGTTATGATCGCTTCTTCGGCATCTATTCCGGCGGCAAGGACTATTTCGTCCAGGCCGACATTGCGAGCGCGGCGCTGCACGACGGCGAGACAGTGCTCAAGACCCATCGCTATCTGACCGACGAACTCGGCGACCGCGCGATCCGCGAACTGCGCGAGGCGAAAGCAGACAACGTGCCCCTGTTCCTCAGCCTGCACTTCACCGCCCCTCATTGGCCCTGGGAAGGTCCGGAAGACATGAAGGTCGCCGAGACGCTGACCAACATCATGCATCAGGACGGCGGCAGCATCGCCACTTTCCAGAAGATGCTCACGTCGCTCGATGCCAATGTCGGAAAGGTGCTACAAGCGCTCGCGGATCTTGGCGAGGCGGACAACACCATTGTCGTCTTCACCAGCGACAATGGCGGGGAGCGCTTCTCCAATGTGTGGCCCTTTACCGGCATGAAGGGTGAACTGCTCGAAGGCGGTTTGCGCGTGCCGCTGCTTGTGCGCTGGCCCGGGCATATCCTCCCGGGCAGCCGCAGCGATCAGGTCGCGATCTCGATGGACTGGATGCCGACCTTCCTCGCGGCGGCGGGCGCACCGGCGTCCTTCAAGGCGCCCACTGACGGGATGAACATCCTGCCCCAGCTACTGGGCGGCGCCAGCGTGTCGCGCAGCCTGTTCTGGATGTTCAAGGCCAATGGTCAGGCCGCCCATCGCGATGGAGACTGGAAATATCTCCGTATTGGCAAATATGAGCATCTCTTCAACCTCGCACAGGATGAGCATGAACGGGCCGACTTCGCGAAGCGCGAACCGGAGCGGTTCGAGGCAATGAAGAAGGCGCATACGGCCTGGGCCGCCACCATGCTCCCATACCCGGCAGACAGCGCAAGCTGGGGCAATCAGGGACATGTGCCGGACCGCTACTGAACCTGGCGCGATCGGCGCTCACCCCCGAGTTTGATGCTGCGCCGCAGCGGCCGATCGGGTAGGCAGGCAGCATCGAGCAGCACGGGAGCAGACGATCATGAACTATGAGACACTTCTGGTCGAACGGCACGAGGCCGTCACGCTCGTTACGCTCAATCGCCCGCAGGCCCTCAATGCGCTGAACAGTGAGGTGCTGGCCGACCTCATCGCAGTTATGGCTGCCTATGACGCCGATGAGAGCCAACGCTGCCTGGTGCTGACCGGAAGCGAAAAGGCGTTCGCGGCCGGGGCCGATATCAAGGAGATGGCCGACAAGTCGGGTGCGGACATGTATGCTGCCGAGCTGTTTGGCCCCTGGACGAGCCGCGTCTGCGCCACACGCAAGCCCTGGATCGCGGCGGTGGCCGGCTTCGCACTCGGGGGGGGCTGTGAGCTGGCGATGATGGCGGATTTCATCATCGCGGCCGACACGGCCAGGTTCGGCCAGCCCGAGATCACGCTGGGCGTGGCACCGGGCATGGGCGGATCGCAGCGCCTGACCCGCGCCATCGGCAAGGCCAAGGCGATGGAGATGTGCCTCACTGGCCGGCGAATGGACGCCATCGAGGCCGAGCGTGCCGGACTCGTCGCGCGCATCGTGCCCGCGGCGGACCTGCTGGCAGAAGCGCTCAAGACCGCGCAGGCGATCGCCGCCATGCCGCCGCTCGCCGCGATGGCCAACAAGGAACTCGTCAATCTCGCCTTCGAGACCGGCCTTACGCAGGGATTGGTCGGCGAGCGCCGGATCTTCCAGCTCCTCGCCTCCACGCAGGACAAGAATGAAGGCATGGCCGCCTTCATCGAGAAGCGCCCTCCTGTCTGGCAGGGCCGCTAGGGCGACACCCAATCCCTGCCGCTTGACCGAACTGGCGTATGGTGGCGTTGCAATGATGCTGACGGCGCCGACTGGTCGTTCCCCCGGCTTGACCAGACACAGGTGGCTAAGGACGCTCGCCGCCTGTATGGTCAACGTGAGAGCGAAACGGAGGAATAGGTTGCCCTATCAGTGCATCAGCGAGCTGAACGATCCTGATGCCGCCTTGACATCAACCACGCTCGAGCAACCGATTTGACCGCGCCATCTCCCCACGCGGCGGCAGCCATGGCCCTCGCTATCGCTATGTTTGTCGCCTTTGCGCGAGGACGAGTCCGCGTGGAGATCATCTCCCTGATGACGATCGCGGCCATCGCGCTCGGGCTGTACGTCTTTCCGCTGCCTGGGACTGCCCCGAATGAGGGCCTCGCGCTCGCCTTCGAGGGGTTTGGTCATCATGCACTCGTCACGATCTGCGCGCTCATGATCCTCGGTCGGGGGCTTGTCGTCACCGGCGCTCTTGATCCGGCCGCTCGGACTCTCCACCGTGTCTGGCGCTGGAACCGGCAAATTGGGCTTCTAGTGACGCTCGTCCTGGCCCTCCTCATGAGCATGGTCATTAACGATACGCCGGTTCTGGTGCTGATGCTGCCCATCCTCGTGCAGCTCGCCCTGAAGGGCGGCTTGCCGGCATCCAAGACTTTAATTCCGGCCAATGCCGCCATCCTGATCGGCGGCATGTCGACATCCATCGGTACCTCGACCAACCTGCTCGTCGTCTCAATTGCCCGCGATCTCGGCATGGCGCCCATCGGTGTCTTCCATTTCACCAGTATCGTGCTTCTCGCTGCGCTCGTCGCCCTGCCCTATATCTGGCTAGTGATGCCCCGGCTGCTGCCGGACAATTCTGCCGACGTCGCGCCCCAGTCGCGCTCCTTCCTCGCCACCTTGCGGTTCGACGAGCGCTCCTCCGTCCTCGGAAAGTCCATGGAAGCCGTGCGTACCGTATTGCCGCGCGAGATCAGTCTTTACGAGCGTGGCGGTGGACGCACGATCGACATCGGCGACCGCATTGCGATTGCGGGGCCGCATGATGCCCTTGAGGAAGCGGCGCGACGTATGAACGCCACGCTCGCGCCATCCTGGCTCCTTGCCCGTCTCCGCCAGCAAGCGTCCGAAATCCGCGAGGATCTGATTGTCGCCGAGATGACCATTGCACCAGACAGCCGCCTGGTGGGCGTAACCCTGGCGACGGCGGGCCTGGAAAATGTCGCCGTGCTCGGCATCCACCAGGCCCGACGCCTGATCGGCGAAACGCGCGCGCCGACGGCCGAGGCCGCGCTGACGGAAGGCGACGTTCTACTCGTCATGGGTATGCCGGCCGATCTTCAGTCGTTCGCGCAGAGCGACGGGTTGCTGCTCCTCGAGGGCGGCAAGGAAGTAGCGCGGTCGGCCAAGGCGCAGCTCGCTCTCGCGATCATGGGCGGTTCCATCGGGCTGGCGAGTTTCGGCCTCGTGCCGATCGCCATTTCGGCGCTGGCGGGCGCGATCCTGATGTTCGCCACCGGTTGCGTGCGTTTTGATCGCGTCGGCCGTGCCTTGTCGGCCAAGGTGATCGTCCTGGTCGCCGCGAGCATTGCGCTGGGCAAGATCATCCTGGTCTCGGGCGCGGCGGAATGGCTTGGGCAGGGATTGGCCAGCGGCCTCCAGTATCTGCCGCCCGCTGCAGTGCTGGCGACGATCATGCTGTTCGTGACCGTGCTTACCAATTTCGCTTCGAACACCACCGCCGCGGCCGTGGGCACGCCGATCGCCTTCAATCTCGCCATGACGCTGGGCCTTCCGGCGGAACCGCTCATTCTCGCCGTGCTGTTCGGCTGCAACCTGTGTTACGCGACACCGGTTGCCTACCAGACCAACATGATGATCCTGACGGAGGGCAATTACACCTTCCGCGACTACATCCGCTCGGGCCTGCCGCTCGTGCTGATCATGGTCGTGGCGCTCTCGTCGCTGCTCGTCATGCGCTACAACCTGTGAGCGAAGCGATTACGATCAGAAACTGGCGGAGAGGGTGTCCGATATGTTGTTTGATTAAGCAACTGATTATTGTGAATAATATGTATATTTTTATGTGATAACACCACATTCTACCCCACACGTTTCGTATAATTGGGGTTCGCCCTCCTTGCGGTCGTCGGATCAGGCACGGACTAGGAAGACCAGAGGCCGTCCGCAGGATAAGCAAGAGTCATAGGCTCAATATTGACAGCGATGTCATTATCCATCATCACCCTTGGACCCTCGGACGTCGAAGGGTGGAGAGGCTGTGACAATGAAAGTGACATACGGCAGGCCTGAGAAATGAGCGTCAACTGATGGGCACCGCTTACCCCCTTGCCGCCCGCACCCTCATACTTTTTGGCGCGACCGGTGATTTGGCGCATCGGATGTTGTTTCCGTCCTTGTATCATTTGCTGAGCGATGGGCTGCTGCCTGAAGGGTTTCGCATTCTGGCGTCGGGCCGGAGCGAGATGGACGACGGGGCGTTTCGCG
>JAFKLY010000003.1 GCA_017304655.1 Sphingomonas sp.
TTCTGCCCCACCGGCGGCATCTCCGCAGACACCGCGCCCGACTGGCTTGCCCAGCCGTTCATCGGCTGCGTCGGCGGAAGCTGGGTGGTCCCCAAAGGGCCGCTCGACCCCCACAAGGTCGAACAACTCGCCACAGAAGCCGCAGCACTCAAACGATAGGCGAAGGAAAGAGAAGCAAAGCGCGTGCAAACAGTCGGCGCTAATCCTCCACGCGTATCTTGATCACCCAGATGAACGCCTTGCCAGCCGGTAACCTCACCAGCCCAGTCCCATCAACCAGTGCGTTTTGCCGGCCCAGCCACGGTTCAGGGCTGAAGAAACCCGCTTCCGCATTGCCCCACAAATTGAACATTACCGGCAAGCCGTCCAGCCTTCGACTGGCGTGATGAGACAGCGTGATCCGCAGGCCACTCTCATCGTCCAGCCGCACCCAGGGAGTTGCGGGGTAGTCCGCCAGTGGCAGCGCTTTTTCGCGTCCAAGCGCCGCGACCGGAAAGCGATCGAGCGAAGGCTGCGATGCGACGCCGGTTGGTTTGCCAGAACGATCCAGCAGAATTTGCTTTCGCGCCGGCGTGGTCACGGTCATCGTCCCGGCACCCAGCAGGGGCTGACGGAAGGTGATGTGGTTACCGATCGAAAACGGCATCGGCCCCTCATTTGCCGACGACGCGACAATGCGATGCTCGATCGACAGCATACTCCCTTTGAGGCGATAGGTAATCGTGAAGACGAAACGGAACGGATAATAGGCGAGCGTCGAGGCCGTTTCCGTCAACTCCAGCCTGGCAGTCGCTTCCTTCCCACCCCCTGCCTGCGACACCACCCGCCAGGGCAGATCACGTGCGAAGCCGTGGATTGGCATGGGCAATGGACGCCCCTTCCAACTCCAGCCAAGTCCATTCGGTGCCTTCTCATCGAAGTTCCGGCCGGTTGCTGGCCAGAGGATGGGGGCCTTGCCGCCCCATCCTTCGCGCGGACAAAAATCCATGCCACGATAGAGCAACTCGCGACGCATCCCATCGCGCTTGACGCTCAGGCCGACCAGCGCCCCGCCCTGTTTTGGCGCGACGACTGCGGTCAACTTACTGCCCGGAATGCTGAGCTCGACGAGCGGGCCGATGCGGTCGATCTCGTAGCAGGCGGCGGAAGCGGGAGCGGCTGTCTGGGCTTGGCACGTCGCAGGAAAGGCAAACGCTCCTAGCGTCGCGGACATGATCCAAGCAGATCGCATACGCGTCAAGCCTGGCCACACCGCCAGCGCATAAGCCGCATCAGTCACCACCTCCCCTCAAGCGGTAACGTTCGGGGTCCTGTGGGACTACGGTCGGCTCACCCTTCAGGATCGCCTTGATATTCGCCAATTCCGGATCGCCGGTCCGCTCCATATCCTTCAGGAGGGCATCCGCCATCCGCTCGATCCGCGCTGCATGTCGCTTGTCCGCAGCGAGATTGCGCCGCTGCCCGGGATCAGCCTCCAGATCGTAAAAGGCCATCGGAATGCCGACGGTACATTGCTCCACTCGCGCCGCGATTTTGGAATCGATCTTGGCCCCCTCAACCATGGCATTGAAGGTGAGCCCCATCATGCTTTCCGAGCGATATTTGAGCTTGCCGTCCGACCATGGGGTGAAGAGCAAGGCATAGCGGTGATCCTGAATGGCCCTCATGGGATAGGAGACGCCGCTCGAGAGCGTGTTGACGTAAGTGACCGTGAACGCGCGTTCAAACGCAGCCGATCCCATAATCAGGGGAAGCCAGGATTGCCCATCCAGATTGGCGGGTGCTCTTACGCCCAACAGGTCAAGAAGCGTCGGCAGAATATCGCAATGCGTCGTCAGCTCAGTGAAATCGCGCGGCGCGCCCATGCCTGGCCAGGAGATGAGAACAGGCACCCGCGTCCCATGCTCGTAGCAAGTCGCCTTGGCGAAAGGGAACGGCATGCCATGATCCGAGCAGAACATGACGACTGTGTTGTCACGCTCGCCACTCTCATCGAGCACCCGCAGAATGTTGCCGATCGCGATGTCGAGACGTTGTGCGCTGTTCCAATATTGTGAGAGTTCGCGGCGGATCTCCGGCAGATCGTCCAGATGGGGCGGGATCACCACGTCTTCGGGTCCGACTTCACGCGCCACCTTGTATGGACCAGTGTGATCGTGGTCGACCTTGTCAGCTTGCGGGCTGCCATAGAAGGGGCGATGCGGATCGTTGCTGTTGCAGTTGATGAAGAACGGTTTCTTGCCATTCCTCGCCTCCTCCAGCGCAACGCGAAATCCGTTGGCATGAACGAGCGTGCTTCGATCCTTGCTCTGCTGTAGAAAGTCCCAGGGGAAGCAATCCTGCGGCAGCATGTGATCCACCTTGTGGATTCCTGCCGTGTAGTAGCCTTGCTCCTTAAGCAATGTGACGAGTGTGGGCGTGCCTGCATTAACGGGCGTAAAGCCGGTGCCGCCACTGCGATGAGGCACGAGGCCCGTCATCAGCGCCTCGCGTGACGGCATGCAGATCGGCGCAACCGTCCGGTTGTTGACGAACCGATGCGACCGTCGGGCAAGAGCGTCGAGATTGGGCATCAGGCCGGCCTTGCCGCCCATGAACCCCGGGAGCGACCAATCCAGATCATCAGCAGTGATCAACAGGAGATTCATTGGCCTGGGCGGCGCCCCGCCGCCTTGCGCTTTCGCAGCGTTCTGACTTGGTAGAATGCCTGCCAGCGCCGCCGTCGCGCCTCCCAGCAGGAACTCTCGCTTGCGGACAGAAAACAGGCTCATTCAAATCTCCTCAGCGCCAAGTACTCGCCCTGTCGCAGATCAACGGATCAATAGACCCATTCAGTCTCGCGGCCATTGACAATGACCTTTCGGGTCTGATGCAGTGGCCAGAGCGGTGCGGGCAAGGAGCCGCGCCAATCGCCCATACGTTTCTCAAGCGCCGCACGCACCTCCGGCTTCTCGGCACTGAGGTCCTTGCGTTCGCCCGGATCGGCTTCGAGATCGTAAAGATAGGTCTGGTTCCAGTCATTCGACCGCCAGAGCTTGTAACGCCCTTCGCGCACCGCGAAGACGGGTTCCTGCCCCCAGAGCATCGTCCGCTGGGTTCTGCCAGGGCGTTGGAGGACATCGACAAGATCGTTTCCGTCCAGTTCCTTGGGAAGCTGGCGCGCAGGTGCCGCCGCACGCAAAGCCGTCGGAAGGATATCAAGAGAGGATACCGGCGTATCAACCATCCCGCGCACTTTTATCCCGTCCGGCCAGGACACCACGAAGGGCACGCGCGTGCCACCTTCCAGATAGGTAAACTTGCCTGCCGCCCATGGATGATCGGTCGCGCAGAACCCGAACTGCTCGGGACAGCCATTGTCCGACAGGAACACGATCATCGTGTTGTCGCGCTGGCCGATGGCCTCCAGCTTGTCGATGATGCGGCCCACACCGTCGTCCATCGCGGCGATCATGGCGATATAGGTTCGTCTGACCGGGTCCTTGATGTTCTTGAAGCGATCGAAATACTGCTGGGGGACCTGCAACGGCCAATGCGGCGCATTGTAGGCGAGATAGGCGAAGAACGGGCGGCCCGCTTTCCCCTTTCGACCAATATAGTCGACCGCACGGTCCGTAATCTCGGTCGTCAGATACTTATCGAAATTGCTGACGGGCCTGGCGTCCGGTCCTTCGACGATCTGGCCGTTGCCCTCGCGCTTGTCGAGCGGATAGCGGTCGGCTTTAGTCGGTGTCGTGACAATCCCCGGGGTCTTCGGATCAACATAGATCGTTTCGCCGGCGAGAAATCCGAAAAACTCGTCAAAGCCCCTGTTGGTGGGATAAAATTGGCGTTCGGCACCCTGATGCCATTTTCCGAAGACGGCGGTGCTGTAACCGAGCGCCTTGAGACGGTCGGCAATTGTCAACTGCCCGACGGGCAAGCCCGCGCCCGCATCGACCCCGCCCCGATCATTGATGTTGTAGGTGAAGCCGATCTCTGCGGGCCGGCGGCCGGTGAGCAAACCCGCCCGGGACACGGCGCAGACCGAGGCAGCTACGTAACCGCTCGAAAAGGCGACACCCGCGCGCGCGAGCCGATCGATGTTCGGCGTCGGAACTTCCGCGCGGCCATAGGTGGAGACATCGGGCCAGCCAAGATCGTCCACGAGAATGACGATGACGTTGGGCTGCGCCGCAGCATGCCGCTGCAAGGCGGCCCGAGGCGCTTTGGCCGACTGATTCGCAGCGATCGCTCCGATCGACACGGCCGCCGTTGTCGCCAGCAGCGCAGTAAAAAGGATGGGCCGGATTGTCATGCTGGCCGGCCCTCGTGGCTTCCAAGTTTCCCAAACAGGCAGAGCGTACTGTTCACTGAACCTTCCTCCCGGTGGCCTGTTCAACCTCGATGACCGAAGCACGCCGTTGCAGCAATGCTGGACGCGGAGCCTCGGCGCGACAAACTCACACCGAGGCGATCCGTCAGTAGGCGAAGCGAACGCCTACGCGGAACATGCGTCCGATCACGTCGTAAATATTGGCGTTCGTACCGATGTTGTTCGCCGGTGCGATTGCCGGCTTCTTGTCAAAGGCGTTCTTGATGGACCCGAACACTTCGAGGAACGACTTGTCGCGTTCCAGAATGCGATAGCTGCCGTTCACATCCACATAAGCGATCGCAGAGACACGGTTGTTGCTGATGCTGTTGCTGAGCGACGGGTTATATCCCTCGTCCTGTGGGCCGACATAGATGTTGCCGAACTTGCCCTTCGGAATGTAGCGAATCTGGGCACCGAGAATGGCCGGCCCCGTCTTCAACGTCACCCGAGAACTGATTTCATAGCAAGGCATGCTGGGGAAGGCCTGCTGCGTAACGACGCCATTCTGGCACTTTCCGCTGACCGACGAACCGCCGTTGACGTAGTTCAGTTTCGAATAGATCGTCGCGAGGACGCGAACATCGAGATCGCCAAGCCCGCCAATGTGATTGCGATAGCCAAGTTCCACATCGGTGCCGGCAACCTGCAGTTCGTTTGCGTTGGCCTGAGGGTTTCTGATAAAAGTCAGAACGCCTGACGCATCACGCGTGACGAAGTCGCACGCAGCCTGCACACCCTGGAAACACTGCGTGACCAGTGTGGGACCGCCGACGGCGGCAATGTAACCGGTGACCTTGATGTTATAATAGTCGACTGACAGCTGGAAATCCCTGAGCGCGCCGTTGGGCTTGATCGTAACGCCGACCGTCTTGGTGTAGGCGATTTCCGGCGACAGGAACGGGTTACCGCTGGACTGCGTCGCCACCTGGGTGCTGGTGTTGGTGCGCGGATCCAGAATGGCGGAATTCTGCGTGTTGGGCAGAATGAACAGCTCGTTGATGTTTGGTGCCCGGAAGTCCCTGGAGATCGTCCCGCGGAAGCGCAGCCAATCGTTTGGCTTGTAAACGATGCCGGCCTTCCAGGTCAGGGCGTTGAAACCGGAGTTCGCCGGACCGACGCCGCCACTGGGCAACGGCGCCTCGGGACTGGAGAGCTTGTAATTGGCATGACGCACGGCGCCGTTGAGCTCCAGCAGTTCCGCCATCGGCACGCCCTTGAGCACGGGCACATTGGCTTCGCCATAGACTTCGAATATCTTGCTGCGACCATGCAGCGGACTGTAATTCTGCACGAACGCGCCGGTCAGGGATACCGGGTCCACCTCGGCCGCGATGCTCTCCGTGCGATATTCGACGCCGGCTGCCAAATCGATGTCGCCAGCCCCCGTGCTGAAGGGGGCGCCACGGACGTTGAAGCTCACGTCGTTCAGCTTGACCTTCGAGAACTGCGTGGCGGTACCGAAAGCATAAGCCAGCGCCTGCGGGCTCGCGGTGCCGATGCCGAACAGGTTCAAAGGCTCGCAACCCGCAACCACTGTCGCGGTGCGATTGACCGAACAGACAATCTTACCGGCATTGGCCCCGGCCCCATTTACCGCCTGCACGGCGTTCGAGAAGTTCGTCTGATTGATGATGTTGTTCGCAACGTTGTTGATCCGGCTTTCGCCTTGGAGATAAGTCGCATCCCAATCCCACTGGCCGATCTTGCCCTTAAGGCCCGCGGCGACCCGATAGGTCTTTACGTCATAGTCGACGATGGGAACCAGCAGGCCGTCGCCGGACTTGCCGATGTTCACGGTCGTCATGTTCTGCGCGGTCATCTGCTGAACCAGCGCAGCGGGCAGGAACGGATTGCTGATCGAGAGCGTGATCGCGCCGGTGTTCAGAGGACCACTGCGCGCCGTACCGGCGGCATTCTGGTTGCCAGAACGCAGCTGAGCGAACGTTCCTGTCGTCTCTGTGCGCCCGTAGGATGCATCGACCCAACCCTCCAGCGAGTCCGATATCTCGGCCTCAGCCCGGAAATAGGTCGCGAGCCTTTGCTGCGGTCCCTGCAGGTTGAATGCGCCGGCTGCGGGATTGATGCCGGGACGACCACCGCCAATCATCTGATTGTTATTGGGCGTATAGAGCTGACCGAACGTGAAGGGGAGCAGGCTCTTGCCGTCCGCGGACACTTCCTGCCCACCATATGCCGAGGTCAACTTCGAACTGACAATCAAGCCTGCAGGCGTGTTTTGCGACCAACGCACCGCCGGGGCAACGATGAGCGCCGGTAGTCCGTTCACGCCGGGATTGGAGTTGGACATGAGCCCCCACTCCTCGGCACACCAGGCGCGGGAGTAACAGTTTCCAACAGCCTTCCGATCCTGATAGTCCAGCCCTGCAATGATATGAATCCGGTCGTCGGCGAAGCCATGCCCGACTGCGAGCGAGTATTTTTGCTCCTGCCCGTCGCCCTCATCGGTCACACCATATTGGGCAGAACCACGCAAACCGGTCAGCTTGTGGTCAAGCACGATATTCATCACACCCGCCACAGCGTCGCTGCCATACGCCGCCGACGCACCGCCCGTGACGATATCCAGGCGCGACACGAGCGAGCTGGGAATGAGGTCGGTATTGAAGAGCCCGGTGAATGTTGTCGCCGGATACCGCAGGCCGTCGACGAGAACGAGCGTGCGCACCGCGCCCAGGCCTCGGAGGTTGACCAGGTTGTTGCCCGGGCCATTGCCGCCACCGCCGACAAAGGCCGTGGTCGCACTCACGTCCGCGCGAACGACGGGAAGATCGTTGATGACCTGGGAAAGCTGCGTCGCAGCGGTCTGACTGATCAGATCCTGGCCGACCACCGTCACCGGCGTCGGCATGTCCACGCCAGAACGCGCCGTGCGAGAACCAGTGACCACGATGTCGGCGTTCTCTTCAGACGCCGCGTTGTCCCCCTGGGCTTGCGCCGGAAAAGCCTGGCAAAGCAACGCGCTGGAAACGAAAAGTGCTGCGCGAAGGCGCCCGAAGGTCCGCTTGGTCATGAATCTCTCCCTTTCAAGCCGCCGATGCCCGGCGATCGTCTGGCATTAAAGTCGTCTATGCGGCCGGCAGTGCATGCGAGCCATCATAGATAGCTAACTCGGCAAATTGAGTCCGTCCCTACCTGCCGCATAACTGACATCGCTGTCAAATAGATTCTGACATCGCTGTCTTTCCATCCCCGCGTTGGTCAATGCGAAAGTTGGGTGGGCGATCAGGAGGCAACAACCCGGATATCGGCGTTGAGAAGATCGAGGCGCGCGATACCGGTCTTTGCAGCCGAACGCATCGCCTCGACTGTCGTCAAAGGCCGATCAGCCAGGAACAGATCATTTCTGGCGACAGTCATCTGCTGGTGCGGAGGTGGAGTCTCGTCTCACGAAGTCATAGTCCAGCAATCGCTCCTCGCAGGGAGCCCCCGGCTCGCTTGGCTTGAGTAGCAGTTCCACAGCCTCAGCGGCCATATCTTCGATCGGCTGATGCACCGTGGTCAAATATGGCCAAACCGAAGTCGCGATCCAACTGTCGTCAAATCCGACGATCGAGACAGCGTCCGGTACCGTAAGCCCAGCTCGTCCGCACGCCACGAGCAAGCCTGCCGCCATGTCATCATTGGTCGCAAAAATGGCAGTTGGCCGAGGATCGCACGATAGCAGCGCCTCCCCAGCGGCGATCCCACTCTCGAAGAGAAAGTCCCCTTTGGCTTCATGAATGACGATGTCAGCGCTGATCGACTTCAGTTTTTCGACAAAACCATTGCGTCGAGGCGTGGCTGCGCCGTGCTGTGGCGGGCCATTGACCAAACCAATGATCTTGTGGCCCAGATCGGAAAGATATTGCGCAGCCTGAGCCGCAGCAGCGGCATCGTCGATCGAGATTGCCGGGGAACGCCCCGGATCAATGACCGGAGCGATGCGCACATAACGGATATTCTGGCGCTCCAGATAATCGAGAACCTCCCGGTTGTCCGTCAGTGGAGGCGTCAAAACGAAACCGTCCGTGCGACCGTTTCGGACCACAGCATCCAGTTGACTCGAGAGCAGCGCTGAGCCCCCAACCGAATCCAGCGTGTCGAACCGCATATGGTAACCACGCGCAACACAAGCGCGATAAGCGCCCGTAATAGCCTTCATCGTATAGTTCGGGCTGGGATTGTCGAACAGCACGCCGATGGTGAAGGACCGCACCCCAGCCAGCGAGCGCGCTGCGGGATCGGGCACATATTTCAGCTCCGCAATAGCCGCCGAGACTTTAGCCAGCAACTTGGGCGACACATGGGGCTCTTTGTTGATCACCCGCGAGACGCTCTTCAACGAGACCCCTGCTCGCTTGGCGACGTCAGCTATGGTGGGATTTCCAGTAGCCTGCGGAAACCTCCTGACCTCGTTCATCAACAGCCTTCCTTGTTCTTTGCCTGACACGCCCATTTCGAGGGTAGCGATGCGCAATGCTGCGGTTTGATTGTATTTGTCTGCGCAAGCAAGCCATCGACGATCAGATAGCGAGCAGGTGCCGCTTAGTGCGCGCCGCCACCGTCCACCTGACGTTTCAATTCCTCACCCAGCGGCGGGGTATAGGTCAGTGGCTTTCCAGCAGCCTTCGCCGCATCCTTCGCAGCGCTGTCCGGCACGATATTGTCGAAGCGATCAGTCGGATTGGGGTCGATATACCAGGATTCTGGGAAAGGCGCGGCGCCGGTACCACCCTTCATCCTGCGCACAGCGCCGATCGACTTGCGAGCCATATAGGGAATCAGATGCTCACCCTTGCGATTGCCGAGCTGAAGGAACAGCGCTTGCCGCAGTGTGCGCTTTGTCTCCGAATAGCGTGGATCATCGACGAGGTTTTTCATCTCGTCGGGATCGGCGGCCAGGTCGTAAAGCTCGTCCGTATCGTAGATTCCGTAATACTGGATGTACTTTAGATTACCTCGCGTGATCGCAAAGGTGGTGGGCGTCATTGGGAAATTATACTCCCAATAATATTCATAAACGAAATCGCCGGGCTTCCAGTCGGCAGCTGACGTCGTTCCGTTCCACAGCGACCAGGCGCTCTGCCCTTCGAATTGTTCGGGCCGGGAAGCGCCTGCAACATCCAAAAACGTCGGCGCAAAATCCAGATTACGAATACGCCCCCCGTTCACCTGGCCGGCCGGCACCGTGCCGGGCTCCCACACGACGAGCGGCACGCGCACCGATGCCTGATAGGCGTTGCGCTTGTCGATGAGGCCATGCTCGCCGATCATGTAGCCATTGTCAGAAGTGAACACGACAAGGGTGTCCTTGTCCAACTTGTTCTTCCGCAAGAACTCCATAATCCGGCCGAGACTGTCGTCGATCGCAGACAACGTTCCATAATAATATTTTAGGTAGTCCGTCATTGGCACATTGGAGTTGTAGAAAAACTCGATTCCGTGCCAGGTATTGCGCTGATCATGCACCCAGCGGGGTTTGCCGGCACTGTTCTCGGGCGTGTCCGCAGCACTGGCGGGCAACGAGAACTTCACGTTATCATATTGGTGAGCATAACGCGGCGGCGGCAACGGATCCGAATGCACGCCCTTGTGGCTGAGATACAAAAAGAACGGTTTGCTGGGATCGCGCTCCTTCGTGAGCCAGTTCATCGCATAGTCGGTTAGCTCATCCGTGATATACCCGGTGCGAGCGACCTCCTTGCCATCGACATTCAGGGTCGAGCCGTCGCCGGATTCGGCACTGGGGCCCTTCTGGGGCCAATAGGTGCCTTGCCCCTTGAAACTGACCCACTTTGAGAAGCCAGGACGCGGCGCGTCGGTCGCAGCCCCCATATGCCACTTGCCAAAGAACGCCGTCTCATAGCCGGCCTTCTGGAGATAGCTGGGAAAATAGGTGAGCGCAGCCTCGCTGCTATCGTTGTTATCCACCACGCGGTGGTTGCGCGCAGTTTGCCCGGTGAGGATGGTCGCGCGGCTTGGACTGCAGAGCGAGGACGTCACAACGGCATTGGGAAAATAGGAGCCTTCCTTTGCCATGCGGTCGATGTTTGGCGTCTTCAGCAGCCCCGGCTGCAGGAAGCCCATCCCGTCGTACCGAAGATCGTCGACCAGGACGAAAATGATGTTGCGCGGCTTTTGCTGAGCAGGAGCGGTCGTCGCTGCGAGTGGCGTTTTCTGTGCGCCGGCGACGGCCATAGTGGTGGCTGAGAAGGCCGCGAATGTCGCCGCGCCCGTCATGGCGATACGAATGATTGCTTTGGACAACTTGGCCACGTAGCTCTCTCCCAATTCGCGCGCTTACCAGCGCTCTTCTATCTTGCGCCTCAGGCTGGAGGCTGACGAGGAAACGAGCAGCTTTGGAGTGCTAGAACTCATAGCCATCCCATCCAAGGTGCAGGCCTATCAAATTTGGCAGCGTTGTCAAATTTCTAAAAGGCTCAACTCTACCGCTTATGGTCGATGGTCCTCAGCCGGCTCGCCACGCCATCACTGTGGCAACCATTGGCGAGGAACATTGCGTCGCGGAGGTGCCGCCCGTTGGCTATCTAACGGACTTGGCCCCGTGCGAAGTGCCGCGAATTGTGCGGTCACTGCCCGCAGTCGCTCCTGCATCGTTACCACGATGTCGGGATGCAATGAGGCGACGCTATATTGCTCGCCCGGTCTACCCATATCGTACAATTGCGGATAGCCACGACCCTCGAGATACATCAGCCGATCCATGTAGAAATCCGCACTCACATACTTCCAGGCCTGCGTCCGCAAACCGACGATGTCCTCGCCCTGAAAGAGCAGAAGCTCGGCATGCGGTGAAGCGCCACCGCGCGTGAGGACTGGGGCGATGTCCTTCCCATCAAGCTCCACACCGGACGGCAGCGGGAGATTGGCGAGCTCGCAAAAGGTTGGGAGGAGATCGATCCCCATGGCGATCGCCTCAGAACGTCGATTGGCGGGAATTCGGCCAGGCCATCGCGCAATAAAAGGAACGCGCGAGGCGCCGTCATACGCACCCCCTCCCTTGCGCTGACGCAAGTCGCCAGTCGAACCCTCAAACCAAGGGCCATTATCCGAGGTGAAGACGAGCATCGTGTCGCGATCGATGCCAAGCGCTTTCAACTTGGCGACCAGACGACCAACGATCGCATCAATTTCCATGACCGAGTCGCCATAAGCGCCCGCTGATCTGGATTTCCCTTCAAAGCCGGGAGCGGAATAGTTCGGCAGATGCGGTGAACTCAGCGCCAGTTCCAGGAAGAACGGCTGGTTACGCTGCTCCTCGATGAACCGCTCGGCCCGTTCGTAAAATCGCTGCTGCAATCGCGGATAATCTGGCTCCCATTCCCCTGTCTGCCCGGATTGGTCGAACTCGAAGACTTTCAGAGGCGCAATGTCATGACTATAGGGAATGCCATAAAAGAGGTCGAACCCGTAGAAAGTCGGCGACCAGCTCGGGCCGCTATGTCCAAGATGCCATTTGCCGATCAATGCCGATCGATAGGCAGGCTTCAGGGCCTGAGCGATCGTCACCTCGGATCGAGGCATGGTCGCCCTGTCCGCTGCGAGCAAAACCTTGGAAAGCCCGGTGCGGATCGGGTAGCGGCCAGTCAATAATCCTGCGCGCGAGGGTGTGCAGACGTTGGCCGGCGCGTAATAGTCCGTGAGCGTAAGGCCCTCGCGTGCTAGACGATCAAGGTGCGGCGTTGGGATGTCGCGCCCGCCGGTCGGGCCGATATCGCCATATCCCAGATCATCGCAGCAGATGACGATGAAATTTGGTCGACGCCCCGCCTTCGGCATGCCCCCATGCGCGAGACTACTGGCCATCAGGGCAAGCCCGCCTGCCAGGACCTTCCTTCGATCCATCGTTTTCACTCCCATCCCCTTGTCAGATCGAGACATCCGCGGAGCGTCTGCGGGCATAGAGGCCAAAGGCGGCGATCAGCAGATAGCAAAACGCCGGTAAAACGAGCGCCGTCGAAAGGCTCCCGGTGAGGTCTGCAAGATGACCGGTCAGCGGCGGGATGATAGCACCGCCGACGATCGCAACGCAGATAACGCCCGAACCGTCCGCCGCCCGTGGACCGAGTCCTTCGCTGGCCAGGCTGAAAATCGTCGGGAACATGATTGAATTCATGAGGCCGATTGCCAGAAGGCTGTAGCCCGCAATGACACCGGTCGTGCTGACTGATACGGCAATCAGGACAATGGCGCCAAGCGCGTTGAAGGCGAGCACCTTTCCGGGATTGATCGCCCGCAGAAGCGCAGAACCGACAAAGCGCCCAATCAATGCGCCGCCCCAATATAGCGGGATGAGCTGGCCAGCTACCCTATCAGCGAGGCCGAGCACACGTTGCTCGCCAAGATAGTTGACGATAACGGAACCGATCGCGACTTCCGCCCCCACATACAAGAAGATCGACAAAGTCCCGAAACTGAATCGCGGGCGACGCAAAAGGCCAAAACTGGCCGCTATCGATCCTCCATCATGCCGCTCGTTCTTCAAGCGGTGCCGGTTTATCCAAACCACGATGGCGACCAGTGCGAGCGCGAAGGCAAGCCCGAGATAGGCCCGCATGACGGTCTGCGTCTCAGCCGCACGGTAAGCATCAAGTGCGGCACCCTCCAGGGCGCTGGCATCGACATTCGCGAGGCCACCGAGAATGAGGATCGCGCCGAAATAGGGAAAAACAGTTGTGCCCAGGGAATTGAACGCCTGCGCGAAGGTCAGGCGCGAATGCACCGTGGCGGGAGGCCCGAGAAGCGAAATTAGCGGGTTCGCGACAACCTGAACAATGGTGACGCCACTTGCGAGCACGAACAACGCCAGAAGAAACAGGCCGAATGTCGCCGTCGCCGAGGCTGGAATGAACAGCAGACACCCCGCCATCATCGCCAGCAAGCCGATCACCGTCCCCTGCATATAGCCGACCTTCTTCACCAGCGCGGCACCGGGAATGCTCATGATCGCGTAAGCGGCAAAAAACGCCGTCTGAACGAGCATGGCCTGCATGTAGTTGAGGGTGAAGAGATCCTTCAGCTTGGGGATGATCACGTCGTTGAGCGAGGTGATCCCCCCAAAAATGAAGAACAATGCCATCACGAACGGCCGAAGCTCGGGTGCGTCGGTGTGGTCCCCTTCGCGCTCAAGAGTAGCCGCCTCGCTACTGCCCGGTGACATGATTGCCATCTTCATCCTCCACCTCATCGACGCGCAAATTCTGGCTCGCGCATCTCACCCTTTAAGAGCATGCACACAAAAGCGAGCGTGTCACGCCTAATTTGACAACGCTGCCAAATTGGGTAGTGATCTGCGCTGGCAGGGCGCCAGCCCGTTATGCCCTGCCGAGCAAACCAAGTGAGAGAGGAGCCCAAAACGGTTCATGCCTCTTGCTGTTGCGGTTTTTGAGGAGAGGTCCATGATGGCCGTATCGACCATGAGTGCGCGCGCAACAGCCGGTCTCAGCACACGATGACTGATCTGCCTTCACGTCGGGACATTCTGAGCGCGAGTGCCGGTCTGGCGGCTGCCATGGCCAGTCCGCCGGCAGCGGCGAGCAAGTCAGGCGATCGCAAACGCCCAAACATCCTGTGGCTCGTGAGTGAGGACAATAATCCCTACGTCGGCGCCTACGGCGACAAGCTTGCGCGCACGCCGACCATCGATGCGCTGGCACGAAAGGGTCTGCTCTTTCGCAATGTCTATTCCTGTGCGCCCGTTTGCGCGCCCTCACGCTTCGGTATCTTGACCGGCATATACCCGGAAAGCTGCGCCCCGGCGAACCAGATGCGGGCCGTCGCGCACCTGCCTGAGCATTTCCGGACTTATCCGGAACTGATGCGCGCACAGGGGTATCACTGCACCAACAACGCCAAGACCGACTATAATTGCGATGTCGATCCCGCCGCGATCTGGGACGTTCAAGGCAAGGAGGCGCACTGGCGCACGCGCAAGGATGCCGCGCAGCCGTTCATGGCGGTCTTCAATTATGAGACCACCCATGAGTCGCGTATCTTCAAGCCGACCAGGGGGCACGTGACGCCGGAGATGGTATCCATCCCGCCCTTCCTGCCTGATACGCCCGGCATCCGGCAGGATTTTGCCAGCTATTACAATCTCATGGAAGTGATGGACGAGCAGCTTGCGGAACGCCTTCGCGAACTGGAGGCCGACGGGCTCGCCGAAAACACCATCGTTTTCCATTATTCGGACAATGGCGGCATACTCGGACGATCGAAGCGGTACTGCTACGATGAAGGCTTGCGTTGTGAGATGGTGGTTTATGTCCCGCCCAAATGGCGGCACCTGATGCCCGCGGCGCCAGGCAGCGAGATTCGTACGCCGGTCAGCCTCATCGACCTGGCGCCCACCGTTCTGGCTTTGGCCGGCGCGCCACAACCTTCTCAGATGAGCGGCAAGCCATTCCTGGGCAGAGGCGCACGTCCACAGACATATGCCTTCGGCGCTCGCAACCGAATGGACGAAAGGATCGATTTCCAACGCACCGTTACCGATGGCCGCTGGCGCTATATCCGCAACTACATGCCACATCGCCCCTGGGGCCAACATCAGGCGTTCGAATGGCTTGCGACAGGATATCAGGAATGGGAGCAGGCACATCTCGACGGGGCACTCAATCCGACACAGGATCGCTTCTTCCAGACCAAGCCCTTTGAGGAACTCTACGATCTTGCCGCCGATCCGCACGAGATAGCCGACCTCGCACGCGATCCGGTGCATGCCTCGACGCTGACGAAGCTCCGGCGACTGCTCGACGAACACATGATCGCTATTCATGACAATGGCTTCATTCCCGAGGGCATGACCGGTGAAGGATGGGTCGCCTCGCGGGACAAGCGGCTCTATCCGCTCAAAGAAGTTATGGCCCTCGCCCATCTGGCGGCATCGGGACAGCCCGAAGCCCTTCCCGCTCTGAGTCAAGCCCTCGAAAGCCCCACTGAGGTGATCCGCTATTGGGCCGCAATAGGGCTTGTGATCCAAGGACAGAACGCCACAACGGCTCGCGCGCAGATGCGCGACAAACTCGAGCACGAAGCATCACCACACGTGCGCGTCCAGCTTTGCGAAGCGCTGGCAAAACTCGACGAGACAGACCAGTCGGTGCCGGCCTTGATCGCGCTATGTGCGCCAGACTTTCCCTGGCAGATTCGCCTCCAGGCATTCAACGCGCTGACCTTCATTGGTGATCGGGCACGGCCCGCCCTCGAAACCGCGAGGGCTGCGTGGAACGACAAGAAGGTCTTCATCAAGAGTGCCGCACGGTATCTCGCGCTCCGGCTGACAGGCGAGTACCGACCCTCTGTTGCGATCTTCGACTGGAACGGCGGAGAGTAACCAATGAGGCAATGCACGTGCCCAAACCTACTCACATGCCGCCGAACAGCGCAGGCACAAGGGCCAGTGCCTCGGCTTTTGGGAAGGAGTCCGGCGTGAGCGCGGCAGACAAGAGCGGGATGCGCTGGATTGAAGGCGGCACGTTCCAGATGGGCTCGGATCGCTTCTACCCGGAAGAAGCACCCGTCCGTCCAATCCGCGTGGATGGGTTCTGGATCGACGAAACGCCGGTCACCAATCGTGCATTTGCGGCATTTGTCGACGCGACCGGCTATCGAACACTGGCCGAGATCCCACCAGATCCCGAAGATTATCCCGGCATGGACCCTTCGCTCGCGATGGCGGGGTCGCTCCTGTTCGTTCCGACAACGGGACCAGTCGATCTCAGCGACTATAGCCAGTGGTGGACCTTCAGTTGCGGCACGGACTGGCGACACCCTCACGCCCCCGAGAGCAGCCTTGAGGGTCTTGAAGATCATCCGGTCGTTCATGTGGCCTATCAGGATGCCGAAGCCTATGCCCGTTGGGCCGGTAAGACGCTGCCGACCGAAGCGGAATGGGAATTCGCCGCGCGCGGCGGCAGCGATGAGACGGACTATGCCTGGGGCGACACCCTGGCCCCAGACGGTCAAATGCTCGCCAACTACTGGCAAGGCCCCTTCCCGCACGGAAACACGCGGGAAGACGGCTATGAACGCACCTCCCCGGTGCGAAGCTATCCGCCGAACGGCTACGATCTTTACGACATGATCGGCAACGTCTGGGAATGGACCGCCGACTGGTTCGCGCAGCCCAAGGTTGAGCCTAAACGACGCGGTAGCTGCTGCGTTCCGGCCAATCCCAGAGGCGCCCTCAAGCGGGAAAGCCTCGATCCCGCCACGCCCTGGATGACCATCCCGCGCAAAGTCCTCAAGGGCGGATCACATCTGTGCGCGGAGAGTTACTGCCAGCGCTATCGCCCGGCCGCTCGCCACCCCCAGGCCATCGACAGTTCCACGAGCCATATCGGCTTCCGCTGCATCATTCGCCGGCCGCGCAAGGCCTGATTCTCATTCTCGAAAGTCCCTTCATCATGGCAAACAACAAGCGCATTTTTACCTCAACACAGAGCCCGTCTGTGGTGGCCCTGCTCGCGCTCATGATGGCGCCGACAAGCGCGCAAGCCGCCTCCAAGGTCTATCGCGACCTCAACCATAATGGCCGCATGGATCCTTACGAGAATCCTCGCATCAGCAATGAAAAGCGTGTGGAAGACCTTTTGAAGCGCATGACGCTTGAAGAAAAGGTCGGCACGATGATGCACGGAACCCTGCCTTCCGGCGACGTTCTCGGGCACTCCGGCGCAGCTTACGACCTCACTGTTACCGAGCGCTATATCAACACGGACAAGGTAACGACCTTCATAACGAGGCTGGCAATCCCGCCGAGAGAGCTGGCGGCACAAAACAACGCGGTGCAACGCGTCGCCGAGCGCGGACGTTTGGGTATCCCGCTGACGATCAGTTCGGATCCGCGCAATCATTTTCAGGCTGTTTTCGGTGCGAGTACAAAGGGCGGCGGATTTTCCCTGTGGCCAGAGACCTTGGGGTTCGCCGCCATCGGCGATCCGGCCCTCGTGCGCCGCTTCGGCGACATCGCTCGGCGCGAATATCGCGCGGTCGGCATACAGATGGCACTCTCGCCTCAGGCAGACCTCGCCACTGAGCCGCGCTGGCCCCGCGTCACTGCGACATTCGGCGCAGACCCGTTACTGGTGTCGCGCCTCGCCGGTGCCTATGTCGCCGGCTTCCAGGGCAGTGACCATGGCCTCACCAGCAACGGTGTCGCAACGGTCGCAAAGCATTGGGTGGGCTATGGCGCCCAGCCCGAAGGGTTCGATGGCCACAATTATTATGGCCGGATAGCACGGCTCGACAATGCGAGCTTCGACCGGCATGTCGCCGCCTTTGACGGTGTTCTCGCCAACCGGACGGCGGGCATCATGCCAACTTATCCCATGATCGCCGAGGTCGCGCTCGATGGCAAACCGCTGGAGCAGGTCGGCGCCGGCTTCAGTCGCCAGCTTCTCACCGATCTGCTGCGCACGAAGAGAGGCTTCAAGGGGTTCATCCTCTCGGACTGGGCCATTACGAATGATTGCCCGACGGAGTGCTCCGCCCCCACTGTGGAAAAACCGCAGACCCCGTCCGCCATTGCCATGCCCTGGGGCGTCGAAGCATTGGCCAAGGTCGACCGCTTCGCCAAAGGCGCGAATGCCGGCATCGACCAGTTTGGGGGCGTGACGGACAGTGCGGTGCTGCTTCAGGCAGTCAAAAGCGGCAAGGTGTCGGTGCGCCGCATCGATGACGCCGTCCGCCGGATCATGCTGGTCAAGTTCCGGCTGGGTCTGTTCGATAACCCTTATGTCGATGAAGCGGACGCCGAACGGATCGTGGGGAACCCGCAAACCCAAGCCGAAGCAGAGCAGGCGCAGAGGCGCGCGCAGGTCATGCTGGAAAATCGTGGAGGCCTCGTTCCCATCGCCGGATCGCGCAAGGTATGGCTTTACAATGTCGACGCCGACGAGGCCCGGCGTCGCGGTTTAACGGTCGTCACCAGCCCTGCGGAGGCCGATATCGCCATTCTGCGCGTCGAGACGCCGTCCGAGCGGCTTCACCCTCACCACTTTTTCGGCTCGCGCCAGAACGAAGGGCGCCTTGATTTCCGCGACGGTGATCCGGATTATGAAGCGATCAAGAAAGCCTCGGCCGCGGTACCCACCATCGTCTCGGTGAATCTGGACCGGCCCGCGATCCTCACCAATGTGCGCGACAAGGCCACGGTGCTCCTTGCAACGTTTGGCGCAAGTGATGGCGCCGTTCTCGATGTTCTGATGGGCAAGGCCAAGGCCGAGGGGCGTTTGCCGTTCAACCTGCCAAGAAGCATGGAAGCCGTTGTGAAACAGGACCCTGCGCAATCTGACGATGACGCAAATCCGCTATATGAACAAAATTATAGGGTCGATTAAGCGCTCCTTCTCTCCCCGCACAGAAGCCGATCAACGCAAGCCCTAGCTGTCTGTTGTTGTGTCCATGTAGTCCTCTCTCCATAAAATCGGGGCACAGCTGCCACTTCCGATGCACGATACATCAATGGCCGGGGCAGCCAACAGAGCTGATGGGATGGACGCCCACCCGACGGCATCTATGTGCCAAAGGGGAGGTGTTGAAGCCTCACTGTGGGAGACGTCAGTCTCGCACGGTTATCGCCATCGCCAAGAATGTTTTTCACGCGTAATTCCCATATTGGCGCGCAGCATATCGTGCTGTTCATCGAGGCCGGACAGATGACAGCATCCGACTAGGCGCCGAGGGCTCTTAGCGCGGGGATATCAAGTTGGCCAAGGCAATGGCAAAGGAGATTGAATGATGGTCGAGACCACCAAGTTTGGCATGGCAGAGTATCTCGACAGCCCCGAGGCGATCGCCACCTATCTTCAGGTGGTGCTCGACGAGAATGACCACGCGGCCTTTCGTAAAGCGCTCGGCACGGTCGCTCGGGCCGTCGGCATGAGCAAGCTGGCCGAAAAGGCAAGCGTCGCCCGAGCCTCGCTCTACAAGGCCCTGAGCGATACCGGAAACCCGTCCTTCGAGACGGTCGCCAGGGTGCTCAAGCCGCTCGGCCTGCGCCTCTCGGTCGCTCCCTAACTGGATTCGATCGGGATGGAGATGTCGATGATCGCAGTCCACGCGTCGATCGCATACGGGCAGCGCCGGGGCGTAGAAGGACGAGGCCCCGCCCATGCCCCCAAAGCTGTTACGCTTCGGCAGCACTAAATGAGAAGCGATAACAATCGCTTTCTGTTGTTTTCTCTGGGTTTTCGTGGTGGCCGCGAAGGGTTGAGAAGCCCTGCGAACCGTGTCTGGCGGAGAGGGTGGGATTCGAACCCACGTTACGGTTGCCCGTAAACCGCATTTCGAGTGCGGCGCATTCGACCACTCTGCCACCTCTCCGCAGAGGTTTGCTGGCGGGCGGGAACGCGGGGCTCCGGCGCGACCAGCGGTCGTGAGCGGGCGCTGTTAGCGGAAGGATGGCGCTTTGCCAAGCGCCTGCGCGGCAAATCTTGCGCTTGGCCTGCGACACACTAAATCTTGTGGTATGGACCAGCCCCGCAACAGCAAGACGAGCGCATCCTCACTCTCACGGGCAGCCTCGCTGCCTCGTGCGAACGGCGATGCGCCGCGCATCACGCATGCACGCTTTCGTATCGGCGATCAGGTTAGCCATCGCCAGTTCGGCTTTCGTGGTGTGGTGTTCGATATCGATCCGGTCTTCGCCAATAGCGAGGAATGGTATGAGGCGATCCCGGAAGCGATGCGTCCATCGCGCGACCAGCCTTTCTACCATCTCTTCGCCGACAATGGCGAATCAAGCTATGTGGCCTATGTGAGCCAGCAGAACCTGCTGAGCGACGAAACAGGCGAGCCGGTAGATCACCCGGCGATCGACGCGCTGTTCGAGCGTAGGGCCGATGGGCGCTATGCGCTCGGCGCCCATCGCTGGCACTGAAAGACTGTGCTCAGGCCTTGATTTTCCATCCCTGGGAAATGGCTCGATAGCAAAGCGCGCCCAGCGCCAGGTTCAGGCCGAGCATGACAAGCGTACCGACGAGGAGCGGCGAATCGCTCTCGGCCAGGAAGCCATAGCGAAAGCCGGAAATCGCATAGAAGAAGGGATTGGCGTGGCTGATCGTCCGGAAGACCGGCGCCACATGATCCATGGAATAGAAGGTGCCAGAAAGCAGCGACAGCGGCGCCACGATGAAATTGCCCACCGCAGCCGCATGATCGAACTTCTCCGCCCAGATCGCCGTCAAAATGCCGGTGAAGGCCAACATGGCCGACCCTGTGATGCCGAAGAAGAAGACCGCCCAGAGATGATGCGGCAACACATGCACGCCAGGCCACAACATCATGGCCACCCAGATGGTGGAACCAACGAAGACGGAGCGGGTGACCGACGAAGCGACGAGGGCCATCAAAAGCTCTCCGGAGGAAATGGGCGGCATCAGATAATCGACGATCGTGCCTTGCAGCTTGGCCGGCAGGAGCGTGGATGTCGCATTCTGGAAGCTGTTCTGCACCATGCCCATGATGATGAGACCCGGAGCAACGAAATCCGCGAACGGCACGCCCATCACGCGGATACCGCCGCGCCCCATCGCCACTGTGAAGATGACAAGGAACAGCAGCGTCGTGACCGCCGGCGCCCAGACCGTCTGGAGTTGAACCTTCATGAAGCGCCGCACTTCCTTGAGGTAGAGTGCGCGCATGCCGGCCCAGTTGACGTTTCGGATCACCGCGACGCCAGGTTCGTGACGGATCAGCGTGGCGGGCGCGGGCAGCGGGGATTGGTCAGCCATGGCCCGTCCCTATCGCGTTGCGTTTCATGCGGCAACGCTTCTGTCATCGGTATGCGAAAGCGCGGAAAATGAGCGGAATCGCTCTGTAGATTTGACCTTTGGCAACCCGTTGCCCATATGGCCCACTTCAGACAAAAGGAACATTCATGTCCTGGACAGACGAACGCATCGATCAGCTCCGGCAGATGTGGGAGCGCGGTATGACTGCGAGCCAGATCGCTGAAGAGTTGGGCGGCGTGAGCCGCAACGCCGTGATCGGCAAGGCACATCGCCTGGGCCTCAGGCCCGCAAGCCCGCCCCGGCCAAGCCTGAGCCCGCGCCGGCCGACGAGCCGCGCGCCGCGAAGCCCCAGCCGAAGCCCGCACCGGTCGAGGCGCGCCCCACGCCAGCGCCGCAACCCTCCGCCGCAGCGCCTGCGCCGGCGAGCGATGCTCCGCCGCCGCCGCGCATCGTCTCCGTTGGCCCGGGCGGTTTCCTGCGTCAGGGCCCGGGTGAGATGCAGCAACCGATTCCGCCGGCCCCGCCGCGTCGCCTTGTGCCCGCCAAGCCGAGCGCCGAAATCGCAGGCAAGACCAGCCTGCTCGATCTCAATGAGAAGATCTGCAAATGGCCGATCGGCCACCCGGGCGAGCCGGACTTTCATTTCTGTGGCGAGAAGGTGAACCCCGGCTTCCCTTATTGCGTTGAGCATTGCGGCCGGGCCTATCAGGCGCAGTTGCCGCGCGGCACCCGTCGCCCACCCCCGCCGCTGCCTTATGGCGGGCCGCGGGTCCGCTAAAGCACCACCAGTTGAAGCCAGTTGAAGAAAGCCGCTCCTTGGGGCGGCTTTTTTCTGCGTCAGCTGTGTCGGCATGATGAGCGAACATTCCAGCAACACCGCTTGCGCCCGCTGCGCCCCTGCCCCTATAGCTCGCCCATGTCAGACGATCTTTTCGACGGCGCCGGCACTCGCACAACCGACAGCTATGACGCCTCCGCCATCGAGGTTCTCGAAGGGCTGGAGCCGGTCCGCAGGCGCCCGGGCATGTATATCGGCGGCACAGACGAGCGCGCGCTACATCATCTCGCCTCCGAAGTGCTCGACAACAGCATGGACGAAGCCGTCGCCGGCCATGCCACCCGGATCGAAATCAGCCTTGAGGCCGGTAATCGCCTCATCATCATCGACAATGGTCGCGGCATTCCGACCGATCCGCATCCGAAATTCCCGGGCAAGTCAGCGCTGGAAGTGATCTTCTCGATCCTTCACGCGGGCGGCAAGTTCTCAGGCAAGGCCTATGCGACCTCAGGCGGCCTTCATGGTGTCGGCGCGAGTGTGGTCAACGCACTCTCGTCCGATCTCCAGGTCGAAGTGGCGCGCAATCGTGAGCTGTTCCGCCAGGCATTTTCGCGCGGCCATTCCCAAGGCCCGCTGGAGAAGGTCGGCGCGGCCCCCAATCGGCGCGGCACCAGCGTGTCGTTCGTGCCCGACACCGAGATTTTCGGCGAGCTCAAGTTCAAGCCGGCCCGGCTCCATCGCCTCGCGCGGTCCAAGGCCTATCTCTTCGCCGGGGTCGAGATCCGCTGGAAATGCGATCCCTCGCTGATCACGGATGATACGCCCGCCGAGGCCGTCTTCCAGTTTCCTGGCGGCCTGGCCGACCATTTGCGCGACCAGCTCGGTACGCGAGAGTGCGCAACTGCTGAGTTCTTCCGGGGCACACAGGACTTTCCCGAGGAACAGGGGCGCGTGGAATGGGCCGTCGCATGGCCGCTCTGGTCGGATGGCTCGACAAGCTGGTATTGCAACACCATCCCCACGCCTGACGGCGGCACGCATGAAGCCGGCCTGCGGGCCGCGCTGACCAAGGGCATCCGCGCTTTTGGCGATCTCGTTGGCCAGAAGAAAGCCAAGGACATCCAGACGGACGACATCATGTCCGGCTGCGAACTGATGCTAAGCGTGTTCATTCGCGATCCGCAGTTCCAGAGCCAGACCAAGGACCGGCTGACCAGCCCGGAAGCCGCGCGTCTGGTCGAGATGGCCGTGCGCGACCATTTCGATCATTTCCTCACCGACAACATGGACCGGGGCAAGGCGCTGCTCGGCCATGTGCTTGAGCGGATGGACGAGCGCCTGCGCCGCCGCCAGGAAAAGGAAATCAAGCGCAAGACGGCGACATCCGGCCGCAAGCTGCGCCTGCCCGGCAAGCTCACCGACTGCTCGGCGGACGATCCGGAAGGCACCGAGTTGTTCATCGTCGAGGGTGACAGCGCTGGCGGATCGGCCAAGCAGGCGCGCGACCGCAAGACGCAGGCGATCCTGCCCATTCGCGGCAAGATCCTGAACGTCGCCTCGGCGACAAGCGCCAAGATCCTTGCCAATCAGGAAATCGCCGATCTCATTCTGGCGATCGGCTGTGGCACCCGCAAGGACTGCAATCCGGACAATCTGCGCTACGAGCGCATTGTCATAATGACCGACGCCGACGTGGACGGCGCCCATATCGCGACGCTGCTCATGACGTTCTTCTTCCAGGAAATGCCGGAACTGGTGCGGCGGGGGCATCTCTATCTCGCCCAGCCGCCGCTCTACCGCCTCGTGGCGGGCGGCAAGAGCTGGTACGCCGCTGACGATGCCGCCCTTGCCGTGCTCCGGGCAGGCGAACTCAAGGGCAAGAAGCTGGAGGTCAGCCGCTTCAAGGGCTTGGGGGAAATGAACCCCACGCAATTGCGCGAGACGACCATGGACCCCAAGAAACGCAAGATGATCCGCATCACCCTGCCACAGGAATATGAGGAGCGCGCGGGCGTCAAGGATTTGGTCGATCGGCTGATGGGCACCAATCCGGCGCACCGCTTCGCTTTCATTCAGGAGAATGCGGCGCAGGTGGATGAAGAGGTGATCGACGCCTGACCGGGCGTCTCGTCATTCACTTGCTGCTCGTTACTGCCATTGCACGCGTGAACCGCACGTCGACCGAGCGAAAGGTGAACGAGGCAGATGCCGACGATATCGCATCAAGGTCTGTCCGCCGCGCAGGCACGCGAGCGGCTCGACCGCGATGGCCCGAACGAGCTACCCCGCCCTGACCGTCGGACTCCGCTGCGCATTGCGCTGGACGTGCTCCGCGAGCCGATGCTTGCCATGCTCCTCGCGGCCGGCGCCGTTTACCTGCTCCTCGGCGATACCGCCGAAGCGCTAATCCTGATCGTCTTCGCCGGTTTTTCGATTGCCGTTACGATCATCCAGGAAGCCCGGACCGAGACTGTGCTGGAAGCCCTGCGCGATCTGTCCGCGCCGCGCGCACTGGTGATCCGCGACGGCGAGACTGTGCGTGTGCCCGGTCAAGAGGTGGTCGAGGGCGATCTCCTCCTCCTCGAACAAGGCGATCGGGTCGCTGCCGACGCGCTGCTGATCGAGGCACGCGACATGGAGGCCGACGAGTCCCTCCTGACGGGCGAAGCGGTTCCAGTACGCAAGCGCGCCGCAATTGACGAAACGGAGCAGAATGCCGAACCGGGCGGCGATGACCGTCCGCAGATTTTCTCCGGTTCGATCATCACGCGCGGAGGCGGCCTTGCCAGAGTCAGCGCCACCGGCACCCGTAGCCGCATCGGCCTGATCGGCCGCTCCCTCGCCACACTGGAGGCCGAGGCACCACGCCTTCAGGAAGAGACAGCACGGATCGTTCGAATTTGCGCGATCGGCGGCGTCGGGATCGCGCTGCTGGTCGTATTGCTCTACGGCCTGCTGCGTGGCGGATGGCTGGACGCGGTGCTCGCCGGCATCGCAATCGGCATGTCGCTGCTGCCGGAGGAGTTTCCGGTCGTTCTAACCATTTTTCTCGCCATGGGCGCCTGGCGTATTGCCAAGGTCGGCGTGCTTACCCGGCGCACCGCCGCCATTGAAACCATGGGCGCTGCCACGGTCCTCTGCACGGACAAAACAGGCACGCTGACCCAGAACCGAATGACCGTCGCGCAACTCTGGTTGCCGTCAGGCGAGCGAAGCAACCTTGTCGAGGATGGCCCGGACACACGCTTTCAGGCCTTGCTGGAAGCAGCCGCCCTTGCCAGCGCTCCGGTTCCAGTCGATCCCATGGAAGTCGCATTCCATAACGCTGCACACGCGGTCGAGCGGTCGCCGAACGCAGCCGATGCGCTGGTCCGGTCGCATGGTCTGCGGCCCGATCTGCTGGCGATGAGCAATGTCTGGCAGCGTGATGGAGACGCAACAGCGCTGTCCGTCGCCGCCAAAGGCGCACCGGAGGCGATCGCGCGACTTTGCGGACTGAACGGCCCGGCACTTGCCGATCTGGAAGCGGCCGCCGGTAGCATGGCGCAGCAAGGCATGCGTGTGCTTGGCGTCGCCACCGCGCAGACGGCAGCAGATGACGGGATTGAGGACCATCTGGCCTATGATTTCACGCTCGCCGGTCTGATCGGCCTGACCGATCCGCTTCGCCCGGGTGTGCCGGACGCCGTGGCGCAGTGTTCATCCGCCGGAATCCGCGTGATCATGATCACCGGCGATTATGCCGCAACGGCTCGGACCATCGCCGCCCAGGCGGGGATCGCGGATGATGGCCTGATGACGGGCGAAGAGGTCGCCGCCCTTTCGGACGCCGCACTGGCCGAACGGATTGGCAAAGTCAGTGTCTTTGCGCGCACCATGCCTGAGCAGAAGCTGCGCATCGTCTCCGCGCTCAAAGCTGCCGGAGAGATCGTGGCGATGACCGGGGATGGCGTGAACGACGCGCCGGCACTCAAAGCCGCGCATATCGGCATCGCCATGGGCAAGCGTGGTACGGATGTCGCGCGCGAGGCGTCCGCGATCGTGCTCGTCGAGGATGATTTCGGCGCCATTGTAGCGGCCATTCGGGTCGGGCGGCGTATTTACGACAATATCCGCAAGGCGATGGGCTTCATCTTCGGCGTGCATGTGCCTATCGCAGGATTGGCTATCCTGCCGCTCGTCACCGGCCTGCCCTTCATCTTCGGTCCGATCCAGATCGCTCTGCTGGAAATGATCATTGATCCGGTTTGCGCGCTCGTGTTTGAGGCAGAACGGGACGAACAGCGCCTGATGCAGCGCCCACCTCGTAACCCGCGCGAGCGTCTCTTCTCGCTCCCGGTCGTTGCGCGAGGCGTGTTTCAGGGCGCGATAGCCTTCATCGCCCTTGCGATCCTGTATGGTGTCGCCGCCTATCAGCGCATGCCGGACCGGCAATTGCGTGCGCTCATCTTCTTCGCGCTGGTCGCCGCCACACTGGCGCTGGTACTGGCGAATCGCTCGTTCAGTATGTCGATCAGCCATGCGCTGCTACGGGGCAATGCCACCTTCCGTTATGTGCTGCTGTTCATCGCCGCCGGCAGCGCCGCCATCCTTCTCGTGCCCTCGATCCAAGAAATCCTGGGGTTTGCCGCCCTGCGCGCGCTGGACGTCGCCATCGTCGTGGCTACAGGTGCCGGGTTGCTGATCCTCTTTGAGCTGACCAAGCGGCCGCTCGTTCGCCTTCACAAATAGGAAGCGCAGGACGGTCTCCGTCAGGCGGCGGTATCGATGCCCAGTTCGGCCAGTTTACGGTAAAGCGTGGAGCGACCGATGCCGAGGCGACGCGCTACTTCCGTCATGCGCCCTCGATAATGACCGATGGCGAGGCGAATGACATCCGCCTCAATATCCGAGAGCGAACGCAAATGGCCATTCGCCTCATAAAGCGTCACGCCAATGCCATTCTCCTGCGCATTGCGCACGATCGGCGTCATCGTCCCCTTGCGCTCGCGCGTTTGCGCCTCGCCCAGGAGTTGTCCGGAAAGCTGCGGAAAATCAGCGGCGGTCAGGGCATCGCCATCACACAACACCGCCGCGCGGAAGAGTGTATTGTGAAGCTGGCGCACATTGCCGGGCCAGTCGTGACGCATGAGCAGGCTGATCGCCTCATTAGTGAGGCCGAGGCTTCGCATCCCGGGCTGCGCCGCGATCCGATCGAGCAGGTGCCGAGCCAGCGCGGGAATGTCGCCAACGCGATCGCGCAGAGGCGGAATGGTAAGCTGGACGACATTGAGGCGATAATAGAGATCTTCGCGGAATCGCCCCGCTTCCACTTCGTCGATCAAACGCTTGTTGGTGGCGGCGATCACGCGGACGTCGACCTGGCTTGCCAGGCGGGCGCCGACAGGCTGGATCTCGCCATCCTGAAGCACCCGCAGCAGCTTCACTTGCGCTTCGAATGGCAGTTCGCTGATCTCATCGAGGAAGATCGTGCCACCATTGGCGGCAGTGAACTTGCCGATGTGACGATCGAAGGCGCCGGTAAAAGCGCCGCGTTCATGACCGAACAGGTCCGATTCGACGAGATTGGAAGGAATGGCGCCGCAATTCACCGTGATCAGCGGCATGCGCGCGCGCGGGCTCGCAGCATGAATGGCGTGCGCGATCACTTCCTTGCCCACGCCGCTCTCGCCCTCAATGAGGATCGGCACGCGAGCACGCGCCGCCTTGGCTGCGATCGCAAGGGCAGCGCGGAACGTCGGCGTGGACCCCACAATTTCATCAAAGCCGAGCGGCGCGCGAATCTTTTCGGTGAGGGGGCGAAGCTCGCCTGCGGCCACAGGATGCTTAAGTACGCCGTTGAGGGCGGCGAGCAGGCCTTCCGGCGCGATAGGCTTGATGAGGAAATCATGCGCGCCGGCGCGCATCGCCTCCACGGCCTGAGCCGCAGATCCATTGGCCGTCAGCACCAACACGGAAAGTTGCGGCCGCCGCTCCCGAATCTCGCGAATCAACGCGGCAGCTTCGAGACCCTGAGACCAGTCATCGATAATTACGGCGGACAGCCGCGTGCCATCACGGGTGGCGAGCATTGCCAGCGCTTCCTCAGCACTGCTGGCGGTTATTGTGCGCCAGCCCGCGCGACTGGCCATAGCAATGGTCAGGCGGCGTTGGGCCGGTTCATCGTCAACCAGCAGAAGAAGTGGATTTTCTGCGTCGCTCATTCTCTATTCCCGCACGTCCTCCGCGGGGGTGATAAAGGAGGCAGGTAAAGAGCCGATTAAGCGATCCGGCGATGGACCCCCGGCATCTTCCATGGCAGTGCGTCTACCCGCTTGAGGGGCACGCGGCTTGCCGCTAGAATGGCAGGCATAGGAACAGGGGTCTGACAGAGATGGCACAACAACAAGACATGACGCAGGCGAATGGAACCTACAGCGGGTTCACTGCACTCATCAAATGGGGCACGATCGTCAGCGCCATCGTGGCAGCTTTCGTCATCCTCATCATCTCCTGATTCGTCAGGATATCAGGAAATTTCCGTGAAAATCGCCATCCTGCGCGAAACCGCGCCGGGTGAGAGACGTGTATCCGCATCGCCGGAGACGGTCCGCAAATTCATCGCCCTTGGCGCGAACGTCGCAGTCGAATCCGGTGCAGGTTTGACCGCGTCAATCGTCGATTCGGATTATGCGGCGGCTGGCGCGACCCTTGGTGACCGATCGACGACATTGAGTGGCGCAGGCATCGTCCTGTGCATTCAAGGGCCAGCTCCCACCGATCTGACGGATGCGGCGCCCGGCGCTCTGCTGGTCGGCGGCCTCAATCCGTTCGGCGAGCGCGCGAGGGTGGATGGCTATGCCGCCGCCGGGATCGAAGCGCTGGCCATGGAATTCATGCCACGGATCACGCGCGCGCAGTCGATGGACATTCTCTCCTCGCAGTCCAATCTTTCCGGCTACAAGGCCGTGCTCGATGCTGCCGCAGAATATGGCAGGGCTTTCCCGATGATGATGACGGCCGCCGGCACCGTCTCCGCCGCGCGCGTCTTCGTCATGGGTGTCGGCGTCGCCGGTCTCCAGGCAATCGCCACGGCCCGTCGCCTCGGCGCGCAAGTCAGCGCGACAGACGTGCGCGCGGCGACAAAGGAGCAAATCGAATCGCTCGGCGCCAAGCCGATTTTCGTCGAGGCTGTGAAAGGCATCGAGGGAGAAGGCACCGGCGGCTACGCGACCGAGATGAACGAGGAGTATCAGAAGGCCCAGGCCGAACTGGTCTCCAGCCACATTGCCAAACAGGACATCGTTATCACCACAGCGCTGATCCCAGGCCGTCCTGCGCCAAGGTTGATCAGTGACGCGCAGATCGCCTCCATGAAGCCGGGCAGCGTCATCGTTGACCTCGCCGTCGAGCAAGGGGGAAATGTCGAAGGTGCTCGCGCAGGTGAGATCGTCGAAGTGCATGGCGTGAAGATCGTCGGTCACAGGAATGTGCCTTCGCGGCTCGCCGCTGACACCTCGGCGCTGTTTGCGCGCAATCTCTATAATTTCCTGTCGACCTATTGGGACAAGGAGGCCGGCGCGCCGGACCTGCCCGACGACGACGAGATCGTGAAGGGCATCCGCCTGACACAGGGCGGCGCAATCGTTCACGAAAGGCTGCTGGCGTGAAGGCGCGGGGCAGGTTTGCCCTCTGTCTCGTCGCGCTCCTCTCCCTCGCCTCTCCCGCTAATGCCGAGGGCGCGCCATCGCTCGCCTTTTCGCCGTTCATGGTCGGACTATCCGTGGCGGACATGGACAAGGTGACGGACTGGTATGTCGGCAAACTCGGCTTTCGGGTCGCATTCTTGCGCGATCCGGAAGGCAATATGGTCGAGATCCTGCAGCGCCTGAAGAACTGAACAGGGGGCACAACCTATGGACTTCATCGCCATTCTTTCTATTTTCGTGCTGGCCTGCTTCGTCGGCTATTATGTTGTCTGGTCGGTGACGCCGGCCCTGCACACGCCGCTGATGGCCGTGACCAACGCGATTTCATCGGTCATCATTGTCGGCGCACTCATCGCCAGCGCCGAGGCTGAAAGCGCTGGCGCGCAATGGCTGGGACTGGTCGGCGTCGTGCTTGCCTCGATCAACATCTTCGGCGGCTTTGCCGTCACCGAGCGCATGCTGGCCATGTACAAGAAGAAGGAACGCAAATGATGCTGGCCGGTCTCACGATCGCTCCGCTCGTCGCCTTCGCTTATCTCGTTTCGGGCGTCCTGTTCATTCTGGCCCTGCGCGGACTCTCCAGTCCCGAGAGCAGCCGGCGTGGCAACCGCTTCGGCATGCTTGGCATGTTCATCGCTGTCGGCACGACGATCGCTACGCATGATGCGGTGGCCCTGCCCCGTCTCGGCTTAGCCATCGTCATCGGCGGCGTGATCGGTTTCTTCATCGCGCGACGGATTGCGATGACTGCCATGCCCCAGCTTGTGGCAGCCTTTCACAGCCTGGTGGGCCTTGCCGCCGTCGTGGTCGGGATTGCGGCTTTCCTCAATCCAGCATCCTTCGGCATCATCGATCTTGCAAGTGGCGCCATCCACGGCGCGAGCCGCGTAGAAATGGCGCTTGGTGTCGCCATTGGCGCCATCACCTTTTCGGGATCGGTGATTGCGTTCCTCAAACTGAACGGGAACATGTCGGGAAAGGCGATCCTGTTGCCCGGTCGCCATGTAATCAACATCGGCGCGTTAGCGGCGATCCTATTCTTTACTTACGGGTTTTGGCACAGCCAGGCGCCGGTCGATTTCTGGATCATCGTCGCGCTGAGCTTCCTGATCGGATTCCTGCTGATCATCCCCATCGGCGGCGCGGACATGCCGGTCGTGGTGTCGATGCTAAACAGCTATTCGGGCTGGGCCGCCGCCGCGATGGGCTTCACGCTGCAGAACACGGCGATGATCATCACTGGCGCACTTGTCGGCTCATCCGGTGCGATCCTCAGCTACATCATGTGCAAGGCCATGAACCGCAGCTTCCTCTCCGTCATCGCTGGCGGCTTTGGCGCGGAAGCAGCAATCGGTGACGGTGAGGCCAAGGAGCAGCGCCCGTGGAAACGCGGCAGCGCCGAGGACGCCGCTTTCCTGATGAAGCAGGCCGACAGCGTGATCATAGTGCCGGGCTATGGCATGGCCGTCTCGCAAGCCCAGCACGCACTGCGTGAGATGGGCGACATGCTCAAGGCGGAAGGAGTGAGCGTCAAATACGCCATTCACCCGGTCGCCGGCCGCATGCCCGGCCATATGAATGTGCTGCTGGCCGAAGCTAACGTGCCCTATGACGAGGTGTTCGAGCTGGAGGACATAAACAGCGAGTTCGCCCAGACCGACGTTGCCTTCGTCATTGGCGCCAATGACGTGACCAATCCGGCAGCCAAGACCGACAAGACCTCGCCCATTTACGGCATGCCGATCCTCGACGTCGCCAACGCGAAAACCGTCCTGTTCGTCAAACGCTCCATGGGCGGCGTGGGTTATGCCGGGGTGGACAATGACGTCTTCTACATGGACAACACCATGATGCTTCTCGCCGACGCCAAGAAGATGGTGGAGGAAATCGTGAAGTCCCTCTCTCACTGACACCTTGGGGCATTAATGCGCAAACTTGGCCTGATCGGCGGACTCTCATGGACATCAACCGCCCGCTACTATGAACTGATCAACCGGGCGGTGCAGCGCAAACTCGGTGGCCTGCACAGCGCCACTGTCGTCATCGACAGCCTCGACTTCGCCGAAGTCGCGCGCTGCGCCTCCTCCAATGATTGGGATTGCGCGGCCGGGCAGATGCTCGGCGCGGCGAAGAATCTTGAGGCGGCGGGTGCGGAAGCGCTGATGATCTGCGCCAACTCGTTGCACAAGGTCGCGCCGCAGATTGCCGGCGCGGTCAGCATCCCCATCATTCATATCATCGACGAGATCGGAGCAAAGCTGAAGGCGGACCGCGTCAAAGCCGTTGCTTTGGTAGGGACCAGCAATGTCATGATGGACCGGGACTATCGGCAGAAACTGGTGGCAACGGGCGGCGTATCGCTGCTGCCGGCTGATGCCGAACTGGCGGGGCGAATCGACCGCATGGTTTATGAGGAACTAGCGGCCGGTAAAGTGACGCGCGACGCCGAGCGCTACATGAAGTCCGAACTCACCGACATCGCCAAGGAAGACGTGCAGGCCGTGGTCCTCGCCTGCACCGAGCTCGACCTGATTGTCGACGTCCACGCCAATGTACTGCCCATCTATGACAGCACCATCATCCATGCCGAGGCGGGCGCGCGGTTTATACTGGGCGAATAAACGTTAGAAGGGGTCTACCTCTCAGACTCCCGTTTTGAACGGCGTGAAATCGGTCTTCTCGTCGAAGACATCCAGCCCTTCGCCCCGCTTGAAGGCATTGACGAAAACATAGGTAGCCGGCGTCAGCACGGCTTCCCAGCCCACCTTCATAGCCCAGTTGGTGATCATCACGGTCAGCACCTGATCGGTCGACCAGATGCCGAGGAAAGCAAGCGGATAGAAGATCAGGCTGTCAACGCCCTGCCCTACGACGGTAGAGCCGATGGTTCGCGTCCACAGGTACTTGCCTTGAGTCAGGATCTTCATCTTGGCGAGGACAAAGCTGTTGGCCAGCTCGCCTGCCCAGAAAGCCAAAATCGATGCGAAGACGATACGTGGCACCTGACCGAAAACCGATTCATACGCCGGCTGCCCGTCCCAACCTGCCGCGGGCGGCAAGGATACGACCACCCAGCTCATGAAGGCCATGAACAGCATGGCGCAGAAGCCCGCCCAGATACAGCGCCGCGCCCGCGCATAGCCGTAAACCTCGGTCAGCACGTCGCCGATCACATAACCGAGCGGAAAGAACAGGATGCCCGCTCCGAACGTGAAGCCACCAAGCGTCGACAGCTTCGCCGCGCCGATGATGTTGGACAGCAGCAGGATGGCGACAAAGGCCGCCATCACGAGATCATAATAGCGCAATGGTCGCCCGTGCAGCGCGCTCGCGTCCACATGAGTGAGCTCGTGGGATGGAGCGCCCGCTGGCGCTGCGGTCGGATCGGCAGCCATGTCGCTTCTATGCCCCGTCTTCAGCTGGCCGGCAATGTGCACGAAAGGCGCTTTCCGTTCGTCGGACAAATGCTCTAAGGGCAGTGGCCGAGCGCCCGTAGCTCAGTTGGATAGAGCACCCGCCTTCTAAGCGGGTGGTCGCAGGTTCGAATCCTGCCGGGCGCGCCATCATCCCCGCATGAGCTGATAGACCGCGCGCAGGCTCTCATCAGTGTTGACGAGCATCGACCAGCCTTCCGCATGCTGCTGGTCGAGCAGCGCCGCGATCTCCAGATAACCTTTCGCGAGCGGAAAATGCTCATGCGCATGAAGCCAAAGACGCAGCAACGTGCGTTCATGACCTTCCACATTCTTGAAGCCGGTGCGTGAGTGCAGCACGCGGAAATTATGCCAGAAGACGATCTCGCCAGGCTGCATCTGGAACGAAACCATCAGTTCAGGCCGGCTCGCCACGCGGCCTAGATAGCGCAGCGCCTCGACCAGCCTGGGAGGCAATGACTCGCCCCGGATTTCCGCAGCCTGGGGCAGGAAGAGGATATAATTGTAAAGGCCGATGCACCCATCCACGACCGAAAAAGTCGGCACCTTGTAATCAGTCACTGTGCTGAGGCTGGTAGGGTAATAATAGCCCTCGCACAGCGCCTCCAGCAGATCGGGCCGCTCGCGTCGAATGGCTTCATAGATGGCAGCGGCGCTCACGAAACCGCTCACGCCGCCCTCGAGCGCTGCCATAACCGTAGCGAGGCTCAAGATCTCATGAAAATCAGTATGGGGACCGAGTTCGGTATCCATGAGATAGCCGCGCCGCTGTGGATTGGGCTCCTTGCGGACGAGACCGATGCGATCATGCCGCGCGCTCTGCTCAGCCGCCGTGCCAAGATGGGTCGACAGGCCGAAGTGCAGACGCTTGAACTGCTCCAGATCATAGCGGCTCATGTCCACGCCCGAGAGGAGCGCTGCGCCGCGCCCGGCCAGGATGTCGTAACGCACGGCCGCCATCAATGTGGCGATCTCCGGCGCACTGAAATCCTCGACCGTTACTGCCGTCGCTTCCTTCCCCTCGGTCGCCCTCACCGCGGCGTCGATGGCGTCGAGCTGGGCCGAGCTTAACCGCCGGGTCAGGCCTTCCGCGCCGCCGCCGCCCTTATTGCCCCAGGCGCCGGACGGCTGGCCAAGGCCGGTCGGAACCCACCGATCGCGCTCTATCGCCGTATCCATATCCGCCATGATCTTTTCCTTATTCGTCCGTCTCTTATTCCACGGCCGCTCAGCTTGCCGCGACTTGTGCGTCGGTCAGCGGTTGCGCGGCATCCTTGGGCTGGTCATGCAGAAACACGCCCTGACGACGCAGCTCCTTCTGCAAAGACGCAACATCGAGCGCGCGAGGCTGCACGCCCGCATTGACGGACAGTGCCGCCGCCGCACCTGCAGCCTGACCGGTCAGCCAGCATTGCGGGATCTCGCGCATGAAACCGTGAGAATTGGCATCGCAGGAAATATGCCGCCCGCCGGCAACCAGGCCGTCCAGCCTGCGCGGCACGAGGGCGCCATAGGGAACCGAGATCACCGGATATTTGAGGCTCACCGATGGGCTGACGCCGACTTCGTCCGGCAGGGCTACGCCATCGGCCCATTGACTGCGCAGGACCTGACTGACACCGCCCAGACGCCGGGTATGGCGCACGCCAAGTTGTGATGCGCTCTGCAACATATAGGCCTTCTCGAAGCCCGGTGCCTGGTCGAGAAAGAACTCCCAGTGGGTCTGCATGAACCTGTGTGACCGGATCTCGAGTTCCGTCTGATCGTCGACATCAAGTGCGGACAAGCCAGACTGACGGGGCCCGAGGAAAAGTGCGATGTCGTTGCGCCAGGAAACATAAGGCGGCTGAAAGAAGCCGAGTCTCTCGCGGCCGAGCGCTGCGAACTGGGCATATTGCTCCGGCTCATTGGCCCGGAAGGCAAGCCAGCGGTCCATGTCCACACCGCCCAGCATGAAGGAAGTGTTTGCGCTGTGGTGAACGTCGCCTTCCTCAATGTCCGTATCGAATTCGGCGCCGGCCCGCGCGAAAATGTCGCCATCGCCAGTCGTATCGACCACCACTTTGGCCATCAGCGCTTGCCGGCCTGCCTTTGATTCGAAGACCACGCCCTGCACCGCACCGTCCGCCACGATCGGCACCGCCGCCCAGCTATGAAAGACGATGCGGACGCCGGCGGCCAGCAGCATTTCCTGGCTGATCAGCTTCAGGCGTTCCGGATCGAGCGTGGGCGACCAGCAGACGGTGCCGTGAAAGGCCGCGGTACGCTGTCCCCAATAGGAAGCCTTGCGCGGATCACGCGATCCCCAGTCCGCCCGAGGCGGACCGGCAAGGCCAGCCTGCGGCATCCGGTCGAGCACGTCGCGCGCAAAACCCTGGATGACTTGCCGTCCGGTCCAGTCTGTCATGCGGTCGATCCAGATGACGAGCCCGCCCGTCGAAAGACCGCCAAGATGATTGTAGCGCTCCATGAGCACTACGTCCGCGCCCGCCTGCGCCGCCGCCCAGGCCGCGGCCGTGCCCGAGGGGCCGCCGCCGACAACCAGAACGTCGCACTTGTGATAAACGGGGATTTCGCGCGCGGGCTCGACATAGGTGCCGGTGCCATTGCGCGGCGGCAATTGGCGACGGTTGGCCTCGAACACGTCAGAAGCGAGGAAGCGGTCCTCGCTTTGCCGTACCTCACGAATCTTGGGGGTTTGCTCCTCAGCCATCCGTCAACCTCTCACCTTTTTCGACTCGCGCTTGCAGTTCAAGACATATAGAAAGCAAGCTAATCATTAGAGCAAGTGTAGCTATTCCGGTAGCCAAATGCACGAGCCGACTGATATGCCGACCGGCGCGCGGGCTGCCCCGCGTGGAGAGGAGACCAAACAGATCATGACACGACCGGCCCGGACGATCGATCTGGCGACCATGCTTGAGGGCAGGAAGCTTACACCATTCAACTACCTGCTGATCTGCCTCTCCTGGCTCGTGACCATGTTTGACGGGCTAGACATGATGCTCGTCTCATTCACCGCACCTTATATGCAGGATGAACTGCATCTCACCGACGTGCAACTGAGCGGCGCCTTCTCGGCCGGCACGGCCGGCATGATTATCGGCGGCCTCATTTTCACTTATGTCGGAGACCGGATCGGGCGGCGCCCGACCATTATCATGTGCACACTGGCCTTTGGCGTGTTCACCTTCCTCACCGGCTTTGCGACGATCTATCCGGCCCTGCTCGCGCTGCGCTTTCTGGATGGTCTTGCCATCGGCGGCGCGCTCCCGCTCGCCTGGGCGCTCAATGTCGAGTTCATTCCCAGCAAGCTGCGCGCCACCGTCGTCGCGTTCATCATGATGGGCTTCAGCATCGGCAGTTCTCTCGCAGCGCCGCTGACCAACTCGATCGCACCGATCCACGGATGGGAAGGCGTCTATTTCGCCGGCGGCATCGGATCGGTGGCGTGCGCCATCCTGATCGCGATCTTCCTGCCTGAATCCCCTCGCTTCCTCATCAGCAAAGGGAAGAGTCCGGCTCGCATACATGCTACCCTCAAGCGCCTCGATGGGGATCTCGATGTTCAGCCGGATGATCATTTCATTCTGGGTGATGAAACGAAGCAGGCGCGCAGTTTCAAGATCTCGGACCTGTTCGAGGGCCGGCTCCGGCTACTCACGCCGATCATCTGGATCGGCTATTTTGCCAGTGCGCTCGGCATTTTCTTCAAGTCGGCCTTTGGCCCGACCATCCTGGAGCGCATGGACATCGCGCGGGAGGTCGCCGCGAATGTCTCCGCGATCGGCGGCCTGCTCGGCGCCATATCGGGTGTCGTCATCATGCGCATTTCGGCTCGACTGGGTCTGAAGTTCGCGGCCTTCTGCACGCTGCTCATCGTCCCCATGGCCGTCTCCATCGGGATGGAATGGGTGCCGCCGTCACTACTTCTGCCCATTATTGTCGTCCAGAGCATGTTGGTCGGAGGCTGCCACACGGCGATCATCAGCCAGCTGGCTCTCTATTATCCCACCAATATTCGGGCGAGTGCGGGCGGCTGGGCTTCTGCGATCGGCAAGATCGGCGGCTTCATTGGTCCGTTCATCGGCGCGGCAATCCTCACCGCAGGCATTCCCGCCGTGCGGACCTATGCGCTGGCGGCGATCTGTCCGTTCATTCTGTTCCTGTCGATCACGGCAATCTCCGTTCTGCTCAAGCGACCTGAGCCGGAGGCACGGCCGCTCGGCAGGGCTGTACCCGCAGAATAACCAAACCATGCGACAAGCGCGTGCTTCTCGCACGTCCAAGGTGATGTTCGCGATTCGACGAGAGGTGGTAGCGGAGGAGGGACTCGAACCCCCGACACGCGGATTATGATTCCGCTGCTCTAACCGGCTGAGCTACTCCGCCCCAAAGGGGTCCTCAATCGCCACATGGCGATCGGTCGGGGCGCTATACGCATGCGAATTGGCGGGGTCAATGGTCTGGTCGATCGATTGCACGCGCTGATTTTCTCTGGCAAGGCGCATGCACCAAACTGGTGAGAGAGAGACGTCATGCCGCATTTCGACTGCCTGATCATCGGCGGCGGCCACGCTGGTGCGCAGGCAGCAATCCTGCTGCGCCAGTTGAAATTCGCGGGCAGTATCGGCCTGATCAGCGAAGAGCCCGATCCGCCTTACGAGCGGCCACCCCTTTCCAAAGACTATTTCGCAGGGGAAAAGCCGTTTGAGCGGATCCTGCTCCGGCCTGCTGCCTTCTGGAGCGAACATGAGGTCGCGCTCATGCTGGGCGAGCGGGTCAAGGCGATCCACCCCGCCGAGCATCAGGTCGTCACGACGAAGGACGAAACCGTCAGCTACGGCAAGCTGATCTGGGCCGGTGGTGGCGCCGCGCGCCGCCTGTCCTGCCCCGGCAGCACAGCGCAGGGCCTGTTCACCGTAAGGACCCGAGGCGATGTCGACGCCCTGATGGAGACGCTGCCAACTGCGCAGCGTTATGCGATCATCGGTGGCGGCTACATCGGCCTGGAAGCGGCGGCGGTGCTCAGCAAGCTCGGCAAGAAAGTGACGCTAATCGAGGCACTGGATCGCGTCCTGGCGCGCGTCGCCGGACCGGAGCTTTCCAGCTTCTTCGAGGCAGAACATCGCGATCATGGTGTCGATGTCCGCCTGGCCTCCGCCGTGGACGCGATTGAAACCGATGCGCAGGGCCGCGCCACGGGCGTGCAACTGGCCGACGGCTCGGTCATTCCGGCCGATGCGATCATCGTCGGCATCGGCATCGTTCCCGAGACCGGCCCGCTCATTCTGGCCGGCGCCAGCGGGGGCGATGGCGTGGACGTCGACGATTACTGCCAGACCTCGCTGCCCGACATCTACGCGATCGGCGATTGTGCCGCGCATGAAAATCGCTTTGCGGCCGGACGGCGAATGCGGGTGGAATCGGTGCAGAATGCCAATGATCAGGCCCGCACGGCCGTGCAGCACATCCTCGGCAATCCTACCCCTTATGAAGCCGTGCCATGGTTCTGGTCCAACCAATATGACCTTCGCTTGCAAACCGTCGGCCTGTCGGTGGCGTATGACGAGCGGGTCGTGCGCGGTGATCCGGCAACGCGCAGCTTCTCGGTCATCTATCTGCGTCAGGGTCAGGTGATCGCACTGGACTGCGTGAACCGGACGAAGGACTATGTGCAGGGCCGCGCCCTCGTCCTCGAGGGCGCCCGCATTCCGCCGGAGAAGCTGGCCGACGCCGAAACGCCGCTCAAGGAATTGGCGGCAGCCTAACCCCGGAATGCGTAGCGGGCGATGGGCGACCATGGCCCGCCGCGATAATGCCAGCAGGCCAGCGCCGCGATGCGGGTCAACCGCGGGGAGACAAGCGGACGCAAGGTCTCCAGCGTTTCCCGCGCCACCGCAGCGTCAACCTTGTTCTGTACGGTGATGTGCAGACGCGGTGTATGACGGTCCTGCGGAATCAGACATGCGTTGAATGCTTCCGCCAGCCTGTCGCGCAATGCCAGCAGGCCGGGGCTACGAATGCTGATCGCGACACCTCGCCCAAGCGAGAAGAGCCCGTCGATCCGTGCCTCCGGCGGCGCATCGCGACTGAACATCGCAAGCATCCGGCGCAGGTCCGGTTCGATCGATGGCGGGAGGTGATGGAACAAGGTGATATGCGCCGCGAGGTGATTGCGTTCGGGTGGGAAATGCCGACGCCGCAACTGGTCCGCCCACGCCTGATCGCGCGCCTCAAGCTCGGCCGTGAGGATGATCGGCGCAGCCTCACGTCGCACGCCTCCAATCGAATCGCCATGCTGGCCCTTGTCGGGTTGGTCAGCGACCATTGCATTCGCAGCGAACTGAGGCATGCTGCATCGTCGGGAAGATAGGGGAGCTCAACATGGCATCAAGTCCGCCTCCCACACGCATTGCCGCCTGGCCCGCCATATTGTTCCTGCTCTGGAATCTCATCGGGTGCGCCGCTTTCATCATGCAATCCACCATGGATCTCGCCGAGCTGGCCCAGTCAGACCCTCTCCAGGCGCAGATCTGGGAAGTTATGCCGATCTGGGCCTGGGCCGCTTATCTCATCGCCGTCACATCTGGCACGCTGGGCGCAATCGCCCTGCTCGCCAAGCGCTCCCTTGCGGTTCCGCTCTCGGCGCTTTGTCTGATCAGCGTGCTGGTCCAGTTCAGCTATACATTCCTGCTCACCGACTTGCTGAACCAGCGCGGCTTTGCGGCCGCGCTGTTCCCGCTCGTCATCATTCTGATCGCGCTCGGCCAGACGCTGTATGCTATGGCCGCCAAGCGAAAAGGTGCGTTGCGCTAGCTCACATCTCGCCGCGCTGACGGCGTAGCTCGAACCATTTGCGGACATTCTCGTTATGCTGCTCGAGTGTGTCGGCGAAGATATGACCGCCCTTGCCGTCCGCAACGAAATAGAGCGCGCGCGTCTGCGCGGGATGAAGCACAGCCTCGATCGACGAGCGGCCCGGATTAGCGATCGGCCCTTTGGGCAGGCCAGTCATGGCATAGGTGTTATAGTCGTTGACCGCTGCGATCTCCGACTTGCGGATGCGCCGACCGAGCGGCTTACCCTTGGTGATCGGGTAGATGATCGTCGGGTCCGCCTGCAGCATCATGCCCTGACGCAGCCGATTGGCATAGACGCCGGCGACGATCGGCCGCTCGGCAGCCACGGAGGTTTCCTTCTCAACGATGCTCGCCAGAATGATGGCTTCCTGCGGCGTCTTGACCACCAGCCCATTGGCCCGCTTCACCCATTGCTCGGCCAGGAAGGCGCTCATCGCATCTTCCATGCGCTTGAGCACGGCCTGCCGTGTCTCGCCTTTCTGATAGGCATAGCTGTCCGGCATCACCCTGCCTTCCTCGGGTACCGGGACAGGACCGGTCAGATCCTTGTTCGCCATCAACCGCTCGTGGACGAGGATCGACGGCATGCCCTCCGGCACGGTCAGCAGATAGTTGACCGTCCGCCCACCCTGCAGGATCGTCAGGATCTCCGCGTTGCTCGCGCCTTTGGGCAGCCGATATTCGCCCGCCTTGATCGAGCCGCTGCCACCCAGAAGCCGCGCGCGCAGCAGGAACGCATCGGCCGATCCGATTGCGCCCTGCTTCTCAAGCTTGGCCGCCATGGTCCGCAGGCTCGCGCCTTCCGGGACCACGACGGTCAATTCCCGATCGAGCGGCCCTGCGCCCGCCCAGCCATGCACGAAATTGAACGCCAGCCCCGCCAGCCCCAAAGCCAGCACAATGAGGAAAGCGAGGACGGCGCGGCGCATGAAGCGTTAGACCGCCTTCATCACCAGGCTGGCGTTGGTGCCACCAAAGCCGAAGCTGTTGTTGAGCACTGCCCGCACTTTCCGCTCCTTGGCGACATGCGGAACGAGATCGACACCTGCGCAGCTCTCGCTCGGATTATCGAGATTGAGCGTCGGCGGAACGATCTGGTCGCGCAGGGCAAGAATGCAGAAGATGCTCTCCACCGCGCCGGCACCGCCGAGCAGGTGGCCAATCGCCGATTTGGTCGAGGACATCGAGATGCCGCCGATCGAATCGCCGAACAGGCGACGCACCGCGCCCAACTCCAGCTCATCGCCCAGCGGGGTCGACGTGCCATGGGCGTTCACATAATCGATATCCTCGAGCGACAGGCCCGACTTGCGAATCGCCATCTCCATCGACCGGAAGGCACCGGAGCCTTCAGGATGCGGCGCAGTGACGTGATAGGCATCACCCGACAGGCCATAGCCGACCACTTCGGCGTAGATCTTCGCGCCGCGTGCCTTGGCCCGCTCATATTCCTCAAGCACGACAACGCCAGCCCCCTCACCCATCACGAACCCGTCGCGATCCTTGTCATAGGGGCGGCTGGCCTTGGTCGGATCGTCGCGGAAACCCGTCGAAAGTGCGCGCGCCTGGCCGAATCCCGCGATACCGATCGGGCAGATCGCGCCTTCCGCACCGCCCGCGAGCATCACGTCCGCATCGTCCATGGCGATCATACGCGCCGCATCACCGATGGAGTGCGCGCCGGTCGAACAGGCGGTCACGACGGCGTGGTTCGGTCCCATCAGGCCATATTTGATCGAGACCTGACCGGAGATCAGGTTGATCAGGCGGCCATGGACGAAGTGCGGCGAGACCCGCTTCGGACCCTTTTCCGCCAGCACGAGCGATTCGCTCTCGATGCCCGGCAGACCGCCAATGCCCGATCCGATCGAGCAACCGGCACGCAACCGTTCGGCCTCGCTCATCTCGGTCAGCCCGGCGTCTTCGAGAGCCTGACTGGCCGCATCGATGCCGAACACGATGAAGGGATCGACCTGGCGCTGAACCTTGTGGTCCACGCGCTTGTTCGCGTCGAAGCCCCAGGGATGATCCGCCGGCTTCACTTCGCAGGCATAATTGGTGTGGAAATCGGTCGCATCGAAGCGGGTGATGACGCCCGCGCCCGATCTCGCCGCAATGATGTTCGCCCAGCTCGTCTCCACGCTTCCGCCCAGCGGCGAAACCATGCCCAGACCTGTCACGACGACACGACGCATATCACTCTCCTGATCCGATGAGCCGGCTGCCAAAGCGCCTCGCAGCCGATAAACGGAAACGGCCCTCCTCTGGCGAGCAAGCCCGCGACCGGAGAGCCGTCTCAATCCTCAAGGCAATGAGCCAAGCGCCCGGCCGCGGAAAACCGCGGACCCGGCACAGGACGTCCTTACTGCTTGCCTTCGATGAAATCGATCGCGTCCTTGACGGTCGCAATCTTCTCGGCTGCATCGTCAGGAATCTCGACGCCGAATTCTTCCTCGAACGCCATGACCAGCTCCACGATATCAAGGCTGTCGGCGCCCAGATCGTCGATGAAGCTCGCGTCTTCGGTCACCTTGTCCGCCTCGACGCCGAGGTGCTCGACGACGATCTTCTTAACGCGATCCGCGGTCTCACTCATGGGTGGTCCTTTGCTTTGGTGTAATCCTGAATACGAAAAATTGCCCTAGTGCCTAGGGAAGGACGTGACAAGAGGCTAGCAACGCATCGCGGTTAACGCTCATTGCCGGGCGAACTCCCGGCGAAAAACGGTAGCGTTTGCACAGGCCGATGCGAGCTCTCCAATGCGCCGCGCCATATCCTCGTCGATCTGCTCCGCCTTGACGACCCCATCGTCCACAACGCGCTGAACGAGTCCGGCCGCCACTTCCGCAGCGATATCGCCATCGGCCATCTTGCGCTGGTCCTCCGGAGATAACAGGCCCAGAAAAGCGTACATCGTCCGCAACATGGCGTCCCGATCGACGCCTGACTGCGCAAGCTCGGCAACAATGCCCGAGCTCAGAATATCGCCGAACAGGGCACGCAACGCGCTCTCCGTGGCGGCCTCGGACCAGCCCTGCGCGGTCCGGCAGGCGGTCAAGCCGGAGCCGGTCTGCTCCATCACCGCTTCGCCGATATTCTTATCGGCTCGGTAGGCGGCAAAGACATGATCCCGCACCGCCGGCGTGATCAACGCGGTCGCGCAGCTGATATTCTTCGCTGCGGCTGCCGGTGATACGAGGGTCATCCCCCCGAGCACGATCACGATCCGCCACAAGCGCCGCATGCCCGATTCCCCCTCTTGCCTTCTCTCCCGACAATGGCGGGGATCAGATCATCGCCATGCCGCCGTTCACATGCAGCGTCTGGCCCGTCACATAGCCCGCTTCCTTGCTGGCGAGATAGACCACGGCCGCGCCGATGTCCGCGCCCTCGCCCAGCTGGCCGGCGGGAATGCGCGAGAGGATGGCCCCTTTCTGCGCCTCATTGAGCGCATCGGTCATGGCCGAGCGGATGAAGCCGGGTGCCACGCAATTGACGGTGATGCCTCGACTCGCCAGCTCCTGCGCCAGGCTCTTGCTCATGCCGATGAGCCCGGCCTTGGAGGCCGCATAATTGGCCTGACCGGGATTGCCGGTGACGCCCACCACGCTCGTGATCGAGATGACGCGGCCGAAGCGCGCCTTCATCATCGGCTTGGCCGCTGCACGGATCAGGCGGAAGGCCGCCTCAAGATTGATCCGCTGGACCGTGTCCCACTCCTCGTCCTTCATGCGCAGGATCAGGTTGTCGCGCGTGACGCCAGCATTGTTGATGAGGATATCGAGCGTGCCGCCCAGCGCCTCGATGGCCGCCGGCACCAGCCCATCGACCGAGGCCGCATCGCTCAGATCGCAGGGCACGCAGACATGATCCCCGCCCAGTTCCGCGGCGAACGCCTCAAGCTTGCCGATATTGCTGCCGGAGAGCGCGAGGCGTGCGCCCTGCCCCGCGAGCGCGCGGGCGATCTCCGAGCCGATGCCGCCACTCGCGCCGGTCACCAGCGCCGTCATTCCTGTCAGGTCGAACATGATCGAGACTCCCTTTATCTCAAATGCGGCCAAGCAGCGCTTCAATGTCATCCATGGTGATCACGCTGGTCACCGTGGCATCGGGCGCGATGCGCTTGACCATGGGGCCAAGCACCTTGCCGCCGAACTCGACGAAATCTGTAATCCCCGCGTCCCACATGGCGGTGATGCTCTCGCGCCAGCGCACGCGGCCCGTGACCTGCTCCACAAGAAGGGCGCGAATGGCGGCGGCATCCGTCACGGGCGCCGCCGTCACATTCGCATAGACCGGCAGGAACGCACCGGGGGACTCCACAGCGGCGAGCGCCTGCGCCATCGCATCGGCGGCCGGCTGCATGAGCGGGCAGTGGAACGGGGCGGATACCGGCAGTAGCACGCCGCGCTTGATCCCATGATCCTTCACCATCTCGATCGCCCGCTCGATCGCGCCCTTGTGGCCCGAGATGACGACCTGGCTCGGGTCATTGTCATTGGCGACCGTGCAGACCTCTCCCTGCGCTGCCGCCGCCGCGAGGGCTTCTGCCTTCTCGATATCCGCGCCAAGCAGGGCCGCCATCGCGCCCACGCCGACCGGCACGGCGGCCTGCATGGCCTGGCCACGCGTCTTGAGCAGGCGTGCCGTCGTCGGCAGATCGAATGCGCCCACGGCAGAGAGAGCGCTATATTCGCCAAGACTATGGCCAGCCACAGCATCGGCCTTCGCGGCGATCTCGATGCCGCCTTCCTTCTCGAGCACGCGCAGCGTCGCCAGCGCATTGGCCATGATCGCGGGCTGGGCATTCTCGGTGAGCGTCAAGTCCGCCTCCGGTCCCTCGCTCATCAGACGGAAGAGGGCCTGCCCCAGCGCCTCATCGACTTCCTCGAAAATATGGCGCGCCACCGGCGACGCGGCGGCGAGGGCCGCGCCCATGCCAACGGACTGACTGCCTTGCCCCGGAAAGATGAATGCGCGCATGGTTCTTCTCTCGTCTTGTCTCTTGGAAATCCTCAAGTGGCCGTGCCCTAGTGCCGAGTGGGGCGACAGGCAAGCGCTGCCCCGGACTGGCGATGCGCGCCGGCGCGTTTGTTCTGGATCAAGGCAGCTTGATCCCCGCCATGCGAGGCGGCGAAGTGGAGAGAGATTACCCGGAGAGGACCAGAGATGTCCAAAGTCATTCTTGCCACCGCAGCCGCGCTGCTCACCAGCCTGTCAGCTTATGCCGCCGACGGCCCATCCTACCTCTTGCCTGCGATGAAGGATATCGTTGCGCCACAAGCTGCCGTGATCTGGGACGTGGGCAACCGGGGCATTGACGACGATGGCAAGCCCGATGCCTCGAAACTCACTGCGCAGGACTGGGACACGCTCGGCAAGGCTGCGACCGCCATGCAACAGGCCGCCAGCGGCCTCGCCGAGGCGCGCCAGATTCTGGTTGGGCCGCCTGGCACCAAACTGGAGAATGAGGGCGCACCCGGCGTCTTCACCGCGCACCAGGTGCAAGGGTTCATCGATCACGATCCGGCCGGCTTCAGCAAGCATGCCCGCGCCCTCACCGACATTTCCCAGACGCTGATCAGCGCGGCCGCAACGAAAGACGCGAAAAAGCTGGCCGATGCGTCCGGCGAACTGGATCAGGTCTGCGAGGCCTGCCACACCAAATTCTGGTATCCGCAATAGGGTCTGCGGGTCGCAAGCCGAGGAAGCTTGCGGCAGCTTCATCCAAGTTTAAAGGCAGGTTGCTAGTCCCAGACCGGCAAGGCGGAGGCGATCGCAGCGTGTCGGTGGACGTGACGATTTATCGGACGGTGGAAGATGTGGCGCCGTTTGCGCAGGTCTGGACGGACCTCGCGCAGCGCGGCCCGCTCTATGTGCCGCCGTTCGACGACCTGCTCGATGCGATCAGACAGCCGGACGCAGACTTCCGGTTCATCGCGCTTGCGCAAAGCGGCGAGATCGAGGCGCTGGCCTGCCTGTTCCTGTGGCAGGGCGAGCGCACGATCTGGCTGAGCCAACTCCGCCTCTTCAGCCTCAAGGTGCCGATGGCCGGGCTGTTTGGCGGAACCATCGCCGGTTCCCTTGACGAGAAAGCCGGGCAAGCGCTCCTCGCCGCGATCCTTGCCGAGCCGAAAGCCGGCCTCATCGATCTGGGCGATACGCCGATCGACGGTGGCCTCTACCGGGCGGCGCGGGCGCTGGGCATGGGCCAGAGTGTTCACGACAATCCGCGCGGGGCGACCCGGCGCGCCCTTCCCCTCACGGATGGTATCGCGCCCTATCTCGCCAGCCTGCGCCCCAGCACGCGCAAGGCTGTCCTGCGCGATTGCCGGATGTTCGAGCGTCTCTCGCCCAGCTTTCGGTCCTTCTCGACGCCGGACGAGGTCGAGAGCTTTCTTAGGGACGCAGCCCCGCTGAGCCAGCGCACGCATCAGGTCAAGCTGGGCGTGAAGCTGGAGGACGACGAGGCCCATCGGGCCAGGTTCCGGGCACTGGCCGTAGCCGGCCGCCTGCGCGCCTGTATTGCTTATGTGGACGGAACGCCCTGCGCCTTCGCCTGGGGCGACCTCAGCCATCGTACGCTCTATTTCCGCATGACCGGCTATGACCCGGAGATGCGCAGGCACTGCGCCGGCACCGCCATCCTGTTCCACCTGCTGGAAACGCTTGGCGCGGACCCGGCCTGCGGATTCTTCGACTTCGGCGTCCGCGACATGGACTATAAGGCGCGGTTCGGGACGATCGTCGTCCCCAGCACCGCGCTCTCGATCGCGCGCTGGTCCAGCCCGGCGGCCTGTTTCGCCCTCACGATCGAGCGGATGATGGACGGGCTGAAGGACAAGGGCGCCGCCCTTCTCGGCGGGGCGACGCTCGCCCGCATCCGCCGCGCGATGCGGCGCTGAGGTCTGGCGGATTTCCGCGATATTCGAGCTTGCCTTTCGGGACATTCTGGGCCATAGGCCGCGCCTTCGCGATCCGGGCCAAGCGCCTGACCGCGAAAAAAGACTTTGAGACGACAGCCGGAGGGGTGGCCGCATGGGGCGGTCATCAGCAATCGGCCAAAGACAGGACGCATGAACCATGCCCTATTATGAGCATGTCTTCCTTGCGCGTCAGGATCTGGCACAGGCCCAGGTCGATGCGCTGGCGGAAAATGCCACCAAGATCGTCGAAGCCCAGCAGGGCAAGGTGACGAAGGTGGAAAACTGGGGTCTCCGCAACCTCGCCTACAAGATCGCGAAGAACCGCAAGGCGCACTATGTGCTGCTGAACATCGACGCGCCCGCCGGCACGGTTGCCGAGCTGGAGCGCCAGACCGCGATCAACGAAGACGTCATTCGTTACATGACCATCCGCGTCGACGAGCTGGAAGCCGGCCAGTCGGTGATGATGCGCAAGAACGAGCGCGACCGCGAACGCCGCGGCGAGCGTGGCGACCGTGATCGCGGCGACCGCGGCCCGCGTCGCGACCGCGAAGAATCTGACGGCGAATAAGGAGATCTGACCAATGGCACGTCCGTTTTTCCGCCGCCGCAAGTCCTGCCCCTTCTCCGCGAAGGACGCACCGCGCATCGACTATAAGGATGTTCGTCTGCTTCAGGGCTTCGTCTCCGAACGCGGCAAGATCGTCCCCTCGCGCATCACCGCCGTCTCGGCGAAGAAGCAGCGCGAGCTTTCCCAGGCGATCAAGCGCGCCCGTCATCTGGGCCTGCTGCCCTACATCGTGAAGTAAGGAGGGCAGTCCCATGGAAATCATTCTGCTCGAACGCATCGAGAAGCTCGGTGGCATCGGCGACATCGTCTCCGTCAAGGACGGTTACGCGCGCAACTACCTGCTGCCGAACAAGAAGGCCCTGCGCTCGAACGCCGCCAACAAGAAGGTGTTCGAAGCCAACCGGGCCAAGATCGAGGCCGACAACGCCGCTCGCAAGAGCGACGCTGCCAAGGCGGCCGAGACGGTCAATGGCGTTCAGGTCGTCCTGATCCGCCAGTCCTCGAACAGCGGCCAGCTTTACGGTTCGGTCTCGGTTCGTGACATCGTCGAAGCGCTGCACGAGGCGGGTCACACCGTCGTCAGCAAGGCGATGATCGTGCTGGAACGCCCGATCAAGACGCTCGGCCTGTTCGACGTGCGCGTGTCCCTGCACCCCGAGGTCGCCGTGACCGTGCAGGTCAACGTCGCCCGCTCGCCGGAAGAAGCCGACCTGCAGAAGGACGGCGTCGACGTCATGGCCTCCATGTTCGAAAAGGACGAGGCTGGCTTCACCGAGGATTACGATCCCAATGCCGAGCCCGGCGAGATCGTGACCGAGGAAGCTGCGCCCGAGGCCGAGGCCGAATAAGCCTCCGAGCCAACGACATTCAAAAAGGGCCGCCCGATCCGTTCGGGCGGCCCTTTTTCGTGATGGTCGTTCCAAGGCCGCGCAGATTGGTTGCGCCGATCAGGCGATCGCCTTCGCCTTGCGATGGCGCAACACGGCGCCGACCAGCGCCAGCCCGCCGATCATCATCGCCCAGCTCGCCGGCTCCGGGATCGCAGGCTGCGAAACGGGAAGGCTCGACTTGGTAACCTGCACATAGCCGCCGAACCAGTCACCCCAGCAATTGCTGCACGTGTAATCACCCTTGAACTGGAGAGAGACGGCACCCGCGGCAGCATAGCCCGTCGCCTTGAGGCTCGTCGAGCCATCGACCGTGAAGGCGCTGGCGATCGACTGCCCGTTGAGCAGGATGTCCGTGAACTGGAACTTGGGCGATCCCCGCATGAAGAGATCGATCTTGCTGTCATCGGCGATCGTGAAGGTCAGGAGCTGATCGACCGGCGAAAATTGCGAGACCTGCACACCCCAATAATCAATGCCGGCCCATTGCCCGGATGGATTGACGATGGGGTCGGTAATGAACGACGCGGCCGGCGCAATCGCGGGAAAGGCCGCGAGCGCAATCGCCATAGCAACGGGTCGGAACTTGGGCATTGGAGGTCCTCTGGAGCCATGAACGAAGGGCCGCCAGCGGGAGGCTGCCCTGTTCTGTCACGCATGTGGCGCAGATCACTCGACCAGCGCTCTCAGGCCCTATTTGCCCCAACCTTGCTTAACGCCACGTGCATGAGGACGAAGGAAATGGCTGCTATTCCAGATGCATGAAGTCTCGCGGGTAGCTGCGCATATGCGCGCCGGCATCGACGAAGAGTGTCTGGCCGGTCACGGCGCGAGCCTGTGCCAGATACAGCACGGCCTCCGAGACATCCTCGGTATCCGGCAAGCGTTCCAGCGGCATGTCCGACGCAAGCCGGGCCATTTGAGCCTCGTCATAATCTTCGGTGGGCAAGGTCAGGCCCGGTGCCACAGCGTTGACCCGGACATGCGGCGCCAGCTCACGCGCGGCGATCCGGGTGAAGCCATCCAGCGCATATTTGCTGATGGTGTAGGCCAGCTGATCGCCATGGGGTTGGGCCAGGCGCTGATCGAGCAGGTTGACGATGGACGGATCGCGTCCTGCCTCCCGCTTTGCCTGCGCAAAGGCCTGGGTGAGCAGAACGGGCGCCACGGCGTTCACCGCGAAATGCGCGGAGAGATCAGCGCCGGTGACGACGTCGAGCCGGTCTTGCCCGAACAGGGACGCGCTGTTGACCAGCAGATCGGGCGCACGACCGAAATGCGCGATAATGGCGGGCATGAGCGCCTCCGCTGCAGCGGGAGTCTCGAAGTCCGCGACGAAACCGCACCAATCCACGCCGGTCTCGGCGAGGCAATCGGCCAGGAAGGGATGCGGCACCGCATCATGCCGGCCATGGATCGCCAGCGCATAGCCGGCGCGGGCAAGACGCATGGCGATGCGCGCGCCGAGCCGGCGATGCCCTCCCGTAACCAGCGCGAGCGGCGCTGGCGCCGGGCTCACTGCACGCCCATCAGGCGCAGCACTTCCTCGCGGCTTTTCTCATCGCGCTTGAACACGCCCATCATCCGGCTGGTGCGCATCAGCGTGCCATGCGTGCGCACGCCGCGCCCGGTCATGCAGCCATGCGTAGCCTCAATGACGACGGCGACGCCAAGGGGCTTGAGATTTTCCCAGATGCAATCGGCGACCTGCGCGGTCAGCCGCTCCTGCACCTGCAGGCGGCGGGCGAACGCTTCCAGCACGCGCGCGAGCTTGGAGATGCCCACCACATAGTCGCGCGGCAGATAAGCGATGTGCGCCTTGCCGATGATCGGCGCCATGTGGTGCTCGCAATGCGACTGGAACGGAATGTCCTTGAGCATCACGATCTCGTCATAGCCGCCGACCTCATGGAAGATGCGCGAGAGGTGATAGGCCGGGTCCTCGGCATAGCCCTCGCAATATTCCCGCCAGGCGCGCGCGACGCGCTTGGGCGTCTCAAGGAGGCCTTCGCGCTCCGGATCGTCCCCTGCCCAGCGGATGAGGGTGCGGATCGCATCCTTCACATCCTCGGGAACCTCGACCTTGGCGGGCTTGGCGGAAAGGTCGATCTGGCTGGACATGCATTACCCCCGAAGCAGCAGAGAGGAGGCACGCCACGAGCATGCCGGTCTTTGAGAGGGCGCAGATAGGTCGTCTGGTGGACTGATTCAACACCATAGCGCCCGAGTCGCGGCGAACGATGGCGCTCCGCAAGGACCGCACTTGGAGAGATCTTTATAATGAAGTGCACCTTTTCAAATTTACGTTTACGTTAGGGTAAGGCCGATCTCCGGGTTGATCGCCGACGAGACGGAAGCGGCTAATGCCCGGAAAAACCGGTTTTCCTTGCAGCACGGCGGAGGACTGGCGCATATTGCCGGGCAAAGGACGGCGCCTTTCCCGGCGCCCTCCCCCAAGATCGGGCCATCCACAGGAGAGCGAGTCATGGAAGCCTTCATCTACGATGCGGTGCGCACGCCCCGGGGACGAGGCAAGCCGGACGGATCGCTGCATGAAGTCACCCCCGTGCAACTGGCCGTGCAGGTGCTGCAGGCCCTGCGCGACCGCAACCGGATCGACACCGCCGATCTGGACGATGTCATTCTGGGCTGCGTCGCGCCGGTCGGCGAGCAGGGCACGGACATTGCCCGCCTCGCCGTGCTGACGGCCGGCTTTGCCGACACGGTGCCCGGCGTGCAGATCAATCGTTTCTGCGCGTCCGGGCTGGAAGCGACCAATATGGCGCTGGCCAAGGTGATCAGCGGCGAGGCCGAGCTGGCCATCGGCGGCGGCGTCGAGAGCATGAGCCGCGTGCCGATGGGCGCGGATGGCGGCGCCTGGGCCTCCGACCCCGCTGTCGCTTATGCCACCTATTTCGCGCCGCAAGGCATCGGTGCGGACGTGATCGCCACCAAATTCGGCTTCTCCCGCGACGATGTGGATGCCTATGCCGTCGAAAGCCAGCGCCGCGCCAAGGCAGCGTGGGACGACAAGCGCTTCGCCAAGTCGATCATCCCCGTGCGCGACGTGATCGGCGAGGTGCTGCTCGAGCATGACGAGCATATGCGCCCCGAGACGACGATGCAGAGCCTCGCCGCGCTCAAGCCCAGCTTCACATCGATGGGCGAGGACATGCCGGGCTTCGACGCCATCGCGCTCATCCGCTATCCCGAGATCGAGAAGGTCAATCACGTCCACCATGCGGGCAATTCCTCCGGTATCGTGGATGGTGCCGCCGGCGTGCTGGTGGGCACCAAGGCGATGGGCGAGAAATATGGCCTGACGCCGCGCGCGCGAATGAAAGCGATGGCCTCGATCGGCTCCGAGCCGATGATCATGCTGACCGGGCCGGAGAGCATCGCCGACAAGCTGCTGCGCAAGGCGGGCATGACCACGGCCGACATCGACCTGTGGGAACTGAACGAGGCCTTTGCCAGCGTGGTGCTGCGCTACATGCAGGCGATGGGCCTCGACCACAGCCAGATCAACGTGAATGGCGGCGCCATCGCCATGGGCCACCCGCTCGGCGCGACCGGCGCGATGGTGCTGGGCACCGCGCTCGACGAGCTGGAGCGCTCCGGCAAGGGCACGGCGCTCATCAACCTGTGCGTCGGCGCCGGCATGGGCACCGGCATCATCATCGAGCGGATTTGAGAGGAGCGACGACCATGGCCAATACCCTCTCCATCGCGATCGACGGCGACGGCATCGCCCTCCTCACCATCGACGTGCCGAACCAGTCGATGAACGTCATCACGCCCGAGTTTCTGGCTGACCTCGCCGAAGCGATCGCGCGCATCGGCAGCGAGGAGGCGATCAAGGGCGCCGTCATCTGCTCGGGCAAGGCCAGCGGCTTCATGGCCGGCATGGACCTCAAATATCTCAGCGCCATGCTGAAGGACGCGAACGCCAACGGGCCGAACCTCAAGGCGCTGTTCGACGAGGTCTTCGTCCTCAACGATCTGCTGCGCAAGCTGGAGACCTGCGGCAAGCCGGTCGCCGTCGCCATCGAGGGCACGGCGATGGGCGGCGGGCTGGAGCTGGCGCTCGCCTGCCATCACCGCGTGCTGACCAACAACCCCAAGGTGACCATTGGCCTGCCCGAGATACTGGTCGGCCTCTTCCCCGGCGGCGGCGGCTCCCAGCGCCTGCCGCGCCTCGTCGGCATCCAGGGCGCGCTCATGTACATGCTGCAGGGCAAGAGCTGGCGCCCGGCCGAAGCGGCGGCGATGAAAGTGGTCGATGCGCTGGCCGAGCCCGGCCAGACGGTGGACGCGGCCAAGGCCTGGGTAAAGGCCAATCCGGGCGCCCACACCCAGCCATGGGACGTGAAGGGCTTCAAGGTGCCGGGCGGTTCCGGCCAGTTCAATCCCGGCTTCATCCAGACGATGATGGCCGCGACGGTGATGACCACCAAGCAGACCCAGCGGAACATCCATGCGCCCCACGCGCTGCTGAGCGCCGTCTATGAAGGCATCCAGCTGCCGATGGACAAGGCGATCCGCGTGGAGAGCAAATATTTCGCCAAGGTCGTCTCCGATCCGCAGGCCGGCAACATGGTGCGCACCCTGTTCGTCTCCAAGCAGGCGGCCGAGCGCGGCGCCCGACGCCCGGCCGGCGTGGAGAAAGCGCCGACGAAGAAGCTCGCCATGCTGGGCGCAGGCATGATGGGCGCGGGCATCGCCAATGTCGCGGCACAGGCCGGCATCGAGGTGCTGCTGCTCGACCGCGATCAGGCCGCTGCCGACAAGGGCAAGGCCCATGCGCAGGAGCAGATGGCCAAGCGCATCGGCCGGGGCATGACGCCCGAGAAGATGGCCGAGACGCTGGCCCGCATCACGCCCGTCACCGACGTGGAGGCCCTGCGCGGCTGCGATTTCGTGATCGAGGCCGTGTTCGAGGACCCGACGATCAAGGCCGACATCACCAAGCGCGTCGAGGCCGTGCTGGGACCGGACGTGATCTTCGGCTCCAACACCTCGACCCTGCCGATCACCGGCCTCGCCAAGGCCTGGTCCAAGCCGGAGAATTTCATTGGCGTGCATTTCTTCTCGCCGGTCGAGAAGATGCCGCTGGTCGAGATCATCCTTGGCAAGCAGACTGGCGACGCCGCCATCGCCAAAGCGCTCGATTTCGTCGCGCAGATCCGCAAGACGCCGATTGTCGTGAACGATTCGCGCGGCTTCTACACGTCGCGCTGCTTCGGCACCTATGTGATGGAAGGCACGCAGATGCTCGCCGAGGGCATCAATCCCGCGCTCATCGAGAATATGGGCAAGCAGCTCGGCATGCCGGTGGGGCCGCTGGCGGTCTCGGACGAGGTCTCCATCGAGCTGGGCCACAAGGTGACGCTCGCGACCAAGGCGGCGCTGGGCGATGCCTATCAGGCCAGCCTTGCCGACGATGTGGCGGCGCATATGGTCGCGATCGGCCGGCTGGGGCGCAAGAACGGCAAGGGCTATTATGACTATCCGGCCGATGGTGGGAAGAAGGCGCTCTGGCCGGGCCTCGCCACCGATTATCCACTCGCCATCAACCAGCCCACGCCGGAAGCCGTGCGCGAGCGGCTGCTCTATCGCCAGCTTGTCGAGTGCGCGCGCTGCTTTGCCGAGGGCGTGCTGGTGACGCCGCAGGACGGCGACCTGGGCGCGATCTTCGGCTGGGGCTTTGCGCCCTACACCGGCGGGCCGTTCAGCGCGATCGACACGATCGGGCCGAAACAGGTCGTGGAGACGCTGGACCGCCTCGCTGCCGCGCATGGCGACCGCTTCGCCGCGCCGCAGCAGCTGCGTGACATGGCGGCGAGCGGCGCGACCTATTATGGCGCGGCGGACGCGAAGGTCGCCTGACAAGCCAAGGCGCGCCGCCGCTTCATCCTTGATCGGCGGCGGGCGCTGAGGCACGGAGCGTGCAGGAGGCCCCTGCCATGCTCACGCTCTATATCGCCCCGGGTTCCAGTTCGATGGCGCCGCACATCGCGCTCACGATGATCGGCGCGCCGTTCGAGCTGCGCTCGCTCTCATTCGCGAACAAGGAGCAGCGCGCACCGGCCTATCTGGCGATCAATCCGGAAGGCAAAGTGCCCACGCTGATCGCGGAGGATGGCCTGCTGACGGAAGTGGCGGCGATCCTCTTCTACCTCGCCCGACGCTTTCCCGAAGCTAGCCTGCTCCCGGCCGACCCGATGGGTGAAGCGCAAGTCCTCTCCTGGATGTCCTTTGCCGCGGCAACGCTGCACCCGGCGTTCATTGGCGGGCCTGAGCGCGCCATCGAGGCGTTGCGCCAGGCCGATGCCCGGCTGGGCACACGCGACTGGGCGGTGGGCGAGCGGCTCTCCATTGCCGACATTCACCTGTTCCGCCTGTTCTGGCGGATGCGCCACACGATCGACCTGCCGCTTGACGAGCTACCAGCGCTGACGGCGCATTATGACCGGATGATGGCCCTGCCCGCTGTCCGCAAGACCTGCGAGATCGAACAGGCAATCGGCTATGAAGTGCGCGGGCTGAAGCTGCCCTGAGCGATCAGGCGGCGGGCGCGGTCCACGCCGGCAGATCGAGCGTGAAGCGCGCGCCCTGACCCGGCGCGCTGTCGACCGTGACGTCGCCGCCCATTGCCCGGGCCAGTTTGCGCGAGATATAGAGGCCGAGCCCGCTCCCCTCGCTACCACTGAGGCCGAGCCGCTCGAACCGCTCGAAAATCCGCTCATGATCGGCCGGATCGATGCCGCCGCCCTGATCCGCCACGATCACGCGGGCGCGGCCATTCTCCAGATCGACGCGCACCCAAATGAGGCTGTCCTCCGGCGAATAGCGGACCGCATTGCCGACGAGATTGACGAGAATCTGGAGCACGCGGCGATATTCGGCGCGGGCCGGCGCAGCCTCGCCGAGCGGCGGCGTCTGGATGCGGATGCGGCGCGCGGCCGCCCTGACATTCAGCAACCCCGCAGCGCGCCGGGCAAGGTCGGCCAGGTCGACCTCCTCGCTTGCGGTCTTAAAGCCGGGCCGCTCGATGGCCTGCAGATCAGCCAGATCGTCGACCAGTTCGAGCAGGTGACGACCAGCGGCGGCGATATCCTCCGCATAGCCGGCATAATCCCGCCGCAGCGGCCCTTCGAGCTGGCTGCTGATCGTGCCCGCATTGGCGATGATCCGCCCGAGCGGCTGACGCAACGCCTGATCGAGCCGGCGGCCGAGATCGGGACCGAAAATGTTGGCACTGCTGGCGGGCTGCTCGGCGACGGGCGCTGCCGGGGCCTCGCCCAGGCGCACGGCCCGGCCGCGATAACCCATGAGGCCACCGCCGGTATCGAACAGCGGTTCGCCAGAAAGGCGATAGACGATTGTGGGATCAGAGCGCAGCTTGGCGGGCTGATCCTCGAACGACGTGCGCAATGCCAGCGCCTCCAGCAGCGGCATGGCGTCGCCCGCCGTCTCAAGCTCGAAATAGGCCGTGAGCGGCTGGCCCGCGTGCGGCGCCACATGGCCCGGTTCGCCCCTGTCGATGTCGCTGCGCCGGAAGCGCAGATGCGTGTCGATCTGCCAGGCCCAGCCTTGCTCATCCGGGGCGAGCGCGCTGGCGTCAGCGAAGCCCGGCCCGTCCGGCAAGGCGCGCGGAGAACGGACCTGCCAGTCGACGATCGCGAGGGAAATGCCGTCCGCATCCGGGCGAAGCTGCACCCACATGCTGACGTCTGTCTCACCCTGCGCCACTTCGACCGCACGGGAAACCGGAATGCGCAGCCGCTGGACGAGGCGGACCAGCGACGCAAGCGCCGGCACGGCCAGCGGTCCGTGCGGATCGCCGCCAGCCTCGGCCTGCAGCGCGAGCACGGGTTCGTCCGCCGTGACGAGCCGACCATCCTTATCCAGACGTGCCTGGATGGTGCGGGTGGCAAGATCGCTCATCGGCCTTGCCCCAGCAGCGCCAGCTTCTCCGCAAGGGCCCGGGGGCTCAAGCGGTGCGCGAGCCAGCGCCGCGCCTGCGCCAGATCGACGGCGCGATACGCCTCCACGAAGGCGGCGAGCGCAGCGTCGCCCTGGTCGGCCAGGCCGCCGGTCAACGGGGCCAGCAACTCGACAGTGCTGAACGCGACGGCATCGTCGATGTCCATGAGACGGAGCACGCACTGACGGTCTTCGTCCCGCTCGCCGATGAGCGCATCGAGCACATCGTCGATCGGCAGGCCGGTCTCGCTCTCGACCAGGGCGGCAAACAGCAACAGCCGTGCATCGACGAGAGCGGCTGGCGCGAGCGCGATGCGCAGCGCGGTCGGCAGGCTGCGCGCGCAGCGGCTGGCGAGCGCAAAACCGCCCAGCCCCTCGTCATGGCGCGCAATCAGCGCTTCGGTCGCCTGCGCGATCCCCTTGGCCAACGCCGCATCGCTGCTGCCCGTCACCTGCTCGGCGCCGCCGATCAGGAGCGCCGCGACGGTCCAGGCGAGATCGTGGAAATGCTCGGCCGGAAGATCCGGGCGCATCGGCGCATCGAGCAACATCGGCGCGGACCAGCGCCGCTCGGCGATCCCAAGCGCAGCCAGCGCATCGAGATACCGATCATTGGCGCCGCCCTGCCCAAGGACGGACAGGCTGGCGAGCGCGCTGCCCGCCTGATTCTGGCGCAACAGCATCGCCACAGCAGCGCGACGGCGCAAATGCCCGAGCAGCGCAGGCGAGAGCAAGCCCGGCTCGTCCTCGATCGCGCGGCGTCCATAGCCCGTCCCGAGCTGGCCAAGCACAGCCTCGATCGCCGGATCGGAGACATGCAAACCAATGGCGAGTTCCACCGCGTTGATGAGGCCGGCGAGATGAAAGCGCGTTTCCGCCACCAGGGCGTCCGTCCAACGCCGGGGCTCCGCGTCGACGAGCCGCGCGAGGTCCGCATCGTGGCGCACATCCTCGATCAGCCGCCGCGACAGGCGCGCGGGCGCACGTCCACGCTCCCCAAGGGCGCGCTCATGGCCTGGATCATTGCCGACGGTCATGAACCGTCCATAGCCGAGCCGGCTTAATAGGCTCTAAACCTTTGCGTGGGCGACCGGCAACATGCGCACCGCCATCGCCAGCACGACCAGCAGCCCGAGCAGGGCAAAGGCGGCGGGCGCCAGATCGAAGAGCGCGCCCAGGAGAATGACGACCAGAGCCGCTGTGGGGCCAAGCCGCGACCAGCGCGCCCAGATCCCTTCAACCGGGGCGAGCTCATTGGCAAGGGTCATGAGACCGATCAGCAGGAGCGGCAGCCAGGCGCCGGTGAGGGCCAGAAGATTGCCCTGCCCGAGACGATAGCCGGCCAACGCCAGAAGGCCGAGCGCCCCGCCATACACGAGCCGCCGCTGCCACGCCGGCCCAGCGCCCCGCAGCGTCAATTGCCCGCATCGCCGGGCCAGATCGGACAGGCCGAGCGAGACGAGCATGGCGAGCAGCGCCACCACCAGCCAGCCAGCCAGGCCCAGCCCCAGTGCGCAGAGGCCGACCGCCAGCCCGACCATGGCGAGCCGCGCCGGCTCGATCTGGCGTCGGACGAGTTCGCGCACCAACGGACCGGCAAGCGACGCATGCAGGCCGTCCAGCAGGCCTCCGCGCGCGCTCGCGCCGCCCTGTGGGTCGCTCAGCGCTTCAAGCGCGATATCGGCACTGGCCTGATCCCGCACCAGCGTCAGGCGGCCATCCATGACCAGCTCCGGGGAAAGCGGCAGGCGCGCCACCCCATCCTGCACCGCGCGACGCAGCAGCGTGAGCGACAGATCCCAGTCTCCGAGCATGTCCAGCGTCGCCAGCACGGCCCGGCCAGAAAGACACAGCGCACCGGCCCACATCGCCTCGCCGTCGATCCGCTCGAAGCTGGCAGTCGAGGGCACAGAAGGCAGCGCAAGCAAGGCAGGCGCGCCATTCACCAACAGCGAAGCCAGCGCATCGCCCGGCACCACCAGATTTTCCGCGAGCACCAGCACCTGATCATCCGCATCCAGACTGCGCGACAGGCTCGTCATATCCTGCACGAGGGCGATGGCGCCGCCATGATCGCCCGCGACCCGATCGACCAGGCGGGCCAGATCGGGCGTGGCAGCATCAACCTGAATGAGCACCCGCTCGACGCCGCAAGCGCGTGCGAGACGGGCCTGATACTCGACCAAAGGCTGCCCGCCAAAATCGATCAGGCGGCCGCCTGTACCCGGCGACAGCGGATCCCGCGCGCCATCACGCGCACTGAGCAAAGCAACAAGCGCCATGGGCGCGATCTAATCCCTGGGTTTCGACACGGCGCCCCGTGTGTGGCAACCGGCCGGACGGAATGCAAGCCGCTCGCGCCTCTCGGCGCGTAACGCCGGCGAAAGCCGGTCACGCCGAAAGGAATTTGGGGAGAGCTCGGCCCTCGGGACGGGAGCCTGTCCCTCGGCTCAGCCAGCTCTCCCCTCACCTCCCGCGGACGGGTGGCATATGGCGGCGTTCAGACACCGAGATCGTAACGCGAGGTCAGCGGCGTGCCGAGCGGAAGCCGGGCCTCCTGAGCCTCGCCATCGCGCTGGCGTGCGTCGATCTGCGTCACCTTGCGCAGCAGGAACTGGCCGAAGTGCCAGGCACCCAGGCCGGAGTCGGCATTGATGTGGCCGACCGCGCCTGCATCCGCAAAGCGGCTCCCCCAGAATTGCGCAAGCCGCCGGGCACGGTGGAACTGGATATAGGGATCGTCATGGCTCGCCACGAGGATCGACGGGAACGGCAGCGTGCCCTTGGGCGCCGGACCGAACGCTTCGAGACGGGCATCCGTCGGCGCGACATCGACTTCCGGCGGGGCGACGAGCAACGCGCCGATCACCGGATCGCCATAAGCCGGGCGCTCCATCGCTGCCCACCAGGCGACGGCAAGGCAGCCCAGGCTATGCGCTGCCAGCACGACCGGACGGCCCGCCTCTCGAATGGCGAGGTTGAGCTTGTTCACCCACAGATTACGGTGCGGCCGATCCCAGCCACCCAGCTCCACGCGAGCGACATGCTCATGCTCGCGTTCCCAGATGCTCTGCCAGTGCGAAGGCCCGCTGTTGCCGAGACCAGGCACGGTCAGGATCAGCGGCGGACGATCATTATCCTCAAACAGGTCAACCATGACATTCTCCTTGAGACAAGGGACGATCAGTCGACTTGGCTTACGTTCCGATCCTGCGCTCAAGGTAATTTCTATTGATTAAATTGACAATATCGAAATGTCGCGTCGCGGGAACGGCTCGCGGCACATTCGCGGGCGGGATTCAGGGCTGGTCGCGCCGGACAAGGCGCGCCGCAAGCAAAAGGCCCGCTCGAACCGAACGGACCCTTGGGTTATCAGCCAATCAATGAAGCGGGCGCTTGCGCACCCGATCGCGCAATGGGGCCGTCAGCCCTGATCTTCCGCGCCGATTCCGGCGAGCGCCTGCGCGATGCGGCGCAGGATGACCGGATCGCCTGGTGCGCTTTCCAGCGCTTCCTCTGCAAGGTTCATGACGTTGTTGACGCCAAAGCTGGCGCACAGCCCCTTGAGCCGCAGGGCGGCCATCGTCCAGTTCGCATCGCAGCGCGCCCGATTGAGCAGATCAAGCTGCCGTTCCGCACTTTCGAGGAACGCCCGGCGGAGTTCGGCGATCAGCGCAGGATCGGAACCGACCGCCGCCGAGAGCGCTGCTTCCAATGTTCCGGGATCGTAGGCCATGGCAGATCGATAGGCCCCCAAATCTAAACGGGTGGTAAAAATGCGGTTCCACCCAAGTCGGAAAATGTTAAGGACAAAGCATGTCCGAGCCCCAAAAAGAGACACATCCGCGCAGAAGCGGAGCCAAGGGCCCGGACTCGCCTAATCTGGGGGAAGCGGACAATATGAGCCAGGATTGGCTCGCGCGCTTGCGCGAAACCGATAAGGGATGGAACGAGCCGGCCTTCCCGGAACGTGCGGAGGATCCCAACATCTCCATGCAGGCGCAGAGGGTGGCCGAAATGGCCGCCGATCAGGACGACGACATCCCTTCGCGCCCGCCCCTCACGCTCGGTTCGCTGCTGCGCGTAGCCGGCCTCACGCTCATCGGTGTGGCTGCGATCGCCTGGACCGCCGTGGTTATCGCCAGCGGCCTCGATCCGCACATCGCGCTGCGCTCGGCAGCCGCAATCAATCTCATTGCCGTGCTTGTCGCGCCGCTCATCCTGCTGGGCGGTATCGCCTGGCTGCTGGCTGGCCGCCGATCCGCACGCCGCGGCTCGAGCCGGTCCGGCGCGGCGCGTCGCCGTGAATTTGCCGAACAGGCCGATCAGGCGGCAACCCGGCTGGGCGATGCCCACGCCCTGCTGATCAGCCAGACGCGGGATTTCAGCTCCGTCGCGGACCAGTCGGCCAGCGCCATTCTCGGCGCGATCCAGTCGATGTCCACGCAGACCGGGCAGCTTGAACAGACCACGGCCGGCACGGTGGCGACACTGGCCGCGCTCAACGAGCGCATCAACGCCATGACCGAGGCCGTTCCCCGTCTTGAGGACAGGCTGGCCACGCTGGGCGAAACGCTGGCCCGTGTCGGCGGCGACCTCGGCCAGCGGCACGACGCGCTGGACGAGCAATTGCGCACCACCGCGGTCGTCGCCGAGGAAGCCCGGTTGCAGCTTCTCGATGCAGGCAAGGCCTTGACCGACCAGCTCGCCGGACTGCGCGACGGCACGCGCGAGGCCGGCGAGGAACTCGGCAATCTGGCAGAACTGTCATCGGCCCGCATCGACCTGACGCTCGACCGCGTGAAAGCTGTCGTGGCCGCCACCGAGAAGCGGATCGAGGCGCAGAATGCCGCGCTGGTCGATCTGGTCGAGAAGAGCCGGCAGGAAGTCGAGTCGACCTCCGGGCAGTCGCTGGAGCGGTTCGAGACGCATTGCCGTCAGATCGAGGCAATCATCGACACGCTCGATGCCCGCATCCTGGCTCAGACCGACAAGAGCAATGCCTGGCTGGACGGAACGGCAAAGGGCGTGAGCGCGCTCACCGCGGAATTCAATGCGCTTGAGCAATCCGCCATTGCCCGGACCGACGCGCTGTCTGCCACGATGATGCAATTGTCCGGCGACACCAAGCGGCTGATCGATGCGGTCGATGCCGGCCAGGGCGGCGCGGACCTGCTGATCAAGCGCGCCGAGGCGCTGCTTGTCGCGCTCGATTCAGGCGTGCGCGAGCTCGACCAGAGCCTGCCCAGCGCCATCGGCCGGGTCGAGACGCAGATGGGCGTACTGCAGGAGCGCATCCGCGCGGCCAGTCCGGCGATCGAGGCCGTGGAAGCCGTCGCCAAGGGCGTGGTCAGCCAGCTTTATGAATCCGATCACCTTGCCCGCTCCCATGTCGTCGCGCTGACCGATGCCCTGCAGAAGTCGCATGGCGCCCTCAACGCGCAGAAGCAGCAGATCGAGGCGCTTGCCGTCGCCGTGAACAACGCCAGCGACGGGATCGCGAAGCTCGGCGAGTCGGTCGGCCCGCAACTGGTCGAGGCGCTGTCGAGCGTGCGCGAGGCCGCCGATGCGGCTGCGGAGCGGGCGCGCACCGCCATCGCCGCTGTGATTCCCGAGGCAGCGGCCGAGCTTGGAGCAGCGAGCGGTCAGGCGGTCGAAAAAGCTGTGGCCAAGAGTGTTTCGGACGAGCTGGAGCGCCTCTCGCTCGTCGCCGACGACGCCGTGAAGGCCGCTCACCGCGCGACCGACAAGCTGACGCGGCAGATGCTCACGCTGACCGACGCGAGCAAGGCGCTGGAAAGCACGCTGCAATCCAACGCCGAGCAGGTCGAGACGCAGGACCGCGAGCAGATGGCCCAGCGCTCGGCACGGCTCATCGCCTCGCTCAACGAGCGCGCCATCGACGTCAACAAATGGCTCGACAAGGACGTCTCCGAGGCGGACTGGACCTCCTATCTCAAGGGCGATCAGGGCCTGTTCGCGCGGCGCGCCACCCGCCTGATCAGCGGCGGCGAGGCCAAGCATGTCCATGCGCTTTACGGCGAGGACCCCGATTTCCGCGAGCATGTGAACCGCTATGTCCACGATTTCGAGGGGCTGCTGCGCACCGTGATGGCGACACGCGAGGGCAGCACGCTGGCGCTCACCATGGTCTCCTCGGACATCGGCAAGCTCTATGTGGCGCTGGCCCAGGCGATCGAGCGGCTGCGCACGCAGTAAAGGGACACGGCGTTGCTGTGGGTGATGAGGCGCCGGGTTGCTGGGACAAGGCGGCGGGCCTCTCGGAGTGGCAAGCTGCTTGTGATTTTCGCCTGAAAGCGGCCTGGCGGGAGTCAAAGACGATTGCGGTCAGTCATTTCCTCTCCGTCATTCCCGCGCACGCGGGAATCCAGTTCAAACCTCGCTTGATGGCCTCTTCCTCGGACTGGATTCCCGCGTGCGCGGGAATGACGATTGAGAGAGAGGCCAGGTCATCCTTCCTCCCCAATCGAGACACCAAAGTGCCTGTCACGGCAGCCTGACAACAGGTGATCACTCGGATGATCCTTTGCCGCGTCGCCTGACTTAGCCCCGGCTTCCGCCTCGCTCAGTCGCGCAATTCGGCTGGTGGGCTCAGCCACCCATCGAAGCTGCGCAGCGTGATCCAGCCAAAGACGTAATTGGCGTAGAACAGCCCGAACAGTGCGGCCGCGACCAGGCTGGTGCGCAGGATGATCCTGCCCGGGCGGAAATGCGCCGGGGCGCTGTCGGCCTGACCCGGCACCTTCTCGACGCCGGCCTCATCGGCCGTGCGCACGCCGAAGGGCAGCACGACGAACAGGCTGAGGAACCAGAACAGGAAATAGATGGCGAGGAGCGAGGTCCAGCGCATGAGGCGTGCCTTCCTTCGTCAGCCGGCCTGCACGATCGCCACGTCGACGATCGGCTTCTTGCCCGTCCAGTCCGAGGCAACGCGGCGCACCGCGATGCGGACGGCCTCGCGCAGCGTCTCGATATCGCCGCCGCGCCGGCCATTGGTCTTCACCGTACCGGCCAGCGCCTCGATGGCATCCTCCAGGAAGCGCGCCACATCCTCCTCGATCGGCACGCCCTTCAGGCGGATGTCCGGCCTGCCGACGAGCTTGCCGGAGCCGCCGATGGCCATGCCGACGGTGATGTGGCCGTTGACCATGAGCTTGCGCCGCTCGTTCATCGTCAGCCCGTCAGACGGCAGGATGACGTCGCCATCCAGCACCAGACGGCCGGCATGGACTTCCGACAGCTTCACCGGTCCATCGGGCGCGAGGCGGATGACGTCGCCATTCTTCTGGACGATGTGACGCGCAATGCCCTGCTCGGCGCCGAAGCGCGCCTGCTCGGCCATGTGGCGCAGCTCGCCATGCACGGGCACCAGCATCTGCGGGCGAATCCAGCGATACATCGCGGCCAGCTCCGGCCGTCCGGGATGGCCCGAGACATGGACATGGGCCTGGCTCTCCGTGACCATCACCACCTGCTTGGCGGCCAGCGTATTCTGGATGCGGCCAATGGCGATCTCATTGCCGGGGATCTTGCGGGACGAGAAGATCACCATGTCCCCCTCGTCCAGCTTGATCGGATGCATGTCCGAGGCGATGCGCGCCAGCGCCGCGCGCGGCTCGCCCTGCCCGCCCGTTGCGATGATCATCGCCTCGCGCGGCGGCACGGCCATGATCGCATCGAAATCCAGCAGCGGCGGGAAATCCTTGAGGTAGCCGCAGCTCTTGGCGACGGCGATGATCCGGTCCAGCGAGCGCCCGGCCACGCAGAGCTTACGGCCGGTGAGCGTCGCGACGCGGGCCAGCGTGTGGAGGCGCGCGGCATTGCTGGCGAAAGTGGTGACGACCACCCGGCCCTTCGCGCCGGCGACCGTGCTGAGCAGGTCGGCCTGCACCGAGCCTTCCGATCCGCTCGCTTCCTTGTTGAAGACATTGGTGCTGTCACAGACCAGTGCGAGAATGCCGCTGTCGCCGATCGCGCTCAGCTCCTCGCCCGTGCTGGGCGTGCCGAGCTGCGGCGCGTCGTCGAGCTTCCAGTCACCGGTGTGGAAAATGCGGCCAAAGGGCGTGTCGATGACCAGCGCATTACCCTCGGGAATCGAGTGGGCAAGCGGCACATAGCGGAAGCCGAACGGCCCGAGCTCGAACCCATCGCCCTCGGCGATGATGTGGAGCGGAACCTTGTCCTCCAGCCCTTCCTCGGCCAGCTTGCCCTTGATGAGCCCGGCGGTGAAGGGTGTTGCGTAGAGCGGCACGCCCAGATCAGCGGCCAGATAAGGCAGCGCGCCGATATGATCCTCATGCCCGTGGGTGAGCACGATGCCGAGCAGATCCTCCTGCCGCTCCTCGATGAAGGCGGTGTCCGGCATGATGATATCCACGCCCGGGCAGGACGGATCGGCGAACGTCACGCCGAGATCGACCATCACCCATTTGCCGCGGCAACCGTAGAGATTGAGGTTCATGCCAATCTCGCCCGAGCCGCCAAGGGCCAGGAAGAGCAGTTCTTCGCCAGGTGTCATTGCGTCGTCATGCCGTCTTCAGGCTCCGCTCGTAAAGGATGGCCAGGCCAATCAGGGTGAGGTCCGGCACAATGGCGTCGAACAGGTCGGTCTTCTCATCGAACAGCACGGCCAGGCCGCCAGTGGCGATCACACGGACCGGGCGGCCGATTTCCTTGCGCATCCGCGCAACCAGCCCCTCCATCATCGCGACATAGCCCCAGAACACGCCGATGAGCATCTGGTCCTCGGTCGTGCGGCCGATGACCGAGCCATTGCCGGCCGGCGCCTCGATGGCGATGCGGGGCAGCTTGGCGGCATTGCTCACCAGCGCGTCGAGGCTGAGATTGATGCCCGGCGCAATGATGCCGCCCTTATAGGCGCCGCTATAGTCGATATGATCGAAGGTGGTGGCCGTGCCGAAATCGATGACGATGAGATCGCCCTCATAGGCCTCGTGCGCGGCGATGGCATTGACCGCCCGGTCCGCGCCCAGCGTGTGGGGCATCGGCACATCGACATTGATGTGCCACTCGACCGGCGGCTTGCCGGCGATGAGCGGCTCCACGCCGAAATATTTGCGGCTCAGCACATCGAGATTGTGGAGCGCGCGCGGCACGACGGTGGAAATGATGACGGCGGTCACGTCCTTGATCGCCAGCCCCTCCAGCGCGAGCAGCTGGTTGATCCAGACGGCATATTCATCGCCCGTGCGGCGCGGATCGGTCGCGATCCGCCAGCGCGCGCGGATCGCCCGCCCTTCGACGAGCGCGAAGACGACATTGGTGTTGCCGGCATCGATGGCGAGAAGCATGGCCCGGTTCCTCTCCGACGCTGACGTGGCTTTCAAAGGAGCACGCCGACATCGCCACTGTGGATGATCTCGCTCGTGCCGTCCTCCAGCCCGAGGATCAAGGCCCCATGCGCGTCCAGCCCCAGAAAGCGTCCGTGCTGTGGCCGATCCGCCCCGGTCGAGACGGCAAGGCGCGTGCCGACCGGATGCCCCCGCCCCAGCCAGGCGGTGATGAGCGCAGCGGTGCCCTCCGCCCGCCAGCGCGCGAGCCAGTCATCGAGCGCGGGGACCAGCGCATCAAGGACGCGCGCCGCGTCGATCCCCTGCCCGCCCGGCAGATCGGCAAGCGCAATCGTCTCGCGATCCAGCAGGCGCGGCGCCTGCGCCACATTCACGCCGATGCCGAGGATGACCTCATCCCCGTCCCGCTCCAGTAGCATGCCGGCGAGCTTGGCTTGCCCCACCATGACGTCATTGGGCCATTTGAGCTGGATCGCCGCATCGGGAAGCAGCCCGGCTAGCGCATCATGGACGGCGATGCCCGCCAGCAGACCGAGACCGGTGACTAGCGGATCGCCCGGCCGCAGCCGGATGAGCGTGGAGGCATGGAGATTGCCGGTGACGCTCTGCCAGTCGCGCCCCAGACGACCGCGCCCGGCGGTCTGGCGTTCGGCGCGGAGCCACTGCCCTTCCGGCCAGCCACTGGCGGCCAGCGCCTTCAGATCGGCATTGGTCGAGCCGGTCTCGGCAACGAGGCGGATGCGATCCTGCGCCACGACGCTAGCGCACCTGCAGGCGCGCCAGGCCGATGGTCAGCGAGCGATAAGCCTTCAGAACAGCGATGCCGCCGCTGCCGAGCTGGCATAGCCCAGCACCGGATTGAGCAGATAGCCAAAGACGATGATCGCCGCGCAAAGCGTGATGATGCCGTAATCGAGCAGGCTGCGTTCGGCCGCGAAGCCTTCCGCCGGCGGATCGAAGTAGATCGTCTTGATGACCTTGAGATAATAGAAAGCACCGATGACCGAGGCGGCGATACCGATCGCGGCAAGCGGCGTCAGGCCAGCGCCCACGGCGGCATCGAAGACGAGAAACTTCGCCCAGAAGCCGAAGAGCGGCGGGATACCGGCAAGGCTGAACATGAAGATGGCGAACGCCGCAGCCAGGCCGGGACGGCTCTGCGACAGGCCCGCGAGGCTCGCGATGCTCTCCACCGGCTGCCCGTCCTTGTCCTTCATCTGGAGGACGCACACGAAGCTGCCGATCGTCATCACCACATAGATGGTGAGGTAGCTCAGCACCGATGCCACGCCTTCCTGCGTGCCGGCGGCAAGGCCGATCAGCGCGAAGCCGACATTGTTGATCGACGAATAAGCCAGCAGGCGCTTGATGTTGGACTGGTTGATCGCCGCGACCGCACCGAGCACGATGGATGCGAGCGCCAGGAAAATGACGATCTGCTGCCAGCTGTGACCGCTCGGACCAAGCGCACTGATGACGACGCGGGTCGTCAGGCCCAGCGCCGCGACCTTGGGCGCGCTCGCGAAGAAGGCCGTGACCGGCGTGGGCGAGCCTTCATAGACGTCCGGCGTCCACATGTGGAACGGCACGGCGCTGATCTTGAAGGCCAGGCCCGACAGCACGAAGACGAGACCGAAGAGTTCCCCGCCGCTCAGGCCATCGGACAGCGCCGTCGCGACACCGGCGAAATGGGTGGTGCCCGAGAAGCCGTAAAGCAGCGACATGCCGTAGAGCAGGATGCCGCTCGCCAGCGCGCCGAGGACGAAATATTTGAGGCCCGCTTCCGCCGAGCGCACGTCACGGCGCAGGAAGCTCGCCAGCACATAGGCAGCAAGGCTGTTCAGCTCGAGCCCGACATAGAGCGTCAGGAAATCGCAGGCCGAGACCATCATCGACATGCCGATGCAGGCGAAGAGGATCAGCACCGGATATTCCGCGCGCAGGCCGCCCTCGCTGTCGAAGTAGCGCGGCGCAACGACAATGCTGGCCGCCGCCGCGATGAAGATCAGCGCCTTGGCGAAGGCCGAGAAGGCATCGGCCCGATACAGGCCATCGAAAATCTCGCCACCGGCGCTCACGGCCGGCTGGCTGAGCAGCACGCCGGCCACCGCCAGCGCGGCAACGGAGAGCCAGCTCACCAGACGCGCGGAGGCATCACCGGCAAAGGCCGCTACCAGCATGAGCGCGAGGCCCGCAACGGTCAGGACGATCTCGGGCAGAACCGAGGCAAAGACGCCCAGGCTATCCATCAGTGCGACTCCCCGGCATGTTCGCCTTGCGCGTTTTCGCTATGTGTTTCTTCGCCATGCGTGGCGGCCGGCCTAGGCTTGCCCATGGCAAGCTTCGCGTCCCCTTCCGGCCGGGCCGCTTCCGTGCGGGCGACGATGCTGGCGACATTGCCTCGCATCGGCGCCAGGAAGCTCTCGGGATAAACGCCCATCCAGAGCACCGCCAGCGCGATCGGCACGAGCAGCAGCATCTCGCGGGTCGAGAGATCCGGCATCGCCCGAACGTCGTCCTTGGTCAGATCACCGAAGACCACGCGGCGGTAGAGGTAGAGCATATAAGCAGCACCCAGGATGATGCCGGTCGTGCAGACCAGCGCCACCCAGCTCGACGCCTGATAGACGCCCATGAGGCTCAGCAGCTCGCCGACGAAGTTGCTCGTGCCCGGCAGGCCGACCGAGGCCATGGTGAAGAGCATGAACAGCAGCGCATAGCGCGGCATGTTGATCGCGAGGCCGCCATACCGATCAATCTCGCGCGTGTGCAGCCGGTCGTAGATGACGCCGACGCACAGGAAGAGCGCGCCAGAGACGAGGCCATGGCCCAGCATGACCATCATCGCGCCCTCGATGCCCTGCTGATTGAAGGCAAAGAGGCCGACCGTCACGATCGCCATGTGCGCGACCGAGGAATAAGCAATGAGCTTCTTCATGTCGTGCTGCACCAGCGCGACGAGGCTCGTATAGACCACCGCGACCATCGACAGGCCGAAGATCAGCCAGGCGAAATGGGCGCTCGCTTCCGGGAACATGGGCAGCGAGAAGCGGATGAAGCCATAGCCACCCATCTTCAGCAGAACGCCGGCCAGAATGACCGAGCCGGCCGTCGGCGCCTGCACGTGCGCATCGGGCAACCAGGTGTGGACCGGCCACATCGGCATCTTCACCGCGAAGCTCGCGAAGAAGGCGAGCCACAGCCAGTTCTGCACCGCAGGATCGAAATTATAGGCCATCAGCACCGGAATGCTGGTGGTGCCCGCTTCGCGCGTCATCCACAGCATCGCCACCAGCATCAGCACCGAGCCGAGCAGCGTGTAGAGGAAGAATTTGTAGCTGGCGTAGATCCTGTCCGCGCCGCCCCAGATGCCGATGATGAGATACATCGGGATGAGGCCGGCCTCGAAGAAGATGTAGAAGAGGAAGATGTCCTGCGCCGCGAAGACGCCGATCATCAGCGTCTCCATGAACAGGAACGCCGCCATATATTCGCCGACGCGCTTCTGGATCGCTTCCCAGCTCGCGCCGATGCAGATCGGCATGAGGAACACGGTCAGCGCAATGAGCGTGAGCGCGATGCCGTCAATGCCCATGGCCCAGGCGAACCGGCCGAACACCGGCGCATATTCCGTGAATTGCCATTCCGGCGCGCCGGGCGACAGATCGAACGACAGCCAGAGGGCCACGCCCAGCACCAGATCGATCAGCGTCGCAAGGAGCGCGATCCACCGGGCGGTCTGCGCCGAGGAGAAGAGGCAGGCGATGGCGCCGGCCATCGGCACGGCGAGCATCAGCGAAAGGATGGGAAAGCTGCTCATTTCGGCATGATCGCCCAGGTGACTGCCGCGGCGAGGCCAATCAGCATCACCAGCGCATAGGAATAGAGATAGCCCGACTGAAGGGCGCGTGTGACCCGGCCACCGGCGACGACGACAGCCGCCGCGCCATTGGGACCGAAGCGATCGATCGTCCCCTGATCGCCACCCTTCCAGAACAGGCGGCCGAGCCAGAAGGCAGGACGCACGAAGAGCAGGTCATAGAGCTCGTCGATATACCATTTGTTGAGCAGGAAATCGTGCAGGACGCTGAACTGCGCAACGAACTTGGCCGGCCAGTCGGTGTTCTTGATATAGGCCAGCCAGGCGATGACGAGGCCGGTGACCATCACCGCAAAGGGCGACCACTTGACCCAGGTCGGCACCAGGTGCGAGGCATGCATCAGATGCTCGTTGAAGAACAACGTGCTCGCTTCCCAGAAATGCGCGCCGCCCTCGGGATCCACAAAGGCATGGTGGAAGGCGAAGCCGCCCAGCACCGCGCCCACGCTCAGCACGATCAGCGGGATCAGCATGACCAGCGGGCTTTCATGCGGGTGATAGCCCGCCGTGCCGTCCCCATGCGCGCCATGATGACCATGATCGTCATGGGCATGATGGGCGTGGTGCGCATCATGGCCGTGGTCGTCATGACCATGCGCGTCATGGACGGCATGCTGGATATGCTCGCTCTGCTCCCAGCGCGGCTTGCCCCAGAAGGTGAGGAACATCAGGCGCCAGCTGTAGAAGCTGGTGAGCAAGGCGGCGAAGATGCCGACGAAGAACGCGCCGGTGCCATGGCCGCCGGCCGCAAAGGCGCTCTCCAGGATCGCGTCCTTGGAGAAGAAGCCCGCGAAGCCGAAGACCGTGCCGGGAATGCCGACGCCAGTGATGGCGAGCGTGCCGAGCAGCATCGTCCAGAACGTGATCGGGATCGATTTCCGCAGGCCGCCATAATAGCGCATGTCCTGCTCATGGTGCATCGCGTGGATGACCGAGCCGGCGCCGAGGAACAGCAGCGCCTTGAAGAAGGCGTGGGTCAGCAGGTGGAACATCGCCGCGCCATAAGCGCCAACGCCTGCCGCGAAGAACATGTAGCCGAGCTGCGAACAGGTCGAATAAGCGATCACGCGCTTGATATCGTTCTGGCAGGTGCCGATCGTCGCGGCGAAGATGCAGGTCGCAGCGCCGACGATGGTGACGACGGACATGGCGACATGGCTCTGCTCGAACAGCGGCGACATGCGGCACACCATGAACACGCCGGCGGTGACCATGGTGGCGGCGTGGATGAGCGCGGAGACCGGCGTCGGGCCTTCCATCGCGTCCGGCAACCAGGTGTGGAGGCCGAGCTGGGCCGACTTGCCCATCGCGCCGATGAACAGCAGCAGGCACAGCACCGTCATCGTATCGAAGCGGTGCCCCAGGAAGCCGATGGTCGAGCCGGCCATGGCAGGCGCGGCCTCAAGGATCGTCGGGATATCGATGGTGCCGAACACCAGATAGATGCCGAAAATGCCCATCATGAAGCCAAGGTCGCCCACGCGGTTGACCACGAACGCCTTGATCGCGGCAGCGCAGGCCGAGGGCTTTTTGAACCAGAAGCCGATCAGCAGATAGGAGGCCAGACCGACGCCTTCCCACCCGAAGAACATCTGCAGCAGGTTGTTCGCCGTCACGAGCACGAGCATCGCGAAGGTGAACAGCGAGAGATAGGCGAAGAAGCGCGGCTGATCCGGGTCCTCGTCCATATAGCCCCAGCTATACAGGTGGACGAGCGCCGAGACGCTGGTGATGACCACCAGCATGGTGGCCGTGAGCGTATCGACCCGCAGCGCCCAGTCGATGCTGAGCGTGCCCGAGGTGATCCAGTGCAGCACCGGCACCACCTGCGGTTCGGCATGGCCGCCCAGGTAAGAGAGGAAGATCGGCCAGGACAGCGCACAGGACAGGAACAGCGCGCCGGTCGTGATGACCTTGGCCGGCACATTGCCGATGGCGCGATTGCCCAGGCCCGCGATGATCGCGGCGATGAGCGGGGCAAAGACGATGACAGAGATCATGAGCGCGCCTTCAGCCCTTCATCCGGTTGACGTCGTCGACGGCAATGGTGCCGCGCGCACGGAAATAGATGACCAGGATCGCGAGACCGATCGCCGCCTCGCCCGCCGCCACGGTGAGCACGAACATCGAGAAGACCTGGCCGACCAGATCGCCCAGATAGGCGCTGAACGCGACGAGATTGATGTTCACCGCGAGCAGGATCAGCTCAATCGACATCAGGATGACGATGACGTTCTTGCGATTGATGAAGATGCCCAACACGCCGAGCACGAACAGGATCGCGCTGACGACGAGGTAATGCGCCAAGCCGATCACAGCTCCACCCCCTGCCCCACGGGCTGATTGACGTTGCGCACGGCCTCATCGGGCCGGCGACGGTTCTGGCGATCGATATTCTGGCCGCGCACGCCGCCACGGTTGCGGTGCGTCAGCACGATCGCGCCGATCATGGCGACCAGCAGGACAAGGCCCGCAGCTTCAAAAATGAAGATGTAGCGCGTATAGAGCAGCTGCCCGATCGCCTCGATATTCGGCGTCGCGTCCGGCAGCGGCGCGGTGCGCTGCGCGAGGTTGAGCGTGCCCGCCTGCCAGGCGCCGATGCCCAGCACCAGCTCGACCAGCAGCACCAGCGCGATGGCGCCGCCCAGCGGGAAATAGCTGACGAACCCGGCCCGCAGCGCGGCAAAATCGATGTCCAGCATCATCACCACGAAGAGGAACAGCACGGCGACCGCACCGACATAGACGATGACCAGCAGCATCGCGACGAACTCGGCCGAGAGCAGCACCATGAGGCCCGCCGCATTGAAGAAGGCGAGGATCAGCCAGAGCACGCTGTGCACCGGATTGCGCGCGAGAATGACCATCGCGGCCGACGCCACGACGATCGTCGCGAACAGATAAAAAGCGAAGACTTGTATCACCGGACTATCGTCCCCCTGGTCCTGCGCTCGGCGCTTAACGATAGGGCGCATCGGCGGCAAGGTTCGCCGCGATCGCCCGCTCCCATTTGTCACCATTGGCCAGAAGCTTGGCCTTGTCGTAGAGGAGTTCCTCGCGGGTTTCCGTCGCGAACTCGAAATTCGGGCCTTCCACGATCGCGTCGACCGGGCAGGCCTCCTGGCAGAAGCCGCAATAGATGCACTTCACCATGTCAATGTCGTAGCGTGTCGTGCGGCGGCTGCCATCGTCACGCGGCAGCGCCTCGATGGTGATTGCTTGCGCCGGGCAGATCGCCTCGCACAGCTTGCACGCAATGCAGCGCTCTTCGCCGTTCGGGTAACGGCGCAGCGCATGCTCACCCCGGAAGCGCGGCGAGATCGGGTTCTTCTCATAGGGGTAGTTGATCGTCGCCTTGGGCTTGAAGAAATACTTCAAGGTCAGCCAGTGCGCTTTCACGAACTCCCAGAGCGTGAACGACTTGATGATATGAGCGACGCTCATCCGGCAGCTCCATAACGGGTCAGCATGAGGAACCCGGACACGAGGAACACGAAGAACAGCGAGAGCGGCAGGAAGATCTTCCAGCCCAGGCGCATCAGCTGGTCATAGCGGTAGCGCGGCACCGTGGCCTTCACCCAGCTGAAGATGAAGAAGAACACCAGGATCTTGATGAACAGCCAGATGATGCCCGGCACCAGATAGAGCGGCGCCCAGTCGACCGGAGGCAGATAGCCGCCCCAGAACAGGATGGCGTTGAGCGCGCACATCAGGATCACATTGGCATATTCGCCGAGCCAGAAGAGCGCGAAGCTCATCGAGGAATATTCGGTCTGGTAGCCCGCGACGAGTTCGCTTTCCGCCTCGGTCAGGTCGAAAGGCGCGCGCGCCGTCTCCGCCATGGCCGATATGAGGAACACCACCGCCATCGGGAACAGCAGCGGGTTGAAGCCGTGGCCATTGAGAAAGCCGTAATAGCCCTTCTGCGTCTCGACGATGGTCGAGAGATTGAAGCTGCCCGACCAGAGCACGACGCTGATCAGCACGAAGCCGATCGAGACTTCATAGGAGATCATCTGCGCCGAGGCGCGCATCGCCGAGAAGAAGGGATATTTCGAGTTGGAGGCCCAGCCCGAGATGATGACGCCATAGACGCCCAGCGAGCTGATCGCGAGAATGTAGAGCAAGCCGACATTGATGTTGGCCAGTACCATCCCGGCGCCGAACGGCACCACCGCCCAGGCCATGAGCGCCACGGTGAAGGTGATGATCGGCGCGAGCAGGAACAGGCCCTTGTTGGCCGCGCTCGGGATGATCGTCTCCTGCAGGAAGACCTTGAGGCCATCCGCGAAGCTCTGAAGCAGGCCGAAGGGGCCGACGACGTTCGGGCCACGGCGCAGCGCCATCGCAGCCCAGATCTTGCGATCGGCATAGATGATCATGGCCACGGCCAGCATCAGCGGCAGCGCGATGAGCAGGATGTAGATGAGGTTGGCGACGAACCAGCCCCACCCGATGCCCAGATAGGATTGAATGAAGGAGGTCATTCCGCCGCCTCCGCAAAGTCAGCGCCATGGATCAGTTCGGCGGAGCAGCGCTCCATCGTCGGGCTGGCCCGGCAAATGGCGTTGGTGAGGTAGAAGTCCTTCATCGGCAGGCCGATCTCGCCCTTCTTCGGCTTGGCGGCCAGCTTGGGCGCCTTCCAGCCATAATCGACAAGGCCTTCCTGGCCGAGCGCCGGCACGGCGGCGACCATGGCAGCCCGCAGCGCCTCGAAACTATCGAACGGCAGCGGCTTACCCAGCACATCGGAGAGCGCCCGCAGGATCGTCCAGTCCTCTCGCGCGTCACCCGGCGCGAACACGGCCTTGTCGCCGCGCTGCACGCGCCCTTCCGTGTTCACATAGGTGCCGGACTTCTCGGTATAGGCCGCGCCGGGCAGGATCACGTCCGCCGCATGCGCGCCCTTGTCGCCATGATGGCCGACATAGACCTTGAAGCTCTTGCCGAAGAGATCGAACGGCACATCGTCCGCGCCCATGAGGAACAGCAGCTTGGGCTCGCTCGCGGCAATCGCCTTGACGCCGCCCTTGGCAGCAAAGCCGAGCATCAGACCGCCCATGCGCGCCGCCGCCATGTGGACCACGTTGAAGCCGTTCCACCCGTCCCGGATGAGGCCGAGCGTCTCGACGGCCGCCAGCGCGGCGCCATGCACGCCCTCGACCGCCAGCGCGCCGCCGCCCATGATGAGCGCCGGGCGATGGGCCGAGCGGAACGCCTCGACCACCTCATCGGGCAGCGCGGCGAGCACGGCGGCATCATTGCCGAGATGCGTGACCTTGTAAGTGAGGTCCAGATCCGGGCCGATCACCCAAACCTTGGCGCCCTTCTTGATCGCCTTGCGGATGCGCGTGTTGATAAGCGGCGCTTCCCAGCGGATGTTGGTGCCGACCAGCAGGATAGCGTCCGCCGTCTCGATGCCCGCGATGGTCGAATTGAAATTCACCGCCGAGAGGCTGGAGACGTCATAATCGAGGCCGCCCTGGCGTCCTTCGAGTTGCGTGCCCCCAAGCGCCGCGACGAGTGCGCGCGCGGCGAACATCGTCTCGCAATCGAGCTGATCGCCGGCAATCGCGGCGACCGAACCGGCCGCGCCCTTGGCCACCTTGGCGATGGCGGCAAAGGCCTCATCCCAGCTCGCCGGAACCAGCTTGCCGCCCTTGCGGAGATAGGGCTTGTCGAGCCGCTTGCGGACGAGACCGTCGACCGCGTGGCGGGTCTTGTCGCTCGCCCATTCCTCGTTCACGTCATCATTGATGCGCGGCACGACGCGCAGGACCTGGCGGCCACGGCTGTCGATGCGGATGTTGGTGCCGACTGCGTCCATCACGTCGATGGCGAGCGTCTTCTTCAGCTCCCATGGCCGCGCCTCGAAGGCGTAGGGCTTGGAGGTGAGCGCACCGACCGGGCAGAGATCGACCACATTGCCGGACAGCTCGCTCTTGGCGGCATGTTCCAGATAGGTGGTGATCTGCATGTTCTCGCCGCGATGGATCGCGCCGATCTCCGGCACGCCGGCCACTTCCTCGGCGAAGCGCACGCAGCGGGTGCACTGGATGCAGCGGGTCATCACCGTCTTGACGATGGGACCCATATATTTCTCGGTGACGGCGCGCTTGTTCTCATGGAAGCGGCTCTCGCCCCGACCATAAGCGACCGACTGGTCCTGCAGGTCGCACTCGCCGCCCTGATCGCAGATCGGGCAATCGAGCGGATGGTTGATGAGCAGGAACTCCATGACGCCCTCGCGGGCCTTCTTCACCATCTCGGAGGCGGTGAAGATTTCCTGATTGTCCGCGGCCGGCAGCGCGCAGCTCGCCTGCGGCTTGGGCGGTCCGGGCTTCACCTCGACGAGGCACATGCGGCAATTGCCGGCAATCGAGAGGCGCTCATGATAGCAGAAGCGCGGGATTTCCTTGCCCGCCAGCTCGCACGCCTGGAGCACAGTGGCGCCGGCGGGAACCTCGACTTCGATGCCATCTACCTTAAGTTTAGGCATTCTTCTTCACCCGGTCATGAATGGCAATCAGCACCGAGAGGAAAACGGCGTAGCTGACCCAGCTCAGTGGATAGAAAACAACATCAAGAACATGGGAGAGAAACTGGCTCCAGTAATCCGTCACCATATCTTCACTCATCACAGCAATCTGGACGTTTTTCCACTTGCTCCAGAAGGCCTTCAACATCAGCAATTGATAGACTACGCTTACAACGGCCATGCCTAGAAGCAGCCTCGGAGTGGCTCTGACGAGCGGTTCAAACTGCATCACTCCGCAGCCTCCAGCACAGGCGCGCCACTGCGCCTGGCGGCGATGCGCCGCTCGATTTCTGGGCGGAAGTGGCGGATGAGGCCCTGGATCGGCCAAGCCGCCGCGTCGCCAAGCGCGCAGATGGTGTGACCTTCGACCTGCTTCGTCACCTGGAAGAGCATGTCGATCTCCTCCACCTCGGCGTCACCGCGCACGAGGCGTTCCATGACGCGCCACATCCAGCCCGTGCCTTCGCGGCAGGGCGTGCACTGGCCGCAGCTCTCATGCTTGTAGAAGTAGGACAGGCGCGCGATCGCCCGGACGATGTCGGTCGACTTGTCCATGACGATGACCGCCGCCGTGCCGAGGCCGGAGCCGAGCGCGCGCAGCCCGTCAAAATCCATCGGCGCGTCGAGAATCTGCTCGGCCGGCACCAGCGGCACCGAGGAGCCGCCGGGGATGACCGCCAGCAGATTATCCCACCCGCCGCGAACGCCGCCGCAATGGCGCTCGATCAGCTCGCGGAACGGGATCGACATCGATTCCTCGACCACGCAGGGCTTGTTCACATGGCCGCTGATCTGGAACAGCTTGGTACCGCGATTATTCTCGCGCCCGAAGCCGGCGAACCAGCCAGCGCCGCGCCGCAGGATCGTCGGCGCGACGGCAATGCTCTCGACATTGTTGACCGTGGTCGGGCAGCCATAGAGGCCCGCACCCGCCGGGAATGGCGGCTTGAGGCGCGGCTGGCCCTTCTTGCCCTCGATGCTCTCGATCTGCGCGGTTTCCTCGCCGCAGATATAGGCGCCGGCGCCACGATGGACGAACACGTCGAAATCATAGCCCGAGCCACAGGCATTCTTGCCGAGGAAGCCCTTGGCATAGGCCTCCTCCACGGCGGCGAAGAGCACCTTCGCCTCGTAGATGAACTCGCCGCGAATGTAGATGTAGGCGGCGCGTGCGCGCATGGCGAAACCGGCGACCAGCGCACCCTCGATCAGCTTGTGCGGATCGTGGCGGATGATCTCGCGGTCCTTGCAGGAGCCGGGCTCGGATTCGTCGGCATTGATGACGAGGAAGCTCGGGCGCCCGTCCCGGCTTTCCTTGGGCATGAAGCTCCACTTCATGCCGGTGGGGAAGCCGGCGCCACCGCGACCACGCAGGCCCGAGGCCTTGATCGTCTCGATGATCGCGTCCTGCCCCAGTTCGAGCAGCTTCTTGGTATTGTCCCAATCGCCGCGCTTCATGGCGGCGTCGATGCGCCAGTCCTGGAAGCCGTAGAGATTGGTGAAGATGCGGTCCTTGTCGTCCAGCGGCCCGACAAAGGGCGGCGGCGCGGCGGGCGTTTCGTCAGCCATTACCAAGCCCCCCGATAATCATGATTTTCGCTGGCCATTTCCTTGAGCGAGGTCGGGCCGCCCTCGGGACAGCTCGTCTGGCGGTCGATCTGCGGGCCGATCTTCGGCTGCTTGCCGGCGGCCAGATCGTCGAGGATCGCCGTCATCGTCTCGAAGGTGAGGTCTTCGTAATTGTCGTCGTTGATCTGGACCATCGGCGCATTGGTGCAGGCGCCCAGGCACTCGACCTCGTTGAGCGTGAACAGCCCGTCCGCTGTCGTCGCGCCCTTCTTCAGGCCCTTGGCCTTGCAGGCGGCCAGCACATCGTCCGATCCGCGCAGCATGCACGGCGTCGTGCCGCACACCTGCACATGATAGCGGCCGACCGGCGCCAGATTGTACATGGTATAGAAGGTCGCGACCTCATAGGCGCGCATGAACGGCATATCGAGCTGGGCAGCGATATATTCGATCACCGGGACCGGCAGCCAACCTTGCGTATTCGTCTCCGCGCCAACCTGGCGCTGGGCGAGATCGAGCAGCGGCATCACCGCCGATTGCTGGCGGCCTTCCGGATAACGCGCGATGACGGTCTGCGCCTTCGCGGCATTCTCCGCCGTCCAGGCAAAGCCGCCCCAGCGGGCGCGGACTTCCGCTTCGTCAGGAATCTGGGGTGCGTCAGCCATTAACGGATGAACTCCACGCGCGACACCTTGTCGCCCTCGAATGAATAGACTGCGATCACGTCGAACGGTTCGACCAGCTCCGAGCCATCGCTGGCCGGGCCGCGCGTGACATGTTCGCGCATGAGCACATAATTGCCGATGGCCTGCGCCTCGACGATCTCCGCGTAGTTCTGCGGCCACTTGGCGAAGGCGGCGGCGAGGCCCGAGCGGGTCCCTTCCTTGCCTTCGCGCACGACCGCGCCGCGATAATTGGCTTCGCAGGCCTCGTCGGTCATGAATTCGACATAGGCGTCGGCATCCTGCGCATTGTAGCGCGCGATCATCTCGCGGGTGATCGCGATGCGCTCGTCGGCGGAGAGCATGGTCTCTACACTCACCGGTCGCACTCCCCGAACACGATGTCCATCGCGCCCAGCACGGCAGTGGTGTCCGCGAGCATGTGGCCCTTCATCATGAAGTCCATCGCCTGCAGGTGGCTGAACGCGGTCGGGCGGATCTTGCAGCGATAGGGCTTGTTGGTGCCGTCGCTCACCAGATAGACGCCGAACTCGCCCTTGGGGCTCTCGGTCGCGACATAGACCTCGCCGGCGGGCACGTGGAATCCCTCGGTATAGAGCTTGAAGTGGTGGATGAGCGCTTCCATCGACTGCTTCATCTCGCCGCGCTTGGGCGGGGAGACCTTGCGGTCGAGGCTGGCGATCGGCCCTTCCGGCATCTCATTGAGGCACTGCTTCATGATCCGCGCGGACTGACGGACTTCCTCGACGCGCACCATGAACCGGTCATAGCAGTCGAAGTTCGTGCCGACGGGCACGTCGAACTCCATCCGGTCATAGACGTCATAAGGCTGCGCCTTGCGGATATCCCAGGGGATGCCCGAGCCGCGGATCATCGGGCCGGAGAAGCCCCATTTCAGCGCGTCTTCCTTGGAAACGACGGCAATGTCGACATTGCGCTGCTTGAAGATGCGGTTGTCGGCCACCAGGCTGATCGCATCCTCGAACAGGCGCGGCAGGCGCGTATCGAGCCAGTCGGCAATGTCGGTGAGCAGCTTGAGCGGCACGTCCTGATGGACGCCGCCCGGGCGGAAATAGGCGCTGTGCATGCGCGCGCCGGATGCCCGCTCGAAGAAGTTGAGGCAATCCTCGCGAATCTCGAACAGCCACAGGTTCGGCGTCATCGCGCCGACGTCCATGACGTGGCTGCCGAGGTTCAGCATGTGATTGCAGATGCGGGTCAGCTCGGCGAAGAACACGCGCAGATACTGCGCGCGCAGCGGAACCTCGAGGTTCAGCAGCTTCTCGATCGCCAGCACATAGCTGTGCTCCATGCCGAGCGGCGAGCAATAATCGAGCCGGTCGAAATAGGGCAACGCCTGCAGATAGGTCTTGTACTCGATCAGCTTCTCGGTGCCGCGATGCAGCAGGCCGACATGCGGATCACAGCGCTCGACGATTTCGCCGTCCAGCTCCATGACCAGACGCAGCACGCCGTGCGCAGCCGGGTGCTGCGGGCCGAAGTTGATGGTGTAGTTCTGGATCGCGGTATCGCCGAACTCGGGATCGTCCGCGTTCGTCACATGCTCCAGCTTTTCGATATAGTCGGACATCAGGCTTCACCCTCCGACGCCTTGGGCTTGCGCGTGCGCGTCGCCTTGGGTTTCCCGGCGGATTGTTCCGCTGCCGGCGCCGCATCGGCCTTCTTCGCGCGCGGCGCACGGGCCGGCGTCACGGCTTCCGCCTCGCCTTTCTTGGCGCGGCTGCGCTTGGCGGCCTCCTTGTTGGCGGGCTCGCCGGCACCGGTATGGGCAGGCGTCTCAGTCGTCTTGGGCGTCGCGACCGTGGGCGCAGCAGGTTGCGCGGGCGGTGGCGGCGGGGGAGCCGGCGGCGTTGGCGCGGCAGGCGCCTTCTCGTCGCCCGGCAGCACATATTGCGCGCCTTCCCAGGGACTCATGAAATCGAAGCTGCGAAAATCCTGCGCGAGGCGAACCGGCTCATAGACGACGCACTTCTGCTCTTCCGAATAACGCAGCTCGACATAGCCGGTAAGCGGGAAGTCCTTGCGGAACGGATGGCCCTTGAAGCCATAGTCGGTGAGGATGCGCCGCAGATCGGTGTTACCCTCGAAGAGCACGCCGTACATGTCGAACACTTCGCGCTCCAGCCAGCCCGCGACGGGCCAGAGATGCGTGACGGTGGGCACCGGCAGAACCTCGTCGGTCGAGACCTTCACGCGCAGGCGGTGGTTCTTCGTGACCGAGAGCAGGTGATAGCAAACCTCGAAACGCTCGGCCCGCTCGGGATAATCAACGCCCGCGATTTCCATGAGCTGCTGATAGGCGAAGCGATCCCGCAGCGTCTCCAGCGCGGAGGCCAGCGCCTCGCGCTGCACCGTCACGCTCAGCTCGAAATGCGCGTCGACAATCTCGATGACCGATGCGCCCAGCGCGGCACGAATGGCGTCGGCCAGACCCTCGATCGGCGTAATGCGGGGGGCGGAATGAACTGCTGTCACGCTCTGCTCCCTCAGCGCTCGATGGTGCCGACCCGGCGGATCTTCCGCTGGAGCTGCATGATGCCATAGAGCAGCGCTTCGGCCGTCGGCGGGCAACCGGGGACATAGATGTCCACGGGCACGATCCGGTCGCAGCCGCGCACGACGCTGTAGCTATAATGATAATAGCCACCGCCATTGGCGCAGGAGCCCATGGAAATGACGTATTTCGGCTCGCTCATCTGGTCGTAGACCTTGCGCAGCGCCGGGGCCATCTTGTTGCACAGCGTGCCGGCGACGATCATCACGTCGCTCTGGCGCGGGGACGCGCGCGGCGCGGCGCCGAAGCGCTCCATGTCATAACGCGGCATGTTCACATGGATCATCTCGACCGCGCAGCAGGCGAGACCGAAGGTCATCCACCAGAGCGAGCCGGTGCGCGCCCAGTTGAACAGATCCTCGGTGGAGGTGACCAGAAAGCCCTTGTCGCTGACTTCACTCGACAGCGCCTTGAAGAATTCCGGATCAGGCTGGGTTGCGGGCGGAACGCCGATCAGCGGCGCGCCGAGCGTGCCCGGCCGTTCAAGCTCTACTCCCAATCGAGGGCTCCCTTTTTCCAGGCATAGACGAGGCCGAGCACAAGCTCGAAAATGAAGATCATCATGGTTAGCCAGCCAGCCCAGCCGATCTCCGAGAGGCTGACCGACCACGGATAGAGGAAGGCCGCTTCAAGATCGAAGATGATGAAGAGAATGGCGACGAGATAGAAGCGCACGTCGAACTGGCTGCGCGGATCCTCGAAGGCGGGGAAGCCGCACTCATATTCGCTCAGCTTTTCAGGGTCCGGCTTATGCGCGCCGGTCAGGCGACCGACCACCATCGGCAGGAACACGAAGGCGCTGGAGAGACCCAGCGCGACCGCCAGAAACAGAAGGATCGGCAGATATTGCGACAGATCGACCACTTGAATCCCCTTGGCCCGATGGCCCTTGGCCGGGGCTTTAGGACTGCGGCACCTGCGAAGCAAGGGGCCGGGACTAAGAATGACTCGCAACAAGGCGGTTTTTCAGCGTCTTGAGCGGCCAGCCAGCATTTCCCTCGGTGCGACGGCTGGACCGCGCGCCTTCCCATTTCGATATTGCAAATGCCTCGCAACAGCGCTATCTGAAGTCCATGCTTGTGTGCATCTGCAACGCCATCAAGGAAGCCGATCTCCGCCAGGTTGCGGAGCATGGCGTCACTTGCCCGGTGGAAGCCTATGCCGTCCTCGGCAAGGCGCCCAATTGCGGGATCTGCCTCGATCATGCCGAAGACGTGATGGCCGATGCGCGTAGCGGATGCGCGCGCCGTTGCCCCGGGAGTGGCACCGCCGCATCGGTTGGCCAGTCCCTCTCCGCCTGAGCAGCCCGCTGCTCTTCAGGCATTTTTTCAAGCAATTGCGAGCTATTAGCGCAACGAATTGCGAGACGTTCGCGCGTGTATCGATAAGCCTCCGCTGCTAGAGTCGGGGCTTTCCAGGATCAACGGGGAGCACACTCATGAAGGGTGACGACAAGGTCATTGATTATCTCAACCAGGCGCTCAAGAACGAGCTGACTGCGATCAATCAATATTTCCTGCATTACCGAATGCTCGACCATTGGGGCGTCTCGCGTCTTGCCAAGTTCGAATATGAGGAATCGATCGACGAGATGAAGCACGCCGACAAGCTGGCGGAGCGCATCCTCTTCCTCGACGGCCTGCCGAACTTCCAGCTCCTCGGCCGCCTGCGCATCGGCCAGACCGTGGAGGAAGTGCTCAAGGCCGATCTCGAGACGGAAATGGAAGCGATCCCGCTGCTGCGCGACGCTATCCAATATTGCGAAAGCGTGCGCGATTATGTGAGCCGCGACCTGTTCCAGCACATCCTCGACAATGAGGAAGACCATGTCGACAAGATCGAGACCCAGTTCGAGATGATCGAGCGCATGGGCATCCAGAACTACATCCAGCTCAACAGCGAGGCTGTGGAGGGCTGATCGCGCCCGCCTGCTCCCTGCGACAAGTCGCGGCGCTGCGTGAGACGGCAGCGCCCTGACCATTTTGTCGAAAAGCGGACGATCCCGGCACGACGGGGGAGCGCACAGTCATCCTTATCCGTCATTCCAGCGCACGCGGGAATCCAGCAGCGACGGTGCGATTGGAAAGGCACTGGGATTGATCGACCGGGCCGTCGACTTGCGCTTCTCACCGCCAGGGTGACTGGATTCCCGCGTGCGCGGGAATGACGATCGGGAGACAGGCAAGGGTCGGCCGCACCGCCCCCTACGCTGGCCAGCTCGCACGCCTCAACCAGACGTTTATCGGCCCGGTTACTCCCGCCCTCCCCGCCGCCCGGACACAAAAAAGCCCGCCCGGCCGGGATCGGCAGGGCGGGCTTTTTATGTGAGCGTGTCGTCAGGCGTTGCGCAGCGCGCCGGCGAGCAGCTTGTGCAACTTGCTCTGAAGCACGTCATTGGCCGCGAGGATCTCGCGCCGCTCGACCACCTCCGTACCGCCGCGGAAATCCGTGACGAAGCCGCCGGCCTCGCGCACGAGAAGAATGCCCGCCTGCACGTCCCAGGGCGAAAGGCCGCTTTCCCAGAAGCCGTCATAGCGGCCCGCGGCAACCCAGGCGAGATCGAGGCTGGCCGCGCCGAAGCGACGAATGCCCGCGACATAGGGCGCGATGGCGCCGAAGATGCGGCTGAACTGCGCCATGTCGCCATGGCCCATATAGGGAATGCCAGTCGCGATCAGGGCCTCGGTGAGGTCCCGCCGGGCCGAGACGCGCAGCCGCTGGTCGTGCCGCCAGGCGCCGCGCGACTTCTCGGCCCAATAAGTCTCGTCGAGGATCGGCTGGTAGATGAGGCCGGTCGTGACTTCGCCCCAGCCCTTGCCGCTGCGATGCGGCTCCTGCACGGCGATCGAGATCGCGAAATGCGGGATGCCGTGGAGGAAGTTGCTGGTCCCGTCGAGTGGATCGATCACCCAGCGCGGCTTCATTGGGTCGCCTTCGATCTCGCCGCCTTCTTCCAGCAGGAAGCCCCAGTCCGGCCGTGCCTTCTTCAGTTCAGCGACCAGCGTGTCCTCGGCCTTCTTGTCGGCGATCGACACGAAATCGGCTGGCCCCTTACGGCTCACCTGGAGATGCTGGACCTCGCCAAAGTCGCGCCGAAGCTGCGGCGCCACCTTGCGGGCGGCACGCTCAATGACGGTCAGCAGGCCTGAATGGGATACCATCTGTGTCTATATTCCTGAAAGGACGTTATTTCTTGGCCGGGGCGGCGGGCGCGCCCATCTGGCCCGGGCGATAACCGCACACGGCCGCCATCGCGCCAAGAACCATGTTGGGATCGGTGTTGCTCACCTTCTTGGCGGCAAGCGCCTTGTCCGTCCCTTCGCTGATCTTGCTGAACGCGTTGGAATAGATGCAGGTGAACAGCACCGTCTTCACCGCCTCGGGTATCTTGTCCGATTGCAGCGCACTCACATAGACGCGCAGGTTCGCTGCCGCCCGCTCGAGCTGAGCCTTGGTGGGCATGGCCGGCGCCGGCTTCTTGGCCTGCGCCAGCACCGGAGCCGGGGCCAGGACAAGCCCGGCCACACCCAGCGCAAGCAGGAGGGGAGCGGCGCGGGCCATCAGTCGGCCCGCTTCACATATTCGCGCTCGTACACGTCGACGACGATACGCGTGCCGGTGGTGATGTGCGGCGGGACCATGACGCGCACGCCATTGTCGAGAATGGCGGGCTTGTAGCTTGCCGAGGCAGTCTGCCCCTTCACCACGGCATCGGCCTCGACGACGGTCGCTTCAACCGTTTCGGGCAACGCAACCGAGATCGGCCGCTCTTCGTACATTTCCAGCGTGACCATCATGCCGTCCTGCAGGAATGCGGCGGCATCGCCAACCAGATCGGTCGGCAGGCTGATCTGCTCATACGTCTCGGTATCCATGAAGACGAGCATGTCGCCTTCCGAATAGAGATACTGGAAATCCTTGGTGTCGAGCCGGATGCGCTCGACCGTTTCCGCCGAGCGGAAGCGCACGTTGTTCTTGCGCCCGTCGATGAGATTCTTCAGCTCCACCTGCATGTAGGCGCCGCCCTTGCCGGGCTGCGTGTGCTGAATTTTGACGGCGCGCCAGAGGCCACCTTCATACTCGATATTGTTGCCGGGGCGGATTTCGACGCCGCTGATCTTCATGGGGATCGCCTGTCTGTCTCAAAAGGTTGGAAAGAGCCGGTGCGCCCTCTAGCCCTGTTGGCCCGCAACGGCAAGGGGCGCGGCGAGCGAACGCGGCGAAGGCGCGGCTCATCCCCGTTGATCTTGCGCAATGCCGCACGGAGTGAAACAGTCCACATCCAGCAGGTAAGGCCTGAAATAGGAGACTGCCATGACGCTCGACGTTCGCCAGACGCTGCATTCCATCTTCCCCGACGATGCCGAGGCGCTTCACGCGCTCAAGCTGGACAACGCGCATTTCCGCTCGCTCTCCGAGCAATATGACACGATCAGCAAGCTCATCTACCGGATCGAAACCGACATCGAGCCGGCCTCCGACGATCGGCTAGAAACGCTGAAGAAGGAACGGCTCCAGCTGCTCGACGACATCGCGACGCTGATCGCGGGGCATCGCAAACTGACCGCCTGAGCGCTTGCCTGGCCGGGCGCGCCGCCCTAGCCTCGCCTCTCGACAAGGAGAGGCAAGGTATGGCGCGCACGCCGCAGGAAGAGGCCAATGTCCAGCTCGTGCTGGACCTGTTCAACAAAGTCCTGATCCCGATGGACAAAACGCTGGTCGATGACTTCATCGCGGCGGACTATCTCCAGCACAGCTCGCTGGCCGAACCGGGACGGGACGCGCTCAAGCGCTGGCTTGATTTCGTTCGGGTCGAGAGCCCGCAGGCGACGCAGAAGATCTACCGCGTCTTCGCCGAGGACGATCATGTGATCACCCATCAGCACGTGATCCGCTGGCCGGGCGATACCGGCTTTGCCGTGGTCGACATCTTCCGCATCGCAGACGGCAAGATCGTCGAGCATTGGGACGTGCTGCAGGAAATCCCGCAAAAGCCGGTCAATCCCAACTCGATGTTCGAGACCGGCGCCTGAGCGCCCTCACAACCGCGCGTTGAGCGCCGCCACCCCGTGAGACAGGCCTTCAAACAGACGCCCTTCGCGGAATTCGGGCAGCATCACCTCATCGATGATTTGCCGGCAGACGGCATCGGGCAGCGTGCGCTCCAATCCCGACCCGACGGCAATCCGCACAAGCCGCTCATTGGGCGCGAGCAGGATGACGACACCGTCGTCGCCCGCCCAAAGCCGTACCAGATTGCGGGCATACTCGGCGATATCAGCGCTGCCGAGCCTAGGCGCTGTCGCCACCACAATCCGGCGCCGGCTTCGCGCCGCGATGCCTGCAAGATCGCTAGAAAGTGCGGCTTTTTGAGCGGAATCGAGGATTTGCGCCGCGTCCGTTACCGGCCCGGTATAGGCCAGAGGAACCGGCACCGGATGATGACGCGCAGCCTCGGACTGCGCAACCGCCAGCGACGACGGCAAGAGGCAGAGAATCGCTGCCCCAACCAACAGGCGAAGGCGCAGCCTCACCCAAGAACCGATGCGAACGCCGCGACACCTGCACCGGGACCATCGGGATGGTTCCAGACAGCACCACTCACCGCAATGAAATCGGCCCCGGCATCGACAAGCGGCCGGGCATTGTCCGGCGTGATGCCGCCGATCGCCACGCAGGGCAGCTCCATCAGCGTCGACCACCAGCGCAACAGCGCCGGAGCGGCCTCGTGCGTCGTTTCCTTGGTCTGTGTCGGATAGAAAGCGCCGAACGCAACATAGTCCGCGCCCGCCTCGCCCGCCTCCATCGCAAGGTGGCGGCTATCATGGCAGGTCACGCCGATCTGGACAGCCGGACCGAGTATCCGACGCGCGTCCTTCGGGTCGCCATCCCCCTGCCCCAGATGCACGCCATCGGCATTCAGCCGCTGGGCAAGCGCGATGCTGTCGTTGATGATGAAAGCGACTTCCCGCTCGGCGCAAAGCGCCTGCAGCGGCGGCGCGAGGCGCGCGATCTCTTCCTCGTCCACACCCTTGAGCCGCAGCTGGAACGCGGCGACCGCACCACTATCCAGCGCGGCCCGAAGCTGATCGACGAAATCTGGGCCGATCTCCGGGGGCGAGATCAGATAAAGTTGGCAAGGCGGGCGCCGCCCATCCCGCTCGAAACGGTCAAGGTCGGGGTCGAACGGCACGTCATCATCCTGGGTCATGCCTGCGCGCCTAGCCGAGCCAGCGCCGCGACAAAAGCCCCCGGATCGTCGAACCGGTGCGCAAGGCGCCGAAACTGCCGCCGGCCATGTGTTATCGGCGCCACCAGATCGACGACGACATTGGGATAGGCGATGAGCGCGGCATTGAAGGTATCGCGCGCCTTGACCAGCTCACCATCGAACGTCGTGCGCAGCCCGCCGACCTGCGCCAGCGGCACATCGACGGCGCGCAGCCGCCCGGCTGGCCAGTGCAATTGCCCATCGGCAATCCGAACCGGCTCCCTGCGGAAGGAGCGGATCAGAAGCACCAGCCAGACCAGCACCGGCAGACTGAGCGCTGACAGTCCGACCGCCACCCACGGGTGCCACAGGGCCACAAGCAGATGCACCACGGCGGTCTCGATGAGCACGAGCACCGCAAAAACCCACATCATCGGCGCGAGGCTGCGATGATAGGCGAAGCTTGCCGCCTCGATTCCCGGCACCACGCGGCTCAAGCCGCCAGCGCCGCCTCAATGGCTGCGACGAGCGCCGGATCGTCCGGGGTGGTCCGCGGCGAAAAACGGCCGATAACCGATCCGTCACGACCGATCAGGAATTTCTCGAAGTTCCAGGCGATCTCCGCATCCGGTGTCGCGGACTGGGCGATCAGCCCGGCGTAGAGCGGATGGATGCCCTCCCCCTTGACCACGATCTTGGCGAACATGGGGAAATCGACGCCGAAGTTGGTGGTGCAGAAGCTCTCGATCTCGGCTTCGCTGCCCGGCTCTTGGCCGGCAAACTCATTGGCCGGGAAGCCGAGCACAACCAGCCCCTTCTCCCGATAGGTCCGGTAGAGCGCTTCCAGCCCTTCATACTGTGGGGTCAGGCCACATTTAGAGGCGACATTGACCACCAGCAGCACCTTGCCGGCATAATCGCCGAGCGTGGCATCAGCGCCGCGAATGGTCTTGAGCGGAATATCGGCAAGCGCGGTCATGATATCTCTCCGGGCCAAAGAAAAAGGCAGCGCGCCATGATAGGCCGCTGCCTCTTCCCTGTCATCCGCAGACCGCCCGATTGCCCGGGCACCGCGCCATGCCTCAGGCCGGAACCTTGTCCACAGACGCGTCGTAAATCTCGTCGATCGCCTGACCAAGCGAGGCGTTGAATTGATCGTCGCTCATCTGGTGGCGCAGATCGTTGAGCAGCGCGCGGCTGAAGCTCGCGATCATGCCCCGGTTCTTGGCGAGCTCGGCGCAGGCTTCCGTGCGGGAGAAACCGCCGGAGAGCGCGACGACGCGCAGCACCTTGGGGTGATCGACCAGTGGATCGAACAGGCCTGCCTTGGCCGGGATCGACAGCTTCAGCATCACCTGCTGCCCCTCGGGCAGGGCATCAAGCTGCTTGAGGATTTCCTCGAGCAGGATCTGGTCGGCCTGCGCGCGTTCGGGGCTCTTGATGTTCACTTCCGGCTCGATGATCGGCATCAGGCCATGGGCGAGAACCTGCTGGCCCACCTCGAACTGCTGCTTGACGACCGCCGCGATGCCCTCGCGATTGGCGAGATTGACGACCGAGCGCTCTTTGGTGCCGAACACGCCCAGACCCTTGGCACGGGTGAGCAGCGCCGACAGTTCCGGCATCGGCTTCATGAGCTGCACCCCATTGGCCTCGTCTTCCAGGCCCTTGTCGATCTTGATGAAGGGGATGACGCCGCGATCGAGCAGCGTGGTCGGGGTCGGCTTGCCGTCCACGGTGCCGTCCATCGTCTTCTCGAACAGGATGGCGCCCAGCACCTTGGCGCCCGTGAAGGCCGGCGAGGTGATGACGCGGCTGCGCATCTGGTGAATGAGCGCGAACATCTCGTCATCGCCCGAATAAGCGCTTTCATCAATACCATAGCCCTTGAGGGCCTTGGGCGTCGACCCGCCGCTCTGGTCGAGCGCGGCAATGAAACCCTGCCCCTTGGCGATCTTGGCGGTCATGTCGGAATGCTGCATCATCTCTTCCTGTTCCGTTGAAAGCCTGTCGAGCGGCGCCCCCTGCATTGGCCCCACCCGGTCGGCGCCTATTCCGCTCGCAAATGTGAAATTGCAAGCCGATCAACCATGATCGGAAACCAGCTTGCGACCAGCCTCACTTGCCGATGAGCGCGGCGACGCCCGGCAGCTCCTTGCCTTCCATCCATTCAAGGAAAGCGCCGCCGGCCGTGGAGACGAACGAGAAATCGTCCGCGACACCGGCATGGTTGAGCGCGGCGACCGTATCTCCGCCGCCCGCGACCGAGACCAACGAGCCCTCGGCCGTCAGCGCCGCGGCCGTGCGGGCAAGCGCGACCGTCGCGACGTCGAACGGCGCCAGCTCGAACGCGCCGAGTGGACCATTCCACACCAGCGTGCGGCAGGTCTTGAGCACATCGGCCAGTGCCTCGACAGCGGCCGGGCCGACGTCCAGGATCATCTCGTCAGCAGCGACCTCATTGACGTTGCAGACGCGATAGCTGGCCGGATTGGCGGCAAATTCCTTCGCGACCGCGACGTCATAAGGGAGATGGATCGTGCAGCCGGCCGCGTCCGCCTTGTCGAAAATCTCGTTGGCGGTCGGAACCAGATCATGCTCGCACAGCGACTTGCCGACAGCCACGCCGCGCGCGGCGAGGAAAGTGTTCGCCATGCCGCCGCCGATGATGAGATGATCGACCTGCGCCACGAGGTTTTCCAGCACGGCCAGCTTGGTGGAGACCTTGGCGCCACCGACCACGGCCGCGACCGGCTTTTCCGGCTTGCCAAGCGCGGCTTCGAGCGCATCCAGCTCCTTTTCCATCGAGCGGCCGGCGAAAGCCGGGAGCCGGTGCGCCAGGCCCTCGGTCGAGCAATGCGCGCGATGCGCGGCGGAAAAAGCGTCGTTCACATAGAGATCGCCGAGCGCCGCCATCGCGTCCGACAGGGCGGGATCGTTCTTTTCCTCGCCGGCATGGAAACGGGTGTTCTCGAGAATCGCGATGTCGCCGCCGCGCATCACGGCGATGCCATCCACAGCCGCCTGGCCCTGGCAATCGGGAATGAACTGCACGTCACGCCCCAGCGCCTGACCGAGCGCCCGCGTGACGAGGCTCAGCGACATGTCCGCCGACTTCTGCCCCTTGGGGCGGCCGAAATGCGCGAGAACGAGCACCTTGGCGCCCTTGTCCGCCAGCTCCAGCAGCGTGGGGACGGCCGCACGCAGGCGCGTATCGTCGCTCACCGCGCCATCCTGCATGGGGACGTTCAGGTCCTCGCGAACCAGCACGGCCTTGCCGGCAATATCGCCCATGTCGTCGAGTGTCTTGAAGGGTTTGCCCACGGCGATCGTCTCCCGGTTCCTGGAATCAGAAACGGGGCCATTCGCCTTGCGAACGGCCCCGCATCAATGGTCAGATGAGACCGGCAACAACCTTGCTGGTATCGATCATGCGGTTCGAGAAACCCCATTCATTGTCGTACCAGGAGAGCACGCGGACCAGCTTGCCGTCGATGACGGCGGTCTCGAGGCTGTCGACCGTCGAGCTGCGCGGATCGCCATTATAGTCGATGGAGACCAGCGGCTCGTCCGAATAACCGAGCACGCCCTTGAGCGAGCCGGCTTCCGACGCGGCCTTGAGCAGGCCGTTGACTTCCTCGACCGTCGTCGCGCGCTTGGCGATGAACTTGAGGTCGACCACCGAGACGTTCGGCGTGGGCACGCGGACGGACGAGCCATCCAGCTTGCCCTTCAGCTCCGGCAGCACCTCGCCCACAGCGCGCGCGGCGCCGGTCGTGGTCGGGATCATGGAAAGCGCGGCGGCACGGGCGCGGCGCATGTCCTTGTGCAGCTGATCCAGCGTGTTCTGGTCGTTGGTGTAGCTGTGGATCGTGGTCATGAAACCGCTCTCGATGCCGACGGCGTCATGCAGAACCTTGGCAAGCGGGGCGAGACAGTTGGTCGTGCAGCTCGCGTTGGAGATCACGATGTCGTCCGCCGTCAGCGCGTCATGGTTGACGCCGAAGACGATGGTCTTGTCGACGCCGGTCGCGGGCGCCGAAATGACGACGCGCTTGGCGCCGGCCGTAAGGTGTGCGCTCGCCTTCGCCTTGTCGGCGAAGATGCCGGTGCATTCCAGGGCGATCTCGACGCCCAGCGCGGCGTGCGGCAGATTGGCGGGATCGCGCTCAGCGGTCACCTTGATCTTCTTGCCGTTGATGACCAGCGAGTCACCATCGACACCGACATCGCCGGCCCAGTTGCCGTGAACGCTGTCACGCTTGAAGAGCAGCGCATTGGACTTGGCATCGCCCAGGTCGTTGATCGCCACCAGCTCGAAGTCATGATCCGTGCGCTGCAGAAGCGCGCGCGCCACGAGGCGTCCGATCCGTCCGAACCCGTTGATTGCTACCTTGGTGGCCATGATTGATCTCCTTGCCTTGGGTCAGTTGAGAGCCGCGACGATTCGCGTCGCGATCATCTGCGCGTTCAATCCAAAATGATCGTAAAGAACCGGTGCGGGGGCCGAGAGGCCGAAGCTGTCGATGCCGATGTTGAGGCCGTTCTCGCCCGTGATGCCAGCCCAGCCGAAGGTCGTGCCGGCCTCGATCGAGACACGCAGCGCGCCCTGCGGCAGCACGGATGCGCGATAGCCCGCGTCCTGCGCCAGGAAGCGCGTAACGCTCGGCATGGAGACGACATTGGCGGCGATCCCCTGAGCCTCGAGCAGCTTGGCAGTCTCGGCGGCAATCTCGACTTCCGATCCGGTGGCGATCAGCACGACGCGCGGCGCGGATGCGCTCGCCACGAGGGTATAGCCACCCTTGGCCGACAGATTTTCCGACGCGTTATCACGCAGTTGCGGCAGGTTCTGACGAGACAGAGCGAGCACGGTCGGCGTCCCTTCGCTCTCCAGCGCGAGCTGCCAGCATTCCGCCGTCTCGATGGTGTCGCAGGGGCGGAACACCTCCAGATTGGGGATCATGCGCAGCGACATGACATGCTCGATCGGCTGGTGCGTCGGACCATCCTCGCCCAGGCCGATACTGTCATGCGTCATCACATAGACGACGCGCAGGCGCTGGAGCGCCGACATGCGGATGGCGTTGCGCGCATAATCGGAGAAGACGAGGAACGTGCCGCCATAAGGAATGACGCCGCCATGCAGCGCCATGCCGTTCATGGCCGCCGACATCCCGAATTCCCGAATGCCATAAAAGGCATAGCGACCGGAATAGTCATCGCGACTGAAGCCGACCTTCTGGTCCTTGGACTGGGTGAGGTTCGACCCGGTGAGGTCCGCCGAGCCGCCGAACATCTCGGGCACCTGCACGTTGATCGCATCGAGCGCCATTTCGCTCGCCTTGCGGGTCGCCACCTTCTTCGGCTCGGCAATCAGGCTGTCGAAATAGGGCTTGAGCGAGAAATCGGCGGGCAGCTTGCCAGCCATGCGCCGCTCGAATTCCGCCTTGTTGGCGTTACTTGCGAGACGTCCTTCCCAAGTGGCATGCGCTGCCTTGCCGCGCTGACCGATCTCCAGCCAGGCCGCCTTGACGTCATCGGGCAGTTCGAACGGCGGCAGATCCCAGCCCAGCGCCTCACGCGTTGCCGCGATCTCATCCTTGCCGAGCGGCGCGCCATGCACCTTGTGCGATCCGGCCATATTGGGCGCGCCCATGCCGATCTTGGTGCGGCAGGCGATGAGCGAGGGGCGCGGATCGGCCGCCGCCTCTGTCATGGCGCGACGAATATCGGCGAAGTCATGGCCATCGCAGCTGGTTACATGCCAACCGGTGGCGGCATAGCGCGCCAGCACGTCCTCGCTGGACGACAGGCTGACCGCGCCGTCGATGGTGATCTTGTTGTCGTCCCACAGGACATTGAGGCGGCCAAGGCGCAGATGCCCGGCAAGGCCGATCGCCTCGTGATTGATCCCTTCCATGAGGCAGCCATCGCCGGCGATCACCCAGGTGCGGTGATCGACCAGATCGTCGCCGAACGTCGCATTGAGGTGGCGCTCGGCCATCGCCATGCCCACCGCCATCGCGAGGCCCTGCCCCAGCGGCCCGGTGGTCGCTTCCACGCCGGGCAGCTCGAAATTCTCCGGATGGCCAGCGCACGGGCTGCCCATCTGGCGGAAATTGCAGATATCCGCGATGGTCGGCTCATGATAGCCGGTGAGGTGCAGCAGCGCGTAAATGAGCATCGAGCCGTGACCGGCCGAGAGCACGAAGCGATCGCGGTCTGCCCATTTCGGCGCCGCGGGATCGAACGTCAGATAATCCTTGAACAGCACCGTCGCGACATCGGCCATGCCCATCGGCATGCCGGGGTGACCGCTATTGGCTGCCTGCACCGCATCCATCGCCAGCACACGGATCGTATCGGCGAGGCGTTTTTCGGTGACAGACATGGGCGCGCGCCCCTTTCTTCTTGTGGTCGGCCCGCAGGCGCAATCAATTCGGCGGTCATCGGCCGGGTGGCAGCGATGAGCGAAATGTCCCGGATCGCCGCACCGGCCCCGAGTCGTCGCGCGGCCTCAATGTCGATTCGATCCGCGAGCGTCAACCTATGGCGCCTTTGCGCGCCGATAGCCCCGCTACCCCACCCGTTCGGCGCCGCCAAAACAGGCCGGACCGGCGACAGATCAGCGCCCAACGTGCGTCGGAACGGGCCTTTTGCAATCGCCGGGGAGCGTGATAAGGGTTCCGCCATGGCAAGCGACGCAATGAAGCAGGCATTGGAACGGGTGGAGCGAGCCCTGACTCGCGCCGAGACGCTGGCAAGTCAGGTGGCCGACGCGCGGAGCAAGGCCGCCGATGCCGCACGGCTCGCCGCGCACAGCGAGGCCGCGCATGCTGGCCCTGCTGTCGATATCGATCCGTTCTCACGCGACAAGGCGATCGCGGCTCTCAAGTCGCTCGACGCCCTGATCGGCGACCTCCAGAAAGCGCGGAGCGAGGCCTGAGATGGCGGAAGTCAAGATCATGGTCGGCGGCCGGCAATATGCGGTCCATTGCCGCGACGGCGAGGAACCCCGGCTGCACCAGCTCGCCGGCATGATGTCCGAGCGCGTCAATCAGGTGAAGACGGGCAGCCCCGGGCTGAACGAGGTGCGGCAGCTGCTGTTTGCCGGCCTGCTGCTCGCCGATACTGTGACGGAACAATCCGCCGCCCGCCCCGTGGCCGCGCCGGCGCCCGAACCTACGCCGGCCGAGCCAATTGACGAGAGCGATACGCTGGAGATCCTTGCCAGCCTCGCGCAAAGGCTCGAAGCCCTGGGCGACAGCCTTGCGGCGCAGCTCTCCAACGCCTAGATAGGTCGCGACGGGTACTGCCCGGTGCGCGCTTTAGCGAACATCCCTGAGGCGATAATACATCCTAGGGGGCTGTCTCTGGCCGGATTCAGGTCCGCGTTACATGGTCCCCACCTGACGTTGAGGCGTCAGAGGATTTTCCAGCAAACGGCCATGGCGGTCCCGTCACTTCCGTCCGCCATCAGTTCCAGGACGATCATGTGATGAAAAACGAGCGCGCCGCGCTGCGCACCGATCTGCTTGCCCGCCGATCCGCTTTCGTCGCGGGCCTGCCGAACAGTGTGCGCAATCTCGCCTTTCGCGTGTTGCCCAACCCGGTGCTGACGCAAATCGCGCCCGGCGCCCGGATCTCCTGCTATCTCGCCATGGGCTCCGAGGCGCCCACGGAGGCGCTGATGGAGTTCCTGCATGAGCGCGGCTTCAAGCTCTGCCTGCCGCGCCTCGGCAAAAGCATCCAGGAAGACATGGAATTTGCGGACTGGGCGCCGGGCGACATCCTCGTTCCCGGCCAGCTGCGCATTCCGCAGCCCGCGCCCCAGGCAGCCGTGGTGACACCGGACGTCGTGCTGACGCCCATGGTCGGCTTCGATCGGCAGCTCAACCGAATCGGCCATGGTGCCGGCTATTATGATCGCGCCTTTGCCAAGCTGCCGAATGCACAGCGCATCGGCATCGCCTGGAGCGCACAAATGGTCGACGCTCTGCCCATCGAGCCATGGGACGTGCCGCTACACATGGTGATCACCGAGCAGAGCATCATCACGCGGGACGCGGCATGACCCCCAATCCGCACCAGCCAAGCTGGCGCAAGCCCGCCGGTATGTTCGCGATTCTCGGGATCATCGCCTTGTGGGCCGTCATCATCGCCAGCTTCTCCGGCATGATCGGCAACTGGCCGCGTGTCGTGCAGGTGATCTTCTACGTCGTGGCCGGAATTATCTGGATCTTCCCCGTCCGCCCGCTGCTCGTCTGGATGGAAACCGGCCGCTGGCGCGCGTGAACGCGCTCTGGCCCTGCCTCAACATCGCTGATTGATGGGGAACCGCAAGCCGCGCCATGTGCGTGGTGAGGAGACCGCACAGACCTCTCCTCCCCGGCATGGGGAGGACGAAATCATTTTCCAAATTTCCGAGGAAAATGGCGCGAGTGACGGGGCTCGAACCCGCGACCTCCGGCGTGACAGGCCGGCACTCTAACCAACTGAGCTACACCCGCGCTTGGTCGAGGACGGCGCAGGTATAAGAGGCGGATGCCCCTGTCAACACCCTCGCGTCATGTCTGGTCATAATCATGGGGCGGGTCGTGAAATGTGCTGGTGAGCGTACCCGCTTCAAACAGGAATCCTGCGATGTCCGGCTTCCCGGCCGCCGCCAGCACGGTCTGGACGATGATCAGAAGCGGCACAGCCAGCAAAGCACCAGCAGTCCCCCAAACCCAGGTCCAGAAGCTCAGGGACACGAGAATCAGCAGCGGACTCATCTTGAGCCGCTCGCCCAGCACCAGCGGCGTCACGATATTCGCCTCGACCAGATGGAAGCAGATCATAATGATGGCAGGCAGCATGGCCCAGCCCACGGTGGTGAAGCTCATGAGCCCACCCAGGCCCAGCAGGATCGCCGCGACGATCGGCCCGAAATAGGGAATGAAGTTGAGCAGCGCGACGAATCCGCCCCACATGAATGGCGTCGGCATGCCGATCAGGGCCAGCGTCAGCGCGACAGTGAGGCCCAGCAGGATGTTGATGAACGTGATGGTGAGCACGTAGCGCGAGGTCGCATCCACGACATTCTGGATGACACGGGCGATGGCGAGCGCACCGGTAAAACTGCCGCGACCGCGGATCGTGCGGCGACGCAGCCGGGTCCAGCCCGAGAGGAAGAAGAAGATCACCAGCAGCCCGAACACGACGTTGATGACGACGCTCGGCGCCGAACTGGTCAGCATCTGCAACAACGAACCGGGCTTGGCGAACTCCCCTGCCTCACTGCCGATCGCCTTGGTTTCCGTGACCATGCGCAGCAGCCCGTCGATGAAGCCCTGAGCCTGGGTGTAAAGGCGAATCACGGGGGCCAGCGTCGTCTTGATCTGGCTGATTCGGTCCGGAAGCTGCGCGATCCAGTCCGTGGCCGGGACGACAATGAGCACCAGCGCCGTATTGGCGACGAACAGAAAGGCCCCCAGCGCCATCAGCGCCGCAACAGGCGACGGGATGCGCCGCCGCTCAAGCCACTCCAGCAATGGAACCAGACAAATGGCGATGACCAGTGCCGCGGTGAGCGGCAGGAAGAACTCCGCGCCGGCGCGCAAGGCAAATGGCAGCGCCATGAGGCAGCCCGCGCCCGTAAACAGGGCGATGGATGCCGCAAGCCGGTTGCGTTCCCAGGCCTCGCGATTGAGCGCCGTCGGACGCGTGGGTGTCGAACCGGGCCTGGTTTCCGTCGCGCGATCAGTCGCGGATGGCCCACCCGGCCCGTCCTTTTGATAAAGGTCCCGCAACGGCATCTCTGTCCCCGCCCTAGACCGCGATCGGCGCGGAGATGCTGCGATGCGGCTCGTAATCCTCGATCGCGAAATCCTCGATCCGGTGATCGAAGATGCTCTCTGGCCGGCGCAGGATACGCAGGCGCGGCGCCCCGCGCGGCTTGCGTGAGAGTTGTTCCTCCACCAGATCCGTGTGGTTGAGATACAGGTGGACGTCGCCGCCCTGCCATACGATCTCGCCGGCCTCCAAGTCGCACTGGAGCGCCAGCATCCGCGTCAACAGGGCGAGGCCAAAGATATTGAACGGGAATCCGAGGCCGAGATCGCAGCTGCGCTGGAACAAGAGGCCGTTTAAGCGACCATCCGCGACATGGAACTGATAGGTCATGTGACAGGGCGGCAGCGCCATGCGATCGACCTCATCCACATTCCAGCCCGTGAAGAGCAGCCGGCGCGACCCCGGACTCTTGCGAATTCCCTCGATCAGCGCGGCGATCTGGTTGTGACCGTGTGGCGCCTTGCGATACAGGCCCTCGCCTGCGTCCGGCGCCGGCTCATAATGCGGCCAGTCGACCCATTGCTTGCCATAGACCGGCCCGAGATCGCCCCATTGGCTGGCGAAGCTGTCATCCTCCAGAATTCGCGCCTCGAAGGCATCCATGGAGATGTTCTCGCCGGTCTCGCGCCGATAGCGATCAAGCGGCCAGTCGGTCCAGATGTGCACGCCCTGCGCGACCAGCGGGCGAATGTTGGTCTCACCGGAGAGGAACCAGATCATTTCCCGCGTCGCGACCTTCCAGAAGACTCGCTTGGTCGTGAGCAGGGGAATCGCATCGTCAGCCAGCGAAAAGCGCATGGTCGCGCCGAGAATGGACCGAGTACCGACCCCGGTACGGTCAACACGCTCGTGCCCCTGCGTCCAGATATGACGCATCAGGTCGAGATATTGCTGTTCGTAATGGGCCGCCGCTCCGTCCCTGGCCACGGCAGACCCGGCGAGGATGGCGGGGTTTGGCATGGTGATCGTCTTAACGCGCCACCCCCGCGAGCGCCAGCGGCAAGACGGGGATCACACCGGTTCCTGATCGTCGAACACCCATCCCTGAGTTCACTCCGTAATGGATATATAAGCGATTTAATTTCAATATCTTGAGAGGTTCGGGCAAAAATCAGCAACAAAAGCGGAGCGGGATTGCCTGCTGCGTTTTTCTTTGTCCGTTCAAGCTCTTGGCTCGATGAGCCATTCCCTTCTCCCGACTCCACATGCCGGAGCTGACCCGCGCAGTTATTTGCAGCCCTGCGGCTGTGAACTGGGTGCGCTCGACCTGTACGATGCGTCCGGCTGCCTGATTGAGCGATTGGAATTGATCGGCGACCATCATTCGCTGGCGATCGATCTTGCCCATGTCGTTCCGCGCATACTCGCTACCCCTTGTCGGATCGTCCTGCTGCGACATTGCCACCCCTCTGAGCAGAGTGAACCCAGCGAGGCGGATATTCACGCAACACGCGCTTTCGCTGGCCTTCTGCGGCTGCTTGGGCTGCACCTGCACGATCACGTCATTGAAGGGGGGCGCTCGGCCTTCAGTTTCCGCACGCATGGGCTGCTCTGACTACAATGCGCAATTTCATGACGCAGCGCTTGCCAGCAGCAGATGCCCTCACTATAGGGCAGCGCCTGCCTTGCCGGCGCTCTTGAGCGACCGGCCCGGTCGGGGAGTAGCTCAGCCTGGTAGAGCACTGTCTTCGGGAGGCAGGGGCCGGAGGTTCGAATCCTCTCTCCCCGACCATTTTCCTCACCTGACGCCGTCGGCGCAGGTCTTTGTGCAGCGGGTAGTCAAGCCTGACACCGTTGACTGGACAAGGCTCGCATAGCCGGTGGCGGTGCTTGGGCCGTGACGCCGATAAGCCGATACAAGGCCATACACTCACCCGGCAATGGACTTCCGGCACCTCCAACCCTACATGCGCGACATGACCCTGCCCTTCGCCAAGATGCACGGCCTCGGCAACGACTTCGTCGTGATCGATGTGCGCGCCCAACCCGTCGCGATGACGGAGGGGCTGGCGCGCGCCATTGCCGACCGCAAAACCGGAATCGGCTGCGACCAGCTCATCCTCATCGGCGGTTCTGAGCAGGCCGATGTGAGTATGCGCATTTTCAATCAGGATGGCAGCGAAGTGGAAGCCTGCGGCAATGCGACCCGCTGCGTTCCACTGTTCGTCGGCCGCGACGTCAGCATCGAGACGCGCGCCGGCGTCCTGCAGGCCGGGCGCAGTGGCGCGCTCGTCAGCGTCGACATGGGTGAGCCGCGCTTCGGCTGGGACGAGATTCCGCTGGCTTATGCCATGGATACGCTCGCCATGCCGGCCAGCTGGGACGATCTCCCCTCCCCAACGGCTGTCAATATCGGCAATCCGCATGTCGTGTTCTTCCTCAACTCGATTGAGGCAACGGACATGGCTCGGCTCGGACCGATCATCGAGCATGACCCGCTGTTCCCGGCGCGCGTGAACGTCAACTTCGCGCAGATTCTGGCGCCCGACCATGTCCGCCTGACGGTGTGGGAGCGCGGCGTGGGCTTCACCCGCGCCTGCGGCACCGGCGCCTGCGCCACGGCCGTCAGCGCGATCCGCCGCAAGCTGGTGCACGGCCCCGTGCGCGTCAGCCTGGATGGCGGCGACCTGCTGATCGACTGGACGCCGGGCGGGCGCATAACCATGACCGGCCCCGCCGCCCATGTGTTCGATGGCACCCTCGATCTCGACGCCCTGACAGCCGGAGCGGCATGAGCGGGCCGGAGATCATCACTCTCGGCTGTCGCCTCAACATTGCCGAAAGCGAAGCCATTCGCCAGCAAATGGGAAACGCCCCGGACCTGGTGGTAGTGAACAGTTGCGCCGTCACGGGCGAAGCCGTCCGCCAGACCCGGCAGGCCATCCGCCGTGCCCATCGTGCCCGGCCCGATGCCCGCATCGTGGTGACGGGATGCGCCGCCCAGACCGATCCCGCCATGTTCGCGGCGATGCCGGAAGTCGCGCTCGTGGCGGGCAATCTCGAAAAGCAGGATCTGCGCTCATATCTGCGCGCGGACGAAGCGGACACTGCGCCGCCCGTCCGTGTCGCAGACATCATGACCGTGGCGCGTCAGACGCCGCAATTGCTCTCCGCCTTTGCCGAGCGGGTGCGCGCCTTCATCGTCGTGCAGAATGGCTGTGACCATCGTTGCACCTTCTGCATCATTCCCTATGGCCGCGGGCTGAGCCGCTCCGTGCCGGTGGACGATGTGGTCATGCAAGTCGTGCGACTCGTCGAAGACGGCGTGCAGGAGGTGGTGCTGACCGGCGTTGACGTCACCAGCTACGGGCCGGATTTGCCGGATCAATCTACTCTCGGCCATCTGGTCGAAGCGATCCTGACCCGTGTGCCCTCCCTGTCTCGCCTGCGCCTCTCTTCGCTCGACGGGATCGAGATCGACGATCGGCTGTTTGATCTGATCACGAGCGACGCGCGGCTGATGCCGCATGTCCATCTTTCGCTTCAGGCAGGCGACGATCTGATTCTCAAACGCATGAAGCGGCGGCACAGCCGCTCGCAGGCGATTGCCCTTGCTGGCAAGCTGCATGATCGACGGCCGGACATCGCCATCGGGGCGGATATCATCGCCGGCTTTCCGACCGAGGACGAGGCCATGTTTGCCAACAGTCTGGCCCTGATCGAGGATTGCGGCATCGTCCATGGGCACGTGTTCCCCTATTCGCCACGCGAGGGCACGCCGGCCGCGCGGATGCCCCAGGTCGACCGTGCCACGATTCGCGATCGCGCCGCGCGTCTGCGGGAAGCGTGCGCGAGGGAACGCCAGCGCTGGCTCAAGTCGCTCGTCGGCACGCAACAACATGTGCTCGTCGAGACCAGCGGCCTTGCCGGACATGGCGAGAGCTTCGCTCCGATCCGCTTCACCAGCTCTCAGCCGGTCGGCCGGATCGTGACGACGCGCATCTCGGGGCTTGAGGACGGCGCGCTCATCGCGCATGGACCGGATCATGTCTGATCTTAACTGGCGCGAACGACTTTTCGGCGGCTTCAAGCGCACCTCCGACCGGCTTGGCGAGAGCATCGCCGGCGTCTTCACCAAGGCTGCCCTCGACGAGGATACGCTCGACGAGCTGGAAGAGGCGCTGATCACGACCGATCTCGGCCCGGCCATGGCGGCGCGCATCCGCAACCGGCTGGCTGAGGGACGCTTCTCCAAGGAACTGACCGAGGAGTATCTGCGCGAAATTCTGGCTGAGGAAATCGAGAAAGTGCTGGTGCCGGTGGCAAAGCCGCTGGAGATCGCGGCCTTCCCGCGCCCGCAGGTCATTCTGGTCATCGGCGTCAATGGCTCGGGCAAGACCACGACGATCGCCAAGCTCGCCCATCTGTTCCAGGAACAGGATTATGGCGTGATGCTCGCGGCGGGCGACACCTTCCGCGCCGCCGCCATTGGCCAGCTTAAGGTCTGGGCGGACCGGCTCGGCGTGCCGATCGTCTCCGGCCCGGAAGGCGGCGACGCCGCAGGCGTGGTGTTCGACGCGGTCAAGCAGGCGACGGGCACGGGCATCGACGTGCTGATCGTCGATACGGCCGGCCGTTTGCAGAACAAGACCGAGCTGATGGACGAGCTGGCCAAGATCCGCCGCGTGCTGGGCCGTCTCAATCCCGAGGCACCGCATGATGTGGTGCTGGTGCTTGATGCCACCACCGGTCAGAACGCCCTCTCGCAAATCGAGATTTTCCGCGATGTCGCAAATGTCACTGGTCTCGTCATGACAAAGCTTGACGGGACGGCGCGCGGCGGCGTCCTTGTCGCAGCGGCGGAGAAATTCGGCCTGCCCATTCACGCCATCGGCGTGGGCGAGAAGATCGACGATCTGCGCCCGTTCGATCCGGCTGAACTGGCCCGCGCCATTGCAGGAGCCGCTTATGCACGCTGACGAGACCGGCACCGGCAAGGCGGAACCGCATATCGACGCGACGATCGATTCGGCGCCTGTCGCGCCAGGCCCCAAGGGCGAAAGCTGGCTGCCCATGGCGCTGGACTTCGGCCCGCTCCTCGTCTTCTTCCTCGGCTATCGGCTCGCGCGCTGGCATTTTGGCGCCGCCAACCCGATCACGGCAACGCTCGTCTCGACCGCAGCCTTCATGCTCGCCATCGCCATCGCTGTGCTGGTGAGCAAGATCAAGCTGGGCAAGGTCTCGCCAATGCTCTGGCTCTCGGCGATCCTGGTCATCTTCTTCGGCGCGTTGACGCTCTATTTCCGCAATCCCAGCTTCATCCAGATCAAGCCGACGATCATCTACGCCTTCTTCGCGGCGATGCTACTTGGCGGATGGATGCGCGGAAAGCCGCTGCTGCGCTATCTGCTGCAATCGGCTTACGATGGGCTGAGCGAGATCGGCTGGCTGAAGCTCTCGCGTAACTGGGGCCTGTTCTTCGCCGTGCTGGCGGTGGCGAACGAGGCGATGCGGCTGACCCTCTCCTTCGACACCTGGCTGGCGGTCAAGGTCTGGGGCGTTACCGCCGCATCCATGGGCTTTGCCATGGCCAACCTGCCGATGCTGATGAAGCATGGCCTCAACCTTGGCGAGAAATCCGCCTAGGCGCCTTTCACCCAGTCATAAGCGCGAGTGACCTGCGCGACGATCAACCGATAATGGCTGTACCAGCGCTCACGCCCAATGTCCCGCACACCGGCATGGTCAGCTTCGGCTTTCCAGGCGAGTGCGCTGGCTTCATCCGCCCAGTAGCTGACCGTGATGCCGAGCCCGTCCGGCCCTCGCGTCCCGTCGATCCCGAGATAGCCCGGCTGGCGCGCGGCGAGCGCATCCATGGCGGCGGCCGCGGCGGCATAGCCCGGCTCATCGTCCGCCGTGCGCTGCGCAACGAAAATCACGGCAATGGCGCCGGCGGGCGGCAGGGGGAAAGCAGCGTCACTCATCATCGACTCCCGGTTGCGAGAAACGGCCTTGCCAGCGGCCTGCGATTTTGTCACGGCGTCTGCATGGGAGCGCATTGCAGATGAACACTGCCGTCAAGGCGCCGTCCCCCAGCCTGTTTTTCCTCCAGCAGTTTTTCCGCGATCCGCGCATGGTGGGCTCGGTGATCCCGACCTCGCGCTTTGCGATTCGTGGCCTGCTTGATCCCATCGACTGGACCGGGGTGCGCTGCGTGGTGGAATATGGCCCGGGCACCGGCGTCTTCACCCGCGATCTGTTGCGCCGCCTGGGGCCGGACGCCCGGCTCGTCGCGATCGACACCAACGCGCTGTTCGTCGACTATCTGCGCGACTCCATTGCCGATCCGCGGCTGAACTGCGCCACCGGCTCCGCCGCCGACGTGGAGGATATCCTCGCCGGCCTCGGTCTGCGCTCGGCCGATTTCGTAATCTCCGGCCTTCCCTTCTCCACGCTGCCGCCCGGCATCGCCAATGCAATCATGGATGCGACCGCACGTGCGATCACGCCCGGCGGCGCATTCCTCATCTATCAATATTCGCGCTTCGTGCTGCCAATGCTTCAGCCCCGATTCGACCGGATCGATCAGGGTCTGATCTGGCGCTGCGTGCCGCCGGCCCGACTTTTCTGGGCGTGGAAAAACGCCGACGCGCTCAGCGACGACGCCTGAAATTCAGCCGCCGCGTGACGGTATAGTCGAGCACACCGACCAGCAGATATTGCAGCCACCAGCGCACCCGCGCGACCGGCCCGGCCATCCAGTCATACAGGCGCCCGTCGATGCGACGGCTGTCCGCTTCCAGCGTGTCGATCAGCGCGCGCGCCTCCGACGCAAAACCGGCATCCTCGATCCGAAGCATCAGCTCCAGATTGAGGAACAGGCTGCGCATGTCGAAATTGGCAGAACCGACATAGGTCACATCGTCGATAACGATCAGCTTCATGTGGAGCTTCTGCGGGCGATATTCGAAGATCTGCACGCCAGCGCGCAGCAAGCGCCGATAGAGGTGCCGCGCCGCACCGATCGTCGCCGTATTGTCGGACTTGCTGGGCGTGATCAGGCTGGCGCCTTCTCTTCGTGCGATCCTGTTGATCCGGCGGATCATGCCAGGGCTCGGCGAAAAATAGGCGGCGACCAGATCGAGGCGGCCGCCGGTTTCGAGGTCTGACTTCACCTTGCGTGCCCAATTGTTGAGCTGGCGCGTCGGCCCGCCGACCAGCCAGACACCGGGCCCCTCGCCGGGCTGCCAGGCCCGGACGAGCTGGCGCAAGCGGCGGAAGTGTTGCTTCGTGTCGATCGTCCAGTGCGCCAGTGCATCGAACCATCGCTCCAGTGAAACTGCCCATGGCCCCTTCACCATCAGGCCCAGGTCACACCAGGCCAATGGCTCGCTCGCCGCACCAAAATAGGAACGATCGCAATTAAAGCCGCCAATGAGCGCGCTCTTGCCATCGGCAATCACCATTTTCTGGTGATTGCGAATGAGATAACGCGTCGATCGATGGGCGCCAAACCACCCGAACCGTGCGCCCGCCTCGATGAGAGGATCAAAGAAACTCTGCGGCGTGTTGGCCGATCCGAAGGCATCGACCAGCAGCGTGACCGCGACATCCCGGTTGCAGGCATCGATCAGCGCCTCGAGCACCCGATCTCCGCACACGTCGTGCGTGAAGATATAATAGCAGATATCGAGCCGCTCGCGGGCTGACTCGATCAGCGCGATCAATGCCTCAAGCCGTTCCTCGCCGCCGGGCAACAGCGCAAGCTCATTGCCGTCCACATTATGGCGCGGCAGCGCTGGCGGCTCGTTGGACTGAGTGGCACTGCTCTCCATCACCCCTTTCATGCGGCATCGCTTGGCACTTGCCAATCATCCTTGCCGCGCAGGGGCAGGATTTCACCCCTGCCTCGCCGATTCATCGCGCACGCCTGCCCCTGCATTTCCTTGACTTCGCGAGGGCCGGCTGTTAGCGGATCGCTCTTTCCCAGCCATTTTCTGCTGACCAGGAGCCAATCATGGCGCGCGTTACCGTCGAAGATTGCATCGACAAGGTTCCCAACCGTTTCGATCTCGTCCTTCTCGCTGCCCAGCGGGCACGCGCCATTTCCGGTGGTGCGGAACTGACCGTGGATCGCGATCGCGATAAAAACCCGGTGGTCGCCCTGCGCGAAATCGCCGATGAGACCGTCCTGCCGGACGACCTGAAGCATGATCTGGTCGGCTCGATGCAGAAGCTGCAGATCGACGACGACGATACGCCGGATGAAATCGGCTCGATCGCGCGTTCGGCCGAGGCCCTGCGCCTCACGGCCGCGACGCCGCCGCGCACGCACAGCCTGGGCGCCGATTACGACGGCTAAGTCTTGCCCGAATAAGGTCTGACACGACGTCCGGCATTGCCCTGCAATGCCGGATGTTTTTGTCTGGGCTCGGGAAGATGGCGCAACCGGCTCGCGCGGATGAGACCGGACCCCTGGAACGGCTCGACGATGGTGTGGATGCCGCCAGCACGACGGGACTGAATGGCGATATTATAGAAGCTGTTCGCCACTACGTCGGCAATCTGCACGCCAGGTGTGCGCCTGCTATCGGCCATGCGCGCCGTGCCGCAACTCGCCAGTAGCCGGGCGATATCCTGCCGCACGCCCTCCAGCACCATGGCGTCATAGCGCCCCGCATCGATGATGACCTGCGCACAATCGCCGGCATCCGGCAGCCAATCATCGACAAGCTGGGTCAGCAGGGCGACGTAGACGTCGAAATCCTCCGGCCTGGGCCCGGGCTGCTGATCCTCGATGCGCACGGTGCACACCCGCGCCTTTCCGCCAAAACGTTCGAACAGTTCAAAAAAGAACGCCCGCTCGATCAGCGCGATGCGGCTGCCCTTCAGCTCGCCATGCAACCCGGTCACGGCGCGGAAGCGCTCCAGCAACGCCGCAGCCCCCGCCTCCTCTATCTCAACGCCGGCCATGATCATGGCACCTGCGGAAAGGCTCCCGCTTTCATCGACATAGATTGGCAAAAGCGCGGCCCTCATCCCGTTATCAGGGGCAAGGATAGCGGGATTTCATCAGGTCGTAAAACCCGGCCTTGACCGATGTCGTCGCTTGCCGTTCTGCCGGCAGGGCACGAAATCCCTTGAGCAGATCATCGGACGTCAGCCGCGCCTTGCCCTTGGCTGGCGGGCATCCATAGGATGGATCACGCCTGGCCTGCGCCTTGCTCACATCCTGACGATAGGCTTCCGCGGCCCCCTTCGCCTCATCCATCAGCAACTTGATCTCGGACTTGGCGAACATCGCCATCATGCCCTTGGCCTTGAGCGCATCCGCCTTTTGAAGGAACTCCGCGACACTCATGGCGGCAGCAGGCCCCGCGCCAAGCAGAAGCGCCATGCCGATGGCGCCGAAGATCATCTGGCTAACCCTGCGATGAAGCCCCATTTCCATCCCCCAAAAAAGAAAAAGCTCCGGTCCCACATGAGGACCGGAGCTTGAACATGTGTTGAACGGGGCCAGGCCCGGCCAGTCAGGCGCCCTGCGGAGCGTCCGCAACCGGCCCCTTGCGACGGCCCGCCTTCGGGATGGACGTACCAGTGACCGGTGCGAGCGCCGGACGGATCGTCTCGCCTTCCCGCACCAACTCGCCCTTTTCCAGCAGCGTCTTGATCTCGTCGCCCGAGAGCGTCTCATATTCGAGCAGCGCATTGGCCAGCAGGTGCAGCTGGTCCAGATGGTCGCTCAAGAGTTGCTTGGCGCGATTGTGACCGGTGTCGACGATCTTGCGGATCTCCGCGTCGATCTTCTGAGCCGTCTCGTTCGACATGTGGACACGCTGACTCTGAGAATAACCCAGGAACGTTTCGCCCTGCGGCTCCTCATATTGCAGCGGCCCCATCTCGTCCGACATGCCCCATTGCGTCACCATGTCCCGCGCAAGACGCGTGGCATATTGAATGTCGCTCGACGCACCGGAACTGACCTTGTCGTAGCCGAAGATCACTTCCTCAGCGACGCGCCCTCCCATGGACACCGCGAGGTTCGCGTACATCTTGTCGCGATGATAGCTGTAGCTGTCCCGCTCCGGCAGGCGCATGACCATGCCGAGCGCGCGACCGCGCGGGATGATCGTGGCCTTGTGAATCGGGTCGGAGGCCGGCTCGTGCAGTGCGACGATGGCATGACCCGCTTCATGAAAGGCGGTCATCTTCTTCTCGTCCTCGGTCATGACCATGGAACGACGCTCAGCGCCCATCATGACCTTGTCCTTCGCCGCCTCGAATTCGGCGCTGGCCACCAGACGCTTGCCACGCCGGGCTGCCATCAATGCGGCCTCATTCACGAGATTGGCGAGATCGGCACCCGAAAAGCCGGGCGTACCGCGAGCGATCGTCCGCGCGTCGACGTCCGGCGCCAGCGGCACCTTCTTCATGTGGACTTCAAGGATCTTCACCCGGCCCTCGATATCGGGACGCGGCACGACAACCTGACGATCGAAACGGCCCGGACGCAGCAGCGCCGGATCGAGCACGTCCGGCCGGTTGGTCGCGGCGATGATGATGATGCCCTCGTTCGCCTCGAAACCATCCATCTCGACCAGAAGCTGGTTCAGCGTCTGCTCGCGTTCGTCATTGCCATTGCCGAGGCCGGCGCCGCGATGGCGACCGACCGCATCGATCTCATCGATGAACACAATGCAGGGCGCATTTTTCTTGGCCTGCTCGAACATGTCGCGCACGCGGCTGGCGCCGACGCCGACGAACATTTCGACGAAATCTGAGCCCGAGATGGTGAAGAACGGAACACCCGCCTCACCGGCAATAGCGCGCGCGAGCAGCGTCTTGCCGGTGCCGGGTGAACCGACCAGCAGCGCGCCCTTGGGGATCTTGCCGCCCAGTCGCGCGAACTTGCTCGGGTCCTTCAGGAACTCGACGATCTCCTGCAGCTCCTCGCGCGCCTCGTCGATGCCGGCCACGTCGTCAAAGGTGACGCGCCCCTGCTTCTCGGTGAGCAGCTTGGCCTTGGACTTGCCGAAACCCATGGCACCGCCGGCGCCGCCGCCCTTCTGCATCTGGCGCAGCACGAAGAAGGCGATGGCGAGAATGAGGACGAACGGCAGCGACTGATAGAGCAGGAACATCCAGAAATTGGGCTGCTCTTCCGGCTGGCCGGAATATTTGACGCCATGCTGGTCAAGAAGCGCCGTCAGCTGCGGATCGGGCACCGCATAGGCCGTGAACCGCTGGTCATTCTTCATCACACCGCTGATTCGATCCGGCGCGATCGCCACTTCCTTCACAGCATCCGAGGCCACTTTCGCACGGAAGTCCGAATAGGCAATCGCCGTGCCCTTGGTGTTCATGCCCTTGCTGTCAAACACCGTCACGAACATCAGCAGCGCAAGGAACACGCCGGCCAGAATGAGCGCGCTCTTAATCCAGGGATTGCCTTGCGGCTCTTTTTGATCGTTCATCTCTACTCGCTTTCGCGCTCCAAAATAGGACATCGCGGCTGGAACACAATGGTTCAGCGCGATTTTCGCGGCGGCGCTCGCCGCACTGTCCAGTGCTCCCCGCCCGTGATCACACAGTCGGCCAGCGTAACCGCCTTAGCAGATAAAAGTTGAACAAGGGCTTGATCGAGCGACGGACCACGCGGTTTTTCCGCTTCGGGGCGTACATGCGCCAGCATCCGCTCGAGCAGGCGCCGCAGCAATTCCGGCGGAAAGTCGGTCCGCCTGAGAATGGCGCTTCCCTGTTCTAGCTGGAGATAATCCATCGCAAACTGATCGACGACCCAGGCCAGTGCGGCGTCGGCCTGCCCCAGCGCTTCCACAGAGCGAGCCAGTCCGGATGGTTCGAAGAGATCGCTGCCCGCGAGCGTCTGCCGGACCCGCACCCGATCGAACCGCTCGTCCGCGTTGCTGGGATCATCGACGAACGGCACGGTCCGATTGAGGCAATAAGCGCGCAGGGTCACCCGGCGCTCGCCAAGCAGCGGCCGCAGAAGACGCCCGCGCCGTCCGCGAACGGATGCAAGGCCACCGACGCCGGAGCCACGGTTCAACCGCAGGATCATGGTCTCAATCTGGTCATCGGCCTGATGGGCCGTCATCAACCAGTCGATCCCGCGCGTAGCCCGCCAGTCCTCCAGCAACCGATAGCGCGCTGCCCGCGCGGAGGCTTGCAGATTGCCCGTCAACGGCGCCGAAACTGTCAGGATTTCGTGCGGAACACCAGCGCGTTGGCACCAGTCCGCCACCATCTTCGCCTCCCCACGCGACGCAGGCCGGAGGGCATGATCGACTGTCGCGGCCTCCACCTGCCCCGGCCAGGCTTGGCTCGCCGCCGAAAGAAGCGCCATGCTGTCCGCGCCGCCCGAGACGGCAATACCGAACCGCTCATCAGGTGCCACCGACCGCCCGAGCAGGCGGACGACCGCGCCGTTCAGTCGTTCGGCAAGCCCGTCAGGCACCACATTTGGCGCGCACCCGGCCCTTGGCCATCATGTCACGCACATTCGCCGGCATTGTTGCGCCGAACACATCGGCCAGCTCATCATAGGCCAGGCAAGCGTCCTTCAGGCGATTGAGCTGAATGAGCGATTCGCCGACCCATGCCAGGCTCTCCGCCGCGCGATCGCCCTTGGGTCGCGCGCGGTAGTTCTCATACAGGACCTTCGCCGCCATGGACGGCTTCTTGTCGTCGAGATAAGCGCGACCCAGGAGATTTGCGGTCCGGCTTGCGCTGGAATCATTGGGATATTTTTCAAGCGTCGACTGAAGCTGGGCCTGCGCCTCGGGATAGAATTTCGCGCTCCACAGCCGGAAACCATAAGTGTAGCCGTCCAACGCCGCATTGCCGGTGCTCGGACGCTCGACGGCCGCCACCTGCTCATTGCGGGCGACGAGCGATGCGCCGGTCGCGGCCGGAGACGGCCGAGTCGACGGCGGCGCAGCGGGCGACGTCCGCGTGGCCGGCGCAGCAACCGGCGCCGGAGCCGCCGCAACCGGATCGGGCGCGGCAGCGGTTGGGGCAGCGATGCCGGCCGGCTCAGCCGGCGGCGCGCTCAACCGCGCAAAGCCTTCCTCAAGCTGTTTGATACGGTGGCCATTCTCTTCCACTTGCCCCGTGAGCCGGGCAAGCTGTGCCTCAATGGCGCTCACCCGCGCCGTCAGATCAGCAACGGGCGAAGATGCCGGAGAACCGACCTGGACACTCGGAGTCGGCGTCGCAGGGCCAACCTCGGGCGCGACCACCTGCCCGGCGCCGGTCGGGAAGACCTTGCGCTGAACAGCGCGCATTTCCTGTTCGAGCCGGTCGACGCGGCCCTCAACGGTCCGGTTCGGCGCCTGTGCAAGCGCGCCACCGGCACAGCCAAGAGACGACGCGACACCGATCAGCAAAGCGATGCGGAAAAGACGATGAGACTGGGCTTGCATGACTCGAGTTCCTGATGAGGAGGGCGCATCCTTAACCGATCAGGGTGACGGGTAAAGCGTGGAGCGCGCCGGTCGTGAAGGGGGCGAAGCGAAAGCGCCGGGCTCAGCCTGGCGAAATGCCGACGCTTGCATTGCTCGCTGGGGCAGACGCCGGAGCTGCTACGGGAGTGGAAACCGATGGCGCTTCCTCGGCCTCGGGCGGGCCAGCCTTGCGCGCCAACAGGGCCGCCGCGCTCACCGGCACATCGGCGATTGTCTTTTCCGGCGGACCTAATGGCGGGATGGCCTGACCACCTATCGTCACGGAGAGCGCGTCAGGGCGGCCGGTGAGGATCATCGGGTTCTGCGCACCTTCGGGGACGGTGTAGCTCTGATCCTTGCCGAGCGTACCTTCGAACAGGCGCTTGCCATCGGGCTGGTAGATCCGCATCCAAACTTCGTTGACCGCCGTCATCACGACGGGTCCGGTGGGCTGCGGCGTCGGCGCAGCGCGGGCCGGTGCAGACGGATCGGCAATGCGCGTCTCCGTACGTTGCTCAGCCGCAAGCTGCTCCTCAGTGGGCGGCGTGTTCAGCTGCATCCGCCAGATCGCATAACCACCGGCGAGCAAAAGGACCAAGAGCGCCGCGACCAGCGCGAGCCAGCGCGGCGGCACGCTGCTGGGATCGACCGCTTCCTCGAATTCATAGGGCGTACCGACTCCGCCGATCACGTCGATCTCGGCACGAACCTTGGCAACCAGAGCGTCCTCGTCGATACCGACGGCCCGCGCGTAAGCGCGCGAGAAGCCCGCACAATAGGTCGTGCCGGGCAGAGCCTGGTAATTGCCGACTTCCAGCGCACTGAGCATGCGCATGGGCACACGGGTACGCGTCGCCACTTCTTCCAGAGTCATGCCCGCGGCTTCACGAGCCCGCCGCATCTGCTCGGGCGCGCTCACATCGTCGGGTGCGACCATCTCTTCGTCCGCAGTTGCGGGCTCTTTGGCCATTTTTGGTCCGCTTTTCAGGTCCGTTTCAGGCCGCGCCTTGTTTCATGTCGATGGGCGCAGTGTCAACGCGCTTAATCTCTGACGCACAAGCCAATCGAGCAAATGAGGGCAACGGAGGACATGGCGCGATCAGCTGAGCTCAACGCCATTTTCATCCGCCCACTGGGCCAGAGGCTCGCGCAGATTGGGCACGCCGCCCTTGAGCAAGTCCGTGCAATGCTCAGTCAGAGCTGCCAAGTCGAGCGTGCGAACCATGGCCTTCACCGGGCCGACCGACGCTGGCGTGATCGACAGGCGGCGAATACCGATACCAAGCAGCGCCATCGCCTCCAGCGTACGCCCGCCCATCTCGCCGCACACGCCCACCGGAACCTCATACTCGCCGCACGTGCGCACCACCCGGCTGATGAAGCGCAGAATGGCAACACTCAGCCAGTCATAGCGCTCCGCCAGCTTGGGATTGGCGCGGTCGGCCGCGAAAAGAAACTGCGTGAGGTCATTCGTGCCGATAGAGAGGAAGTCCAGCTCCGGCAGCAGGAAATCGAGCGTTTCCGCCAGCGCCGGCACTTCCAGCATGGCGCCATAACGGACAAGCTTGGGCAGCTTGCGGTCGCGCCGGTCCAGCCACTCCTTCTGCTCACGAAACAGCGCCTTTGCCTGCGCCAGTTCCCAAGGTTCCGAGATCATCGGGAACATGACGTTCAACGTGCGCCCTGCCGCCGCTTCCAGCAGCGCGCGCGCCTGCGCCTTGAGCAGGCCATCACGCTCCAGCGACAGGCGGATGGCGCGCCAGCCCATCGCCGGATTCTCTTCCTGATCATTGTCGGTCTTGCGCAAATAAGGCAGCGCCTTGTCCCCGCCGATATCTACCGTGCGGAAGATGACAGGCTTGCCACCGGCGGCATCAAGAACATCCTTGTAGAGCCGCTGCTGGCGCTCGCGCTGCGGCAGCGTCGCCGAGACGAGGAACTGGAACTCGGTCCGGAACAGGCCGATGCCGTCCGCGCCGGTGACGTCGAGCGCGCCGATATCATCGCGCAGGCCCGCATTGACCATCAGCTCGATCCGCTCGCCATCGAGCGTCTCGGCTGGCTTGTCGCGCAGCGCCGCATAGGCCGCGCGGCGCTTCTGCGTCATCGCCAGGCCGCTCTCGAACGCCTCGTCCATCGGAACCGACGGGCGGATATACAGCCGGTTCTGATTGACATCGAGCAGCAGCAGATCGCCGTCGTTGATCAATGCGCGCGTATTCTTGACCCGGCCAAGCACGGGCACGCCCATGGCACGTGCGACGATCGTCACATGTGCCGTGAGCGAGCCTTCCTCCAGGATCAGTCCCTTGAGCCGCCGGCGATCATATTCCAGCAGTTCCGCCGGCCCCAGATTGCGCGCGATCAGGATCGTATCCTGCCGCAGGCCGAGCTGCGCCGCCGTACCGAGCTGCCCAGCCACGATGCGCAGCAGCCGGTTGGACAGGTCCTCCAGATCATGCATCCGGTCCTGCAGCAGCGGATCGTCAATCTGGCGCATGCGCATGCGCGTGCGCTGCTGGACGCGCTCGATGGCCGCTTCGGCGGTCAGGCCGGCGTCGATCGCCTCGTTGATGCGGCGCGACCAGCCCTCGTCATACGCGAACATCTTGTAGGTTTCGAGCACTTCGCGGCTTTCGCCTTCCACGCCGAACTCGGCCTGGCCGGTCATCCGGTCGATCTGTTCGCGCATCTTGGCGAAGGCCGAATAGACGCGCTGGCGCTCGACCTCGATATCTTCCGCAACGGTATGCTCGATCGTGACGCGCGGCTGGTGGAATACCGCATGGCCGCGCGCCATGCCCATGACGAGCTGAAGGCCCGAGAGGATCGTCGCGCCAGTTTCCACCGTGCGAACTTCTCCGGGATTCTCGTCGACCAGACCGGCATTGCTGATCAGTTCCGCCAGCACCATAGCTACGGTCTGCAGAGCCTCGATTTCGACTTCCTGATAGGCGCGCGGATCAACATGCTGGATACACAGCGCACCGATCGCCTTCTCACGCCGCACGATCGGCACGCCGGCGAAGCTGTGGAACAGTTCCTCGCCTGTTTCGGGACGATAGGCGAAATCGGGATGTCCGGAAGCCTCCTCCAGGTTCAGCGTCTCGACATTCTGGGCAATGGTGCCGACAAGCCCCTCGCCCGGCGCGAGCCGCGTGACGTGAACGGCCTCCTGCTTCAGTCCGCGCGTGGCGAACAGCTCCAGCATGCCCTCGCGCAGGAGGTAGACAGAGCAGACCTCGCTCGACAGCTCCTCGCCGATGATTTCGACGACCTTGTTGAGCTTGGCCTGCGCATGGGTGCGCGCCGCCATGACCTCATGCAGGCGGATGAGGATCTTGCGCGCGGCCGCAGCGGCCGAGCTTGCGGACGGGTCCGGGCGGCGATTGGTCTCCATGGCGCCTCTGCTAACAGAAACTTTGGCGGCTGACCAACACCGCGGCCGAAACCATTGCTATCCGACCTGCAACCGGAAGCATGGCCATTCGACCGCACAAGGGCGGGGCTTTCCTGAGGTTCGCCCTAGCTCGTCGCCGCAGCAACCGGTCCACCGATACGCTCCATCGCCTCGGCCGCCTCTTCACCCTTCTCGGGCAACGGAACCGCGCCAATGTCGGCCGCATAGCGATAGGGCCCGAGAACCCAGTAGAGGATCGTTCCGAGCGCCAGGCACACCAGCATGATCACATAGCCGCTGGTATAAGAGCCGCTGCTATCCCGCAGATAGCCGACGATCGGCGGCGCGCAGCCCATGGCGAAGGCGAGGAACATGTTCTCGAAGCCATGATAGAAGCCGAACGCCTTCAGACCGAAGAAGCGCACATGCATGTAGGTACCGATCGGTCGGGCAGTGCCGAAGGCGAAGCCGCCCATCCCTACGGCAATGGAGAGCAGATACCACCCGCCGAAACTTGCCGTCACAATCGTGAAGAAGAACAGGCCGATAAAGGAAATCAGCTTGAAGGGAATGGCGATGCGGCTGTCATTCACCCGATCCACGGCCCATCCGCCCACCAGTGTGCCGAGCGGGGCAATGAGGGTGGTGATGCTCATGTAAGTGACGGCATCCCCCTGGGTGAAGCCTTTCTCCAGCAGCATCGGCACAAGCGAGGGCATCAGCCCGGTGCGCGGCGCCGTGCCGATGATGGTCGCGATTACGATCAGCCAGAAGACACGGTCGCGCAGGATCTGCTTATCGGTCAACCCCTCCAGCGTCGCCGAGCGATCGACGCGGGGCGTGGATTTTGGCTTGAACAGCCGACGCTCGCTGTTGATCTCGCCCGGTTCGTCAAAGGTGAAATAGATCACAGGCAGCAGCGCCAGGATGATGCAGCCGCAGGCGATGAACATGCCCCGCCAGCCAAAATCGGTGATCAGCCAGTTGAGCAGCGGTGGGATGCCGGCGCCGGCCAATGTCGATTCGACGCCGAGCAAGGCCATCGCCTTGCCGCGATGCTGGGAGAAGAGTGCGCTGACGATCTTTGTGTAGCCAATGCCGGTGCTGCCGAAAATGCCGAGGAGCGCAAAGCAAAGGTAGAATTCCCAAAGCGATCCCTGGATGAAGCCCAGCGCGAGTGTCGAGAGGCCAACGCCAATCGTGCCCAGGATGATCGGCAACCGCACGCCGATCCGGTCCATGAATCGCCCATAAAAGGGCAAAGTCACCGCGCCGCACCACATCAGCGCGGTCATCGCGAGGCCATACTGGCTTTGCGTCCACCCGAATTCCTTCGTCATGGGCATATTCACCAGCGTGATCGCGCCGAACGGCAGCAGGCTGGTCGCAAACATGTTGGCAAGGGTGATGATGGTAGCGAGCTTGATCTTCCGAAGGGAAAAATCGGATTCGTAGCGGGCGCTCGTGCCCTGCGTCGCCGCGCGCGGCTCAGCCATGGGATGCACGCTTTTCCGCACAAATACGGATCGCCAACGGCATTGCGCGGACAAGCATCCCTCTCTCCTGTTTCCGGGGCCGCGCTTTGCGTCGGCGTTTCGGACAAACTCAACGAGATAGAGGGATCAGTCAAGCCCATCCGGATGCAGGAGCACCCCGTCGCCGGAAACGACCGACGAACGGACTTGAACGGGTCAGAAGCCGGCCCAGCATACGCGGACCGGGAAGGCGTGCGTCAGGCCGCCCGGCGTTCCAGAGCGGCGCGCGCTTCGGCCATCAGGGTTGCCATGATCTCGGCGACCGGCTCTTCCTTCGTCACCATGCCGACCGACTGCCCGGCCATGAGCGAGCCACCCTCGATATCGCCGTCGATCACTGCCCGGCGTAGCGCCCCGGCCCAGTAATGCTCAATCTGGAGCTGCGCCTCGCCCATGTCGACCTTGCCCTCATCGAGCAGCTGCGCGACTTCGCGCTGCTTGGCCGTGAATGCCTCGGTCCCGGCATTTTTGAGCGCTCGCACCGGAATGACCGGCAGACGCGGATCGATCTGCACGCTGGCGATCGCGTCGCGTGCGGAGGCGCGGAAAAAGGCCTTCTTGAAATTCGGGTGCGCTATGCTCTCGGCCGCGCAGGCGAAGCGCGTGCCGAGCTGAACACCGGCCGCGCCCATCTCCAGATAAGCGGCGATCGCCTCGCCATGGCCAATGCCGCCGGCCACGAAAACTGGCAGTTCCGCTGCCATGACCGGCAGAATCTCCTGTGCCAAAACGCTCGTCGCCACAGGACCGATATGACCGCCGGCTTCCATGCCCTCGATCACCAGCGCATCGACGCCGGAACGGTGTAGCTTCTTCGCCAGCGCGAGTGCCGGCGCGAAACAGATCACCTTGGCACCATTGGCCTTGATTGCCTCGATACTGCCCTTGGGCGGCAGGCCACCGGCCAGCACCACATGGCTCACATCGTGCCGGTTGCAGACCTCGATCAGGTCGAACAGCTGCGGATGCATGGTGATGAGATTGACGCCGAACGGCTTGTCGGTGAGCGCCTTGGTCGCGGCAATCTCCGCATCGAGCAATGCGGGCGTCATGGCGCCGCAGGCGATGAGCCCGAAACCGCCGGCATTGCTCACCGCTGAAACGAGAGTCCGCTCCGAGACCCAGCTCATCGCGCCGCAGATAATGGCCGTCTGCGACCCCAGAAAAGCGGTGCCGCGCGCCATCAGCGCGTCGAGCCGGTCATTGGCGGCGGATGTCGTCATGCAGGAACCCCGTTTTGATGCGTCTTCTCTTGCGAGAGCCGTTAATGCGTCGCGCGGCGATTGGCGATAGGGAGATTGCGGCAGGCGGAGCCGACACCCACAAGCCTGAACGCGCCCGCGTGGCCGCCATCACATCGAGGCAAGCCGCCAGCCAATGGATGCACGGCGGCGCGACCACGGCGCTGGCCCTTCGATCAAACGCGTTTCGGGCGGATCACTGCGCCTAGCCGCTCATGGACGGACGCTGCGAGGTACGCCCGCCTCAGGCGGCGGGCATATCCGCGTCGAGGCCGTAGGCGCTGTGGAGCACACGCACGGCAAGCTCCGTCTCATCCTCGTCGATCAACACGGAGACCTTGATCTCGCTGGTCGAGATCGCCTCGATATTGATGCCGCGATCGGCCAGCGTCTTGAACATGGTCGCCGCCACGCCGGCATGGCTGCGCATACCGACGCCAACCACGCTCACCTTGGCCACTTCCGTGTCCGTGATGATCTTCTCAAAGCCGATCTTCGGCTTCTCGCGCTCGAGGATGTCGACGCTTCGGGCAACGTCGGCGCGCGGCACGGTGAAGGTCACGTCCGTCACGATGCCGCTATGCCCGACATTCTGGATAATCATGTCGACATTGATGCTGGCGTCGGCGAGCGGGCCGAAGATGCCGGCGACGATGCCCGGCCGATCCGGCACGGCGGTGAGCACGATCTTCGCCTCATTCTTGTCATGGGCGATGCCGGTGATGAGCTGACGTTCCATGTCGCTTCCTTCGATTTCTTCTTCGCTGACGATCATCGTGCCGGGCTCGGGATCATCGCCCGGCTCCTCGAAGGACGAGAGCACCTGAACGCGCACCCGCTCCTTCATGGCCAGCGCGACAGATCGCGTCTGCAGCACCTTCGAGCCGACACTCGCCAGCTCCAGCATTTCCTCATAGGTGACCTTGTCGAGCTTGCGCGCGCGGCTCACGATGCGCGGATCGGTCGTGTAAACACCATCCACATCCGTGTAGATGTCGCACCGGTCAGCCTTGACTGCCGCAGCGATGGCCACGGCCGATGTATCCGACCCGCCACGGCCAAGCGTCGAAACCCGGCCATCGGCCATCTGGCCCTGGAAGCCGGGGATCACGGCGACCTGTCCCGCCTGCATGGCCGCAACCAGCGCGTCGGTCTCGATCGTCTCGATCCGTGCCTTGGCATGCGTCTCGACCGTGCGGATCGGCAATTGCCAGCCCAGCCAGCTGCGGGCCTCGACGCCCATGGCCTTCAGCGTCATGGCGAGCAGGCCGCTCGTCACTTGCTCGCCCGAGGCGACGACGACGTCATATTCAGCCGGATCGTAAAGCGGGCTGGCTTCCTTGCAGAAGCCGACCAGACGATCAGTCTCGCCGGCCATCGCGGAAACGACGACAGCAACCTCGTTCCCGCGCTCCACCTCATGCTTCACGCGTGCGGCAACCTTGCGGATCCGCTCCATGCCGGCCATCGACGTGCCGCCAAATTTCATCACAATTCGCGCCATGGACTTGCCGCGCACCTTTCATCGACTATCAAGGGGACAGGAAAACCGGGCGTATCGGTTTCGCCAGCCTTCGAGCCGGCGCCCTCTTAGTCAGCAGGATAGGCAATGGCAAGCGAGCCGCAAACCGGCACCATCGACCCGCGCGAGGCCGCGCATTTCGGCGCGCAGGCCGCTGACTGGTGGGATCCCGAAGGCGGCAGCGCCATGCTTCACAAGCTCGGGCCGGCACGGCTGGGCTATATCCGGTCCGCGATCGACCGGCATTGGGGGAGCGATCCCGAGACGCTACGCCCCCTTGCCGGCAAGCGCGCGCTCGATATCGGTTGCGGCGCCGGCCTCGTCGCCGAGCCGCTGGCCCGCCTGGGCGCCGATATGACCGCTATTGATGCCGCGCCGGAGAACATCGCCGTCGCCAGCGACCATGCCGCCCGCATGGGTCTCACCATCGATTATCGCGCCTGCGGGGTCGAAGCGCTTGTCGAAGCCCCTTATGACCTCATCACCTCGCTCGAAGTGATCGAGCATGTCACGGACCCAACCCTCTTCTTGTCCGCGATTGCGCGGCTGCTCAAACCCGGCGGGCTTCTCATCCTCTCCACGCCCAACCGCACGGCGCTCTCGCGCCTCATGATCGTTACGCTGGCTGAGGGGCTGGGCCGCATCCCCAAGGGAACGCATGACTGGTCCCGCTTCATCACGCCGGACGAACTTGAAGCCTTGCTCACCGCGCAGGGGCTGGACGTGACCGATCGCAAAGGCCTCGTCGCCGATCCGCGCTACGGCTTCGTCCTCAGCGACAATATGGAACTCAACTATATCATGGCCGTTGTGAAATCACCTGCATGATGCTGACGAGCCAGACCTCTCCCATGACCTCATCTTCCGCGCATCATCTGCGTAACCCGTTGGAACTGTTCGAACACGCGGCTGACTGGATCAGCGCCAACTGGATCGAAATCCTTGTCGCCGCTGGCGCCGGGATGATGATCTATCTGGCGCTCGGCCTGCTCAAGACCGTACTGCAACGCTTGTTCGCGCGCAGCGCAGGCACGGCACCGGTTATGGGCGTCCTTGCCGGAGCCGTGGAGCGAACCGGGCATCTCTTCATGATGCTGGTCGCCGCGCGACTGGTGCTGGGCTATGCCGATCCGCCGGCGCTGCTGTTTCGCACGATTTCCTTCCTGTTCATCGTCATCAGCGCCCTGCAGGTCGCCATCTGGCTGCGTACGATTGCGCTGGGGTTGATCCAGCTGCGTTCCGATCCCCGACAGGGCGGGAGCGAAACGCTGGCCAATGCCAGCGGCCTCATCAAGGTTCTCGTCTCGGTTGCCATCTTTGCCGTTGCGGCAGTCGTGGTGCTGGACAATCTGGGTGTCAACGTCACCGCGCTTGTCGCGGGCCTGGGCATCGGCGGCATCGCCATCGGCCTGGCCGCCCAAGGGATTTTTTCGGATCTGTTCGCCTCTCTCTCGATCATCTTCGATCAGCCATTCAAGGTCGGCGATCCGATCAATTTCGGCACCCAGACGGCAACGGTCGAGCGGATCGGCCTCAAGTCCACGCGCCTGCGCACCGTGACTGGCGAACGCATGATCGTTTCGAACGCGCAATTGCTGAACAAGGATATCCTGAGCTACGCCGCGCTGGATCATCGACGCATCAAGTTTGCGATCGGGGTCATCTACCAGACACCTCCCCAAGTTGCTGCGGCCCTTCCAGCCCTGCTTCGCGACATCGTGGAGAGCCATGACGGCCGGTTCGTTCGCGCCGGGTTCATCGGCTTTGGCGCCAGTTCGCTCGATTTCGAGGTGGAATTCGACGTCTACTCGCCCGACTGGGACCATATCTACCAAATCCGCCATGCGGTCGGGCTGGACATCCTCACGCGTTTCAACGAGCAGGGCATCGAGTTCGCCTATCCCACGCAGACGACCTTCACTGCCGCGCCCGACGGGCGGATGATCATGCCTTATGCAGACGTGGCGCCGAATAAGGCGCGCAAGGCGCCTCCGGCCTAACCGACGTCAGAATAATAATCAGCCCACACATGGGACTGCTTGCGCTGCACGCGAACCAGCGCAACGATCGCCACGAGAATGGCGAATGCCGTCAACGTCATGAACAGCGGCCACACTCGAATGGGCGAAAAGAAGATGCTCGCCGCCGCGCTCGCGCCGATGAACGGCACGACGAAAACGCTCGCCAGCGCCGCAGCCTTGCGTGCCTTCTTCCGCTTGGGTGCCTTGCGCCAGAAATAGAGGCTCATCAGCACGCCCAGATTAGCCGGGATGAGATGCTGCCAGGCAAACGGCACTTTATACAGGAGATAACCGGAAATTCCGATGGTCGCCAAGGCAAGCAATAGTGCGAGAATCCGCGCAAATCGCACGCAACACCTCCTGAAATCAGGCCCGAAGCAATCGTCCGGCCCGTTGCGTTTGCCCCGCGCAGCCGAGTGACCGATTGGGGCAGTTTAAGTCAAGCGGGTAAACCTTTAATTATTGCGCAAGCCCCCAAAGGGTTCCCGGCGCGAGCAAACCATCTGCGACCGGCAGGCCGCCATCCCGGTCCCGCGCAAGCAGCAATGCGCCGTCCAGATCCACCCAATCCGCAAACTGCGCGAGCAGGAAGGCCGGGGCGATGCCCAGCGACGTACCGAGCATGCACCCCACCATGATCTTCAATCCCCGCGCCCGCGCCGCGCGTGCCATCGCGAGCGCCTCGGTCAGCCCCCCGGCCTTGTCGAGCTTGATGTTGATCGCCTGATAGCCACCATTGAGCCGATCGAGATCAGCCAGGCTCTGGCAGCTTTCATCCGCGCAGAAAGGCAGCGGCGCGACAATTCCGGCCAAGGCGCCATCCGCACGGGCCGGCAGCGGCTGCTCGATCAACGAGACACCGAGATTGGCAAGTGCCCTCGCCTCTGCGGCCACATCGAGCCCAGCCCAGCTTTCGTTGGCGTCCACGATCAAGCTGGCATCCTCAGCCCCTCGGCGCACGGCTGCGATCCGGTCGCGATCACCCTCGCCTGTGAGTTTGCACTTGAGCAGCATGAAGCCGCGTGCGTGCGCCTGGGCAGCCGCCTGCGCCATCACTGCGGGTTCACCCAGACTGATCGTATAGGCCGTGCGTACCGATTGAGGCGCGACGAGCCCGGCAAGCTGCCACACCGGCTGCCCGCTCCGCTTGGCCTCAAGATCCCACAGAGCGCAGTCGAGCGCATTGCGCGCGGCGCCAGGTGGCATCAGAGCGCGCAGGCGCTCCCGGTCGAAAGCATCGGAATCAGTCGCGATGCGGACGATGGCCTCGGCGCATCCTTCCGCGGTCTCGCCGTGATAATAGATGGCCGTCCCCTCGCCCCTCCCGACATGGACACCATCAGTGACCTGGCAGACGACCACGTCGACATGCGTCTTAGCGCCCCGACTGATCGTGAACGCGCCAGCGACGGGAAAGCGCTCGACCTCGACCGAGGCCAGACTGATGCTGGCGGTCATAGGCGGATCGGCGAAGGCAAACGCGCGATCAACCGCGCGGCAGATCGTCGTGGCGAGCGATCCAGTCTTCCACCACCGGTGCGATGCGGTTGCGCCACTTGGAGCCGTTGAAAATGCCGTAATGGCCGACATCCGCCGCGAGATAATGGAGCTTCATCGCATCGGGCAAATTGGGCGTGATATGCAGCGCCGCCTCGGTCTGGCCGATACCCGAAATATCGTCATTCTCTCCCTCGACCGCCAGCAGGGCGACATCCTTGATCGCGCCTGTATCAACCAGCGTGCCGCGATGCAGCAACTCACCCTTGGGCAGGCTGTGCTTCTTGAATACCTCGTTGACCGTCTGGAGATAGAATTCCGCCGTCATATCGCAGACCGAGCGATATTCTTCGTAGAATTTCTTGGTCGCATCGGCACTTTCCTCGTCGCCCTGCACGAGGTGACGGAACATCTGCCAATGGCTCATCAAATGATTGCCGAGGTTCATGGTCATGAAGCCCGCAAGCTGCATGAAGCCGGGATAGACCTTGCGACCGGCGCCAGGATAGCTGAACGGCACCGTCGCCACGACATTCTGGCGGAACCAGCTGAGCGGCCGTTCCTGCGCGAGCTCGTTCACGGCCGTTGGGCCTTGCCGGGTATCGATCGGCCCGCCCATCATCGTGAGCGTGCGCGGGCGGTAGGGATGCTCCCAGGCCGACATGAGCGCGGCGGCAGCCAGCGACGGCACCGACGGTTGGCAGACCGCCAACATATGCGCACCCGGCCCGATATGCTCCAGCCAGTCGATGAGATAATCGACATAATCGTCGAGATCGAAGCCGCCCTGCGAGAGCGGCACGTTGCGGGCATCCCGCCAATCAGTGATGTAGATGTCGTGCCCCGGCAGCAACCGGGCGACGGTGCCCCGCAGCAGCGTGGCAAAATGGCCGGACATCGGCGCGACGATCAGCAGCTTGGGCCCTTTGCCCTCATGCCCGATCCGCACGAAATGCTTGAGCTGCCCGAAGGTCTTGCGCGCCTCGATCTGCTCATGGACCGCCACGGTCTCCCCGTCGATCTGCGTCGTCGGCAGGTCGAAGGCCGGTTTGCCGCGCGGTGCGGAGGCATGGGCGAACACGTCGAGGGCCGAAGCCAGCATGGGACCACCGCCGAAATAGGCGAAGGGATTGGCCGGGTTTTGAAGCAGCTCGGCACCCGCCGTGGCCATCGCACTGGCGCTGGCCAACAGGCTGCGCTGGATCTCATAAGCGTTGTAGAGCATGCGTTTCCTTGCCTGGTGCCCGACCTTATAGGCCAATGGATGCGCTGTTGCGATGCAATAAAGCACCCATAGCAAGCGTCCCGTTAAGAATCTTGCCGCAACGCTATGACATATAGGCATAGAGAACGCAGATGCAAAAGCGCTCCCCAAGGCTGCAAAGTTGGTTTAGGGCGCAGCGATGGCTTCCCGGTCTTCCTCCAGACATGACGCACCGCCCGGCAAAGCGGCGGACCTCGGCAATCTAAGGCTCATCTGGGCCCGCGCCCTGCGCTATCCCGGCAGGCTCATCGGCGCGGCACTGGCGCTGATGACGGCCTCTGCCGCCACGCTGGCGATCCCGAGCGGATTCAAACTGGTGATCGATCGCGGCTTTGCTGCCGGCAACGGCGCCGACATCGGCCGCTGGTTCGAATATCTGCTCATCATCGTGGTCGTGCTGGCTGCGGCCACGGCGCTGCGCTTCTATTTCGTCTCCTGGCTTGGTGAGCGCGTGGTCGCAGACATGCGGATTGCTGCGCAGGCCAATCTGCTGCGACAGGAGCCGGCCTTCTTCGAGCATAACCGCCCATCCGAAATCGCCTCGCGCATGACGGCGGATACCGCGATCATCGAGCAGGTGGTCGGGGCCACCGTTTCGGTCGCCTTGCGAAACCTGCTGACCGGCATCGGCGGCATTGCCTATCTCTTCACGCTCGCCCCCCGCCTGACGGCTATGCTGCTGTTCGGCATTCCGCTGGTGCTGGGGCCGATCCTGTTCGTCGGCCGACGGCTGCGCGCGCTCTCCCGCTCCAGCCAGGACCGGCTGGCTGCAGTGGGCAGCATGACGACCGAAGTGCTGGGCGCGATGAAGATCGTTCAGGCTTTCGGCCAGGAGAATCGCGAGGCTGGCCGTTTCCGCGGCGCCGTGGAGGAGAATTTCCGCACAGCGCGCAGGCGGATCACGGTCCGCGCCGCGATGACAGCGACAATCATCCTCGTCATCTTCGGCTCGATCACCATGATCATGTGGCAGGGCGCCCTCGATGTCGCCTCGGGCCGCATGTCCGGGGGCACCATCGCTGCATTTGTCATCACTGGGGGCCTCGTCGCCGGCGCCTTCGGTGCGCTGACCGAGGTTTATGGCGATCTGCTGCGAGGCGCTGGCGCTGCCGGTCGTCTTTCCGAACTGACCAGTGCCGTACCTGCCATCGCGCCACCGGCCCAGCCCGTGCCAATTCCGGCCAGACACGAGGCGCGCCTGACGTTCGAGCATGTCCGCTTCCGCTATCCGACTCGCCCCGACACGCTGGCGCTGGACGATTTCTCGCTTGATGTCGCGCCCGGCGAGACGGTTGCCATTGTTGGCCCATCCGGCGCCGGCAAATCGACGCTGCTCCAGCTCACCGAGCGCTTCTATGATCCGGCCGAGGGCCGCATCCTCCTCAACGGCGTTGATTTGCGCAGCGCCGATCCGGCCGATATCCGCGCGATGATCGCGCTGGTTCCGCAGGAGGCCGTGCTCTTCGCCGCGAGCGCCCGCGACAATCTGCGCTACGGTCAATGGGACGCAAGCGATGAAGCACTGCTGGCCGCAGCCCGCGCGGCCCATGCCGAGGATTTCCTGCTCGCCCTGCCCTCCGGGCTCGACACCGAGCTGGGCGAAGCCGGCGCCCGCCTCTCGGGGGGGCAGCGCCAGCGGGTAGCCATCGCCCGTGCCTTGCTCAAGGATGCGCCGCTGCTGCTGCTGGATGAAGCAACGTCCGCTCTCGACGCCGAATCGGAAAGACTGGTGCAGGATGCGCTCTCCGGCCTGATGAAGGACCGGACGACGATCGTGATCGCCCATCGCCTCGCCACCGTGCGCGCCGCGGACCGAATCGTGGTCATGGACGAGGGACGCATCGTCGAAATCGGCACCCATGTGGAACTAACGGCGCGCGGCGGGCTCTATGCGCGCTTGGCCTCGCTCCAGTTCACCGAGACGGCCTGAGCCGAGCATCGACGTATAATCTGGGTGGAGTCTGTCAGTGCGCTCGAAAGTCTGCTTGTCTGCGGAGCGCTTCAGCCGCGTGCGAGCGGATCGGACATCCGTACGATGTGATCGAAAATGGCCGGATGTAGCGCATTTTCGAACTCGCAGCCCGCTTCATGATTGGCGACCCAGGTCACATAGGCCTTGCGCCCTTCAAAGCCGGGGAACATCACCCAGACTTCCATGCCGACGCGCAGCTTGACGAAGCTGAGCAGTTTGAAGCCGTTGAGCGACATGTCGGTGATGCGGCTCTTGAACCAGCTCTCGCCCTTGCGCCGTACGCGAACGCCAATCAGCACCGTCTGCCGATTGTGCAGGCGCGACACGTGATGATCGGTTCGTTCAGGAAGCGCGCTCACGCCGATGCTGACCTTTGCTGCCGTAATCTGCGGAAAATACGGCCGCGAAGATTACCAACAGCCTAATGCGGACTCGTATCGCGACGAACCGTTGAGCGCCGTCAGGGATGGAGAACTGCGCCAAGGCAAGTCCGGTCGTCGCTCCTCAGCCTCAGCCTCGGCCTCGGCCACGCAACCGGTCGCGGTCAGGCCTGTTGCATCTACGGCCGCTACATCTGGCATCTGGCATCTGGGGGGTGAACATCGGTCAGATATCCCAGCGCCGTGCCCGTGACCGGGAGCGCCCCCGATCGATGCGCAAAAAAAGGGGGCCAAAGCCCCCTTTTCAATCATCTGGCTGGTTTGGAACAGGCGCCCGCAAGCGCCCGCCCGATACAATCCTCAGAACACGCCGCCGTAACGCTCGTTACCGACGAAGCCGAGCTTCGTGACCTTCGAGCGCTTGATGATCGCGAGCACATCGTCAACGACGACATAGCGCGCGGCCTGGTCAGGCTCGAACTGCAGCTCGGGCTCCGGCTGCATCGTCATGGTCTGCTCCAGATACTGGCGCAGCGTCACGCGGTCGACCGGCGAGCCGTTCCAGTAGATGGTGCCGGCCGGATCGATCGTCAGACGATTCTTGACCGGGTCGACCGCATTCTGAGGCGAATCGGCATTCTGCGGAAGGTCGATCTTCACCGCGTGGGTCTGGATCGGGATGGTGATGATGAACATGATGAGGAGAACGAGCAGGACGTCGATCAACGGCGTCATGTTCATTTCCATCATCGGCTCACCATCGTCTTTGCCGCCACTCATTGCCATGGGACTGGTCTCCTAAATCTGGGCGTCAAAGGCGACGGACGGAAATCGAACCCGGCTCAGGTTCGGAAATGAAGCCGACCTTCGGGTAACCGGCGCGCTGCATCGTGAAGATGGTGCCACCGATGCAACGATAGGGCGTATCGATGTCCGCGCGGATATGAGCCTCGGGCAGATCCTCAGGATCCATGTTCTCGACGCCGCCAGCCTTCTCGATGTCTTTCTCGAGCTTCTTCACGGCGCGGTTGAGCAAGTCGCCCGCGGTAACCTTCGTGAGGTTCCAATAAACCTCGCACTTGCCGTCCACCGCACGGACCGTCAGCGAGACGTTCTCGGGCTTGGTCGTGGTCGGCTCGAAGGCGATTTTCGGAAGCTTCACTTCAACCGTCTGAATCACGACCGGAACCGCGATCAGAAAGATGATGAGCATAACGAGCATGACGTCCACGAGTGGCGTCGTGTTGATATCCGACATCGGGGTGTCATCGCCACCCCCAGTGCTAATTGCCATCGATCAAATCCTACTCTCGGCTGACGCCGCGTTCTCTGCTTGCCAATCGTCCGGAACCCGGAGCGCGGCGGCCTTTGGCTGGGACCGGCCGCGCCCCTGAAGTTCCGATATCGATCAGGCCTTGGCAGCCGCCGGCTTGGGCGCTGCGGCGGCCGGAGCGGGGGCAACCTGCGGACGGACGGCGCCGTTCGAGACGAGGTAGCCAAGCAGATCGTTGTTGAAGCCGCTGAGGTCTTCGGCGATCGACTTGTTACGACGCTGCAGCCAGTTGTAGGCGAGCACCGCCGGAACGGCCACGGCCAGACCCAGAGCGGTCATGATGAGAGCCTCACCGACCGGACCGGCGACGGTGTCGATCGACGCCTGACCCGACGCACCGATCTTGATGAGCGCGCGGTAGATGCCGATAACCGTACCGAAGAGACCGACGAACGGCGAAACGGCGCCGACGGTGGCGAGGAACGCCAGACCGCCGCCGAGCTTCGAGTTGATCGCGGCTTCTGAACGGGCGAGCGAAGCGTGCAGCCAGTCATGGGCCTCGACCGGGTTGGTCAGCTTGCCGTGCTGCTCCTGGGCCATGATGCCGTCGTCGACGAGCTGCTTGTAGGCGCTGTTCTTCTCAAGCTTGGCCGAAGCCTCCTTGAGGTTGTTCGCACGCCAGAACGTACCGCGCAGCTTCTTCTCCTGGCTGATCACCTTCTGCTGCTCGATGAGCTTCGAGAAGAGGATGAAGAAGGAACCGATCGACATGATGCAAAGGATGATGAACACGGTGTAGGCGATGACGCCACCCTGCTCGAGAGCTTCGAGCAGACCGTAGGGGTTGGCATTCGCGGCCGGCGCGGCGGCGGCGGAAAGTTGAATGAACATTCGTTTATTCCTCTCAAACCAGTCAGTGAAGAGGCCGCTCCTCGCCCCGGGTTGGAGCGGCCAATATTGAAGGGATCAATTACTTAGGCAGACGCCACACCACGCGACGACGGTCGGTCGAGCGCATCGGGTTGCCCGCCTGATCAAGCGCAGGCGAATAACGACCGCGGCGCGTAATGAGACTGCAAGCGGCCTCATCAAGATCGGCATTGCCGCTGGACTGAGTCACGCGGCAATTTTCGACACGCCCCTGGGCATTGATTTCCCAGGCAATGGCAACCGTACCTTGCGCTTCATCGCGAAGCGCGCGTGACGGATAGTCGTCATCCGTGATCCACGACGCCGGGTTACCCTTGGCACCGGCAGCCTTGCTTACGACAGGCGGCGGCGGCGGCGCGGGAGGCGCTGGAGGCGCAGACGGCGGAGGAGACGGCGGCGGCGGCGGCGCCAGCACCGGAGCGGACGACGGCAGTGAAACCATCGGCGGCGGAGCGGTGGGAGGCGGCGGCGGCGGCGGCGGCATGTCCGGCGGCGGCGGCGGCGGTGGCGGTGGTTCTTCCTCGGGCGGCGGCGGCTCCTCGGCGACGTCAATGACGTTCAGCTGCTCTGCAGCCTTCTTGACATACTTGATGCCAAGACCCGTCACGAACGCGTAGCCGAGGACCGCATGAATAAGCGCCACGATAATGATGGATATCGTCCGGCTCGACGATTGCGAGTGGTCAGCGTAGGCCATTCAGCAATGACACTCCTTAGCTCAATGCAGCAATGAGATCCAAAATGCCGAATCAGCGCATTGTCAACAACACTACGCCGTCCGGGCGATCCTGGTCGCTCGGGCTCTAATTTTCGGCCTTGTCCTATCGCGGCTCATCGCATGAGGCAAACGCTTTGTTGCCAGTGCGCTCAGGGGCCAAATGACGTATATACACAGGCCCCCAAGCCCCCCGGGAGAATCATCATAATGGTGGATAAAATCAACAAAATCAGCCTGTTTGGGCGGCCCCTGCGCCTCCTTCCGCCAGCAATGTTTCTTTACGGAATCTTAGGAATTTCGGCCGCTTCCCAAGCTGCGCAGATCGCCGCCGAGCCGGCCGCTCCCACGGTCAGCTATGCACGCCTGGCAGACCTGGTTCTGGCCTCCCCCGCGATCGCGCGAGTGAATATCAAGTCGGCAATTGTCGTACCTGCCGAAAAAGCACCCGGCCTGCCTGCGGGCCAAGTCCGCTTCTACGTCCAGGCCGAAACGCTCGGATTGATTCGCGGCGAAACAGTTGTAGCGCGAAGGATCGCCTTCCTGCTCGACGGCCCCGCCGAACGCGCGAAGAAGCCAGGCCTCAAGGGACGCACTCTGCTCGCATTCGGAAAGGGAGGCGCACAGGTCGATCAGTTCCAGCTCACGTCGAGCACAGCCCTCATCGACTGGTCGGCTGCCAACGAAGCACTGGTGCGCAAGGTGCTGGCCGATGCACTGGCACCGGACCTGCCACCGGCCATCACCGCCGTCACCTCTGCCTTTCACGTTTCCGGCGCCGTGCTGGGCGAAGGCGAGACGCAGGTCTTCCTCGACACCGCCAACAATACGCCGATCTCTCTCTCGATCATCCGACGCCCGGACGAGCAGCCGCATTTCAGCGCATCCCTGGGCGAGATCGTTGATGAGGCAGCCTCGCTACCACCGGCGGGCACAATGCTCTGGTATCGGCTCGCCTGCGGCTTGCCGGAGCGTTTGCCCGCCCGCGCCTTGCGGGAAGCCGAGCCCGCCGACGCAAGTGCGGCCAGCCGCGATTATGCGGCGTTCCGCGCAGCCCTTTCGCCCTGCGATCGGACCGCCAAACCGATTTTCTGAGCCGCGCAGACGCTCTCACCGCTCGCTCGGCCTTTCCTCCAGGCGCAGAATCGCTCTATGAGCGCCGCACTTCGCGCCGCCCGGCGCCTTGCGACAAGGATTGCTTCATGACCGAGACCGCTCCCCTCCGCCTCGCCATCGTTGGCCTCGGCACGGTGGGCGCCGGCGTCATTCGCCTGCTGGAGGTCAATCGCGATCTGGTCGCCCGTCGCGCCGGCCGGCCAATCGAGGTCGTCGCCATTTCCGCTCGGGACCGGGGCAAGGATCGTGGCGTCGACCTCTCGGGCTATGAGTGGGTCGACGACATGAGTTCGCTCGCGACCCGCGCGGATATCGACACTGTCGTCGAGCTGATCGGTGGATCGGATGGCCCTGCCCTCACCCTTGCCCGCCAATGCCTCAGCCAGGGCAAGCCCTTCGTCACGGCCAACAAGGCGATGATTGCGCATCATGGCCTTGATCTCGCCCGCGAAGCAGAGCGCACCGGCGTCGCGCTGAAATATGAAGCGGCAGTGGCCGGCGGCGTGCCCGTGATCAAGGGACTGCGCGAAGGCGCTGCGGCCAATCGCATCATGCGCGTCTATGGCATCCTCAACGGCACCTGCAATTACATCCTCTCCACCATGGAGAAGGATGGCAGTGCCTTTGGCGCCGTTCTCGCCGAGGCGCAGGCCAAGGGCTATGCCGAGGCCGATCCCAGCTTCGACATCGACGGCATCGATGCCGCGCACAAGCTGTCGATCCTCGCCAGCCTCGCCTTCGGGACGGAAATCGACTTTCCCGAGGTCGACATCACTGGCATCCGCAACGTGATGGCGGCCGACATCCGCGAGGCTGCGGCGCTCGGCTACAAGATTCGTCTGGTCGGGATGGCCGAATGCGAGGCGGAAGGCGGCGATAATGTCGGCCTGTTCCAGCGGGTCCACCCCATGCTGGTGCCGACCGATCACCCCTTGTCCCATGTCGATGGCGCGCTCAATGCCGTGGTGGCGGAAGGCAATTTCGTCGGCCGGCTCTTCTTCCAGGGCGCAGGCGCAGGCGAAGGTCCCACTGCCTCGGCCGTGGTCGCCGACATCATCGATGTGGCACGGGACGAATATGGCCCCGCCTTCGCCATGCCGGCCGAATGGCTTCAGCGCCAGGTGAAGGCCGATGCCGGCCAGCGGATCGGCCGTGCCTATCTGCGCTTCCTGGTCAAGGATCGGCCCGGCGTTCTGGCCGAGATCACTGCTGCCATGCGCGATGCCGGCGTCTCCATCGAGAGCGTGATCCAGCGCGCCGCGACGGCCGACGACGGCGTCCTCGTCGCCATCGTCACCCATGCCGGCACGCAGGCCTGCATCGAGGATGTGCTGGGCCGGCTCGGCGGATCGGACAGCCTGCTGGGCGAGCCGATGGTGATGCACATTCTCGATTGATCCCGCTTGGACGCTGCGGCGGGGCGCTCACAAGGCCCGCAACGCGTTATCGACATTGCAACAATCCTCGCCTATCGGAAGCCCCTCAACTCACAAAGGATGCCTTGGGATGGGGAAGTCTAGTTCCGTCGAAGCCAGTTCTGTTCTTGATCGCGTGCTCGTCCTCGAGATGGTGCGCGTTACCGAGGCTGCGGCCATCGCGGCATCGAAGCTGGTCGGCCGGGGCGACGAGAAGGCGGCCGATGCCGCCGCCGTGGAAGCCATGCGCAAGGCCTTTGACGGCCTCTATATGGATGGCACGGTGGTCATCGGCGAAGGCGAACGCGACGAGGCGCCGATGCTCTACATCGGCGAGAAGGTCGGTGGCGCCATCGGCAAGGGCCCCAAGATCGACATCGCGCTCGACCCGCTCGAAGGCACGACCATCACGGCCAAGGCCGGCCCCAATGCGCTGGCCGTGCTTGCCGCCGCAGAAGCGGGCAATCTGCTCAACGCACCGGACGTGTACATGGAGAAGCTCGCGGTCGGCCCCGGCTATCCGCCGGACATCATCGACCTCGCCAAGAGCCCGACCGAGAATGTGAAGGCCGTCGCCAAGGCCAAGGGCGTCGCGCCGAACGAGATCATCGTGTGCGTGCTGGATCGCCCGCGCCACGAGAAGCTGATTGCCGAGCTGCGCAGCCTGGGCTGCGGCGTCGTGCTGATCGGCGATGGCGACGTGGCCGGTGTGATCGCAACGACCAATCCGGACACCACCATCGACATGTATATGGGCTCCGGCGGCGCACCCGAGGGCGTGCTGGCCTGCGCGGCGCTGCGCTGCGTGGGCGGCCAGTTCAACGGCAAGCTCCTCTTCCGCAACGAGGATGAGCGCGCCCGCGCACGCAAGTGGGGCATCGAGGACCTCGATCGCATCTACAAGCTCGAAGATCTCGCCAAGGGCGACTGCATTTTCGCGGCAACCGGCGTCACGGACGGATCCCTGCTCGACGGCGTGAAGGTGCTGCGGGACGGCAAGATGACCACCGAGAGCGTGGTGATGCGCGCTTCTTCAGGCACGGTCCGCTGGGTGAAGGGCGAACATCGCGTGAAGTGATGGCTGCGGCTCAGCCCGGCTCGACTGACGACAAAAGAAAAACCCCCGGCCGGTGACGGTTCCGGGGGTTTTTCGTACCCCTGTCCAGCCGCCCGGGCTTATTTCTTCAGGCGGTAGCCCGACTTGAACATCCAGACGATGACTGCGACGCAGACCACCAGCATGGCGGTGACGAACGCCATCGACACGCCCATTGCCACGTCCCCCTTGCCGAAGAAGGTCCAGCGAAAGCCGCTGATCAGATACACGACGGGATTGAACAGCGTGATCGTGCGCCAAGGCTCCGGCAGCATGTGCACCGAGTAGAAAGCGCCGCCCAGAAAGGTCATCGGCGTCACGATCAGCAGCGGAATGACGCTCAGCTGCTCCCAGCTCTGCGCCCACAGTCCCAGGATGAAGCCGAACAGGCAGAAGCTCACTGCAATCAGCGCCATGAAGGCGATCATGGCAAAGGGATGCGCGATCGGCAGATCGACGAACAGATGCGCCGTTGCGAAGATGACGAGGCCGATGCTCAGCGATTTTGTCGCCGCAGCGCCTACATAGCCAAGAAGTGTCTCAAGAGGTGAAACCGGCGCCGAGTTCAGCTCGTAGATCGTCCCGCTCCATTTGGGCATGAAGATGCCGAAGCTGGCATTGCCGATGCTCTCCGTGAACATCGAGAGCATGATGAGGCCGGGCACGATGAACGCGCCATAAGCAACGCCGTCCACCTCCGTCATGCGCGAGCCGATGGCACTGCCGAACACCACGAAATAGAGCGAGGTGGTGATGGCCGGCACGACCAGACCGGTCATCAGAGTCCGCGCGAAGCGATGCATCTCGAACTTGTAGATCGCCCGGATGGCATGATGGTTGAAGGTCATGCCGCCGCCTCCCCGGCCGGCGCATGAACAAGGCCGACGAAGATGTCCTCCAGCGAGCTTTCCTGCGTGTTCAGGTCCTTGTAGCTCAGGCCCAGTTCGCCGAGCCGGCCGAGCAGCGCGGAAATGCCGGTGCGCTCCGCCTGGCTGTCGAACACATATTCCAGCTCATGTCCTTCGGCGAGCAGACTGAGCGACCAGTCTTCCAATTCTGCCGGGATTGCCTCGATCGGCTCGTTCAGCGTGATTCGCAGCGTCTTGCGTCCCAGCTTCTTCATGAGTGCCGCTGTCTCCTCGACCAGGATGAGCTCGCCCTGGCGGATCACGCCGACCCGGTCAGCCATTTCCTCGGCTTCCTCGATGTAATGGGTTGTGAGGATGATGGTCGCGCCTTCATCACGCAGCTGGCGCACCAGCCCCCACATATCTCGCCGGAGCTCGACATCCACACCGGCAGTCGGCTCGTCGAGGAACAGCAGCTTGGGCTCGTGGCTCAGCGCCTTGGCAATCATCACGCGCCGCTTCATGCCGCCGGACAGCTCGGTGATCTTGCTGTTGCGCTTGTCCCAGAGCGAAAGTGCACGCAGGATCTTCTCGACCAGCGCATCGTTGCGCGGCTTGCCGAAGAGGCCACGGCTCAGATTCACGGTATCGATCACCCGCTCGAACATGTCGGTGGTGAGTTCCTGAGGCACCAGGCCGATGACCGAACGTGTATGCCGGTAGCCCTTGACGATATCATGCCCATCGACGGTCACCGTTCCGCCGCTCGCCGTAACGAGCCCGCAGATGATGGAGATCAGCGTCGTCTTGCCCGCGCCATTGGGGCCAAGCAGCGCGAAAATCTCGCCCTGCTCGATCTCGAGATCGACCGTGCCGAGTGCCTGATGCCCACTGGCATATCGTTTGGAAACGCCCCGCAGGGAAAGAATGGCAGCCATGCTGCGGAGCTATCTGATCGGCGCGAGATTGCCTAGCGGGATTAGCGGCTTATCCAAGCGCGATCGACCCAGATCATGGCCGGCCTCCCGACCACGATAAATAGGGCGGGCGAAACGCCCGCCCCATATCTCTTAAAGACCGTCGAGGCCCTTGCTGACGAGGACGTTCACCGCGACGCGGCGGTTCTGCGCCTTGCCCTCGGGCGTGCTGTTGTCGGCCAGCGGATCAGCCATGGCCATGCCGGTGGGGGTCAGCATGCGATACGGCTTCCAGCCGCACGCCTGCTGCAGATAGTTCACGACGCGGCTGGCGCGCTTCTCGCTGAGAACCTGGTTGAACTCCTCGCTGCCGGTCGAATCGGTATAGCCGACCACGAGCAGCAAGGCATTGTCCATGTTCTCGGCGGTGCTGGCGGCGGCGCAGAGATCCTGCTTAGCGCGCTCGGACAGGACCCACTTGCCCGTATCGAAGTTCACGTTGGTCGTGCCCTTCACATTATACTTGTCGATATCCGCCATGCGGCCACGCAGCGCTTCCGTCGCTGCCGTCTGCTCCTCGAAGCCCTGCTCGGTACCCGAGCGGATCATCGTGGCGGTCTTGAGATCATTGTTCTTGAAGACGATCTGGCTGGCCACCAGGCCATTTTCGCTCTGCAGGGTCTTAACGGTCACCGGCAGACCGTTGAGCAGAGAGGCAAGCGTCGGCTTGTTGCGGCTGCCGCCGAACAGCCCGGAGCTGGATTTGATCTTGGTCCCCTCATCGACCGCAATGACAGTGCGCGTGCCGTCGGGCGCGGTCACCTGGATCTTGTCCGCCTTGCGCGCGGAGATGAAGCCCTTCACCTCGGGGCCCTGCACCGACGTTCCGGTGACGGTAATATCGTTGTTCTGCGCCTGCGCCATCAGGGTGCCGGAGGCCGGCAGGGTCAGCATCGCGAACAGCAACAGACTTCGAGAATTTCTGGTCATAACACGCATTTTTTTACTCCCTCAAGTACACCACGAGCACAGCGTGTTCAGGCTCGCCTTTCTGTTAGATGAACTAAAAAAGAAGGCAATTTGCGCTCCCGGCAGTTGGACTTTATCCTGCGACGAACCGTTGAAATGGGTTCCCTCGACGCCCTTCCGCTCCACGTTTCGATGCCCGATTCGGCAGTTTTGCGGTGTTGCGGCGAGTAAGAGCGCCGCATTTCAGGTCAGTTCCTCGTCCCGATTTTCACGCCGCCCCTGTCCCGCCACCTGGGGGACGTGCTAGCGTGTGGCCATGTCACGCCATTGCCCTCTCCTTGTCCGTCCGCGCCCTGTTCTTCCTATTCCTCCGAGCAATCGGGCGATCGCGCACACCGATGTGGACATGGCATGACCGTCCGCTTCGCTCTTGATGTCGACCACTCACTCACTGGCCGCCCGTGGCGCTGGCGCGGACCGGAGCCCGCCGGCAGTTGCGGACCGCTGATCGACGACCTGCTGCGCGCACGTGGCTGTCCGCATGAGGCGCTCGATCGGGAGCGCACGCCGACCATTCGCGGCTTCATGCCGGACCCGTCCGTGTTCCAGGACATGGACAGGGCGGCCGAACGCCTCGCAGCCGCCGTCGTAGCAGGCGAAGCGATCACGATCTTCGGCGATTATGATGTCGATGGCGCAACGAGCGCCGCCCTGCTCGTTCGCCTGCTGCGCGATCTTGGGCTGGAAGCCGGCGTCTACATCCCGGACCGGCTGATGGAAGGCTATGGCCCCTCGGGCGAAGCGCTGGTGGCGCTGGCCCGGCAGGGGTCGAGCCTCGTCGTCACGGTCGATTGTGGCGCCCAGGCCTTTACCGCGCTTGAGGCCGCGCGCGAGGCCGGGCTGGACGTGATCGTGGTCGATCATCACAAGTGCGCCGCCGCCCTGCCCCCCGCCCTCGCCCTGGTCAATCCGAACCGGCTCGATGAGAGCGACGAAGGCGCCACTTATGGCCATCTCGCCGCTGTCGGTGTGGCCTTTCTCCTCGGCGCGGCGCTCATCCGCACGTTGCGTGCGCGCGGCTGGTTCGCGAGCCGGCCGGAACCGCGCCTGCTCGATTTGCTGGACCTTGTCGCGCTCGGCACGGTGGCGGATGTCGCGCAGATCAGGGGGCTGAACCGTGCTTTTGTCGCGCAAGGGCTCAAGGCCATGGCCCGGCGCGGCAATATCGGCCTCAATGCCCTTCTCGCTGCGAGCCGTCTTGAGCGCGCGCCGCTCGCGTCCGATCTCGGCTTCGCGCTGGGGCCACGCATCAATGCTGGCGGCCGTGTCGGCAAGTCCGATCTTGGTGTGCGGCTGCTCACCACACGCGACATGGGCGAAGCCGCCACGCTTGCCGCCGAGCTGGACCGGCTGAACGCCGAGCGTCGCGCCATCGAAGCCGGCGTGCAGGAGGAGGCCGAACGCCTGCTCGCCGAGCAATCCGGTCGCGCGGTCGCGCTTGTCGCGCAAAGCGGCTGGCACCCCGGCGTGATCGGCATCGTGGCCGGGCGACTCAAGGAAAAAACCGGCCTGCCCGCCGTCGTCATTGCGCTGGACGAGAGTGGGATCGGCAAGGGCTCGGGTCGCTCGATCACCGGCGTCGACCTCGGCGCGGCCGTGTTGGCGGCGAAGGACCATGGCTTGCTGGTCGCAGGTGGCGGCCATGCCATGGCGGCGGGCCTTACCATCGAGCGCGATCGGCTGGATGCCTTCGGTGCGTTCCTTGACGAGCGGCTGCGCGATGATGTCTCCCGCGCGTCCGGTGCGCAGGCATTGCTGCTTGATCTGCTGGTGGCCCCTGCCGGCCTCACACCCGCGCTTGTCTCGCAAATGGAAGAAGCCGGGCCGTTCGGCAATGGCTGGCCGGCGCCCCGCATCGCGCTTGGCCCCGTGCGCGTGGTCAAGGCGGACGTTGTCGGCACCGATCATGTCCGCGCCATTGTGAGCGGCGAGGATGGCCGTTCGCTCAAGGTCATGGCCTTTCGCCAGGCGGAGACGCCGCTGGGCCAGACCCTGCTGGGGGCAGACCGCACACGCCGCTTCTGGCTGGCCGGACGCGCAAAGATCGACGATTGGGGCGCCCGCCCAGCTGCCGAACTGCATGTCGAGGATATCGCCGCGGCCTGATCGCGCATCCGGGCTTGACCAACCGGGAGGAGCCTCCTAAAGGCGCCGTCTCATTGCGACAGCGCGGTCGCTTCAGCACCGCGCTTGTTGGCCCCTTCGTCTAGCGGTCAGGACGCGGCCCTCTCACGGCTGAAACACGGGTTCGATTCCCGTAGGGGTCACCATTCCGATGACGAGCGACCTTTTCCGTCCAGTATCCAGCAGCGGCTCGCGCACCGCGCAGTCGGGCGGCTGGTTGCGCCGCGCGGACACGCGCTCATCCTGTTTGACCTTTTTGCCTGCGGCATTCATGCTGCACCTGCGAAGAGGTGCAGGGTGAGAATCGTCATCATCGATGACAGCGGTGCGCGAGCGACAGTCCTTGAGGAGGGCCTGCGCGACGCCGGCTATGACGATATCCACCTCGTCCCGCCACGCGGCGCCTTCGTCGCGCGGCTGGAGCGCATGGCGCCCGATGTCGTCCTGATGGACCTGGGAAACCCCAGCCGCGATACGCTGGAAGAAATGCTCAGCGTCAGTCGCGCGCTCGCCAAGCCCATCGCGATGTTCGTCGATCAGTCCGACGACAGCATGATCGCCGCCGCCATTGATGCCGGTGTCTCGGCCTATGTCGTCGACGGCCTGCGGAAGGAACGCGTGAAGCCGATCCTCGATCTCGCCATTCGCCGGTTCAGCGCCTTCGCGCGCATGCAGGCCGATCTGGACGAAGCCCGCACCCAGCTTGCCGATCGCAAGACGATCGACAGGGCCAAGGCAATCCTCATGTCGACGCGCGGCCTCTCGGAGCCGGATGCTTATGCGCTGCTGCGCACCACAGCCATGAATCAGGGCAAGAAAATGGTCGATGTCGCCGCTGCCCTCATCACTGCCAGCGACCTGTTGGGAGGCACATCGTGACGCCGCTTCGCATCGCATTCCTCGGGCTCACCGATTCCGCCGCACTGGTTGCGGCGCGGGAGAAAGGCTTCGCACAAGCCGAGGGCATCGTGCTGGAGCTGATCCGTGACACCAGCTGGGCCACGCTGCGCGACCGGCTGGTCTACGGTCAGGTGCAGGCCGCCCATATGCTGGCCCCGCTCGCCGTCGCTGTGACGCTGGGCCTCAGCCAGCAGCCCTGCGCCCTCGCGGCGCCCTGCAAGCTCAACGTGAACGGCAATCTGCTGGTCATGGCGCCCGAATTCACCGCCGCTCTGGAGCCGGACACAAGCGCTCGGCTCAACGATCCGCTCGCCACCGCCCATGATTTCGCGGCGGCCATCGGCCTGCATCATCGCAAGCCGATCATCGGCGTCGTGCACCGCTTTTCCAGTCACGCTCTCATCCTGCGCTATTTTCTGGCGAGCGCGGGGATCGATCCGGACCGGGACGTAGTGCTGCGCGTCCTGCCGCCCTCGCTGATGGTCGAGGCAATGCGCACGGGCGAGATCGACGGATTTACGGCCGGCGAGCCGTGGGGTAGCGCCGCAATCGACGTCGGCTTGGCAGAGGCGGTCGCAGCGAGCGAACGGCTCTGGCAGCGCGGCGTCGAGAAGGTTCTGGCCTTCCGCGAGGACTGGATGGAGTCCAATCCGGACGTCGTCGATGCGCTGATTCGCGCGCTCGCCAAGGCAGCGGATTGGTGCGACAATCCGACGAACCGGAGCGAGTTGGCCGAGCTTCTGTCCGCGCCGGCCTATGTCGATCAGCCGGCCGGTCTGATTGAGCGCGCGCTCACCGGTCAAATCGTAGCTCGCGCCGGAGAGGCCCCCGTGTCCCTGCCCGATTTCATGCTCTTTGCGCGTGAGGCCACGCCCTTCCCCTGGCGAAGCCAGGCCCTGTGGATCTATTCGCAGCTCGTCCGCTGGAAGATGGTGACACCAAGCGAGGACGCCCTCGCCCGCGCCGCTGCCGTGTTCCGCCCCGACGTCTATCGCCGGGCGCTGGCGGCAAGCGATGTGCCGATGCCCGGTGCGAGCATGAAGGTGGAAGGAGCGCTCGCCGCGCCGCTGCCGATCGGCGCACCGCGTGGCGCCATCACGCTGGGGCCCGATCGCTTCTTCGATGGCCGTGCCTTCGATCCCGATCGGATCGAGGCCTATCTCGCCGGTTTCGGGGAAGCGCGCTGAGGCCTTTGAATTTGTGCCTTGCAACATGACGCGAATCGCGAGATAAGCAGGTAATCGCACGATGAGGTGCGATCGCATGGACATGTCGCTCCGCAGAAGGAGCCGAGCCTGTCCTCCCAATTTCGCAGCAAAGCCGCTGACTGGATTTCGCGCCCGTGCGTGAACGTCCGTCGAGCGGCTTTTTTTTGTTTCATCGCCCATCTGGGGAGACGTAACATGGCCTCAGTCGTAAAACAGATGAACGGCGCCACAACATCCAGCGCACCCGTCGACAAGAGCAATTTCTGGCGTGTCGGTCACAAGCCGACACTCATTGCAGCCTTTCTCTATTTCGATCTGGCCTTCATGGTCTGGGTCCTGCTGGGGCCTCTCGCACCCGACATCGCCAAGACGCTGTCCCTGACCCCGGCCGAGAAGGGCCTGATGGTCGCAACGCCCACCCTGATGGGCGCACTGCTGCGCGTCGTGAACGGCCTGCTGGTCGATCGCATCGGCCCCAAGCTCTCCGGCGCCATCAGCCAGGTAATCGTGATCGTCGGCCTGCTCACGGCCTGGTCCATGGGCGTCAACAGCTTCGGCGGCACGCTGGCGCTGGGCGTGATCCTGGGCTTCGCCGGCGCCAGCTTCGCCATCGCGCTGCCGCTCGCCAGCCGCTGGTATCCTGCCGAGCATCAGGGCAAGGCGATGGGGCTCGCGGGCATGGGAAATTCAGGGACGGTGCTCGCTTCCCTCTTCGCGCCCACGCTGGCCAAGCTGTTTGGCTGGAACGCGGTGCTCGGCCTCGCCTGTATTCCGCTTGTCATCGTGCTGGCGGTCTACATGGTCATGGCGAAGGATGCGCCCAATCCTCCGGCGCCCAAGAGCATCATCGAATATTTCCATCCGCTCAAGACCGCTGACGCCTGGTGGCTGATGGGCTTCTATGCGGTCACGTTCGGCGGCTTTTCGGGCCTTGCCTCCTCGCTCACCATCTACTTCACGGACCAGTTCGGCCTCACGACGATCATGGCCGGCTATTGTACGGCCGCCTGCGTCTTCGCCGGCTCGCTCGTACGACCGATGGGGGGCGCGCTGGCGGACCGGATTGGCGGCATCAATGCGCTGACCATGGTCTTCCTGGTCGCCGCGCTTGCTCTGGGCGGCGTGAGTGCCGCGCCCACGCTGGGGTCGGCGCTCAGCCTGTTCGTCCTTGCTATGCTGGCACTCGGCACCGGGAACGGCGCGGTGTTCCAGCTCGTGCCGCAGCGCTTCCAGGCGGAAATCGGCATCATGACCGGCCTTGTCGGCATGGCAGGCGGTGTGGGCGGCTTCTATCTCGCGTCCTCGCTCGGGTTCGCCAAGCAGTTCACCGGCAGCTTCTCAACGGGCTTCCTGATCTTTGCCGCGCTCGCCCTTGTGGCGCTGGCAGGTATCACGACGGTCAAGGGCAAATGGCGCGCAACCTGGAGCACCGGCGCCCGCATCTGATTTGAACAGGATCGGCGGGCGGCGTTCGATCGGAACGCCGCCCGTCGGATGCGCTGAAAAAGCGGTGACACATTTGTTTCAACCCCGGAAACGGGAATCGCTTGCACCCGACATGGATTCACTTCATGTTGCAGTGCGAAGAGCAGGGTTGCTCTTCAAAACTCGATAGCCGCGATGCTCCGCAGATGGATCATCAAGGCGCGATGTGATGGCAAAGCCGCCATCCAGACTTCGGTTTCCACACCGAGGTCCGGATGGCGGCTTTTTTCGTTTTGGAGCACGGACCATGGACTTCCAGGACTATCGAAACGGCGAGGCGAGCCCGGCTGCGGGCGCGCCCTCCTCGCGGACGTCGAGCGACCCGCGCGAGCATCTGGTCGTCGTCGGCAACGGCATGGCCGGCTGCCGCGCCATCGAGGAGTTGCTGGCACGCGATGCGGGACGCTACCGGATCACGATTTTCGGCGCCGAACCGCATGTGAACTACAATCGGATCATGCTTTCCCCGGTGCTCGCCGGCGAGAAGACGTTCGACGAAATCGTCATCAACGATCGGCAATGGTATGCCGACAACGACATCGACTTAATCGTTGATGACCCGGTCGTGGCGATCGATCGCGACGGCAAGACGGTTACCAGCCGTGCCGGCCTCACCCTGCCCTATGACCGGCTGTTGATTGCCACGGGCTCCGATCCCTTCGTCATCCCCGTGCCCGGCAAGGACCTGCCCGGCGTCATCAGTTTCCGCGACATGAAGGATGTCGACACGATGCTCGCGGCCGCTGCGGATGGCGGCAGCGCAGTGGTGATCGGTGGCGGCCTCCTTGGCCTGGAAGCCGCGCACGGGCTCAGTCTGCGCGGCATGAAAGTTACCGTCATCCACCTGATGTCCACCCTCATGGAACGTCAGCTCGATGAAGCGGCGGGATGGTTGCTCAAGACCGCGCTGGAATCGCGCGGACAGACCATCCTGACCGGCGCCGATACGGCCGAAATCTACGGCGACGGGACGGTCGAAGGGGTCCGCCTCAAGGACGGACGCGATATTCCCGCCAGCCTCGTCGTCATGGCCGTCGGCATCCGCCCCGCGACAGGACTGGCCCGCGATGCCGGGCTGGACGTGGGCCGGGGCATCAAGGTCGACGATCACATGGTGACCAGCGACCCGCATGTGCTGGCGGTCGGCGAATGCGTCGAGCATGACGGCAATGTCTATGGCCTCGTCGCGCCGCTGTGGGACATGTGCCGCAGCCTCGCTGACGGGCTGACCGGGCGGACCAATCCCTATCGCGGCTCGGTGACGTCGACCAAGCTCAAGGTCTCGGGCATTGATGTGTTCTCGGCCGGCGATTTCTCCGGAAGCGGTACGGGCTGCGAAGACATCGTGCTGCGCGATGCCAGCCGGGGCATCTACAAGCGACTGATCCTGCAAGACGATCGCATCGTCGGCGCGGTGCTCTATGGCGATACCGCCGACGGCAACTGGTATTTCGACCTTCTCCGCAAGGGCGAGAATGTCGCGGATCTGCGCGATGGGCTCATCTTCGGCCAGGCGTTCGCTGCCGGTGGCGGTCAGGCGGACCCGAAAGCCGCCGTCGCGGCGCTCTCCGACGATGCCGAGATCTGCGGCTGCAATGGCGTCTCCAAGGGCCAGGTCGTCTCCTGCATCGCCAAGGGTGCGCACAGCCTCGACGCGGTACGCGCCGGCTGCAAGGCCTCGGCCAGTTGCGGCTCCTGCACCGGGCTGGTCGAAAACCTGCTCGCCCTGACCCTGGGCGACGACGTGCAGACCGGCCCCAAGACCATGTGCAAATGCACCAGCTTCACGCATGACGACGTGCGCAAGGCGATCGTGGAACGCGGCTTCAAGGAAATGCCGCAGATCATGCAGGAAATGAGCTGGTCCACCCCGGATGGCTGCTCCTCCTGCCGTCCCGCGCTCAATTATTATCTGCTCTGCGCCTGGCCCGGCGAGTATCAGGATGACCAGCAGAGCCGCTTCGTCAACGAACGCCTGCACGCCAACATCCAGAAGGACGGCACTTACTCGGTCGTCCCACGCATGTGGGGCGGCCTCACCAATCCGCGCGAGCTGCGCGCGATCGCCGATGTCGTCGAGAAATATAACGCACCGATGGTCAAGGTGACCGGCGGCCAGCGGCTCGACATCTTTGGCATCAAGAAGGAAGACCTGCCCGCCGTCTGGGCCGACCTCAATGCCGCCGGCATGGTCTCGGGCCATGCCTATGGCAAGGCGCTGCGCACGGTGAAGACCTGCGTGGGCAGCGAATGGTGCCGCTTCGGCACGCAGGATTCGACCGGCCTTGGCGTCAAGCTGGAACGGATGAGCTGGGGCTCCTGGATGCCTCACAAGTTCAAGATCGCCGTCTCCGGTTGCCCGCGCAATTGTGCCGAAGCGACCATCAAGGACTTCGGCGTCGTCTGCGTGGATTCCGGCTATGAGCTGCACATCGGCGGCAATGGCGGCATTCACCTGCGCGGCACGGACCTGCTCTGCAAGGTCGCCAGCGAGCAGGAAGCGCTCGATTACTGCGCCGCCTTCATCCAGCTCTACCGGGAGGAAGCCCGTTATCTGGAGCGCACCGCCCCCTGGGTCGAGCGCGTCGGCGTCGACTATGTGAAGCGCCGCATCGTGGAGGACGAGGTGGGCCGCGAGGCACTGCGCTCGCGCTTCCTCTTCTCCCAGAGCTTCAGCCAGGACGATCCCTGGGCGCAGCGCGCCGGTGGCGCCGAGCGCGAGCAACATGCCCACATGGCGCAATTCAGACCCATCAGCGTGGAGGAAATGGCATGATCGGCGAATGGCTCGACATCGGCTGGCTGAACGAGATCCCGGTCCGCGGCAGCCGCACCGTTCCGGTTCAGGGTGGGGAGGAAATCGCCGTGTTCCGCACCAGCGACGACAAGCTGTTCGCGCTGGCTAATCGCTGCCCGCACAAGGGCGGCCCGCTCAGCCAGGGCATCATCCACGGCCACAGCGTCGCCTGCCCGCTGCACAACTGGACCATCGCCCTGGCGACTGGCGAAGCGCAGGGCGAGGACAAGGGCTGCACGCCCACCATCCCGGTAAAGGTGGATGGCGGACGCGTGCTCATCTGCCGCGCCAGCGCGCTCAAAGCTGCAGCCTGACCGGAGGGACATGCAGATGGCGGAGAACTTCCTGCCCGGAACGGTCTGGTTGGTGGGCGCTGGTCCTGGAGATCCCGATCTGCTGACGCGCAAGGCCGAGCGACTGCTGCGTCAGGCCGATATCGTCTTCTATGACGCTTTGGTCGGCAAGGGCATTCTTGATCTGGCGCCGCAGGCCGAACGGGTGAGCGTCGGCAAGCGCTCGGGCCAACACAGCAAGGATCAGGGCACGATCGACGGGCTGATCGTCGAGGCAGCGCTCGCCGGCCATCGCGTCCTGCGGCTCAAGGGCGGCGACCCGTCCGTCTTCGGTCGCGCGACCGAGGAACTGGCCGCCTGCGCGGCGCATGGCGTTCCCGTCCAGATCTGCCCCGGCATCACGGCGGCCAGCGCGGCAGCCGCAAGCGGCCTTGCGTCGCTCACGCTGCGTGCCGCCGCCCGTCAGCTCGTCTTCCTCACCGCCCATGTCCGGGGCAACGAACCGCTGGATCTCGACTGGCAGCGACTTGCCGGCGCCGAAGCGACCCTTGCCATCTATATGGGCCGTGCCGCTGCGCCGATGATCGCACGCAACCTGATCGCAGCGGGCCGCGACCCGGCGACCCCCGTCATGGTCGCAGTCAACGTCTCGCGCCCCGATGAGCGCCTGCTGCGTGGCCGGCTCGATGCCCTCGCTTTCCTCGTGCGGACGATCGGTCAGGATGATCCGACGCTGCTGCTGGTCGGCGAGGCCGTAGCCGGAACGCGCAATGGCGATGGCGCGCCTCGCCGGGCCAGGGCACGTCGCGCACCAGCGCAGACCGCTGCATCGCAGGATCGGGCCTGACGGGACGCGCGCGCATGACAGCCGCCAGCCCCAACCGGACCGTCAAGAGCGCCTGCCCCTATTGCGGCGTCGGCTGCGGTATCGTCATGGACGTCGCCGACGGGAAGATCGTCAAGGTGTCAGGCGACAAGTCGCATCCCTCGAACTTCGGCCGCCTGTGCACCAAGGGCAGCACGTGCCATGTTCCGGTCACCGCTCCCGGCCGCGCGGACAAGGCCTATGCGCGCCTTTCGGACAAGCGGGATCAGGGCCCGATCCCCATGGCGGAAGCGATTACCCGCACCGCACAGGGCCTGCGCGCCATCATCGACCGGGACGGCCCGGATGCCGTCTCGCTCTACGTGTCCGGGCAGATGTCGCTGGAAGCGCAATATCTCGCCAACAAGCTGTGCAAAGGCTTCATCGGCACCAACAATATCGAGAGCAATTCGCGCCTGTGCATGGCCAGCGCCGCCAGCGGCTACAAGCTGTCGCTCGGCGCGGATGGACCGCCCGGCTCCTATGAGGACTTCGACAAGGCGGACCTGTTCTTCGTCATCGGTGCCAACATGGCCGACTGTCACCCGATCCTGTTCCTGCGCATGATGGACCGGGTGAAGGCGGGCGCGAAGCTGATCGTTGTCGATCCGCGCCGCACCGCCACGGCGGACAAGGCAGACCTCTACCTGCCGATCAAACCCGGCACCGATCTCGCCTTGCTCAACGGCCTGCTCTACCTCCTCGTAGCAGCGGGGAACACAGATCCCGCATTCATCGCAGCCCACACCGAAGGGTGGGATGCGATACCGGCCTTCCTTGCTGACTATCCGCCGGACCGGGTCGCGCAGATCACGGGGATCGGCGAGGCAGATCTGCAGGAAGCGGCACGGCTCATCGGCGAAGCCGGCGACTGGATGAGCTGCTGGACGATGGGCCTCAACCAGAGCACCCACGGCACCTGGAACACCAATGCCATCTGCAACCTGCATCTGGCGACCGGCGCGATCTGCCGGCCAGGCAGCGGCCCCTTCTCGCTCACCGGCCAGCCCAATGCGATGGGCGGGCGCGAGATGGGCTATATGGGGCCGGGCCTGCCGGGGCAGCGAGCAACGCCGAGCGAGGCTGACCGGGCGTTCGTGGAAGCCGCCTGGGGCGTTGCGCCCGGAACGCTGCGGGTCGAGGCGGGCGCCGGAACGATCGGCCTGTTCGAGGGGATGTCCACCGGCACTATCAAGGCCTGCTGGATCATTTGCACCAATCCCGTTGCGAGCGTGGCGAACCGCAAGACGGTGATCGCCGGGCTGGAAGTGGCGGAACTGGTCATCACCCAGGATGCCTTCCTCGACACGGAAACCAATCGCTACGCCGACATCATCCTGCCGGGCGCGCTCTGGGCGGAAGCCGATGGCGTGCTGATCAACTCCGAGCGAACCCTCACGCTTACGCAAAAGGCCGTCGATCCGCCCGGTGACGCCATGGCGGACTGGGAGATCATCGCCCGCGTCGCTTGCGAGATGGGCTATGCCGACGCCTTCACTTACGCTTCGGCCGCCGACGTCTTCGAGGAAATCCGCCAGTTCTGGAACCCGAAGACGGGCTATGACATTCGCGGAGCAAGTCACGCCCGGTTGCGCAAGGCGCCGATCCAGTGGCCCTGCGGACCCTACGACACCCAGCATCGCAACCCCATTCGCTATCTCAACGATGGCGTCAGCCAGATGCTGCACATGAATGACGATGGCCAGCCGGCGCCGATCGCCTTCCCGACCGCGAGCGGCAAAGCCGTTTTCCTTGCCCGGCCGCACATCGACCCGGCCGAGATGCCCGACGCTGATTTTCCCATGATCCTCAACACCGGGCGCCTGCAGCACCAGTGGCACACGCTGACCAAGACGGCCACGGTGCCAGCGCTCAACAAGCTCAATCCCGGCCCCTTCCTGGAGCTTCATCGCGACGACGCAGCCGCGCTCGGCATCGGCGAGCGGGATCAGGTCGAGCTTCGCTCCCGTCGCGGTCGCGCTGTCCTGCCGGCCGTCATTACCGAGCGGGTGCAGCCGGGCCAGTGCTTCGTGCCATTTCACTGGAATGACGTCTTCGGAGACAATCTTGCGATCAACGCCCTCACCAGCGATGCGGTCGATCCGATCTCCATGCAGCCTGAACTGAAGTGCGCGGCCGTGGCGCTCACCCGACTGTCCGGCCCGGTTGTGGAAGCGGCAGAGCCTTCCACCTGCGATGACGTCTTGCCGTCGCTGCCCGGCTTCGTGCCGATATCCGCGCCTTGCGCTGCCCATTTTCGTGCCGCGATCGAAACCTTTGCTCATGCGATGGGCCTGCAGGCGGGGCAGGAACCGCTGCTCTCGGACGACGAGCGCGCGTATCTGGATGGATTTTCGGCCGCGCTGCGCACGTCCGACGCGCAGCAGGCGTTGGGCATACCCGTGCTGCCAGTCGACGCGCCGATCACGCCGCACCGGCGGCACTATGTGAACGGTCTGCTGGCCGGCCTCTTCTCCCGGCAACCGCTCCCAACCGCCCCTGCGTCTTCGCAGGCCGAGATACTGGTCATCTGGGCGTCGCAAACCGGCAAGGCCGAGGGACTGGCCGAGCAATGCGCCCGGCAGCTGGAAACACAGGCCCACCGCGTCCGGCTCCTGTCGATGGACGCGGCGAAGCCGGCCGACCTTGCCAAGGGCGGCCGTGCGCTGTTCATTGCGAGCACCTTTGGCGATGGCGATGCGCCGGACAATGCCGGAAGTTTCTGGTCAGTCCTCTCCGGTGAGGCGGCTGCACGGCTGGACGGGCTGCGTTACTCGGTCCTTGCGTTGGGCGATTCCAGCTACGACGCGTTCTGCGGCTTCGGCCGCAAGCTCGACTGCCGGCTGGAAGAGCTGGGCGCGACGCGCCTCGCCGCGCGCGTGGACTGCGAGCCCGATTTTGAGGAGGACGCCGCAGCCTGGCTCAGCGACGTGATCGCCGCACTGGGCACAGAGGCGCAACCGGTAGCGACAGCACTGGCGCCCCCCATGGCAGGGAAAATCGCGGCCAACGGACAAATCGTCCTGACGTCCGCCTTGCCGAAAACATCTCCGCTTGCCGCCCCGCGCGATCGCAAGGAACCGGTCCGCGCGCCGCTCTCGCGCAACCTGTTGCTCAGCGGCGCCGGCGCACAGAAGGAAGTCCGCCAGTTCGGCTTCGACATTCAGGGCCGAAACCTTGCCTATCGCGCCGGCGACTCGCTCGGTGTCTGGCCGGTCAACTCTCCCTCGCTCGCCGGGGAGATCCTTGGCCTGCTCGATCTGTCGGCGGACGCGCCTGTCAGCGTGAAAAATGTCGGTGAGGTGTCGCTGGTCGATGCGCTCATCCATCACTGGGACATCACCCGCATCACGCGCAACATATTGGAGCTGATCGCGGATCGTCAGCCGGATGCTCCCTTCGCGCCTTTGCTCGATCCTGCGCACAAGCCGGCGCTCAACCAGTGGCTGTGGGGCCGGCAGATTGCCGATGTCCTGCATGAAACCGGTGCACGGCTGAGCCCGCGCGACCTCATGACGGTGATGCGTCCGCTCCAGCCGCGCTATTATTCCATTGCGTCCAGCCCGCACGCCCAGCCGGACGAGATACAACTGACGGTTTCGGTCGTCCGTTACGCCTGCGATGGTCGCGACCGCAGCGGCTTGTGTTCCGGCTTCCTCGCCGACCGGAGCGACGACACAGACGTCGGCCTGTTCCTCCAGCCTTCCGCCCACTTTCACCCGCCTGCAGACCTTGCCCGCGCCACGATCATGATCGGGCCGGGTACCGGCATCGCACCGTTTCGCGGGTTCCTGCACGATCGTCAGGCAACCGGCGCGACCGGCGCGAACTGGCTCTTCTTCGGGGAACAGCATCAGGCGACAGATTTCTATTATCGCGACGAGATCGAGACCTGGCGGCGCAGCGGTCACCTGGATCGGCTCAGCCTGGCCTTCTCCCGCGATCAGGCCGACAAGATCTATGTGCAACATCGCATGATCGAGGAAGGTGCGGAGCTCTGGCGCTGGATCGACAATGGCGCCCATCTCTATGTCTGCGGCGATGCCAGCCGCATGGCGCGGGATGTGGATGCGGCCCTCAAGCGCATCGTCGCCACCCAGGGCGGCATGAGTGCGGATCTGGCCGAGGACTATGTCGCCCAGATGCAGCAGGACCGGCGCTATGTCCGCGATGTCTACTGAGACGCGGCTCTGATCATCCCGTTTACGCACGGTCGCCGCTCTGGCGATCCGTCTTATTTCACGGCATACAGAACGCGGCGCTGAAAGTCCCGGACGCTCAGGTCTCACTGCCCGGCGCCAGATCGCGTGATTTTCCGCAATGACCGACGTTGCCCCTATGCCGGCCCCGTTCGCCGCTTTCGCCCCGCCCGTCCGCGCGCCATCCGCTTTGCGCCGCGCGATCACGGCGGCCTGTCGCCTGCCCGAAGCGGATTGTCTGGCCCGTCTGCTGCCCGAGGCCACCCTGACAGTGCCGATGCGCGCGGCGGTTGAGGAGACCGCCCGCGCGCTGATCTCTCAGCTCCGAGCCGCCCGCAAGGGCAGCGGCGTGGAAGGGCTGGTGCAGGAATATGCGCTCTCCAGCCATGAAGGCGTGGCGCTAATGTGTCTCGCCGAAGCGCTGCTGCGCATCCCGGACACAGCGACCCGCGACGCGCTGATCCGCGACAAGATCGCTCCCGGTGACTGGGCCTCGCATCTGGGCGGCGGGCGCTCGCTTTTTGTGAACGCCGCGACCTGGGGGCTCGTCGTCACGGGCAAGCTCGTGGACCCCGTGAATGACGGCGGCCTTGGCGCCGCCCTCACCCGACTGATCGCGCGCGCGGGCGAACCGGTCGTGAGGCGCGGCGTGGACATCGCCATGCGGATGATGGGCGAGCAGTTCGTCACCGGCGAAACGATCGAGGAAGCGCTGGAGCGCACCCGCGCGCTGGAAGCGAAGGGCTTCACCTACAGTTTCGACATGTTGGGGGAAGCGGCTGCGACCGCGCAGGACGCCGAGCGCTATCTGCGCGCCTATGAGGCCGCGATCCATGCGATCGGCCAGGCATCTGCCGGACGCGGCGTCTATGCCGGCAATGGCATCTCCATCAAACTCTCGGCGCTGCACCCGCGCTATTCCCGCACGCAGGCCGATCGGGTGATGGCAGAGCTGCTGCCGCGCGTGACGGCCCTCGCCGCGCTGGCCCGGTCCTACGACATCGGCCTCAACATCGACGCGGAAGAGGCCGACCGCCTCGAGCTCTCGCTCGATCTGCTGGAAAGCCTCGCCCTCGACCCCGCGCTTGCCGGCTGGAACGGCCTCGGCTTCGTCGTGCAGGCCTATGGCAAGCGCTGCCCCTTCGTCATCGACTGGATTGTCGATCTCGCCCGGCGGTCCGGCCACCGGATCATGGTCCGCCTCGTCAAGGGTGCTTACTGGGATGCGGAGATCAAGCGCGCCCAGGTCGATGGCCTGGCCGACTTCCCGGTCTATACGCGCAAGGTCCATACGGATGTCGCCTACATCGCGTGCGCCACGCGCCTCCTTGCTGCTAAGGACGCAGTCTTTCCGCAATTTGCAACGCATAATGCTCAGTCGCTCGCGACCATCCATTGCCTTGCCGGGCCGGACTTCACGCCGGGCGACTATGAGTATCAGTGCCTGCACGGGATGGGCGAACAGCTCTACCAGCAAGTGGTTGGCCGACAGGGGCTTGACCGCCCCTGTCGCATCTATGCGCCGGTCGGCACGCATGAGACACTGCTGGCCTATCTCGTCCGCCGCTTGCTGGAAAACGGCGCCAATTCGAGCTTCGTCCATCGGATCGGCGACCTGACCGTCCCCATCGACGCCTTGGTTGCCGACCCGGCAGAGCAGGTTCGGGCCATGCCGCAGCCCGGAGCCCCCCATGACCAGATCGCTCTGCCGGCAGACATCCTGCCCGATCGGCGCAATTCAGCCGGGCTCGACCTCAGCGATGAAAGCCAGCTCGCCAACCTGACGCACGCGCTACGGGAAAGCGCCGCGACCATCTGGACGGCCGTACCGCCCAGCGGTCGAGGAGAAACGCGCGCTGTCGTCAATCCCGCCGACCATCGCGATCCCGTCGGCACGGTGACCGAAACAGCGATGGACGAGATCGACCGCCTCGTCGCCAGCGCTGTCCAATCGACCTGGGCCGCCATGACGGTCACCAACCGTGCCGCCATTCTCGAGCGCGCCGCCGACGCGCTTCAGGCACGCATGCCTGTCCTCATCGGCCTGCTCATCCGGGAGGCGGGTAAATCGACCGCCAATGCCGTGGCCGAAGTGCGCGAGGCGATCGATTTCCTGCGCTACTACGCCGTTCAGGCGCGCAGCACGCTGGGCGGGGCGCGACCGCTCGGCCCGGTCGTGTGTATCTCCCCCTGGAACTTTCCGCTCGCCATCTTCACCGGACAGGTCGCCGCCGCGCTGGCAGCGGGCAATCCCGTCCTCGCCAAGCCGGCGGAGGAAACACCGCTGATTGCGGCACAGGCCGTCCATATCCTCCACGAAGCTGGCGTACCGCCCGACGCGCTCCAGCTTGTTCCGGGTGATGGAGCGATTGGCGCCGCGCTGGTGTGCGCTTCGCAGGTCGCCGCCGTTCTCTTCACCGGGTCGACGGAGGTAGCCCGCCTCATCCAGGCCCAGCTGGCGACGCGCCTGTCGCGTGCAGGCAAGGCCATTCCGCTCATCGCCGAAACGGGCGGGCAGAACGCCATGATCGTCGATTCCTCCGCCTTGCCGGAGCAAGTGGTGGCCGATGTCTTGACGTCAGCCTTCGATAGCACCGGACAGCGCTGCTCGGCCCTGCGTATCCTCTGCCTTCAGGACGACATCGCCGATCGGACACTGACCATGCTCAAGGGCGCGATGGCCGAGTTGCGTATCGGCCGGACGGACAGGCTGGCTATCGACATCGGCCCTGTCATCACGGACGAAGCCAGACGCGGGATCGAAAGCCATATCGCGGCGATGCGGACCAAAGGCCGGACTGTGACGCAGCTTCCACTGCCCGCCGACGCAATCCACGGCACCTTCGTGCCACCGACGATCATCGAGCTGGACAGCATCGCCGAGCTAAGTCGCGAAGTGTTTGGTCCGGTGCTTCATGTCGTTCGCTACGCGCGCGCCGAACTCGACCACCTCATCGGCGCGATCAATGCCACCGGCTACGGCCTCACTTTCGGCCTGCATACCCGCCTTGAGGAAACCATCGCGCATGTGACGAGCCGGGTGCGGGCCGGCAATCATTATATCAACCGCAACATCATCGGCGCGGTCGTGGGCGTGCAGCCCTTTGGCGGCCGTGGCCTCTCCGGCACCGGGCCGAAAGCCGGCGGGCCGCTGTATCTCGGCCGGCTGGTGGAAAATGATGGCGTGCCCCTGCCTGCCGGTCCGAGTTCCACCGACCCGGCGCTGCTGGCCTTCATCGACTGGCTGGATCAAAAGGGCGAGGTCAGCGCCGCCGCCACTGCGCGCGTCTATGGTGAACAATTCCCGCTGGGGCTTGAGCGGGTGCTGCCGGGGCCGGTCGGTGAACGCAATCTCTATGCCCTCCATCCGCGCGGAACGATCCTGCTCATGCCCGCCACGTCGCTCGGCCTCTACCAGCAGATCGCCGCGACGCTCGCTACAGGCAATCGGGGCCTTCTTGCAGACATGGCGTTGCCGGAGGATCTGCCTTTCTCCGTGCTGGCGCGATTGTCCGCCCGCCCGGACCGGCCGATCGCCGGCGCGCTGATCGAAGGCGGGCCGGATCGCCTGCTTGCCGCGCTGGCGGACGTGGCAGCCCGCCCCGGCCCCATCCCGCTCGTCCAGACCGCAAGCCCGGCCGATTGCGCCGGCGGCCCCGCCTGGCGGCTGGAGTGGCTGGTGGAAGAAGTCAGCACGTCGATCAACACCACCGCGTCGGGCGGCAATGCCAGCCTCATGGCGCTGGGTTAGAGGCTCTCAGAGACCCGCCACCAGCGCCAGAACCGGCGCAGCATGCTCGGCACGGCAGATCAGCAGATCGGGCATGTAGACGTCGGCCTGATTGTAGCGCAGCGGCGCCCCGTCGATGCGCGAGCAATGCAGGCCATGGGCCAGGGCCACGGCGACGGGCGCACAGCTGTCCCACTCATATTGCCCGCCGGAGTGCAGATAGATGTCAGCCTCGCCACGCACGATGGCCATCGCCTTGGCGCCGGCTGATCCCATGGGCACCAGCTCCGCCCCAAGCACCTGCGCTACGGCAAGCGCCTCTGCCGCCGGCCGGGTGCGGCTGACGACCATGCGCAACTTTGACGGGGCTGGCGGCACCGTCACAGGACGATCCGACCGCAGCACGAGGTCCAGACCGGGGAGCGCGACAGCGCCAATCGCAGGTACGCCATCCACAGCAAGCGCGACATGGACGGCCCAGTCGCTGCGTCCCTCGCCATATTCGCGGGTGCCATCGACCGGATCGACGATCCACACGCGCGACTTGCCCAGCCGATCCGGCGTATCCTTGCGTTCTTCGGAGAGCAGCCCGTCCTCGGGCCGATGCTCACGCAGCGCAGCGCACAGATACGCATTGGCCTGCGCATCCCCCGCCGCCCCCAGCGCCTTGCCCTCAGACTGACGGGCCGCGCGCAGAGCGAGCAACCGCGCACCGGCCTCACCGGCCAGCAGCGCGGCCAGCTGAGCGTCGGTCACAGATCGGGGCTCCACACGCCGATGATCCGCTCGACGATCAGATCAGCCGCTGCTTCCGGCGTGATCTGCGTCGTGTCGATGCGGATTTCGGGGCGTTCCGGCGCCTCATAGGGGCTGTCGATGCCGGTGAAGTTCTTGAGCTCGCCGGCCCGCGCCTTCTTGTAGAGGCCCTTCACGTCCCGCTTCTCCGCCTCAGCCAGCGGCGTATCGACGAAAATCTCGATGAACTCACCCGCCGGCAGCATCGCCCGGACCATCTCGCGTTCGGCGCGGAACGGCGAAATGAAGGCCGTGATGACGATCAGGCCGGCATCCGTCATCAATTTCGCGACTTCGCCGACACGGCGGATATTCTCGATCCGGTCTGCCTCGGTGAAGCCCAGATCCTTGTTCAGCCCGTGGCGGACATTGTCGCCATCGAGCAGGAAGGTGTGGCGCCCCAGTGCGAACAGCTTCTTCTCGACGATATTGGCGATGGTGGACTTGCCGGAGCCGGAAAGCCCCGTGAACCACAGCACCGCCGGAGTCTGCCCCTTCTGCGCCGCGTGCGCCTCACGCCCCACGTCCATCGCCTGCCAATGGACATTCTGCGCCCGACGCAGCGAGAAATGCAGCATGCCGGCCGCGACGGTCGCGTTGCTGATCTTGTCGATCAGGATGAACCCGCCCAAAGCGCGGTTCTCCGCATAGGGTTCGAACACGATCGGCTTGTCCGTGGTCAGCTCGGCCACGCCAATGCCATTGAGCTCCAGCGTCTTGGCAGCAAGATGCTCCAGCGTATTGACATTAATCTCATATTTCGGCGCCTGCAGCGTCGCCGAGACCGTCTGCGTGCCGATCTTGAGCCAATAGGCCCGGCCAGGCTTGAGCGCCTCGTCCGACATCCAGACGACGGTCGCCTCGAACTGATCGGCCACCTGCGGCGGCTCCCCCGCTGCGGCAATCACATCGCCGCGCGAACAATCGATCTCATCGGAGAAACACAGCGTAACTGATTGACCAGCAACCGCTTCATCGAGATCGCCATCGAGCATCACGATGCGGCTGACCGTGCTGGTCTTGCCCGAAGGGAGCACCCGAATGGCATCGCCCGGCTTCACCGTGCCGGCCGCGATGAGGCCCGCAAAGCCGCGAAAATCGAGATTGGGTCGGTTGACCCACTGCACCGGCAAGCGGAACGGCGCCTGCTGGTCGGCACTGTTGTCCACCTCGACCGTCTCGAGATGCTCGATCAGGCTCGGCCCCGTGTACCAGGGCGTGTTGGCCGAGAGCGCCGTGATATTGTCGCCCTTGAAGCCGGAAATCGGCATCGGCACGAAATGGGTGATGCCGATGCTCTGCGCGAAATCGGCGTAGTCCTTCACGATCCCGTCAAACACCGCCTGATCATAATCGACCAGATCCATCTTGTTCACGGCCAGGACGATATGCCGAATTCCAACCAGTTGCGCTAGATAGCTGTGACGACGTGTTTGCGTCAGAACACCCTTGCGCGCATCGATGAGGATCACGGCGAGGTCTGCGGTCGAGGCGCCCGTCACCATGTTCCGCGTATATTGCTCGTGGCCCGGCGTATCGGCGACGATGAACTTGCGCTTTTCCGTCGAGAAGAAGCGATAGGCGACATCGATCGTGATGCCCTGCTCACGCTCGGCGGCCAGGCCATCGACCAGCAGCGCGAAGTCGATCTCCTGCCCCTGCGTGCCAACGCGCTTGCTGTCCGCTTCCAGTGCCGCCAGCTGATCCTCGAAGATCATCTTGCTGTCGTAGAGCAAGCGCCCGATCAGGGTGGACTTGCCGTCGTCCACGCTGCCGCAAGTGATGAAGCGGAGCATCGACTTGTGCTGATGCTGGTCCAGATAAGCGTCGATGTCCTGCGCGATCAGGGCATCGGTCTTGTAGATGGGGTCTGCCACGTCGGACATCAGAAATACCCCTCCTGCTTCTTCTTCTCCATGCCCGCACCACCGGCATCCTTGTCGATCGCCCGGCCCTGGCGCTCGCTGGTGGTGGTGAGCAGCATTTCCTGGATCACCTCAGGCAGCGTCGCCGCCTCGCTCTCCACCGCGCCGGTCAGCGGATAGCAGCCCAGCGTCCGAAAGCGGATGGACCGCTCGACGGGCACTTCGCCCGGCTTCAGCGGAAAGCGCTCGTCATCGACCATCAGCAGCAGTCCGTCGCGCTCCACGGTGGGGCGCGGCGCCGCGAAATAGAGCGGCACGATGGGCACGTCGTTGAGCTGGATGTACTGCCAGATGTCGAGCTCGGTCCAGTTGCTGATCGGGAAGACGCGGATGCTCTCACCCTTTGCCTTCTTCGCATTGTAGAGGTTCCACAGCTCCGGCCGCTGGTTCTTGGGGTCCCAGCCATGGCTCGCGGTGCGGAAGGAGAAGATGCGCTCCTTGGCGCGGCTCTTTTCCTCGTCGCGCCGCGCGCCACCAAAGGCAACGTCGAAACCATGGAGATTGAGCGCCTGCTTGAGGCCTTCGGTCTTCCACATGTCCGTGTGCAGCGGGCCATGATCGAAGGGATTGATCCCGCGCTCGGCCGCCTCGGGGTTCTGGTAGACCAGCAATTCCATGCCGCTTTCGCGCGCCATCCGGTCGCGCAGCTCATACATCGCCTTGAACTTCCAGGTCGTATCGACATGGAGCAGCGGGAAAGGCGGCGGCGCGGGGTAGAAGGCCTTGCGCGCAAGGTGAAGCATCACCGCGCTGTCCTTGCCCACGGAATAGAGCATCACCGGCTTCTCGGCTTCGGCCACCACTTCACGCATGATGTGGATGCTCTCCGCTTCGAGGCGTTCGAGATGGGTGAGCGTGCGGGTCATGGGTCTTCCTGGGCTTGGCTGGCGTGCGCGCGGCAACGCCATCATGTAGGTCGCGCTGCTAGCTTACCCCACCCCCCGGCGCAGCATGCTTTTCCTACAAAGCCGGACACTTTGTCTTTCGCCGCTACTGTCGCGCACGCAACAGCAGCGGCGTAACCGGTCAGTCCTTGGCCTTCTTCGCCTTCGGAGCCGCCTTGGCCTTGCCTGCCGCCTTCTTCGGCGCGGCCTTGGCCTTGGTCTTGCCCCGGCCCTTCTTCGCCGGCGCTGCCGCCGCCCGCGCATCGATGAGCTGCGCCGCCTCTTCCAGCGTCAGGGCGTCCGGCTCGATGGTCTTGGGCAGCGTCGCGTTGGTCGTCCCATCCGTGACATAGGGGCCGAAGCGCCCGGCCATCAGCTTGATCTCCGCCTCGGTGCGCGGATGCGCGCCCAGCACCTTGAGCGGCTCCGTCGACTTGCGCGCGCCGCCCCGGTTGGCTGCGTCCGCCAGCTTGGCGACGGCAGCGTTCATGCCCGTCTCGAACACTTCAGCCGTGGACGCGAGCCGCGCATATTTGCCGTCATGTGCCAGATAGGGGCCATAGCGCCCGATGCTGGCGGTGATGGGCTTGCCCGTCTCGGGATGATCGCCGATCGTGCGCGGCAGCGAGAGCAGCTTCGCGGCCCAATCCAGTGTCAGCTCGCCATTGGGCAGATCCTTCGGGATGGAGGCGCGCTTGGTCTCGTCGCCCACCACTGTCTCGATATAGGGGCCGAAGCGCCCCGCCTTGCGGTGAATGGGCGTGCCCGTCTCGGGATGGTTGCCCAGCTCTTCCGGGCCGCTCGAGGCCGCGTCCCCATCCGCTCCGCCCGGCTGGCCGAATTTGCGGGTATATTTGCACTCCGGATAGTTGGAGCAGGCGATGAACGCGCCATAACGTCCGCCCCGCAGCGAGAGGCGCCCGCTGTGGCAGAGCGGGCAAAGGCGCGGATCGCTGCCATCGCCCTTGTCCGGGAACAGCATGGGCGCGAGGAACTCGTCGAGCGCCGCCGTGATCTCGCTCGGCTTCTGCTCCATGATCTCGGCGGTCTTGGGCTTGAAGTCGCGCCAGAAGGCTTCCAGCACGGCCTGCCACTGCGCCCGGCCGCCGGAGATATCATCCAGCTCATCCTCAAGCCCGGCCGTGAAGTCATAGGCCACATAGCGCTCGAAGAAGCGCTCCAGGAACGCCGTCACCAGCCGGCCGCTCTCCTCGGCGAAGAAGCGGTTCTTCTCGATCCGGACATAGTCCCGGTCCTTCAGCGTCTGGATGGTCGAGGCATAAGTGGACGGCCGGCCGATGCCCAGCTCCTCCAGCCGCTTGACCAGGCTCGCCTCGCTGTAGCGCGGTGGCGGCTGGGTGAAGTGCTGCTCGGCACGGACATCCTTTTTGGCCGGGCTATCGCCCGCCTTCAGGGCCGGCAGCAGCTTGCCGTCCTCATCGTCCGAATCGTCCCGGCCTTCCTCATAGAGGGCGAGGAAGCCCGGGAAGAGCACGACCTGCCCGGTCGCACGCAGCGCATGCTGGCCGGTCCCGTCGACCAGCTCGATCACGGTCCGCTCCATCCGCGCCGAGGCCATCTGGCTGGCCAGCGCGCGCTTGAAGATGAGATCGTACAGCTTGGCATGCACACCTGAGCCGACATGATCGCGCGAGAAATCGGTCGGGCGGATCGCTTCATGCGCTTCCTGCGCGTTCTTCGCCTTGGTCTGGTAGACGCGCGGCTTGTCCGGCAGGTAGCCGCCGTCATAGCGGGTCGCGATGGCTTGCCGCGCGGCGGAGATGGCACTGCCGTCCATCTGCACGCCGTCCGTCCGCATATAGGTGATCGCGCCATCTTCGTAGAGCTGCTGGGCGACGCGCATCGTCTCGCTGGCCGAGAGGCCAAGCTTGCGCGCGGCCTCCTGCTGGAGCGTCGAGGTGGTGAAGGGCGGCGGCGGATTGCGCGTCGCCGGCTTGGTCTCGACCGATGCGACCGTGAACCGCCCCGCCTCGACATCCGCCTTCGCGGCCTGCGCATCGCCTTCCTTGCCGATGGTCAGCCGATCGATCTTGTCGCCGCGCCAGCGCACCAGCCGCGCCTCGAAGCCCTGCCCGCCCTGCTCCAGATCGGCCGTGACCGACCAATATTCCTGCGGCACGAACGCTTCGATCTCGCGCTCGCGCTCCACCACCAGCCGCAGCGCGACGGATTGCACGCGCCCGGCCGACTTGGCGCCCGGCAGCTTGCGCCAGAGCACCGGCGAGAGGGTGAAGCCCACGAGATAGTCCAGCGCACGGCGCGCCCGATAGGCGTCGATCAGATCGGCATCGAGCTCGCGCGGATGCTTCATCGCCTCAAGGATCGTCGCCTTGGTGATGGCGTTGAAGGTCACGCGCTCCACTTCCTTGGGCAGCGCCTTCTTCTGGCGCAGCACTTCCTGCACGTGCCAGGAGATCGCCTCGCCTTCGCGATCAGGGTCAGTCGCCAGGATCAGCCGGTCCGCCTTCTTGGCCTCGTCGGCAATCGCCTTGAGCTGCTTGGCCTTGTCGCCATAATTCTCCCAGGCCATCGCAAAGCCATCGTCGGGATCGACCGATCCATCCTTGGCCGGCAAGTCGCGCACATGGCCGTAGGAGGCGAGGACGCGATAGTCCCCACCCAGATATTTTTCGATGGTCTTGGCCTTGGCCGGCGATTCGACAATGACGAGTTGCATAAGGCTCCGCTAACCTCTCTCACGTGTACGCGCGAGAGTGGAAAGCGCAGACCCGGCTCGTCAAGAGGGGCTGACTCCAAATCCGCGAGGGGCACTGAGCCCTGTGTACGCCCGTTCGCTCAGGCAAGGCTGACCCGGCCACCGGCGTGGCGCTGCAAGCGCCCGGCGATCTCGAGTTCCAGCAGCGCGGTCTGCACCAGCGCGGGCGGCAGGCCGGATTGCCGGACCAGTTCATCGACCGCGACCGGGCTGAGGCTCATCAGGCCAAGCACTTGCTCGCGCTCGCTCTGCCCGAGATCGGCCGGCGGCTCGCCGGAAAACGGCCGCCGGGGCGAGCGCAGCACGCCATCGCCAATCGCGCCGATCGCCTCGACGATATCGCTGACGCTCTGCACGAGGGTGGCGCCATCGCGAATGAGGCTGTTGCAGCCCTGTGCGCGCGGATCGAGCGGGAAGCCGGGCACGGCCATCACTTCCCGGCCTTCCTCGCCCGCCAGGCGCGCGGTCAGCAGCGAGCCGGAGCGTGGCGCGGCTTCAACCACCACCGTGCCCAGGCTCATCCAGGCAATGATGCGGTTGCGCGCCGGAAAATGCCGGGCCAGTGGTTCGGCGCCGGGCGGCAGTTCGGTCATCAGGAGCCCGTCTCGGCCGATGATCTCCTGAAGCGCTGCATTTTCCGGCGGAAAAAAGACGTCGATGCCAGAGCCGATGACGGCAATGGTGGAGGCCGGGCCGGCGCCATTGTGAGAGGCTGTGTCAATACCGCGAGCCAGGCCGGACACGACGACAAGGCCGGCATCGGCAAGGCCGTGGGCGAGTTCGCGCGCGAACCGGTTGGCCGCTGCCGAGGCATTGCGTGCACCGACCATCGCGACGCAACGCCGGGCGGCGAGCCCCGTGTCGCCACGCAGGATCAGCGCCGGTGGCGCAGCCGACGCCTCCGCCAGCAGCGGCGGATAGTCGGCCTCGCCCAGGAAACAATAGCGCGCGCCGAGCTGTGCCACGCGCGCGGCCTCCGCCTCGACAGCGCGCATATCGGCTGGCCGGAAGCGCGATGCGCCGCCCCCGCGTGCGGCGAGGTCAGGCAGAGCCTCAAGCGCCCGTGCTGCTGATCCGAAGCGTTGGAGAAGCTGGCGATAGGCGACCGGCCCGACATGCGGGGTGCGGATCAGCCGCAGCCGATTCATCTGCTCTTTGCCGAGCGCAGTCATGCCCGGCCGGACGATCCCACGCGCGGTTCCTCGCCCCGCAGCAGCCGCGCGATGTTCGGGCGGTGCCGCCAGAGAACCACTGCCGCCATGACGGCAAGCCCCGGCAACAGATCGGCCTTGTCCAGCGCGAAGGCGGCGATGGGGGCACTCAGCGCGGCGCTCATGCCACCGACCGAACTGATCCGCGAGAGCGCCAGCGCGCCCAGCCAGACACCGGCAAAGACCAGTCCGACGACCCAGGACAGGGCAAGACAGACGCCGAGCATTGTCGCAACGCCTTTCCCGCCCTTGAAGCCGAGCCAGACCGGGTAGCAGTGCCCCAGAAAAGCAATCAGGCCGCCCAGCGCCGCTCCGCCCTGCGGCATCAGCGCGGCACCCATCCAGACCGCTGCTGCGCCCTTCAGCCCATCGAGCACCAGTGTCGCGGCAGCGAGGCCCTTGCGGCCCGTGCGCAGCACATTGGTCGCGCCAATATTGCCTGATCCGATCGCCCGCAGGTCGCCGGCCCCGGCCAGCCGGGTGAGGATGAGACCAAAGGGGATCGAACCCAGCACATAGCCGAGCAGCAAGACCAGTGCGGGCGTCTGCCATGCCGCCAAGATAGTATCTCCCCCGATGCGAAAGCCGTGGCCTTGTTGCGCAGCCGGCCCCGCCCATGCAAGCCCGGATCGCATGCGCTGTCTGACAGCCCCATCAGGTCCGGCTCTTCGGCCATCCCTGATCGGCGACGCTTTGTGCTGTCCTACACGCCGTCCACCATGGCAGGTCTTCCAGCCCATTTCCGTGTTCAATCGGCAGGTGAAGCGACATGCGGCTCATTTTCATCGCAGCGTATCGAGACCCCGAAGGTACAGGCTTCCCCGGACAGGCCCTGGCGTCCGTCTCATCGGCGGTCCGCAAAAGGTGAGGGAAGCGGAAGTTCACGCCCCCGTGTCGTGAACTTCGTGAACTTCCACCGCGCCATGACCTGTTGGAGCGGCGCCATCGGCGGACGGCTCCCCACCCTCGGGGGCGGTTCGCAAACCCCTGTCGAGACAGGAACCGAAATTGCCCTGCGGCCTGTGTGCTCGCATTCAAATCAAATTGGCTGGTGCGATTGTCACCAAAGTGACGCAAACTGTGCCCATGGCGAAATCCGAAAAACCCAAGATGAAAACAATCGCGGTCTACAGCCTCAAGGGGGGCGTCGGGAAATCGACCTTCGCCGTCAATCTCGCCTGGGCGTCCGCGACGCTGTCAGCGCGACGCACCTTGCTGTGGGATCTCGATCCGCAAGCGGCGGCCACCTTCCTGATCGCGCCGGCAGCCAAGGCCCGCGATGCCGCCCGCGCGGTGTTCTCCCGCAATGTCGATCCCGTCGAGCTTTGCTGCCCGACCGGCATCGCCAATCTCGATCTGCTGGCGGCGGACCCGTCGTTGCACGGGCTTGAGAGGTTACTGTTCGAGCTGGGCAAGAAGAAGCGCCTCGCCCGTCTGCTGGAAAGCCTGGAGAAGCGCTACGAGCGTGTCATCCTGGATTGCCCGCCCGGCCTCACCGAAACCGCCGAGCAGGTGCTGAACGCCGCCGACATCCTCGTCGTGCCGGTCATTCCCTCCCCGCTCGCCCGCAAATCGCTCGACGATCTGGTCGAGACGCTGATCCGGCGCGGCGGCAAGCATCCCCCGATCCTGCCGGTCTTCTCCATGGTCGACCGGCGCCGCAAATTGCATGCGCAGGCGCTGGAAACGCATCCGGACTGGCCGCACGTCGGCTATTCCAGTCTCATCGAGCAGATGGGGACCCGACGGTTGCCGCTCGGCGCTTTCGGGGGACAGAGCCTTCCCGCCGAGCAGTTTGCCACGATCTGGGCCGCCATAGAGCGACGCATCGCCAGAGACTGAAGCTTTGCGCCCGGTCAGGCGACCTGACTGCTCCGGTCGCCGAAAAGGGCGCGTGCGTCGGTCGCCGGCATGGGCCGACCGAAATAATAGCCCTGGATCTTGGTGCAGCCGAGCGCGCGGATGAGATCATACTCGCCCTCGGTCTCGACGCCTTCGGCCGTCGTCTCCATATCCAGGCTCTGGGCCATGGCCACGACCGCACGGACGATGGCCAGGCTTTCGCGCTGATTGCGCGCGGCACCGGTCACGAAACTTCGGTCGATCTTGATCGTGCTGAAGCGCGTTCGGGAAAGATAGCCCAGCGACGAATAGCCCGTGCCGAAATCGTCGAGGGACAAACGCACGCCGAGCTTCATCAGCTGGTCAAGCAGTTCGCTGACGCCCGTGCCTTCACGCAGGAAGACGCTCTCCGTCACTTCCAGTTCCAGCCGGTTGGCAGACAAGCCGCTGTGCGCGAGCGACTGCACGACCATGTCCAGGAAATCCGGCTCGTAAAGCTGTTCGGGCGACACATTGACAGAGATGCGGACATCGACTGGCCAATTGGCAGCCTCGCGGCAAGCCGTGCGCAACACCCAGTTACCGATCGGTGCGATCAGGCGCGCATCTTCCGCCACGGGGATGAACTTGGCCGGCGAAACCGCGCCCAGCTCGGGATGGGTCCAGCGAACCAGCGCCTCGAAGCCACAGACATCGGCCGAACGCGTATTCACGATCGGCTGGAACATGAGGTGAAGCTCGTCCTTGGCCAGGGCATCGCGCAGCGCGATTTCGAGCTGGCGCCGTTCCTCGGCATCGGCATGCATGGACGAGGCGTAGCGCAGATGCTTGCCGCGACCGGCTTCCTTGGCCCGGTACATGGCAAGATCGGCGGCGCGCATCAGCATCTCAGCATCCGCGCCGTCCTGAGGCCCGGTCGCCGAGCCGATACTGGCGCCGATGAAGAGCGTATGATTGTCGACTACATAGGGCCTCGAGACGGCGTCGATGATCGCGACGGCAAGCCGGTCGATGTAGATGAGCTCCGGCACGTCGCGGATCACGACCGCAAATTCGTCACCGCCGAGGCGACCACAAACCTCATTGGAGGTGCAGACCCGGCGGATGCGCTCGGCAACCTGGGCAAGCAACTGGTCGCCGACCAGATGCCCCAGCGTATCGTTCACAGACTTGAATCGGTCGAGATCGATCATGAGGAACGCACAGCGTGTGTGCCAGCGCGCCACAGCATCGACCGCAGCCGCCAGTTCCTCGGTCAAGTGCATTCGGTTGGGCAGGTTTGTCAGCATGTCGAGCCGCGCCATCTGCGCGACGCGCTCAGTTGCGACTTTCTGGATGGTGATGTCCGACCCCACGCCGCGGAAACCCTGGAAGACGCCCTTCTCGTCCACCCGGGGCGAGGCGGATATTTCCCACCAGCGCTGCTCACCGTTCACGATGACCGGCATGATGAGATCCGACACGGGCTGCCGCAGCTTCAGCTTTTCGGCAAGCTGGTGCAATGCCGGATCGAACTTTCCTTCGGACCAGGCGGGCCCGGCCAATACCTCAAGGATGGATCGCCCCTCGACCTCCTCGCAGCTCATGCCCAGCATGCGCGCGAAGGATGGCGAAACGCCGGTCAGGCGGCGCGCAATATCGGTCTGCCACAGCGCGTCAGCGGACTCGACATCATGCTCCTTGAGCAGCAGGCTGACGACCTCACTTTTCTCCGCCAGCATCTTGTTGGTGGTGAGCTGGATGCCGAATTGATGAGCCTGAAACAGGCTCGCTCCAAGCAGCAGCAATGCATAGGTCGCGACCACAGCCGCCAGCAATGGATCGGCATGCTCGAGCATCACCCAGATCGAACCCGCACCGATCGTAAGGATGAAGCCCGCGGCGGACAAGGGAGTCGACTGGAACGAGATGGCAACGGCAGCCATGAGGCAGCAAGCGACCGTCCAGAGCGTGACGATCTCCGTCGAGTGCACGTCGCGCGTAAGCACGATCATTGCGGCGACCCAAACCAGCCCCTGCAAAAGGGACAATGCGCCGTGCGTTAGCAACGTCGAGCGCATGACCGTCGCATAATCTGCCGCGCTGTTGGCCCGGCGCATCCGAATAATCGGCCAATAGACGGCAATCATCCCGACGGTCCAGAAACCGAGCTGCCAGATCGGCACGTGGTGACTAAAGCGGACGTCGACGAGGAACACAGAAATGCTCGCCAGAGCGGCGCAAAGCCCCAACATCCTGTCGGCGGCACGAAGCTGGCTGCCATGCACGAACTCGACATGCTCCGGCGGAAGTGGCCGCAGACCAGTCAACACGCCGAGCGACAACGTCTCAGGGAGCGGCGTATTCCGCTGAGTCCGGGGCGAAGAGCGTTCTTTCACCCCTCGCCCTTAGCGCGGTTGAGGTTATCAACCGGTAAGCAAGACCGCCAAGATCGTGCCTGCGTGCGTCAAGCAGCGATATCGTAAGGAACAATTTCACCTTCGAGATAGAGCTTGCGAGCCTTCGAGCGACTAAGCTTGCCAGAACTGGTCCGCGGCAGGGAGCGCGGCGGAACCAGCTCAACAACGCAGTTCATACCCGTGATCGAGCGGACTCGCTCACGAATATCATCACGCAGGCGAGCGCGCTCGACATTGTCCGACACGCGGCAATGCACCAGGACAGCCGGCGCTTCCTCCCCACCCGGCGTGGTGATGGAGAAGGCGGCGATATCGCCCTGCTTGAAACCGGGCAGCTGCTCCACCGCCCATTCGATGTCCTGCGGCCAATGATTCTTGCCGTTGATGATGATCATGTCCTTGGCGCGGCCGACGATATAAAGATAGCCATCCGACAGATAGCCCATGTCGCCGGTATCGAGCCAGCCATCGATCATGCAGGCATCGGTCGCTTCCTGATCCCGGAAATAGCCGACCATCAGGCTGGAGCCGGTGGTCCACACCTTACCGATCGTCTTGTCCGGAAGGATCGCGCCGAAATCGTCGCGAATCTCTACGGTCATGCCCATGACCGGCTTGCCGCAATTGACAATCGCGCGGTAGCGCTGCGGCCGATCCTGCGGCGCCTCGCCACCGGAGAGCTCGGTCTCCTCGACCAGCTCGACGATGATCCCCTCGCCTGGCGGCATGATGGTGACGGCCAGCGTGGTCTCGGCAAGACCATAGCTCGGCAGGAAAGCCTTGGGACTGAAGCCGGCTTCCGCGAAGGCATCCACGAAATCCTGCATCACATCCGGCCGGATCATGTCGGCGCCATTGCCTGCGATGCGCCAGCGCGAAAGATCGAAGCGCTCCGAAGCGCGGGTCTGGCTGGACATGCGGCGCGCGCAGATATCGTAACCGAAGGTCGGCGAATAGCTCGCGGTGGTACCCTGATGCCGCGAAATCATGTCGAGCCAGGCAAGCGGCCGGCGGGCGAAATCCTCGGTCTTGAGATAGTCTGTCGAAATCTGGTTGGCGACAATCGAGAGGAAGCAGCCGACCAGGCCCATGTCATGATACCAGGGAAGCCAGCTCACACAGCGATCCGATGGGATGATCTGCATGGCATGGCTGTGCGCCGCCAGATTGGCGAGCAGCGCCTTGTGCGTCACCGCCACGCCATGGGGAAAGCGGGTCGAGCCGCTCGAATATTGCAGATAGCAGACATCATCCGGCGACGCCTGTGGCAGGTCAACGCGCGGCGCCTCGACGCTCAGGAAATCCTCGAAGCTCAGCGGTTCCACATGCATGCGGCGCGCCGCCTCGCTCGCCATCTCAGCCAGCTCGGACGGGAACAGCAGCATGAGCGGATCGCAGCTCTGGATCTGGACCGAGAGCTGATCGATATAGCTTTCCTTGCCGCCAAAGCTGGTCGGCAGCGGCAGGGGCACGGGCCAGGCCCCAGCGTAGACGATGCCGAAGAAGCTCTGGGCAAATTCCGCGCCGGTTTCAGCCACGAGCGCGATGCGGTCGCCCGGCTTGACGCCGCGCGCAATCAGTCGGTGGGCACAGGCAAGCGCATCGGCGCGCATATCGGCAAAAGGATAAGGCCGCGCGAGATTGCCGCGCGCATCATGGAAATTGAGACCGCGCACGCCCTGCGCGGCATAATCCAGCGCCTCTCCCAAGGTCGCGAAATCGGCAAAGCGCCGGGGAAGCCGATCTTCCGTCGGTGTAGGCTGCATCAAAAGGACCCTTCGTCTTTCCGCCTTCTTCTCGTCCGAATAACGACGCGTGGCGGCTTGATCGGCGTGCATCTGCGCTTGTCTGGCCGAAAGCTGCATCACGTCGCGCCCGGCCTTTGTTGCGCTGACCGGGCAATGTCCCTTAAAGATAGCGACTATGGCACAAAAATGGCGCACGCGACCGGATGGGCAAAAAACCGCGCCTCGCCCTCTGGATCGCCAGGCGCTTGATGAGCTTGCGCTCTCCTATGTCGGCCGCTTCGCGACAAGCCGGGCAAAGCTTGCCGCCTACCTGTCCCGCAAATTGCGAGAACGCGGCTGGTCGGGTGATGAGCCCCCGCCGATCGATGTCATCACGGATCGTCTAGTCGACCTGCGCTATGTGGACGACGAGGCCTATGCTGCCATGAAATCGGGCGCGATGCAGCGTCGCGGCTTGGGCCGCCGTCGAATCGCCGAGGCTTTGCGCCACGACGGCATTGCGCAGGATATCTCGGCACGCGCCGCACCGGGAGACGCCGAGCGATGGGAGGCCGCGCAACGGCTGGCCCGGCGCAAGAGGATTGGCCCCTTCGCCTCCGAGGCAGTGGACCGACCCGGCCGCGAAAAGCAGCTCGCGGCATTCCTCCGCGCCGGTCACGATCTTGAATTGGCGCGGCTATGGGTCAATGCCCTGCCCGGCGAAATTCCGCCACCGCCCTTTGATGAGGACTAACCGCTCCATGCCGCATTTCCCATTGGGTCGTGCCTGCCTCCTCGCCCTGTTTCTTGCCACTGCGGCCTGCCGGACGGAGCCGGTTGTCGACACCGCAAACGCCACGAAATCACTCGAAAACGGCGAGGAATCGGCCGCGCGGTCCGTCTCGCTCAGGATCAGCACTGCATCCGGCGCTCGGCACGACTTTGCGGTGGAACTGGCCATCGACGAGCAGAGCCAGGAACGCGGTCTGATGGAACGCGCCTCGTTGCCGCCCGATCATGGCATGCTGTTCCCCTTCCCCTATCCCCGCATCGCCTCCTTCTGGATGAAGAACACGCCCCTCCCGCTGGACCTGATTTTCATTCGACCGGACGGCACCATTGCCGCCGCCCTGCCCGGCAAGCCCAACGATCTGCATCCGATCTCTGCCGGTGAACCGGTGTCGGCCGTGCTGGAAATCTCAGGCGGACGCGCAGCCGCGCTGGGGATCAAGGTCGGGGACCGCGTGCAATGGGGCGACTGTGCCGGCGTGCCACCCGCCGCCGGAGCCTGGCGCGCCGACAGATTCTGCCCGGACCAGGCCCGATGAGGTGCAAAGGACCATTTCCGCGGTTGCCAATCCCCTCGAAGACCGGCTAAGCGCTGCCGCCATGGGACTGCTCGGCAAGATCTTCACCTGGTGGGACGGCGCCACCATCGGCACATCGCTGTTCACCGTGCGCAAAGGCACGAAGGTGGGCGAGGATCATCAGGGTAATTGCTATTACGAAGGCGGCACCGATCCCAATGGCCTGACGCGCCGCTGGGTGATCTACAAGGGTGCGAACGATTCGAGCCGTGTCCCGGCCGAGTGGCATGGCTGGCTGCACCACAGCATCGAGGGTACGCCGGAAAGCCATTTGCCCCCGCCCCGCATCTGGGAAGCGGAATACACACCCAATCAGACCGGGACACCCAATGCGCACCGACCGTCCGGTGCGATCGAGGCGGGTGGCCGCCGGCAGATGTCCACCGGCGATTACGAAGCCTGGGCACCGGACGCGTGACTTCGGCCCGGTCCGCCGCGTCGGGCCGTTGGCTGATCCCCATCGGCCTGCTGACCCTGCTGACAGCCTGCGAAGGCCCGGAAGCCGCGCAGAATGCCGGTGACGCCGGTCAGGAAGAGCGCAGCCGTGACCAGATCCCGGTCAAGGGCGACAATGGCCTGCCCGGAACACCGATGGCAGACCGCGTGGCGCAGATCGGCCTCCTGAACAAGCGGAACGGCATAACTCGTACGCTAGCGATGAAACCGGGGGAGGCCCTGCGCGTCGGAAACGCAGCGGTGCGCCTGCGTGCCTGCGAAACCACCGCACCTTGGGAAATGGACCGCGAGACGGGGGCCTTCGTCCAGCTCGATGTACGCGAAAGCCGCGACAACAAATGGCACCGCGTCTTTTCCGGCTGGCTGTTCAAGGAACGGCCCGACCGCAATGTGGTTGAGCACCCGATCTACGACGTCTGGGTGATAAGCTGCACGATGAGCTGGCCGGAAACTGGCCCCGACACGGTCAAGGTCTCGGACGGACGCAACCGTGCGGCATCGCCATCGCCTGAAGCTGACAATGCGTCCAGCGCGGAAAATACGCCGGCGCCCGCGCCATCGCCCTCACCCTCGGCCAGCGCGTCCCCGAGCAAGCCAGAGTAACGCTCTGCACTCACCTCGATCGCGCCCAGCGAGGCGAGATGCGAGGTCATGAACTGGCAATCGAGCAGCGTGAAGCCGCCAACGCGGAGACGCGCGACCAGCCAGGCGATCGCAACCTTGGAAGCGTCGGTCATCCTGCTGAACATGCTTTCGCCAAAGAAGGCTCGCCCAAGCGCCAAACCATAGAGCCCGCCGACGAGCTTCCGCTGGCCTTCATCGCGGTACCACACTTCCACACTGTGAGTGAGACGGCGCCGGTGAAGCCGGATGAAGGCTTCCTCAATCTCATCGTTGATCCACGTCGTGGGTCGATCCGGCGCGCTTTCGGCACAAAGAGCGATGACCTGCTCGAAGGCTGTGTCCGCCGTCACCTCAAACCGATTTGAGCGGATGGTCTTGCGCAGCGACTTCGACAAGTGGAAGGCATCGAGCGGCAGTATGGCCCGCCTCTCCGGCTCTACCCAGAAGACGGAGCGCGCTTCCCGATCGTCGGCCATGGGAAAAAGGCCCACCGCATAAGCGCGCAACAAGGTCGGAAGGTCGATCGACATCGCGTCTATCCTAGCAGAGCGGCAAGCCCTTGTCCTGCCACGCCAATCGCTTTACGCCCCTGCTCTACAAACATGAGAGGGAAGAGGATCATGGCAACCTATGTGCTCGTTCACGGCGCTTGGGGTGGCAGCTGGGGCTATGCCAGTCTTGCGCGCGAGCTGCGCGCCGCCGGCCATGAGGTGCATATTCCTTCCCTTACCGGTCTGGGCGAACGCGCCCATCTGGCCCACGGCGGCATCACGCTCTCCGATCATATCGCGGATGTGGTCGGCCTGATCGATTGTGAGGGCCTGTCCAACATCATTCTGGTCGGCCACAGCTATGGCGGCATGGTGGTGACCGGCGTCTCGGCGCTGCGCGGCGGCCTCATCCGTTCCATCGTCTATCTCGACGCCTTCCTGCCTCAGGATGGCGAGATGCTCTGGGACATCGTCGATGATGACACGCGCGCCATGTACATCCAGAACCAGCGCGGCACGCCGGGCCTCGTCCAACCGATCTTCCCCATTCCGCCGGGCCGCGCCGGACGCGTCTCGGGCCATCCGCTGCTTACCTTGCTTGAACCGGTGAAGCTTGGCGGCGAGGAAGGTACGATCCACCGTCGTGTCTATGTCTATGCGAGCGCCAGTCCCGTCGGGTCGTTCCGCCGGTTCCGCGATCGTTGCGTCACCGATCCCGCCTGGCAGATCCATGACCTGCCAACCGGTCACATGGTTTGGGACGACGACCTGGCGGGCGTCACGAAAATTCTCTTGGCGGAAGCCAGCTAGAGCGCGGTGTGTCTCCGCCCTGCGCCGTCACCTTGTGCACTCGGTTCACGCGCCGGCGGAGCATGGCATGCAATGCCAGCCCGAACAGCAGAAGCGCCAGTAAATTGAGGCCGATCAGACCCGCAGAGACGTTACTGCCATATTGCGGCAAGCCGAGCCACAGCTCTGCCCGGCCCGGACGGGACAGTAAAAGCAGGCTGCCTGCCGCGATCGCAAGCACAGCGCCGGACGGGACCGATATTGCGCAAAACAAGACAAGCGGAATGATCAGGATCGTGAGATCGTAGATATGCAGCGGCATCAGGGCGCATATCGCCGCTGCGAGGAAGAACATGACCTCGACGGAACGATCCGGTCGCCGGCGCAGCAGCCAGCCCGCGAACGCCATCGCGCCAAAAGCCAGCGCCATCTGCCAGCCAAGGCCGATCCCGTGAATGCCAAGGCGGGTGAGCAGGTTGATTGGGCCACTCGACGTCTCAGGGGTGTTTGACCCCAGATTGTCCCACGCCCGCAGATTCGAGAGAAACTCCTCGATCGTGGTCAGCCATCCGAAGCGCAAGAGTTGCGGCAGCGCGAGAAGACCGGCCCCGGTCAAACCGCCAAGCGCAGCCAAGCGGAAGGCAGGAACGATCAGCACCATGACGATCATCGGTGCGCCGACCTGCGGCTTGAACGTGGCTATGAAAATGGCAAGGCCGATCAGCCAGGCTTGCTTACGCAGCACACCCGCCACGAACAGCGCCAGCGAGAGATAAACGAGCCCCGCACTCTGTCCAAAAGCCAGCAGATTGGCTGTCGGCTCGATCAGCAGCGCGACGCCGGAGACAAGGGCCGCCAGTGCCAACCGTTGCGACCTTCGTCCGCCAGCAAGCGTCGTCACCAGAACAAGGGTGCCCACGAGGATCATGAAGCCGCTAAGGAGGCGCCAGGCCATCACCGCCTGCGGAAGGTCCATCAACGCCAGCGCCCGGCACACAATCCACCATTGTGGCGGATAGAACCAGTATATCACGACATTGCCGGGCGGCAGAATGTCGGCGCCGATCTGCCGAAAACTCTCGCTATAGGGATCAATCCCCGATTCCCAGAGTTCGCCGGCGAGCCAGAAGAAGCGGAAATCAACTTCCGGCGCGGGTGCCACGACCGCGCGGAAAATAACGAAGGCAAGTCCGGCAAGCAGGACGAGCGGCGCAAACCAGAGAAGCAGCTGCGAATCGTAGAAGCGCCGCACCAGCTGCGACATTCGGCCAGTCGATTGATCGGGCCCGTCCACCCCTTCGCCATCGCTGGCCAGGGCGGCGACTGCCGCATGGGTCCGGATCACATCGCTGTTAATGGCGCTATTCCCTGCTGAAGTGCCACTGTTCTAGCGGAAAAACGTAAAGAAGGGCTTGTTTCCATTCTATGCCAATCAGACCCATTATGAGAGTAACCGGTTGGCCCCGCGCCCGACCCTGCGCACGCCTCGGCGCGAAACGGAAATGGCGCCGGTCGATATCGCGCGCTTGCACCCTCGCGCCGCCCGCGTTAAGAGCGCCGCCTTCACCGGCACAGGGGTGTAGCTCAGCTGGTAGAGCGTCGGTCTCCAAAACCGAATGTCGTAGGTTCGAATCCTATCGCCCCTGCCAAAACTTGCCCCGAGGCGCCCGAGCGCGTAGAGGCAGGGCCGGTTGCGAAAGGCAGGCGGCGGGCCGGCCGGAGGAATGCTCCGGGTGCGGTCCGCTTTCTTGTGTTTCAAAGAGTTGTTTTTTAGCAAGAGAGCAGGCGAGCGTGGCGAAAACGTCCCCGACCGAATTTTTCAGGCAAGTGCGTGCGGAGGCCAGCAAGATCGTCTGGCCGACCTCGCGCGAGACGATGATGACCTCGGTGATGGTCGTCATCATGACCACGACGCTCGGCCTCTTCTTCTTCGGTATCGATACCTTCTTCGGCTGGGTCGTGAAGATCCTGCTGGGTCTTGCCACGGGCAGCCAGGGCTGAGACCGGCCCCACGGACGTCCGACACGGTGATTTGAGGATAAAGAGAGCAATATGGCGCGCTGGTACATCATCCACGCTTACTCGGGCTTCGAGAACAAGGTCCGCGATTCCATCCTGTCGGAGGCGGAGCGCATGGGCCTTGCCCAGCTCATCGAGCAGGTCGAAGTGCCGACCGAGACCGTCACGGAAGTCAAGCGCGGCAAGAAGGTTCAGGTCGAGCGCAAGAATATGCCCGGCTACGTGCTCGCCAAGCTGAGCATGAACGACGACATCTACCACCTCATCAAGAACACGCCGAAAGTCACCGGCTTCCTCGGCACGATGGGCAAGCCCCAGCCGATCAGCGAGGCCGAGGCCGCCCGCTTCTTCAGCTCGCGCGAGGAAGCCGCCGCCCAGCCGCGTCACAAGGTCAATGTCGACTATGAGATCGGCGACAGCGTCAAGGTGATGAGCGGTCCGTTCGCGAGCTTCATCGGCACCGTCGAGGAGCTGGACTTCGAGAAGAGCCGCGTGAAGGTCTCCGTCTCGATCTTCGGCCGCGCGACGCCGGTCGAGCTGGACTTCGAGGAAGTCGAGCTCTCCAAATAAGGGCTCTTCCCGGACGGGATGAAGAGGGTCGCGCGAGAGCGCGGCCCTTTTTCGTGCGCGGGCACCTTTCCAGATCGTCCAACACAGCGCTCGCGGCAGGCGATTGTCCGCGCGCCCACCGGCCCGCATAGCGCGAGGAGACAAGAACCACTGCACCGACAGGGAGGGGATATGCGCTTCCGGAAACCCGGCATGGCCGCACTGCTGGCGCTGGCGATCCCTCCGCTCCTGGGCGCGAACGACGCCCCGACCGGCGCGGCGCACGTCACCAGCCAGCGGATGCGCGCACCCGACGCGGCGGACAATGCCGGCAACTGGATGAGCTATGGGCGCAGCTATGACGAGCAGCGCTACTCGCCTCTCACCCAGATCAACGATCGGACTGTCCAGCGGCTGGGCCTCGCCTGGTATGACGACCTGCAGACGTATCGCGGCATTGAATCGACCCCGCTCGTGGTCGACGGCGTGCTTTACAATGTCGCGGCCTTCAACATCGTCACGGCTTATGACGGGCGCGACGGCCGCAAGCTCTGGACCTTCGACCCCAAGGTCGAGCGGCAATGGGCGCGGCTGGCCTGTTGCGGCGCCGGCACACGCGGTATCGCCGCCTGGAACGGCAAGATCTACATCGCCGCGCTCGACGGCCGGCTGATCGCGCTGGACGCCCGGAACGGAAAGGAACTGTGGACGGTCCAGACTTTCGATCGAAAGCATGCCTATTCGATCACTGGGTCCCCGCGCGTGTTCGACGGCAAGGTAGTGATCGGCAATTCCGGCGCCGACTATGGCGTCCGCGGCTTCGTGGCGGCATGGGACGCCGAGACAGGCCGCAAGCTCTGGAAATTTTACACCGTGCCCGGCAATCCGGCTGACGGCCCCGATGGCGAAGCCTCCGACGGCGCGATGGCACGCGCCCTGCCCAGCTGGCATGGCGAATGGTGGAAATATGGCGGCGGCGGCACGGCCTGGGACAGCCTCGTCTATGACCCTGCGCTCAAGCTCGTCTACATCGGCACGGGCAATGGCGCGCCGCTCTCCTGGCATTTCCGCAGCGAGGGCAAGGGCGACAATCTGTACCTCTGCTCGATCGTGGCAGTGGATGCCGAGACGGGCCAGTATAAATGGCACTATCAGATGGTGCCGGAGGACGACTGGGATTTCACCTGCACCCAGCCGATGATGCTGGCCGACCTCAAGATCAAGGGCCGCACGCGGCAGGTCATCATGCAGGCGCCCAAGAACGGCTATTTCTATGTGCTCGACCGCAAGACCGGCGCGCTGCTCTCGGCCCGAAACTTCGTGCCGCAAAGCTGGGCCAGCCACATCGACATGAAAACCGGCCGGCCGGTCCTCTATCCCGGCGTTCACCTCACCACGACGCCGCAGATCATGACGCCGAGCCTGCTCGCCGCGCATAGCTGGCATCCCATGTCCTTCAGCCCGAAGACAGGGCTCGTCTATCTGCCGGCGATGGAGCAATCCATCGTCTATGCCAGGCAGGCTGACGGGCAGTTCAAGTTCGTGCCGTTCCGCATCAACGCCGGCTATGATTATGTCGGCGCCACACCCGAGCAGGGCGCGCTGCGCAAGAAACTGCAGGCGCAGGCGGACGCGATGGAAAAAGGCTATCTGCTCGCCTGGGACCCGGTGAAACAGCGGGAGGCCTGGCGCGTGCCTTATGCCCATCCCGGCTCCGGCGGCACGCTGGCGACGGCGGGCAATCTCGTCTTCCAGGGCTCGATCGAGCGCAATTTCTCTGCCTTTGCGGCCGACACCGGGCGCAAGCTCTGGGAGATGCCGGTCGGCAATGTCGCTGTGAGCGGTCCGGTCACTTACATGATTGACGGCGTGCAATATGTCGCGGTGAATGCCGGCTGGACGGGCGCCATCGTGGCGAATCTCGGCAGCGGTTTCCGAGTCTCGCCGGCGCGATTGCTGGTGTTCCGGCTGGACGCCAAGGGCGTCGCCCTGCCGCCACTGCCGCCGCCGAGCGCCCTGCCCCGCCCGCCCTATCTGCGAGCGAGCGAGGACGTGGTGCGCCGGGGCGCTCAACTCTACGGCGAGACCTGCTCGCGCTGCCATGGCGATGAGGCGCGCGGCGGGGTGAAGGACCTGCGCTGGATGACGCCGCAGACCCACGCGCAGTTCCTAGACATCGTGCTCAAGGGCATCCGCGCCGAGCAGGGCATGGCGAGTTTCGGGGACCTTCTCGACCGGGAACAGGCCGAGGCGATCCACAGCTATCTCATCTCCCGCGCGAGCGAGGACTGGTCCGACGAGGCCGTGGGCAAGTGAGGCCGGCCGGAACGATCGGGGGCCGTCAGACCCCGAGCCATTGCCGCAGCGGATTGGCGGGATCGGACAGCAGCTTGAGCGTGAGCGCGACGGACATGATGACGAGCAGCGGACGCACGCCGCGGCCATTGTAGCGCATGGCGAGGCGGGCGCCGAGCTGATTGCCCAGCACATTCGCGCCGGCCATGGCGAAACCGAGCAGCCAGAGCACCTTGCCGCCGACGATCAGCGTGGCGAGCCCGGCGATGTTCGTCGAGAGATTGAGCAGCTTGGTGTTGGCAATGCTCCGCACCAGACCGAGGCCGCCAAGCGCCACCAGAACGGTGGTAAAGAAGGAGCCGGTGCCGGGGCCGAAGAAGCCATCATAGAAACCTATTGATAATGAAGTGAGGGTGAGCCCGCGCGTGCCGAGCCAGGCGTGGCCGTCAATCTCGCTCATCGGTGGGGCCAGCAGAAAGTAGAGCGCCATGGCGATGAGCAGCACCGGAACAAGCGCAGAAAGAAATTTAGAATCAATAAGTTGCAGCGTTATCGCGCCGCCAACCGATCCAACAAAGGCGCCTATCGCCGGCCAGGCGAACCGCGCCAGATCGACATGGCCGGCGCGCAGGAAGGCGAGAAACGCGGAGCCCGTGCCCAGCGTGCTCTGCAGCTTGTTGGTGGCAATGGCCGAGACCGGCGGAATACCCGCTGCCATGAGCGCAGGAATGGTGAGTAGCCCACCACCCCCCGCCATCGCATCAATTGTACCTGCAAGGAAGGCGACGGCGGCCAGCGCCGCGATGATCTCGACCGAAAATTCCATCGCCAACCGATAGGCATCCTTGTGCAGGCGCGAAAGCCCTTTGCGCGTCCGCCGCGCAGTTTGCTGTTGCCACCGGGCCATCGGCTCGTGCTGCACCGCACCAGTTCTTCCCGCTTGCTCCCCGCGCCAAGCTGCATCAGGATAAGATCATTGCCTTGCGAATGATTCAGCGGAGTACCTCCGCCGCAGCGACGCACGGCGGACGGGAGAGATCAGCCATGGCCAGCGCGCCACGAACCATCGACATTGCCGCCATGATCGACGGGCGCAAGCTCGGTCCGTTCAATTACAAACTGATCGTCCTCTCCTGGTTCATGACCGTCTTTGACGGATTCGACATGCAGATGATCAGCTTCACCGCGCCTTATATGCGCGACGAGCTGGGCCTCGACAAATTCATGCTGGGCAATGTCTTCTCCGCTGCGCTCATCGGCGCGATGCTTGGCGGCTTTGCTCTCTCCTATCTGGGCGATCGCTTCGGCCGGCGCCGCATCATCGTCTGGTCGGCCTATGTCTTCGGCCTGCTCACGGCCGCCACCGCGCTCGCCCGCAGCTATGAGGCGCTGCTAGTGCTGCGCTTCCTGGATGGGCTCGCCATTGGCGGGATGCTGCCGCTCGCCTGGGCACTCAACATCGAATATGTGCCCACGCGGATGCGGGCCACCGTCGTGACCGTCATCATGATCGGCTACAGCCTGGGCGCAGCCATCGCCGGGCCGATCACCGTGTGGCTGGCGCCGAGCTATGGCTGGGAAGGCGTCTTCCTCTTCGGCGGCGCCGGCACGCTTGTCTGCGCGATGGCGCTGCATCTGTGGTTGCCGGAATCGGTGCGCTTCCTCGCCAGCAAGGGGCGCGATCCCAAGACGATCGCGCGCATCCTCAACAAGGTCGACCCGACACTGGGCGCCACCCCGCAGGATCGCTTCATACTGGGCGACGAGCGGCCGGTGCAGGGCAATTTTCGCCTCGGCCAGCTCTTCGAGGGATCGCTCAAGTGGATCACGCCGCTGCTGTGGATCGCCTATATCGCCAGCTCGCTCGCCACCTATTTCAAGGCGAGCTGGAGCCCGATCATCTATGAGGAAATGCAGTTCTCGCGCGAGACGGCGGCGTGGGTCTCCTCCATGTCCGGCCTGCTCGGCGCCGCCTTCGGCCTGCTGCTGATGCGCTTTACCGATCGCTTCGGCCCGTTCGCGGTCGCGGTCTATCCCGCCATCGCTTTCCCCGTCCTCGCCTTCATCGGCCTGGTCCCCATGTCCAGCAACGCCTTCCTCATCCTGTCGGTCGTTTCCACCAGCTTCGTGGGTGGCGCCCATTTCGGCATGCATTCCATCGCCGGGCTCTTCTACGGCAGCGCCATCCGCGCCAATGGTGCCGGCTGGGCCACCTCCATCGCCAAGATCGGTGCCATCGCCGGCCCGGTGCTCGGTGCCCTTGTGCTCAGCAGCGGCATGCCTATCGTGCGCAGCTTCGCGATCCTCGCCATCTGCCCCGCGATCCTGGCGCTCTGCGCCTTCGGCATGGGGCTGTTCGCAAAGCGGCGCGCAGCGGCGAATGCAGCGGCGGGTAGCGGAGCGACAGGCGCTGTCGCGGCGGCGGAGTGAGGGGAGCGGTTCTCAAGCGGGTTCCCCAAGACCCAATAACCGACCCTCATTCACACCATCGGTCCGCCGCCGGTTAGACCCCCCTAAAGCCCCGCTTCACGCGTCCCGCGAAAAGCTGCTTGGCCTTCGTCCCCGGCGCGCGCAAAGGGCGATGCGGCATGACCCGTTTTCCCTTCTTTCGTCCGCTCCTGCCCGGCACGCAGCTTTGGCCGCGCGTGCTGGCGGTCATCGGCGCGGTGATGGGGATCTCACTCACCATCGTCGTCTGCCTGCAATTTTCCATGGCGGCGGGCGACGTGCCGATCATCGTCGCGCCGATTGGCGCCTCGGCGGTGCTGGTGTTTGCCGTGCCCTCCAGCCCGCTGGCACAGCCATGGAGCGTGGTGGGCGGTAACATCCTCTCCACGCTTGTCGGCGTGGGCATCGCGCGGGTGGTGCCGGAGCCGACGCTGGCGGCGGGGCTGGCTGTGGGCGGGGCGATCCTCGTCATGTCGCTGGCGCGCTGCCTGCATCCGCCGGGCGGCGCGGCGGCGCTGACCGCCGTGATCGGTAGCCCGGCTATTCACGCGGCCGGCTATGCCTTCGCCTTTGCCCCGGTCGCGCTCAATTCCATCGCGCTTGTCTCGCTCGCCATGTTCTTCCACCGGATGACAGGCCACAGCTATCCGCATGTGCCGGTGGCGCCGCCGGCGCGGGTGGATGAGGCGCGGGCCGCCGCCGGCTTCCATATGGAGGATATCGACCGGGCGCTGGAGGATATGCAGGAGAGCTTCGACATCAGCCGGGAGGACCTGGACCTGCTGCTCTCGCAAGCGGAGCTGCACGCGATGACACGGCGCGGCGCAAAGGCACCCTGATTACATTAGCTTAGCGCGCTTGCGAGCGGACCCCATGCGCTTATGCTGCGCGCATCGCAACCGAGACCTTCTCCCATGCCTTCCCATTCCCGCATTGACGAGAGACTGGCCGCGCTCGGACTGGTGCTGCCTCCCCTCTGATCCTGCTCGCCTGAGCGCTTATGGCGCTCGCCGGAACATCATGACCGTCATCACATGGCGGACGGCGAAACCCAGCTTGCGATACAGGCCAAGCGCGGCATCATTGTCCGCATAGGCATGAAGGAACGGGGTGAGCCCGGCGGAGGCAACGCGGGCCATGGCGCGCCGCGTGACGATCTCGCCCAGGCCCTGCCCGCGAAAATCCGGGTGGACGCACACAGCGCTCACTTCCCCGAAACCGGGCAGGCGCATGCGCTCACCCGCCATGGCGGCCAAACGACCATCGATGCGGATACCCCAGAACGGACCAAGCTCTTGCGTGCGCAAGGCGAAGGGGCCAGGCTCGGTAAGCGTGGCAAGCGCCAGCATCTCCGGCGCGTCGGCCGGGCCGAGCGGAACGATCAGCGGATGCTCATAAGGCGCGACCGGGCCGGGCGCAGTCAACTGGACGAGATCGGCGATCTTCTCCACCACCGTGCCAGGCGGCAGCGCATGTGGCCGCGCCTCGATGGTGGCAAGGAGGCCGTCATCAAGCGCGAGCGCGGCCAGCGCCGCCAGCCCAGCGCCGTCATGGCTGCGCGCTGCCGCAATCGGGCCGATCTGCGGATGAAAGCGCACGGCCGCCTCATTAGCCACGGCATGCACGGCCTGCAGGCTGGTGAGCGCCTGCCATGCAGGCCGGTCCAGCGGATGCTCAGCCATGGACCGGCGCTCCTGTCTGATCGGCAATGCGCGCCTCCAGCGAGCGAGCACCAAGGCCATCCTCGATCCCGTCGATCTGCCCGAGTAGATCCGGCCCGGCAGCACGACACAGCGCCTCGACCGCCTGCTCGACCGCCGGAAACAGGGTGCGCGAGAGAAGCGCCATCAGCGCCTCGCCTTCCGGGCTGATGCCGATCTGGCGCTGGCGCCGGTCCCGCGCCGGATCGGCCGGGCGAACGAGCCCCTGCGCCTCGAGCGCGGCGACCGCGCGGCTGACGCCCGGCTGGCTGATGCCCAACCGCTCGCCCAATGCGCCAATCGTCATCGGTCCGCTCTCGATCAGCGCCCAGAGCAACGGCAATTGCGCCGGCTGCACATCCAGTCCGCGCGCAGCGAGATGCTGCGCCACGCCGGCCTGCATGCGCTCGCCCAATCGCTTAAGCCGGCTGCCGAGGCAGAGATAGCCAAGGGTCGCAATGAGATCGCGCGGGGACTCGGAGGCATTTTCCATATCGGGTTATATATCGCCATATGGACATACCTGCCAGCCGAATTTTCCGGCATGGCCGATCGACTAAAGGCAGCAACAATGGGCCGCGCGAAACTGCCCCTTTCCTTTTGCGGGCAAGGCCGCTATAGGCCCGCGCTTCCCGGCCGTCTTGCAGGCGCCACCGGGAAGACTTGCGGGAGGACAGCCCTCGGGCCGTCTGCTTGACCGCTACGCTTGAACCGGGCGCTGCCGCTTGCGGCCTCGCCCTCTACAGAGTGAGACACATGGCAAAGAAAATCACGGGCTATATCAAGCTCCAGGTGGCCGCTGGCGCCGCCAATCCCTCGCCGCCGATCGGCCCTGCACTGGGTCAGCGCGGCGTGAACATCATGGAATTCTGCAAGGCGTTCAACGCCGCGACGGACAAGATGGAGAAGGGCACGCCGCTGCCGACCATCATCACCGTCTATGCCGACCGCAGCTTCTCGTTCGTCACCAAGCAGCCGCCGGCAACCTATCTCATCAAGAAGGCCGTGAACCTCAAGTCCGGCTCGAAGGAGCCCGGCAAGGTCTCCGCCGGCAAGATCACGCGCGCCCAGCTCGCCGAGATCGCCCAGGCGAAGATGGTCGACCTCAATGCCAATGACATCGAGGCCGCGACAAAGATCATCGAAGGCAGCGCCCGCGCGATGGGCCTCACCGTGGTGGAGGGCTAAGGACATGGCAAAGCTCAGCAAGAAGGCGAAGGCCCTGGCGATCGCCGTCGACAGCAACAAGCTGCACGGCGTCAATGAAGCGATCGCGCTGATCAAGCAGCACGCCACTGCCAAGTTCGACGAGACCGTTGAGGTGGCGATGAACCTGGGCGTCGATCCGCGTCATGCCGACCAGATGGTCCGTGGCGTCGTCACGCTGCCCGCCGGCACCGGCAAGGACGTGCGCGTTGCCGTGTTCGCCCGCGCCGACAAGGCCGAGCAGGCGAAGGCCGCCGGCGCCGAGATCGTCGGTGCCGAAGACCTGCTGGATCACATCCAGGCCGGCAATTTCGACTTCGACCGCGTCATCGCGACGCCGGACATGATGGGCCTCGTCGGCCGCCTCGGCAAGGTGCTCGGCCCCAAGGGCCTGATGCCGAACCCGAAGCTCGGCACGGTGACCCCGAATGTCGCCGAAGCCGTGAAGGCAGCCAAGGGCGGCCAGATCGAGTTCCGCGTCGAGAAGGCCGGCATCATCCACGCCGGCCTCGGCAAGGCCAGCTTCTCGGACGCCGACCTGCGCAAGAACTTCGATGCGTTCGTCGACGCCATCGTGAAGGCCAAGCCCTCGGGCTCTAAGGGCAAATATGTCCGCAAGATCGCCCTCTCCTCCTCGATGGGGCCGGGCGTGAAGATTGACGTGGCTGAGGTCGCCAGCGCCTGACGCGCTGACGCACCACTCACCGTTAAAGATCAATCCCCGCCCGGCTCCGGCTGCGGCGGGGATTCTCTTTGCGGCTCATTAACGATCTCAATTGTAAACTGTGCTGCATCATCACAGGCTTAGGATTGCCCGGCTCCCCCGTGCACCCTATGGCCGATCGGCAAAGAGGGTATCGTGGCAGGAGCGTCAAGAATGGCTGTCGACAAGGACGCCTATGATCGCGTCTCGCGCCAGTTGAACATCGCCGTGCGCCTGCTCGGCTTCTGGATTGCGCTGGTCAGCCTCTACTTCCTGTTCCAGGCACTCGATTATCGCGGCCTTATCGGCTGGCTCGCAGAGCTCCAGTTCCTGCACTTCGACCGCTATTGGCCCACGCTCACGTTCGTGGCGATGACCGGGCTGTTTTCCCTGCCGCTGGTCGCGCTCGTCTGGCTGCTGCGCATGCGGCAGCGGCACAGCGAAACTTTCGGTCCAGCGCGGGTGGATGACGCTCGCATCATCCGCGGGCGACTGGCACGCCTGCAGGGATTCTTCGCCGGGGTGAGCGCCGGCAGCCTTGTCGCCGCGATCATCGTCCTCATCCTGCGCATGCAATTGCCGGTGGACAGCGGATCACCACGCAGCATCGTGCTTGGCTCGCCAGACGCCATCGCCCCGGTCGAGGGACGCGCCGTCATCACCGGCTCGGTCGATCTCGACGAGACGTCGCAATTCAACGAAAATCTGCTGCTGGTGAAGCGCACCCTCTATTTCGCGCCGGTGCGCGCACCCGGAGACAGGGGGCCGCTGCGCTATTTCGTCGAGGTCAAGCGCGAGGACGTGAAGGGCCCCTACAACCAGATCCATTTCCCCAAGGACAAGGAACGGCTCGTTCACGTGTGGCGTTTCCGCGTGCCCGGCATCCAGTTCACGCCCTATATGCAGGGCGTCCTGCGTCGCCGCGCGCTACCGGGTGAGATCGTCAATCTGTACCGCTATGCCGGCTACAAGGTGGATGACGACAATTATGTGCTGTTCAGCGCGCCCGAGAAGCTGAGCTGGCGCTATTATGTGCTTGCGGGTGAATTCGCCCTGTCCACCATCATCGCCGGGATAGCGGCGTTCCTCTTCGGCTGGCGCAAACGCGCGGTGGACAAGCGCATCGAGCGGGACGATTTGGGTTCCGCCTGAAGCCGAAAGTCTTCGGCCTATTCACGTCGTGGTAAATTTCAAGTTTACCAGTTCGCACAATCCTATCTTGTGCCTGCACCGTCATGATCGGTGCCATGACAAGGCTTCCCCTTGAAATCGCCAGCTTCACCGCGCTGGCCGCCTTTACGGCGCTGACGCTGACCGCTCCCGGCAGTGCAGACACGGCGCGCCGAGCCACGCCGGTCGCCAATATCGCTGTAACGCCGGTCGTGGCGGAACCGCTGAAGGTAGATATCCAGCCTGGCAGCGTCATTCGCCGCCATGTCGACGGGCTGTTCTATGTAACGGCGGAAGCCAACGGCCAGCTCATCCGCTTCGTGGTGGATACCGGCGCGACCGTCGTCGTGCTCAATCGCGAAGATGCCGAGAAGCTGGGCCTCCCCTTCGAGAGCCTGGCCAGCCGCGGCAGCATGCGCACGGTCGGCGGCTCATCCGACATGCGTTGGGCCAAGATCGACCGGCTGGACATGGCGGGCAAGCGCATCGAGAAGATCAATGCCGCCGTCGTCGACAAGGGCCTTCCAGTCTCGCTGATGGGCCAGAATGCGCTGGAACAGCTCGGCACCGTGACGCTGCGCGGCGACACGATGACCATTCACTAAGAGCGACCGGGTTCGCGCCGTCATCACTTGGTGTGAGACGGCGCGAGTTCGTGAATATCCCATTTTGAACGGCTATGCCGGCATCGGTTGTCGCAATGACGACACTTGTGCCCGATGGGGCACAGGCTGGGAATAAGTCGCTTTCCGCCCAATCGTCGTGGCGGCCCCTCCGGAAGCCCGCCTCTCCACTCTTCAGGCGAAGGCAACCCGACGCGTGCTGCGGCGCAGGATCGTCCCTGCGAGTACGAAGCCGCCGATCATCAAAGCCCAGCTTGCTGGCTCGGGCACAGCGCCGGTCGGTTGGTTCGGCGTCGTCGTGCTCGTCAGCACAGAGGGGTTGCCTGGCCCAAAGAAGGGCGGAAAGTCACCACCGAAGCGCGCGCCGCCAAGATCAGGCAGAGTTTGCGGTGTCAGCGCCAGATCGGGCCCTGCGGTGAGCGGGGTGCTGTCGAACACCATGGGATCCTCCGGCACGGCAAGGAAAGCGACTGGCTGGATATCGGGCTGAGTGATCGGCTCGCGCACAGCCGAGGCCGGCGTGCGCTTGCGGCCCTTACCGCAATCACGCTCGTCCACCGCTTGCACGAACGGGCTGTTGACGTTGGTGAGTGCCGGGCCGCAACCGTCCGAGAGATAGCCCATGATCGCGGAGCGGAGCAGTGTCGGCTCAGGTGCCGGAATAGAGGCGAAAGCCATCGCCTCGTGCGGCAGCACGAACATGCGCCGCTCATTGCGGGGTGCCGACGCGATCAGCGCACTCGCCAGAATGGCCAGCGCGACAAGGCCGCGATGCTTCTGCTTTTCCCAGCGAGCCCAGGATAGCGTCGAGGATGTTTCGTCTACCATGCGACACGTTTTACCGCCGAATGCGAAAAAAATCTACTCGTTTAACAATATTTTACAAGCGTGGTTAATGAACTGACCGGCTCGATTCCGCGAAAAATCCTAACTAGGAAAGTAACGATTCCCGTTTACCAAGATGAGCGGCAGATATCTGCTCTTCCTTCTCTCGTATCGCAAATCAAGCCGGCGTCTAACGACCGCATTGCGCCCGCTCCGGGAAGCCGGAAGGCATTAGGCTTGAACGCTTATCATTGTTGTCCAGGCACCCCTTGAAGCGATGTGAAGACCGATAAACTGCCGTCAGGTCAGGTGAGTCGGACGGAGGCGAGTCGTGGCGCCACCATAGCGCGAGGCGTATGGGGCAGAGCCGCCCGCGTTACAGCCCCGTCCCGACACGGACGACAACCTGCCCGCGCATGGTGCAATCGCGGCAAAACCGCTGAAGGACTTGCATTCCCATGCTAACTGCCCTATCGGGCCGGCGCTTGCCGGGCTTCGTCCCGGCGCACCGTCCGAGACAGTTGGTGAGGATATGGGGCTTGCCCCTCCCTCTTAATCTCCAACCGAGACGGGGAAAATGTTCTTGCCGGATACGGCCCCTGCCCTTTTGCAGGCGCTTTTCCGGGTCTGCCCTCGCCCATCATGGGTGCGCGGGTCCAGTCAACCCTTCCCCTCGGACTAAAGACTGCCGTGCGCGGCCCGCAATGGGTCGCGCGTGGCGACCGTGTAACGCGGCCGCGCGAAGTCCCTTTTTCAGGGTCCGGACCGGCCGCAGAGGAGAATGGCATGGATCGCAATGAAAAGACCGAGGTCGTTTCCGCGCTTCACGCAGATCTGAAGGAAATGGGCGTGGTCGTCGTGACCCGCAATCTGGGCATGAGCGTCGCTCAGTCCACCCAGCTCCGTCAGAAGATGCGCGAAGCCGGCGCGACCTATAAGGTGACGAAGAACCGGCTTGCCAAGATCGCCATCGTGGACACGGACTATGCGGGGCTCGATGCGCTCCTCGTTGGTCCGGTCGGCCTGGCGACCTCGGCAGATCCGGTCGCGGCCGCAAAGGTCGCGATCGAGTTCGCCAAGACGAACGACAAGCTGGAGATCGTCGGCGGCGCCATGGGGACCACACTGCTTGATGCCAACGGCATCAAGGCACTGGCTTCCATGCCCTCGCTCGACCAGATGCGTGCGACGCTCATCGGCCTCATCCAGGCTCCGGCGACCAAGCTCGCCGTGGTCACCAAGGAGCCGGCCGCGCAGCTTGCGCGCGTGTTCAACGCCTACGCCACCAAGGAAGCCGCCTGAGTTTCAGGCCATCCGCGGTGAAATTGCAACCAACTGACTTAGGGCCCAATGCCCGCCTAGAAAATGGAGTGAACTACAATGGCTGATATCAACGCTCTCGTCGACCAGCTCTCCGCCCTGACCGTTCTCGAGGCCGCCGAGCTCTCGAAGGCGCTCGAAGAGAAGTGGGGCGTCTCGGCTGCTGCAGCCGTCGCCGTCGCCGCTCCGGCCGGTGGTGCTGCTGGTGGCGATGCCCCGGCTGCCGAAGAGAAGACCGAGTTCGACGTGATCCTCGTCAACGACGGCGGCAAGAAGATCAACGTCATCAAGGAAGTGCGCGCCATCACCGCGCTCGGCCTGACCGAAGCCAAGACCCTCGTCGAGTCGGCTCCCAAGGCCGTCAAGGAAGGCGTCAACAAGGCCGAGGCCGAAGAGATCAAGAAGAAGCTCGAGGAAGCCGGCGCGACCGTCGAGATCAAGTAATCGCGTTACGGGCGGCAGCGACGCCGCCCGTCCGATCACAAAAAGGGACGCATCCTGCAGGGTGCGTCCCTTTTTCGTTTTGCAAATTGCCAATTGCTTAGCTGCGAGGCGAGCAATGCCCCACACAGGGTGACAACACAGCCGACCTGCTCAAACGCGTGGCCCGCCAGAGGTCAGGCTTCGATCACTGCCTTGGGTGCAGGCGTATTTCTCATGTCGGCCTTGATCGCCTCGATCGCCTCGCGCAGGGTTGGATGAGTGCGCGACTGCACGGCGACGGTCGACAACGCGGTATTAGCGCGTGCACCAGGCTCAGGAGTCTCTGTGAAGCGCTGCGCTCTCGGCTCACCGTCCTCCATTTCGCGCGCTACAACCCGATCCGCCGAATTAGCTGAAACGGGACGCGCTTCAGTCTCCTGCGACGTGACCTTCAGCAGAGGAATCTCCTCCGTCGACGGGGCAGCAGCCTGAACGGTGGCGAGGCCCGCAACCTCCAGCACCAGTTCCTGCGCGGAATGACGGCCTCGCTCGCCAATGCGCAGTATCAGAAGCGACAGGGTGGTCAAAAGCGCGAGGACCAGTCCGATCTGGCGCCAGAAGTCGACAGCATAGAGACGCAGTTGCGCCGTCCAGGGAGCGAGCTTACCAGCCGATCCCGTCGTCTGGGCGGGAGACGCTGCGGGTTGCGACAGCGGGATTGCCGCGAGCGCAGCGATCCGATCATAGGCAACGGTCGACGTTTCCGTGGAGGCCGCCGGTGCAACAGCAACCAGGTCTTTGGCAGCCTCTGGCCGTGATGCAGGCACAAGCAGCGGCAAAGCCTCAGCCTCGGCGTCAATCAAGGGTTCGCTGGCGATAAGACGGGGCGCGCGGATCTCCTGAATCGAGCGCTCGGACGCAACGGAACCCCGTTCGGGAAGCTGCGCCGCCTGAAACGCCGGGCCACTGGCCGCCAAGACTTCTGTTGCATTTTCGACTTGTCCCGAGGCAGGAAAAGTGGCGAGAATGCACAGAAGAGAAGTCCAACCCACTTTCGTAATTGCCGACCTCTTTGTCCCGATTGTGCTTGTCTCTGAATTGTGTCTGTTGACCCAATATGGGACAGCGTTAACCATTTCAGGCAGGGGCTGTAAAGACATGTAAAGGGCGGCAGCAACGCCGTGTCTCATGCCACGGCCAGTTCGCCTTTTTTCCGCCTGCCCATTTCGCCAATCCGACCGGAAAACTCATTTTCGAGGACCTGATGACGACCGAATCCCGCCGCGCGCCGGCCACCGGCAACGACGACCTCAAGGCGCTTATCCGGACGGTCGCGGACTATCCGATTCCCGGTATCCAGTTCCGTGACGTCTCCACCCTGCTTCTCGATGGGGAAGGTTTTCGCGCGACGATCGATCGGCTGGCAGCCACCATTGATCCCGCCACTGTGGACCTGATCGCCGGAATCGAAGCGCGCGGCTTCATCGTCGCCGCTGGCCTGTCCTACGCGCTGCGCAAGGGCAAGGTGATGCTGCGCAAGCAGGGCAAGCTACCCGGCCAAACGGTGGGCATCGATTATGCGCTGGAATATGGCACCGACCGCATCGAGATGCATCAAGGCGCCGTCACGCCCGGCCAGCGCATCGTGCTCGTCGATGATCTTCTGGCGACCGGCGGCACCGCGCTTGCCGGTGCCGGGCTGCTGCGCGGTCAGGGCGCGATTGTCGACACAGCGTTGTTCATCGTCGATCTGCCTGATCTGGGCGGAGCGACGAAGTTGCGTGCACAAGGCATCGAACCGATCGCCCTGATCAGCTTCGAAGGACACTGACTTATGCACATCATCCTGCTCGCCGCCCTCGTCGAGGAAGCCGATGCGTTCATGCCCGGTGCTGGCGAGCCGCTAGAAGATGCTTGGCCGTCGCTGCGACGGATCGAGATCGGCGACCATCGCATCGTGCTCGCAACGACGGGCATCGGCAAGGTGAACATCGTCTCCGCCGCCGCCCGGCTCCACGCTCGGCATGGCGCTGACCTGCTCGTCACTGTCGGCACCGCCGGCAAGCTCAGCACGATTGAAGGCGACTGCTTCTATCTCGCCCGCGCCGTCCAGCACGACTATGGCGCCCGCAAAGCCAGCGCGTTCGTGCACTATCCGCCAGGTGCCTGGCCGATGGGCCCAGCCAATGTCGATCCCTATGCCGCCCTGCCCGACCCCGGCAGCGGCCTGCCCCATGCCTGCATCACGAGTGGGGACGCCTTCATCGAGGATGCCGGCTATGCCGCGCATCTCGTCGCGGCGCTGGGCGCGGACGTGGTGGACATGGAGACGGCCGCCGTTGCCCAATATGCCAGCCAGGTCGGCTTGCCATGGGCGGGCATCAAGGCCACGACGGACGACGCCAATCATGAAAGCGCAGGCGACTTCCATGCCAATCTTCTGGCTGCGTCCTGCCGCGCGGCCAAGGCAATGGAACGACTGATCGCACGGCTCTGACCGGTTGGGAATTGGGCTATCCCGCACTGGCGCCTCAACCAAAAACACTTCCGGTTCAGGAACTATCCAGCTTACTCAAGGCTTTGTAGAATTGCCGCGCCTCATACTGGGGGATCCGAGGCCAACATTAGAGACGAGGACCACATCATGACCGATCGCCTGCCCCGCCTGCTTGCCACCGTCGCAATCATCGCGACCTGCTCGACCGGAACGCTGGCCGCAAACAAGCTGAAGTCCGCGCGCGCGACCGCCCTTGCGCCGACCCCTTATGCAGAGGCTATCCTGCATGACGCGACCGGACAGGTCGTCGGCAAGGTGACTTTGCTGCCCGAAGGCGACATGCTGGAAGGATCCATCTCCGTGACGGGCGGCCTGGCGCCCGGTCAACACGGGATGCACATCCATACGGTCGGCAAGTGCACCGCACCAGACTTCGCTTCCGCCGGCGGCCATCTCAATCCCACGGGCAAGCAGCACGGGCTCGATAATCCCCTGGGCGCGCATCAGGGCGATCTGCCGATGCTCACTGCCGACGGAAAAGGCGCCGGCTCGCTCGATTTCATGGCTCACAGCAGCTTCGATGCGCTGTTCGACGCCGATGGATCGGCCTTCGTCATTCACGCCGCCCCCGACGACATGAAGACCGACCCGACAGGCAACAGCGGTGCGCGCGTGCTTTGTGGCGTGTTCGAGAAGAAGACCGGCTGACATATCGTCCTCCATCCGGGGACAAGCCGCCGATCCCTCTTGCATTGGCCCGATTTGGGACTATATCGGCAACCTAATCGGACCTTGCCGGCTTGACCGGAAAGGCCACCTGCCCTCGCCCGGGCCAGCATGCCGCGTTGCGCACGGCACGCCAAACGTATGGGGCGAGCGCCAGGTCTACCAGACGCTGCAGTGCGGATCGGACAGCCCCGACCCGCACTTTTTTGCGTTTCCGAAGCCGGCCTTCCGGCGCGGCTTCGCCGAATTCGGGCTGAATTTTCGCTGTGATGCGATCTTTATTTTGGGACCATTTCAGGCAGGACACGCATGGCAACCAAGGCTCACCCCCCCGTCTCGGCCGGTGAAAGCGCAAAGAAGCGCATTCGCAAGGTCTTCGGCAATATTCACGAAGTCGTGCAGATGCCGAACCTCATCGAGGTGCAGCGCGAAAGCTACGAGCAGTTCCTTCGCTCCAATCCCGCGATCGGCTATGTCTCCGGCCTCGAAAAGACGCTGCGCAGCGTCTTCCCGATCCGCGACTTCGCCGGCACCGCAGAGCTCGACTTCGTTCACTACGAGCTGGAAGAGCCCAAATACGACACCGAGGAATGCCGCCAGCGTGGCATCACCTACGCGGCGCCGATGCGCGTGACGCTGCGCCTCATCGTGTTCGAAGTCGACCAGGACACCGAGACCCGCTCCGTGCTCGATATCAAGGAGCAGGATGTCTACATGGGCGACATGCCGCTCATGACGGGCAACGGCACCTTCATCATCAACGGCACCGAGCGCGTCATCGTGTCCCAGATGCACCGCTCGCCGGGCGTGCTGTTCGACCATGACCGTGGCAAGACGCACTCGTCCGGCAAGTATCTCTTCGCTGCGCGCGTCATCCCTTATCGCGGCTCGTGGCTCGACTTCGAGTTCGATGCCAAGGACGTCGTGAACGTCCGCATCGATCGCAAGCGCAAGCTGCCGGTCACGGCGCTGCTCTATGCGCTCGGCCTGAACAGCGAGCAGATCCTCGGCGAGTTCTACAACAAGGTGACCTATGTCCGCGGTGAAAACGGCTGGCAGATTCCCTATGTGACCGAAGCCTGGCGCGGCCAGAAGCCGATGTTCGACATCGTCGACGCCAAGACCGGCGAAGTCGTGTTCCCCGCCGGCCAGAAGATCAGCCCGCGCGCCGCGCTCAAGGCCGGCAAGGACGGGCTGGAAGCGCTTGTCATCCCGACCGAGGAAGTCTTCGGCCGCTATAGCGCCTATGACCTCATCAACGAGGCGACCGGCCAGATTTACATCGAAGCTGGCGACGAAGTCTCCGCCGAAAATCTGGAGAAGCTGGACAAGGCCGGCATCGACCGGCTCGACCTGCTCGACATCGACCATGTCAACACCGGCCCGTGGATCCGCAACACGCTCAAGGTCGACAAGGCCGAGGATCGCGACCACGCGCTCTCCGACATCTACCGCGTCATGCGCCCTGGCGAACCGCCGACGCGCGAGACGGCCGAAGCGCTGTTCGAGGGCCTGTTCTTCGATCCGGAGCGCTACGACCTCTCGGCGGTGGGCCGCGTGAAGCTGAACATGCGTCTGGGTCTGGACGCCGAGGACACCATCACCACGCTGCGCCGCGAGGACATCCTCGCTGTGGTCAAGGAGCTGGTGAACCTCAAGGACGGCAAGGGCGAGATCGACGATATCGACAATCTCGGCAACCGCCGCGTCCGCTCGGTCGGCGAGCTTCTCGAGAACCAGTATCGCGTCGGCCTGCTCCGCATGGAGCGCGCCGTTAAGGAGCGCATGTCGAGCGTCGACGTTTCGACGGTGATGCCGAACGACCTCATCAACGCCAAGCCCGCCGTGGCGGCTGTGCGCGAGTTCTTCGGCTCCTCGCAGCTCTCGCAGTTCATGGACCAGACCAACCCGCTCTCCGAAATCACGCACAAGCGTCGCGTCTCGGCGCTCGGCCCGGGCGGCCTGACCCGCGAGCGCGCTGGCTTCGAAGTCCGCGACGTTCACCCGACCCACTATGGCCGCATTTGCCCGATCGAGACGCCGGAAGGCCCGAACATCGGTCTGATCAACTCGCTGGCGAGCTTCTCGCGCGTCAACAAGTACGGCTTCATCGAGACGCCTTATCGCAAGGTGATCGACCACAAGGTCACCAACGAGGTCGTGTATCTCTCCGCCATGGAAGAGGCCAAGCACACGATCGCCCAGGCGAACGCCGAGGTGAACCCGGACGGCACCTTCGTCGAGGAGCTGATCTCGGCTCGTCAGGCCGGTGAATTCCTGATGTCGCCGCGCGACAACATCACCCTCATGGACGTCAGCCCCAAGCAGCTCGTCTCGGTCGCCGCCTCGCTCATTCCCTTCCTGGAAAATGACGACGCCAACCGCGCGCTCATGGGCTCGAACATGCAGCGTCAGGCCGTGCCGCTGGTCCGGGCCGAGGCGCCGTTCGTCGGCACCGGCATGGAAGAGACGGTGGCTCGGGACTCCGGCGCTGCCATCGCGGCTCGCCGCACCGGCATCGTCGATCAGGTCGACGCGACCCGTATCGTCATCCGCGCGACCGAGGATGTCGAGCCGGGCAAGTCGGGCGTGGACATCTACACCCTGATGAAGTTCCAGCGCTCGAACCAGGATACCTGCATCAACCAGCGTCCGCTGGTGAAGGTCGGTGAAATCGTTCAGGCCGGCGACGTGATCGCAGATGGTCCCTCGACCGAGCTGGGCGAGCTGGCGCTGGGCCGCAACAGCCTCGTCGCGTTCATGCCCTGGAACGGCTACAACTACGAGGACTCCATCCTCATCTCCGAGCGGATCGTGAAGGACGACGTCTTCACCTCGATCCACATCGAGGAGTTTGAGGTGATGGCCCGCGATACCAAGCTCGGGCCGGAAGACATCACCCGCGACATCCCGAACGTCGGCGAGGAAGCACTGCGCAACCTCGACGAGGCAGGCATCGTCTACATCGGTGCCGAGGTCGAGCCGGGCGACATTCTGGTCGGCAAGATCACGCCGAAGGGCGAAAGCCCGATGACGCCGGAAGAGAAGCTGCTGCGCGCCATCTTCGGTGAAAAGGCCAGCGACGTGCGCGACACCTCGCTTCGCCTGCCGCCGGGCGTGGCCGGTACGATCGTCGAGGTGCGCGTGTTCAACCGTCACGGCATCGACAAGGACGAGCGCGCCATGGCGATCGAGCGGGAGGAAATCGACCGCCTCGCCAAGGACCGTGAGGACGAGCGCGGCATCCTCAACCGCGCCACCTTCAATCGTCTCCGGGACATGCTGCTCGGCCAGATGGCCACTGCAGCGCCCAAGGGCGTGAAGAAGGGCATCGAGATCACCGAGGAGCTGCTTTCCGAAGTCGAGCGCCACGAGTGGTGGAAGTTCGCCGTGGCGGACGACACCGTCCAGACGCATCTGGAAGCCGTGAAGGCCCAGTATGACGAGGCGGTGAAGCTGATCGTCGAGAAGTTCGAGGATCGCGTCGAGAAGCTGCAGCGCGGCGACGAGTTGCCCCCGGGCGTGCTCAAGATGGTCAAGGTCTTCGTCGCGGTGAAGCGCAAGCTGCAGCCGGGCGACAAGATGGCCGGCCGCCATGGCAACAAGGGCGTCATCTCGCGCATCCTGCCGGTCGAGGATATGCCGTTCCTTGAGGATGGCACCCCGGTCGACATCGTGCTCAACCCGCTGGGCGTGCCGTCGCGCATGAACGTCGGGCAGATCTTCGAGACGCATCTGGGCTGGGCCGCGCGCGGCCTGGGCCAGCAGATCAAGTCTGCCCTGCGTGACTGGCGCGAGGCTAATCCGAATGCCGTTGGCGGTGAGATGCCCGAAGCGGTCAAGGAACGTCTGCTGACGGTCTATGGCGAGAATTACGCCGATGAGATCAATGCCCGCTCCGCCGACCAGATCGTCGAGCTGGCGTCCAATCTCCTCACGGGCGTGCCGATCGCAACCCCGGTGTTTGACGGTGCCCGCGAGCAGGATGTCTCCGACATGCTGGCGCTGGCCGGTCTCGACCGCTCGGGTCAGTCGACGCTGTTCGACGGCCGGACCGGCGACGCCTTCGACCGCAAGGTGACCGTGGGCATCATCTACATGCTGAAGCTGCACCACCTTGTGGACGACAAGATCCACGCCCGGTCGATCGGCCCCTACTCGCTCGTCACCCAGCAGCCGCTGGGCGGCAAGGCGCAGTTCGGTGGCCAGCGCTTCGGTGAGATGGAGGTCTGGGCGCTGCAAGCTTACGGCGCGGCGTATACGCTGCAGGAAATGCTCACGGTGAAGTCCGATGACGTTGTCGGCCGCACCAAGGTCTATGAGGCGATCGTCAAGGGTGACGACACGTTCGAGGCCGGCATTCCCGAGAGCTTCAACGTGCTGGTCAAGGAAATGCGCTCGCTCGGCCTCAATGTCGAGCTGGCGGCCCTGGAAGACCTCAGCGACGACGACGGCGAGCTGCCCGAGGCGGCGGAATAAGGGGATTGAGGGCGCCGCCCGCGCGGCGCCCCTCCCCGCTTTCGCCCCTTAAAGACATTCAGCCCTCAAGAGGGAATTGAGATATGAACGAACTGACCACCTTCGCGAACCCGATGGCCAAGCCCGAGGTGTTCGACCAGATCCAGATCGGCATCGCCTCGCCTGAGCGCATCCGTTCCTGGTCCTTCGGCGAGATCAAGAAGCCCGAGACGATCAACTACCGCACGTTCAAGCCCGAGCGTGACGGCCTGTTCTGCGCGCGCATCTTCGGCCCGATCAAGGACTATGAGTGCCTGTGCGGCAAGTACAAGCGCATGAAGTACAAGGGCATCGTTTGCGAAAAGTGCGGCGTCGAGGTCACGGTCTCGAAGGTCCGCCGCGAGCGCATGGGCCACATCGAGCTGGCCGCGCCGGTTGCGCACATCTGGTTCCTCAAGTCGCTGCCCTCGCGCATCGGCCTGCTGCTCGACATGCAGCTCAAGCAGCTTGAGCGCGTCCTCTACTTCGAGAGCTACATCGTCATCGAGCCGGGCCTGACCCCGCTGGAGAAGTATCAGCTCCTCAATGAGGACGAACTGCTCGACGCGCAGGATGAGTATGGCGAGGACGCCTTCTCCGCCGGCATCGGTGCCGAAGCGGTCAAGCAGATGCTCATGGATCTCGACCTGGAAGGCGAGCAGAAGGCGTTGCTGGAAGAGCTCGCCGTCACCAAGTCCGAGTTGAAGCCCAAGAAGATCATCAAGCGCCTGAAGGTGGTCGAGAGCTTCATCGAATCCGGCAATCGCCCGGAATGGATGATCCTCGACGTGGTGCCGGTCATCCCGCCCGAGCTGCGCCCGCTGGTGCCGCTCGACGGCGGCCGCTTCGCCACGTCGGACTTGAACGACCTCTATCGCCGCGTGATCAATCGCAACAACCGCCTGAAGCGCCTGATGGAGCTGCGTGCGCCGGACATCATTGTCCGCAACGAAAAGCGCATGTTGCAGGAAGCTGTTGACGCCCTGTTCGATAACGGCCGTCGCGGCCGCGTCATCACCGGCGCCAACAAGCGTCCGCTCAAGTCGCTCTCCGACATGCTCAAGGGCAAGCAGGGCCGCTTCCGCCAGAACCTGCTCGGCAAGCGAGTCGACTATTCGGGCCGTTCGGTCATCGTGACGGGTCCGGAACTCAAGCTGCACCAGTGCGGCCTGCCCAAGAAGATGGCGCTCGAGCTGTTCAAGCCCTTCATCTACGCCCGTCTGGACGCCAAGGGTCTCTCCATGACCCTGAAGCAGGCCAAGAAGTGGGTCGAGAAGGAGCGCAAGGAAGTCTGGGACATCCTCGACGAGGTGATCCGCGAGCATCCGGTGCTGCTGAACCGCGCGCCGACGCTCCACCGTCTCGGCATCCAGGCGTTCGAACCCGTGCTGATCGAGGGCAAGGCGATCCAGCTGCACCCGCTCGTCTGCTCGGCCTTCAACGCTGATTTCGACGGTGACCAGATGGCCGTGCACGTCCCGCTGAGCCTTGAGGCCCAGCTCGAAGCGCGCGTGCTGATGATGTCGACCAACAACATCCTGAGCCCCGCGAACGGCAAGCCGATCATCGTGCCCTCGCAGGACATGGTGCTGGGCATCTATTACCTCTCCATGGAGCGCGAAGGCGAGCCGGGCGAAGGCATGGTGCTGGCCGATCTGCAGGAAGTGCATCAGGCGCTCTTCGCCAAGGCCGTGACGCTGCACTCGAAGATCATCAGCCGCGTGCCGCAGGTCGATGAGAACGGCCGCGAGGTGATGAAGCGCTTCGAGACGACGCCGGGTCGCATGCTCATCGGCGAGTGCCTGCCCAAGAGCCACAAGGTGCCGTTCGACACCGTCAACCGCCTCCTCACCAAGAAGGACGTGGGCGACGTGATCGACGAGGTCTATCGTCACACCGGCCAGAAGGACACGGTGCTGTTCGCCGACGCGATCATGGCGCTGGGCTTCCGCCACGCCTTCCAGGCCGGCATCTCGTTCGGCAAGGACGACATGATCATTCCGGACGCCAAGGTGCCGCTGGTCGAAGAGACCAAGGCGCTCGTGGCCGACTATGAGCAGCAGTATCAGGACGGTCTGATCACGCAGCAGGAAAAGTACAACAAGGTGATCGACGCCTGGTCGGGCTGCGGTGACCGCGTGGCCAACGCCATGATGGACGAGATCCGCGCGATGCCGAAGGACCCGGAGACGGGCCGCCTGAAGCCGATCAACTCGATCTACATGATGAGCCACTCGGGTGCGCGCGGCTCCCCGGCGCAGATGAAGCAGCTTGCCGGTATGCGCGGCCTCATGGCCAAGCCGTCGGGCGAGATCATCGAAACCCCGATCATCTCGAACTTCAAGGAAGGTCTGACCGTTCTTGAATACTTCAACTCGACCCACGGCGCTCGTAAGGGCCTGGCCGACACCGCGCTCAAGACGGCGAACTCGGGTTACCTGACCCGCCGTCTGGTCGACGTGTCGCAGGACTGCACGATCGTCGAGATCGATTGCGGCACGAGCCGTGCACTGGAAATGAAGGCCATCGTCCAGGGCGGCAGCGTCATCGCCTCGCTCGGCGAGCGCGTGCTGGGCCGCACCACGGCCGAGGACATCGTCGACAGCAAGGACGGATCGGTCATCGTGCCGGAAGGCACGCTGCTCGATGAGCCCATGGTCGCGAAGATCGAGGCGATCGGCGTCCAGAGCATGAAGATCCGCAGCCCGCTGATCTGCGAGTCGAAGATGGGCGTCTGCGCCAAGTGCTACGGTCGTGACCTCGCCCGTGGTACGCCGGTGAACATCGGTGAGGCTGTGGGCGTCATCGCGGCGCAGTCGATCGGCGAGCCGGGCACTCAGCTCACCATGCGTACCTTCCACATCGGTGGTGCCGCCCAGCTCAACGAACAGTCGAGCCTGGAGGCTTTCGCCGACGGCACGCTGGAGCTGCGCGACATGCCGACCATCATGGACAAGCATGGGCGCCGCCTGTCGCTTGCCCGTAATGGCGAGCTGGCGATCATCGACGATGAGGGCCGCGAGCGCGCAACCCATCGCCTGCCTTATGGTGCGGCGATCCTCTTCGCCCACGGCGCCAAGGTGAAGCAGGGCGACCGCATTGCCGAATGGGATCCGTTCACGCAGCCGGTCATCACCGAGAAGCCTGGTATCGTGAAGTATCAGGACCTGATCGACGGCAAGACGCTGACCGAGCAGGCTGACGAAGCCACCGGCATCTCGCAGCGCGTGGTGACCGAGCATCGCGCGGCCTCCCGCTCCAAGGACGACCTGCGTCCGCGCCTCACCCTGCTCGACGATTCGTCGGGCGAGGCCGCGCGCTATCTGCTTCAGCCGGGCGCCATGCTCTCGGTGGAAGACGGTGCGCAGGTGCAGGCCGGTGACGTGCTGGCGCGTGTCTCCCGCGAGGCTGCGAAGACCCGCGACATTACCGGCGGTCTGCCGCGCGTCGCCGAGCTCTTCGAGGCACGCAAGCCCAAGGACAATGCGATTATCGCCAAGGTCTCGGGCCGCGTGCAGTTCCTCAAGGACTACAAAGCCAAGCGCAAGATCGCGATCCTCCCCGAGGATGGCGGCGAGCCGGTCGAGTATCTGATCCCCAAGAGCAAGGTGATCGACGTTCAGGAAGGCGACTACGTCAAGCGTGGCGACAACCTGATCGGCGGCTCTCCCGACCCGCATGACATTCTGGAAGTGCTCGGCATCGAGCCGCTGGCCGAATATCTCGTCAGCGAAATCCAGGAAGTCTATCGACTGCAGGGCGTGAAGATCAACGACAAGCACATCGAGACGATCGTCCGTCAGATGCTGCAGAAGGTCGAGATCACCAACGGTGGCGACACCACCCTGCTCGCTGGCGAACAGGTCGACCGGGACGAGATGGATGAGGTGAACGCCAAGCTGACGCCGGGCCAGCAGCCCGCCGAAGGCAAGCCGATCCTCCTCGGCATCACCAAGGCGAGTCTGCAGACCCGCAGCTTCATCTCGGCAGCGTCCTTCCAGGAGACGACCCGCGTCCTCACCGAGGCGGCCGTCCAGGGCAAGAAGGATACGCTGGTTGGCCTCAAGGAGAACGTCATTGTCGGCCGTCTCATTCCGGCCGGCACGGGCTCCTCGATGAACCGCATGCGCATCGCCGCGAACAGCCGTGATGCCGCGCTGCGCGCAGCCATGCGCGTCGCCAACGAGCAGCATCTCGTCGCGCCGCGCACTGCGGCCGAGGAACATGCCGCCGAGCTACGCGAAGGCCCCGAGGCGGCGATCGGCGACGATCCGCTGGGTGCGGTGCAAGGTGAGGACTTCACCACCGAGGATCTGGGCTGACACCAGCCCCCTTCCTTCGGGACGCATGACATCACGAAAGGCCCGCCGGAGCGATCCGGCGGGCCTTTTCCTTTGGCGCCTGTGCTGAAAAAGCGCTTCGGCGCAGGGAACCGAAGGACACGCCCCATGCCTGCAGCCCGGAAGCGCAAGCACTGGACCTGCCGCCACGCACACGCGCCGTCGATGCCGCACCAGCCCTGCCCTGCACAGCCGCCCCGAACGCCTGACGACATAGATGTTATAACATGGTCCAATTCAGGGACGAGATCAGCCCGACCGCGCCCAAAGTAACGGATATTGTCATTATTATGACGTACCGGAAGCCTGTTGAATATCTTAAGAAATTCTTACTGGTTCAGACTTGCCGAACATGGCCTGACTTGCGTGGGGCCGGCGGGTGTGAAGCAGCCATGTGGGAACCAAGTGGGGATATTAAACATGAAAGCGACGTATTTCGCCGCGGCGGCTCTGCTCGCCCTGGCGCCTGCCTCCGTGTCCGCTGCCGGCTTTGTCAACGGCGGCTTTGAGGAAGGGTCTGCCAATGGCTGGGCCCAGGGCAATGCCTATCGCGTCAACATCTACAACCCTCAGCTCGATCCGGGCGATTTCTCGGCCGGCAACAGCCGCTCAGCGGTCATCTCGGCCGGCACGGTCGACGCCCGTGTTGGCGCCGCGCTCGGCTCCACCGTCTATAGCGGCAACTATAGCTACCGCGTCGAGGACACGAGCACCGGCGGCTACGCCTCGCTGCTCGAACAGCGGGTCAACAACTACACAGACGCCAACATCTTCTTCGCCTGGAAATCCGTGCTCCAGGGCGCCCATGGCGTGAACGATGCGGGCACGATGATCATCACGCTCAAGGACATGACCACGGGCACCGAGATCATCCGTCGGGAATATAATGCCGCATCGAGCGGCGGCGGCGTGGATAGCCGCTTCTCGTCGCTCGGCGGCTATTTCTACACGCCGGAGTGGCAGATCGAGCAGCTCGCCATCGGTGACTCGCTGGTGGGGCACGACTTCCTGCTGTCCGTCATCGCTGCAGACTGCGAACTGAGCGGCCACCTGGGCTATGTCTATCTCGACGGATTTGGTGCCGTGACGCCACCCCCGGTCGATACGGGCGCTGTGCCTGAGCCTGCCACCTGGGCGATGATGATCGGCGGCTTCGCGCTTGTCGGCAGCACCATGCGCCGTCGTCGCACGGCAGTCAGCTTCGCCTGAACCGCCAACAACGGCAGCCAAAAAAGAAGGGCCTCGGAAAACCGAGGCCCTTTTCTTGTTCCGTGTGCCAGCAGCTTGCGCCGCCGCACAACAGGAGCCGATCAACCCTTCTTGAGGGTGAGGCCACCGAAGCGCTTGTTGAAGCGTGCCACCTGGCCGCCCTGATCGAGCAGACGCTGATTGCCGCCAGTCCAGGCCGGGTGCGAGCTCGGGTCGATGTCGAGCGCGAGCGTGTCGCCTTCCTTGCCCCAGGTCGAGCGCGTCTGGAAGCTCGAGCCGTCGGTCAGCTGGACGGTGATGAAGTGATAATCGGGATGGGTATCTTTTTTCATGGCAATCAGCTCCAGATTTGGCCGGTTTCCGACCGGCCGGGGAGTTTCGGAAGCGCGGCCCTTAGCGCGGGACGCACGGGAAGGCAAGGGTTTCGCCGGCTTCCCTTGCCCTGCCCCATTGGGCCGGGCGAGGCGAAAGGCTCATTCCTTCGGCGGGTCCGCGATCATCGCGATGCAATGCGCTTCCGCGCACAGCTTCCCCTCAATGCTTGCCTTACCCGAGAATTTGCAGACCGCGCCACGCAACTGCGTGAACTCGACATGCAGATCGAGCAGACAGCCCGGCTCCACCGGGGCGCGGAACTTGGCGTTCTCGATGCCCATGAAATAGACGAGCTTGCCGCTGCCGGCGAGATCCATCGACTCGATCGCCAGCACGGCGGCGGTTTGCGCAAGCGCCTCGACGATGAGTACGCCCGGCATGATCGGTCGGCCGGGGAAATGGCCCTGAAAGAAGGGCTCATTCATCGACACGGCCTTGATCGCGTGGATCGAGGTCCTGGGGACCATCGACACCACACGATCAACGAGCAGCAATGGATAACGATGCGGCAGCGCTGCCATGATCCGGCGGATATCAAGTCCACCGAGATTGGCGACGCCCTGATCCTGCTCAGCCGTCATGAGCGCGTCAGCGGCCCTGCGGCTTGGGCTTGGCGGCCGTGGCCGGCGCCGCTGCAGCCGGCGCAGCAGCGGCAGGGGCTGCGGCCTGCTGACCCTGGCCACCCGGACGCCAGCCCTGCGGCGGCACGATGCCGACCGTCGGCACCAGTGCGTTAAGCTCCTGCACGAGCAGATTGGTCACGTCCGCGCCCGGAGCATAAGCCTCGGCAGCGCCGGACTTGAGCAGCAGGTCGATCTTGTTCTTGGTCATGACCGCGCGCATCGCCTCGTCCAGCTTGGCGCCGATCTGCTCCAGCGCATAAGCACGGGCCAACTCGAGCGGCTGCCCGAGCTGCTGCAGCTCGGCCTGCGCTTCCTGCGCGCGCTTCTGGAGCGCGGCATACTGGGTCTGCAGCTCCGTCTGCTTCGCCGGCGGCGGGTTCTGGCCGGCGGCGGTCACGGCGGCCTGCAGCGCGTCCTGCTTCTGCTTAAGCTCGGTCTGCAGTGCTGTCTGGCGCGCATTCACCTGGTCGATGTTGGCCTTGTAGGTCACCTGCATCTGCTGGCCAGCAGTCTGCGCAGCAGCCGACTGGCCGATGGCCTGCTCAACATTCACCACAGCAATGGCCTGCTTGACCTGTGCGGCAGCGGGCGCGGAAACGGCCAGCGCGCTAACGGACACCGTTGCAAGCGCAACGGCGGAAAGGATCGAGTTACGCATCAGAATTGAGTCCCTATGTTGAAAGTGACAAGCTTGGTGTCGTCGCCCGGAGCGGTAATGAGCGCCTTGGCGACGTCGATACGGAAGGGGCCGAACGGCGAGTTCCAGTTCACGCCGAAGCCAACGGACACGCGCGGCTTAGGCGTGTCGCCATAGAAGAATTCCTTGAAGCCGCCAACCTGCACGCCATAGACGCTGCTGCCGGCCGGACAGCTCGATCCGTTAGGAATGGAAGTGAGGCTGCCGTCCGTCTCGGACAGGCACTGACGCAGCCCGCTGGCGTCATAATAAGGCAAGGTGATTGTTGTCGGCAGATCGAGCAGGCCGCCGTTGGCATAGGTCGGTCGGCGGACCCCGAAGACCGCACCGGCATCGACGAAGATCGACGGACGCAACCCCAGATCGCGCGCGCCGGACCCAAGCGGAATCTCAACCTCGGCATGCGCCAGATAATAAGCCCGGCCACCCAGTGAATCGTCCGACCAGGTACTACGACTCTCGTTGAGGCCGGTGACGTTCCCCGAAGTATCATAAGTATAATATTTGCGGATGATACGCGGGCCGACGCCGCGAATATCGAAACCGCGCAGCTGCGGCTCACCCAGGAAGAAGCGATCAACGAGGCGAACCGGGTCGCCACTCGCGCTCTTCGCGGACTCGAACGATTTGATGTACCCCGCCTCGCCGCGCAGCGAGAAGATGAAGCCACCACCGAGCGGCCAGAACTTGTCCGCCGAGAGACGATTGCGCAGATACCGCACGTTGCCGCCCAGGCCAGCGAAATCCTGACTGAAGGTCACGCTATGGCCGCGCGTCGGCCGGATGCGGTTGTCGCGCGAATCGAAGATCAGCGAGTAGCCGATGGTCGAGGTGGTCCGCTTGCCGATCGCATCGCACAGATACTGGCCCGCCAGCAGCGGATCGCACTGCAAGACATTGGGCGTCAGGCGATCGCTGTAATAGGTGGACTGGTCCAGCGTCACATTGTCGAACGACAGGCCATAGCGCAGCGCCAGCGAGAGATATTCCGTCACCGGAATGCCGGCACGCAGCTGGAAGCCGGTACGCACCTGACTGTAGATGGTGTTGCGGGTGTTGCCCGAGATATAGTTGAACGAGTTCATGTCCTGGCGGAAGATGTCCGCGCCGACCGCGATGTTCTTATCCATGAAATATGGCTCGGTGAAGCCCACATTGACCGACTTGGAATAAGCCGAATAGTTGACCGAGGTTCGCAGCTCCTGGCCCATGCCGCGGAAATTGCGCTGCGTGATCGACGCTGAAAGGATGAAGCGCTCCAGCGACGAGAAGCCGGCCGAAAGCTGCAACTCGCCAGTCGCCTTCTCCTCGACATTGGTCTCCAGGATGATGCGGTCCGGCGCCGACCCCGGCTTCTGCTCGATTTCCAGCTTTTCCTGGAAGAAGCCGAGCGAGTTGATGCGGTCCTGCGAACGCTTGACCTGGAAGGTATTGAACGCGTCGCCCTCGTGCAGGCGGAACTCGCGGCGGACGACCTTGTCCTGCGTCAGCGTGTTGCCGTTGATGTCCACCCGCTCGACATAGACGCGCGGCGCATTGGCGATCCGGAAGGTGATCGCCATGGTGCGATCTTCCTTGCTCCGGTTGAACTCGGGCTGCACGTCCGCAAAGGCGTAGCCAAACAGACCGGCGGTCTGGTTGAGCTGCTCGACCGTGTCCTCGACTTCCTTGGCATTGTACCAGTCGCCCTTGTGCATGCGCAGCGAGCGGGTCAGGGCATCCGAGGAGAGATCGCGAATGTCGCTTTTCACCGCGACGTCGCCGAACTTGTAGCGATCGCCTTCCTCCACCACATACGTGATGATGAAGTCCTGCTTGTTCGATGTCAGCTCCGCCACGGCGGAGACCACGCGGAACTCGGCATAGCCCTGCGTCAGGTAGAACTGGCGCATTTTCTGCTGATCGTAAGCCATACGATCCGGGTCGTACGTGGTGCCGGAAGAGAAGAGGCGGAACCAGCGCGCCTGCTTTGTTGCCATCTCACCGCGCAGACGGCCGTCACCGAACACATTGTTGCCAATGATGTTGATCTGGCGGACCTTAGACTTCGGACCTTCCGAAATCTCGTAGACGATGTCGACGCGGTTCTGATCGAGCTTGACCAGCTTGGGATCAACCACGGCGGCGAAGCGGCCCTGCCGACGATACAGCTCGATGATCCGGGCCACGTCCGCGCGCACTTTCGAGCGCGTGTAGATCTGGCGCGGCGCCATCTTGATCTCGGGCAGGATTTTTTCGTCCTTCAGGCGCTTGTTGCCTTCCAGCACGATGCGGTTGATCACCGGATTCTCGGTGACCTGAATGGTCAGCGCGCCTTCATTGTCGCGGATCTGAACGTCCGAGAACAGCTCGCTGGCGTAAAGTTCCTTGAGCCCTTCGTCCAGGCTGGCGCGGGTGTAGCTGCCGCCGACGCGAAGGCGCGTGTAGGACAGCACCGTGTCCGGTTCCAGACGCTGCGAGCCCTCGACCGTGATCGAGCGGATCGTCTGGGTCGGACTGATCGCGCTCGTCGCTGGTACCGGGCTTGCGGTGGCAGCCGGTGGGGTGGAGGCAGGCGATTGCTGCGCCATGGCTGGGGCATGACAGACGCCCGCGAGCATCGTTCCGCACAGGAGCACAGGCGTGAGGCGGCCCTGCGTCGAAATCCGTCTTGTGTCGCTCAAACTGTGCTTCCTCGCATCGTGCTGATGACACATGCCAGCAATAATGGCATGCGCGCTGCTCCCTGCCCCAACCGTGTCAGCCAATCAAGCCAGAGAGGCCACGCCAGAGCCCGAAGGAAGCCAGATCGTTCAAGGTCACGAAGACCATGAGGCCTAGCAGAAGTGCGAGGCCGGAACGAAAGGCAATTTCCTGAAACTGGGGACTGACCGGTCTGCGCTGGATGGCTTCGATCCCGTAAAAGAATAAGTGACCCCCGTCGAGCATGGGAATTGGCAACAGGTTGATGAACCCCAAGTTAATCGACACGAGGGCGATGAAGGAGATGAGCGCTTCCGGCCCGAGCGCAGCCTGTTCGCCGGAAATCTGAGCGATCTTGAGCGGTCCCCCCAGTTCCGCCACGGATCGGCGCCCGGTAATGATCTGGACGAGACCATCCGCCATCATGCCGATCAGCTCTCCCGTGCGGCGGAGCCCAACCAGCGGGGCTTCCAGCAGACCAACCGGTCGCTGCACCGATTGGAGGCTGCGCACACCCAGCGCGCCGTAGCGATATTCATTTCCGAAGCGGTCACGCTCGACACCAGCGCCGATTGTGATCGGCAGCGTCAGTCGGGTGCCGTTGCGCTCGACATCAAGATCGACCCGCTCGCCGGGCAGGCGCGCGACGACCAGTTTCTTCAGGTCCGGAAACAGTTCTACCTGCGTGCCGTCGAACGCCAGAATGCGGTCGCCGGGCTTGAGCCCGGCCTGTTCTGCTGCCGACCCTTTATCCACGCTGGTAACCTGCGCCGGAGTGATATTTTCCCCATAGGCATAAGCAAAGCCTGCGAGGATGAGCGCCGCGAACAACAGGTTGATGACCGGCCCAGCGAGGACGATGAGCGCACGCTGCCACACCGGCTTGGCCGGAAAGGCGCGATTTCGTTCATGCGGCGGCAGTTCGAGCCAGGCAGGGTCGGCCTGACTGGCGGCGTTCATATCGCCGGCGAATTTCACATAGCCGCCGAGCGGTAGCGCCGCGATGCGCCAGCGAGTGCCGCGCTTGTCATGCCAGGCCTTCAACTCGCGGCCAAAACCGATGGAGAAGGTCTCGGCATGGACACCGAACCAGCGGCCAACGAGATAATGCCCCATCTCGTGAACGAAGACGAGCGGTCCGATAACGAGCAGGAACGCAAGGATCGTGAAGAAAAAGCCGGGATTGTCAGTCAATTTATGAGCTCCGCAGCCAGACGCTCCGCAAGCTGGCGCGCCGACAGGTCGATGGCCCACACGTCGTCAATGCTCGCCGCCGGCCCTAGGTTGCTCCTGGCTAGCACGTCTTCGACGATACGGCCAATATCAAGAAAGCCGATGCGGCCATCGAGGAAAGCCTCAACCGCAATCTCGTTGGCCGCATTGAGCACGATCGGCGCGCTGCCAGCAGTCTCAATCGCTTCGCGTGCGAGGCGCAGCGCAGGGAATCGAACCTCATCCGGTGCCTCAAAGTCGAGCCGGCCGATGGCGACCAGATCGAGCGGCTGGCACGGCGTCTCCATCCGCGCCGGCCAGGCTAGCGCGCTGGCGATCGGCACGCGCATGTCCGGGCAGCCCAGCTGGGCAATGGTTGAGCGGTCGCGATATTCCACCATCGAATGAATGACGGACTGCGGATGAACGAGGATTGAAAGCTTCTCCAGCCCGACCGGGAAGAGATGATAGGCCTCGATCAGTTCCAGCCCCTTGTTCATCATCGTAGCACTATCGATGCTGATCTTGCGGCCCATCGACCAGTTGGGGTGCTTGAGCGCCTGCGCCGGCGTCACCAGCCCCATCTGCTCGCGCGTGAAGGTGCGAAAGGGGCCACCACTCGCCGTGAGGATGATGCGCGCCACTTCGTCAATGCCCCCGCTCGCGAGGCACTGGAAAATCGCGTTATGCTCGCTGTCCACCGGCAGCAGCGTCGCGCCACTCCGGGTGACGGCTGCCATCATGATCGACCCGGCCGAAACCAAAGCTTCCTTGTTGGCGAGTGCGACCGTCCGGCCCTTGCGCACCGCCGCCAGCGTGGGCGCGAGCCCTGCGCAGCCGACAATGGCCGCCATCGTCCAGTCAGCGCCACGCTCGGCAGCCTCGATCAAGGCCCCCTCGCCTGCGGCGACTTCGATGCCTGTCCCAGCCAGAGCGGCCTTGAGATCGCCATAGCGCCGCTCGTCCGCGATCACCGCGAATCTGGCGCGATGGGTAATCGCGGCGCGGGCCAGCCCATCAACATCGCCATTCGCTGTAAGCGCCAGCACCTCGAACGCGTCGGGATCCCGCCCGACAAGATCGAGCGTCGACCGGCCGACAGACCCGGTGGCGCCAAAAACGGAGACTGTGCGCGGCGCCATCATCCGAGGAACGCCCGCGCGCATACGAAGAGGAAAATCGAGGCAGCAAGCAGGCCATCGACCCGATCGAACATGCCACCATGGCCGGGGATCAGCGTGCCGCTGTCCTTCACCCCGGCGCGGCGCTTGAGCCAGCTCTCGAAGAAATCCCCAGCCTGCGCAAAGATGGCTATAAGCGCGCCCATCAACGCGATGAGCGGCCATCCCGCCGCGAGATCGACGCCCGGCACGCTGCCTTTGAGCCCGAGGGTGAACAACGCCACCGATCCCACGATGCCGCCACCCAGCCCGGCCCAGGTCTTGGACGGGCTGATTGCGGGCGCGATCTTCGGCCCGCCGATTGCCCGCCCGGCGAAATAGGCGCCGACATCTGTACCGATCACGGCAGCCAGCAAGGGCACGAACAGGAAGAGGTCATGCAGCAGCAGCACGCTGGCACAGCCAAGCGCGGCATAGACGCCGCCGACCGCCATCCAGATGCCCTTTGCGAGCGTGCTGTCCGGAAAGCGTACGACGAGCCCGCGAAACTCCAGCACGACCAAAAAGGCTACCAGCGCAACGAAGAAGGTGAATACGGTACCCCCCATCCACAGCGCTGTGCCGGCCACCGCGATCATGACGATAGCCGAGGCCGTGCGGACTGCCAGTTCGGGGCGTGGCGCCGTTCCGGCCATCATAGCCCCCCGTAGCGCCGTTCGCGCCGGGCATAAGCCTCGACGGCGGCGGCCAGCGCCGCTTCATCAAAGTCCGGCCAGAGCGTGTCGGTGAAATAGAGCTCGGCATAGGCCGCCTGCCAAAGCAGGAAATTGGACAGGCGCACTTCGCCCGAGGTGCGCACCAGCAAATCGAGCGGCGGCAGATCCGCCGTATCGAGCTGCGCGGCAATCGTCTCGGGCGTGATCTGGGCCGGATCGAGCATGCCGGCTTTCACCTGCTCGCCCAGCGCGCGCATTGCCCGCGCAAGTTCGTCCTGCGATCCATAGTTGAGCGCCACGACCAGCGTCGACCCGTCATTGCCGGCGGTCTTTTCCATCGCCGCGTCAAGCATGGCGGCAGCCTCCGGTTCAAAGGCGCGATGATCGCCAATGATGCGCAGCCGGATGTTGCCCGCATGCAACTCGTCCAACTCAGCGCGCAGAAACTGCTTCATGAGTCCGGTGAGATCGGCAACTTCCTGTTCCGGGCGCTTCCAGTTCTCGGAGGAGAAGGCGTAAAGCGTCACGCATTCGATGCCGAGCTTGGAGGCGGCGCGGAGCGTGCGGCGCACAGCTTCCGCCCCGGCGCGATGCCCGGCCAGACGCGGCAAGTGGCGCGCCTTGGCCCAACGGCCATTACCATCCATGATGATGGCGACATGGCGCGGGACAAGCCTCTGCCCGTCCCCGCCGGCCGGTGCCGGCGCGGCCTTGCGCGATGCCCGGGAGCGCGAGAGGATCATCGGCGCCGCGCGCCTCCGCCCGAGGGACGCTGGGTCCGATTACTTGCCAAGGATTTCCTTTTCCTTGGCTGCGGCCGCCGCATCAATGTCGGCAATGGTCGCGTCGGTCAGCTTCTGAACCTCGGTTTCGGCGCGCTTGCGCTCATCCTCGCTGATCTCGCTCTTCTTCTCGTCGGTCTTGAGATTATCCATGCCGTCACGGCGGACATTGCGGGCCGCCACGCGGGCCTTCTCGGCATATTGCCCGGCGAGCTTCGCGAGCTCCTTGCGGCGCTCCTCGGTCAGGTCGGGAATCGGAAGGCGGACATTCTGGCCGTCCACGATCGGATTAAGGCCAAGACCGGCCGAGCGGATCGCCTTGTCCACCGGGCCGACATTGCTCTTGTCCCACACCTGCACCGAAAGCATGCGCGGCTCCGGGGCTGAGACGGTCGCAACCGAGGTCAGCGGCATGTGCGAGCCATAGACCTCGACCGTGATCGGATCGAGCAGCGCCGTATTGGCGCGTCCCGTGCGCAGGCCCGAAAGATCGTGCTTGAGCGCTTCCACGGCGCCGGCCATGCGGCGCTCCAGGTCAGCCTTGTCATATTTGGCCATCTTGCCTCTCCAATATTTGCAACCGCGAGTCAGCCGACGCCATCGACAACCGTCGAGACGCCCTCGCCAGCCAGAACCCGGGCGAGATTGCCCTGCTCGCGAATGTTGAAGACGATGATGGGCACGGCGTTATCGCGGCACAGGGCCAGCGCGCTCGCGTCCATCACCTTCAGATTCTTGTTCAAGACCTCGTCATAACTCACGCGTTCATAGCGCTTCGCCGTTGGAACGAGCTTGGGGTCGGCATCATAGACACCATCGACAGAGGTGCCCTTATAGAGCGCATGACAATCCATCTCAGCCGCACGCAGAGCCGCGCCGCTGTCCGTCGTAAAATAGGGGCTGCCGACGCCTGCGGCGAAGATGACCACACGCCCCTTCTCCAGATGGCGGAGCGCCCGGCGGCGGATATAGGGCTCGCAGATGCTTGCCATGGGAATGGCGGACTGGACGCGCGTGGCGACGCCCAGATGCTCCAGCGCATCCTGCATGGCCAGTGCGTTCATGACCGTGGCCAGCATGCCCATATAGTCGGCATTGGCCCGGTCCATGCCCTTGGCCGCGCCAGCCATGCCGCGGAAGATATTGCCGCCGCCGATGACGAGGCAAATCTCGTAACCGGCTTCCTTGGCCTGCTTCACTTCGCCGGCGACGCGGGCCACCGTGCCCGGATCGATCCCGAAGCTCTGGTCACCCATCGCCGCTTCGCCCGACAGCTTGATGAGAATGCGCTTGGGAGAAGCTGACGTCATGAAGCCCTTCGATACGATCTGGGAATATGGAAGCGGCGCGGACCTTAGTGGGACCGCGCCGCCATGCCAAGCACCGAGCGACGCCCGGCGCTTTAGTCTGTGGATAAGCCGATCAGGCGCCGACGGCCGCCGCGACTTCCGCTGCGAAATCCTTCTCTTCCTTCTCGATGCCTTCACCGAGCTGGAAGCGGACATAATCGACGAGCGCGATGGTCGTGCCGGCATCCTTGGCCGCCTTGGCGACGACGTCAGCGATCGGCGTCTTGTTGTCCATCACGAAGAGCTGCGAGAGAAGTGCATTCTCCTTGGCGAACTTGGCGACGGCACCATCGACCATCTTGGCGACGATGTCGGCGGGCTTGCCGGATTCAGCAGCCTTCTCAGCCGCAACCTTGCGCTCGCGCTCGATGATCTCGGCGTCGATTTCGTCCGCCTTCAGCGCGACCGGGAAAGCGGCCGCGATGTGCATCGCGATCTGCTTGCCGAGCGGCGCCAGCACGTCTGCGCCGGCCGGGCTTTCCAGCGCGACGAGCACGCCGATCTTGCCAAGACCCGGTGCGACGGCATTGTGCATATAGTCGACGACGAGGCCCTGCGAGACCTGGACGGCCTTCACACGGCGAAGCTGCTGGTTTTCGCCGATCGTGGCGACATTGGTGACCAGCGCATCGCTGATCGTGCCGCCGGCCGGATGCGGCGCGGCGAGCAGCGCTTCGGCGTCTCCAATGGCGTTCTTCAGCGCGACTTCGGCCGCCGAGCGGACAAAGCCCTGGAACTGATCGTTCTTGGCAACGAAGTCGGTCTCGCTGTTCACCTCGACCGCGACACCCTTGGTGCCGTCGACCGCGACGGCAACCAAGCCCTCGGCGGCGGTGCGGCTGGACTTCTTCTGCGCGGCGGCAAGACCCTTGGCGCGCAGCCAGTCGACGGCGGCTTCAACATCGCCATTGGTCTCGGCCAGCGCCTTCTTGCAATCCATCATGCCGGCGCCCGAGCGCTCGCGCAGATCCTTGACGGCGGCTGCTGTAATCTCTGCCATGTGCTTGGCTCCTTAATCTGAAATTGCGGGTCCGTTAGGCGGAATGGATGACAGTAATGAGTCACCCGCTCCGTCCCGGAGGGTCGCCCGTGCCGGGTCTGTCAGGCGCCACCTTCACAAATGAAGACACGCTGCTCGAACAGGCCCGGCCCGGACGGACCGGAACTCAGGCCTCTGCGGCCAGGGTTTCCTCGGCCGGCGGCTCGTCCATCGCGCCAAGATCGAGACCGGCAGCGGCAGCCGCGCCCTGATTGCCCTTGGTGGCAGCCTGAGCGACCGCCTCGCAATAGAGGCGGATAGCGCGGCTCGCGTCGTCATTGGCCGGAACCGGGAAAGCAATGCCCGACGGATCGACGTTCGAATCGAGGATCGCAACAACCGGGATACCAAGCGTGTTGGCTTCCTTGATCGCCAGCTCTTCCTTGTTGGCGTCGATCACGAACATCACGTCCGGGATGCCGCCCATATCGCGGATACCACCAAGGCTCAGCTCCAGCTTGTCGCGCTCGCGCGTCATCTGGAGAACTTCCTTCTTGGTGAAACCGTGCGTATCGCCCGAGAGCTTCTCCTCAAGCGACTTGAGGCGCTTGATAGAACCCGAGATCGTCTTCCAGTTGGTGAGCATGCCGCCCAGCCAGCGGTGGTTGACGAAATGCTGGCCGGAACGACGCGCCGCATCGGCGATCGATTCCTGCGCCTGACGCTTCGTGCCGACGAACAGAACCTTGCCGCCATGCGCGACAGTGGCCGAGATGAAGTCCAGCGCGCGCGCGAACAGCGGCACGGTCTGCGACAGGTCGAGGATGTGGATGCCGTTCCGCTCGCCGAAGATATACGGCTTCATGCGGGGGTTCCAACGGTGCGTCTGGTGGCCGAAGTGCGCGCCGGCCTCGATCAATTGGTGCAGGGTGACGACAGGTGCCGCCATAAATAAGCTCCTTCCGGTTGTTCCTCTGGACCCCAGTGACCGCGTAGCGGCACCGGTATGTAGCGGGGTCCATGTGGGTTAGGGCCGCGCCCTTAGGAGAAAAATGCCCTCAAGGCAAGGCTTGACAGACGTGATTATTGAGAACAAATAGAGAACATCAGGGAACCGGGGCCATTTTGACGCGTTCCGGCCATGCTGACCGAAAGGACCTCTCGATGTTCTACGCCATGGGATCGCTTCTCTTCGCTGTTTCGATGATGGCCGCCTTCGCCGTGATGGCGCACGACTTCAGCCGCTATGGTCGCGCCATGATGACAGCGCTGCGCGGATTGAGCCTGGAGGGCTTCTCGGGATCAGAGCCGGCGCGCGGGTCGCAACCGGCCAGGTCTGTCAGCTGTCCACAGCCGGCACGGACGTGGCAAGCCGCCGCTTGACGCGCGCATAGGTCATCAGCCCGACCGGGATGAGTGCCAGATAAGCAAGCGAGAGCGCCAGCAGCGCATGCCATGGCGCGACCATGAGGCTGGCGGCAAACACGCCGGCCGCCATGATCGCGAACAAACGCCAGGCCGGCGGCAGGCGCATGCGCTTCCAGCCCAGCGTCGGCAGGCTGGAAATCATCAGCATGGCGGTGACAACCACCCATGGCGCAACGAGGCGCCAGTCTCGAAACAGATCGAGCCCGGTAATGAACCAGGCATAGAGAGGCAGCAGCGCCAGCCCTGCCCCCGCCGGAGCGGGAACGCCGGTGAGGAATCCCGCCGCCTTGCGCGGCTGCTCGGCAGTATCGAGCGTCGCGTTGAAGCGGGCAAGCCGGAGCGCGCAGCTGAGCGCGAGCACAAGGCAAACGACCCAGCCAAAGCGCGGCATTGCCTCCAGCGACCAGAGATAAAGAATGAGCGCTGGCGAGACGCCAAAGGCAATCGCATCCGAGAGCGAATCGAGTTCCGCACCGAAGCGGCTGTCCGCGCGCAGCAGGCGCGCGATGCGCCCGTCGATCCCATCCAGCACGCCGGCGAAAATGATCGCTGCGACCGCCCGCTCCCACTCGCCGGAAATGCCGTAGCGGATCGCGGTAAGGCCGAAGCACAGGGCCATGGCCGTCACCGCATTGGGTGCGACCTGGCGCAGCGTAATGCCCCGGCTGAGCGAAATGGGGCGCGGCCGGCGCATCAGGCGCGCCGACTCATGATGGACATGCGCGCGACGAGGCGACTCATTGGATCACGCCGGACGCGGCCTGGCCATCGCCAATCCGCGCCAGCACCGTCTCGCCGGCCACGGTATGCGTGCCCAGCGTCACCTTGGGCGCCGTGCCGGCCGGCAGATAGACGTCCACACGGCTGCCGAAACGAATAAGGCCGATGCGCTGTCCGGCCGCGACGATGTCGCCGCGCTTGACGAACGGCACGATCCGCCGCGCGACAAGGCCCGCGATCTGGGTGAAGCCGATGCGCACGCCGTCGCCCCGCTCGACGAGGATGTGCTGCCGCTCGTTGTCCTCGCTCGCCTTGTCCAGATCGGCATTGATGAACTTACCGCTGATATAGACAACATCCTTCACCGTGCCAGTGATGGGCGTGCGGTTGATGTGGACATCGAACACGCTCATGAAGATGGACACGCGAACGAGTGGCTCGTCGCCCAGCTTGTCCGACCCGGCCATTTCCGGCGGCGGCAGCACGGTCTGGATGAGCGTCACCAGCCCATCGGCCGGCGCGATGATCGCGCTTTCGTCCTGCGGCACGGCGCGGACGGGATCGCGGAAGAAGGCAAGAACCCAAAGCGTGATACCCGCGCAAAGCCAGGCTACGGTCGTCCAACCGGCCAGGGCCACGAGCGCGGTGACGGCAGCCGCAATCGCGCCGAAGCGCCGCCCCTCGGGGTGCACGGATGGGAAATGCCATTTGACTGTCGTCCGCGTGGATGCGGCCGGCTGCGACCCGGAATATTCTGTGGACATTGCCCTATCCTAGGCAGACCGGGGCATTGGCACAATCTCTCTTTGCGGACTGCACTCCCATCCCCGCCAGCGGCTTAGCGATTTGCGCGCAGATTCATGTGCATTTCCGGTGCCCTGCCGGTTGATCAAGCGCGCATCCTTGCCTAGGAGGCTTGGGAAACACCGTGGCCGCTCCTCCTCCTGCGGCCGATCAACGGACTCCTAGCAGGGAAAGACCAGAGACGCATGAGCAAGATCAAGGTGAAGAACCCTGTCGTCGAGATCGACGGCGACGAGATGACCCGCATCATCTGGGAGTGGATTCGCGAGCGGCTGATCAAGCCCTATGTCGACATCGACCTTCACTATTATGATCTCAGCGTCGAGGAGCGCGACCGCACCGACGACCAGATCACCATCGATTCGGCCGAGGCGATCAAGAAGTACGGCGTCGGCGTGAAGTGCGCCACGATCACGCCGGACGAGGCCCGCGTCGAAGAATTCCATCTCAAGCAGATGTGGAAGTCGCCGAACGGCACGATCCGCAACATCCTGGGCGGCGTGGTGTTCCGCGAACCGATCGTCATCAAGAACGTACCGCGCCTCGTGCCCGGCTGGACCGACCCGATCGTTATTGGCCGCCACGCCTTTGGCGACCAGTATCGCGCCACGGACTTCCTCGTCCCCGGCCCCGGCAAGCTGCGCCTCGTGTTCGAGGGCGACGACGGGCAGGTGATCGACCGCGAGGTGTTCAAGTTCCCCGGTTCGGGCGTCGCCATGTCGATGTACAATCTCGACCAGTCCATCATCGATTTCGCACGCGCCTCGATGAACTATGCGCTGGATCGCAAATGGCCGCTTTACCTCTCCACCAAGAACACGATCATCAAGGCCTATGACGGCCGCTTCAAGGATCTGTTTGAACAGATTTTCGAAAGCGAATTCAAGGCGAAGTTTGCCGAAGCTGGCATCGACTATCAGCATCGCCTGATCGACGACATGGTTGCTTCCGCACTCAAGTGGAGCGGCAAGTTCGTGTGGGCGTGCAAGAACTATGATGGCGACGTCCAGTCCGACACGGTCGCGCAGGGTTTCGGCTCGCTGGGTCTCATGACCTCCGTGCTGATGACGCCGGACGGCAAGACCGTGGAGGCCGAGGCCGCGCACGGCACCGTCACCCGTCACTATCGCCAGCACCAGCAGGGCAAGGCAACCTCGACCAACCCGATCGCCTCCATCTTCGCGTGGACCGGCGGCCTCAAGTTCCGTGGCAAGTTCGACGAGACGCCCGAGGTGATCCGCTTCGCCGAGACGTTGGAGAAGGTCTGCATCAAGACCGTCGAGAACGGCCAGATGACTAAGGATCTCGCGCTGCTGGTCGGCCCGGATCAGGCCTGGATGACCACCGAGCAGTTCTTCGAGGCGATCCGCGTGAACCTCGAGACGGAGATGGGCAACTGGCAGTAAGGCCGGCCTCCGCTCAAACTACCCTGGCGCCCGCATCGCATAGGATGCGGGCGCACCGGGCGCAGACTCCAACTGCGTCCGCGCTTGCTGTCCCTACCCCGCCGGGGCAACGGCGATGACGCACGGCCCGTTTGGCAGTACGGGATACAGCGATGCGCTGGTTATCCTGGGTGCGGCGGGCCTCGTCATACCAGCTTTTGCGCGCTTCCGGATCAGCCCGGTCATCGGGTTCATCCTCGTCGGCATGCTCGTCGGCCCGTTCGGCCTCGGCCAGTTCGTGGACCGCTATCCGACGCTGTTCTACGTCACGATTTCCAATTCCACCGCGATCTCCGCCTTTGCTGAATTCGGCATCGTCCTGCTGCTCTTCTCCATCGGACTGGAGTTGTCCTTCAAGCGCCTGTGGTCGATGCGTGCCTTCGTGTTCGGCATCGGCGCGGCGGAGCTGGCGATCAGTGCGGCGCTCATCGCGGCTGGCTTCATGCTGTTCGGCAGCAGCCTCTATGGCGCGATCGGCCTCGGCCTGGCGCTCGCCCTCTCCTCCACGGCTCTTGTCCTGCCCATTTCCGGCACGCGCTCGGCCGTGGGCAAGGCAGCGTTCGCCATGCTGCTGTTCGAGGATCTGGCGCTCGTCCCCATCGTCTTCGCTCTCGGTGCCATGGCGCCTAACGTGGCTGACGATGGCTGGACCAACCTCGCCACGGTCGTGCTGCAGGGCGGGATCACGGTCACCGTCATGCTCGTCGGCGGACGCTATCTTCTGCCCCGGTTGTTCGCTCAGGCCGCGCGCGCCAAGAGCCCGGAAGTGTTCCTGGCCGCAAGCCTGCTTGTGGTCATGGTATCGAGCCTTGTGACCGTCGCCGTGGGCCTGTCGCCCATCGTCGGCGCACTCGTCGCCGGCCTCCTCATCGCCGAGACGGATTATCATGGCGAGGTCGAGAGCATGACCGAGCCCTTCAAGGGGTTGGCGCTCGGTGTGTTCCTCATCACCGTGGGCATGGGTATCGACCCCATGGCGCTACTCGATCAATGGGTAGCCTTGTTCTGCGCGATCGGCGGGATCATGATCGCGAAGACGACCGTCACGGCCCTCCTGCTACGAATCGCCGGTGCGCGGCGTGGCGTCGCGCTGGAAACCAGCATGTTGATGGCCAGCCCCTCGGAGACCACGCTGATCGTGCTGAGCACCGCCGTGGCAGCTAATCTCATCAGCCGGGATACGGCGGCCTTCTGGCAGATGGCGACGGCCATTGGCCTCACCATCACGCCCATTCTGGCCCGTGTCGGCCATGACATCGCCCGGCGTGTAGAGCTGCGTTCGAGTGATGGGGAAGTGGAAGAAAAGGCCGCCGAGGTGGTGGGCGCCGTCATCCTCGGCTTCGGCCGGGTCGGGCGCATGGTCGCGGACCTGCTGCGCGCGCACAACCAGCCTTATGTCGGCGTGGAAAGCGACATCGACATCGTGACGCAGGCACGGCGCGACGGCTATGTCGTCCGCTTCGGCGACGTGGCGCGCCCGGAGACGCTGGACCGGCTGCGCCTGGGCCATGCTCGCGCGCTCATCATTACCATGGACGATCCCGTACTCGCCGTGCGCGTGACCAAGCGCGTGCGCGGCTGGGCGCCCGACCTGCCGATCATCGTGCGCGCGCGTGATACCGATCATGCTGCCGAACTCTACAAGGTCGGCGCCAGCGATGCCGTGCCCGAAGCACTGGAAAGTTCGCTGCACCTTGCCGAGACTGCGCTGGTCGATCTCGGCCTCGCGATGGGACCAATCATCGCCTCGGTCCACCAGAAGCGCGAGGATTTGCAGAACGAGATCAAGGCCGCCGCCCAGCTAGACAAGGCCCCGCGGTTGCGCAGCCTGCGCCTGAGCGAAGCCGAAGAAGGCTGATCAACCTTCAGCGCGGTCGGTGCAGCGTGCCTGCGCCGGCTGTGATGAACATGGCTCGCGCGTCCCCCTCCACATCGGCTGTATGCCAAACGCCGGGCTGATTGATCGCATAATCGCCCGGCAGCAGAATGGTTGTCATGATCTCACCGCCGGCCTGTTCCTGATGGAGCGCCAGTCGTCCAGAGAGACAGTACACGATCTCGGCACCGCTGGGATGACACTCCCAACTTGACCAGCTTTCCGTGAAGCGATGCTCGCTGACGAGCCGCCCTTCCGGCCCGTCCGGCGCATGGCGCGCGTCATAGTCGGCATACCAGTCCGGTGCGGGCACGAAAACCGGCTCGGCGCTCGCCGCGCCGCCACGGCCCAGATGAATCGGATACGTGTTCAATCGTCTGGCAGACATATGCGCTCCTTCGCTCCGGCCACGCCGGGGCGGAAAGAGGGACCTCCGCTCTCAGCGCCCGGCGATGGCCGCCTTGACCGCTTCGATCGCGGCGCCGGCTGCGCCTGCATCCGGGCCACCGCCTTGCGCCATGTCTGCCCGACCGCCACCGCCCTGCCCGCCGAGCGCCGCGACACCGGCGCGAACCAGTTCCACCGCGCTGTGCTGGCCAGTCAGATCATCCGTGACGCCAACCGCGATGCTGGCGCGCCCCTCATTGGTTGCAACGATCGCAGCGATCCCGCTGCCCAGGCGCGCCTTGGCCTCATCGACCAGGCCACGCAGGGCCTTGGGGTCCAGCCCGTCGACATGCTGGCCGCTGAAAGCAACGCCGTTCACCTCTTCGCTCGCCGGCGCGGCAGCTGCGCCGCCACCATTGCCCGCGAGCGCCAGCGCTTTCTTGGCATCGGCCAGCTCGCGCTCCAGCTTGCGGCTCTGCTCGACAAGTACGGCCACGCGCGAAGGCGCTTCATCCGGTGTGGTGCGCAGGGACGCGGCAATGGCGCGGAGCTGCTCGTCACGATGGACCAGCCATTCGCGCGCCGCCTCGCCAGTCAAGGCCTCGATGCGGCGCACGCCGCTCGCGACCGCGCTTTCGCTCACGATCTTGAGCAGCGCGATGTCGCCCAGCGCGCGCACATGCGTGCCGCCGCATAGTTCGACCGAATAGGCCTTGTCATCGGCGCGGCCCATGGTGAGCACGCGCACTTCCTCGCCATATTTCTCGCCAAACAGGGCCATGGCTCCAGCGGCAATCGCATCGTCGGGCGACATGAGACGCGTCGTCACCTCCGCATTCCCGCGGATCTGCGCGTTCACTTCCGCCTCGATCGTCGCGACCTGCGCCGGCGTCAGCGCCTCGGGATGGGAGAAGTCGAAGCGCAGCCGGTCCTCGGCGACGAGGCTGCCTTTCTGCGTCACATGCGCGCCCAGCGCATTGCGCAGCGCCGCATGCAGCAGGTGTGTGGCGCTGTGATTGGCACGAATTCGTGCGCGGCGCGCGCCGTTGACCTCGAGATGGACGATATCGCCGACCGCGATGCGCCCGGCCTCTATCACCGCCTGATGAGCATGGAGTCGGCCGAGCGGCTTTGTTGTCTCGGTCACGGTCGCGGCAAGGCCGTTGGCGTCCGAAATTGTACCGGTATCGCCAGTCTGACCACCACTCTCGCCATAGAAGGGCGTCTGGTTGGTGAGGATCGTGACACTGTCGCCGGCTTCCGCCGCCTCGACCCGGGCGCCGTTCTTGACCAGCGCCACGACGCGGCCCTCGCCCGCTTCGCTCAGATAGCCGGTAAACTCGGTCGCACCCTCGCTCTCGGCAATGTCGAACCAAACCTCTTCGGAGGCCTTCTCGCCCGAGCCCTTCCAAGCCGCGCGGGCTGCGGCCTTCTGCTCCGCCATGGCGGAATCGAATCCGGCGCGATCGACCTCCAGTCCCTGCGCGCGCAACGCATCCTCGGTCAGGTCATACGGGAAGCCATAAGTGTCGTAGAGCTTGAAGGCCGTCTCACCGGGCAACGTCGCGCCGGGCGCGAGGCCGGCCACCGCCTCGTCAAGCAACCGCAAGCCCTTGTCCAGCGTCTGGCGGAAGCGGGTTTCCTCCCGCATCAGCGTCTCTTCGATAAGCGGCTGCGCCCGGACCAATTCGGGATAGGCCGCGCCCATCTCCGCGGCGAGACCGCCGACGAGGCGATGCATCAGTGGCTCGGCTGCCCCCAGCAAATGCGCATGGCGCATGGCCCGGCGCATGATGCGACGCAGCACATAGCCGCGGCCCTCGTTGGCCGGCAGCACTCCGTCGGCGACCAGGAAACTCGAGGAGCGCAGATGATCAGCGATCACGCGGTGGCTGGCTCGCGCCTCGCCTTCGGCTGGCTGGCGTGTGAGTGCAACCGACTGGGCGATGAGCGCCTTGAAGGTGTCGGTATCATAATTGTCATGCACGCCCTGCAGGACAGCCGCGACGCGCTCGATACCCATGCCGGTATCGATGCTGGGGCGCGGCAGATCGACGCGCGTGCCATCGGCATGCTGCTCGAACTGCATGAAAACCAGATTCCAGATTTCCACGAACCGGTCGCCATCTTCCTGCGGACTGCCCGGCGGACCCCCGTAGATATGGTCGCCATGATCGTAGAAGATTTCCGAACACGGGCCGCAAGGACCGGTATCCCCCATCGACCAGAAATTGTCCGAGGTCGCGATGCGGATAATGCGCTCGTCCGGCAGGCCAGCGATCTTCTTCCAGTGGCCGAAGGCTTCGTCATCGGTGTGGTAAACGGTTACGGTCAGACGGCTGGGGTCGATGCCCCATTCGCGCGTGATCAGCGTCCAGGCGAGATGGATCGCCTGCTCCTTGAAATAGTCGCCGAACGAGAAATTGCCGAGCATCTCGAAGAAGGTGTGATGCCGGGCGGTGTAGCCGACATTGTCGAGATCATTATGCTTGCCGCCGGCGCGCACGCACTTTTGCGAGGAGGAAGCCGTGCGATAGGGCCGGCTCTCCAGACCCGTAAACACATTCTTGAATGGCACCATGCCCGCATTGACGAACATGAGCGTCGGATCGTTGTTCGGCACGAGCGGCGCGGACGGCACCACTTCATGGCCATTGGACCCGAAATAGTCGAGGAAGGAGCGGCGGATATCGTTGGTCGACGTCATGGGAGCCGCTTACGGGAACCGAAGCCGAGCGACAAGCGGGGAGTCTGATAGAAAAGGCAGGAAATCAGGCCCGGAGGACCAGCCAACACGGCGACCACAGTCAAACCGGAAAAGAACATAGCCTGTTTTCAAAAACTTGAGGGCGCTCACCCGGTAGCAACCGGACGCAAAGCCTGAAACCTCGACTTATTGCACCTATTTACAAAAGCTTATCCAACCATCGCCGCAGCTCGCTCAGCCCTCCTCGACAAAGACCGCAAGCTCGTTGCCACCCGGTTCGCGGAACTGAAAACGTCGGCCGCCCGGAAAGGTGAAGATGGGCTGCGTGATGGTGCCACCAGCCGCCATCACCGCCGTCAGCGCAGCTTCCAGATCCGTAACACGGATGCCGGGCAGGGGCGCGGCCGGAGCCTCAGCCGCGTCCCCCTGGAGACCAAGGTCGGTCCCCTGCCCCATCGTTCCGGCATAACTCGGTCCGAAGCGGATCAGCTCCCATCCGAAGGCAGCGCTGAAAAAGACCGCGCTCGCTTCACTGTCCGCCACCGGCAGCTCAACATAAGCAAGACTGGCCGCGACCGTTGTCATACCGGAAATCCCGTCAAGATTGCTCAGTCCTCACCGTCGTCACTGTCCGGGCCGGTCATCATGCCCTCGGCGACTTCCGCCGTCTTGCCACGAATGGTGTTCTCGAGCTTGGCCATCAGTTCGGGATTTTCCTTGAGGAACTGCTTGGCATTCTCACGCCCCTGGCCGATCCGCACGGAATCATAAGAGAACCAGGCACCCGACTTCTCGACCACACCGGCCTTGACGCCCAGATCGAGAACTTCACCGACCTTGGAAATACCCTCGCCATACATGATGTCGAACTCGACCTGCTTGAACGGCGGGGCGACCTTGTTCTTGACCACTTTCACCTTGGTCGCATTGCCGACGATGTCGTCGCGATCCTTGATCTGGCCCGTGCGACGGATGTCGAGACGGACCGAGGCATAGAACTTGAGCGCATTGCCGCCTGTGGTCGTCTCAGGATTGCCATACATAACGCCAATCTTCATGCGCACCTGATTGATGAAGATGACCATGCAGCGCGAACGGCTGATCGAGCCGGTGAGCTTGCGTAGGGCCTGGCTCATCAGCCGTGCCTGCAGGCCGACATGGCTGTCGCCCATCTCGCCCTCGATCTCGGCACGCGGCACCAGCGCGGCAACCGAATCGACCACCAGCACGTCAATCGCATTCGAGCGGACCAGCGTATCGACGATCTCAAGCGCCTGCTCGCCCGTATCGGGCTGCGAAACGATCAGTTCGTCAATGTTGACGCCCAGCTTCTTGGCATAGACCGGATCGAGCGCATGCTCGGCATCCACGAAGGCCGCCGTGCCGCCTGTCTTCTGTGCCTCGGCAATGGCGTGGAGCGCCAGCGTCGTCTTGCCCGAGCTTTCCGGACCATAAATCTCGATGATGCGCCCACGCGGCAAGCCACCAATGCCGAGTGCGATGTCGAGGCCAAGCGAGCCCGTCGAAATCGCCTCGACCTGCATCGCCTCCTTCGAACCGAGCCGCATGGCGGACCCCTTGCCGAAGGCGCGATCGATCTGCGCCAGCGCCGCTTCCAGTGCTTTCTGCCGTTCCATGGTTCCCGTTTTCTTATCGCCGTCGATGAGCTTGAGGCTTGCCGTCATGATGCTGCTCCCCATGGATGTCAAACGCGCCGTGGCAGGATCGCCATGACAGCCGTCGTATCCTATTTGTTCTCATGGAACAAGAGGGGAACATTATTTTCGGGCAGCGCCTGAGAAGATGCCGCAAAAAAGGGGGCTCGCGCGGCGGAATGACTAGCGGCGAACCTCGGTTGCCATGCGGACGGCAAGCGCAGCCAGTACAGTGCCCATGATCCACCGCTGGACGAGCGCGAAGGATGGGCGACGGACGAGGAAACCGGCGATCGACCCGGCCGACAAGGCAATCAGCGCATTGACCGCCGCGCTGATGACGATCTGGACAGTGCCGAGGCCGAGCGCCTGCCCCAGCACGCTGCCCCGTGCCGGATCAATGAACTGGGGCAGCAAGGACAGATACATGACGGCGATCTTGGGATTGAGCAGGTTGGTGAGCAGGCCCATCAAAAAGAGCTTGCGCGGTCCGTCGCGCGGCAAGTCCCTCACCTGGAAAGGCGATCGTCCGCCCGGCCGCACGGCCTGCCAGGCCAGCCACAGCAGGTAGAGCGCGCCGGCAAAGCGGATCGCATCATAGGCGTAGGGCACGGCCAGCAGCAGCGCGGTGAGCCCGAATGCGGCGCAAAGCATGTAGACGACGAAACCGAGCGCGACGCCGGCCAGCGAAATCAGCCCCGCTGCCCTGCCCTGGCAGATCGAGCGCGAGATGAGATAGACCATGTTCGGCCCCGGCGTGAGCACCATGCCGAGCGCGATGGCCGCAAAGGCGATGAGGTTTCCCGTGTGGGGCATATGCCCTCAGGCCTTGCGGGCACGCACGCGCTGGTCGATCGAGGCGACGGTGTGGCGGGCCGAGAGGATCGCCCCTTCCTGCCATCCCGAGTGCGTCAGCCAGTCATTGGCGAAATAGAATGGCCCGTCCGCCTTGTTCATGATGTCGTAGAGGTCGGCGTTGTCCTCGCTCAGATAGGCCTTGTTGCCCATATTGTAGGGGATCTTCCCCCAGTTGACGACGACCGGCTTGCCCAGTTCCTGCCCATGGCCAGGGAACAGCCCGTCAATCTCCCGCTGCGCGAAAATCGGTTGCTGGTCGCGCGGCTGGGATGTCACCGCCTCGCCGCCCATGAAGATATAATAGACGAGAATGCCCTTCTGCTTGTGATATCCCCCGCTCGGGTGCCAGATCTGCGCTCCTGGGTCCTTGACGAAGGACAGGCCACCATAGATCTGGTAATCCTGCTCCCAGAAGCGCCGGCTCTCGAAGCCGATCTTAACGGCATTGCCATAATAGACCTCGCCGATACGCGAGCGGATAGTCTCGGAGAAATCGGACGGGATTTTGGCCAGCACCGGCAAGGGAATGGTGCAGATCACATAGTCGGCCAGTATCTCCTGCATGCGACCGCTGCGGCGATCCTTGTAGACAATACGCGCGCCGCTCGCCGTACGGCGGATCTCCGTCACTTCGCTCATCATGCGGAAAACGGCCGGGCCGATTTTCTTCGCCATCGCCAGAGGCAATCGGTCCATGCCGCCCACCGGCTGGAGCATCGTCGCCTGATCGTCGATCATGTCTTCGAAGACCACACTGTTCCACATGTCCATGTCGAACAGGGTCGTCATGTCGAGCGGATCATTTGGAATGCCGGACTGGTCGGTCGCACCGGGCATCCGCTTGTAGCCCGATCGCTTCGATCCTTTGTAAAACAGGTCCGGCGACAGATCACCATATTGCCTAAGAAAGGCGATCATCCGTTCCTTGTCGGCGGGCGTCAGCTCCTTGTCGAGCGCACCCTGATTGATCGCTTTGCCGAGCAGCTCGGAGACATGGCCGCGCGTATCGTTGATCGCCCTGCGCATCTGGATGGGCTTGCCGCCATTCGCCTTGGCATTGCGCAGATAGGCCGAGCGGCTGGCGTTTACTTCCACCTCCAGCTCGATGCCCAGTTCGCGGCAATAGCCGAGCACTGCCTGATGATGGCTCGGCAGACGCGCCGGGCCGGCGTTGAAATATTGGTCGCTATCATAGGTGCAGGTCTGCACCGATCCATCGCTCCACTCGACCTTGTCGCCGCCGCGTACCGTCCAGTTATGCCCGCCGACCCGGCCGCGCGCTTCCAGGATGGTCACGTCATAGCCGGCCTTGAGCAGCTCGTCGGCCGAGGCGAGACCGGCAATGCCCGCGCCCAGGATCACCACCTTGATGCCCTTGCCCGATCCGGGTTCCAGCTTCAGCGCCTGAGCGCCCGCCGCGTAGCCGGGCAGCAGGCCGATGCTCTGCATGGCGAGATAAGCCGCGCTGTATCCGCCGGCCCGACCGATGGCCTGGATGAAGTCCCGTCGCGTTCCGTTCATACCCACCATATCCTTCACCCTGCCCGCAGCGAAGTCTGGCCGGCAAGAAATGCCGCGTTCAATACGGGTTACGGCGTATTGAGAGACCGCGCCCTCCTCCCGGACAAGATGGCATGAGCGCTCCACACCGCTTCATCCCGCCGCTGGTCCTGATGGCTACCCTCGCCGCGCCCATGCCCGTGCTGGCGCAGGACGAGCCGGATTATCCGGCCATCCGGCGGATCGTCAGCGCGCGATGCAAGTTTTGCCACTCGGCCATACCGATGGAGGACGGGCTCAATGCCGGATCGCAGCCGGCCAAGGGCGTGAAGTTCGACACGCCAGCCGACGTGCAGAAGTTCGCCGCGCTGATGCTTGAGCAAGCCGTGAAGACCCAGCGCATGCCGCCTGACAATGCGACGCACATGACCGAGGCCGAGCGCGCGACACTGGGCCGCTGGATCGCCGCAGGCGCCAAAGTCCCCTAATCGGCCGGTTATTATGCGATGACTTGATCACCGCCCACTTCAGCTTAGTGCCTCGCAGCAGTCTCTAGCCGCCGGCCCGCTCGCGTGCAGCCGTCAGGACGTCCCGCGCGGCTTCGGCAAGCTGGCTGACCGAGAAGGGCTTGGGCAGAAAGGCGACGTTGGCGATGTCAATGGACTTGCGCAGCTGCTCCTCGGCATAGCCGGACATGAACAGCACCGGCAGATCGGGATAGGAGGCGCGCGCCGCGCGCACCATGGCGGGGCCATCCATGCCCGGCATCACCACGTCGGAGATCAGCAGATCGATCTTCTCGGCCTGACCAAGCCGGGCCAGCCCCTGCTCCCCATCATTCGCAGTGATCACGGTATAACCCTGCCGCGCGAGCGCACGCTCGGCGACGCTGCGAACCATGTCCTCGTCCTCGACGAGCAGGATGGTGCCGGTACCCCAGGTATCGGCTGCCGGCTTGCGCTTGCTGGCCGGCGTACCGGCACTCTGCTCCGCCGCAGCCGCATGGACGGGCAGGTAGATACTGAAAACCGTGCCTTCCCCCAGCTTGGACTCGGCGAAAATGAAGCCTCCGGATTGCTTGACGATGCCGTAAACGGTGGAGAGCCCCAGCCCCGTGCCCTTACCGACTTCCTTGGTGGTGAAGAAAGGCTCGAAGATCTTGCCGAGAAGCTCGGGTGGGATACCGGTGCCGGTGTCGCCGATGCTGAGGCCGGTATAGTCGCCGATCGGCATGATCTCGTTCTTCATGTCGCGCACTTCGGCGGCGGACAGCGCGAACGTGCGCACCGTGACCGTGCCGCCCTCCGGCATGGCATCGCGTGCGTTGACGACCAGATTGACGATCACCTGTTCCAGCTGGCCAGGGTCCGCCCGCACGGTGCCCAGATTGCGACCGTGATAGGTCTCCAGCTTGATGTTCTCGCCCAGCAGCCGCTTGAGCAAGCTGGAGACCTCCGACACCACGTCCGGCAATTGCAGCACTTGCGGGCGCAACGTCTGCTGACGCGAGAAGGCGAGCAGCTGGCGAGTCAGCGCTGCCGCGCGATTGCTGTTCGCCTTCACCTGCTGAATATCGTCATAATCGCTGTCTCCCGGCGTGTGACGCATCAGCATGAGGTCGCAATGACCGATGATGGCGGTGAGGATATTGTTGAAATCGTGCGCCACACCGCCGGCGAGCTGACCCACCGCCTGCATCTTGGTCTGCTGCGCGACCTGACGCTTCAGGCGCGTTTCCTCGCTATTATCCTTGAGGCTGAGCAACACCGCCGCATCGCCAAGGCCACGAACGCCGGCGAGGCTGAGCGAGATCGACTCATCGGGCACGGTACGCAGGCGCACCTGCATGTCGCCCGACATCTGCGGGCCGATGGCATAGCGGCGGATCGTCTCGGCGACAGCGGCCTGATCCTCGCCTATCACGAGATCGCCCGGATAGCTCGGCTTGTCGCCGGGTGCGATGCCCGCCGCCCGGCCAAAGGCGGCATTGAAGAACAGCAATCGCCCATCCCGGTCCGCCATGCCCAGGCCAAAGGGCAGCAGCGACAGCAGCGTCTCGACATAAGCGAGGCTGGACAGGCCATCGACCGCCGCGACGGTATCGTCCAGCATCACCAGCACCAGCAGGCTCGACGGATCATCCGGCCGGAGCGGGATCTGGACCATGCGGATCGGCGTCGCCCGCTCCTCTTCCTGAGCGAAGAAGATGCGGCCCTTGGAATCGACGCGCAGATAGCCGGCGAGATCGCGACCGATGATATGGCTGTCCGCGCGGCCAGTCGCCCGCAGCGCAAAGGCGGGATTGGCGGCGCGGATCCGCCCTTCTCCGCCGATCATCACGCACATCATGCCGGCATCGCTCATCTGCCGGCCGGCTTCGCCTTCGATCACCCGGAGATAATCGTCCATGACGCTGGCCTGACGGACGCTCACGAAGCGCCACAGCAGATAATCATCAACCCGACCGGTGCGAACCACATGCACATCGAGCTGGAGGCTGCCGCGCTGCAAACCCTGCGCGTCGGCCTCGCCATCGCGCCAGGCCGCGCGACCCGCATCGGCCAGTCGTTCCTGATCGCGCGCGGAAACCTTGATCTCCGGCGGGACGGGAAAGCCCGGAAACCATTCGCCATATTGGTCACTCGCGCAGACGATGCGCCCGGTGCGGTCAGTGACGGCGATGGCATGGCCCGCCGCATCGGCAGCCGCCCGCGTCACTGTCCAGTCGGTCACGATCGCCTGATCGCTTTCGCCGGAGGGGAACAGGCGGCGCGCATACCAGATGAGAGCGCCTCCGCCGATCACAGCCGCCGCAAAACCGCCGGCCAGCACCGGATCGCGCAGCAGCCAGAGCAGCAGACATCCGCTCGCCAATGCCGCGAGCAGAATGACGGGCAGTGCCTTGAGCCTGGGTTTGTCAGCGGTCAGGCTGAGCAGGTCGCCGCGATGCGAGCCCGGCCCGATCGCCTTCACGATGCCTGTTCCTGGAGCGCGAGCGGTGCATCACTTTCCCGGGCACTGGCGCGAGCGTGCGCTCGATGCTGCCACTTGCGCGCCAGCCGGCTGCGCCACAGCCAGGACGCGAGCAGATAACCGATCACGGCCGAAACGATGGAGACAATGGCAAGGCCGAAGACCAAGGCGGGCGCCGTTTCCGAAAGCAGCCAGCGCATCCACTCGGCGATGCCGGCATGATGATTGATGAGTGCCATCACCTGGCTCATGTCGCCCGAGCGTCCCAACATGAGCGAACCGAGATAATATGAAGCGGCAAGGATCAGTGGGGTCGTCGCCGGATTGGACAGGAAGGTCATGGCCGCGGCGAGCGGCACGTTCGCGCGGAATGGCAGCGCCAGCAGCGCTGCGCCGGCGATCTGGAGGCCCGGGATCAGCAGGAAGATGCCGACCAGCAGCCCCAGCGCCACGCCGCGCGGAACGGAACGGCGCGTGAATCGCCACAGCTCCGGCGCCAGCACGCGATGCGCCACCGGCTTGATGAAGCGGTTCTGCTCCAGACTCTCGCGACTAGGCATGGCCTCACGAAAGGCGCGGACGACGCGCTTCTTCGGCATCAGCCGCGCTCCCGCAGCAGACGGCCCTGCTCGCGTTTCCAGTCACGTTCCTTGATGTGCTCGCGTTTGTCGGGCGCCTTGCGGCCCTTGGCCAGCGCCAGCTCGACCTTCGCCTTGCCGCGCTCGTTGAAATAGACGCTGAGCGGGACGAGCGTCATACCCTGCCGCGCGACGGCCCCGTGCAGCTTGGCGATCTCCCGCTGGTGGAGCAGCAGCTTGCGCGGGCGCTTGGGCTCATGATTGAAGCGATTGCCGTGGCTGAACTCGGGAATATTGCTGTTGATCAGCCACACCTGCTCGTCATTCACCTCGGCATAACTCTCGGTGATCGACCCTTCGCCGAAGCGCAGCGACTTCACTTCCGTGCCCTTGAGCGCGATGCCGGCCTCGAACACCTCGTCAATGGCATAGTCGAACCTTGCGCGCCGGTTCTCGGCGACGGTCTTCACCTTGTTGAATGCGGACGGACGCGGACGAGCCATGCTGGGCGTGATTCTCTCAATCGGAGGAGCGAAGTGTAGATTTAGGGTATGAACCAGCCCTAAACCAGACCTGCGATCTCCAGAGCGCGATCAACCGTGGCGCGCGCAGCCCCGGATGGCCAAGTGATCGGCAGTCGAACCTCGCTCGGCATATCGTTGCGCAGGCGCGAGAGCGCATATTTGACCGGCCCTGGCGAGCTGTCGCAGAACATCGCATCATGCAGCGGATAAAGCCGGTCCTGCAGGTGCAGCGCCGTCTCCCAGTCGCCCGAGAGGCAGGCCGCCTGGAAATCGGCGCACAGGCGCGGCGCGATATTCGCGGTCACCGAGATGCAGCCGCGGCCGCCCATGGCATTGAAGCCGAGCGCCGTTTCGTCATTGCCGGAGAGCTGGCAGAAATCCGGTCCGCAAGCGAGGCGCTGCGCCGTGACGCGGCCGAGATTGCCGGTCGCGTCCTTGATGCCGACGACGGAACTGAATTCCTCGGCCAGCCGATGCATCACCGGCACACCGATGTCGGTGATGGTACGGCTGGGCACATTGTAGAGCACGATCGGCAAGTCACAACGTTCCGCGAGATAGGCGAAATGCTGATAGACGCCGTCCTGGTTGGGCTTGTTGTAATAAGGGGCGACCACGAGCGCCGCATCCGCACCGGCGGCCTGAGCGGCGAACATATGCTCCAGGGCAATGCGCGTATCATTGGAGCCACAACCGGCGATCACCGGCACCCGTCCGGCGGCCTGCTCCACGCAGATGCGCACCACGCGATTATGCTCCTCGATGGTCATCGTGGCGCTTTCCCCGGTGGTTCCGCAGGGCACCAGCGCGCTCGATCCTTCCTCGATCTGCCAGTCAACGAAGGCGCGAAACGCCTCCTCATCCACCCGTCCGTCGCGAAACGGGGTGACAAGTGCAGGAATCGAACCGGAAAACATGAAAAAACTCCTTCAAAGCGCGCGCTCGGACAGGCATATTAGGGCCAATGCACGCGCCCGTTCACCGTTCGATCATGAAGGCTCTGCCATAATGAACCGCATGGGAAAAGACCCTCTCACGACTTGGCGGCTCCCCGGCCTTGTCCTCATCTCCGCTCTGGCGACGGGCGCGACCAGCGCGTCTGCGCCCCAAAGCGGGCCGACGGTGACATGGGAAGCGGTACAGGAGCGCATTGCTGCAAGCAGCGCGGGCGATGCGCAAGTGCGCAGCACGATCGACACATGGCGCCAGCTCGCCTCGAGCGATGCAATGAGCTTTTCGGCTTATGCCGACTTCCTGCTCGCCTATCCTGGCTGGCCGGATGAAGCGCGGCTGCGCGCCAATGCCGAGCGTCTGGCCAACCCGGATCTGGATGATCCGGCACGTATCATCGCCTTCTTTGGCAAGTTCCCGGCCCAAAGCGCCCAGGGCAAAGCTGTTTACGCTTTCGCGCTCGCCCGGCTCGCCCGTCAGGGCGAAGCCCGTGCCGCAGCGCGCGCAGCCTGGGTCGCCGGCCCCATGGACGCAGCAATCGAGGACCGGCTCCGCAGCCAGTTCTCTGCTGCCTTCACGCCGGAAGATCATCTGCGGCGCGCTGATGCTGCGCTGTGGAAGCGCCGCCCCGATGTCGCCGAGCGCGTGCTGCCTTATGTCGCGATCACGCGCCAGCCGATCGTGGCCGCGCGCATTGCCTTCCAGCGCAAAGCGCCGGACATCGCCGAGAAAATGGGTCCGGCCGATCCGATCGGCGTGATGGATGCGGGCTATCTGGCCGACAAGGCGCGCTGGATGACCGACAATGGCGATTTGGCCGGCGTGCGCAGCATGCTCGCCGGTCGCGCGCCGCTGATCCAGCCGCCGAGCGATCCCGAAAAATGGTATGAACTGCTGCTCGCTCAGGCGCGCGGCGCGGCCAATGACGGGCAGTGGACGACGGCTTATGCCATCGCGTCCAAGCTGGACGACGCCTTCGCCCCCGGCACGGACGTGAGCGCGCAGTCGCTCGGCGTGCGGGATGACTATACCAGCCTTGCCTGGCTGGCCGGCACCACCGCGCTCAACCGCCTCGCCCGACCGGCCGACGCGGAAGGCATGTTCGCGCGTTATGCGACCGGCGCCCGGTCGCCGCAGACCGTCTCGAAAGGCTATTACTGGGCGGGCCGCGCTGCCGCCGCGACGGGTCGCGCCGATGTCGCCGCCGACTATTTCGCCAAGGCCGGCGCCTTCCCCGATCAGTATTATGGCCAGCTTGCCCTAGAGCGCCTGGGCAAGTCCATCCCCGCGCCCGCCGCGGCCGAACGGGCAGTAGAACTCGCAAGCGCCGAGCGGACAGCCTTCATGGCCCGCCCCGCGGTTCGGGCGGCGCAAGTGCTGGGCCGCGACGGCGCATGGCTGGAACAGTCCAAGTTCGTCCGCGCGCTCGCCGCGCAGGCGGATAGCGACACCGATCACATCCTGACGGCCGAGCTGTCCCGCACGCTCGGCCGACCTGATCTCGGCGTGATGGTTGGCCGGCGCGCCACGGCAAGCGGCCTCTCCGGCTATGCGGACGCCAGCTTCCCGCGCATGAGCGTGCCGGAAGACCAGCGAGGCAACTGGACGATGATCCATGCGATCACACGGCAGGAAAGCCAGTTCGACCGGGCGATTGTCAGCCGGGCCGGCGCGCGTGGGCTCATGCAGCTCATGCCGGCCACTGCGCGCGAGGTCGCGGGCAAGATGGGCGTCAATTACGATACGGTGCAATTGTTCGAGCCAGCTTACAACGTCCAGCTCGGCAGCACCTATTTCCGCCAGGTGCTCAATTATTATGGCGGTAGCTATCCTTTGGCGATCGCCGCCTACAATGCCGGCATGGGCAATGTGAACAAGTGGCTCAAGGCCAATGGCGATCCGCGCACCGGCGGCGATATCGTCCAGTGGATCGAAGACATCCCGATCTACGAGACCCGCAATTACGTCCAGCGCGTGCTGGAAAATGCCGTGGTCTACGATCTGGTGAATCCGACGCTGAGCAGCACGCCACCATCCGCCGCGCCGCTCAGCCGATATCTCGGCAAGTCTCGCCCCGGCTGAGCGCGCTTGCGCCCTGGCCGGGCACGGGCTTAAAAGCCTGTGCATGACCGACGACAACACAGCGCCCGACCCTTCGGGCAGCCCCGCTCCAGCCGCAGCAGCCAGCCCCGAAGCGTCCGACGCCACTGCCCCCGGCAATCCTGCCAACAAGGCCTTCTGGCTCGGCATGGGCGTGGGATCGGCCGCGCTCATCGCCGCGTTGATGTATTCCAGGCGCCCCCGGCGCAAAAAGTGAATGAGCGCTCCGCCGCGTCTCAATTACATCACGCCCGCCGGTTTCGCCGCACTGCGCGCCGAATATGACCATTTGCTGGGTGAGGAGCGGCCCCGCATCGTCGAAATCGTGAGCTGGGCCGCCGGCAATGGCGACCGCAGCGAGAATGGCGACTATCTCTATGGCCGCAAGCGCATGCGGGAGATCGACCGGCGGCTGAAATGGCTCTCGGAACGGATGAAGGCCGCCAAGGTCGTCAATCCTGCGGACCAGCCGGACAAGAGCCGCGTCTTCTTCGGCGCGACAGTGACCATTGCTGACGAGGAAGACAATCAGCGCGTCGTCACCATCACCGGCAACGACGAGGCCGATGCCGGCGCGGGCCGGATCGGCTGGGACAGCCCGCTTTCGCGTGCCCTGCGCGGCGCGGGCATCGGTGATCTGCGCCGGGTCACACTGCCGGGGGGAGAAAAGGAATGGGAAATCACCGCCATCGCCTACCCGGCCTGAGGGTCCGGCGCGCCCTCGGCCTGTTGTCACTCGCCGCCGCGAGCGTTCCCGCGTTCGCCGCCGACTGTCCGACAGGCCAGTTCCGCGCTCACGACGGACCTGACACTGCCTCGGCCCTCGAAATCGCACCCAATGGCCGCTTCCGCTATGTCCTGAGCGAAGGCGCCGTCGATGAAGGCGCGGAAGGCAAATGGATTTGCGATCAGGGCGTGCTCAAGCTCACTACCCTGCCGACGCCCAAGCCGGCCGAGTTTCGGCTCGACAAGGTGAGCGACAGCAAGGACGCCGATTTCGCTTTGATCGTCACCGGACCGGATGGGCGCAGCATAGCTGCCGTCGATTTCCGGCTCGAGATGCCGCAAGGCGAACCTGTGACAGGCTATACGCAGGACGATGGCTGGTCCCGCGATCTGGGCAATACCCGTCCAGTGTCGGTGCAGGTAGCGGAGCCCTTCTTCGGTACGGTCTCGCCGGTGTTTCCGCTCCCGCAGCGCAAGGGCATCAAGATTCACATCGTGCTGATCCCAAATGACATCGGCGTGGCGGCTTTCAAAGACACCCCGGTGACGCAGGAGGACGATCGGCTGGTGCTGCACTGGCGCGGTCGCGCCATTCCCTATCGTCTGGCAACGGAGGATTGATGACCATCGCGCGCACCTTCCTGTGGACACCGGCACCGGACGACGATTTCTCCACCATTCCCCTACCCTTCGATCCCAAGACGGTGTTTGGCAAGACGCGCGCGCCGGTTGTGGTCGCCATTGGCACACACAGCTTTCGCAGCACGGTCACCACCATGGGCGGCGTACCCTGGGTGCCGTTCCGCAAAAGCAACCGCGTTGCGGCGGGCGTAACCGATGAAGCGGGTCCCATCCAGGTCACACTGACGCTGGACGAGACCGAGCGCACCGTGGCCGTCCCCACCGACCTTGCGCACGCTCTCGCCGCCATGCCCGGCGCGAGGGAAGCCTGGGACGCGCAGAGCTTCACCGCCCGGCGCGAACAGGCTGAAGCGATCGAGGAAGCAAGGCGGCCCGAAACGCGTGCCAAACGAATCCAGAGCGCGCTCGATTCAATCCGGAAAAAGCTTGAATGATCGACATAAGCCCCGCCGTCGCGAACGACTGGCCGGCGATCTGGGAGATTATCCGTCCGATCATCCGCGAGGGCGAGACACTGGCCATCGCGCGCGATGCCGACGAGGCAGCGGCACGCGCCTACTGGATGGCCAGCGACAAAAGCGTGTTCGTTGCGCGCAACGCAACGGGCACGACCGTGGGCAGCTACAACCTGCGTTCCAACGGCATCGGCCTCACGGCCCATGTCGCCAATGCCGGCTATGCGGTGCGGACCGATCAGCGCGGCAGGGGCATTGCGCAAAGCCTGTGCCGTCACTCGAGCGAGACAGCCCGCGCGCGCGGCTATCGCGCTATGCAGTTCAACATGGTGGTCTCCACCAATGAACGTGCCGTGCGCCTGTGGCAGCATATGGGCTTTGCGATTGTCGGCACCTTACCGGGCGCCTTCGCGCATCCCACGGGGGATATGTGGACGCCTATGTGATGTTTCAAACGCTGGTCGACACCTGATCAATCCTTCGGCTCGTAGCCGAAGGCCTCCCGTGCGAGCGTGACCACCGCGGGATCGGCATCGGGCATCTTCATCGGCACATGCTTTTCCAGCGCGTCGGCGATGCATGTCAGCGCGGCGATGCGCGCGGCCTTGCGATCATTGCCGTCGATCACGTGCCATGGTGCCCAGCGCGTATCGGTGCGGGCGAACATGTCGTGCAGCGCATCGAGATAGTCCTCGCGCCGCGCCCGATTGCGATAATCCTCGGTGCCGGTCTTCCAGCGCTTGAACGGATCGTCGATCCTCTCGGCGAGCTGCTTGTCCTGCTCTTTTTGCGTGATGTGGATGAAGAGCTTGACGATGGCCGTGCCGCTGTCGGTCTGCTGCGCCTCGAACTCGTTGATCTCATCATAGCTGCGCTTCCACTCCCGCTCGGTGCAGAAGCCTTCGACCCGCTCGACCAGGACGCGACCGTACCAGCTGCGATCATAGATGGCGATGTGACGGTTGGCCGGCAGCCGCGTCCAGAAGCGCCAGAGGAAGTGATGCCCCAGTTCCTCCTCCGTCGGCGCGCCGATGGACCAGACCTTGACATAGCGCGGGTCCAGCAACCCGGTCATGCGCTTGATGATGCCGCCCTTGCCGGCGCCATCCCACCCTTCCAGCATCACGACGCTGCGCTTGCCATGGACGATGTGGGCGACCTGGATCTTCTCCAGCCTGTGCTGAAGTTTCGAGAGGGCATGGTCGTAATCGCCGTCGAACGACGCGCCCTTCTCAAAGTCGGAAAGATGGATGGTCATGGCCGCACAGTCCTCATTCGGGAGCACTGGTGGTAAGCGGCATCGCGGCGACGGGCAAGGGACGCCGGGACAGGTTGATCTGCCCCGGCGCCGTCCATCATTTCGATCTTAGAACTCGACCGAGAAGGTCGCCTGGAAAGTGCGCGGCGAAAGCGGACGGAAGCTGCCGTCGCCACTCACGGAGGAGGAGATGTACGAGAGCGTGTCCTTGTCGAACAGATTGTCGACGTTGAACCGCGCCCGGATGCCCTTCACCGGACCGATGGCGATACCGTCGCCAATGTCCACATAAGCGCTGAACACAGCGAAGCCCGGCACGCTCGACCCCGGCGTGTTGGTGAAGGTCGACCAGCGCTTGCTGGTATATTTGCCGGAGATGTTCGCCACCAGCCAGCTCGCCGGCTCGAAGGTGATGCCGCCATTGACGATCCACTTCGCACTGTCCGGCAGATATTTGCCGGCGATCAGGATCGGTGTCGCGGCCGGGATGTTGTCCCGGAACTTGGCGTTGTTGTAGGTGACGTTCAGGTTGCCATAGGCCAGACCATTGAGGAAGGCCGGCTTGTACGTGCCGGTGAATTCCACGCCATAGGCCCGCACCCGACCGACATTCTGATAGAAGGTCTCGGTCGATGCCCCGCCGCCGGGAACGAAGGTCGTGATCGACTGAATACGGTTCTGGAAGCGCGTGTAATAGGCCGCGAGCGACGCATAGAACTCGCCCTGATTGGTGCGGATGCCAGCTTCCCAGTTGTTCGCCCGCTCCGGCGCCGGCTGCGGCACAAGGGCCGAAGTCCCCGGACGCGTCACGGCATAGATATCATCCATGCCCTTCGGCAGTGCCATGTTCTCCGAATAGGAAGCGAAGACCTGCGTGCGGTGGTCGAACTTGTAGAGCAGGCCGACCGACGGCAGGAACAGGTCCTTGTACGCCGCCGTATTGAAGCGCGGACCCCAGCCGGGGACGCCCACGCCGCCGACGACACGGTAATAATCGTCGAAATCGCGATAGCCGCGCTGCTGATAGTCGAGGATCAGCCCCTTGATGCCGAAGTCGAGCACCAGCTTGTCGTCGGCCAGCTTGAGCGTGTCGCGCAGGAAGAGCTGGGTCGTGTTGCGCTTGGACGTGTAGTCGCGGCGCAGATAGACCAGCTCATTGAGCAAGGGCGCGCCGTCCGGCCGCCCGTCGGTCGTGTTGTAGCGGGCCTGGGTGCGGTGATATTTGTCGACCTCCAGCCAGACGCCGGCCTCGACCGTGTTGATGCCCATGTCCCAGTGCAGCTTGTTGGTCATACCGTAGCGATCGCCACCCACGCCCGAACGACCATATTGGACGCCGCGCGGCGCCACGACCGGGAGGCCCGCCTGACGCTGCGGAGTGTAGCGACCGAGCGAGTTGGAATAACCGTCCGGCGAGACGCCGTAGCCGCCCTTGTCTTCCCAGTAAGCGGTGGATTCCAGCCACACGCCATCGTCGATGCCAAAGTGGAAGGTGCCGCCGTAGAGCTTGTCCTGCCGCACGTTGATCGCGAGATTGTAGACGCCCGTGTAGTTGGCGTTGGAGTAGTAGACGCCGGCGGTCGTCGGCGCGAAGCCGGGCGTCGTGTTCGGCACGGTCTCGATATAGGCATAGTCGCGACCGCAGCGCCCGGCGAGATCGCGCGAGACGCAATTATACTGGCCGCGCGTGATCGTCGGCGAATCATAGTCGAAGAAGTCGTTCGACACGAATTTGAAGCGCGCCCAGATGTCCGGCGCCAGGTCGACATGGAGTTGCCCTTCCCAGTGCTCGCGATCCACCGAGCCGGGACCGCGCCACAGGTCGGTGTTCAGCTTGGTCCGGCTCACATAGGCGCGGAACGGGCCGACCTGCCCGGTGCTGGCGCGAATGAAGGTGCGCTTGAGATTATTGTCGCCGAAGCTCTGCGACACGAACAGGCCCATGTCTTCCTGCGGCGCGATGCTGTTGTACTGGACCACCGGGCCGAGCGAGGAATAGCTCGGCAGGCCAACATCGCCAGCGCCGACGGAGGCAACGACATTGCCCAGATTTTCATTGTCGACATAGCGGAACACCGGGCTGCCGCCGAAGGCGTCACTGCGGCCGGTGGGGATGCCGTCGACGATGAAGCCGACCTGATCGAGATTGAAGGCGCGCGTCTGGACGCTGTTGCCGAACTCGTAGAGACCAAGCGCACCGTCAGTCTGCACGTTGAAGCCCGGCAGCGTCTCCAGCATCTTCAGGCCGGAAATGCCCGACGGCGCGGAGAGCAGCGCTTCACGCGTGATCGCCACCGTATTCGTGACCTTGTCCGCACCGATCGAAATGGCGGCTTCCGACACGCGCCGCCCGGTGACGACCACGTCTGCGGGCTCATCCGTTCCCTCAGCGTCCGGCGTCGGCGCACCAGCGGTTTGTGCCATGGCGGGCGTCGCACCCGCCAGCGCGAGTGCCAGCACGCTGCTGGCTAAGTGAAACTTGTTGATCGACAACATCTGAAAACCTCCCTGAGACCGCCTGGCGGTTCCTATGGTTGGCTCTAAGGCATCCGACGCGCCGAAAACCGGCGTCATCTCGCTCTCCTGCGGGAACAGGTGAGCGTCAGGCCGGGCACGAGCAACTGAAAATGACAGCTATGCGACAAATGTCGTACATGATGATGACACCGGCCCAATCGGGCCGGCACCCTCATTCGCTGGCGCTGACGCTGACGCGAACTCAGCCTTTTTGTGGCTCGACAACGCGAATATGCAATTCGCGCAATTGCTTGAGGCTCGCCGACGAAGGCGCGCCCATCAGCAAATCCTCCGCGCGCTGGTTCATCGGGAACAGCGTGATCTCACGCAGGTTCTGCGCGCCACACAGCAGCATGACGATGCGATCCACGCCGAAGGCCGCGCCACCGTGCGGCGGGGCGCCATATTGGAAGGCGCGATAGAGGCCGCCGAAGCGCTCCTCCACATCCGCCTTGGACAGGCCAACTTTCTCGAAGGCCGCGACCATCGTCTCGGGCAGGTGGTTACGGATCGAGCCGGAGGCGATCTCATAGCCATTGCATACCGCGTCATACTGGTACGCCTTGATCGCCAGCGGATCGCTTCCCTGCAGTGCCTCGAGCCCGCCCTGCGGCATGGAAAACGGATTGTGGCTGAAGTCGAGCTTCTTCTCGTCCTCGTCCCACTCGTAAAAGGGGAAATCGACGATCCAGCACAGCTCGAAACGGTCCTTGTCGATAAGGTCGAGCTGCTCGGCCGCGCGGGTGCGGGCGAGGCCGGCGAGCTTGGCCGCCTGATCGACCTTACCGGCCGCGAAGAACACGCCATCATTGGCGCCCAGACCCAGCGCCGCGATCAGCTTCGCCGTCGCCTCTGGCCCATGATTCTTGGCGATCGGACCGCCCGGCTCACCATCCTTGATGTTGATGTAGCCAAGGCCGGAGAAGCCCTCGCTGCGCGCCCAGTTGTTCATCTCGTCGAAGAACTTGCGGCTGCCTGCGCCCGCGCCCGGCGCCGGAATGGCGCGGATGACGCCGCCGCTCTCGACGATGCTGGCGAAGATGCCGAAGCCCGAACCGACGAAATGCTCGGTTACGTCGGTGATGAGGATCGGATTACGCAGGTCCGGCTTGTCCGAACCATATTTCAGCATTGCCTCGTCATAAGGGATGCGCGGCCACTCGCCGGCGGGCGTCACATGCTTGCCCTCGGCGAACGTCTCCATCACGCCGGACATCACCGGCTCCAGCGTGTTCCAGATGTCCTCCTGCGTGACGAAGCTCATCTCCAGGTCGAGCTGGTAGAACTCGCCCGGCAGGCGGTCGGCGCGCGGGTCCTCGTCTCGGAAACAGGGCGCGATCTGGAAATAGCGATCGAAGCCCGCGACCATCAGCAGTTGCTTGTACTGCTGCGGCGCCTGCGGCAGCGCGTAAAACTTGCCGGCGTGGATGCGGCTGGGCACCAGGAAGTCGCGCGCGCCCTCCGGCGAGGAGGCGGTGAGGATCGGCGTCGAATATTCGGTGAAACCGGCCGCTTCCATGCGGCGGCGCATGTCGGAGATGACCCTGGTGCGCTTGACGATATTGGCGTGCAGCGTCTCACGGCGCAGATCGAGGAAGCGATAGCGCAGGCGCACGTCCTCGGGATATTCCTGCTCGCCCGCCACCGGCAGCGGCAGTTCCTGCGCGGCGGAAAGGACCACCGCGTCAGCGGCGCGGATTTCCATCTCGCCGGTCGGCAGGTTCGGGTTCACGGCTTCCTTCGCTCGCACTTCCACTGTGCCGGTGATCGTCACGACACTCTCTGGCTTCAGGCTCTCGATCACTGAAAAGACCGGGCCATCCACTTCCGTCACGATCTGCACCATGCCGTAATGGTCGCGCAGATCGATGAAGACGAGGTCGCCATGATCGCGCTTGCGATGGACCCATCCGGAGACCCGGACCGTCTCCCCGGCATGGCTGGCGCGAAGCTCACCACAAAGATGCGTGCGATAGGCGTGCATTGAACTGGCCTTTTATTTCATGCCCCGCATTGCAGGGCCGCTGGATGAATGACAAAGACTGACAAGAGCGTTAAGAGACGCGCTTTCCGCCGGCCTCCCCCCCAACTCCCGATCGAGCATCGGCCCTTAATCAGATCACTTGCCATATGCAAATTCATCCACTGATTACCGAGAATGCCGCCTTGTTCGCGCTGTGCGAACGCATGGCCAAGGCCGATTTCGTGGCGGTCGATACCGAGTTCATGCGTGAGAACAGTTACTGGCCGGACCTCTGCCTCGTGCAGATTTCGGACGGAAAGGAAGCTGCCGCGATCGACCCCAAGGCGCCGGGACTCGACCTGAAGCCGCTCCTCGACCTGATGGTCGACAATGAGGATGTTCTGAAGGTCTTCCATGCCGGCGGGCAGGATATCGAGATCGTCTTCAACCTCACTGGCAAGACGCCCCACCCCCTGTTCGACACGCAGATCGCCAGCATGGCGCTCAGTCAGGGCGAACAGATCGGCTATTCCAATCTCGTCGACAGCTGGCTGGGCATTCATCTCGACAAGGGTGCGCGCTTCACGGACTGGGGGCGCCGGCCGCTCGACAAGCGCCAGATCGACTATGCGATCGGCGATGTGACTCATCTGGCCGACATCTTCCCCCGAATGCTGGACGAATTGCGCGACACCGGGCGCGGCGTCTGGCTCGATCAGGAAATGGAGCGGCTTGCCGATCCGTCCAACTATTCCGTCGATCCCGGCGAAGCGTGGAAGCGGGTGCGCATTTCCAGCCGCAAGGCGGACGTGCTCGGTCGGCTCAAGGCTATTGCCGGCTGGCGCGAGACCGAGGCACGCGACAAGAACCTGCCGCGCGGCCGCATCGCCAAGGATGAGACGCTGGCCGATCTCGCCTCCCATCCGCCGCGCAGCCAGGATGATCTGGGCAAGGTGCGTGGCCTCTCGGCAAGTTGGAAGACCAACGACATCGGCGCGCGTCTGATGAACGCGATTTTGAACGCTGGCCCGCTGCCCCGTGACGAGATGCCCGAGCGCGATCCCAATCGCCCCGGCCTCGGCAAGGAAGGCGCACTGGTTGCCGACCTGCTCAAGCTGCTGCTCAAGATCCGCTCGCGCGAGATCAATGTCGCGGCCCGACTACTTGCCCGATCGGACGACCTTGAACTGCTCGCGGCCGGCGCGCGTGACGGGCTGCCGATTCTGCAGGGCTGGCGCTTCGAGCAATTCGGCCGCGACGCGCTCGATCTCGTCGAAGGGCGCATGGCCTTCGCCGTGCGTGACGGCAAGCTGCTGATGACGCGCACGGAAGACTGACAGGCCCGGACCATGCTATGATGCCCGACACGGACCGCGAAAGGGATCAAATCATGAAACCAGCCGCCGTGCTTCTGTTCGCTTGCCTCATCGTGCCCGGCTGCACCGCGACGGGCGCCCCTCCACCGGCCAGCAAGCCGACCGCGACCGGCGCCTGCAAGAGCGAGGGTCTAGAAACTTACGTCGGCAAGAAAGCGAACCAGCAGAGCGGCGCCGAACTGGTGGCAAAAAGCGGCGCTCGTGCGCTGCGCTGGGCGCCGCCTCGCTCGGCAATGACCATGGACTATCGTGAGGATCGACTGACCGTTGCCTATGACGATGACATGACGATCACTAGCGCCCGCTGCGGCTGAGCGCGACGGGCCGTCAGCTTTCGATCTGATAGGGAACGCCCATCGCCTGCCCGAGCTGGCGCAGGCGGCGTTCGATCGCTTCGCCCGCCAGACTGGCATAATCCGTCGCCAGCCGCAGAATCAGCGTACCCTCCTGCAGCAGAACCGCCGAGCCTTCGAGCGGACCTTCCGCGCCGCCCGACAGTCGCTGGCACAAGCGGATCGCCAGGCCCCATTGCGTCGCTCGGCGCAGCATCTCAATGGGCGCGAGCGGCTGAAGCGCTGGCGCGATTCCCGTCCCACCACCAAAATTGGCATAAAGTGCCTGCGCCAATGCGGCCCGCTCGGCAGCAGAAATACCGACCCAGTTGCCATGCAGCGCGAATTCCAGGCCGCGCTCGGCGCGGAACTCGGGATTGGCGCGCCAGCCGACATCGGCCAGCAGGCAGGCGGCAAGCCGGATCCGCGACCATTGCGGCGAATCGTCCGCGAAGAGCGGCGCGATCCAGCCGCTGATCTGGTCGCCGTGACCAATGAAGCGCCCCTGCGCCTCACCCTCAACGCGCGCGGCGACGAGCAGCGGGTCTTCTGCCGCGATCTCATCGGGCAGCTCCTCGAACAGCAGCCCTTCGCGCAGCCCGAATGCGGAAACGGTAAGGTGGGAGGAGCGCAGACGCTCAACGATGGCGCACAGCAGATGCGCCGCATCCGGCAGGCCGGGCAAACGAGCGCCACTGACGAAGGGCAGCGCCTTGAGATGCGTCTTCTGCGCGCGCTCGATCCATTGCAGGAGCGCTGCCGGACGGTCCGGCGTCATTTCATAATGGTGGAGGATCGGCAGGGAATAATCGGTGAGCTGCATGTCGAGCCGGGCCAGTGCGCGCCAGCTTCCGCCAATCAGATAGAATGGCAGGCCCAAGGTGGACTCGACGCCTTGCTCGGCCAGCAGTGCATCGAGCCGCTGGGCCAGCGCTTTCTTGCCCTTGCGGCGTATCTCGCCGATGCGGAACACGCCGAGCGGGAGTGACACAGCGCCGCTGATCCGCCCGCCGGTCACGCGCACCAGCTCCAGGCTGCCGCCGCCCAGATCGCCCATGATGCCGTCCGCATCCGGCATACCCGAGAGCAGGCCGTGTGCCGACGCACGCCCTTCCTCCTCACCGCTGAGCACGCGCACATCAAGGCCGATATCGAGAGCCTGCGCGATGAACTCCGCCCCATTGCTGGCGTCGCGCACGGCGGCGGTGGCGACACACGTGAGCTGATCGACCGCCATTTCGGTGCAGAGCCGCGCAAAACGCGCCAGCGCTGCGATACCCCGCGCCATCGCCTGATCGCTGATCCGGCCGGTCCGCCCCATGTCGGCGCCCAGGCCCGCCATCACCTTCTCGTTGAACAGGGTGAAGGGAATGCGCCGCGGACCATCGTAGACGACGAGACGAATGCTGTTGGAGCCGATGTCGATGATCGCCGTGCGGCGGAATTGCGGGCCGCGCAGCATCGGTTGCATCGGGCGGCGGGCCAGGCGGTCAAGCAGTGTCATGAGCAGCCCGCCTCTATCAGTCGCGCGCGCGCAACGAAAGCTTCGGTACCGCCTCCGCCTTGCGACGCGCAGCGCCACGACCGGAAAGGGACGGATTGGTCATGAAATAATGATGCAGGTTGAACGTCTTGCCATCGGGCTTGAGGCGGACATAGCTGCCATCGCTCTGCAATTCCCAGCTCTGCTCATTGTCCAGCAGATTGGCGACCAGCACCTGATCGAGCACCTGATCGTGCACTGTCGGCGTCTGGATAGGCAGCATATATTCCACCCGTCGGTCGAAATTGCGCGGCATCCAGTCAGCCGAGCTGATGAACACTTTCGCCTTGCTGTTGGGTAGCGCCTCGCCATTGCCGAAGGCCCAGATGCGGCTGTGTTCCAGGAAACGCCCGACGATCGACTTGACCGAGATATTGTCCGACATGCCCGGCACGCCCGGCCGCAGGCAACAAATGCCGCGCACGATCAGCTCGATCTTCACGCCCGCATTGCTGGCGGCATAGAGCTTTTCGATGATCGCCGGATCGACCAGACTGTTCATCTTCGCCCACAGGCTCGCCGGCCGCCCGTCACGCGCGTGAGCAATTTCGGCATCGATCAGCGCGACCAGCCGATCGCGCAGATGGAGCGGCGAGAGCGTAAGCAGTTCCATCGACTGCGGCTCGACATAGCCGGTGATGTAGTTGAACACCGCCGCCGCATCGCGCCCGGCGCGCGGATCGGCCGTGAAGAAGGACAGGTCCGTGTAGATACGCGCTGTGATCGGGTGATAGTTGCCCGTGCCGAAATGGCAGTAGGTGCGGAAGGCGTCGCCCTCCCGCCGCACGACCATCGATATCTTGGCGTGCGTCTTCCACTCGATGAAGCCGTAGACCACCTGCACGCCGGCCCGCTCAAGCTGGCTTGCCCAGAGCAGGTTCTGCTCCTCGTCAAACCGGGCCTTGAGCTCGACCACCGCCGTCACCGACTTGCCGGCCTCCGCGGCGTCGATCAGCGCGCGAATGATCGCGGACTGCTTGCCGGCGCGATAGAGTGTCTGCTTGATCGCCACCACGTCCGGGTCCGCCGCCGCCTGCTTGAGGAAGGCGATGACGACATCGAAGCTCTCATAGGGGTGGTGGACGACGATGTCCTTGGCCTTGATCGCCGCGAAGCAATCCCCGCCATACTCCCGGATACGCTCGGGAAAGCGCGGCACATAGGCTGTGAACTTGAGGTCGGGCCGGTCCTCCTCGACCAGCTCGGCCAGATCTGTGATGCCCATGAAGCCGTCGATATCGACGACCATCGCCTCATCGCCCTGCATCATGGTCTGGAGCATGTCCTCGACCGGCTCAGCCACGCGGCTTTCCATCTCCAGCCGGATGATGCGGCCCCGTCGGCGCTGCTTGATGGCGCTGCGATAATAGCGGACGAGGTCCTCGGCCTCTTCCTCGATTTCGATGTCGCTGTCGCGCAGGATACGGAACAGGCCGCTCTCCCGAACGGTAAAGCCGGGGAACAGCAGATCGGTGAAGCGCCGCACCAGCGATTCGATCGCGATGTAGCGCGCCGACTTACCCGGCAGCCGGATGAAGCGCGGCAGCGTCGCGGGCAGAATGACCAGTTCCTGTACCACCTGCTTGTCCGAATCGCGCAGCAGATCGAAGAACAGGCTCAGCCCCTTGTTGGGGATGAACGGAAAGGGATGGGCCGGATCGAGCGCTTGAGGCGTAATGATCGGGAAGATCTGCTCCAGAAAATGTTCGCGCATCCAGGCGTCGGCCCGCGCATCAACCGCTTCTGTGCTCCCGATCACGGTGATGCCGGCCCCGCGCAGCAGATCGCGCAGGGCGTGCCAGCCGGCCTGCTGCTCGCTCATGAGCGCATCGGCGCGCGCACCAATGGCGTCCAGCTGCTGGGCCGGGGTCAGGCCATCGACAGACCGCAGCTCCACGCCCTGAAGCTGCTGGCCCTTGAGGCCCGCGACGCGGACCATGAAGAACTCGTCGAGATTGTTCCCCGAGATGGAGAGGAAGCGCAGGCGCTCCAGCAGCGGGTGCGCCGGGTTGCTCGCTTCTTCCAACACGCGCTGGTTGAAATTGAGCCAGGAGAGTTCGCGATTGAAGTAACGCCCGCCGGTCCCGGCGATCGACTGGATCGGATCGGCTTCAGCCACGGCTAGTCCATTCCCTCGCGCAAATCATGGTCATTCGCGCCGTCTAGCCCCGTTTCGTTACAGAGCGCTTGCCGTGCGGAGCCGACCGAAATTTTCTGTCCCGAAGCAAGCGACAAGGCATTGAGGCGGCTGATGACGGCCTCGATATCCTCATAGCAGCGCGGCGTGCGGCGGGCGACAAATTCCGGCACATCGGGTGCGAAAGCGGAGCCGGCAAATTCCAGCCCCTGTGCAATGAGCGCGGCAGAAACCGCCTCATCCGGCGCCTCGATCCGCGCGACCGTCGCCGTGGCGAGGCGCGTGCGCAGATCGGGCAGCGCGATATCCCAGACGGGCACCGCCTCGCGCGCGATCAGCAGCAGCGGCGCACCGGAGTCGCGCGCGTCATTCCACAAATTGAACAGCTGCTCTTCCGCCGCCTGATCCGCATCGTCGACCACCGTGCCGCCAATCTCGGCCGTGAACAGGTCTCCAATCAGCGAGCGCCCCGAGCGGGCCGGCCCCACGAGCAAGGTGCAGGGCGATGGCCAGCGCGGCCAGCTGCGCAAAAGGGCGATGGCGGCGGCATTGGCGCCGTGGATCAGCAGGCTGTTCCGTCCCCCCCGCTGCGACCAGCCCATGGGCAGCGGCAACTGGCTCATTGGCCGCCGCCTCCGCCCGGACTCTGCGAGGCCGGCGCTGCCCCCGCGCGCCGCGTGATCCGCAGAGTCGAGCCGGAGACAGCCACCGAGAAACCGCGCGCTTCGAGCGCCGCGCGCAATTGCTCGACCGGCCCGTCAAAACCGACCTGCATGACCGAGGTGCCACCAAGCGCCAGGCTGCTCGTGGCCGCGCTGCGCACGCCCGGCAGGCCGCGCAGAACCGCCTGGACGTCCCCGACCGATGCCGCTGTTGGCGTATCGACCTGGATCGCGTAACTGCCACCGCCGGACGCGGCCATGCCGCCATCCTCGCTCGGCAGCGCGGACAAGATGGAGTCGAGATCGCCGGCATTGTCGATCGCGACGGCGTTGAGCGGCTCCTCGATCACCAGCGAAGGATCGGGCCGCAGGACACCCGCCCGGAGCGCTTGCGAGTAGAGCTGGTCGACCTTCGCAACCGCCTCGGCCATCATCTTGGGAATTTCCGCCGCGCTGTTCACACGCAGGGTGAAGCTGCCGACGAGTTGATTGTCCGGGCCGTAACGTGCGGCGAAATGGCCGGCCACCGGCCCACCGGGCCAACTGCGCTCCAGCCGCGCGATCGGCATGATCACGTCTGCCGCCCCATAAAGATCGAGCAGCAACCGCCACCAGTTGCGCCCGCGCCGGCCAGGCTGGCCGGCATTCAGCAGCAGCGGGTCCGGCCCGTCGCCGCTGGTGCGGACATAGTCGATCGAGCTTTCCGCCGTGCGGAACATCGCCCAGGCCTTCTGCCACTCGGTCGCCTGCTCGAAGGTGGTAGCGGCACCACCATCCCACATCACGGGAATCACCAGCAGCGGCGGCGAACGCATCACCTGACCACTCACGCCAAGCGCCTGCCCGGCCCTCGCCCGATCGAACATGACCGCCAGCGTCGCAATGTAGCGCTTGGGACCAATCTGCTCCTGCTGCACCTCGATGCCCGAGACGAGCCCATCAAGGAGGCCATCGGCCAGCATGTGCCCTGCCCCGCCATTGGTGCGCTTCCACAGCGCCTGCCAGGCGAGCCGCTGTGCCAGGCGCCAGCCGGTCGCCCGCGCCGTGTCGGCATCAGGGCCGTAAACGTCCACCTTGATATCGCGCACCTCGAAATCGCCGTTCGAAGCGATCGGCGCGATGCCGCGCTCCCCCTCGATCTGCGCAATCAGCACCGCCGCGAAGGCCGCCAGGACCAGCGCGAAAAGGAGGTGGATCGGGCGTAGTGAAGGCAGGGAGAGCGTCACGGCGCCCTTTTGGCGGCATTGCTCTGGAAAACCAAGCCCGATTTGGTAAGGGCCGTGCATGGACAGCAAGCAGAACCCACCCGCCGCCTATACCTATGCTCAGGCTGGCGTCGATATCGCCGCCGGCAATGCGCTGGTGCGCGCCATTGCCCCGCTCGCCAAGGCGACTCGCCGACCGGGTGCGGATGCCGATCTCGGCGGCTTCGGCGGTTTCTTCGATCTCAAGGCCGCCGGTTTCAAGGATCCGCTGCTTGTCGCCGCCAATGATGGCGTGGGCACCAAGCTCAAGCTCGCTATCGACAGCGGCAAGCATGAGACGGTCGGCATCGACCTTGTCGCCATGTGCGCCAACGACATGATCGTGCAGGGCGCCGAGCCCCTGTTCTTCCTCGACTATTTCGCCACCGGCAAGCTGGACAATGGTGTGGCCGAGCGCGTCATCGCCGGCATTGCGGAAGGCTGCAAGCAGGCTGGCTGCGCCCTGATCGGCGGAGAAACGGCGGAAATGCCGGGCATGTACGCGGCAGGCGACTATGATCTGGCGGGCTTCTGCGTCGGCGCCGTGGAGCGCGACGAAGTGCTCACGGCCGACAAGGTGGCTGACGGCGACGTGATTCTCGGCCTCGCCTCCTCGGGCGTCCACTCCAACGGCTATTCGCTGGTGCGACGCCTCGCAGCCGACAAGGGCTGGAAGCTCGATCGCCCTGCCCTGTTCGATCAGGACGTGTTGCTCATCGACGCACTGATGGCGCCCACCCGCATCTATGTGCGCCAGCTCCTGCCGCTGGTGCGCACGGGCAAGATCCACGCCATGGCGCACATCACTGGCGGCGGCTTGCTCGAGAATATCCCGCGCGTGCTGCCCGAAACGCTCCATGCCTTCATCGATGCCGATCTGTGGCCGCAGCCGCGCCTCATGGCCTTCCTGCAGGCGCAGGGTGCGATCGAGCCGGGCGAGATGGCCCGCACCTTCAATTGCGGCATAGGCATGGCCGTGGTCGTCGCGCCGGGCGATGTCGCGGCGGTAACGGCCGCGCTGACCGAGGCGGGCGAGACCGTCCATCGCATTGGCGAGATCAGGGCCGGCGCCAAGGGCTGCACTGTCTCCGGCTCGGCCGAGACCTGGAGCGCGAAGGCTGACTGGAACGCCACGCACCATGGCTGAGCGGCCCGATCGTGCGGCGCCGGCTGCCGGAGCCTGACGCCATGGCCAAGGCAAAAGTCGCCGTGATGCTCTCGGGCACGGGCACGACGATGATGTCGCTGCTTTATGCTTCCCGGATGCCCGATTGCCCCTATGAGATCGTGCTCGTCGCGTCCAACGTGCCGGAGGCGAAAGGGCTGACTGTCGCCGCGAGCGAAGGCATCGCCACGTTCGCGCACAGCCACAAGGGCTTGGCGCGCGAGGCGCATGAAGGGATCATACAGCAGGCTCTCGTCGACTCCGGCGCCGACTATGTCGCCTTGTGCGGCTATATGCGTATTCTCACGCCGGGCTTCGTCGCAGGCTGGGCGGGCCGGATGCTGAACACCCACCCGTCCCTTTTGCCCAAATATACTGGCCTCCACACCCACCAGCGGGCGCTCGACGCCGGCGACAGCCATGGCGGCTGCACCGTCCATCTCGTCACGGCAGATCTGGATGAAGGGCCGATCCTGGGCCAGATCCCGGTCGCCATCCTCCCCGACGACACGGCTGACACGCTCGCCCAGCGCGTGCTCTATGCCGAATATCAGCTTTATCCGCGTATGCTCGCCGCTCATGTCGGCCGCGAGATGGACGCCGACTGGATCGTCGCGCGGGTCGGCGAACTCGCCCTCGCCTTGCCGGAGACGGACGCGCGCCCATCCCATGGCTCGCCCGGCTGGCGGGTGGGCGGCGAGAAATCGGGCAAATATTTCGCTTATGTCTCGGTGCGCCATCATGGCGAGGATCCCGTCGCTCTGCTCGTCAAGACGAGCGGCCCGGACGAGATGACGGCCCTCATCGATGCCGAGCCCGAGCTCTATTATCGCCCGGCTTATTATGGCGCGAGCGGCTGGATCGCTTTGCGGCTCGACCGTCCCGGCGTCGATTGGAGCCACGTCGGAGACTGGCTCGCCAGAAGCTGGCGCGCGGTGGCTCCCAGGCGCCTCGTCTCGCTGATGGACGTCGCGGACAGCTTCTAGGCACCCGCCCGAAGGACCGGGCGGACGAGACGTCGAACACTAAGCCTTGTGCCCGTCATCCCCGCCGGAGCGGGAGACCAGCCACCGACCCCAAACCGTCATGCTACCGCAACTGCGCCGTCAATTTTCTCCCATAGATGCCGCGCGTTAACCATGTGGGAGACCTGTTATGACGCGCTTTACGATCACGACCGCTCTGCTCGCCGCCGTCGCGGCCATTGCCCCGGCCGCCGCCCAGGCGGACGTCCGCATCACCGAGTTCATGTACAAGGGCGCGAACGACGGCGATCGCGAGTTCTTCGAGCTGACCAACATCGGCAATGCCGCGGTCGACATCACCGGCTGGACCTACAATGACGACAATCCGAACAATCCGGTCGCGTTCGGCAACGCCTTCGGCCTGCTTGCTGCCAACGAATCGATCATCCTGACTGAAATGACGGCCGACGCCTTCCGCAGCTATTGGGGCCTGAGCAGCAGCGTCCGCGTCTTTTCGATCGGAGGCAATTCCAACCTCGGCAATGGCGACACGATCAACATTTACAATTCCTCGTCCCAGTCGCTCGCCACTCTGGTCGACAGCGTGACCTATTCCTCCGGCACCACGCCCGGCATCTCGCGCAATCGGCCTGTCGGGCAGAGCGGCGCGGCGACCAACGCGCAGTTCGTCTATTCCGCTGCGGGTGACAGCTATGGATCGGCTTATGCCTCTGGCGCCCAGTCCGATCTCGCCAACCCCGGCCGCTTCCCCGTCCAGACGGCCGCCGTGCCGGAGCCGGCGACCTGGGCGATGATGATCGGCGGCTTTGCGCTCGTCGGCCTGCGTGCCCGCCGGACGCGCAAGGCCGCGTTCGCCTGATCCACTGTCGGCAAAGATGCGTCACCCGGCTTCCTTGCGGAGGCCGGGTTTCGTGTCTTCAGCGTGCGCCGGGGCGCCTCAGCGGAAATTGTCGGCGTAAGCCTGGATCTTGAGCGTCTTGGGCGGCGTCTTGATGACGTGATAGGCAATGCCATAGCGCTCGGCATAGGCACAGGCGGCCGCTTCGCTCGGGAATTTGAGCTTCACCTGCTCCTGTGTATCGCCGGAGCCGGCCCAGCCGGTCGTCGGATCGGGCTGCTTCGCCTCGGCCGGCTCGAACTCGAGCATCCATGTGCTGGTCCGCGCCTTCCCCGATTGCAGGGCATTCTTTGGCATCTGATAGATCCGCGCGGCCACGTGTCGATGACTCCCTTGGTTGAGCGCTGATTGCCGTCGCCCAAAGCGAGGGCCGCTGTCAAGAACCGGCGTCATTCACGGCGCCATTTCAGGGATATCCCACGGCTGAACCTCAGCGGCGCGCGTCCGCCTTCTTGGTGCGCAGCGTGGCATTGGCACCCGCCGGATCGTCCGGCCAGGGATGGCGGGGATAGCGCCCGCGCATTTCCTTGGCGACATCCGCCCAGCTCCCGCTCCAGAAGGCGGGCAGGTCGCGCGTCGTCTGGATTGGGCGGCCGGCTGGTGAGGTGAGCGACAGCACCAGCGGTATGCGCTCGATGCCAACCGTTGGGTGCGCGGAGAGGCCGAACAGCGCCTGCACGCGCAATTCCACCGTCGGCCCGGCCGGCGCTTCGTAATCGATCGGATGGGTACTGCCAGCGGGGCTACGAAACTCGGCAGGCGCGAGCGAATCGATGCGTCGGGTCGCGTCCCAGCCAAGCCGCTGGGTCAGCAAGCCGTGCAGCGCCGAGCCATCTATGGCCGAGAAGCGACGCGCCCCGGCGGGCAGCAACGCATCAAGCCAATCTTCCGCGTCTGCCAGCAGGGCCACGTCGCCGATCTCGGCCCCCTCGCCAGCAAAGGCAGCCCGCTTGCGTAGCGATTGTGCGGCATGGCCCCAGGGCAGCAGATCCAGCCCCTCGCTGTGCAGCGCCTGAGCCAGGGCGCGGACGATGTCGGCGCGCTCGGGCTTGTCGTCCGTCCCGCTCGAAAGCCTAATGGCGCCGAGCCATCGCTCCCGTAGCGCCTCGACTCCGCCCAGTTCCTTGCGCCAGCGCACGCTGCGACGCTCCTTGATGCGATCGGCCGCGACCGCCATCACATCCGCATCGTCGATGGCGACGGCCGAGAGGACGCGCGCACCGGCCGCGCTGCCCTGTATTTCCCCGACCGCGAGCCACTGCGCGCGGGCGAGCGGATCGGCCGGATCAAGGCGGAAACCGCGTCCACCAGCGCTCGCCCAGGTCTCGCCGCTCGCGTCCCGTCGCCGGGCGATCCGGTCAGGAAAGGCGCGGATCAGGCAGCGGGCCAGCGCGGCATCGTCCGCCTCTCCGCCCGGCTTGCCGCCGATCAACCCGAGCCAGCGCCGCGCCAGACCGCGCGCCCCTTCCGCCCTGGGGCCTCGCTCGCGCCGCCAGTTCACAAGTCGCCGCGCCAGGTCGACAGACGGGCCGCCAAGGCCCCGCTCGGTCAGCAGCGCCGCGACATCCGCCGCAATGGCCGCTTCGCCCGCCGGCACCGAGTCGAGCAACATATGGGCAAGGTGCGGCTCGAGCGGCAGATCGGCGATCTGCCGGCCATGCGCTGTTGCCCGCCCCTCTCCGTCGAGCGCGCCAATCGCGGCGAGGCGGCGGCGCGCCTCGCTGACCGACGATGCCGGGGGCGGATCGAGCCAGCGCAGCCCCGCCGGGTCCGGCACGCCCCAGACAGCGCAATCGAGCACGAGCCCGGTCAGGTCGCTTTCGAGGATTTCCGGCGGATCGAAAGGCGGCAGACCCGCCGTCGCGGCGGCTTCCCACAAGCGATACACCACGCCCGGTCCCTGCCGCCCCGCGCGGCCGGCGCGCTGGGTGACGGCGGCCTGGCTCGCCCGTTCGGTGACGAGTCGCGTGACGCCCGCCGCCAGATCATGCCGGGGCCGGCGCGCCAGCCCCGAATCGACGACGATGCGCACGCCGTCGATCGTCAGGCTGGTCTCGGCAATGCTGGTGGCGAGGATGACCTTGCGCGTTCCCAACGGCGCCGTGCGCAGCGCCGCGCGCTGGTCGGCCGGATCGAGCGAACCATGCAGGCGGTGCAGCGCGATCCCGTCTGGCAAGCCGGCGAGCCGTTCCGCCGTCCGCTCGATCTCGCCGACGCCGGGCAGGAAGGCGAGCAGATCGCCCTGCCCCTCCTCCGCCAATGCACGGCGAATGGCGCCGGCCATCGCGTCCTCGATCCGCATGTCCGCCGCCCGGCCGATATGGCGCAGCTCGATGGGGAAGCTGCGCCCCTCGCTCTCGATCACGGGTGCGCCGTCCATCAAGGCAGCGAAGCGCGCGCCATCGAGCGTGGCCGACATGGCGAGAATGCGCAGGTCCTCGCGCAATCCCGCCTGCGCGTCGAGGGCCAGCGCAAGGCCGAAATCGCCCTCCAGACTGCGCTCATGCACTTCATCGAACAGCACCGCCGCCACGCCCGCCAGTTCCGGATCGGCCTGAATGCGGCGGCGGAAAATCCCCTCCGTCACGACGAGAATGCGTGTGACGGACGATTGCCGGCTTTCCAGCCGCGTCGCGTAGCCAATAAGCTCGCCGGCCTTCTGCCCCGCCAGCTCCGCCATCCGCTCCGCCGCCGCCCGCGCCGCCAGCCGGCGCGGCGAAAGCAGCCAGATCTGTCCGCCCGCCACCCACGGCTCATCAAGCAAGGCCGGCGCAACGCAGGTCGTCTTGCCCGCCCCCGGCGGCGCCACAAGCACCGCCCGCGACCCGGCGCGCAGCGCAGCCAGCAGATCGGGCAAAACGGCGTGGATGGGCAAAGTCATTGCATCGCCCCTACAGCTTGTGCCAGCCCGGTGGAATTCCATTCCTGGGGGACTCATCGGATATGAAATATACGTCGACTGGCCTCGTCACAGCCTGCCTCGCCACGATGATCGCGTTTCCCGCGCAGGCTCAGGCCGTGAAAGCCGGCGATGAAATGGTCGACAAGCAAATCTCCGGCTTCTTCGACACTCTGAAACAGGGCGACGCTGACGGCGCGATCGCGGCAGTGATGAATAGTTCGCCGCTCTGGGCCAACCGCACGGGCGCCAAGGAACAGATGGTGGCGCAAGTCGAGGCTGCAACGAAAATCTATGGACCGCTCGTCAGCTTCGATTGCCTGCCCACACTGCACACGGGAAGTCTGATCAGCCGCAAATATTGCTTCGCCCAGCATCAGCTCATGGTCGTTCGCTGGCAGTTCGACTTTGCGCGCCTGCCGACCGGATGGTCGGTCGCCTATTTCGGCTTCACGGATCAGGCAAATAACTGGCCCGACGGAGACTAGGCGCCCCTCTCAATAAGCCCGCGCGATCGCGAACTCGACGGCCTCGGTCAGCGCGGCCTTGGCCTGAGCATTGCCGAACATGCCGATGGCATCGATTGCACGCTGGCCATAGAGGCGCGCGCGGGCAAGCGTATCGTCGATCGCGCCGGTCGAGCGCAGCAGCGCCTGGGCGTGGGACAGATCGGCATTCTCGCCATGCAGGCCGGACATCGCCTCTTTCCAGAATTTGCGGTCCGCCTCGTTGCCGCGCGCATAGGCCAGGATCACCGGAAGGGTGATCTTGCCGTCGCGGAAATCGTCGCCCGTGTCCTTGCCCATCGTCTCGCCGTCCGAGACATAATCGATGGCGTCATCGACGAGCTGGAACGCAATGCCGAGATTGCGGCCATAGGCGTCCAGCGCCAGCTCTTCGGCTTCCGGCCGCTCGGCGACCACGGCGGAGATGCGGCAGGCCGCCGCGAACAGCGCGGCGGTCTTGGCGCCGATGATATCGAGATACTGGTCCTCATCCGTCTCGATCCGGCGCTGGGCAGTGAGCTGGTTGACCTCGCCCTCGGCGATCACGGCGGACGCATTGGAGAGGATCTTCAGCACCTTGAGGCTGCCATCCTCGACCATCAGCTCAAAGGAGCGGCTGAACAGGAAATCGCCGACCAGCACAGAGGCATTGTTGCCCCAGATCATGTTGGCGGTGCGGCGGCCCCGGCGCATCGCGCTGCCGTCCACCACATCGTCATGCAGCAGCGTGGCAGTGTGGATGAATTCGACAGCTGCGGCGAGCTTATGGTGCCGCGTGCCGGCATAATCGAGCAGCCGCGCGCAGGCGAGTGTGAGCATCGGCCGCATGCGCTTGCCACCACCGGCGATGAGGTGGCCGGCAAGCTCGGGGATCAGGGGAATGCGCGACTGCATCCGGGCCAGGATCACCGAGTTGACGTTGTTCAGGTCCTCGGCGACCAGGGTCATCATCGGATCAAGGGACGGCGCGCGATCGCGCGGCAGGCGGTGGATGGTCGCGGTCATGGCCGTGCTCATGTCCGGCAGAGGCCATTTTGGCAAGCGAATTGGATCGACGCGGGAGCGATCCGCCGACCCGCGCACCCGGCTCGGCGCAAGCGGCCGGGCCCGCTCACATCGCAGGTCCATCCCGCCCCTCGGGTCGCTTTTTCGCAACGACGCTCTTGCCTTGCGCGCCCGGAGCGGCAAGGGATGCGCCCTCAACGAAGAAGGCCCGGACATGGACGAAACGCTCAGCCGCTACAGGGAAAGCATCGACAATATCGACGCAGCGCTCGTGTTCATGCTGGCCGAGCGGTTCAAGATCACCAAGGCCGTGGGTGAATACAAGGCCGGCGCTTCCCTGCCCCCGGCCGACCCAGACCGCGAAAGCCGCCAGGTCGCAAGGCTCCGGCGACTGGCGGTGGACGCCAATCTCGATCCCGATTTCACCGAGAAGTTCCTGCGCTTCATCATCGATGAAGTGATCCGCCATCACGAGCAGATGCGGGGGAATGACTAAAGCGTTCTGAGCAAATTCGGACAGTTCGCTGCCAGGAAACGCAGCCTCTCATACATCGTCATTCCCGCGCACGCGGGAATGACGAGTACGACCGAAAGCGCTCGCCATCCCGACAACATTCCACCGTCGTCCCGCTAACGTGACGCCACGAGTGCAAGGCGCGGCGTGATCGGCGCCATCTTCACGGAGGTGATCCCCGCGATCGTCTCAATCCGCTCGGCCAGTTCGCCGTCGAGCTGGAAATCCTCGCCGAGACAGACCGTCGCCGTCGTGCCGTCTGGCAGGGGCGCCACGATGTCCACCCGCGAGCGGCCGCCCCGGCAGTGCGCCAGCATCGTCGCCAAGGGCGGGATTGCCTCAGGCGCGTCGATTTTGAGGACCATGCGCAGCCGCGCCACGCTGGCGACTCGCGTGAAGGACGTGACACTGCGCACGGTGACACGTGGCGTCTCTTCGCCCGGCTGGCGATCCAGCTCGACGCCGAGCAGCACGCACTCACCCTCCTGAAACAGGCTGGCGAGCAGCTTGCAGCCGTCCTCATCGAAACAGCTCGCCTGGAACTTGCCGCTGCTGTCCGAGAAGGTAGCCGAGACGAAGCGCCCGCCCTTGCGCGTGTCGCGCCAGCGCACTTCCTCGATGAGGCCGGCCATGGTTGCCTGATTGCGCTCGCCCGCGCCCAAACCATCGGCCTGGCCGCAAAGTTCGGCAAAGGTGCGCACGCCCCGCTCGCGGCAGATCTGGCGATAGCGATCGACCGGATGAGCGGAGAAATAGAAGCCGAACGCTTCTTTCTCCTGCGCCATGCGCTCGCTCTGCGACCAGACCGCATCGGTCGGCAGCGGCACGTCGGCGTGGGCGACCTCCCCGCCACCGAACAGACCGCCCTGCCCGCTCTCGCGCTGCTCGGCCGCCTTGGCCGCCACCGCCAGGATCGTTTCAGCGGCAGCATGGACGACCGCACGGTCCAGCCCCATGCCGTCGAAGGCCCCCGCCGCCGCCAGGCTCTCCAGCTGGCGCCGGTTGAGCAAGCGCGGCTCGATCCGGTCGGCCAGATCGTCCAGATTAGCGAACGGGCCGGTCTTGACGCGCTCTTCGACCAGCGTTTCCATCGCCTTCTCGCCCACGCCCTTGAGGCCGCCAAGCGCATAGCGCACCGCCTGGCGCGTCGCATCATTGGGGTACGGCTCGACCGTGAAGTCAGCCTCGCTCAGGTTGATGTCCGGCGCCAGGCAGGTGAGCCCCATGCGCCGCATGTCGTCCACGAACACGCAGAGCTTGTCGGTCTGATGAATATCGAACGCCATCGACCCTGCATAGAATTCCGCCGGATAATGCGCCTTGAGCCACGCCGTCTGATAGGCGAGCAACGCATAAGCCGCCGCGTGGCTCTTGTTGAAGCCGTAGCCGGCGAACTTGTCGATCAAGTCGAAGAGTTCATTGGCCTTTTTCTTGTCGATATTGTTGGTCTTGCAGCCCTCGACGAAGGTCAGGCGCTGCGCGTCCATCTCCGCCTTGATCTTCTTGCCCATGGCGCGGCGCAGCAAATCTGCGCCACCAAGCGAATAGCCGGCGAGGATCTGCGCGGCCTGCATCACCTGCTCCTGATAGACGAAGATCCCGTAGGTCTCGTTCAGGATCGGCTCGAGCAGCGGGTGCGGATATTCGATCTCTTCCTGCCCGTTCTTGCGGCGGCCGAAGAGCGGGATGTTGTCCATCGGGCCGGGCCGATAGAGCGAGACGAGCGCGATGATGTCGCCGAAATTGGTGGGGCGCACGGCGGCGAGCGTCTTGCGCATGCCCTCCGATTCCAGCTGGAACACGCCGACCGTGTCGCCGCGCTGGAGCAAGGCGTAGACCTTCTCGTCATCCAGGGCGAGCGCATTGAGATCGACCGTGATGCCCCGCTTGGCCAGCAATTGCACGGCGCGCTGGAGCACGGACAGCGTCTTGAGGCCGAGGAAGTCGAACTTCACCAGCCCCGCCGTCTCGACATATTTCATGTCGAACTGGGTGACGGGCATGTCCGAGCTCGGATCGCGATAGAGCGGCACGAGCTGAGAGAGCGGCCGATCACCGATCACCACGCCGGCGGCATGGGTGGAGCTGTTGCGGGGCAACCCTTCAAGCATCATCGCCTGATCGACGAGCCGCTTGATCTGCCGGTCAGCCTTATATTCGGCGACGAACTCGGCCGAGCCGTTCATCGTGCGCGAGAGCGTCCACGGATCGGTCGGGTGATTGGGCACCAGCTTGGCCAGCCGGTCGACCTGATTATAACCCATCTGGAGAACGCGCCCAGTATCCTTGAGCGCCGCGCGCGCCTTCAGCGTGCCGAAGGTGATGATCTGCGCGACATGGTCGCGGCCATATTTCTCCTGCACGTAGCGGATCACTTCGCCACGCCGCGTTTCGCAGAAGTCGATGTCGAAGTCCGGCATCGAAACGCGCTCGGGATTGAGGAATCGCTCGAACAGCAGGCCCAGCGAGAGCGGATCGAGATCGGTGATGGTGAGCGCCCAAGCAACCACCGAGCCCGCGCCGGAGCCACGCCCCGGCCCCACCGGAATATCCTGCGCCTTGGCCCATTTGATGAAGTCGGCCACGATCAGGAAGTAGCCCGGAAAACCCATCTGGTTGATGACGTTGATCTCGAAGTCGAGCCGGTCGAAATAGGCCTTGCGCTGTTCGGGATCGGTGACGCCGAGCTTCTCCAGCCGCGCTTCGAGCCCGGCCGTCGCGTCGAGGCGCAGTTGCGCCTTCTCGCCTTCGATGTCACCTGCGAGGCTCGGCAGGATCGGCTTGCGCTTGGGCGCCATCACCGCGCAGCGCTGCGCCACCACCAGCGTGTTGGCGATCGCCTCGGGCAGATCCTCGAACAGCGCCGCCATCGTCTGCGCCGGCTTCATCCAGCTCTCTGGCGAGCTTTTCGGCCGCTCGGCGCTTTCCACATAGCTGCTGTTGGCGATGCAGAGCAGCACGTCATGCGCAGGGTGGAAATCCTGCTCGGCGTAGCAGGCGGGATTGGTCGCGACGAGCGGCAGGCCGCGCGCATAAGCCAGGTCGATGAGCGCGCCCTCGGCCTGTGCCATCACCGGATCGCCAGTGCGCGAGAGCTCGATGTAGAGCCGGTCGCCATAGAGCACTTCCAGCCGATCCAGATAGGCCCGCGCCGCATCGGGCTGATCTTCCGCGACCAGCCGGGCCAGCGCGCCCTCGCCGGACGCGGTGAGGCAGATCAGTCCCTCAGCATGGACTTCCAGCGCCTCGAAGGTCACATGCGCATCGTCCTGGACCGGCCTGTCGACATGCGCCAGGCTCACCAGCGCGCACAGGTTGTTATAGCCCGTGTCGTCCTGCGCGAGCAGCACCAGCCAGTCGAGCGCGAGCGGGGCATTGTCCGGCCGGTCAGGCCGCGCGACGGCGATGGTCGTGCCGATGATCGGCTGCACCCCCGCCTTGGCCGCGGCATCGGAGAAGGACATGGCGGCATAGAGACCGTTGCGATCGGTCAGCGCCGCTGCCGGAAAGCCGAGATCCTTGGCATGGGAGGCCAGATGCTTGGGCGCGATGGCGCCCTCGAGCAACGAATAGGCCGAGAGATTACGCAAGGGGACATAGGGCGCATGAGGCATGGCTTTACCCTTATGTGGCCGTGATGGTCGCCAGCACAAGGCCGCACTGACTTGCCGGCGGACTTGTCCACAAGCTTTTGATTGATCGCCCGCAATGCTTGCCACTCGGCGCGATTCATGATCCAAACGGCGCTCTGTTCACCACATGGGGGAGTGTGTGCCATGACTGATGAAACGCCGGGCAACGGCGGCAACCCGATCGTCGCGCGGGCAAAGGCGATCATCCTGAAGCCGAAGGAAGAGTGGCCGGTCATCGACCGGGAGACGACGCCGAGCGGTGATATCTTCACGCGCTATGCCCTGCCGCTGGCAGCGATCGGTCCGGTCGCGCAGTTCATCGGCGGCCAGGTCTTCGGCTATGGCGCGTTCGGCGTCACCTATCGGCCCTCGATTGCCAGCGGCCTGTCGATGGCGATCCTTGGTTTCGTCCTTTCACTGGTCGGCCTGTTCGTGGTCAGCTTCATCGCCGACAAGCTGGCGCCCAAGTTCGGCGGCGAATCGAGCTCGCGCAGCGCCTTCAAGCTGGTCGCCTATTCGATGACCGCGAGCTGGCTCGCCGGCATCTTCGGCCTCATTCCGTCGCTCAGCCTGCTGGGCATCGTCGGCCTTTATTCCTTCTATCTCTTCTATGTCGGCGCCGGCACGCTGATGAAAGTGCCGGAGGACAAGACGCTCACCTACACCATCGTCACCGTGGTCTGCGTCCTGCTGATCTATATCGTGATCGGCGGCGTCACGGCCGGGCTGGGCGGCCTGGGCGGCGCACCCTCGCTTTCGGGTGGCACGATTTCCAGCCTGCAAGGTCTGGAGTCGATCGATCAGGGCCTGCGCGCCGCCATCGTTCGCGGTTGATGGGCGATCGGGAGGGCCTGGCTGACCTGCCCTCCCGTTGACCGCATCCTTACCAGTCCAGTTCCTCACCATCATAGGCCCAGAAGCGGCCGCTCCTGGCCGGGCTGAGATTGCCCAGCACCGTCCGAATGCCTTCGGCGCTGGTGGTCACGTCGATGTCCGCGCCGGGGCCACCCATATCGGTGCGCACCCAGCCCGGGTGCAGCATGGCGACAGCAATGCCTTCCGCTTCCAGATCGGCGGCGAGGCACTGAAATACCTTGTTCACCGCCGTCTTGGAGGATCGATAGGCAACATGGCCTGACGCGCCGCCAAAGCCCTGTCGCGCGAGCTGCCCCATGCGACTTGAAATGACGGCGATCTTCGCGCCCTGCGCCTGCCGCAGATTGGGCAACAGCGCCTGCGTCACGCGCAGCGGCCCCAGCACATTGGCATCAAGCGTGCCCAGAAAGCCGGCGAAGTCCATGTCCGTCCCGCTCTGACGCGCCGGGCCGACCACGCCGGCATTGTTGATAAGCAGATCGACCGGCCGGCCAGCCAGCGCAGCCGCAAACGCCGCGACCGATTCATCGCTGGTAACGTCGAGCGTCATGGCCGTACCGATTGGGGCATCCGCCTTGTCCGTGCCGCGCATGGCCCGAATGACGGTGTCGCCTGCCGCCGCATATTGCCGCGCGAGCTCCAGCCCGATCCCGCGATTGGCGCCGGTAATCACGATTGTCGCCATGATGCTCTCTCCTGCGATGTAAACAGCCGGTCGCGCCGCGTCGCGCGAGAGCATAGCCTCAATCGAGCACGCCGTCATGCAGCCGCACGATGCGGTCCATCCGCGCGGCCAGGCGCTCGTTATGCGTCGCGATCAGTGCGGCCGATCCCTGCTCGCGCACCAGCCGGATGAACTCGTCCAGCACCACGTCCGCCGTGCGCTCGTCCAGATTCCCGGTCGGCTCATCCGCCAGCACCAGCGCCGGCCGGTTGGCAAGCGCCCGGCCCACGGCCACGCGCTGCTGCTCACCGCCGGAAAGCTGGCTCGGCTTGTGGTCGAGCCGGTGGCCCAGCCCCAGGCTGGTCAGCAGGCTCTCCGCCCGTGCCCGCGCCTCGGCCTGCGTCTTGCCCAGGATGAGCTGCGGCAGGACGACATTCTCGATCGCGCTGAAATCCGGCAGCAGATGGTGGAACTGATAGACGAAGCCCAGCTTCTCGCGCCGCAGCGTCGTGCGCCCGTCATTGCCCTCGCCGGTTACTTCCACGCCGCACAGGCGAATGGAGCCGCCAAAGCCGCCCTCCAGCAGGCCGATCGCCTGCAGCATGGTCGATTTGCCCGAGCCGGATGGACCAAGCAGCGCCACGATCTCGCCCGCACCCACAGCCAGATCGACGCCGCGCAGCACCTCGATCTTCATGCCCCCCTGCGTGAAGCTGCGCGACAGACGCTCGACGGAGAGAACCTCATTCATAGCGCAGCACCTGCACCGGATCGGTATTGGCCGCCTTGAAGGCGGGATAAAGCGTGGCGAGGAAGGAGAAGCCGACCGCCATCAGGCAGATCGCCGCGATCTCGACCGGATCGGGCTTCGACGGCAGCGTCGTCAGGAAGCGAATCGAGGGGTCCCAGATCTGCTGGCCGGTGAGATATTGCACGCCGTCCAATATGCCCTGGCGGAAGAAGAGGATGATGCTGCCGAGCACCAGCCCCGCCAGTGTGCCCAGCGTGCCGATCGCCAGCCCCACGGTCACGAAGATGCGCAGCAGGCTGGATCGAGTCGCGCCCATGGTGCGCAGGATGGCGATGTCGCGCGTCTTGGCTCGCACCAGCATGATGAGCGAGGAAAGGATGTTGAACACCGCGACGAGGATGATGAGCGAGAGGATGACGAAGGAGACCACCCGGTCCACCTGCAGCGCCTCGAACAGGCTGGCGTTCATCTGCCGCCAGTCGATCACCTGCGCCTGCCCGGCAACCTGCTTGGCGAGCGGGGCGAGGATCTCGCCGACCCGGTCCGGATCGTCCGTCTGGATTTCCACCATCGCCACCTTGTCGCCCAGCAGAAGCAGCGTCTGCGCGTCGCCCATCGGCATGATGATGAAGGCCTTGTCATAGTCGTAGATGCCGATCTCGAAGATCGCGCCGATCTCATACGGCAGCTGGCGCGGCACCGTGCCGAACGGCGTCGACCGCCCGGCCGGATTGATGACGCTGATCGTCTGGCCGACATTGACGCCCAGATTCTCGGCGAGGCGGGATCCGATCGCTACCTTGCCGCTTCCGGTGCGGATGGAATCGAGCGATCCGGCAACCAGCTTGGACCTGAGCGAGGGATTGGCGCGAATGTCCGGCTCGGTCATGCCGCGGATGAGCGCGGCCTCCACCCGGCCATTGAAGGTCGCGAGCAACGGCTGCTCAATGAGCGGCGTGGCACGCGTGACGCCAGGCGTGGCCCGAGCCTGCGCGGCAATCGCCTGCCAATTGTCCAGTCGCCCGCCATAGCCCTGCACCACGGCATGGCCATTCAGGCCCACAATCTTGTCGAACAGCTCCGCGCGGAAGCCGTTCATGACGCTCATCACCACGATGAGCGCGGCAACGCCGAGCATCACCGCGACAAGGCTGATCGAGGCAACGAGGAAAATGAATCCCTCCCCCTTGCCAGGCAGCAGGTAGCGCCGGGCGATCATCTGTTCGTAGCGGTTGAGGATCATGATGCTGCGGGCAGCCTTGATGCCGGGGGGACGAGGCGCACCTCTATGGCGCGGCGCCGCCGTAGGCAAGGGGCCGGAGGGTAAGCGCGGATATCGTAGCGTCAACCGCACTCGCCCCAATCTGTTGCGGATTTGGCACAGATGACGAGGCAATTTTTCCGGATTGCGAGTTGCCCCGTGACAGCGCCCGGCGCCTCGCATAGCGTCACGCTCGAAACACAGGCAATTCATAGCAGGCCGTGGTTCAGGGACGTCGCAATCCCGCCTTCTCGCCTGAGGGGGCCGATAAGGTGAGCAGATGCGACGCCAAAAGGGGGAGACGATTTAATTCGTCCACGGGCGCCCGGACTGGCAACGGTCTGGGCGCTTAGTCTTTCTGGCCCTCCCCATGCCGGTTTCGCCGTTCGGATCAAACGCGTCCGCCCGCCCCTTGAAACCCGTTTCGCCGCGCATATCTCCTACGCATCCGGTTGCCATGATGGGGCCGGATGATGCCCCGGACGCCCGCAGCGGGTCCGGCATCGCAGTTTCAAACACGCTCCCTTTGGAGGATTTGACCATGCGTAACAGCTTTGACCTCACCCCCTATCGCCGCAGCACCGTCGGCTTCGATCGTCTGTTCGATCTCATCGAGAACAACGCCCGGCTGCAGCAGAGCGACAATTATCCGCCCTACAATATCGAGCGCCTGGACGAGGACCGCTATCGCGTGACGCTCGCCGTCGCCGGTTTCAAGGCGGATGAGATTGACATCACCGCGCAGCAGAACCTGCTCCAGATCACCGGTCGCAAGGCCGAGATCGCCGAGAGCGATCGCGCGCAATATCTCCATCTCGGCATCGCCAATCGGGGCTTCGAGCGCCGCTTTGAGCTTGCCGATTTCGTGCGCGTCGAGCGCGCCGATCTCGCCGATGGCCTGCTCATCGTAGAGCTGGTCCGCGAGGTGCCGGACGCGATGAAGCCGCGCAAGATCGCCATCAACGGCAAGGGCGAAGTCATCGACATCGCCGGCGACAAGAACGCCGCCTGAGCCGTTTCACACGCTCTCAAGCCAGTGAGAGAAGCGCCCGGGGAGACTCGGGCGCTTTTTTTCGCGCGCTGACTTGGCTTTGGATGAGGTGTTTGTCGCGCAGACGTTGACGCAACCCCCTCCCGTTGGTGACTTGTCGGGCAATCGGAAATCGCTTGACCGGGGCTTCCATGGGGCGCTTGGACTGCGGCATGGCTCACTCATGGAAACCGCTGTTTCTGGCAAGCCTTGCGCGGCAACGCCGCCGGCTGAGATCGAGTGAGGCGGCCTTTATCCTGCTCGCGGCCATCACCGGCCTGGGCGCCGGGTTTCTGACGCTTGTCCTCCAGATCCTGGCCCACGGCATTCAGCGGCTCTTGTACGGCGTCACGATCAACCGGTTGAGTGCGCTGGGCGCGATCCACCATCCCTGGAAGCTGCTCGCCCTGCCTGCAGGCGGCCTCGCGCTGGTGCTGCTTGCCAGAGGCCTGCATCGGCGGAAGCGCCCCCCTGTCGACGTGGTCGAAGCCAACGCCCTGCATGGCGGCCGCATCCCCATGACGGACAATCTGTTGATTTCTGCCCAGACCGTCCTCTCAAACGGCGCAGGAGCATCGGTCGGTCTGGAAGCGGCTTATGCCCAGATGGGCGGCGGCCTGGCATCCCTGCTCGGGCAATGGCTTACGCTGCGCCGTAACGACCTCCGGACGCTTGTCGGCGCCGGTGCCGGCGCCGCGATTGGTGCCGCTTTTGGAGCGCCTCTGACCGGCGCCTTCTATGCGTTCGAAATCGTGATCGGCAATTACACGCCGGCCGCGATCGCACCGGTGATGGCCGCAGCGCTCTCCGGCGTGTTCGTGACGCGACTGCTCGGCATGGCCCCCTATCTGATCGCGACGAGCGCCGACCGCACCTTCCTGATCACGGACTACATTGCCTATGCCGGGCTAGGCCTGCTGTGTGCCCTGATGGGCATTGCGATCATGAGACTGGTCACCTTTGCCGAACAACGCGTGCAGTCCTTCACGGCGATTGCCCGCTGGCGGCCAGTGGTGGGCGGGATGCTGCTCATGCCCATCGCGTTTCTCTCGCCGCAGGTTCTGTCGGCAGGCCATGGCGCGCTCCATCTCGATCTGCTGCTTCACCCCGCGCTCTCCGTGCTGCTTGTCCTGCTCTTGCTGAAGATCGCCGCCTCGGTCATTTCCTTGGGGTTCGGCTTCCGGGGCGGACTGTTCTTCGCGTCCCTCTTTCTGGGCTCGCTGGTGGGGCAGATTTTCGCCGGGCTTGTCGACATGGCGCCGCTCGGCATGACGCTTGCGCCCGGCGATGCCGCGCTGGTGGGCATGGCAGCGATGAGCGTTTCGGTCGTCGGCGGTCCCATGACACTGGCGATCCTGATGCTCGAAACGACTCATGATTTCGCGTTGATGGGAGTCGTGCTCACCGCAACGCTGATCTCAAGCGCCTTCACGCGGGAAGTCTTCGGCTACTCCTTCTCCACTTGGCGCCTGCATTTGCGCGGCGCAAACGTCCGCAGCCCGCGCGATATCGGGTGGATGCTCAAGCTGAACGCCGCAAGGGTGATGCGCAAGGATTGGGTGGCGCTGAGGGACGACGTGTCGATCGCCGAGTTCCGCGCCCGCATCCCGCTCGGCTCAACCAGCAAAACGGTCATTACGGACGTCGCAGGCCATTATCGCGGCATCGTCACCACAGCGTCCGCCTACCGCCCAGAACTGGCCGAAAACGTTCCCATTGCGGAGATTGCGACGCAGCACGATGTCGTCCTGCCGCCCGACGCCGGGATCGAGCAGATGCTTCGCCTGTTCGATGAAGCGTCGGTGGATGAAATCGCAGTGGTGGACCATCTCGGCAAAGTGGTCGGGGTCGTCACGGAAAAACACGCCCGTCGACGCTACTTTGAGGAGCTTGAAGCCGCGCAGCGGGCAATCTTCAGAGAATAGGCGCCTGAAGGCTTGTCAGTGCCAGCTAATGGTAGCCAGTTCCCTAAACCCTGCCCCGCCGGTTCTGCTCGACAACCTTGGGCGCATACGCCCCCAGCTGCTTGCGGCTGTTGCGCACGGCCACGATGACGGCGCCGAGCGCGGCGGGGACGACAATCAGGTGCAGATCGTGAAACAGTCCGGCACCGGAGAGATGATTGCGCCACCACAGCAGCGCGCCGACGCACAGGCCAGCGGCAATTCCCGCTTTCATCGGCCAGGGCTTTGGGCGTTCGGGGTCATCGTCGTCGACGCCAACCAGCTCCGCCTGATCGATCAGGTCCAGCAGCGTCGCACGCCCGGCGGAATCCAGCGGCAAGTCCACAGCGGCGGCGCAGCGGCGGATGCGGTCAAGCTCCGCGTCGCGCAAAGATGCGGACGTGAAGGCGCGCCAGGCCCAGCGGTTGCCGGTGCCATCCAGCAGGGCGGTGATCGCCCCGACCACAAGCGCGCGCTCCTGTGTCATAGCCTGCGCTGCATGCCCGAACGGGCGGGCAGCCACAAGGCATCAGGCCGTTCGCACCCGATAATGATAGCCATAGAGATCGTGGCGGAAGCCAAGGCCGCGATAAAGCGCTAGCGCCGCTGTATTCTCCCGCATCACCTGCAACGCGGCGGAGCGAACGCCCTGACCGGCCGCCCAGCCGAACAGCCCAGCAAGGCAGGCTCGCGCATGGCCGCGCCGCCGCTCGGCTGGATCGGTCAGCACCGATTCCACCACCAGCAGATCGTCCTGCAGCACGCCGAAACCGAGCGCGACAATGCGCGCGCCCTGCCTCACCGAGGCGAAGCCGCAGGGCAGCGTGATCGCGCCGATCGTCGCGCGATAGGCCCGCGCCGTTTCGGGAGAACTGCCGCTCATCGCGTCCCGCGCGGCCAGCCAGCGCTCGCTCAGCGCAGCCTCGATCAGCGCACCCGCCCGATCGCCCTGCGCCAGCTCGTCCAGCGCCGCGAACAACGTCGTGGTGGGCGCGTCGATCCGGTAGCCGCGCGCGGCCAGCAATGCATCGATGCCCTGCGCCATATCCGGAATGCGGAAGATCGCCGGACGACCGCGCTCCCGATAGAAAGCCTCGACCTGTGCGACGAACGCCTCGTCCATCGCTGCGGTTTCGTGGAGCGGGTTGGCCGAATTGGCGCGGCGGCTCGGTCCGCCGGCCGCACGCAGCACCCATCCGTCAAGCAGGACTTCACCCGGCACCGGCCAGGCCGCGCGGCAAGCCGCTTCCACCCGCCAGCGCAGCGCGTCCTCGTCCGTTGCCATCCCGTCGGTTCTCCTCGGGTCACGCCCAGGCACGCCGGCCCACTGTCAATCAGGGCTGTCCTACAGTCGCCGTGCGATGTCAGAAACCCCGCCTGATGTCAGCAACACCCCAGCGCCCTCGCCACCGGTTCATCGACGCAAGCGATCACCGGGCAGCAAAGTTCACACCCCCGTGGCATGAACTTTGTGAACTTCCGCGCCAGCGCACGCCGGAATCGATCGACTCAGCCGATCAGCGCGCGGTCAGACGAGGCGGCTCTGCTTGACCGCCGCCGCGATGAAGCTGGCGAACAGCGGATGCGGATCGAACGGCTTTGATTTGAGCTCCGGATGGAACTGCACGCCGATGAACCAGGGATGGTCGGGCCGCTCGACAATCTCCGGCAGCGCGCCGTCCGGCGACATGCCCGAGAAGATGAGGCCGCCATTTTCGAGCGGCTCGCGATAGCGAGCGTTCACCTCATAGCGGTGCCGGTGGCGCTCGCTGATATTCTCGCTGCCATAGACGCCAGCGACCACGCTGTTGCCGGCCAGCTTGGCCGGATAGGCGCCCAGGCGCATCGTGCCGCCCAGATCGGTGTCGGCATTGCGCTGCTGCAGCCCTTCCTTGCTCATCCACTCGGTGATGAGGCCGACGATCGGCTCGTCGGTCGGGCCGAATTCCGTGGTGGAGGCGGCAGCGATACCCGCTGTGTTGCGCGCGCCCTCGATGCAGGCCATCTGCATGCCGAGGCAGATGCCGAAGAAGGGCACGTTGCGCTCCCGCGCGAACCGCACGCTGGCAATCTTGCCTTCCGATCCACGCACGCCGAAGCCACCGGGCACCAGAATGCCATGCATCGGCTCCAGCTTGGCCGCGATGTCGCTGTCTTCCGATTCGAACAGCTCTGCGTCCAGCCACTGGACCTTCACCTTGACGCGATTGGCCATGCCGCCATGGACCAGCGCCTCGTGCAGCGATTTGTAGGCATCCGGCAGGCCGACATACTTGCCGACGACGCCGATCGTCACTTCGCCCTCGGGATGCTCCTGCCGGTCCATGATGTCATACCAGCGGGTGAGGTCCGGCTCGGGCGATCCGGCAATTCCGAACGCGCTGAGCACGGCCGTGTCCAGCCCCTCGGCATGATATTGCACCGGCACCGAATAAATGCTGCGCGCGTCGAGCGCGGGAATCACCGCTTCCTTGGGCACGTTGCAGAACAGGGCGATCTTGGCCCGCTCGCTGTCCGGCAGCGGATGCTCGCAGCGGCAGAGCAGGATGTTGGGCTGGATGCCGAGCGAGGTCAGTTCGCGCACGCTGTGCTGCGTCGGCTTGGTCTTCAGTTCGCCGGCGGCCGCGATATAGGGCACCAGCGTCACATGGACGAAGATGGATTGCTGCGGCCCCAGCTCGTTGTGGAGCTGGCGGATCGCCTCCATGAACGGCAGACTCTCGATGTCGCCCACCGTGCCACCGATCTCGCAGAGCACGAAGTCGACATCGTCGGTCTCCGCCAGGGCGAAGGCCTTGATCTCGTCCGTGACGTGCGGGATCACCTGCACCGTCGCGCCAAGATAGTCGCCGCGACGCTCCTTCTGGATGATCGTCTGGTAAATGCGCCCCTGCGTCACATTGTCGGCCTGACGGCTGGCAACGCCCGTGAAGCGCTCATAGTGACCAAGGTCCAGGTCCGTCTCTGCCCCGTCATCCGTCACATAGACCTCACCATGCTGGTAAGGCGACATCGTGCCGGGATCGACGTTCAGATACGGATCGAACTTGCGGGTGCGGACCCTGTAGCCACGCGCCTGGAGGAGGGCAGCCAGAGAGGCAGCCATGAGACCCTTGCCAAGCGATGAGACCACGCCGCCGGTGATGAAAATGAACCGCGCCATGGGAGAGGAGGCTTATGCTGAACAGGAACGGGAGGGCAAGCGGACGAATCCGCTGCCGGCGAAAAAAATATTCCGTGACGCGATGATTATTGCGCGAGCGGAACCGATTGGTTGCCAGCGGCAGGCACCACAGCAGCATTGCTGGCGGCGGCGGCAGCCGCGCCGGAAAGCGCATCCCCGCCCTGGCCAGGTGCCGGAACGCTGCTGCTCGGGGCCGCCTGGCCGGCGAGCGACGTGTCGATGGTGGCGGCGCGATGCTGCGTCGCCGCGATCACGGCCAGCACCACGCTCATGCCCACGAACAGCGTCGCGAGAATCGTCGTCGCGCGGGTCAGGAAATCCGCCGCACCCCGCGCCGACATCAGGCCGGTGGGGCTACCGCCCATGCCGAGACCGCCACCTTCCGAACGCTGCATCAGGATGACCGTGACGAGCGCGAACGCAATGACGGCCTGAACGACGAGAAGGAAGGTGAAGAGCATGAGCGGGGTAATGTTCCAATTGATCCGAAAGCGGCCCCTTAGCGCTGATCGCGCCAGGCTTCAACCTCGGCGGACATGGGGGTCATCGCGCGAGTCGCGTCAAACAGGGTGTCCGACGGATTTCGAGCGCGTGGGAGTACGGCGAGATGGCGCAAATCCTGGGCCGACGCGGTGCGGGATTTCAGCTGTGGAAGAAGTCATAAACAGTCTGGGCCACCGCCGACGAGACTCCCGGCGCGCGTTGCAAATCCTCAAGGCTGGCATTGCGAACGGCCTTGGCGGTGCCGAAATGCATGAGCAGCGCCTTCTTGCGCGCCGGGCCGATGCCGGGCACCTCATCAAGCGAACTGACGGTAATGGCCTTCGACCGCTTCTGGCGGTGCGCGCCAATGGCAAAGCGGTGCGCCTCGTCCCGCAGCCGCTGAAGGTAGAACAGCACGGGATGATTGACCGGCAAGGTCAGTTCCCGACCATCCAGCAAATGAAAGACCTCGCGCCCTTCCCGCCCATGGTGCGGCCCCTTGGCAATGCCGACCATCGGCACATCCTCGACGCCGAGTTCCTCCAGAATGCGCTGCGCGGCGTTCAGCTGGCCCCGTCCGCCATCGACCAGCACCAGGTCCGGCCATTCGCCCGAGTCGCGCTCGGCCTCGTCTTCCGGCCCGCTCTCATTGGCCAAGCGGGCGAAGCGCCGCTCGAACACCTCGCGCATCATGCCGAAGTCGTCGCCCGCAATCGTCTCGGGCTTCCTGATGTTGAACTTGCGATAGGCGTTCTTGCGGAAGCCCTCCGGCCCGGCGACGATCATCGCGCCGAGCGCATTCGTGCCCTGAATGTGGCTGTTGTCGTATACTTCAATGCGGTCCGGCGGCCCTTCCAGCCCGAACAGGTCGGCCATCTCAGCCAGGATTTTGCCCTGCGCGCTGCTCTCCGCCTGGCGTCGCTCCAGTGCTTCCACGGCATTGCGCTGCGCCTGCCGGATGAGCTTCACCCGATCGCCGCGCTGGGGCACCTCGATACGCACCTTGCGGCCGATCCGCTGCGTGAGCGCCTCGCCAAGCAGCAGCGTCTCGGCCGGCTCCCGGTCACACAGGATCAGCGGCGCAGGCGGCACGTCCTCGTAGAACTGCGCCATGAACTGCATCAGCACCTCATCCTCGCTCACCTCGGCGGTGTGGACGGGGAAGAAGCTGCGGTGCCCCCAATTCTGCCCGCCGCGAATGAAGAAAGCCTGGATGCACATGCCGCCCGCCTTGCTGGCAAGCGCAAAGATGTCCGCATCGCCCAGCCCCTCGGCATGAATCGCCTGACTGCCCTGGATGAAGGTGAGCGCCTTCAGGCGATCCCGATAGACCGCCGCCATCTCATAATCGAGCGCCTCGGCGGCCCGCGTCATCGCGTCACCCAGTTTGGCCTGCACCTTGGTCGATTTCCCGCCCAGGAAGTCCTGCGCATCCTGCACCAGCTCGGCATAATCCGCCTCGCCGATCCGCCCGACGCAGGGCGCCGAGCAGCGCTTGATCTGATAGAGCAGGCACGGCCGAGAACGATTGTTGAAGAAACTGTCCGTGCAGGAGCGCAGCAGGAAGAGCTTCTGCAAGGCGTTCAGCGTCTTGCGCACCTGCCCGGCGCCCGCGAACGGCCCATAATATTGCCCCTGGATCTTGCGCGCGCCCCGGTGCAGCTGGACGCGCGGAAAGGCATGATCCTCCCGCAGAAGAATGAACGGGAAGCTTTTGTCGTCGCGCAGCAGCACATTGTAAGGCGGCCGGAAGCGCTTGATGAGCTGTGCTTCGAGCAGCAGCGCCTCCGCCTCGCTCTCCGTGGTCACGATCGTCATCGAGCGGGTCTGCGCGACCATGCGCTGGAGGCGGCGGGGCAGCCGGTCGACCTGGGTATAGTTGGTCACGCGATTGCGCAGCGCCCGCGCCTTGCCGACGTACAGCACGTCGCCGCGCGCATCCTGCATCCGATAGACGCCGGGCCGCGTACCGAGCGTGTTCAGGGTTTCGCGGATCGCGGCAACGCCCGCGTCAATGTCTGGCGCGTCGCTTCCTCGCACCGTATAGGTGGCAGCCTCCTCGTTGAAGCGGTCCGGCGATGAGGGGCGGTCGATCATGCGTGCCGATTTAGGCATGGTGCCCGGCCAGAGCAACGACGACGCGCGGCCACCACTCAACTGACGGAGAGACGCTGATGAGATTTGCCTTGCTGCCCGCCTGCGCTGCCATCGCGCTGACGACAATCCCCGCGACGCTCGCGGCTCAGAAGCTGACCACCGTGCTGGCCGATCCCGCTCGGCCCGAAGCCGATCGCGTGCGGGATGCCGACCGCAAGCCGGCCGAACTGATCGCTTTCTCCGGTGTGAAGAAGGGATCGACCGTCGCGGAACTGGCACCTGGCGGTGGTTACTTCACGCGCATTCTCACCGGCGCCGTCGGCCCCAAGGGCCATATCTACGCCATGGTCAGCCGGCCGTCGCAGACGCTGTCAGACTATGCCGCGACCCGACCCAATCTCTCCATCGTCCAGATCCAGCCCGGCGAGGTCAACGTCCCCAAGCCGGTGGACGTTGTCTGGACGACGCTGAATTATCATGATTTCAAGAACGCCAAGGTCGGTGACAGCGACGTCGCTCGCCTGACCAATGCCGCTGCGTTCAAGGCGCTGAAGCCCGGCGGCCTGTATCTCATCGTGGATCATGAAGCCGCGCCGGGTGCCGGCACCAGCGTCACCTCAACGCTGCACCGGATCGAAAGCGCGGCCGTGAAGCGGGAAGTCGAAGCGGTCGGCTTCAAGCTGGACGCGGAAAGCCCGCTCCTCCGCCACGCCGATGACGATCACAGCCTCGCCGTGCGCGAAACCGGCGTTCGCGGCAAAACCGACCAGTTCGTGCTGCGCTTCCGCAAGCCGAAATAAGGCCGCAACCCGATCCCACGCAAAAGGCCGGGAAGGTTACCCTCCCCGGCCTTTTGCTTGCCAGATGGCGATGTCAGCGGGTCAGTGCGCCAGCTTGCCGATCATGTCGTCGACCAGCCCCTTGTCGGCCTTGGCGTCGTGCGTGTCCTTAAGCAGCGCGGCAGCGGCGGCCGTCGCGGCAGCCGCGGCGCGTGCACGCACATCGGCGATGGCCGCGCGCTCGGCAGCCGCGATCTTGTCTTCCGCCATCTTCTGGCGGCGCTTCACCAGCGCTTCGGCATCGGCCTTGGCGGCCTTGACCAGATCGGCGGCTTCTTCCTCGGCAGCCGCACGCATCGCGTCGGCATCCTTGGCGGCAGCAGCCAGCTTGGCCTGATATTCCGCCTTCAGCGCCTCGGCTTCGGCGCGCAACTTGGCGGCCTCATCGAGCTGAGCGCGGATCGCAGCGATCTTCTTGTCGAGAGCGCCACCAATGGCCCCCGGAACCTTCTTGACCACAAGAATGATCAGGAACACCAGCATGGCAAGGCTGACCAGCGCGCCGCCGTTGACCATGCCAAACAGCGCCGGCTCGGCACCATGCTCTTCCGGGCCGCCATGCGCCTCGGTCGCGGCATGGACGTTGCCCTGTAGGCTTTCGACCTTGTCCGCCTGATCCAGATTATGCTGCACCGCCTCGGAGGCGTTGTCGCTGGCCATCATGCTTCCGCTCTGATCCGCCATGTCACATCACCGCCTTCACTGCCTTGAGCGCGGCATCGGACGAGACCTCGGCCCCGGCCAGACGACGCACGATATCCGCAGCAGCCTCTGCCGCCACGACCTCAATTTCGCCGAGCGCCTTGGTGCGGCTGGCCGCAATCGCCTGCTCGGCCGCAGCCAGCTTCTCGCCTACCGCCGCGTCCGCCTTGGCGATTTTCGCCTCGCGGTCCTTGGCGGCCTTGGCTTTCGCCGCAGCGAGCTTTGCCTGAGCATCGGCCCGCGCTGCGTTTTCCTGCGCCCGCCAGTCCGCCTCGAGGGCGTCGGCAGCCGCCGAGCCCGCCTTGGCGGCTTCAAGATCGTCCGCGATCTTGGTATCGCGGGCCGAAACCGTCGATTGGACCTTCGGCACCATGCCGAGGCCAATGACGAAGAACACGAAACCGAACGTCAGCAGCATCCAGAAGATCTGCGACGAGTAGGTTGCGGCGAGCTGGGCTATTTGAGGCATATCACCTGTCCATCATGGCGGTTGGGCGGCGTCCGGTACGGATCGCCACCCTGCCCGCCGTCATTGTCCGATCGATTGCGCGATCAGGCAACGAAGATCAGGATCATCGCAACGACGAACGCCAGCAGACCGAGAAGCTCGGCGGCGGCGAAGCCGATGAACAGACGACCCTGCTGGCCGTCGGCAGCACCCGGATTGCGCAGCGCGCTCTCGAGGAACGAGCCGAAGACGTTACCCACGCCGAGGGCGGCCACACCGGCGCCAATGGCAGCAAGACCGGCACCGATCAGCTTTGCGGCTTCTGCGTCCATGTCACTTAACTCCTTTTCATAAACTCTGTTTGTCGATTGAAAACTTAGTGCAGGTTGACCGCGTCGTTGATGTAGAGCGAGGTCAGAAGAGCGAAGACATACGCCTGGATCACGCAGACCAGCAGCTCGAGCGCGCTGATGCCAATCATCAGGATGAAGCTGGGTACACCGATCATCAGCCCCCAGCCAGCGCCGGCATTGCCGCTGTTGATGACGAAGCTGGAGAGCACTTCGAGCAGGATGTGGCCGGCCATCATCGCAACGAACAGTCGCAGGCCAAGGCTGAACGGGCGCACGAGGAACGAAACCAGCTCGATCACAGGGATGAGCCAGAGCAACCAGCCTGGCGTGCCGTGCGGCACGAACAGCGAGAAGAAGTGAAAGCCATGGCGCCAGAAGCCGACGATCAGCACGATCGAGAAGGACAGGATCGCGAGGACGCCCGTCGCCGTGAAATGGCTCGTGAAGGTGAAGGCGTGGCTGCCCACGAGGCCGAGCGGCACGAGGCCGAGGAGGTTGGCGACCAGGATGAACATGAACAGCGAGAAGACATACGGCACGAACTTCTTGCCTTCCGGCCCGACATTCGCGGTGAGCAGATTGTCGATGAAGCCGGTCATCGTCTCCACGGCCATCTGCCAGCGGCCAGGCACCAGCTCGCGCTTCATGCCCAGGGTCACGAAGGCCCAGATCACAACGGTCGCGATGACCATCCACAGCGCGCTGTTGGTGAAGGCGATATTGTAGCCACCGATAGCCCAGTGATCGGTGCCGAACAGCGGCTCGATCGTAAACTGGTGCATCGGGTCAATCTTGCCGGATTCTGCCACGTCTGATTCCCAAAAAGCCGACTGCGATACAACGAAAGCGCCCTTATTTTTCAGGACGCTTGGTCGAAATCCTCCAAATGTTCCTGAAGGCCACAATGATCCCCAGGAAGAGGAAGACCAGCAGGAGCCAGGGCGATGTGCCGATGAACCGGTCCAGGACCCATCCAATCAGCGCGCCGCCGGCAAGACCGCCGATCAGTTCCCCGAGCACCCGGTTGCCGAGACGATAGTTTTCGTCCGTACCCCCGGTCTGGCCCGCACCGGTCCTGACCTGCTCGATTGCTTCAGCGCGCTTCAGCCGCTCTTCGAGCGACCTGATGCGGTCATCTTCGGCAATCGGATCTTGCCCGGGTTCGGTCTCGGCCATGTCGCCAGCTCCTGACCTTGCGTCACACGGACGCAAAACTCATACTGCATGACTTGCCCAGTCCGCCCCCGTCAAGGCGCGGCCCGTTTAGAAAGCGAATACCCTCAAGTCAACACCGGTGCGGCGCAGCGCAGGGGACCGCCAAAAACCCAAGGGAATGGCTCCAAAAATCGCGCGAATCAGCCGCCTTCACTGACTGGCCGAAGCGCAATAATCCGGCAGGGCGATGGGGCCGGCGCCCTTCACTTGCCAATCCCCGCTGCCGATCCGGTAGATCTGGCCCTGGGAGACGCGCGTGGCAAGCGTCTGACAACCCGTCACGGCGGCCATATCCGCCACGGTGACGCCGCGTTTGGCGGCAAGATCGGTGTAAGCCGCGCGGCGCTTGATGTTGAGCGCGTCAACGGCCTGACGCACCTCGCCGCTCACCGAGCCCTTGATGCCCAGATAGCCATCGGCCTGTTCACCCACCTGCCCGGCGGCCTTGGCGGCGCTGACCGCGTCCTGCGCCAGGGCCGGTGCGCTGAGAGCCAGAAGACCGACGAGCGCGGCGCCCAGCAGGCGCGACTTGAAGTTGCTGCGTGTCATTTCGGGAAAAGCTCCGGATTGTTCTGGATAAGGTCCTTCGCGTCCTGCTGGAGCCGAACGACCACTTCCTGCTGAATCTTGACGTTGAGATTGATCTCGATCGGCTTGTCCGGCGCGCGCACCTGAATGCAGCCGCTCACCATGCCGGCGAGCAGCGCGGTCGCGCCCAGTCGCTTTATCGGTCCAAGCCATGGTCGATACCTCATTTCCTGTCCCCTTCTAGTTTCTTGTCGCTGTCCGGCGGCTGAACGGCAAGAGGGCCGTTGCCGGAACCGACAGGCGCATATTGTTCGCCCAGATGATTACGGATGAGCACGCCGGGATCGGCGAAGCCCGCAGCGGTGTTCAGCAGGCCGCGGAACGGCGCCTCGATCCGCACATTGAAGATGAACGGAAGCCCGAGGAACGGGCGCGCGAGGAAGCTCTTGCGCGCTTCTTCCGTCCCCTGATTGATCCCGTTCACCCGCACTTGCGTCACGAATTCGCCGTCCAGCGCACCGTCGAGCAGGATGGTGAGGCAGCGGTAGCGCAGGTTCTTCAACGCGTCGAACGCCAGCTTGCCGAAGGCGCCGAGCTGCGCATTGGAGACCTCGCCGACATAAGCGAGATTGCCCGACTGGCGGACAGGATGGCATGAGGGCGTGAAACCCTTGGCACTGCTCAGAATCAGCGGCTCCGCACCCTGTTGCCGGGCAATGAGAATGCCGCCCTCGATCCGCCCGCCATGCTCATCGAAGATCATCGGCAACAGGCCGTCAAACGTGCCGGTCGCGGAGATATTCTCCAGCTCGAGCGTATTGATGAACGACCCGGCATCCAGCCCCACGACACGGAATGTGAGGTGGCGCGGCTTGCGCGCATCAAGATCGAGTGTCGCCGGCAGCAGCTCCAGCGTGCCCCCCGAGAACGGCCATTGCCCGCCTTCAATCACGGCCTGCTCGTTGGAGCGCAGCGCATAGCGGATGACGCCATCGCGCACGTCGATACCCGGATTGACGCTCTGCAGCGTCATGATCTGCCCCGGCGCCGTCCGCAGGCCTAGCAGATCGACGAAGTGGATCGTAGTGCCAAAGCCGCTGACGGGACCGAAAGCCGCAGCGAAGGACATGCCCTGCGTCGAGAAGTTGCCGTCGCTGCTCACGGTCGATCCCGTCCAGCGAATCTGCCCACGCCCATCGACCACGCCATCGACATTGGCGACCACGCCGAGCGCGAGCGGTGTCAAGTCGTCCGGCTGGATGGCACCGCCAAATCGCAGCCCATTCACCACGAGATCGGCCCGCCCCACCCCGCTCGACAGATCATGCACGATCGTGACGGTGGCAACATCTGCCTTGCGCACCGGATGAACCAGCCGCCCGCGCGCCTCGATCCGGTTGTTCGCCAGCGTGAGGTGAACATCCTCCCCCGCCAGAGGATTGAACCGAGGATCGGCCTGGGCGTCCTTCACGCGCAAGGCACCGGTGACGTCGAGCCTGCCCCGCGCGAAAGTCCAGCGCCCTACGATACTGCCGAGATCGAGCGGGACAGAGGCGATCCGTCCGGTGCCACCGTCCATGGTACCTGCGAGCCCGCCATCGGCCGTGGCGCCGCCGGAAAGGCGCACAGCCGCCAGATGCACGGGCTGCTCGCCCGCTCCGATCCGTATGTCCGGCCCCTGAAGCTCAAACCCGCCCGTCGCCAACGCATAACGCAGCCCCGCCGCGGAAAATGCGAACGGGCTATCGCCCAGCCGTCCCCTGAGACTGGTCGCAGCCAGCCGCGCCTCACTCTTCGACAGACCGCACAGCCGCAGCGTCGCCGGATCGAGCGCAAGGCTAGAGAAGCGCAGCGATTGCCAGCGCACGAGCGCGCAATCGCCAGCCAGCGCAAAATCCCCGCTCGCCGAGAATCGACCATCGATAGGCACATGCAGGCCCTTCACAGCCCCCTCCGGCAACGGTCCGTCGAGCGTGAGCGCCGTGTTCACCTGACCGGTGCCATCCGGCGCGAGTAAAAAGCGCACCGGCGCCAGCGCGAGCCGTGCAGTCCCGGCGCGATAATCGGCAAACGCTGCCGTGCCGGTGACCCGACCCGATGGGTCCCGCGCCACTGTGACGCGCCCCTCGGGCAAATCGCCGCCACCGATCTCCATCGTCCCGGCCAACGCGATCCGACGGTCCGGCCAGTCGTAGCGTACGGCACTGCCGCTCACCGTTTTGATATGAGCGCCGCTTTCCGCTTGCAGGTCCAGCTGGTCCAGAGTCGCATTGCCCCGCGTGCCGAGCAGGTTCAGCTTCCCGCCCAGGGTCAGTCGATTGGCCTTGCCGATCCCCGTGATCGCCCCGGCGAGCTTATCCGCCAGCGGCTCCATCGGCGTGCCGGTCGCCCGCCGCATCAATGCCTTGAGATCGAGCCCGCGCGCGGGGCGGGCATTGTCGATGGTCGCCACGCCTTGCCACGCCAGCGCCTTGTCCCGGCCCGTTGGACGCAACGCGAAATTGCCGCCGACCTTTGCCGCACCGGTCTCCACGCCATCGAACGCACTGCCCGCTGCGGAAAGTGAGGCACTGCCGCGCAGTTCTTCTCGTCCGCCCGAGACAGTCAGCAGTCCGGACAGGCGATCCGACTGGCGGCGGCCCTGTGCCACCTGCTCGGCGAACAGTGTCACGGCTCCGCTGAGGTCGGCGAGAGCAAGGTCAGTGCGCAGATTGAGGTTCAGCTTGGGAGAGCGCAGCACGATATTCTGCGCGGGGCATGTGATGTCGGCCGTCGAGACAGGCCCCTTGATCAGGATCCGCTCGTCCTCGCTCGCCACATTCAGCGGCGCGACGAACCGGGCCACCCGGCAATCACCGACTTGCAGGCCAGGCGAGCCAAGACCCAGGGTGCCGCCAAAACCGGACCGCAGCGCCCCCCGCCCCTGCAGATCGAGTGCCAGCTTGCCATAATCGGTGGTGATGTCAGCCCGCAGATCATCGAGCTCGACCAGCCAGTCGGGCAGCGTCGCCTCGCCGCCTCCGCCTTGCAGCAGGCGGTCGACCTGACCGAGCGTGAAGGTGCCGTTTTGCAATCGCCCGCGCAGGCGGACACCGCTCGCCTGAACCCGCTTGATCGTGGCGCCGGAGAATCCCCAGCCGATGTCAATCTCGACAAACTTGGCCGTGAGGTCAGGCGATCGCGGATCGCCGATGACGAGATTGTCGAGCCGCTGGGTGCGCGGCCCGATGCGCGTCACGAGATAGCGCCCCTGCACGCCGCGCGCCGCCAGTTCGCGGGCGATGAAGCTGTCCGCGATCGGCTTGCGCGCGAGCCAGAGCCCGCCGGTTGCAATCAACGCCGCAAGCGCCACGCCGCCACCGATGCGCCGGGCAAGCCTCATCCGGCGGGGCATAGGCCCCGGATGATTGTCCAGCACTTCGGCATCCTCGGCCAATCTGCCCAGTCGTCCTTCCTCGGCGCACGTCATTCCGCTTGCCGCTTTTGCGACCCGTGCTTAGCTCTAACGCTCATGAGCGAAGGGCGATCCCAGAGCAAGAGCATGACCGCCCACGATGGCACCGGCCATCGCGCGCGGCTGCGCCAGCGACTGGCCGATGGCGGGCCGGACGCGCTGCTCGATCACGAGCTTATCGAGTATCTGCTGGCGCTGGCGATTCCCCGCCGGGACACCAAGCCACTGGCCAAGCAGCTGATCGCACAATTCGGCAGTCTGGGCGGCGTGCTGACGGCGGATTGGACAGCGCTTGCCAGGGTGCCGGGCCTCAGCGACACCAGCATCGCCGCGCTCAAGATCACACAGGCCGCCGCGCTGCGCCTGCTCAAGCAGGATATGCAGCAGCGCCCCATCCTCTCCAGCTGGCAGGCGCTGCTCGACTATCTGCGCGCCGACATGGCCTATCTCTCGGTCGAGCGCGTGCGCGTCCTTCATCTCAATGCCCGCAACATGCTGATCCGCGACGATCATATGGGCGACGGGTCGATCGATCAGGCGGCCATTTATGTGCGCGAAGTGGTGAAGCGCGCCGTCGAGCTTGGGTCGACCAGCCTCATCCTGGTCCACAATCATCCCAGCGGATCGCCCGAGCCGAGCCGGCAGGACATCGCCGTCACCCGGCAGATCATGGAGGCGCTGAAGCCCCTCGGCATTTCGGTGCACGATCATCTCATCATGGGCACGGACGGCCACCACTCGATGCGCGGCATGGGACTGCTCTGAGCGCTGCCGCCATCTGAGCGCGGGATTTGCCCGCCGCCGGCTCCCCTGCTAGGGGCAGCGCGACTCCCCGGCTTCAATCAGGATACAGCGCTATGGTGCCTCGCTACGCTCGCCCGCAAATGACCGCGATCTGGGAGCCGGAAGCCCGCTTCCGCATCTGGTTCGAGATCGAGGCGCACGCGACCGACGCGCTTGCCGAGCTCGGCGTCGTGCCGAAAAGCGCGGCCAAGGCATTGTGGGACTGGTGGGCGACCAATCCGGCGATCGACGTGCCGGCTATCGACGCCATCGAAGCCGTGACCAAGCATGACGTCATCGCCTTCCTCACCTGGGTCGCCCAGAATGTCGGCGATGAGGCGCGCTTCATGCACCAGGGCATGACCAGCTCGGACGTGCTCGATACCTGTCTCAACGTGCAGCTCGCGCGCGCCGCCGACATTCTGCTGGCCGATCTCGATGCACTGCTGGAAGCGATCAAGCGCCGCGCCTTCGAGCACAAGCTCACCCCGACCATCGGCCGTAGCCACGGCATCCATGCCGAGCCGGTGACCTTCGGCCTCAAGATGGCGGAAGCCTATGCCGAATTTTCCCGCTGCAAGACGCGCCTGCTGGCTGCGCGCGCGGATGTCGCAACCTGTGCCATTTCCGGCGCTGTCGGCACCTTCGCCAATATCGATCCCGCCGTGGAAATGCATGTCGCCGCCAAGCTCGGCCTCACTGTCGAGCCGGTCTCAACGCAGGTCATCCCGCGCGACCGCCACGCCATGTTCTTTGCGACGCTGGGCGTCATCGCCAGCTCGATCGAGCGACTCGCCGTCGAGGTGCGTCACCTCCAGCGCACGGAAGTGCTCGAAGCGGAAGAATATTTCTCGCCGGGCCAGAAGGGCTCCTCGGCGATGCCACACAAGCGCAACCCGGTGCTGACCGAAAATCTGACCGGCCTCGCCCGCGTTGTTCGCTCGGCCGTGACCCCGGCCATGGAGAATGTGGCGCTCTGGCACGAGCGGGACATTTCCCACTCTTCGGTCGAGCGCTTCATCGGCCCGGACGCGACCATCACGCTCGATTTCGCCCTCGCACGCCTCACCGGCGTGATCGACAAGCTGCTCGTTTATCCCGAGCGGATGCTCAAGAACATGAATCGCATGGGCGGCCTCATCCACTCGCAGCGCGTGCTGCTGGCGCTGACCCAGGCCGGCGTCAGCCGCGAGGACAGCTATGCCATGGTGCAGCGCAACGCCATGAAAGTGTGGGAAGCCGACGGCGCGCTCTCGCTGCTCGATCTGCTGAAGGCGGACCCCGGCGTCACCGCTTATCTCGGCACCGCCCAGCTCGAAGCGCTGTTCGATCTCGATTATCACCTCAAGCACGTGGACACGATCTTCACGCGCGTGTTCGGATCGGCAAGCTGATCGTCATCGGCACGCCGCCCCTAGGCAAGGCCGCAAGCCTTGCCTATGCTCGCCGTTCAAGGACGGAGCAGGGGAAATAAAGCCATGCAGTTCCTAAGAACCGCCTTCTGGGTCGTGTTGGCGATCATCATCGTGGCGTTCAGCTTTGCCAACTGGACCGCCGTGACCATCAATCTGTGGGGTGGCCTGCAGCTTGAAACCAAGCTGCCGGTGCTTGTCATTGTCGCGTTTCTGGCGGGATCGCTGCCGTTCTGGGCGCTCCACAAGGCGACGCGCTGGCGCCTGCGCCGCAGGCTCGATCATGCCGAACGGGCGCTTGCCGCCGCTCTTCCCACCGCTTATGGGCAGCCAGCGCCGCCGGTCCCGGCAAGCGCGAATGAGCCCACGACAGGACCCCAGCCGGCAGAGCCATGAGCAGTATCATTTATGTCGCCATCGATACGCCGCTTCTGAGCCGGGCACAGGAAATCGTCCAGCAGGTCCGCCATCATGTCGGCGGTATCAAGCTGGGCCTGGAATTCTTTTGCGCCAACGGCCATCACGGCGTGCATGAGATGCGCAAGTTCGGCCTGCCGATCTTCCTCGATCTCAAGCTGCATGACATTCCCAACACCGTCGCCAAGGCGGTGCAGTCGCTGCATTCGCTCGAACCTGCCATCCTGACCGTCCACGCCGCTGGCGGCCGGGCGATGATGGAGGACGCCAAGGCCGCGGCCGGCGTGAATACCAAGGTCGTCGCGGTGACCATGCTCACCAGCCTCGACCAGTCCGACCTCGATGACACCGGCATCAGCGGCGATCCTCATGCGCAGGTCGAGCGATTGACCCGCCTCGCGAAGGATGCCGGGCTCGATGGCATCGTCTGCTCCGGCGCGGAAGTCGCTCATGCGCGCAAGATCTGGCCCGCTGGCTTCTTCGTCGTGCCCGGCGTGCGGCCGACCGGCGCCAGCAAGGCCGACCAGAAACGCGCCGTCACGCCGCGTCAGGCGCTCGATGCCGGCGCCTCCATCCTCGTGATCGGCCGCCCGATCACCCAATCCCCCAGTCCGGATATCGCCGCGCGCGAAATCGAGGCGACGCTTTAAGAAAGTGCCGCGTCGCGTTGCTTTTGCGACGCGTGTATTAGCTCTTTCGGGCTTCATTGCTGTTTCTGAGCGGCAGCCGCTCGCATCTCGCCCATCATTGCGTGGGAATACGCAATACAGCGTATCAACAGTTGCCGCGCGTGCGCCGATCACTGTCCCCAATGGCGATGTCCTATCAAGGCGCGCGTCGAGTCGGTGACACAGGCTCGCCCGTCCCATGACAGGCTCCGCCCACAGGGGTCGACGCACATGGGGACAAACACATGACAGACAATAACGCGCTGCCGATGAGCAAGCGCGACCTTCTGGCGATGATCGGCAAGACTGCCGGCGCGTCGGCGATGTATATGGCAATGTCGAGCTTCGGCCAGGCTCAGGCTTCCAACTTCAAGGGGCCGATCAAGCTCGATGGCGACGCGAAGGGAGCCACCGTGCTGATCCTCGGCGCAGGCGTCGCTGGCATGACGGCGGCACTGGAGCTGAGCAAGGCCGGCTACAAGGTGCAAGTCCTCGAATATAATGACCGCGTCGGCGGCCGCTCATGGACCCTCAAGGGCGGCGACACCTTTACCGAGCTCGGCGGCGCCAAGCAGCTCTGTCAGTTCTCCGCCGGCAACTACATCAATCCCGGCCCGTGGCGCATTCCATGGCACCACCATGGCCTCATCCACTACTGCCATGAGCTGGGTGTCGCGCTCGAGCCGTTCATGCAGGTCAACTATAACGCCTATGTTCACTCGACCACCGCGTTCGGCGGCAAGCCCCAGCGCTATCGCCACATCCAGGCCGACTTCTACGGCTATGTGGGCGAGCTGCTTTCCAAGGCGGTAAACACGAGCGCGCTCAGCGACACCGTCACCAAGGAAGATGGCGAGCTGCTGCTTGAGGCCCTGCGCGGCTGGGGCGGGCTCGACAAGAACATGCGCTATGTGAAGGGCCAGACGTCCAGCAACCGGCGCGGCTGGGACAAGGAACCCGGCGGCGGCCTGAGCGCCGAGCCGATCCCGTCCGATCCGCTGACGCTGGAGACGCTGCTTCAGTCCAAGCTGTGGCGCTCGATCGGCGGAAACCTCACCTGGGATCATGAGTTCACCATCTTCCAGCCGGTCGGCGGCATGGAACAGGTCGCCAAGGGCTTCGAGCGCGCGGTCGGCCATCTCGTGAAGCTCAACAGCAAGGTAACCGCCATCCAGCAGGATGCGAAGGGCGTCACCGTCAGCTATGTCGACACCAAGTCGGGCGCCAAGGCCCAGGCCAAGGCGGATTACTGCATCTGCACGATCCCGCTGCCGATCTTGGCCCAGATCGACATGAATGTCGGTCCGGACCTGGCGGCGGCGATCCGCGCCGTGCCTTACTCCACCAGCGTCAAGGTCGGCCTGGAATTCAAGCGGCGCTTCTGGGAGCAGGACGACAAGATCTATGGCGGCATCACCTCCACGGATCTGCCGATCTCCCAGATCAGCTATCCGAGCAGCAATTATGGCGCCAAGGGTCCGGGCGTGCTGCTCGGCGCCTATACCGGTGGCTCAACCGGCTTTGAGCTGACCGCGTTGCCGCCCGCCGAACGCGTCGCCCGCGCGCTCGAATGGGGATCGCAGATCCACCCGCAGTACAAGGAAGAGTTCATGAACGGCGTCTCGGTGGGTTGGCACCGGGTGCCCTGGGTGCTGGGCTGCTTTGGCCAGTGGAGCGAGGAAGCCCGCGCACAGCACTACAAGAATCTGTGCCAGCGCGACGGGCGCATCATGCTCGCGGGCGAGCATGCCTCTTATTACGGCGGTTGGCAGGAAGGCGGCATCACCTCCGCCATCGATGCGATCACCCGCCTCCACCAACATGTTCTGGCGAGCTAAACCCATGAAGATCCAGACACTCGCGCTTGCGATCTCGGCCGTTGCGGCGCTCGGCACCGTCTCCTCCGCCATCGCGCAGGATGCCGCACAGCCCAAGCCGGGCGATCCGGTCATCACCCAGCGCGGCGACGCCGATGGCGCTTTCGTCACAAGCGGGAAATTCAGCGAACCGGACGGCGAGAAAATGTATCGCCGGGTCTGCGCGGCGTGCCACATGGCCGATGCGATGGGCGCGGAAGGTGCCGGCAAATATCCCGCGCTCGCAAAGAACGCCAATCTCGCGGCGAGCGGTTATCCGATGCTGGTCATCCTCAAGGGTCTGAACGGCATGCCGCCGCTCGGCCAGATGATGACCGACCAGCAGGTCGCCGACGTGGTGAACTATGTGCGCACCCATTTCGGCAACAAATACAAGGATGCGATCAGCGCTGCCGATGTGAAGGCCATGCGCTGATCTCCTCTCCCCCCGCACCGGCTGGGTCAGCGCTTGCGCTGGCGAGTCGGTGCGTGGAAATCCGGTTGCTTGCCCGCCACCCAGCGCAGGAAACTTGCCAGGCCCGGATCGGCGCTCAACGCGCCGATATCTGTGCCGATGCGCTGCAGCTGCCCGTTGCTGAACGCGGCGTGGATCGCGCGGTGGCAGATCGGATGAACCGGACTGGTCGTCCGCCCGCCCTTCGCCTTGGGAACCGGATGATGCCATTCGATCCGCACGCCGAGCGGCCGTTCGCACAGCCAGCAACGCGGCGTCTCGCTCATGGGGGGACAGTCAGCGAGCCAGCGCTTCGGCGCGGCTCCGCCAGGCCTCGGCCAGCACGCTCATGCCAGCGAGCGCCGCGACACCGGCCGGGTCGGCCTTGAAACCGCCGCCCACCAGCAGGTTGAACACCCGCGTGATCGGCCACTCGGGATAGGGATGCTCGACACGAGTCATCGGGTCGCCCGCCTGCGCCTCGCCTTCGCGCAGCACACGCAGATACAGGCCGACATGACCGCTCGCGACCGCCTTGGCGAGCACGTCCCTCCGGCCGAAACGGGCATTGAGCTTGGAGCAGGGCTGGCGGCCATGGCTGATTTCCAGCAGCGCCGTGCCGAGCGTGAAGCGATCGCCCAGACACAGCGCCTGTTCCGTCGCGCCGCGCGTTGCGAGATTTTCACCGAACGCACCGGGTGTTTCGAGCAAGGGATGCGCATCCAGTTCTCCGCGCCACCAGGCATAATGTTCCTGCGGCACCAGATGCACGGCCTTGTCATGCCCGCCATGATGGATCGGATCGGCGACGGCATCGCCCGCCAGCCCCAGCCAGCCGATTCGCACGGGGCCGGCGACCGGGGTCTTCCCCATGGCACTCAGCACGTCGGGCGCGAGCAGGGCAGGCTTGCCGGTCAGGATCGCATCGAGCGCAAGAACGAGTGTGGCCATGGCGCTCCTTGCCATGCGCGCTTTGCGGGCGCCAGCAAGCATTGCTTTGCCAGCGCGAATCCCGCCGCTATAGGGTCGCGATGCTCGCCAAAGACCTGCGCATTGCCCTGTTCAGCGGCAATTATAACTATGTCCGGGATGGTGCCAATCAGGCGCTCAATCGCGTCATGGCCTCTGCCTTAGCGGCAGGCGCTGCCGTTCGCGTCTATTCCCCGACGACCCAGACGCCCGCCTTTGAACCGGTCGGGGACCTCGTCTCCGTGCCGAGCTGGCATATGCCCGGCGGGCGCGGCGAATATCGGCTGGCCAAGGGCCTGAGCGACACGGTGAAGGCGGATCTGGCGGCATGGAAGCCCAATGTCGTGCATGTCTCCGCGCCGGACATTCTTGGCCACCGCGCGGCGCGCTGGGCGCGCGAACAGGGCCTGCCCTGCCTCGCCTCCCTGCACACCCGGTTCGAGACCTATCCGCGCTATTATGGCCTGGGCTTCACCGAACCGCTGCTCGTCTGGCTGCAAAAGCGCTTCTACAATCAGGTCGATCAGGTGATGGTGCCCAGCCCGAGCATGGCTGCCCTGCTCCAGCAATGGGGCGTCACGACGCCGATCGGCATCTGGTCGCGCGGCATCAATCATGCGCGCTTCAACCCCGGTCGGCGCGACAATGCGTGGCGCCGCAGCCTGGGCATCGGAGACGATGAGGTCGCGGTCGGCTTCCTCGGCCGGCTGGTGCTGGAAAAGGGCCTCGGTGTCTTTGCCGACGTGATCGGCCAGTTGCGCGCGCGCGGCGTGCCGCACCGGGTGCTGGTGATCGGCGAAGGACCGGCGCGCGACTGGTTTGCCGATCGTGTGCCCGAGGCGGTGTTCACCGGCTTTCAGGCTGGTGACGATCTGGGCCGCGCCGTGGCGGGCATGGATATCTTCTTCATGCCGTCCGTCACCGAGACGTTCGGCAATGTGACGACCGAGGCGATGGCCGCTGGCGTGCCCGTCGTCGCGGCGAATGCGACCGGCTCGGTCGATCTGGTCGAGGATGGCAAGACCGGCTTCCTCGTGCCGCCGCAGGATGTCACTGCTTATGCCGATGCCATCCAGCGCCTGATCGAGGATCCGGCGCTGCGGCGCTCCGCTGGCGAGGCCGGGCATTCCCGCGTGCGCGGCTATGAATGGGATCAGGTCAACGCTGCGATGATCGAGGCCTATCTCGCCCTGATCGCGCGCAGCGGCCGCTGAGCCGGCGCGCTCAGCCCCAGTCGAACGTCAGCGGCGCCTCGCGGAACGCGAAGCGGTCCACATGCCGCGCGACGGTGCCCTTGAGCGCTTCGAGATGCTCGGGGCTGCTCGCCTCGATCGTCACGTCCAGCGTCTCGGGCTGCGCATCCATCGTCACCACCGCATCGGCCGTCCAGTTCGCGCCACGCGCATCCTTGGGGAAGATGATGCGACTGTGCCGCTCGGTAAACTCAACCTCGAGATTGTGGCTCCAGTGCTTGGAAAGCTGCTGGAGGTAGCGGCTGCCGCTGGTGGTCGGCACATGGGCGGTTGAGGAGCTGGTCATTCGGGTCTCGCTTTGCATCTTGTCTGGGAATGTCGGCGCAGCGGCGGCCGGGTCAAGCCCGAGCCGCCGCCGCAACAGGTCGAGCCGCGTCATCCGCTCACAGCCGCTCGATCTTGCGCACGGCCTCGTCAAGGATAGCGGCGATCTCGTGCGGCAGTTCCTCATTGCCGTCCGCCTCGCCCAGCTTGGCATGGAGGGCTGCCTTGAGGTTGCCGATCGCGCGGCGCACCGGCCCGCGATTGGAACGCTCGCGCACTTCGCCCAGCCCTTCCAGCCGCGCCAGCAGCGCGGTGACGTCCTCGGCATGCTCAGCCAGATGCGCCGCGCCAGCCGGCGTGATGCCGAAGAGCTTGCGGGCGCCCTCACTCTGCTGCTCCGCGATCAGTTCCATATCGGCCAGCAGGGTCAGCGTCGGATAGACGACACCCGGGCTCGGCGCATAGGCGCCAGACGTCAGCTCCTCGATCGCCCGGATCAGGTCATAGCCATGGCGCGGAGCCGGCTCGATGAGCTTGAGCAGGACGAGGCGCAGCTCGTCATTGGAAAAGACGCGGCCCTTGCCACGGCGACCGCCGCGCTCGTCCCGCATTTCCCATTCGACCGAAAACGGCCCGAAGTCGCGGCGACCGCGCATGGCGTGATGGCCCCGGGGGCCTCCACGATGAATTCCGAACATATAAATCCTTTCTGATTCGGTTTTGATGGCATCAAGATATATCTTGAAATGATTTTTACAAGAGGCCGTGCAAAGGCGCGCGCAGCTTTTATAGTGGGGCCATGTCCGATCTCTTCGGCGGCCTAGCGGCCGCATCCTCACCCAATCAGCCACGGGCCGATGCGCCGCTCGCCGACCGTCTGCGCCCCGCCACGCTTGCCGATGTCGTCGGACAGGATCATCTGACCGGTCCCGATGGTGCGATTGGCCGGATGGTCGCGGCGGGCCGCCTCTCCTCGATGATTCTCTGGGGGCCGCCGGGCACCGGCAAGACCACCCTCGCCCGCCTGCTCGCGGACGCGGTGGGGATGCGCTTTGCGCCCATCTCGGCCGTGTTCTCAGGCGTCGCCGATCTCAAAGCCGCCTTTGCCGCCGCGCGTGACGCCGCCCGCGCCGGCCAGCGCACCTTGCTGTTCGTGGACGAGATTCACCGCTTCAATCGCGCCCAGCAGGATGGCTTCCTGCCCTATGTCGAGGATGGCACGGTGACGCTGGTCGGCGCGACGACCGAAAATCCCAGCTTCGCGCTCAATGCCGCGCTTCTCTCCCGCGCGCAGGTGCTGATCCTGCGCCGGCTCGATGAAACAGCGCTCGGCGAGCTGATCGCCCGCGCCGAGGCGCTGACCGGCAAGCCGCTGCCCCTCACCGCCGATGCCCGCGCCGCACTCATCGCCTCAGCCGATGGCGACGGGCGCTTCCTGCTCAATCAGGTCGAAACCCTGCAGAGCATCGTGACCGACAACATGCTCGATCCCGCCGGTCTCGCCGAACTGCTGCACCGCCGGATGCCAGTCTATGACAAGGACCGCGAGGGGCACTACAATCTCATTTCCGCGCTGCATAAGGCGCTGCGCGGCTCCGATCCGCAGGCCGCGCTCTATTATCTCGCGCGGATGCTGGTGGCCGGTGAGGAGCCGCTTTACGTGCTGCGCCGCCTTGTCCGCTTCGCCAGCGAGGATATCGGCCTGGCCGACCCGCAAGCGCTGGTCCAATGCCTCGCCGCCAAGGATGCCTTTGAGTTTCTCGGTTCGCCCGAGGGGGAGCTCGCCATCGTTCAGGCCTGCCTCTATCTCGCCACCGCACCCAAATCGAACGCCGCCTACAAGGCGCAGAAGGCCGCCTGGCGATCGGCGAAGGACACCGGATCGCTCATGCCGCCCGCCAACATCCTCAATGCCCCGACAAAGCTGATGAAGGAGATCGGCTACGGCAAGGGCTATCACTACGATCATGACGCCGATGGCGGCTTCCCCGGCGACGATTACTGGCCCGAGGAGATGACGCCGCAGACCTTCTATGCCCCCACCGAGCGCGGGTTCGAGAAGCGCATTGCCGAACGCCTCGCCTGGTGGGACGAGCGGCGGCGGGAGATCAGGGGGGCGTGAGCCCGCGTTTCTCGCATTTCGCGGCGATCGACTGGTCCGGCGCAGTCGGTCCGCGCCAGAAAGGCATCGCCGTTGCGCTCTGCCCGGCGGGATCGTCTGCCCCGGCGCTGGTGCGCCCCGGCCATGTCTGGTCCCGGCAGGAGGTGCTGGACTGGATGCTGCGCGACATGCCGAATGGCACGCTGGTCGGCCTCGATCTGGGGCCATCCCTGCCCTTTCTCGATCGAGGCGCCTTCTTCCCGCAATGGGCCGAAAGCCCCGCCGATGCCCGCAGCCTCTGGGCGCTGGTCGAGCGGCTGTGCGCGGATGATCCGCACCTCGCCGCCAGCAGCTTCGTCGATCATCCGCAGGCCTCCCGCCACTTCCGCCGCCATGGCGGGCGCGAGGGCGATCTGTTCGGCGGCGGTCGCGGGCGGCTGCGCGTCACGGAGCTGGCGCAGCAGGCGCAGGGGCTCAATCCCTACAGCAACCTCAATCTGGTCGGCGCCGCGCAGGTCGGCAAGTCGAGCCTCACCGGCATGCGCCTGCTCCATCGCGCCCAGCACCGTCTGCCGATCTGGCCGTTCGATGCCGATCCCGGCCATGGCAGCCTCATCGTCGAGATCTACACCAGCCTCGCCGCGCTGGCGGCCGGCAAGCGCAAGGGGCAGACCAAGATAGCCGCCGACGAACTGGACGACCGCCTCGCCCGCCTCGGCAGCGCCCCTCACACGCCGCTCGCCAGCGCCTATTCGGATCACGTCACCGACGCGCTGCTCACTGCCGCCTGGCTTCGATACGCCCATGGCGCGCCCGCGCTCTGGGAGCCGGCAGGCATGAGCGATGATATTGCACGGACGGAAGGCTGGACCTTCGGGGTTGTCTGAGAGCTTGGACTCGGGGCATCGCGGAACCGGTTGCCCTGTTTGTGAGGGTATATCAGCGGTAAGCAGACAGGTCCGGACCCGATGGCCAAACGATCCGCCATTTCCTCTCCGCCATTCCCGCGCACGCGGGAATCCAGTTGAGACCTCGCGTGATAGCGTCACCACCGAAATGGATTCCCGCCTACGCGGGAATGACGAGCGAGAGTTAGGCGAGGCCCGCCAACCACGAGCGCGCACCACCCTTTCCCCTGTCCTACACCCCATCGGTCATGCCAGACCTACCGGACGCTCACTCACATCGAGAGGCAACAGGTCAGGCGGCACATGGCTCATTCTCACTACGGCACTTCACCGACTCGGCAGCAGAGGCTGCGCGGGACTGTCTCTGGCGCCCGCCTCACCAACGACCCGCGAACGTTGAAGGAAGCGGAAGTTCATGCCCACGTGTCGTGAACTTCGTGAACTTCCAGCGTCTGGCGCCCTGTTGGACAAGCGCTCCGCGCCCCGCTCCTCCCCGCCGCACGTGGTATCTGGTCCCGCCAGCCGAGGCTCAACAAAAATTATCGCGCGATCAACGATCCGTTTCTTGCTCATTCTCAACTGACTTGGCAGAGATACTCCCGTCCAGAGGGATGGAGCATCCGCCCTGCCCCTCGGAACGCGGCTTTTGATGTTTGTCAGCTTGCTCCGCGTCACCAACCGCTAAAGCGCACGAATCCCAAGCGACAACGCCGGTTTCGTGCTCCGTCACTGGAGAAACGAGATGGCTCTGAAGAAGAGATCAGCCAGCAATCCCCTGCTCAGGCGCGGCTACGTACCGCCCTTGCCGCACCCCTCCTGGCGCGTGGTCGCCACCGCGAACGGCGGCGATGGCGCAGCAATGGCTCGCATTGCCTCCGCCACGGATTTCTGGGACCGGCTCGGCCTCTGACCGATCATTGCGACGACCGACATGAAACGCGCGCTCATCATCCGCCACGTGCCTTATGAAGGCGTCGCCGGTTATCGCCAGCCGATCGAAGAGGCGGGCTACGAGATCGACCGGATCGACGTGGCCGACCCCGCCTTCAAGACGCTGGACCTGCGTGAGCCGGACCTGCTCATCATGATGGGCGGCCCAATGGGCGTCTATGAGCAGGACCGGCATCCCTGGATTGCCTGCCAGCTCCGCCGGCTCCGCCTGCGGCTGGAGGCGGACCGGCCGACATTGGGCGTGTGCTTCGGCGCGCAGATGATCGCGGCGGCCCTCGGCGCGGAGGTCTTTCCCGGTCCGGTCAAGGAAGTCGGCTTTCATCCGGTCGCGCTTCAGGACAGCGGCACCGACAGCCCGCTCACGCATCTCGTCGACGTGCCGGTGTTGCACTGGCACGGCGACACCTTCACCCGGCCGGAAGGCGTCGAGTTGCTCGCATCGAGCCATCTTTACGAGCATCAGGCCTTCCGGCGGGGACAAAATCTGCTGGCCCTGCAATTCCACGCGGAAATGGGCGAGGACGAGCGCTTCCACCAATGGATCGAGGAATGGCCCGAGAGCGTGTGCGAGGCCGGTGGTGACGAAGCCAGCCTGCGCGCCGCCCATGATGCGCTCGGGCCCGGCGCGGTCTCCGCGGGTCGGGCGATGATCCGTGACTGGCTCGGCGCGCTCCACTGAGGGGGGGCGCCGCCGCCGATGCGATCAGATCAGGCCCTGCCGGAAGGTCGCGAGCCGCTCGATGGCCTCATCGAGCATCGCTGCCGGCTTGGTGAAGCACAGGCGCACGAAACGCGTCTCCGGCTCGGCCGCGTAGAAAGCCGAGAAGGGAATGGTGACGACGCCCGCCTCGCGCACGGCCCGGTCGCAGAACGCGGCATCGGTCAGGTCGATGCCGGACGCCGCCAGATCGACATGCAGGAACCAGGTCGCCGGGCTGGGCAGCACGGCATAACCGACCTCGCTCAGGCCCTGCGCCAGCCGCGCCCGCCCCTCGGCATGGCTCTGGCGATGCGCCGCATGCCAGCCGGCCGGCAGCGCCAGCCCCTCCGCAACGGCCCATTGCAGCGCGGGCGGCGTGGTGAAGGTGAGGAACTGATGCGCCTTGGCGATCACACTGACGAGCGGTGGCGCCGCGCAGGCCCAGCCCACCTTCCAGCCGGTGAGCGAGAAGATCTTGCCTGCCGACCCGATCTTGACGCTCCGCTTGCGCAAAGCCTCGATCGCGAGCGGCGACACATGACGCGATCCATCGAAGATCATCGCTTCCCACACTTCGTCGCAGACCAGCACGATGTCGTGCGTCTCGCACAGATCGGCCAGTGCGGCGAACTCGGCGACACCGATCATGCTGCCGGTCGGATTATGCGGCGTATTCAGCACGATCATCCGCGTGCGCAGCGTGACAGCGGCGCGGATCGCGTCGATCGGCAAGCGCCAGTCCGGCGGCGTGAGGCTTACGAAACGCGGCACCGCGCCGACCAGCTCGGCCAGTGGCGCATAGGCATCGTAAAGCGGCTGGATGAGGATCACCTCGTCCCCGGGGTTGAGCAACCCCGCGATGCAGGCCGCAAGCGCTTCGGTCGCGCCGGAGGTGACGACGATTTCGTCATCGGCCAGGGCGAGCCCCTGCTGGTCCGCATAATAAGCCGCGATGGCCCCGCGCATTTCGGGCAGCCCACGCATCGGCGGATATTGGCTGGACTTGTCGCGCAGCGCCCGCGCCGCTGCCTCGATCAGTTCCGCCGGCCCCTGCGCATCGGGAAACCCTTGCCCCAGATTGATCGCGCCGGTCTCCCGCGCGAGGGCGGACATGACTTCGAAGATGGTCGTCCCAAGCTTGGCAATCGATCGGTTCATGCCGGCCTTTCCTCCACGACCCATTCCCTTTCGTCATCATCCCGCGGGATCAATCGTCCATTACGGCTCAGGCGGCAATCACATCCTGATCGACGCATGCTGGTCGCCCCGTCAGACGTGCGCCCCTCTTTCGCGTTGACCGCCAAGGAGGCTATCCTTAGGGACAGCCTGCAACGGGCCGGATTAGCACAGTGGTAGTGCAGCGGTTTTGTAAACCGAAGGTCGCGGGTTCAAATCCTGCATCCGGCACCATTCCCACGGCAATCGTGCGGACAGGCTCAGCCCGGCAGTCCGCTTATCCAGCCAAACCAGGCCGCCGGCACGACGGCGAGGCAGAGCAAGGTTCCGAACGGAAAGCGTGTCGCGCTATCCACCGGCCGACCCAGCAGCTTGAGAGCCAGCGCCCAGACCAGCCCGCCAAGGCTGGCGAGCAGCAGCACCAGCGGCAACAGCGCCCAGCCCAGCCAGGCGCCGATCGCGCCGAGCAGCTTGGCATCGCCCAGCCCCAGGCCATCGTGGCCGCGCAGCCAGCGATAGCCGATGGCGATCAGGAACAGCCCGCCATAGCCCAGCGCCGCGCCGATCACCCGGTCCATGAGCGGCGCGGGCAGCACCCAGTCCCCCAAGGTCAGGCCGATCGCCGCCAGCGGCAGTGTGAGCGCGTCCGGCAGCCAGAAATGGCGCGCATCGAGCACGGCCAGAGCAAGCAGTATCCAGCCCGCGACCATGAACAAGGCGGCGGCGGGGAGTGGCAGAAGCCAGAGCAGGATGCCACCGATCAGCGCCGCGCCGAGCTCCATCCATGCGTGCGCGGGGTCGATCCGTGCGCCACAGGCGCGACATGTCCCCCGTGCCAGCATAAAGCTGATCAAGGGAATGAGATCGCGCATCCCAAGCGTTCTACCGCAGCCATCGCATTTCGATCGTCCGCGGACGATCGACTCCCCGCGCGGCCAGCGCATGACCAGGGCGCCGAGGAAGCTGCCGGCGATCAGGCCAAGCCCGCCCCCGATCAGGAAGCGGACCGCATCGGCAGAAAAATCGGTCATGACAGGACGATCACCGGAAAGGCGCGCTCACAAGCGCCCGACGGTCCGCAGCACTTGCTCGTTACCCACGGGACGGAACCCATTGGCGCCCAGCGCCGCCGAAAGCAGCCCGTCGGTCGTGCGCACGCGCATCGTCGCCTGATAGCTGCCATCTGCGCTGACGCGAATGTTGAGCTGCTCCTGCCCGGACTGGCTGACGAGCGGCAGCTCGACGGCCGTACCGGCACAGCGAGCCTCTCCACTCAGGCCATTGGCCAGACTAAGACCACTGATCAGCGCCGGCACGCGGGCGCGCACGCGCCCATGCGCATCAATGCACTGGCCACCAGAGAAATGCACGGACAGCCCCTCGAACTCGACCCGGCTGACCGGCAGCGGTGCCAGCGGCGCGGCCAGCGCAAGCGCGCCGGTCACATCGTCAATCCCACGCCCGCCCAGACCGATAGTGATCGCGCCGGAAATATCCTCGGGCGTGCCCAGCTGGCGGATGATGTTGATGCGAACCCGGCCGATCAGCAATTGCAGCGGATTGAGCAGCACATCGACCGTGCCGATCTGCGCCCCGCGAATCTGCAGCTCCTCCGCGCCACCCCACCAGATCGGGCCACGCAGCGATCGCGCCGCGACACCCATATCCTTGAGGCCGAAAATGCTGAAGGCCGCGCGCAACGGCCAGGTGATCAGCAGCGCCACGAACAGGATGATCGCCAGCATGATCCTCGCACGCGTGGTGCGGATCCAGCTGATCATGGCTTGCTCTCCTGGAATATAGCCTGCACGGAGACGGTACCTTCCGTCGCGCCAGGCACGATGCTTATCGTCTGAACGCCGATGCCGGCCTGCTCGAGCCGCGAGATCCACTGCAGAAGTGGGCCGACCCGCGCCGACGTCATGTTGACCGACATGCGCCCTTCCCCCTGCGACGTTGCGCGATCGAGCGTGAAGCCCGCTTCCGCCGCGCTTTGGCCAATGAGCTGATCGATCGGCACACGATTGGCTTGCGCTTGCCGCGCCGGACGCTTCTGAAGCTCGGCGACCTTCGCACGTACCGAGGCGTAGCGATCCAGCGCCAGCCCCTGTCGTTCCCAGCCCGCAGCCAATCCAGCATCGACCGGGCGCAGCACGCCCAGCCAGACGATCACGATGAGGATCAGCGCGCCGAGGCCAGCCATGAACCGACGCTCGCCGAGGCTGTGATTTGCCCACCAGGTCCGCATGGTTTCGGTCATCAGCGCACCACCATGATATCTGCGATCAGCCGCGCGCCGCGCTGCTGCACCGCATTGGCGCTGATCCGCCAGCCCGCTTCCTGAATGGCGATCAGCACGTCGTTAATCTCCTCGGCCCGATTGGCCGCGAGTTGAACCCGCAGCGATCCGTCCGTGCCCTGACTCAGGCTCGTAACGACGACATTGGGGTTGGCCTGCATTGCCGTCATCAGCCCGGCCATCATGCCGGTGAAACCACCGCGGCCGCCGCGCGCAGCGAGCAGCGCCGCGACGCGTGCTTCAGCGATCTGCGGATCGGTCACCGAAGGGTCGACTGTCTGAGCGAGCGCGACAGTTTGCGAATCGAGCCGCGATGCTTCGGCATTCAGGCGAATGATCGTGATGAGCGAAATGATCAGACCGACGAGCAGGATGAGACCAATCAGCGTCCCGATCCGCACCAGCCGTGCCTTGTCGAACCATGTAGGTGCCCGATAGGCAAAAGCGCCCTGACGCAGATCGAGCGGCGGCTCATCCAAGGCAGAGAGCAACGCATCGTCGATATTGTCGGGCGGAAGCCGCGTCACCGCAGCCTCGCCAATTACCAGCGGCGCGAACGGCTCGGCCGCGTCAAACGCTGTGTCGGCGCCTCGCACCACTTGCCCCGCACCCACGGGTGCCGAAACGAAGCCATCTTCCGGCGCCGGCAGCAGCATGGCCGAGGGCACAAAACTGGCCTGCTCGATCCCATGGTCCCGCGCCCAGTCGAGCCAGAGGGCCATTGCGCTCTGACTGGTCACCGCCACGATATGGGGGGCATCAGGCGTCTCCCCCGGTGCGACGACCGCGTGAAGCTGGTCCGCTTCACCGATGCTGCCTTCCAGCGCCATCAGACGCGCAGCGGCCGCTCCCTGCCGGACCGTCATGCCGGGACAGGTAATCCAGTGCAGCGTCGTCGCCTGCGGTGGGAGTACCAGCATGGCATCCCCAACCGATGCCTGTTCGCCATCCTGTTCCGGCGGCAGCCATTCGGTGCCGCGCCCGCGCCGGACGATACGTTCGTCAGCCACGCGATACCAGCTTGGTTGCGCTTCGCGCTCGGCCGGCAGAAAAATGATGTAATCGTGCTTCACGACCCCTCGCCCCATTGGCGGCGAACCAGCCGCACTGGCTTGGCTCCCGCATCGATCAGCACACTTTCTTCCACCATATCTCCCCCGAGATCGGCACGCAGGCTCGCCTCGAACCAGCGTGTCTTCTGAACCAGCTGTCCCTTCACGGGATCAGGCACACCCAGCTTCGCCATGGCGGGCAGGCTCCAGAAGGACACCGTGCTGCCATAGCCTTCCGGCGGGCGCTGCGCCAGCACCTGCCGCGCCGCATCCAGACCTAATCCCTCGGGAGAAAGCATGGCGAGCAGCACCGCCTGCCCGGGCAACAGGGTATTGATGTTGATCGGCGATAATTGCGGCGTCGGCAAGGCGCAGATCCATGGCCGCAGGCGCTGATAGACGTCTGGCGTGACGGAGCTGACCATCAGCAACTCGCTGGGGTCCGCGATCAGCCCGTTCGCCGTGCGATAGGGCGGATTAAGCCCGCTATAATATTGATCTTCCGCGCCGCCATTGCCCGGCGTCGTATCGCTATCGATCCAGTCCGCGGCCGAGATGGCAATCTGCTCGGCTTGACCATGGTCGATACCAAGCAGTCGCATCAACCCGGCAAACTGGGAGATTCCCTCCGGGCGCGGCACAAAGGTCGTGCCATCCTGAATCTCCGCGGTGCCTGGCCCGTTATCCGGTCCTTTCACCAGGCTGTTCAGGTTGAAGCAGTTCCCCCGGTCGATCATCCGTGCTGTCACCGTGCCGCCCGGCACAAGAATGGCCTGATCCTGACCGAGCCAGCCACCTTCCAGCGTCGTGCGATCAGGCCGCAGCGCGATGAGGTCGCCGATCCGCATGATCACCATCTGCTCGGCCGAGAGCAGATAGGCCCGCCCCTGGTCGGCAGAAACGATGTTACGTGTCATCCGGCTGGCCAGGGTCAGCCGCTCAAGCGCTACCGCCGCGACGACCGACAGGATCGCGACCAGCAGCAGGACGGTCAGCAGCGCCGCCCCCCGTTCGGACGACCGATCACACCCCATTGGCAAGCACCCCGGATGCCGGCGCCGCGCCGGACGGCAAGGGAAGACTGGCTCCGACGAGGAACAGGAGCGTTAGCGGCTTCTCTCCCTTGCGCGTCAGCACCAGTTCGACCGCGCTCGGCATGTCCAGCGGCTTTTGCGGTGCCCAACGTTCGAGCCAGGCGCCGTCCGGCCCGCGATAGCGCAGCTTGAGGGCCGTCACATCGCGGAAGAGGGTTGCCGGCTCGGGCGGTGACGCTCCGTCCACCGCCAGATAGCCGACCCGCTCCAGACGCCCTTCGCGCCACCAATATTCCACTTTCTGCAAGCCGGGATGACGCAGCGTGCCCGGATTGCTCCATCCTGCGCGCACGAATTGCATCAGCGGCTCATCTTTCTGCGCCGCGCGACCGAAAAAGGCCGGCGCGAGCGTGCCGGCTTGCGTCCGGCTGATGCGCGGCGTGGCCTGGGCGAGATCGGCATCGAGCGTGGCGATGCCGCGCTGGACATCGGCCAGTGCATCCAGATGCGTCCGCACTGCCGCCTGCCCATCCACGCTCGAGCGCAGCAGGATGACGCCTGTGGTGGCGAGCATCGCAAAGATCAGCACGGCGACCAGCAGCTCGATCAACGTGAAGCCGTGTTCGGGAGAACTTCCCGAGACGCTTAAGCCGTGTTCGGCAGGGCGACAACGATCACTCACCGCTCGTCACCTTGCCATCCAGATCCATCCGCAGCGTCACCGCCTGCTCATCGCGCGCCAGCGCGATCTTCAGCGTCTGATCGGCCCGACCAACAGTGTCGAACACCACGCGCACCTGCCCGGTGGAACCGACTTGGGCGCGTGTGTCGCCGGACCAGTCCTGCGCCGAGAGCGGACCTTCGGTCACAGCGGACCACTGCCCCTGCGAGCGCCGTTCGAAACCATAGGCCGTGGGCGAGACCCACAACGCGACCGGCTTGCCGGCGATGATCGCGCTATCCCGAGCGGCGCGCACACGGCCGGCAAAACGGTCAATGTCGCCCGAAAGGCGCCCACGCGGATCAGCCATGGTCAGCACGACCGCTCCGGAAAGCAGACCGATGATCGCAATCACCACCATCAGCTCAACAAGTGTGAAGCCACGCGCGCGAGCGGGTATCACCGCCGTCATTTCAGTCGCCCGAACGTCACGACGGCGGGAGACTGCCCAGCGCCGCCGTCAACGCGGATCGACACGACAAGCAGCCTTTCGTCATCGGCCGTCTCGACCTGCTGGCTCCAGGGCCAGGCGCGCCCGCCATTGTCGATCGTGCCTTCGCTGGTGCCGAGCGGTGGCGCCTTTGGATCGGTCAGGCGTTCGACCATGAGATTGCGCGCGACGACCTGCACGAGGGTGCGTTGCCGCAGGTCCGCGGATGTGCGGGCAGATACGGCCTGAAGCCGGACGAGCGCGAGCCCGGCGATCGCAAAGATGGTCAGCGCGACCAGCATCTCCAGCAGCGTGAAACCCGCGCTGCCTGACTGGTGCCGATCCGCCACGCGCAGGTTCATCCCCGCGCCTCCCTTGCCGCTGCCGCGCCGGCTCGCGTGCTAAAGATCGCTCGAATAGAGATCGGCATTCTCACCCTCGCCGCCAGTCTGCTTGTCGGCGCCCAGCGAATAGATGTCGAACGGTCCTTTGCGGCCCGGGGCGGCATATTGATAGGGCTGACCCCAGGGATCATTCGGCAGCTTCTTGATATAGCCGCCGACCCTGTAGCGCTCGGGCTGGGCCAGCCCGGCGGGCGGCGCGAGCAGCGCATTCAGCCCATCGCCCGTACTGGGGTAAGTAAGATTATCGAGCCGGTATTGCTCCAGCGCGGATTCGAGCGTCGAGATGTCCGCCTTTGCCTTGGCTACATTGCTGGTGCCAAGCGCGCCGAACACATTGATCGCGACGATCGTCCCGAGCAGGCCGATGATCACGATGACGACCAGCAGCTCGATCAGCGTGAAGCCGTTCTCGGCGGAACGCCTCATGGACGTGAAGCCGTGTTCGGCGAAACGCCTCATGGACGTGAAGCCGTGCTCGGCGGCATGCTTCATAGGCAAGGAGCCACGCTCGGCCGACCGGCTCAATAGCCCGCGCTTTTCCTGGTGCCGGCGCCGGGCAGCAATGAAGGAACGTGTGATGAGGCTCATGGCTTAAACTCCGGCACCTGTGAGATTCTGAAGCTGCATGATTGGCAGCAGAATGGAGAGGATGATGATGGCGACGATCCCGCCCATCAGGATGATGATGAGGGGTTCGAGCATCGCGAGCGCTGCAGCCGTGAAGCCATCGAACTCCCGCTCAAGATACTCCGCCGCGCGCTCCAGCATCACATCGAGCTGCCCTGCACTTTCACCCGAGGCAGCAAGATAGACGAGCAGCGGCGGAAACACGTCCGACCGACGCATGGCCGCCGAAAGACTGCCACCGCCACGCACCGCCTCGACGATATCCGCCGTCGCCGCGCGCAGGACGCGGTTGTGGATGGTCGGCACGGTGAGCGCCAGCCCCTCCATGATCGGCAGGCGGCTTTCCACCATGGTCGAAAGCGTGCGTGCCATCCGCGCGGCATGTAGATCGCGCAGCAACCGCCCGACAAACGGCGTGCCCAGCAGCACCCCGTCGACACGCAGGCGGACCGCTTCGTTACGCAGCGCACGCCAGCCAAGCACTGCCAGCGCCGTGAGCATGATGAGCAAGGCCCACCACCAATGTGCAAGAAAGCTCGAGATTCCCATGACGATACGGGTCAGCAGGGGCAATTGCTGCCCGAGCGTATCAAACTGCTCGACCACCAGCGGGACGACGAACATCATGAGCGAAATGACCACGATCACCGCGAAAGTCGCGAGCACGGTCGGATAAGCCAGTGCCGTCAACAGCTTTGAGCGCATGACCGCCTGCCGCTCCAACAGCACCGCGAGCCGCTCAGTGAGCGCCGGCAAGCTGCCTGACCGCTCACCCGCCGCGATCATGGCGCGATACAGTCCGGGGAAGCTGCGCGGCTCGGCGCTCATCGCCTCGCCAAGGCTGCGCCCTTCGACCACGCCGGAATGGACGCGACCAACGACCTCACGCACATGCTGCTTCTCGCTCTGGCGCGTGATGGTGCGCAGCGCTTCCTCGAGCGGCGAGACCTGTGCCAAGGTCGAGAGCTGGCGTGTAAACAAAGTAAGGTCCTTGGGGGACAGCCGATTGCGCTCAAAGCTTAGGAGGCTACGCCCCCCCATCGCGCGGGTACGCTTGCCTTCACCCGGCGTGCTGATGCCGCCGGTCGCGCCACGCCCCTCGGCAATTCGGACGACGAACAGCTTCTTGGCCGCAAGAGCTGCCCGCGCATCGGTCACGTTGTCGGCCCGGAGCAGGCCGCGTTTCTCGCGGCCTGCTCCGTCGATCACAACATAGTCGAATTCAGGCATGGCCGCGCTCAGGCATCGATGGTTTCGCGCCGGGAAATGCGGATCGCTTCCTCCGCGCTCGTCTCGCCGCCCAGCACAAGCGCGCGCGCGGCGGAGACAAGATTGGGCGCATTGAGGAAGGCGTGGCGCGCGATCAGCGATTCATCGCCGCCTTCGTTGATCATGCGGCGGATCGTATCGTCGATGCGGATCGCCTCGAACACGCCGATCCGGCCCTTGTAACCGCTGTGATTGCAGCTCTCGCAGCCATGCGGCCGGCAGATGATCGTGCCCTCATCGATCCCGAGCAGCGCGCTGACTGACTTGTCGGCCGGAACCTGTTCGCGGCAATCCGGGCACAGGCGCCGCACGAGCCGCTGGGCGATGACCGCGCGCAACGTAGAGGCGAGCAGGAACGGCTCGACCTTCATGTCGCGCATCCGGGTAATTGCACCCACGGCATCGTTGGTGTGGACCGTGGAGAGCACGAGGTGACCGGTGAGGCTTGCCTGGACGGCGATTTCCGCCGTCTCGCGATCGCGAATTTCGCCGACCATCACAACATCCGGGTCCTGACGCAGAATCGCGCGCAGGCCCGCGGCGAAGGTGAGACCCACCTTGGCATTGACCTGCGTCTGGCCAACGCCCTCGATGGCATATTCCACCGGGTCCTCGACCGTCAGGATATTGCGGCTGCCATCGTTGAGCTGGCGCAGGCCGGCATAGAGCGTCGTCGTCTTGCCACTGCCGGTCGGGCCAGTCACGAGGATGATGCCGTTCGGCTCGCGCAAGGCACTGCGCAGGACCGAATCGGCAATGCCCGTCAGCCCCAGCACGTCCATCGAGATGCCGGCATTCTCCTTGTCCAGGATACGCAACACCACGCGCTCGCCCGCCCGGCTCGGCAAGGTTGAGACGCGAACGTCCAGCATCTTGCCGCCCAGCGTCAAGCCAATGCGGCCATCCTGCGGCACGCGCCGCTCGGCAATGTCCAGCCGCGCCATGACCTTGATGCGGCTGACGACCACCGGCGCGACATGCGGCGGCATCCGCAGCGTCTCGGTGAGGACGCCATCCATGCGCATGCGCACGACAAGGCCGGTCTCGTAAGGCTCGATATGGATATCGGACACGCCCTGCCGCGCCGCCTCGGCAATGATGCCGTTGATCAGACGGATTGCGGGGGCATCGTCGCCGCTGTCGAGCAGATCCTCGGCGGTCGGCAGGTCGCCAGCGATGAAGTCGAGATCGTCCCCGCCCATGGCGAGCGATCCGGCCATGGCAGCGGCGGAGCCATCCATGGCATAATGGTCGGAAAGATGCTTCTCGAAGCTCGGCGCGTCGACGATCGAAACGTCGAAGCTGCGCGCTAGGTGCCGTCGCACCTCGACCAGCACACGCGGGTCCGCTCCGTCACGCAGGGCAACGGACAAGCGGCCATCGTCCTCCCCATCCGGCTTGCCGGAGACGATCACGACGCCGTGCCGGCGCGCAAAGGCATAGGGAATGTCTACCGGCAGCACGCCCCGGTCGGGAACGCTGCTCCCGGAAACATCCACTCCCGGTCGCTTATTTTCCGACACCGCTGCCGCCGGGACGGGCAGCGGCGCACCCAGGCTGTCTGGCGGCGGCGAATCGACCGGGCCGCTCATTTCTTCGGCTTCCCAGTCTTCGGCGTCTCGCCGGTTGGCCGTACGACCTGTTGCGAACTGGACGCTTCGACAGGCATAACGCGCCCGTCGACGACCTCATCCCCCGTCCGCGCGCCGTCGCTCACCGGCAGGGCTGCCCCCATATAGTCGCGTACCAGCTCATCAATGGATGGCTCGGCCTTCGGATTGGCGGCAAGCTGACGATTACGGACATAGCCGTAGCGTCGTGCCGTCATTTCCGCCGCGTCAGCGCGATCGGTCAGGATCGTCGGACGGATGAAGACCATGAGATTGGTCTTGGTCCGCGCCCGGCTCCGCGACTTGAACAGCTCACCAACAAGCGGGATGGAGCTCAGCACGGGAATTTTCTCGATGGTGCGCCGCTCATTATCGTCGAGCAGGCCACCAAGCGCCAGGATGTCGCCATCGTCGACGGTCACCGTCGTTTCGATCTGACGCTTGTTGATGATGAGATCGCTGCTGCTGCTGGACACCGGTCCCGCTACGCTGCTCACTTCCTGCTTGAGGAACAGCTTGATCGCGCCGCCGGAATTGATCTGCGGTTTCACCTCGAGCATGATGCCGACATTCTGGCGTTGGACAGTGCGGAACTGATTGTCGAAATTCTGGCTCAGCGCCTGCCCGGTCGTCACCGGCACTTCCTGGCCGACAAGGATCTTCGCTTCCTGATTATCGAGCGTCAGCACCGAAGGCGTCGAGAGGATGTTGCTTTCGGTATCGGACTGCACAGCATTGATGATCGCGCCGAAAATGCCGTTACGACCAAGCTCCGTCGCCACACCGCCGAAACCGCCGCTCGCGCTGCGCAGCGCATCGACCGCAGCGCCCTGCAACTCGCTCGCCAGGCCGCTATTTTCGGTCGTGGTTGTCGTGGTGCGCGTTCCATCCGGCGCGACGACAACCGTCTCCTGCGTGTTCAGCCGGTTGGCTGCAATCGCGCCGGCCAGCGTCAGCAGGTTGGGCTGCGCATTCGAATAGTTGGTGGCGGCAAAGCCAGTCTTCGTGCTGCCGATCAGGAACTGCACGCCAAGCTGGCGTGCGGCATTGTTGCCGATCTCGACGATGATCGCCTCGACCAGCACCTGCTCGCGACGGGTATCGAGCTGACGGATAACTTCGCCAAGCATACGCTGCGTATCGCCATTCGCAGCGACGATGACGGCGTTGGCGCCTTCGTAACGCGTAACGATCGCCGGGCCACGCCCGCCAATTCCCGTGCCATCCCCGGTCGACGCCGCGACGGCTGCCGGAGCGGCTGCCGGAGCCGCGCTCGGCGCGTTGCCGCCTTTGGGCGTGGTAACCGTCGCCGCACCGACGCCGCTGCCGCTCCCTCCTTGCCCAAGCAATTGCTGGAGCACGGGCAGTAGCTTGTCGGCATCGGCATGCTGGAGCCAGTAGACGCGAATTTCCGTACCGATCGCCGCACGCTTGTCGAGATCGCGCGCCATGGCGGACAGGCGCGAGACGGTCGCTGCGTCACCCCGGATGGCAACACTGTTGGAACTGTCGACCGCCACCACGGTCGTGCCTGACTGGGCGCCCTCAGCGCCGCCTGCGATCAGGGCCTGCAATGATGTCGCGATTTCACGCGCACCGGCATTTTTAAGCGCAATCAGGGCAGTCGAGCTGCCGTCGGCATCGACTTGCGCCAGCACACGGCGGATGCGAGCGATATTATCCGCATAATCGGCGACCACCACCGAGCGGCCAGAGCGGTTGGCGGTGATCGAGCCGTCCTTGCTCACCAGCGGGCGTAGCGTGTCGAGCGCCGATTGGGCATCGATCGAGCGCAGACGCAGCACCTCGGTCAAGAACTGATTGCGATTGGCGGCGCCGCCGACCTGGCCGGGCTGTCCCGCCGCACCCTCGACCGGCTGGATGCGAAAGGCGCCACCGGCTGCCGGCACCGCCACAAGGCCGTTGGCTCGCAGAGTCGAGAGAAAGATCTCGAAATATTCCGAGCGCGAGAGTGGCCGGTCAGTGACAACCGACACCTTGCCCTGCACGCGATTGTCGATGATGAACGTGCGCCCTGTCACTCGCGCCGCGTCCTGAATGAAAGCGCGAATGTCGGCATCGCGCACATTGAGGCTGAGCTGCCCCAAAGCGGGTACGGCGCAGAGCAGCGCGAGAGCGGCACTTCCGGCAAGGCGGCGAATCTTGGGCAGAAATGTCATCGAACATCCGGAAGTATGAGAGAAACAGGCACGGTCGCAGCCCCTCGCTCGACCATGAAGGACATGCGGGCGCCCGGTCGAACCGAGCTTTGCAGAGTCTGGATATCGCCAGCCGAGCGAACTGGCTGACCGTTGACCTGCACGATGATGTCGCCGGGACGGAAGCCCGCCAGGGCGAACCCCTCGCCGCCGCCCTGTGGGCTGACCACAATACCAGTCACGCGGCCATTTTCCGTGCGCGGCGCAAAGCCGATCGAGCCCAACACGCGGTCCTGAGTCAGGGGCCCTGTGGCCTGCGACTTGGCAGGCAGAGATTGCCCCGGCAATGGCGCCTGCCCGGGCATGGCGGATTGCCCTGGCAACGGCGGCGCGCCCGGTGCGGGCGCAGTCACGGGCGCTCCCGCTGCATCCCCGGACTGCTCGATGTAGAGCGTTTCGGTGGCCCCGCCGCGCTCGATCACCACATGATCGAACTCGACGGACTTGAGCTTAATTCCCGGCGCGATTTCCTCGCCGACGGCATAGCTGGTCTGCACGCCGCTTTCATTGGCGATGATCGCCGAACCGAGTCCCGATGCCTCGTTGACGCGAATGCCGAACAGCTTGAGCGGCAGGGAGGTAACCTGCTGCACGGGGGCCCCGCCCGGGGTCGCCACGGCACTGGTCCGGAAGAAAGGATCAAATCCTGCGAAGAGCGCGCTGCGCGCATCTGCGCTCACCACCACAGGCTCGCGCGCGCGCCAGTCGCCAAACACGCCGACCGGCGTCACCAGCGCCCAGATCAGTCTGGCCACCTGCACGACGAGAAAAAACAGCAGCGCCGCCTCGATCCACTGGCCAAGGTCCGACGAGGTCGTCGGCCTGCCCTGTCGCGAACGCCGGATGTAGTCGGTCCACCGCATGTTAAGGTTTAGGCCCTCCAGCAAAGCTCGCGTTGCCTATGCGCGCTCTATGACCGATCCGCGACAACATCGTTACCAAAAAATGACAGAGAGGCCAGCCCATCTCACCGGTTGATCACTGCCTCCCTGCCTTGCTATCGGCTGGGCCGTTCCATGTCGATGCCTGATGCACCTCTGCTTGCCGGCCAGCCCGGAATTCAACGCTTCCCGCGCCCGGAACTGACGCTGTTCATCAAGCGCGATTTTCTCGATCCCGCCACCTGTTCCGGACTGGTGGAGCGGATCGACGCGAACCGCCGGCCCTCCACCATCGCCGATGATCTGGGCTATGAAGCCTTCCGCACCAGCGAGACCTGCGACCTGGAAGACAGCGATCCGTTCGTCGCTGCGATCAACGCCCAACTCGCCACCTTCAGCGGACTCGATCCTGCACATGGCGAGCCCCTCCAGGGCCAGCGCTACGCCGTCGGGCAGGAGTTCAAGGCGCATACCGACTATTTCGAGCCCAAAGGGCTGGATTACGAGACCTATTGCGGGCGCTCGGGCAATCGCACCTGGACGCTGATGGTCTATCTCAACGAACCTCAGGCCGGCGGCGCAACGCGCTTCACGCAGGTTGGCAAGACCATTCAGCCCGAGACTGGCAAGCTGCTGGCCTGGAGCAACCGCCTTCCCGATGGCGGCTTTAATCCGGCGACCATCCATCACGGCATGAAAGTGCGCGCCGGCACCAAATATGTGATCACCAAATGGTACCGCGAACGGCCCTGGGCCGGCTAGCACGGGCCGCGCTGGCCGCCATCTGATCCGCGTTTTGAAAAAGGGGGAAGCGCCGCGCCGGAGAGAGGCGCGGCGCTTCCTCGCCATGGGGGAACCGGGATCAGAAACTGGCGGAGACCGACAGGTTCACCGTCACGCCGGGACGATAGAAGTTGAACAGAACGGAATTGTTCCCCGACTTCTGCTGCTCCTTGTAGTTCCGGTTGGTCAGATTGCGCGCCTCGAACTTCACGTCCAGATCACGCCCTGCCAGCGTCACGCCCTGCCGCACGACAAAATCCAGGTTGAAGCCGGGGTATTCGTACACGTCCGGCTGGTTCTGGTTGTTGATGCCGCGGCTGGTGACGCGCTTGCTCGCATAAGAGAGAATGAAGGTTTGCTGCGAGAGCTTGTCGGTATCCTCCAGGCCGAGCTGAAGGTTGATCAGGTGGTTCGACTGGCCCGTCAGCGCCGCGCCATTGCGGAAGAAGTCGGACGCCTTGGTCGACGAGGCACCATAGACCGTCGTCTGGTCATTGGCGCCCACCTTCAGCTTCGACTTGGTGTAGGTATAGTTGCCGATCACCACCAGGCGCCGGCTCGAGAAGAAATCGGCATCGGAGAGCATCGATGCGTCGAAATACTTCTGCACCTCGAATTCCGCGCCGTAGAGGTCAGCCTTCGGCGCATTGGCGAAGCTGGTGACGACCTTGTCGGCGAGGACAAAGTTGAACGGTTCGATCGGCTTGTCGATCTGCTTGAAGAAGCCGGCGATCGACACGCGCTGTTCGCGCGCGAAATACCATTCGTAGCGTGCTTCGGCATTGAACAGCTTGCTGTCCGTCAGCAGCGGGTTGCCCTGATACTGACGGTTGGTCTCCGGGTCGAAATAATATTGGAAGATCAGCTCGCGAAACTGCGGCCGCGCGATGGTCTTGGAGGCGTTGACGCGCACCTGCATGTCCGGGTTGACCTGCCAGGTCAGCGTCGCGGCGGGCAGCCAGTAGCTGTTGTCTTGCCGCGTCGCCGCAGTGGACGATGTCGGCACGGCAAAGACCTGATAGGGCGACACGCGCAGCTTCGCCGTTTCATAGCGCACGCCGGCATCGATCAGGATCTCCGGCGTGATCTGCCAATTGATCTTGCCATAGCCGGCATGGTTGAACAGCTTGGCCGAGAAGGCCGGATTGCTGTCGTCTTCCACCATCGCAATGTCGAAGGCGTTGATGATGTGCGGTGCCAGCAGATAGTCTGGTCGCAGCATGTCGACGCCGCCCGGGAAGGTGGATGGCGCGCGGAACTGATAGTCCCGCCGGATGCTCAGGCGCTTGGTCCGCAGGTAATTATAGCCTGCGGTGACGCTGAGATCGTCGAGCGGCTTGTAGCTGAGGTCCGCGCCGAACGAGTAGAGATCCTCGTTGAGGTCCGAATAGCTGATCTCGGCATTGCCGCGGTTGCCGTCCAGGCGATTGACGAAATACTGGCCGAAGGGGTCAGCCGCCGCATTGGTGCGGACATATTCGATCGACAGTTCGCCCGGTGCCTCACGCTGCGAATTGGCATAGCTGCCGCGCAGATCGAGGCTCAGGTTCGAGAAAGGCTTCAACTCGGCGACCATCTGGGTGTCGATGAGCTGACGCTCATACCAGGCGGTATCCTGCTGCATGTAGTCGGTCTGCGTCTGGTTGCGACGACCGATGCCGAGCCGGGTATTCTTGAGCGTGTCGCGAATGTAGAGGTTGGTCCAGCGCAGCTTGTTGTCGCCAAATTCCAGACCAAGGCCGAGCAGCCCGTTCACCACGATCCGGTTGTCGGTGCTGACCCGCTCGAAATTCGAATCGATCGTGGACACGTCCGCGCTCGCGGAAAATTGCTGGAGAACGTCGCGCGTCTGCCACTTGTTGCTGTAGCCGGCCGTCGCGATGAGGCCGAGCGTCATGTCGCCGCCCAGATCGAAGGCCGCGCCGCCGGAGACCGTCACTGACCCGTTGAACGGGATCGCGTCGTCGCGCTGGACGATGCCATTGCGCCAGTTCACCAGTTCCCCGCCGATCGCCTTGGTGTCCACACCACCGTCGTTCATCCGCTTGCCGCTAGCCCAATAAGCCGCGAGGGCCGGCGGCGTGTTGCGCGATCCATTGTCGAAGCCGGTCCAGTCGGTCCGCGCGCCATAATGGACATAGCCCATGGACGTCGTGGTTTCGCTGTTGCCGCCCACGCCAGCGCTGACCGTCAGGAAGTTTTCCTTGGGCACCGCGCTGGTGGTGAGGTTGATCACGCCACCGCCGAACTCGCCGGGGAAGTTAGGCGAGTAGCTCTTCTGCACGAGCGAAGAAGAGACGATATTGGTTGGGAACAGATCGAGCGGAACGACGCGCTTCAGCGGTTCCGGGCTCGGCAAGGGAGAGCCGTTGAGCAGCGCGAGCGAGTAACGATCGCCCAGGCCGCGCACATAGACAAAGCCGCTGCCCACGACGCTCAGGCCCGTGACGCGACCGAGGGCACCGGCAATATTGCCCTCGCCCGTGCGCGCGATGTCCGCCGAGGAAAGAACCGAGACGACGGCCGGCGCGCTCTTCTGAATATTCGCGTTGCGACGACCGGTGACGACGATCTCGCCGCCGGGAATGGACACATCGGGTTGCGCTTCTTCCTCGATTGCGTTCTGCGCAGCCGGATCGGCGGCCTCGGCGGCAGGCGCCGGGGTGGCTTCCTGCGCAATCGCGGCGGGGGCGGTGAGCGCCGAGGAAACGAGCAGCAGAACCGCGAATTTGAGCGGCGTCGCCATGGAATATCCCCTTGAAATCTTTGAAACTCAGCATCGTATGGCGAGGCGCGATCACACGGACCGCGCCTCGCCTGATTGGGATCAGGCTGGCAATTAGCTGATCGGCAGCGACGTGCAGGCCCGGAAGGCGTTGGTCGTGCTGTCAAACGGGGCGTAGGCCGAGTTGCAGGTCCAGCCCTTGTACCAGGTCTCGTTCGCGTCCTTCACGGCACCGATATAGTTGGTGGTGTCGAAGAAGGAGTCGATCGTCTTGGGATCGATAGCCACGACGGCCGTTTCCGTCGCGCCGTTGATGAACAGGCTCGTCAGCGAAGGCGAGAAGCTGTCGCTGTTGTTGTTCGAGCCCGCACCAAAGGCCGTCGCAACCTGGGTCGCCGTCAGCGTGCCCGTACCGAGATACTTGGTCGCGTTGCACTGCATCACCACCGAGCGGGCCGTCAGCGTCGCCGGCGTGGTGCCCGAGCCGTTCATGCGAATGCACTCATTGTTCGGGGTGATGATCATGCCATTGATCCAGGTCGTGTCGGAGTTGCCGCGCAGCAGGACCGAAGCCTGATCGTTGGCTTCGTTGTTGCTGCTCACCTGCGACTGGATTGCGGTGAAGTTGGCGACCTTCAGGTCCTGACGCGGCGTATCGCCTTCGTTGCCGTTGCTGTCGATCTCCATCAGCGCATCGCCCTGGCCCGGACGCTGGACGAGCAGCACGTGCTGGAAGAGCGAGCGCGCGCCAGTGTCAGCGTCAAGGCTGTCATCGTCCGCGCCGGTCGCGATATAGTGCTTGAAGCGCACAACGCCGCCGAAGAACTCCGCGCCGTCATCCGAGCTGTTGTGGCTCTGGATATAGTCCAGCGTCGTGCCGCTGCCGATGCCTTCCGTGGTCAGCGCCTGCAACTCGACGTTCGCGCCAAGCACGAAGCCGGAGTAGCGGATCTGCACATATTTCATCGTGCCGGCATTGTAGGTGTCGTCGAGGCCGCCGAAGACGGCCGGGTCGGCCGAGCCTTCCGTCTGACGCTCGCAGGTATTGGACGCGACCGAGCCGGTGCTGCAATCGGTCACGCGGCCACGGCCCATGAGCACGACGCCGCCCCACTGGCCAATCGAACTGTCCGTATTGATGCCGAGCACGTTGTCGCGGCTGGTGAAGATGATCGGCGCGGTGGCGGTGCCGGTCGCATTGATCTTGTTCCCGCGATTGACGGCAAGCCAAGCGTTGCCGGTGCCGCCGATCACAATCACGCCCGGCTCGATGGTCAGCGTGACGTTGGTATCGGCCGAGAGCTCGCCCGAAGAATTGACCGCAAAGCCATTGGCGGCGGTGCAGCCAACGGTCGTGCTGATGCGGCGGGCAGACGAGGTCGGCGCCGAGAAGCCGCCGTCGCAGCCCACGTTCACGCGGCCGTTCATCTGATAAAGCAGGCCGGGGATCTTCGTGAGCGTGATGCTCGCCGAAATGATGCTCGGCAGGTTGCAGACGCGCCAGGTGCCGGTCGGGCCGGTGATCGTGCCGCCATCGGTCGTGGTGGTCGGGCAGCCGCCGGCCGGCGTCACGGATGCGCTCGGCGTCGGAGTCGGCGTGGGCGACGGAGTCGGCGTGGGCTGGTTGATCGTGACGTTGCCGCCAGTGCCCGGCGATGCGATCTCATTGGCGCCGCAGCCTGCCAGAAGCGGCAGGGCAGCGCCCGCCAGCAAGAAATTCATGGTCCGAGTCATAGGTTTCATCGTCGTCTCCGCTGCCGGGTTCATCCGGATTTTCGGTTGCAGGACGGCCAACGGGATCAGCGACTCTTCAAGTGCCCCCTTGCGCCCTCGGCGGGGCAGCTAGGGGATGAGTGTGACAGCGGGATGCTATTCCCGCGTCAACGGAGTGACAGTTTCATGACGATTTTATTGCAGAGCACCCTCAGCCCAGGTGGAGGGCGCGGAGGACGGGCGCCGGAGCCTTGATTTGGCGGCGCATCCATGCGCCATGTCCGGCGAAAATAAGACCAAACACTTGAAACAAAACGGGCGGAGTGTGCGACCCGAAGCACATCTCCGCCCATTTTGGCCAGTCCAGGCTAACCGGACGAGATCCGGTCAGCCCCTCTTGAGACATTGGAAATCCAACCGCGCGCCCGCAGGCGCGCGGGGGCTCTCGCCGAAAGCTCTCCTTAGCGACCGTCGAGCCGCGCGAGCATCACCTTCGCCAGATCATGGCTGGAATAGCTCGTGCCATTGGCAAGATCGAGCCGCTCGGCCGGCAGCGCCTGGACGCGCTGGAGCGCGGCGCGCGCCTCAGCCTTGCGCTGCGTGCGCGCATAGACGGTCGCGATATTGATGAGCCGGGCGGGATCTGCCGCATCGGTGTAGCTGGCGGGCTGCAGAATCTGCTCGGCCTGGCTGAGCTGGCCCGCGTTGATCGCGCCAGCAGCATAGCTACCGGTCGCGCCACCGGTCTGCGCCAGCGCAGCAGACGAGCCGAGCGCCGCAACTGCGGCACCTCCTGCAATCAAGAGCTTGATAACCATATGATTCCCTCTCCGAAAGGTGCGAATTCCGAAGATGAGTATTTCAGTTTTATGACTCAGTGACAATGCGCCGAAATAAATTTTTTGATCGAATTAATATATTGATTTTACGATCTTTTTATCGATTTTACTAAGCCTGCATAGCATATGTCATAATACTGTAACAAATATGATTCCGGTCCGATTCGGCCTCGTCGCGCTCCACGCACAGCGGTGCCGCCCGCCCTTGATGTCGGCGTTCAATCATCATGTCTCTGTGAGAAGGTGGGGAGCTTCTGTTGCCCGGCGCTCCCCGTGCCGCTGGAATCCATTCTGTTGCCCGGTTGGTCCAACCGCGTTCTATTTGGGTAATGTCAGGCCGTGAGGCCCTCAATTACGCAGCAAGAGCAAGTGCTTCGTTATCGTTGGCACTTATAGGTTTTGAGCCTTTTACGGGTTACTCAGCCCGGGCGAAAACAGCGCCTTTCAGCACACGTCGATCCTAGTTCGGCCCCGTCAGGAGCGGCATCCTCCAAAGAGGGAAATGCCGTTTCTGGTGGAGCCGCCGGGTACCGCCCCCGGGTCCGCTGCGCCTATTGCACGCCGCAGTTTATCGCCATAGCCGGACAAGCCGGCGCGCCCGATATAGGGATTATCCCGAACAAGAAAAGGGCCGACGCACTGGCCGGCCCTGATCGACATCGGGGTCGCGTAGCGATGCGCCGCCTCTAGGGCACGCACCGCCGCTATCGCCTGATTACTTTCGCTTGTCGATTTCGTCGGCCTTCCGCTCGCCTGCCTCGCGCAATGCATCGGCATGGTTTTCCAGCTGGTCAGCGACATTCTCGGCCTTGTTTTGGGCCGCACCCACCATGTTATCAGCAGCCGCTTCGACGCGATCAGCCTCATTGTCCACCCTGTCGGCGGCATTGTCATAGGCGTTTTCGAGCTTCTCGGCCTTTTCCGAGCTGCAGGCTGCGAGCGCCATGGCCGGTGCCATGAGAGCAACGATGAAAATGGGTTTCACGGGCTTGTCTCCTGTTACGCTCCGCTGGTCCCGCGGAACACAGAAACAAAGCCGATGCAGCCGAAAGGTTCCTTCCGTCGCGACGAACCGAAGTCGCCGCGACGGGAGTGGATTATTTCTTCAGCGCGTCGCGAATCTCGGTGAGCAGCTCGACTTCGCTTGGCCCGGCGGGCGGTGCAGTCTCCGCTTCCTTCTTGCCGAGGAAGCGATTGGCCTCGCGCACGATGAGGAAGATGATGAAGGCAAGAATGAGGAAGTTGATGACCGAGGTGACGAAGCTGCCATAAGCCAGCACAGGCACATTGGCGGCCTTCATCCCCTCTAGCGTGGCCGCCGTCCCGGCAGGCACGGCAGCGAGCGGCAGGAAGTGATTGGAGAAATCGAGCCCGCCAAAAATTGCACCGATCACCGGCATGATCACATCGTCGGTCAGCGATTTGACGATCGCGCCGAACGCCGCGCCGATGATGACGCCGACCGCGAGGTCCAGCACATTGCCGCGCGCGATGAAGGCCTTGAATTCAGACAGCATGGCCAAGTCTCCCATGTCGCGGGCCAGTCCCCAGTGCCGCCCGCTCCTGTCCGCGCAGCTAATCCCCTTGCGAGGGACGGATCAACCGCCTATTTAGCGTGTTACTCTGGCGATACACCGTTCTTTGTAGAGGATGAACCGACATGGCCTCCCTGCGCTCTCCCGCAACACTGCTGCGCGCGTTCCTTGCCCTGCTTCTGCCGCTCGCGCTCGCCGCCTGCGGCATCAACTCGGTGCCGACTGCCGAGGAGAATGCCAAGGCCAAGTGGGCTGACGTGCAAGCTGCCTATCAGCGCCGCGCCGATCTGATCCCGAACCTCGTGGCGACGGCCAGCAATGCCGCCAAGATCGAACAATCGACCCTTGAAGGCGTCATCAATGCCCGTGCTTCGGCCACGCAGGTCAAGCTGTCGGCGGATGATCTGACCGATCCGGCCAAGGTGCAGGCCTTCCAGGCCGCGCAGGCCAATGTCTCGAGCTCGCTTTCGCGCCTGCTCGTCACCGTCGAGCAATATCCGGACCTCAAGAGCCAGGCTCGCTTTGCCGATCTCATGACCCAGCTTGAGGGCACGGAGAACCGCATCACGATCGCGATCCGCGATTACAACGCTGCGGTGCAGGACTATAACACCCGTATCCGCACTTTCCCGGAGATGATCGGCGCCAAGCTCGTCCATGGCGCCAAGCCGCTGACGCCCTTCGAGGCCAAGGCCGGCGCCGACACCGCGCCCGATGTCGGCGCGATGTTCAACGGCAGCAAGTGACGCGAGCCGGCCCGGCGACGGGCCGCCAAGCCATGACCGCCCTGCGCAACGCCTGCTTCATCCTGCTTGCCGCCCTGATGCTGGCGCTGCACCCTGATGCGGCGCTGGCGCAGAGCTTTCCGGCACTCAGCGGCCGGGTCGTGGACAATGCGAATCTGCTTGATGCCGCAACCAAGGCGCAGATCGAGCAGACCTCCACCGAGCTTGAGCGCACCACCGGACGGCAGCTCGTCGTGGCGACCGTGCCCAGTCTCGATGGCTATGAGATTTCCGATTATGGCTATCGGCTCGGCCGCGCCTGGGGCCTGGGCGAAAAGGATCAGAATAACGGCGTCCTCCTGCTCGTCGCGCCGAATGAGCGACGCGTGACGATCCAGGTCGGTTATGGGCTCGAGCCGGTGCTGACCGACGCGCTCTCCGGCCGGATCATCCGCGAGGTCATTACGCCCCGCTTCAAGGATGGCGACATGGCAGGCGGCATCAGCGCCGGCGCCAGTGAAATCGCGCGGATCATAGCGCTTCCGCCTGATCAGCAGCGCAAGCTGGCGGATGAGGCCGAGCGTAGCCAGCGCCACGGCAACGGCCAGAATATTGGCCCGGCCATCGTCTTCGTGATCTTCATGGTCCTCTTCGTGTTCCTGCCGATGCTCGGACGGTTGCGCGGTGGCCGGCGCTATCGCGGCGGTGTCCACCCGATCGTGATCTGGGGCGCCAATGAATTGCTGAACGCGGCTCTGCGCGGCCGGGATGACGATCACTGGGGCGGCGGTGGCGGCTGGGGCGGCGGCGGAGGTGGCGGCGGCGGCTTCTCGGGCGGCGGCGGCAGCTTCGGTGGCGGCGGCGCGAGCGGAGGCTGGTAATGGCAAAGCGCATATCCATGAACGACGCGGATCACGCGCTCGTCACGCAGGCGGTCGCGAAGGCCGAGCAGCACACCGATGCCGAGATCGTCACCATCGTCGCGCGGCGCTCGGACGCTTATCATGACGTCGGCCTGCACTGGGCGATCCTCTGCGCCTTCCTCGTTGCGGCCTTCGCGGCGGCCTTCCCGCATCTCTACGAACAGACGCTGATCTGGCTGCTGGGCGAATGGAGCCATGAGCTCCCGTTGCGCATGCTGCTCCTGTTCCTGCTCGGTCACATGATCCTGAAGTTCCTGGCAGTGCGCTATCTGCTCGCCATTCCGGCGCTGCGGATGCTGGTGACGCCGGGCGCGACCAAGTCCCGCCGCGTCCGCCGTCGTGCGCTGCTGCTGTTTCGCACCGCTGCCGAGGCGCGCACCGCCAGGCTGACCGGCGTTCTGATCTATCTCTCGCTCGACGAGCACCGGGCGGAGATCGTCGCGGACGAAGCGATCGCCGCAAAAGTGTCACCCCATGTGTGGGGCGAGGCCATGGCGGCACTGGTCGACGAAGTCCGCGCCGGACGAATCGCGCAGGGCATGGCGCTGGCCGTCGAGAAGGCTGGACTCATCCTGGCCGAACATTGCCCCCGCAGTGGCGACAACCCCAATGAATTGCCCGACCGGCTGATCGAACTGTGACCCACGAAAGCCCCGAGGATGAGCTGCGTCACCCCGAGGAGGTGATGTGGCAAGGTCGCTTCATCGCCGCGAAGAAGCGCGGCCGCTGGGAATATGTGTCCCGCGCACGCGGCATCCGCGCAGCGGTCATCGTCGCCATCGATGAAGGGCTGGACGGGCGGCACATCCTGCTGGTCGATCAGTTCCGCGTACCGCTGGAACGCCGCTGCATCGAGCTTCCCGCCGGTCTGGTGGGTGACGAGAGCGCCGGCGAAGCCCCTGCCCTCGCCGCCACGCGCGAACTTGAGGAAGAAACCGGCTATCGCGCCGGCCGAATGGTCGATCTGGGCGAATATTGGAGTTCCCCCGGCATGGTATCCGAGAGCTTCACGCTGTTCAGGGCGTTCGATCTTGAGAAGGTCGGCGATGGCGGCGGCGTGCCTGGCGAGGACATCCGCGTTCACCGCGTCCCGCTCGCCAGTCTGCCCGACTGGATCTCAGCACGCCGGGTGGAAGGCTATGCCGTGGACGTGAAATTGCTCCTGCTGTTTGGCAGCACATTCATTGACCGCAAAGGATGATTGATGGGGACTGGCAAGACACAGGCGGAGAATGACGGTCCCGACACCCGAAACATCGCGCTCCTCATCGATGCCGACAATTCAAGGGCAGCCGATCTGGATGCGGTGCTCACTGTCCTCGGCGATCTGGGCACAGTGAATATTAGACGCGCTTATGCCAATTGGTCGAAACCGACTCTCAAGAGCTGGTCCGAGATCGTGCTGCAACAGGCCATCGAACCGCAACAGCAGTTCGACCTGACCAAAGGAAAAAATGCCACCGATATGAAGATGACCATCGACGCGATGGACCTGCTTTATGGCGGCAGGGTCGATGGATTCGGGATCATGTCGAGCGACAGCGACTTCATGCCAATCGCTGTACGCATCCGTCAGAACGGCTTGCCTGTCTATGGCTTCGGCAATGCCAATGCCCCTGTCGGCTTTCAACGAGCCTGCACGCGGTTCATCGACGTCAGCGCGCTCACTGCCAAGGCGTCGGATGAAGTGGCCGTCGAAGCCAAACCGGCCGTAGATGCCGAGATTGTCAAATTGCTGAGCGATGCCTGGAAAGCCTCCAAGAGAGACGAGCGCGGCTTTGCCCGCCTCTCCGAGCTGGGCCATCGTGCGGCCAATCTTTCCTCATTCGATGCCCGGAGCTATGGCTTTTCGCGCCTTTCGGAGCTGATTGCCTCGTTGCCCAATTTTGTCATCGAGCAGCGCGATAACGGTGCGGTGTTCGTTCGGCGCGTACGCTGAATTCCCAATACGCTGGAAGGTGGCTAAACCCCGCCCCCATGTCCCGAGTCGACATCAAGATTTGCGGCCTCAGCACGATCGAGGCGATCGACGCTGCCGTGCGCGGCGGCGCGAGTCATGTCGGCTTCATGCATTTTGCCAAGAGCCCACGGCATGTGACGCCGCAGCGCCTCGCCATGCTGGCGCCGCGCGTGCCCGCGCATGTGCAGCGCGTTGGCATCCTCGTCGATGCAGACGACACGACAATTGACGCGCTGATCGCGGCCGGCGGGCTCCATGTGCTCCAGCTTCACGGCGCGGAGCCGCCCGAGCGCGTAGCAGCCCTGCGCGCACGCACCGGCCTGGAGGCTTGGAAAGTCCTCTCGATCAAGACCGCTGCCGATCTGGCGAACAGCGCGGCTTATGCCGGCGCGGCCGACCGGCTGCTTTACGACGCCAAGACGCCGGAAGGCTCCGCCCTGCCCGGCGGCATGGGGCACCGGTTCGACTGGTCGCTGCTCGCGGGCTATCGGGCGCCCGCACCCTGGGGCCTCGCCGGCGGCCTCAACCCGGACAATGTCGCCGAGGCGATCCGCATGACCGGCGCGCCTCTGGTCGATGTTTCCTCGGGGGTGGAAAGCGCGCCGGGCGTCAAGGATGTGGACAAGATCGCGGCCTTCTGCAAAGCGGTTTCGTCATGTTGAGACTGAACAGCCCTGTGGCGCGCGTCGGGAGACGATGGCGCTGATCGCTCGATCCATTCGACGCGACCGGACCACCGTGACCAAGAGAGAAGCACCATGACTGCTGCAACCACCCTGCCCAATTCCCTGCGCAACCTCCCGGACGAGCGCGGCCATTTTGGCCAGTTCGGCGGGCGCTATGTCGCCGAAACGCTGATGCCGATCATTCTCGACCTTGAGCGGGAGTATCGCGCGGCCAAGGAAGACCCCGCTTTCGAGGCGGAATTCAACGGCCTGATGACGCATTATGTCGGCCGCCCTTCCCCGCTCTATTTCGCCGAGCGCCTGACGGCTTATTATCGTGAGCGCGCAAAGCCGGGCTTCGGCGCGAAAATCTATTTCAAGCGCGAGGAGCTGAACCACACCGGCGCGCACAAGATCAACAATTGCATCGGCCAGATTCTGCTCGCGATCCGCATGGGCAAGAAGCGGATCATCGCGGAGACCGGCGCCGGCCAGCATGGCGTGGCGACCGCGACCGTGTGCGCGCGCTTTGGTTTGCCGTGCACCATCTTCATGGGCGCCAAGGACATCGAGCGGCAGCAGCCCAATGTGTTCCGCATGAAGCTGCTCGGCGCGGAGGTCCGCCCCGTCACAAGCGGATCTCAGTCCCTCAAGGATGCGATGAACGAGGCGCTGCGCGACTGGGTCGCGACGGTGCATGACACCTTCTACATCATCGGCACCGCCGCCGGCCCGCACCCCTATCCCGAGCTGGTCCGCGACTTCCAGAGCGTGATCGGCAAGGAAACGCGCGAGCAGATGCTGGCAGCCGAGGGGCGCCTGCCCGATTTGCTGATCGCCGCTGTCGGTGGCGGCTCCAATGCCATCGGCATGTTCCACCCGTTCCTGGATGATCCGGACGTGGCGATGGTGGGCACCGAAGCGGCAGGCCTTGGCATCGACACGGACAAGCACGCCGCCAGCCTCACCGGCGGCAAGCCCGGCATCCTCCATGGCAACAAGACCTATCTGCTGCAGGATGAGGACGGCCAGATCACCGAGGCGCATTCGATCTCGGCGGGCCTCGACTATCCCGGCATCGGCCCCGAGCATAGCTGGCTGCACGAAAGCGGTCGCGTCACCTATGTGCCCGTGACGGATCGGGAGGCGCTCGACGCGTTCCAGCTCTGCTCGCAGCAGGAAGGGATCATTCCCGCGCTCGAAAGTGCCCATGCGCTCGCAGCACTGGAAAGCAAGGCGCTGGAATTGCGTGACGATCAGATCATCGTCGTCAATGTCTCCGGCCGGGGAGACAAGGATATCTACACGGTCGCCGCCGCGCTGGGAGCGCAGCTATGAACCGCCTCGCCTCTGCCTTCGCCCGCGCGCAAGATGAAGGTCGCGCCGCGCTCGTGACCTTCGTGACGGGTGGCGATCCGACCCCTGCCGACACCGCCGCCGTGCTCGATGCGCTTGTCGAAGGCGGCGCCGACGTGATCGAGCTGGGCATGCCGTTCACCGATCCGATGGCGGACGGCCCGGCCATTCAGGCAGCGAACCTGCGCGCCCTCGCCGCCGGCACGACCACCGTCGGTCTCTTCGGCATCGCCGCCGCCTTCCGTGCCCGCCACCCGGCCGTGCCGCTCGTCCTCATGGGCTATGCGAATCCGATGACGGTGCGCGGCGCGGAGTGGTTCGCCGAAGAGTGCCGTCGCGCCGGCGTGGATGGCGTCATCTGCGTCGATATCCCGCCGGAAGAGGATGCCGAGCTTGGCCCCGCCCTGCGCGCCGAGGGCGTGTCGCTGATCCGCCTCGCCACACCGACCACCGATGATGCCCGCCTGCCCGCCGTGGTCAGCGGTGCGTCGGGCTTCCTCTATTACGTCTCCGTCGCCGGGATTACCGGCCTGCAACAGGCTGCGCAGGACAGCATCGAGGCCGCCGTCGCGCGCCTCAAGGCCGCCACGGACCTGCCCATCGCCGTCGGTTTCGGCGTGCGCACGCCCGATCAGGCCGCTGCCATCGGCAAGGTCGCGAACGGTGTCGTCGTCGGCTCGGCGATTGTCGATCTTGTCGCCCGGCACGGCGCCGGGGCTGCCCCCCATGTGCAGGCCTTCGTGGCAAGCCTGCGCGCCGCCCTCAATCAGAAGGAGCAGGTCGCATGAGCTGGCTCAACCGCGTTCGCAACGCCATTCCCTTCATCATCAAGAAGGCCGACACGCCGGATAATCTCTGGCACAAATGCCCCTCCTGCGGGCAGATGATCTTCCAGAAGGAATGGGACGAGAATCTCTCCGTCTGTCCGCGTTGCGATCATCATGGCCGCATCGGCCCGAAGGTGCGCTTCGCCCAGATTTTTGACGAAGGCACGATGAAGCTGCTGCCCTCGCCGCAGGTGAAGGAAGACCCGCTCAAATTCCGCGATTCCAAGCGTTATACCGATCGGATCAAGGCAGCGCGCGCGCAGACGAGCGAGCAGGACGCCCTCATCAACGCCATCGGCAAGATCGAGGGTCATCAGGCCGTCGTCGGCGTGCAGGATTTCGCCTTCATGGGCGGATCGATGGGCACCGCGGTGGGCGCAGCCTTCGTCGCGGGCGTCAAGGAAGCGATCAAGCGCCGCTGCCCCTATGTGATCTTCACGGCCGCTGGCGGCGCACGCATGCAGGAGGGCATCCTCTCGCTCATGCAGATGCCCCGCGCCACCGTCGCCATCCAGCAGCTCCGCGCGGCCGGCCAGCCCTATATCGTGGTGTTGACCGATCCCACGACCGGCGGCGTCACGGCAAGCTACGCCATGCTGGGTGACATACAGATCGCCGAGCCCAACGCGCTCATTGCCTTTGCCGGTGCCCGCGTGATCGAGAACACGATCCGCGAGAAGCTGCCGGAAGGGTTCCAGCGCGCCGAATATCTGCTGGAGCATGGCATGATCGACATGGTCGTGCCCCGCAAGGATCTGCGCGCCATGCTCGCCAAGACCATCGGTTATCTGGCCGGCGCAAAAGCCGCCTGAGCCCCACGCGCCGGACCGCTGACACGCCATGGCTGACCACGCCGTCTCCGACGATCCCGCCGTGCAGGCCCAACTCGACCGGCTGATGGCGCTCTCGCCCGGCCGCGACGTGCTCGGGCTGGAGCGCATCACGGAGCTGTGCCGGCGCCTGGGCGATCCCCAGGACGACCTGCCCCCGGTCTTCCATGTCGCCGGCACGAACGGCAAGGGCTCGACCTGCGCCTATCTGCGCGCCGCTCTGGAAGCGGACGGCAAGAGCGTCCATGTCTTCACCTCGCCGCATCTGGTGCGCTTCAACGAGCGTATCCGTCTCGCCGGCACGCTGATCGACGACGCCACGCTCGCCCGCGCGCTGGAGGAAGTGCTGGACATCGGCGGCGATCTCAACGCCAGCTTCTTCGAGATCACCACCGCCGCCGCCTTCATGCTGTTCGCCGCCATTCCGGCCGACGCCTGCGTGATCGAAGTCGGCCTTGGCGGCCGGCTCGATGCGACCAATGTGTTGAAGGCCCCGGTCGCCTGCGGCATCGCTTCCCTCGCCATCGATCATGAAGGCTTCCTGCTGGCCCCCGAAGAAGGCGTTCCCGAGGAACCGCTCAATCGCATCGCGTTCGAGAAGGCGGGCATCGCCAAGAAAGGCGCGCCGCTGCTCACCCAGCGCTATTCGGCCGCAATGAACGCCACGATCGCCAGAGTCGCGGATCGTGCGCGCGCGCCTTATCTGCCGCGCGGACGCAGCTGGGATATCGTCGATTATCAGGGCCAGCTCCATTATGCGGACGATGCCGGCCGTGTCGATCTGCCCGCGCCGCGCCTCACCGGCGCGCATCAGGTCTCCAATCTCGGCCTCGCCATTGCCATGCTGCGTCACCAGAGTGCCATCCCGGTGAGCGAGGCTGCCCTGCGCGCCGCGCCGCTCTGGGCGCAATGGCCCGCGCGCATGCAGCGGCTCGAAGGAGGCCCGCTCAACGCGATGCTGCCCGGCCGCACGCTGATGCTGGACGGCGGCCACAATCCCGACGCCGGACAAGCTCTCGCTACCGCGCTGACCGATGGCGGCCTCGCGCCGGATGGCATCGATCTCGTCACCGGCATGCTCGCCAACAAGGATGTGCGCGGCTTCCTCGCACCCCTGCGCCCGCTGATCCGCTCGATCCGCTCGCTGCCTGTGCCCGGCCATGAGCATCACGGGCCGGAGGTGTTCGCCGATGTCGCCGCCGAATGGGGCGTGCCGCATCGCCCCTTCACCACCATCCACGAGGCGCTGGCCGATATCGCCGCAAGCGACGGGCCACCGCGCACCGTGCTCATCGCCGGCACGCTCTACCTCGCCGGCCAGGTGCTGACCGCGAACGATCAGCCGCCGGTGTAAAGCACGGTTGGCAGGGTCAACGCGGGGTCATTGCTCCGCTGTCCCTGCATCGCCAATGCTCGCATCGATCAGCCCGGTGCGGCTCATCCACCAGAAAAGCAGGATGCCCGGCAGCGCCAGGAACGTGGTGAGCAGATAGAAGTTCACATAGCCCATTGCCTCGATGAGCGCCCCGGCGCTGGTGCCGGTCACGAAGCGCCCGACGATGCTCGCCGCTGCGGAAATCAGTGCATATTGGCTGGCGGTGAAGCGCAGATCGCACAGCGCCGAGAAATAGGCGACGACGGTGACGCCGCCGATGCCGCTGGCGATATTCTCGAAACCGATGGCGCCCGCCATGCCCCAATTGCTGTGGCCGCTCGCGGCCAGCAGCGCAAAGCTGAAGTTGGAGACGCCCATCAGCACGAGGCTGAGCAGCACCGATCGCTTGAGGCCGAGCCGCGCATAGAGCACGCCGCCGAGGAAGATGCCGATGAGGAATGCCCAGAAACCAAGGCCGATATCGTAGATGGCGATCTCGTCATTGCTGAACCCGAGGTCGTCGAAGAGCAGGCGGAACGTTAGGTTGGCAAGCGTGTCGCCGATCTTGTGCAGCAGGATGAACAGCAACACGATCAGCGCACCGCTGCGGGTGAAGAACTCCTTGAGCGGCCCCCAGATCGAGGCAGCCGCAGCCGCCAGGCCACGCCGCCCAATCGGTTCGCGATGCCGCTCCGGCTCACCGAGCCAGAGGCCCGCGATCATCGCCGGCAGGGCCAGCGCGGCGCAGGCGAGATATGCGCCCGACCAGCCGATCCGCGCCGCGAGCACCAGCGCCAGCGCGCCGGCCCCCGCCGCGCCGATCCGCCAGCCATATTGCGACATGCCCGATCCGACGCCGAGTTGCTCCGGCTTCAATTGCTCGATGCGATAAGCGTCGATCACGATGTCGAACGTCGCGCCGGCCACGCCGACCAGGATCGCGGCATAAGCTGTGGCAATCAGGCTTGCGCTGGGGTCCACGAGCGCCAGATTGGCGACGGCGGCGATCACCAGCACGCCGGCCAGCAACAACCAGGAGACGCGCTGTCCCAGCCGCCCGAGCAGCGGCAGATGCACACCATCCACCACCCACGACCAGAGCCATTTGAGATTGTAAACGAGGAACGCGAGACTGAAGGCCGTCACCGATTTCTTGTCGATCCCGTCCTGCGCCAGCCGGGTCGTCAGGGTCGCGCCGATCATCGCAAACGGAAAGCCGGAGGAAATGCCGAGCAGCAGAGCTGCGATCGGTTCCTTCTGAAGATACGGCCTGAATGCGTCCCCCCAGCCTGCCCTTGCGATCCCGTCCGCCATTCCCGTTCCCCTGTGATGTTCCGGCACGGTGTAGCCTAGCCGCTCGTGCAGCGGGCGAAAGGGGATTTATGTTGGAAGGCCCGAAAATCAGCCCCGCGGAAACAGCGTCAGCCCCGGCGGCAGGCGCCCGGCGGGCAGGCCACCGACGATCCGCTCGCACACGGCGAGAGCGCGGACGAGGTCGCGTGGCAGATAGGGCTTGGCGAGGCAACCGAGTGCAATGCCCATCTCCCGCGCATCAGCCGGGCAGCTCGCAGTGGCAAACAGCACGGCAATGCCCAACTCGCGAGCGTGGCGCGCCAGCTCGACCCCGGAGCGCGCGCCCGTCAGGCGAATGTCGGTGAGGACGAGATCGACCGCGCCCTGCCCCAGGATCACGGAAGCGGCATCGCGGAACCGGTCCACGGTCGCCACCACTTCATAGCCCGCCTGCTGGAGCGAGTGCTCGTTGTCGAACGCCAGCAATGGCTCATCCTCGACGATGAGAATGCGGCGGATCTGCTGCACCTTCTTCGTCGAGAAAAACATTGCCGCTTCACCTCAGTTGCGCCACTACCCCCTGCGATCCCCACGGATCGAAGCAGCACCCGGACCCGCTACGTCGCCGATGGGCGATTCGCCAGTGCAGCCACGCCACAGCAGACCCAAAAACGGACGATCACCCTTGCCCAGCGCCCATGGTCCCAGAGGCCCCCGCCGCCCGACACGCCCCGGCCCGTCTCCTGCCCCGACCGGACGGCGCAACCGCGCACGCCCGGCGCGCAATGCGGACAAGGCGCCGCAACCGGCAGCAGCCCTCAAATCCGGCAGCGACACGCCGCGCGAGGGCGATCGCATCGCCAAGCTGCTTGCCCGTGCCGGCATCGCGAGTCGGCGGGACATCGAGCGGATGATCGCTGAGGGACGCATCGCGCTCGATAGCGAGGTGCTGACCACGCCGGCAACCATCCTCACCTCGCTGCGAGGCGTGACCGTGGACGGCAAGGCCGTGAAGGAGCCGAGCCCTGCCCGCCTCTTCCTGTTCCACAAGCCAGCCGGGCTGCTCACCACGGCCAAGGACCCCGCCGGTCGCCCGACCATCTACGACCGGCTGCCCGCGGACTTGCCCCGCGTCATGCCGGTCGGTCGGCTCGACCTTAATACCGAAGGCCTGCTGCTGCTCACCACGGATGGCGAGCTGAAGCGCCAGCTTGAGCTGCCCGCCACCGGTGTCGAGCGCACCTACCGCGCCCGCGCCTTTGGCGAGGTGAGCCAGGCGCAGCTTGAGGACCTGATCGAAGGCGTCGAGATCGAGGGCATGCGCTATGGCCGCATCGATGCCAATCTGGAGCGCCGCACCGGCCGCAACCAGTGGGTCGAGATGACCCTGACCGAAGGCAAGAACCGCGAAGTGCGCCGGGTGCTGGAGCATCTCGGCCTGAAGGTCAGCCGGCTCATCCGCACGCGCTACGGGCCATTCGTTCTGGGCGATTCCCAGCCCGGCGAAGTGGCCGAAGTGCGCCAGGTCGATCTCATCAAGTTCCGCAAGACGCTCGGCAAGGATCAGAAATGAGGATCATTTCCGGGCAATGGCGCGGGCGACCTCTCGTCGCGCCGGCTGGCGAAGCGACGCGCCCAACGGCGGATCGCACGCGCGAAACCTTGTTCTCCATGCTGACGAGCCGGCTGGGGTCGTTCGAGGATCTGCGCGTCGGCGATTTCTTTGCAGGCTCCGGCGCGCTCGGGTTCGAGGCGCTCTCGCGCGGCGCGGCCTCCTGCGTGTTTGTGGAACGCGACCGGGCGGCACTGGCATCGATCCGCGCCAATGCCGAGAAGTTGGGGCTCGCGCGCCCCGACATCCGCCAAACGGACGTGCTCGCCCTTGGCCGCGCGACCGCACCGCTGGACGTCATCTTCATGGACCCGCCCTATCGCACAGGCGCAGGCGAAGTAGCGCTCGACAAGCTCTCTCGTCTCGGCTGGACCGGACCGGGCAGCTGGATCAGCATCGAGACCGATCGCGGCGAAACCATCTCGGTCAAGGGCTTCGAGGTGGAAACGGAGCGCGTCGTCGGCAAGGCGAAGCTCTGGCTCCTGCGCCCGGCCAGCGAGGCGCCCGGCGCATAAGCCGGGCAGCCGTGCTCCCTCGTCCGGCGGAAGCACGGCGCCCCGAAATGGATCGGGCGATCAATGCCGTCCGGTCAGCGTTTTACGGATGCGACTTTATTTAGCGCCGGGATTTCGACAGCCGTCCTTCACGGTGCGCGAACAGAGCGGATACTCTGCCGGTGACGGTGGCGTGGCCTGCACGACCGGTTGAGCCGGCGCCATTTCGATCTGGGCCGGCGGAGCAGGCGGGGTAACATCAGCGGCCGGAGGCGGTGGCGGCGGGGGTGCGATCGGCGCGGTTACATCGGGTGCAGGCATCGTGGCGGAAGGCGGTCCGGCTGCACCGGGATCGCCCGGGGGCGGCGCCACATCCTGCGCATGAGCGGCTATCGCGAGGGCCGAGGCTGCAAGGCCAGTCAGAAGCATCGGGATACGCATGAGGTCATCCTTCCTCTCGTCTCTATTCATCGCCTCAGAAACGTCTCACAATCTCCCGAGGTTCCACCATCCGTCCCGCCCCAGCGCCGCCGCATCGCGCATGCCGATGGTCGCGAAGCCCTTGCCTTGACTCCATCTGTTCCCTAGCTGTTCACGCACGATGACCGTGCCTGCCCCCTCCCCAGCCGACCCGCCTTATCTCAAGGACCTCAATGCGCCGCAGCGCGAGGCCGTGCTCACCACGGAAGGCCCTGTACTGGTGCTGGCCGGCGCGGGCACAGGCAAGACGGCAGCGTTGACCGCACGGCTGGCGCATCTGGTGGCGACCCGCCGCGCCTTTCCCTCCGAGATTCTCTGCGTCACCTTCACCAACAAGGCGGCGCGCGAGATGCGCGAGCGCGTCGGCAAGATGATCGGCCCGGCGGTGGAAGGCATGCCCTGGCTCGGCACCTTCCACAGCGTCTGCGCGCGGATGCTGCGCCGCCATGCCGAACTGGTCGGTCTGCAAAGCAATTTCACGATCCTCGACACCGACGATCAGCTCCGCCTGATGAAGCAGATCATCCAGGCGGCCGGCCTTGACGAGAAGCGCTGGACCGCCCGTGCGCTCGCCGCACTCATCGACAAGTGGAAGAACAAGGGCCTGACGCCCAAGGAGATCGACGCCGGCGAGAGCGAGGCCTTCGCTCATGGCAAGGGCGCGGAAATCTACGCCCAATATCAGGCCCGCCTGCGCGACCTCAATGCCTGCGATTTCGGCGACCTGCTGCTGCACATGCTCACCCTGTTCAAGACCGACCGTGCGGTGCTGGAGCAGTATCAGGAGCGCTTCCGCTATATCATGGTGGACGAGTATCAGGACACCAACACCAGCCAGTATCTCTGGCTGCGGCTGCTCGCCCAGACGCGCAAGAACATCTGCTGCGTGGGCGACGACGACCAGAGCATCTACAGCTGGCGCGGGGCCGAGGTGGCGAACATTCTGCGCTTCGAGCGGGATTTCCCCGGCGCCGCCATCATCCGGCTGGAGCAGAACTACCGCTCGACCCCGCATATCCTCGCCGCCGCCTCTGGCGTGATCGCGCAGAATGGCGGCCGGCTCGGCAAGACGCTGTGGACGGAAGCGGACGAAGGCGAGAAGCTGCGCGTCATCGGTGTGTGGGATGGACCGGAGGAAGCGCGCCGCGTTGGCGAGGAGATCGAGCGGCTGGAGCGACAGGGCACCCGCGCCGATCAGGTCGCCATTCTCGTGCGCGCCTCGTTCCAGACGCGCGAGTTCGAGGATCGCTTCATCCAGATCGGCCTGCCCTACCGCATCGTCGGCGGCTTCCGCTTCTATGAACGCGCCGAAATCCGCGATGCGCTCGCCTATCTGCGCCTCGTCAACCAGCCCTCGGACGATCTCGCCTTCGAGCGGATCGTCAACGTGCCCAAGCGCGGCCTGGGTGACAAGGCTGTCGAGAAAGTCCACCGCCTTGCCCGAGCCGAGGGCGTGCCGCTCAGCGTGGCCGCCGCGCACATCGTGGAGACCGACGAACTGACCGGCGCCGCGCGCAAGTCGCTCGGCCGCTTCATTGGCGATCTGCACCGCTGGCGCGACCTCGCGAAGAGCATGGGTCATGCCGATCTCGCCCGGCAGATCCTCGACGAGAGCGGCTATACCGCCGTGTTACAGGCCGAACGCACGGCCGAAGCCTCTGGCCGACTGGAGAACCTGCAGGAACTCACCCGCGCCATGGAGGACTATGAGACACTCGGCGCCTTCCTCGAGCATGTCAGCCTCGTCATGGACAATGACGCGACGCAGGACGAGGCGAAGGTCACCATCATGACCATCCACGCCGCCAAGGGTCTGGAGTTCGACACCGTGTTCCTCGCCGGCTGGGAAGACGGGCTCTTCCCCTCGCAGCGCGCGCTCGATGAAGGCGGCCTCGCCAGCCTGGAGGAGGAGCGCCGCCTCGCTTATGTCGCGATCACGCGTGCCCGGCGGCGGTGCATCATTCTCCATGCCGCCAATCGCCGCGTCTATGGGCAGTGGACCAGCTCCATTCCCTCCCGCTTCATTGGCGAACTGCCCGGCGAGACCATCGAGGAGGAAACCACGATGAGCGGCGGCGCCAGCCTGTGGCGCGCCAACTGGTCGGAACGGGACGATCCCTTCGCCAATGCCGGGCGCGGCACCGGGCGCGGCCCCGGCTGGCAGCGCGCCGCCAGCGCCGGCGGCTTCGTTCGCGAGCCGACCCGCATCGTTGAGGCACGCCAGAGCGCCGTCAGCCTCGGCAACAAGGGCCGATCGGACATGACGGTGGGCCAGCGCGTCTTCCACCAGAAGTTCGGCTATGGCCAGGTGACCGCCATCGAGGGCAACAAGCTGGAGATCGATTTCGATCAGGCCGGGCAGAAGCGCGTGCTGGACAGCTTCGTCAATCTGGCCTGAGGCCGCGAGCAGCCCCGTGTTCCAAAGTCGCGGTTCGCCACCCGAGACCTGATTTTACCTGAAAACGGCCATCCTCGGCCTAGACACATGTAAAATCTGAGCTGCCGCAGCGGCTCGGGCTGTGTCCTTCACAGGCTGTTAACCCTTCCGGACCTAGGCAGATCGTGCGACCCGAAGGGCGCTGGCCAGCCAGTGCTCATTCCACTCGGCCCGGCGAGAATGTGGGTTCTCGCCGGGCCGTTTTTTCTGTCGCTCAGAACGCGGCGCGGGCCGCGCCTCCCATCATCTGCTGGCGCAAGAGCGGGATCGGCGGACCACCATAGTTCAGCATCTGGTCGTGGAAGGCTTTCCATGCAGCACGCCCCCCGCGCGTGGCCGTCCAGTCCGCGCGCAGCTTGAGGATCATCAGCTTGCCAAGCGTGTAGTTGAGATAGGCCGGATCATAAGTCCCACGCGCGGCCTGCTGGCGCGCCGTGCCTTCGCCCTGATAGCATTCGTCCCGGAACATCTGCTGCGCCTGCGCCTGCGTCATCGTGCCATTGTGCAGGCGGATCGCCGAGAGATAGCGGCAATTGCGCACCAGGGCAGCGGAGAGCTGGCCGATATGGATGCCGGGATCGCCATCGCCCAGCCCGGCCTCCCACATCATTTCCTCGGTATAATGCGCCCAGCCCTCGGCAAAGGCATAACCCACGAACACGCGGCCGAAGAGCGAAGATGAGCGGTTGGCATGCAGGAACTGGAGGAAATGCCCCGGCATCACTTCATGCAGGGACGTGAAGAGCAACCGCGCCTTGCCGGCGATGAAGCCCTGCTGCACCTCCTTGCTCCATGAAGGATCGGGCGGAGAGATATAATAGACGGAGGGAATACCCTTCTCATACGGCCCCGCCGGATCGATATAGGCGGAATTCTGCCGGTTATAGGGCGGGCTTTCCTCAACCAGCGCTTCTTCCGTCCCAGGAATCGTCGCTAGGTCCTTGGCGATCACGAACGCCCGCAGCATCGGGATCTGCCGCCGTGCCTCGGCGACCGGACCATCCGCGGGCTTGTCGGCCTCCATCTTCGCCATGCAGTCCGGGATCGAAAGGCCCGGCGCGAACTGCCCGCACGCCTCCCGCAGCGCGGCCTGATTGCGCCGCAGGTCAGCCACGCCGATCGCCTCCAGCTGCGCGAGCGGCGTATCGACCATCTCGGTTGCAGCGAGCATCCGCGAGAAGCGGGCTGCGCCCAGCGCGAAATCCTGCGTCGCACCGGCACGATTGCTCTCCATCCAGTCGGCGAGATCCTTCATCGCTTTCGCCGCAGCCGCCGCCGACGCGTCGAACTCCGCCTGCAGCGCCGGATCCTGCACGGAAGCGAAAGCCGCCTTGGCGTCGCCGGTATAATAGTCGGCAAAACCGGCAAAGGCCGATTTGCCATAGGCGATGAAGCTGGCCGGCATCGGCATCTTCAGATTGGCGCGGATTTGCGCCGCAGCCGTCGGCACACGCTTGTAGAAGGCGATCAGCGCCTTCATCCGCGTCGGAGCATCGGCGTAATTGCGCGCGATATAGACATTGGGATCGAGCCCGCCGCCGACATAATAGGTCGGATTGTTGTGCGGCTGATCCGCATCGGTCAGCCAGAAGAGCTTACCGCGCGCAACGGCGACCAGATAATCGCGCTCGAAGGCCTCGTCCCGGCCCAGCCCTTTCATGGCCTGCGCCTTGTCGATGGACTGGGTGAGGAAGGTCGCGAAACCGCGCAAGCCCGCCTCGCTCCAGTCCGGCATCTGCCCGTCGAAATCATGCCGGCCCTGATAGACGGCAAAGGCGGGATCATGCTGGAAATAGGCCTCCAGGAAGGAATCGCGGAAGGTCGCCCAGCGTGAACGCGTCGGCTCGGCAGAGGCAGACGCCGCCTCGCTGCGCGCGCCTTGCGTCGCGCAGCCGGCGACCAGCGGGACGACCAGCAAGGGCGCCAGCAACAGGCTCAGTTTGCGGGCTCGGATCATGTCGCACTCCAGATCGGTTGAATGGCCGCAGACTGGCCGCGCGTCGCCCGCTTGTCCAGTCGAGCGCCGGCGCCCGGCCGGCCCCGCAAAAACTTTAGGCAGCGATAGCTTTGTGCCGTTGCCTAAATCCGGCCCGAGCGCCTAGGAGCAGGCATGGCCACAACCCAGTCCAGCGACGCCAGCGACGAAGCAGACAGTCCCGCTTATACGCATCCGATCCAGATCGGCGCGTTCCGAGCCTTTCTGGTCGTCCGCCTCTGCACCATTCTCGGCGCAACCGGGATGACGCTCATCATTGCCTGGCAGGCCTATAATATCGCGCGCCTGACCATGGCCCCGGCGCAGGCCGCCGCCCAGCTCGGCCTCATCGGCCTCATCCAGTTCTCCGTCATCTTCGCGATGACGCCCTTTGCCGGGCTCGTTGCCGATAATTTCAAGCGCACGCGCGTGGCCATGATCACCCTCACCATCGTGCTGGGCTGTGCGGCCGTGCTGGCGCTTTCCAGCTATGAGGGCTGGATCAGCCTGCCGCTGATCTTCTGCGTGGCCGCCGTCCTCGGCTTCGGCCGCGCCTTCCAGGGGCCGGCGATCAGCTCGCTGGCGCCCAATATCGTGCCGAAGCATCTGCTGCCCAAGGCGATCGCGCTGGGGAGCATCTTCTGGCAGGCCGGCGCGATCGTCGGCCCGGCCATCGCCGGCTATGCCTATGCGCTGAAGCCTCATTATGCCTATCTCGCGAGCGCCGGGCTGTTTCTCGCCTCGATCGTCGCCATGGTTCTGGTGGGCAAGGTGCCGCAGGCGCCGCCGCAGACCGGTCGTCATCCGATCCGCCAGGTGCTTGACGGTATCACTTATGTCCGCACCAACCGGCTCGTGCTGGGCGCCATCACGCTGGATCTGTTCGCGGTGCTCCTGGCCGGAACCACGGCGCTTCTCCCGGTTTATGCGCGCGACGTGCTGCATGTCGGCGCGGCGGGTCTTGGTCACCTCGCTGCAGCTCCTGGCGTTGGTGCCGGCCTCACGGCGCTGTGGTTCTCGTTCCGCCCGCTCAAGCACAATGTCGGCCTCAAGATGCTGATCTCGGTCGCCGTGTTCGGCCTCGCCACCATGGTGTTCGGCCTCACCGCCTTCCTCCCGCAGCAGGTGGCGATCCTGGTCGCGCTGGCTGCCATGGCGACATGGGGCAGCGCGGACATGTTTTCCGTGTTCGTGCGCCAGTCGCTCATCCAGCTGCACACGCCGGACGACATGCGCGGCCGCGTCTCCAGCGTCTCGCTGATGACCATCTCCGCCTCGAACGAGCTGGGCGAAGCGGAATCGGGTTTCCTCGCCGCCCTCATCGGCCCAGTCGCGGCGGTGATTCTCGGCGGCGCCGGCGCCATCGCCATCACGCTCTGGTGGTCGCGCCTGTTCCCTGAGCTGCGCCATGCGCGCACCTTCGATCCGCCGGAAACGCATTTCCGCCCTTCCCATGACGCGGCGACAGGCTCAAAAGAGTCACAGTCCTGACGACGTCACGCTTGCCATGTCTACTGCTTCGATTGTAATTAGACCAAAGCCATAACGGAGGCATGTCATGAAAGTCTCTTCCATTCTCGAAACCATCGGCAAGACGCCGCATATCCGCATCAACCGGCTGTTCGGCGATGCCAATGTGTGGGTGAAGTCCGAGCGTTCCAATCCCGGCGGATCCATCAAGGATCGCATCGCCCTCGCTATGATCGAGGCAGCGGAGAAGGACGGCAGCCTCAAGCCGGGCGGCACGATCGTCGAGCCGACCTCGGGCAACACCGGCATCGGTCTCGCCATGGTCGCCGCCGTGAAGGGCTACAAGCTCATCCTGGTCATGCCTGAGAGCATGAGCATCGAGCGTCGCCGCCTGATGCTGGCTTATGGCGCGACCTTCGACCTCACCCCGCGCGAGAAGGGCATGAAGGGCGCCATCGAGCGTGCGCTGCAGATCGTCGCCGAGACGCCGGGGGCGTGGATGCCCCAGCAGTTCGAGAATCCGGCGAACATCGACGTGCATGTCCGCACGACCGCGCAGGAAATCCTGACAGATTTCGCCGATTCGCCGCTTGATGCGCTGATTACCGGCGTCGGCACCGGCGGCCACATCACCGGCACGGCGCAAGTGCTCAAGGCGGCCTGGCCGGGCCTGAAGGTCTTTGCCGTGGAACCCACGCTCTCGCCGGTCATCAGTGGCGGTGCACCCGGCCCGCACCCGATCCAGGGCATCGGCGCCGGCTTCATCCCGGCCAATCTGCACACCGATCTGCTCGATGGCGTGATCCAGGTCGATCCCAATGCCGCAAAGGATTATGCGCGCCGCTCCGCACGCGAGGAGGGCATTCTCGTCGGCATTTCGTCCGGCGCGACGCTGGCTGCTATCGCGCAGAAGCTGCCTGAGCTACCCGCCGGCGCCAAAGTGCTCGGCTTCAACTACGATACCGGCGAGCGCTATCTCTCGGTGCCGGATTTCCTGCCGGAATAAGCGCAATCCTTGGCGCCAGCGGGCGTTTAACGATCGCCCCTGGCACCGGCTTGAAATGGGACATGGCCGCACGCCCTGCTCCTGTCATCCTTAACCGCCTTGCCTTCTGCGTTAGCCATGCACACATAGCGCCCTCGTTTCGTGGGAAAGCGCATGGCAACGCAGGGCATCATTGCGGAAGGGTCGATTTCGGCCAAACGTCGGCTCGCGGCTGTCGTCGTGGTGATTGCGCTCGTCGCGGTCGGGGCGCTCGCCATGCTGGGCCTGCTCGGCCGACCGAGCGGTACGACCATCCAGGCCCGCATTGCCGCCGCCGCTGCCGCCCGCCCGGATAGCCCGGTGCCGGTCGTCGAACCGCTGGTGCTCGACACCTCCAACCCGGACGAAGCGCGCAAGCGCAATGCCGAAATCCCCTTCTCGACCGATCCCAATCCGGCCGCCCGACCGTTCCGGTTCAGCGGAGACACCGCTGCACGGGAACGCGCCATGGACTGTCTCGCTGCCGCCATGCTCTATGAAGCCGGTGACGATCCCAAGGGCGAGCGCGCGGTCGGCCAGGTCGTGCTCAATCGCCTGCGCCACCCCGCCTTCCCCAAGACCGTGTGCGGCGTGGTCTTTCAGGGGCAGGAGCGCTCGACCGGCTGCCAGTTCACCTTCACCTGTGACGGCGCCATGGCGCGCATCCCGAATCCGCTCGCCTGGGCGCGGGCGCGCAACCTCGCCGCAGGAATGCTCTCTGGCGATGTTTACAAGGAAGTCGGCTACAGCACGCATTATCACACCGACTGGGTGATGCCCTACTGGAGCAGCTCGCTCGACAAGGTGACGGCCGTCGACACCCATCTGTTCTTCCGCTGGAAAGGCTGGTGGGGCACGCCCGGCGCCTTCGCCCGCACGCTCGCCATCACGGCCGAGCCGGTGATCGGCAAGCTCGCCCTGCTCTCCCCGGCGCATAAGGCGACCGGCACGGAAGACCTGTTCGCGCTGCCACAGCTCTCCGGCTCGCTCATTGACGACAGCCGCGCGCCCATGACGATCAGTGCCGATCTGGTCGGCAAGCGCATCGGCCCCGGCAAACTCACTGCCATCGAGGCCGGCGGCAACGGGTTCGTGATGACGCTGGACAAGGGCGGCGATCCGGCCCGCTATGCGGAAGCGGCCGCGCGCCTGTGTGCCGGTCGGGTGCAGTGCCGCCTGCTGGCCTGGACGAATGCCGCCGCGACCCCGCAGGGCTTCCCGATCGAGGACGCGCACCTTGCGTCGATGTCCTTCTCCTATATTCGCCAAAAGGACAGCGGGGTGGAGCGGATGCTCTACAATTGCGAGGAATTCCCGGCGACGCCGAGCATCAAGTGCATGACGCGCAGGCTTCCGGCCGCACCGGCCCGGCGTCTGCTGGCCGACGAGCAGGCCGAGAAGATGAAAGTGCGCCTGCCCGACGGGCTGAAGCCAGCGGCTGACCAGAAGGCCGGAGCACTCACGCCCGTCTCCCGCCTGGAAGCGGACAAGCCGCGCCCGCGTGCCGACGCCCGGCCAGCGGCATCAGCGAGCCTGGCCGGCACCTTCTGATCGGTCGAACGGACGGCCGTGTCCGGCCGTCCCGTCTCCATCAGGCTGCGGCGGTCAGGAACGCCTCGGGCGGCAGCGCCATCAGCGCCTCCGCTCCGCCCTCGATCTTGCGGCGATGCGCGCCCGCTTCCGGCATGATGCGCTCGGCGAAGTAGCGAGCGGTCACCAGCTTGGCCTGCAGATAGGCACTGTTGCCCGAGCCTGCCGCAATCTGGGCCTGCGCGGCGCGGGCCATGCGCAGCCACATGAGACCGACCGCGACGATGCCCATGATGTGCATATAGGCATAGGCCGCCGCACCGGCATTGTTGGGGTTGGTCATGGCGTTCTGCATCAGCCACATGGTTGCGCCCTGCAGCTGCTGATTGGCCTTTTCGAGCGCCTCGGCGATGGCGGCCGTCTCCGGCACCGCCTTGCCGGCCGCGACATCCTCACCGATCAACTTGAAGAAGGCCTGGATCGACCGGCCGCCATTGGCCGGCAGCTTGCGGCCGACAAGGTCCATGGCCTGCACGCCGTTCGCGCCTTCATAGATCATGGCGATGCGCGCATCGCGCACGGCCTGCTCCACGCCCCATTCCCGGATGTAGCCATGGCCACCGAACACCTGCTGGGCCAGCACGGTGACGTCGAAGCCCTTGTCCGTGCCATAGCCCTTGATCACCGGCGTCAGCAGCGAGATGAGATCGTCCGCCGCCACGCGCTCTTCCTCGGTCGGCGCGAAATGGGCGAGATCGACCTGGAGCGCGCCCCAGAGGATCAGCGCACGCAGCCCCTCGGTGATCGCCTTGCCCTCCATGAGCATGCGGCGCACGTCAGGGTGGACGAACAGCGTGTCGGCGGGCGCATCCGGCTCGGCCGGGCCGGTCAGCGCGCGGCCCTGCCGGCGCTCCATCGCATAGTGCACCGCCTGCTGATAGGCGAGTTCCGCCTGCGCCAGGCCCTGCACGCCCACGCCGAGCCGCGCCTGGTTCATCATGATGAACATGGCGGCAAGGCCCTTGTTCTCCTCGCCGATCATCCAACCGGTCGCCCCGTCATAGTTCATGACGCAAGTGGCGTTCCCATGGATGCCCATCTTGTGCTCGATCGAGCCGCACGAGACGGCATTGTGATCGCCCAGTGCCCCATCCTCGCCCACGAAATATTTGGGTACGAGGAACAGCGAGATGCCCTTGCTGCCTGCCGGCGCGCCCGGCGTCTTGGCCAGCACGAGGTGGATGATGTTCTCGGCCATCTCATGCTCGCCGCCCGAGATGAAGATCTTGGTGCCGGTGATCTTGTAGCTGCCGTCCGCCTGCGGCTCGGCCCGGCTCTTGATGAGGCCAAGGTCGGTGCCGCAGTGCGGCTCGGTCAGGTTCATGGTGCCGCACCAGGTGCCGGCCACCATGTTCGGCACATATTTGGTCTGCAGTTCCTCGCTGCCCTTGGCGAGAATGGCGGAGACGGCCGCGCCGGTCAGGCCGTGATACATGTTGAACGCGTGATTGGCGCCGGTGAAATATTCCTCCACCGCAATCGCGAGCACCATCGGCAGCGCCTGTCCGCCGAATTCCTCGGGCGCATGCAGCGTGGTCCAGCCACCGGCAACGAACTGGTCGAACGCATCCTTGAAGCCCGGGGGCACGGAGACGGTGCCGTCGTCATTGCGCTTGCAGCCCTGCTGATCGCCCACCGCATTCAAGGGAAAGAGCACTTCGCTGGCAAAACGCCCACCTTCTTCCAGCACAGCTTGAGCAATATCGCTCGTCGCCGAGGCGAAGCCGGGCAAGTTGGTCATCCGCTCAAGCCCGACGATCTCGTGAAGCACGAACAACGTGTCGGCGACGGGGGCGGTATAACTGGGCATGATGCTCTCCTGGCTGCGCGCCTCGCCCGATGAGCCTCAGGCTCTGGACTGGCGCTGATTCTCTTCGACCAGCCTGATGAAGCTGGTCAATTCGGCGATTGCCTCGTCAATGTCCTGACGCTGACGCTGGAGCAAATCTATGCGTTCCATGCATTTGGCAATGGTGAATTCGCGCTGCGAACGCCGGCCATCGCCCGCGTCGTAAAGATCGATCATACCCCGAATATCGGCGAGACTGAAGCCGACCCGCTTGCCGCGCAGAATCCAGGCGAGACGCGCCCGGTCGCGATGGCTGTAAATGCGCGAAAGGCCCTGGCGGCGCGGCGCGATGAGCTGCTCGTCCTCATAGAATCGCAGGGCGCGCGGTGTGACGCTGAACTCCTGGCACAGGTCGGAAATGGTGAATTCCTCCTTCCCGTTGCGCTCGGGTTGCGGAATTCCAGCGATCATCTTGCGTTTAGGCATGGCGAAAAAATACCGGGAAGTGACGTTTACGTCAACGGCAAAGAAAGCCCCCCTTGGTGTCCCGCATTTCGCGCGCTGCAACGACATCCCTGTCTCGTCGCGGAAAGCTGACCCCGGCGAAGGAGCCCCGGCTTGAGCAAACGGACGCACAGGCAAGATCGAGCCCGCCCGGTAGCACGATCTTGTCGCCCTCATAGCGCGCCACGATCAGGCAGGCGCTCCCCGCCCCCTCGAAGCGGAGCAGCAGCTTGTCTCCCGAGAGCTTGGCCCGGCCTGTGCCCCGGCAATATTCCTCGCGCCCGATCCGCGTCTCTGCGCCGAAGCGGAAGCGCCCACGCGCGCTGCCATCCGGAATCACGCAGAAACCGTCGGCCCCGCCATCATAGCGGCGACCATAACGGCCGGAAGGATCGGTCTGCTCCCGATCCGGCAAGGCGCCGGTTTCCACCGCGAGCGCATCCAGCTCCTGCGCCGCCGCGCTGCTTTCGTTCGCTGCGGCATCGGCATCGGATTCACGAGAGCCGCAACCGGCCAGCGCGGCCAGCATCAGCCCGGCAACAGCGCCCAGGCGCCTCACGCGGCCGGATCGACCGGCGCCAGGCCGTCCTTGGTCACGCGGCGATAGAAGCAGCTCCGCCGGCCGGTGTGGCACGCCGGGCCAACCGGATTGACCAGCAGCCACACCGCGTCCTGATCGCAATCGATGCGGATATCGACGACATGGAGCTCGTTGCCCGACTCCTCCCCCTTGCGCCAAAGCTTCGCGCGGCTGCGCGACCAGAAATGCGCGCGGCCCGTCTCCACCGTCGCGGCCAGCGCCTGCGCGTTCATATGGGCGAGCATCAGAATCTCGCCCGTGGTCGCGTCGCTGGCGACGGCGGTGATCAGTCCGTCGCGGTCATATTTGGGGTCGAGCGTCAGGCCCGTGTCACGTGCGTCTGCCATGGCCCAGCCTATAGGCGGACGCCACCGCTCTGTCAGCCCCGGCCGATCAGCGCACGGGCCATGGCGTCGGCTACATCGGCGGCCGGCACACCGCTCGCCTTGCTTTCCGCCCAGATGGCGTGGAGCCGTGCCGGAATCTCGCTGACGCGCGCCTCAACATCGGCCCGGTCGCCAAGGCCGAAATATTCGGTCGCGACATTGATGATGCCACCCGCGTTGATGACATAATCGGGCGCGTAAAGGACACCGCGCGCCTGCAGGCGCTGCGCATCCGCCGGCGTCGCCAGCTGATTGTTGGCACCACCCGCCACGATTCCGGCGGCAAGGTGCGGGATGGACTGTTCGTTAAGGATCGCGCCCAGCGCATTGGGGCTGAACACATCGGCAGCGACCGTCATGATCTCGTCGGCGCCGACCGCGCGGGCGCCCAACTCCTGCGCCAGGGCCTGCGCCTTGTCGCCATTCGCGTCGGCGAGCGTCAGCCGCGCGCCATCGGCCGCCAGCCGGCGCGCGGTGCCCCCGCCGACGCTCCCGACGCCCTGTATGGCGATGTGGACGCCGGAGAGGTCGTCCCGCCCCAGTCCCTCCGCCACGGCCGCCTTGATGCCCAGATAGACGCCCAGCGCCGTCACCGGCCCCGGATCGCCACCCGCCTTGCCGGCGGCCACCGGCAAGCCGGAGACATGGCGCGTCGCCTGCGCGATGGTCGTCATGTCGGCTTCGCTCATGCCGACATCCTCGGCCGTGACATAGCGCCCGCCGACCGACTCGATCGCGGCGCCGAAAGCGAGGAGCTGCGCCTGCGTCTTGGGGCTGCCATCGGAGAGGATCACGCCCTTTCCGCCGCCCACCGGCAGGCCGGCCATCGCATTCTTGTAGCTCATGCCGCGCGAGAGGCGCAGCGCGTCGGTCAAAGCATCAGCCTCGCGCGCATAGTGCCAGAAGCGCACGCCACCGCTCGACGGGCCGCGATGAGTCGAATGGATCGCGATGATCGCGCGCAGGCCGCTGGCGGGATCGGTGAAGAAATGGACGGCCTCATGGTCGTCGAAATCCGGGTGGGACCACATCATGCGATCGGCGTCCTTGGTCTGGCGGTCAGCGCCTGCCGCCGTTCTGAAACGGCGAGGGCTTGAACCATGGATGCAGGGAGAAAATGGGGCGATCGACGGGATCCGAACCCGCGACCTCTGGTACCACAAACCAGCGCTCTAACCAACTGAGCTACGATCGCCACAGCACCGTGACGGCGCAATCGAGAGGCGGCCCATAATGCGCGGACAGGGCCAGCGTCAAGCACAGAGCGTGCAATCGGTGCGCATCGAGGAAAATGGAAAAAGGCCAGGCGATGGCCCGGCCTTCCCTCTGGCACATGACGTCGCGACATGCGCCTGCATTCATGAAACGGCGCCCCGGCTCCTCACCGGAGCGCCGAACATAAAAAGCGGCTTAGTTGACCGAGTCCTTCAGGCCCTTGCCGGCCTTGAACTTGGGCTGGCTGGAAGCCTTGATAGCCATCGTTTCGCCAGTGCGCGGGTTGCGGCCAGTCGAGGCCTTGCGCTTGGAAACGGAGAACGTGCCGAACCCGACGAGACGCACCTCGTCGCCCTTCTTCAGGGCGGCGGTGATCGCGTCGAAAACAGCCTCAACAGCCTTGCCGGCGTCGGCCTTGGTCAGGCCGCTCTGGTCGGCGACCGCACTGATGAGATCCTGCTTGTTCATGCCTATGGAACCCCCTTCTTAGAGTGTGCTTGTGGGTGGGAATCGAGCGACGAAGGCGCGCATAAAGGCTTGCTTCGTCGCATGAGTCAAAGAATTTTCAGAGAAAATGCCGCTAATTCGACTGAATTCGTCCCTTTTTTATTGGCCGGGACGGTTTCGATTGCTTTTAACGCCGTTAACGACGGCCTTCTGGACCGATTCCGACGGCGGAATCGGTCCTGACAGGCTCAAGCCAGATCAATGCCTTAGCGTCTGTTCACCGTCCGCTTTGCCGATGATTGGCTGAGCGGCAAGATCATCCTCCTCGGACCAATCGATCGGGCTCAGCGGCGAGACGAGCGCGCGCGCCAGAACCTCGTCGACATGCGAGACGGGCAGGATTTCCAGACCTTCCTTGATGTTGGCCGGGATCTCCGCAAGATCCTTCTCATTTTCTTGCGGGATGAGCACGGTCTTGATCCCGCCGCGCAGTGCCGCGAGCAGCTTTTCCTTGAGGCCACCGATAGGGAGCACCCGCCCGCGCAGCGTCACTTCTCCGGTCATCGCCACATCCTTGTGGATGGCAATGCCTGTCAGCGTCGAGACGATCGAGGTCACCATGCCGATGCCTGCGCTCGGCCCGTCCTTGGGCACAGCGCCCTCGGGCAAGTGGATATGAACGTCCTTGCGATTGAAGATGCTCGGCTTGATGCCGTAGGCCGGCGCACGCGCCTTCACATAAGAGAAGGCCGCCTGCACGGACTCGGTCATGACATCGCCCAGCTTGCCGGTCGTCTTGATCGCCCCCTTGCCGGGCACGGTGACGCTTTCGATGGTCAGCAATTCGCCGCCCACTTCGGTCCAGGCGAGACCCGTGACTGCGCCGATCTGGTTCTCTTCTTCGGAGACGCCGTGGCGGAACTTGCGCACGCCGGCAAACTCGTCGAGATTTTCCGGCGTCACGACGACTGACTGCGCCTTGCCTTCCAGGATTTTGCGCAGCGCCTTGCGCGCCAGGCGCGCGATCTCGCGCTCCAGCGTCCGCACGCCGGCCTCCCGCGTGTAATAGCGGATGAGGTCGCGCAGCGCGGCCTGCTGGATGGCGAATTCGCCTTCCTTCAGGCCATGCGCCTCGATCTGCTTGGCGATCAGGTGCCGCTCGGCGATCTCGACCTTCTCGTCCTCGGTATAACCCTCGAGCCGGATGATCTCCATGCGGTCGAGCAGGGCCTGCGGCAGGTTGAGCGAATTCGCCGTCGTCACGAACATGATGTCGGACAGGTCGAGGTCGATCTCCAGATAATGGTCCTGGAACTTGCTGTTCTGTTCCGGGTCCAGCACTTCGAGCAGTGCCGAGGCAGGATCGCCGCGGAAATCCTGGCCGAGCTTGTCGATCTCGTCGAGCAGGATCAGCGGGTTCATCGCGCCGGCCTTCTTCAGGTTGGACGCGATCTTGCCCGGCATGGAGCCGATATAGGTGCGGCGATGGCCGCGAATTTCGGCTTCATCCCGCACGCCGCCGAGCGACTGGCGCACGAACTCGCGGCCCGTCGCCTTGGCGATCGAGCGGCCGAGCGAGGTCTTGCCCACACCCGGAGGACCGACGAGGCACAGGATCGGCCCCTTGAGCTTGTCCGAGCGGGCCTGCACGGCAAGATATTCGACGATCCGGTCCTTGACCTTGTCGAGCGCGAAATGGTCCTCATCGAGGACGGCCTGCGCTTTCACCAAATCCTTCTTGAGCTTGCTCTTCTTGCCCCAGGGCAGGCCGAGCAGCGCATCGAGATAGTTGCGCACCACCGTCGCTTCAGCGCTCATCGGCTGCATGGCGCGCAGCTTCTTCAGCTCGCCTTCCGCCTTGGCGCGCGCTTCCTTGCTCAGCTTGAGCGTCTTGATCCGCTCGGCCAGTTCGGAAAGCTCGTCGCCTTCCTCGCCCTCACCGCCGCCCAGCTCGCGCTGGATCGCCTTCAGCTGCTCATTGAGATAATATTCGCGCTGGGTCTTCTCCATCTGGCGCTTCACGCGGCCACGGATCTTCTTCTCGACCTGCAGCACGCCCAGCTCGCCTTCCATGAAGGCGAAGACCATCTCCAGCCGCTTCATCGGGTCGGCCTCGACCAGCAGCGCCTGCTTGTCGGAGACCTTCACGGCGATGTTCGCGGCCACGAAGTCGGAGAGGCGCCCGGCCTCGGTGATTTCGCGCAGCTGCACCGCCGTCTCGGCCGGCAGCTTCTTGTTGAGCTTGGCGTAATTCTCGAACTGATCGGCCACGGAGCGCATCATCGCCTGCACTTCGTTGCTTTCCGCCGCACTGTCTTCCTGCGGCGTGACGGTCGCGAGGATATGATCCTCGTTGCTCGAAAGGCTGACCAGCGCCGCGCGCTGCTTGCCTTCCACGAGCACGCGCACATTGCCGTCGGGCAGCTTGAGCATCTGCACGATGCTGGCGATCACGCCCATGTCATAAAGCGCGTCACGATCCGGGTCGTCCTCGCTCGGGTCGAGCTGCGCCACCAGGAAGATGTCCTTGTCGCCTGCCATCGCCTTTTCGAGCGCGGTCACGCTCTTGTCGCGGCCGACGAACAGCGGCACGATCATCTGCGGAAAGACGACGATGTCCCGCAGCGGCAGAAGGGGCAGTTCCAGATCCATTGTCACTCCAGACTTCCGAGCACCGACCGTGTGCCGCTGCTCGCTTCAGCCCCAATATCGGGCAGAGGTTTACGCTTTTCAATGCGGCGCAGCATTTTCGGGCTTTGGGGCGTCGATCCTGTGCCCTGCCACGCCCGCCGCATCGCGCGCACCGGTCAGAACGGCAGCTTGAAGCCCGGGGGCAGCGGAATGCCGCTGGCCATCTGGCTCATCTGCGCGCTCGCCGCTTCGTCCGCCTTGGCGCGCGCATCGTTGAATGCCGCGACGATCAGATCCTCCAGCATCGTCTTGTCCTTGGGGTCGATCAGGCTTTCCTCGATCGACAGGCCGATGATCCGGCCCTTGGCGCTGGCCCGCACCTTGACGAGACCACCGCCGGAGACGCCTTCCACCTCCACCTGATCGAGCTGGGCCTGCGCCTTCTGCATTTCTTCCTGCACGCGGCTCGCCATGCCAAGGATGTCGTTCAAGTCCTTCATTTGCGTTCACTCCAATTCTGAGGATCTTCGGGATCGAGCGCCCTCGCGCCCGGAAAAGCCTCCAGAGCGGCCGCCACGATCGGCGTGGCCGCGATTTCGGCATCGCGGGCATCCCGCTTCGCCTGATGTTGCTCCGCCAGCGTCGTCTCACCCGGCTCGTCGGACAGCTCGACCTCCCAGGTCTGCCCCGTCACCTTGTTGATCGCGCCGACAAGGTCGCGCAGATCGATCGGCCCCGGCGGCTTGAGCGCGAGCAGCGGCGGCGCATAGCGCACCAGCCGATAATCATGCTCGAGATCATAGGCCAGCGTCGCCCGCTGCGTCCTGACGAGCGCGACCAATGCGGCATAATCTGCCGGAAAAGGCGACACCGGCGCGCTTTCGACCGGCGCGGACACAGCGATATCGGCCATGGCCTGCGGCGACAGTGGCGGCGATGATGGCGCCATGCTCCCTTGCCCGGCGGACGGTGCGCCAATCTGCGGCGCGCCCTCGCGGATCATCCGCGCCAGCTCCAGCGGATCGGGCATGGTGGCCGCATGGACGAGCCGCAGCAGCGCCATTTCACAGGCAGCGTGCGGTCGCGCGGCGGCGACCACTTCGGCATGGCCCTTGAGCAGCAATTGCCAGAGGCGATGCAGCACCGGGAAGCTCAGCTCCTCCGCCCAGCCGGCAATGGCCGCACGCTCGGTCTCGGCATGGCGCTCCAACCCTGCGCCGCGACCGGCCTTGGCGGTGGTGATCCCGTGAATCAGTTCCAGCAGCGCATTCACGGTCGCGACCGGCTCCACGCCCAGCGCTTCCTGCTCGCCCAGCGTCGCCAGCAAGGCTGCGGCATCACCATCGAGGATCTGGCCGAACAGCCGCCGCGTCGCGCCGCGATCGGACAGGCCCAGCATTTCGCGCACCTGCGCGGCACTCACATGCACTTTGCCGTCCGTCGCCTCCTCCGGCGTCTCGCCATGAGCGATCGCCTGATCGAGGATGGACAGGCCATCGCGCGCCGATCCTTCCGCCGCCACGGCAATGAGCGTCAGCGCATCCGGTTCGATGCCCACGCCCTCGCGCACGCAGATGTCCGCGAAGTGGCTCTGCAACAGCTCGACCGGAATGCGCCGCAGGTCGAAGCGCTGGCAGCGGGAGAGCACCGTGATCGGCACCTTGTTCACTTCCGTCGTCGCGAACAGGAACTTTACATGTTCAGGCGGCTCCTCAAGTGTCTTGAGCAACGCATTGAAGGCATTGCGCGAGAGCATGTGCACTTCGTCGATGATGTAGATCTTGAAGCGCGCCGAGACCGCCGCATAACGCACCGCCTCGATGATCTCGCGCACGTCGTCCACGCCGGTGTGGCTGGCCGCGTCCATCTCCACCACGTCGATATGCCGGCCCTCGGCAATGGCGCGGCACGGCTCGCACACGCCGCACGGGTCGATCGTCGGTCCGCCCTGCCCGTCCGGCCCCACGCAATTGAGCGCCTTGGCGATGAGCCGCGCCGTCGACGTCTTGCCGACGCCGCGCACGCCGGTCATCAGGAAGGCATGGGCCAGCCGATCCCGCTTGATCGCGTTGCCCAGCGTGCGGACCATCGCATCCTGCCCGATCAGCTCGGCGAAGGTCTGCGGGCGATAGGCGCGCGCCAGCACGCGGTAGCCGCCCGGCCCGGCGGACAGCGCCTTGGGCGCCGGTGGCTCGCCAAGATCGAAGCCCGGCCCGAGATCGTCAGTGTCGGAGGAATCAGTCATTGCGGGGGACTATAGGGCGTCATGCGGCGCTTGTTTAGCGCTCACCGTCAGGCGCAGGCCGGCGCGCGGCAAAAAGCAGCGGAATGCCGATGCCGATGAGGATCAGAACCATGCCGATGACATGATAGCCATGGATCGGCTCGGCCAGCACGAGAGCCGCCAGCAAGGCGCCGAAAACGGGCTGGAGATTGATGACTTGCCCCGCATCGGCCGGGCCGATCCGCTCGACCGCGAGGTTGAACAGATAATAAGCCACGATGGACGGAAAAATCGCGACATAGCCAATCCCCGCCAGCACATGCGGCGTCAGATGGACCGAGCGCGTCTGCAACTCATGCAGCGCGAAGGGCAGCATCGCCACCACGCCGACGAGGATGGTGAGCGCGAGGAAACTCAGGCCATGGATCGGCGGACGCAGGCGCAGCAGCACGGTGTAGAGCGACCAGAGCACCACCGCGCACAGCACCAGCACATCGCCATGATTGAAGCTGAGCGTCAGCAAGGCGGCCGGATCGCCCTTGAAGATGATCGCGCCCACGCCCAGCGCACCGACGATCACGCCAATCACCTGCGCGACGCGCGGCCGAGCGTGGAAGATCAGGAAATTGAGCGCCAGCACCAGCGCGGGAATCGCCGCCTGCACCAGCAGACTGTTCGCGGCCGTGGTATATTGCAGGCCGGAATACATGAAAGCGTTGAAGCAGCCGACGCCGATGCCGCCAAGCAGCAGGATCACGGGCCAATGCTGCCGGATTGCCACGGCATCCGCGCGGATCTGCCGGGCCGCGAGCGGCAGCGCGATGAGCGAGGCCAGCCCCCAGCGCAGGAACGCCAGCGTGAACGGCGGTACATCCTCATGAATGGCGCGCGCGACGACCGAATTGCCGGACCAGAGCAGCATCACGAGCACAAGCATGAGATAGACGGTCCGGCGTGATCCGGTTTGCATGGGAGCCAGGCCTTTCGATGATCCGCCGCCGCCCGCGCCTATGGCCCCTCCGCTTCCCCCGTGCAAGCGGGCCGTCGAGAGGCGCACAGCAAGGACGACGCCAGTGCTGTGCTCCCCGGCCGGAGGGGCGCATCGCCTACGAGCGACTTGCCCTCATTGCCGAAAGGCGCCTTCAGTCCGCTTCTGTCGCTCGCCCGCCTCACCTCCTGCGCAACAATGTTACAACTCTCCGTAACAAGCTCCACCCCTGCTTGCATTTGGCGGAAAAGGCGCATTTAACCGGAGCAATCACCGGCCTTTTTGAGGGATCAGCCCACTCATGACCACTGCCGAGGCGACCCCCTCGCTCACCATTGCCGATCATGCCGATCGCGCCTTTCTCGGCCACCCCAAGGGCCTCGGTTATCTGGCTTTCACCGAGGCGTGGGAGCGTTTCTCCTATTACGGCATGCAGACGCTGCTCGTGCTCTACATGGCCAAATATCTGCTGCTGCCCGGCCATGTCGAGGGCGTGTGGATGCTGGACGCTTTCCGCCAGCTGCCGCTCTACAGCGGGCTTGACGGCCAGCCGCTCGCCTCGGCGATCTTCGGCACCTATGCCGCCTGCGTCTATCTCACCCCCATTCTCGGCGGCATGCTGGCCGATCGCGTGCTGGGCAAGCGGCGCACCGTTCTGCTCGGCGCCGTCACCATGGCGCTCGGCCATTTCCTCATGGCGTTCGAGGCGAGCTTCCTGTTCGCGTTGCTCTGCATGGTGCTGGGCAGCGGCATGTTCAAAGGCAATATCGCCAGTCAGGTCGGCGGGCTCTACAAGCCGGACGATCTGCGCCGTGCCGATGCATTCCAGATCTTCTATCTGGGCATCAATGCCGGCGTCATCGTCTCGCCACTCATCGTCGGCACGCTGGGCGAGAAGGTCGGCTGGCACTGGGGCTTCGGTGCCGCCGGCGTGGGCATGCTCATCGGCCTCGCCATCTATATTGCGGGCCAGAAATATCTGCCGCCCGAGGAAGGCGCCGGGCACCGTTCGGCGGCACAGGCAGCGCCGCGCGTGGCCTTCACCCGGCAGGACTGGCTCGCGCTCATCGCGGTACTGCTGCTTATCCCGGTGATGGCCATCGCCATCGTGCCCAACAACCAGATCTTCAACGCCTATCTGATCTGGGGCGACGAGCGCTTCGATCTCGTCTTCTTCGGCACCCGCCTGCCCACGTCTTTCCTCGTAACGCTCGATGCCGTGGTGTCGGTAAGCTTCCTCGCCATCGTCGCGCTTTTCTATCGCTGGTATGGCCGCCGCTGGCAGGAGCCGGACGAGCTGACCAAGATGATCATCGGTTCGCTCTTCTCAATCGGCGGGATGCTGTGCCTCGCCACCGCCGCCGCGACCACGCCGGCGGGCGATAAGATCGGCCTGTTCTGGCCGATGATGTTCGAGCTGCTGAACTCGATCGGCTTCTCGCATCTGCTGCCGGTCAGCCTCGCCCTGTTCGCGCGGCTGGCGCCCAAACAGGTCAACGCCACGGTGATCGGGCTCTATTACCTCGCCTTTTTCGGCGGCAATGCGCTGGTCGGCAAGGTCGGCGGGCTCTACCAGACGATGCCGACGCCCGCCTTCTGGCTGCTCCATGCCGGCTTTGCCGCTACCGCAGGCGTGGTGTTCCTGCTGTTCAAGCTGCTGCTTGCCAAGCGGCTTCTGCACGCGCCACTAACCGTGGATGCCTGATCTGTCGGGGAAGGTGGAAGCCGGAACGACCCGCAGCGAATTCGTTGTGGCTGCTTCCGTCAGGATCTGACCAGGTTGGCGAAGACTGCGTCCGCCCGACTTCCGGCGCGGCATATGGCGGCGTTGCAAGCGAAATGCAAGGCGGCACGCCGCACGTGCGTCAGATGCCCTGCATGTTCCGGCTTTCGGGGGGAATGCGCACCGTCAGCGTCTCAAGCTGCGCGGTGAGCAGGATCTGGCAGGCAAGCCGGCTGGTCCGCGTCGTCGCGGCCGCCAGATCGAGCATGTCCTCTTCTTCCTCGCTCGCGCGGGGCAGCTTGGGGAAATCGGCCGGATCGATGATCACATGGCAGGTGGAGCAGGCCATCTGCCCCTCGCACGTCCCTTCGAGCGGCTGGCCGGCGGCCTGCGCGACATCGAGGAGCGATTCGCCCGGCGCGCCCTCGACTTCCTGCACATTCTGGCCATCGGCACTGAGGAAACGCACCAGGGTCATGCTGCCACCTTCTGCATGGCAGCCGCCTCGTTGATCAGCGCTGCCGCTGCCGCCAGTTCCTCGCTCGTGGTGAAACGGCCGAAGCCGAGCCGCAATGAGCCGCGCGCTTCGCTGTCGCTGAGGCCGATCGCCTTGAGCACATGGCTCGGCTTGCCGGTGCCGCTCGCACAGGCGGAGCCGAGCGAAAACGCCACCGTCCGTGCGTCGGATATCAGCCGGGCCGCATCGACACCCGACTGACGAATGTTGAGATTGCCGCGATAGCGCGCGTCGATCGCGCCATTGATCTGCCAGTCCGCAAACAGGCCCAGTGCCTGCTGCCAGAGCGCCTCGACATGCGCGAGGTCTGCCTCCTGCCGCTCGGCGGCCAGCTGCGCCGCCACGCCGAAGCCCGCGCAGAGCATGGGCGAGAGCGTGCCGGGGCGGATGCCCTGCTCCTGCCCGCTGCCGTGCATGAGTTGCGGCATGGCGAGCCCGTCGCGCAGCCACAGCGCACCCACGCCTTTCGGCCCGTAGGCCTTGTGCGCGGTGACCACGATCATGTCCGATTGCGGCATCGCCAGCTTGCCGAAACCCTGCACTGCATCGCACAGCACGGGCACGCCGGCCTCGCGCGCGATGGCAATCAGCGCATCGACCGGCTGGATGACGCCAATCTCGTTATTGACCTGCATGACCGCGAGCAACGCGGCCCGCTCGTCGATTGCCGCCTCGGCAATGTCGAGATCCACCAACCCATCACGCCCAACCGGCAGGATCACCGGCTCGAACCCCTCGTGCCGCAGCGCCAGCACCGTTTCGAGCACGGCGGGATGCTCGGTCGCCAGCGTGATGACGCGGCGACGCTCAGGCGCGGCGGAGCGCGCACCGCCGACAATCGCGATGTTCAGCGCCTCGGTGGCGCCGCTGGTGAAGATCAGACGCCCGTCGCTCTTGCCGAGCGCGGCCATGATCCGGCCGCGCGCCAACTCGACGTCGGCGGCAGCGATCCGGCCGAGCCGATGGGCACTGTTCGGATTGCCATAGTGGTCCATGGCCGCAACCATGGCCGCGGCAACTTCCGGCGCGAGCGCCGTCGTGGCCTGATAGTCCAGATAGATCATTTTTTTGCGTTCCCGTGACAGACCGCCTGCCACTCGGTGAGGAACGCGTCAATCTCTGCAGCCTGCGTATCGTGCCCCATAGTGACACGGACCACCTCACCGGCGGCCTCATCCGCCCAGCCCATCGCCGCAAGGACGTGGCTGGTACGCAGGCTGCCGGAAGAACAGGCGCTTCCCGCCGAGACCGCAATGCCGGCCATATCGAAGCGGATGAGCTGCGCCTGTGCCGAAACGCCCGGCATGCGATAGCTGGCAATGGTCGGCAGGCGATCCGCTGTTTCGGCCACGACGGCTCCTCCGACCGCCCTGATCGCGCCGTCGATCCGTGCGCGCCAATCCGCCACCGGCGCGAGCCAGTCGCGCGGCGCCTCCAGCGCTGCTGCGAAGCCCAGCGCGAGCGGCATCGCTTCCGTGCCGGGGCGGTAGCCCTGTTCCTGCCCGCCACTCGGGGCCAGCAGGGCAAGGTCACGCACCAACAGCGCGCCGATGCCAATCGGCCCGCCCAGCTTGTGCGCACTGATGACGATGAAATCCGCCGATGCCGGCAGCGGCAGCTTGCCCGCGCCCTGGCTGCAATCGGCGAGTAGCAGGCCGCCCTGCGCATGGATACGCCCGGCCAGCGCGTCGAGTGGCTGGATCACGCCGGTCTCGCTGTTCACCTGCTGGATCGCGATGAGCGTGCCCGGCGCGATCGCCTCCGGCAGCACGACCAGTCCGTCGGCATCCACCGGCAGGCGCTCCGCCACCGGCACGTGGCGCAACACCGCGTCATGCTCGCTCGCTCCAGCCAGCCGCGCGGTCGCCTTCGCCCGGGCGAATACGATCGCGATCGCCTCGCTCGCGCCGGCAGTGAAGAGGATCTGCCCGTCCCAGCCCAGCGCAGCACGGATGCGCTGGCGCGCATCCTCCAGCAAGGCCCGCGCCTGCCGCCCTGCCGCATGCGGGGAGGATGGATTGGCCCACAGGTCGAAGCCGCGCAGCATCGCATCGCGTGCCTGGGTCAGCAGCGGCGTCGTGGCGGCATGATCGAGGTAGATACGGGTCTTCATCAAGGATCCAGGGCGTCTTTGTCGTTCCGGGAGAGCAGCCTCCCTACAGCAACGTTGCGAAATGGCGCTACCGGCCTATATAAGCGCCCTGTCCGCGATCGTCAGCGCCCCGCTGGCCTTACCCTCATTTATAGCTTCAGGTGCCATGCCCGACGTCATCTTTCCAGGCCCAGAAGGCCGCCTCGAAGGCCGTTTCAGCCCGCCGCCCCGCCCGCGTGCGCCCGTCGCGCTGATCCTGCACCCGCACCCACAAGGCGGCGGCACGATGAACGACCGCATCACCCAGGCGCTCTACAAGACCTTCGTGAAGCGCGGCTTCGCGACACTGCGCTTCAATTTCCGGGGCGTGGGCCGCAGCCAGGGCGTATTCGACAACGGCATTGGCGAGCTGTCCGATGCCGCGGCAGCGCTCGACTGGGTGCAGAGCTTCCATCAGGAAGCGCAGACCACCTGGATCGCCGGCTTCTCCTTCGGTGCGTGGATCGCCATGCAGCTGCTGATGCGCCGCCCGGAAGTGCGCGGCTTCATCTCGGTCGCCCCGCCGGCGAACATGTATGATTTCTCGTTCCTCGCGCCCTGCCCCGCCTCGGGCATCATCGTGCAGGGCGTGAATGACGAGGTGGTCTCCGCTCCCTCGGTGCAGAAGCTTGTCGACAAGCTGCGCACGCAGAAGGGCATCACCATCCATCATGACGAGATCCGCAACGCCAATCACTTCTTCGAGCATGAGCTCGATCAGCTGATGATGAGTGTCGACAATTATCTCGACATGCGCCTGGCGCCGGATTCGCCGATCCGCTGATGCTGGTCCTTGCCGGCTCGATCCGCCTGCCGGCGGACAATCTCCCGCAGGCGCGCCCGGTCATCGCGCGGATGATCGAGGCGAGCCGGGCCGAGCCGGGTTGCCTCGCCTACAGCTTCGCTGAAGATCTGCTGGAGCCCGGCCTGATTCGCATTTTCGAGGTCTTTCGGGATCACGAGGCGCAGCAGGCCCATGCGCAAAGCCAGCATATGAAGGACTGGCGCGCCGCCTGGCCGGCCCTCGGCATCGGCGACCGGCAGATCACGCATTATGAAGTCTCAGCCACTCACGAAAGCTGAGCGCGCCGTTGCCGCAGCACGACGAGCAGGCCGGAGACGCCGATCGTCGCCATGCCCAGGATGCTCACCAGATCAGGCACGTGGCGGAAGATGAGCCAGCCCAGCAATGTCGCCCAGAACACCTGCAGATAGGTGATCGGCGCCAGGGTCGATGCGGGCGCATAGCGGAAAGCGGCCGTGAACAGATAATGGCCTAGCCCGCCCCAGACACCCAGAGACGCCAGCAGAGCGGCTTCCCGCAGGGTCGGCATGTGATTGCCCCAGAAGAACGGCAAGGCCGCACCGAAAATGACGCTGCCCACCACGGCGCTGTAGAAGAGCAACGCCAGCGTGCGCTCGGTCGCCGCAAGCGTGCGGGACATGAGCTGATAGACGCCGCTCAGCAGCGCCGCGCCAAAAGCCAGCGCCACACCCATCACATCCAGTCCGCCATTGGGCCGGGCGATCAGCAGGACACCCACGAGACCCAGCAACACTGCGCCCCAGCCCCGCAGGCCGATCTGCTCATGCAGCACCAGTCCGCCAACGACCGCAACCAGCGTCGGTGAAAAGAACATGATGGCGGTCGCCTCGCCCACCGGCAGGCGCGTGAGGGCCAGCGCCATGAGCACGGACGCGCAGGCGAGGCAGCAACCGCGCAGCCAGACGAGGCCGGTGCGGTTGGTTTGCATCATCTCTCGCCCGCTCCGAGGCCCGACGAAGACGAGCATCAGCAGCAGATTGCCGATGAAGCGCGCCGCCGCGATCACTGGCGCCGGAAAGGATGCGGTCAGCGCCTTGGTCGTGCTGTCCAGCCCTGCGAACAACAGCAGGGCCGCGAGGCAAAGCAGGATCGCGCGAATCGGTTGGTTGTTGCTCATCGGCCTGCTTGTCCGCCGTCCGTCCGGTCAGGTCCTGACAGAGGGCGATCAAAAGACTGATCCTGGGGCCGCCTCGTCGCGCTCACCCTTCCAGCGCCTCGGCCTTTTCGGCGAGTTCCAGCCAGCGTTCCTCGGCCGCGTCCTTTTCGGCGCGCGCCGCCTCGATCGCTGCGGTCAGCGCCGCGAAGCGCTTGGGTTCCCGGGTGTAGAGATTTGGATCGGACAGGGCCGCCTCGTCCCGCGCAATGGCCGCCTCGATCTCCGCGATGCGCCCCGGCAGCAGGTCATAGTCCCGCTGGTCCTTGTAGCTGAGCTTGGCGGCCTTGGGCGGCGGCGGTGCACTGGGCGCCTCCGCCTTCGCGGCCGCCTTCTTCGGCGCGGCATTGGGCTGGCGGCGCTTGGCCTCCCAATCGGCATAGCCGCCCGCGATGACATCGATCCGTCCCGTCCCGTCCAGGCCGAGCGTCACCGTCACCGTGCGATCGAGGAAATCGCGGTCGTGACTGACGATCAGGACCGTGCCTTCATAGTCGGCGATCACTTCCTGCAGCAGGTCGAGCGTTTCCAGGTCGAGGTCGTTGGTCGGCTCGTCCAGCACCAGCAGATTGGATTCGCGGGCAAACTCGCGGGCCAGCAACAGGCGGGTGCGCTCGCCGCCCGACAAGGTGCCGACCTTCGCCTCGGACAGCGACGGCTCGAACAGAAATTCCTTGAGATAGCCCTGGATATGCTTGCGCACGCCGCGCACGTCGATCCAGTCGCCGCCTTCGGCCAGCACGTCGCGAACCGTCTTTTCCGGCTTCATGAGGCTGCGCTGCTGGTCGATGACGATGCTGTCGAGCGTCCTGGCCCGCGTCACCGTCCCACTGTCCGGCTCGATCTCGCCGGTCAGCAGCTTGAGCAGCGTCGTCTTGCCGGCCCCGTTACCGCCCACGATTCCGATGCGGTCGCCGCGCTGGATACGCAGCGTGAAGTCTTTGATGACCGTGCGGTCCCCGTAGGATTTGGAAACATGCTCAGCCGCGAACACCGTCTTGGTCTTGCTGCCGTCGGCCGCGACGGCGAGCTTGGCGGCGCCCTGCGGCCCGATCATCGCGGCACGCTCTGCCCGCATTTCGTAAAGCTTGGCGAGCCGCCCCTGATTGCGCTTGCGCCGCGCGGTCACGCCCCGCTCCAGCCAGTGCGCTTCGATCTTCAGCTTCGCGTCCAGCTTGTCGGCTGCCCGCGCTTCCTCGGCATAGACCCGCTCGGTCCACGCATCGAAACCGCCGAAGCCCACTTCATTGCGGCGCAGATTGCCCCGGTCGAGCCACAGGGTCGAACGCGTCAGGCGCGTCAGGAAGGTGCGGTCATGGCTGATGACCACGAAGGCGCCTGAAAAGCGATTGAGCCACTCCTCCAGCCAGGTGATCGCGCTGATGTCGAGATGGTTGGTCGGCTCGTCGAGCAGCAGGATGTCCGGTTCGCTGGCCAGCGCCCGACAGATCGCCGCGCGCCGCCGTTCACCGCCCGATGCGGTCGCGGCCTCGCGCATCAGGTCGATGCCGAGCTGGTCGGCGATCGCCTCCACCTCATGCACGGCCGGCGCGCCCTGCCCCGCCGTTGCGAAATCGTGCAGCGTCGCGAAGCGGGAAACATCGGGGTCCTGCTCCAGCATGACGACATGCGTGCCCGGCACGATGGCGCGCTTGCCCTCGTCCGGTTCGATTGCGCCGCCGATCAGCTTGAGCAAGGTCGTCTTGCCCGCACCGTTGCGGCCGATCAGCGCCAGCCGGTCGCGCTCGCCGATCTGGAGATTGAGTCCGCGGAACAGCCAGCCAGTGCCCTGGACGAGACCGAGATTTTCATAGGATAGGAGTGGCGCTGCCATGGCGCGGCGCTAAAAGATGCAAGCCGCCGGGGCAAGGCTGAACGCACGATCAACGGGTGGGTCAGGCGCGGTTCAGTCGATCCGGGTCAAAGGCCAACCTATCGCAGACACACAAAAAGGGATGCCAGATGCTCCGTATGCCTCACCTGATCGCCGCCGCCATGCTCATGACGCCGGCCATGGTTTCCGCCCAGATGCAGCAAGGCCCGATACCGATGGTGCCCGCGAGCGGCCCGGTACTGAACTTCACGGTAGAGGCATCGGTCGAGAGCGCGCCGGACATGGCGACGATCAACACCGGCGTGCAGACCCGCTCGATGAGCGCGAAGGACGCCATGGCGCAGAATGCGACCGCGATGGACAAGGTGATCGCCGCGCTGCTGAAGGGCGGCGTCGCGCGCCAGGACATTCAGACCAGCGGCATCAACCTCAGCCCGCAATATGATTATTCCAATCGCACCGATGGCCAGCCGCCGCGCTTCGTGGGCTATGAGGCGAGCAACCAGCTCACCGTGAAGGTGCGCAAGCTGGACAAGGCGGGAGAGCTGGTCGACGCAATGGTCACGGCCGGCGCAACCAACATCAATGGCCCGGCCTTCGGCATCACCGATCCGGCCAAGCTGCTCGATGAGGCGCGCCTCAAGGCAGTCAAGACCGCGCAGGAACGCGCCAATCTCTATGCACAGGCCACCGGTTTCCGCAGCGCGAAGCTGGTCGGCGTCTCGGAAGGTGGCGGTTATGCCCCGCCCATGCCCATCGTGGCGATGCGCATGGAGGCAGTCGCGGCGCCCGATACCAAGATCGAGCCGGGGCGTATCTCCACCTCGATTTCACTCAGCGTCCAATATATGCTTGAACGCTGAATGAGGGATAGATGAGGCATTCAGGGCTTGTTCAATGGGTAAGGGCTATCAGACAGGCATGATGTTTCGGTTTCTGCCCCTGATTCTCGGCGGGATGGCTGCACTGACCTGCGCAGCCGTCCCCGCTTCCGCCCAGAGCTTTGCCCGTGGTGACGAGCAGAGGGAGGCCCGCCGCGCCATGCTGGACGGCGAGGTGATGCCCTTCTCGATCATCAAGCGCCGGATCGAGCGGGAAATGGGCGATGCCACCTATGTCGGCGTCGCCCCGCCCCCGCGCGATGGCGTCTATCGCATGCAGTTCCTCCGCCAGGACGGCAAGGTCGTCTGGGTTGATGTGGACGGCAAGACCGGCAATATCATCGGGCGGACACGTTAGGCCGCAGAGGCCGTCCGCCGCTGCCCAATATCTGAAAGGAACGCCATGCGCCTGCTGATCGTCGAGGATGAGCCGACTCTGGGTCGCCAGCTCAAGTCCACGCTGGAAGGCGCCGGCTATGCGGTCGATCTCGCCACCGATGGCGAGGATGGCCACTTTCTCGGCTCGACCGAGAGCTATGACGCGATCGTGCTCGATCTCGGCCTGCCGGAAGTCGACGGGCTGACCGTGCTTGATCGCTGGCGCAAGGAAGGCTCCAAAGTGCCCGTGCTCGTGCTGACCGCGCGGGACAGCTGGTCCGATAAGGTGGCCGGTCTGGATGCGGGCGCGGACGATTATCTCGCCAAGCCGTTCCAGAGCGAGGAACTGATCGCCCGCCTGCGCGCGCTCATCCGCCGCTCTTCGGGTATCGCTTCGTCCGAGCTGATCGCCGGCGACGTGCGGCTCGATACGCGCTCGGGCAAGGTCACGCTCAATGGCGAACCGGTGAAGCTCACTGCGCAGGAATATAAGCTGCTCTCCTACCTCATGCACCACAAGGGCAAGGTGGTGAGCCGCACGGAGCTGATCGAGCATATTTACGATCAGGATTTCGACCGGGATTCCAACACGATAGAGGTGTTCGTCACCCGTATCCGCAAGAAGCTGGGTGCGGACGTGATCTCGACCATCAGGGGACTGGGCTACAGCCTGGATGAACCCGCTGGCTGAGACGGCGCCGGACGACAGGCCCGCCGGGCAAACCAGCCGCAGCACGGGGTCGCTCAGCCGGCGCATCATCGCCATTTCCGCTTTGTGGATCGGCGTGCTGCTGCTGGGCGGCGGGCTGACGCTGGACCGCGTGCTGACATCGGCCGTCACCGCCAATTTCGACGACGGCCTCTCTTATGTGCTGACTGCGATGATCTCCTCGGCCGAAGTGGGGCCGGAAGGCGAAGTGCTGTTCAATCGCCCGCTTGCCGATCAGCGCTTCCTGGAGCCGGCCAGCGGCCTCTATTACCAGATCAGCGGCGATGGCCATGAGGACTGGCGCTCGCGTTCCCTGTGGGATCGCGCGGTGCGGGTCACGCCGGAAATGCTCGCCAATCCCGGCCGGGGCATCGACAGCCAGCAATTCCCGGACGAGCCCCTGCGGCTGATGGCGCGCACGGTCATTCTGCCCGGCAGCGACACGCGCTGGATTTTCATCGTTGCGCAAGCCCGTGAAGGGCTGGATGCGCAGGTTCATTCGCTCCGCTCGACGCTGATCTACAGCTTCCTCGCGCTGGGCGCCGGCCTGATCCTGCTTGCCGCGCTGCAAGTGTTTATCGGCCTGCGCCCGCTGCGCCGCATCCGGCGCGAGATCATCCGGATGCGCACCGGCGAGAAATCCCGCGTGACCGAGCCGCTGCCACGCGAGGTGCAGCCCATGGTCGAAGAACTGAACGCCCTCCTCGCCCATAACGAGCAGCAGGCCGAGGAAGCCCGCCGCCACGCCGGCAATCTCGCCCATGCGCTCAAGACGCCGCTGACCGTGGTGATGAATGCCGCGACCGCGCAGTCGCCGGATCTCGCCAGCACCGTCATCCGCGAAACCGCAACGATGCGGCGGCAGATCGACCACCACCTTGCCCGCGCCCGCGCGCTTGGTCGCCGTGGCGCCGCGCAGAGCCGCACGGAAGTCTGGCCAAGCCTTGAAGCGGTCGAACGGGCCGTGGAGCGCCTGTATCCCGACGTGCGGATCGACCGCGACGGATCGCACAGCGCCGTGGTCCGCGTCGAGCGACAGGACCTCGACGAACTGCTCGGCAACCTCGTCGAAAATGCCGCCAAATATGGCGGCGGCAGCGTCTTCGTCACGGTCCAGCCCTCGGGCGAGTGGGTCGACGTGCTTGTCGAGGATGACGGCATGGGCATTCCCGAGGCGGAGCGCGAGCGCATCTTCGATCGCGGTGCCCGACTGGACAGCGGCAAGCCCGGCACCGGCCTCGGCCTCAGCATCGTGCGCGACGTGGCGGAAATCTACGGCGGCACAGTCTCGCTCGACGAAAGCGAGGATCTGGGCGGCCTCCTCGTCCGCCTGCGCCTGCCGGCGGGGTGAGGCTCGCCTTCCCTGCCCTCAGCGCAAACGCCTAACCGGATCGTGCGCCGCCGCGACCGGATCAATCCTTACATTGGCAACATGGCGCAGGCGCAGCGCGTCGCCCTGACCTGAGAAGACGAGGCTCATGCGGTTCTCCTCCCCCTTCACGGTCTCGCCGGTCGGGACGACATAGTCGCCCAGCCGCCAGTGGACGACCGCCACGCGCACGTCCGCGCTGATCGGCGTCACGCTCTCGATGGCGATCCGTTCGAGCGGAACGCCGGCGAACATGTGCCGGAAGAACGCCACATGCGCGGCAACTGCCTCGTCCAGCCCCTGCCAGTGCATCCCCACCACGTTGACCCAGTGCAGGTCCGGCGCGGCGGCGCGGAACATCCCCGGCACGTCATCCGCGTTCCAATCATGGCAATGGGCGTCCAGCCATTGCGTGATGTCGGCGTGCGGGTCGCGGGTCGAGGTCATTGAGCATGTCTCCAGGGGTCGGTGTCAGGCCCGCGAGTCTGGCGCCAGAGCTACTGCGCAAAATAGGAAGAAACGGACCGGGCGGCATCCGCGCCGGGCCTGCCATGGGCACTCAGTGTCATGCCATCGGCAAAATGGCGCGCGTCGCGCAGCATGTGCGACTGATCGAAATAGCCGAAACGCTGGGCGATCTCTGTCCAGCGCACGTCGGGATGACGCCCCCGGAAATCGAGCGCGGCATGGAAGCGGGTGATGCGGCTGTAGGCCTTGGGCGAGACACCGACCGCCTCGGCAAAGCAGCGGCGGAAATGGCGCGCGCCCATGCCGCAACGCTCCGCCAGCGAATCGAGGTCGACCTGCCCCGAGGACCGCCGGATCAGGCGCGCGGCGCGGTCGATCGGGCCAACCTCGCGCCCGTCGCGGAGCCGGTTGCGCAGCCAGAGCTGGGCAATCTCCACCCGTACGCCAAAATCCTGCACATCACCCAGCCGCGCTCGCAGGTCCCCGAAACCGGCCTCGACGGCGCGGGCATCCTCAGCGCGATCGACGAGCAATCGCCCCGGCAGGCCGAAGAGACGATGCATCGCGGTCGGCTGGAACTTGATCGTGAAGGTATCGATCGCACCGCCGATCCGAATGTCCGTATGATAGGCCGTCGACGGGCCGACAAGGGCAATGGCGGGCGCGGTATCGAGACCGGCGGCTGTCCGCGCCGAATAGGGCGTCGCAAGATAGAATTCCACGAACAGCTCCGGGCGGGCGGGCAAGGCCAGCGTGATCGCCGGCACGCCGGCGGGCGAGACGCGTTGCCGAAAACAGGCGACGATCTCCGCAAGATCGCGTGCGGGCCGGATGAAGCTCGTCAACATGGCGTGGAGTGCGTTCGCGTCCTTGATCCTCGTTTGCCAATGTAGAGCGGCACGCCTGGACTGTCGCGGAAAATGGTTCCTAAGCCCCGCTGCGCTAAACGCCGAACGAGGTCAGGATCGGGCATGGCCCTTCATCCGACGCCCCACATTCCCGCGCGAGATGGCGCAAGGCCGCGCGTGCCTCTTCCAGCGCCGCGATCTTGGCGTCGAGCGCGGCAAGGCGCTGCGTGGCGAGCATGCGCACCCGCGCGCGATCCTGCCCCGCGTCGAGCCGCAGCAGTTCGCCGATCTCCTCCAGCGTGAACCCGGCCGACTGCGCCGCGCGGATGAAGCGCAGCCGCCGCACGTCCTGCGCATCATAGCGCCGGATGCCGCCTGCCAGTCCGCTGCCGCCAGTGCGGTCCGGCGTGCGGAGCAGCCCCCGGCGCTGGTAGAAGCGGATCGTCTCGACGCCCACATTCCCCGCCCGCGCCAGTCCAGCGATTGTCATCTGCGCCATGCTTGACTCCGTACCATGATACGGAACCTATATGGCGTGCATCCGTTGACTGACAAGGAGCGATGCCCATGGCCGACCAGACCCACACCGCAGAAAAGCGCGCCATCCTCTATCGCATGGTGATGCCGGACCATATCTGCCCGTATGGCCTGAAGGCGCGCGCCCTGCTGCGGCGCAAGGGCTATCAGGTCGACGATCGCTGGATCACTACCCGCGCCGAACAGGAAGCGTTCAAGGCCGAGCATGATGTGAAGACGACGCCGCAGACCTTCATCGGCGGCAAGCGGATCGGCGGCTATGACGATCTGCGGCGCTTCTTCGGCCTCAGGGTGAAGGATCCGGCGGCGACCAGCTACACACCCGTCGTCGCGGTATTCGCCGTCGCGGCCCTCATCGCCCTGGCGATCGGCCAGCTGACCGGGACGCCATGGCTGGATGGGATGACGCTCGCCCGCTTCGTCTCGCTCAGCATGATCCTGCTCGCCATGCTCAAGCTGCAGGATGTGGATCGCTTCGCCACCATGTTCCTGGGCTATGATCTGCTGGCGCGCCGCTGGGTGCCCTATGCCTATCTCTATCCCTTCGCGCAGCTCGGCGCGGGCGTGCTCATGCTGGCGGGCGTGCTCACCTGGCTGTCGGCGCCCGTGGCGCTGTTCATCGGCGCCATCGGAGCCACTTCAATATATAGAACCGTCTATGTGGAGAAGCGCACGCTCAAATGCGCCTGCGTCGGCGGCGGCAACAATGTGCCGCTCGGCTTTGTCTCGCTCATCGAGGACTTGTCCATGGCCGGCATGGCGCTCTGGATGGGCATCGCGGCGCTCACCGGCGCCATGACCTGAGACGGCCAGAGCGCAAGCCGGACGCGGCACGGAAAGCCGCGTCCGGCCTCAGCGTTTATTTGCCGCGCTTCTTGCGGTGGCTGTCGAGGTCCAGCACGTCCGTGTCCGTGCCCTCGGGCAGCAGGCCCAGCCGCCGCGCGACTTCCTGATAGGCTTCCACTTCGCCGCCGAGGTCGCGACGGAAGCGGTCCTTGTCCAGCTTCTCGTTGGTAGCCATGTCCCACAAACGGCAGCCGTCAGGGCTGATCTCGTCCGCCAGGATGACGCGCGAGAAATCGCCGTCCCAGATCCGGCCGAACTCCAGCTTGAAGTCGACAAGGCGGATGCCGATGCCCGCGAACAGGCCGCACATGAAGTCGTTCACGCGGATCGCCATGTCGGCGATGTCGTGCATTTCCTCCTGGCTCGCCCAGCCGAAGCAGGCGATATGCTCCTCGGTGATCATCGGATCGCCAAGCGCATCGTCCTTGTAATAATATTCGATCAGCGTGCGCGGCAGCTGCGTACCTTCCTCGATGCCCAGGCGGCTGGAGAGCGATCCCGCCGCGACGTTGCGCACGACCACCTCGATCGGCACGATCTCGACCTGACGGACGAGCTGCTCGCGCATGTTGAGGCGCTTGATGAAATGGGTCGGCACGCCGATCTGGCCGAGCAGCGTGAAGATATGCTCGGAAATCCGGTTGTTGAGCACGCCCTTGCCCGAGATGGTGCCCTTCTTCTGCGCATTGAACGCCGTGGCATCATCCTTGAAATACTGGATCAGGGTGCCGGGTTCGGGTCCTTCGTAAAGGATCTTCGCCTTGCCTTCGTAGATTTGGCGGCGACGGGTCATGCTGGGGTGCCTACTCGTTGCGAATGGAACGAAAAATCAAGGCCCCGGCGACGCGAATCGGGAAAGATCAGCGGACGCCGGGGCTCTTACGGCTCTGATAGACCAAGGCGCCCGCCAGTGCAATTTTCAGGCGAAGCGCGGCGCATGACCATCCCGATCGACGTTACTGCAGCGTGGCGATCAGCGCCTGCACCTCGTCATCGCTTTCCAGGCTGGGGTGAACGACGCGCCGGACGTCGATCGCGGGAATGGGATCAACATAAGGCAGGCGCTTCAAGCCGGCCGTCGTGCCGATCCGCGCGGCGGCAGCGCCGAAAAGCGGTAGAATCCCTGCCCCGCGGCGCGCCTGATCGACCAGCTCGGGGTAATCGTCGCTTGCCAGCGCAAACGGCAGCCCGCCCAGCCCGGCCTCGGCAAGGCAGGCGTCCAGCAGCGGCCGCAGCCGGTTGCCGGGCGTGAAGCCGACCAGCGCCTCGCCGGCCAGATCCTCGCGACCCACGAACTCGGCCCCGGCAAGGCGGTGCCCCTCACCCACGAACAAGGCCCAGCGTTCGCTCCACAAATAGTCGGAGGGAAAGACCTTGGTCTCGCCCAGCGCATAGAAATAGGCGATCGAGACCTTGTCCGACGAGAGGGCCAGCGCCACGCGATCGGCGACGAAACAATTGAAATCGATCGAAACCGGCCGGTGCGGAAAGGCATCCTCAAACGCCGCGATCTTCTCCTGGAAACGCGACAGGATCGAGGGATGCGTGCCGATCACGATGGGCCTGTCCATCTCCTCCGGCCCAGCGGTTTCCACCAACGGCTCGGGCGTCATCTGGATGGATTGCACCGCAGCGGGTTCGTCTTCAGGTACGGAAAGCGGCGCTGCAAGCGTCACAGGCGCCGTGCGATTTTCCTGCGCGCTCGCCGCATCGACATCGGCCTTCGCCCCTGCGAAATCACGCATCGTGGCAACCAGCGCATCGCAGTCGGACAAGATCAGCCTTGCCCGCGAAAGCGCCGCTTCGCCAGCCGAGGAAAGACGCGCCTTGCCGCCGCGCGAGCGGTCGAACAGGCGCGTTCCGAGCCGCGCCTCGAGCTGTCGGATATGGTCGCTCACGGCGACCTGCGAAATGCCAAGAGCGCGTGCGGCAGCGCGAAAACTGCCTTCCCGCGCAATCATGTCGAGCGCCTCCAACTGGCGCATGGTGGGGCGATCCATGGCGATTGGGTGCAGCTTATCGGATGACCTGTCAATTGCCTCGGCGACGGACCGCTGAGAAAAGCGGCAGGCGCCTTGCAGCCGGGCAGGAGGAGTATCGCGAGACTGGAGCGGGTAGCGGGGATCGAACCCGCATCACAAGCTTGGAAGGCTAGTGCTCTACCATTGAGCTATACCCGCTCGCGCAATGGGCGGCCGCTTGCCACAGACGCGCGCGCCAGGTCAATGGTCTTGGCGGCGAGCATCCGCTCTCATCATCTTTCCGGGCATGATTAACGGAGTGCAAACCGGTTTTCCGCCATGAGGGCAACATGCACCGGAGCGAAAATCGTCAATTCCCTTCCTGGCTACGCATGGCCGCGAGTCCGCTCCTTGCCGGCCTGGCTTACTATGTTCTTGCCATCGCAACGCTCACATATGCCCATAGTCACAGTGGGATAGCGCCCATCTGGCCGGCCAATGCGATCGTGCTTGCCGTTGTCCTTCTCAGCCCTCGCATGCAGGCGGCATGGATTATCGGCGCGGGGATAGCCGGCAATTTCCTGGCGATGATGACGCTGGGGGCAAGCCTGCCCGACCCGATCTACTACGCAATTCCCAACATTCTGGAGCTCGCGATCGCCACGATCGGCCTGCGCGCCAGCGCCGGCAAGTCCCGCGTCGCCTCGGAGCCGAAGACGGTCCTCTTCATGCTGCTTTGGGCCGGTCTGCTCGCGCCCGGCGCAGGCGCCTGCCTGGGCGCGCTGACGGCATGGCATTTGTATGGACAGCCGCTTGGTGTCGCCTATCTGCGCTGGTTCCTCGCCGATAGTCTCGGCCTGTTGATTTTCACCCCGCTTTTCCTGTCGCTGCTCAGCGGAGACATGGCACGGCGGCTACGGGACATGAGCGCGAAACGCCGCGTCGAATTCGCCTGTCTCATGGCCTTCACCGCAGTTACAGCCGCTGCCCTGTTCCTCGTCGCGCGCCATCCGCTTCTCTTCCTGATGATCATTCCGCTGATGCTGACCGCTTTCAGGGCGGGTTGGCTGGGCACCCAGCTCTCTCTGATGATCGTTGCGGTGATCGGCGGGGGCGCGACGATTGCCGGTCACGGCCCCATCGTGATGCAGGTCTATGACGCGGACATGCGGGTCTATGGCATCCAGCTTTACCTCGCGACCATGTTGCTGATCCAGATGCCGATCGTCGCCGCACTGTCAGCGCGGGAGGATTTGATCCGCAAGTTGCGCGACAGCGAGCAATCCCTGCGTATGTTGGCCGGGCGGTCGCCCATCCTGCTGCTTGCCTTCGACCTTGCGGGCCGCTGCGAACGCATCGTTGGCACGACGGACATCCTGCTCGACCGGGATTCGGCCGAACTGGTCGGCGGAACCTTCGAGCACATCTCGCAGGAAGGACAATATGAACTGCGCCGCGCGCACAACGCCGCGCTTGATGACTTGTCTCAGAGCCACTCAGCCGAGTTTCGGACCGTCAAGGTCAATGATGCCTGGCTCGAGGCGGTGTTCCGCGCCCATTTCGACGAGACCGGTCGCTGCCTGGGCACGATCGCGACAATCCACGACGTCACCCAGCGCAAGAACCAGGAGCTGTCGCTTTCCCGAACGGCGAAGACGGACAGCCTTACCGGCCTCCTCAATCGCGCCGGTTTCCGCTCGCGGCTCGACCTGGCACTGCTCAATGCGAGGCCTGGCGCGCTCAGCATCGCCATGATCGACGTCGACCGGTTCAAGCTCATCAATGACAATTCCGGGCACCAGGTGGGTGACATGGTGCTTCGCGAGATCGCACGGCGCATCGCCGCGCAAGTGCGCTCCAGCGACGCCGTGGGGCGCCTTGGCGGGGACGAGTTCGTCATCCTGCTCACCACGCCAAATTGGGATAAGGTCCAGGATATCTGCGGCCGCATCGTGACGGCCGTGAATGCCGATCCGATCGTGCTGCCATCCGGCAACGCTCTGCGCACGGCAATCAGTTGCGGTGTGGCCCGCTTCCAGACCGGCTTGTCGGCCGACGAATTCCTGCATGAGGCGGACCAGGCCCTGTATGCCGCCAAGCGGGGCGGCCGCAACCGGGTGGTAGCGGCCTGATCGCGCAGCCTGTCTGCGACAATTTGATACAAAGACCCGCGTTGCCGACAAACTCTCGTGACACAAGACGGCTAGAAGGCTTCATCGGCGCTTCTCCCACAGCGCCACACAAAAAGGTCAGGACAAGATGCCAAGACATTCCCGTATCGCACTGATGGGCGCAGGGCTGCTTGCCTTGGGCGTCGGTGTCAGCGTCAGTGCCCAGCAGGCCGGCCCACCGCCCGGCGCCAGCGGACGTCCGGGCAAGGCGCTCATGGAAAACCGCGCCGACCTCAAGGCCATGCTGGAAAAGCGCTTCGACGAGATGGACGCCAATCATGACGGCACGCTGACTCCGCAGGAGCGTCAGGCCCAGCACGAGGCCGCCCGCGCGAAAGCGCGCGATGCCATGTTCGCTCGCCTCGACACCGACAAGAACGGATCGATCAGCAAGGCGGAATTCGACGCGGGCCATCAGATGGGCCCAGGCCGCCCGCCGATGGGCAGAATGGGCGGCATGGACCGTATGGGTGACGGGCCGATGCCCGGGCATGGCCCCGAGGCCGGCGGCCCGCCCCCGCAGGGACCGATGGCCGCTATGAAGGACAAGTCCATCACCAAGGCGCAGTTCGTTGAGGCCGGCCTCGCTCGCTTCGACCGCGTCGACACCGATCACGACGGCAAGATTTCGTCCGCCGAACGTGACGCCGCCCGCAAGGCAATGCGCGACCGCCTTGCGCCGGCGCATAGGCCCCCGCCCCCGCCCCCGGGGCTCTGAGGCTGCACGGCCGGTTCGCCAGGTGCTCCCACGCCTTGCCGAACCGGCCGTGTTCTCATGCCACGCGGCTGCCTTGGGCCAGATGCAGCCGATCCCGCCCGAACCGATCATCTCCGCTTGCATGATGGACGCGACTGCCTAACCGAGGCACAAGCCGATCGACCCGCTTGCACAGGAAGGCCCCGAAGATGTCTACCCGGCCCCATCTGCTCCTCGTCGATGACGAAGCGGCGATCCGCGAACCGCTCGGGGCCTATCTTCAGCGCGCCGGCTTTCGCGTGTCCGAGGCGCCCAATGCCGCCGAGGCACGCAAGGTGCTGGCCGGCAGTGCGATCGAACTCGTCATTCTCGACATCATGATGCCCGGCGAGGATGGCCTCAGCCTCTGCCGCTCGATCCGCGAGCAAGGCGAGATGCCAATCATCCTGCTTACAGCGCGCACCGAGGAGACCGACCGCATCGTCGGGCTGGAGATGGGCGCGGACGACTATGTGCTCAAACCCTTTTCCCCCCGGGAGCTTGTCGCGCGGATCAAGACGATCCTGCGCCGCGCCGGCAACGGCGGCGGCAGCACACGCGACACCCAGGCCGGTGCAGCGCTGTACCGTTTCGAGGGGTGGACACTGCGCGCCGACGACTGGACGCTGACTGGCCCGGATGAAGTCGCGATTCCGCTGAGCACTGCCGATTACCGGCTGCTCCAGGCCTTTGTGACGCATCCCCGGCAAGTGCTCAGCCGCGACCAGCTGCTCGATCTGACCCAGGGCCGCGAGGCGCATGCCTTCGACCGGTCGATCGACAATCAGATCAGCCGGTTGCGCCGCAAGCTCGAGGACGACGCACGCTCGCCCACGCTCATCAAGACGGTGTGGGGCGGCGGCTACATGTTCAGCGCGGATGTGGTGCGCGAATGACCCTCAATCCGCTCTCCCTGCTTGGCCGGATTCGGCCGCGTACCCTCGCCGGTCAGACAATCCTCGTCGTCGCGGCCTCCCTGTTCGTCGTGCAGCTTATCGGTTTCTCGTTCTTTTACGTGACGCAGCGCAACCAGTGGATCACCCTCGCGGCCGCGCCGGGTGTCATCCGCATTCTCGAGGCGCTGGACCCGCGCGAACGCCCTGCCCCCTGGCAGCGCGCCCGCGCCGCACGCAGCCTGATCGTCAGCACGCAGGCACCTGCCCCTGCCGGGCAGGATGCGCCGGACGTCGCGCGCCGCGCTGCCGAGCTGTTCCGTTCCGCCGGTATCGCACCCCTTGAAGTGCGGGTCGCGATCGGCAAGCCGCCCTATCGCCAGCCCCTGACCCATATTCCGCCGGACGTGCGGCCGGACGGGCCGCCACGCCGCCAGGTTCAGCTCAGCGTCAAGCTGCAGCCGAACCGCTGGATCACGGTCTATTCGCGGTCCGCGCCGGTCGCCCAGCCGATCTTCCGCCAGATCGTCGTCCAATCGCTCTTTCTCTACGGCATGGTGCTGATCCCGCTCGTCTGGTTCACACGCCGCCTGGCCGCGCCACTGCGCGCGCTTACATCGGCGACCAAGCGTGTGGGCACACCGGAGGGCGCCGAGCCTGTGCCGGAAATCGGCCCGGATGACGTGCGCCGCCTCGCTTCCTCCTTCAACGCGATGCAACAACGCATCCGCTCGATGCTCGAAGAAAAGGACCATATGCTTGGCGCGATCGGCCATGATCTGCGCACGCCGCTCACCGCGCTGCGGGTGCGCGTGGAAACTGCGGCTGACGGCGCCGACCGGGACCGCATGGTCGCCACGATCGACGAGATGCAGAAGATGCTCGACGACATCCTCTCGCTCGCCCGCGTAGGCCGGGATCGCGAACCGCCGCAGCGGGTCGATCTCGCTGCACTGGCTGATGCGACTCTCGATGATTTCGAGGACACCGGTGCGCCGGTCGAGCGCGCCGACATGCCACGCACGATCGTGAGTGTGCATCCCCGCGCCGTGCGCCGGGCGCTCGCCAATCTCATCGACAATGCCGTCAAATATGGCGGCAAGGCGCACGTCTCGCTGCGCGCCGAGACCGGCCGCGCGATCCTTTCCGTCGCGGACGACGGCCCCGGCATTCCCGAGGACCGCATCGAGGATATGCTCCAGCCCTTCACCCGCATCGAGGAATCGCGCAGCCGCGATACCGGCGGCACTGGCCTCGGCCTCGCGATCGTCCGCGCGGTCGCCTCGTCCGAAAATGGCCGGCTCAGTCTGAGCAATCGGCCCGACGGGGGCCTGCTGGTGGAACTGAGTTTTCCGGTCGCCTGAGGGCAGACCGCGCGATGGACCGTGGATCCTCGCCCGGCCGGGTCCATGGTGCGCCAGGCGAACCCGACGCACCATTTCCCCCACGCTGGATTCCGGGAGACCCACGCCCCCGGACCCGGACATCTCTGTGCAATAACGTGATCGTCGCGGGCGAGCGCTTGGCGCGCCCAGACAGTCAGTCGTCGCAGTTCTGGCAGGTAAATCCGCCCGAGAAGATTGTGCTCAGGCTGCTGTTCACCACGCCCGAGAACGTGCCATATTCCTCGCCACGGACATAAGTGCCGGTCGCGGTATTGAAGCGCGACACCGTCCCCGCGAAAGAGCCGCGATAGGTGTTGAGTTGCTGCCGCTCTTCCAGCGTCAGCGTGTAGTCGCCAACGATGTAAGGCCCTTCCTTGCGACCGGAAAAGCTGATCTGGTCGCCGTTGTCCTCGGCACTGCCGACAAAGTCGAAAGACCGGGAATCGGCCAGAACACGGTTGGCCTGCTGCCACCAGCCATCTTCATGCAGCTGAAAGGCGAGCACGGCGGCAATCTGCTCGCGCGTGAAGCCGCGGGCATACATCTCCTTGGCTGCCAGCGTCTGTGCCTGCTTCTGCGCCGCGAGCGCAGCCTCGCGTTCCTGCTTCCGCTCCTCGGCCCTTTGCTTCTGCCAACTGTCGTAGGCGTCGCCCCATCCGGAGACTGTCTCGCCAGCCGCGCTCGCCAGATCACCGAGCACTTCGCCGGGGCTTTTCAGAAGCCACGGGTCGGGCTTTGGCACCAGATTGAAATCGGCCGGATCAAACGGCTCGGGATCATCCGCCGCGATGGCGGGCGTCGCCATGAGGGTCGCCACAAGCGCGATCGGCGCGAGGGTGCGACTTGCCATTATCCTGATCATCGCCATGCCTCCTGTCATTTGCTCTCTCCCTGACCGTCCAGTTGCGCGGCGAGCGCAGCGCCGATGGCCGTCGCGCCTTCGAAGCGCCAGCGCCCGTCCGGCTGGACAAGATATTGCGCGAGAAACCGGCTCCGGCCGGCGGGCTCGCCCAGCATGATGAGGATATGGTCGGTATCGCCACCGACGCCGACGAGCCTGGCTTGCTTCAGGAACGCGCCCGCATAGACGCGTCCGGCCAGCGTCGTCTGCAACGCGGCCCCGGACAAGGGTGCATCGCTCGATCCGATCGCGCCGCCGCTCAGCACGTAGCGCGCATGCTCGGCCAGCTTGGCGACACCGCGCCGATCCTGCGCCGCTTCGGCATACAGGCCCTGCACGATAGCAGGGCAATCGGTGCCGTCCTCTATCCCCTTGGCAGACGCGAAGCGCGTTGCGGCGATCAGCCCGTCCTCGGCGATAATGGGGGCGGTCGCATCGCGGCGCGTGCCGGCAAACCGCACCCAGCGCAGCGATGCAGGCGCCGAGGTCTCGGCGTTGACGGTCCCGGCAAGACCGCAGCGGCTGAAGTGATCATAGACCAGCACCTGCGCCGTCGGCCAGGCGCCGGGTCGGACATAGACGCTGGCAGCGTTGCGGAAGCGCGCAACCACAGCGTCGTCGCTGATGGACGGGACCGCGTACGCTCCGGCGACGAGCGAGGCCGTGCTCTTTTGGCCAGCCTTTTCCTGCTTGGCCGACCAGACAGGCGCCGTGGAGGCTTCCTGCGCCAGCACGGGCGTAGCAAGAGCGAGCGCGAGCAGCGCCACTTGGCGATGGAGTTTGCGATAGCTCATCAGAAAGACACCTTCACGGTCGGACCGACGCGAACGTCCCAGTTGCGGAAGTTCGGGTCTGTGGACCAGTTGACGTTGGGCTCGGCGACGAGGCCAGCCTGCCAGCGGCGATGACGATAGATCAGCGAAACGGGGACGCTCAGGCCATAGTCCGTCCGCTCATAGGTAAAGGCCGCCGGAATGAAGGCCGGCCGCGTGAAATCGCGCACATAGCCGCCCGGCTCGACGGCCAGCAGCAGCGGCCCGCCAGTCGTCAGGCTCAGCCGGGCGCTCGCTTCCCGATAGCGGGCGAGCCGGTTGGAATCGCCCAGCGCCATATAGCCCGAGACCTGCAGGTTCGCGTGGAACTTGCGCGCGGAACCGAGCCGGGTGCGCAGCACCGCCGTCGGGCCACAATGGTCGTAGTAGGATTTGAAGCTTTTCTCTTCCAGTTCCACGCTGCACGCCCCGCCGGCATACAGGCTGGTCGCCCCGCTCGGCATGAACAACAGGCCGACGCTGCCGCGCGCGTTGAAGAAGTTGAGCTGGCTATGGTCGAAATAGTTGATGTGGTTAAAGCTGGCCGACGCGACCACCGCCAGATTTTTGGCGACCGGTCGCGCAACATAGCCGCTCACGCCCTTGACCCACACCGTGTCGGCAACGGGATCGACCTCCAGCCCGCCCGGCAGGTTGGATCGCGACAGCGCATTGAAGCCATAGCGCAGGTCGGAATTGAGATCGATCCCGGCCTCCATGCGCGGTGCGGCCGGAGCGGTGATCGAGAAATTACTGTTCTCATCGATGATCTGCGCGCTGGCCGACTGGCCGAGCAGACCGATGACGAGACAGGCCGGCACAGGCCGACACAGCCTCAGACGCCGCGGCACTCGCCGGGCGCTCCCCTTTAAACGAACCAAGGAAACCCTCCCTTTTCCCAAAGCAGCCGGAGGGCATCGTCCCTTGCAAACACCCCCGATCAGAGGACATGAGGTCCCCCGACAAGGCGCCACTAGGGCGATCGGTTTGGGGCTTCATCCCCCAACGGGGGGACGTTTTGAGCGGTGTCAGGCCATGATGGCGGTGAGCAGGCGGATCAGTCCCGCTTCACCCTCGACGCCGGTCTTGGCATAGACGGACTTGATCTGCCCACGCAGCGTCTCGGTTGTTACGGCGCGGTCCTGCGCGATCTGCGCGCGCGATTTGCCATCGTAGAGCCGCATGGCGATGTCCGCTTCCGCTTCGGTCAGGCGATAAAGCGCGGAGAGGAAGGCGGCCACCCCGGCCCGGTCGCGCCGCGCGCTGTTGGCGATCAGCAGCGCGTGCGGCAGCTTGCCGAATGACCACTCCCGCACGGGCAGGCGAAAGCCCTCGATGAACACCGGCGCGCGGTCCGGCCGTTCATCCAGCCGCAGCCGGACATAGGGCAGGTTCGCCTCGCCCAAGAGCACCTGGATGGCCTGGCGCAGCGACATGGGTTTGCCACTGGCGTCCAGCGAAGGCCCCGCTCGGCGCACGTCACCCCGCGACAATAGGGCGTCCGCCTGCGCGGTATGCGCCAGCAGGTCGCCCCGCGCATCGATGATGAAGGCGGCGAGATTGATGACCTCGAATGCACCGGCCAGCAATTGCGCCTGCTGTCCTTCCAGTTGCTCCTGCAACCGCACAGCCCGCCGCGCGGCCGCCGCCGCATCCCTGAAGACCGCTCTCTGCATCGCGGTCGTCCGCCCCGCCTTGCGCGAGCGCAGCAACGCAAATCCGATCACGCCGACGCGATCGACCACCAGATTGGTCTGGCAACCAAAGGGGATGCCAACATCCTCGCACCATTCGAGATAGAGCCTGGAGCGCAACCGCGAGACGACCTCGTCATAATGCTGCTCATGCAGGATCGGGTCGTAAAAGCCGCGCGCGATTTGCTCTTCCGATGCGGCAACACGAAAGTTCAGGTCAGGCGCGCCACCGCCCATGGCAACGAAGTCCCGCAGCAACTGCTCGGGAAAGTTGGACACGATGTTGAACGGTATGTCCCGCGCGCCACCCACTCCGATCAATTGACCATGGGTCGAGCGCGTCGCCTCGGCCATTGTCTCCAGCGCATCGAACCATCGATCCGGCTGCAGGGCCGCGGTCGTGAAGACCTCGTCCCAATCCGTCCGCTCTCTCACCCGTCGTCCCGTCCACATTGTCCCAATCGGCAGGCCACCGATAGAGCGCCCCGCTGGCGGCAGGTCAATATTCGTTTGTGAAATCCGAACACTAACCCGCCGCTTGGAGAGCATCCAGCAGGCAGGGAAGATCGCGAGGCTGTTCTGCGCAGCGCCGATGGCGCCTGACCGCGTCATCACCAGCGGGCGCTGAACACGCCACGCCCGACGCGCGCCGTCCATGCGCAGTTTGCCGTATTCCCTCATCGCACATTGCAGCGCCTGAATCAGCGGCTTTCCGGCCAGATTCGGAGTCATTTATGGACGAAACAACCCCCTCGCGTCGGCAATTCCTGACGGCGGTCGGCAATCTCGCCAGCGCTGGCTGGATCGCGCTCAACTGGCCGCAGATCGCGTTCGCCGCCGAGCAGGCCGGCCACGCCGGCCATGCCGGTCATGGTGCCGCTGGAGCCGCAGCGCCCGCGACGCTCACCACGCTGAGCCCGGCCGAAGCGGCCGAGATCGACGCGATCACGAACCTGATCGTCCCCGGCGGGGCCACGCCGGGCGCGCGCGATATCCGCGTGCTGTATTTCATCGACAATTCGCTCGGCAGTTTCTTCAAGGCACAGCTCCCCTCCTTCCGCAAGGGGCTGACGGAGTTCCAGGCCGGCTTTGCCCAGAAATTCGGCGCCGGCACGCCGTTCTCGAAGGCGCCGGAGGCCCAGCAGACCGCCTGGCTGCAGGAAGCGGACGAGACGCCCTTCTTCATGGCGGTACGCCGCCTGACCGTGCTTGGGATCACCGCCATGCCGAAATATGGCGGCAACTTCGAAGGACTGGGCACCAAGCTGATCGGCGTGATCGACAGCCATTATTGGGAGCCCCCCTTCGGCTACTACGACAAGGATTATCCGGGGTTCGAGCCCTATCCCGGCACCAAGCCCTACATGGCCTGACGGAGGCACTCGATGGACAGCAAGACCTACAAGACCAGCGAGACAGTCGATTTCATCGTCGTCGGCTCCGGTGCATCGGGCGGCATCATGGCGCGGGAGCTGGCGCGTGCCGGCCACAGCGTCGTCGTGATGGAGCAAGGCCCGCGCATGGAGCCCTGGGACTTCGAGCATGACGAGCTCAAATATCGACAGCTCTCCGGCATCACCAACAATCCGGCCACCAACCCGCAGACCTTTCGCACCGACGAAAGCCAGAAGGCGGTTCAGGCCGGCGGCCGCAATGCGCTCACTTATGCCCGCATCGTCGGCGGCTCCAGCGCACACTTCAATGCCAATTTCTGGCGCCTGCACGAGGTCGATTTCATCGAAGGCAGCAAATATGGCGGCATCGAAGGCGCAAGCCTGGTCGACTGGCCGATCACCTATGCGGAGCTCGAGCCTTATTACACCATGGTGGAGTGGGAAGTCGGCGTCTCCGGCCTCGCCGGCGCCAGCCCGTTTGATCCATGGCGCAGCAAGCCCTACCCCATGCCGCCGCTGCCGGTGAAATCCTCCGGCGTGCTGTTCGAGCGTGGTGCGCGCAAGCTCGGCCTGCATCCGTTCCCGGCGCCGATGGCCATCAATTCGGTGATCTACAAGGATCGTCCGCCCTGCGCGCAATGCGGCCTGTGCGGCGGCTTCGGCTGCGAGGTGAAAGCCAAGTCCTCGTCCGTCTGGACCGTGATCCCGGAGGCGGAAGCGACCGGTCGATGCGAGGTCCGCTCGGAAAGCTACGTGTTCCGCATCGGCATGAACGCTGCCGGCCGCGCCACGGGCGTCCATTATTTCGACAAGGACCGCAAGGAGCAGTTCCAGAATGCGCGCGCCGTGGTGGTGTGCGCCAACGGCGCCGAGACCCCGAAGCTGCTGCTGAACTCGGCCACCAACGCTTTCCCCGATGGCCTTGCGAATTCGAGCGGAAAGGTCGGCCGCTACCTCATGTTCAACAAGGGCGGCGGGGCCATGGCCCGGTTCGAACACCCGCTCAACGAGTATAAGGGCGCCAACGTCACCCGCATCCTGCATGACTGGTACGACAGTGACCCCAAGCGCGGTTTCTACGGCGGCGGCGGCTTCGACGCGCGCTCCGGCGGGCCGCTGACCTGGGGCCAGAATGTGCCGGAGGGCACGCCGACCTGGGGGCCGGGATTCAAGGAATATCTGGAATCATATACTTACTGGATGAACTGCTCAGGCCACGGCACGTCGCTGGCGCAGGAAACCAACCGCGTCGACATTGACCCCGAGCTGAAGGATGCCTGGGGCGTTCCCGCGATCCGGGTGACGTACAAGGATCATCCGGACGACCTGAAGCACGCCAAATGGCAGGTCGAGCGCGCGGTGGAGATCATGGACGCGGCCGGCGCCAAGCAAATCGTTCCGGGTGAGGTCGGCGCGGCCAGCGGCGGCGTTCACCTGCTCGGCACCTGCCGGATGGGCAACAATCCGGCCACCTCGGTGATCGACAAATATCACCGCACGCATGACGTGAAGAACCTGTTCCTCTGCGACGGCTCCAGCATGGTCACCTCCGGCCGCGGTCAGCCGACGCAGACAATCGAGGCGCTCGCCTTCCGCGCTGCTGACTATATCAACCGCTTTGCGCGGGCGAACCAGATCTAGGCAGCAGACAACGACCATCCCAGCCATGAGGGGGCCGCTTTCCGGCTGTTTTAGGCTGAAAGCGGTCGCCCCGGCGGGAGGGTCTGGGGACGGACTCTCATCGCTCGCCTGCTTCACGGTCAGGGGCTATTCGCTCAGGACTTCAAGGCGCGATTTCGGAACATCGGCGCCACAGCCTCGGTCCCGGGGCATTGCATTTCCTGCTGTCCTACACTCGGTCCGGCATGGCAGCCTTGCAGGACAGTTTCTTCCCATTGACTGGCGATGGACGGGACTGAGCAAGGCGCATTCTCATGACAACTTTTGACGAACCTGGCTGTATCAACTCCCGGAACAGGGGCTGGCGCCTGCCTCACCATTCGCTCCCCGAAAGGTCAGAGAAGCGGAAGTTCACGCCCCCGTGTCGTGAACTTCGTGAACTTCCAGCGCCCGGTGGGCTGTAGGATGAGCGCGGAGGGTACCTGTTCGATCCCCTCCTCACCGGCGGCATCCCGCCGCGAATAGGAGCGTGTCCGAAGCGGAGGACGGCGGCCTGACGCGCCCGCAATCACCTCTTCCCCCGTCACGGGGCAGTGGAGAAAATCGCTCGCCTCGCCGGCCATGGGTGCTTTCGGGCCGGACCCCGATGAGCTGCACCCATCGAGGCCCGGCCTCCCTCTCAATGCTGGTCCATCAGCCCCGTCTGGCGGGCAGTGAGATCGGTCTTGCCGGGCGGCGTCTTGGCGCTCCGCCTGGGGATCGAGTCCGCATTGACGATCGTCGCACCCGTCGGCAGCGCCGTATCGCCGAGGTCGATCTTGCGGGCTTCGGCCTTGGTCATCGCCATCTGCTGATCGCGCACCAGGACACGCCGGTCGACCTTCTGCTGGGCGGCAATCGCTGCCGGATCGGCCGGGGCAACGTTCAACGTCTGCTCCAGCCCTTTGCTCCAGCCGAGGATGACCGACATGCGCCGGTTGCGCGGATCATAGCGATCGCTGGTGATGAACGGCTCGCGATCGGCAACGCCCTCGATCCGCAGGAAGCGATCGGCGCCGATGCCGTTCTGCGAGAGCACGGCGCGCGTCGCCTCGGCACGGGCAGACGAGAGCATCCAGTTGTTCATGTTCCGGCCGGAAGCATAGGGCAGACCGTCCGTGTGGCCACGCACGATCACGTCGTTCGGCACGCTGGAAATGACCTGCGCCACCTGACCGAGCAATTCGCGCGCCTCGGGCACCAGCTTGTCCGTGCCCATGGCGAACATCGCGAAATCGGATTCGTCGATCAGGTCGATGCGCAGCCCCTCCCGCGTCTCGGTGAAGCGGATGTGCTTCTTCAAGCGGCGCAGCGCCTTGGCCTGCTCCAGCTTCTGCTCAAGCGTCTTCTTGAGCTGCTCGAAGGTCTGCCGGTCGCGATTCTTCATGTCCTCGCCGCCCACATCCTTCGTGCCGGTGGCATCGCGCGGAATGGTGATGGCGAGGTTGCCCTGCCCGCCCGTGGTCGGGTGGTTTTCCTTGGCGACAAGGCTGTCACCGCCGAACAGGCCATTGGAGCCGGCGCTGTCCATCTTCATCTGGACGAGCGTTGGCGTGAAATAGTCGGCCAGGCCCTTGCGCTGCTTCTCCGTGGTCGCGCCGAGCAGCCACATGAGCAGGAAGAAGGCCATCATGGCCGTCACGAAGTCGGCATAGGCGACTTTCCACGCACCGCCATGGTGGCCGCCATGGCCACCATCGATGATCTTTTTGACGATGATCGGCCTTGGTTCAGGCTCGTTCGCGCGTTTGCCCTTGGGCTGGCTGGCCATGGTCCTGGTCCCCTACCCGCCTCAGCGACCGCGCAGGCCGTCGAACACCTCGGCAAAGGCCGGCTGGTTCGCATGGCTCAGGTTCGAACGCGCGGCCTCGATGACCAGCGGCTGCGGATGGCCGTGGAGCGAGGCGATGATGATCTGCTTCACCACCTGATAGATGGACGAATCCGCATCGATCACCTGACGGCAGCGATTGGCGAAGGGATTGACCATGCCGTAAGCCAGCAACACGCCCAGGAACGTACCGACGAGCGCCGAGCCGATCATGGCGCCGAGAATTTCCGGCGGCTTGTCGATGGAGCCCATGGTCTTGACCACGCCAAGCACGGCCGCGACGATGCCGAGCGCCGGCAGCGCGTCCGCCAGGCCCTGGAGATTGTCCGCCGGGCGGATCGCCTCGTGGTGGTGCGTCTTGAGGCTGTTGTCCATCACGTCCTCGACCGCATGGGGATCGAGCGTGCCGGACGAGACGACGACAAGGCGCAGCGTGTCGCAGATCAGATGGATGAGCGCGGTGTCGGTCATCAGCTTGGGATATTCGGCGAAGATCGAGGAGCTCTTGGGGTCCTCGATATGCGGTTCCAGCGCCACCGGCCCTTCGACCCGCAGCGTCTTCATGAGCTTGGAGACAAGGAAGATGCAGTCGAGATAGTCCTGCTTCTTGTACTTCGGCCCCTTGAACACCTTCATCAGGCCGCCGAGCAGCGCCTTGAGGTCCGCGCCGCTATTGCCGATGATGAGCGCGCCGACAGCCGCGCCACCGATGATGAGCATTTCGTGCGGGAGCGCATGAAGCACCGGGCCAATGTCGCCGCCGGTGATAATGAAACCACCGAACACCATGACCAGCAAGACAACGAGACCGATACCTGCGAACATTCTGATCCCCGCGCGCGTTTTGGTTTAAAGACCGGTGCGGATGTCTCCGCTGGTCTGACCCTTTGTAGAACGGCACCACTGAAACAGGGTTTAGGGTCAGGGTTAGCGGGCATTAAAATATGTTGCGGCGCGGGCTTGAGTGAGGCGAAAAAAATCGCCTCAAAACAACAAGGCAAGGAAGAGAATGGGCGCGCGCTGCCGCGCAATTCGCCCGATACCAAGGTGAAGCGAGCCTGGTCGGTCGCGGCTCGGAGCCGGCCAGCGCCTCAATCAGGAAATGAGATCAAACAGCGACTGTCGACTGATTCGGGCGAAGGCGGCCTGGGCGGCCTCCAGCGTGGTCAGTTTGTTCTGCAGCTTGGTGATCGTCTCAGTCAGATCAGTGTCTTCCAGCGTGGAGCGCCGCTCGGTCAGGGCCAGCGCCGAGCTGCTCAGCCGCGTGCCGACGTCCTCCATACGCTGCGACCGCACGCCCTGCACGGATTGCGCGACGATGACATGATCAAGCGCCTTGCGCGCATCGCTGAGGGCATTGGAGCGGTCCGTGTCCGTGCCGGTACGCACGGCGTTGATCGCATCCTCGAGAATCTGGTCCAGCGAGCGGGTGCCGATCACATTCTCGCTGATGCTCTGGCGCGTCGGCACGGCCTCCAGCGACACACCGGCACCGACCGGGACGTTGATCGTGTTCGTGTTGTCGAACACCGGCTGCCCTTGATAATCGGTCTGGTTGATGAGGTCCGAAATGGTCGCACGGATGCCCTCCAGATCCTTTGCGACTGCCTCGCGCCCCGGCGAACCGGACGAGGTGGAACTGGCAGTGACGAGCAGATCCGTGACGCGCGTCATCAGATTGTTGATGTCGTTGAGGTTCGTCTCCGCCTTGGCAGCGCGTGCCTGGGCGAAGCCAAGATTGCTCTTCCATGCTTCGTTGATCGACTGCTGGCGGCCCAGCAGCGAAATCTGTACCCAGTCCTGCGGATTGTCCGACGGCTCGTCGATCTTGATGCCGGTCGAGATCTTCGCCTGCTCGTTCGCGATGTCCTTCGACAACCGGCTCTGGCGATTGATCTCTGCCTGGAGGGACTGCGTCGTGATGAAGACCATGGTCGGTTACTCGCTTCCAGCCGATCAGAAGATCGCGAACAGGGATTGCATGATTTCGTTGGCAACCTGCACGATCCGTGCGGACGCCTGATAGGCCTGCTGCAAACGCAGCAAATCCGCCGCCTCGCGATCGAGGTTGATGCCGCTCACATCCGCCCGCGCTGCTTGCGCCATCTGATCACGGTTGGACGCAGCAGTCTGCTCAGCCAGCGTTGCGGAGACCAGATTGCCCTGGGTCGAAATGAAATTCAGCCACTTATCCTCGACCGAACCCGTCCCGCGGATCGAGCTTACCGCCAACAGGTTGCCATTGGCGACACCACTGGTGGAGGCACCGGCGATGTCTGCCGGGTCGGTGATGAGCACACTGATCGTACTCGCGTCCGCTCCGATCGACAGCAGGGCGCCACCGGGATTACCAGCCGCCGTCTGACCGCCCGTGTGCCAGCTGTTGAGGTCTGTCACATATTGCTGAGCGAGCGTGTTCAGCGTGTCCAGCCGATCGCGCGCCACGGAGGCACTGGTCGTCATGCCGGCGAGCGAACCGCCCGTGGGATCAGCGATTGCCGTCGCTGTGCCGGCATCGGCGCCGGCGGTGAAATGCAGCAGGCCATTGCTGTCTTGCGCAACGAACACCTTGATCGAGTCGACGTTCACGACGAGATCGGTCGAACCATATTTGACGTTCGCCGCATCGTTCGCCCCGATCTCGACCGTGACGTTCAGGCGCTTGGTAATCTCCATGAGCGCCTGATCGCGCGAATCCAGCAGGCTGACATGCGCCGCCGTGCCTTCCTGCGAACGGCGCAAGCCTTCGTTCGCATCGGCCAACTGCTTCAACGCATCATTGAGCGCCGAAACATCGCTGGTCGCGGCCTGGCCGATCGACGTGCTGATCGTCGTCAGATCCTGATGGCTCTGCTTGAAGGCGCTGTTGATCTGCTCGAAGGAGAACAGCAGATTGCCCCGCAGCGTCGTATCCGTGGGGTTGGAAGCCAGCCGTTCGACGGAAGAGAACATCGCGGTCATGCGCTGCCCAACACCGACCGAACTGTCATTGAGCGCGGTTTGAATATCGCTCATCCAGCGCGCACGCTGATCGGCGCTGGCGAGCGCATTGGCCGTATTGCGCGCAGCGCCGTCCAGATAATCGTCGCCCGCGCGCACGACACGATTGATCATCGCGCCACCATAAGCGAGGCCGGAGCGATACCAGATGGTCGTGCCGGTGCCTGCCGGCGACTCCTTGATCTCGATCGTGCGGCGGCTGTAGCCCGGCGTCTCGGTGTTGGTGATATTGTTCGAGATCGCGCCCATGGCAGCCTGGAACGCCCGCGCGCCGGAGACGCCGATCAGGAACAGGTCACTGACGGTCATGATTTCTTCTCAAGCTGGCGCAGGATGAGATCAGCGATCCCCAGATTGCCCTGGCCGGAGAGATTTTCAGCCATCTTGGCGTCAGAAAGCTCGCGGAACTGATCGACCGCACTGCTCCCGGCGATGTCCTCCCCCAGGCCCGACTGGCGCATGGTGGAGAGCATCTGGCGCATGAAGATCGCCTCGAAGGCCTTGGCTGCCTTGGCAAGCTGCGCGCGCTCGCCCGTCGCTGCCGGGCCCTGCGCAGCGGTCTGCGACGTGGCGGCAAAAGCCGAGATGCTGGAAGCCGTGGCGGAAATCTGCGTCATATCACTTCCAGCTCCGCTTTCATCGCACCGGCCTGTTTCAGCGCCTCAAGGATCTCGACCAGGTCCGAGGGCGAGGCGCCAACCGCGTTCACCGCCTTCACAATATCGGCCAGAGACGCCCCACCTTTAAAAAGGAACATCGGATTCTTCTCTTCCTGGGCAGTGATCGCACTCGACTGCTCGACCGCAGTCTCCCCTTTCGAGAAAGGCGCAGGCTGAACCACGCGGGGCGCCTCCTTGACCGTGACGGTCAGCTTGCCGTGGCTGACGGCAGCAGGCGAGATGCGCACCGCGCCGTTGATCACGACCGTTCCGGTGCGCGCGTTGACGATCACCCGCGCGGCCGGATCGGCAGGCTTGACCTGGATATTCTCGATCAGCCCCATCATCATGATGCGGCTCTCCGCGCCCGGCGGCGCAGCAATGGCGATGGAGACACCATCCGTCGCTTTGGCACGTTGATCGCCAAAGGCCAGGTTGATGGCATCCGCCACGCGCAGTGCCGTGGTCAGGTCCGCCTCGGCCAGGTTGAAGGTGAGCGACGGGCTACTCTCGAAACCGGTGAGCACGGCCCGTTCGACCGAGGCACCGCTCGGGATCCGACCGGCCGAAGGAACATTCACTGAGAGTTGCGAACCATCGGCACCGGAGACGCCGAGGCCACCGACGGCCAGGTTGCCCTGCGCCATCGCGTAGATCTCGCCATCCGCGCCGCGCATCGGCGTGAGTACCAGCGTACCGCCGCGCAGCGACTTGGCTTTGCCCAGCGCCGAGACTGTCACATCTAGGCGCTGGCCGGGCTTGGCGAAAGCCGGCAACTCGGCGGTCACCAGCACTGCTGCGGCATTTTTGAGTGCCGGATTGACACCCGGCGGCAGGGTGAGGCCGAAGCGCGAAATCACGCCCTTCACGCCCTGCGTCGCATAATCGAGGCTATCGTCGCCGGTGCCGGCCAGACCGACCACGACGCCATAGCCGACGAGCTGGTTGGTGCGCAGCCCTTCGAACGTGCCGATATCCTTGATCCGCTCGGCATGCGCCTTGGGCGCGGCGAGCTGAAGCCCGGCGACGATCGCAATGGCGACCAGCCAGCTCAGCAGGCGAGAGAACAGCATGGGAAGGCGAGAGATCATGGAAAGAGGCTCCGTCAGAAAGGGCTGACCATGGAGAAAAAGCGCTGCAACCAGCCCTGACGGCTGGAGCGGGCAATCTCGCCCTTGCCGGTGTAGGTGATGCGGGCATCGGCCACGCGCGTGGACAACACGCGATTGTCGGGGCCGACATCGGCCTGACGAACCAGTCCCGCGACCTGCACATATTCATCGCCACGATTGAGCGTCAGCTGCTTCTGGCCGCGCACCATCATGGTGCCGTTGCCGAAGACTTTTGCCACCGTGACCGTGATCTCACCCGAGAGTGCGTTGGACTGGGCTGCATCGCCCTTGCCCTTGAAGCCCTGCGTACCGCTTGCGCCGACATCGCTGGCGCTGAACAGCTTGCTGAACGGCCCGGTGGTCGGCGGCGTGAGGCCGATGTTGCCGCTGCGGTCGGTATTTGCGCTGGTGCTCTTCGTGGCCTGCGTCCGCTCGACGAGCAGGATGGTGATGATATCGCCCACCTGCGCCGCACGAGCGCCATTGGTCAGTGAAGAATAGCCGGCGCTCGCCTGGAAGATGGCACCGTTGGGCCGGACCGGGGACGCGGCCTCTTCCGGTGAATAAGTGACCTGATAGGCCGGATCGGCCAGCGGGTCCTTCTTCTTGCCGAACATGCCGGCCGAAGCAGGGGCCGCAAGCGCGACGATGGAGGTGAGCGTGAGGAGCGTCTTCATGGCTTAGAGCTGCTGGTTGACGTACTGGAGCATTTCGTCGGTCGCCTTGATCATCTTCGAGGCGATCTCGTAGGCACGCTGGGTCTCGATCATGTCGACCAGCTCTTCGACCGTGTTCACGTTCGATTGCTCAAGCGCACCCTGGCGGATCGTGCCACGCCCTTCGAGGCCAGCCGCGCCAACCTGCGGCGCGCCGGAGGCCGCCGTCTCAGTCAGCAGATTGCCGCCCGTCGCCTGCAAGCCCGCCGGATTGACGAAGCGCGCCGTCTCGATCTGACCGATCTGCGTGGGCGCATTCTGGCCCGGCACAGTCGCGGACACAGTCCCGTCATTGCCGATGGTCACGGAGGTGACTCCCTCGGGCAACTGGATCTGCGGAATAAGCGGCAGACCGTCGGCGGACACGAGCGTGCCTTCCGCATTGGTCTTGAAATTGCCGGCGCGCGTATAGGCGATCGAACCGTCCGGCCGTTGAAGCTGGAAGAAGCCAGCCCCCTCGATCGCAAGATCGAAGCTGTTGCCGGTCGTGTTGAGCGTGCCCTGCGTGTCGATCCGCTCGGTGCCGGTGAGTTGCACGCCGGTGCCGAGATTAAGGCCGATGGCCAGCTTGTTCTGGCTATCCGCCTGGCTGCCCGCGGCAATGACCTGCTGATAGGCAAGCGTCTCGAAATTCGCGCGGTCGCGCTTGAAGCCCGTGGTGTTCACGTTCGCCAGATTGTTGGCGATGACGCGCATCTTGACGTCCTGAGCATCGAGCCCGGTCCGCGCCACATGGAGAGCACTGGTCGTCATGTCTCTAGTCCTTCCTGTCTCTCAGCTTCAGCCGTCCAGCCGCATCAGGCTGGCACCGCCGGAATCGATGTCCTTGGCAGTGTCGATCATCTTGATCTGGGTTTCCCATGAGCGACTGGCTTCGATCATCTGAACCAGCGCCACTGTTGCGTTGACGTTCGATCCCTCGAGCGCACCGCTGGTCACGCTGGCCAACGGGTCCTGCGGCAGCGCGCCACCGTTCACCTCGCGGAACAGATTGTCCGTCCCCTTGGCGATCACTGATCCCTTGGCGTTGACGAGCTTGATCGTGTCGACGAGTTGCGGCTGGTCGATCTGGCCGCCGGGTGGGACGATCCAGATGCCGCCATCCTTGCCGATCTTGATGCTGTCTGCTGGCGGCAGCGTAATTGGACCGGCCTCCCCGATCACGGGGCTGCCGTCACCAGTCGTGAGCAGGCCGCTCTCGTTCAGCTTAAGATCGCCCCGTCGGGTATAGCCTTCCGATCCGTCGTTGGCCTGAACCGCGATCATCGCGTCGCCATCGACGGCCACGTCCAGCGGATTGCCGGTCTGCGTGACCGTGCCCTGCTTCATGTCGGCGGCGATGACCTGGCCGACCTGCTCGGCGCGGCTCTGAAAGGTGTTCTGGCCGCCAAGCCAGCGGGTGGACGCATTGACGATCTCGGCACGAAAGCCGGCAGTTTCCGTGTTCGCGAGATTGTTCGCGATCGCGGTCTGCCGCGCCATCGAGCCGCGCATCGCGGTCCTGGCAACATCGATGAGACGATCCATCGGCTAAGTCCCCGTTTCGGTCCCTGGATCAGCGATCAGGTACGCATGTTCACGACGGTCTGCGTCATCGCAGATGCCGTCTCGATGGCCTTGGCATTGGCCTGGAAGTTGCGCTGCGCAGAGATAAGCGCCACCAGCTCCTCGGTGATGTCCACGTTCGAGCGCTCCAGCGTGCCGGAGCGGACCGCTCCAAACAGGCCGTCGTTGCCCGCGCCGTAAATGGCAGAGCCACTGTCGCCGGTAGCGGTCCAGTGCGCGTCGCCTTCCTGACGCAGACCTTCCTGGCTGGGGAAGCTCGCCATGGCGAGGACACCCAGGTTGACGATCGAGCCATCAGCGAACGTCGCGGCAACCAGACCCGTGTCAGTGATCGACACGGCGGAAAGCTGCACAGTCGGGTCGCCCGGCTTGGTCGTCGGGATAACGAGATCAGTCAGCGAACCCGCCGCCGTGCTGGTTGGCAGGCCGGTCGCATCCGTCGGCAGTACCTGGAGGCGCGAACCGGTCGTGTCGACGACGTTTCGGTCCTTGTCCACGCCGAACGCGCCGTTGCGTGTATAGCTGATCGAACCGGCAGAGCCTGCACCACGGACGGTGAAGAAACCTTCGCCGGTGATCGCGAGATCGAGCGTCTTGTCGGTCGTTTCCAGCGTGCCCTGCGTGAACTGCTGCGCCACGCCGATCAAACGCGCACCCGCGCCACCGACCGGACCACCGCTCGAAGCAAAAATGTCACCAAAGGAGGCACGACTCTTTTTGAACGCGATCGACGAGACGTTCGCCACGTTGTTCGAGACGACCGAGAGGTCCGTCTGCGCACCCTTGAGACCCGAAAGCGAGATATAGAAGGACATAGGATCAAACTCCTCAGTAGGTTCGTGTGTCAGCCGAGACGCAGCGCGTCGGTCGGCGAGAAATTGCCAAGTGCCGTCATCAGCTTTGCGTTCGATCCGCCGGCGGGCGACTGAACGGCAGCAATACTGGCCCAGGTTGCGACTTGTGTCGGGTTGGTGCCACGCACCTTGACCTGAAGCGCCTCGCCCCCGACAAAGTCGCCAGCATCATTGGTGCCATCCCAATAAAAGGGTACGGCGCCCGCCTTCTGCGCACCGAGATCGAGCGTTTTGACCGTGTTGCCGGAGGCGTCGACCAGATCGACAGACACGCCGAGCGCATCGGCGCTCAATGTCAGTTCGCCGGCATAGGAGCCGGTGCGATCGGGCGTAGCGATGTTGCTCTGAACCAGCATCGACTTGCCGATCCAGTTCGCCGCGTCGGACATGCGCGAACCGCTCACCGCTTCGGCGATATTGCCGAGCAGCGTGTTCGATTCCGTCTGCGCGGACAGCGAGGAGAACTGAGCCATCTGCGCAACCATCTGATTGTTGTCGAGCGGCTGGAACGGGTCCTGATGCTGCATTTGCGCGGTGAGCAAAGTGAGGAAACCGCTCATGTCGATCGTGCTGTTCGACTTGGTCGCCGTCTGCGTGAGGTTCCGGTTGGTAACGGCCGTCGATTGATCGACCGTCCAGGGACTGGAAATTGTGCTATCCGTCATTTGCCGAGCCTGATCGTTTCGAGGAGAAGGGATTTAGCGGTCTGAAGGACCTGCACATTGTTCTGGTACATGCGCGCGCTCTCGACCATTTCGACGAGCTCAGCGCTGCTATCCACGCCCGCCTCCCACACGTCGCCATTGGAATCCGCCAGCGGATGGCCGGGGTCGTGGCGCTTGGTAGCGGGCGTGTCCGAAGTCACGACGCTGTCGACCTTCACGGTCGCAACGCCGGGCTTGTCGACCACGGTAGAAAACACCGGACGAATGGCGCGATAAGCCTGGCCTTCGCTGCCCGTGACCGAGCCGGCATTGGCGAGGTTGGACGCTGTGGCATTCAGCCGGACGAGCTGCGCGGACATGGCGCGACCAGCGATATCGAAGATGTTCATGGGCTTGTCGGCCATGCTCATTCTCCCCGCAGAGCGCGCGTGATGGTGTTGAGGCGCCCCTCCAGGAAGGAGAGCGTCGTGCGGTACTTCACGGCATTCTCGGAGAAGAGCGTCTGCTCGGTCGACATCTCGACCGTGTTGCCATCCGCGCTCGGCTGGAGCGGCACGCGATAGCCCATCGCAGTCTCGAGCGCGCTGTTGACGGTGCCCTGCTTCTGGGTCGCCGCGGCCAGCGCCTTGTCGAAATCAATGTCCCGCGCCTTGTAGCCGGGAGTCGAAGCGTTCGCGATATTCGAGGCAATCAGCTCCAGCCGCTGCGACCGCAGCGCCAGGGCCTTGCCATGAATGCCGAACAAACTGTCCTCCAACGACATTTTTTCCGTGCCTTCCCTAAAGGTCGTCCGAGCCGGACCGTTCTGACCGGATGAGATGGTCCGGTTCAGGCATGGTCCATGCCCGCAGGGAATATCTGCAAATGCCGTGCCAACAGGGTTTTCCGGTGGTCTGCCGGTGTGAGAAGTTATGGATTTCCGCGGCTTTTCGGTTGCGGAGCGGCAAGGCCGGCAAGTTTTTGCCGGTCGGCTGCAAGCTATTGCCGGCCTGATGTGCCGGTGGGGGACGAATACGCGCGATGACGGACATTTTCGGCCATGTTTTCGCGCCCATCCCCATCTTGATGGTCACTCTTGGTGCCGGCCTCATCGCCATCCTGCAAACCGGACCACAGGCTGCCGCCAGTGCCTTTGCCGCGCTCCGTCCCCTGCTTACCGCTCGCCCGGACGAGGAACGGGACAACGCCCGCGCCCTCCTCTTCCGCGTGGAAGCCGTCGCCGAACTCAAGGGGCTGGCGCGCACTGACCGGCTGAAAACCGCCCACCCCTTCTGCGCGCAAGCGCTCCACACGCTCGCCAACGCCAGCGATCTCGACCATTTTGCGCTATGGATCCGCCAGGCCATCGCCGATCGGCGCGCCCGTCACGAGCGCGTGATTGCTTTCTGGAGCGCGATTGCAGACGCAGCGCCGGCCATGGGCATGGCGGGCACCATCATCGGCCTGATCGGCATGTTCGCTGCCATGCGCGATCCCGCCACGATTGGCCCCTCCATGGCACTCGCGCTCATGACGACGCTGCACGGCATGATCCTGGCCAACGCCATTGCCGGCCCGATCGCCAACCGGCTCGCCAGCCTGTCCGCGCGTGAGCTGGAATGGCAGCGGGCGCTGGCCGACCGCATGATCGCGATTGCCGCCAATGAGCCGGCCATGCTGCGCCGGCCAATGCCGCGCGAAGTCGCATGATCCGGTCTAATCGCGCGCGCTGGGCGCTGAGTTTCGCCGATCTTTGCCTGCTGTTACTCGGCTTCTTCGTGCTGCTGCAGGCCAATCAGGCGACACGGGACAAGGCACTGGCGGGTCTTGGAACATATTTCGGCGCAATCGAGGCGCCGCGACAGGTTGATCTGACCGCTGGAGACATCTTCGAGCCCGGAGAGGCCCTGCTCAACGCGCGCGGCCGCGCTGCAGTCACAAAGACTGCCGCCGCCTTTGCATCCAACAATGAAATTGTTCAAATTCAGTCGATTGGTATTGAGCGAGGCCGATATCGGTTCGACGCATGGGATCTGGCCGCCGCGCGGCTCGGCGCCATCGCGCGGGCACTGACTGCGGCTGGCGTGCCGCAGGCCCGGCTGCGTATCGTCGGCCTAGCCGAGGAGGCAGACGGCCAGACGCCAGGCCACCAGATCATCCGCATGGTCGCAAAGCCCGCCCTCCCGCACTGAGCATCTGGCACGCTCTTTGCTATGAATGCGACCGAAGGTGCGCCCATTGCGCAGCGGAGTTCGTCATGACTGACCAGAAGTTGCTCATCGTCCACACCATTCTCGCCGCCTTGCTCGTGCTGCTGGCGAGCCTCGTCACACCGGCGCAGGCACAGGCCCAAGCGCCAGCCTTCGAGAATCTCGACCGGCTGGACAGTCTCGTCGCCATGAGTGTGGGCGCCAATCGCGGCGAGCCTGGCGGACCCGTCACGGCGATTGACCGCCGCTTGCGTCTGGCCCCGTGCCCGCAAACGCCCACTGTTGACGCCGCGCTGCCCAACGTGGCGACTGTCTCCTGCCAGAGCATTGGCTGGCGCATTCGCGTGCCACTGCTGCCCAGTGCACAGGCCGGTCAGGCCGTGCCTGCAAGCCAGATGGCGCCGCGAAGCCCGGCTTTCCGTGCGTCTGCCATGCCCAGCCAGGCCGCCGTGGTGCGCAAGGGCGATCCCGTCCAGCTCATCGCGGGCAATGAGGATTTCCAGATTTCCCGCATGATGGTCGCCGACGAGGATGGTGCGCTCGGCGCGCTCATCCGTGTTCGGCAAGACCCCAAGGCCACCCCGGTTTTTGCCCGGGTCGAGGCGATTGGCGTTGTTCGTATTCCGGGGATTTAAACTTTCCTGAATCGGGCCGTATATAGAGCGGTTCGGACTGAAAGGATGTTGTGATGATCAAGTCTGTTGGCCAGGGAATGAGCGCCGCGATCGAAGCAGCCAAGCTGCGCGAGACCGCTCAATCGCGGTCGACTGCAAAGGTCTCCACCGAGGATGCGCCGGCAACGGTCGCCGCGGTGTCCACGCCCGCGTCACGCATGGCCGCGCAAGGTGCGCCGGTCGATGCCGCCCGGGTCGCCCGCATCAAGCAGGCCATTGCGTCCGGCAATTATCCCGTCGATCCCGACAAGATCGCCGAAAAGATGCTGGACCTGGACCTGCCCGTCAAAAAGAACTGAAAGGCAGGGGCGCCATGTCGCTCGCGATTATCGACGATTTCGCCAACGCCACGACGCAGCTTCGCGCCGCCATGCAGGCAGCCGACCTGAGCGACATCGAGCAGGCAATGGCTCGCTTCCGCACGGCGTTGGACGCAGTGCAGGCAGTCGGTGCGTGGCGCACCGATCCGGCGCTCAAGGCCCGCGTGGGGCAATTGCTTGGCGAGCTTCAATCCTCGCGAATGCTGGCGCTGCTCATGAGCGACCTCACAGGTCAGATGCACGCCAGCGCCGCCGCGCGTGAGATGAACGCACCCCAGGCGCTCTACCAGCCATCGCGCTGAAACCAGCGCCGTTTGTGCTTTTCAGCCCCTCCCCCGCCGGGAGGGGTTTTCGTTTCCGCCTCGATCAAAGCCCGCAATAATGGCATACTTCTTGCTTAATGAACCCCGGTACCAACACGGGGTTTTTCTGTCGGCATGTCCGCTTTTGATGGACTGACAACCAATTTCACAACCGGCTCTTCGGGCCGGGTGACGCAGGCCATCGCCACGGCGAGCCGCCGCACCGGCGTCGATTTTGGCTACCTCATGGGCCAGGCGCAGATCGAAAGCGCAATGAACCCCAATGCCCGCGCGCAGACATCGAGCGCCACGGGCCTCTATCAGTTTCTCGATCAAAGCTGGCTCGCCGTCGTCAACGACCATGGCGCCAAATATGGCATGGGCTGGGCGTCCGACGCGATCCAGAAGACCGGCGGACGCTATGTCGTGTCCGATCCGGCGGTTCGACAGCAGATCCTCGACCTGCGTAACCATCCCGAGACCGCCTCCGTCATGGCGGCCGAACTGGCAAGCGACAACCGCAATTACCTTGAGGAGCGCATCGGCCGTCCCGCCGACGCGACCGATCTCTACCTCGCCCATTTCCTCGGCGCCGGTGGTGCGGCCAAATTCCTGCAGACCATGGCCTATGCGCCCGACGCGTCGGGCGCCAGCCTGTTCCCCTCTGCGGCCCGCGCCAACCCGACCATCTTCTATGATCGTCAGGGCAATGCCCGCAGCCTGGCCGATATTCGCGATAGCTTCTCGCGGAAACTGACCAATGGCGCTCAAACTGCTGGGCTGAACGGCTCCGACCTCAACCTGACCGACGGTTATCAGTTGCCCGCGGGCAGCCAGATGGTGGCACCGGCCGACTATATGCGCATCGCTCAGACGCAGATGACGCAAGACCCGCAACTCTCGGGCGAGGATGCGCTCGCCGGGCAGCAGATGCTCGCAAATCAGCAGCCTTATCCCGAATTCGCGCCGCGCGCAGAAACCGCGCGGCTCGCCTACCTCATGCTCGCGACCCTCGGAAGGTAACGGACCACCATGACTCGCAGTGATGTCAACTCGAAGATCTGGGTGAACACGGCCAAGGGCGCGGTGCTGCCGCTCGCTATCCTTCTGCTGGTCATGTTCATGGTCGTGCCGGTCCCGGCGATCATGCTGGACCTTGGCTTCATTACCAACATCATGATCAGCCTCGCGGTGCTCATGATCGCGCTGAACGCCGCCAAGCCGCTCGATTTCTCGAGCTTCCCCACCGTGCTGCTCTTCGCCACGCTATTGCGCCTCGCGCTCAACGTGGCCTCGACGCGCGTGGTGCTAGTGAGCGGCCATACCGGATCGGACGCGGCCGGCCATGTCATCGAGGCATTCGGCAATTTCCTCATTGGCGGCGATTATGTCGTCGGCATCTTCGTCTTCGCCATCCTGATGATCATCAACCTGGTGGTCATCACCAAGGGCGCGGGCCGCGTGTCGGAAGTGTCCGCCCGCTTCACCCTGGATGCCTTGCCGGGCAAGCAGATGGCGATCGACGCCGATCTCAACGCCGGCCTGCTCACGGCCGAGGAAGCCAAGAGGCGCCGCGAGGAAATCGCGACGGAGGCGGATTTCTACGGTTCGATGGACGGTGCCTCCAAATTCGTGAAGGGCGACGCCGTCGCCGGCATTCTCGTCCTCGTCATCAACATCGTCGGCGGCATCATTCTGGGCGTGGTCAGCCATGGGCTGGACATCGGCCAGGCCGCGCAGACCTATGTGCTGCTCGCCATCGGTGACGCACTTGTGGCGCAGGTCCCGGCGCTGCTGCTCTCGATCGCGGCAGCATCCATCGTCACTCGCGTCAATTCGGACAAGGACCTGTCCGGCCAGATCGCACAGCAATTCGGCGTAAGTCGCGCCTGGCCGCCGGTCGCTGGGATCCTTACCGTCCTGGGCATCCTGCCTGGCATGCCACACCTCATCATCTTGCCCGCCGCAGGCCTTGCCTGGTTCGTGGCCTGGCGCCTGCGCAAGGGAGCTCAGGTGGCCACGCAGGAACCGGTCGAAGCACCGGCTCCGGAAAACCCGGCGCATATCGACTGGACGGACGTGTCCGACGGCGCCGTGCTTGGTCTGGAGATTGGCTACGGCCTGATCGGCCTTGTTGACGAACGCAAGGACGCGCCACTTATCGGCCGCATCACCGGCATTCGCCGTCAATTGTCACGAGAACTCGGCTTCGTCATTCCGATGATCCGCGTGAAGGACAATTTGGCGCTCTCGGCCAATCAGTATCGCATCACCGTGGCGGGCGTCGTGATTGGCGAGGACGAGATCTGGCCGGAGGAACTGCTGGCGCTCGACAGCGGCGACCTGACCCAGACGATCGCAGGCCGCGTGGCGCAGGACCCGACTTTCGGCCTCGACGCCGTCTGGATTTCGCCGGAGCGGCGCAGCGAGGCGGTGATCGCCGGCTATACCGTCGTTGATCCTTCGACCGTGGTGGCGACCCATCTCAATCATCTTATCACGGCCAATGCCAGCGAACTGTTCGGTATGGACGAGGCGAAAAAGCTTCTTGATACGCTCAAGGAGGTCGCGCCGCAGTTGGCCGATGGCCTCACGCCGCAGCCGCTCAGCCTGGCGCAGATCACGACGCTTTGTCGCTCGCTGCTGGCTGAAAATATACCTCTCAAGGATTTCCGCCGCATCGCCGAGGCCATGGTCGCTGTCGCGCGACCGGATATTAGTGCCGATGCTCTGACCGAGGGCGTGCGTCAGCGCATCGGCTCGCTTATTATCCAGACGATCGTCCCGGTGAAGATGCCGCTCCCCGTCATCACCCTCGATGGCGAGCTGGAAGGGCTATTAGCTCAGGCCATGCGCGTCGCCGGCGATGCGCAACATCCCATCGAGCCCGCGCTCGGCCAGCGACTTATCGAGCAGGTCACCGAAGCTGCCCGGCCGCTGATGGCGCAAGCGCGTAATTTCGCCATCGTTACCTCACCGATTGCCCGCCGCGCGCTGTCGCGTCTGTTTCGGCCTCACCTGCCCGAGACGCCGGTGCTGTCGTTCCTGGAGATTCCCGATGGCAAGCCAGTCGAGGTGGTCGCGGTCGTCGGCAATGAGGCGCGCATGAACCGCATCGAGCGGCTGGCAGCGTGAGGATCCGGGCAATGCTGCGCAACATGATACAGCAAGGCAGGGACTCAGCGCCGTTCGTACTTGCCGGAAAATGTAAGTTAAGGCTTTTGGACTAGGCCCAAGACATGCACAGCGCACAGCTAGAGGTTGCATCACTCACTTACGGGCGCAGGACCGGCACAACGCCGGACCGGCTCGCGCAGCAATACATGCCGCTCGTCCGAAAGATCGCCTGGCATGTGCATGGGCGAGTCTCTTCGGCGATCGAGGTGGAGGACCTACTACAGATCGGCATGGTCGCGCTGGTCGAGGCGGCCAACAGCTTCGAGGATCGCGGCCATGGCTTTGCGACCTACGCGCAGATGCGCGTACGCGGGGCGATGATTGATCATCTGCGCCGCCACGCCACGCTTTGCCGCTCCGCCATGGCACGGCGCAAGACGATCATGGAAGCGCGGCGAACGCTGGAGCAAAAGTTGGGCCGAGCACCCAACGAGCCCGAAATCGCAGCGCATCTGGGACTCGATGCCGCCGGCTGGCGCGAACTGGCCGATGGTACGGACATGGCACAGCACCAGAGCATGGATGAGGTCTATTCCGACCAGTCCATGTGGTTCGCCGATGTCTCCGAACGCGCAGATGATATCCTCGAGCGGGAATCGCTTAAAAAAGTGATCGCCACCTGCATTGCCGATCTGCCGCAGCGCGAGGCAATGGTGCTGCAGCTCTATTTCGTTGAGGAAATGAACCTTGAGGAAATCGGCCAGACCCTGGACATCGGCGCTGCGCGTGTATGCCAGATCAAGAAGGCCGCTCTCGACAAGCTGCGCGCGCGCCTGAGCGACTATGTCTGACCCGCTAACGGGCCAGGAACCAACCGCTCGGCCACCCGTTCCCTCCGCGTCCCATAGATGCGAAGGAGTGACCCATGGCGACCGAGGAACCCCACACCGTCATCGTTGAACGTTCGCGCAGCGGCATGACGCTCGTTGTCGGCTTGATGATCGTCGCGATCATTGCCATTGCCGCCTACTTCCTGACCGAGCAGGACCGCCGCAAAGATACCGCCATCACAACGGCCGCGGAACAGGTAGGCGACGCAGCCAAGGACGTCGGCGACGCAGCTCAGCGCGCGGTAAACGATCGCTAAGGAGCGCTTTGCCGAGGGCATGAGCTAGCCGCGCGCGCTATCATCGGCTAAAGCGCGGCCATGTCCACGACCTTCACGCTCGACACTGCAACCAGCCGCGCAAACCCCACGCCCGCACCAATGCGGCGGCTGACTATCCCGGCCTTGCGTGCGCGCAAGGCGGAGGGGGTGACGAGCGAGCCGCTTGTGGTTTTGACCGCGTATACCGCTCGACAGGCACAATTGCTTGATCCGCATTGCGACATGCTGCTCGTTGGAGATTCGCTGGGACAAGTCATTTACGGCCTGCCGTCCAGCGTGCCCGTCACTTTGGACATGATGGCGGCGCACGGTGCGGCGGTGGTTCGCGGCAGCTATCACAGCGTGGTCATCATCGACATGCCGTTCGGCAGCTATGAAGCCTCGCCGGCCCAGGCTTTTGAAAGTGCGGCTCGCCTTCTCAAGGAAACGGGTGCAGCTGGCGTGAAGCTCGAGGGCGGCGTCGCAATGGCGGAAACGATTGCATTCCTCTCTTCTCGCGGGATTCCGGTGTGCGCTCATGTCGGTCTTACCCCACAAGCGATCAACGCGCTCGGCGGCTATGGTCCACGCGGGCGTGATGCAGCCGAGGCAGCCAAGATTCTTGACGACGCTCGCGCCGTTGCAGACGCTGGGTGCTTCGCGATGGTGATCGAAGGAGTAATCGAACCGCTCGCCATCGCGATCACGGCGGCAGTCCCGTGCCCTACCATCGGCATCGGCGCGTCGCCGCGCTGCGATGGACAAGTTCTGGTGACGGACGATCTGCTTGGCCTGTTTGAGCGCACGCCGCGCTTTGTGAAACGCTATGCGGACATCGCCACGACCATCACCGAGGCGGCTGCGCAATATGCCGCCGAAGTGAAGGCGCGCACCTTCCCTGGTGAAGCACAGCTTTATCCCGCCAAAAAGTGATTTGCTTGGGGTTCAGCCGCCGCTAAGGTCCGCCGCCACAAAACCCCTCCCTCTTGACGCTCATCCTACTGGAGACCCGATTTGGCCCTGACGCCATATCAGACCGACGCCCTGCTTCGCGAAGTCGACGACGCCGTCCGCCAGGATGATCTGGCGTCCTTCTGGAGCCGCTATGGTCGCGCCGTCGCTGCTGCCGTAGTCCTCGCCCTCGCTGCTTATGGCGGCTGGCTGCTGTGGCAGAACCACCAGACCAACGTGGCGCAGGCCAATAGCGAGGAATTCGCCAAGCTGCTCAAGTCGGCAGAAGCGGCAAAGCTCGACCAACCGCTTTACGACAAGATCGTCGCGGAAGGCGGCGCGGGCTATAAGGGTCAGGCCGAGATGTTGAAGGCCGCGCTCGCTGCCGGCAAGAATGACACCAAGGGCGCAATTGCCGCTTATGATGCGGTTATCGCTGACCCCGATGCGCTACCGCCGGTCAAGGACGCGGCCACCATGCGCAAGGTCGCCCTGGCTTTCGACAGCATGCCCCCCGATCAGGTGATCGCGACGCTCAAGCCCCTCGCCGTTCCGGAGAACAGCTGGTTCGGCAGCGCCGGCGAGTTGACCGCCATCGCCCATCTCAAGGCCGGCCGGCGCGATCAGGCTGCTGCGCTCTTCGCAAATCTGGCGCGCGACACACAAGTACCTGAAACGATCCGGCTGCGCGCCGGGCAAATGGCCAGCATGCTGGGCTCGCCCGTCGCCGACGCGACCGCAACGCCGGCGACACCGGCAGCGCAATGACAAATCAGAAGAGGATGATGAGTGGCATGACAATTCGTGGCGCCTGGATAATCCTGCCCGTTGCCCTCACCCTCGCCGGGTGCGGCGGACTTGGCGGAAAGAAGGGCGGGCCCAAGACGCCGGTCTTTGGACAACGCAGCTCGATCCTCAGCGGCACCGAAGTGGTGAAGGCCGACGAGACGGTCGCATCAATGCCCGTTTCCCTCCCCGCTGCCGAAGCAAACACGGACTGGGTGCAGTCGGGTGGCATCCCGTCCAAGGCGATCGGCCATGTCGCTCTGGGCGCCGGCACGCAGGAGGTGTGGACGGGATCCATCACCGGCGGCAGCACGCGCACCCGGCTCGCGTCCGCGCCCGTCGTCGCGGCCGGCAAGCTCTATGTCATCGACACCGAAGCGGTCGTGCATGCCTTCGATGCCAAGACCGGCCAGCGGCTGTGGACCTCCAGCGTCCGCGCCAAGGACGATCAGGGCAAGGTGCAGTTCGGCGGCGGCGTGAGCGTCGAGGGCGACCGCCTCTATGCCACTACCGGCATCGGTGACGTCGCCGCGCTGAAGGCTACGGACGGCTCGATCGTCTGGAAAGTCCGGCCAGGCGGCCCGCTGCGCGGATCGCCGACGATCTTCAACGGCAACGTCTATGTGATGAGCCAGGACAACCAGCTCTTCGCCCTCGGCGAGACCGATGGCGCGGTGATCTGGCAGGATGCCGGCACGCTGCAATCGACCGGCGTGTTCGGCGTCGCCGCACCGTCGGCCGCGCAGGGATCCGTGATCGCAGGCTATAGCTCGGGCGAACTGACCGCCTATCGCTACGAGAATGGCCGCGCGCTCTGGGGCGACGCCCTCAGCCGCACCAGCATCTCGACCTCGGTCGCCACGCTGACCGACATCGATGCAGACCCCGTGATTGACCGGGGCCGCGTGTTCGCAATCGGCGAAGGCGGCCGCATGGCCTCCTACGAGCTGCTGAGCGGACAGCGCCTGTGGGAGCTGAACATAGGCGGCGTCGCGACCCCGCTGGTCGTTGGCGACTGGGTGTTCGTCGTTACCGACAAGGCGCGGCTGTTCTGCATCACCCGCGCGACGGGCAAAGTGCGCTGGATCAGCGACCTGCCGGCCTGGAAGAAGCCCAAGAAGAAGACCGGCTCGATCCGTTGGCACGGACCTGTGCTGGCCGGCAACAAGCTGATCCTCGTTTCGACCGAGGGCGCGGTGGTCTTTGCCGATCCCACCAATGGCGCCGTGCAGTCCGAGCGGGAAGTGAGCGACGGGCTGTCGCTCTCCCCCGTGGTGGCCGACAACATGCTCTATCTGCTGAGCGACAACGGCCGCATTCTCGCCTATCGCTGACCCTGTTACGGTCAGATTTGGCGTCCGCGCCGATATAGTGATAACAGCCGGGCGCCCGCAGCTGCGGGCGCCCGTTCTTTTTCCGTTAGGACCGTTTTTCCAGATGCTCCCCGTTGTCGCCATTGTCGGCCGGCCCAATGTCGGCAAGTCCACCCTGTTCAACCGGCTGGTGGGCAAGAAGCTCGCGCTGGTCGACGATCGGCCCGGCGTGACGCGTGACCGGCGCGAGGGCGATGCCGAGCTGCTCGGCCTCAAGTTCCGCATCGTCGACACCGCCGGTTTCGAGGAGGACGATCCCCAGACCCTGCCGGGCCGGATGCGCGCGCAGACCGAAATGGCCGTGCAGGGCGCCGCCGTCGCGCTGTTCATGATCGACGCGCGCGCCGGCATCACTCCGCTCGATGAGCACATCGCCCGTTGGCTGCGCGCCGGCAACACGCCGGTCGTTCTGCTCGCCAACAAGGCGGAGGGTGCCGCCGCTGAACCGGGCGTGATGGAAGCCTATTCGCTCGGCTTCGGCGAGCCGGTGGCGGTCTCCGCCGAGCATGGCCTGGGTCTGGCGGACCTGTTCCAGGCGATCCTGCCCCATGTCGACGAGGACGAAGAGCCGGAGGAAGCGTTCGACGAAGAGGATGAGGAGGCGATGGAAAACGCGCCGCTCAAACTCGCCGTCGTCGGTCGACCCAATGCCGGCAAATCGACCCTGATCAACCGCATTCTCGGGCAGGACCGGCTCATTACCGGCCCGGAAGCGGGCATTACGCGCGACAGCATTGCCGTGGATTGGGTGTGGCACGCGCCGGACGGGCGCGAGCGCCCGGTGAGGCTGATCGACACCGCCGGTATGCGCAAGCGTGCCAAGGTACAGGACAAGCTGGAGAAGCTCTCCGTCGCCGATGCGTTGCACGCCGTCGATTTCGCCGAGGTGGTCGTCCTGCTGCTCGATGCGACGCTGGGGCTGGAAGCGCAGGACCTCAAGATCGCCGACAAGGTGCTGAGCGAAGGCCGCGCGCTGGTCATCGCGCTCAACAAGTGGGACGTGGCGGAGAATGGCTCGTCGCTCTACCAGGGTGTGCGCAAGGCGCTCGACGAGGGACTGGCGCAGGTGCGCGGCGTGCCGCTGCTCACCGTCTCCGGCGCCACCGGCAAGGGCATCAACGACCTGATCAACGCCGCCTTCGAGACACGCACGCGCTGGTCGCGCCGTGTGCCGACCGCGCTGCTCAACCGCTGGTTCGACGGCGCGCTGGAGGCCAATCCGCCGCCGGCGCCGGGCGGACGGCGCATCAAGCTACGCTACATCACGCAGGCGCGGAGCCGGCCGCCCACGTTCGTCGTGTTCGGCACGCGGCTCGAAGAATTGCCGGAGAGCTACAGTCGCTATCTGGTCAATGGCCTGCGACGGGAGCTGGACTTCTCCGGCGTGCCGATCCGCCTCAACCTGCGCAGCGCGCGCAATCCCTATGCCCGGAAAGACTGAGCCGCAGCGGATCGACACGCGCGGCCTCAAATGCCCCTGGCCGGTGCTGCGCGCGGCGCGAGCCATGCGGGATCAGGAAGCCGTGCTGCTGCTGGCGGACGATCCGGTTGCCCTGATCGACGTGCCTGCCCTCGCCGCTGCGCATGGCTGGCGCGTGGAGCTGCGGGCGTTGCCCGGCCATGCCGAATTCCTGCTGACGAAACCGGTCTAGGGCCTGACCGGGCACGATCGTCCAACAGCGCGCCCAACGTCGGAAGTTCACGAAGTTCACGCCACGGGGGGCATGAACTTCCGCTTCCCTCACCTTTCGCGGACCGCTGGAAAGACGGACGCGCAAGCCCCACCCGCCAAGCCTGTGTCGCGCGGGGCCTTGCAATAAAATCATGAGAAAGAGCCGCATCGCGACTGATCTGCCATGATGCGAGGGATGTAGGACAGGGGAAAACTGAACATTAAGCCCGTTTTTACAGGACGGTCTCATAATCGCTGACTGCAAGCAGCAAAACCGATTGGGCCGAAGTCATGTCAATTTATTACGCCACCCCGCTCGTGAACGAGGCGGAGCTTGCTCAGGCCAAGGCCGTGCTCGGGCCCGGGCTGACGCGTATCCTGAGCTATTTCCGTGACGATGGCGCCAAGTCGATCGTGATGATCGAGGAAGCGCTTGCCGAGCAAAATGCGGCTGGGCTGGTGATCCCGGCGCACACGCTCAAGGGCGAGTCACGGCAGTTTGGCGCCCGCCGTCTGGCCGAACTGGCCGAAGCGATCGAGATGACGGCGCGGCGTTGCATCGAGCAGCACAGCGATCCGGCAGAAATCGCCGGAGAAGTCGCGATGCTGCGCGGCTGCTTCGTGGAGACGCTTGCGCTGCTGGAAGCCGCCGTTCCCCCCGCGCCCCAGCCCGGGCCGACCTCCTTCAGCCCGGCCGCCCCGCGCCAGGCCCCCTCTGCCAGCACACCACGCACCTTCGGCCGCCGCATCGGCTGAACGCACGCCACTGGGCGAAACGCACGCCGAACCTTGCACAATCCGGTGCAGCAAGACCCGCTTTCCCCTTGCCAGCGGCGCAAAAAATAGGCAGTAAGACATACGAATTTAGACAACGATCTGGCTTGGGAGATGCGCGCGCATGACTGACGGCAAGGCCGGACGGCTGGACGAGATCATCGCGAGCCATAGCCGCCGCGAAGGTCCGCTGCTGCCGATCCTTCATGATATCCAGGCCGAAATGGGTTATATCAGCGAGGACGCCAAGCGCCGCATCGCGCAGGCGCTGAACCTGAGCCGCGCCGAAGTGCATGGCGTCGTCAGCTTCTATCACGACTTCCGGTCCGAGCCGCACAGCAAGCCCGTGCTGAAGCTGTGCCGCGCCGAAGCCTGCAAGGCGCGCGGCGTGGAATCCCTCGTTGCCGAAGCGACCGCCGCCGCCGGTGAGCGCGTGGACATCGAAACCATCTATTGCCTCGGCCTGTGCAGCGTCGGCCCCAATGCCATGATCGGCAAGACCGTCCATGCCCGACTCGACACGCCCAAACTGACTGCCCTGATCAAGGAACTCGCCTGATGGTCACTGTTCGCATTTCCGACGACGCGCTGGCGATCGCCTGCGGCGCGGACGATGTGGCCGCTGCTTTCGAGAAGGCCGGCGCGACCGTCGAGCGCGTCTCGAGCTGGGGCATGCAATGGCTGGAGCCGCTGGTCGAGATTGACGGCAAGGGCTTTGGCCCGGCCACCCCGGCCGACGTCGCGGCGATCCTGGATGGATCCTCCATGCTCGCAATCGGCGCGATCGAGTCGCACCCCTATATCGCCAGCCAGCAGCGCCTGACCTTCGCGCGCGCCGGCAAGACGCGGCCCACGGACCTGGGCGATTATGAAGCGACGGGTGGCTGGAAAGGCCTCGCCCGCGCGAAGCAGATCGGCGCGGAAGCCACGGTCGAGGAAGTGCTCGCGTCCGGCCTGCGCGGCCGTGGCGGTGCGGGGTTCCCCACCGGCATCAAGTGGCGCACCGTGGCAGCGGCCAAGGCCGACCAGAAATATATCGTCTGCAATGCCGACGAAGGCGACAGCGCGACCTTTGCCGACCGCATGGTGATGGAAGGCGATCCCTACATGCTCATCGAGGGCATGGCGATCGCGGGCTTCGCGACCGGCGCGACGCGCGGCTACATCTATGTCCGCTCGGAATATCCGCATGCCATCGCGAAGCTGGAAGAGGCGATCCGCAAGAGCGCGCACCTCCTCCACCCCTTCGTGCTGGAAGTGCGCGAGGGTGCTGGTGCCTATGTGTGCGGCGAGGAAACATCGCTGCTGAACAGCCTGGAAGGCAAGCGGGGCGAAGTGCGGGCCAAGCCGCCTATCCCGGCGCTGGTCGGCCTGTTCGGTCGCCCCACGATCGTCAATAATGTCCTGTCGCTGGCGGCCGTGCCTTACATCTTGTCTGAAGGCGCCAAGGCCTATGCCGACTTCGGCATGGGGCGCTCGCGCGGCACGATGCCGATCCAGTTGGCCGGCAACATCAAGCATGGCGGCCTGTACGAGACCGCATTCGGCATCACGCTGGGCGCGCTGGTCAACGAGATTGGCGGCGGCACGCAGAGCGGCAAGCCGGTGAAGGGCGTGCAGGTCGGCGGCCCGCTGGGCGCTTATCTCCACCCCGACCAGTTCGACATTCCCTTCGACTATGAGGCTTATGCCGCGGTTGATGCGCTGATCGGCCATGGTGGCATCACCGTGTTCGACGAGGATGCGGATATGGCTGGCATGGCGCGCTTCGCCATGGAGTTCTGCGCGGTGGAAAGCTGCGGCAAGTGCACGCCCTGCCGCATCGGCTCCACACGCGGCAAGGAACTGATCGACCGCATCCTGGAGCGCGCACCGCGCGGCCGCGACACGGTCGAGACGCTGCCGCAGATCCACAACGCGCCGCAAAGCGCGCGCAGCCTGGACGATGAGATCACGCTGCTCGAAGACCTGTGCGAGACGATGAAGTTCGGCTCGCTCTGCGCGCTCGGCGGGTTCACGCCCTATCCGGTGCTCAGTGCCCTCAAGCACTGGCCTGCCGATTTCGGCGTCGTCAGGGTGCCGGAGGCCGCCGAATAATGAGCTGCTGCGCCGGCCTGCTCGGGATCAATCGCAGCGCCGTTCTCGGCGCGGTGATTGCTGGCGGCAAGTCGACGCGCTTTGGCAGCGACAAGGCGCTGGCCCGGCTGCGCGGACGCACGCTCATCGATCAGGTGGCCGAGACGCTGGCGACGCAGACCGCCGATCTGGTGGTCGTCGGCCGCGAACATGCCGGCTTGCGGCACCTGTCGGATCAACCCCGGCCCGACCTCGGCCCGCTCGGCGGGATCGCCGCGGCGCTGATCGAGGCCAATGCCCGTGGCTATGCAGCAGTGCTGACCGCGCCTTGCGATGCGTACGACCTGCCGGCCGATCTGCTCGGACAGCTCTTCCCCTACCCCGCCTATGTCGCGAGCCTGCCGGTGATCGGCCTTTGGCCCGCCTGGGCGGCCGACCACGCGCTCGCCCTGCTCGCGAGCGACGAGGTGCATTCCATCAAGGGTTTCGCGCAGCGCATCTCCGCGCGCGCCGTGCAATTGCCGCGCGAACCTGCTAATATCAACACTGCTGCTGACCTGGAGAGAGTTGAACGCCATGGGCTATGAACCTCAGGCCGATTTCGGCACGCCCGCCTCCAATTCCGAGACGCTGGTCACGCTGACCATCGACGGGCGCTCGGTGACCGTTCCCGAAGGCACGAGCGTGATGCGCGCGGCTGCAGAATGCGGCGGCTCGATCCCCAAGTTGTGCGCGACGGACAGCGTGAAGAGCTTCGGCTCCTGCCGCCTCTGCCTGGTCGAGGTCGACGGGATGCGCGGTACGCCCGCCTCCTGCACCACGCCGGTCGCCCAGGGCATGAACGTGCATACCCAGACCCCGCGCCTGCAGAAGCTGCGCAAGGGCGTGATGGAGCTGTACATCTCCGATCACCCGCTCGACTGCCTGACCTGCTCGGACAATGGCGACTGCGAGTTGCAGGACAATGCCGCCGCCGTGGGCCTGCGCGACGTGCGCTACGGATACTCGGGCGAAAATCATCTCGGCCTCGCCACCGACACGTCGAACCCCTATTTCGATTTCGATCCCTCCAAGTGCATCGCCTGCTCGCGCTGCGTGCGCGCCTGTGACGAAGTCCAGGGCACTCTGGCGCTGACCATCGAAGGGCGCGGCTTCGGCTCGAAGGTCTCCGCCGGCCTCGCCAGCGACGATTTCCTCTCCTCCGAGTGCGTCTCCTGCGGTGCCTGCGTGCAAGCCTGCCCGACCGCAACGCTCCAGGAAAAGACGATGAAGGAGATCGGCAAGCCCGAGCGCGCCGTCGTCACAACTTGCGCTTATTGCGGCGTTGGCTGCACCTTCCGCGCGGAAATGCGCGGCGAGCAACTCGTGCGCATGGTTCCCTGGAAGGATGGCAAAGCCAATCGCGGCCACAGCTGCGTGAAGGGCCGCTTCGCCTGGGGCTATGCCAATCATCAGGACCGCATCACCAAGCCGATGATCCGCAAGAGCGTAGACGATCCCTGGCAGGAAGTGAGCTGGGATGAGGCGATCAGCTATGCCGCTTCCGAGCTGAAGCGCATCAAGGCCGCCCATGGCGCCCGCGCGCTGGGCGGCATCACGTCCTCGCGCTGCACCAATGAGGAAACCTTCCTCGTCCAGAAGCTGATCCGTGCCGGCTTCGGCGCGAACAACGTCGATACCTGCGCGCGCGTCTGCCACTCGCCGACGGGTTATGGCCTGAGCCAGGCGTTCGGTACGTCAGCCGGCACGCAGGATTTCGACAGCGTGATGGACAGCGACGTCATCATCGTGATCGGCGCGAACCCAACGGACGGGCACCCTGTGTTCGGCAGCCGCATGAAGCGCCGCCTGCGCGAGGGCGCGAAGCTGATCGTCATCGATCCGCGCCGCATCGACCTCGTGCGCTCGCCGCACATCCAGGCCGATCACCATCTGGCACTGCAGCCGGGCACCAACGTGGCCGTGCTCACCTCCATCGCGCACGTGATCGTGACCGAGGGACTGGCCGACGAGGCGTTCATCAAGGAACGCTGCGACTGGGACGAATATCAGGACTGGGCGCGCTTCGTCTCCCAGCCGGAGAACAGCCCCGAGACGCTGGAAGCGGTGACTCGCGTGCCCGCCGGCGAGATCCGCGCGGCCGCCCGCCTGTTCGCCACCGGCGGCAATGGCGCAATCTATTATGGCCTCGGCGTCACCGAGCACAGCCAGGGCAGCTCGACCGTGCTCGCCATCGCCAATCTTGCGATGGTGACCGGCAATATCGGCCGTCGCGGTGTGGGCGTGAACCCGCTGCGCGGCCAGAACAATGTGCAGGGCTCCTGCGACATGGGCAGCTTCCCGCATGAGCTGTCGGGCTATCGCCACATCTCGGACGAGGCGACCCGCAAGCTGTTCGAGGCGGACTGGGGCGTCAGCCTCGATCCCGAGCCCGGCCTGCGCATTCCCAACATGCTGGACGCGGCTGTCGACGGTTCGTTCCGCGCCATCTACATCCAGGGCGAGGACATTCTCCAGTCCGATCCCAACACCCATCATGTCGCTGCCGGCCTGAAGGCCATGGAGTGCGTGATCGTGCAGGACCTGTTCCTGAACGAAACCGCCAACTATGCGCACATCTTCCTGCCCGGCTCGACCTTCCTGGAGAAGGACGGCACCTTCACCAATGCCGAGCGGCGTATCCAGCCGGTCCGCAAGGTGATGGAACCGGCCAATGGCTATGGCGACTGGGAAATCACCCAGCTGCTCGCCAATGCCATGGACCTGGGCTGGACCTACACCCACCCGAGCGAAGTGCTGGACGAGATCGCCCGCCTGACCCCGACCTTCACCGGCGTCAACTGGGAGCGTCTGGAGCGCGAGGGATCGCTGCAGTGGCCGGTCAACGAGAAGTTCCCGGACGGCTCGCCGATCATGCATGTCGACGGCTTCGTGCGTGGCAAGGGCCGCTTCGTCGTCACGGACTATATCCCGACCGACGAGAAGACCGGCCCGCGCTATCCGCTGCTGCTCACCACCGGGCGCATCCTCAGCCAGTATAATGTCGGCGCGCAGACCCGCCGCACGGCAAATACGGCCTGGCACCCGGAAGACCTGCTGGAGATCCACCCGACCGACGCTGAAAATCGCGGCGTGAAGGATGGCGACTGGGTGAAGCTGGCGAGCCGTACCGGCGAGACCACCCTGCGCGCGCTGGTGACCGATCGCGTGGCGCCGGGCGTGGTCTATACGACCTTCCACCACCCGGCGACGCAGGCCAATGTCGTCACCACCGAATATTCGGACTGGGCCACCAATTGCCCCGAATATAAGGTGACCGCCGTGCAGATCACGCCCTCCAACGGACCGACCGACTGGCAGGAAGACTATGCCAGCTGGTCCGAGCGTTCCCGCCGGATCAAGGCCGAAATCACGGCTGAAGCGGCGGAGTAAGCAGTATGGACGTTGAACGCCTGACCTATATGGCCAACCAGATCGCGCGCAATGTCGAGCCGCGCGGACATGACGAGGCGGTGGCCGAAACCGCCTCGCACATCATCAAATTCTGGGACCCGCGCATGAAGAAGGCCATGCTGCAGGGCGACCGCTCCGGCCTGGTGCCGATCGCGGCCGAGGCGATGCTGAAGGTCGATGCCTATGTGGCGGCCCACGCCGCCACGGCCTGACGGCGAGGCGTGATGACCGATACACCGGTCGTCGCCCCACGACGAACGCTGAGGGCCATCCGGCCGGACGGGACGACCCGCCCGGTCGAGCGGCCGTTCGCCCCGGAAATTCCTGTCGCGCTCGAGTATAATGGCCTCTCCTATGCGGTGATGATGGCCAGCCCGTCAGACCTGGATGACTTCATCACCGGCTTTGCCCTGACCGAGGGGCTGGCGCCGCACGTTGCCGATATCGCCGGTATCGACCTGGCAGAGACGGACAAGGGCTGGATCGCTCGCGCCACAATTGCCTCGCTGGCGCTGGAAAAGCTGCAGGAGCGCGTGCGTACGCGCGTGGCCGAATCGAGCTGCGGCCTGTGCGGCATCGACAATCTGGAAGCGGTGGCGCGCCCCCTGCCCCCGGTCGCGCCACATGACCCGCTGGCCCCCGCTGCGATCTTCCGCGCACTCGACGCGCTGCGCGATCACCAGCCCGGCAATCGCGCCACCGGCGGGATGCACGCAGCCGCCTTTGTGGATGCACTGGGAACGATTATCGCGGTGCGCGAAGACGTCGGTCGGCACAATGCGCTCGACAAGCTGGTGGGCGCAATGGCGCGTGCCGGTGTCAGCATGGCGGACGGCTTCATCCTCTCCACCGCGCGATGCAGCTACGAGATTGTGGAAAAGGCCGTGCGCGCTGGCGCGACGCGGCTGGTGACGATCTCCGTACCGACCAGCATGGCCGCCGCACGGGCAGAGGCAGCCGGCCTTACCCTCTATGCGCTCGCCCGGCCTGACGAAGTGCTCGCGGTCACGGCTTGAGCCAGCGCCGCAAGGCACCATTCCCTGTCCAGTCATTGCTGGCATGAAAAGGGCGGGTCCAAGGCCCGCCCTTTCCGCATTCTATTGAGTCAGGTCGTTCAATGCTTGCCGGCGACCACTTCGTCACCGTCGCGCTCCGGCAGCATCAGGAACATGACGAGCGAGAAGATTGAGCCGAGCGCCATGATCGAGGAAACGGTGAGCAACTGATCGTTGCCAAGCCAGGTGAACAGAGCGCCGGCGATGAGCGGGCTGCCCGCTGCGCCCAGACGGCCGACGCCGAGCACGAAGCCGGTGCCGGCAGCGCGGGCGTGGGCGGGAAAACCGCGCGAATAGGCGGCGTAATAGCCGCTGATCGCGGCATTGGTGAAGAAGCCGGTCATGACCGTGGCCCATTGCCAGCCGGCCAGCGTCTCCCGTCCGAAACCGAAAGCAACGACAGCCGCCGATCCCAACGCCAGCATGATGACGGTCGGCCAGCGAATGCCGAACTTGCTCATGATGAAGCCGAAGACGAAGCTGCCGACCATGCCGCCGATGTTCGCCCAGGTCAGCACGCTTGCCGCATGCGCCGGAGAGTAGCCCGGGGGATAATCCGCGACGATCTGCACGGCGAATTTGAGAATGTAGTAAAAGGTCATGGTGTGGAACATGTAGCCGAAGGCCAGCAGCAGGGTGACCGGACGCAGCTTGGGGTTTGACAGGATATCCGTCACCTTGGGCTTTACGGCATTCGGTGAAACCGGAGGGAGCTCTTTGATCCCGGTCTTGCCGAAGGCACGCAGCGTGCCGTTGACCCCGGCCAGATTGCGACGCGAGGCATGGAAAGCCGCGGTCTCCGGCACCAGCAGCAACGTCAGCGGGATCAAGGCCGCCGTCACCACTGCACCGAAGAGGAACACAGCCCGCCAGTCATACTCGACTAGCAGCCAGCCCTGCGCCACAAAGCCGCCAATCACCGCGCCGAGCGGATAGCCCGCGACATAGGCCGCCGTAGCATTGCGACGGGCGACGCGGCTGGTGCTTTCGGCCACGACCGCATTGGTCGCCGCCAGCATGCCGCCAATGCCGATACCCGTGATGAACCGAAATGCCACCATCGGCGCAACGGCATGAGCTGTGCTGGCGAGGAACATGCCGACCGCCATGACGGCGAGGCAGGCGAGCATCGTCAGCTTGCGGCCATAACGATCCGCCATGCCGCCCAGCAGCACGGAGCCGAAACCCATGCCGACAAGCTCGGCCGAGAGGACCACGCTGAGTGCCGCCCGCTGGATCTGCCATTCGGCGGAGATGCCCGGCGCGGCGAAAGCGCTCGACAACACGTCGAACCCGTCGAGCGCATTCAGCAGGATCATCAGCACGACAACGATCCATTGCCTGACCGACATGGGATTATCGTCAATGATCTGACGTGGATCAGTTGCGGCCATTCGTGAAACCCCCTCCAGGCAATGAAATCGTCCGGCTATTACGCGCGCCGAATCTATTCGTGGATACGGCGCAATAGTTCGATGAGCAACGTCGCTTCTCGCTTGGTGAAACGCGACTTCAGCCAATGCTCATGTTCGTCGATGCAGCGGCGCGCTTCCTGCAGCGCCGCATTGCCATCGGCCGTCAGCGTCAGCGTCTGCCGGCGCCGGTCGAGCATCGAAGCGCCGCGCACCAGCAGGTTGCGCGCTTCGAGCCGATTGATGATCGCCATGGTCGTCGCACGGTCCATCTGGAGGCGCCGACCGATATCTGCTTGCGCGACATGCGGATGATCATTGATTAACCAAAGAACTGAGACCATCTTCTGGGTGAGACCCAGTTCGGAGAAGGTCTCCGTGAAGTGGCGATAGGTCGCGCCATGCGCCAGACGAATGTGGAAACCGATGATTTCATCAATGCCGCCGACACCAGTATCTTCGCCGCGAAAGGACGGCACGACAGACTCGGCGCTCACGCATTCCGTGGCGGCTGCCTGCCTGTCCCTCGCTTCCAATGCTTTTTCCAAGGCTTATGAGCCTCCCGATTGACCTGAGGCAAAAATTTGCCGATTTCGTAAGCTTAGCATACAATCCTGCGCGAGAGGAACAAGACATGGCGCATTTTCCAGAAACTCCTTCCTTCACTGGCTTTAATACGCCGTCTCGCATCGAGTGCGATATCGCCGATCTCTCCCATGATGGGACGATCCCCCCCGAGCTCAACGGGGCCTTCTTCCGGGTGCAGCCGGATCCTCAGTTTCCGCCCCGTTTGGGCGATGACATCGCCTTCAACGGCGACGGCATGATCACCCGCTTCCACATTCATGATGGCCAGTGCGACATCCGCCAGCGCTGGGCCCACACGGACAAGTGGAAGCTTGAGAAGCAGGCAGGCAAGGCGCTGTTCGGCGCTTACCGCAATCCGCTGACCGATGACGAATCAGTGAAAGGCGAATATCGCAGCACCGCGAACACCAATGCCTTCATCTTTGCGGGCAAGCTGTGGGCCATGAAAGAGGACAGCCCGGCAGTCACCATGGACCCCGCGACCATGGAGACCTTCGGGTTCGAGAAGTTCGGCGGCAAGATGACCGGCCAGACCTTCACCGCTCACCCGAAGATCGACCCGGAAACCGGCAACATGATCGCCATCGGCTATGCCGCGAGCGGCCTGTGTACCGATGACGTCTGCCTTTACGAGATTTCGCCGGAGGGCGAGCTGATCTACGAGGCGTGGTTCAAGGCGCCTTATTACTGCATGATGCACGACTTCGGCGTGACCAAGGACTATCTGGTGCTCCACATCGTGCCGAGCATCGGCAACTGGGAACGGCTGGAAAAGGGCCTGCCGCACTTCGGCTTCGACACGACCCTGCCCGTCTATCTCGGCGTGATCCCGCGCCGCGCCGACCTGAAGCAGGACGACATCCGCTGGTTCAAGCGCGACAATTGCTTCGCCAGCCATGTGATGAACGCCTTCCAGGACGGCACGAAGGTCAGCGTCGACGTGCCCGAGGCAGTGAACAACATGTTCCCCTTCTTCCCCGATGTGCACGGCGCGCCGTTCAACCCGCAGCAGGCGATGAGCAAGCTCACCCGCTGGACTGTGGACCTCGCCTCGAACAGCGATGAATTCGACAGCATCACCCGCCTTACCGAAACGGCCGGCGAGTTCCCGCGCATCGACGATCGGGTGACCGGGCAGCCCTATCGCTATGGCTGGATGCTGGAGATGGACATGAAGCGTCCGGTCGAGCTGCGCGGCGGCAGCGCGGCAGGCGCGCTCATGAACTGCCTGTTCCTCATCGACCACAAGACCGGCAAGGAGCAGCATTGGTGGTGCGGCCCGACCAGCTCTTTGCAGGAGCCGGCCTTCATTCCGCGCAGCAAGGACGCGCCGGAAGGCGACGGCTGGATCGTGCAGGTGTGCAACCGTCTCGACGAGCACAAGAGCGATCTGCTCATCTTCGAAGCGCTCGACATCGAGAAAGGCCCGGTCGCGACCGTCCATATCCCGTTCGCACTTCGCTTCGGCCTGCACGGCAACTGGGCAGACGCCGACAAGATCGGCCTCGCCGCCTGAACTGACCGACACTGACCGCCGGCCGTCATCCCGCCCGGATGCCGGCCGGCCCGTTCCCAAAAATCGTTGAGGAGAGGATCGATGATCCCAGACGGCGCCATCAAGCCTGGCCTGGAATTTGTGTACGAAGCGGAAGGCGATCTCGATCCGCCGATCCCGATTGGCGAGACGCTGGACGGCACGCGCCGGATCATCCCGATCCGCAACGGCGGCCGCGTGGAAGGCCCACTGATTAGTGGTAGTCTGGTGGGCGGCGCGTCGGACTGGCAGCTCACCCGACCGGACGGCGTGACCGTGGCCGACGCGATCTATGCGCTGCGCACCGATGACGACGTGATCATCCAGATCCGCAACCGCGGCCTGCGCCACGGTGCTCCTGAGGTCATGGCGCGCCTCGCCGCGGGCGAGGACGTCGATCCCAATGCCTATTATTTCCGCACTGTTCCGGAATTCATCGCGCCCAAGGGCAAATATGAGTGGATGAACAACTCCATCTTCATCTGCTCGGGCGCCCGCTTCAAGGCCGGCATCAAGCTCTGGGTCTGGCGCGTCACCTGACATGTCGGTGGCGGGGCGGATCATCCGCTGCCCCGCCCGGCTTTTCTCCCCTTGCGATCCTGACTGGCTTTCCTAAGCTGGAGACGGTTGATCGCGCCCCGGGCGGTACGACCCGCTCAAGCAGCACGCCCGGCACAGCTGGCGCGCCAATCCGGGGGAGGAGAGAGAAAGACCATGCGCTTCCCGCACGCAATCCTGCCAGGCCTATTGCTCGCGACCATCGCAACGCCTGCCTTGGCGCAAACCGTGGCCCCCACGGCCCCGGCGACGGCAGCCCCAGCCGGTCCGTCTCCCGCCGTCATCCACATGCGGCGGCAGTGGCTCAACCCGGAAATCAACAGCTTCACCTTCCGCGACAACGCTCGGTTTTTCGATACACGCAAGGTGGCGCGCCAGGGGCGCGTCCGGCCGTTGCCCCTCGCCCCGGGTTTCACGATGCCTGCCGGCTATGAAGCCTTCGCCGAAGCGACATACACCAATGCCCTGCTGGTCATCCGCGACGGCAAGATCCTGTTCGAGGACTATCGCAACCGCTCGGACGCCAGCACGCATTTCATCTCCTTCTCCATGGCAAAGTCGATCACCTCGATCCTCATGGGCATCGCGCTCGACAAGGGGCTGATCCGGTCGATCGACGATCCGGTAACCGCCTATTTGCCCGAGCTTAAAGGCGGCGGTTATGATGGCGTCTCGCTGCGCCACATCCTCCAGATGCGCTCGGGCGTGGACTATGAGGAGCGCTACGATTTCGGCGACAAGCCCAGCCTTGCCGCCCAGAATCACGAGAATGCCATCGTCCAGAACAAGGTGCGTTTCGCCGATTCCGCGCGAACGATCGGCCGCAAATGGTCGCCCGGCAGCCAGTTCAACTATGCGACGCTGGACACCGCCGTGCTCGGCTGGACCCTGGAGCGCGCAACCGGTCAGCCGCTGGCGACCTTTACTCAGGCCAATCTCTGGGGACCGGCCGGCATGGAGGCGGACGCTTACTGGCTGGCCGACGGGCCGCAAGGCGTGGGCCGCGAGCTCTCCGGCATGGGCTATAATGCCACTCTGCGCGATTTCGGGCGGCTCGGTCTGTTGATGCTCGATCACGGCAAGCGGAGCGACACCGGCGAGGCGGTTGTCCCGGCCAGCTGGCTCAAGCAGGCGACGACGATGGTGCCGACCGGCCTGCCTGACCGGACCGGCTATGGCTTCCAGTTCTGGCAGATCGACGACGAACCCGGCGCCTATGCGGCCGTCGGACTCGCCGGGCAGTTCATCTATGTCCATCCGGCAACGAAGACCGTGATCGTGAAACTGAGCTACTTCCCGCCCGACGCCCCGCCCAGCGTGACGGCAGAGACGGTGCGTTATTTCAAGGCGATCACCAGCCAGCGCTGAAGAGGCCCGTTGCGAAATGCCACGGGCAGCCCCATCTTCACCGGCATGACCAAGCTCAGCTTTCTGGACCTCGTCAATGTCGTCGAGGGTGAGACCAGCGCCGATGCCATCCGCCGTGTCGGCCCGCTTGCCGCTCATGCCGAGGCGTGCGGCTATCATCGCTACTGGATCGCGGAGCATCACGGCATGGCCGGCGTGGCAGCCGCCGCGACCTCGCTCATCATCGCCGAGGCCGGGCGGACGACCAGCACCATGCGCATCGGCTCCGGCGGCATCATGCTGCCCAATCACAGCCCGCTGGTGATTGCCGAACAGTTCGGCACGCTGGATGCGCTCTACCCCGGTCGGATCGACCTGGGCCTGGGCCGTGCGCCCGGTGCCGATGGGCGCGTGGCGCAAGCGCTGCGGCGGGACTTCATGCGGGAGGCGGAGGAGTTCCCCCGCAATGTCGTCGAGTTACGCGCGCATTTTACCGGCGATCCGGAGCTGGGCGTGCTGGCAGTTCCCGGCCGGGGCGCGCAGGTGGAGATGTGGATTCTCGGCTCCAGTCTGTTCGGCGCCCAGCTCGCTGCCGCGCTCGGCATGCCCTATGCTTTCGCTTCCCATTTCGCGCCGGACCTGCTGGACGAAGCTCTGATGATCTACCGGCGCGATTTCCGCCCCTCGCAGCATCTGCGCGCGCCTTATGCCGCTGCCGCGCTCAGCGCGATCGCAGCCGACAGTGCGGAGGAAGCCGAGCTTATCGCCAGCTCGATGATGCAGAACTTCGTGGCGCTGCGCACAGGCCGGCCAGGCAAGCTGCCCCCGCCGGTCGAGAATTACGTCGCGAGCCTCGATCCGTCGATCAGCGCCATGCTGGGCCATGTGCTGCAATGCGCGACCTTCGGCACGGTCGAAGACGTGACACAGGGGCTCAATCGCTTCATCAAGCGCACGCAGGTCGACGAAGTGATCGTCCACAGCGCAGCCTTCGATCCGCAAGCGCGGATGCGCTCGGTCGCGTTGATCGCCCAGGCCTTCGAGCATCTAGCCCTTCCAGCCGCCTGATCAGGCGGCCACGGCCCGCCCCTGTTTCTCTGCCTTGTGGGCGAGTTGCCCCGCCCAGAGGAAGCACAGGCCACCGAGCAGCGTGCAAGCGGCTACGGTAAGCATGGAGTAGCGGATGGCGAGATCGCCATAGCTTGGCGCCAGATAATCGTTGAGCACGCCGACCATGAGCGGCCCGATGATCTGGCCGATGAGTCCGGTGAAGAAGATGTTGATCGCTACCGCCACCGTCTTGATCCGGTCGGGCGAGAGCGCGATCGTCGCGGCGAAGGTCGGCCCCTGAAAGGCAGAGTAAAGCCCAGCTGTGACCAGCATGCCCGTCACCCAGATGGCCGGCACATCGCTGAGCAGGAAGGCGACATAGGCCGGTGTGAGGATGATCGATGCGATCGCCGGCACGCGGTAGCGCCAGCGCCCGTCAATGCGCCCCAGCCGGTCAGCGAGCCAGCCGCACGCCACGATGCCGACAATGCCGACAACGCCCCGGATCGGCGTCACATAGACACCGACTTCAGTGACCGTCAGGCCGTGAACGCGGGTCAGCAGCGCCGTCGTCCAGGTCCCGGCGGCGTAGAGCGAACCGCCCATGAAGGAGACGCCGGCCATCATCACGCGATAGGCCGGTGAGCGCCAGAGCGTCGTGAAGGCCTCCCACAGCGGGACTTTCTCGATTGTCTTGGGGCCGGATTTGCGTGCCGGCTCCTTCACTGTGAAGAAGAACAGCGCAGCCATGGCCAGACCGCAATAGCCGGCGACATGGAAGGTGAAGCGCCAGCCATATATGCCGGCGAACCAGGCGGCGAGCGGCAGGAAGCAGATCGAATCGATCGCGCTTGCGGTCGAGAAGATCGCGAGCGCGAGCGGCCGCCGCGGCTTGGAAATCTTGTCTGAAATCATCGACTGGGATGGCGCCAGCCCCGCCGCCTCGCCCGCCCCCATCAGGAAGCGGCAGAAGGCCATCTGCAAGCCATTGGTCACATAACCGGTCATCGCGGTCATGAAGCTCCAGAAACCGAAGCCGATGGCGATGATGTTGCGGCGACTGTAGCGATCTGCATAGCCCGCGATGGGGATGCTCAGCACCGAATAGAATAGCGCGAAGGCCAAGCCGGAGATCAGGCCGAGCGCGGTGTCGCTCAGGTCCAGATCGGCCTTAATGAGCGGCAGCAGCAGCCCGAGCAACGACCGGTCGAGATAGTTGAAGGTCGAGATGATGGTGAGGAAGCCGAGGCTCCAGACCACGGTGGGATCGCGAAAGTCTCTCGCAGAGGCGGATCCCTCGCCATCCTTGGGCACTATCTGCTCATCATTCATGGAAGTTTGGCCTCTCCTCTGCGCCGACGACTAACATCTGTGCCGCGAAAGGGCCATGGCGATCGTCGCACATGGCTCCCTGTGGAACTCTGGCCCCGAACAGCCGATTTCTGCGCCTCTTAAAGGCTCGCTAACCAAAGGGCGTTACGATCTTTTCCCGTGGGAGCTCGCGACAATCAAATCTCTTCGAGCATTCCTTGATTTAACCATCGGTGAGGCAGGCGTGATCAATCTTCAGAAGCTGTTGCGCGCGCGATCGACGCGTATCGTCCTGGCCGGGGCGCTCATTGGCACCGGCGCCATGGGCTTTGCACCCTATGTGTTCAACGATATCTCGACCCAGGCCGCGATCAACGCGCCGCTTATCCGCCTGACCGCCGCATCGGACGGCACGGTCGCGGCCCTGCCCGACAATGGGCGCTATTTCGACCGGACGACGGACGTCCGGCTACTCGATCTCTCGCAGGATACCGGCGCCGTAGCCGACCTGAAGGCTGAAGCCGACCTCGCCCAGGCGGAAATGGCGCTCAGCCAGCGTCAGTTGGCCGAGTTGACTGCGCAGGACCAGCGGCTGGCGCGGCGTGCGGCGGTGTTCACCGGCGCCACGACGCAGCGGCTGATGGCCGACCGCGATTCTGCGCAGGCCGCTCTGGCCGGCTGCGAAGCGCAGCGCGCCGAGGAAGCCGCCAATCTGGCCCGCGTTCGCACGCTCGCAGCGCAGGGCTTCATTTCCCCGGCCGGCGTCGAGAAGGCGCAAGCGACTGCCGCTCTCAAGACCAGCGATTGCAGCGGTGCCGCCGCCAAGCTGCGCGCCATCCAGGTGACGCGCTCTGCAGCGGAATCCTCGGTGTTCATTGGCGACAGCTACAATGACGCGCCTTATGCCGTGCAGCAGGCCGATCGTCTCCTCCTCCAGAAGCAGAGCATCGAGAAGACGCTGAGCGACGCCACGGCGCGCTATCGCCTCGCGACGCTGCGCCTCAAGGATGCGCTGTCCCGCGCCAGCTACCGCGCGCCGGCCGGCACGCTGGTCTGGGCCGAGACGGCCAGCCCCGGTGCCGCGATCCGCGCGGGCGAACCGGTGCTCGACCTGCTCGATTGCCGCCGTCGCTTCGTCCAGGTCGCCCTGCCCGAGCGCAAGGCGGAAGTCATCGCCCCCGGCGCCTCCGCCGATATCCGCATGATCGGGTCCCACCAGTGGATGAAGGGCCGGGTCGTCAACATCTCCGGCGCAGCCAGCCGCCGCAAGGAAGAGCTCCTGGCTGCATCGACCTACAGCGTACCGGACGACCGGGAAATCGTCGTGGACGTTGCCCTCCCCGCGCCCGACGCGGCCAAGATGGATGCTGCGCGCAAATGCGACGTCGGCCGTCTAGCCGAGGTGCGGTTCAGCCGCACGCTCTGAGGCACAATGACGGGCTTCGCCACGACAGCACCCTTCGCGCCGCTGGCGCTGCTGATCGGCCTGCTGCTGCTGTTCGGCAGCATCCGGCCGTGGCGACCGGGCCTGATTGCGACGATCGGCTGTACTGTCCTTTACTATCTGCAGTGGCGGATCACGCAGACGATTCCCTGGGGAGAAGGCTTCGGAGCGCTCTGGTGGCCGCTGACCTGTCTGTTCGTCGAATCCGCCGCGCTGTTCGACGGGGCGATCCTGCTGGCCATCCTCTCGCGACCGCGCGACCGATCGGCAGAAGCCGACGCCGGCGAGGCGCGACTGCGCGCTGCATGGGATGAGGACGCCGCCAATCTCCCGGCGGTGGACGTGTTCATCGCCACCTATAACGAGCCCCGCGAAGTTCTCGAAAAGACCATTCTGGGCTGCCTGGCGCTCGACTGGCCGGATGCACGCGTCTGGGTGCTCGACGATGGCCGGCGCCCGTGGGTGCGCGACCTGTGCGTCGCGAAAGGCGCAGGCTACATCAACCGGCCCAACAACAAGGGTGCCAAGGCCGGGAACATCAATCACGGCCTGACCGTCACAAACGCGCCGCTCGTTGCGGTGTTCGACGCCGATTTCGTGCCGCGCAGCGACTTTCTGCTGCGCACCGTCGGCTTCTTCGACGAGCCGAAGGTGGGCATCGTCCAGATCCCGCACAGCTTCTACAATCATGATCCGATGCAGACCAATCTTGGCCTGCAACAGGCCATGCCGGACGATCAGCGCTTCTTCTTCGAAGCGATCATGCCCGGCCGCGATGGCTGGGACGCGGCCTTCTGCTGCGGCTCAAACTCGGTGACGCGCCGGACCCTGTTTGACGAGATCGGCGGCGGCCTGCCCGAAGGGTCGATCACCGAGGACATGCTCCTGACGCTGGCGAGCCTGCGCAATGGCTATGTGACGCGCTACCTCAACGAGCCTCTGGCCTTCGGTCTGGCGCCCGAGAGCACGGCCGCCTTTTTCGTGCAACGCCAGCGCTGGGCGCAGGGCGCGATGCAGATCCTGTATCTCAAGCACGGCCCGCTCGGACCCAACCTCAAGCTGCGCTATCGCTTCCTGTTCCTGCCGACAGCGTGGATCACGCAAGGCCTGCAATCGGCCTTCACGCTGATCACGCCGATCTTCTTCCTGCTGTTCAATCTCTCGCCGATGGTCGGCATCGATACGAACGCGGTGATCCATTATGTCGTGCCGATGATCGTGGCGATGCTGAGCGGCATCACGATGCTGGCACCGGGTCGCTATTATCCGCTGGCCGCTCAGATCTTGAGCCTGTTCCAGACCTTCCGCATTCTGCCGGTCGCGCTGCAGACGCTGCTGCGGCCCAAGGGGCTGGTCTTCAAGGTCACGCCCAAGGGATCAGATGCCAGCGGCGCGCAATGGGAAAGCACAATCCTGCTCGCGGCCATCTCGCTCGTCACCGCCAGCTTCAGCGGCCTCATGATCAATCTCGCGCCGGACTATCGCATCGTCTCGCAGGACGGGCTGCTGCCGCTCGTGGCATTCTGGACCGCGCTCAATGTCTTCATGCTGCTGCTCGTGGCGATGATGTGCCTCGAGAAGCCACGGATGCGCGCGGAGGAACGCTTCACGCTCAAGCAGAGCGTCACTCTGCTTGGCCCGGATGGGCAAATGGCCAGTTCGATGCGCGGCGACATTTCCATGTCCGGCATCGGGCTTGAGCTCGCCGACCCGATGGACCTCAAGCGCGGCGACCGCGTTCAGATCGTTGTGCCGAATGTCGGCATCTTGCGCGGCTTCGTCCAGCGCGCGGGACGGCGCATCGGCATCGCCTTCGATTTCCATTCCGAGGATGTCCGGGACCGGCTGGTCGTCGCGCTGTTCAGCAATGGCGTGGACGTGAATGCCCATCGCCCTTCGGCACTCGCCGTCGCGGGTGCGGTGGTCCGGCGCGTGTGGTCCGCCGACCTTACGACGGCGGATAACGGAAACACTCCGGCGGCCGGCACCGTGCCGGCGCAGGAAAAACTCTCCGCAGAAACACGCGTGATTGAACCATCCGGCCGACCGGACCTCAAACCGGGCCGTCCCGAGGTCGCAGCAGCGCAGCGCAGCGCCGGGACGGGCGACGCATCGGCCCCGCCCCAGCCGGCCACATTGCCTTTCCAGACCCGCGCCGCCTCCTGAACGGCGCGGACAGCCGGGCCGTCAGGCCGGCGCCAGTTCCTTCGCATCCTCCAGGATCATGGCCGAGCCCTTCTCGCCGATCATGATCGAAGCGGCATTGGTGTTGCCCGAGACGATCTTGGGCATGATCGAGGCGTCGATCACGCGCAGGCCCTGCACGCCGTGAACGCGCAGGCGCGCATCGACCACCGCCTTGGGATCGCTGCCCATACGCGCCGTGCCGACCGCGTGATACAGCGTGCCGCCGGCCACCTGGGCATAATGGAACATCTGGTCGTCGGTGTCGCCGAACGGGTCCGGGCCATCGAGATATTTGCTGATCGCCGGCTGCTGCCAGATGTGGCGGATGATCTTGAGCTGCGTCACCGCCATCTGCTGGTCGATCGGGTCCTGCAGATAATTGGGCGTGATCTTCGGCGCGGCCGTGCCGTCAGGCGAACGGGCATGGATATGCCCGCGCGATTCCGGCCGCAACTGGCAGGGATTGGAGGCCATGCCCGGCTCCTTCTCCAGTGCGAGCTGCTGCTTGGCGTTGAGCACTTCAAGATCCATCGAGGCCGCCATGGTGTGAATCTGCACGTCAGGCGTATCCAGCCCCTCACGCGTGCGCAGGAAAGTGCAGCCATGCGCCACCGCGTAAGAGAGCAGGCCCTTGCGCGTGAGACCATATTTGATGACCTGGCCGACAAGAGGCAGACCGCTCGCCATGGAATTGACCGACGGCGTGCCCGGCTTGAGCCGCGCCTGACAGCCGATCATGTAGTGATCCTGCAAATTCTCGCCGACGCCAGGCAACTCATGCACGAGCGGCACGCCGAGTTCCTGAAGGATCGCGCCCTGACCGATACCGGAGACTTCCAGCAGCTTGGGGCTTTCCACCGCGCCCGCCGCCAGGATGACTTCCTTGCGCACTTTCACCCGCCGGATGCGGTCATGCTGCACGAACTCGACGCCAACCGCGCGCTTGCCCTCGAAGAGGATGCGCGTCGTCATCGCACGCAGCTCGACGGTCAGGTTCGGACGATCCATGACCGGATGCAGAAATCCGACAGCCGCCGAGCAGCGCTTGCCGTTGCGCGCGGTCATCTGGAACCAGCTGGTCCCTTCCTGATCGCCGTCGTTGAGGTCGTCCTTATAGGCATAGCCCGCTTCCACGCAGGCATCGAGCAAAGCCTTGCTGACCGGGTGATGCTCGGGGAAGTCGGAGACGCTGAGGCCGCCGCCGGTGCCATGGGTAGGAATGGCACCGCGCTGCTGATCCTCGCTCTTCTTGAAATAGGGCAGCACATCGTCCCACGACCATCCCGCATTGCCCATCTGGCGCCAGCCGTCGTAATCCGCCGACTGGCCGCGCACGTAAAGCAGTCCATTGAGCGATGAGGACCCGCCCAGCACCTTGCCCTTGGGCCATTTGTGCGGGCGCCCGCCCGAGCCCTCGTCCACCTCGGTCTCGTAGAGCCAGTTGACCTTGGGATCGTTCAGCGTCTTGCCGAAGCCGATCGGGATATGGATCATCAGGTTGGAGCGGAACTGGCTGAGCTCCCGCGTCGGCCGGTCGTCGCCGCCGGCTTCCAGCACGACCACCTCGGTATGCCTGTGCGCCGAGAGGCGATTGGCCAGAACGCAGCCTGCGCTGCCCGCACCAACGATGACATAGTCAACGGTTACTTCATCAGCCATGGTCTTGTCTTTCCTCTCTCTCCGCTCGCGCTCATTGGCGCAGGCGGCCTTGACTCGGCACAGCCCTTAGAAGGCCATGTTCTCAAACAAAGTCAACAAGAGGAACGGAGCGCGCGACGCGCGCTCCGGACTCAGACCAGTTCGCCCGCGCTGCGCGCCCGCTCCAGCATCAGTCCCTCATCCCTGCGGACGCGCATGGCGAGGACAAGCAGCAGGAGGACGATCGGAATGGCGACCCAGTTCACGCTGAGGATGGCGGTGCGCAGGTTACCGCCCGTCGCGTCCGAGACCAGACCGACCAGATACGGGCCGATGCCGAGGCCGAAGATGGTCGAGATGATGAGATAGGTGCTCGCCGTGATTCCGCGCATCCGCGGCAGGACGAGACCATACATGAGCGCATAAAGCGGCGGAATCCAGCAGGTCAGGATGACGCTGTAGAGTGCGAAGCGCGTGTAGAAGCTGCTCAGCTCCTGCGCATGATAGGTCCAGATGCCGACCAGTGGCGAAACACCAAGCGCGAAGAGCGTGAGATAGACCCGGCCTGTCGCCGGCAGCGACTTGTCGAACCAGTCGGAAAGCGGCCCAGCCATCATCGGGCCTGCCACGCCGATGACCAGCGAGAGCGTGCCAAACACCACGCCGGTTTCCGCCGGTGAGGTGCCGTAGGTCTTCATGATGAAGGTCGGTGTGAAACCCATGATGCCATAGTTGATGACCGTCTGCAGCGCGCCAACGGCCATGGCGATCATCAACGAGGGCGAGCCCACCGTCAGCCGGAAGGTCGGCCGGTCGGACAGCGAGAGCCCTTGCAGCAGGTTGAAGATCACCAAAATGCCGAAACCGATCACACCCCATTGCAGCAAATGCGGATTGATCGACAGCCCTGCCACGACGAGCGGCGGGCGGGGCGAAAAGGACGAGGTGAGATGGACCATCAGCGCCATCCCCACCACGGTCAGCGCGAGGCACGCGAGATTGGCACGCCATTGCGCCGCCGTCGCGCCGCGGGCGGCAAGGCTGAGGAAATGGCTACCGGGCGTCACTGATCCGAGCAGGGCAAAACTGGCGCGGAACGGCGCCGGATCGGGCTTGGTCTCGATGCCGTCCATGGCGCCGCGCTTGGGCTCCTTGAGCGTCCAGAGCAGCGCGGAAAGCAGAAAGCCCGGGAGAGAGGCAAGAAGGAAGGCGAACTGCCAGCCCGAGAAGCCGAGCGGCGCGCCGCCCGCTGCATAGCGCGTGTCCCACCATTGCGCCGCGACACCGCCCAGCACGTTCGACATGCCGAGCCCGACCGCAATGGAGGCCGCGATGGTGCCCATGACGAGGCCGCGCCGATGCTTTGGGAAATAATCGAACAGCAGCGACGTGCCGGCCGGTTGGGTCGCGCCCTCGCCGATGCCGACACCCAGGCGCGAGATCGCCAGCAGCGCAAAACCGCCGGCAAAGGCCGCAAGGCCGCTCGCCACCGACCAGAAGGCAATCGAGATGGACAGCACGCGATTGCGCAGCCAGCCATCCGACAGCCGACCGAGCGGCAGCGAGAACAGCGCGTAGAAGAGCGCGAAGACGGTGCCGTAAAGCAGCCCCATCTCCGCATCGCCGATCTGCAGGTCCGCCTTGATGCGCGGCGCGAGAATGGCGAGGATATTCCTGTCCAACAGGGACATGGCATTGCTGAGCGCCACCAGCGCCAGCGCGTACCAGGCCGTGCCGGAGACCCGGCGAGTTGTCACCGGGTCAGCACTCACAGCTTGAAGACCCGCTCGGCATTGGTCTGCATCAGCTTCTTCTTCTGCTCGAAGGGGATCGTCAGATTGTCGTGAATGCGCACTTCGTCGGCCACATATTCGTAGGGGTAGTCCATCGCATACATGACACGGTCCTCGCCGAGTTGCTCGATGCACAGCTTGATCGTCGGCTCACTTGCCATGCCGCTGGTCGTCACCACGATGTTGTTGCGGGCATAATGGAACAGGTCGTGCTTGAGCGGCTTCAGACGCTCATAGCGCTGCGAGCGCACGCCGGCCTTGTGCATGTAATCATAGCGGAACAACCAGTTCGGCATCGCCTCGCCGCCATGGCCCACGCACACGGTGAGGTTGGGATAGCGATCGAACACACCCGTCGTCATCAGGCGCAGCAGATGATAGCCGGTCTCCACGCCGAAGCCGAAGATGGCGCCGTCGAGACCCGCCTCGACCATGCCGGCGATCAGCTCGTCCGGCGGCGACTGCGGATGGATGTAGAGCGGCAGGTCCTGCTCGGCGCAGGCGCGCAGGATCGGGTCGAACTGGGGCTCATCGAGATAATGGCCCATGGTGTGGCTGTTGACCATCACACCACGGAAATCCAGCTCGTTCTTGCCGCGCGTGATTTCCTCGACCGACCAGGCCGGATCCTGGGGCACGATGGAGATCATGCCGTAATAGCGCGTCGGATGACGCTCGCAGGCATCCTTGAGCACATCGTTGGCGCGGCGCACCAGCCCCTTGGCCTCTTCCGCCTCGAACACCTGGCCGCCCGGCGAGGTCATCGAGAGAATGGCGATGTCGATGCCGGTCTCGTCCATCGCCGCAAGGCGCGGACCGTCCAGATCGACCAGACGATCGCGGATCCACTGGGAACGCTCGGACGGCGACGTGCCGTAAAAGCCCCAGAGCGAGGCAGTGGCCTTGTCCGCCTTGCCCTCTTTCACGATGCGCAGATAGGCGTCGATTTGTTCGGACGTGGCAAAGGCTTCCTCAGTCGCGATACGCAGATAGCCGCGATCGCCGCCGGTGTTGAGTGCGTGGGTCATGTTCGTCTCCTGCAACCCGTCATCATGTCATCGTCCGCCGGGACTGGCCTTCGGTTCATCCCCTTGAGGAGATGAATGCGCATTGCCCTTCCCGGCCAACGTATCTCTTGAAAATCCGGCCTCAGCCCTCGTGCACAACCTTGGTGACGAGGCAGGCATGCAGACCTTCCGGACCATCCTCATGGCCGTGGCCCGACCATTTGACACCGCCGAAGGGCGAATCCGCGCCGCCGATCGCAACACTGTTCACGCCCAGCATGCCCGTCTCTACTTCGCGCGCCACGCGGCGCTGGAGCTTCACGTCATTGGTCCAGCTATAGGCGGCCAGACCGTATGGCAGACGATTGGCCTCGGCGATCATATCGTCCACCTTGCTGAAGGGATTGATGATCGCGACCGGGCCGAACGGCTCCTCGTTCATGATCTCGGCCGAGAGCGGCACTTCGCTGATCACCGAAGGCGCATAGAAATAGCCCTGATTGCCGAGGCGCTCGCCACCGGCATTGAGCTTGGCGCCGTCCTTGACCGCACCGCCAATCAGGCGCTCCATCGCATCAGGACGGCGCGGATTGGCCATCGGGCCCATCTGCACGCTATCCTCCAGGCCGTTGCCGACCTTGAGCGCCTTGGCCCGCTCGGCAAAGCCGTCACGGAACTTCTCGTACACGTCTTCCTGCACGATGAAGCGGGTCGGCGAGACGCAGACCTGACCGGCGTTGCGATATTTGTGACCGACCATGACGCTGAGCACATGATCGACATCGACATCGTCGAACACCAGCACCGGGCCGTGACCGCCCAGCTCCATGGTGGTGCGCTTCAGGTCCTCGGCAGCGAGCTTGGCGAGATGCTTGCCGACCACGGTCGACCCGGTGAAGCTGAGCTTGCGGATGATCGGCGAGGCCAGCAGGTAGCGCGAGACTTCATCGGGCACGCCGAAGACGGCCTGCGCGACTTCCTTGGGCAGGCCCGCATCGAGCAGGCACTGGAGGACGCCGAGCGCGGAGGCCGGCGTCTCTTCCGCCGACTTCATGATGACCGAGCAGCCCGCAGCGATCGGCGCGCCGAGCTTGCGGCCGGGATTGCCGAGCGGGAAGTTCCACGGGCTGAACGCCGCGACCGGACCGACCGGCTCATACGTGACGGTCGAGCGCATGCCGGCCGGACGCACCAGTGCGCGACCATAGATTCGCGAGACCTCGCCAGCATAGAAATTGAACAGGCCGGCGACCATCATCACTTCGATGCGGGTCTCTGCCAGCGTCTTGCCCTGCTCCATCGTCGCGATGCGGGCCAGCGTCTCCTGACGCTCCATGAGCAGGCGGGCGGCGCCGGAAAGGACGGCAGCACGCTCCTGCGCGGTGGAATTGCGCCAGCGCTCGAAGCCGCGTTGCGCGGTCGCGAGCGCGCGGTCCAGATCGGCCGTGTCGGCCAGCGGCAGTTCGCCCAGCGTTTCGCCCGTGGCGGGGTTCACGATCGTCTGGGTGCGGCGATTGCCACCGCTGACGGTCTCACCGTCGATAATCATATGCAGGGAGGGATAGCTCGTCATGTCCGTCCTCTCGAAAGACTGGCAAAAAAATGAGGAAGGCGGCGGACAGCAAGGCCCCCGCCGTTTCCATGTGACAAACCCCCTTCGAGAAGTTTCGTTGAGTCGTCAACCACCCTTCGCAGCAGCCTCTGCCGCTTCAAGTCGCTCAATTTCCTCCCGATAGGGCTTGCAGGCACGCCACATGCTGATGGTCGCCAGAGGCAGCAGCACGATCGCAGTGAGGAAGATCGCCTGCCAGAGCAATTTTTCGTCGCCAATGATGCGCTGCGCCACAGAGCCGATCACGAAGCTGCCCATCGCGCCGAAGAAGGTGAACATGAACAGGTAGAAGGCCGTCACCTGCCCACGCATGGACTGCGGAGCAACGCGCTGGACGGCAGCATTCTGCGCCGGCGCGCCTGCCAGGCCAAACATCGTGGAGATTGCCATGGCTGCCATGGACAGCTCGCCCGAGGGCATGAGGGGCGCGGAAATCGTGCACACCGTGACGACTGTGAAGCAGATCGCCGCCGTGCGCACATTGGCATCCTTGTGCTTCTTGGCGAAGCGCGAGACCATGACGCCACCGAGCACAAGGCCAACGAGCTGCGCAACCAGCAGCATCGGCGCGAGCACCGCGCCAATCTGCGCCTCGTCCATCCCATAGGTCCGCACGAGAAACGGCACACGCCAGAAGCCAAAACCCTGGCTTTCGGTCGCACTCAGCGCCAGCGCGAAGAACAGGGGATAATAGACCTTGCCGTTCGCACTGATCGCCTTGAGGGCATCGAAGCCCATGAAGGTCGCGATGGTACGGCCGAGGCTTGCCTTTTGCGGTGCCACGACCTTCTCCGCCAGTTCCACGCGGCGCGCAGGCTCCTTGACGAAAAGGAAAAGCAGAGCGGCGGGAAAGGACAAGAGACCGAGACCGACCAGAATCCATTGCCAGCTGTGGATACGCAGGCCAGCCACCTCGCTTATCCCCCAATGGGATGTCGCCGCGATCAGCAGACCACCGAAGAACACACCCAGCGTCGTGCCGCCAATGAAGCCGAATTGCAGCAGCGCAAAGGAGATCGGAATCTTCTTGGGCGGAAACATATCCGCGATGAGCGAATAGGAGCCGGGCGCATGCGCCGCGCCGCCAGCACCCAGCAACATCCGCGCGGCAATGAACTGCATGAAATTCTGCGCGAGGCCGCTCAGCATGGTGACGCCGCCAGTCACTGCCGCGCTGATCGCCAGAATGTAGCGACGGGGATAGAGATCGACCAGACGGGCCAGCGGCACGCCGACGAACACATAGAAGATGATGCTTGCGGGTCCGCCCAGGATGCCGAGCTGCTCATCGGTCAGGCCGAAGTCGATCTTGATGCGTTCGGCGAGCATGCCGAACACGGTCGCATCGAAGAAGCTGAGAAACGTCGCGATGATAATGACCGCAAGGCCATAATAGGCCGCCGGGCTCGATGGCCACTGATGCTGGTGCGCGCCCGCGTCCGCTTCAGGCGCCGTTTGCCCCATTGAGGGTGCAATTGCCATGTGAAAAGTCCTCTCTCTTTCCCCTTTTAGAAGAGTACCGAAAAATCCGGCAGTCCTCTTGCGTATCCCTCGATTATGCGTTTCGTTGATTCTGTCCAGCTCTTTGCGCGCGGCTGCTTCTGTGCTTTAGAGACGATCCGGACGGCAGGCGCAAGCCCAAGCCGCCAGCGATGACAGCGAGGAATAAACTCATGAGGAGAGGCAGGTAGCGACGATGCAAGCCAATCCAACGACCAGCGCGCCAAACGTCCGTTACGGCCATTATGAGGGCGCAATGCGCAAGGGTGGCGGCGTCCGGACATTCGTGAGCCAACCCCTTTTCAACCGTCAGGTGCCAGCCTTCCGGGCAGACCCGGATACCGCCGCGCGCGCCGCGCGAAAACCATGAGACCTGAACACCCCCGATCCACCCGTTCATCCTTGACGAGGACCTGCCCATGATCGATTTCGCCGGCCGCACGGCCTTCATCACCGGAGGCGCCAACGGCGTCGGCCTCGGCATCGCCCGCGCGCTGCTCGCCGAGGGCGCGAAGGTCGCCATTGCCGATATCCGCCAGGAGTCGATCGACAAGGCGCTGGAGAGCTTCGACAATCAGGAAGCGATGGGCGTGCGCCTCGACGTCTCGGGTCGCGCCGATTTTGCGCGCGCCGCAGACGAGGTGGAGGAACGCTTCGGTCCCGTCTCGCTGCTGTTCAACAATGCCGGCATCAATCTCTTCCAGACCATCGAGGACTCAAGCTACGACGACTGGGACTGGGTGATGGGGGTTAACCTGCACGGCGTCATCAACGGGGTCATGACGTTCGCGCCGCGCATGAAGGACCGGGGTCTGGGCGGCTACATCGTCAACACCGCCTCCATGGCCGGCTTCCTCACCAACGGCGCGCCGGGCATCTACAACACCACCAAGTTCGCGGTGCGCGGCCTCTCGGAATCGCTGCGCGCCAGCCTGGCACCACACGGCATCGGTGTCTCGATCCTCTGCCCGGGCCTGGTGAAGAGCTACATCTATGCCAGCGACGATGTGCGCCCGGACGCGCTCAAGGGCGAGATGAAGCCGGTGAACGTCGAGAACAACGCCCGACTGGAGCAGGTCCACCAATATGGCATGGAGCCGGACGTGATCGCCGCCCGTGTGCTGGACGGGATGCGGGAGAACCGCGCCTACATCTTCTCCCACCCTGAATTCCGCGAGGAAATCGGCGAAGTGTTCGATGAGATCCTGGCGGACTTCCGCGATTATCCGGCTGATCCGGGCTATGAGCAGCGCATCGGTTTCGAGAAATTCCGGCGCGACAGCTACGCCAAGGCCCGCGCGGCGGCGCGTAGCGCGACCTGAAACAGCCCGATAAGAAAAGGCCCGGATCGCTCCGGGCCTTTTGCTTCAATCGATTGTCTGGCCGGGCTTAGAACAGGCCCTGGATCAGGCCGTTCTCATCGAGCTTGATGAAGTCCGCCGAAGGCACCTTGGGCAGGCCGGGCATGCGCATGATGTCACCGCAGACCGCCACGATGAACTCGGCACCGGCCGAGAGGATCACGTCGCGGATCGGTACGATATGATCGACCGGCGCTCCCAGCTTCGTCGGATCAGTGGCGAAGCTATATTGCGTCTTGGCCATGCAGACCGGCAGATGGCCGAAACCATCGGCTTCCCAGCCCTTGAGCTTGCTCACCACCGAGCTGTCCGGGGCGATGCCGGAGGCGCGATAGATGGTCTTGGCGATCGTCTCGATCTTGCCGAGAAGCGGCATGTCGTCCGGATAGATCGGCGCGAAATTGGCCTTGCCGCCCTCGGCGAGCGCGACGACCTTGTGCGCCAGTTCCTCGGTACCGGCCGAGCCATTGGCCCAATGCGTGCAGAGCACGGCCTCGGCACCAGCGGCCGCCGCGATCTCCTTGATCACTTCCACTTCTTCCGGGGTGTCGGTGTAGAAGTTGTTGATCGCGACGATGGCGGGAACGCCGAACTTCGAGATGTTCTCAAGGTGACGCGCCAGGTTGGCGCCGCCCTTGCGGACTGCCTCGGCATTGGGCGCGCTCAGATCGGCCTTGGCGACGCCGCCGTGCATCTTGAGAGCGCGGACAGTCGCGACGATGACTGCCGCCGACGGCTTGAGGCCGGCCTTGCGGCACTTGATGTCGAAGAACTTCTCCGCGCCCAGGTCGGCACCGAAGCCGGCCTCGGTCACGACATAGTCGGCGATCTTGAGCGCGGTCTTGGTGGCAAGCACCGAGTTGCAACCGTGCGCAATGTTCGCGAACGGACCGCCGTGGATAAGCACGGGATTGTTCTCGAGCGTCTGCACGATGTTGGGCTGCAGCGCATCCTTGAGCAGCACGGTCATCGCGCCCGAGGCATTCAGCTCGGAGGCAAGCACGGCCTTGCGCTCACGGGTGTAGCCGGCGTGGATATTGCCGAGGCGACGCTCCAGATCCTTGAGGTCCGAGGCGAGGCAGAGAATAGCCATGACTTCCGACGCCACGGTGATGTCGAAGCCATCCTCACGGGGATAGCCGTTCGACACGCCGCCGAGCGAATTGACGATCGCGCGCAGTGCACGGTCGTTCATGTCGATAACACGGCGCCAGGCGATACGGCGCGGATCGAGGCCGAGCTTGTTGCCCCAGTAGATGTGATTGTCGATCAGCGCGGCGAGCAGGTTGTTCGCGCTGGTGATGGCGTGGAAGTCACCGGTGAAATGGAGGTTGATGTCCTCCATCGGCACGACCTGTGCATAACCGCCGCCGGCAGCACCGCCCTTGACGCCGAAGCAGGGGCCGAGCGAGGGCTCGCGCAGCGCCGCAACGGTCTTCTTGCCGATGCGGTTGAGGCCGTCCGACAGACCAACAGTCGTCGTCGTCTTGCCTTCGCCAGCCGGCGTCGGGTTGATGGCAGTGACCAGGATCAGCTTGCCGTCAGGATTGCCCTGAACGCTGTTGATGAAGTCCCAGGACAGCTTCGCCTTGTAGGGGCCGTAGTTCAGCAGCGCGTCGGCGGGGATGCCGACCTTGCCGCCAACCTCGACGATCGGCTTCATTTTCGCTTCGCGCGCAATCTCGATGTCGGAGCCTTGAGCCATGTTTGTCCTCGTCCTTCCTCTGAGCGCGACCCCCTCTCGGGTCGCGTGCTTCGCAGTTGCCGGCGGGCAGCCGCAGCGCTCGCGCGCTGTCAGATGCCCTGCTTGTCCTTGAAGTTCACGATCCACTCGTTGGTCTTCACCAGACCGCCGAAGGGATAGAAATGCAGATGCACCTTGCCATGCTCGGCGCCCAGAGCGGGCACCAGATCGGCAATGACCGGGTCCGGGCCGGCGCTGCCGATCAGGCTGGTGATCGACAGGCCGTACTTCTTGACGACCTTGGCCGACGTGCCGACGCCGCAACGCGCCGCGAAGCGCAGCAGCGTCTTGATCGAGGCCGGGCCAGCGAGACCGATGCGCACCGCGCCGTCAATGCCCTCGCTGCGGATCTGCTTGAGCCAGTCGAGCACCGGATCGGCATCGAAGCCGAACTGCGTCATGATCGAATAGTCGATGCCCTGCTCCTTGAGCGAGGCGACCTTGTCGGCCATCGCCTTGGCGAGCTTCTCGTTGGTGATATCCGGGTGACCCTCGGGATAGCCGGAGATGCCGACATGCTCGATGCCATAGGCCTTGAGCGTGCCGGAATTGATGACGGCGAGCGCATCGTCATACGGGCCGAGCGGCTCGGACGGGTCGCCGGCGATCACGAAGACGTGCTTCAGGTCGATCTGCGCGGCAAGCATGTCGAGGAAGCGGTTGAGATCTTCCTTCACCAGCAGGCGACGGGCGGAAATGTGCGGAACCGGCTTGAAGCCAAGATCCTGAATGGCGCGCGCCGCGACGACGCGGTCCTCGAACTCGGCGCCCGGCAGGAAAGTGCACGAGATCAGCGTGCCCTGCGGGATCATGTGCGCGGCATTCTGCAGCGCTTCCACGTCCTTGGGCGTGATTTCCAGCGAGTAGTCGGTGAACAGCGTCGAGAGCGCCGTCTTGTCCAGGGTCGCAGTAGCCATCGGTTCCTCGCCTTATGTTTCAGCGTTGCGTGCATCTCAGCACATCCGTTCGGCCTGAGGCCAGTCGCTCAGGGCGAACGGAGATGCTGAAACCGGACCAAATCCGGCCAGTCGCTGGGGCGACCACCCTGAAAGGATGGCCGCCCGCAACAGATAGGATCAGGCCGTGACCGACGCCTTGCGCCAGCCGCCTTCGTAGTCCGAGCGGACCGCGACCGAATAGGGCACAGGGCTCACGACCGCACGAACGGCGATCTGCTTGTGCGGCTCGACGGTCGTCTTGCGCGTGCCGCCATTCTCCTCGCCCCACAGAACCGTCAGCTCGGTGCCGACGGGGATCTCGTGGTCGATCGTCGCGAGCGAAAGCGCGCGCTTCTCGTTGTAGGAATAGCCGGTGAACATCGAGATGCCGACCGTGTTGCCAGCGGCGTCGAGGACGGCGTCGGCATTGGTGTTGGCATAGTTCGCCAGCGGCAGGTCGAAGAACTTGTAGTGCGAGTCCGCACCGGCATCGAACAGCGAACCGTAGATCTTCGCCATGTCGTCGCCGTTCCAGGCCAGCGTGACCTTCTTGCGCTGCGTCGAGGCATCGAGCGCCTCGAGAGCATCGCGACCGATGAAGTCGTGGTCGAACTTCACGAACGGACCGTAACCGATCTCATAGGGATTGGTGTAGTAATCCTCGATGTTGTTCGAGACGAACGAACCGCCGATCGCGCCGGTGGCTTCGTAGCTCTTGGCCGGCAGCCACTCACGATAGGCCTTCAGCTTCTCGCCGGTGTAGATGGCCGGCAGCGGGCTCGGGATCCAGCCGGATTCCAGCGTGTTCGACGGATAGGCGCGGCAACCGACCTGCACCAGGCCGAGATCCTTGCCAGCCTCGACGATCGCGCCGCGGATGTCTTCCATTTCCTCGTACGGACCCCAGATTTCAAGGCCCGGCGCACCGGCCATGCCGTGACGGAGCGTGCGCACCGAGCGGCCAGCGATGTTCATCGTGGACATATTGAAGAAGCGGAGCTGCTCGAGCTTGCCGCCGTGCAGCTTCTCGATCACGTCCCAGGCGTTCGGGCCCTGGATCTGGAAGCGCCAGTAGCTGCGGTTGACGGGCTTGCCCATCGGACGCGAAGGCGAACGGTCGTCATAGACGATCTCGACGTCGTAGCCGCCGGTCTCGGCGTGGTACTGCAGCCAGTTGGCAGCCGGCGCGCGGCCGACATAGCAGAACACTTCGGGCTCTTCCCAGAAGATGATGCCGTCGCCGATGACGTGGCCATAAGGCGTCACGGGCACATACTGCTTGGCCTTGTTGACTTCCCAGCCCTTGGGCGAGTTGATCATCGTGTCGGTCAGGAGCTTGAGCGCGTCCTTGCCCTTGATGAACAGGTTGACCATGTGGTGCGACTGATCGAACAGCACGGCAGCGTTGCGCCAGGCCCACTGCTCGGAGCGCCAGTTGGAGAATTCCGGGGCAACGACCGGATACACATAAGCGCCGATCTGGCTGTTGCGCAGCATTTCCACCGGATTACCGGCGGCGTTGAGCACTTGCTCAAGATTGGTAGGTGTCGACATCAGCTCTGTCCTCTCCTTGATGGGTCACGAGGTGCGGGTCATTGTTCGACGCGACCGTCGAATCATGGACGGCGGGAACATACGGATTTTTGTATGTTACACAAACGAAAAACATGCAGGCGTGAAAGAGGCTTTCTGCCCGGCACAGATGGCCGCGCACCAGGGCGACAGATCAGGCAGAAAGGACGCATATCAGCCATTTGTTGCACCCGCGAAGCCTTGCTGCCCATCAACCAAATGGAAAGCACCAAGCACCTTGGAACTGCGCTAAACCGGCGCAGTTTTATGCGCGCACCTGAACGTGTTGCTGCGCAGCAAAATCAGAGGAACGGGCGGACTGGATCCTTGCCGTCCCAGTTCCGGGTCGCTTGCCAGAAACGAGTGAAGCCTTCGTCCATACCGGTCGTCGCCGGAATCAGTTCGACGAAACCGGGCGCCCCTGCCCCACCCTCGAAATAGGCGACCGAGCCACCGGTGGGCACCGGCGCGCGATGGGCCAGCACCTCGCCGCGCGCGATCCGACGCTCTACTTCCGCCTCGATCTCGTCCCCATCAATGGCCAGACCAAAATGGTGGAAGCCATAGCCGACGCGGTCGATCGTCTCCTTGTAGACGGACGGATTGTCATCGAGCGGCTGGAGCAGCTCGATGTTCATGGAGCCGGCAAAGCTCATGGCGATGGCGACATTGCTGGTGCAGGGCGCACCCCGGAAGACATGCCCCTCGCCCCCGAAACTCGGCAGGAAGAACCAGGGCCCCACGCCGACCTTGCGGATCCACCAGTCGATCGCCTTGTCCATGTCCTCGACCACATAAGCCATCTGGCAGATCGTGCCGGCCTCGCCACCAAATCCCATCTTTCCGATCATCGCTCTCTCCTTTGGGCAATCGAAGCCAAGGCCCGCGCCAGCGCATCCGGCACGCAGACGAAAGGGCTGTGGTCACTGTCGAGTGTCGCCACGCTCTCGCATGGCAAAGCGGCCTGCATGGCCCGCTGTGTATCGAGGTCGAAGGTCCGATCATGCACGCATTCGACATAATGGCGCGGCAGCGAGCCGAACCGGTCGGAACTAAGGCGCAAGGCCGTTCCAAGCGGCCTCGCCGGCTCGACCACGAGCCGAGCGGCATTGACCACCTGATCCGGCGGCGTACAGCAATTGTAGAAGGCCGGGATCGCCGCTTGCGCGGAGAGGGCTATGCCCAGTCCGTCCGCCACAGGCGACAGGCCGGCATTGAAGGCAGCCGTTCGTTCTTGCGCCCCGGTCACATCATAAAGGCTCTGGCCATCCGGCACGAGGGCAGCGGCGATATACACCAGGTCCGAGAATGCCTCGGGTGCCAGCTCGGCAGCCTGACTGATCACGATCCCGCCACGGCTGTGGCCGCAAAGGATCACCGGACCGGGAAGCTTGCCCGCCTCCTCGACAGCGAAGGCCGCCCAACGATCCAGCGAGACGCGCGCCAGGACACGCGCATCGCCGCCCATGCCCGGCAGGTCCGGCGCCGCCATGATGTGCCCTGCCGCTTCCAAAGGCTGGCGAAGCCGGTCAAAGCACCAGCCACCATGCCAGGCGCCATGGATCATCAGGAAGCTGGCCATGATGTGCAGCCCGCTCAGGCGAGTTCGATCACTACCTTGCTGAACAGATCGCGGGAGGTCGCGTAGTCATAAGCCTTCTTGACGTCCTCGAAGGCGAAGGTCGCCCCAATCACCGGCTTGATCCCATTCGCGTCGATCGCAGCGGCGAGCCGCTCGGCCATGCGCCGCGAGCCGACGAAAATTCCGCGCAGGATGGACCCGGTCATCATCAGCGCAGACGGGTTCGGACCGCCCACAGGCGACAACACGCCGATGAGCGCAATTTCCGCATTGTGGCGCAGCGCGGCGAGGCTCTGCTGGACAGTGCCCGCGCCCCCGACCTCAACCACCTTGTCCACCCCGCCCAGATTGGCGGCGATGTGACCGCCCCAATTCTCAATGTCCTTATAATTCACGCCCTCATCGGCGCCGAGCGCCTTGATCCGCTCCAGCTTGGCATTGTCGGAGGACGTGGCGATGACATGGCATCCCGCCGCCTTGGCAAGCTGCATGGCCAGCACGGACACGCCGCCGGTACCAAGTACCAGCACGCGATCGCCCGGCTTGACCGGACGCGGCCCCTCGAACAGCGCGTTCCATGCCGTCACGCCCGCGCAGGGCAGGCACGCCGCTTCGGCATAGCTCAGCGAGCGAGCGATAGGCACCACGCCCTGCTCGGGCAGGATCACCACCTCGGCCAGCATGCCCGGCGCGCCGGCCGCACCCAGCGCAACGCCGGTGTTAGGGTTGGGCGGCCCATCGACCCAGCCCTGGAAGAAGGTGCCCGCGACGCGATCACCCACCTTGAACCGGGTGACGCCGGCACCGACGGCGATCACGTCGCCCGCGCCATCGGAGAGCGGCACAATCGGCGTCGGTACGGGACCACCCATATAGCGTCCCAGCACGATCGCCTGATCCCGGTAGTTGAGAGAGCAGGCACGCACGCGAATGGCCACCTCGCCAGCTCCGGGAACCACGTCCTCAAACTCGACCAGGCGAAGATCGTCCTGCGACGTGGCGCCCGCCGCCAGTTGCCATGCGCGCATGATGTGCTCCTTCCAGATGTTCAGTTCGCTTTGCCCATGCCGCGCAGATCGCGATGCAGCAATGCACAGCATTTCATAGCACGAAAAGGCCGTCAGCCGACCGCGCGCTTGAGCGCCAGATCTCCCGAAATCAGGTCCGCCGCACGCTTGAGCGCGGCCAGATGACGCTGAACCACCGTCGCAGTCTCACTGCGCCGCTGCAGCCAGGTAATGTTGATCGACGCAACAGGTGCCCCCTCCAGCAACACCGGCACAGCCATGGAGCGCCGGCCATCCTGTCGCACGGCCTGCCAATCCCGGTCAGGCCAGGGATGAAACGGCTCGCGCAGCGCATAACCACGCTCGCGCGTCACGCTGATCAGATCGGCGAGCAGGCGCTCCCCGGCACCATCCTCCTGCGCCGGACGCAGCCGCCGCACGATCGCATCCCGCTCATCGCTGGTGCAAGCCGAGAGATAGGCCCGGCCCGTCGCCGTATGCAGATAAGACAGGCGCGTGCCGACCGGGCCGAGCGGGATCGCATCCAGTCGCAACAAGGGCGCGTTGGTCTCCACGATCTCGAGATGATCCGCGCGCGGCACCGCAACGGCGGATGGCCAGGCGACCTGCTCGGACAGGCGCACCAGGTGTGGCGAAGCGCTCTCGGCGATCTCCTGCGCGGTGATGTCCTGCGATCCGCGGCTGCGCTGAGCACTGGGCAGGAACGCACCGTCGGCCAGCCGTTGCCAGATGTGGCCATGCTTGCCCAGCGTCACCACCATGCGCAGCAGCGTCGCCTTGGGAAGACCCAAGGCCAGATGCAACTCATGAAGATTGGCGCCCTTGCGCCGGTCAATTTCCGACAGAACCTGTAGCCCGCGCTCCAGCGCGCGCACGGTCTTCACCTTTCGCTCGATCAAGCAACCTCTCCTTTGCCTGGCGCGCGGTTGACCCGCATTCTTTCACGCAGCGAAACTAACAGATCGCTGCCCACTGGCAAGGCAGGTTGCGACGAAAAGCGTCGATTTTCAGCAGTTTTACGCGGGATTCCGGTTGTTCATGCGCGGGAGTCCGTTTGTCTCGAGACGCGCGCGCCGCAAAACGACTTTGTCAGCGATCGCCCGACCATGTGCGCAAGCCCGGTGCCGTGCGATCCTCACTGGCGAGGGCCTCCTTCACCGCCGGCCTTGCTTTCACGCGCTCGCGCCAGTCGACGACGCGCGGATAGTTTTTGGCGACCTCCAGATCGGGGAACATGCGCTCGACCATCGCGCCGCAATGGCTGAAGAAATTGATGTCGGCGGTCGTGTACATGTCACCCGCAAGCCAGTCGCTTTCGGCGAGCACTGCCTCGATCTTCTTGAGCGCATAGACGATCTTGTCGAGAGCGTTGGCCAGATCAGCCTCGGAAAAGCCCGAGCGCGCCGTCGCCCATTTCTTGCGCTGGTCCGGCAGCGGAATATGCTCCAGCAGCTTCTCGAACTCGCCACTCTCGATGTTGCGCGCAATGATGCCGACCAGCCGGTGCCAACCATGCATGGAGACATGGTTCATCACATGCTCGTCGACGAACTTGTTCCAGTAGCGCACCTTCGCCCGGCCCAGCGGCTCATAGGGCATCAGCGGAACCTCGGGAAAAACATCCTCCAGATATTCGTTGATGACTGTCGTATGTGTTATGATCGTGCCGTTGTGATCGAGCACCGGCACCTGCCCCTCGGGATTGATCGCCTTGAACCAGTCGGAATGCTGCTCGAATTTGTGCAGGTCGACATAGATGCTCTCATAGACGAGGCCCTTCTCCTTCAAGGGGATCATCGACTTGAGCGAGTTCGCCAGTGGCTCGGCGTGGTAATATTTTAGCGTCATGTCTCTCTCCTGATCGTTGGCGCTGGGGCTTCACACCTCCAGCGTGTTGAGCACGCCGCCGTCCACTGCCCAGTCCTGCGCCGTCACATGCGCGGCGGCGGGTGAAAGGAGGAAGCAGGCGACTTCGGCCAGCTCGTCCGATGACCCCATGCGGCGCTGAGGCACGCGCTGGTTGATGCGCGCGGCCTGATCGGGCGGGATGAGATCGAAGGCCGGGGTCTCGATGAAGCCGGGGATAACGCAATTGCAACGCACCTTGTGCGGCGCCAGCTCGACGGCGATCGCGCGGCTGAGGCCGAGCACGCCGTGCTTTGAGGCGACATAGGCCGGGTTCATCGCCATGCCGCGCTTGCTCGCCATGGAGCCGGTGACGAGAATGCTCCCCTCGCCTGCCTCGATCATCGCCGGCGCGAGCGCCTGGATCGCCCAGAAGACGCTGGTGAGATTGACGCGCAGCACCTCGTCGAACAGGTCCGGTGAATAGCTGAGTGCCGGCGCGAAATTGCCGGCAAGCCCGGCGTTGGCGAACAGGCCGTAAGCCGGGCCGAAATGTGCCGTGGCAGCAGACAGCGCGGCCTCCAGCGCCCCCTTGTCGCCCACATCGGCCGCGAAGCCGGCAGCATTGGCGCCAAGCTGTGCTGCTTCCTCGTCCAGCATCGCCTGCCGCCGCGCCAGCATGGAGACGCGCGCGCCGCGTGCCACGAGCATCCGCGCCGTCGCGAGGCCTATGCCGCTCGATGCGCCGGTGACGATGACGTGGCGCCCGGCAAAATCGGTCATGCATCTTCTCCCTTGCTCTTGTGCGAGATGAGATCAGCCCACGCAGCCGCGCCGGGATAATCGGAGTTCGCGGGGTTCCAGATGCGCTCCATCAGCGCACGCGCGTCGGGCTCGGCCATGCCGGCCTCGTCCCGATTGTAGCGATAGAATAGCGCCGAGACGCGCCAGTTCATGATGCAATGGACGTGCACGGGCGTATCGTCCGCCTCGATCGCAGCGCGAAAGGCGCGGTAGTGATCCTCCGTCGGCGCATCGAACGGGATCGGGATATGCGTGTAGCGCAGCCCCGCCTTGGCTATGACTGCCGCTTCGTCCGGCAGCGCTTCGGCATGGCTATCCAGCGCCAGATTGATGACATGGCGCACGCCGATGGCCGCCAGCCGCGCGGGATCGCCCGGCAGCAACCGGCCGGACGTCGTGATGCGATCATCGAGGCGCAGGAAATTGCGGATGTCGTCGGGATCACTCATGCGTCTGGCACCTTCCCTTGCTACGCCACAGCGGCGATCAGAGACCCTAGGCCAGCCCCAGCACCCGCGCGGCATTGTCCTTGAGGATGAGGGGCAGCACCTCCTCCTTGAAGCCCACGTCCTGCGCGGCGGCGATCCACTTCTCCGGCGTGATGAGCGGAAAGTCGCTGCCGAACATCATCTTATGCCGCAATTGGGTGTTGGCATAAGTGATGATCTGCTTGGGGAAATATTTGGGGCTCCAGCCCGAGAGGTCGATGAACACATTGTCCTTGTGCAGCGCCATGGAGAGGCTCTCGTCCGTCCAAGGCCAGCTCGGGTGGGCGAGGATGATCTTCATGTCCGGAAAATCGGCCGCGACATCGTCGACCAGCATCGGTTGGCCATATTTGAGGCGCACGCCCCCGCCCCCGCGCATGCCGGTGCCCATGCCGCTATGGCCGGTGTGGAAAATGGCTGGGAGCTTATGTTCCGCGATCACTTCATAGATCGGGTAGCCGGTCCGGTCGGCCGGGTGGATGCCCTGGATGAGGTGATGGAACTTGAAGCCCTTCACCCCGTAATTCTCGACCAGATCGCGCGCCTCGCGGGCGCCGAACTTGCCCTTGTGCGGATCGATCGAGGCGAAGGGGATGACGATGTCGTCATGCTGCGCAGCAATTTCCGCAATCTCGTAATTGGAGACGCGCTTGGCGCCGACCGCGCTCTCGCAATCGACCGTAAACAGGCAGAAGGCGATCTGGCGTCCGCGGTAGAAGTCGATGATTTCGGGGATCTTCGGCCGCTCGCGCGGCGCCTTGAAATAGACGCTCGCGGCATCGAAGAACTTGCCCATCACCGCGTCCTCCGGGTCGTGGCACGAGACCTCGGCATGGACATGCACGTCGATGGCTTTGATCTTGGTGAGGTCGATGGGCATGGGATTCCTCTTGCTGTGCTCCTGCGAAGGCAGGAGCCTAGGGCGGTTGCGGCGCCACTTCGCCCTGGGTTCCTGCCTTCGCAGGAACACGGTCCTTCATGAGGCGGGGCGAGCGTCAACCGCCCGCCCCAGCCGTAAACTCAAAGCTGGATGATGACCGACTTGAGCTCGGTATAAGCCTCGACACCTTCCCGGCCCTGCTCACGACCAAGGCCGCTTTCCTTATAGCCGCCGAAGGGCAGCGCCGGGTCGATCACGCCGTGGCAATTGCCCCAGATGGTGCCGGCCTTGAGCTTGGCGGCAAGCTTGTGCATGGCCGACAGGTCCTTGGTCCAGATGCCGGCAGCGAGGCCGAAGCGCGTGTCGTTGGCCTGACGGGCGACTTCGTCGAGATCGTCGAAGCGCTGGGCGACCACCACGGGGCCGAAGATTTCCTCGCGCACCACCCGCATGTCCGGCTTCACGTCGACCAGCACGGTGGGGTTCACATAATAGCCGCCTTCGCTCGCCGGGCTGTCGCCGCCCACCGCCACGCTGGCGCCGGCCTTCTTGCCGTCTTCGATATAGCCCATGACGCGGTTGAACTGCTCGTCACTGACCAGCGGCCCCATATGGCCGGCCGGATCGAGGCTGGCGCGCGGTTGCCAGAAATTGGTCGCCTCGACGAAATTCTCCAGAACCTGATCGAACACGCTTTTGTGCGCATAGAGGCGCGAGCCGGCGACGCAGACCTGGCCCGAATTGAAGAAGATCGCCTGCGCCGTGCCGGGGCCGGCAACGCGGGGATCAACGTCCGGCAGGACAATGACCGGGCTCTTGCCGCCGAGTTCGAGCGTGACGCGCTTCAGGCTGTCGGTCGCCGTCTTGTTGATGAGCTTGCCGATCTCGGTCGAGCCGGTGAAGGCCACCTTGTCGACATCCGGGTGGCGCACCAGCCGGTCGCCGGCGGTGTGGCCATTGCCGGTGATGATGTTGACGACGCCGGCCGGAATGCCGCTCTCGGCGATGAGATCGGCGAGGCGCAGCGCGGTGAGCGAGGTCTGCTCGGCGGGCTTGAGGATCACCGTGCAGCCGGCGGCAAGCGCGGGCGCGATCTTGAGCACCGCCATGAGCAGCGGGAAGTTCCAAGGCACGATCTGCGCGGCGACGCCGATCGGCTCGCGGCGGACATAGGTGTGAAAGGTGCCGCGCGGCATGGCCATCGGCTCGCTCGCCTCAGTGCCTAGCTTGGTCGCCCAGCCGGCCATGTAGTGCATCATGCCGATGCAGCCCGGAATGTCGATGGCGGCGGCCATGCCTTTGGGCTTGCCGTTGTCGATGGCTTCCAGCTCGGCCAGCTCGTCAGCATGGGCGCCAAGCAGATCGGCCAGCTTATGCAGCATTGTCTCGCGCGCGATCGGCGGCAGATCGCTCCAGCGCCCGTCGTCAAAGGCGCGACGCGCGGCGGCGACGGCGCGATCAACGTCGTCATTGGTCGCGTCGACGAAGCGGCTCACCACCTTGCCCGAGCTGGGGTCGATCACCTCGATGGCCGCACCGCCGGTCGAATCGACCCATTGCCCGTCAATGAAGAGCTGCGGCTTGCGAGCCAGCGCCTTCTTCGCCGCTTCCGAATAGGGGAACTGCTCCAGTTTCACGTTCGTCATCTGATTCATGATCCAACTCCTTGGAATATTGTTCAGAAATACCCTGATGCCAGGAAATCCAGATTGTCCCTGCCGCTTATTTCGTTGCCTTGGCCTGCGCGAGTGCCTTGTCCTCGTTCGCCCGCTTTATGACATAGGCTCGAACCGCGTCGATGTCAGAGGGCGAAAGCACTTTCGACCAGCCCACCATGCCATTTGCGGTCAGCGCGCCGTCATGCACGATGGCCTGCCAGGTCTTGGCATCGCCGAGGGCAGCGGAGTGGCGCAGGTCCGGCGTCACGCCGCCGGAAATCGCCGCATCCCCATGGCAAACGCCGCAATAGCGCCCGAAAATCTGCCCGCCTTGCGCCACGACCGCAGCCGGCGCGGTGGCCGGCGGTGGGTTGAGCGGCGCCTCGACGATAGGCTGGGTTGCCGGCAGGACCGCCTTGCCACCCAGCTTGAACACGAGCAGCCGGCTCACATTGCGGGTCGCGCCGGACTTGAGCGCCACGATGCCCGGCGAAAGCGCGAAGGAGCCGCCCCAGCCGGCGAGAATGGCAACATATTGCTCCCCCTTCACCGTAAAGGTGATCGGCGGGGCAATGATGCCGGTTTGCGCCGGGAAGGTCCACAGCGGCTTGCCATCCTTCGAGGCATAAGCGACGAAATTGCCGGTGGCATTGCCCTGGAACAGCAGTCCGCCGGCCGTCGCGAGCAGGCCGCCGTTCCACGGCCCCTTCATATCGAGCCGCCAGCGCTCCTTCTGCGCGACCGGATCCCAGGCGACCAGCGCGCCAGTGGTGGATTTGAGCGCAGCTTCCCGAACCTTGGGATCAGCCGGCATGGAACCCGCCGCGAAGTCCGCGCCGGTGTTGAAGCCCATCGCCGCCGGCTTCCACTTGGGGTCCGGGATATAGGGGAAAGCCGTGATCTGCGCGGGGATGAACACCAGCCCCTCGGCCGGATCATAGGCCATGGGATGCCAGCTATGCGCGCCGCCCGGCCCCGGCGATCCGATCCAGGGCTTGCCGGTCTTGTCATAGCGGGACTGGGGATTTTCAATCGGCCGGCCGGTCTTGGGATCGAGACCCGTCGCCCAGTTGACCGGCACATAATTCTTGCCGGAGATGAACTGGCCGTTGGTCCGGTCGATCACATAGAAGAAGCCGTTCTTCGGCGCATGCATCAGCACCTTGCGCGGCTTGCCGTCGATGGTGAGGTCAGCCAGCATGATGTGCTGGGTCGCCGTATAATCCCATGTCTCGCCCGGCGTTTCCTGGAAATGCCAGGCATATTCGCCGGTCTTGGCGTGGATAGCGACGATGGACGAAAGGTAGAGATTGTCGCCACCGCCCGGCGAGCGATAGGCCTGATTCCAGGGCGAGCCGTTGCCCACACCGATGTAGAGCAGATCGAGCGCGGGGTCATAGGCCATGGCGTCCCACACCGTGCCGCCGCCGCCCAGCTTCCAATAGTCGCCCTTCCACGTCGCCTCGGCCTTCTTGAGATACTCTGCCGTGTTTTTCCCCGGCTGATCGGGCACGGTGTAGAAGCGCCAGGCCTGTTTGCCGGTGTTGGCGTCATAGGCCGTCACATAGCCGCGCACGCCATATTCCGCACCGCCATTGCCGATGATGACGAGGCCGTTCACCACGCGCGGCGCGCCAGTGATCGTGTAGTTCTTGGTCTGGTCGACAGTGACGACGCTCCACAGCTCCTTGCCGGTCGCGCGGTCGATCGCGATCAGGCGGCCATCGAGCGAACCGATGAACAGCTTGTCGCCCCAGGCGGCGAGACCGCGATTGACGACATCGCAGCAGGCCTTGACGGCCGCGTCGCCCGGCACCTTGGGATCATATTCCCAGAGTAACTTGCCGCTTGCGACGTCATAGGCCTTCACCTTGGACCAGGCGGTGGAAATGTAGAGCTTGCCATCAATGGCGAGCGGCGTGCCCTCCTGCCCACGCGCGGTATCGAGGTCGGCGAACCAGGCGAGGCCGAGCTGGCCGGCATTCTCGGTGTTGATCTGCTTGAGCGGGCTGAAGCGCTGCTCGTCATAGGTGCGCCCGTAGGAGAGCCAGTCCGCGTCGGTGCCCTTGGCGATCGTCTCGCCATCCACGCTGACCGCCGAGCCGCTGCTGCCCCCGCTCGTGCCGCAGGCAGCCAGCAATGCCAGTGGTGCAAGCCCCGCCCAGAAACGCAAACCCCTCATCCTCTCTCCCTTTCGTCTTCGCCGGCCCCCTCTTGCTCGGGTCGCCCAGCGTTCAGTTCACCATGCGTGCCTGATCACCCCAATAAGGCTGGCGCAAGGCCTTCTTGTCCATCTTGCCGGCCGCCGTGCGCGGAATGGCATCGACGAAAGCGACCGTCTTGGGCGCTTTCACGCTGCCCAGACGCGCTTTGACATGGGCGATCACCGCCGCCTCATCAATCTCGCCGCTGCGGACCACCACCGCATGGACCTGCTCACCCCAATGCGCGTGCGGCAGGCCGATGATCGCCGCCTCGGCCACCGCGTCGAGTTCCATGATCGCGCCCTCGACTTCCGCCGAATAGACGTTGAACCCGCCGGTCACGACCATGTCCTTCTTGCGATCGACGATGTAGTAATAGCCATGCTCGTCGCGCCGGCCGACGTCGCCGCTATGGTGCCAGCCATGCGCCGTCGCTTCCGCCGTCGCCTCGGGCATCTCATAATAACCGCCGCCCACGATCCCGCCGCGCGCGACGATCTCGCCGACCTCGCCCGTCGGCAGGATGTTGCCATCATCGTCCATCAGCTCGACGCGGACGGAGTAGCTCGCCTTGCCGCAGCTTGCGAGCCGCTCGGGATGGTCGCCCCGCGCCGCCGCCGCCACTTCGTGCGGCGGGAGCCAGGTCGCGATCATGTGGCACTCGGTCTGGCCATAGCTCTGACACATGCACGGCCCGAAGATCTCGACTGCCTGGCGCAGCTTGTCCGGCGAGACCGGGGAGCCGGCGAGCAGGAAATAGCGCAGGCTGGAATAATCATAGTCGCGCACATGGGGGTGCGCGAGCATCGTGTAGAGCGCGGTCGGCGGCAGGAACATGTGGGTGACTCGATCCCGCTGGATCGCGCGCATCACTGCTTCGGCATCAAAGCCCGGCAGCACAGAGACGGTCGCGCCCATGGCGACCGCCGCCATGGCGACCGGCCCGGCGGCGTGCGTGAGTGGCGCAGTGGCGAGGCATACCGGATTATCGGCCGGCATCAGATTGCCGATCGTCTCCATGAGCGCCCCCCAGCTGCGGTTCATGATCCGCACGCCCTTGGCCGGGCCGGTCGTGCCGCCGGTCGCGATGATGGCGGTGAGCTCGTCGGGATTGCCGACCGGATCGCCAAGGTCCGGCGCGTCCGGCGCATCCTCGGGCAGCATGAAGGCATCGAGCGAAGGATGCTCGCCATCCTCGGCATCGAGGCAGATCAGCTTGCGGATGCTCGGCACCCGCGCCTGCACGTCCCGCGCCTCTGCGGCCAGGCTGGAATGATAGAACAGCCAGCCGGCCCGCACATAGTCGAGATAGGCAATGTTGGCGTCCAGCGCGTTGCGCGTATTCACCGGAATCCACACCGCGCCGGCGCGCCACAGGCCAAGCAGCGTGGTCAGAATCGCGCCATGATTGGGCGACATGATCGCCACCGGCTCCTGATGCGCCAGGCCCGCAGCCCGCATCGCGCCGGCAAGGCGATGAGTCAGCCGATACATCTGCGCATAGCTGTACTGCGCCTCATCCGCGATCAGGATCGGCCGATCCGGGTGGAGCTGCGCCTGCTTGTCGAAATAGTCGATGGAGCGCATCGCCTGACTTTCAGCCCCAGCGGTTGATCTCTGGACCCGGCGCAAAGCCGTGGGCGGGCTCGCTTGTCCGCGCCTGTGCCAGTGCCCGCTGCACGCTCGGCCGCGTCGCGACCCGTGCCAGCCACGCGGCGAGGCGCGGTTTGCCCTCGAACGCCGCCGGCAGCAGATCGCGCATCGGCGCGATCCAGGCATAGCTCTCCAGATCGGCGAGGCTGAACGCCCCCATGATCCAGTCCCGGTCGGCCAGGCGATCGTCGATCTTCTTCGTCGCCTCATGCACCCTAGCTTCGCTGGCGGCGCGATGCTCGTCCGACAGCATGCCGGCACGGGTCTGCACCCAGCGTTCGCGCAGATCGTCCGCTTCGATCGGTGCGATCATCGCCTCGAAAGTCGCGTCATCGAGCGCGGCAAGCTGCGGCGTCGTCCACGCAATGTTCGCAAGCGCCGCCGCGCCAGGCGCCAGCCGCTCGATCACCCAACGGCACCAGGCCATCATTTCCCAGCGAGCGTAAGGGGCTTTGGGACGCAAATCACTATGCGGCGCCATGTCGTCCAGCGCGCAGCCGATGAAGACGCTGTCCACCAGCGGCTCATCGCCGACGAGGAGCACCGGCCCCTCCCCCTCGACGCTATAGCTGACCTCGAAACCGAGCGGGATCGCGCCGCCATGGCGCTCTGCCAGCCCAAGGTCGACCGGGCGAAGCTGTGCCTCCAGCCCGCTTTCGAACAACGCCGCCAGTGCCGTGAGCGAGGGGCCGGTCGGTTCACCATGAAACAGGATCATGGCCATCAGGCGGCCTCCTCGATGAGCGGAAGGATGCGCTCGGCAAAGCGCGGCACCCGGCTGTAGGTCCAGGTCTGGCGGACGGCCGGACGCCGGGCGACGGCGCGCAGCCAGCGCATGATGTTGGGCGTCTTCTCGTCATTCACGTCGTCAGGCTGCATCGATGGCAAGCCATAAGCCGAGTTGAAGCAATTGATGTCGGCCAGCGAATATTGGTTGGAGCCGAGATACTCTCGCTGGCCCAGCGCTTCCTCCAGCTTGCCGATACCGAAGGCGACACGGCGGGCCGATTCCGCCAGTTCCGCCTCGCTGAACTGGCCGTAAATCGCCTTGCGCCAGGCAACACGCCGCTCGGGCAGCGGAATGCGGTCGATCGCCGCCTTGAGCTCCTCGGGATCGCGTGCGCGCACTTGCGGGCCGATGAAGATGCTCCAGCCGATCATGCTGAATGACGGGCACAGCCACTGATCGAGGAACTTCATCCACCAGCGCACGCGCCAGCGATCCACCGGATCCTCTGGCATCATCGCCGGACCGGGAAAAGCCTCCTCGACATATTCCATCATCGCCGTGCTCTCGTTGAGCAGGCGATTACCGTGCGTCATCGCGGGGATCGTGCCCATTGGATTGATCGCCAGATATTCGGGCTTGTGCTGATCGAAGGCGAGCAGGTCGATATAATGGCTGTTGAAGGCCACCCCTTTCTCGACCAGCGTCAGCATCGGCTTGCCGCTATTGGCGTTGGGCTCCCAATGATAGAGCGTGACGTCGCCGGTCATCCGCTTGTCCTCTCGTTTGACTCGGGCCGTTTCCAGCCAGTTTCAGCCTGTCTCATAGGCGAGAAACTGCCTACGGACATAGTCAATTCGCGCATGCTTTGGCGTTGATTTGCGCACGAAAAGCACGCGCGGGCGACGTCGAGATCATCGAGCGCCCGCGCGCGATCGGTTTTTGCTTCAGGCCATCGTCCAGGCGATCAGGTCATGCTTGCGATCATGATCCTCCACTTGCACGCGCAGGCCGCGCTCCTCGAGCCACTGGCGCGCGGCGACATAGTCGTTCCAGCCCGTCAGGCCTGCCACGGCGCCGCCTTTCTTGCGCAGCGCGCGCACGCCCTGCCAGTTGACCGACCGCTCACCGGCCAGATCGACGAGCCTCGTGCCCGGTTGCGCCCGGGCAAACGCGAGACTGACCGGGCGAGCACTGTCATAGATCACGACCTGCGGCCGGATCTTTCGCCCGGCCAGCCGATGCACGCCGAGCGCGCCGGCTGCGCCGACCAGCGCGGCCCCGCCCAGAATCTGGCGGCGCGAGACGCTCATTTGCCTTTCCCCAGATAAGCGGCGATCTTGTCCAGCTCCGCATCGGTGACATCCACGCGCGTCTGGCGCGGCATCGCATTCTTGCCCATCCGCACGACGGACTTCACATAATCGGCGGTCAGATCGTCGCGATTGGCGAGCAGGCCCATGGCTGGCGGGCGGCCGAGCGCCAGCTGCTGCTTGGTGATGAGGTTGGTGCCCATCCCCCAATCAAGATGACAAGCGCCGCATCGGTTGGAGAACAGGTCCTTGCCGTCCATCGTCGTCTTGAGCCGATCCCCCGGCGCCATTTCCGCGCGCATCTGGTGCGGCGGCGGTGGTGGCGGACCACCCGGAGGGCCAGCCTGCGCGGCCGTCTGATTGTCGGTGTCGGAAACCTTGCAACCGCTCACGGCCAACGCCGCGAAGAGAAGCAGCGTGCTCATGCCTGCCTTGCGCATCATGCAAGGTCCTTTCCGCGCTGGGCAGCATAAGCCGTGGGCCAGATGCCGTTCTTGCCGGGAGCGAGGATGCCGTTCGGGTCGAGCGCATCCTTCACTTTCTCGGTCATGCGCCGCATGGCGTGATCGTTGAAATTGAAGGTGTCGGCGATGGGGTCCATCCAGCCGATGTGCGTGCGATATTCGGCATAGCCGGCCGCCGCCGCATCCGCGATCAGCGCGTTGAACAGCTTCTTGATGCGGTCGACATCCTCCGGCTTGTCGCGATCATACATCAGCATGTTGACGTTGTTGCAGAAGCGCCCGCCGATGGTGAAGCTGGCGTAGAAATCCACGTCATGGTCCGAGATGATCTTGCGGCTGCGCTGCATCTGGCCAAGCACATGCTTCCCGGTTGCGGGCACCACCGGCGAGAAGCCCATGTGTGCGCTGCGCCCGCCGACCCAGTCGCCCATCTGCAGCGGCACGGCAGACGGCACGCCCAGCGTCGTGTCCATCACATTGGTGGGATCGCCCTGCTTCCACCATTTCTCGTGGGGCGGCGTATCGAGATGCTGCTTGAAGGCCGCCTTCACCACTTCGGCCTGCGCCTTCACGATACCCTCGTGGCCATAGAGGCGCAGCGCGACCTGCCAGTAGCCGAGCTTGTACTCCTTGAGCAGTTCCTGCACGCGCCATTCGGGGATGGCGCCCGGCTTGTCCCAGAAGTCCTTGCGCTGACCTTTGATCACCATCTTGCCGAGCCAGCTGGGAATGAAGATCGACTGATCGACGATGCCGCGGATCTTGAGCGGCGCCAGCGTGTCGATGACCCAGCCGATATCCTCCGCCTTGGGAATGTCGAAGATGAGCTCAAGCGAGGTCTCCGGCTCCGGCATGATCCACATGCCCGCCTTGGTCACGACGCCGAGATTGGACTGGCTGAACATCAAGTCCCAGGTCGGGCCATAGCCGAACGGGAAGAGGTGCCAGGCGTGGTTTTTCTCCATCGCGCCCAGACCGGTGCGGACCAGATCGCCATTGCCCAGCACCGCCTCGATGCCGCAGAGATTCTTCGCGTGCAGACCGTACGGCGTGTAGCCGATGCCATGGTCGAGCGCGTTGCCGAGCACCGAGCCCCAGCCATTGCCGGGCACGGACATCATGAGCGGCAACTTCTCGCGCTGAATGCGCTCATACAGATCGAGGAAGCCGACGCCCGGCTCCAGCACGCAAAAGCCAAGCTCCGGGTCGAGCTCGAGGATCTTGTCCATGCGGCCCAGGTCGAGAACCATGCAGCCCGGCATGCGCGGCGCAGCCGTGCCATATCCCAGATTCTTGCCACGCGCGACCGTCCACAGGGGCAGCTTGTGCTCATTGGCGATTCGCACGACAGCCTGGACCTCTTCCACTGTGCTCGGCGCCACCGCGCCGGATGCGCCCCAGAGCGTCTCGGGACCCGGCGCATAGATATCCGCATAAGCATCGCGATCCTGATCGGTGGTGAGAACCCACCCCGCGCCGACAACGCCCTGCAGGGCTTTCACTGCGGCATCGAACCCCTGCGGCGACAGGCCGGGCGGCAATGTGAGCTGCATCTCTTCTCTCTCTCCTACGTTCGATTGCCCCGCGGGAACGGCCCAGCGGTTCTCGACCTTGCTTTCGCCCGACGCGAGCGGGGCGGCCGTTATGACGGCCACCCCGCTCCTAGCATAGCTTTTGTCAGAATTTCTTCTTGATGGTGACCGCCCATTCGCGCGGCCGTCCGGGCTGCCCGCTGATAACCCCGGAGCCAGCCCCCACAAGATCGAACTTGTTGAGGAAGTAGTAGCGATCAAACAGGTTGGTCACTTCAAGGCCAACAGTCAGATCCTCGTCGGCACTCTGCCAGGTCAGGCGCACATTGGCGAGCGTATAGCCCGGTGTGCGACCATAGACGTCCGAGGGAGACCCGACTGCGGACCGCAGCGTGCCGCCGGGCAGCGTCATCTGGCGCGTGACGTCGATGCGTGGTGTGATCGTACCGTTGTTGCCACCGAGAGCGATCAGATACTGCGCACCGAAGGCCCATTTCCATCCCTCGAGGGGATCGGCAAGCAGGTTGATGACCGAGGGGGCTGACGAGCAAGGCCCGCTGGCCGCGCCGACCACCGCCGGGTTCACGCAATCCCACTTCCACTTGATGTAGGAGATCGATCCGTCGAGCGACAGACCCTCGACCGGATTTGCCTGAAACTCCGCTTCGAACCCCTTCTGTTTTGCATTGCCTGCGTTCTGCGGCAGTGCGCACGGACCGGGGCCACCATATTGCGGGCAAGATAGCAGAGTAAGCTGAGCGTCCTTGAAGTCGTTGTAGAAGCCGGCGACGTTCAGACGCAGGCGCCGATCGAACAGATCGGTCTTCAGGCCGACTTCATAGGTCTTGACCGTCTCCGGATTGAACCCGCGCGCCTGCGCCGCATTAAACGGACGGGGGCCGACGCCGCCGCCCTTGAAGCCGGTGGCAAACGTCGCATAAGCGAGGATTTCAGGGGAGAAGCGATAATCGACAGACGCCCGATAATCAAAGCGCGTCCCGTCATAAACCGCCGTCACGCCATTGAGCGCCCCCAGGAAGGGATTAAGCGTCACACCATCAGGATTGTAGCGGTGGAACGTATAGTCCTTATGCTCGTCGGTGTAGCGCGTGCCGAGCGTGATCGTCATGGCCTCGATGGGTTTGACGACGATCGTGCCGAACAGTGCCTTGGAATCCGTGTTGACCGGATCATTCCCGATGAACTGGAGCGGGATTGCGGCATAACGGATATCCTGCATCGTCCAGTAGGTTGTGCGCTCATCCGAATAATAGCCGCCGATCGTGAGGTTGATCATGTCGCTCAGCCGCACGTTCATGCGCAACTCCTGGCTCACGAACCAGTGGTGCAGATCATTGAGGCCAAGCCCCGTCTGGGCCGGCGACAGGTCACCATCCGCCGTAAACCTGGACCGCCACTGACGATAGGCGCTGATGGAGGTCACATTGATGTCCTCGCTCAGCTTCACGGTCAGATTGCCGGATACGCCCCAGCCCTCATAGCGCGACCGCGGGTCGCCCTTCGTCGCGACGAGCGGCGAACCAGTGGCGACTGGCCCCAGGAATGGGCCGGCACTTTGCTGATAAGTGGCGTAGTTGCAGAACCGCCCGCAAATGAAGCGGCTATCGAAGGGAACGCCTGTAGCCGCTGCAACCGCCGGACTCGGATTGTTGGCGTAGAGCAGCACTTCAGCGCCCTGATTGCGGACATCCTTGATGTAGTCGGCGGAAATGGTGAGGTCTACGGCATCGCTCGGGGCAAAGCGCAGGATACCGCGCAAGGCACGGTAGCCGACATCGCCATGCGTATCGTTAACGCAACTGGACCCGCTTTGCACGACCGGCAAGCCACCGAACGGATTGGCGCAGGCGAAATTGATGTTCTTCACATAGCCGTCCTGATCGGCATACGCCCCCGACAAGCGCAAGAACAGGGTGTCGGTGAGCTTGACGTCGGCGCCAGCGCGCAGATTGATACGGTTGCGGCTGCCATAGGTCGCCTGGACGAAACCCGAGCCGTCGCCGGTCGGCTTGCGCGACACGAACTTGATGGCCCCGCCTTCCGAGTTACGGCCGGTCAACGTACCCTGCGGCCCACGCAGGATCTCGACGCGCTCGACGTCCATGAGGTCGAAATTGGCGCCGGTGAGGCGCGGATAATAGACATCGTCAATGTAGAGCCCAACACCAGGCTCCAGCGCAGGGTTGAAATCGCCCTGCCCCAGACCGCGAATGCTGGCGGAAATCGACGGACCGAAGGCAGCGGTTGCGGGCAGGAGCTGCACGTTCGGTGCCTGCTTGACCACATCCGACAAGTTCGTCTGGCTGCGCTGCTCCATCAACGCCGCGTTGACGGCTGTAATGGCAATCGGCGTGTCCTGAAGGCGCTGCTCGCGAAACTGCGCGGTCACGATAATGTCGCCGACCGCATTATCTGCGGCATCAGCCTGTCCCTGAGGCGCAGCCTGTTGCGCGAGCGACGGCTGGGCAAAGCCAAGCGCGACCACCGAGACCGAAGCTGCGCACAGCAGTTTTTGAACGGACAAATTCCGGAACCCCATCATTACACCCTCTCCTGAACATCATGGTTCTACCCGGCAACATGTCCGCTCTTCTGAGGCGCAGATCATCCTGTCAGGCCTGACGAGATATGCCGACAAAATCGGACATAAGCAACGTCCAGAAACAGATCGGCAAAGTTGAGCGTAATTTTGTTTCGGCAGCTGTGGTAGCAACGCATCAATCGGAATGCGGGCAGCGACCCATGCCGACATCGACCGCCGACGCCTGATGACCACGCCTTTGCCCTCCACGCAGGAGGGAAAGGACGACTTTGCGTGACGGGCATGAGCACTCGACAAGACCCGAGCCCATGTGCGGACGGGCCGAACCGGACGGCCCGCCCATCAAGATCAGCCGAGGCGACCCTTCTTGACCATCATCGGCGTGAAATTCTCGACCATGAAGGCCTTGCCGAGCACCGGATGAGCAAAGCTCATCGGCACTTCATACCGATAGGGCCAGGTCTGGCGCACTTCCTTCTCGGGCAGGATGCGGTCCGGCCCGTCAGGATTTTCGGGATAGCAGACCACCGCCGGCTGGAGGTGCGCGACCGTATGCGCCCAGCCGGTCTCATAGTCGCCCTGCCATTGCATCATGTAGTCGAGGCGCTTGATCTTCCAGACGCCATCTTCCTTGACATAGTCATTTTCGTAGATGCCCGACTCCCAGAATTGCTGCGGCACCTCGGCCGGCTTGTCCTGCAGCACATCGTCGTGCCAGCCACCGGCGAGAATGCCGCGGAACCGCCCCTTCGCCGTCTGGCCGTCGGGCGCGATCGTGATGACGTCCTGCAGCTGGAAATGATCGAGCAGCAGACCGTGAATCGGTCCGCGCTTGCCGCCAGTGAACAGATTCTGGAACCACGTTCCATAGAGGCGCATAACGCCTTCATATCCAACATATTCGCCGGAAAGGAACACGACGACGCCGTCCTTGGCGAAGAGGCCTGCAACCTCTTCCGGACGGTTGTAGTCGATATAATAGCCATAGGCCCACTGGAGACGCCGGATCGCGTTGATGTCCTCCAGCTCCTGCACCTGTTTTTCCAGCCTGGCCAGGCGCGTTTCCACCTCAGACATTCTCGACTCCTCTCTCCTGATTTGTAAGGATGGCTAACAAAGCAAAGACACCGAAGCGAGAGGAAAAAGTCATCATGGCTGCAAGGGACTGGACCGGGAAAGTCGCCTTCATCACGGGCGCGGGTACCGGTATCGGCTTCGGCATCGCGCGCGCGTTCAGCAATGCTGGGATGCGCCTTGCCCTCTCCTACCGCAATGAGGATCAGCGCGCACGCTGCACCGCCTGGTTCGAGGAACGCGGCCGAGAGGCGCCCTTGTGGATCAAGCTCGACGTCACCGACCGAGCAGCTTTTGCGGCGGCGGCAGACACGGTCGTCGACCATTTCGGTGCCTGCCATGTGCTGGTGAACAATGCCGGCGTCAGCGTCTTCGGCCCCACGGATGAAGCAAGCTATGCCGACTATGACTGGATCATGGGTGTCAATTTCGGCGGTGTGGTGAACGGCCTCGTCTCCTTCCTGCCGAAAATCAAGGCGAGCGGCGCGGGCGGCCATGTCGTCAATGTCGCCAGCATGGCGGCCTATCTCTCCGGCCCGCAGGCGGGGATCTACACGGCCAGCAAGTTCGCCGTGCGCGGCCTCACGGAATCGCTGCGCTACAATCTGGTGCCTTATGGCATCGGCGTGTCGCTGGTCTGCCCGGCGCTGGTGGCGACCGATGCGGGCTTGAGCGCGCTCAAGCGCCCCGAGCGGTTCGAGGGCAGCGGCTTCGCACCCGTCGACGAGGCGGAACTGCGCAAGTTCGCGACCGCCTTCCGGAACGGCATGGACCCGCTGGAAGCCGGCGAGAAAATCCTGCGCGGCATGAGCGAAAATCGCGGCTTGATCTTCACGCACCCGGAATTTGCCGAGGACTTCAAGGATATCTACGAGACCAGCCTTGCCGCGCTACCGGACGAGGTTGCGCCACCCGAGCGACTGGAAGTCGAGCGAATGCGCCGCGCCGCCAACAAGGCGGCCCTTGAAGGCGCAAAGATTTCGATCAACGATCTGACCTGATCGACATAAGGTTTGCGACCGCCCGGCCACCAGCACACAACTGACGTCAAGGAGAGATACCCATGTTCAAGCGCGTGATCGCCCTCACCGGGGCCATGCTGGCCAGCACCGCCGGCGCCCAGACCACGACCGGTCAGGCGCCGGTCATGCCCAATGCCGATCAGCGCTGTGCCGCCATGGCCGCCGGCGCGTTCGGCAAGACCGTGAAGATCACGAGCGCCACGCATGTAGCCGCCTCTGCCGGCCAGCCGGCGAGCGCAGTCGAGCCCGCCTCCGGCCCTCTGCCCGCCCATTGCCGCGTCGAGGGGATCATCAACGAGCGCAAGGGGGCCGGCGGCAAGACCTATGGCATCGGGTTCGCCATTGCCTTGCCGGATGCCTGGAACGGCCGTTTTCTGCTTCAAGGCGGCGGCGGCCTCAATGGCAGCGTCCGCCCGCCCATCGGCCCGGTCGCCGCAGGCAGCCAGCCGGCACTGTCGCGCGGCTTCGCCGTCATCAGCCATGACAGCGGCCATCAGGGCGCCGTGTTCGACAACAGCTTCATGGCCGATCAGCGCGCAAGCCTCGATTTTTCGGAAACAGCCGTGCTCACCGTGGCGATGCTCGGCAAGGAGATCACCACGGCTTATTATGGCCAGGCCATTGGTCATAGCTACATGACCGGTTGTTCAACCGGCGGTCGCGAAGGCATGCTTGCCTCGCAGCGTTACCCGGAACTGTTCGACGGCATCATCATCGGCGCGCCGGCCATGCGCACCGGCGATTCCAACCTCGGCATCGAATATACGCAGGTGCTGTTCAACCAGGCTGCGCCCAAGGGGCCGGACGGCAAGCCGATCATGAGCCAGGTACTGACGGACGCCGATCGCAAGATCATCCTCAATGGCATCCTCAACCAGTGCGATGCGCTGGACGGCCTTAAGGACGGCATGATCGAAAATGTCGCGCAATGCCGTTTCCAGCCGCAAAAGCTCCAGTGCACCGGCGCCAAGGCGGATGGATGCCTGAGCGCCGGTCAGGTCGAAGCGCTGGAGAAAGGACTCGCCGGGCCGAAGGACAAGGCCGGCTACGCCATCTACGCGCCGGTCCAGCCGGATACGGGCCTTGTGTCGACACCCGTCGGTTACCTGCCCACCGGCGCGCCCGGCCCCTTCGGTCCGCCGACGACCGCGACCGAGATCGACCTGGATGCGCGTATTCACGGCATTCGCAGCGACGCCGGCCAACGGCTCACCGACACCAATTACTGGACCAAGCTCAACACCTATCTCGACCGGGGTGGCAAGCTCATCTTCTTCCATGGCGTGTCGGACTTCTGGTTCTCGCCGCTCGCCACCTGGGACTATTATGAGCGGGCAGCCAAGGCCAACGGCGCAGCCTTCACCGATGCCAGCCGCTTCTACATGGTGCCGGGCATGCTCCATTGCCGCGGCGGCAACAGCTTCGATCAGTTCGACATGCTGAGCGCGCTGGTCGACTGGGTTGAAAAGGGCAAGGCACCGGAAGCGATCACCGCCAGTCGCACGCAGCCCAAGCCGGCCGAGCGCCCGCTTTGCCCTTATCCCGCCTTTGCAAAATATGCGGGCGGCAACGCTGCGAAAGCAGCCAGCTTCTCCTGCACCAGCCCGACACCGTAAGCCGGACGGGAGCGCGCGAGCAACGGCGGCTCGCGCGCTTCCAAATCCATAGCCTTTGCCTCAGCCGGCTTTCGCTGCCTGATAGTCCGCCATCGGCACCCACCAGCCGTGCACTTGCGGGCGCAGGCGCGTGGGCACCGGCACCTTGGCGACCGGACCGGCAGGCAGATCGCCCGCATTCCAGATCCAGATGGCGTGTGCGAACTGATTTGGCGCGGTCTCGTGGTCGACGATCGAGACCAGCCAGCCCTCATGCCCCGGCTCGCTCGCAACGACGTGCACCGTCTCGCTCATGCCGTGGGCCGGCGGAAGATTGTAGCCGGAGATCGCGCCGGTGACGAAATCCTTGCGCAGCAGCGCCGAGAACATCGCGCCGACTACGCCGCCCATGACCGGCGGCCCCATCGGCTGCGGGTTCATCGAGCAATACCAGCCGCGCTGATAGGGCCGGCCCTCATCCGCCTTGGCAATGCGCGGCATATCGCCCGGAGGCCCCAGCATCTCGACCGAGACTTCATCGCTCGTGCCATTCAGGTCGATGGTCCAGCGCTGGAAACCGCCGCCGAGCGCCTGTGGCGGCACGTTGATGCCGCTGTCCGCCTGGATGAACGGAAAGGCGATCGTATCCGTGGCGTGATGATCGAAATGGATGCGCCCTTCGCCATCCTCGAAGGCATTCATGTAATGGAAGCTGGAAACCCCCTTGGGTCCCCGGAACCAGCGCATTTCCGACACATCGCCATAACGCGGCATGATCGCGATGAGATTGTCCATATCCTGGTGATGCACCCAGTGCGGTCCGCCCGCCTTCAGCCGCTCGAGGTCCGCCGTGGTCGGCTGGAGCGGGAAGATCGCGTAGTTCTTCGTGATCACGAAATCATGCAGCATCGAGCAATGCGGCACGTCGAACCACTGCTCGCGCACCATCTTGCCGGCGCTGTCCGTGTACCAATAGGCCATGGTCGGCTCGCACAGGCCGGACGCCTCATAGCCGAAGACGAACATCTCCTGCGTCTCGGGATCGACGCGAACATGCGCGGTCATGGTCTTGGAGCGCAGCGTGCCGCCGAAATCATATTCGCCGATCGTCTCGAGCGTGTGGGGATCGACGAGCGTGCCCGGCCCGTCCTCCTTGGTCATGATCAGGCGGCCGGCATGCCAGACCGGCGTGGTATTGGAGACGGTGCGCTCCACGCCCGCGACCTGCGGCTTGTCCGTGAAGGGATTGCGATAGCGCCCGAACAGTCGCTCGCCTGCCGCCTTCTCCGCCTTGTAGCGAGCAGTCTCGACATATTTGATGTCATAATCGACCGTGCCGTTCGCATTGAACAAGATGCGGCAGACCATGCCATCGTCGGAGAGTGCCGTGTCCGGCAGCATGAACGGTGGGAACTGAGGGTCCGGCACCGCGCGAAAGAAGGCGCCGACGACATCGGCGGGAATTTTTCCCTCGCTTGCCGTCAGCCCCTTGATCGAGACTTCCTGACCGATCGGCATGTTGAGGCCTGACCAGTCGGGCGTCGCAGGAAATGGCATCATTCTCTCCAAGCTGTTGTGGCGACAATCTGCCGCCAGCAGCCCGGCAAGGCTATGACCCAGATTGAACTTCTTCTGGCCAATATAGACGCATGGGATTGGTGACCAGCAGCTTGTGCTGCAACGCATCACTGGGTGCAATCCGCGGGATCATATCGACCAGCAGGCCATCGTCGGGAATTGCATCCTGCATATTGGGGTGCGGCCAGTCCGTGCCCCAGATCACGCGATCCTGATAATCCGCGACCAGCGGCGCAACCGAGCGGGCGAAATCGTCCCACGGTGCCCCGGCGGGATCGAGCCGATCCGGGCAGGTTGCCTTGAACCAGATGTCCTCGCGGCTGTCGAGCAGGCGGCGGAACGCCTTCATGTCGGCGCCATCGGGGCCCTGGCGCACATCAGGGCGACCCATATGGTCGATGACCAGCGGTACGGGGATGGCGTCCATGAACGGGCGCAATTCCTCGAGAATGTCGGCCTCGAAATAGATCACGACATGCCAGCCCTTCGGCAGGCGGCTCGCTACCTCCAGGAACTTGTCCTTGGGCGCATCATCGACCAGGCGCTTGAGGAAGTTGAAGCGGATGCCGCGCATCCCGCCTTCGTGCAGCGCCTCAAGCTCGGCCTCGCTGATCGCCGGATCGACCACGGCCACGCCGCGCGCCTTGCCCTCAGACACGGCGATGCCATTGAGCGTCGCGGCATTGTTCGTGCCATGGCAGCTCGCCTGCACGATGACGTTGCGGGCGAAACCCAGATGATCGCGCAGGGCGAAGAGCATGTCCGGCCCGGCGTCCTGCGGCAGATATTTCGCCTTCGCGCTGAACGGGAACTGGGCCATCGGCCCGAAGACATGGCAATGCGCATCCACCGCGCCCGGCGGCGGAGTGTAGCGCGGCTTGCTGGGATTGCTGTGCCAGGAAAGAATGCGCTCTTCACTCATTCTGATTAACTCCGTTCGCCCCGAGCTTGTCGAAGGGCAGCTTTTTTTCGTTAGCTTAGCGTCTCAAAGAACAAGGACGGCCCTTCGACAAGCTCGGGGCGAGCGGTTCTTTTAATCGGTTCCACCTGCGGTTCAGCCAAATACCACGCCGTCCATCAGCTTGCGGGCCGTGCGCAGCATGCCGGCCTCGATCGGCTGGCCCGCGCCGTCCACGGTGACGACGCATTCGGTGACGCCGGTGGGATGCTCGACGCCCAGCGTCTTCGTCGCGCCTTCAGGCACGACGGCCACGGAGGCGGCCGGCGATCCCTCGATGAGGCAGGCCGTCGCCACGCTCACTGCGCCGAGCACGCCGATGGAGGCATGGACGCGATGCGGAATGAGCGAGCGCACTGCAATCGCCCCGCCTTCCTTCGGCGGCGCGACGAGCATCATCTTGGGGACGGACTTTTCGGTCACGTCGCCCAGGTTCATCATCGCACCGACCTTGAGGCGGATCGCCTCGACCTTGGCCTTCATCTCGGCATTGGCGTCGAGCGTATCGCGATCCTCATAGCCGGTCACGCCGACATCGCTGGCGAGCATGACGACGCAGGGCATCCCATTGTCGATCATCGTCACCGGCACGCCGTCGATCACGTCGACGCCATTGCCGGTGGGCAGCAGCGCGCCGCAGGAAGAACCGGCGGTATCGCGGAAGGCGAGCGGGATCGGCGCAGCCGTGCCGGGCACGCCGCTGATCGACGCGTCGCCATCGTAGCGCACCGTGCCGCCCGGCGTCTGCACCGTGGCGACGGCGACCTGGCCGGTATTCTCCATGAAGATCGCCACGCGGGTCTCGTCCCCCGTCGGCTTCACCAGCCCGCGCTCGATGGCGAAGGGACCGATGCCGGCGAGGATATTACCGCAATTCTGCGCATCGGTAACGATCGCCTGATCGACGAAGACCTGCAGGAACAGATAATCGACATCGACGCCCTCACGGCTGGACTTCTTCACCACGCCGACCTTGCTGGTGAGGGGATCAGCGCCGCCCATCCCATCGATCTGGCGCGGATCGGGCGAGCCCATCACGCGCAGAAGGAAGGCATCGCGCGCGGCGGTGTCGGCAGGCAGGTCCTCGGCCAGGAAATAGCCGCCCTTGGACGTGCCGCCGCGCATCCACATGCAGGGAGCGGAATAGGTCATGATGTTCACTCCGTTCGGGCTGAGCTTGTCGAAGCCCTGCCCTTCTGCCCGATTTTACCAAGCCCCAAAAGAAGAACGGCCCTTCGACAAGCTCAGGGCGAACGGTTTCTGGAGCCCGGGGTGCCCTCAGACGTATTTGAGGCCTTCCTTCTCCAGCCGCTCGCGCATCTTGTACATGTCGAGGCCAAGCACGCCGGCCGCCAGCTTCTCGCGCTTCTCGCCTTCATTGGCTTCACGCGCCCGGGCGGCCTCCAGCACCGTGACGGCATTGGCGCGCGGCACGACGCATACGCCATCGTCATCGGCCACGATCACGTCGCCCGGATTGACCAGCGCATTGGCGCAGACGACGGGAACGTTCACGCTGCCCAGCGTGTTCTTGACCGTGCCCTGCGCATAGATCGCCTTGGACCAGACCGGGAAGTTCATCTCCGTGAGGTCGCGCACATCGCGCACGCCGGCGTCGATGATGAGGCCACGGCAGCCGCGCGCCTGCGCCGACGTCGCGAGCAGATCGCCGAAATAGCCGTCCTCGCAGGGGCTGGTCGGCGCCAGCAGCAGCACGTCGCCGGCCTTGAGTTGTTCGATGGCGACATGGACCATCCAGTTATCGCCGGGAGCGGCGCTGATCGTGACGGCGCTGCCGGCAATGCGGGCGCCGCGATAGATGGGGCGCATGTAGCTGGCGAGCAGGCCCGTGCGGCCCTGCGCCTCATGCACGGTCGCCACGCCGCACGCGGCGAGACCATCGATCACGTCCAACTCGGCACGCTCGATATTCTGGACGACGATACCCATGGCAGCTCCTCTCATTCGCAACATAGCGCTTGTGGCGGACCGCCGTCGCGGCGGACTCGCCCGTCACCAGAATAGTGACAACGCTGCGGCTCATCCACCCGCCTACGCGCGCGAGGCAAGAGGGAACTTTGCGCCGACCATAAGCTCCTGCTAAGTCTCCACGGCATGACCTCTCCCGCATCCCTGCTCTGGTCGTTCAACCTGCGCCATCTGGCTGCGGTGGCTGCCGTGGTCAGCCGCGGCAGCGTCTCTGCCGCCGCCAGTGCCGTCCACCTGACGCAGCCTGCCGTCACGCAGGCCATTGCGCGGGTCGAGGCGCTGCTCGGCCTTCAGCTGTTCGAGCGGCGCACGGACGGCATGACACCCCTGCCCGCCGCCAAGGCCCTGGCCCGGCGCATCGAGCATGGGCTGGATCTCATCGGCTCCCGCCGCGTGACGATGGCGCAAATGCGCGCGTTCCTCGCGGTCGCCGATCATGGCAGCTATGCCGCAGCCGCGACCCAGACCGGCCTGTCCCAGCCAACGCTGCATCGCGCGCTGGGCGATCTTGCGCTCATCCTGCGCCGCACGCTTGTGGAGCGGCGCGGGCGCGGCATTGCGCTCACCGAGCCGGGCAAGCGCACCGCGCGCACCCTGCGCCTCGCCCGTGCCGAGCTGGAGGCGGGCCTTGCCGAAGCCCTGAGCGAGACACAAGGCGGCCCGGCGCGCATCATCATCGGCGCCATGCCGCTCTCCCGCGCCCGCGTGCTGCCGCGCGCGCTGGCCCGGTTCAACGCAGCCCATTCCAATGTCGAGATCATCATCGTCGAAGGCTCGCACAGCGAGCTGGCCGAGCCGCTGCGCGACGGCAGCATCGACTTCATGATCGGCGCCGTGCGCGAGCCGCCGCCCGGTCCTGATCTGGCCCAGCGCGCTCTGTTCAGCGACCGGGTGATTGCCCTCGCCCGCGCGGGTCATCCGCTGGCGGCGCTTGTCGGCGATCCGCATGCCCCGACCCTGCCGCCCATCGAGCAACTCGCTCGCCACCCCTGGATTCTTCCGGCGTCCGGCGCGCCGCTGCGGGCGGGCTTCGAGGCCATGTTCCGCGCCGCCGGTCTGGCTCCGCCGATCGTGCCGATCGAGTGCGGCTCGGTGATGATGATCCGGGAGATCCTGATGCAGACCGATTTCCTGACCCTGCTGTCTCCGGATCAGGTCTCGGTCGAGCGGCAGGCGGGCTGGCTGGTGTCGCTGGGCGAGCCACCCGGCCACTTCGAGCGGACCATCGGCATCACCACGCGGGCACAGTGGCGCCCCTCGCCCGCGCAAGCCGCATTCATCGCTGTTCTGGAGAAGGCTGCGACCGAACCATTCGCTTCACCTTATGGCGTCGCGCGTGATCAAATTTGCGGTTCGCCTGCGCTCGCGTCAAAAGCCCCGGCATGAGCAGGAGGATTGCCCTGATCGGCTTCGGCGAGGCCGGCCGTACCTTTGCGGGTGCTGGCGGCTGGCGTGATGCCGCGCGCGTTTTCGACATCAAGACGCAGGATGAAGCCAGCGCGGGCGCGATGCGCGCGGCCTATGCGGCAGCCGGCGTGGACGGACGCGAGACGCTGGCCGAAGCGCTCGACGGCGCGGAGGTCATCCTCAGTCTCGTAACCGCAGACCAAACCCCCGCAGCGGCCCAGGCCGCAGCACAAGTCCTGCCGACGGGCGCCCTGTTCTGCGATCTCAACAGCGTCTCTCCCGGCGCCAAGCAGCGCAACGCCGCCGTTATCGAGGCGGCGGGCGGGCGTTATGTCGACGTCGCTGTCATGTCCCCCGTGCAGCCCGCCGCACTGTCGGCCCCGCTGCTGGTGAGCGGCCCCCATGCGCAGAATGGTGCGGACATGCTGCGCAGCATCGGCTTCACGAAAGTCACCGTCTGCGGCGACCGGATCGGCGCAGCAAGTGCGACCAAGATGGTCCGCTCGGTCATGGTCAAGGGTATCGAGGCGCTGACCGCGGAAATGCTGCTCGCGGCGCAGGCGGCCGGCGTGACCGATGCGGTGCTGGCCTCGCTCGGCGGGGACTCGCCGCAGAAGGCGGATTATAATCTCGACCGGATGCTGGCGCACGGCACGCGCCGCGCCGCCGAGATGGAGGAAGTAGTGGCGACCCTCACCGAGCTCGGCATCGAGCCGCTGATGACGCGCGGCACGGTGGTGCGGCAGCGGGCGCTGGGGACCATTTTGCAGGGCACGGACATGCCGGACGGGCTGGCCGCCAAACTCGCCCTGATCGACGAGAACAAGACCGAGACGATGCAAGGAAAGGCTGACGCCGCATGACGATGATCATCGACTGCCATGGCCATTATACGGTTCTGCCCAAGGCGCATGACGAATGGCGCGAACAGCAGAAGGCCGCCTTCAAGGCTGGCCAGCCTGCCCCGCCCTACCCCGAAATTTCGGACGACGAGATTCGCGAGACCATCGAGAAGAACCAGCTGCGCCTCATCAAGGAGCGTGGCGCGGACATGACGATCTTCTCGCCGCGTGCCTCGGCCATGGCGCCGCATGTCGGCGATCAGTCGGTCGCCGTGCCGTGGGCGCAGGCCTGCAACAATCTGATCGCGCGCGTGGTCGATCTGTTCCCGGAGACTTTCGCCGGCGTCTGCATGTTGCCGCAGTCGGTCGAGGCGGACATGACCAGCTCGATCGCTGAGCTGGACCGCTGCGTCAACGAGCTCGGCTTCATCGGCTGCAACCTCAATCCGGATGCCAGCGGCGGCCATTTCAAGCAGCCGCCGCTCACCGACAAGTTCTGGTATCCCTTCTACGAGAAGATGGTCGAGCTGGACGTGCCGGCGATGATCCACGTCTCGGGCAGCTGCAACCATGCGATGCATGCGACCGGCGCTTATTATATCGCTGCCGACACCATCGCTTTCATGCAGCTCCTCGAAGGCAATCTGTTCAAGGATTTCCCGACGCTGCGCTTCATCATTCCGCACGGCGGCGGCGGCGTGCCCTATCACTGGGGGCGCTACCGGGGCCTGGCGGACATGCTCAAGCAGCCCAGCCTCGATACCCACCTGATGAACAACGTGTTCTTCGACACATGCGTCTATCACCAGCCGGGCATCAACCTCCTCAACGAGGTGATCGAGACCAAGAACATCCTGTTCGGCAGCGAGATGGTCGGCGCGGTGCGCGGCATCGACCCGACCACGGGCTTCTATTTCGACGACACCAAGCGCTACATCGACGCGCTTCCTATCACCGACGACCAGCGCCACGCGATTTTCGAGGGCAATACGCGGCGGGTCTTCCCCCGTCTCGACGCCAAGCTGAAAGCACGCGGGCTCTAAGCCATCCTCCAGGAGTGGAACACCATGACTGAAAAGAAGCGTATCGACATTCACGCCTATCTTGCCGAGTTTGACGACATTCCCGGCACCCGCGTGTTCACCGCCAAGCGCGCGCGCAAGGGCTATAATCTCAACCAGTTCGCGATGAGCCTGATGAAGGAAGAAAATCGCGAGCGGTTCAAGGCGGACGAAAGCGCCTATCTCGACGAGTGGAACCTGACGCCCGCCGCCAAGGCCGCCGTTCTGGACCGCAATTACAATGCGATGATCGACGAGGGCGGCAACGTCTATTTCCTGTCCAAGCTCTTCTCGACCGACGGCAAGAGCTTCCAGTTTGCCGCCGGCTCGATGACCGGCATGACTCAGGAAGAATATGCGCAGATGATGATCGACGGCGGCCGTTCGCCCGAAGGTGTGCGCTCGATCAAGGGAGGCTATTGATATGGCACGCGTCACCACGGGCATCACGTCCAGCCACATTCCCGCGCTCGGCGCGGCGCTCCAGACCCACACGTCGAACAACGACTATTGGGGTCCGGTGTTCAAGGGCTATGAGCCGATCAAGGAATGGATCAAGCAGCCGGGCAACATGCCCGATGTCGTTGTGCTGGTTTACAACGACCACGCCTCCGCCTTCGACATGAACATCATCCCGACCTTCGCCATCGGCTGCGCCGAGCGCTTCAAGCCGGCTGACGAAGGCTGGGGCCCGCGCCCGGTGCCGGACGTGATCGGCCATCCGGATCTGGCCTGGCACATCGCCCAGAGCCTGATCCTCGACGAGTTCGACATGTGCATCATGAACAACATGGACGTCGACCATGGCTGCACCGTGCCGCTCAGCATGGTCTTCGGCGAGCCGGAAGCCTGGCCGTGCAAGGTCATTCCGTTGCCGGTCAACGTGGTGACCTATCCGCCGCCGTCGGGCAGCCGCTGCTTCAACCTGGGCGACAGCATCCGCGCCGCGGTCGAGAGCTTCCCGGAAGATCTCAACGTCCACGTCTGGGGCACCGGCGGCATGAGCCACCAGCTTCAGGGGCCGCGCGCCGGCCTGATCAACAAGGAGTTCGACCTGAACTTCATCGACATGCTGATCAAGGACCCCGAGACGCTCAGCAAGATGCCGCACATCCAGTATCTGCGCGAGAGCGGATCGGAAGGCATTGAGTTGGTGATGTGGCTCATCATGCGCGGTGCGCTGGGCCAGAAGGTGAAGGATCTCTACACCTTCTATCACATTCCGGCATCCAACACCGCGCTCGGCGCGCTGCTGCTCCAGCCGGAAGCGACGGCCGGCGAACCGCTCAACCCGCGCACGGTGATGAGCGGCAAGAGCTTCGCGGAAGCCTGATCGACTTTACGACGGGGGCGGCCGCGCCGTCCCCGTCGCTGCCACCCCCTCATCTACGGGAGACCGATATGCGTATCGCACTCGCAGGCGCCGGTGCATTCGGCGAAAAGCATCTGGACGGCCTCAGGAATATCGACGGCGTGGAGATCACCTCCGTGATCAGCCGCCGGGCCGAGCAGGCGGCGGAAGTCGCCGCCAAATATGGCGCCAAGCACAGCGGCACCGAGCTCGACGAAGCGCTCGCGCGCGACGATGTCGACGCCGTCATCCTTTGCACGCCGACCCAGCTCCACGCCGAGCAGGCCATTGCCTGCATGAATGCCGGCAAGCATGTGCAGGTCGAGATTCCGCTGGCGGACAGCTGGGCGGACAGCCAGGCCGTCCTCGCCAAGAGCCAGGAAACCGGCCTTGTCTGCATGGTCGGCCACACGCGCCGCTTCAACCCCAGCCACCAATATGTCCACAACAAGATCGTGGCCGGTGAGCTCGCCATCCAGCAGATGGACGTGCAGACCTATTTCTTCCGCCGCAAGAACATGAACGCCAAGGGCGAGCCCCGCTCCTGGACGGACCATCTGCTCTGGCACCACGCCGCGCACACGGTGGACCTGTTCGCCTATCAGACCGGCAAGATCGTCCAGGCGCATGCCGTGCAGGGGCCGATCCATCCCGAGCTCGGCATCGCCATGGACATGTCGATCCAGCTCAAGAGCGAGACGGGCGCGATCTGCACCCTCTCCCTCTCGTTCAACAATGATGGGCCGCTCGGCACCTTCTTCCGCTACATCGGTGACACGGCCACCTACATCGCCCGCTACGACGATCTGGTGAGCGGCAAGGAAGAGCCGATCGACCTGACCGGCGTCACCGTCTCGAACAACGGCATCGAGCTGCAGGATCGCGAGTTCATCGCCGCGATCCGCGAGGGCCGCGAGCCGAACAGCTCGGTCGCCAAGGTGCTCGATTGCTATCGCGTGCTGGGCGAGCTGGAAGTGCAGCTTAACGCACAGGGCTGATCACTCGTCTTATCCGCCGTCGCAAGACGGGAACCGAAGCCTTGCCGAAGCAATTCGGCAAGGCTTTGTCGTTATGGGCGCCAGCGCGTGCCCACTTGCGCCACGGGCATGATGCGGTCAGACAAGCGGCCGCGAAGACAACAGCAACTGCTGGCGCACCGGCAAAACACAAGAACCGCCGGTTCTGGAGGAGAGGAAGAATGCCGATTGGCGCCGAGCTGGACGCCGCATTGCGCGCCTTTGCGCAAACCGAGCGAGAGATCGTCACGCTCGGCGAGCGACTGACGCCGGAAACGACGACCGACTTCGCCCTGCTCCGGCGCGATCTGGCGCTGTGCTTCGCGCGCGTGGGCGCGGCGCTTGAGGCAGACCCTTTCCTGAAAGCCGATGCCGCTCTGCTGACGCAGGCAACACGCCTGCTCTCGGCCTTCCGCACGCAGAATGCGATCAATCAGGCAGACTGGCCGGTCATCCGCGTGCGTGACGACATGGCCGGCTATCGTCAGGCCGTGAAGACCCTCGTCGAACGGTCCGGGGATTTCTGGCACTGGGTTGCCCAGAGGCTCGGGTTCGACAGGCGGCAGGTCTAGCGAGCCGGAGCGGCGATTTCCGGCCATCGCGCGATTGATTTTTGGGCGCGCCGGGGACACAAGCCCGGCATGACCTCGCCAGCCACGCCCCTCCCCACCCGCTCCCTCGGTTCCGCACAGGTTTCTGCCGTCAGCCTGGGCTGCATGAACCTCTCCCATGCCTATGACGTCGCGCCCGACGAAGCGCAGGCAAGCGCCCTGCTCAATCGCGCGCTGGACCTGGGCGTTACCCATCTCGATAGCGCCGCGCTTTATGGCTCGGGCGCCAACGAGCGGCTGATCGCCAAGGCCGTGGGCCACCGGCGCAAGGACTTCTTCCTCGCCAGCAAATGCGTGCTCGACCTGATCGACGGCAATCGCGTGCTCGATGGCCGGCCGGAGACGATCACCGGATCGCTGGAGCGCTCGCTGCAGCGGCTGAACACCGACTTCATCGACCTCTATTACATGCACCGGCTGGACCGGAACGTGCCGGTCGAGGAGTCGATGGGCGCCCTCGTCCGCGCGAAGGAGGCCGGCAAGATCGGCGCCATCGGCCTCTCGGAAATGTCCGCCGCCACGATCCGCCGCGCCCATGCGGTCCACCCGATCACGGCGATCCAGTCCGAATATTCGCCCTGGGTGCGCAACCCGGAAGTCGCGGTGCTGGATGCTTGCCGCGAACTCGGCATCAGCTTCGTCGCCTTCTCGCCCGTCGCGCGCGGCATGCTCGCCGGCGCCATCACCAGCACGGACTTCGCGCCCGGCGACATCCGCATCCCCATGCCGCGCTTCCAGGAGCCGAACTTCAGCCATAACCTCAAGCTCGCCGAGCGCTTCAACGCGGTCGCCGCGGGCCTCGGCATCACGCCCGCGCAGCTCAGCCTCGCCTGGGTGCTGGCGCGCGATCCGCGCATCATCGCCATCCCCGGCACGCGCAGCATCGCGCATCTGGAAGAGAATGTCGCCGCCGCCAGCATCACCCTGCCCGTCGAGGCGGTGGCGCAGGTCGATGCGATCTTCGCGCCCGGCGCCGTCGCCGGCCCGCGCTATCCCGCGCCGGTGCAGACGCAGATCGACACCGAGCTGCTGCCTGAAGAAATGGCGCAGGCATGAGCATGGACGAGGCGACGCGCCGCGCGATCGAGTGGGACTGCACCAAGCTCATCAATCGCTACACGCTGCTCAATGACGCGGCGGACTGGGACGCGGTGGCCGCGCTCTACACAGAAGACGGCCAGATGGCCCGCCCCAGCGCGCCTGACCAGCCGATCGTGGGGCGCGAGGCTATCCTGGCCGCCTTCAAGGCACGGCCGGGCCGGGCGCAGCGCCATGTCATCTCCAACATCGTGGTCGATGCGATCAGCGAGACCGAGGCCAGCGCCGTCTGCGTCATCGTGCTCTATCAGGGCACGGCGAGCGCGGAAGGCGGCCTGCCGGTGCGCGATCCCAGCGGCCCGCTGATCGGAACCTACACGGACCGCCTGCGCAAGACCGCCGAGGGCTGGCGGTTCGCCGAGCGACGCGGCGGACTGGATTTCGCGCCATGAGCACCGACACCCCGGATTTCGCCGCCTTCCTCTCGCGCCCCTACCGCATCGAGTGGGGCCATTGCGATCCCGCCGGCATCGTCTATGCGCCGCGCTTCCTGGAGATGTTTGGCGAGAGCACCATCATGCTCTTCGAAAAGGCGCTGGGCGTGCGCAAGCGCGACATGCTCAAGGCGCAAGGCGTCATCGGCTTCCCCATGGTGGACGTCTCCGCCCGCTTTCTGCGCCCCGCAGCCTATAGCGACGAGGTGCTGCTGGAAGCCGAGGCGCCCGCCTTCGGCAACTCCAGCTTCACCATCCGCCACCGCCTGCTCAAGGATGGCGCCGTCTGCGTGGAAGGCACCGAAAAGCGCGTCTGGACCGTCCGCGACACCGACCGCCCCGGCGGCATGCGCGCCGAACGCGTGCCGGACGCCGTGCGGGAGATGTTTGCGCGGTAGGGGTTGGGCGGAGGGCGGCCTTGGCGCGACGGCGATTATACGCAGCCTGCCGGGATAGGCATTCAACAGACCGCCTCCAGTTAGAGCATTTCTGGGGACGCTCCGGAAAGTCTTCTTTCGGCCTCCGATCGGCCGAAGCGGCCGTTTAATCACATCGTCTCAACCCATCAAGCGAAAGTCGGTTTCGTCGGACTAACGACACCGGCACACCTGAGATCGGGAGAAGCGCTACGCTGCAGTAACTGGCCCGTTCATGGCATTGTCCATCGCATCAACCACGCGCCGAAACCGTCCAACTTCGTCCCGAAACGTTGCCAGAAAACCGAGGAAGTAAACGCCGATCATCATTAGGGCGAACTGCTCGCCTTCCTCCAGGACCTTTAGCGCCTCTGGATTACCCTTCTCCTCCTCTCGGTAGAGATTTTGCAATGCCAAGATTTTTGCGACGCGTTTTGGGGAATCAAGATTATGCGCGAGGTCATTTCTCTGGGAATTGTACGAAACGCCAATCTTCCACATGGAATTGTCCTGCTCCCGCAGTGACATGGCGCGAGCTAAGTGGAGCTTCTGGGCAAAAGACAAGCGCGCCTCATCGAGAGGCTCCGCGTGAAAGACGAAGGTTGAGATAATTCCGTCGAGCAGCTCCTCGATTAGAATATGGGCTTTCAGGACAATTACAATCGTGTCGTCGAGATTATTGAATTGCTCAATGAACCGCTTCTGTGCGGCGGGAAGCGCACCCTCAGTCATCGCGCCCTCCAATGATCTTAGGCAGCGCGCTTGCGCCAGTAGCGACGCTCCTCAACGTCGTCACGGAAATCGAGAAGCATCGGAATGGGCGGCTGCTCGGATTTCATGGCATTGTAGGCCTCTACATCCGTGGACAGTTGAACGCAGTCCCCAACGATTTGCTCTCTCCGCTGGATAAACGCCTTTTGCATGTGCTCTCGAGGCGCGTCCTGCATCATGGCCCAGAAGGTGTGCTGGACTCCGCCACGAGTGACCCGCACGGCATGGTTTACCCTGTAGCGCCGACCTTCCTTGTCCGTCGCGTATTCCTCCCTAAGCGCCGTGGCCATATCTTCGGCCAACCTCGCGAACGGGTCTAGATCGGGAATCTGAATCATACCCCTCTGAACACCCCACTGCACGGCCTCGCGAGCAGTGGCGGGCAACTGACCGTTTTCTTTTTCAAATGCGTGCCAGACTTTTTGGAGCTGCTCTTTGTACGTGGCCATGTCCGAATCCTCAGAATGTCACCGGGGCGACACTGCCCCATCCATCAACCACGGCGCCGCCGAGTAGATGCTGCCGAATTTTCACCTTGTGCCGGTTCAGCCAATCGTAGCGATCCATCCGGCGCTGCAGCTGCCCAACGACAATTCCAGGATGTCGGCCCACTCGTCCCGCAAATCCCAACACATCCTTTTCAGCGATGTAGGGGTATTTGCGCGTGTAGAAGGACTCGAGTTCAGCCGCTGGAACGCAGCATTCCTGCGCGGCCGCGTTAGCCACCTTCTCCTCGGGAGGAAGCTCATCCTCTTTGGCGGCAGACTCGATGTCGACATCTATCTGCGATCCATCCAGATCGCCGCGCCCGTCACCGTTAAAGACGTGCTCAATCTCGTGCCTCAGGACGAACCAGAAATTGTCAATGCGATCATGGCGCGTCGTGAGGCCGACAACCGGGGACTTTTTGTCGAGCCAGAAGCAAACGCCATCAATATTGGCCTTGGGTAAGGTCTCCACGACAACGAGCCTGATACCGCACTCGGCGAGGTTGCGCGGCACGTGCCGTATCTCTTCGGGGTCCCGCATATAGCGCGGCATCTCGCTTACAAACGATTTGAGCTTGGACTCGGAATAGGCCGGCACGGTCATCTCGGAGGCAATCTGCCGAACCCTGAAGAGCCAAGCCAACTGTGTAGCGGGAGTGTCGCTGTAGTCTGCCTTCTTCGCGGCATGCGCCATATGAGGGACTTTGGACAGGTCATTCTTGCAGAAAAACCTCATTACCTGAGCTTCGAGAAGGCCGATGTCCGTATCAGCGAGCCAGCCCCGCTTGATCATTTCTCGGATGGGGAAGGCCGTCTGAAGTCGCGCCCTGCGTTCCACGGCAGGATCAGGCGCCTTGGCATTGGCCATTTCGTATGCCTGCTGGAGGTTCGCAAAATAGTCGGCGGACACATCAAAGGCCTTGCCGAGCGACTTGGCCATTTCGGGGCTGATACCCCGCTTGCCGGAGACGATGAGATTGACCGCCTGCTCCGGCACGCCAAGAATGTACGCAAGATCTCGCTGAGACCACTCACGGGCCTCGAGCTCCTCACGCACATAGTCGCCCGGATGGGCGATGTCCTCAAAACATGCAGCTATATTCATACACGGACCCCTAGTGCGTATCGGCGATCGCCGTGATCGTTATCACTGGCGGCCGCTCCCCCTCTGAAATTGTAAATTCGATCCGATACTGGTCATTGACGCGCACGGAGCGCAGGCCCTCTTTGCCTCCTTGCATTTTTTTGTAATGTAGGCTCTTCAAGTTCCTCAAATCCCGCTCGTCCTTTGCCGCTTCAAGCTGCACCAGCCGTCTGCGAGCCGCCTTAATGACCGCGAAGGGCAGTCCAAGCCGATGCGCGTCATCGCAACAGATCCGCACAAGATCGTCATTCGCGAACTCAATCCTCATGCGGAATCAGCCTAAACAACCGAGGGGACAACGTCAATTGCTGACTGAACGCCATGCGTTCAGTCAGCAATCACCCGAAAGGAATGCAATGGAAAAACCCGAGCAAATTTGCGTTCGTGTTCACAGTAAATCCAGAAGTGCGACACGCTTCCTTGAGCTCGTCGCTGCCCCGTTGATCGTGCTGTCTGGTCAAACGTTCATTCCAGTAATCCGTGTCGAGCGCTTCAGCACCAAAAGCAATGGATAGCCCAACCTGAATCGACGGTAGCTCTCAGCGGCCGCGCGCCGGCACGTGCATGACCGCTATGCCGGCGACTCCCGCCCACTCAACCCGTTCAGTCGAACCTCCACGCAAACCTATCTCAAACAGAACCGCGATCCAAAATCCCCTCACCCCTGTCCTACAGCCGCCCCGCCATGGCAGACCCATCCTCATGCCCCGCGCCCACCTCCCGCGCCCGACTCTCGCCGCCGCGTCATCGCGCCGTCCCCTGCGGCCGCACCAAAGTTCACGGGGCAAAGTTCACGACCCCGTGCCGTGAACTTCGTGAACTTCCGGCGGTCCGCCGGCCCTCCGGCATCGCCCTGCCGCTCCGATTCGACGACCTGTTCCCGCCTCCCGCATTTCAGGGCTGGCAAAGCCGCAAAAACCGGGCATGTAAGGTCGGAGAAAATCAACGACCTTGGAGAGGGGGCGCTGGATGCAGACGGGCGAGGGAGCCGCGCCGGGTGGCGTGGCGCGGCGGAGTGCGGGATATCAGGCCTGGCTGGTGGGCCTGCTCAGCATCAATTTCGGCATCGTGTTCTTCGATCGGCAGGCGCTCAACGTGCTCATGCCGTTCGTGCAGCCGGAGCTGCAGCTCAGCAACACGCAGATCGGCCTGCTGGCCAGTGCGCTGTCCTTCACCTGGGCGCTCGCCGCCTTCGGCATCGGCAAGCTCTCGGACAGTATCGGCAACCGCAAGCTGCTGCTGATCCTCTCCACGCTGGGCTTCTCGCTCTGCTCCTTCGTCAGCGGCGTGGCGACCAGCTTCCTCTTCATGCTCTCCGCCCGGCTGCTGATGGGCGCGGCGGAAGGCGGCATCATGCCGATCAGCCACGCGATGGTCGCGACGGAAGTGGACCCCAAGCATCGCGGCCTGGCGCAGGGCATCGCGCAGAATTTCGGCTCGAACCTGCTCGGCTCGTTCATCGCGCCGGTGCTGCTCGTGTGGTTCGGGCAGGAATTCGGCTGGCGCAATGCCTTCTTCCTCGCCGCCATCCCCGGCATCATCAGCGCGATGATCATTTGGGCGACGCTCAAGGAGCCGCCCGCCCCGCCCAGGCCCTCGGCGGAACATGATGGCGAGAGCTACGGCGTTCTTGATGCGCTCAGGAACCGTAACGTGTTCATCTGCGTGGCGCTGGGCGTGCTGATGGTCGCCTATTTCGTGATCTGCCTCACCTTCCTGCCCATCTACCTCACCAGCATCCGCGGCTACAGCGCGACGGAGATGAGCTGGCTGATCGGCACGCTCGGCATTTCCGCGACCATCGGCAGTTTCGCCACATCCGGCCTGTCGGACATGATCGGCCGCAAGCCGGTGATGATCGCCATGCCCCTCATCGGCATCATCCTGCCGCTGGGCGCCATGTACTGGAGCGGATCGGTCTGGGGGCTGGCCGCCATCTTCTTCTTCGGCTGGGGACTCAACGGCATCTTCCCGCTGTTCATGGCCACCGTCCCGTCCGAAAGCGTCGATCCGCGCCATGCGGCGACCGCGCTCGGCCTCACCATGGGATCGGCCGAGATATTGGGCGGCGTGTTCGCGCCCGGCATCGCCGGTGCCGCGGCGGACGCCAGCACGCTGGCCGCGCCGCTCTGGATCATGATCGCGCTCACGATCGTCTCGGGCATCATCGCGATGTTCCTGAAGGAGACCGCGCCATCGCAAGTGGGGGCGCGGGCGGCCGGATGACCCGGCGCCCGCGCCATTCCCCGTCAGTTCAGCTCAAAGGCGGGCCGCGGCGATATCGGCGCCTTCGCGCAGGGCATGCAGCTTCTTCCAGGTGACGGCGGGGTCGATCTTGCCATAGCCGGCGAAGGTGCCGAAGCCGCAGTCCGTGCTGCCGATCACCCGGTCCGCGCCGACAATGCCGGCAAAGCGCTCGATGCGCTGGGCGATCAGTTCCGGGTGCTCGACATAGTTGGAGCAGGTGTCGATGAGACCGGGCGCCAGCACCACATCGTCGGGCAGCTTCGCGCCGCGCCACACCGTCCACTCATGCTCGTGGCGCGGATTGGCGGCCTCGAACAGCAGGATGCCCGGACGCGCGCTCAGGATCGTCGGCAGGACCTTGCCGAGGTCGATATCGAAATCATGGGGGCCTTCATAATTGCCCCAGCAGATGTGCATCCGCAGCCGGTCGCGCGGCAGCCCCTCGGTTGCGGCATTGAGCGCCTCGACATTGGCCTGCGCGATCTTGACGAACTCGTCGTCGCTCAGGTCCTGGTAGCCGGTGTGGCGCGACATGGCGAGGTCCGGGCAATCGAGCTGCAGGTCGAAACCGGCGTCGATGATCGCCTGATATTCCGGGCGCATCGCCGTCACCAGATCGGCCAGATAGGCCTCGTGACTCGGATAATAGGCATTGGGCTGGAACGCAGTGATGAGGCCCGGCGAGGCCGCATTCATGAAGGCCCTCACGCCGCCGCCCTTCTCGTCGAGCACCGAACGGAACCGGCGGATATCCTCATGGCACGGTTCCATCGTGCGCAGCTTGACCGGCGCGATGCACGAGGCCCGGGTGAATTCCTGGTCGCCCATGATCGCCGCGAGCTTCTTGCGCAGGTCGGGCAGCGGCGCCAGATCGAGCGCCGGCTTGCGCGGACTGTGCCCGCCGAAGCCCTCCAGTCGCTCGATGATATAAGTCGAGTAACCAACTTTTCCGAGTTCACCATCCGAAACGATGCTTATGCCCGCCTCGACCTGACGATCGACGGCATCGGCAATCGCGCCCCGCACGACCCGGTCAAACTCGGCGGCATCATAAGGCTCGCCATGGTCCCGCGCGAGCAACAGCGCAGTAAGCTCCTGACCTCTCGGCAAACTTCCGACATGAGTCGTGGCAATAGTGGGCATTCGACTTGGTCTCCTTTGCACAATTGTTTCCAACTATATGATTAGCAGGCTCAGTGATGGCTTTTCCAAAATGGAAGGATTAATGACAATGTCTGTTTCACTTCGTGAAATCGCCCTTCCGGACACGCCCGTGTGACTTACTAGACACAGTGCCCCATGCTAGAAGCAATTTTAGTCGGCACCTGCCTCAAGGGCAGCATCAATATTACGCCGACACTTGGAGGAGAGAGATATGCGCGTGCAACACGCAGTCAGTACCGCTGTGATTGCCTTGGCGACCGCCCTCGCCGCTCCGGCCTGGGCACAGGCCGATGCCGCCAATGACACGGATGCCAACCAAACCCAAGACATTATCGTCACCGCGCAGTTCCGCGAAACCCGGCTGCAGGATACGCCAATCGCGATCACTGCCGTGAACGCCGCCCTGCTCGACCAGCGCGGACAAACGAGTATCGCCGACGTCGCAGCGCAATCCCCGAACGTGACGCTGCGGCCGCAGCCGCAAAATGGCGGCGCCGGGCTCATTGCCTTCATTCGCGGTGTCGGTCAGACCGATTTCAACTACGCACTCGATCCCGGCGTGGGCGTCTATATTGACGATGTCTACATTCCTACCCTGTCCAGCTCGCTCCTCGACCTCATGGATCTGGACCGTGTCGAGATCCTGCGCGGTCCGCAGGGCACGCTGGCGGGCAAGAACTCGATCGGCGGCGCCATCAAGCTGTTCAGTGCCAAGCCCGACGGTTCCGGCTCCGGCTCGTTCCAGGCGACCTATGGCTCCTACAATCGCCTCGACTTCCGCGGCACGGCCGACTTCAAGGTCACCGACAACTTGTTCGTGCGCGTCTCCGGCGTCGCCAAGAGCCGCGATGGTTATGTCGACCTGCTCGACTATGGCGTGACTCATCCGACCTCAAACGTGCCGGCAAGCAACGCGCGTGGCGCCAATGGTGTCGTCGGCACGCAGGGCGGCCAGTCCTACGTCGCAGGCCGGATCGCGCTGCGCTGGGAGCCGACCGACAATCTGGAAATCAACTTGGCCGGCGACTACACCTCCGACCATTCCGAGCCCGCGCCGACTGTCGTGATCGCGGCTGGCCTGCCCGGCCCGACATCGACCAACCCGAACGCCTTCAATCCGTCCATTCCCAATCCCGCGACCAACGCCAATGGCGGCGCCTGGCTAACCGGTAAGAATGGTCAGCCCGTTCCCGTCGGTTGCGCGTTCGTGCCTGCTGGCCGGTATAGCTGCGACACACTGGCGGCCTCCGTCTATGGCGGCGATCGGCGCTTCGTCAGCTACGCCAACTTCCTGGACGGCATGACGCCGACTTCACAAGCGCCGTACAAGCCCTATGCAGCGCTGCAGAACCAGAACTTTGTGGGCTGGGGTATCCACGGCAATGTGACGCTGAAGCTGAGCGACAGCCTAAATCTGGTCTGGATCTCGTCCTACCGTCAGTATCAGTCGAACTTCGGCCAGGATCAGGATGCCACGCCGGTGCCGGTTGCTCAGCTGGACAACCAGCTCAACCACCACGCCTGGAGCCAGGAAATCCGACTGAACGGCAAGATCGGCGACTTCGCGGATTACACGATCGGCGGCTTCTATTTCGATCAGGAGGGCAAATATACCGCCCGCGTCGACCTCAACTATGCCGGCATCGACTTCGTCCATGGTCCGGACACGACGCCTTCGACGTCCAAGGCGATCTTCGCCAACGGCGTGATCCGCCCGATCGAGGGCTGGAGCATTTCCGGCGGCCTGCGCTACACCAAGGACGAGAAGACCTATACCTACTTCCGCAGCAATCCGGACGGCACGGTGCCCTTCGTCAACGTGCCGCCGGCCTTGCCCTATCCGATCCCGATCTGCCAGTTCTTCCAGGGTGCGCCCACCGCTGGTCCGACCGGCATCGGCAACACGCCGAACTGCCTGCTCTCAGGCCTGTACAACATCAGCGACACCTTCAAGGGCGATCGTTGGGACTGGCGGATTTCGACCGACTTCCGCTTCTCGCCGGAACTGCTGGTCTATGGTTCGGTCGCGACCGGCTTCAAGGGCGGCGGCGTGAACCCGCGTCCGTTCTTCGGCCCCTCGGCCGGCTCCTGTACCGCAGCGGGCTATGTCGCTCCGGCGCCGTGCAACCAGCTCGGCAGCTTCAATCCGGAGACGCTCACGACCTACGAACTGGGCTTCAAGTCCGACCTGTTCGATCGTCGCGTGCGCCTCAATGGTGCGGTGTTCCTCAACAAGTATAACGACATCATCCTGACGCTCTCGGCTTGCCCCTCCTCGCCCTGCCTCAAGCCGACGAACGTCGGTAAGGCAGACGTCAAGGGCTTCGAACTCGAGACGACAATCCGGCCGCTGGACGGCCTGACGATCGACGGCAGCCTGAGCTACATCAACTTCCAGTACAAGAATGTCGGCACCTCGGGCATCAGCATCAACGCGACCACGCCGTACACCCCGGAATGGACCTACAGTTTCGGCGTCCAGTATGACCATGAAATCGCACCTGGCACGATCAGCGCCCGTTTCGACGGGTCCTTCCAGTCGGATATCTTCACGGAGTCCTCGAACTCCGAGTGGAGCCGGGTGAAGGGCAACTTCCTGGGCAATGGCCGCCTGACCTTCACCACGAAGGACAAGGACTGGAGACTGTCTCTGGAAGTCCAGAACATCTTCAACAAGTTCTACTATCTGACAGTCAGCGATGTTTCGGCCTCGCTCGGCGTCGTCACCGGCGTGCCGGCGACGCCCCGTACCTGGGCTCTGACGGTCAAGCGGTCGTTCTGACCGCAGCATGTCATAATCCTGAGAGGATGGAAGGGGTCGGGCTTGTTCCCGGCCCCTTCTGCTTCGAGGGCGTAGCGGCGCTTTCAGGCAGCTCTGCTCAGGATTTCTCATGATGAACCGCCCGGCATTATGATACGGAAGCGCTTGATCCCAAGGCGGCAACCTGCTTTCTATCATGATAGATAATGAGCAGCCGAACCGACGGCTCGCGGCCCGTTCGCCAGAATTCAGGAGAGCGCTTCATGCTGATCAAACGGCTCGACCATGTGAACATCCGCACGCGCGACCTGCCGCCCGTAGTGGCTTTCTATCGCGACATATTGGAGCTGGAGGAGCGCGACCCGCCGTCCAACCTCGACAAGACGATGGTCCGCTGGATGTACGATCACAAGGACGACCCGATCGTCCATATCAGCACGCCCGGCGCGCTCAGCGAACATGGCATCTATGACAACATCACCGGCACGACTGGTGGGCTCGACCATGTCGCCTTCCAATGCGTCGGCCTCGGCCCGCTGGTCGAGCGACTGGAAAAGTTCGGCGTGCCCTGGCGGTCAAACCGCGTCGAGGTGATCAAGATGACGCAGGTGTTCCTGCACGATCCCACCGGCGTGCAGATCGAACTCAACGTCTTTGACGAGGATCCAGCCGGCTGAACCGGGACGAGGTCAACACAGATCCGGAAAAACAGAACGAACAGGAGAGCCCCGCATGAACCGGCCAGAGAGCAAGATGACCGCTCCGCCCAGTCAGGAGCGGAAAATCGTCAGGGTCCCGGAGCTTTTCCCTGACCTGATTGCCAAGCATGCGCATCCCGGCCGCTTCGTCCATTATGACGAGACGGACAGTCCCTGGGTTCCGTTCGGCGAGAATGCCGCGATCAAGCATCTCCTGTTCGACACGCGGCACAACATTTATTCCAACATCCTGTGGATGAAGCGCCCGGCCGTGGTCGGCACCCACAAGCATCGTGGCTATGTGGTCATGATGTGCCTCGAAGGCAGCGTGCATTATCTCGAGTATGACTGGCTCGCGACGCCCGGCTGCTTCATTTATGAAACGCCCGGCGAGGCCCACACGCTGGTGACTGATCATCCGGAAGGCTGCAAGCTGTTCGGATGGATGCAGGGGCCCAATGAATTCTATGATCCCGACGGCAATCTCGTCATGACCGCCGATGTCTGGTGGTTCATGGACCATTATGAGAGTTACTGCCGCGAGAACGGTCTGCCGATCAACAAGGAGCTCTACCTGTGAGTGGCGTGACGAGCGGGAAAGGCCCCAAGGCCCTGGAGCAGTTCGACATTGCCGGGCGCAGCGCGCTCGTCACCGGTGCCGCCTCCGGCATTGGCCTGGCCTACGCTGAGACGATGGCCGAAGCCGGCGCACGGGTCACACTCACTGATGTGGATGGCGCTGCCGCAGAACGCGAGGCGGCCCGTCTGCGTGACGAGGGCTATGCTGTCCGCGCGGCACAACTCGATGTATCCGACCGCACCCGCACGACGCAGGTGTTCGATGAGCATGAAGCGGCCTATGGCGGTCTCGATATCGCCTTCGCCAATGCGGGTCTCGGCCTTGGTCCCGGCTTCTGGAACCCGAATGGCCACCGCGACCCGAACGGTCAGGTCGACACCTATGACCCGGCCATGTGGGACAAGATCATCGCGATCAACCTGACTGGCGCCTACAATACGATGCGCGATGCAGCGCGACTGATGAAGAAGGGCGGCAAAGGCGGCTCGATCATCGCCACCTCATCCAATGCGGCGGTGATTTGCGAAGCGATTGTCCCCATGCCCTATATGCCTTCCAAAGCCGGCGTAAGCCACATGGTCCGGCATCTCGCGCTGGAACTGGGCCAGTACCAGATCCGCGTGAACGCCATCCTCCCCGGCCCCTTCGTCACCAACATCGCCGATGGCTCCCTCAAGGACCCCGTGGTGCGCAAGGCATGGGACGAGTCCACGCTGATGGGCCGCATCGCCGAGACCTATCAGATCAAGCCGCTCGCCCTTTATCTCGCCTCGGACGCATCGAGCTATGTGACCGGCGCGCAGATGATGATTGATGGCGGCATGGGCCTGGGCAAGTTCGGCTGAACGAAGAACAAGATGCACCGCCTTCCTCCCGTCCACCGATGACAGGACGGTGGGAAGGCGGGAACGACGAATTGAAGGAGACAGCAACGCCATGACCACCGCCGCTCAGGCCGCCATCTGCTATGGCAATACCAAGCCGTTCGCCATCGAAGCCATCACGCTCGACGATCCGCGTGCGGACGAAGTGCTGGTGCGCATAGGTGCGTGCGGAGTCTGCCACACGGACATGGCCGTTCGCGACGAACAGCTGCCCACGCCCCTGCCCGCCATTCTTGGCCATGAAGGCGCAGGGGTGGTCGAGAAGGTTGGCGCCAACATCACGCATGTGAAGCCGGGAGACCGGGTGATCATGAGCTTCAACAGCTGTGGTCATTGCCCGAGCTGTGGGGTCGACAAGCCGACCTATTGCTACAATTTCGTGCCGGAGAACTGGCTCGGCACACGGCCTGATGGCAGCCATACGGCCCATCAGGGCGAGAGCGGCGTCAACGCGAATTTCTTCGGCCAGTCCTCCTTCGCCACCTATGCCATCGCGCATGCCCGCAACGTGGTGAAAGTGCCGGAGAGTGCCGCAGCGGTCTCGTTCGAGACGCTCGCACCGCTGGGGTGCGGACTGATGACCGGCGCCGGCGCCGTGCTGCGCAGCATGGCGGTGCGCGCGGGCATGCCGATCGCCGTGTTCGGCACGGGCGCGGTCGGGCTGGCCGCAGTGATGGCCGCGAAGATCGCAGGCGCCTACCCGATCATTGCCATCGATATCCACGACAACCGCCTGGCGCTCGCCCGTGAGCTTGGCGCGACCCACACGATCAATGGCCGAACCCAGAACGCGGTCGAGGAAATCCGCGCAATCTGCCCGCAGGGTCTCGGCTATGCCTTCGACACGACCGGCATCAACACCCTGATCGAACAGGCGTTCAGCCTGCTGGCGCCGCTCGGCATCCTGGGCATCGTCGGCGCCGCGCCGCCGAGCGACAACCTGACTTTCAACGAAAGCAGCTTCATGGGCGGCGGCAAGCGGGTGATGGGCGTACTGGGCGGCGACTCTGACCTTGTAACCTTCCTGCCCGAACTCATCGAGCATCATCTTGCCGGCCGCTTCCCGCACGATCGGCTCATCAAGACATTCCCCTTCGACCAGATCAACGAGGCCTTCCATGCCGGCGAGAGCGGCGCGGTAGTGAAACCCGTTCTGACCATGGCCTGACAGGGGAGAGACGGCGATGGTCCCCGCGCCCGGCGAATCCTTCCACAGCGACAGCATCGACCTGCCCTGGGCGGAAAGCTGGTCGGGCGATCCGCGCATTCAGCTCAAGGTGCTGATGGTGGATGTGGAAGGCGGACGCTATGCCGTGCGCATGCGGTTTCGCGCCGGGCTACAGGCCGTGCCGCACAAGCACACTGGCGAGGTCCACGCTTACACGTTCAGCGGCAAATGGACCTATCTGGACTATGCCGACAGCCCACCCAATGTCGCCGGCTCCTACCTGTTCGAACCGCCGGGCACGACGCATACGCTCAAGATCGCAGACGATGCCGGCGAATGGACGGAGGTGCTCTTCGTCCTCTACGGCGCCATGCTGCATCTGGACGAGAGCGGTGCCGTAATCGGCGTCACCGATGCCGAAGCCGTGCTGGCCGAATATCGCCAGCGCCTGATCGATCAGCGGATGCCCATACCGGCCAGCCTGCCGATCGGCGGACGCATGGCCTACCGTCCGCTCGGCATCCAGCACCCCCAGGAGTAAATCCGTCATGCGCGCTGCCATCATGCAGGGGCTGCACAAGCCGCTCCTCGTCGACACGCTTCCCGACCCCGTGCCCGGCGACGGCGAACTGGTCGTCAAGGTCGGCCGCTGCGGCATTTGCGGATCGGACCTGCATATGACCGAGGACCCCGGCTATGGCCGTGGCGCGGGTGACGTGCTCGGGCACGAGTTCGCCGGCGAGGTCGTCGCCATCGGCCAGGGCGTCGAGGGCCTGAGGACGGGCGATCTCGTCTCGGTGAGCCCACTCAAGAGCTGTGGCCATTGCGCGGCCTGCCTCGCTGGCGAAGTCGCCTGGTGTGCCCATTTCGGCCTCCAGATGGGCGGTTATGCGGAGTTCGCGCTCACGCGCCCAAATCAGTGCGTGAAATTGCCGCAGGCGCTCAGCCTGGCCGATGGCGCGATCGTGGAGCCTCTCGCCGTCGCACGCCATGGCGTCACGCTCGCCGGGATCAGGCCGGGCGACAAGGTGCTCGTGCTCGGCGCGGGACCGATCGGCCTCGCCGTCGCGTTCTGGGCACGCCGTGCCGGTGCGGGTCGCGTGGTCTTGCAGGACGTGGCGGACTGGCAGCGCGATCGCGCATTGGAGATGGGCGCAAGCGATTTCGTCGTGGATCGGGAAGACCCGGTGGGCGCCTCCACCCGCGCATTAGGCGGCTTTGCCGATATCGTCTTCGAATGCGTCGGCGTTCCCGGCCTTATCGCGCAAGCCGTGCAGCAAGTGCGCCCGCGCGGCACCATCCTGCTGCTCGGCCTGTGCAACCAGCCGGACACGTTCAACAGCTTCGCCATGCTTTCCAAGGAAATCCGCCTCATCACCTCCGCATTCTTCACCCGTGGTGAATATGAAGCGTCGCTCGACGCGCTGGAGCGCGGCGCGGCCGAACCGCGCGCGTTGGTAACGGAAACGATCAGCCTCGCGCAAACGCCGGACATGTTCGAAAGCCTCAAGCGGCGCACGCATCAGTGCAAGGTGCTGATCGCGCCTAACATCTGAAGACAGTCAGTGACGACAGCCAGGCTGTGCCGGGAAATCAGCCGGCAGCGCATTTTTATTAAACAAGTGAACTATGCTGCGCTAGGATCCTCCCGGGCTGTCGCATCTCCTTGAATGCGTGGCACATATTATCCTTCGCATATGTGATGATTTCAGATAGGGCAAAATCGAGATGGCAAAGAACATGAGTCTTTCGGGAGCAGAGGCATGACGGCACGGGGACTAACGGTAGAAAAACCCAAGACGATCGAGGGACCGACCGTTCGCGATGCCACTATGACGCTGCTGCGCGACCTTGGCATGACCACCCTGTTCGGCAATCCCGGCTCGACCGAACTACCGCTGTTCCGGGATATGCCGCAAGATTTCCGATACATTCTGGGGCTGCAGGAAAGTGTCGTCGTCGGCATGGCGGACGGCTTCGCGCAGATGAGCGGCAATGCCGCCTTCGTGAACCTGCACAGCTCGGCCGGCACGGGCCACGCGCTCGGCAACATCTTCACGGCCTTCCGCAACCAGACGCCCTTGGTCATCACCGCTGGGCAACAGGCGCGCAGCATCTTTCCGTATGACCCCTTCCTCTATGCCGAGCGGGCAACGGAATTTCCCCAGCCCTTCGTCAAGTGGACCTGCGAGCCGGCGCGCGCCGAGGATGTGCCGCTGGCGATCCTGCGCGCCTATCATATGGCAATGCAGGCGCCACGCGGCCCCGTGTTCGTTTCCGTGCCGATCGACGATTGGGATCGTCCCTGTGCGCCGATCAGCGCGTCGACCGTGACGCATGACGTGATGGCTTCCCCTGCGCTGGTGGGAGAAGCGGCCGAGGCGCTGAACAAGGCGCGCTCGCCCGTGATCGTCGCTGGTGCAGGCGTTGGCCGGGACAATGCCCGCGCAGCGCTTACCCGCCTCGCCGAAGCGCATCAGGCGCCGGTCTGGGTCGCGCCCATGGCTGCGCGTGCCGTTTTCCCGGAAGACCATCGCCTGTTCGCCGGCTTCCTGGCGGCCTCGCGCGAAGCGATCGTCCACCAGCTCAAGGGGCATGACGTGGTACTGGTACTCGGCGCGCCCGCCTTCACCTACCATGTCGAGGGCTTCGGGCCCTATGTACCCGAGGGCACGACGCTCATCCAGATCGTCGACGATCCTTCGACCGCTGCACGCACGCCGGTGGGCACGGCGATCGTCGGCAACGTCGCCGATGCGATCGAGCGCCTTGCCGTTGCCGCGAGCCCGGCCACGCGACGCGTCGCGCCTGCCGTCACGCTGCCGCCTGCCGATCCCGCCGGCGCCGGACCGGCCATCACCGAAACGTTGCTGATGCAGCGCCTCACAGCACTGCGCCCCAAGGGGCTGATCGTCAGCGAGGAAGCGCCGAGCACGCGCGGTCCGCTGCACGATCATTTCCCCATTCGCCTCGACGACGAATTCATGGCGACGGCCAGCGGCGGGCTTGGTTTCGCGCTCCCGGCCGCTGTCGGCGCAGCGCTGGCCCAGCCGAACAAGACCGTGTTCTGCCTGCTGGGAGACGGCTCCTCCATGTATTCGATCCAGGGCATCTGGACCGCTGCGGACATGAAGCTCGACGTCAAGTTTCTCATCGTGAACAATGGCGGCTACGCAGCGCTCGAACAATTCGGCGCATTGTTCGATATCGAAGTGGTGGGCAGCAAGCTCCCCGGCCTCGACTTCGTCAAGATCGCGGAGGGCATGGGCGTTCCCGGCGCACGCGTGTCGACCGCCGATGCGCTCGATGACGCGATCCGTACGTTGTTCGCGGGCAGCGGCCCCGCCCTGCTTGAAGTGGTCGTCCAGCGGCCGGGCTGATGAGTTTTTGTGCAGGGGCATGTGCAGCAACAAGCTGCGCGGGTCCCTGCACAATATGAGATTTCTGGAGAGAGACGATGAGCAAGACGTTCATAACCTGTGCGATCACCGGCGCCTCGCCGATGCCCAAGCATCCCAACTTCCCGTTCCGACCGGAGCATGTCGCGCAGGAAGCGCTCGATGCCGCCGCGGCCGGCGCCTCGATCATCCACGTCCATGTCCGCAATGGCGAGACCGGCGTCCCGAGCCAGGACCTGGAGGATTATCGCACGGTCGTGAACCTCATCCGTGAGAAGAACACGGACGTCATCCTGAACGTCACCACCGGCCCCGGCTGCATGTGGTTCCCCAAGAGTGCCGAGGAGCCGGCGGCCCCGGACATGGAAAAGACGCTCATGTTCACCGCCGAGCGCCGGATCGAGCATATCCTCGATCTCAAGCCCGACATGTGCACGCTCGATATCTGCACCATGAACCTGTGGGGCGGCATCGCCATGAACCTGGAGATGATCGTCGGCAAGATGGGCACCATGCTGCAGGACGCCGGCGTGCTGACCGAGATCGAATGCTTCGAGGCAGGCGATTTCGTGTTTGCGGATGATCTGATGGCCAAGGGCCTGATCCCGAAGAACGCGCCTTTTACCTTCGTGCTCGGCACAAAATATGGCCTGCCCGCCACGCCCGAGGCGATGATGTATTCCAAGAACCAGATCCCGCGCGGCGCCCCGTTCACCGGCTTCGGCATCTCGCGCCACAGCTTCCCGATGGCGGCCCAGTCCGTACTGCTCGGCGGCCATATGCGGGTCGGCTTCGAGGACACCATCTATCTGCGCAAGGGCGTTCTCGCGAACAACAATGCCGAGCTGGTCAACTGGGGCGTGGAGCTGATCGAGAAGATCGGCGGCGAAGTGGCGACCCCGGGCGAAACCCGCGCCATGCTCGGCCTCGCCAACTGAGCCGCGCAACCGGCCAATCCGGGGGGATGGCATGACGCCCAAGGCAGACTCCTCGTCCGTCAAATCGGCGACGCGCACGCTCGATATCCTCGAGTTCGTCGTCGGCTGCGGCCGTCCGGTGAGTGCAGCGGAAATCGCCGCCGCGCTGGCCATTCCGGTGAGCAGCCTCTCCTATCTGCTCGGCACGCTGGTCGAGCGGGGCTATCTGACCCGCAACGGCCGGCTGCATGCGCCCGGCCCAGCGCTCGGCCGGCTCAACCCGGATGTGGCGGCCACTGTGCTTAGCGACAGGGTGTATCCGGTGGTGCGCTCGGTCTCGCTGCAACTGAACGAGACGGCGTCCTTCTTCGTGCGGCACGGCTTCGAGATGGAAGCGATTGCCGGTGAAGTCGCGACGCAGGCGCTGCGCTACACGATTGAGGTCGGCCGGCTGGTGCCGCTCCATGCCTTCGCGGCGGGCAAGGCCATTCTTGCGACATTCGACGAGACCGAACTCGCCGCCTATTTCGCGGCGGGTAGCCTCCCCTCCTTCACGCCATCGACCGTCACGCGGGAAGAGCAGCTTCGCGCGGGACTGGCCCAGATCGCCCGCAGCGGCATTGCCCGCACGGAAGAGGAATTCACGCCGGGCATCATCGGCATCGGCCGGGCGGTGATCGCCGGTGGCACGCTGCTCGGCGCGATCAGCGTCGCCATTCCGGCCGCGCGCAGCACGCCGGCGCTGGAGGAGCGCGCCGCGCTGCTGCTCACCCAGGCCTCCGATGCGCTTGGCAATCGCTGATCGGCCCGCATGAGCAATCTGCTGTCGCCCCTGCCTGACGCAACGGGTGCGGAAGTCTTCACCACCCTGCTGGCACGGCCCGGCCTGCAGATCGAGCGCATCGTTTCGCAGGGGCAGACCACGCCGGCTGACGCCCCTTATGACCAGGCGCAGGACGAATGGCTGCTGCTGCTGGCCGGGGCCGCACGCCTCTGGCTGGAGGATCGCGGCGAGGTCGCCCTGACGCCGGGCGATGCGCTGCTCATTCCCGCCCATGTCCGCCATCGCGTGACCTGGACGCAAGCCGATCCGCCGACCGTCTGGCTCGCCGTGCACATGGGAGACGACTGATCATGGCCGAGATCGTCAATCTCCGCATGGCCCGCAAGGCGAAAGAGCGCGCCCGCGCCGAACAGCAAGCGGCAGAGAACCGCGCGAAATTCGGCCGCACCAAGGCGCAGAAGGCCAAAGACCGCGACGAGGCAGAGCGCGCGGCCCGATCCCTCGATGGCGCCCGGCGCGAGAGCGACGAACCGCGCGACGGCGACTAACGCGCCGCCTTCTCCTTCGCCAGCCGTTCGTCCAGCGCCGCCTCAGCCTTGTCCGCATAAGTGCGGCAGGCTTTGGCATCGACGAACGGATTGGGCACCCGCCGGCGCAGGATCTGCGAGACTTTTTCATCCCCTCCGAAATAGTTCGGGTGGGTGTTCAGCAGAATGTCGCACGGCATGACGCGGAAGCGGGTGAAGGTCGTGCGGAAGGGCGCGACGACGGCGGGATGATCGGTAAACCGATAGTCATCGGCGCTGACCGCCGTGACGCTCGACCCGAACACCACGTTGAGACAGCGCGTCCCCTCGCAACTGCGCCAGCGCCAGCTCATAGACCCGGCAGTGTGCCCCGGCGTCGCGACGGCTGTCACCACCGTGTCGCCCAGCCGGATCTGCTCGCCATCACGCACGGCGCGCAGGCGCTTGACGGCAGGGAACGGCACCAGAATGGCATGTTGCGGATCGTCCGCCTCCGTGCGCCCGGCGGCCAGAGCTTTCGCGGCGGCGGCGCTGGCGAGGACGGTCGCACCACTGTCTCGCGCCAGTGCGGCAAGGCCGCCGGCATGATCGTAATGCGGTTCCGTGCTGAGGATGAACTTCACATCCTGGATGCGAAAGCCGAGCTTGCGGAGGTTCGCTTCCACATCGCGCACTGCTTGCGGCACGGCGCCATCAAGGAGGATGAGGCCCTTGCTGGTGCGGATAAGGCCCACGCCAAGGCCGCTGAAGCCGACCATATAGCTGTTGCCGAACACGCGGACCGGTGGCGCCGGGTCCAGCCAGCGGCGCGCATAATCCGGCTCGATCGGCCGCAGCAAGGGATCGTCCTGAGCCGGTCGACTGCCGGCCTGCGCGCCCGACAGGAGCAAGGCCAGGCTCACAGCCGCGACCGCAATCTTTGCTTTCATCTCGTTTCCCTCTTCTGAATTTTTGTCCGGTCGCGCAGACGATCTAGAAGAACTTCAATAATGAAAAAGCATGTTTGCTCGACAGAGACATGAATTTAATTCATGCTTTATCGATGGATCGCGCCCAACTGCCCCTCAATGCCCTGCGCGCCTTCGAAGCGGCCGCGCGCCACCTCAACTTCACCCGCGCTGCGACTGAGCTGTGCGTGAGCCAGGGCGCCGTGAGCCATCAGGTCGCGCAACTGGAACAACGGCTGGGCACCTTGCTCTTCCGCCGGCTGCCGCGCGGCCTTGCCCTCACCGACGAGGGACAGGCGCTTGTTCCCGTCGTCGCCGAGGCCTTCGACCGCATGGGCGCGACGCTCGATCGGTTCGCGGACGGGCGGATGAGGGAGGCACTCACACTGGGCGTGGTGGGCACCTTCGCCAATGGCTGGCTGCTGGACCGCGTGCCCGACTTCACGCGCCTGCACCCGCATATCGACCTGCGCATCATGACTAACAATAATCGGGTGGATCTGGCCGGCGAAGGGCTGGACTACGCCATCCGCTTCGGCGACGGCGCCTGGCATGGCACGCAGGCGGACCCGATCATGACGGCCCCGCTGACGCCGCTGTGCGCACCGGAGACCGCCCGCCGCATTGCCAGCGACCCCGCTGCGCTTGCTCACGAGACCTTGCTGCGGTCCTATCGCGCCGATGAATGGCCGCGCTGGTTCGCCGCCGCCGGGCTGCCCTGCCCGCCCCTGCGCGGCCCGATGTTCGACAGCTCGATCCTGATGGTCGCCGCCGCCATGGCCGGCCACGGCGTCGCGCTGGCGCCGGCCCTGATGTTCGAAAGAGAGTTGCGCAGCGAGCGGCTGGTCCGGCCGTTTGCGCAGGATATCCCGGCCGGCAGCTACTGGCTCACGCGCCTCATGTCGCGGCAGGAAACGCTGGCCATGCGGCAATTCCGGGCGTGGCTGATGGCCGCCGCCGGGATGGATGCGGGCGAACCGGAGGCGCAGGCGCCCCCGGCAGCCCTGACAGATCAGGCGTAGCGCACCGCCACGGTGGGGCGGCGACGCATGGCCCAGCCGGCGAGGCCGAAGCCCGCGAGCAGCATGGCCCAGGTGGCCGGCTCCGGCACGCCGCCGGCAACGACCAGCGCCCGGCTGGTGCCGACGAGGCCAATTTCCTGCGAACTGCCGGGGAAAGTGCCGCGCACATAAGAGACGCCACTCGTCGACGGCAACGCATCGACCGACTGGCCATAGCCCCAGACAAGATTGGTGACGCCCGGCGGGCCGGACGTGACCGTGGCATCGACAAAGCCGGGCGCCGGGAACCAGGTCGAGCCGGCAACCAGCCCATAATTGGCAAGGAACGGATTCCAGAAAGCAGCCTCGCCAGCGGCCGACCCATAATAGCCACCACCGAGCGAGAGATAGAGATTACCACCCCCGGCGACATAGGCATCCAGCCCGACGGTGGAAGCGACATATTGGCCGATGTGGAACACGGCGTCATAGCCGCTGAGGTTGGCCGGCAGCGCGGCGGCATAGCTCACCGTCTTGCCCAGCGACTGGAGCTGCGCGGCAAAATTGGTGAGGCCCGACTGACCGCCGGTCGCGGCATCGCCGGTCAGCAGCAGATAATTGGTTCCACCGAAGGTCGCGGCGATATTGTTCACGAAGGCCGTCGTGCCGGTCGCGTAAGGCGCTGTATAGGCGGTGTTGGTCAACAGCCACTCATCGCCTGCCGCCACCAATGTGCCGGCGGCGTGTGCCCCGCTTGCGCTGACGGTCATGGCGATCGCCAGACACGCCCCTTTCAATCCAAAACGCACCATCGTCATCTCCCACTTTGGCAGGGCACCCCTGCGCAAACGGCGATGACAACAGGGTTAGCAATCCGCAAATGACAAAGGCTGTCATGATCTTAACGCCCCGGAGCGGCACAGCCCCGATCCCACCCGAAACGAAGACGGGGCCGACGGATTGACCGTCGACCCCGCGCTTCAATCAGCCGGAAAGGCCGATCTTACTTCTTGGTGCGCCAGCTGTCGGCATAGCCGGTGCGGGCGACGGCCGAGTAAGGCACCGGCGACACGATCGCCTTGATCTGCGTCTGCTCGTGCGGCTCGACGGTCGGCTTGCTGGTGCCGCCGTTCGGCTCGCCCCAGAGGAGCTGAACCTCGGTGCCGGGCTTGGCGAACTCGGGCTCGAGCATGGCGAGCGTCAGCATCTTGCCTTCGTTCGACGAATAGCCGACCCAGGTCGACACGCCGACCGACTTGCCGTTGACGAGCACCGCGTCATAGGGGTGCATCGAGTAGACCGCGCTGGGGAACTCGAAATACTTCGCGCGGCCTTCGTTCGAGAAGTAGCTGGAGACGACGCGCAGGAAATCCTCGTCGTCGAGCGCCAGCGTGACCTTCTCGCGGTGCGGGCCGGCAGCCTTCTTCTCAAGCGCTTCGCGACCGATGAACTCATGGTCGAACTTGAGCATGATGCCATAGCCGACATCCCACGGGGTCAGGCAGTAGCCCTCCAGCGTCTCGGGAACGTGCGAACCGCCGATGGAGCACTTGGCGCCATAACTGTTCTCGCCTGCCCACTTGCGGAAGTCGGCCGAGCCTTCGCCGAACAGATAGGCCGGGAACGGAGACGGGATCCAGCCGGATTCCAGCGTGTTCGACGAATAGGCGCGGCCACCGACCAGCTCCATGCCGAACTTCTTGCCCGAGGCGACGAGCGCGCTGTGGACCTTCTCATAGTCCGCCCAGGGACCATAAAGCTCATAGCCCGGCTGGCCGGCCATGCCGTGACGCAGGGCGCCGACGGTCGCGCCGTTGATCGGGAACTCGGTCATCTGGAAGAACTTGAGGTCGGGCGCGTCATAGCCGAGCGCATCGCTGAGGATCGCCATCGCGTTCGGGCCCTGGAGCTGGAAGCGATAGTGGCGACGCACGCCGTCCGTGCGCAGCGCAGTGCGCTCGTCACGCGTGACCTTGACGTCCCACTTGCCGGTCGAAGCCCAATATTCGGCCCACTCGATGGCGGGCGCGCGGCCGACCAGGTTGAACTTGTTCTCTTCGAGATAGAACAGGATCACGTCGCCGATGATGTAGCCCTCGGGCGTGCAGGGCACCCACTGCTTGGCCTTCATCGGCTTGTAGTTCTTGAAGCTGTTGATGCCGAGATATTCCAGCATCGCCATGGCGCCCGGGCCTTCGACCATCAGCTCGACCATGTGGTAGCTCTGGTTGAAGAGCACGGCGGTCTTGGCCCAGCCGCGCTGCTCGTTGCGCCAGTTGGAATATTCCGCCGGAACGCCGGGATAGACGTTCGGGCCGGCCTGCTGATTGCGCAGGAAATCGATCACATTCGGCTGGGCGTCCAGCACGTCTTGAAGACTTTTCGCCATCATACTCTCCTTCTGACTCAACGGTTCACAAATACGAAAATTCTGGTCCGGCGCCCGGCTAGATCCTGTCCAGCCAGGCCGTCAGCGCATCATTCATCGCCTGCGGCTGCTCCACGGGGAGCATGTGCCCGGCACCGGGGACGATCGCGAGCGTCGCATCGGCGATCCCCGCCGCGATCTGCTCATGCTGCGCCGGCGTTGCCCATTCGTCATGCGCGCCCACGGCAACCAGCGCCGGGCAGCGGATCTGCGGCAGCAGGCTCTGCACTTCCGGCCGGGCCAGCAGCGCGCGCATCTGCCGCTCGAAACTGTCGAGCCCCATGTCGCTGCACATCGCCCAGAGCATGTCCATAAGACCCGGCGTCAGGCGATTGGGCTCCCACACCATAGGCGGCAGCCAGGCGTCGATCAGTGCATCCATGCCCTGCTCCACACCACGCGCAAGCAGCTTGAAGCGGCCGTCCGCCTCGCCCGGCTTGGGCAAGTGAACGCCAGTGCTGATGAGACCGATGCCGGCGACGCGCTCCGGCGCGCGCCGGAAGACCTCCAGCGCGACGCGCCCGCCCATGGAATGTCCAACGACGGCGAAACGCGCCGGCGCGCGAGCCAGAACCCGCTCCGCCATCGCGCCAAGACTGTCTGCTTCGCCATAGCCGTTCAAGGCCTCGACAGGGCGCCGCGCGCGCAAGGCTTCGACCTGCGGCGCCCAGATGCGTGCGTCACAGATCAGGCCGGGCAACAGCAGAACCGGCGTTGCCGAAGAGGGCGAGTCGCTCATGGAATTCCAAGGACTTCGTGTATATGAAAATTTCGCCTACTCGAAATTGCTGCAAAAGGCCAGCCTGAATCGGCCAGACGCCCGACCTGCCGGACGCAGCATTTCACGCAGCAAAACAAGACAGACAGAAACGCAAACGCCCTCCCCCAAATGATGAGGAAGGGCGCTTGAGAAACGTCGCAAAGCGGTGTGCGCCGGGCGATCAGTCGACCAGCATCAACGCGTCCAGCGCCACGACGCCCTGCCCCTTGGGATAGACCACCACCGGGTTCAGATCGAGCTCCTGGATGCGCGGTTCGCCGCGCAGCAACTGGCCGATCCGGCCGATCAGATCGGCCACGGCGTCCACGTCCAGCGCGGGCGAGCCGCGATAGCCGTGCAGCAAGGCCGCCTGCTTGAGCTTGCCCAGCTCGGCGACGATCGCCTCCTTGGTCATGTCCGGCGAGAGCAGGCGCACGTCCTGCAGGATCTCCGCGGTCACGCCGCCGAAACCGGCGAGGATCACCGGGCCCCACTGCGGATCGTTCTTGGCGCCGATGATCAGCTCCAGCCCGCGCGCACCCATCGCCTCGATCAGCACGCCATCGAGGATGATCGCCGCATTGTAGCGCGCGACATCCGCGAACATCTTGTCCCAGGCTGCGCGGATGGCCTCCGCACCGACGAGGTTCAGCGCCACGCCGCCGGCATCGCTCTTGTGGCTGAGCGCGGCGGCCTGCGCCTTCATCACCACCGGACCGCCGATCGCCTCGGCCGCAGCAATCGCTTCCTCGACCGTGGCAGCGAACTGCCCCTTGGGGAAAGCGATGCCGAGCGGGCCAAGCAGCGCCTTGGCCTTATACTCCGGCACCACACCATGCTCGCTGGCCAGCGCAGGCACGCTGGCGGGCGCCGCATCGGTGCGCGAATGATCCCGATCGCTCGCGGCCGAGAGACGACGGATCGCCCGCAGCGCCCGCTCGGTCGTCGGGAAATAGGGAATGCCCTCGGCGCGCAGCTGCTCGATCCACTCGGCCGGCACATAGGCGCCTTCATCGACACCGCCGAAGATCACCGGCTTGTTCGGCTTGAGCTCGCGCACCGCCTTCATGAACGGGGGCAGCTTGATGCCGATCGTCGCCGGATTGGTCTGGATGATGCCGGCGAAGATGGTGCCGACGCGATCATCCTGGAACAAAGCAGCGAGCGTGCGATAATACATGTCCGGATCGACCAGACCCTGCGCGGTCAGATCGAGCGGATTGCTGACCGGCACGAAGTCCGGCAGGGCCGCCCGCAACGCCGGCGCATTGTCGTCATTGAGCGCGGGGAGCGAAAGCTCCAGCTCCTCGGCCAGATCCAGCGTCAGCGCCTTGAGCGCGCCGGATTCGCCCAGCACGGTCGTACCGCCGCTCGGCAGCGCAGGGCAGCGCGCCGCGATCTCGGCAATGTCGCCCAGCTCTTCCAGCGTCTCGGCCAGCACCACGCCGGCCCGCTCAACCTTGGCGCGCATCAGCTTGTAGTCGCCGGCCATGGCGCCGGTGTGCGTCGCCGCGCTCTCGCGCGCCGCGCTGCTCTTGCCGGGGTGCAGCAAAACGACCAGCTTGCCGGCCGCCTTCGCCTTGTCCATCAGCGCCAGGAAGCGCGCCGGCTGGCGGAACTGCTCGACGATCATGGCGATCAGCCGCGTCTTCTCGTCGGCGATCATATACTCGACATAATCCTCGACGCCGCTGGCCGCCTCATTGCCGGTCGAGACCGAATAAGTAAGGTCGAGCGAACGGCTCTCCAGCATCACCGCGAGCACCGCCGCCATGGCGCCGCTCTGCGAGACGATGCCGACGCCGCCGGGGCTCGGCGCCTTGATGTCGGTATCGATGAAGGTCAGCGGAATCCGGTCCAGATAATTGACCGAGCCGAGGCAGTTCGGCCCCTCGATGACCATGCCGGCCTCAGCCGCGATGCGGCCGATCTCGAGCTGGTCGGCCATGCCCTCCTCGCCGCCCTCGGCAAAGCCGGCGGCGAAGATGATCGCCGCGCCGACCTTCTTGGCGGCGAGCTGGCGCACCGTATCGAGCACGGCGCCGCGCGGAATGGCGAGAATGGCGAGATCGACGCCGTCCGGCAGCGCCTCGACGCTGGGGATGCAGGGACGCCCGTCGATCGTCTCCCGCTTGGGATTGATGAGGTGGATGTCGCCCGGATAATCGTTGCGCACGAAATTGGCGAGCACCGAGGCGCCAAGCGCGCCGGGCTTCTCCGATGCGCCCACGATCGCGACCGAACGGGGCCGCAGCAGGCGATTGATGTCGCGCGCCACCGCAGGACGCACCTCAGCCTCGACCGTCATTTCATCCACTCCCTAGAAAATCACGCAGTGCCCGACCGGCGGACACAGAAAAACAGCCCCTCGATACACGCTCGCGGGGCAGAACGGAAAGGGAGGCAAGCCAGGCCTGCCTCCCTCTTGAACGTCAGACCTCCGTCTTGGTCTTGTCGTAGTGACCCAGACCCGGCTTGAACGTCTTGTCATCCAGGAACTGCTTCATCGCGACGTGGCGACCGTCCGACTTGTCGAACCAGTTGAGGCCTTCCTGCAGACGGATCAGATAATCCTCGGCATTGTCGTAGGTCATTTCCTTGACCCGGCGGACAGCGTCCTTGGTGTACTTCACCGTTGCCCAGTTCTTCTCGCACAGCGTGGTGGCGACAGCCGTGACGCGCGCCTTGAGCTGATCGAGCGGCATGGACTCGTTGACGAGATTGTAGCGCGCCGCGTCCTGGCCCGAGAGGTTCTCACCCATCATGGCGTGATACATGGCAACGCGCATCGGCATCAGGTCGACCGCGACCTTCGTCGCGCCGCCGCCGGGCAGGATGCCCCAGTTCACTTCGGAAAGGCCGAACTGCGCCTCGTCCGCCGCGAAGGCGAGATCGCAGGCGAAGAGCGGGCCATAGGCGCCGCCGAAGCACCAGCCGTGCACCATGGCGATGGTCGGCTTCTGGTACCAGCGCAGACGCTCCCACCAGGTATAGGCTTCCCGCTGCGCCTTGCGCGTGCCGGCCAGGCCCTGCGCCTCGGTCTCGCGGAAATATTCCTTGAGGTCCATGCCGGCGCACCAGGCCGGCCCCTCGCCCGCGAGCACGAGCACGCCGACGTCGTCACGGAATTCCAGCTCCGTGATGACCTTGAGCATCTGACGGTTGAGCTTGGGGCTCTGCGCGTTGCGCTTGCTCGGGCGATTGTAATAGACCCAGGCAATGTTGTTCTCGATCTCGTAGCGGACGGTATCCTCTTCCCGCTCGACTGGCTTGTTTTCGTCAGACATGGCATTTCCCTTCCAGGCGATTTATGCTATGCAATATAACATTCTTGTCACGGCCGGGCAAGCCGGAAGGACGCACGCAATGAAGGATGATGGCAAGGCGCTCGCAGACGCGGCGAACAAGGCGCAGGACCCGCAGGGTGCGGCCACCGGCGCGCTGGCCAATCCGCTGGACGACATGCTGGGCTATCGCCTGCGCCGCGCCTCCATGACGATGATGAGCGATGCCATCGACGCCCTGCGCCCGCTGGACCTGAGCGCGGGCGAAGCCTCCTTCCTGATTCTCGTCGGCGCCAATCCCGGCTGTCCGCAAAGCGAGGTCGGCCGCGCACTGGCCATCAAGCGCGCCAACATGACGCCCCTCGTTGGCCGCATGAAAGCGCGCGGACTGGTGAGCGATGCGCCCATCGACGGCCGCTCGCTCGCCCTGACGCTGACCGAGGCCGGCCAGGCGCTGCAGGCGCAAGTGATGGCCCGCATCGAAGAGAGCAATCGCCGCTTCAGCGACCGCCTGTCCATCGACGAAAAAACGCTGATCGCCGCGCTCGAAGCCCTCGCGCGCTGAACGCTCCGACAACCGATCTGGGCCTGACGGCGCCTTTGCTCTTGGCGGCCCCCGCCAAAGCTGATAGCGGGCCTCCTCACGCACCCATAGCTCAGCTGGATAGAGCGTTGCCCTCCGAAGGCAAAGGCCAGAGGTTCGAATCCTCTTGGGTGCGCCATCTCTCCTCAGATTTGCACAGTCGCGCGGCGATGTCGTTCAGCGGCTCTCATCAGGCTCAAGCGCATCATCCAGCAGTCGCTTGAAATTGCGGACTGTGTATCGGGCGAAATGTTCCTGATCGATATCGGACTGATGGATATCGTTGATCTGCATCACTCGCTGCATCAGCATGCCGTACAGCCAGCTAAAAGCGAAGGCGATCCGCCTGCTTTCGGACGCATTGATCGACCGTCCCAGATGAGCGCCGCACAGAGCCCGGTACTGATCGATAAATTCGCCGCTCATTTTAGCGATCGGCGCCCATGCGGGGATACCCAGCAAGTGTTTTCGCAGAGCGCTGCGAATAATCCCCTGATGCTTGTTGAAATTTTCAATGGCACCCAGTGCCAGAACTTCGGGCAGGCGTTCGAACGGCTGCGCGAAATTATTCTGCGCTGCCGCTTTTCGGCGTTTGATCATCTCTTCGATCAAACAGCTGAAATATTTGTCCTTATCCCCAAAGGAATTGTAGAAGCTGCCCACGGATGACGATGACGCGTCGGCGATTTCCTTCACCGACACCTGGTCGAAGTCCCGATCCTCCAGCAAATCCCGACCGACCCGCAACATGCGGTCACTCGCTTGATCGAGACTGTTGCGCGGCGCTCGACTTTTAGCAGCGCTGCCTCGCTGGTCGAAGACGGTTCCCATTCCACCATATGACCGGTCGAGAAGAGGTTCGTCAACCAAGGCGAAACGACTTGACAGAGTTGTTGAACGCAGGTTCATTAGCGGTCGAGATCGCAAAAGACGACGACCTGGGGGAGTGCGTGATGGACCTGTCGCGGTCGACATTGAGTTTCGCTGTCATCGCGCTGGCCCTCGTGGTGGAAGGCTTTGATCTGCAGGCTGCGAACCTTGCAGGCCCTGCGATCGTCTCTGCCTTCGGTATCACGCCTGCCGAACTCGGCCCGGTCTTGAGTGCATCCCTTCTCGGCGTGCTGGTGGGTTCTCTGTTGATCGGACCACTGGGCGACCGGCACGGCCGGCGACGCGTCATGATCCTTTCGTGCGTGGCCTATGGGACAATATCCCTCCTCACCGTGTTCGCGGGGACGATCTGGCAACTGGCAATCATGCGCTTTCTGGTCGGCGTTGGACTTGGCGGCATGCTGCCCAACGCCCTGGCGATGGCAGGTCAGATCGCCAGCCCCCGGTTTCGCGCCACGGCGACGGGCCTGGTCGGGATCGGTATCACCTTCGGGGGCGTCGTGGGCGGGATCGCCGCCGCAAAGTTCGTCCCGTCCTATGGCTGGCAAGCGATGTTCATCCTGGGTGGCATTCTGCCTTTCCTCATCGCCATTCCCATTCGGCTCCTGCTCCCCGCCGGAGCGCCGACCGAGGCCATGCCCACCGAGAACCTGCAAGAGAAACCGGGCGTCGGCCAGTTGCTCGCCGAAGGCATGCGGGCACAAACGATCACGATCTGGGTGATCTTCGCGCTGTGCCTCATGAGCGGCTATTTGCTCAACGCATGGGTGCCGCTCGTCACGCGCGAAGCCCATTTCTCGCTGGAGCAATCGGCCTGGCTGACGACCGCCTATCATTTTGGCGGCACGATGGGCGGAATCCTCTCCAGCCTGTTGCTGCGATGGAATCGCTGGAAGGCGACCGCGCTCTTCGCGATGGGTGCCGGCATCGCCCTGAGCCTCAATGGCCTGGCCGTGTGGCCGGTGGCGACCCTCACGCTCCTGATCGTGTTCGCGGGCTTTTCCGTAACCGGTACGCAGAACGCGATCAACGGGGCAGCGGGCACGAGCTATCCTGAGCATTTGCGCAGCTCCGGCCTTGGTTGGGCGCTGGGCATGGGCCGGATCGGTTCGATCATCGGCCCGCTGGTGGGTTCGGCTGCTGCGGCGACGGGGCTGTTCGCCCCGCACCAGTTCTTTTTTCTGCCGGTCATTCCGATGGTGCTGGCCGGGCTTCTGGCACTCACGCTCGTGCGCGCAAGTGCGGCGCCCCGATGATGAAGGAAATGGGGCCGCTTTGCCTGGGCCCAGCAGCACCGCAGCAGCCCGGCGTGAGTGACAAGTGATGCGGAGCGACAAGGCGGCGCGGATGGTCAACTGAGAGCGAAAGGCCTGCCGCGCGCCGGAACAACAATAAGAGGAGGGATAGGGACATGACAAAACGGTCAATGCTTTTGACAGCTGCCAGTTGGGTCGCCGCGGCCGCCGGGGTGCTCGCCGCCACCGGACCTGTACAGGCCCAGACTGCGACGGCCTCAACCCCGACCGACGGTGCCGCAACCGCATCGCCGGACACGAACGGGTCCGCCAATCAGGTCGAGGAAATCGTCGTAACCGCGCAGTTCCGCGAGCAAAATCTGCAAAGGACGCCCTTGGCGATTACCGCTGTCTCCGGCGCCATGATGGAAGCGCGTAGCCAGAACACCATCGCAGACATCGCGAACCAGGCCCCGTCTGTAACGCTCAAGCCCAATTCGGCATTTTTCGGGCCATCGCTGGCGGCCAACATCCGCGGCGTCGGCCAATTTGACTTCCACCCTGCCCTTGAGCCCGGCGTCGGCCTGTATGTCGACGATGTCTATTATTCGACGTTGACCGGCTCGATCCTCGATCTGCTCGATGTCGATCGGGTTGAAATTTCCCGCGGGCCGCAGGGAACCCTGTCGGGCAAGAACTCGATCGGCGGATCGATAAAGCTCTATTCCAAGCGGCCGCAGGGCGACGGTTCGGGCTATGCTTCGCTGACCTATGGCAGCCGCAGCCGTATCGACGTGAGAGGCGCGATCGACGTCGGCCTGACGAACGAACTGGCCTTGCGCGTCGCAGGGGTCAGCCGCGCGCAGGATGGCTATGTCAGCCGCCTTGACTATGGCTGCGTCAATCCCGGTCAGGGCATTCCGGCTGTCCGCGATGCCCCCAACTGCCTCATGTCCAAGCAAGGCGAGGTCGGCTTCCGCGCCATCCGGGCGCAATTGCGCTATCAGGCGACCCCGGATCTCGAATTCAACATCATCGGGGACTATACGCGCGAAAAGCATGAAATGGCGGGATCGGTTCTGACCGATGCCAGCTACAATGGCACTGGTGACATCAATCCGTTCCCCACGCCCCAGCGGTTCGATGCGCGGTTCATCTGCGGCCGTTATTGCAACTATGCGGCCTATGAATCGCCGGCCGACGGGGCGCTTGCGCGCTCGGTGATCGACGGGCAGGTCAACTACAAGGGCTGGGGCGTTTCAGGCCAGGTCGAGTGGAAAGTGGCGGACGGACTCCAGATCGTCGGCATCACTGCCTACCGCTGGTATGATTCCATCTTCACCGCCGAAGATGACCTCTCACCGATGAGCCATGGCCTTGGCGGCCCCAACCAACTGAAATTCCATTCGTGGAGCAATGAGCTGCGTCTGAATGGCGATGTCGCCGATCGCCTCCATTACACGGTCGGTGGCTTCATCATGGACCAGGACATTCTCTACACCGCCCGGCAGGACCTGCGTTACACCCCGGGGAGCCCCCTGGTGTTCGTCTCGGGCGATCCGGTACCCAGCTTTACGCGGGCCGCCTTTGCTCACGCCGCCTTCGACGTGACCGACCGGCTGACAGCCACTGCGGGCATTCGCTACACCAAGGAAGGCAAGGACTACAGCTATCGCCGGCGCGATCGGAACGGCAACCTCTTGTCAGGCCAGAACGGCCTGCTCGATGGCCGAACCGGCAGCTATCGAGGCGATCGCTGGGATTATCGCGCCAATCTGGCCTACCAGATCACGGACGATGTGAACTCTTACATCCAATATTCGACCGGCTTCAAAGGCGGTGGCGTCAATCCCCGCCCCTTCGCCTATACCCAGGTCCAGCCGTTCGCTCCCGAGACACTGGCCACCTGGGAACTTGGCGTGAAGTCTGAACTGCTCGACCGCAAGGTTCGCCTCAATCTCGCTGTCTTTTCATCGAAATACCGCGACATTCAGTTGATCCTCAACACCTGCCCGCAATTCAACCCGCCCGGCATTCCCGCCACGGCGACGTTCCCCTGCGGCTTGCCCGCGAACGTCGGCACCGCGCGTATCCGCGGGTTTGAGATTGAATCCTCGATCCGGCCCGTGGCCGGGATGTTGATCGACGCGGCGCTCAGCCACGTCGATTTCAAATATCTCACCATCGCACCGGCGGCAGGCGGACCCGGGAACCCCGCCGGCGTCCAGTTTGGCATGGTGCCGCCTTATACACCCAAGTGGAAATGGAGCATCGGCGCGCAATACCGCATCGAGGCCGGCAACCTGGGCACCTTCACGCCCCGGTTCGATATCAGCCACCAATCGGATGCCTGGGGAACCGCGGTCAATCAGAACCGCACCCGCATCCCGGCCTATACCGTCTCCAACGCGCGCGTGACGTGGCGCAATGTCGGCGAGGATATCGAAGCCTCGGTTGAGGTGACCAACCTCTTCAACAAATATTATTATCTCACCACCACGGAAATCAGCGGCCCGGCTGGAGCCAACGCGCAGCCAGCGCGTCCACGCGAATGGGCAATCACGCTCAAGAAAAAGTTCTGAGGTGATGGGGCCGACTGCGGTCGGCCCCTTCCCCGGATCGGGAAGGCCACATGGAAGGCCACGCAACGGTTTGATCTCGATTTGCCTTCCGCCGGCCCGGTCAGGCCATCAAGGCACCCACGCTGATCCGCCGCTCGCCACGGCACGCATTGTCCGATAAACGGTCCGCGTCATGATCGTTCGCCCCAAACCCGGCCTCAGGGAACTGCTGTTCGCCCTGCACGGCACGATCCTCGTCCACATCATCGGACGGATCGCGCTCATCGCGCTCGTCAGCATCGGCGCGATCATCGCCGCGCGCGAATGGCCAGGCATGTTCGCGCAGATCAGCGCCATTCCGTTCGCGCTCATCGGCATCTCGCTCTCCATCTTCATGAGCTTTCGCAACAGCGCTTGCCATGAGCGCTGGTGGGAGGGCCGCAAGCTGTGGGGCGCGCTCATCATCGCCTGCCGCTCTGTGGCCCGGCTGACGAGCACGCTGGATCTGGCCGATCGCGCCGTGCTGTTGCGCGGCCTGTGCGGCTTCACGCTCGGTCTGGCAGCGCGGCTGCGCGGCACGGACGAGGTCGGCGCCATCACCCGCTGGTGCGGCGACGGCCCGTGGACCCAGGCCCCGAACCCGACCGACACGGTGCTCCGGCAGCTCGGCACGCATGGCCTCCAGCTGATGCACGCCGGCCGGATCGACCCCATTCATCACAGCCTGATCGACGGCCAGCTCAGCGCGCTCGCGCAAGTGCAGGCCGGCTGCGAGCGCATCGCCACAACGCCGGTGCCGTTCACTTATTCGCTGATCCTGCACCGCACCACTTATGTCTTCTGCCTCGTCCTTCCCTTTGCGCTGGCCGGTGCGCTCGGCTGGTGGACGCTGCTGCCGGTGCTGCTCGCGAGCTATACCTTCTTCGGCCTCGATGCGCTGGGCGATCAGCTGGAGGATCCCTTTGGCCTCGAACCCAATGACCTGCCGCTGGACGCGATGAGCCGCACGGTGGAGCGGGAGATGCTGGCCGCGCTCGGCATTACTGAGCTGCCGCCCGCGCTGGAACCACAGCGCTACATGCTCAGTTGAGACGCCGCTCCTTCAAGATCGTCGGCTGACGATGCATACCGCTGCCTATCGCGCTCGATCTTCCAAGACCTTTTGGCGCTTGCGCTGGTCAGCCGGAGGTCCATAGTAAACGCCCTCGGAGCGCCCCGCACATCTCATGAAATTATCCAGATTGTTCACCTTCGCCGGCCAGGATCTTGCGATTGATCTCGGCACGGCCAACACCCTCGTTTATGTTCGGGGCAAGGGCGTTGTGCTCAATGAACCCTCGGTCATCGCGATCGAGACGATCGCCGGCGTCCGCACCCTCAAGGCGGTCGGGAATGAAGCCCGGCTGATGCTCGGCAAGACGCCGCAAGGGGTCAAGGCCATCCGTCCCCTGCGCGATGGCGTGATCGCCGACATCGACATCGCCGAGCAGATGATCAAGCGGTTCATGGACAAGGCGCTGGGCGGCCGAAACCCCATGCGCAGGAGCAATGACGTCGTGGTCGCAGTGCCCAGCGGCGCCACCAAGGTCGAGCGCCGCGCCATTCGCGATGCAACCTCGAATGCCGGCGCCTCACGGGTGCGCCTGATCGACGAGCCGATGGCTGCAGCCATTGGCGCCGGACTTCCGGTGAACGAACCGATCGGCGCCATGGTGGTCGATATCGGCGGGGGCACGACCGAAGTGGCGGTGCTGTCGCTCAACGGCATCGCCTACAGCGGCTCGGTGCGGGTCGGCGGCGACAAGATGGACGAAGCCATCGCCTTCCATATTCGCCGGAACCACAATCTGATGGTGGGCGAGATCACGGCCGAGCGCGTGAAGCTCGAGATCGGCAATGCGATCAGGCCCGTGGATGGAGGCGCGGTCATGGGCGTGAGGGGCCTCAGTCTGAAGAGCGGCCGACCCGTCGAAATCCAGGTCACCGAAGCGCAGATTTCCGATGCGTTGCGCGAGCCTGTCGGGCAGATCGTCGCTGCGGTCATGAGAGCGCTGGAAGACACCGCGCCGGAACTGTCGGCGGACATCATCGACGCGGGGATCACCTTGACAGGCGGCGGCGCGCTGCTGCGTGGGATCGGCGCCGCCATCAGCGCCGCCACGGGCCTGTCAGTCCGCGTCGCCGCCGATCCTTTGCTCTGCGTCGTGCTGGGTGCGGGCGCGGCACTGGAAAATCCCATTTACGACGGGGTGCTCGCGCCGGCGTGAGAGGATTGGCGAAGCGCCCCCCGGCGGCCTCGCTTTCCCGCTGTCCTACACCCCGTTTCCCATGGCAGGCCTGCCGGACGCCCGCTCTCGCCGAGAGGCGACAGGTGCGGGCGCGCACGGCTCATTCTCATGGAAGGTGTCCTATCGTCCGGTCAGGCGGCACAGGCCTGGCAGGACAAGCGCTGGCGTCCGCCTCGCCAGCAGCCCGCGAACGGTCCGGGAAGCGGAAGTTCATGCCCCCCGTGCCGTGAACTTCGTGAACTTCCGGCGCGGCGCGCGCTGTTGGACTGGCGCGGACTGCCTTCCGCGCGCCGCCGCTCAGACCGGCAGGACAATCCCTTCCAGCGCAAGCAGATGGCGCTTGGCCGCCAGCCCGCCGGCAAAGCCGGTGAGCGCGCCATTGCTGCCGATCACCCGGTGACAGGGCGCGATGATGGAGAGGGGATTGCGCCCATTGGCAGCACCGACCGCACGCATGGCCGTGGGCCGGCCGATGGCGCGCGCAATGTCCGCATAGCTTCGCGTCTCGCCATAAGGGATGGTCAGCAGCGCCGCCCAGACGGCGCGCTGAAAATCGGTTCCCTGAAAATCCAGCGGCAGATCGAACGCGCGGCGGGCACCCGCGAAATAGCCATCAAGCTGGCGCGCGGCCTCCTCCAGCACGGGGTGCCCACGCCCCTCAGCGAGCGGGCCAAGCCGCACCCGCGCCGGATCGTCCTTCTCCCAAAGCACTGCCGCGAGCCCCTGCCCGCTCGCCACGAGGGTGAGAACGCCCACCGGCGAGGCCAATTTTCTGAAAGTCCGGGTCATCCTCATCTATCCCTTCGCCCGCAGTGCCCGCCCCTCTTAGCGCGATGGGCCGCCCGGCCTTCCCACCGCTTGCGTTCAAAGCAATCGCATCGCTTGACTTGCCGCGATTCGTTTCCTAAACGTTCCCCGTCCGTTCCACTCCACGGGGGCCGCCATGCTGACCGCCAAGCAACAGCAACTGCTCAGCTACATCAAGCAGCATCTCGATCAGGGCGGCGTTTCGCCGAGTTTCGAGGAAATGAAGGAAGCGCTCGACCTCAAGTCGAAGTCGGGCATTCATCGCCTGATCAGCGCGCTGGAAGAGCGCGGCTTCATCCGCCGCCTGCCCAATCGCGCCCGCGCGCTTGAAGTGCTCAAACTGCCCGATGGCATGACCGTGCCGGCACGCCTGGCAACGAGCGCGCCGTCAGCCGATGTCGTGCCGCTGCGCAAGACGCCCGCCATCCCGCCGCGCGCCACGCCGATCGCAGCGAATGACGTCGTCGAGATTCCACTGCACGGGCGCATCGCCGCGGGCATGCCGATCGAGGCCATGGAAGGACAGTCCATGCTGTCCGTGCCGGCCGCGCTGCTCGGCACCGGCGATCATTATGCGCTGGAAGTCTCCGGCGATTCGATGATCGAGGCCGGTATCTTCGATGGCGACTACGCCCTGATCCAGCGCACGGAAACGGCACGTGCCGGCCAGATCGTCGTCGCGCTGATCGACGATGCGGAGGCGACACTCAAATATTTCCAGCCAGAGGGCCGCAAGGTCCGGCTCGATCCGGCCAATCGCGAGTATGAACCGCAAGTCTATGACGCGCATCAGGTGCGGATCCAGGGACGGCTCGCGGGGCTGCTGCGGCGCTATAACTGAGGCGTCGCGCTTGAACGGCATGGACCGGCGTCTTTCACCGGCCGTGCCTTGAAACAAGACATGCGGGCTTGATCGCACGGACGGAGACATGTGGGAGTGTTTTCGCCGGGCCGGACGAGGAAAAGGCGGGATCGTGCTGCGATCTCGCCTTTTTATGTGTCTTGAATAGCGCTGGCTGGTTGCTGATCTCGGTATCTCTCCCAGCCTGCTCAAAAGCGCTACCGCATTGAACCGCCGGACACCCAGGGATGGCTATCGCCCGGATCACGACCGCCGATCAGCCTGCGATCGCCGAGCATGATCAGCGCGCCGCCCATGGCGCCCAGCGCCGGCCTGTCGAGCTTGGCCCAGCGAGGCGTGCAGCCGCGCGGGAGCCGGCGGTCGGAAATCGCGATATCCGCCCGCGCGCAAGCTTGGGTCAACGCCTGCCATGGCAGCCGTAGCGTCGTGCGCGTTGCCAGCAGGCGAACCGGCGTGCCGCCCCGCACCGGCAAATCGACCATGCACAGATCACGCGAACAGGTGGCGCCCGCCATGTCCGGCAGCGCCGCAAATTCCCCCTCATAGGCAGCCGTTTCGCCCAGCGTCGTGCGGATATAATCGCCGGCCCGTTCTCGCAGCAACGCCAGCTCGCCATTCGCCGTACGCACCGCGACATGCCGCCCGTCCGCCGTCACCAGCACGTCCGGCGCAGGCGCGGTCAGTGTGAGCATCAGTCCCGCCAACGCCACGGGCGCACCCAGCCAGCGCACGCGCCCGTGCCAGAGCATCATCCAGAGGAAGGCCAGCATCGTCACCACGAACACGGCGCCGCTCGTCACCGGCGCGGCCATGGTCGCATAAGGCTGGCTCGCCACAAGATGCGCCACGCCGAGCAGGAAGCGCAAGGCAAGCCCGACCACCCACCAGACGGGCGCGCCGAGCCCGACCAGATCGAGCAGGAGCGCCAGGATCTCCGCCGGCATGACCACGAAGCTGGTGAGCGGAATGGCGATCATGTTGGCCGCTGCGCCGAGAAGGCCAGCCCGATGGAAATGCGCGAAGGCGATGGGTGCCAGCACGATCTCGACCACGAGGCCGGTCGCGAGCAAAGCCAGCGCATGGCGAGCGAAACGACGCGCGCGCCCCTCCTCGCGCCGCTCGAACAACGCGTGGGCGCGCGGATGCTCATAGAGCGCAACGATCGCGGTCACGGCAGCAAAACTCATCTGGAAACTGGGGCCGATTACCGATTCAGGCCAGAAGATCATGACGAACAGCGCGCCGGTCGCGATGAGGCGCAAGCTGATCGCCTCTCGCCCGAGCGCCAGCCCGCCGATGACCAGTAGGGCTGCGATGCAGGAGCGGACGGTCGGCACCTGCGCGCCCGTCAACAGCGTGTAGCCGATTCCAGCCGCCGCGCCGATGCAGGCGGCAATGAGCAGCACCGGCCAGCGCAGCGCGAGGCGCGGTGATAGGGCGAGGAGCCGCCAGGCGATCACCATCACCCCGCCGATCAGCCCGGAGACATGCAGGCCGCTGATCGACAGCAGATGCGCGAGGCCACTGCGGCGCATCGCGTCGGCATCCGGCGCGGCGATGTTGCTCTGGTCTCCCGTCGCCAGCGCCACCGCAATCGCGCCTTCGTGCCCCGGCAGGCGCGCGGCGACATGGGCCTTGAGGCGCTGGCGCAGGCCCGCCCCCTCTCCGCTCGCAGCCAGCAGACGCACCGGCCCCAAAGCCCGGCCGGTGGCGCCGATACCCTCGAAGAAGGCGCGCCGCGCGAAATCATAAGCGCCGGGGAGCGCAGGTTGCGGCGGCGGCGTGAGCCGGGCGCGCAAGGCAATCCGGTCCCCCGTCCCCAACCCGGCTGGCACCTGATCGGGCTCGGCATTCACCCAGAGCCGCGCCGGCAGGTCCGGCCGGTCGATCGGCGCAAGATCGAGCCGGACGAGACCACGCGCCGCCAGCGGATCGGCCAGGCGCACCCGTGCATCCATCTCCACGACGGCGGGTCGCGCGAGCGGCGGCGCCCCGACCAGCAGCGCCTTGCCCCAGACGAGCAAGCACCCGGCAGCGGCCAGCACCGCGCCAGTCGCCAGCACATGCGCGAGCCGGCCACCGCGCGCCATCACGCTGCAGAGCATCGCAAGACCAAGCCAGAGCGTGACCCAGGCGATCCATTGGAATGGCGTCGGCAGCGCGAACCAGGCGCAGATGCCGGCCCCAAGGGCGATCGGCGCCCAGAGCGGTAGCTGCGCCCGTTCGCGCTCCAGCCAGGCTTCGAGGCGCGCCAACCCATCCGCCATGCCCCGGTTGCTGCGCCGCAACAGCGGGATTTGTCCCGGTGAAAAAGCCGTGCTAGGGGCGTGCTCGTTCAAACGGGTTCCCCCCATCTTCGGAGCATGAGCATAGCGTGTCGGACGGACTGAAAACAACGGACAAGGTCGTCACGCGCTTCGCACCCTCGCCGACAGGCTATCTGCACATTGGCGGCGCGCGCACGGCTCTGTTCAACTATCTCTTCGCGCGACACCATGGCGGCAAGTTCCTGCTGCGCATCGAGGATACCGATCGCGCCCGTTCGACCGAGCCGGCGATCGAGGCGATCTTCGACGGCCTTTCCTGGCTTGGCCTTGCCGGCGACGAGGAGCCCGTGTTCCAGTTCGCCCGCGCCCATCGCCATGCCGAAGTCGCGCATCAGATGCTGGCGGCGGGCCATGCTTACAAATGCTTCGCCACGCAGGAAGAGCTGGCCGAGTTGCGCGAGGCGCAGCGCGCGGCCCGCCAGCCGATGCGCTATGACGGTCGCTGGCGTGATCGCGACCCAGCCGAGGGGGGCGACAAGCCGTTCGTGATTCGCCTGAAGGCCGCGCGCGAAGGCGAAAGCGTCATCGAGGACGCCGTGCAGGGCCGTGTGGTCGTGCAGAACAGCGAGCTCGATGACATGATCCTGCTCCGCTCCGATGGCACGCCGACCTATATGCTTGCCGTGGTCGTGGACGATCACGACATGGGCGTGACGCACGTCATCCGTGGCGACGATCATCTCAACAACGCCTTCCGTCAGCTCGGCATCATCAAGGCGATGGGCTGGCCGGTCCCGACCTATGCGCACATCCCGCTGATCCACGGCCAGGATGGTGCCAAGCTCTCCAAGCGGCATGGCGCGATGGGCGTGGACGCGTATCGCGATCAGCTCGGCATGTTGCCGGAAGCGGTGACCAATTATCTCCTGCGGCTGGGCTGGGGCCATGGCGATGAGGAGATCATCTCCCGCGATCGCGCGATCGAGGTGTTCGATCTGCCGGGCGTGGGCCGTTCGCCCTCGCGGTTCGACCTCAAGAAGCTCGAAAATCTGAACGGCCACTATATCCGCGAGGCGGATGACGGCCGGCTTGCCCTGCTCGTGGCCGAGCGGATGCCGCCACTGGAGGATGCCGCCGCCGCGCAGGCCCGGCTCCACAAGCTCGCCGATATCATGGGCGCGCTCAAGCCACGCGCTAAAACGCTGCTCGAGCTGACGGAAGGCGCCGCCTTCCTCTTCACCCAGCGCCCGATTCCTGTCGACGAGGCCGCGTCAAAGTTGCTAGACGGTTCCGCACGGACCCTGCTCAAGACCGTGGCCGATGCCCTTGCTCCGCTGACCGAGTGGACGCTGGAAGGCATTGAGACCGCGATCAGGACCGTGGCTGAGGATGCCGGACTTGGTCTCGGCAAGGTGGCACAGCCACTGCGCGCCGCATTGACCGGACGGACGACCTCGCCCGGAATTTTCGACGTGCTCTATCACCTTGGTCGGGATGAGACGCTTGGACGCCTGGGCGACCAGGTCCAGGATTGAACAAGCCGCTATTTGAGAAGCAAAGGGTTGACAGAATGAGCGACAGCACAGTCAAGCTGGGAGTGGACGGCAAGGAGCTCGAATATCAGCTCCTCGAAGGGTCTGTCGGCCCCAAGGTCATCGACATCCGCAAGCTCTATGCCCAGACCGGCCTGTTTACCTACGATCCGGGCTTCACCTCGACGGCAAGCTGCGATTCGGCGCTGACCTATATCGACGGCGATGAAGGCGTGCTGCTGCATCGTGGCTATTCGATCGAGGAGCTGTCCGAGCAGTCGAGCTTCATGGAAGTCGCCTATCTGCTGTTGCGCGGCAACCTGCCCAGCAAGGACGAGCTGGCATCGTTCAACAACACGATCACGCGCCACACCATGGTGCATGAGCAGCTCAGCACCTTCTATCGCGGCTTCCGGCGCGATGCGCACCCGATGGCGATCATGTGCGGCGTCGTCGGCGCGCTCTCGGCCTTCTATCACGATTCGACGGACATCACCGATCCGGTGCAGCGCATGATCGCGAGCCATCGCCTGATCGCCAAGATGCCGACGCTTGCAGCCATGGCCTATAAATATTCGGTCGGCCAGCCGTTCGTCTATCCGGACAACAGCCTGTCCTACACCGGCAACTTCCTGCGCATGACCTTCTCGGTCCCCGCTGAGGAGTATGAGGTCAATCCGGTCATCGAACAGGCGCTCGATCGCATCTTCATCCTGCATGCCGACCATGAGCAGAATGCCTCGACCTCGACCGTGCGGCTCGCCGGCTCGTCGGGCGCCAATCCGTTCGCGTGCATCGCGGCCGGCATCGCCTGCCTCTGGGGCCCGGCGCATGGCGGCGCCAACGAAGCGGCGCTCAACATGCTCCGCGAGATCGGCACGCCGGACAAGATCCCGCACTATATCGCCCGCGCCAAGGACAAGAACGATCCGTTCCGCCTGATGGGCTTCGGCCATCGCGTCTACAAGAACTACGATCCGCGTGCGACCGTGATGCAGAAGACGGTGCGCGAAGTCCTGACCGCCCTGAACGTGACCGATCCGATCTTCGACGTCGCGCTGCAACTTGAGGACATGGCGCTTCACGATGACTATTTCATCGAGAAGAAGCTGTTCCCGAACGTCGATTTCTACTCGGGGATCATCCTCTCGGCCATCGGCTTCCCGACCGACATGTTCACCGTGCTCTTCGCTCTCGCCCGCACCGTCGGCTGGGTCGCGCACTGGAACGAAATGATTTCCGATCCAGGCCAGCGCATCGGCCGCCCCCGCCAGCTTTACACTGGCCCTGGCCCGCGCCCCTATGTGCCGGTCGAGCAGCGCTGAGCACGGCGCCTCCCGAACAAGACCAAGAACAAAGGGGCGCTCCGGCGCCCCTTTGTTCTTGCGTGCTGACCAGAAGCGCCCGTAACCAAAGCGCCTCGTGGTGTCGTCACGCAGCCTTGCGGCCCTTGGCCAGCTTCTTGAGCAGCATGTCCCGCTTCAGGCGCGAGAGATGGTCGATGAAGAGAATGCCTTCGAGATGGTCCATCTCATGCTGGAGGCAGGTGGCCAGCAGGCCTTCCAGCTCCTCCTCATGAATACGGCCCTTCCGGTCCATCCAGCTCGCGCGGATGCGGGCCGGGCGTTCGACCTCGGCATATTGTTCCGGCACCGAGAGGCAGCCTTCATTGTAAACGGACTGCTCGGCCGATCCTTCGAGAATCTGCGGATTGATGAACACCATCGGATTCTTGACCGGTGGCGCGCCCTCCTCGTCCGATTCCGGCTCCTGCAGGTCGATGACCAGCACGCGCTTGGGCACCCCCACCTGAATGGCGGCCAGGCCAATGCCCGGCGCATCATACATCGTCTCCAGCATGTCATCGATCAACACTTGCAGATCGTCGTCGATTGCGTCGACCGGCGTGGAAATGGTCCGCAGCAGCGGATCCGGAGTCTCGATGATGGGACGAATGGCCATGATGCGCAGATATGTGAGCCATCGGCCAAGATCAAGCACCCGTGTTGATGCTTTGTTCCGATCAACCTGATCGATCTCAATGACAGGCGGCGCCAGACTGGCTGCATCTTGCTCCAGCGACGAAGACGGGCCAGACTGAACCTGGCCCTGTCGCCACGAGGAGACGGCCCATGAACGCGGATCAGGACCAGGCAGCGGTCATCGCCTTCCTTTCCAGCCCCGGTGCGCTGGACGCTCCCGGACCGGCCGAGCGGATCGACACGCACGGCGCGATCATTTTCCTGGCCGGCGATCGCGTCTTCAAGCTCAAGCGGGCAGTGCGCTACCCCTATCTCGATTTTTCCAGCCCGGAGAAACGCCGCGCAGTGTGCGAGGCGGAACTCCGGCTTAACCGGCGAACCGCCCCGGACCTCTATCTCGACGTACGCAGCGTGAATGCCCAGGCGAACGGCACGCTTGGTTTCGGCCCCGGCACGCCGGTCGACTGGCTGATCGTGATGCGCCGCTTCGCTGCCGGGGACTTGCTGGAATCCGTCGCGGCGCGCGGTGGGCTGGATGCAGCGCTGGTCCGCACGCTCGCTGACCGCATCGCCGCGTTCCATGCCGATGCCCGGACCTCCATCGTACCCGATGGCGCAGCCCGAATCGGCCAGGTGATCGCCGGCAATCGCAAGAGCATGTCCGGCGCCGAGTGTCTGGCACCGTCCGCCTGTGACCAGCTTTACACCGCCAGCCTTGCCGCGCTCAACGATGTCGCCGCGCTGCTCGACGCCCGCGGCGCCTCCGGCCATGTTCGCCATTGCCATGGCGATCTGCATCTCGCCAACATCTGCCTGTGGCAGGGCCTGCCCACCTTGTTCGATTGCCTGGAATTCGATGAGGCTCTGGCGACGACGGATGTGCTTTACGATCTCGCATTCCTGCTCATGGACCTGTGGCATCGCGGCTTCCGGGCGCAGGCGTCGCTGCTGTTCAACCGCTATCTCGACCGGACCGACGAAGCCGGCGGCGTTGCGGCCCTCCCCCTCTTCCTTTCGATGCGGGCTGCGATCCGCGCGCATGTCGGCGCGATCGCCGCCAGCCGTCAGACAGAGGCAGACAAGGCGGCCGGGAAACGCGCGGAAGCTGGCGCCTATCTGGATGCCGCGCTCGCCTTTCTCGATTCTCCCGGCCCGCGCCTCGTCGCGATCGGGGGGCTCAGCGGCACCGGCAAATCGACGCTGGCAGGACGCCTCGCGCACCATATCGGCGGCGCGCCGGGTGCGCGCTGGCTGCGCACAGACGTGCTGCGCAAGCGCCTCGCCGGCGTCCTGCCGGAAGAACGCCTGCCGGCGGAGGCCTATGCGCCGGGACAGTCGGAGCGGGTCTATGCCCAGCTGATGGCGCAGGCACGCGCCATGCTGGCTGCGGGGCGATCCGTCATCGTGGACGGGGTTTTCGCTCGGGAAGCGGAGCGACGGGACATGGCCGCGATCGCCGCCGATCTGGACGTGCCCTTTGCGGGCCTGTGGCTGGAAGCACCGGAAGCGGCGCTTATCGCGCGTGTCACGGCCCGGCGGGACGACGCCTCGGATGCGGACGCCGCCGTCGTTGCGCAGCAGCTGCGCTATGATCTGGGCGATCTCGCCGGCTGGCACAGGCTCGATGCATCCGGATCGCCGGAGGAGGTCGCTCAGCGTGCGCTCACTTGTCTGGACGCGGGAGACTCATGATGGACACCATGCACGCCATGCAGCTCGATGCGCCCGGCACGGCGCTTCACCCGGTCGAGCGCCCGCTGCCCCTGCCCGGCCCGGATGAGATTCGCCTTGCAGTCTCGGCCTGCGGTGTCTGCCGTACAGACCTGCATGTGCTCGACGGCGACATTCACGGCACCGTGCCGATCATCCCCGGTCACGAGATTGTAGGGCGGGTCGATGCGCTCGGGCCGGGCGTGAGCGGCCTCGCACTGGGCGATCGCGTCGGCGTGCCCTGGCTCGGCCATAGCTGCGGGGTCTGCCCCTATTGCGCCACCGGCCGCGAGAATCTGTGCGACGCGCCGCTCTTCACCGGCTTCACGCGCGATGGCGGCTATGCCAGCCATTGCATCGCGGATGCGCACTTCTGCTTCCCGATCCCGGAAAGCTTCGACGACGTTCACGCCGCGCCGCTGCTCTGCGCCGGGCTGATCGGCTACCGCGCCTATCGACTGGCGGGGGACGCGCCGGTGCTCGGCCTCTATGGCTTCGGCGCTGCCGCGCATATTCTGGCGCAGCTCGCCATCTGGCAAGGACGCCGCGTGCTTGCCTTCACGCGGGAGGGCGACACGCAGAGCCAGCGTTTCGCCCGCGAGCTGGGCTGCGTCTGGGCAGGCGCCTCGTCAGACGACCCGCCAGAGCCGCTCGATGCCGCGATCCTCTTCGCACCCGTTGGTGCGCTCGTCCCGCGCGCGCTCAAGGCCGTGCGCAAGGGCGGCCGGGTGGTGTGCGCCGGCATCCACATGTCGGATATTCCGTCCTTTCCTTATGCGGACCTTTGGGAAGAACGCTCGATCCTCTCCGTCGCCAATCTGACGCGCGCCGATGGCGAGGCCTTTCTCCCACTTGCCGCGCAGGCCGGTATCCGTACCAGCGTTACCACCTTGCCGCTCGATCAGGCCAATGAAGCGCTCGATCGCCTGCGCCGGGGCGATGTCGACGGAGCACTGGTGCTGGTGCCCCCTCAGCGCTGATCCACGATCCGCTCAATCCGCCCGTCCAGCATCTCGACGCGGATGTCGGACAGTTCCGCAATGCCCGGATCATGCGTCACGCAGACGACGGCTCGCCCTTCCTTATGGGCCAGATCGCGCAGCGCCTCGACGACATTGGCGCTGTTCTTGCTGTCGAGATTGCCGGTCGGCTCGTCCCCCAGGATCAGCGCGGGATCATTGGCCAGCGCGCGGGCGATCGCGACGCGCTGGCGCTCGCCGCCCGAGAGGCGATCAGGCGTCTTGGCCTCCTTGCCGGCCAGCCCCATCGTCTCCAGCAGCGCAACCGCTCGCGTACGGATCGCGTCATGCGAGAGGCGCCCGAGCCGCTGCATCGGCAGCATGACATTCTCGATCGCACTGAACTCGGGCAGCAGGAAATGGAACTGGAAGACGAAGCCGAAGCGCGCGAGCCGGATGCGTGCGCGCTCGTCGCCGGAGAGGCGGCTGACTTCCCGCCCCTCGAACAGCAGCTCCCCACCGGTCGGCCGGTCAATGAGGCCGAGGAGATAGAGGAGCGAGGATTTGCCGCAGCCCGACGGGCCGACAATCGTCGTGAAGCAGCCGGGCTGGGTCACCAGATCGACCTCACGCACGAGCGTCACTGGCGGATCGCCAGGCAGCGCGCGCATGAGGCCACGCGCTTCGAGCAGCGCGCTCATACCGCGCCTCGCAAGATGTCGACCGGATCGACGCTCGCCGCCTTGCGCGCCGGCAGCCACGCGGCAATGGCGCCAGCCAGAAAGGAGGCGGCGGCGGCGATGAGATATTGCCGAGGCGAGCGATCGAGCGGGATATGCTGGATCTCGCCGGCAATGGGGAAATCGAGCGAGCCCAGTATCTCCATCAGCCCATAGCCGAGAAGCCAGCCGAGCAGCACGCCGATCATCGCCAGGATGATGCCTTCCATCACGAAGATGAGCTGAAGATCGCCTTGCGAGAAGCCGATCGAGCGCAGGATGGCGATGTCCCGCCGCTTGTCTGCCACGCTGTTTGACACGACAGTGTAGATGCCGAAGCTCGCTACGAGCAGGATCGCCGAGACGACCGAATACATGATGACGTTGCGCGTCACCAGCAGCGAGAGGAAATCAGCCGAGCGCTCCTGCCAGCTCTCCGCCTTGTAGCCGAACCGCGCCTCCAGCCGGGCCGCAATCTCCTGCGCCGCATAGGGATCCTCTAGGCGCACGCCGATGCGGTTGATGATGAATGGCCGCCCGAGCATGGACTGCGCCTCGCGCAGCAGCACATAGCCGGCGCCGGACGACAATTGCGTCTGCCCGCGCTTGAACAGGCCGACGACTTTCATCGAGCGCGAGGGCGACGTCGATGTGCTGGCCGCCACGATATCCCCCATGCGCACACCCAGCCGCCGGGCCAGCTCCTCGCCGATGATGATGCCGCCCTGCACGCTCTCCAGATCCCGCAGATGCCCGGCACGCAGTTGCTTCTCGATCGTGCTGATCTTCGCCTCGATCCCCGGATCGACACCGATGATCGCCAGCGCTTCCTCGTGCCCCCCCAGGCGCAGCGTCGCGCCGCCAGAGAGGCTCGGCGAGGCAATGGCACCCGGCACGGCATTGGCCGCCGCCATGATCGCCTGCCAGTCCTTCAGGCCGCGTACTTCCGTCCGCACCTTGTAGCCATGCAGGTCAACCGCGCCGTCTGGAAAATTGCGAGCGCCGGGTTGCGGCGCGGGGCTGCGCAACTCGTCCGAGACGATGATGTGCGGCGCGGCATCAATGAGCTGGTTCACGAAATCCGTCTGGCTGCCGACCATCAGCGCAGACACCGCCAGGAAGAAGCCGACACCCACCGCGACACCGCTCACCGCCACAACGGTCTGCCGCCGACGCCGCGAGAGATGGCGCAGCGCGATCATGAGCAGGAAGCCGAAGCGGCCGATCATGGAGCCGGATTCTTGAGCCGCACCCGGTCTCCCTCGGCCAGATCGGCCGGAGGATTGACGACAACCGCCTCACCCGCGCTCAGGCCGGAGAGGATTTCTGTCCGGTCCGCACCCTGAATGCCGATGCGCACTGCCCGTCGCACGGCCTTGCCCTCCGCGATCGCCCAGACCTGCCCCGCAACCAGGGATGCTGTTGGCACCAAAAGCGCGCCGGTGCGCTGGCGCGTGATGATATTCACTTCCAGCGTGAGGCCAAAGGGCAGCGCCTCCGCGCGCGTGAGGCCGATGCGGACACGGAAGGCGCGCTGATTGGGGTCGCCGCCCGGCGTCACCTCGATGACCTGCGAACGGATCACCCGGCCCGGCAGAGCGTCGGTGGACATAAGCGCTGCCTGCCCCGCATGCACGCGCGGAATGTCCCGCTCATCGACCGTCGCGGTCACGCGGGCCTCCCCCGGATCGCCCAGCTGCATGAGCTGTTTGCCCGGCGTCACGACATCGCCCGGCTCGACATCGCGCTTGAGCACCACGCCGGTCATGCCGGCGCGCACCACCATCTGATCGACTCGTGCGGCCTGCGCCACCTGCGCGGCGCGCGCCGCCTGACCCTGCGCCACGGCCGCATCCCAGGCTGCGCGTGTCGTCCAGCCCTGCCGATAGAGCGCCGTCGCGCGCTGCTCCGCCAGAGTCGCGCCACGCGCCTGCGCCTGCATCTGCGTGAGAACGCCCCGTTGCTCGGCATCGTCGAGGAGCAGCAGCGCCTGACCGTTCGCAACCCTGTCGCCCTCGCGCACCAGCACCGCACGCACCGGCGCTGTTACCCGCGCCGCGACCGAGACGGGGTGAACCGGCTCGACGAAGCCGGTGGCATAAACCAGATCAACCGCAGGGCCGCGCGTCACCCTCGCCACGTCGACCGCGATCGGCCGCCCGCGCAGGGCATACCAGGCCAATGCCGCCAGCCCCGCGACGAGGAGCAAGGCAAGCGCGGGCCAGAGCTTGCGCTTCATCGCGTGCCCCGGATGCGCGCGCAGGAGGCGCGTCGCCGCCCGATACGCCCGTCCTCTGATACAATCGCGATCATGGCAGCCTTCCGTCCCAGTCCCGCCCGCTGTTCTTCATGCGGCAAACGCGCCGCCAAGCCTTTGATCCAGAACAAGCCTGCCCACCGTGTCGGGTAGCGAGCCTCAACCAATCGGTCGGCGCGCCCGCAGGGCCTGCGCCAGTGTGCCTTCATCCAGATAGTCGAGTTCGCCACCCACCGGCACGCCATGGGCCAATTGGGTTAGCCGCACGGGGTAGGACTCCAGCCGCTCGGCGATGTAATGCGCGGTCGTCTGCCCCTCCAGCGTCGCATTCATGGCCAGCACGACCTCGTCGATGCCGCCAGCCGCGACGCGCTGGATGAGCGGCGCGATGGCCAGATCCTCGGGCCGCACGCCGTCCAGCGCGGAGAGCCGCCCGCCCAGCACATGAAAGCGCCCGGGGAACAGGCGCGATTTGTCCAGCGCCCAGAGATCGGCGACATCCTCGACCACGCAGAGCGCCCGCGCGTCCCGTCGCGGATCGGCGCAGATGCCGCAGGGATCGACCGTGTCGACATTGCCGCACACCGAGCAATGCACCATGCGGGCCTGGACGGTTTCGAGCGCGCGCAAGAGGGGCACCAGCGCCGTATCGCGCCGCTGGAGCAGATGCAGCACAGCACGCCGCGCCGAGCGCGGACCAAGGCCGGGCAATCGGGCAAGCGCCTGGGTCAGCGCGTCAATCTCGGGTGAGGACATGGGAGCCAAATAAAGGCTTGCGCTCCGCCGTTACAAGCGTTTCAGAGATGGCCATGCGGATCATCTTCATGGGCACGCCTGATTTCGCGGTGCCGACGCTCGATGCACTGGTCGAGGCCGGGCACGAGATCGCTGCCGTCTACACCCAGCCGCCTCGCCCTGCCGGCCGTGGCAAGGCGCCGCGCCCCAGCCCCGTGCAGGCGCGCGCAGAGGCGCTCGGCCTGACTGTGCGCACCCCGCTAAGCCTGCGCGATCCGGCCGAGCAGGACGCGTTCGACGATCTGGAGGCCGATGCCGCCGTGGTCGCGGCTTACGGCCTCATCCTGCCCATTCCGGTGCTGCACGCCCCGCGCCTTGGCAGTCTCAACGTCCATGCCTCGCTCCTGCCCCGCTGGCGTGGCGCTGCGCCGATCCAGCGCGCGATCCTGGCTGGTGACGCGGAAACCGGCGTCACCATCATGGCGATGGCCAAGGGGCTGGATACCGGGCCGATGCTGGCCACGGTTCGCACGCCCATCGACGGCAAGACAGCCGGCGCGCTCACCGACGAGCTGTCCCATGCCGGCGCAGCGGTGATGGTACAGGTCCTCGGAAACATCGGCGCCTTTCCGCCCGTCTTGCAGCCCGAGGACGGCGTCACATATGCCGAGAAGATCGACAAGGCGGAGAGCCGCCTAGATTTCAGCGCCGGAGCTGTCGCGGTCGAACGGCAGGTGCGCGCCTTCAATCCCGCGCCGGGCGCCTGGTTCGCCTATCAGGGCGAACGGATCAAGGTGCTTGCGGCAAGCATCGACGACACGCCGGGCACGCCGGGAGAACTGCTCGACGACGCCTTGCTGATCGGCTGCGGCACAGAGGGATCGCTGCGGCCGACTTTGGTTCAGCGCGCCGGAAAAGGCGTAATGGCTACATCCGAGCTACTGCGCGGCTTCCCCATCCCTGCCGGCAGCCGACTGGATTGATCGGCGCGCCATGACCCGCTTCGCCTTCACCATCGAATATGATGGCCGGCCCTATATGGGCTGGCAGCGGCAGGCACATGGGCCGAGCGTGCAGCAGCATATCGAGGAAGCGCTAGGGCGGATCACCGGCCACGAACCGGTCATCCATTGCGCCGGCCGCACCGATGCGGGGGTTCATGCGCTTGCGATGCGGGCGCATGTCGATCTGGACAAGACGATCACGCCCTTCCGCCTGATGGAAGCGCTGAACGCGCATCTGCGGCCCGAGCCGATCGCGATCGTCGCCTGCGAGGCCGTGAGCGAGGAGTGGCATGCCCGCTTCTCCTGCATTGCCCGCGCTTATGAGTATCGGATCCTCAATCGGCGCGCGCCGCTCACCTTCGAGCAGGGCCTCGTCTGGCGCGTGCCGCAACGGCTGGACAGCGACGCAATGCAGGTGGCGGCGCAACTGCTCATCGGCCGGCATGATTTCACCACTTTCCGCTCGGCCCAGTGCCAGGCGGACAGTCCGCTGCGCACGCTCGACCGGCTGGACGTGATCCGCGACGGCGAACGGATCACCGTCCATGCCAAGGCGCGCAGCTTCCTGCACCATCAGGTCCGCTCGATGGTCGGCTGCCTTGCCCTTGTCGGCACCGGTACATGGGAGGTCGCGGACATGAAGGCCGCGCTGGACGCGCGCGATCGACAGGCGCTGGGCCACAATGCCCCGCCCGACGGCCTGTATTTCATGCGCGCGGATTATCCGTAATCTCAAGACGATAACCTCTCGGCAAGATTTTGGGCAGATCATGCGATCCTGCCGCACCCGGCCCCCTCGGCACCGGGAGCGGGGCGGAGGCTGTGTATGGACATCCAGACACTCAAGGAGGAGCATCGCGCGCTGCTTGAACTGCGCAGCCAGATGCTGGCGCTGATCGATGATGCGGATCGCCCGTCCACGCAGATCGCATCCCTTCGCTGGCGGTTCAGCCGGGTGCTGCTCGCGCACCTCGCCCGCGAGGACAAGCATCTCTACCCGCTACTGGGCGCTGCCAGCGATCCGAAGCTCGCAGCGCTGGCGACGCGCTACGAGAGAGAGATGGGGAACATTGCACATTTGTGGCAGGCCTTCATCACCGACTGGCCGAGTGATCGCATGTCGCGGGAATGGAGCGCTTTCAAGCAAGCCGCGCGCTTCATCCTCGACGCCCTCCACACCCGCATCCTCTTTGAAGAACGCGATCTCTATCCGCGCTACGCGGCGCTTGTCTCGTCAGCAGCGACTCTGCCGCGCGCGGGCTGATCCCTCAACCCAGCGAAAACAACCGCCCCAGCGCCTTGTCCAGCATCACCAGCTGCCACAGCAGCTGGCCATGATCCGTCGTACCGCTGCGATGCGCCTCGGCCAGTCGCGCGATGCGACGCATGTCGAACCATTCGGTGCGGGCCAGCGCGGAACCGCCCGCGATTGCCCGTGCCTCACTGGCGAGCGCGCCGCGGAACCAATCGCTGACCGGCGTCACGAGGCGCGTTTGAGGCCCGTAGAGAATGTCGAGCGGTAACCGCTCCTCCATCGTCTTCCTGAGCAGATATTTGCCCGAGCGGCCGTGAATGCGCTGACGCACCGGCAGGCGGGCGGCGAACCCGACCAGCCGATGATCGAGTAACGGTTCGCGCACTTGCAGGCCGACGGCCGTGCTCATCCGGTCGGTCCTGGTCAGGATATCGCCAGGCAGCGATATCTTCAGATCGGCATATTGCGCGCGGTCGATAGGATCACGCGCCGGCGCCTCGCGCATGGCCTTCACATAGCGGTCCTCGGCGCGATGTCCTGCGAAGGCGGCCTTGGCCTGATCGGTGAAGAGTTGCGCGCGGACAGCCGCCGGGATCATGGCGACGGATGCCGCATATGCCTCCGCCCCATCCATCGCGAGGCCGAGCACGGTCGACTTGGCGCGCAGGAGGCGCGGCGCCCAGTCCGCCGTGGGATACAATGCGCCGAGCGGCCCGAACAAACCGCGCCGCAGCGCTCCGGGGATGAACCGCCGCGCCATTTCCTCGCGATGCTGGAAGATGTGGCGACGATTGCCGGCGAACGCCTCATCTACGCCATCCCCTGACAGGGCAACCGCCACGCTTTCGCGCGCCAGCTCGCACAGGCGGAACATCGGCACCGCGGAGGCATCGGCAAAGGGTTCATCGAAATGCGCGGCAATGCGATCAATCAGACGAGAATCATCCGACGACAGAAGCCGACTGCGATGATCGGTACCAAAACGGCGCGCGATGCGCTCGGCATGGTCAGTCTCGCCGGCTGCAGCCACGTCAAAGCCGATTGTGCAGGTCTTGACCGGCTGGCTGCTCGCCTCGGCCATCAAGGCAACGACCGTGCTGCTCGCCACGCCGCCGGAGAGGAAGGCGCCCACAGGCACGTCCGCCATCAGGCGCGAGCGCACTGCGTTCTGAAGGAGAGACAGCAGTTCATCTTCCAGCGCGTCGGGCCGTGCGGTGGTGCGTTCGGCGAAGCTCACGTCCCAATAGCGCGATGGCGGCGACAAAGGCCGGCCGCGCACGGCAAGCAACGCCTCGCCCGCGCCCAGCTTGCGCACGCCCTTCACGATGGACGTGTCGTCGGGCACATAGCCATAAGCGAGATAATCCTCGACCGCGCTCAGCTCCGGCACGCGGCGAAGACCCGGATGGGCCAGCAGCCCCTTCAGTTCCGAGGCGAAGATCAGGCTGCCGTCCGCCAGCGTCGCATAAAGCAGCGGCTTGACGCCGAATCGATCCCGCACCAGCCAGAGCGACTGCGTGCGCGCATCATGGAGTGCGAAGGCGAACATGCCTTCGAAGCGCTCGACGCAGCGCTCGCCCCACTGCCGCCAGCTATGGAGAATGACTTCGGTATCGCTCTGCGTGCGGAACTGGTGTCCCTTGGCTTTGAGCTCGGCGCGCAACTCGGCGAAATTATAGATCTCGCCATTAAAGGTAACGGTCACGTCCCCCTCCGGCGTCGCCATCGGCTGGGCGCCACCTTCGGTATCGACGATCGCAAGGCGCAAATGCCCCAGTCCGACACCCGGCGCGGACCACAGGCCCGACCCGTCCGGCCCGCGATGACGCATAGGCGCGAGCATGGCGCCCACACGCGCTTCATCGACCGGCTTGGCCGTCTCGACGAAAAAAATGCCTGCAATGCCGCCCATGGGCCGAGCGCCTAGCGGATCGCGAGGCCACGGTCAGCCTAATCTTGGTGAGCGCGGGAAGACGGGTCAGGCCACCCGGCTCGCAAAGGGACCATTGCGCGCATCGCGCTCGACCCATTCGATCAGTTTGGAAAGCACGCGCCGCAGCACTTCGTCCTGTTCTTCCAGACGCTGCTCCGCGCGCGCCAGCCGTTCCTCCAGCCCGGCAATCCGCTCATCGTCCGTGACCATTGGGCCGTCCGGCTGAACGCCCCTCGCAACGGCGGCGTTCAAGGTTTCAACTTCGACCTGCAAGGCAAGCAGCCGGGCAATGTCTCCGCTCTCGTCTCTCGGTATCGCGATTCGCGCTCCCGCATCGTTCAAGGGGCCGCCCGCTTCGGCGGTCCGGGTTGCACCGGGCTCGTCCAACGACTGGGTCAATTCCAGTTCTGTCCGATCAGCGAAATCGTTTGCCAGCATCTCGCCCCCGGCCTCCCCGACCGCAAGATCAGCGACCACGGCTTCGACCACGCGCTCGTCGATGATGTCGAGCTGGTCGATAGCGCCGAGCAGCAATACACGGCCTGCCAGAGCATTCAGTCTCCGGGGAACACAGCCGCTTGCCTGCGCCAGCAGCGCATAGGCCTCCGGCGTGAAGCGCGGATTGCCCGTCCAGCCGACCACCTTGAGCCGATGCTCGATATAGGGGCCGACTTCCTCGGGCTTCATCGGCGCAAGATGATGCGTGGCGATGATGCGCTGGCGCAATTGCTCCAGCCCGTCGCTGCCGTTGACCCGTTCGCGAAACTCGGGCTGACCGAGCAGGAAGATCTGCAGCAGCGACTGGCCGCCAAGCTGGAAATTGCTCAACATGCGCAGCTCTTCCAGCGCTGGTGCGGCGAGATTCTGCGCTTCATCGACGATCAACAACGTACGCCGCCCCGCGCGCGCCTGATGATGGAGAAAGGCCTCGATGCGGCTCAGCACATGCGCCTTTTCGACATGGTCGGTCGCGATCCCGAAGACTTCCGCTGCGAGCCGAAGCATGTCGTCACCACCGACCTGGGTCGAGACGATCTTGACGGCCGTGAGGCGCTGCGGATCGATGGTCGCCATGAGATGGCCGACGAGCGTGGTCTTGCCTACGCCGATGTCGCCGGTGATGACGATGAAGCCTTCGCCCTGCGCCAGACCATAGCCCAGATAGGACATCGCCTTGCGGTGCGTCGTGCTCTCGAAATAGAATTGCGTATCCGGCGTGAGCTGGAAAGGTCGGCCGGTGAAGCGATAATAAGTGTCGTACATAGCGCGAGAAACTCCGGGACCTTAATCAGACGTGATAGCGAAGGCGGCGCCGAGCCAATAGGAAAATGCTGCCTTTCCCGCCCTGACGATCGAGCGAATCGATGCCGATCGCAGCCCGTGCGGCAAGGCGGCGGATCGCCCGGCAATGACCGGCGTTGGCGCCGATTTTGGTCACGATTTCCACTCCGTCGATGCCGGAAATGGAATGGCCAAAAAGCATGAACATAGCGTTAGAAATCGATGGATTTTGCCGCGATGCGACGGCTCGATGCTCAGCCTTCGTCGACCAGAAGCTCCGGCGCTGGGCCATGCCCCAGAAAGGCTGAGGGACTTGCGCTCGCGCCGTAAGCGCCAGCCAGAAAGACCGCGATCAGATCGCCCGGCGCGACGGGTGGCAATGCCACCGCCTCCCCAAGCCTGTCGAGCGGTGTGCACAGGCAACCGACCACGGTGACCGGCTCGTCCGCCACCGGCGCGCCGAACCGGTTGGCGATCGCCAGCGGGTAATTGCGCCGCACGACAGTGCCGAAATTGCCGCTCGCCGCGAGCTGGTGATGCAGGCCGCCATCAACCACCGCGTAGCGCTCGCCCTGGCTGGTCTTCACATCGATCACGCGGGTGAGATAAACCCCCGCCGGCGCGACGAGATAGCGCCCCAGTTCCAGCGCGAAGGTGCTCGGCGCCAGGATCGCAGGCCGCGCCGCCAGCGTCTCGACAAGAGCCGCGCCGATCGTCCCGACATCAAGCGGCTCATCCCCGGCGAAATAGGGCACGCCAAAACCGCCGCCCAGATTGACCAGCGGGGGCGCGGCGCCCACCTCGTCGGACAGGCGCGCAGCCAAAGCGACGGTCTGTGCTTGAGCGGCAATGATCGCGTCGGCATCCAGCGCCTGCGAACCGGCGAAGATATGCCAGCCGCACCATTCGGCACCGGCAGCGATCACCTGTCGCGCGAGCGCTCCCGCACGGTCTGCATCCACGCCGAACGGCTTGGCGCCGCCGCCCATGCGCATCCCGGAACCCTTGAGCTCGAAATCGGGATTGACCCGAACGGCAAGGCGAGGACGCACCGCCAGTCGCTCGGCCAGCGCGAGAGCGCGGGCGGCCTCCCCTTCGGATTCAAGATTGATCGTGACGCCCGCACGCAGTGCGGCGTCCAGTTCATCATCGCGTTTGCCGGGACCGGCAAAGCTGATGTGCTCCGGCACCATGCCCGCCTGCTGCGCCACGGCCAGCTCCCCTTTCGAGGCGATATCGAAGCCGTCGACCATGTCCGCCATCAAGGCGAGCAACGGTGGGAAGGGATTGGCCTTGATCGCATAATGCAGGCCGACGCCATCGGGCAGCACAGCGCGCAAGGCGGCAATCCGCGTGCGGACAAGGCCCGCATCATAAACGAACAGCGGCGTGCCTGCTTCATCGGCAAGCGCGGCCGCGCCACAGCCGCCAATGAGCAGCATGCCGTTCTCAGCCGTGAAGCCGGGCGGGATCGGCCCCATCGGCTTGATCTTCTGCCCACTCATGCGCTTGTCTCCTGCGCCATGGCGGCCAGCGCCACGCGGTCGATCTTGCCATTGGGATTGCGCGGCAGAGCGGCGAGCACATGCAGCTCGGCCGGCTGCATGAAGCTCGGCAGCGCCTGCCGCAGGGCGACGCGCAGACGATCCGGCAAGGCGTGCGCATCCGTCTCGCACAAGGCCACATCCGCCCGCACAAACAGGATGATCGCCTGCCCCAACCGCGCATCAGGACGGCCGAGCGCGCAGGCTTCCGCCACGCCGGCCACAGCCAACGCCGCGTCCTCGATCTCGCTAGGGCTGATCCGGTTGCCGGCGCTCTTGATCATCGCATCGTCGCGCCCGATGAAGCGCAGCAGCCCGTCCTTGTCCCGCACTGCCGTATCGCCAGACCAGACCGCCATTCCCCCATAGAGCGACGCCGCCGGCGCCGGGCGGAAGCGCTGGGCCGTGCGCTCGGCATCGCGCCAATAGCCTTGGGCGACCAGCGGACCGGCATGGACCAGCTCGCCCGGCTCGTCATCATCGGTGATCGTGCCATCAGGGCGGACGATCAGCACTTCCGCATCGGGAATGGCGCGGCCAATGCTGTCGGGATGATCGTCGAGCATGTCAGGCGGCAGGAAGGTCGATCGAAACGCCTCGGTGAGGCCATACATCGCCACGATATCGACGCCAGGAAAGGTCTCGCGCAACCGGGTGATCAAGGGCCGCGTGAGCGCACCGCCACTGTTGGTGATTCGTCGCAACCGCGCGACCGCCTCGGCTGGCCAGTCCGTCTCGACGAGTTGCACCCAAAGCGGCGGGACGCCTGCCAAGGTGGTGATGCCCTGCGAGCCAACCGTGCGTGCCACGTCGCGCGGCAACAGATAATCGAACGGCACGACGCAACCGCCTGCCCACCAGGTCGAGAAGAGCTGGTTCTGCCCGTAATCGAAGCTGAGCGGCAGCAGCGCGAGCGTCCGGTCGTCCCGCGCCAGCCCGAGATAGATTGCGACCGAGCGGGCGCCGATCATCAGATTGGCGTGGCTCAGCATCACGCCCTTGGGCCGCCCGGTGGAACCGGACGTGTAGAGGATTTCGACAAGCGCCTCGGGATCGGCTTGCCCCGGCCCCAGCACCGGGCGAGATGCGTCGACCATGATGGCATCGATCTCGGCCTCTTCCGCCCTGTTCAGGCCGGCAGGCTGGTCGCCCGGCTCAAGCATGGCGAACCGGCTGCTGATGGAGATCAGCATCGCCGCCTCGCTATCTGCCAGAATGTGCGCGACCTGCGCTCGCTTGAGCAGAGGATTCACCGGCACATAGACCAGACCCGCCCGTGCGCAGGCAAGCGGGAGGATCGCCGCCGCCCGCCCCTTCGTAAGCCAGGCCGCAATCCGGCTCCCGGGAGACAGGCCAAAGCCCGCTAGCCAGGCCGCGAGCCGCCCCGTCATCGCTTCCAGAGCAGCATAGTCGACCGTGCCGAACTTCCCGGCAAGCGCGCTGTCGCCCGGCGCCCCGCATTGCGTCAGATGGTCGAGCGGCATGATCATGACGTGCCCTTACCATGATCGCCGGATTTTGTGAGCCATTCCTGCCGGTCGTCGGGCCGCGACCCACACCGCCATGCAGACAGGTCACTCACAGCGCGCTGCCACAGGGAAACGCGGGAAGAAGCCCGCCGGCCGGAGCGGAACTCCGCTTTTCAAAGCTGCGCGAAGCCGCTAGGCGCGTCCGCGATGCGGACGACGAAAGACAGGAAGGTCAAAGGCGCGCACGGAACGCCCGCCGAAGCGGCGCTGCGCGCGGCCTTGCAGGACGTGCTGGGCCTGGATGCGGCGCGCGTGGCGGCCTTCGACGATGCAACCTTGCTGTTCGGCGACCTGCCGGAACTCGATTCCATGGCCGTCGCCACGCTGTTGACCGATCTGGAGGATCGTTTCGACATCATCATTGATGATGACGACATTGACGCCGAAACCTTCGAAAGCTTTGGAAATCTCAGCGCTTTCCTGCAGCGGAAGCTGGCCGATCGCGCCGGCTGACGGGCGCAGGCCGACGGCCATGCCCTTGCACATGTGCAAATGATGCAATCGCTCGACCGCGTTTTGCGGTTGTCCGATTGTTTGCAATGCAACAATTTCACCCTGCAAAACAAAACAGGATGCTGAACGAGGCTCTTTTGTCTGACTTACAAAGGAGACTGTTCGTGAAGAAGTTTCTCATCACTGCGGCGCTGGCCGCGATTGCTACCGTTTCTCCCGCATCTGCGAAGGACATGTCGTCCTTCTCGCATCAGGGCGTGACCTACAAATATTCCGTGACCAACATCAGCGACAGCAAGCGGGTCATCTCCGGCTTTGCCACGTCGGGCAGTGCCTTTCGTCTGGTCGTTTCCGGCGACCGCGTGAGCGGCACCGTCAATGGCATGCCGGTGTCCTTCACCGTGAGCGAAGCGAAGAACGCGGCCGCATCCACCGCGCCGGTCACGGTGGCTTCGCGCTAATCGCGCAGGTTTGATCGAGACATCAGGGCCGGCACGGCAGAGCGAATCCCCGGTTCGCCCGCCGCGTCGGCCCTTTTTTCGTGCGAAGGCAAAATGCAGAAGCAGCAGCCCGGGGATCAGACGTGCGCGAGCGCCTCGAAATCCGCCTCGGCCAGGAAACGCTCTGCATCCAGCGCCGCCATGCAGCCCATTCCGGCGGCGGTCACGGCCTGACGATAGATCTTGTCGGTCACGTCGCCCGCCGCGAATACGCCGGGAATGCTCGTCTTGCTGCTGCCCTTCTCGACCACCAGATAACCCTCATCGAGCGGCAGCTTTCCCTCGAACAGCTCGGTTGCCGGCTTGTGGCCGATCGCAACGAAGGCGCCGTCCGTGGCGATATGGCTCTTCTCGCCCGTCACCGTATCGACCAGATCGATCCCCACCAGCCCTTCAGGATTGCCACCGCCGACAAAACGATCGACGGCCTTGTTCCAAAGCACCTTGATGTTGGGATGCGCGAACAGGCGCTCCTGCAAGATCTTTTCGGCGCGGAAGCTGTCGCGGCGATGGATGATGGTCACGTCATGGCTGTGGTTGGTGAGGTACAGCGCTTCCTCGACCGCTGTATTGCCGCCGCCGATCACCACGACCTTCTTGCCGCGATAGAAAAAGCCGTCGCACGTCGCGCAGGCAGAGACGCCCTTGCCCTGCAACAGATGCTCGCTCTCCAGCCCCAGCCACTTTGCCTGCGCGCCGGTCGCGATCACCAGCGTATCGCCATAATATTCCGTGCCCCCATCGCCGGTCAGTTTGAACGGGCGCTTGGAGAGATCGACGTCGACGATCTGATCATACATCATCCGGGCGCCGACATGCTCGGCCTGCGCCTGCATCTCTTCCATCAGCCAAGGCCCCTGGATAACCTCGCGGAAGCCGGGATAATTTTCCACATCCGTGGTGATGGTAAGCTGGCCGCCGGGCTGAAGGCCCTGGACCACGATCGGCGCCATGCCCGCGCGCGCCGCATAGATGGCGGCAGAGAGGCCAGCCGGACCGGACCCCAGAATGATCATGCGCGAACTGTGCGTAGCGGTCATCAAGACGCCCTTTCATGTGATTGTCGATGATTGGCCCGTGCGCCTGACGGATCATCATGCCGATTGCCAGCACTTAAGCGTACAGGCGCCCAAAGCAAGGGGCCGCTCCGGGGCGCCGGGGGGAGATTGTCTTGCCTGGCCAAAAGCCCTTGTTGGCGGCGGTCGCGCGCCCTGCCCGTTCAGTCGATCATCGAGGGCAGCGAATCGAACCCAGCCTTCAGCACGGCCCCCCACTCCCGCGAAATTTGCGCAAATTCGGGGTCATTCGCCTCGATCCGCCGACGCAGGCTGAAGGCATATTCGTTGAGCGGAATGATGCTGAGATCGAGCGGCATACCGACAGACAGATTGGAGCGCAGAGTCGAATCCATCGAGACACAGACGGCCTTGGCAGCATCCGAGAGCGACGTCGTCGGCTTGATCATCCGATCGAGAATCGGCTTGCCATATTTATGCTCGCCGATCTGGAAAAAAGGCGTGTCTGCCGTCGCCTCGATGAAATTGCCTTCCGAATAGACCATGTAAAGCCGCAGCTTGCCGCCCTTGCGCTGGCCGCAGACAAGGATGCTCGCCCCGAGCGACACATTGCTCGCGGTCATGCCCTCGCGCATTTCGGACTGGACCGCCTTCATCGCTTCGCCGACCAGATGCGCCACGCGGTGCATCGTCGCGCAATTGAGCAGCGTCTCGATGTCGGGATTCTCGACCGAATCCTTCATGGCTCTGGAGAGCTTGGTGCGCACTTCCTGCGTGACGGAGAGATTGCCGGAACAGAGCAGCGCGATCGCCCGCTCGCCCGGCTTCTCATACGTGAAGGTCTTGCGGAACATGCCGATATTGTCGAGTCCGGCATTGGTCCGCGTGTCGGACAGCATCACGAGCCCGGCCTCGACCCGCAAAGCCACGCAATAAGTCATCAATTGCCCCCTTCACCGGCCGGTACGGTCGCGACCTTCCGGCGATTCACTGCTGAGTCTGTGCCTGAACCGTTTCGTCTAGAGGAAGACTAGCGATCTGAACATCATGAGACAGCTTCGTTTCGCTGCCCGGCATCATCACCCCGCGAATGGGCGCGGCATCTGCGGCATCAAGGCCACAGGTCAGCCGCACATGGCCCTCCACCGGACAATGGCCAAGCGTGCAGTCAAAGCCGATCCAGCCCAGCCCCTCGACATGCGCCTCTGCCCAGGCATGGGGATCATGGTCGCTGTCCGGTCGCTCGGGATCGCGCAGATAGCCGGCGACATAGCGCGTCGGAATACCCAGGCTGCGCGCTGCGGCGATGAAGATGTGCGTCTGGTCCTGACAAACGCCCGCGCCCTGAGCGAGCGCTTCCGCCGCCGTCGTCTCGGTCGTCGTGCTGCCGGCGCGCCAGGCCACGCCTTCATGGATCAGGTCATTGAGCCGATGCAGGCTGGCGAGCGGGCCATCGGGGCTGCGCGCCTGTTCCGCCAGGGCTGCCAGCCCCTCGTCAATCGCGGTCAGTTCGGTCGCGCGCAGGAAGAGTTGCGGGCGCACCTCGCCATCCAAAGGCCGCGTGACGCCTGCGCAATCGACGGTCTGCACGTCGCCTTCCGCCACGATCGTCACCGATTCCATTCGGCCCGGCGCGCGCCAGAGCGCCTCGGCATCGCCATAGCCGGTGGTGATCCAGCGCTCGATTGGCTGTTCGTTTACGGTCACTGCCCAACGCTCCACGCGTTGAGCATTGCTGCTCGCGGGCTTCAGGCGCAACCGCATGACGATGCCGGCGGTCGGCTCGTCATAGTCATAGCGCGTTTCATGCCGGATATTGATCCGCATGGTGGGTTCGTCTCCCGATCAGCCGAAATGATAGGCTTCGGCGATTTCAAGCCCAAGCATATTGCATTGGACGATCTTGCTCTGGATGGTTTCGTGCAAGCCTTTTCCGAAGATGTCGCCGCTGCTCGTCATCGAGAGCGCCTCCACCATTTCCTCGCTGCGCAGGTTCGCTGGCGTGCGTTGCCCATGCCAGTGCGCAAGGCGCTGGAGACGATAGGCAATCTGATCGAAGCAATAGAGCACACTGCGCGGGAACTGCCGGTTGAGCATGAGGAAATCGGTGATCTGCCCCGGCGAATAGGAGCCGCCATAGACATGATGATAGGCGCGGCTGCCGGAGAGCGCGTGCAACACGGACGTCCACTGATAATGGTCGCGGTGACCGCCCACCACTTCGGTCTCGGGCAGCAGGACATAATATTTGACGTCGAGCAGGCGCAGCGTCATCTGCGCGCGCTCGAGTGCGCCGCCGGCCCGCAGAAAGTCGTGCCCTTCATTGCGCAGATGGCCACTCTCGGTCGCGCCGCGGAACATCATCGCACGGTTCTTCACCCAGTCGATCAGCTCGGCGAAATCCCGGCGCGCATCCGCCACGCCATAGGTCTCCAGCTTGCGCCAGCCCTCGTTGAGGGATTCCCACATCTCCTGCGTGAGCGCGGTGCGCACCGACTTGCCGTTTTGCCGTGCACGAGCGAGACAGGAGCGGATCGAAGCCGGGTTGTCGGGATCGAGCATGAGGTGCTCGACAACATCGCTCTCGCGAATGCTGCCATCCTTGCCGAAGGCTTCCTCGCAGCCCGTGACCTGCACCACGGATCGCCACTCGTCGCGCATCGTCGCGCCGGGCAGGATCGCCATGCGCTGGCCCATGGTGAGCAGCCGCGCGGTCGATTCCGCTCGCTCCATGTAGCGGGCCATCCAGAAGAGATTTTCTGCGGTGCGGCTCAGCATGTTGCGCTCTCCCTCATCGCAGCACCCACGTGTCTTTCACCCCGCCTCCCTGGCTGGAATTGACGACCAGCGATCCCTCGGCCAGCGCCACGCGCGTCAGGCCACCGGGCACCAGCCGGATCTCCTTGCCGACAAGGCAATATGGCCGGAAATCGACATGCCGCTGGACGAGCCCAGAGGCGCCGAGCGTGGGTGACGTCGACAGGTCGAGCGTTGGCTGGGCGATGAACTCGGCTGGATTGGCGCGAATGCGCCCGGCATATTTCTCGACCTCCGCGGCGCTCGCCTTCGGGCCAATGAGCATGCCATAGCCGCCCGACCCGTGGACTTCCTTGACGACCAGCTCGGGCAGATGATCCATGACATAGGCATAATCGTCTGGCCGGCCGCACTGCCAGGTCGGCACATTCTGCAGGATCGCACTCTCGCCGAGATAGAAGCGGATCATCTCCGGCACATAGACATAGACCGCCTTGTCATCGGCAATGCCCGATCCCGGTGCCGAGCAGAGCGTCACGCCGCCCGCGCGATAGGCATGGAAGAGACCGGGCACGCCCAGCAGACTGTCCGGCCGGAACGCCAGCGGATCGAGAAAATCATCGTCGATCCGGCGATAGATCACATCCACCCGGCGCGGGCCGTAGGTGGTCTTCATGTAGACCAGGCCTTCATCGACGAAGAGATCGGCCGGCTCGACCAGCTCGACCCCCATCAGATCGGCCAGATAGCTGTGCTCATAATAAGCGCTGTTGAAGGAGCCCGGCGTCAGCACCACGACTTCCGGCTTGTCCTTGCAGGCCGGCGGCGCAACTTCCTGCAGCGACTGGAGCAGCTGGCTGGGATAATTGTCCACCGGCGCCACGCGCTCGCGCACGAACAGCTCGGGGAACATGCGCGTCATGATCTCACGATTTTCGAGCATATAGGACACGCCCGACGGGGTGCGGCAATTATCCTCCAGCACCATGAAGTCATTGAGGCCGGTGCGCACGATGTCGATGCCGACGATGTGGCTGTAGACCCGGCCCGGCGGCGTGAAGTTCGCCATCTCCGGCTTGTAGGCCTTGTTCTGATAGACGATGTCGGCCGGGACGATGCCCGCGCGGATGATCTCGCCGCGATGGTAGATGTCGAGCAGGAAGGCGTTGAGCGCCGCGGCGCGCTGGCGGATGCCCGCTTCCAGCCGCTGCCATTCCGAGGCCGTGAAGATGCGCGGCAGAAGGTCGAACGGGATCAGCCGTTCCGGGTCCCCACCCTCGCCATAGACCGCAAAGGTGATGCCGATCCTGCGGAAGATTGCTTCTGCCTCGCCAAGCCGGCGATGCAGCCCTTCTATGCCGGTTTCCTCCACCCATTGCTGAACGACCGCATAGCAGTCGCGAATCTCTCCCGCATCGCCCAGCATTTCGGAGAAGGTCATAGGTTTCTGTTCTTCCCGGCTCCATTGTGCATTGCAGCATAGTGCGCTTGCGAAAAGCAAAATCAAGACCAAAAAAGCATCCTTGATGCTTCGTGACGACACAGGTCGCATTTCGAGGCCCCCGGCACCAGCAGGGATTTCGCGCCGTTGAACGATTGTTGCTGGACGCGGCGCGATTTTCCGGGCATTTTCATCGCAACATGAAGCACACCGGCCTCATCCTGCGTCTTACGCGACTTACGCGCCCTTAGGCGCGAACATGCGGTTGCCGCAGGCGGCACCCTGCGCCTAAGGGCCTTTTCGACAAGCAGACTCGAAACCCCCAACCGGGAGACGTTGGTGCAGCCTGACCGCCGCGCTCCGGTGAAAGACATAGCAGACCCAAGATGCTGACCGATCCTTCCCGCAAATACCGCCCCTTCCCGCAGGTCGACCTGCCGAACCGGCAGTGGCCCAGCCGCACGATCACGCAACCGCCGCGCTGGCTCTCGACCGACATGCGCGACGGCAACCAGTCGCTGATCGACCCGATGAACGCCGAGAAGAAGCAGCGCTTTTTCGAGCTGCTCATCAAGCTCGGCGTCAAGGAGATCGAGGTTGGCTTCCCCTCGGCGGGCGCGACCGAGTTCGATTTCATCTCCGGCCTCGTACGCGAGGGCAAGATTCCGGACGATGTGACCGTGCAGGTGCTCACCCAGGCTCGGCGCGACCTCATCGAGAAGACCTTCGAGAGTCTGCGCGGCGCGCGGCAGGCGATCGTCCATGTCTATAACGCCGTGTCGCCGGCCTGGCGCCGCATCGTCTTCGGCATGGATCGGCCGGAGATCAAGCAGATCGCCATCAATGCCGCGAAGATGCTGCGCGACGAGGCGGCCAAGCAGCCCGACACGGACTGGCTCTTTGAATACAGCCCCGAGACCTTCTCGACCGCCGAGCTGGATTTCAGCCTGGAATGCTGCGAGGCGGTGATGGACATTCTCCAGCCGACGCCGGAGAAGCCGCTGATCCTCAACCTGCCCGCGACGGTCGAGGCGGCGACGCCCAATATCTATGCCGACCAGATCGAGTGGATGTGCCGCAACATCTCGCGGCGCGACAGCGTCGTCATCTCGCTCCACCCGCACAATGACCGGGGCACCGGCGTCGCGGCAGCCGAGCTGGGCCTGATGGCCGGCGCCGACCGCATCGAGGGCTGCCTGTTCGGCAATGGCGAGCGCACCGGCAATTGCGACATCGTGACCGTGGCCCTCAACATGTACACGCAGGGCATCAATCCCGGCCTCGATTTCTCGGATATCGACGAGGTCGTGCAGACGGTCGAATATTGCAATCAGCTGCCGGTCCACCCGCGGCATCCCTATGCGGGCGAGCTGGTGTTCACCGCTTTCTCCGGCAGCCATCAGGACGCGATCAAGAAGGGCTTTGCCGCGCAGGAGCAGCGCAACGACGAGATGTGGGACGTGCCTTATCTGCCGATCGACCCGGCCGACCTGGGCCGTAGCTATGAGGCAGTGATCCGCGTCAACTCGCAGTCCGGCAAGGGCGGCGTGGCCTGGGTGCTGCAGCAGGACAAGGGGTTGAAACTGCCCAAGCGCATGCAGGCGGACTTCAGCCGCGTGGTGCAGGATTTGGCCGATTCGTCGAGCCGCGAACTCAATGCCGCGGACATCTGGGACGCCTTCCAGCAGCATTATTGCCTCACCGGCGATCGGCCCTATGCGCTTGTCGACTATTTCGAGAGCGGCCCGGCCGGCAATCGCGTCTTCACCGGCAAGATCGCGCACAATGGCGAGGAGCGCAGCATTTCCGGTCGCGGCAATGGCCTGATCTCCAGCGTACTGGCGGCCCTGCGCGAGGAGCTGGGCATCGGCCTCGACGTCGTCGACTATAGCGAGCATGCCATCGGCACGGGCGGCAACGTGCATGCCGCCGCTTATGTCGAGTGCCGCACGGATGACGGCGTGACCCTGTTCGGCATTGGCCTGGACGAGGACATCGCCACTGCATCGGTGCAAGCTGTGCTGTCGGTCGCGAACGGGCTGGAGCGGAGCGGCGCAGCGGCCATCAAGACGGCCTGACCCTTCGCGACATTCCACTCGAAGAGGCCGGACGCTTGCATGGGCGTCCGGCCTCTCTTTGTGCTCAGCGTATCCGCGCCATCAGATTGTCGCGCAGCACGAGCTGGTGCCACAGTGCCGCGCCGATATGGCCCAGCGCCAGCAGGCCGAAGGCGATGCCCAGCACTTCATGCCCCTCGCCGGAGATGTCCGCGAGGAAATCGCCGCGCGCAACGGCAAATTTGGGCACGTCGAACAGGCCAAACCAGTTGAGCGGGCGCGTGCCGGCGGAAGACATGATCCAGCCGGTGAGCGGCACCAGGATCATCAGGGCATAGAAGACCCGGTGGACCGCATGCGTCAGCCTTTGCTGCAAGGCGGACATGGTGGCCGGCAGCGCGGGTGGACGGTTCGTCAGGCGCAGGATGAGCCTGAGCAGGGAGAGGGCCAGCACCGTGAGGCCAATCGACTTGTGCACGCCCATCACGCCGGGGATAATCTCCCCGAGAGGATCATGGGCGAGCCCGATGACGATGGCGGCGATGATAAGGACAGCGAGAAGCCAGTGCAGGGCGCGAGCCATGGCCGAATAGCGCGCCGTTTCGGGGACAGTCATGAACAGCACCTTCCTGAAGGTCGACGATCTGGCAGCCATCCGGTGATAGCCGGCGGCGACTGACCGCACCCTGACAGGAAAAGCGCCCTCAGCCGCCGATCTGGAAACCGATCCAGAAGGTCTGGGGCGCGCCGAGATCGACACTCGTGCCGACCTTGCGCGTGAGCACCGTGGCATCGAGCAGATTCTCGACGCGACCGACCAGCGCGACATGGGCGAAAAGCGGCACGCGGGCATAGCCATCCAACGTCACGACGCCCGGCATCCGGTCGACCTGAAGATCATCCTCATATTGCGGCCCGACATAGCGCGCGGTGAGCGCGAGGCGCGCCGCACCCGGGGCGTGCCAGCCGATCGTCCCGCTGGCACTGTGGCGCGGACTCTGCGCCGGCTGCTTGCCATCGAGCGGGGCCGCGGCCGCGCTGCGCGCCTCCACCCTGCTGTCGTTGAACGCATAGGAGGCCGAGAGATCGAAGGTGCCCAGATCGACCATCCCGCTCAGCTCAAGGCCCTTGGCAATGATCGCATCGACATTGCGGCGCTGGCGCAGATTGGTGCCGATCGTCACATTGGCGATGGCGTTATCGAGGCGGTTGTAGAAGGCCGTCGCGGACAGGCGGATACCCGGCGCGGGCGTGAGGTCGAAGCCCACTTCCCCGCCCTTCAGGCGTTCGGGCGCCAGATTGGCGTTAGCCTGCGTCGTCACCGGAAAGACGGCGAAGCTGCGATAAAGCTCATTGATCGTCGGCAGGCGGAAGCTGGTGTAGCCCGCCGCACGCAGCGCCACTGCGTCCGATGGGCGCCAGAGCAGCCCGGCCCGCACGCTGGTTTCCCAGTCGTCCCGGTCGGCATAATTGGTGGTGGTGACAGCGCCCGTCGTCGCGTTGCGCTCGGTCAGGCGGCCCCGGCTGATCGACCAGCGATCCGCCCGCGCGCCGGCGGTCAGCACGACTTCGCCCAGCGTCCAGTCATCCTCCACATAGAGACCGCTGGTCACTTGCCGGCCCGTCGCGTCGCGCCGTACGGTCACCGCGCCGGTCGTGGCGTTGAGCGCATCCTCATACATGTCCGCCGTGGCAAAGCGCGTATCGAACCCAATACGCAGCAGATGATCGGCGCCCACGGGGGGGCGCACTTCCAGCTTGCCGCCCAGCCCTGTGGAGGGCGTGTTGCGCTGATTCAGCGTTGGCCGGAAGCTGGTGGAGCTGATCACGATGTTGTTGAAGTTGCGCAGCTGAACATAGGCCAGCGCCTCGACCTTCCAGGCGCCGCGCGAGAGGAAGCGCAGGCTCGCATCCTGCCCTTCCTGGCCATTGTCCGCGCCCCGGAAACGTAGTGTGCGCTCATCCTGCATCAGGTTGATCCGCGCCTGAATCTCCCCAGCATCGCCGACCGGCGCCACGCCACGCAGCGTCACCGACCAGGTCTTGTAGCGCGCGGGCACATCCGCCACGCCACGCAGATTGGCCGGGGTCGTCCAGAAACCGTCGCCCCGCGCGAAATTTCCCGACACGGACACGAAGCCCGCCCCAAGGTCCGGCGACATGGTCGCGCTCAGTTGCTGGGCATTGTATGACCCGTAAAAGGCGCTGCCGCTGTAAGGCGCAAGCTGATCGCGGTCCGCGCTGAACAGCTCGATGGTGCCGGCGACCGTTCCCGCGCCGAAGGCCCCCGCGCCGCCGCCCCGCGTAACGCGCACCGCGCCGATCGTCTCGAGCGAGAGCGCATTGAACGGGACCGAGCCGAAGAACGGATCGGCCAGCGGCACGCCATCGAGCAACACAAGCGCCCGGCTCGTGGCGTTACCGCCCAGCGAGCGCAGCGTCACGCCTTGCGCGGATGGATTGGCCGAGCGACTGTCCGAGCGGCGGAACTGCTGGAAGCCGGCGACGTCGCCCAAGCCATGCTCGATCGTGCCGGATGCGTCTTCACCCAAACGCTGCCGGTCGACCGTCACCGAGCCATAAGCCGGGGTTCCGGGCGGCAGCTCCAGCCCGCGCCCAAGCACGATGATATCCTGCGGCGCTTCTTCCGCCTGGACCGGCGCGGATATGAGCGCAGTAGCGCTTGCGAGCAACCCGATGCTTAGCGTTCTAAAGATCATGGCCGGTCCCATGCCGGATGGCTTACCGCTTGGCAATTGCACTGTTGCAGGGTGAGGCATCAGCGAGCGAACAGGGCGCGATTGACCGCCCCGGGGGCACCGCACAGCCGGCGTTGCGGCCAGTCGCCAATGACGAAAATCACGCACCGGCAGCGCAATTTTCCTGCCGTCATCTATCCTTTTGACATGCCGGGCACTTTGACCGATGTACTGTGGCAAGTTGACGGAGATGGAAACAATTAAACTGGAGGGGTTATCCTCGGTCGTCGACCTGAGCGGGGTCGAGCGGACGAAGCGCGCCGATCTATGGACCGGCGCGGCTACAACCATTTTCCCGGGACTTTCGGTCAATGCGATGGAGTCCGATCCCAACATCGGGCTAATCCAGCACAGCCGCATGGGCCAGGGCGCGCTGTTCACGATCGAATCCGCACCCGCCGAAGTCAGCTATACGCCGCGCGGTGCGGCGGACAGCGCCCAGTTCCTCACCATGATGCTGCAGACCGGCGGCGCGACCATCGCGCATCAACGCCAGCGGCAATGCGAGCTGACGCATGGTGACATCTGCTTTATCGACGAGCGCCACCCCTTTCGACTGGTCGGCACGGAAAACAGCCAGCTGCTGCTGCTGCGCATGCCGCGCTCGCTGGTGATCAGCCGCTTCCCGGAAATGGAGCATCTCGTCGCTACGCTCATTCCGGCGCGCGATCCGGGCACGCAGCTGCTTTCGCACACGGTCATGCAATTGCTGCTCGTTGCGCGCGAGCTGCGTGAGGCGCAGCAACAGGCGGCACTCAACGCCATTGTCCATTTGCTGGGCGCCACCTCCGGCCTCGCGGTCGAGCTGGAGAACATGCACTGGCGCGTGCAGAAAGCGCTCGACTTCATCGAGCTCAATCTCTCGATCCCCGGCCTCACCGCCGAGCAGGTCGCGCAGGCGCAGCACATCAGCCGTCGGCGCCTCGACCAGCTAATGCGGGACGCGCTCGGCCTCTCGATCACCGGCCAGATCTGGAGCCGCCGCCTGCAACGGGCCGCGGACGATCTGCGCGATTCCCGCTGGGCAGGCGCCTCCATCTCGCAGGTCGCGTTCGCCAACGGGTTCGAGGATCCGGCGCACTTCGCCCGCGCCTTCAAGCGCCGTTTCGAGACGACGCCGGGCCAGTGGCGGACCCGCGCCCGCACCCTGACCCATTAAACGCGGCGCGGAGCGCCCCGACCGGGGACACTCCGCCATCACCCCTTATTTGTGGCTCAGCGTCCAGACATAGGCCGCGACTGCCTGCACATCCGCGTCGCTGAGGTCTGATCCGCCCTTGGCCGGCATGCCGGTCGGATACTGTTTGGGCGATACCACGCCTTCCCCAATGACCTTGGCCAGCGAGGCGACCGAGCCATCGGCCCAGAGCCACTTCTCGCCGGTCAGCGCCGGCCCGATGGTCGAGCCCCTGCCATCGGCGCCATGGCAACCCTGACAGGTGCCGTTGCGCTCGATGCCGCTGTAGATCCGGCTGCCGAGTGCGACCTGCTCGCTGGTGAAGCCGTCCGGCAGCTTGACGGGCGGGCCGCTGGCCGCCGCGACCGCCGCCGCATCATAGACCACGGGCTTCGCTGCCGTCAGCGCCGCATTCGCCGGGCCTTTATAGATGATCTTCCAGATGCGCCCGTTCACGTCATCCGAGACATAGAGCGCACCGTCCGGGCCGACAGCGACACCGGTGGGCCGGTTGGCGGCCTGACCGCTCGCCTTGCCCGGCCCGGCGAAACCGTCCGCGAAAAGGATCGCCGCACCGCTCGCCTTGCCATTGGCGAGTGGCTGGAACATCACGCGATAGCCATCCTGCGGCAGCGGCGCCCGGTTCCACGAGCCATGGAAGGCAATGAACACGCCGCCCTTGTAAGCCGCAGGGAACTGGCCGCCGGCATAATAGTCCAGCCCCGTGGGCGCAAAGTGCGCGGGATAGGCCGCCACCGGGCCTTTCTTCGTTGCGCAGCGGCCGACCGCCTTGCCGCCGTCCCCGCCATATTCGGGGGCCAGGACGAGCTTCTTCTGGAAGCCGTCATAATAGCAATAGGGCCAGCCGAAATCGTCACCCTTGCGCGGCTGGATCAGTTCCTCCGCCGGCAGATCGACGCCCTGCTGGGTGGTGAACAGCGCCGGCCAGCTTTGCGAGAGCTGATCGCGCCCATGCTGCATGGCGAGCATCTGCCCGGCCGCATCGAAGGTGATGCCGCCGGTGTTGCGAATGCCGGTCGCGAAGCGCTCCGTGGCCGAGAAGCGCTGGCCGGTCTTGGTGGCGCTATACTGCCAGATGCCGGCGCGCGTGGTCAGCTCGTCGCACGGGTCCTTGCCCGGCGAGCCCGGCTGGCGATTGGCCTTCTCGCACACATTGGAGGGCGAGCCGCTGTTGAGGAAGAGATTGCCCGCCTTGTCGATGGCGATCGGCTTCATCATGTGATCGCCTTCCATCGGCAGGCCATCGACCACGACGCTCGGCGCGCCGACCGGCACCGCCTGCCCCGGCTTGAGCGCATAGCGCACGATCTGGTCGTTCGCCTCGACGAACAGGCCGCCTTTCCACAGGGCAATGCCGGTCCCGCCATTGGCGCCCTGCGCTTGCGTGGGGCCGAAGCGCGCGACGCTCTCCGCCTTGCCGTCGCCATCCTTGTCGCGCAGCGCGACGATGAAGCCACCCTCGGGCGGCGGCGTGCGGAAGTAGCGGCTCATCCACGTGTTGACATAGACCGTGCCATCCGCCGCCACCGCCATGTGCCGGGCATGGCCGATATTGTCGGCGAAGATGGTGGCGCAGAAGCCCGGCGGCAGGCTCAGCCCGCTGTCATTGGCGCAGGTGCCGGGATCGGCAGCGCGGGCGCCACCGCCCGCAAACGGCTGGGCAAAGAACAAGGCGGCACCGGCCGCAGTGGTCGCGCCGAGCAGGGCGAGCGTGGGAAGCGTCTTGGCCATGGCTTTTCCTCGTCAGTCTGTCTTGTTTTCATTGACCGGCGTCAGGGCAAACGCCGGCGGTGTCTTGTCGCGCAATTGCGGATTGAACAGGAAACCGAGCGCGCCTTCGACATACCAGATCGTGCCGTCGCGCGCGTCCAGCCCGGTCGGCGATTGCAGGCCGTCCCTGAGCGTCTCGATCTCGGCGCGGTCGCCCTGCACGGTGACGATGGTGATCTTGCCGCCGCCCTCCGCCTGAGCGAAGCGCAGCCCGCCCAGCGCGCGCAGGCCATCGGGCATCGTGAGCGGGCGCGAGGTCGCCAGAACCGTCGTCGCGCCCGGGCTGCCATCGGCGTTCCGGGCGACGCGGGCGAGGACGCCACTTTGAAAGTTGTTTATATACAAGTGCCCATCCGCGCCGAGCGCGATGCCATCGAGACCGTCCCGCCCCTGCCGCGCATAGGCCGGATCATGGTGCCAATCCTCCAGCGCGCTGGCGCCGGGGCGCAGCCGCAGGATGTGCGAATTATTGGTGTCCGTCACATAGAGCGTGCCGTCGCTGGCGAGCGCCATGTCGTTGCACAGGGGATTGTCGCCGGGCAGGCGCAGGCTCTGCCGCCCCTCCCCGGTCTTGAGATCGAAGGCCTTGAGATAAGAGCCTTTTTCGCCACCCTCGACCGTGATGCCCATGGCGCCAAGATCATTGCTGCACAGCCAGAGCAGCCCGCGCGCGGGATCGACCAGCAGGCCGAAGATCGACGCCGAGCCATAAGCTCCCGGCTTCAGCCATGGCTCGACCTTGCCGGCGGCGAGATCGACGCGCAGCACCCCGCCCCGCGCGCTACTGACATAGGCCACGCCGTCCGGTGCGATGCTGACGCTCTCGGGATGCGTGCGGGCCGGCAAGTCGACGGGCGCGGGCTTTGGCGCGCTCAGACCCATGAGGAAGACGGGACAAATCGCCGTCGCTACCCATCTGCGCGCCCGCATGGTCCGTCCCTCCAACAATTACCTAGCTTGTTAGGCAATCATATCGCCCCGGCGGGACACTGTCCATCGCGGTGGGGGAGACAATCGTGCGGCGAGGGGGACTTGCGGGCTCAGTCGTTGGGTTTCGTCATCCCCGCGAACGCGGGGATCCAGTCCAGCGCCAACCCGGGCTGGAGGTGCATAAAAAGCGGAATGTCCGGATGCGACGGCGTTGCGGACATTCGCACCACTAGAGCAGCAGCCACTTCACGACGCCAGCGCCAGCTAGAACGACTAGAGCGCATCCCCACCAAGAGATGGAGGTGCCATCGTCATATTCTCCGAAGTCGACATAACGGCGCACCTCTAACCTTTGACGTGCCCCGTATTCGTCATCGCGGGAGCGAATGTCAGCATCGTCAAGATAGTGATGCACAGCCTCCGGCGTGGCGTCGATTGGCAGTTCCCGCTGAAGCTCACTTGCTAGCCGCTCCACTTCAAGCCAATCAGTTGGCTCTCGTTCTTCGACAGCCAGAATGATTGCCAAGCGGCTGCGTAGCTCTTCAAATTCCACGCCTGCAATCTACAGGAGTAGGACCTTAGTGCAACGTCCGCTCTCCACCTCATGTCGGACATCCGAGGTACTCAAAGGCGCATCGGCAAGCCGACGTTCCCGGTGCCGCGTTTTGCGTTCACGGCCTCATCATGCGACGTCTCATCTGGAGTTCCGCCTGCGCGGGAATGAGGGGGGACGTGACGGACGGCGCCCCGCCGCAGACCGTCCGACTCTGTGCGTACAGCCTACAGCGCGCGGGTTGGCATGTTCATCGTGCGCCAGATGTGCGCGGACGGGCTGTGGTCATAGCCCAGACCCTCGGCCGGCTGGCGGAAGTTGCGGCCGATAATGTCCTCGAACTCCTCGATGTCGACTGTCACGTTCGGATCGAAAGCATAATAGTCATTCAGGCAGATGAGGCGGCCGGTCATATAATATTTATGATCCTTGATCCGCGCATAGGCCTCATGAATATAAGGTTCCGGCGTGAAATCCGCGCCGAAATATTTGATGTAGGCCTCCGGATATTCATAGCCGACTGACGGGTCCGGGAAGAAGCGCAGGATCTGGTGTGCGCGGATTGCCCAGCTCACTTCCTCATCGACATAGGGTTCGACCATCTGCGCGCCCCAATAGCCGTGGTCGCCACTGATGAAGCCGATGACGCTGATGTCGTGCAGCAGGCACGCCAGCACCACCTTCTCGTCCTGCCCGCTATCGCGCGCAAGCTTGGCGCTTTGCAGCAGGTGCGCGGTATAGCCCAGGCGCAGGCGGAAAAAGTCCATCAGCGTCGGCTTTTCCGGCATGGGCGGGATGCGCGGGTCCGGCCCCATGAGGAAGGTCTTTCCGTCCGCCAGCGCGTCGAACATATCGTGGCGCGGCGAAGCCGGATCGTAGATGCCGGACACGTAGATGGGCGAGCGGATCGGCCGGCGTTCCGCCGCGCGGCGCTCCAGCTCCATGCTCATTTCATGTTCGATTGCGTCAGCCCGTTCAGACAGGGTCGCCATGGTCCGCTCCTGAGTTCATCTCTTGAGGCCAGCCTAGCGCGCCCCAAGGACCGACGCCAGCGCTGCCGACCCTATGCTGGCCCGGTTGGCGCCGGCAATCCTTGCGCAGGATCAACGCGGCGCGCGCCGGACAGCGAAAAGGCGCCCGGAGCGAACCCCGGACGCCTTGTCCCAAATATCCGGCGATGGCGCCGATCAGGCGAAATAGACCGCCTTGGTCTCGGTGTAATTCTCCAGACCCTCGATGCCGCCGTCGCGGCCGAGGCCGGACTGCTTGAAGCCGCCGAAGGGCATGTGAATGTCGACCATCATGCCGTTGATGGTGACGGAGCCGGCCCGATATTCGCGCGAGACGGCGAAGCCACGCTCGGCATCCTGCGTGTAGATCGCACCGTGCAGACCGTAGATCGTATCATTGGCCTTGGCGATCATGTCCGCCTCATTGTCATAGTCGACGAAGGAGACGACCGGGCCGAAGATCTCTTCCTTGAAGATCGTCATGTTCGGATCGACATCCGTGAACACCGTCGGCTCGATGAAGAAGCCGCGATTGAGGCCGGACGGACGCCCGCCGCCCAGCGCGAGCGTCGCGCCTTCGGCCTTGCCCTTCTCGATATAGCCCTGCACGCGATCGAGCTGGCGCTGCATGGTGAGCGGGCCCATGCCGGTGTCGGCCTCGAACGGATCGCCCACCTTCACCTTGGAAACGGCGCTGGTGTAGGCGTCCACGATCTCGGCCTTGCGGCTCTTGGGCACCAGCACGCGGGTCAGCGAGAAGCAGACCTGGCCGGTGATCGGCATGGAATAAGGCACGAGGCTCTTGAGGACATGATCCATGTCCGCATCCTCGAGGATCATCGCCGCCGACTTGCCGCCCAGCTCAAGGCTGACGCGGGCCAGGCGCTCGGACGCGACGCCGGCAATGTGCTTGCCAGCCGCAGTCGAGCCGGTGAAGCTGATCTTGTCGATGCCCGGATGGCGGATGAGGTGATCGCCCACCTCGCGGCCCGCCGGCAGCATGTTGAACACGCCGGCCGGGATGCCCGCTTCCTTGATCGCTTCAGCGAGAATGTGCGCGTCGATCGGCGTTTCCGGCGAAGGCTTGCAGACCATGGTGCAACCGGCGGCCAGCGCAGCCGCGACCTTGTAGACCAGCAGCACCAGCGGCGCGTTCCACGGCGTCACCGCCGCGACTACGCCCACCGGCTCCTTGACCACGCGCACCTTGTTGCCGCCCATCGAGCCGATGCGCTCATCGACGAACTTGTAGCTGTCGCACAGATCGCCGTAGAATTTGAACAGGCCGGGGACCTGATAGCTCGCCTTGCTGGAGAAGCCGATGACGGCACCGACCTGACCGGTCCAGGCCGCGGCCAGCTCCGGCATGCGGGCCATCAGAATGTCGGAGACCTTCTTGAGGTAAACGCCGCGCTCAGCCGGGCTCATCCGCGGCCACGGGCCGGTATCGAAGGCGCGACGCGCTGCCGCGACGGCCACGTCCACATCGGCCGTGGTCGGCTCGAAATAGGTCAGGACAGTCTCTTCATTGTGCGGCGTGACGACCGACAGCTCATTGCTGCCGCTGCTTGCGCGCCAGTCGCCATCAATGAAAAGCTGCGCCGCGCCGCGATCCTTGATGCCTTTGATCGTCTTGGTGAAGTGTTCCATCCTCGAATCTCCTAAGAACGAGTCGCCTTTTTTCGTGATGCTCGCACTGACAATTCAAACGCTTCGACGCAAGGGCTGACTTGGCGGCTTTCCGGATCAGGCAGGCCATTGCGCGGGCTGATCCCATGCCCGGCGCGGTGAAAAGCGCGTGCGACCCACCTGCCCCGCCGGGCAGATGAGCCGCACAAGGACCGACGGCCCTCAGAAGCGCGTGGACAGCCCGATGTTGATCGAACGGCCCCGACCAGCCACGGAGCGGCGCACGCCGGTCGCGTCATAGTCACCCAGCGAGATGCCGCCGAGCGGCAGGTCATAGCCCTCATCCAGCAGGTTCTCGGCCGCGATGCTGATGCGCACGGCCTTGAGCGTGTAAGCCGCGCTCAGCCCGACCAGCGCATAGCCATTGGTACGCGGCTCGTTGCGGGTCGCGTCGACGCGCTGCTTGTCCTTGACGATATCCAGGTCCAGCCCCGCCTCGAAGGCGCCCTGCCGGTGCTGGAGGCCCAGCTTCACGTCGAGCGGCATCTGGTGATAGAGCGCGCCGCGATCGGTCAGGTTCTGGCCGTGCACGTAGCTCAGCGATCCGGTGAGCCGGGTGCCGTCGCCATCCTCGCCGGACCACAGCATGAGCGACCCGGAGAGGTCGATGCCGTAGAATTCGGCTTCCTGATTGGCGAACTGCAACTGCACGAAGCCGGTCGGCATCCCCATCATGTCGTTGAAGGACAGGAGCCGCACGGCGTCGATATAGTCGCTGACATGGGTGTAATAAGGCGCGGCCTTGACCGACCAGCCCTGCCCGCTCACCGAGACGGCGGCGCTCACCGTGTCGGCCCGCTCCGGCTTGAGGTCGAGATTGCCGACATAGCCATTGCCATCGCCATACCAGCCGATCATCCGGCTCGACATCGAACCGCGCCCCCAGGAATAGCGCTCGTAGAGGTTGGGCGAGCGCACCTTGTGGGCATAGCCCAGCTCCAGCCGCACGCCGCCCTCGGCCGCATAGCTAAGCAGGAAGGAACCGCTCCAGTTATCGTCCTTGCGCGCATGGGACACGGCGTTGAAGGCATTGGCGGCCATCACGTCGTCCATGTTCATCATGTTGGTGCCATAGGGCTGCACGCGGCCGGTATCCATGGCGACATGGTCGTAGCGCACCCCCGCAAGCGTCGAGAGGCGGGGTGTCCACTGCGCTTCCCACTCGCCGAACAGGCCGAAGCGGTCACGATGGGCAGCGTTGATGTTCACATAGGTGTTCGGCCCCATCATCATGCTGCCGGCGACGGCGGGCCAGTAATCGTCCAGCCACTGATGATGATAGTCGCCGCCGATGCGGACGGTGTCGCGGCTGGAGACCGGCAGGTCGATCTTCAGGCTGGTGCTGGCGGTGTGGACTTGCGTGTTCATGGGCATGCCGCCATTGGCCGTGCCGCCCTTGTCGGCCAGGAAGTTCATCTCATGATCGGTGTCGCGATAATCGGCGCGCCAGTCGATCGAACCCCACAGGAATGTGCCCTGCCAGCGCCCGTTCAGGAACCAGCTCTTGTTGGACGTCATGTCCATATACTGGTTGGGGAAGCCTTCATAAGGCGAGAAGTGATAGCCGCCCTTCAGCTCGAACAGGCCGAGGCCGCTTTGCAGCGCGAGCGCGAGGGCATGGTCGGTCTTGGCATATTCGGTGGAGCGCACGACGCCGCGATTGCTGCCCTCATAATTGTCCGACTGGGTGTAGGAGCCGGTGTAGGTCGCGCTGACATGCTGGCCGGCGGCCGTGAGCGACAGCGCGCCGCCAAAGCCGTCGCCATTGGACCGGTAGAAGGTCGAGGCCTCGCCCGTGAACAAGGTCTCGCCCTTGCCGGCGAAGCGCGGCCGGGCGCTCTCGACATTGATGATCCCGCCGATGCTGTCGCCGCCCATGCTGACCGGCGACACCCCGGTGATGACGTCGATCCGCGCGATCGTCTGCGGGTCCGTGTAGGAGAGCGGCGTGTTCATGTCGTTCGGGCAAGCCGCGTCGATCGGATGACCATCGACCAGGATCTTGAGCCGCTGCTCCGAGAGACCGCGGATGGCCGGCATGGACGAGAAACCGCCGCCGGTATTGGCGCTGACGCCGGGCAGGCGCGAGAGGAGGCCCGCCGTATCGCTCGACATGCTCTGACGCAGCGTGAGGATCGCGCGGTCCAGCCGCTCGGTGGTCAGCGGCGTTGTCGCGATGCTGGCCGGTCCGCCGGACGTATCCACACGGACGGTGGGCAATTCGCCGGCCTCTTGCGCGAGGGCGGGAACGGAAAGGCCGGCACTGGTGGCCAGCAGGGCGGCGCGCAGGCCGCGGACGAGAATCGACATGATGTATCTTCCACATTGAACTGAATGATCGGGGCGACGGCTGGACGCGCGCGGGCCAATGCACGCCGCAACGGCGCGGATCGGCGGCGGTCAGCCGGCTGGTCGTTCAGGCGGAAGCAGGTGGTCCGCGCGAAGGCGGCGGAAGGTTGGGCGACTGGCCGCGCCACGATGGCCCATCCGGCAGGCTCGCGCGCTCGGCGACCGGCATGGCAGGCTTTGCAACAACGGGCGGAGAATCCGGCCCGAGCATCCCGAACGCAAGGGAGGCGAAGGGACAATGCTGGTCCGGCGCCGTCTGTCGGTCAGCCGGGTCGCCATCTGCGGGAATCGCGATCCGGGTCGTCTCGCGACTGATGCCGTCATAGCAGAGCTGGACGGTGAGATAGCGCGTGCCCGGCCCATGGCCGAGCATGAACCCCTGTGGCAGCAGCAGCTTCACGCTCAGGGCGAGCGCGAAGAGCACCGCCATGGTCAGCCGGCGCGATCGCCAGAAGGTTCGGATAGCCCCCATGCGCGCAGCCCATAACGGCTAGCGCCGGCGATGCAAATGATCCCGGTCAATCAGATGGATAGTGCCCGGACAGGCGGCAGCGCTCCCCGGTCAGTCCTTCGCCGGCATGGCGAGCAGCCGGTCGACCGTCTCGCGCCGGAACCGCTCGAAGGCGGCGCGCGCCTCCGGCACCGGCAAGGTCGCGAGGAAGGCATCCTCGATCGCCCGGTGCCGCTCCTTCACTTCCTCCAGGAACTCGCTGTGGGTGAGGATGTGCATGCGGTTTTCGCGGATCGCCTCGACGACCAGCCGGCCCATGTCCATGGGATCGACCGCCACGCGCATCGCGGCCCAGAGGGCCTTGGTGAATTCGCCCAATTCGCCTGGAGGCGCCGTGCTGTCGTCCTCCGGCACCGGCACCAGCGCCGTCTTGACTGCGCCGGGATACAGGCAGGAAACGCCGATGCCGTGCGGCGCGAGATCGAGCCGTAGCGCCTGCGTGAAGCCGCGCACGGCATATTTGGAGGCGGAATAGGCCCCCATGCTGGGCAAGGGCACCAGCCCGGCCATGGACGAGGTGTTGACGATGTGGCCGCCCTCGCCCTGTTCCTTGATGATCGGCACGACGATCTTGGTGCCGTTGACCACGCCGCCCAGATTGATGCCGATGGCGCGGTCCCATTCCTCGAAATCGGGATCGTCCGTGCTGCCGCCGCCGCCCACGCCGGCATTGTTGCACAGCACGTGGATCTTGCCGAAGACGTCGAGCGTCTCGGCCGCTGCGGCGCGCAGGCTCTCGCGGTCGGCCACGTCCACCTTGATGAGATGGGTCGCATTGTTGCCCTTGAGGATGTCACGGGCCTGATCGAGATGGTCCTGATTATAGTCGGCGATGACGACCTTCATGCCCTCGGCCAGAAAGTTGCGCGCCATGCCCAGGCCAATGCCGCTCGCCCCGCCGGTGACGAACGCTACCTTTCCCGCGAAATTCCTCATGCGTCTCTCCTCTCCGCGCGGCGCGTGTGTGGCGCTGTCGCCTGGGGAGAGGACGTAACCGAGCTGAGGATCAGCGCCAATGCCCTGAGTGCCCCCGCCACGCGCCGATTCGCTGTCCGTCCACTGTGCGAAATCTGCCGCGCCTCAGCGGGCCGGATCGTCCGCCTTGCGCCGGTAGACGAGGCGGAAGCGCCCCTTGCCGGTCTCTTCCCGCAGGACCAAGCGGTAATGCGCGGCCAGCTCCCGGTCGACCACAGCCTTGGTGCCGGGATTGTGCAGCGACCAGATGGGAAAATCGGTCACGATGGCGTCCGGGCGCGTCGCCATGATCCGCTCGACCTCGGCGACCGGATCGACGCCCAGGCTGCCCGCTTCCATGATACCGTTCAAATGCCCTGGGAAGACGAGCCGCCCCGGCAGGCAGGAGCGGCTCTCGGCATACAGCGCCGGAAACCCGTCGAACACGAAGATGCAGTGCGGCGCCGGGCCGATGGCGGCGACAAGATGATCGACCGTGTCGCCATCGCCCTTGGACCAGATGAAGACGCCGATCAGGATTTGCCCCACGATGGCCGCCAGCGCGGTCAGACCGATGGCGAAGCGCCGCATCACGTCCAACGCGGGGCTGGCCAGCAGCACCAGCGGCGGCACGAGCGGAATGAAATAATGCGGCGAAAAGCTGCGCATCACCACCATCGAGGCGAAGGCCACGAGCGCCCACAAGGCAACGAAGCGCTGCACCGGACCGCGCCCGACCCGGCGGCGCCAGCCAAGCCAGGCCGCCACGATCAGCAACAGGATGGTCGCGACACCGCCGGCCAGTTCGCCGAGCAGATCATCCAGCGGCATGGGCGCCCGCAGGAAGATGGAGGTGACATTGGCGAACAGCCAGGCCTCGCTTTGCCCCATCGCCGCATAGGTGACCCAGGCCAGCACGGTCGGCAAGGCGGCAAGGCTCGCCCAGCCGGCGCCCCACCCGACAAGTCGCACAGCGCCTGCCCCCTGTCGCCACGCCAGCCAGAGCAGCGCGAGGCCGAAGAACAGCCCTTCCAGCAGCACGGTATATTTGATCTGCGCCGCCAGCCCGACCAGCAGCATGGCGAGCGCGCCATCCCGCCAGAGCCCGCCTCCCCCCTCAACGCCACCATCGCCATCGCGCGGGATATGGCGCAGGATGAGGAAGGCCGCGCCGCACATCGGCAGCGCCGTGAGGACCGAGGCCTGTCCGCCCTCGCCCTGCAACAGGTTGAGCCAGAGGATGTAGAGCGCCGCCGCGACCAGCGGTCCGCGCCAGCTCGCGCACAGCGGGCGGGCCATGGCGTGGATCAGCCAGGCCGTGCCCGCCACGAACAGGGCCGCCATGAGCTGATAGGACAAGGCGTGCGCCCCGCCGATCAGCGCGGCCAGCGCATAAAGCAGGAACAGGCCGATGGGCTTGCGGTCCCAGATGTCGATGAAGGGCACGGCGCCCTGCAGCATCCGCTCGCCGACCAGCCGGTAGAATTGCTCATCGAACTCGATGACCGGATTGCCGAAGGTCTGCGCGCGCACGAGCAAGGTCAGCAGCAACAGCAGCAGCGGCAGGCGCGCGCCTCTCGTCCATGCGGGCGCGTCCGGGACGGCGGGCGGTCTTGCGATCATCCCCCGCTCATGGACAGCGCCACGCGGTTTCTCAAGGGCGATTTGATGACGCGCGGGCAAGGGCTCGTCGCCCGCAGCGGCCCATTCTCAATAATTTACGTTATTGCAATGCCTTGCATGCGCTATTGAAGACCATTTCACGGATCTCCGGGAAGTTCTCGATCGCATAGGCCGCAGCGTCATCGCTGCACACGATCTCGACACGCCCCTTGCACAAGCGAAGATCGAGATCCTCCGGCTTGATCACGCGGCGCGACCCCACGTCGTAAAACGCCCAGACGCGCGGACGCGTATAATCGTCGACATTCTGGTCCACGACCAGCGCCAGCCGGCCAGTCGTCAGGCGAACCACCGACCCGATGGGATAGACGCCGACGCTCTCGATGAACTGATCGAGGATATCCTCGTCAAACTCGCCTTCCATCGCGCGCATCAGGCCAAGCGCGGCGTTGGGGTCGATCCGGGGGCGATGCGGCCGGTCGGACGTCATCGAATCATAGACGTCGCAGATCGCCGCCATGCGACCGAACAGGCCAATTTCCTCGCCCACGAGCTGGTTGGGATAGCCGCTGCCATCATAGCGTTCATGGTGCTCCAGGCAGACCCTCGCCACTTCCTCGGGCATTTCGCCACCAAGGTTCAGGAACTCGTAGCCCAGCGTGGTGTGGGTTTCGACAATCTCGCGCTCGGCATCGGACAGATCGTCGAGGATGGTCGACACGTCGATCGGCAGATGCCCCATGCCGACGTCCATCAGCAGCCCGGCCAGGCCCGCATCCTTCACGCGCTGTTCGTCGAGGCCCATCTGCCGCCCCAGCGCGATCATCAGCGCGCTCACCGCGAGACCATGGGCGTAGAGCGAGCTGTTCTCGCGCCGGATGCGCATCAGGCCATTGAAGGCGTGAGGGTTGCGCTGGATGGAGGCAAACAGATCCTCGATCACCGGCTCGACCTGGCCGCGCGAAATCGCCTTGCCGAGGCGCGCCTGCTCGAACACGCCGGCCAGCACGCGATTGGCGCGGGCAACCACGGCCTTGGCATGGCCGATTTCGCGCGCCACGCTGAGCGGCGCGGTGGAGCGCGCATCGAACGGGACGACATTCGACGGCGCCGGCCGGTGCGCGGCGGCGTGCAACCGTTCCATGCGTGCGCGGTCGACGATGCTGTTGCCTGCGCCGCTTCCGTTCCCGATCAGCGGCCGACGACGAAGGCTTGGCCCACTCCCGCCGCCGCCGACATCCTCGCCTTTTTCGACGTCGATGAGCACACCTTCCACTTCGCTCGCACGAAGGTCTGCAAGCGTCTGTGCGTCGGTGAGGAGGAATTTTGTGCGCCAGAAGGGGTGTTTGAGCCAGTTCCCTTCCAGCTTATGGATGTACATGCCGAGCTGCACCTCGGCCACGTCAATTCGCTTCAGCATCGACCCGAAACTCTCTATTCCGTCCCCGCATACTGTGGCGAGGGAGGCGATACCGAAGGGATAATGGCTTTGGTTTCCAGAGCGTTGACGACATTTTCTACCGGCTGGCGATCCGCCCTTCCTCGGGCTAAGCCTTTGGGCAGCCAGCAAAGATGAAAGGAAACAGCCATGTCCCGCGCGACACGGGCGACCAAGGCGCTGGAGCGTGCGGGCATCCCCTTCTCGGTCCACAGCTATGACTATGATCCCGGTGCAGAGCGCATCGGCTTGCAGGCCGCCGAGGCGCTCGGCGAGCCTCCGCAGCGCGTGCTCAAGACGCTGATGGCGCGGATCGACGGCAAGCCGGGCTGCGTCATCCTGCCCTCCGACCGGGAAGTCTCGATGAAAAAGCTCGCCGCCGCGCTGGGCGGCAAATCCGCCGAGATGATGAAGCCGGCCGATGCTGAACGCCTCACCGGCTACAAGGTCGGCGGGATCAGTCCCTTCGGCCAGATGCGCGCTGTGCCGACGGTGATCGAGGCAACGGCACTGGACGAGGACGCGGTGTTCATCAATGGCGGCCAGCGCGGGCTGCAGGTACGCCTGAACCCGCGCGACGCGGCAACGCTGCTGCAGGCGATCATCGCGCCAGTCGTCGCCTGAACGCCTCGCCCGCGCTTCACATGCCGAACGGCTGGCTTCATTGCGGGATCATCCGCCCCCCAATGGGCTATCCGATCATGCCGGCCGGACACTCCCGCCGCCCCGCACGGCCCGCCAGCCCAGCGCGATCGCCCCGACCAGCACCAAGGCCTGAGCAATCAGGAAAGGAGGCTCCGTCCCCGTCGGTGCAAGGCTATTGAGACCGGGCACCTTGAGGAAGGACTGGACCACCAGCACGAAGAGATTGAGCCAGAGCGCCGCCGTGGCGGAGATGGCATAGACGGCGCGGGTACGACCGCGCAGGCCCAGGCCGTAAGCTGCAACCAGTGCCACGATGAGGACGATCATCGACAGGATGCCCGTGCCCAGGGCGGGCGTGAAGGCAGTGATCGGAAACAGAAAGCCCGTGACACTGGTCAGCACCGTCGTCCCGAGAAAAACCGCCTGCCAGCGCGGCAACCAGCGGCCGTCGCCCAGCGCCTGCACGGCAACAAGGCCGCTGCCAATGCCGATGATGCTGATGACGACATGCAAGGCAGTGAACTGTGCGATTGTCATTCCAAGGATCATGACATGTTTCCTTCCCCCAAAGGTTTCACACGGTTGGAGCGACGCCGGAACGGACGGCGACCTGAGTGCGCGAGAGATGGGGCGGCAGCGCGGCTGCGCAGGATGATGGACATCAGGCTGCGCGAGGCCGAACGATGCCGAGTGCCTGATCGCCGAGCCCACTTTACGGTCCGGCGTCCACCATTTCCCCTGCTTCCGTCACCCTGAGGGCGGACATAGCATAGGAAGGCGCGGCTTCCCAGCGAACGGCGTGATGCCGCGGGCGCGCACAGCCAGCGGACGACCCGACGCCGGACAACAAAAAAAGCCCCGCATCTCTGCGGGGCTTTTCATGGTGGGCGTGGCAAGGATTGAACTTGCGACCCCTGCGATGTCAATGCAGGATGCAGCCTGATAATTGTCGTTATTTATCAGCATTTTATTGAATCCCAATTGAGGCCATGCCCAGAACTTGCCCATGCCACTTCACCTCGGCACGAGCTCGACCAGGCACGGCGAGCCACTATAGCATTTGCGACAACAGTTAGAAGGCCGCTATCTCTCTTCATCAACGGCAATCGTTTTGCCCTCAGATCCAGTACGCCCCCTCCTATTCGTATCTCTCGTAGGCAGTGATCCGCCTCTCCTCCGGGGAAATTTGAGCGTTGAGCTCCAAGAGCCATCCACACTCTGCGCCCGCGGCTTCAGGATGGAGGTCGATCCACCAGCAGCGTTCATTAGCATCCCAACGGTACCCACGTGCCTTAAGCCTGTCCTTCACCTGATAGGGGGCTCGGCGCGCGTAAATTCGGTGGCTGATCATTCGCACCGCGTCGGTAAGATGTGCTGCATAGGTGCGGCCATCTGACGCCTGTCCTGCAAGCAGGCAGGCGAGCGCCCAGCTATCAGGTCCGGCGCGATGCGCGTCAAAGAAATAGCCCGCTTCATAAAGCAGGTGACCGAGCGATCGCCCACCAAGGCCATGGGATAACCAGTCGATATCTGTGGCAGTACAACCCCAAGGCTTATCGATAAGCCCGCCAAAGCGCCTGGCGAGGAAAGCGCGATCGAACCGGGCATTGTGCGATACGAGGACATCGCAACGCCAAAGCATATCTGCGATATCGTGATCGTCGAACTGTTGGCCTGCGAGATCGTCGTCCGTAAGGCCAGTCACTTGGATGATCCGAGGCTCAAGCGGAAGCGAAGGCTGTTCTAGCCAGCAGACCGGTTCCTCAATGTGGTGAAGGCCACCATCAGCGCTGATCGTCATCATACTGATCGCAACCTCGATCAGTTCGTTGGTGGTGGGGTCGAGCCCTGTGGTTTCGGTATCAATGATCCCGAGCCTGACGGGTCGATGCGCCTGCCCTGTAGCGATCTCGCCTATCTGCGGCAGTCGTCGCAACAGACGAAAGTCGGCCTCAGCTTCCCGTCCTCCAGTCGGAGGGGAGAGAGGGAAACCAGGAATGACATGCTTGGACATGGTTGAACTCCATAAGAAAAAGGCCCGCTCGATGGCGGGCCCTGAGGGACATTGAGGGAGAGATGGGCCTCAGAAATCGGCCTTGCCCGCGAGCATGTCCTCGAAGCAGCGTTGGGTTTCCTGACGGATGAGCGTGTTGACCCAGCCTTGGAAGGCATCCGCATATGGCCGGTGTTTGCGTTCTGCCCCGAGGCGCGCGAGCCCCATCAGGGCTCCGAACAGGCTAAGAGTCCGTGTTCGGTTACAGACAACATGCGCCAGCAGCGCGGCTGTCGAAAGCACGTCGTTCTCACAGATCGACTTGACCAATGACCATTTGCCGCAGGCGATAAGGCCTCCCACGGCTTCCGGCGGCGCAGTCACCTTGGCTGGGATACGAAACGCCGCGCAAATCTCGGCAAGGTGAACCCGGGCGGCGTCTGAGCACATGTGGGTCATCAGGTCGATGTGCCCTTCGCCATGGCGCAACCTGGGACGGAGCGGCACGCTAAGCTTCGTCGGCACAGCCATGCCGTGGCGCATGGCGGCAAGGCGCAGTTGCGGTTCGTCTGAAGCGCTTCCGCCCCAACTCACGAGTGGGACATTGTCCGGCAAGGTCTTCAGCATCACGAAAAAGCGGGTCAGCATTTCCGCTTCATTCAATTCCGGCATGCTGGCGGTCTCAAGCCGACCGGGCGTGAGATGTCCGTCGGCTCCTTCCATGATGAGCCAGCTGATGCACACTGGCTGCTTGAAGACCCAGCGTGCGTTAGTCCTCGGATCGTTGTCCCTTGTTCGCTCGCCACCAGTCGGATCGAAGCGTTCGGCGGTTTGGTAGAGCGCATGACCTTCGTTGTCGGTGGCATACTCGACGTCGAAAACGAGATACTTGTTCATTAAAGTGAGTTCCTGATGCCGGATGCAGCCGGCTCTCAAAAACATCAGTCAGCGTCTGCGGCGCGCGGCTGATGCCACGTTCCTTTTCCCCCTCCTGATATTCTCACCTGAATTCTCCAAGAACCTGTCGGCTTTGACGGTCACGTTTCAAAGCCCGTATCTGCACCTCCACATTGGGCGACCCGTCCCGCCTGAAGTGTCGCGCGATCGATCAGCCCCCGCAACGCCGCTCGAACATCATGCTCCTCCCTCTCAATCGCTACTTTCAGGACATCTAGTCGTTCGGGGCCTTGGGATAGGCCGCGGGGGTTAAGATCGGTGACAACTTCGCCGGGAACGGCGGGATAGAGGAGGATGAGGCGATTGCAGCGGTAAAGGCGGGCATAAGCCATCATCTGATAGACGTCAGCCTGGTTGACGCCGTTGGCGAGGTGCTTCCACTTGGTGTCGATGACGGTCACGACCTTGTCGCCGCGACGAACGAGGATGTCTGGCCTTGTCGCGTGGCTGTCGCCGATGCACTCCTCGCCGTCGCGCCAAGGTCCGAGGCAATAGCGCAGGCCTCCCTGCGCCACGACATCAAGCCCGCTACCGGCGAGCGCGCGGCGGAGCTGGATCGCAACGTAGCGCTCGAACAGCTCGTTCATTGGGAACAGCAAGGTGATGCCATCCGGCGCGCTGGTAGCGGCATGGGTCTGCTGCCAGCGTTCGCCCATCAGCAGGCGCGCCAAATCCAGCAGCGTCTTCCAGCGCTGGCTGGTGCGATCGATCTTCACCTGCCGCCAGGGCAGCGCGGAAGGCGAAACCGTCGGCACGTCCGCAAGCAAGAAGCGCAATTCCGCCAGCTTGCGCTGCGTGCCGATACCGCGCACATGGCGGACGAGCAGCAGCACACAGGCTTTCATGACCCGCAGCAGCGGCGTGTCGGCGTCGAGCGCATCAAAGCGGCAAGCCAGCCGATCCGGTCGCACGGCATGGACGGTGAACTGCCGTACCATGTCGAGCCGCCCGCGCAGCGCGCGCAGATCTTCGTCAAAAGCTCGATACTGTCGCGGCAGTCCGCGCCGGACTTCGGCGAGCAGGCGATCCGCGAATAGACCTATGAAGACCTCCAGCAGCGAATCCGCGTGATGGCCCATCGCCGTCGTCTCACCGACCGACAGCTTCAGCTCCAATGCGACGTCGAGCATGTGCACCAGCCGCGCGCGAACGGTGCCCGACTCCTCCACCATCGCGGCGGGATCGACCTTCGGCAGGATCTCAAGACTGCAGCCACGGCTCGCGACGACGCCAACCATCTGGCGCGCCCGCACATAGCTGTGATGATCGCAAAGAATGTCCGTGCCATCCGCGCCGCCAAGCGGATGTGCTCGTGCGGCAGCGAGCAGCGCATTTGCCTGACCGCGCGTGAAGCCGCTCTCGCCCACTCTGACACGGCCCCATTCATGGACCGTGCGATGGCTCATTCGGCAGCCTCCTCAAGCGGTGCTTCCACCGCTGACTTACCGATCAGACGATCATAGGCATCGTCGGCGAAGACCTGCCGCACGCTCCAGCTCTCGCGCTCATCGCCCTCGCCGCCAGTTGGATCGCGCAGCTTGCGGCAATCGAGAAAGCCACCGCCCCGGCCCGGCCGCTCGCCCAGAACAGCCGCGACCCGCGCCCAATCCTCGAAGAAATATTCCTGGAGTAGAGGGATGACCTTGTCACGCATCGTAGCGTGGATCGCGTCCCGATCTCGCCCGCCCTGGCCAAGGAAGAACGCGTGACCGATGCGATGTTCGCGATCGATCAGATATTCGATCCGATCATTGATCGTTTCCAGCACCCGACGAAGCGGCACGCCGTCGATCGTTTCAGGCAAAAGCGCCGGATCAGGGGCAAGCTCCCGGAAGACGAAGCGACGTCGGAGGGCGGTGTCGAGCAGGGCGATCGAGCGGTCCGCCGTGTTCATGGTGCCGACGATGTGAAGGTTCGCGGGTACGCCGAAACCCTCCCCGGAATAGGGAAGTTGCAGGACGAGCTGCTCCGGACCGCTCCCCAGACGTTTGTCCGGCTCGATCAAGGTGATGAGCTCGCCGAACACCTTGGAGACATTGGCCCGGTTGATTTCGTCGATGATGAGAACAAACTGATCCGGCTGCCCGGTCGCGCCGCCGTCATCCCCGGGAAGCAAGCGCGAGAGGGCGTCCCGCTTGGTGAGGACATCCTTCATCTGATAGCAGGACTGCATCATGAACTTCTTGCCGTAGATCATCTCGACAGGGAGCGGCTCGTCCGGCACGTGAAGCCATCGTATCGCCCGACGATGATTGTAGCTGCGCGTATCACCGGGATCGTAGCGATAAGGTCCGACGACTTCGCCGATCGCGCGAAAATGGGAGTTTCCGGCGGAGACGACCACCAAGTCGCCTTCCTTCATGGCGCTGCGGAACGACCAGAGCTGCACCACGTTCGGATCATTGCCAGTCGCGTCCGGATGATCCTCCCGCCAGCGCCCTAATATCGCTTTGAAGTCTACATAACGTGGGTCGGACCAGTCGACATCGCCACCCCAACCAAGAACCGCATAACCGCCCTCGATCGCGCCGTCGAAGATATGATCTTCCTGCCCCGAACGGCCCAACGACATCTTGAACAGCTTGCGGCCGGCAAGATCGAAACCGCCGCGCCGGCCGGTATTCTTGCGGGCATTCTCTGCCACAGCGCAGATTTCGCGGAAGATGCCGCGCTTGGGCTCGAGGCGGAAACCTGAGCCTGAGGTGGCCTCATCGTCCTCTCCTCCGGCATCGGTGACAGGGCGGAGGCCTTCCACGAACTCTTCATAGGAATAATTCTGATGGAAGGTGACGAGCCGGACCTGACCGGCATCCACGAGATGATCATAGCGGCTGCGCAGCTCAGAGCGACGGGCCAAGTCAGACAAGAGCGGATCATGCGGATCGAGCCCATCGCAGAGGCGGACCGCCTCGGCAGCGGTGCAGTAGGTCTTGCCGGTTCCGGGCGGACCGTAAAGAATGAGGTTGGTCGAAAGCGGCATCCTTCGGTCCGCTTGGGTCTCTGCATCAGAAACGGTCGCCGCGTCAGTCACGGTTTGCTCGCCAGCACCGATGATTTCGAACCCCAGTCGCGCCAAATGCCTGCGAGCGTCGGTCCCGTTACAGCCATCGCCATCAAGTGCTGTTCCGCCAGGCATATACTGATAGGCGACACCGAAAACCGCCTTTGACGGAAACTTCTCGCCATCGCGAACAGCCCAATATGTGATGTTCCGGCCGAAACGATAGGTGTCCAGAAAGGCATCTAGGCCCATCGACGCACACTCATCCATCGCCTTGTGGACAGCCTGCGCGTCAGGACGTTGACTGGCGCCGCTGGCCCCATCGCCCTCACGGTAGCGCCGGTAATAGTTTATCGTCGTTCTATACGCGCTGAGATCACGATTCAGATCGTTACGCAGATTGAGCTTCGATGGGTTTGGCCGTCCTGCCGCCTTGTCGGCAGCCGTGTAACGAAGCGTCTGCATGACGCCTTCCAGCCGATCGCCGTCATACAGCGCGTCGAGATCGCCATAGGCCGCGCGCAACTGTCGCGCCTCCGACAGCTTCGTCTGAACGGTGTTAGGCGCGTAATTCGCCTCTAGCCATTGGCGGAAGCCTGCCTCGTCCACGAATTCCCCTTCCCGATTAATCCGCAGACTGGTCTGCAACCATGGATTTGGCTTGCCGGCCACGCTTCGTCTTTGGCGCAGCGGCACGCTGGGCGCGGATGCGATTCAGCAGGACGCTGGCTGGTTCGTCGGCCGGGTCTTGCGGCACGATTTCGCCCCGGAAGGCCTTGGCGAGAATGGAGGCTTCCAGCCGGTCTATCAGCGCGCTGGCGCGGATGGCTTCGGCTTCGAGGCGGTCGGCGCGGGCGAAGACAGCATCAATTTTGCTCGCAAGCTCAATCTGCCTTTCGAGACCAAAGCGCGGCAACTCTATGCCTATTAGATCTCGCTGTGCGATCTTCCAGATACCTGCCGTCGTCCTAGCGACGCTCTCTATTTGTTTACGAACACCCCCGGAATTCCAGACGTGAAGGAGCCATTTGGCGCAGACCTTTTCAGTATCGACGCGAATGCGAAAGGCGGTATCCGGGAAGATCGGAAGATCGCTTTCGTCGGTAAAAACCAAAGAAGCCTTGCCCACCAGCGAAAGCGTCCCGTTCCCGCGACTGACAAGCAAATCTCCAGAACGCAGCGCATAAGGCTCGGCTCGTTCAGGCTCGATTGGCAAATATCGGACATCGTCCAAATTCACCACGCCCCCCCGGAGCGCACTAAGTTTCAACGCTCGAACTCCGGGAGGCTGGTCAGATCCAGCTATCGAAAGGCCGTTCCGAATTGGCTCAGCCAAAAAATCGTTCAAGCCACAGAGCTCATCCGTTACCCAAAGTTCTGCCTGTGCCTGTTCTCTGAGCTTCTTAGCCAGCACCGGCACTTGATCCAGTTCCGCCCGCGCGCGGGCGAGGCGGGCGGTCAGCGCGTCCAGCTTCGCGACGATACGGCGCTGCTCTGAAGCCGGAGGAACGGCTAGCGCATGAGCTTCCAGATATTGGCGTGGAACACGTCGTTGCCCAACTGCCCCACTCATGTGCTGCTCGGCCTCGTCACGGAACGACTTCTGACGAACTAACCTCCAGAGAAAGTCAGGGTAGACCTCGTCTTCTGCTCGCATCACATAGAATTCCGTCGATCCGCAAGCCAACCCGTTGGTCAGGTCACGTGCAACCGCCGCCTTGCCATTCTCCATGCACGGCGTGATCTTCGCGAAGATCACGTCACCTTCGGCAAAGTGAGTGAAACCGGTCCAGACGTCGCCCAGCGTTCGTTCCGTCGGCGCAGTAATAGCTCCTAGGCGTTCGTCGACCGCCGGCATGGGAACGAATGAAACCAATTGGCCCCGGTCAACATCCTTGTCATGCTTGGGATTGATCGCCGCAACATCGGCTATCGTGGCATAGGCCCAACCCTCCGGCAAACTCACTCCGCCGCCTCCACCAGCACTGCCTCATCCACCTCGCCGCCCAGTTCCGCCACCAGCGCACCGATTTCCCCCAGCGCGGCCATCAGATGGCCCTCGATCGCCGCAGCAATATCCTCCGGTGTTTCAAGCCCATCCTCTGCCTCAGCGCTCGTATCCTTGAGCCAGCTGATATCCAGATTGTCGCCCCGCGCCGCAATCTCCTCGCGTGTGAACCGGCGGAAACGGCCCTGCTCACCGGTGTCGGTGCGGGAGGCCTTGCCCAGCGGATCGTCGCCGAAGGCCGCGACGAAATCGGCGAAGTCGGCGGGCTTGAGCGCGTTGGTCTTGCCATAAGCGGGCGCGCCGGAGCGCATATCGTAGATCCAGACCGCTTCCGTCGCGTCCTTGAGCGGCGCTTCCTCGTCGGCGCGGGTGAAGAAAAGGACGTTGGTCTTCACGCCCTGCGCGTAGAAGATGCCGGTCGGCAGACGCAAGATAGTGTGGAGATCACACCAGCTCATCAGGCGCTGGCGCAGCGCCTTGCCCCGCCCCTCATCGAACAGAACGTTATCGGGCACGACGACCGCCGCGCGGCCGCCGAGGCGCAGGGCGCGGACGACATGCTCGACGAAAGGCAGCTGGTAAGAGGAGACGCGTTCCGTGATAGTCAGGTCATTGCGGGTCGGCGGGCCGCCGGCGGGGCCGAAGGGCGGATTGGTGAGGATGAGGTCGGCATTCTTGAACCGACCCTCGCTGCCCTTGGGCGAGAGGGTGTCGCCGAGATCAAGATGGTCCGGGTCGATCTTGTGCAGGTGCAGGTTCATCAGCAGCAGGCGGAAGGTATCCGGCACATTCTCGATGCCGCGGATCGCATGGCCGAGCTGGAATTTCTGCTGCGCGGGCGAGAGCTCGAAATAATCGTCGGTCGCATCGCGCATGTGATGATCGGCCGCAATGAGGAAGCCGCCGGTGCCAGCGGCGGGATCCTGAATCACTTCGCCGGGCTGCGGCTTCATCAGCGCGACCATGACCTCGATCAGCACGCGGGGCGTGAAATATTGGCCGGCGCCGCGCTTAGTCTCCTCCGCCATCTTCTGGAGCAGGCCTTCATAGGCGTCGCCAAAGGCATCGCGCTCAGCAGTGAACCAATGGAGGCCGTCAATCGCGTCGATCAGTTTGCGCAGATTGGCCGGCTCGCGGACAATGGTGGTCGCGTTCTGGAAGATGGCGACGATGGAGCGGTCATCGACTTTTGACGGGTCCCCCAGATCGACGAGCGCCTGACGATAGCGCTGCAGCACCTCGGCCTCGTTGGCGGCCTTGATGGCGCCCCAGCGATAGCCTTCCGGAATGCGGCTTTCATCCTTCTGCTCAGAGGCCATCTTGAGGAACAGCAGATAGGTCAGCTCGGTGACATATTGCTGATAGGTGATGCCATCCTTGCGCAGCAGCGCGCACAGGCGCCACAGTTTATTCACGAGATCGGAAGCGGGATTCAATTGGGTGCTCCTTATGCGGCCCCTTGAGCGATTGAGTCGCTATCCCAGATGGCGGCGTTTAGGTCCATGAGGACATTGCCGAGCTGGTGATCGAAGGCCTGATCGATGACGGGAAAGCCGCCATTCTGAGCGAAAAGCGGATCGGAGAGCATGGCGGGATCGCCGACCGGCTGCTCCTTGAGGGCGCGGCCGATACGCTGGAGCCAGCGCTTCTGGACCGGGCTCCAATCGCGGCTGGCGAGGATCTTCTGCACGCCATTTTCCACACGGGTCTCATAGGGTACGAGCGGATCGCCGAGCGCGGCCTGGCGGACGAAGCCGATGAGGTGGGCGGCGATGTCGGCATTGCGGACGCGGTCATAGGCTTGGCGCAGGTTGGCTTCGGAATAGCCCTGCTCATCGAGGAGGACAGCGATCTGTTTGAGCTCGGCGCGGGTGAGATCGCGCGGGCGCTGGGTGGCGGCGATGAGCGCGGGCACGGCGTTCATATTGGCGCGGACGAAAGCCTCGAAGCCGGAGATGTAATCGGCGGGCGTGGCCTTGCTGCCATAATCGTCCTCGACCGAGAGGAGCTCGTCCTCATGCTCGGAGATGAGTATGCCATCCCCTCCACCGCGCTTGTCCGGCGCGTCCAGGGCAGCGGCGAGCGATGCGTGTTGCTTGAACAGGGCAAGCGTGTCGGCGGGCGGCGCGTCCTTGAGCTTGTCCGGCAGCGCATCGAGCGTGCCGAGGACCTGCTCGAGCGTTGCGCGACGATCATCGTCCAGTCGCTTGAGCCGGGTCCGCAATTTGACCACGATCTGATCGCGGACGATGGCGCGATCCTCGTCGGTCGATGCCCGCTCCAGATCGCGGACCAGATCGCCAAAGCTCAGCGCCGGGTCGACGACGACCGGGTGCATATCCGTGAATTCCTGAAGATTGGCGTAGATATCCACGGCGTCGAAGATACGGAAATAGGATTTGCCGATCTCGTCGCAACGGCGCGTCGCGCGGCCGATCATCTGGTCGTATAGGATGCGACTGTTCACACGGCGGACGAAGACGAGGTTCGTGATGGCGGGCACGTCGATGCCGGTCGTCAGCAGGTCGACAGTCACCACATATTTGGGGCGCGGGTCGTTCTTGAACGCCTTGATGGCGTCTAATGGCTTGTCGACGCTTCCCGTGATCTTCGTGACGATGTCGTGCGGCTGCGGCCCATATTCCTCTTCGAGTGCTTGCTGAAGCGCGCGGACGAGGATGTCGGCGTGGTCATCCCTGGCCGCGAACAGCAAGGTTTTGCCCGACTGGTCCGGCGGGCATTCAATAGCGATGGCCTGCGCGACTGCGCGATTGAACGGTTCGGTGTAAACCTTGCGATTAAAGTCGACGACCTCGAAGTCGACTTGGTCCTCCAAGTCGATGAGATCGAGCTGCCCCGTCTTGGGGTCGATGATGGAAACCTCTTCGCCTTGCTCGAAGGTAATCCCGGTCTGGCTGAGCGCGGTCGTGATCCGGCGAGGCGGCCTATGGTCGATCAGATACCCGTCAATGACGGCCTGCCGATACCCATAGGAAAAGACCGGACGGCCGAAAATCTCGCGGGTGTGCAGCGCCGGTGTAGCGGTCAGTGCCACTGTGGTCGCGTCGAAATAGTCGAGCACTCTCCGATAAGCCGAGAGATAGTCGTCCAGCGTCCGAAAGCCGAGATCCTCCTCTCGGAGCTCCGCATCGAGCGTATAGCCACGATGAGCCTCGTCGACGATGATCAAATCGTATGTGCCCGGTGTCGCGCGATCAGGACTTGGCTCGTCGAACAGACGACGCACCATCGCTTGCACAGTTGCGACCTGAACGCGCGTCGTCGCTTCCGGAAACTTGGTAGCGAGATCGGCCACTGGGAACACCTGATCGAACTTCAGGAAACCAGACGTATCCGTCGTGGACATCGCGTCGAGCGTCTGCCTGCCGAGCGCATTTCGATCGACCAGGAAAAGGATCCGGCGGAAGCGCTTCGCGCGCAGAAGCTCGTACATGAGAGCAATCGCGAGCCGCGTCTTGCCCGTGCCCGTTGCCATCGCAAGAAGGATCGAGCGCTGCCCAACGGCAATCGCATCCGTCACCGCCGTGATCGCTTGCTCTTGGTAAGGTCGCAGCCCAGAAACGCCAACTTCTCGTTCGGCGACCTTGTCGAGGGGTTCGCCGAACTCCTGCTCGAGCCGTTCGATGAGATCGCGGGGCGACAACCATTCGGCCAGTGCCCGCGGCGCCTCCCCAGTGCGCGCGTTCCAGAACCAGATCCCCGACTTAGTAGCCAACTGCTTCACATATGGGCGGCCGTTGGTTGCAAACATGAACGGGACGCGGAAGCGATCATCCCCAGACTGCCAGGGTCCACCCGGCGGCAGCGCATCGACGTCGAGTGTGATATCCCTGGAATATCTCTTCGCCTGCCCGATGCGGCCAGGAACGTCCCTCGTTGCCCGCTTCGCTTCGATCACGCCAACGCAACGACCGTCGACGAAGAGCGCGTAGTCCACCGGCCCGCTATTTGTCGGCCATTCTGCGATGGCCATGTTGCGCCCATATTCTGGGCGAGCGCCGCTTGCATGGCGTAGAACGGCGCTATCGACCTCCCACCCGGCAAGCCTCAATTGCTCATCAATGAGGACGCGGGTGGTTTTCTCGTCGAGTTCAATATTGTTTGCCGCCGTGGCAGCAAGAGCCGTGAGTAGATCGTGCGTTCCAGGAGCGGCTGCCTCAGAGGCGGCCTGAGTGGCCGCCAATGCCTTGGACGCCGCGCGGCTCTGCGCTTCTGTGTCAGCAGCATAGCGCTCCCAGAAAGCACGCTCTTCTTCGCTTTTCCCAGCACGCTCTAGCGCATCCAGCCGAGCAGCTTCTGCATCGGCAGCGGCCAGGCGCGCTTTAGCCTCGGCATCTTTCGTGGAAACGACTTCGGCTCGAAGAGCAGCCAGCTCTGCCCTCAATTCGGTCGAAACGTCCTTTGGCGCGACCGGCGGAACAAAAGGCCCAGCTTTGAAGGTCGCTTGCCCTCCGTATGACTGATGGAACCAAATCGCGAGATTCCGCGCCAATTTCAGGGCCTGAAGCGCTTCGGAAGCCGAACCCGCGTCCTCGTGCACTGCCGCATTCCCAGCTCGACGCAGAAGATGAAAGATGTCCGCGACCTGTTGCGGCAGGATTGACCGCCGACGAAGGACCGAAAGCACTTCGTCAAAGCTTGGTGCGCCAGCGGGCAGTAAGGCGTGCTGGGCAGCGATTTCCTTAGCCATGAATTCCGCGAACGAACGGAGTTTTACGATGGCTGTCGGTGGATCGTCCGAAAAGTAACGCTCCGCCAACGTCGCAAGCCGGAGCAGGCGATCGTCATGCTGTGCCAAGAAGGCGAAGTTCGACGAGCCCCCCATTGGATATGTAGCATAATAACGTGGATGATCGACACAAGCCTCGTCTGTCACCTGCGGCAAATGCCCTAAAGCATTGCACATTATTCGGACCGTTTCCGAACATCACCGGAGCGATCTGTCCCGTCCAAATGCGCCTCGATGCCGGAAGTTCAGATCGCTGCATCCCGGAAGCAGCCGCTCCTTCAACCAGCTCAATTCAGCGAGACTGTCGGACGTTCTGGACTGTCTGCTTTCGGGCAAGCAGGGCAATAAGCGGCCATTTATTTTGCTAAGGATGCGACGTCCGGAAAATCGAATGTTGCTGAAAGCCCAACCCTTAGATCAATTGGGATTACTTAGCTTGGGCTTAGTACGCTCCAGCTCAGCCTTCAATTCCGAAACCTGTTTAGAAAGTGCACCGATTTCCGCACGCTGCCGCTCTATGGCTCCCCTCAACGCCGGCACTGACGCTCGCGCATCGTCAGGGGCGGAACTGTAGCGTTCAACGTCGTTGACGTGCTGATCAAGAGCAGTGCGTACCGCCTCTGTTTCTGACTTCAGCTTGCCCGCTATATCTTCATTTCGTACCGCTAATCCGTTATTAAAATTCCAGAATGCCATTGTAAGCGCAGCTAGAGCTATGGCTGCCGCGACCATGGCGTAAATGTTGAGTGTGCGTAAAGAACGTGCCTCCTCGGCTGCCGATGTCGCATCTTTCGCAGATTTTGTGACTGCGGCATTCGCTTCGTTGAACATCGTCGGAAGCGAGCTTTTGATCGGAACCTTGTGCCCTTTAAACTGCTCAGCGGCTTTGTGCAGGAATTTCTCAACATCCCAATGCTCTTTCCTTGGCTCCGTGGTGCCTCCTTGCGGGGGACGTGCCTTGTCAGTTGCATTTGATGACAGGGTTGTTTTGGTAAACTCAATCCAGATTAGTCCCTCGTCGCGCGGGATCTCGTAATCTTCGTCAGTAAGATTGTGCAACGGGATGCACAGTTTACCCCAGAATCCGGGGTCGATCAGCGGACCTGTGCCTAACAATAGCCCACGATGCACGTGCTGAATCTGCAAATTGAAGCGTAGCGCGATGAAATCTGGAATTCGAAAATCCAAATCGCTCTCGACAAAAACAATGCTGTTGCGCGGGACCACAAGAAATTCATCCGTTGACGAATCGAATATCCTCTCAGGGCAGTTTTTATCCTTGTATATGTAGGCCTTGGATCCAATCCGACCTTCGTATGCCGCTTTTTTTAAGCGGTCCTTCCGAAGCCCCTCCGAGAAAAAGAAAGGAGAAATTACTCCTGTTTTATTCACTACTTCAAGAATATGTCGTGAAGTGAGCAGCGTGTTAGGTATATTCAACCTGCTTGATTTTGTATCCCATGCTTCGGCAAGCGCTTTGCCTTGATCGCGCGAGACGAGCAGTTCCTCCCCTGGGGCTGCCTCGTCAGCCAACAAGCGCACTTCTGAGCTCCATCGACGTAGGTGAGAAGCCAAGATGATCGATGCGTCGTCCTATTGTCTGTTCAACTTCGGTCACGAAGCCCGCTAATTTGGTATACTCCTCACCACGAATGTGTTTCGAAGCAACATAGTCTAGATGGTTCAGCACAATCATGGTCGGATTGTTGCAAGCAATCGCGGCCCCCACCACAGAAGCATCAAAGTGGCCGACACGGCGAAGCTTATTGGTCACGGTTGTAAATTCCCGAAGATCTTCGCGAGTTGCCTTGGATTGGGCAATAGCTTCCCAACTCGTCTCGCCCGGCAGTGGGCCAGAATTGCCGGCAACGCGGATTGGATAGGATCGGATAACTAACACGACGTTGTCCACATCCATTGGGCTTAGCCCTGTTTCGGCCAAAGCCGCTGCAGCCGTCGTCGCGCGAGATGTGGCCTTGGGCCAATGACCGCCATCGTAAAGTGACAGGCCGAACCCCTGGGTCCCTTCGATGATTATCCGCGCGCCAGCGTCCAACCAGCTCCGCATCAAGCCTGTCGTGTTGCGCAGAAATGGCTCCAATGGTGCGCAGTGCGCGGCATCGTGCCGATGAAGCGGAAAGTTGGACGCCTCGCGGGCGACCTGCGCCATGACCGCTGCGCCGACACCGCTTCCGGTCGATCCGATTCCTGACACCAGTCCGGCCTCGACTTCCCAAGCCTTTTGTTCTGGCGTGATGATATTCGCGTACGGGCTGACAAATATGCGGTCGCGTGGATAGTCGAGCTCGTCAATTTCACGCCACAAGACATCGACGTCGATGTAGGAACCAGCGGGGAAGACGATATCGACATTGCGATCGACCGCTCCGGCAGGGAGTTGTCGCAGGGCGAATTTCCGGCCCGACCGATCATAGGCCGTGTGGCCTGAATTAGGACCGCCAACCCGTACCACCGCAATCCGCCGTTCGGTCGCCATCCTGACAAGCTCAAGGGAGACCTTGCCCTTGCCTTCAGACCCGAATTGACCACCGATGACGATTGATACTGGCATTAATTTCCCTCTTCCCACTGCGCCGAGAGACTCAGGAGATTAGCAGCCATATCCTCCATGGTGCCGATATTGAATAGTGTTCCGTTCGCGAGTCGCTCAAGCGTTGGAACCATACGCTCCACCTCTGACGCATTGGCCTCGTCAAACGCCTTCTGCGCCGCGAAGGGCGGCAGTTCTAGTCTCTCAGCATAGCGCTCCCTACGAACCTCATCAGGCGCTGAAACGTGGATATGATGAAACCGGAAGCCGAATTTTTCTCTTAGAAAGGCATGATCGTCTGGAAAACGGAGACCGTCCACCACAATTGCGGCCGCCCCTGCGACCCTGGATAGGGTACGCTCTGCAAGCTCCCTTTGGCGACCATCCCGATTGATCTCGGCACCCACCATTTGACGATGATGGCGATCAAGAGGCAAATTTCGCTCATTGAGCAGGTCATCGATTACTAAGCTGAAGCGTGTGTAAGCGTAACCCTGAGACTGTAGGATCTCCGCAAACGTTGTTTTTCCGGCAGCGATGGGGCCGCTGACTCCAATTACCAGCGGGGTTCTGTGTACTTCGAGGCGAGGAATAATCAGCGGCGGCTCGTTGGCGGTTCCCAATTCCTCCGAGAGTTCGGCAAGATGGAATGTGCCGACAAGCGCTGATGTGATAGCATCGAGTTCGTCGTGAGTGACTTTGGAGGTTGCGTACTTTCCGCGAATGCCAAAATTCTTCAGCCCCAGCTTGAGCCACTCTTCACCGGCGCCCTTTCGCGGGATACGCATCACATCTTGGGCGGCTCCGGGATAACTCTCGATGACCGGCAAGCCATGAGACCTGAAAATCGCCGCCAACTTTATACCGCGAGCAGTCAGCTTTTGCATGCTTGGAAGCAGGCTGGGGTACACGTTTACTCCGCGCCTCTTCAGCTCACGCTCACAAAACCGCATGATGCCGAATTCGTCACGTGTCGGATCATCATCAAAAACGGTTTGCCGGCCGAATGGCAGGCAGAGCGGAGAGTCGATCGAGACAAGGTCGGGCGAAGCGGCGATTGTACGTTCTATGAGATCGGCGTCGCTGGATATCGTCTCGGTTTTCGCCCTGAACCCATCAAGCAAACACCACCCAGTGGGCCTCGCCTCAGACCCGGTGAGATCTATGCCGACAATTCTGGAGGTTGCTGCGCGGTGCCCGTCGAACAACTCACGGAACGTGGGCGCTCGCGCAAGTTCGGGGGCTGCCTTTTTAATGCCCGTCGGCAGCCTGTGGCGATCTTTGGGGTTCGACCAATCGACAAATCTTACGGCTTGGCCGATTAGATCAGGGTCATAACCTAAGGAACTCAGGGCGTTGTCCATCAAGCCGCCCATCGCCGCGATATCAGCCCGATTATAAGCGATCAGGCGTTTGAGCGCATTGAGGTCACCGCGAAGATACTGATGCCACAATAGCACTGCTGCAAAGCCATCGACCCCTTCCAAATCCTCGCGAAAGTTCAGACCTAGGGTGGCTTCAATCGCTTTTTGCCCGCCGGTCAAGCCCACTCGCCGGCATAGATACATTAGATCAATGTGTGCTTCCGGTAGACTGACATGCGGAAATTCTTGCCTCAGGAACCGCTGGTCGAAACGAATCCCGTTGAAGGTGACAACGGCAACGGCCCGCTGTGCGACTTGAAGTAATTCATACGGATCTTGGCCCTTTATGAAGGTTCCAGATTTGCCGCCGAAGGACCAACCCACGATCGTGATTTCGTCATAGAAATGACTCAAGCCAGTCGTTTCTATATCCAAAAAAAGCACGCGATCGGGGTGCTCGTGACAGATTGCCAGCTTGTCACGTAGCTCCTTGGGTATTGCTTTAGCGGGCTGGATTCGGGGCATTCGAGGCATGCCCACCTTTCAACACAGATGTCCAAATGTGTATATGCGGTTTAGCGAGAACGCGCGAACCACAAGGCATCTGACCAATCCTGTAACAGTCTCCTTACGGAACCCTGCTCAATTGGCGTTCGCGTCCCGAGCCAATATGAGCTAGGAAAGGAGAACAAAACAGGTGCGAGGAACCGCATTGGATCAGGAGGAACAACGCGAAGCGATCTTCATCAGCCACGCTAGCCCGGAGCAGAACGTGTTCACACTCTGGCTCGGCGCGAAACTGGCGGCGATGGGCTATGAGGTCTGGGCTGACGTTCTACGCCTTAAGGGCGGAGATGATTGGCAGCGCAAGCTGGAACACGCGTTGCGCCACCGTGCCGCTAAAGTGCTTCTCGTCGCGGATCCGGTCTCGGTCGAAAAGCAGGGCGTTCGTAACGAGATCCAGATCGCGTCCGACATAGCGCGCAGAATCGGGGATAAGGAATTCATCATCCCCTTGAAGCTCGCGCCTTTCGAGGCGCCGTTTCTCATTGCTCATTCCCAGTATATCGATTTTGAGAAGAGCTGGGCTGCTGGTCTTGCTGAGCTGCTCGACACATTAGCGCATACCTACCGCATTCCCCGAACCGAGCCCATGGACGGTAGCGTGTGGCGCGATGTCCACCTCATCCACGCCAAGCGAATTCAATCGCAGCCCGAGGCTCTTGTTTCCAACTGGTTGCTGATGAACACGCTACCCAAGCGCATCCGCCAGTTTCATTTTCCCGATGGCGTGCCTCAGGCAGCGATCGACAAGAGCCTCAAAGGAGCGCCTTGGCCACTCGTACCGTTTGGTGAAGGATTTTTGACCTTCGCGCCAGCCCACGATCTGCAGGATCATTTCGGGCCAAACCTTCCGCTTCGCGCCGCAGGATCGCATCCACTCGGGGCCTTTCTCGATAAGGGTTGGGACGACCATTCGATCGAGGCATGGGATGCCCGTAACAAATTCGCCGATCTTGTCCGTCAGGGGATGGAAGCAGTCTTTCGCAGCCGGCAGTTAGAACCCTATCAGATGTCCGGCACTCAACTGGCCTGGTGGGCGCGCGCCGACGTAGCGCCAACTAATCAGGTCGCGTTCCAGATGGGCCAATGGTCTGGCTCCCGGCAAATCCAAGGGTATTCCTCGAAACGCCGGGTGCATTGGCACTTTGGTGTTTCCGTCGCCGCGCGCACTGCACCGGTTCGCCATGTCCGTGTTCTTAGCCGTCTCATCTTTAGCACCGATGGGCAGAACGCGATGGACGATGTGAAGAAGATGCACCGCCAGCGCCGCTCATTCGCGAAAGGTTGGCGTAACGCGCGATGGCGAGACATGTTGCTGGCGTTCCTGCACTGGCTGGCCGAGGGCAAAGCGGTCCTCGCTGTGCCCATGAGCAGCAGCGAAACCATTGCTCTCAAAATTCCGCCCATGCAGTGGACCGCGCCGGTTAGCATTCCCCTCGCCGGCGACGATCAGTTTAGCGATGAAGACGATCCCACCATTGATGAGGATGACGATGATGCCTTCGACGAAATCGAAGACGCGTCGGACGCCGCGTAGCACGCCAGCTTATCCGCGGGTACGCCACATGCGCGAACCGACGCTTGAGTTCGCGATGGGGCAGAAGCTTGCCTATCCTCGCGATGGTCTTTTCCTTTATGGCCCAGTCGGCGATCCTCGAGATCTGCCCAACGTCCGCTACGGCGTGATCGGCACGGCGAAAGGCGTCGACCGGTTTCGCCGCTGGTCAACCTCCATCAGCCGGATGATAGACATTCCCAAACCTGGGCTGCGCTCACGCGAGTTCGAGCCCCAGCATGTCCCTTTTCCTGGCTTCGAGCAGGCGTTCCATGCAGCTTGGCCTGAACAGCCGGTGCGCGTGATCGACGACCTCGACGAAAGCGAGCTTGAGCGAATTCTCAAGATCGACAATCGTCACGAAGCTGTGCGCGGCGCCGTCGATCTATATGTGACGCGCCTCATTGCCGAAGCGGATCGGATGGAGAACCCTCCGGCATTCTGGTTCGTCGTCATTCCTGAGATTGTCTATACGTTGGGGCGGCCCAAATCCTCCGTCCCCAAGTCCGAGCGAAACGCCGGCGTCGTGTCGATCACGGTGGCACGCGCACGCCAATTGCAGAGCGAGCCGACGCTGTTTGGGGACGACGAACTTGAGGCCGCCGTCTATCAGTACGCCACCCACTTCCGTCGGCAACTCAAGGCAAGATTGCTCTCTAAACGAATTGTTACCCAGATCGTTCGCGAGACCACTTTGACGCCGGACGACTTCAAGCGCGAGAGTGGCATGCCGGTTCGTCGTGTCGAGGATCCGGCTACGATTGCATGGAAGCTTTGCACAGGGGCATACTACAAAGCTGGTGGCAAACCATGGCAGCTCGCCAATGTCCGACCGGGCGTCTGCTATGTGGGCTTGGTTTACAAACGCAGCGAACTGACCGCCGACGAGCGACATGCCTGTTGCGCCGCGCAGATGTTCCTGTCCGATGGAGAGGGCGTTGTGTTCCGAGGGGCATTGGGGCCGTGGTTCCATACCGATTCCCGTCAGTTCCACTTGGATGAGGCGGCAGCCGCTAATCTCGTAAGCATGGTCGTAGGGGAATATGAGCGGCTCCATGAAGCACCGCCGCGCGAGCTATTCATTCATGCGCCCTCCAGTTTTACTGACGAGGAGTGGCGTGGCTTCCAATCCGCTTGTGGGAAGGAAACCAATCTCGTTGGCGTTCAGATCTCGGATGCAAAAGACAATGTGAAGCTGTACCGGCCGGGCGGTTACCCAGTCATTCGCGGAACAGCACTCGAGACCTCTGAACGCCACGCATTCCTTTGGACATCCGGCTATGCGCCGCGTCTAGATACCTATATGGGGCCCGAAACACCTAATCCAATTTCAGTCAGAGTCGCGCGAGGAAGTTGCCCCCTCGACACAGTGCTTAAAGATGTGATGGGTTTGACCAAAATCAACTTTAATAGCTGCCTTCATAATGATCGACTCCCGGTCACAATCCGGTTTGCCAACGCGGTTGGCGACGTGTTGATTTCGGCGCCAATGGACGGAGAGCCCAAGCTTCCATTCAAATTCTATATCTGATTTGAGACCCGACCTTAAGCGATAGCGTCGTAACCACTTGTTGAACGAGCGGCCGCTATCAGGCATTGTGAATTCGCTCTCCAGCTTCCGACTTCAGGGCTGAAGCGGTCATCATACTCGTAGCATTTGAGCTCTGCCCGGCGCTTAAAAGCGAAGGCATAAGTTAATGTCGCAACGTCATCATCTTCCGATGCCTCGAGCTCTTAATCTTTCTACGGCCAGCCTATTTAAGCAGGCCCGCGCCTGAATTTCGACTTCTTCTGCAAAGCCATCGGCCGCAGCCTGCGTCATGGAACTTTCGTCTTGTTGCACCATCAACGCGCTCCTATCCCGCTCAAATTGTTGGGCCTCATCTTCTCTAAGCAGAAACCATTCGGCGTAAGGCGTCGTAGGCTGAGATCGCCGTTGGCTGTAAGCGTCATCCCGCACCGAGCTCTCAGGGATCGGAAGCGAGTTGTCAGGAGTAGGCTGCGCGTCGGTCACTGCGAGCAAATCCTCAGAAGGAAACTGATTTTCCGCCTGCGCCGTGCGGAAATCTGCCGGAGGGTCAGACATAAGCTTTGAAGTCTCGTCGGGGAGAGCCTTCAATTCTAGGGCCCGAGCATTGTCCGTGATCGCGATCCCCATCTCTCGAGCGACGGCTCGGACCATTCTGCAAACGGACTTATCGCCTTCGACCGAAATCGGTTCCCCCGGCCATCGCGCAACCGCAATTGATAAGGCAGCGCGAACGAGATTTCTGTCCGCTTTGTGCAGGATGATGTGATCACCGGTATCCACAATCAATACTTCGCGCGGGTTGCGAGGCGAGCGATACGTGATGACATCGCGACGCTTCATCGCGAAGAGGCAGGGCAAATCGGTGACGGACGCCTTGCCACGCGCGCCTGACCGAGACGTCACGAATGCACCACTTGACGCATGAGCCGCTATATCCGGCGGAGCCGCCCCAGCGCGCCAAGCATCAAACGTTGGAAACGTCATCCCGCTTAGGTCGATTTCTGCTGCTTCGGCGCCGGTGACGGCAATTAGGCGATGGACGCTGCTAGACAACCTGGAGAGGCGCAATTTGAATGCGTTCTTCTCGGCGTAATATGCAGCGATAGCGGTGCCTCGTTGGTTTAGCTCCCTGGGTAACCAACCCATCGCAGCCTTGTCAGGCGCCTCAAGGTAAGCCCCCCACTTCTTTTCCAGCGCAGAAAATGAAGTATCGCGTGCAATTGACAGTTTCACCCGCCGATCGCCCGGGGTCAGAAGCCCACCCTTTCTCGTCCGTTCAAGACCGATACCTTTGCTCGCCAGCAGGCGATGCGCCTCCAGCCAGCCAGAGGCGTTGCGCAAAATGGGAACTGCCTCTTCCAATGCGACCCGTGAAGCAGATTGTTCTCCGGTTTCCGCCTCGAGCTTCAGCGCTTCGTACTTGAGTGAGGCTTCCTGCGATTTCGCCCGATCGGCCCGTCGTCGCCAGAGCTCTGGCTGGCCTGCTGGCCCGACGATTGCACCGCTGCCGGTTTCAATCAGTTCGTTACCGACGACGGCGTATAGCGACCGCTCCTCTCGCCGCCACCGCGGAAACATATCTTCGATTACCGCCTTTGCGCGGTGGCCGGCATCGATATCCCACCCCTGTCCAGCGACCTGGCGCTCGCCGGTTATGTGGTGGATTCGAGTGACGGCAATATGTGTATGGACATTGTCGGTGTCGGCATGCGCGGCTGCTATGGCTGCGCAATTTTCGAGCCCCTGGCATCGCAGGAATGTAGCGACCGCCGCCTTGATTTCTGAAGAGGTAGGACAATCTGCAGTGTCCCAGGACAAGACCCAATGATCGGTAACTTTGTGAGGGCTACCCGCGCGAAAATGCAGCGCATTAACTTCTGCGATCCAATCCTCATGATTGTCGCCCAGCAAGTTAATTGACCAGCAATCGAGGACTAACTCCTGACTACCATGCCGCGAAACGTAGGCAGCCAGATCCGACGCATAAGGATCGTCGCTCATTTCGGCGAGTCGCAGAGCATCCTCGGCCCTCGCCCGGGCAATATAGGTCGTCAAAACGCCGTGGTAGCGCCGTTCCTTCGCGGCGCTTTCTTGGCCATCTGACCGACGGATTTTTTTGACGATCATAGCCGAGCGGAACGCCGGAGGATCGCAATCGCCTGCAAAGCGTGCGTGCGGGCTGCTGCACGGAGCCTGTCGCCATCATATGGCTTATCGGCGAGAGAGTACAGCGCATATGCAGCCGCCAAAACTTCTCCGCTGCTTGCCAGAACGGGGTCGGCACTCTGGCGACGGCCAACGATCAGGTTGGTAGCAAAGCCAGTCAGACTCTGACCCGCCGTCGAAGCGTCGATTTGGAGCTTTTCGAATTCATCATTCGTCAGTCGGATCGTGACCTTTTGACGTTCTTGTCTCATGGTTTTCTCTTGGGTCTAGACTGCGACCAGCGCAAAGCGCACAGAGCAGTCACGAACGGGCGTGCCAGCACGCCCCATCCTGTGCACTTTCACGACCTACTCAGGACTACTCGCCACACGATACGCACATGGATGCGGCTGTGTGGCGAGGGGGTGGATAGTGAAACGCGAATTGAAGCCGAACACACAGGCGATCAGGTGCAAGCTTGCATCGCGCCGCGGTAGGCTGACACCTTCATTCGGGAAGCAGCGATGTAAGCGCGTGCGGCCGGGACAAGTGCAATATCCGCTGCGTCATCGCTGAGCGCCAACAACCGATGGTTGGCCTGGATCTCCGCCTCATCGGCTGCCAGGGCGTCATCATGCACTTGCCACTCAGCATTCCGATTAGTGTAAAAATTATGAGGCCTGCTGCGGGCAAGTTTCTCGAGTTCGCCAATCGCCTGGGCTGAACCGAACATCTGCATCATGGTCCCCTGCTTTGCCAGCTTGAGCAGATTATGTGCCATCAGGCCGGCAGCCATGGTGAATTGAGATGGTGGGGCAAGAACCCAATCGAAGGGCGTTACCCCTGCTTTCGAAGTTAGATGCAGGATCGCACCATGATCGCTCGAAACATGGAAATGCTGGTAGTCGGCCATCAACTCGCGAAACTTGGACAACTCTCCGTCTTGGTCAGCGCCGTGGACAGCGAGAGAGATAGTCGCGCAGCTTTCCATTCGTCGCGCGAATTGAGAGGCGTCCTCCTCCAAGCCAACCTTTTGCGGGATGACCGATAGAATGACATGTGTTTCATGGCCGAGAGTCCTCAAGGCAGGCAGAGCCGCACGTAGCGTACGTCTCGAGGCGCTGTTCAGCATCTCATTCGCGCCCAGGTCGATGACCACGACATCAGCTTTATGCTCCCTCGCCTGCGCAACAAGCACCGCGGCATAGTCCGGCATCTCCTTTCGTTCGAATAGCTCTACCGGATTCGGCCCCCCAAGCTTCAAACTGGCAGACAAGCTCCCAATGCCCGAATCTGCGCACACGAACATCGTCGTCAATCCAGATGCCTTAGCAATTGAACCAAGGAGAAGTGCAGTCTTCGTCTTACGCACACCGCCGTCGTTTGGTCCGATAACGATCACTTTCAACTTCTTCGCATCGTGCATTTGCGGCGTAGCGTTTTGCTCGCCCGCGATCGTCTTAATTTCTTCGGTCATAACTCCACCTCGTGATATGTAGCTGGGCTCAGTTCGCAAATCGCTCGTCAGTCGCGCCGCCGACGGGCGGCGAATTCATCGTCATCGTCCTCAGTGATTACGTGACTGACAGATCCAGGCTCGGAGATCGCTGCGGCCCGCACGCCATGAACCTGCGGACGCCCCGTCCCGCGGCCCGCCCGGATGGCCTTGACCGATCCGAGTTCGTGCAAAACTGCGCTTTTGAAGCCCGGGAGCAGGACGCGTTCACCTTGCGCAGCCACTGCCGCCGCAACCTCAGCCACACCTGCACCATCCTCCTGGATAAGGGCGATGATGTCCTCACGATATTCAGCCACAATCTCCCGTTGCGTGCGCCGCAAAGGCTTGCTCATTCGTTCCCTTTCGAGATGAGGACGGAGCCTGTTCGAGGGAGGGTTACCCGCATCAAGCGTCATGACGCCTCCTCCCCTTCATACGAGTGCGATCGCACTCACGGAGACGAAGCCGCTTCTGACAAACATCGTGCCTCCGGCTATCAAAGCTTACGCAGTAGCCTTGGTCATGCGACAAAATCGGCACACAATCAGTGCTAGGACAAAATAGCGGGAATTTCGGTTTGAACTTAATACAGGCTGCCGCCTGGGTTCCTGAATTATTCGTGTTAATCATCTCGATTTACCCTAAAAAATACAAAGATATCCGCTTTGAAAAGAATGTAATTCTTTTCAATTACGCCTGATTTCGATCAGTATTCTTGTTTTAGGATGGTCGACTGATTACGCCAAATGAGGTTCAGAGAGTTTTTGGAGCTCATTGACGAAAATGCGAAACCACAAAATTCTTGGCTCTCTCATTACGACTACAACGCGGTTCTGCAGATGACCGCGGAAGGGATCGCGTCCAACAGTCATTGCCGAACTCCGATGACGTATCTTTCGCCATCGGAGTCCAAGGAGCGGCTATTTGAGCTTCGCGATAGCATCACGCATATGCTCGACACCCACGCCCGCATATCGCTCGACCATCCGGAGCGATTCCCATCCGCCCCATTTCTGAATGGTGATCAGGTCGATTCCAGCCATCACGCAATGCGAAGCCCAGTGATGGCGCCAATCGTGAATAGTGAAATTGCTAATGCCAGCCCTTTTACAAGCCGTCGCATGTGAGGCGCGCAAAGGATTTCCTCCTGGGATGCGAGCCTTTCGAGTGTCTTGAAAAGGTTTACCCACTCGATTCAAGAAGACGTGGCCGGAATCCGGCTTCCCGCGTGCCTCCCAGATCGGTTGCAATGCCTCCAGCACTCGCGGATGCTGCGGCACGTAAACCTGACTGTCGGTCTTGCTGTAATTGAAGGCAATTCGCTCATCGACCATATCGACGCCCTGCACACCCCACTGAATTTGCAGCGCGTCTTGGGTCCGAGGACCGTGATAGGCCAGCATCAAGATAATCGGCTGGATGTGTGCCGGATAGCTTTCGATCAATCGATCTCGTTCGTCCAACCGAAGCCAGCGAACGCGCTGATTTTTGAATTTGATGGTCTGGATTTTGCAGGGTGCGATGTCATGCAACGCATGATGCGAGTTTACAGCGGCTTGAAACAGTGCGCGATACCGATCTTGCCCCCCGAGCGCATGTTCCGAAAGATATTCTCTTCGAAAATGGTCCCAAGCTTTGCGCACCTCTCGTAGGCTCATATCCCCCACGTGACGGTTCAGTATGCCTATTCTGAGGACGTCGGAAGGATGCGGCCGCTCGGCTTTGTTGAGATATGTTGCGAACGCATCTGCCAGCACCCCATCTACCAATTTGGCAGCAGGTCCAAAAAGCAACTCATTACGAAGCTGCATCTCGTATTGCGCCATCACATGGGACGCAGCATCCTTGTCACTTGTTCCTGTACTAAATTCTTTGACGTCGATGGTTTGGCCGTTGAGCGATACCGAGCCGCGGATGTAGTAAATCCCGGACTTGCCCCGGGTGCGGAGTGAGAGCACGTCATTTTCTCCATGAGTTGATCGACCAGCGCCTGAGAGGCGCGCAGTTGGCCGCCGACGTTCAGATACTGAACGCCGTGTTTCTTGAATGTCCGGCGCATCCACCTGCGTGGATCGGCACTCTGGACTTGGAGCTGATCAGCGATTTGCTCAGGCGTGAGCAGACGCTGCCGACCTGACCCGGGGGCCACTCGGCTCTCATCGAGATCACACGACGACAGGCGCGCAGCATCGACTTCATCGAAGCTACGGCCCGAGCGATATGCACTCGGTTCAACAGATGACGGTTGATCCGCCATGCTGACCTGAGGTGCCGGCTCGGCTTGCGCCGACGGCACTGCCACGTCTGTATGGCCAGCAGCCACAGACGTGGGATCTTTACTCGACATAGGGAGAACCCAAGGGTCGGCGCAGCAGGTTCCCGACCTAGCACCAAACGACGGTCGGAAACCTGCTCGCGCATCAGCTGGATCGAGCTCGTCTGGCCGGCCACCCTCTCCGAAGTTCGGTGGGCGCCAATCGAGATTCTAGGATCGCATGCGTTAAACGGCGAATCGAAAAATTCGCCCCCCAGTCCCAAAATGGGCGTGCCCAGAATTTGCCCAAATTTGTCGAATTTTGCCCCGATTTTTGGGCAGATCGCCCTGTCAGTGCGCGCTGGGCCCTTCTGCAAAGGGCGTAGAAAAACCCCGGAAAGCCAATGCTTTCCGGGGTTTTTCATGGTGGGCGTGGCAAGGATTGAACTTGCGACCCCTGCGATGTCAACACAGTGCTCTACCACTGAGCTACACGCCCACGGGAGCGACGCCATTACGCAAGCCCATCGGCAGGCGCAAGCGCAAATCGCGCGCGTGCCGACGAAAGCTGCTCAGGGCAGGCCGCTGGCGCTTTCGCGATCGAAGATGCGGTCCACTTCCAGCACGAGATCGCGCAGGTGGAATGGCTTGGACAGGACCTTGGCTTCCGGCGCCATGCGTCCCGCGCGCAGCGTGACGGCCGCAAAGCCGGTGATGAACATCACCCGCGTCGTTGGCGCAACCGCAGCGACATGCTGGGCCAGTTCGATCCCGTCCATCTCCGGCATCACGATGTCGGTGAGCAGCAGATCGAAGCGCTCCGACGCGATCAGCGGCAAGGCTGCGGTACCACGATCGACCGCGACGACATCATAGCCCGAACGCTCCAGCGCGCGGGCAAGATACTGCCGCATCGAATCATCGTCTTCCGCCAACAAAATCCGAATCATGCGCTGCCTAAACCCCCGCCGTTTTCCCTTGGTTGCGCGGCCAATGCGCCAGGGGCCGCATGGGCTTGGCGTCACAGCCGTTCTTATGCGACAAGCGATTAAGATTTTCCATCAGGGGGACGTAAAATTGCCCCGGAAAGGCAATCGGGACAAGGTGATGACAGGAGCAGGGGCGCCGCAGACCGAACCGACCCTAAGCCACCCCGCCTACCTGCAATATGGTGTAGCTGGCCTGCAAGGCCCGCTCGTCTTCGCCGTACCCCATGCCGGACGCGACTATTCACCGCAGCTTCTGGCCCGCGCCCGCGTGCCCCAGTCCGTTCTCGCCCGACTGGAGGATCGCCATGCCGACCAGCTCGTGCGTGGCTTGATCGCGCAGGGCCATCATGTCCTCGTGGCACGCCAGCCGCGCGCCCTGATCGACCTCAACCGCGACGAGCGCGAAGTCGATGTCCAGGCCATATCCGGCGCGCCGTGGACGTTCCGCGCGCAAACGAGTGCCAAGGTCCGGGGCGGTCTCGGCCTGGTGCCGGAGCGCCTGATCCAGACGGGCGCGCTATGGCACCGCCCCCTGCCCTATGAGGAGCTGCGACGGCGCATCGAGACGGTGCACCGCCCCTACCATCAGAGCCTGGCTCAGGCCCTGGAAGCGACGCGCCGGCGCCATGGCGTCGCCCTGCTCGTCGACATTCATTCCATGCCGCCCTTGCGCACCTCCACCGGTCATGGCGAACCGCCGCCCCGCGTCGTCATCGGCGATCGCTTCGGCCGGAGTGCCACCGATCGGCTGACCGACCTTTGTGCCGACATGATCCGCCGCCAGCATGTACCGGTCGCCGTCAACTCGCCTTATTCGGGGAATCATATTCTGGAACGGCACGGCAGGCCCGAGCTTGGCATCCACGCCATCCAGATCGAGATCGATCGCACGCTCTATCTCGAAAGCGACCTGATGACCCTGGGCGCGGGCCTGGTGGCGACGCAGCGGCTGCTGACAGACCTGGCCGCAGCGCTGACGCAGGAACTCGGCAGCGCGAGCTGGCCGCTCGCCGCCGAATAAAAAACCACCCCGTGCGCATGGCACAGGGTGGCCCAGGTTCAGGGAGGAGACGTCCCGAAAGGGCGGGACGCCCACGCAAAGGCCCGAAAGGGGGAACAAGCCTCTACGTGAAGCCAAAGTAGGCTACACCCAGCGGGTTTTCAAGCATCACGAAGAAGAAACCGGACGAATAGTTGATTAAGTCCCGATAAACGACGAACGACTCGCGCATTTCGCGCGAGTCGCCCAATAGTCGCCTGGTCCGCCGTGGCGGAATTTATCGGTCTGCGGTGTCCGTCCGTGCCGGACACCGCATAAAATCAGCTGATCTGATAGGCCGGTGCCGGCCCCAGGCCCAGCTTGCGCTGCTGGAAGAACACGTCCCGCATGCCTTGCAGCGAAAGCAGGTGCGCGTGCAGCAGCGGCAGCATGCCGTTCTGGTTGAGCTTGCGCAGCTGATCGCCGCGCAGCTCGCGCAGCTTCTCTTCATTGACCATCTGGAAGCCGCGATAGACGAACGGCTGCTCGACATCGCTGAGCGAAATGCTGAGTTCACCGTCCATCAGAAGACCGGCTTCAGCCAGTTCCTGCATGAAGTTGCCGGTGCGCATCGCCGCTTCCTCGAACTGCTGGCAGAACTGCAGCAGATCCTTGGTGAGCTGGGTGGCCTCGCCATTCTCAATGAGCGGACGCCCTTCCTCGAACTCGCCGATGTAGCTGCAAGTCGGATCGAAGCAGAGCGACAGGTCTTCGCTCTCCGGGTTCAGGCGCACCAGCATCCAGGGATAGCGGCGGACATAGGCCGGCACATAGCCGTCGTCGCGCAGCAGCTTGCCTTCGGCATCGACAAGCGTGTTCACGCCTTCATTAAGGCCCATCAGCGCCAGCGGCAGCGGATTGGGGCCGCTGGAGAACACGATCGGCAGGAAGCGCATGCACTGCGCGAATTCGTCAATGGTCAGCGGCACGGCATGGACGCCGACCAGATGCGGCGCCGCATCATAATCCAGCAGCTTGTAATTGGCGTGCTGCTCGACATTGAGCGGCACGAGATCATTATAAAGCAACGGCAAGGACGGGGCTTGCGGCGCGCTGGCCATGGCATCGGTCTCCTGAAACGGGCTTGAAACAGCGCTTCACCCGATCGGGCGGGCTGGACGATGCCCGGCCATAGTGGCCTCAATTGTCCGAGGCAAGGGGCACCAGCTTGCCGGGGTTGAACAAGCCAAGCGGATCGAACGCCCGCTTGATGGCGCGCACGGCGTGAAGCTGCGCCGGTGGGGTGAGCCGGGCAAACTCGCCGATCTTCATCTGGCCGATGCCATGCTCGGCGGAAATCGAGCCCCCCATGGCCACGACCTGATCGTTGACGAAGCGGGTCGCCGCCTCGCCGGAGTGCGCCAGCCAGGCCTTGCCGGTCTCCGCCCCCTCCCCGCGCGGCGCGCGGACATGGAAATGGACATTGCCATCGCCCAGATGGCCGAAGGACGATGCCGTGGCGCCGGGAAAATGCGCTTGGCAAGCCGCCGCCGCCTCGATCATGAAGCGCGGCATCAGCGCAATCGGCACCGAAATGTCGAACTGCAGGGCCGGCCCTTGCGCCCGCTCGGCTTCCGACGCGCTCTCGCGCAGCTTCCAGAACGCTTCTGCCTGCGCCTCGCTGGTCGCGATCGCCGCATCCGGCGCGAGCCCTTTCTCGAAGGCGCTCGCCAGCGCGGCTTCCATCCGCTCCTGTGCGGTCGGCCCGCCGGCGGCGGCATCCAGATCGATCTCGATCAGCGCGTTCCAGGGCGTCTTCGTCTCGATGGGCGCACGGGTGCCCGGAATGACGTCGAGGATGAAGCCCAGCGTGTCGGCAGCCAGCACCTCGAATCCCTCGACGACCGGCCCGAGCTGCGCCTCCATGTGCCGCAGCAGTGCCAGCGCTTGTTCCGGGCTCTCCAGCCCAACCCAGGCGACGGCGCGATCGGCGATGGCGGGGACGAGGCGCAGGCTGGCAGCGGTGATGATGCCCAGCGTTCCCTCCGCGCCGATCAGCAGCTGCTTGATGTCGTAACCGCGATTGTCCTTCTTCAGCGCCGCGATCCCATCATGGATCGAGCCATCCGGCAGCACCGCCTCGATGCCTTCGACCAGCGCGCGCATCGTCCCGTGGCGCAACACCTGTGTGCCGCCGGCATTGGTCGAGACGAGGCCGCCAACCGTCGCGGACCCTTTCGCACCCAGGCTGAGCGGAAAACGCCGGCCGACCGACTGCGCCGCGTCATGCAGGGTCGAGAGAATGACGCCCGCCTCGCACACCGCGAGATTGGCATCGGGATCGAGCCGGCGAATCTGGTTCATCGCGCGCAGCGACAGGATGAGGGCGCTGCCGTCAGCCGGCGGAGTCGCGCCGCCGACCATCGAGCTATTCCCGCCCTGCGGCACGATCGGCACGCGATGCTCATTGGCGACGCGCACCATCGCGGCGACCTCCTGCGTCGTGCGGGGAGTCAGGATAGCGGTGGCATCACCATGAAACTTGCCGCGCCAATCCTCCAGCCAGGGCACGATCAGGTCGCGATCCTCGATCAGCCCTCTGGGGCCGGCAATGGCACGGAAAGCAGCGAGCGCGTCGGGCGTGATCATGGCAGCCTTATGCCCCCTGCCCCGCCCACATGCCAGCCCCGCGGGACGGCTACATTCGTTGCGACTGCCAATTAATCGCCTGTTCAAGCACCGCTCGCTAGGGCATGTTCAGCCTTGGGGTTCGATCATTGCCGGTTTTCACCACCAGTTTCCTGCTGCCTTTGCTGCTGGCCTCCGCGCCGGATGCGGCGCGCCAGCGCACGGACAGCGCCTTGGCCGCAGACCCGGCTGCCGGCACGCAATGGGCGCAACTCACGATCGAGCAGCGCGTGATCATCCGCATCCCCACGGCCCAGCCACGCCCTGCGCGATCGACCGTGATGCGCGATGCGCCTCCGCCTCCCCAAATCCGCTGGCGCGAAAGCAAAGGCCCCAAATGTCTGGCGCTCAGCAAGATTCGCAGTGCCAACATCACCATGGCGAGCGGCGTGACCATGGTCACCGGGCAGAACGAGCTGTTCCGCACGCATTTCGGCCGATCCTGCCGACCGGCGGACTTTTATGCGGGCTTTTACATAGAGCCGCACAAGGACGGATCGATCTGCGCCGGGCGTGACACGCTCCACGCGCGCAACGGATCGGCCTGCGAGATCGAGAAGTTCTCGCGCCTGACCCCGGAGATCGACGACGATGACGCGTCCGACCGGCCGCAACGCCCCGAACGCCCGCCACGGCCGGACCGCTAGGGCCGATCCAAGCCAACGAACAGCGTCCCCGCACCTGCCAGCTTTCGCACTAAAGGCGCGGCGATTTTCCCGGAAATCCTTGACAGGGCGCCTCGTCTTCCTCATGGCGCGATCGGTTGTCCGCGTGCTGTCTTGCCGCGAGCGCAGCCTGGCGCTCTCCATAACATACGGACCACTGAATGCCTTTTGCCGATCTCGGCCTATCAGAAGAATTGCTCAAAGCCGTCACGGAAGCCGGCTACAGCGAGCCCACGCCCATCCAGGCTCAGGCGATCCCGTCCGTGCTGATGATGCGCGACATCATCGGCATTGCCCAGACAGGCACCGGCAAGACGGCCAGCTTCGTGCTGCCGATGATCGACATTCTGGCCCATGGCCGCGCCCGCGCGCTGATGCCGCGCAGCCTCATTCTGGAACCGACGCGCGAACTCGCCGCGCAGGTCGCCGAAAATTTCGAGAAATACGGCAAATATCACAAGCTCAACATGGCGCTGTTGATTGGTGGCGTGCAGATGGGCGATCAACTCAAGGCGCTCGAAAAGGGCGTCGACGTACTCATCGCCACGCCGGGCCGACTCATGGACCTCTTCGAGCGCGGCAAGATCCTGCTCAACGGCTGCTCGCTGCTGGTGATCGACGAAGCCGACCGCATGCTCGACATGGGCTTCATCCCGGACATCGAGCATATCTGCACCAAGCTGCCCGCCAACCGGCAGACGCTGCTCTTCTCGGCCACCATGCCGCCGCCGATCAAGAAGCTGGCGGACAAGTTCCTCTCGAACCCCAAGTCGATCGAGGTCGCCCGGCCCGCCACGGCGTCCGCCAACATCGCGCAGATGCTGGTGCCGGTGGAGGAGCGCAAGAAGCGCGAAGTGCTCCGTGCCCTGCTGAAGAGCGAAGGCGTCGAGAGCGGCATCATCTTCTGCAATCGCAAGACGATGGTGCGCGAACTGAACCAGAGCCTGAAGCGCCATGGCTTTGCCAGCGGCGAAATCCACGGCGACATCGACCAGTCGGCGCGCGTTGCCGAGCTGGATCGCTTCAAGAGCGGCGAAATCAACCTGCTCGTCGCGTCCGACGTTGCGGCGCGCGGCCTCGACATCAAGGGCGTGAGCCACGTCTTCAATTTCGATGCGCCCTGGCATCCGGACGATTATGTCCACCGGATCGGCCGCACCGGCCGCGCCGGGGCGACGGGCAAGGCCTTCACTTTCGTCACCAAGAGTGATGCCGAAGCGATTGAAAACATCGAGAAGCTGATCGGCACGAAGATCGAGCGGCTCGACACCGGCATCGACATCGGCGCGGAGGGCGGCGATGACCGCTCTTCCTCGCGAGGCCGCAACGACAAGCGCGGCAAGAAGCCGGCCAAGTCCGGTCAGGACAACCGCCCGAGCCGCAGCGAAAAGGCGGACAGCCCGGCGCGCGCAGACGAAGCCGCCGAAGCGCCCCCGCGCGAGCGGCCCGCACGGGAGCCGCGCGCAGATCGCAGGCCGGAGCCGGCCCCGGAGCGCGCCAGGGACGATCGCGGGCGGGACAAGCCTGCCCGCCAGCCGGACCGCGACCGCGACGAAGGCCCTGACGATGGCTGGAATGGCCCGATGCCGGGCTTCCTTTCGGTCGGCTTCAACGGCTAATCCGGCCGCGCGCCACACTCCCGCGCAACCACACCGAAAACCCATTGCAATGCATCCGGCGCTTGCCTATAGGCGGCGCTCCCTGGGGGCTGTAGCTCAGTTGGGAGAGCGCGTCGTTCGCAATGACGAGGTCAGCGGTTCGATCCCGCTCAGCTCCACCAGGGACTTATTCCGGATCGGCAATCCCTTCTGCGCTGCCAGGCGCACTTAGGGCTTGCCTCGGCGTTTGGGGCACGGCATAGGCGCCGCACCCACCCGCCGGTTCTCCCAAGAGACCCGGCATATGTGGCCCCTTCGTCTAGCGGTCAGGACGCGGCCCTTTCACGGCTGAAACACGGGTTCGATTCCCGTAGGGGTCACCATCCTTCGAGCGACCGGACGGCACCGCCCGCTACCCGGCTCTTCCTCCCCGCCATCAACATTGTTCACGCGGCTGCGGGAAACCCGCACCACATGCAGACGTGCGCCCCTCAACGATCCGAACGGATGATCGGATGCGTCTGGCGGATATCGTCAAGCAATTGCTCGATCGCGCGAATCTGTGCCGGGTTGCCGGACGGATTGAGCGTCCAGTTGCAATGGGGGTGCGTCTGCTCGCTGTAGAGACGGACCTGACCGACGAGCCGGCGCCAGAGCTGCCGCGAGCCGCCATGATCGCGCACGAGCCGGGCAATGAGCAGATCGGTCAATTGAGATTGGGTCATCGCCCGGCCCGATAGCAGCCTTTTATGCGATGGGGGAGACTGAGCGGCGCACCCATATGCGCGCCGCCCGTCGTGCCATCATGCCTCAGGCGGCGGCGCTGGCCTGTGCGAACTGGTCATAGGCCTCGACCGCCTGCGCGGCATACATGAGGCTGGGGCCTGCGCCCATGTAGAGCGACATGCCCATCGTCTCCATGACCTCATCGCGCGTGGCGCCATGCTTGACCGCCGCCTGCGCATGGAACGCGACGCAGCCATCGCAGCGGATGGCGACGGCGATGGCGAGCGCGATCAGCTCCTTGGTCTTCTCATCGAGCGCGCCTGCCTGCGTCGCTGCCCTGGCCATGGCGGAGAAGGCCTTCATCACCTCAGGGGTACCGAGCCGCACTTCCTTGATGGCGCCGCTAAGCTCGGTTGCCATTTCCGGCCAATCCTTGTGCATGCTGTCCTTCCTTCTTTCGAGATTACTGCCCGACGAGACTGAGGAGGCGATAGGCCGCCACGATCCTGTCGGTCTGGGCGCGGGCCAGCGCGGTCGCCGCGGCGGTCGCTTCCCGCTCGGCATTGAGCAGATCGAGCTGGGGTTTCATGCCGACGCGCACTTCATGCGCCACGCTCGCGCGCGCCTGCCCTGCCGCCTCGCTCTGGCGGGCCGAGGCTGCTTCCACGAGCTCGGCAGTGCGCACGCCCTGAAAGGCGGCGATCACCTGTTCCTTCACCTGATCCTCGGCGGCATCAAGCCGGGCCTGCGCGGCGCGCACGGCGCCATCGCTCCCGGCCACGCGCGCGGACGTGCCGGCATTGAACAGTTGCCAGCGGGCGCGCACGCCCACGGTCGCGCTATCCGCTCGATAATCCGGGAAGAACTGATCGCGCACCATCGCGCCCTCGGCAAAGGCACCGACCGTCGGCAGGCGCTCGGCCCGGGCACCGCGCGCGGCGGCCTGCGCCGCCCGCAGCCCAGCCTCTGCCTGCGCGAGCCAAGGATTGTGCGCCCGCGCCGCCTCCAGCGCATCGTCGAGCGAGGCGGGCAGCGCCGGATTGGCGGGCAATGGCGCCAGCCCGTCAGGCGACAGGCCTGTGAGATTGGCGAAGCGTGCGTCGGCCGAAACCGCCATGCCCTCCGCCTGCGCCAGAGCCGCCTGCGCTTCCGCCAGCCGCGCCATCGCTTGCGATGTGTCGGTGCTGGGACTTTCACCGGCCTTGTAGCGGAGCCGGGCCTGGCGCTCGATCTCCCGCATCTGCGTGACCAGCTCCTGATGCAGCGCCACCAGCCGCCGGCTGGTCAATACATCGCCATAAGCCTGCGCCACGGCCGCAGTCATCTCGCTGCGTGTCGCTGCCTCGCCCGCGCGCGCGGCATCATTGCCCGCCCGCGCCTGTGCGATGCCAGCGCTGACCCGGCCCCCGGCATAAAGCGGCTGCTCGATGGTGACCTGCGCCGCGCGCGGCGTCACGTCCGCCGCCCCTAGGCCAAAGAAGTTCTTGGGATCGAGGCGGCCCCAGCCGATCGTCCCCGTCACGGTTGCGGTCGGCAGACTCCCTGCCTGCGCCTCGCGCACATGCGCGGCCGCCGCGTCGCTCTCGGCTCGTGCCGCCGCGATCTGCGGCGCATGCGTCATCGCCGCCGCAATGGCCTCATCAAGCGTGAGCGCCTGCACCGGCATCCCGACGCCTGCAAGCAGGCCGGGAATGAGAAAGCGGAGGCGCCTCACTTGAAGGCATTGCCCGGACGCAGGCCGAGCGCCTTGAAGATCATCGCCGCCGGGCAGAAGCCGGTGATCCCCGCCTGCAGCATGTTGAGGCCGGCGAAAATGGTGAGGCCGATCCACCAGAGGTGGACCGTAAGCGACAGGGTAACGCTGACCAGCACGACGACGCCGGCGAACATCAGGACAGCCCGATCGATATTCATGGCAGTTTCTCCTCTGAAGGCGATCACAGACGCAGCTTGCGGATGCCCATCACATGCAGGGCCAGCTTCTCGTAGAAAGGCTCGCTCTCACCCTTACGCACTTTGCGCAGGAAATATTTCTCGAATCCCACTTTGGCGAGATGGACCCATTTGCCGCTGGACGACCAGTTGACGTTGCGCGGGGGGATTTGCGGCTGGGCGACGAACGCGACGCCGCCATCGCCGAAATCGGCGAGGCAGACGGCGTTCCACGTCGCTTCCGCATCGGCCGGCTTACCCTCCAGCACCGCCGCGATATTGGCGGCGATCGCCGTGACCATGCTCTCGATCATGAAGCCGGTCTTGGGTACGCCCACCGGCACTGGCGTCGGCCCCGTCGGCGGGATGGCAACGCACACGCCGAGCCCGAAAATCTCCGGGAAAGCGGGATTGCGCTGGTTCTTGTCGACGAGGATGAACCCGCGCGGATTGGTGAGGCCCTCAATGCCGCGCACGGCGGCGACGCCGCGGAAGGCCGGCAACATCATGGAATAGCCGAAGGGCAGATCATGCGTAGCCTTGACCGCGCCATCCTCGCCCACTTCCTCGACGTGCATCAGGCCGGACTCGACCTTCGCGACCTTGGCGTTGGTGATCCACTTGATGTGCCGGTTGCGCAGCTCGCTTTCGAGCAGGCTCTTGGTATCGCCCACGCCATCGAGACCAAGATGGCCGATATAGGGCTCGGAGGTCACGAACGTCATCGGCACCTTGTCGCGGATTTTGCGACGGCGCAGCTCGGTATCGAGGATGAGGGCAAACTCATAGGCCGGGCCGAAACAGGACGCGGCCTGAACCGCGCCAACCACGATCGGTCCGGGATTGTCGCAAAAGGCATCGAAGGCATCGGCCGCGCTGGCGGCATGTGCCGTCTGACAGACCGAGACGGTATGCCCGCCATGCGGCCCCAGCCCTTCAATCTCGTCAAAGGCGAGATCAGGCCCGGTGGCGATCACCAGATAGTCGTAATCGAGCGAGGAACCGTCATTCAGCTCGATCCGCTTCTCGGCGGGATGGAGCCGCTTGGCGCCGACGGCGGTGAAGCCGATCTTCTTCTTGGCAAAAACCGGCGGAAGATGGACCTGGATCGCCTCCGGCTCGCGCCATCGCACCGCCACCCAGGGGTTTGAGGGAACGAAGCTGTACGTCTCCGAATCGGAAACGGTCATCACTTCGGCCTTGTCCTTCACGGCGGCCTTGATCTCATAAGCAGCGATTGTGCCGCCCAGACCAGCGCCCAGAACCACGATCTTCGGCTTGCCCATCTGCTCACCCTTCCACGTTTATATCGTTGTTGACTTATATAAGTGATTTCGCATATAAGCAACACATAATTTTCAGGAGGTGCTCATGTTCGGATTCGGAAAGGCTGCGGCCCACAAGGAAATCGCGCCGGCGGAACTCAACGCCATGTTGCAGGCGGACGAGGTCCTGCTGGTCGACGTGCGCGAGCCAGACGAGTTCGCCGCCGGCCACATTCCCGGCGCAATCAACCTGCCCCTCTCCGGCTTCTCGCCCGAGGCGGTTCCGCATCCCGGCGACAAGACGGTGGTGCTGCAGTGCGCGGGCGGCAAGCGCTCGGGCATGGCGCTGGAAAAGTGCGGCAAGGCGCAATCCGCGATCGACACGCACCTTGCCGGCGGCATCGGCGCCTGGAAGGCCGCTGGCCTTCCGGTCGTGCAAGGCTGAAGCGCGAACGGCAACAGGGAGAGTGATCATGGCGAAATGGCTCTGGCTGGCGAGTGCGGCTCTGGCGCTCTCGGCCTGCTCCGGCGAACCATCCGGCGAGCAGGCGGCGACAGCGCTGCCGGCCGGCGAGACGCTGCGCCTCTCCCGCAGCGAGATTGCCGACATGAAGGCCGTGGGCGCGGAAATCGCGACGCGGGATCAGGCGGAAGCGCTCGCGCGCATTCCCGGCACGCTCACCAGCCTCTCCGTGCGGGCGGGCGACATGGTGAGCAAGGGCCAGCGGATCGGCACGATCGTCGATGCGCGCCTGGGCTATGAAACCTCCGCTTATGGCGCACAGGCCGCCGCGGCGCAGGCCGAGGCCGCGCGCGCCAATGCCGATCTCGCGCGCATTCGCGATCTCTACAACAATGGCGTCTATGCCAAGGCCCGGCTCGATCAGGCTGTAGCGATGGCCCGCGCCGCCGACGCGCAGGTCGCCGCCGCCCGCGCCCAGCAGAGCGCGAGCGCCAGCGTCGCCGGTCAGGGCGCGGTTCTGGCGCCGGCAAGCGGCCGCGTGTTGCGCGCCGACATTCCTGCCGGATCGGTCGTCGCGCCCGGCATGTCCATCGCAACGGTCACCGCCGGACCGCCGGTCCTGCGGCTGATGCTGCCGGAAGCGGCGGCAGGCGCCGTCCATCCCGGTTCCCGCGTCCTCATCACCGAGGCGGGCTATGCCGGTGTCCGAGACGGCAGCGTCGTGCAGGTCTATCCCGGCGTCAACGGCGGGCAGGTGCGCGTCGATGCCGTCGCCCCCGGTCTGACCGCCAATGTGGTCGGCCGCCGGGTCGGTGCCTCCATCGCTGTCGGCAAGCGGCAGGCGCTGGTCGTGCCGCGCCGCTTCGTGACGACGCGCTACGGCATCGATCAGGTGCAGGTGGCCGGCGCCGACAAGACGCTGAGCACCGTGCCTGTGCAGACCGCCCCGACCGACGACCCTGCCAGGGTCGAGATTTTGAGCGGCGTTGCCGAGGGTGACACGCTGTTCGCCCCGCGCACCGCAACCGGGACGGCGGGCAAATGAACCTTGGTATTTCCGGGCGCCTCACCCGCGCCACCATCGCATCTCCCCTGACGCCGCTGTTCCTGCTTGCGGCGTTGGCCGTTGGTCTGCTGGCTCTCTTCTCGATTCCCCGCGAGGAGGAGCCGCAGATCAGCGTGCCGATGGTCGACATTCAGGTGATGGCGCCCGGCATGAGCGCAGCCGATGCGACCGAGCTGGTCGGCATTCCGCTGGAGACCATCGTCAAGAGCGTCGATGGCGTGGAGCACGTCTACACTCAGGCGCAGGACGACGGCGTGATGGTCACCGCCCGGTTCCTGGTCGGCTCTAACCCGGAAGACGCCGCGATCCGCATCGAGGAGAAGCTGCGCGCCAATTGGGACAAGAAGCCTGTCGGCATTCCCGACCCCAAGGTGACGGTGCGCGGCATCAATGACGTGCCGGCCGTGGTGCTGACGCTGACGCCCCGGCCCAATGCGGCGGGCCAATGGAACGACGCCAGCCTGTACGAACTTGCTGCCAAGCTGCGCACCGAGATTGCCAAGGTCGACAATGTCGGTCTTACCTTCCTTGTCGGCGGACGGCCGGAGGAAATCCGCATCGCGCCCGATCCGGCGAAGCTGCGCCAATATGGCGTACCGCTGGGCAGCGTGATCGAGGCAGCCAGCCAGGCCAACCGCAGCTTCCCGCTCGGCAGCGTGCGCGAGGATGGCAAGGCCGTCGCCGTCACCGCCGGCCGCACGCTCTCCTCCGCGCAGGAAGTCGGCCTGCTCACGGTCCGCTCCGCCAGCGGCGCGCCCGTCTATCTGCGCGATGTCGCCAGCGTGACGCAGGGCCCACGCGAGGATCAGGCCCGCGCCTGGCGCTGGTCGAGGACCGACAAGGACCAGTGGCACGCGGCGCCCGCCGTCAGCATCGCCATCGCCAAGCGGGCCGGCGCCAATGCCGTGGTCGTCTCCGACGCGATCCTGACCCGCGTCGACAGCCTCAAGGGCAAGCTCATCCCGGACAGCGTCGAGGTCGCCGTCACCCGCAATTATGGTGAGACGGCGAACGAGAAGGCCAATGAGCTGCTGTTCCACCTCGGCCTTGCGACCGTCTCCATCGTCGCGCTGATCGGCTTCGCCATCGGCTGGCGTGAGGCCGGTGTGACGGCGGTGGTGATCCCCACCACCATCCTGCTCACCATGTTCGCCTCAAACCTGATGGGCTACACGATCAACCGCGTCAGCCTGTTCGCGCTCATCTTCTCGATCGGCATCCTCGTCGACGACGCCATCGTGATGATCGAGAATATCGCGCGGCATTGGGCAATGAACGACGGCCGCACGCGCGCGCAGGCCGCTATCGAGGCCGTGGCCGAGGTCGGCAACCCGACCGTGGTCGCCACGCTGACGGTGGTCGCAGCGCTGCTACCGATGCTGTTCGTCTCCGGCCTGATGGGGCCGTATATGGCGCCCATCCCGGTCAATGCTTCGGCGGCGATGATCTTCTCCTTCTTCGTCGCCGTGGTCATCGCGCCCTGGCTGATGATCCGCTTCGCCCGGCAGACGCTGGCGCACGGCCATGGCCATGACCAAAGCGGCGGGAAGCTCGGCCAGCTCTATGCCAAGGTGGCGCACCGCGTCATCGACACGCGGCAATCGGCGCGGAATTTCCTGATCGCCGTGGGCATCGCCACGCTGCTCGCCTGCTCGATGTTCTACTTCAAGGCCGTGACGGTGAAGCTGCTGCCCTTCGACAACAAGTCCGAAGTGCAGGTGGTCGTCGACATGCCCGAGGGCACCTCGCTCGAAAGCACCGGGCGCGTGCTGGAGCAAGTCGCCACGGTCGTGCGTGCGCTGCCGGAAGCGACCGCGATGGAGGCCTATGTCGGCACCTCCGCGCCGTTCAATTTCAACGGCCTCGTGCGCCACTATTTCCTGCGCGCCCAGCCCGAGATGGGCGATGTCATGGTCACGCTCCTCCCCAAGGGCGACCGCGACCGCTCCAGCCACGAAATCGCGCTCGACCTGCGCGAACGGCTGAAAGCGCTCAGGCTGCCGGGCGATGCCTCTTTGAAGGTGGTGGAAACGCCGCCCGGGCCGCCCGTGCTCGCAACGCTGCTGGCAGAGGTCTATGGCCCGGATGCCGCGACGCGCCAGAAGACGGCGGCGGAGCTGGAGAAGATCTTCAAGTCCGTGCCGTTCATCGTCGATGTCGACAACAGCATCGGCACCGCACGGCCGCGCCTGCGCCTCGTCCCCCAGCGCGACCGGCTGGACTATTATGGCCTCTCCGAACGGCAAGTGGCGGACAGCATCGGGATGCTGATGGGCAGCCAGACCGTCGGCTATGCGCCGCGCGGCAACGAGCGCACGCCGCTGCCCATCACCATCGCGCTGGAGCAGAAGGACCGGAGCTGGTCGCAGACGCTCTCCAGCACGCCGATCGCCCAGACGCCGGCCGGTCAGCTCATCGATCTCGGCAGCATCGTCGAGGCGCGCACGGAAGCCGGCAGCCCCGCGATCTTCCGCCGGGACGGCCGCTATGCGGACATGGTGACCGCTGAGCTGGCCGGCGCCTATGAAGCGCCGATCTACGGCATGATCGAAGTGAACCGCGCGGTCGATGCCCATGACTGGGCGGCCAGCGGCCTGCGCAAGCCCGCAATCCGCCTCAACGGCCAGCCCGAGGACGAAGCGACCACCAGCCTGTTGTGGGACGGCGAGTGGGAAATCACCTGGGTGACGTTCCGCGACATGGGCGGCGCCTTCATGGTCGCGCTCATCGGCATCTACATCCTCGTCGTCGCGCAGTTCCGCAGCTTCCGCCTGCCACTGGTGATCCTGACGCCGGTGCCGCTCACGCTGGTCGGCATCGTGATCGGCCACATGCTGTTCCGCGCGCCCTTCACTGCCACATCCATGATCGGCTTCATTGCGCTGGCCGGCATCATCGTGCGTAACTCGATCCTGCTGGTCGATTTCATCCGCCACAGCGCGAGCCCGGAAAAGCCGCTGCGCGATGTGCTCATCGAGGCCGGGACGATCCGCTTCAAGCCGATCGTGCTGACGGCGGCGGCGGCCATGATCGGCGCGGCAGTGATCCTGACTGATCCGATCTTTCAGGGCCTCGCAATTTCGCTGCTGTTCGGCCTAGCCTCCTCGACGCTGCTGACCGTGCTGGTTATTCCGGCGATTTACGTTGTGCTCCGGGATGATGGAAGGGCTGCCACCCAATGAAGATGTCGGACATGAAGCTTGGCGTCCTGTGCGAGCGCGCCACGGAAGTGGCGGGACTGCTCAAGCTCGTCGCCAACGAACAGCGCCTGCTGCTGCTCTGCCGCCTGCGCGAGGGCGAGGCATCGGTCGGCGAACTGGTCGGCCTGTGCAATCTCTCCCAGTCCAGCGTATCGCAGCACCTCGCCAAGATGCGCGAGGGCGGCATCCTGCAGACCCGGCGTGATGCGCAGACGATTTATTATCGACTGACCGATCCGCATGTCGAAGCATTGATGGAATTCATGTGCGATCGGTTTAATGGAGCCCCTGAAACAGTGGCTTAGCTTTCCCGACTCCGACGCTGCCAGGTGCCGGAGCCTTCCGATGACGGACGGAACGGAGTATTGGTCCGATGACGGCATTGATTCTTGCCCGCGCGCAGTTCGCCTTCGTGGTGAGCTTCCATTTCCTCTTTCCGGCCTTCTCCATCGGCCTCGCCAGCTTTCTCGCTGTGCTGGAAGCGCAGTGGCTGCGCACCGGCAGTGGCGTTTATGCCAATCTCTATCGCTACTGGCTGAAGATCTTCGCCGTGGTGTTCGCCATGGGCGTGGTCTCCGGCATCGTCATGTCCTACCAGTTCGGCACCAACTGGTCGGTCTTCTCGGACAAGGCTGGCCCGATCATCGGGCCGCTCATGGCCTATGAAGTGCTGACTGCTTTCTTCCTGGAGGCGGGCTTCCTGGGCGTCATGCTGTTCGGCATCAACAAGGTGGGCAAGCGGCTGCACTTCGTCGCGACTCTCGCCGTGGCCATCGGCACCTTCATCTCGGCCTTCTGGATTCTCGCGGTGAACAGCTGGATGCAGACGCCAGCGGGCTATGAGATCGGCGCCAACGGCCAGTTCCTGCCGGGGCCGAGCTGGTGGGCGATCGTCTTCACGCCGAGCTTCCCCTATCGCCTCCTCCACACCGTGCTTGCCGCCTATCTGACCACGGCCTTCGCAGTCGGTGCGGTCGGCGCCTTCCATCTGCTCAAGGACCGCGCCAATCCGGGCGCGCGCAAGATGTTCTCCATGGCGATGTGGATGGCGGCGATCGTCGCGCCGATCCAGATCTTCGCGGGCGACATGCACGGCCTCAACACGCTGGAGCATCAGCCCGCCAAGGTGATGGCGATGGAAGGCCATTATCAGAGCCACCCGGACGGCGCCCCGCTCATCCTGTTCGGCCTCCCCAACAGCGCCGAAAAGCGCGTGGACTATGCGGTGGAAATTCCCAAGGCATCCTCGCTCATCCTCAAGCATGACCTCAACGCCCCGCTGGCCGGGCTGGACACGATTGCCGAGCAGAACCAGCCGCCCGTGGGCATCGTCTTCTGGGCCTTCCGCATCATGGTCGGCCTCGGCACGGCCATGGCCGCGCTGGGCATCGTCAGCCTCGTCGCGCGGCTGCGCGGCAAGCTCTATGACTGCCCATGGCTGCACCGGGCCGCGCTCGTCATGGGCCCGTCCGGCTTCATCGCCGTGCTGGCCGGCTGGGTGGTGACGGAAGTGGGGCGGCAGCCCTTCACCGTCTATGGCCTGCTGCGCACGGAACACAGCGTCGCGCCGCTGGATGCACCGGCTGTCGCGACGTCGCTGGCCGCCTTCGCCCTCACCTATTTCGTCGTGTTTGGCATGGGCATCCTCTATCTGCTCAAGCTGATGCACAAGCCACCGCAGGCACATGAAGCCGCGCTGGATGGTTCGCCGATCCGCAGCGCCGGCGTCACGCCCGCTCCCGCCGTGCTGGAAGGAGGCGCAGCATGATCGACCTTACCGTCATCTGGGCCGGCATCATCGCCATCGCCATCATCGCCTATGTGGTGATGGATGGGTTCGACCTTGGCATCGGCCTGCTCTTCCCCCTGTTCAAGCCCGGCCCCGACCGCGACCGCGCGATGAACAGCATCGCGCCGGTGTGGGACGGGAACGAGACCTGGCTGGTGATGGGCGGCGGCGGCCTGCTTGCGGCCTTCCCGCTCGCTTATGCGATCATCCTGCCCGCCCTTTACGCGCCGCTCACGGCCATGCTGCTCGGCCTGGTGCTGCGCGGTGTCGCTTTCGAGTTCCGCTGGCGCGATCTGGCTCACCGCAAGGTGTGGGATGTCGCCTTCACGGCCGGCTCCGCCGTCGCCACGCTGGCGCAGGGCATCACGCTCGGCGCACTGCTGCAGGGCATTCATGTCGAAGGACGCGCTTATGCCGGCGGCTGGTGGGACTGGCTCTCACCCTTCAGCCTGTTGACCGGCGTGGGCCTGATGACCGGCTACGCCCTGCTCGGCGCCTGCTGGCTCAACTGGAAGACCGACGGCGCGCTGCAGGATCAGGCGGTGCGCTATGCCAGCCGCCTCGGCGTTGCACTGCTGGTCGTGATCGCGGCGGTCAGCCTCGCAACACTCGGGCTGGAGACGCAATATTATCAGCGCTGGCTCGCCTTCCCCGGCGTGCTCGCCACGGCGCAAGTTCCCCTCGCGACGCTGATCGTAACCGCGCTCTTCTACCGCAGCCTCGCCAAACGGCAGGACGCGGCGCCATTCCTCTGGGCGCTGGGGCTGTTCGGCCTGTGCCTGCTTGGCCTCGGCATCTCCATCTGGCCCTATGTGGTGCCGGCGCGCGTGACCATCTGGGAAGCGGCAGCGCCGCTGCGCAGCCAGGTGTTCATGCTGATCGGCGCTGGCGTCATGCTGCCTGTCATCCTCGGCTATACCGGCTGGGCCTATTGGGTGTTCCGCGGCAAGGTGGGCGACGAGGGCTATCATTGATGCGGCAATCGCTCGTCAGGCTCGGCTGGTTCGTCGGCCTCTGGGCCGCGAGCGTCGCCGTCATCGGGCTGGTCGCGCTGTTGCTGCGCGCCTGGCTGCGCTGAGCGGCGCCTCCCTCACACGTCGGCAAGACCGCCGTCGCCGTCCGCAGCCCCCAGATCGACGAAGCGCTGCATCAGCCAGGTAGCGGCCGGTCCTGGCGGCGCATCTGGCCGATGGATGGCCGAGAAGCGATAGAGCCCGCCGGGTGAATCCGGCATGACGAGGCGCACCAGCGTGCCGGCCACCAGATCGGCTTCCACCATCGGCAGCGGCATGTTGCCCCAGCCGATGCCCTCACGCAGCAAGGCATGCTTGGCACCAAGGTCGGACAAACGCCAAGTGTGCGGACTGTTAACCGCGAAGTCGCGGCCGCTCGTCAATTGCGACCGATCGGTCAGCACAAGCTGGACATATTCGCGCGCGGCGCCCGGCCGCAGGGTCGCCGCACGCGCAAGCGGATGATCCGGCGCGGCGACGGGCACCAGCGGCACCGATCCCGCCGTACACTGCACCAGCCCCTCGACCTGCGCCGCGACAGGCCCGGCGATGCCGAGATCGGCCTGCCCATCGAGAACAAGTGCCGCGACCGCGCCCAGCCCCTCAACATGCAGGCGTAGCGACACCGTGGGGAACTGCGCCCGGAAGGTACGCAGCACGAGACCGAGCCGCTCGGCCGGCAGCATGACGTCCACGACCAGGCTGACTTCCGCCTCCAGCCCGTCGAGCATGCCTTTGACCTTGGCACGCAGCCCGTCGATGCCGACGGCGACGGTGCGCGCCTCGGCCAGAACCGCCTTGCCTGCGGCGGTGAGCTGCGGCTTCTTGGTCCCTTCCCGCTCGAATAGCGGCAGACCAAGCTGCGCTTCGAGATTGGCGATGCCATAGCTGATGACCGACACGGCGCGATTGAGCTTGCGCCCGGCCCCTGCAAAACTGCCGGTTTCCACGACCGCGAGGAAGATACGAAGCTGATCGAAGGTTGGCGTGCCGGGATTAGCCATTTCAACTTACCTGAATAGTTTCGCGGATTTTATCCGTCTAACCGGGAAAGGCAAGCAAGCCTATCTGGGTGCCACGAACCAACACCTTTGACAGGAGGCACCGATGATCGAACTTCGACCCTTTGAGAGCCTTGGCGGCGACAACCATGGCTGGCTGGACGCCAAGCACCACTTTTCCTTCGCCAACTACCATGACCCCAAGCGGGTGCATTGGGGCAATCTGCGCGTCTGGAACGATGACACGATCCAGCCGGGCACCGGCTTCCCGCCGCACCCCCACCGGGACATGGAGATCATCACTTATGTCCGGCAGGGCGCGATTACCCACAAGGACAGCCTGGGCAACCAGGGCCGTACCGAAGCGGGCGACGTTCAGGTGATGTCTGCCGGCACCGGCATTCGCCACTCCGAATATAATCTGGAGGACGAGGTGACGCAGATCTTCCAGATCTGGATCATCCCCACCCGCGAGGGCGATCAGCCGCAATGGGGCGCCAAGCCGTTCCCCAAGGACGACCGTGCCGGACAGTTCATCGTGCTGGCAAGCGGCTATTCGAACGACAACGAAGCGCTGCCGATCCGCACCGATGCCCGTGTCGTCGGCGCCACGATCAAGGCGGGCGAGACGGTGGACTATCCGCTGGGCAAGGACCGCAAGGCCTATCTGGTGCCCGCCACTGGCGCGATCGAGATCGACGGGGTGCGGATCAAGGCCCGCGATGGCGCGGCGATCAGCGACATCGAGACGCTGCGCGTCACGGCGATTGAGGACAGCGAGATCGTTCTGGTCGACGCGGCCTGAGGAACAGGGCTCCCACGGGCGGCCGGTTCCCCCTCTCCCACACCGGCCGCCGCAAAGGAGGGGCGCTCCGCATCATGCGGGGCGCCCCTTTTCGCGACTGCGGACAACCCCAGGAAAAGATTAAAGAGTTCTACATCTTGTTTGTCTAATCACTGATGGGACAAGTCTGCGGCCCCACAGCCGGCAGGCAAGGAAAACTGTCGAGTCGCTGCAGTGGCCAAGAACGCCAACCGTACCGCGGATATGCGAGGCAATCTGCCGGAAGCGGTCGAGATCGACCTCATCCGCACGCTGTTCCACGCCTTCATGCCCGCCGCGCTGATGACGGTCGGCTTCATCGCCTCGGGCTGGGTCATCGTCCAGCGCACCGGCGATCGGCTGCTGCTCGCGCTTTTGGTGATCGGGGCACTTGCTTCAGCCGCCCGCCTTGCCGTTGCCTGGCGGCTCGCGCCGATCGCCGCGCAGCCCCGCCTGACGCTTGCCCAGGCACGGAAACTGGAGCGACACTTCGCCCTGCCCTATCTCGCCTTTGCCTTTACCCTCGGCTGGTTTGGGATGCGCGTCTTCATGCTGCCGCACGCCGATGTGCACATGCTGACCATGTGCCTGCTTGTCGGCTATTGCGCGGGCGTTGCCGTCGGCATGGGGTTGCGCCTGTGGATCGCCCTGCCCGCCATGGCGATCTCGACCATTCCTGCAATCATCACCGCGCTGTTCACGCCCGATCCGATCTATTGGGTCATGAGCGCACTGGTGCTCGCGCTGATGGTCGGCGGCGCGCAAAGCCTGCGCAACCGCCAGGAGCGCTCGGGCAAATTCATCGGCATGCGCATCGCCTTCGCCAATCTCGCCCGCAAGGATGCGCTGACCGCGCTGCCCAACCGGATCGCACTACGCGAGTGGTATGAGGAGCGGGTCGCGGCAGGTCATGCCGGCCTGATCGCCGTACATTATATCGACCTCAACGGGTTCAAGCCGGTCAACGACAGCTATGGGCACCCGGTCGGCGACGCACTGCTGACGATCGTCGGCAAGCGCATCGCCCGGACGATCCGGGAGACGGACATCGCCGCGCGGCTGGGCGGCGACGAATTCGTCGTCATCCAATATGATCTGAGCAATGTCGCGGAAGCGGCTCAGCTTGCGGCGCGGCTGGAAACGGTCATCAGCCGGCCATTCCGCATCGGGCGCCGTACGATCCGGATCTCGACCGGCCTTGGCTATGTGATTGCGGACGGACGCGAGGAAGATCTCGACCACCTGCTCGGCCTTGCCGATCAGGCGCTTTACGCCAGCAAACGCAGAGGCGAGGTCACGCAATATGAGGCTGTCGAACCGATCCGCCCACGCGCGGTTGCCTGACGCAAGAAAGGCTCCCTGTCCGCGAACGGACGGGGAGCCCTTGCGAAAACCTGACCGCGATCAGGCGACGAATTTGCCGGGATAGGCGATCTCTTCGAGCGGCTTGCGGTCGCTCGGCACTTCACGCTCGCGCAGCCCCTCGGGCAGCACGGAAGGATCGGTCGCCTTGCCGATCGCGGCGGCGGCCTCCACGCGGAAGCGCTCGGGCACGCCCAGCAGCTCGCGCGCCTTGTCGAAATCGAGGCCGGTCATACCATGGGCGTGGTAGCCCAGCTTCAGCGCCTGCAGGCCGAGCTGGCCCCAGGCGGCACCAGTATCGAAGCTGTGGCTGTGGAGCGGCCCAAGCTTGCCGTCCGGCCCGGCGCTCTGCGTGTCGGAGAGGAAGAACAGCAGCGCGCCGGCCGTGCTCGCCCAGCTCTGGTTGAACGGCACGAGGATGGAGAGGAACGTCTCCCAGTTCGCGTCGCCACGCTCGGCATAGAGGATGCGCCAGGGCTGATAATTGAAGGCCGACGGCGCCCAGCGCGCGGCGTCCAGGATGGTGCGCAGATCGGCGGCGGGAATGGCCGATCCATCAAAAGCGCGCGGCGACCAGCGATGGAGGATCAGCGGATCGAGCGCGGTATCGGTGGTACGGTTGGTCATGTCATGTCTCCAGACAAAGAGCGGCGCCCATGCTCCTTCGGGAAGCAGCGACGCGGCGGGTGGGGGGAAAGGACTCAGTGGCGGACGGCCGACTTAGAAACTTCTATATAATGAAGTGCACATTTTCGTCCGCGACGGGGACGACGACCGGGCAGCGGAAGTCGGCATGGTGGCAATCCTGATTCGCACGGACGACCGGACTCGGCGACCGTTTCGACAGCGTGACTAGCCGATACTGTCATTCCTGATTACCCATATAAATAGAAACAATCTTTTCTAATTTATAGAAAAGATATTGAACCGGCACTACCAGTCCAGTCAAGATATCGTGCCAGTCAGGGCCAGCCGATCACGTTGGCATCCGCATCGGCCTGCGGCATAGCCTTGGGCGGTCCCGTCCATGCCGCGCGCGGGGAAACGCGGCGGACGCGCGAAGGGAGAGGATATGACACAGCGTCTGCGCGGCGCCATGACCGCGATTGCCCTGCTGGGCGCCCTGGGCCTGACCGCCTGGCACGCTACGGCCCGTGAGGGCGACGGCAAGCCCGCGACCGATCGCGGCATCACCCATGCCAGCATGGTCAATGCGGATGCGCAGCCCGGCCAGTGGGCCAGCTACAGCCGCACATGGGACGAGCAGCGTTACTCCCCCCTCACCCAGATCAACGACCAGACGGTCGGCCGGCTCGGCCTCGCCTGGTATGACGATCTTGACACCTATCGGGCCGTGCAGGCCACCCCCATCGTGGTCGATGGCGTGCTCTACAACGAGATGATCTTCAACGTCGTCACTGCCTATGACGCGAAGACCGGCCGCAAGCTGTGGACCTTCGACCCCAAGGTGGGCAAGGAATGGGCGCGGCTGGCCTGCTGCGGCCCCTCCGCGCGCGGCATCGCGGCATGGGGCAACAAGATCATCCTCGCCACGCTGGACGGCCGGCTGATCGCCATCGACCGCAAGACCGGCAAGGAGATCTGGACCACCCAGACCTTCCCGCCCGGCCAGGAATATTCGATCACCGGCGCGCCGCGCGTCTATGACGGCAAAGTCGTCATCGGCAATGGCGGCGCGGACTATGGCTCGCGCGGCTTCGTCTCCGCCTTCGATGCCGAGACGGGCAAGAAGCTCTGGAAATTCTACATCACGCCGACCGACCCCGCCAGGGGACCGGACGGCGAAGCCTCCGACAGCGCGATGAAGATCGCCCAGCCGACGTGGTACGGCAAGTTCTGGGAAGCGGGCGCCGGCGGCAATGCGTGGGACGGCTTCGCTTACGATCCCAAGCTCAACCTCGTCTATATCGGCACCGGCAACGGCAGCCCGCACATGTGGCATTTCCGCAGCGAGGGCAAAGGCGACAACCTCTTCCTCTGCTCGATGGTGGCGGTGGATGCGACGACGGGCCAGTATAAGTGGCACTACCAGATGGTGCCCGAGGACGACTGGGACTTCACCTGCACCCAGCCCATCGTGCTGGCCGACATCAGGATCGGCGGCAAGCTGCGTCAGGTCGCCATGCAGGCGCCGAAGAACGGCTTCTTCTACGTGATCGACCGCAGGACCGGCCAGCTGATCTCCGGCAAGAGCTATGTCTCGGTCAACACCTGGGCCAGCCATATCGACATGAAAACCGGCCGCCCGGTGCTCCAGCCCGGCGCGCACAACACGACGACGCCGCACCTGATGAGCCCGAGCTGGATGGCCGCGCACAGCTGGTTCCCCATGTCGTTCAGCCCGAAGACCGGCCTCGCCTATTTCGCGGCGCAGGAGCAGGGATCGATCTATGCCCGCGCCGAGGACGGCAAATACAAATATGTGAAGGGGCGCAACAACACCGGGCAGGATTATACCAGCCAGCCCGAGCTGCGCAAAAAGCTGATGGAGCAGGCCGTCGCGACGGAGAAGGCCTATCTCCTCGCCTGGAACCCCGCGACGCAGCGCGAGGCCTGGCGCGTGCCCTACCCCGCCCCCGGATCGGGCGGCGTGTTGACCACGGCGGGCAATCTGCTCGTGCAGGCCACGGTCAACAAGACCGTCGCCATCTATCGGGCGGACAATGGCCAGAAGCTGTGGGAAATGAATGTCGATCAGGGCGGCGGCGCCGGCGCGATCACCTACATGATCGACGGCGAGCAATATATCGCGATCAATGTGGGCTGGAACGGCTCGCCCGCCTATACGCTCAAGCAACCCTTCCGCATCGCGACGGCCAAGCTGCTGGTGTTCAAGCTGGATGCCAAGGGCGTCACCCTGCCGCCGATGAAGGCGCAGGCGGAGCAGGCCTGGCTCCCCACCGAGCGCGTGCCCGCCGACGTCGCCCGGCGCGGCGCGGCCCTCTATGGCGAGAGCTGCAACCGCTGCCATGGCGACAACGCGACCGGCGGCGTGCGCGACCTGCGCAAGATGAGCAAGCAGGCGCATGACGACTTCCTCGACATCGTGCTCAATGGCGCACGGGCGGAGAAAGGGATGCCGGGCTTCGGCGGGCAGCTGACGGAGGCGCAGGCGAAGGACATCCACGGCTATCTAATCACGCGGGCGCAGGAGGACTGGTGAAGGGGCGCTGCGGGCGGGAGCAGCGGAATGTCAGGGATGTGCGGATGCGAAGGCATCCCGCCCATCATCTCCTCTTCGTCATTCCCGCGCACGCGGGAATCCATTAGCGACGGCCCGATGCGGCGCGACATCGATCCTTATGTCTATCTTCTCACGTCACGCCGCAATGGCACGCTCTACGTGGGCGTCACTTCAAATCTCGTGCAGCGCGTCGCGCAGCATCGCGCCAGCACATTTGGAGGGTTCACTGCGAAGCACGAGGTGATGAGGCTCGTCTGGTTCGAGCAGCATGCGACGATGGAGCACGCGATCATTCGCGAAAAGCAGATCAATCCGGATTGGCGGGATATCGCCGTCGACCTTGGCTTCCCGCCGCCAGGGTGACTGGATTCCCGCGTGCGCGGGAATGACGAGGGAGAGAAGCGGCCTCCATCTTCCACCCGATCGAGCTACATCGCCCTGCCCCTTCGCCCCTGAAAACGGCTCAAGCCGATTGGCAAGGGGGAGAGCCAAGCCCCGCCCTCTACTGACGCCATCGCCGCCCCGCCGGCCCCCTCAATGCGGGCCGGTGCCGTCGGACTTCTGGCCCCAGTCTTCCTGCGCGCGGGCGATCAGATAGGCGTGGATCGCCTCGACCTCGTCCGGCTTCAGCAGGTCGGAGAAGTTCGCCATGCCCTTCTCGGCATAGAGGCCCTTGAGGACGATGTCGTTGAACTTGCCGTGCGTCTCCGCCGTCATCTTGCGCAGATCTTTGACGCCGCCCATCGCCTGCTGGCCGTGGCACACCTGACAGGTCTGAGCGTAGAGCACCGCACCGCGCGCGATCGTCGCCTCGCTGGCGCTGGAGCGCGGCGGCTCGGGCGCCTTTTCCTCGGGCTTGATCGGCGGGAGCTGCAGGTTGCCGCCGACCTTGAAGACGAGCAGGCGCGCCGCCGCGCGGGGCAGCTCGGTGCCGGCGCCACGCTCGATCTGCGCGGCGCCGCCGCCCCAGCCGGCATTCACCGCAACATATTGCACGCCATCGAGCATATAGGTGATCGCGCCGCCCACCGGAGCGCTCTGCACCGGCATTTCCCACAGCACCTTGCCATTGCGCGCATCGAACGCCGCGAAGGTCTGCTTCGTCGTACCCTCGAACACGAGATCGCTCGCCGTGACCATCACGCCGCCATTGCCATGGCGCGGCAAGGGCACTTTCCAGACGGCCTTCTGCGCCACCGGGTCCCAGGCAGTAAGGAAGGCCTTCTCGCTCTTGTTCGCCTCGGCCTGCAGCGCGGCGCGCTTCTTCAGCGCATCGCCCGTATAGCCGCCCCAGCCGCCATTGGAGCGGAAGGGCTTGGGCTTGAAGTCCGGATCGAGCGCATAGACCATGCCCCATTCGTAGGTCGGCAGATAGGCCAGCTTCGTGCGCGGGCTATAGGCCATGGGGAACCAGTTGTGCGCGCCGCCGGGGCTCGGCATCACCAGCACCGGATCGGTGCCGAAATGGGCGGCGGGATTAATGTTGGGCCGGCCCGTCTTCGGGTCGATGCCGCTCGCCCAGTTGACCGGGGCGATCTTCTCGGCCGAGATGAACTGGCCGGTCCGGCGATCGAGCACGTAGAAGAAGCCGTTCTTGGGCGCCTGCATCAGCACCTGACGGGTCTTGCCCTTGATCCTGAGATCGGCGGTGATGATCGACTGGGTGCAGGTGTAATCCCAGTCTTCCTGCGGCACCATCTGATAGTGCCACTTATATTTGCCGCTGGTCGCATCGAGCGCGACGATCGAGCAGATGAACAGATTGTCCCCCTTGCCGCCGCTGCGATGATGCCAGGCGAGCGGCGATCCATTGCCGGTGCCGACATAGACCATGTTGAGCGCGGGATCGTAGCCGATCGAATCCCACGGGTTCGCCCCGCCGCCCAGCTGCTTCCACATGCCGTCGGACCAGGTCTTCTCGACCATGGGCATGATGCTGTCGGACGCCTCGCCATCCGGCTTGCCGGTTGGGTTGGGCGCGAGGAAGAATTTCCACAGCTTCTTGCCGGTCTCCGCGTCCCACGCGCCGACGAAGCCGCGCACGCCGAGGTCGCCGCCGGACTGGCCGACCACCACCTTGCCATCGAACACGCGCGGGGCGCCAGTGATGGAATAAGGCATGTCATGATCGAAGGTCTGCGTGGTCCACACCGGCTTGCCCGTCGCCGCATCTAGCGCGATCAGGCGCCCGTCCAGCGTGGCGATGATGATCTTGCCCTTCCACATGGCGAGACCGCGCGATACCGGCTCGCAGCACGCATAGCGGCCATATTCGCGCGGCACCTTGGGGTCGTAGGTCCACAGCCTTTTGCCGGTGCGGGCATCATAAGCGATGGTGATGTTCCAGGGCAGGATGTTGTAGAGGACGCCATCGGCATAGATCGGCGTCGCCTCGACGCCGCGGAACGTGTCGAGATCGTCATACCAGGCGATGCCGAGCTTGCTCACATTGCCGGCGTCGATCTGGGTCAGCGGGCTGTAGCGCTGGGCGCTGTAGGTGCGCCCGTCGTGCAGCCAGTCGGTCCCGTCCTTCTCCTGCGCGGCCATGCGCGCGCTGTCGACAGCGGCTGGACCGCGCCCTTCGTTCGCAACGGCAAGGCCAAGGCCGGCGAGCCCCAGCGTGACCGCGCCGGCCAGCGCCGCCGGCGTCCTCCACATCCTCATGCCATCAGTCCTTCGGTGGCTGGCCAATCGGCTGGGTGCCGTCCACGACCCGCCCAGTCTTCGACCATTGCTCCTGCACGGCCGATCCCGGCACGCCGGCATGGGCGCCGATATCCGCCTTCAGGATCGGGAACGGCTTGCCCGACACCGGATTGGGGTAATGGAACGGGATGATGTAATAGGCCGGATAGGTCAGATAGACCGTCGAGGGCGGCAGGTCCGGCGGCGGATCGAACTTGTCCGGCCATGTGTTGTTCATCGCCCATTTTCCCCAGCCATCCCAGCTGGTGTACATGGTGAACGGCCCGGTCAGGCGGCTGATCTTCCAGACACCATTTTCCTTGCGATACTCATTCTCGTAGAGCGGCAGGCCCCAGCCGCCATTGCTCATCACGAAGGCGCGGGCGCGGATCCAGCCGGTCTTGCCATCGGCGCTGATGTCCGGGATCGGCTGGAACTGCATGTGGTTGGCCAGGCCGCCCCGCTTGGTGCCGTCCATGCCGAACGCCTTCTGCATATATTCGAGCACGCGCTTCTTGCCCAGGAACAGGCCCTTGCCGCCGATCTCCAGCGTCGCATCCTCGGTGAACAGCTCGGAGAGCGGCACCCACTGGCTCTTGTCCACGAAATAGCCATAAGTGCGCTGGAGCCGCTCGATGGCGTTCATGTCCTCAAGCCGGGTGATGCGCTTGTCGAGCTCGGCGAGCTTTTCCTGAGCGGTCTGTGCGGGGGCCGGCATCGCGGCCAGAAGCGCGGGCGCGGCGAGCAAGGCCGCGACGATGTGCGTGCGGTGGATCATGGCTTTGCCTTCCCTTTCTCGCTGTCCATGCCCCGATCGGGCCGGCCGACGATGTCATCGCCCTGTAGCGGCAGATCCTTGAGCGACTGGCCGGTAACCGGATGCTTGTAGCTGAACGGCGGCAGATAGGCGCTGGGGAAGGACCGGTAGACCTCCGTCGGCGGCTTGTCCGGCGGGAACAGGGCGCTCGGCCCCTCCATCTGGATTGCGGATTTGGCGAAGCCGAGGTCATAATCGGTCAGCGCCGTCATGTAGAAGTGCAGCTTGGCGATCTTCCAGACGCCGCCATCCTTCACATATTCATTCTCGTAGAGACCGACGCCCCATTTGCCGTTCTGGCCGGGCTCGGAGAGCATCACCATGCCCTGCCAGCGGCCCGTCGCCGTCCTGCCATCCGGCGCGACGACGATGATCGGCTGGAGCATCATGTGATTGTTGAGATGCCCTTTCGCCAGCCCCTGCGGCCCGAACAGCAGCATCGACTGGCGGATGCGCGCCGGCCCGATATAGACGCCGCGCTGGCCATATTCGAAGCTGCCATTGGCGGCGAAGAGATCGGCCGCCTGGTTCCACAGCCCCTTGTCGAAATAATAGCCGAAGGTCGCCTGGAGGTTTTCGACCGCGTCCTGATCCTCCAGCAGCATCACGCGATGCTTGTAGGCGGCGATCTGGCTGCGCATGTCGCCACCCTGCGCCTGAGCAGCGACGGGCAGCGCGGCGGCGGCGAGCAGCAGCGCGCCGGTGATGATCTTGCGGGCGCTCATTTCGCGGTCTCCGTCACGGCCCGGCCAGTCACCGGATTGGCGGCATGGAAAGCGGGAATTTGCGTATCCGGGAACGCCTTCACGCCGCGCGTGGTGGATGGGCGATCCGGCGGCATCTTCTTGCTGGTTTCGCTCGGCACGAGGGATTCGCCCGGCTTCATCCGCGCCCAGCCCTTCTCCACCGGCGTCACGAAATTGACGAACAGGTGAAGCGCCTTGATCTTCCAGACCCCGTCTTCCTTCACATAGTCATTCTCGTAGAGGCCATCGCGCCACTCGCCATGCTGCTTATGCTGGCCGAGCATGCCCAGATCGCGCCAGCGCGCCTTGGCGCTGCGCCCGTCCGCCGCCACATCGACCAGCGGCTGGAGCGTCACCCACTCGTTGAGCTGGCCGTAGATCAGCCCATCCTGCCCGCCATGCAGGGCCTTGAGATAATCGCGGATGTGCGCCTTGCCGACATAGACGCCGTCCGCGCCGATCTCGATCGTGCCATTGTCCGTGAACAGATCGGCCGCGTCCTGCCACAGGCCGCGATCGACATAATAGCCAAAGGCGCGCTGGAGCTTTTTCACCGCGCGCGCGCCTTCCAGCTTCTGCACGCGCAGGGTCAGCGCGGCGATCTCCGCATCTGGCGACTGCGCCTGCGCCGGGACAGCGGCAAGCAGCGCCGCGCCGGCCAGAACCATCATTGCCGTCTTCATTGCACCCCTCCGATCGGGACGGCCCGCAGCGCGAACGCGCCCGGATCCTGCCCCTTGAGCTTGGGATCGAACAGGAACCGGCCCTTGCTCTCAATGGCATAGGCCGTGTTGCCGATGCGCGCGACGCCGGGGACGCCATCGAGCCCGTCCTTCAGCACCTTCACCGTCACATCGTCCCCCTCGATCGTGAGCAGGCTGAGGCGACCGGCCGGTCCTTCCGCCTGCAGGAAGCGATTGCCGCCAAGCGGGCGCAACCCGTCCGGCCCGTCCAGCGGCGCCGAGACCCTGAGCGTCGTCAGGCTGGCAAAGCTGCCGTCCGCCTTGCGATTGACGCGCAGCATCGTGTTCTGGCGGACATTGTTGACATAGAGCGTCCCATCGCCACCGAAGGCGATGCCGTCCACGCCGCCGAGCAAAGCCTTGTCCTCGACCAGCAGCGACACCGCCGCAGCCCCCGGCTTCAGCGTGAAGATGCGGCCATTGGTCGTCTCGGCAATGAACGCCGTGCCATCCTTGTCCAGCGCGATGTCGTTGCAGGCGCTGGCGGGCGCCGGCAGCTCGTAGCGCGCCCTGGTATTGCCGGTCTTGAGATCGAGCGCGACCAGTGCCGAGACCTCGCCCGGCTTGCCCATCGGCACCGAACAGGCCCAGAGCGTGCCGGTCTTCTCGTCGGCCAGCACGCCGAGCACGGAAGCGAACCTGTTCGTCCCATCGGGCCGCACCCAGGCGATGGCCGTGTCACTGCCCGGCAGCGCGCGGTAGATATTGCCCTTGAAGCTGCCGATGTAGAGATTGCCCGCGCTGTCCGCCACGGCGCTCTCCGGAAAGACGCCGGTATCGGCAATCACCACGTCGCGCGGCACCGGCTTGTTGAACGGCGCCGGCGTCAGATAGGGCACTTCATTGGCGATGGTCTCGATACGCGCGATCTTGCCGCCATCGACCTTGAAGAGACTGACGAAGCCGACCGTGCGGGGATAATGCGCCTCGGCCGGATAGGCCGCGCCATCGCGCGCGGTGAAGCTCATCTGCGCGCCGGGCAGGTCCCGATAGCCGATCGCCGCGACCAGCCCCTTCGCCTCGTCCACGGCCAGCACTTCATGGCGCACCGCTTCATATTCGCCATAAAGCCCTCGGCTGAGCGCCCCGGCACAGGAGGCGTCCGCGCCCTTGGCAGCCGGCAGGTTGCCGGTCATCGCCACGCCATTCTCGATCAGGGTGCAGCCCTTGTCGAAACCGACGCTCAGGTTCGCGCCATTCGCCTTCATGGCCGCGAAATAGCTGTCCACCAGCGCAATCATCTTGCCGCGGGTCAGGCGCGCCTTGGCGGGCACGCTCGCGCCAAAGGCCTTGTCCGGCGCATAGGCGACCGGATCGCCAAAGGGCGGGCGCCCTTCCTTGCGGCGGATGACGGACTGGACGGCGGCGATCTTGCCGCCCTTCACCTTCATGTCCATCGCATAGAAGCCGGGCTGGCCATGATCGTCGATCATCCCGGCCCAGACGACATGGCCGCTCGCCGGATCGGCCACGACCAGCGGCGCCTTGCTGCGGCCCTTGATCGTCACCCAGCTGCTTTCGCCAATGCGCACGCGGGTGCTGTTCTCGGCATAGCCGACCTTGTCCGCCCAGGGCAGCCCGCGCGGATCGCTCCGGATCATCGCGTCCATGAAGCTGTTGGCAAGGCCGGTCATGCAGTCCGCATCGCAATCGGCCGCTTGCGCAGAACCAGCGAAGGCGAGCGAGGCCGCCAGCGCGGCGGCGGAAACAAGCGCGCGGCTCATTGGCCTTCCTCCCCATGTTCGCGGCCCGTGGCCCAGGGATTGTGCATGAAATAGGGCACGTAGGTGAACACGGCCTCGATCTTCTGGATCTCGCCATTCTTCACGCGGAACGCCTCCAGCAGGGAGATGCTGTTGGGCCATTTGAGCGCGGTCTTCATGTCCCGCCCGTTGGTGAGCTTGTAGATATCGACCTCATTGTCATGATCGAAGAAGCCGGAGGAGACGACAACGCCGCGCTCCTCGTCCACCAGCGGAAAGCGCCGCTCGCGGATGCGCTTGTTGATCCGGTAGATGCCGAGCTTGAACTGGTTGAGGCAACCGGTCGCGATGGTGGAGGCATTGCCGCCTGCTCCCGGCGGCGGCGCGGCGGTGGTGCTGATGCCATTCTCCAGCCGGCTGCAATCCTCGCTGAACGGGGCGAAGACCATGCCGTCATTGCGCTCGACCGTGTTGAAATAGCTCTGCGCGACGGCGATGAGCCGCGCGCGCGAGCGCCGCTGCTCGGGTGGCAGCACGTCGTTGAACTCGGGATCGTGCGTCACCTTGTCCGGATCGCCAAAGGGCGCCGGCAGGCCGGTCTTGCGATGCACGACCGTCTCGATCTCGTCGATCAGACCATTCTGCACATGCAGGCGCATGGCATAGATCGCCGCGACGCCATGCTCCCAGACCACGCCGAACAAGGCAGCCTGGCCGGTCAGCGGATCGGCCGCTTCCATGCCCGTCGGCGCAACCTTGCTGATGGAATTCCACAGGCCCTTGCCGACCGGGATGACGACGTTGTTCTCGGTGAACTGAACATCCTTCGCCAGCTTGAGCGCAGCGGGATTCTTCGCCGCAAGCGCGCTCATATAGCCGCGCGTGATCGCGATCAGGCAGTCGCGGTCGCAAGTGGGAATGTTGACGGCGCTTGGCTCGCCCGGCGCCTGCGCCAGCGACGGCACCCCCGCCAGAACCGCAGCGCCTACAGCCATGAGCAATCGCCCACGCCAGCGATGAACCTTGTCTCGCACGATGCATCCCCTCCTGTCCTGGTCGCGTCGCCTGCCCGGTCCTTCATCGGCCGTGCTGGGCGGAGTCGCATCCTGACCATAAGACCGGCTGGTCGGACTTGTCACGCTGGCCGGCCATCAAAACCGGCCTATTTCCAGATCAGTCCGGTCACGCGTCCGGCTGGATCAAGCGCCATGAAATTCCGTCGCTTTCCGGCTCCCGCGCCAGCAACAGCCCCAGGTCCACGCAAGGCAACGCGGGGCGCGGCACGCGGCGAAGCAAGGCCGCTAGAAGCCGACCTGATCGCCGCCCTTGAGGCCCAGGATATCGCGCGCTTCGGACGGGGTCGCGATGTCGTAGCCAAGCGTCTCGATCACGCTGCGCAGCTTGCGGACCTGATCGGCATTGGATTTCGCCAGTTCGCCCCGGCCGATATACAGGCTGTCCTCCAGCCCCACCCGCGCATGGCCGCCATTGAGCACGGACAGCGTGCCGAACGGCATCTGGTTGCGCCCGGCGGCAAAGGCCGAGAAGAGATAATCTTCCCCGAACAGCCGGTCCGCCGTTGTCACCATATGCGCCAGATTGGCGGGCTCCGCGCCGATGCCGCCCAAAATGCCGAACACGCCCTGGATGAAGAAGGGCGGCTTCACCAGCCCCCGGTCGACGAAATGGGCCAGCGTGTAGAGATGCCCGATATCATAGCATTCGAACTCGAACCTCGTACCGAAGGCCTGACCGACCTCGACCATGATGCGCTCGATATAGGCATTGTCATTATACATGATGCGCCCGCGCGAGCCCTCGACATAGGCCTGCTCCCACGGTTGCTGCCACTGGGCCACGCGCGCGCCCGCAGCGCTGAAGTCGAAGATCAGCGGCCCCATGTTGAGCGAGCAGACTTCCGGCCGGAACGCCTTGGCGCCTTCCAGCCGGTCATCGAGCGACATGGTGGCGCTGCCGCCGGTCGAGATGTTGATCACCGCGTCCGTCGCCTGCTTGATGCGCGGCAGGAAGCGGGCGAAATCCTCCGCTTTCGGGCTCGGGCTGCCATCGGCATCGTTGCGCGCATGGAGATGGAGAACGGTCGCCCCCGCCTCTGCCGCGCCGATCGCCGCCTGCGCGATCTGCTCCGCCGTCACCGGCAGATGCGGCGACATGGACGGCGTGTGGATCGAGCCGGTCGGCGCGCAGGTCAGAATGACTTTCTTGGTGCGGCGCACTGGCCCCTCCCCGATCTTCTCCGGCTTGAAAGCAAGGGCTTACAGGCCGGCGTGACAAACATATTTGAGGTTCAGATATTCATCGAGCCCGTGGGCCGAGCCCTCCTTGCCGATGCCCGACAGCTTGACGCCGCCGAACGGCGCATATGGCGTCGAGATAAGGCCGGTGTTCACGCCCACCATGCCACTCTCGATGTCGCGGCTGGCCTTGTGGATCGTTTCCACGTTGGTCGCACACACATAGGAAGCGAGACCGAAAGGCGTATCATTGGCAAGACGGATCGCCTCGTCATAGCGCTCGAACGCGATGATCCCGGCGAGCGGACCGAAGGTCTCCTCGCGCGTCAGCAGCGCATCGGCCCGAACGCCGGTGACGAGCGTCGGCGGCGCCATGCGGCCCTCGCCCCGTCCGCCGGCCAGCACCTGTCCGCCGCCGGCCAGCGCCTCGCCGAGATGCTCGTTGACCTTGGCCACGGCCGCCTCGTCGATCAGCGGGCCGATGTCGGTATCCGCCTCCAGCCCGTCGCCCAGCTTCATAGCCGCCACGCGCTGCGCGAAGGTCTTGGTGAAGGCGTCGTGGATGCCCTTCTGGACGTAGATACGATTGGCCGCGATGCAGCTCTGCCCGCAATTGCGGAACTTGGCGACCATTGCCGCGTCGACCGCCGTGCCGAGATCAGCATCGTCAAAGATCAGCATCGGCGCATTGCCGCCCAGTTCCATGGAGAGGCGCTTCACGGTCGGCGCGGACGCCGCCATGAGCTGCACGCCGATCTCGGTGGAGCCGGTAAAGCTGATCTTGCGCACGACTGGCGAGCGCGTGAACAGGTCGCCGATCATGCTCGCGCGGCCAGTGACGACGCTGAACACGCCCGGCGGCACGCCCGCTTCCTCGGCAAGCTGCGCCAGCGCGAGCGCGGCGAGCGGCGTCTGGCTGGCGGGCTTGGCTACCATGGTGCAACCAGCGGCAAGCGCGGGCGCGAATTTGCGCGTCAGCATCGCCAGCGGGAAGTTCCACGGTGTGATCGCCGCGCAGACGCCGAGCGCTTCCTTCTCCGCATAGAGCTTGCGGCCCGGCACCGGGGCGGGAATGATCTCACCCAGCGCGCGGGTCGCCTCCTCGGCATAGACCTCGACGAAGCCGGCGCCATAGTCCACTTCGCCATAGGCTTCCTTGAGCGGCTTGCCATTCTCCAGCGTGATGAGGCGCGCCAGATCGTCCCGGTGCCGGAGGATCAGATCCAGCAGCCGCCGCAGCACCTTGCCGCGCTCGCGCGCCGGCTGGCGGGACCAGGCCGGAAAGGCTCGCTCGGCCGCGTTGATCGCCGCCTGCACCTGCGCCTGCGAGAGCGACGGGATCGTGCTGATCAGGCCGCCGGTAAACGGATCGGTCACATCGATCGCCTTGCCGTCGGAGGCGTCCATCCATGCCCCGTCAATATAAGCGGACGCGCGCAGCAGCGGCTTGTACTGGATGACGGCGTTGCGCTGACTTTGATCCATGGGAGTCTCCAGGGGAATTGGCTGACACGCGCCTTAGTGGACAGGCTTCGGGCGCCGGGGCGACCCCGGAAACCGGGACCTTCTAACGGTTTGGCCGTCGCCGCGACTTGACCATGACGGTAGCCAAGGTTGCGTGCCACGGCAAAGCGACAGGCGGACCTGATCGTCATTCCAGCTTCCGCGCCGCGCCGCCAGGGACTGAGCGAAATCGACGCGGCAACGGACGAACTGGCAGCGGAAAAATCGGGTCAGAACGCCTGCCGCATGCGCAACGCTGCCTGACGCATCAGCCCCTGATCGGACGCGACAAGAAAGCTGCGGATGCCCTGTTTGCGCAACAGCGCAACATCGGGCGCGTCCGATGCGCCGACATGCGCGATGAGTGGCAACTGGTGGCGCTGCGCCGCCTGTGTGATCGTTGCGACCATCTGTGCCACGCGCGGATCATCCGGGCTCGCCGCACCGACGGCGGCCGACAGGTCGCCCCGGCCGATGAAGGCACCAGTCAGGCCCGGCACGGCGAAGATTTCGTCCAGTCGGTCGAGCGCATCCAGATCCTCGATCATCGCGATCACACAGGTCGAGCTGTCGCACGTCGCCATGTAATCCAGGAAGCCGAGCCGACCGTAGCCACCGGCACGCGGGCTGTTCGAGAAGCCGCGGTGCCCGCCCTTGAAATAGGCCGCATCGACAATCGTTTTCAGGATGGCGGCGGAGGAAACATGCGGCACCAGCACGCCCGCCGCGCCGGCATCCAGCGCAGTCAGGATGTGCTCGCTCGCCGACGACGGCACACGCACAACGCTCGCCATGCCCGCCGCCTTCGCGGCCAGCATCATATGGTCGATATCGGCCCGGCTGAACGGCGCATGCTCGGCATCCACCACCACGAAATCGAAGCCGACATCGGCCAGAATCTCGGTCGCATGCGCCGTCGGGGTCTTGAGGAACGTGCCGAGCAGTTCCTCCCCCGCAGAGAAACGGCGGCGGAACCGCTGCTGCGCGCTTTCCGGCGGCTGCGCTGCGCTCATGCTCGTGGCATCGGATAGTCGTCCGCGTTCAGCACCCATCCCTCCATCAGGGAGAAATCGTGACGCGGCGGCGCGAAAATGTCCACCAGACGATTGTCGCTGGGCGCGATGGAGGCGGAGGTATGGATCGACTTGGGTGGGATCACCGCGATCGAGGGCGCCGGGCAGGTCGCATGCTCATCCTCGCGCCAGTCGGCCTGGTTCGCCGTCCATGGCCAGCGCAGATGGTGGACATAGGCCCCGCCCAGCGCCAGCGAGCATTGCTCGAAATCGTCATGGAAATGCGGCGACAGCTTTGCGGTGTCGCGCGGGCCATCGGGCTCGAACACATTGACCATGAAGGTGGTGCAGCGCCACAGTCGGCCGAAGCGCCCCTCCTTCTTCGGCACGTCGAGACTGTAGGGGCGGATGCTGTAGCCCGCCGGCGGCTCGGGCCATTTGCGGAAAGGCGGGACATTCGGCTGCTGTACGGCATAGCCATGGGCATTGGCGGCCAGCGCCGTCATGTCCTCATTGTCCCGCGAAAAGAGGCGGACGAACTCGCCGCCCTTGGGGAAGGTGATGTGACTGTCGCCCGGCGGCACGATGACGATCGCATAGCCCGGCACGCTTTCGCTCTGCCCATTGGCGCTGATGATCGCAGGCACATCCTGCTCTTCGATCAGCAGCACATATTCGTCCGCCTGCCCTTTGCGCTCGAAGGTCGCGCCGGGCCGGGCGCGGGTATAGGCCACAACGAAATTCTGGCCCCGACCGAACCAGGTCTGGCCTGTCTCGTCGTCGATCTGCGGCGGGGTCGACCCGAACAGCACATAATGCGATGGGCCAAAGCCGGTTGCGCTCGCCGTGCCGGCGGAGACGGCGCTGCCACTGGTCAGCTTCGAGCGCGGATCATCGGAGGTATACATGGTGTTGGCCGTGGACATGGGAAGCTCCGCCCAGAACAAGAGGATGGCATGATAGGCCATGGCTTACCGGCAGACCGGCGCCAGCGGCTTGATCAAAGCGGCAAGGGGGCTTGATCATCGGGCGCTCACCGCCCTCCCGCGACCGCCAGATTGGCGCCGGTGATGAAGCTCGCCGCGTCCGACACGAGGAACATGACCGCTGCGGCCGCCTCCTCCGGCGTGCCGATCCTGCCGACCGGCGAAAGGGCCAGCGCGCTCTTGCGCTTCTCCTCGCTCAGCATGCCGGTGTCGATCGGCCCTGGGGAAACGGCATTGACGCGGATGCCATCCAGCCCGACTTCGCGCGAGAGCCCAAGCGACAAGGCATCAATCCCGCCCTTGGACGCTGCATACCAGACGCACTCGCCCGGCGAGCCATAAGCCGTCGCGCGGGACGACATGAACACGATCGCCCCACCCTGTCCGCCCTGGCGTGTGGACATGCGCGGAATCGCGGCGCGCGCGCAGAGCATCGCGCCGACGAGATTGACGTCGATCACGCGCGCCAAGGTCGCCGGATCGGCCGCATCCAGCCGCGACGGCGCCCCGGTGATGCCGCCATTATAGACCATCGCCGCGAGCGGCCCCGCCGCATCGACGGCGAGAAACAGCGCGTCGACCTCATCCGCCTGGCTGGTGTCGGCCTGCACGGCGGTCGCTTCGCCACCATCGGCGCGGATTTGCCTGGCGACATCCTCGGCTTGCTCGCCATTGCTCACATAGGTCAGCATTACGCGATAGCCCGCCCGCGCCGCTGACCGGCTGATCGCGGCGCCGATGCCCCGGCTACCGCCCGTCACCAGAAACACCGGTGCGCTCATGCTGTCCGTCCTCGCCATGCCATGTCGGGCTCTGCCCCTAACCTAACGCCAGCGGCGGACTTGATCGAGATGGCACCGATCGTTGCGACGGCTCAATAGTGCTTCTCGGGCAGCAGCAGCGCAGGCGCGCGCCCGCTCACCGGATTGCGGAAATGCAGGGCGAGCGGCTGCATGTCCGGCCAGGGCGGCTCATTGGGACCACGCAGTTCGCCATCGGGCGGATAGTCCTTTTTGAGGGCCGGCGGCGGCGCATTGCCGTTCGTCGCGGTCGGGTCCACCTTCACCCAGCCCTGCCCATAAGGTCCGCGCCAGATGTAATCGAGGTCCATGCCCTCGATCTTCCAGAGGCCATCCTCGAGAATGACCTGATTCTCGTAATGCCCGGCATTGTGCGCGGCGGCACTGGCCTGTGGGCCGCTGCCGATCTGGAAGAGATAGAGGTGGATGCGCGCGCTCCGGCCGTCCGGCGCGGGCGTCACCACCGGCATCACTTTCTGGTGCTGCTGCATGTTGGGCACGAACCGCCCGCCACCGCCATAGCGCCGCACAAGCGACTGGTAGATGCGTTCATTGCCCGCATAGGTGCCGACGAAGGACAGCTCCTTCCAGCCACGCCGAGAGAAGAGATCGCCGATCGGCCGCCAGAGAAACTCGTCGATATAATAGCCATAAGCTTCCGACACGTTCTCCGCCCCGTCATAGGCCGAGGCGACGGCGAGCTGCCGGGCGATCTCGGCCATGTCCGGCACGGCCTGCCCTTCGGCACTGCCCGTTATCGCGGGACCGTCGATGGGCAGGATCGCCAGCCCGGCCGGATAGCTGGGCGCGGCGCCCGTCACCGGATTGCGGAAGCTGAGCGCGGGGAAGGCTGCATCGGGATATTGCACAGCCGCCTGCGCTGCCGGGACAGCTTTGCCCGCCTTGCCGAAGGGCGCCTCAGCAACGGCGCTCTTCGCCCAGCCCAACGCATAGTCCGTCCGCGCGCGGGGATAGAGGCGCAGATGCGCGAGCGTCCATTGGCCGGCCCGCTTGACATAGCGGTTCTCGAACGTCGCAACCGTCCAGGCACCCCAGGCGTTGGCCTTGCCGATCATGGCGAGTTGCAGGCCGCGCGCGGTGGCGCTCAGCCCGTCGGGCGCGATCGTCACGACCGTGTCGAACTGCATCACATCGTTGAGTTCGCCGGGCTTCAATCCGGCCGGCGCGGCCCCCTCCAGCAGCGCGCGGATGGCCTTGCGCCCTTTTGCCTTGTCGGCACCACTCTCCAGCACGCCATCGGGCGCGAAGAGATCGGCGACATCGTCCCACATCCGGCGGATCTGATAATAGCCATAGGCATTCTGGATTGTGAGGATCCGGGACTCGTCGTTGAGCCGCGTCACGCGGCGCGCGAGGTCAGCCGTGTCCACCGCCGCGCCCGCGGGCGGCGCCCATGCCTGCGGCACATACGTGCTCGGCAGGCCGACCGTGTTGACATCGAAATGAAACGGCACGGCGCGCACGACCGGATCGACCGCTTTCCAGCCGCTCTCATAAGCGCCCGCGAACATCGGATAAGGCTGGAGGAGCTGGAATTTCCAGACCCCGTCCTCCAGCACATAGACATTCTCCTGGATCGCCCCCTTCCAGTCGGCCCGGCTGCCATATAGCGCATCGACGCCGAAGCTGTGCCAGCGACCCTTGCCCTTGGTCCCGTCCGGCGAGAGCGTGACCACGGGCGCAAAGGTGAAATCGGCATAGAGCCGGCCGTGGGCCATGCCCTCCGTCCCTGCGCCGAAGCTCTGCCGCAGATAGGCCGCGATAGCCGCCTGACCCACGATCCGCTTGCTGCCCTCTCCATAGGCGCCATCCGAGGAGAAGAGCGCGGCGGCCTCCGCCCACAGACCCATGGCGACATAATGCGCATAAGCCGCCTGGAGCCGCTTGATCGCCCGGACGGCCTCCGCCCGGCGCACCTGCTCGGCAAGGCGCGCGACCTGCTGGTCCGACGACGCAGCGCCCGCCGCCGCAACGGGCTGTGCGGTCAATGGCGCGGACAGGAGCAGAAGCAAGCCGAGGCAAGTTGCGAACAGGGGCTTCATCACGCTCTCCGGCCAGACATCGGTTTCTCTCAACTCTCCGTAACGGCGCCGGCCCCGATCGACTTGCTCGGAGCGGAAGCATCCAGCTCGTCCAGCCCGACCAGCGCGCGCCCGGCGGTCTCGGGCAGCAGGAAGGTCGCCAGGATGGAGCAGCAGGCCCCACCAATCGCGAACACCGCCATCGCCGTGCTCAGCACCATGCCGGTCGCGGCGACCATCGCCACGCCGGTGAAGAACAACGCGCTGGTGGCGCGGCCGAAATTATAGGCGAACGCCTGCCCCGTGCCGCGCACTTCAGTGGGGAACAGCTCCGTGAAATAGGGGCCGAACGACGCATAGGACCCGAACTGGAAGAAGCCATAGACGAACCCGGCGGCCATCAGGGCCGGGACGGACGAGCCGAGCGGCGCGAACAAGTAGAATGCGGCGGTGAGGATGAAGCCGATTCCGAACAGGCGGAACACCATCCGCCGCCCGATCGTGTCACTGATGTAGGCGTTGGTCAGGAAGCCGAAGAAACCGCCGGCGCTGTTGAACAGCACGCACATGCCCGCCGTCGCCATGGGCAGCCCGCGCTCCGCCGTGAGGAACACGGTGAGGAAATTGCTGATCGAATAGGCCGCGCCCTGCACGCCGAGCGAGAGCAAGGCGGCGAGGATGGTGGTCGGCAGGATCCGCGCGCGGAAGATGTCGCCCAGGCCCGTGCGCCGGCCGATCTCCCGGCTGCGCTGCGCCGCCTGCTTGAACACGTCGCTGTCGTCGCTCTCGCGCCGCACGAACAGGATGAGGATGGCCGGTGCAATGCCGATCCAGAACACGATGCGCCAACCCAGATCCGGATCGAACATCGCGGCGAACGGTCCGGCCAGCACGGCCGCAAGACCAGTGCCGATCGCCGCGCCGCTCTGCACCGTGCCGAGTGCCTTGCCGCGATGCCTGGGGTTGATCATCTCGCCGAGCAGCACGGCGCCCACCGCCCATTCCGCGCCGAAGCCGAGGCCCTGCAGCACCCGAATGACCAGCATCTGCTCGTAGGTCTGCGCAAAGCCCGAGAGAAAAGCGAAGAAGGAGAACCAGGCAATCGTGATCTGGAGAATGCGCGCACGGCCGAACCGGTCGCACAGCCAGCCGCCCAGCCAGCCGCCGATGGCCGCCGCGAAGAAATTGGCGCTGGCGATGCTGGTCGCCTGCGTGAGGGTGAGGCTCAGGCTGGCCATGAGCAGCGGGATGAGGAAGGAAAAGACCACGCCGTCGGCCGAATCCATTGCCCAGCCTGCGCTGCAGGTCCAGAAGACGCGGCGCGTCTTCCTGTCGGCTTCCTTGTACCAGCTCAGCATGGCGACGCTTGCCTCTCTCCCGTACCGGGCATGACGAGCCCGCCCCGCAATCCCCGACCCATCATGGTTGCAGACCTGCCTGCCCGTCCATGGCCTTGCCCCGCTTGCTTGAACCGGCAGGAGGAATTGCCGCGATTGTCGACGGCCTTGCTGATCACTTCACCTGCACACCATCCACCGATGGCCCGGTGGGCGGCATCTGATAGCCAAAGCTGGTCATCCGCGCGCTCGGCAATAGCTCGCACGGCACGCAATCCGGCCAGAACAGCTCGGGTTGCCGGCCACTCACCAGATTGCGGTAGTTGAACCACATCGGCATGATCTCCGGCCAGTCGCGCGGCGTACCCGTGCCGCCCCGGAACCCCTCCTCGCGCTTGCCGAGCTGGGTGAGGAAGATATCGGGCGGATATTTCTTCGAGAGCGCCGTCGGCTCGGGCGGTCCGCCGGCGGGCTTCGGCTTGACGCCGTTCCAGCCCTCCTTCCAGTTCGCCATCGAGACATAATGCTCGTCGATCGTCACACTCCACAGCCGCCAGACGCCATCGCCTTCCAGCACGGTCTGCTCGTTGGGATACATGCCGGTCGCGATGCCGGCCGCGTAGAAACCGCCATTCACCCCCTTGCCCGTGCGCGGCTGGAACAGGCGGGTGCGCAGATTGGCCGAGCGCCCGTCTTGTGACACGAGGATGACCGGCTGGATCCGCCAATGATAGGAAATGCCCGGCCGCATCGGCGCTGTCGGTCCCCAGCTGGCATTGACCGCCCCCATGATGCGATCCCGGCCGAGATAATAGCCGGTGAACGGCGATTGCTTGTTGCCCTTGAGCGCCATGATCGCGCCCATCTCATCCCACATGAAATCGTCAATGTAGAAGCCGTAGGCCGAGGAGACATTCTCCGACGCATCGAACCCGCGCGAGCGGGCGAGCTTGCGCACCGCCTCGGCATAACGCTGCGGGCCTGACCCCGTGGCCGCAGCCGGACGATGCGCGACCGCGCCGGTGAGCGGTCGCGCCGCCAGCGCCTGACCGAGCGCCACCGGCTTTCCGGTCACCGGATGGACGGTGAGGAACGCCGGGCTGCCGGATCGCCGGATCGTGCCGCCCATCCCCCAGCCCTTGTCATAATCGGCCAGCATCTGCGGGAAGAGGCGCAGTTCCTTGAGCTTCCACAGCCCGTCTTCCTTGACGAACCTGTTGCGGAAGATGGCGATCGACCAGCCGGCGGTGCCCTTCGCCTGGTTGCCCAGCATCCCGAGCTCGATCCCGCGCGTGTACGCCTCCGCACCGCCCGGCATCACCTCGACCAGCGTGGCGAACAGCGGACGCTCGTTGAGCTCGCCCTGCCCGAGACCGGCCGGCCCCATCAACTCCATCGCCTTGCGCACGCCCGCCTTGCCGGTGAATCGGCCCTGCCCGGCAATCTCGACACGAGCGTCACGCGCGAAGAGATCGACCACATCATCCCACATCTTGCGGTCGACATAATAGCCGTAGCTGTTCTGGACGTTGCGCACCGCATCCTCGTCATTGAGCGCGGCGATCCGCGTTTCCAGCGCGGCAAGGCTGGTGCCCGAACGGGGCGCTTCTCCGGCCGGCGGCGCGATCGGCCGGCCGGTCTGGTCCGGCTTCAGGTGATAAGGCACGATCGGCAGATCGCCGCCGCCGGCATTGGTCCAGCCATTGGCATAATCGCCCTGAAACTGCCGATGGAAATGCAGGCGGGCGATCTTCCAGACCCCGCCCTCGCGCACATAATCATTCTCGTCGACACCGCCCTCGATGCCGGCCCTGCCTTGCCCATCGCCGGTGAGCGCGATGGTCATCCAGCGCCCCTGCCCGGCCTGGCCATCGGCGGCGAGCGTCACCATCGGCTCGTCCGTCAGGTCGGTGTTGAGAGCGCCGGGCCGCAACCCGTCAACATCGCCGCCACGGGCGCGCAGCCAGTCGTGGATCGCCGGGCGACCGGTCATCGTCGCTTCGCCCCAGATGAGCTCGCCCTTGTCGGCGAACAGATCGGCCGCATCCTGCCACAGGCCGAGCTGGACGAACTGCGTATAGTGCCGTTGCAAGTCCTTGATCGCTCGCAGCGATTCGACCCGATCGATATCCCGTGCGAGCGTGTCCATCTGCGCCGCGGTCTGCGCGAAAAGCGGCATCGGCAGGCAAACGGCAATCAGCGCTGCCGCCATCAGACGTGTGCGTGCAGTCATCCCCATCCTCTTTCGACCCGTCAGCCGCCCTACGCGGCCAGTCGGCTCGACAGATCAGCGCTTTAGGCGGCCTTGGCAATGGTGGGGAACGACCGGACGCCCGGTTTGAAAAGATACTGCCTTTTGAGGCAAGTGGCCGACGGCTTATCCTCAGTCCGGCGTCGTGGCGTGCACGAATTCTCTGACCACCGGCCCCAGCGCATCGTAAGGCGTACCGATCGCGAGGACGGTGGAAAGATGATTGTGCCCCGCCAGCCAGTGGATACGCGGAATGTCTCCGCGCGCCCGGCCGTAGGCGCCTACCAGCAACGCGGCCTGTCGCCGGAAATCGATGCCATCAAATTCCGCAACAACCACGCACAGGGGCACAGCCGTCTTCACCAGCCCGCTGATGGTCGAGAAGCTCTCGTAGCGGGTCCTGTCCGTGCCATAATAAGCCAGCGCATATGCCGTGGGCGAAACCTGACCGAGATCATAGGCGCCGGACACGAGAACCGCGCCGGACACCTGCGCCCCGGCATCGGCCCTTGAAAGATAGCCCGCGACATGCACTGCCCCCGCCGACTGCCCCATCAGGAAGATACGGCGCGGATCCCCGCCATGAAGCGCGATATTGGCACGAACCCAGGCAACCGCCTGGGCCACATCCTCGGCGCCGCAGGGCCACATATGGTCCGGCGCCAGCCGATAGTTGATAGTGACCCCCACGAACCCGGCATCAGCCGCCCAATTACCGACATTGTCATAAAAAGGCAGCCCCGGCAGGCGCTTGTCGCCCATCACATAGCCGCCGCCATGGACGAACACGACCACGGGCGCATCGTGCGTTCCCTCGCGTACGAAAATATCCAGCCGGTGCCGCTCATGTGGCCCATAGGCCAGATCGCGCAGAACCACCGGAGCGCTCTGCGGCGATTGCACCGCATCGGCCAGATGCTTCTGCGTCTGCTCGATCAACCCGTGCGTCAGCTCGCAGCCCAGCGGTTTCAGGAGCTTGCGTGTCCCTTCCGGCATCGATTCCCCCTCTTTGCGTCCCACAAGCGCCGCGTCTTCCGTCGCCCCGGTCGCCAGCTTCCCCACGCCTGAGACGCGCCGCACACGCTCAGGTCGGCGCAACATGCTGATTTCTCGCCTCTCGGCAAGCAACGCAATCACAGGACAAGGTAAAATGTTTGACCCGCCGCGCTCCCTTGTGGCAAGCGCACCTCCGCGCAGACAGGCGCGGGTGTAGCTCAATGGTAGAGCAGAAGCTTCCCAAGCTTACGACGAGGGTTCGATTCCCTTCACCCGCTCCAGCGCCAATCCGCTTCAGACATTGTCAACGATAGCGAACTCGGCATAGGGGCAGGCACAGCGCTACCGCCATGCCGGCTGAAACCTGTTGCGCGACAAGGGGACCAATGACCGGCCGAACGAAACGACCGTCGATCTATTTCGTGCTGGTCACCATCTTCATCGACGCAATGTGCTATGGCCTCTCCGGCCCTGTTCTGCCGCGCCTGATCATGGATATCGGCAAGGTCGACCTCAGCCATGCCATCGCGATCGCCGGCTGGATGACGCTGGCCTTCGCCAGCCTGCAATTCCTCATGGGGCCTGTGATCGGCAATCTCTCCGACCGGTTCGGCCGGCGCCCCATCCTGCTGGTGGCGCTGACCGGCCTCGTCATCAACTTCATCCTGCTCTCGGTCGCGCACAGCCTGCCGCTGCTGTTCCTCGGGCAGATGCTGAGCGGCGTCTTCGGCGGGACGATCGGCACCTGCCAGGCGGCCATTGCCGACATGACACCCAAGGAGGAGCGCGCGCACAGTTTCAGCCTGATGGGCGCCGCGTTCGGCTTCGGCTTCATCGTCGGGCCGGCACTGGGCGGCCTGCTGGGCGAGTTCGGCCAGCGCATGCCGTTCATTGCGGCGGCCTGCCTCACCTTTGCGAGCCTGATCTTCGGCTGGTTCGCCTTCCCGGACACGCTGCGCCCCGAGGATCGCCGCCCGTTCGACTGGCGCCGCGCCAATCCGCTCGGCGCGTGGAAAGCGATGCGGGCCATGCCCGGCATGGGCGCGGTCATCCTCGTCATCATGCTCTGGAACATCGCGGGCGCGGTCTATCCGCTCACCTGGCCCTATTTCGGCATCGCGCGCTTCGGCTGGTCGAACGGCATGATCGGCCTGTCGCTTGCCGTGGTCGGCATGATCACGGCGACCAGCCAGACGCTGCTGACCGGCCGGCTGGTGCGCCGCTATGGCGAGCGGCGCGCGGCCACTTTCGGCATGATGGGCGGCCTGGCGACCTTCCTGGGCTATGCGTTCGTGACGGAAAGCTGGATGGCCTTTGCCATCATGATCGGCTTCGTGCCGCAATCGCTCACCGGCCCTACCCTCACGGCGATCCTGTCCAACCGGGCCGGGCCGGATGCGCAGGGCGAAGTGCAGGGCCTGGCCGCGATGGCGCAGGGTATTGGCGGCATCGTCGCGCCTCTGCTCATCAATCCCACCATGGCCTATTTCACTTCACCGGCCGCGCCTTTCCGCTTTGCCGGTGCCGGCTTCATCGTCGCGTCGATCTTCGCCCTGGCCGCTCTGGGCCGGCTCATGACCCTGCCGCGCGGGCCGCAAGGCGGCGGCCGCCGTTTCTCGCCGGGTCAGATCGTCCACTGACGCCCCGAAGGTCTGCGGCCCGCACGCGAGCCGCAGACCCCGACACCGTCAGGATCCCACTGTGACAGTGCCGTAGCGATAACCGCGCTCGGCCATTTCCTTCACATAATGCGTCCGCTCATGGGCCAGTTCCTGGCGGAACTCCTCCCACGCGTCGCGACGGTCCTCGGTATCCGTCGCATGGCGCAGATCGCTCGACAGCTCCTTGCGCGCCTCATTCACATTCGCGCGATAATCGAACCAGAAATGGGTCTCGATGCCGCCGATCGGCGCCGTGATGATCCGCGCTTCTTCCTGCCGGGCCAGCCGTTCTTCATCGAGAATCACGGCGGTGTTGAGGGTGGCGGCGGCAGCGGTGGCCAGGCCCAGCGAGACCATGGCAGTCGCAATCGTTTTGATCATTGTTTGTCTCCTTCCGGGCAAGGATCGTTCATCCTCGCTCGAGAAGACAACGAACGACGCCGAGGCTTTCATCCATCCCGGCGGCATTTTTTTCCGCAGATCGGGACGCGGCGTTGGAACGGCGCGTCGGGCGGTGTGGACAACCTCCTTGGGTGCTGAGGATCGCGGCTTTTGGACTTGTCGTCCGGAAGAAGACATTCTGGACACGACGACATTGTCGCCACTCCTCCCTTCGTCACCCCGGGCTTGACCCGGGGTCCCGCTTTTCTTCTCGAGGCGGTCTATCGGTTAAGAAGCCCCGGACGATGTGACGATGATGGGGGCGTCGCCTCGAAACCAACGATTCCCACCAAAAGAGAGCGGGACCCCGGGTCAAGCCCGGGGTGGCCGCGACAAAAGTGTCCGCCCTTCCCCCCTCTCCAGCCATCTGGCCCCAATCAACCCTGCTCGAAAAGCAGACGGCCGCTCAGCCTGAGACCTGTCTATACCGGGCGGCGAAGGCGCGGCGCCGAGACAAGGCTCATTTCCGCCATCCGCCGTCGCGGGCGCGTCGTTCGGCGTCGGCATCCAGTGCGCCATCGCGCGCCATGTCCTGCGCTGCGGCCATGATCGCGCCGGCAGCGGACCCCGCCTGGCGATAGCCGCCACCGGCGGCGCCCGTACCCTGCTCGGCCTGCGTGCGCTCGATCGCCCAGCGGTTGCCGGCGCGGCAGGCGATGCCGGCGGTCGCGCCATCCTCGAACCCACGACAATATTGGCCATCACCACGCTGGAAACTCAGCAGAACGCGCACCGGCGCATCCTGATCGGCCGAGGCCAGCTGGGTGGACAGCGCCTTGTCGAGATCGCCACTGGCGATAAGGCGGCCATCCTCGCGAACGATCGAGCCGCCTTGGCGCGGGAGCTGCGTGCCAAGCACGAGTCCGAGCGCCAGCGACGCGGCGAGCGCCCCGCTCCACATCCAGCGCGCCCTCGCCGGAGTCGCCGTGGCCTGCTTGGCGCGCCGGGCAGCGCCGAAATCGACGATATTATCGGGCGCGGGCGCCGGGTCGGCTGTGTCGGGCGTCCGCAGGGCCGCCAGCATCGCTTCCGGCACCGGCCGGTCCAGCAGCGGCGCAAAATGCGCGGAAAGCTGCGCGCGCAAGGCACGATGCGCCGCGACTTCATGGGCCAGCGCGGGATCGGCCGCGATCGCCGCCTCGACCCGGGCAGCCTCCTGCCCTGACAGTTCGCCATCGGCATAGGCCGCGAGCATTTCAGGCGTGATCGTCATGCCTGCTCTCCCAGAAGCTTGTGCAGGGCGTCCCGACCCCGGATGAGGCGCGACGTGAGCGTGCCGACCGGGCATCCGATGATGTCTGCCGCCTCGCGATAGCCATAGCCTTCGACCATGACCAGCAGGATGGCCTCGCGCTGTTCATCCGGCAAGGCCGCCAGCGCACGCTCGACCATGGTCAGCTCCACGCTCGCTTCCTGGCCACCATCCGCGCCGACACTGAGGCCGGCCTCCTCCTCCGCGAAGGTTTGCAGCCGCCGACTGCCGGCGCGCACTTCGTCGATCCAGATATTGCGCATGATCCTGTACATCCAGCTGTCGAGCCGCGTGCCGTCAACCCATTGTTCACGGGCCTTGAGCGCACGCTCGATGGTCATCTGGCAAAGGTCATCGCCTGTCGCGAGATCGCGCGTCAGTCCTGCCGCGAACCGGCGCATCCGGGGCAGCAGGGCAACGATGCCGGTCTCGAAAGCGGAACTCAGAGCCTTTGCCTTTCTTTCACCTGGATGAAACGTCTGGCCTCGCGCGTTTCATCCATACATACGCACGAAACGACAAAAAGGCATGAACGCATGCGGCGACCTTTGCTCCTGACGATGCTGCCGGCCCTGCTGGGACTGGCTACGCTGGCCCCCGCGCAGATCGGCCTGCCGCAGCCGGGGCCGGTGCTCGATCCGGTGATCGGGGCAGTCGACCGCACGCTCCAGCGCGTGCGCGAGACGGATCTGAGCGCGCCGCTGCGCTCCGTCGCCGAACTGGCGCGGGATCGCCTCGACCGGTTGCGCGCCATCGCGCGCGCCAATCCCGAGCGCATCGAGCTGGACGACACCGGCGCGCCAGCCCGACGCGGCGTCATCCTGCTGCTCGACGCCGATCCCGCCGCGCTCGATATCGCGCGGGCACAGGGCTTCACGATCATGGCCTCGGACGGTCTGGACGCGCTGGGGATCATGCCGACGAGCCTCGCGGTTCCCGACGGCATGTCGCTCGCCCGCGCGCTGGGCAAGCTGCGCGCCGCGCTGCCGGGCAAGACCATCAGCGCCGACACGCTGAGTTTCCCGAGCGCCGCGCCGGCCCGCCCCGGCACGCCCCGCCCCGCCGACGGCGCGGCGATCAACAGCGCCGTCGGCCTGATCGACGGCGGCGTGTCGGCCATGGTGGCAGTGACGGATCGGCGCGGCTTCGCGGCGGGAGCGCCCAGCCCCAGCGATCACGGCACCGCCATTGCCGGTATCCTGCGCGATGTCGGCGTGCGCCGCATCTACGCTGCCGATGTCTATGGCGACGATCCGGCCGGCGGCGGCGCACTGGCCATCGCAAAGGCGCTCAACTGGCTGGTCACGGAGAAAGTCCCGGTCATTTCCGTCAGTCTCGTCGGCCCACCCAATCCGCTGCTCGCACGCGCCATCGCAGCGACGCAGGGCAAGGGCGCCATCATCCTCGCAGCGGTCGGCAATGACGGGCCTGCCGCTCCGCCGGCCTATCCGGCCTCCTATCCGTCCGTGCTGGCCATCACCGGCGTGGACGGTCGCAATCGCGCCCTGATCGAAGCCGGGCGCGCCCTGCATATCGACTATGCCGCGCCGGGCGCCGATCTGCTGGCGCGCAATGCCAAGGGTGACTTGCGCGGCGTGCGCGGCACATCGTTTGCCGTGCCGCTCGCCGCCGCACGTGTGGCCGCAGCGCTGGACAAGGGACAGCAAGGCCCGACCCTGCGCCGCGCGCTGGACGCAGAAGCGAGCGACCTTGGCCGCAAGGGCGCAGACAAGCAGTTCGGGCGCGGACTGCTTTGCGGAGCCTGCGTGCAGCGCTGAAAAAAATTCTTCGGGCGATGGATGAAACGCGCACGCCCTCTCGTTTGCCTTTTTGAGAGCACCGCAACGGACGCTCTGAGGACAGACGAAAGGAATTCGACATGAAGACATTTCTGACCGCCGCAGCCGCGATCGCCCTGGCTGTTTCGCCCGCCTCCGCTCAGCTGCTTGGCGCCGGTGGCGCCCTTGGTGGTTCGCTCGGCGGAACGCTGGGTGGCTCGCTTGGCGGCACCATGGGCGGCCTGCGCAACGGCGCCGATCTGGGTAGCGCGACGCGTGGCACCCTGGACGGTGCAGCCAGCACCAGCGGAAGCCAGAAGGTGGACCGCAAGAGCGGCTCCGTCTCGGCCAGCCGCAACGCCAGCGGTTCGCTCGGCGGCACGATCGACCAGAGCCTGCAAACGCCGCAGCGCTCGATCAATGCGGCCGGCTCCGGCTCGGCTTCCGGTGATGCCGGTGCCAGCGGCAGTGCCCAGCTCATCGGCACCGATGCTGTGAAGGGCACCCTCGGCAGCGCTCGCAACACGGCGCGCGGCACCATTGGCGGTACGCGTTCCACCGTGTCCGATACCGCGACGAGCGCTCGCGGCTTCGCCACCACCACCGGCCAGACCGCGATCAACGGCGCGACGACCGGTGCGGCGACGGCGCGCGGTGCTGCCGAAGCCTCGGCCGCCAATGCAGCGAACGCCGTGAACACCCAGCTCGCCATCGCCGGCAGTGCTGCCGCGACGACCGCCGGCGCCTTCGCCGTGCAGCCGGGCATGCAGGTCCGTTCGCTGAAGGGCCAGACGCTCGGCACCGTTCGCAATGTCGTGGCGGACTCCAAGGGCCGCATCCAGTCGCTCGTCGTCGAGAGCGGCGACCGCGCTGCGACCCTGCCCGCCGCCGACTTCACCGGCAGTGGCAATCTGCTCGTGACCGGCCTCAGCAAGGCCGAGATCAAGAAGGCAGGCAAGAACACGGACACCGAGCCCGCAAGCTAAGCTCCCTCTCCCACGCCCCCGCAAACTGGCCCGGCCTCTCCCAAGAGGCCGGGCTTTTCTTGCCCAGGATCAGATGCCGCCGTCGACGGCCTCTCGTCCGGTCTCCCTCAACCCCGCAATCAGGTCTGCTGCGCAGGCATCCAGCTTGTCCTGATCGGTCGAGCGGATCACGAAATTGGCACCGACCGAGCCTTCCCTGAAGAAGGGGTAGCTGCCGATCTGGCAGCCCTCATGCGCTTTTTCGGTCGCGGCCAGCAGATCGGCGATCTCGCTCTCCGGCACCCAGCAGCCGATGGTTCGCGAGACGAGCGGCGCGCCGCCTTCGAGCTGACCCGTCAGCCGATCGAGCATGCCGGCCGTGATGTGTGGCACGCCGGCCATGATGAAGAGGTTCCCGACGCGAATGCCCGGTGCGCCGGAATAGCTGTTCGGGATAAGGTCCGCTCCTTCCGGGACGCGCGCCATGCGCAGCCGCCCCTCGTTGAGGCCGCCACGCGTGGCATAATAGGCTTCCAGGATCGCCCGTGCTTCCGGGTGGACAACTACGGGCACGCCAAGCGCCGCCGCCACGGCGTCCACGGTGATGTCGTCATGCGTGGGGCCGATGCCGCCGGTGGTGAAGAGATAGTCGTTCCGCGCGCGCAAAGCATTCACCGCTTCCACGATTGCGCCCTGATCGTCCGCGACCACCCGCACTTCCTTGAGGCGAATGCCCTGCACGTTGAGCCAGGTCGCGATCTGCGCGACATTCTTGTCCTGCGTGCGGCCCGAAAGGATCTCGTCGCCGATCACGACGAGCGCGGCCGTCCAGATGCGCTGGGTCGTCATTCCAGTGTCTTGTCCTGTCCTTGCATCTCGACGAGCGCCACCTGGCGCACACTCACGCTGCTTGCTTAGCCTTCATCGTTCCGCGCGCCAAGCGAAGGCACGGCTCGAATTCCGTACCTTATCCCTCGCCAGCCGCTCGCCGCGCGATCATGCCCTTCAACCGCGCGAAGCGCTCGGGCGGGAGCAACTCGGCAGGGTTGTAGGTCGTCTCGAAGTGCGGGATATCGTCCGGCAGCGCCGTCCAGGGCATCCGGTCCGCAGTGAAGATCACCGCATCCGGGCGCAACCGCCCGGGTTCGTCGAGCGTGCCCACGCGCAAACCCAGGCCAAGCCGGCCCAGGCGTGGGTAATAGCTCCATAAAGCCGTGCCGCAGCGCTCGCACCGGCAGATCGCGTGATCGCCCCCGCTCCCCGCCGTTACCACATGCTCGGTCAGCGTCCCCTCGGTCAGTGTGACGGCTTCGCTCTCAAAGAAGGCGTTGACCACACTGGTCGACCCCGTCTGGCGCTGGCAGAGCGTGCAGTGGCAATTGTTGACGAAGATGGGGCTGCCCGAGACCTTATAGCGCACCGCGCCGCAAGCGCAGCCGCCGGCCATGACATCGGCCGATCGACCGCCGACTTGCTCATCCATACCGTCCCCAGTCATAACCACGCCTTCCCTTCGCAAAGCCGCGCACTCACGCTCGCCAGTCCAAATCCCTCGCCTTTTGGGCCTTCCTTGCCTATATCACGCCCCATGACGACTTACATGACCCCGACGGCAGAAACCGCCACCATTCGCACGTCCGCAATCAAGCTCCACGGTCCGGAAGGCTTTGAGGGCATGCGCAAGGCAGGACGCCTCGCTGCCGAGATCCTCGATGCGATCGCACCGATGGTGGTGCCGGGAGCGGTCACGTCACAGATCGACGACGCTGTCCGCACGATGATGCTGGATGCCGGCGCGGTGCCCGCGACACTCGGCTATCACGGTTATCAGTATAGCTGCTGCATCAGTCTCAACAATGTGATCTGCCACGGTATGCCCGGCGAGCGCGTGCTGAAGGATGGCGACATCCTCAACATCGACGTGACGCCGCTGGTCGACGGGTGGCATGGCGACACGAGCCGCATGTATCTGGTCGGCGACGTGCCGATCAAGGCGCGGCGCCTGGTCGACGTGACCTATGAGTGCCTCATGCTCGGCATCGAGCAGGCCCGGCCGGGCAACACGCTGGGCGATGTCGGCTACGCCATCCAGACCCACGCCGAGAAGCATCGCTACGGCGTGGTCCGCGATTTCTGCGGCCATGGCCTCGGCCGCGTGTTCCATGATGCGCCCGAGGTCGTTCATGTCGGCCGGCCCGGCACCGGCCCGGAGCTCAAGCCCGGCATGATCTTCACCATCGAGCCGATGATCAATGCGGGCAAGCCCGCCGTGAAGATGCTGGAAGATGGCTGGACAGCCGTGACTCGCGACCGCTCGCTCTCCGCGCAGTTCGAGCATTCGATCGGCATCACCGAGGACGGCTGCGAGATTTTCACGCTCTCGCCCAAGGGACTGCATCGCCCGCCATATTGATGGCGTGGCGCGCGGGCCAAGCGCCTTTTTCGTCCCTCCAATCCTGTCTATTTTCAATGCTCTGTCACAAGACATTGTCAGGTTGACGCAATATCGCGCAGGTGGTGGCGCGGATGGGGCTCGGGGCACCCTCCTTTCCTGCCCAAAAAATAGGCAGCACCACTCGGAAGTGCCTTGAATCCGGGCAATATCGACATTCCCTAACAAAGCGGCCAATGCTTTACTGGTGATTCGCAAGCCGGCGCTGTAGCGTCCAGCCCATGCGCGGTCGTTCGCGTCGTTTTTCGCCCGGCAGGGGCAGGGACGATGGCGGCTTCCGGGGTTTCCCGGCCGCGCCTCACGCGAAGCAAAGGGGTGTGTTGGAGATGAAAAAGGTCGAAGCGATCATCAAGCCGTTCAAGCTGGATGATGTGAAGGAAGCGCTCCACGAGGTCGGCGTGTCCGGGATCACCGTGACCGAAGCCAAGGGCTTCGGCCGCCAGAAAGGCCACACCGAGCTCTATCGCGGCGCGGAATATGTCGTGGATTTCCTGCCCAAGGTGAAGCTTGAGGTCGTCGTCGAAGACGGCATCGTCGACCGGGTCGTGGAAGCGATTTCCGGCGCGGCGCGCACCGGGCGCATCGGCGATGGCAAGATCTTCGTCATCCCGGTCGAGAAGGCCGTGCGCATCCGCACGGGCGAACTCGACGAGGCCGCCATCTGATTTTCCGAAAATAGTCGTCCAACGCAAGACAAAGAGGAAGGTACGTCGACATGGCCAATAAGCCCAAAGACATTCTCAAGATGATCGAGGAGAAGGAGATCGAGTGGGTCGATCTTCGCTTCACCGATCCCAAGGGCAAGTGGCAGCACCTGACCATGTGCTCCGGCGTCCTGGGCGAGGACGAGCTTGAGGAAGGTCTGATGTTCGACGGCAGCTCGATCGAGGGCTGGAAGGCGATCAACGAATCCGACATGATCCTGAAGCCGGATCTGGACGCGGTCTATGTCGATCCGTTCAGCGCCACGCCGATGCTGATCCTGTTCTGCAACATCGTCGAGCCTTCGACCGGCGAGCTCTATGCCCGCGACCCGCGCTCCTGCGCCGTGCGCGCCGAGGCCTATGTGAAGGCCGCCGGCTTCGGCGACACCGTCTATGTCGGCCCGGAAGCCGAGTTCTTCATGTTCGACGACGTCCGCTTCAACACGGACTACAGCGAGTCCTTCTACAAGATCGACGACATCGAGCTGCCGACCAACACCGGCAAGGAATATGAAGGCGGCAATCTGGGCCACCGTCCGCGCGCCAAGGGCGGCTACTTCCCGGTCGCGCCGGTCGATCCCTGCACGGACATCCGCGCCGAGATGGTCTCGACCATGCTCGAAATGGGCCTGCCCTGCGACAAGCACCACCATGAGGTGGCCGCTGCGCAGCATGAGCTCGGCCTGACCTTCGGCACGCTGGTACAGACCGCCGACCGCATGCAGATCTACAAGTATGTCGTGTGGATGGTCGCCCAGGCCTATGGCAAGACGGCAACGTTCATGCCCAAGCCGATCGCGCAGGACAACGGATCGGGCATGCACACCCACATCTCGATCTGGGACAAGGGCAACCCGCTGTTCGCCGGCAATGGCTATGCCGGCCTCTCGGACATGTGCCTCTACTTCATCGGCGGCGTGATCAAGCACGCCAAGGCGCTCAACGCCTTCACCAACCCGACCACCAACAGCTACAAGCGACTGGTGCCGGGTTATGAGGCGCCGGTGCTGCTCGCTTACTCCGCGCGCAACCGCTCGGCCTCCTGCCGTATTCCTTACGGCTCGGGCGCCAAATCCAAGCGCGTCGAGTTCCGCTTCCCCGATGCGATGGCCAACCCCTATCTGTGCTATGCCGCACTGCTGATGGCCGGCCTCGACGGCATCGAGAACAAGATCCATCCCGGCGAGGCGATGGACAAGAACCTCTACGACCTGCCGCCCGAAGAACTGGCGGCTGTGCCGACCGTTTGCGGTTCGCTGCGTGAGGCGCTCAACAGCCTGGAAGCCGACCACGACTTCCTGCTCAAGGGCGACGTGTTCACCAAGGACCAGATCGATGCCTATATCGAGCTGAAGTGGCCGGAAGTGTATCGCTGGGAAATGGCGCCCAGCCCGGTCGAGTTCGACATGTATTACAGCAACTGATTTCAGCGGCTGTTACGCGAAAGAGGGCGTCCGGAGCGATCCGGGCGCCCTTTTTCCGTCCTGTGCCACATCAGTCCCCAACAGCCCGTTGAGCACTCCAGCGGCTTGGATTCAGCGGAAAAGCCCTTCGATATAGGCCGCGCCGATGCCGACCTTCTCATAATGGTCCTTGCACATGGCGATATAGGTATGGACGTCGAAATAGCCGACCGCCTCGCCCTGTTCGTCGAGCCAGATCAACGGACCGGTGACGTTGAAATGGACCCGCATCGGGTCTTCATGTTCGTACGCGACCAGCGTGTGGCCCTCGCCCGGCGTCTCGTAAACGAAGTCGCCGGCTGTCGCGACCCAGTCATGCTCCAGATAGCCCCATTTGCCCGAGATGGTATAAGCGAAGACACCGTGCGGATGATAATGGCGGTTCACCAGTCCAGGCCCCTTGGCGAGCAATATGTCGCACCACTGGTTGCGCTGCGGGGATATCCAGAGTGGCTTGGTGAAGACGGTCTCACTGATCGGCACATAATAGCGCTCGTCCTCCATGTCGGACGCCTTGGCCACATAGGCCTCGGGCAGCGCATCGGGCTGGAACACCTTCTCGATTGGCTTGAGGCCGCGCCAGAATTCGTTGCCTGATTGCTTGTCCATGCCATCCTCTCCAGCGGGTCGTCACAGCGCCCGTTCTTGACTCGAGGGCATGAGCATAGCGGCGAAGGCCCGGCGCTGTTACCCCTCTAAGGTGCGTCGTTTCACAAGCGGACGCCCTCAGGTCAGTGACTTTCAAGCCAGACGCATTCGCAACAGGCGACGCATGAGGATGAACAGGCCGCTTTCGAAGCCATCTCGTTCCGCTTCGGACATATCTTGCGTCAGTTCCTGAAAAAACGCCTTCCGGTGCGCAGCAATATCGGCGTGGAGCGCTCGACCGGCATCCGTGGGTGTCAGGATCATGATCTTGCGGTGCTGCGGGCTGACGTTGCGCAGGATCATGCCGCTGTCGAGCAGCCTGGCGACGGCCCGGCTGACTTCCGCGCGATCGGCGTCCACCGCTTGGGAGACGTCTGCCGCACTCGCCGGACCAAAAATGCACAGGAACGCCAGCACGCGCCAGCTGGCCACGGACATATCATAATCCTGCTGAAAATAACGGGAATTCTCCCGATCCAGCACGCGCGCGAACATGAGCAGGCGGTGGATCAGATACCCCTCGCCCAGCAAGGTCCAGGTAGGCGGCAACTGGACCTCTTCACCGTCCAGGATCGTCTTCAATGGAACGGGCATCGCCGTATGAGCCGGCGTGCTCGTGGTTCGCGGCTCGGGCGAAGCGCCGGTCCCTTCCGCGGTCGGCGCTGCCGTCTCCGCCGTGACGGGAAGGATATTCGGATCGGCCGGATCAGTCATTTTGCTGGGCAGTCGCCATCTCTTCCACGCGCTTCTTAAAATAACGCAAGGGTGTTGCGGAATTTTGCTTTGCCTGCAAGTCGATTTCCCGCCCGGCAATGCCAGCAGACGCCAGGATCGCGACAGAAAATGGGACGGTGTGCCCCAGCGGGATGCGCCTCAATAATCCTTCGATATCCGGGCCGAAAGGCTCTGGCGGCCGATGGTCGAGACGCTGGAGAGCAGGGATAGCCAGCGGGTAATCTGGAATTCCACGCGGGTGGCACTGTAGCCCTGTCCGTCGCTGATCAGCTCGACATAGAGATTGTTGCTGATGTTCTTGCCCGCCGCGATCGATGTCTTGGCGCCCGTGGTGGTGTCGGCCGGCAGAATGCGCAGACGGGAAAGACCGGTCGCGCGGCGCACGGCGTTGATCGGGTCCAGACCACCTCCGCCCCCCTGGAAGGCGGCCACGGCAGAGGCGAGCTGGATCGCCTCCGGCGCGGACAGATTGGCGATCGAGGTGCCGAACAGCAGGCGGGCCAGCAATTCATCCTGCGCCATGGCCGGGATGCTGGAGAAGGTGATGATGGGCCGCAGGCTGGAGCCTGTGACCGTGATCGTGGCCGAGAGATCCTGCACGTCCGCCGTAGCGCGGATGTCGAGCAGCGGATTGACCGGCGAACTACCGGTGAAGGTCAGCCGCCCTTCCTGCAGATCGAACCGCTTTCCAGCAAAGTCATAGGTGCCGCGGATCAACGTCGCCGTTCCCTTGAAGGCGGGCGCGGTCACGAGGCCGCCAATGGCGAGGTCCGCCGACCATTCGCTCTGCATCCCCAGCCCTTCGACCATCAGGCCGCGCGGCGCGCGGGCGCGCACATCGAGCCGCCAGGGCGCAGCCGCCCGGGCACGATCGACTTCCTCGCCCGAGCGATTGATCTCGACCAGCCGCAATTGCGGAATTTCGGCCACCGCCGAGGCGCGGCCAAGCATGAAGCGGCTGGCAACCACATCGAGATCGCCGGAGATGACGCCGCCATTGCCCGAGGACTGGATGCGCAGCGGCCCCGTGACCGTCGCGCCGACATCGTCCCGATCGAGCACCACCGCCCGCTCGGCGCGCATGTTGATATCCATGCCAATGCCTCGCTCGGCCGAGATATCGAAGGCGGCAGTCCCGGTGACGCTGCCCCCGCCCTGCGTCTTGCCGCTCAGGTCAGAAATGGTGAGGCGCGATCCGCTGAACGTGCCATGGGCAGAGACGCCGGTGAGCGACATGCCCGTGACCGGGCTCTGCATGCGCGCGTTCTGCGCGACCAGCGTTCCATCGATCTGCGGATCGGACAATGTGCCACCGGCATTGGCGCTGACCTGGATCATGCCGCCAAGTGAGATGATTTCGACATTGGTGAGGCGCCACAGCGTATCGGCCTCTCCTGAATAACGAAGTTGCGCGCGCAGTGGCGCCCGGAACAGCCGTTCACTCAAAGATCCGCTGCCAAGCGGTGCGACCAGCGCTTGCGCCCGGCCGATGACGGTCCCGCCCTTGGCCACCACTGCCCGGGCAGCCAGCCGCTGGCTGTCCAGATGCGCATTGAGGCCGATGTCGATCGGCACAGAGCTGAGCGCAAGGCCCGAGCGGGTGAGCCCTTTCACGCGCAGGTTCAGATTGCCGCTCGGCACGCCGCCGCGCGGCCAGTCGAACGCCAGCGTACCGTCCGCAGTTCCGCCCAGACCAAGGTCGCTGTTGATAAGATCGGCCAGCGCCAGCGGGAGGCCCTCCATCTGCGCCTCGACATGGCTCGCCGTGCTGCCCAGGAAGCCGGCGAGCCGCAGTCCGCCCTGCTGGATGCGCAGCGTCACCGGGGCGAGCCGCCAGCCGTCGTCCTCGCGCGTCAGCACGGCCTGGCGATCCAGTTTGATCGGGCGCTGGTCGATCGAGCCTTGCAGATCAATGCGCACCTGATCCCGTCCGATGCCGGCACGCCCTTGCAGGTCGAACAGGCGGCCGTTGCGGCCATTGGCCGAGACGGTCGCCGTGCCTTCCCCATTCACCAGATTGATGGCACCGGCAAAACGCCCGACTTGCAGCGAGCCGACGCGCATCCCTCGCCCTTGCGCATTGCCCGTGATCGTGACCGCGCCCGGCTTCAGCAGCATCTCGCCCTTGATCGTGCCACGATTGATCGCGATCGCAGGCGATCCAGTAAAGCGCGCGCCCCCCAGATCGACATCAAGGCCGATCCGCTGAACACCGTCGACCATGGACAGCGCAATCTGCCCTTCCGCCGGGCCGGAAAAGGTCAGCAGCCCTTTTAGACCGCCGTCAGCAGGCACGATCTCGCCCTTGAGCGCCACATCGCTCACGCCGAGATTGGTGACGGCGATCGTGACAGGCCCCTTGGCGGGCATCATCACCGCGCCGGCTCCCTTGAACGGCCCGAGCATGGAACCGCCCTCGACCGTCACGTCATAACCCTGCGCGCTCGGAACCAGCCGCGCGCGGACATCGGCCAGCGCCAATGCCGGCAGCGGCCGGGCGAGCCGCAGGTCGACCTGAGGGCGGCTCGGATTGCCAGCAAGTGTGACCTCCAGCGGTCCATAAGCGCGGTGCCGCCCGGCCCCCTTGAATTGCAATGTCCCGCGGGTATCGAACACGCCATTGCCGGCGATCGTTAGCGCCGGCGACACCAGGCGCAGATTGCGCAGGCCGATCCGCCCGGGGCCGGCCGGAGCAATTGCGCTGGTGATGACCGGCAAACCTTCGCCGAGACTGCGCAGAAAGCCGTTGTCCAGCCGGCGCATCGTGACCCGGGCTGTCCCGCCAAAGCCGATCTGCCCGCGGGGTGGCTTTGCCAGTTTGAGGATTGCGGCCAGATCGAGCCGACCCAGGCCGCGGAACTCCAATCCGTTGAAGCCGGCTTTCAGATTGGCGGCGAGGCTGCCCGAGCCAAGATCCGCCTGCCCGTCGAGCTGGCCGGCAAAGCCGCTGGCCCGGATGGCAGTGGGCGCGATCCGCAGACTGTTGCCGTCCTTGTCGATTTGCCCCTCAATGAGCAGGTTGCGCAACCGCTCGTCGATGGACGGGTTCCCGATTGACAGCGACCGGGCCGTGAGGCGGATCGGGAAGCTGCCTTTGGCGCCGGTCAGCCGTCCTTCACCAGACAGGCGCAGATCACGCAGCAGGATGTTGCCCTGGCGCACTTCCGCGCCGGTAAGCAGATAGTCGAGCTCGGCATCCCGGAACGCGCCGGAAAGACGCGCGCGGGCTTGTAGCGGGCGTCCGCTCAGTCCCTTTGCGAGGCGCGATGGCCGGTCGATCGCCGCCTCGAGCCGCACTTCGTCGAAGCGATTGCGCCCCAGATCAATCCCGCCGCTGGCCTTGACCTCCGTCCAGCCCAGACCAAGCGACGTCGTGCCGCTGATCACCCGATTGTCGAACCGCACGTCCGCATCCAATGCGGCCTGCCCTTTGCCAAGTGCGGCAAGCGGGCCCATGAGCGCGAGCGGACCCTTGGCACGGTACCGCCCTTCCTCCACCGTCAATGCCAGATTGGTCGCCAACTCCTGCCCGGACAGCGCGAGCACCCGCCCGCGCCAGCGATGCCAGTCGCCATCGCCCTGGATCGTCAGCGCCACTGGTTGATCCGACCCGGCGAGCTTGGCGATGATCCCGCCACGCGGCCCCGCGACCACCACGTCGATGTCGAAGCGCTTGTCGTCCGGGCGGCTGTCCAGTGCCAGCCGGACAACGTCAGACGTGTCGGCGGAGGTCGCCAGCAAGTTGATGACTGCACGGCCCGAGCGGATATCCGCCTTGCCGATGGCACGTACCGTGCGGCGCTGACCGGCGACGGCCGCGCCAAGACCGAGCCGGTCGATCCGCAAATCGGCCAGCCGAATGTCGAAGCCGGGCAGGATCGAGCCCTTGGCCTCCGTCGGACGGAACTGCGGCAGGCGGTCAAGATCGGCAGACTGGATATGCAGTCGATCGATATCGAGACGGTTGGAAAACCAGCCCAGCGGATACCAGTTGAGATCCGCGCGCGCGATACGCGCGAACTGGCCCTTGGGGTCCGCGAGCCGGACGTCGCGCAGAGTCATGGACTTGAAGACTTGCCCCTCGATGGCGCCGACGCTTACGCGAAGGCCTGTCACCGGCTGCCAGTGGGCAATCTGCCGAATGAGGAAGCGGTGCCCGGCCTCGCTGTCCAGCCAGCGCGCACCACCCCAGATCGCCAGCAGCAGAGCGACGGTGAACAGCAGCAGCCCCTTGCCGATCCACGACCAGGCACGGCGCCGGCGCGGCAAGGATGCGACCGCCATTTCGGCTCCATCCTCCGGGGCAGCGGGGCGCTGCGCGTCGGCCATCAGAAGGCCTGACCCAGCGACACATAGACACCGATCCGCGAATCCCCCTGCTGCGGATTGAGCGGCGTGCCGACATCGATGCGGATGGGACCGAAATTGCTATAATAGCGGAACCCAAGACCGGCCCCCACCCGCATCTCACTGATCGTCGGGAAAGGCTGGGGCGAAATGGTGCCGGCATCAATGAACGGCACCACACCGAACTGGTTGAGGCTCCCGAAGCGAAAGCGCGCCTCCAGCGACACTTCACCCAGGCTCCGCCCCCCCTCGGGCGTGTTATTGAGATCGCGCGGGCCAATCGCCTGATAGCCGTAGCCCCGCACCGATGCGCCACCACCGGCGTAGAAGCGCCGGGTCGGTGCGATACGATCCGCCGCAGCACCCACGATGGTGCCCAGCCGCACGCGCCCGGCGAGCGTCAGCCGTTCGCCAAAGGGCATGTAGCCGCTGCCGTCGAACTGCGCGCGCACATAACTGAAAACGCCGGCCTGCAATGACAGCTCGGGAGATATTCGCGCACCGAGCCGGAAACCCTTGCGCGGATCGAGCAAGTCGTCGCTGCCATCATAGGTAATGCCTGTCGGCAAGGCCGCGATGACGTATGTCCGTCGCCGCGCGACGGGCGGTACGCCATAGAAGTCCCGCTCGTCGCTGATACGCAGCTCCGCGCCGAGCGACCACGTCCAGTCTTTCTGGAAGATGAGGTTGGTCTGTCGCTCATAGCTGCCGCTGATCCCGGCAGTCAGCGCCTGATAGGCCGGCCGATCGACATTGGCGGCACTGAGTTCCAGATTAAGCACGCGGTCGCGCTTGCCCAGATTGTTGCGGCGAAGGCTGGCCGTGAGGCTCTGTTCCTGCGTACCGAGGACGCCGCGCACGGTGAGGGCGCCTTCCGGCGGGAAGAAGTTGCGGTGCTGCCAGCTCGCCTCGATACGCGCGCCTTCCCCGGTGCCATAGCCGATCTCGCCCGAGATGGTGCGCGGCGGCGCCTTCGTCACGGCGATGGCAAGATCGACCGTACCGGCATCCTTGCCTTCTTCCGGCGTGATCGTCACTTGTGAAACCAGCCCGGTCGCTACCAGCGCCCGGTTGAGATCCGTAATGTCGCTCTGATTATAGGGCTCCCCTTCCCAAAAGCGGGCAATCACCCCGACATGGCGGGCGTCAAACGGCGCATCGGGATTGACCCGTATCTCGCCAAAGCGCCGAAAACCGCCGGTCGTGACATTGAGGTTGAGAATGGCTTCGCGCTGCTGGTGATCCACCGTGAGCACAGGCTCGCGGACGTCAGCGAAGGGATAGCCACCTTCGCCCAGGCCCAGCCGTAGCTTGTCAGTCGCGGCGAGGATCGTGTCGGTATCGGCCGGATCGCCCTGCTTGACCGGAAAGAGCGCACGCAGGTCCTGGCCTAGCGGACTTTCTCCTTCCAACCCGAAGACGGACACACTGCCGAGCAGGTAACGCGGCCCCGGATTGGCGCCGAGCAGAACATTGACCAGCGGATCGCCATTTGCCGTTTCCACGCCGAAGCGCAGGCGCGTGCGGCTGTCATAATATCCGCGCGCGCGCAGTAGCTCGTCAACCAGATCGGTATCGGTCTGCCCCCGCCGCCGAATCTGCGCGATGTTGGCCCGATCGCCTTCGCCCTGGCGTAGCACGGACAGTGCATTGAAGCGGGTGTAGAGCGTCGCATCCGCGGCGTCTCCCAGACCATCGAGCTGGGTGCGGTAACGGAGTGGTTTGGTCGGGTCGATCGCGGCCAGTGCATCGCTCTCCGCCACGGCCGGCGCTGTTTCCCCCTCGCCGGCCAGGGGCGTACCCGCATCGGGAAGCGGCCAAGCCGGTGCTTCAACACCATTATTGGCGGATGACTCTGGCGGAGCATCCACCGGCAAAGGCGCGGACGGCGTCGTCAAATCCGGCCAGTCAATGCCGAGGTCGGGCATCCCATCAAGCGTCAGACCGTCATCGGCAGGCTGAGCTGGCGCGGTGCCGCTCGTGGGCACGGATGGCTGCGCAAAAACAGGCATTGCAAGCGACAGCGACAATCCCGCAAGAACGGGCCGGCCGACTTGGCAGTACCAGTCAGATGAGGACCGTCGCAGCATCGGTTCTGTCTATGGGTTCGCCGCCCGACTGCAAGCCAGAATGCGACAATTTACAGAGATTTGGGCCGACGCCACATGTCATTCGTCGCAAGATTTGGCAGAAACGAGCGACGGCCCGATCGTCAAAAGGCGCGTTCGAGCCGCGTCAACAAATCACGCGCGGGACTGAGCGGCAAAGCCTTGCTGCCCCGCACCCGACCGACGAGCTGCCGTTCGAGGCGCGCGACGCGATCATAAAGATCCTCACTCGCGACAATGAGCGTCATCATGTCAAAGCTGAAGCGCTCGGCCAGTCCGACAGGCGTGGTGGCAGCCTCTCCGAGCCGATAGCGTTCCTCGCTGCGCACCGCATCGGGCAGTTCGCCGTTCAGAATCGCGCGTTGGGTGAGCAGCCAGGCGATCACATGCATAAGCCGGGTCGTGACCTTGAGCGATTCGCAGGCGAATTCGACGCGGTCGATCTGATCGAGCGTCGCGCGATGTTCCTCGGCCCGATGGTCGAAGAAGGCGCGTGCCTCATCGGCGAGCACCATGGCTTCGACATACAGGCTGTCGATCAGGCGTCGGTCGAACTGGTTGAGCAGAGTGGTCGAGTCGCGCATCAGAGCGTGCTGCCACAGTCCCGGGCGCGAGTCAGGCCGATTAACTTCAAATCAACCTTAACCGCGCCAATCGTGGAGTGTTCGTCTCAAAATGGACCAGAAATCCCTGTTTTCCGGGGATCGTCGCCTGTCACGCGATGATGTCGGGGATCAGGCTGTTCTCGAGAAAAGTAATTTCGTCGCGAAGCCGCAGCTTGCGCTTCTTCATGCGCGCTAGCTGCAGCTGATCGGGCTGGGACAGCTGGCTAAGCGCACCGATCGCGCAATCCAAGTCCCTGTGCTCGATCCGCAAAAGCTCCAGTCGCTGCTCGATCTCTTCCACCGACAACACCGACTCGGACCCTCCAATTTTAATGGCGCCTCACCATCATCGCATTGCCCGCCGATGCCCGCAACGATGAAGGGTGAGCAAGAAAAATTCGTGGTGAACGCCTTTTCTTCTCCGATGGCGACATCACCGCAAAGCATGGGGGACATTTTGTTTAACGATCGGTCGCGTTGCCGCGCCCTGCACCCCATTTCGTCGCAGGAGCCGCAAAAAGGCGCAGACAGGCTGCAGGAAAGATGATCTACTCACCCTCCATTGTTGCAATGGCAAAGGAGGACATGATGGACACAGGCCATATTTCCGCACTTACCGCCAAACATGCCGGCTTGGAGGCTCGGCTTCGCACGGAGATCGCGCGCCCCGCGCCCGATACGATGCTCGTCGCAACGCTCAAGAAGCAGAAGCTCGCCATCAAGCAGGAACTTGCACAGTCCAGCGGCTGAGCCACCACGCGACCGAGGCATGCGAGCGGACGACGCAGCATGCCTCGCTTCACTTTTCAGCAGATCGCCACAACCACATCAGCCCCGGTTTCACAGGCCGGGTTGACTGGAGGGTAACGCCCGAACGGCCCAAAACTGGCGGATCCTCTGACAGACAGGTCGTGTCGCAGGCACGACCGTTATGGACTACGCGGCCTCCCCGACATGGGAAGGCCGCGCGATCCGATCAGTAAACGCGCTTCTTCGGCTCGATGTAGCCGATCTCGTCAGTGAGCGTGTACTCGTGCACCGGCCGGCTATCGAGCGTCACTTTGCCGCCCTTGCCGCCCCAGCCCTCGAACCAGCTGATCGAGTGCTTCATCCAGTTCTTGTCGTCGCGCTCGGGATAATCCTCGTGCATGTGCGCGCCGCGGCTTTCCTTGCGCGCGCGTGCGCCCTTGATCGTGCACAGCGCCTGGCTGATGAGGTTATCCAGCTCCAGCGTCTCGATGAGGTCGGTATTCCAGACCATCGAGCGATCCGTGATGCCGATGTCGCTCATGCCGGCATAGACCTTCTCGAGCTTGTCGATGCCCTCGGCCATCAGCTCGTCAGTGCGGAACACGGCGGCATGGCGCTGCATCGTGTGCTGCATGTCGAGACGGATGGTCGCCGTCGGCGATCCGCCCTTGGCATTGCGGAAATGATCGACGCGAGACAGCGCCAGCTCCGCCGCGTCCGCCGGCAGCGGCTTGTGCGAAGCACCGGGCTTCACGATCTCGGCGATGCGCTTGCCGGTCGCGCGGCCGAACACCACGAGATCGATCAGGCTGTTCGATCCCAGACGGTTGGCGCCATGGACCGAGACGCACGCCGCCTCGCCCACCGCGAACAGGCCGGGGACCACCGTGTCGGGATTGCCATCCTTTAGAGTGACGACCTCGCCATGATAATTGGTCGGGATGCCGCCCATATTGTAGTGGACGGTCGGCACCACCGGCAGTGGCTGGCGCGTGAGGTCGACGCCCGCGAAGATCTTGCCGCTCTCGGTAATGCCGGGCAGACGCTCGGCCAGCACCTTGGGATCGATATGATCGAGGTGCAGGTAGATGTGATCCTTGTTGGCGCCGACACCGCGACCTTCACGGATTTCCATCGCCATCGATCGCGAAACGACGTCGCGGCTGGCAAGGTCCTTCGCGGAAGGGGCATAGCGCTCCATGAAGCGCTCTCCTTCCGAGTTGGTCAGATAGCCGCCCTCGCCGCGCGCGCCCTCGGTGATGAGCACGCCCGCGCCGTAGATGCCCGTCGGGTGGAACTGGACGAACTCCAGATCCTGCAACGGCAGCCCGGCGCGCAGCACCATACCGCCGCCGTCGCCGGTGCAGGTGTGGGCACTGGTCGCGGAGAAATAGCAGCGACCATAGCCGCCGGTCGCGAGTACGACCGCATGGCTGCGGAAGCGGTGGATCGTGCCGTCTTCCATGCACATGGCGATGACGCCGCGGCACTCACCATTCTCCATGATGAGGTCGAGCGCGAAATATTCGATGAAGAAGTCGGCGTCATACTTCAGGCTCTGCTGATAGAGCGCGTGAAGCATGGCGTGGCCGGTGCGATCTGCAGCCGCGCAGGTGCGCTGGGCCGGCGGACCGGCGCCCATATTCTGCATCATGCCGCCGAACGGGCGCTGGTAGATCTTGCCTTCGGTCGTGCGGCTGAACGGCACGCCGGCGTGCTCGAGCTCGTAAACCGCAGCAGGTGCCTCGCGGACCATATATTCGATCGCGTCCTGATCGCCGAGCCAGTCGGAACCCTTGACGGTGTCATACATGTGCCAGGTCCAGTGATCCGGCCCCATGTTGCCGAGGCTGGCGGCAATGCCACCCTGCGCCGCGACTGTGTGGCTGCGGGTCGGAAAGACCTTGGTGATGCAGGCGGTCTTGAGACCACTTTCGGCGATCCCCATGGTCGCGCGCAGGCCTGACCCGCCCGCGCCAACCACCACGGCGTCGTAAGTATGGTCGATGATCTTGTAGGCAGCGGTCGAGGAAGTGTCCGACATCAGAGCGCGCCTCCGGCAAAAGCGATTTTGGCGACCGAGAACAGGCCCGTGGCCGCGCAGCCAATCACGAAGAAATTCAGGAGGATGAGCACGGCGAACTTGAGTCCGTCGTCATGCACATAGTCCTCGATCAGCACCTGAAGACCCAGGCGGATATGGTAGAAGACGCTGACCAGCATCAGCATCATCGGCACCGCGACGATGGGCTGGGCAAGCCAGCCGGTGATGGCGGCATGGTCATGTGCGGGCAGCATGGCGAGGCTGGCGATGAGCCAGGTGACCAGCAGTGCATTGCCGACGGCGGTGACGCGCTGGACGATCCAGTGATGCGTACCGCTCTTTGCCGACCCCAGGCCGCGAACGCGGCCAATTCCGGTTCCGCTGCCCATCAGTGCGTCCTCCCCACGAAAATCCAGGCCCAGAAGGCAATGGTGCAGGCGATCGACGCGATGATGATCAGGATCGACCAGCGCCGGTTGGTCTGCAACTCATAACCGGCGCCCATGTCCATCACGAGATGGCGCATGCCGGAAAGAAGATGCTGGAAGAAGGCCCAGGTGAGGCCGATCAGCACGACGCGGCTCAGCAGGTTGATCAGCAGGCCGGTCAGGTCGGCGCCATCGGCTTCCCACACATAATAGAGGAAGTTGGCATAAGATGCCGGCCCGCTCGCTGCCGCATAGAGCCACCAGGTGAGGCCAAGCCCCCCGAGGACGGCGAGACCGTCGCCGGTCGCGCGGTGAAGGATGGAGATCAGCATATGCGGACCCCATCGCCAGATGGTGAGGTGCGGTGAGAGCGGCCTTTGCCGGGATTGCGCCATGGCGAACCCATCCTGATCGTGGAAAGTTGCGGCCCCTTTAGCGCATAAGGAGGCGCTTGCAATTGCTAGAACTTAAATAACTGAAAAAAAAGAAATTTCTTTTGATTCGCCGCGGCAGTTAGTACCTTCATCACGCGCAGTTAGTACCTTCAAAGGGGCTGCATCAAATTTGCCCTTGATTGCTGACGCCACAGGCTCTTGAGCACGCATGCGTGCAGCCCTTTTTGTGTGTTGATTTGTATAAAGCCAGGCAAGCCTTAGAGCGTCAGGTTCGACAAGGCCCCACGCCGTCGAGCGCTATCCAACAGCCTTGCAGCCTCAGAAAACCACCTCGAAAGCAGTCCGATTCAAATTACCAGTATAAGTTAGGCCGTAGACTCATAAGCACGGAGCCACAGCCGCATTGAAGCGAGTTGGACCATGGCGAGGAAGTTTGCGGCGAGCTTGTCGTAGCGGGTAGCGACGCGGCGGAAGTGCTTGAGTTTGGAAAAGAAGCGCTCGATCAGATTGCGCTCACGATAGAGCCGCTTGCTGAAGCAAGGCTTCCACTTTCGATTGGCTTTGGCCGGGATGTTGGGCGTGGCGCCCTGTTCCTCGATCAGCGTGCGGATGCGATCAGCATCATGGGCCTTGTCGGCGAGCACGATCATGTGCGGCCCAAGGTGGTTGAGCAGATCGTCCGCGACTTGGCCATCATGTGCCTGCCCAGCGGTTAGGCCGAGCCGGATCGGGAGGCCTTGCGCATCGACGACCGCGTGGATTTTGGTCGTGAGCCCGCCTCGGGAGCGACCGAGACAATGATCTCGATCCCCCTTTTTGCCGTCGCAGCCTGTTGGTGCGCACGGATGGAAGTGCTGTCGATCATCTGGATGTCCCCGTCATACGCGGCAGTGATGGCATCCATCATCCGATCCCAGACGCCTGCCTTCCGCCACCGCACGAAGCGATTGTAGCAAGTGGTGCGCGGACCATAGCGTTCGGGCAGGTCGCGCCATGGAGCACCGGATCGCAGCACCCAGAAGATGCCGTTTAGCACACGGCGGTCATCGACGCGCGGCACTCCGCGCGGCTTGTTGGGTAGCAGCGGCTCGATCACACGCCATTCGAAATCGGTCAGATCATATCGGCTCATTCCGTGCGTGAATCAGCGTTGAGCAGGAGATGCAATCAGATAGCGGCAAATTGCCAACCGTGGCAGAATGCCCGCATGAAACGCAAAGCGAACCTATACCTGCGATTACGCCGCTTCGTGGACCACGATCAGGCCACAAGAGTGCGGCCCGCTACGCCCTTTCTCGGTATCTTGCCGCTCGCGTTGGCCGGGATAATTCAATCGAAGTTGAGCGCGCCTGCCGCGACTTGGACATGGGTCATCGCCGCCATAATCGGTGGAGCATGGACCGCCTTCGCATGGTGGCGAGGATATAGGCTGTTCAAAGCCTTTGGCGTTCGAGGGGATCGCCAATTTGACGAGCGCGATAAGTTTGCTCTCGCGCCCGAATATCACCCCAGCGAAAGCGCGACGAAGGCAAGGCAGAAACGCAAAATGGCACGGCGAAAAAATTGACGATCGTCACCATCCTTAGCAGCGCTTTATGAGTTCACTACCTAGAGCAATAAGACGCGGCACACATGTCAAATTCGCTCAATGAACCAATCTTCTCCATGCTGCCTCATGGTTTTCAACAGAGGGCGCTTCTCATCTTCTGAGAGAGAGGCATGCACACTGACCGCGTGGTAAATACTACGGCGGACAAAATCAGGTACGTTCTGAAAAACTTCCATTGCGAGTTTGCGTAGCCGAGCTCGATCCAGACAATGCGCACCGAGGGAAATCGCTTCCCGATAAAACAACATACTATCGCTTTGGAGATGCCCATCGACAATGGACCGTACAAATGTCGGATCTGCAAAAGACGGATGTCCCGACATTCTCAAAATGGGAACTTGCAACGGATAGGCACATTTTTGCCATTCTATAGCACCAAAAATTGCGTCCTTTATTTCATTGCATTTATCTTGAGAAAATTTCTCGTGCTCCTTAACCATTGCATCAGAAATATAATATATAGAAGTTATTTTTCTTTCAATTAAAATCTTTAACAAATCAACGTCCTGATCGGCATAAACAAAATATTTTACTAATAGCTTTATATTACTTTCAACCTGATCATCTCTTAATTGTGAAAATTTTCTAATCAAATCTTGCTTTGGTATTTCCTTTATTTTCTTCAGGGCCTCCTGCCCCGGATTTCTGTAAAATCGAGATACTGACGATCGGCCGCTTACCCTTACGGACCGGACGACCTCTATCTTTTCGTCGACATTAATTTGCTCGTGCTCCCCACCTGCAAATCGATTTGCAAATTGCGCAATTTCTTCATCTGTCGCAATTTGGTAGATGTCAGTCTTTCTACTGTTGAGAGACAATCCTTCATCAGCGAGGAGATTGGTCAGAATCGCAACAGCCTTCAATGCCTCAGCCCGAGTGTCGGTAAAAAGACGAAAATCATCGACATATCTTACAAAAACAATCCCGGCCTCCTTAAGCCCGGCATCCACATTTAAAAGAACCGCTTCCGATAAAATACGACTGGCATCTGAACCAACAGGAACGCCATAGCTGCGACGGTCTCCGGCCCAAAAAAATAACATTTCCTTTATCAGCTCGACGTACCGTTCTTCACATCCAATATTCGTGAGATGGTTCTCGAGAGAATGATTTCCGATCCGATCAAAAAAATTGGCTATGTCAGTGACGACTTTCCATTTCCCGATCCGCTCACGCGACAACTCGGATGAACGAGCGCGAAAGCTATCATAGCCGAATTTTGAATCAAAAATTTCGCCGTCGTCGCCTGACAGACGATGAGAGTGAACGACCCCTTCATCTTTATGAAGGCGGGCAGCTTCGATCTTCCCGAAAAGCAGATACGCGGCAGCCAAGTATTTAACCGCATCAAACGGATCAAGCCAAGCACACTGTCGGAAACTGTTTTGATCCTTAGTTACGAGCCCCCGCTGAATAGCGCCAATGCGCTCTTTCGTTAAGTTAGCCGCCTTCAGAAACGCTATCGTCTGATGTTTAGCCGCACGGCGAAAATCATCAGGAGATTTCGAAATTACGGCCGCTTCGATAGAATGCGAAAATGTAGGGGGTTTGAAGACATCGTCAGTGCCCTTTTCGATGACACGCTCGACAGCTAAGCTAGTAGCTCGTTCTATTTCTAGAAACTCTTCCTTCGTCAAGCTAACCGCCATTGTGAGTACCGCTTTATCACTTAACGCTCAATCCGATGGCAAAGCAACACCCGAGCACCAACCCATATTGGGGCTGACGTCCATTTATGTTCAGCTATAAGCCAAATGGATAGAAACCCATGTGCAAAAGTTAGTCCCGTGCTACTAACCTATTGATTTCTATGGGAGCGAGTTAGTACCCCAAACCCTCTGAAACCCGCAGAAATCTGCGATTTCGGCCCTCTAGCGCAAAGCTGCTGCACTGCAAACGTTCGCGAATGGTCGAACAAAACTCCGTTCCGTCCTGTGGCTTATCCGACAGCAATAACCCGTGGTTAACGAAAAGCGGCTATCCCACGTCCGGTCTTAAGGGGTTGCCGAACCGGGCCGGAGGATCACGGACATCATGAGCGCAGGGAACAGCGACACCGTTACCATGGCTGAACGCCTGAAGGAGTTCGATCCGCAGGGGACTCTCCCTGCGCAGGCGCGCACGATTCTGGAGAAGCTGGGCAGTCGCGTCGATGAACTGGGCGACGCGGCGTTCGACGCCTACCTGGCCAATGCCGACACCAAGACGCATGCCCCCGGCGAGATGGACCTGATTCGCCTGAATGCCCGCCAGTTTCACCGTCATCTGCTCGGCGATTTGGCTGGCGAACGCTGGGGTGAGGACTGCCGCGCATTTCTGGCTGGCGCGATCGAGCGCGGCTTGTCCATCCGCACGCAGATCTTTACGATCAATCATGTCACCGACAAAGTGCGCGAAATCCTGACCGACGTCGTCGAGGACATCGCCGAACGCGGCGATCTGATGCGCGCCATGCGCCTCATCACGCTCATTCAGGTCGAGCTATGTTGCGCAGCCTATGCTGACTGGATTCGCAATCAGGACCGCATTCAGCGCGAACGTCAGCGGCATGAGTTTTCCGAATTGCTGACCACGCAGATCGACCATGCCGCCGGCCTGGGGGATCGACTGCGCGATCAGGCGCGTGAAGCGTCCAGCGCAACGCGGGGGATGCTCGACAAAGCCAGCGAAGTCGCCGCCGCCGCCGAGCAGTCCGCCATCGCCATGCGCGAAGCGGCGCATACCAGTTCCGGCCTCATCCGCGCGATCGAGGAAGCCCGTACCGAAGTCGACCTCTCGGCGGAAGTCGCCTCGCGCGCGTCGCAGCAGGCCGGCGAAGCCGTCGCGATGTCCGCAGCGCTCTCCGATCATGCCCAGTCGATCGAATCGATCCTCGGCCTGATTCGGGACATTGCCGGCCAGACCAATCTGCTCGCGCTCAACGCCACCATCGAGGCGGCGCGCGCCGGTGATGCTGGCCGCGGCTTCGCGGTCGTGGCGCAGGAAGTGAAGTCGCTCGCGAACCAGACGGCCCGCGCCACCGACGACATTGCCCAGAAGATCGCCGCCATCCAGAACGCCACGCGTCAGACGGTGGAGACCAACGAACGCATCCGCGAGACCGTGCAGGACGTGCAGACCATGGGCATGCGCATCCGCGCCGCCATGGATGCGCAGTCGCAGACCGTGACCATGATCACCGCCGCCGTGGACGAGACCGCGCTGGCCGCCGACTCCATGTCGTCGAACATTTCGGCGATCCGGCAGGATACCGAGATCGTGGCGTCCGAGATCGACGAGCTGGAAAGCGGCTTTTCGGAAGTGCGCAACCGGCTGGGCGGGCTGCGTTCCCGCTCGCTCGATTTCGTGCAGTCGATCGCCGCCGAGCCAGCGCGCAAGATCAGTTAAGCCCTTGGATGGCGTGAGCTCGGCAGGCTTGACGCTCCCGGCCTCGCTCTTTCGCCCTGGTCCGCTTTAGCACTGCCAAAGGCCGCCATATCGGCTAGAGACGGGCGCATGCCCAAGCGCTCTTCCATCGCCGATCCAGCCCCCGCCACTGCCTGGCAGATGACCCTGCCCTGTTCTCGCGCCGTCGCCGAGCAGGTTCAGGCCGACGCCGACGCGCTGTTCGCGGATTGGCTGTCGCCGCCTGCCATCATTGCCAGCGAGCCCGACGAGAGCCGCCCCGACGACTGGCGGCTCGACATCATCTTCGAGGGCGAGCCTGAACGAGCGGCAATCGACGCCATTCTCAGCCTGCTGCCGAACGGCGCCGCAACGGCCTACGACCTAGCACCCGTACCGGACGTGGACTGGGTGACGCAGAGCCAGGCCGGGCTCGATCCGATCACCGCCGGGCCGTTCCATGTCCGCCATGATGTCGATGAGCCGACGCATCCCGGCCTCGTCAACTTCGTCATCCCCGCGAGCCGGGCCTTTGGCACCGGCGCGCACGAGACGACCTATGGCTGCCTGCTCACGCTGGCGAAGCTGCACGAGACCGGCCACCGCTTCGGCAATATCGCGGACATCGGCACGGGCACCGGCCTGCTGGCCTTCGCGGCGATGACGCTCTGGCCGCACGCGCATGTGCTCGCATCGGACATCGACCCGGTGGCGGTGGACGTGTCCGCCGAAAATGCCGACCTCAACGGCTTCGCCCTCGGTAGCGGCCAGGGCGCGCTCCAGCTCGTCGCCGCGCCCGGCGTCCAGCATGAGCTCATCCTGGGGCTGGCGCCTTACGATCTCGTCATCGCCAATATCCTCGCCGGCCCGCTGATCGAGCTGGCAGCGGGCCTTTCCGCGCAGCTTGCCGAGGGTGGATCGCTCATCCTCGCTGGCCTGCTCGACGAACAGGCCGATCGCGTGATCGCCGCCTATCGCGCACAGGGCCTGCGCCTCGCCGGCCGGATGGACAATGGCCAGTGGCCCACGCTCCACCTGCGCAAGCGCCACCGCTTCGGCTGGCGTCGACCGACCCGCTGGCGGGTCGGTGATGTCGGCAATGCGCCGGGCTACGGGAGCTGGTGACGGCGCTCCCGTTGCGCCGCGAGCCGTAACGGTCAGGCCGCCGCGTCGTCCGGCGCGATCAGATAGCGCCAGATCAGGGCGCCGATCGCCCCGCCGATCAAGGGCGCGACCCAGAACAGCCAGAGCTGGCCAAGCGCATCCGTGGTGGCGAACAGCGCCACGCCGGTCGACCGGGCGGGATTGACCGAGGTGTTCGTTACCGGGATCGACACCAGATGGATCAGCGTGAGCGCCAGGCCAATGGCAATGGGCGCAAAGCCCGCCGGCGCGCGCGGCGAAGTGCTGCCCAGGATCACGACCAGAAAGCCCGCCGTCATCACGACTTCGATGAGGAAAGCGGCGCCCAGCGCATAGCCGCCCGGCGAAAGATCGCCAAAGCCGTTCGACGCGAAGCCGCCCGGCTCGAAGCCCGGCTTGCCGGAGGCGATGGCATAAAGCACTGCCGCCGCGGCCATCGCGCCCAGCACCTGCGCCGCCCAATAGGGCACCAGATCCTTCCAGGCGAAGCGTCCGCCAACGGCGAGCCCGAGCGAAACGGCAGGATTGAAGTGACCGCCGGAGATGCCGCCGACTGCATAAGCCATGGTCAGCACCGTCAGGCCGAATGCCAGCGCCACGCCGGCGAAGCCGATGCCAAGGTCCGGGAAAGCAGCGGCAAGCACCGCCGAGCCGCAGCCGCCCAGAACAAGCCAGAATGTGCCGAAGAATTCTGCCGCCAGTTTCCGTATCATCGGATGATCCCCCTCCAATTTAATAGGCCGGATATCTACGCCTGTTTGGAGAGCGACAACAGCCCCGGACTTGTCAAATCTCCTAACATCTTGAAGACCTCGCCAGCGGCCCTCCGCCTGTACTTCCATCAAGGCCCGTTACTTTCCCCTATCATGCAACCTTGCGCATCCGGACCTGTTATCGCCGGAAAACGCCACCCCGGACGACCGCCTGACCGATGCGCCCATTGACAGCGGCCCGGCGCAAGGGGAGCATCCCGCCGACAGGATGGACGGGAGGGATTCGCCATGTGCGACAATGACATCAATCAGGGACTGATCGAGGACTGGAGCCTCACGCGCCGCGCCTTTGTGGCGCTCACCGCTGCTGCCGGCTTCACCAGCGCGGCCTGCGCCGCCGAGAAAGTCGTCGAGAAGGACGTCATCGTGAAGACGCCGGATGGCGAGGCCGACGCCGTGCTGCTCCACCCGCCCGGCAAAGGCCCCTGGCCTGCCGTGCTCATCTGGCCGGACATCATGGGATTGCGCCCCGTCTTCCGCGAAATGGGCCGCCGCCTCGCCGCGCAGGGCCATGTCGTGCTGGTGCCCAACCCCTTCTATCGCAGTGCCAGGGCGAATGCGGTGAAAGGCGACTTCAGCGATCCGCAAGCCCGCCAGACCCTGTTCGGCTATCGCGCGGCGATGACCGACGAAGGCGTGGACAAGGACTCGCGCGCCTATCTCGCTTTCCTCGATGCGCAGAGCGAGACGAACAAGAAGAAGAAGGCCGGCGTGCAGGGCTATTGCATGGGCGGCCCCCTCTCCTTCCGCACCGCCGCCGCGGTGCCGGGCCGGATCGGCGCGGTCGGCAGCTTCCATGGCGGCGGCCTCACCACCGATCAGCCGAGCAGCCCGCACCTGCTCATCCCCAAGACCAACGCTGCCTATCTGATCGCCATCGCCAAGAATGACGATGCGCGCGACCCCAAGTCCAAGGACATCCTCAAGGCCGCCTTCGCCGCCGCGAAGAAGACCGCGACCGTGGAGGTCTATGCCGGCGACCATGGCTGGTGCGTGCCGGGCAGCCAAGTGTACAACGAGGCCGAGGCCGAGCGCGCCTGGGCGGCGCTCACGAAGCTCTACAAGGCAGCGCTGGTCTAAGCGCGGATCGACGCGCGCCACGCGGGTCCAACCGGGCGCCGAGCGCCGGAAGTTCACAAAGTTCACGACACGGGGGCGTGCACTTCCGCTTCCCTGACCGTTCGCGGTAGCCGGATAAGGCGGGCGCCAGACCCCGTCCCGGCCAGCCTGCGCGGCCTGACCGGACGACGGAAACCCTTGAGATGAGAATGAGCCACATTTTGCCCGCGCCTGTCAGGCCTGATCAGGAACGGGCGTGCGACAGCGATGCCATGACGCAGGGGCTGTAGGACAGCGGGAAAAGCGCGACTGCGGGTGGACAAGCCATGGTCATCGGCTCTCGGCTCGCACGTCATTGCCGCGCAGGCGAAAGGCTGGGCCAGGCCGTCAAGCACCATGGCTGAATTGGGTTGGAGAGCGGAAGCCTCCTGTCTCTCCCTCGTCATTCCCGCGCACGCGGGAATCCAGTCAGCCGAGCGGCGAAAACCCAAGGTCGACGGCGAGATCAAGCCAATCCGTATTGGTCTGCTCGATCAGGTCCAGTTTCCAGGCCCTGCGCCATTTCTTGATCTGCTTCTCGCGGATGATCGCATGCTCCATCGTCGCATGCTACTCGAACCAGACGAGCCGCTTCACCCCGTGCTTCACGGTGAATCCTCCAAACGTTCCGGCGCGATGCGAGGATATAGACTAGGGATCGATGTCACGCTTCACCGCACCGTCGTTCCTGGATTCCCGCGTGCGCGGGAATGACGCAGAGGAGAGCCTTGCCCGCTTTCTCGTCGCTTCCGGACAAAATGCCGGATCAGCGTCCACCCGCAAGGCCTCAGGAAACGCTGATCACTCCGGTCACCCTGGCTTCGCCCCCGCGCCCTACCCCGCGCTTTTCACGATCTCCGCCCAGGCCGCCTCGTCGATCACCTCGATGCCCAGCTCGGCCGCCTTCTTGAGCTTGGAGCCGGCGCCCGGACCGGCGACGACCAGATCGGTCGCGGCGCTGACGGAGCCGGCGGCGCGGGCGCCCAGTGCCTCGGCCTGCGCCTTGGCCTCGTCGCGGCTCATCGTTTCCAGCTTGCCGGTGAAGACGATGGTCTTGCCGGAGACGGTGCTCGCCTTCACTTCCACCACATAGAGCGGCGGTGAGACTTCGCCGAGCAGATCGTCCCAGACCGCGACATTATGCTCCTCGTGGAAGAAATCGGCGAGCGCATGACCGACGGCAATGCCGATGCCATCGGTCGTCACCTCGAAAATCTCCTTCACGGCCTTGAGCATGCGCGCGGCAAAGGGGCTGGGCTTCTCCTGCTCGCCTTGCGGATGGTCCGCGCGATAGGCGCCGAATTCGGCCGCCTTGGCCGGCAGGCGATGAAGATCGCGCAGGCCCTTCATCAGGTCACGCGCCGTCACCGCGCCGACATGGCGGATGCCGAGGCCGAACAGCAACCGCGCAGCGTCCGGCTGGCGCCGATCCTCAATGGCATTCAGCAGGTTATCGACCGACTTTTCCTTCCAGCCTTCACGGCTGAGAATGTCGTCCCGATGCGCCTTCAGGCGGAAGATGTCGGCCGGCCCCTTGTCCAGCCAGCCAAGCGCGAAGAACTCGCGGATGGTCTTGTCGCCCAGGCCATCGATATCCATCGCCACGCGGCTGACGAAATGGTTGAGCCGCTCGATCCGCTGCGCCGGGCAGATGAGGCCCGCCGTGCAGCGCACGTCCACCTCCCCTTCCTCGGCCACAGCCTCGCTGCCGCACTCCGGGCAATGATCCGGGAAGAAGAAGGGGGCGCGCGCCTCGTCCCGCGTCAGATTGTCGACCACTTGCGGGATGACGTCGCCCGCGCGCTGGATGATCACCCGGTCGCCGGGGCGCACGCCGAGCCGCGCAATCTCGTCACGATTGTGCAGCGTGACGTTGGAGACGACCACGCCGCCGACCGTCACCGGCTTGAGGCGCCCCACCGGCGTGAGCTTGCCGGTGCGGCCGACCTGAATGTCGATGGCCTCCAGCGTCGTCTCGGCCTGCTCGGCAGGGAATTTATGCGCGATCGCCCAACGCGGCGCCTTGGCGACGAAGCCCAGCCGCTCCTGCCAGTCCAGCCGGTCGACCTTGTAGACCACGCCGTCGATATCATAGGGCAGGTCCGCGCGCTGGCGCTGGATCTCGCGATACTGCGCCAGCATCGCGGCACTATCGGGGCAGACCACGAGCCGGGGGGATACCGGGATGCCCCAGCGCTCCAGCGCCTTCATCACGCCATATTGCGTCTGCGCCGGCAGGCCGCCCTCGCTCACCACGCCCCAGCCATGGGCGAGGAAGCGCAGCGGGCGGCTGGCGGTGACGCTCGCATCCTTCTGCCGCAGCGATCCGGCGGCGGCATTGCGCGGATTGGCGAACTGGCGCACGCCATCGGGATCGAACGGCTCGCCGCGCGCTTCCGCCGCTGTCTGCGCCTCAGCCATCAGCCGGGCATTGAGCGCGGTGAAGGCCGCCTTCTCCATATAGACCTCGCCGCGCACCTCGACGATATCCGGCGCGTCCTGCGGCAGGGTCTGCGGAATGTCGGCTATGTATCGGACATTGGCGGTGACATCCTCGCCCACCTCGCCATCGCCGCGCGTCGCCGCGCGCACAAGCGTGCGATCCTCATAGCGGATGGAGAGCGAGAGGCCGTCGATCTTGTCCTCGGCGGTCATCGCCACCGCCTCGCCTTCCGGCAGCGCGAGGAAACGCCGCACGCGCGCGGCGAAGTCCTCCACGTCCTCATCCGCAAAGGCATTGTCGAGGCTCATCATCCGCTTTTCGTGGCGAACCTTGGCCAGCGCCGAGGTCGCGACGGACGCACCGACTTGCGCATTGGGGCTGTCCGCGCGGATCAGGTGCGGGAAGGCCGCCTCCAGCGCATTGTTCTCGCGCACCAGCGCATCGAACGCCGCATCGCTGATCTCGGGCGCGTCATTGGCATGATAGAGCCGGTTGTGCTTCGCGATTTCCTTCGCAAGCCGCATGAGGCGGTTTGCAGCCTCGGCTTCGGTGAGGGTGGTGGGATTGGTCATTTCGCGCCTCTCCCCTCCTCTTCAGAGGAGGGGCTGGGGGTGGTGCTGGCCTGCCAGCGGTCTGGCAGCACGTCGAGTTGGGTGCGCAAGCTCGTCAAAACGCCGTCCCTGTTTGTCATCACGTCTTTGTTGCTGAAGCGCAGGGTGGAAAAGCCTTTGGTGGCGTTCAACTCTCGGTCGCTGATCGCGTCGAGTTCAGGCCGATGGGTGTCGCCGTCAATCTCTAAGACCAAGCCTTTTTGCGGACAGAAGAAATCGACGATCCGGCCGTCTAGGGTGGCTTGCCGGCGAAATTTGTAGCCAAGTTGCGAAGCGCGCAGATGCTGCCAGAGTCGGCGTTCAGGTTCGGTCGGCTCCCGACGCATGCGGGCAGCGCGGGCGAGCATCGTGGGGCGGTCGGTCTTCATGAGTGTTCACCACCCCCAGCCCCTCCTCTGAAGAGGAGGGGGGCAAGCCTCGCGCCGTCGGTCTGCTCCGGCCTTTCGATGAAGTGCAACCTGCTCCCCTCCTCTTCAGAGGAGGGGTCGGGGGTGGTGCTCGATGCAATCGTCCTCACACCCCCTCCAGCAGCCGTTCGGCCTGTGCGCGGGCCTCGTTGGTGATCTCTGCGCCGGAGAGCATGCGGGCGATTTCTTCGCGGCGCTCGGCATCGTCGAGCGGGTGGACGCCGGTGCGGGTGATGGTGCCTTGCGAGGATTTGGCGATGAGCAGATGCGCCGCGCCTCGCGCCGCGACCTGCGGCGAGTGCGTGACGACGATGACCTGCCCGCCGCCAGACAAGCGCGCCAGCCGCTCGCCGATGGCCCCGGCCACGGCGCCGCCGACGCCCCGGTCGATCTCGTCGAAGATCATCGTCCCCGCCCCGCCCTGCGCCGCCAGCGCGACCTTGAGCGCGAGGATGAAGCGCGAGAGCTCGCCGCCGGACGCGATCTTGGTGAGCGGCGCGAATGGCGCGCCGGGATTGGTCGAGATCATGAACTCGACCCGGTCCTTGCCCGAGGCGCGCCATTGCCCCTCCGGCAGTTGCTCCACATCGGTGCGGAAGCGCGCAGCATCCAGCTTGAGCGGGGCCAGCTCGCCGGCCACCGCGGCGTCGAGGCGGGCCGCGGCGCGCTGCCGCCCCTCGCTCAACGCCTGCGCCGCGCCCTCATAGGCCGCGCGCGCGCGCTCGACGGTTGCTTCGAGGTCCTTCAGCCCCGCCTCGCCCGCATCGATCCGGGCAAGCTGATCGCTCATCTGTCCAGTCAGTGCAGCCAGATCGTCCGCCGCGACCTGATGCTTGCGGGCGAGCGCGCGCAGATCGAACAGGCGGGTCTCGATCGCGTCCAGCCGGGCGGGATCGACACTCAATGCCTCACTGGCTTGCGCGAGCTGATCCTCGGCCTCGCTCGCCTCGATCACGGCGCGATCGAAGGCCGCGAGCGCGCTAGCCAGCAGCTCATGCTCGCCGGCGATGCGGTCGAGCCGCCGCGCGGCCTGGCGCAGCTTGGAGAGCGCGCCGTCCGATCCGCCGAGCAACTCATCGAGCAGCGCCATGTCCTCGGTCAGCCGCGCGCCTTTCTGCATCGTCGCGCGTTCGGCGGCGAGCGTCTCTTCCTCGCCCGGCTCGGGCGCGAATTTGGTCAGCTCCGCGACGGCATGGGCCAGATAGTCCCGCTCGCGCGCGGCATGCTCCAGCGCATCTCGCGCGGCGGCCAGACTGGCCTGCGCGCTCTGCCACGCCGCATGCGCCGTGCGCACCGCGCCGCTATCCAGCCCGCCAAAGGCATCGAGCAGGTCCATGTGCCCACGTGGATTGATGAGGCCGCGCTCGTCATGCTGGCCGTGAATCTCGACAAGACAGGCGCCGACATCGCGCAGCAGCGCCGCCGAACAGGGCTGATCGTTGATGAAGGCGCGGCTGCCGCCATCGGCCTTGAGCGTGCGCCGGATGAGCAAGGGTTCGCCCGGCGCCTGATCGATGCCGTTCTCGTCCAGCAGCAGCGCCAGCGCCGATCCGGCCGCCGGCGCATCGAAACTGGCGGTGACGCTCGCCTGATCCGTGCCGGCGCGCACGAGGCCGCTATCGGCGCGCATGCCGAGCGCCAGCCCCAGCGCATCGAGCAGGATCGACTTGCCCGCCCCCGTCTCGCCAGTGAGCACAGTGAGGCCGCGCTCGAACGCCAGGTCGAGCGCCTCGATGAGCACGATGTTGCGAATGGCGAGAGCGGTCAGCATGGATGACGCAGACCTAGAGCATCGCCCCCCTGCCTGTCACCTGCATCGATGGCCGGCATGACCCGCGCCATCAGGCGTTGGGGGCATAGTCCTTCATCAGCTTGAAGGCGCGCTGATACCATTCCGAGCCGGGATAGTTGGTGCCGAGCACCGCGGCGGCCCGCTTGGCTTCCTCGGGGATGCCGAGCGCCAGATAGCATTCCACCAGTCGCTCCAGCGCCTCGGGCGTGTGGCTGGTGCGCTGATAGGTGTCGATCACCTTGCGGAAGCGCAGCGTGGCAGCAATCCATTCGCGGCGACGCTGATAGAAACGGCCGATCTCCATCTCCTTGCCGGCCAGATGGTCGGCAACCAGATCGAGCTTCAGGCGCGCATCGGCAGCGTAACGCGAATCGGGGTAGCGGCGGACGAGCTCGCTGAGCGCGTCATTGGCCTGCTGGGTGATCTTCTGGTCGCGCGTCACGTCGCTGATCTGCTCGTAGTAGCACAGTGCGATCAGATAATAAGCGTAAGGCGCATCACGGTTACCCGGGTGGATCGACAGGAAACGCTGCGCCGACTGGATCGACTTGGTGTAATCCCGCGAGGCATAATAGCTGAAGGCGCTCATCAGCTGCGCACGGCGCGCCCAGGGCGAATAAGGATGCTGCCGCTCGACCTCGTCGAAGAGAATCGCCGCCTGATCGAACTGCCCCCGGTCAAGCCGGACTTTGGCGGCATTGTAGAGCGTCGACACGTCCCGCGCGACATATTGCGTGTCCGCGCGCCGGCCGTTCTTGGCGCAGCCGGCGATCAGGATCAGGGGCAGGAGGCCAGCGGCCAGCAGGGCGCCGCGGCGCATCGGGGAAGCGTTCATGCGGGCTCTCTTAGCGAAGCGTTGGAGGGCCGCCAAGCGATTGATGCGGCCCGGCGACGGGCGGACGTGTCGGGGGATGCGGGGCCGGCGGATCGGATCATGCCGCGCAAACAGCCGGGCGCGCTTGAACAGCCGCTGAACGGCGGGTTGAGGCGATTCAAGTCATCAAAGGGGGAGACTGTGCCGCCGCCCGTTTGTGGGAGAGGATAGGCAGCGGCACAGTCAACTTGCGCGCATCAACGGCGCATTCGAGATCTTTGTCATAAACGTTCGGCCGACGCCCCGTCAGATCCTGGTCCGTGACAGCCAGCGTGGGGGATGGTGTCACAAAGATCTGCCGGTGCGCCGACCTGCGAAGTCGTCAAACGTCCGGGTAGTCGCTGACGAAACTCCGCATCCGTGCGGACCCGAGGGGCGTTAGCCCAACTGTCCGTCGATCCGGTTCTTGAGCCGTGACGACGGCCAGTCCCGCTTGGACGAGCCTGTCGATGATCGCGTCCGTCTCCTCACGGTTGAGCAGATTGGCAACGGCCAGGGCCGTGTCGCTCACTGTGGAAGACTGGAGCTCACCGACGAAGAGGGAGAGCATCACGTCCATGGCCGTATCCGCCATGACGGGCGTGAAGAAATGTTTGCCGCGCAGGCGGCCGAGCGTGTGCATGCGCGTCGCCTTGGCCTCGAGCGCACCATTGGCACGCGCGCCAGCTCCGGGCTGGGCCGAAGACTCGGAAAGAGGCACCGACCCGAGGCCGCGCGGAACGCTATTCGACACGTCAAAGAACCTTTGGTTCATGAGAAAAGGCATCCCTTTTGCGGAAGCGGTGCTCCGCAGCGTGATGGGCTGCATCTCTCATGGTTTGGGCCAAATAAGCCGAAGGGGCGAAAATCGCATGTCCCGTAATTGCCGGACAAGAAAGTTCACAAATGTGAATTTTCATAGCTATCTAACAACGATAGAGTTTCCCTCGACAGATTATTTCGCATGGGTGGGCCAGCGCTCCGCGACGATTGGGAACCGTGCTCCGCGTGGGTCAGAGAACGGCGGTATTGTCACGGCGCGCTGGCCCGCGGAGTTCATCAGATGTCCGGGTAGTCGCTGATGAAGCTCCGCATCCGTGCGGACCCGAGGGGCGATAGCCCAACTGCCCGTCGCTCCGGGTTGCCCCCGGTTAAGACGGCCAGTCCCGCATGGATCAGGGATTCGGTGACGCGCATTGCCTCATCGCCATCGATGAGGTTGACGAGGGCAAGGGTCGCCTCTGTCATGGGAACCGCCTTGAGTTCGGCAAGGAACAGCGAGAGCATCACGCCCATGTTGCTGTCCGCCATCACGGCCTGACGAAAATATTGGTCACGTTCCAGCACCAGCGCATGCAATCGCTGCGCCTTGCAGATCAGCCGCTCGTCCGGCGATCTTGCCTGGAAATCGTCATCATCGGCGCGCACCGCGTGCGCACCCGCATTGGTTCCGAACGTCACGTTTCATGTCCCGGAAATAGTTATGCGAATCTCAGACGGACTGATGCCGAAGACGGCATCAGCTCAATAACAGAGACCGACCGATAGCTTCCGTTGGCGTGAACGTCATGTCCCGCAAATGACCGACATTGTAGCGACCCTTGTTTTGGCTTCGAAGCCTTATGGCTTTCTGAAGCAGTTCTTTTTGTTATCCCGGTAAGCGATGTTGTGCCTGCGCGGTCGGCGCTAAGTCAACTGAAAAGGGATCGATTGCACCCCGGCCAGGACGGCCCATTTCCGCACAAAGTGTACCGCTTTGAATCAGTTGCACTCCCCTTGCCTACTCCCGGCGCCGGCCAATGCCACGAACAAAAAAAAGCCCCGCATTCCTGCGGGGCTTCCTTGTTTTCCGCCTGAACGAGAGGTTCAGTCGTCGTCGCGCTTCAGGAAAGCGGGCGCGAATTCCGGCGCCGGGCCATCATCGTCGCCGCCCGAGCGCTCACGGCGTGGGCCGCGATCGCCACGGTCACCACCACGGCCGCCGCCATCGCGACGCGGGCCGCGATCACCACGGCCACCGCCATCGCGACGCGGGCCACGGTCGCCCCGGTCACCACGATCGCCGCGCGGCTCGCGCGGTTCACGGGCGGGACGGGTGTCCTCCAGCTCCTCGCCGGTTTCCTGATCGACGACGCGCATCGACAGGCGAACCTTGCCGCGCGGATCGATCTCGAGGACCTTGACCTTGACTTCCTGACCTTCGGACAGGACGTCCGAGACCTTCTCGACCCGCTCGTTGCGGATCTCGGAGACGTGGACGAGGCCGTCCTTGCCACCCATGAAGTTCACGAACGCACCGAAGTCGACGAGGTTGACGACCTTGCCGTTGTAGATCTTGCCGACTTCCGCTTCCTCGACGATGCCGAGGATCCACTTCTTGGCGGCTTCGATCTGGTTCACGTCGGACGAGCTGATCTTGATGATGCCCTCGTCGTCGATGTCGACCTTGGCGCCGGTCTCCGCGACGATCTCGCGAATGACCTTGCCGCCGGTGCCGATGACTTCGCGGATCTTCGACTTGTCGATCTGGATCGTCTCGATGCGCGGAGCATGGGCGGACAGCTCGGTGCGGGTCTCGCCCAGCGCCTTGCTCATCTCGCCCAGGATGTGCGCGCGGCCTTCCTTGGCCTGCGCCAGCGCAGCCTCGAAGATCTCCTTGGTGATGCCGGCGACCTTGATGTCCATCTGCATCGTGGTGATGCCTTCGGACGTGCCGGCAACCTTGAAGTCCATGTCGCCGAGGTGATCCTCGTCACCCAGAATGTCGGAGAGGACTGTGAAGTCATCGCCTTCCAGGATGAGGCCCATGGCGATGCCGGAGACCGGGCGCTTCAGGGGCACGCCGGCGTCCATCATCGAGAGCGAACCGCCGCAGACAGTCGCCATCGACGAGGAGCCGTTGGACTCGGTGATGTCGCTGAGCACGCGGATCGTGTAGGGGAAGTCCTCCTTGGCGGGCAGCACAGGGTGCAGCGCGCGCCAGGCCAGCTTGCCATGGCCGACTTCACGACGGCCCGGCGCGCCGAAGCGGCCCACTTCACCGACCGAATAGGGCGGGAAGTTGTAGTGGAGCATGAAGCTCTCATAGGACAGGCCGGTCAGACCGTCGATCATCTGCTCGGCGTCCTTGGTGCCCAGCGTGGTGGTGCAGATCGACTGCGTCTCACCGCGCGTGAACAGCGCCGAACCATGGGTGCGCGGCAGGAAGCCCACCATCGCCTCGATCGGACGGATCTGCGTGGTGGTGCGGCCGTCGATGCGCTTGCCTTCCTTGAGGATGGCAGTGCGGACGATCTCGGCTTCCAGCTTCTTGGTCAGCTTGATGCCGGCCATCACCGTCTGCGCGTCCAGGCCCTGCTCGGCGAAATAGGCCTTCGCCTTGTCGCGCGCAGCGTTGAGCGCGTTGGAACGCGCGGACTTGTCGGTCAGCTTGTAGGCTGCGGCAATATCCTTGCCGATCAGATCCTTGAGCTTCTTCTTGAGCTCGGCATTGCCTTCGCCCAGATTGACTTCCCACGGATCCTTCGCGGCCTTCTCGGCGAGCTTGATGATCGCGTCGATCACCTTGCGGCTCTCGGCATGGGCGAACATCACGGCGCCGAGCATGACCTCTTCCGACAGCTCCTTGGCTTCGGATTCGACCATCATCACGGCGGTGTCGGTAGCGGCGACGACGAGGTCGAGCTCACCGGTCTTCACTTCATCGAGGCTCGGGTTGAGCTGATACTCGCCATCCTTGTAGCCGATGCGCGCAGCGCCGATCGGCCCCATGAAAGGCACGCCCGAGATGGTGAGCGCCGCGGAGGCCGCGATCATCGCAACGATATCGGGCTCGGACTCACCGTCGAAGGAGAGCACCTGCGCGATCACGTTGATCTCGTTGTAGAAGCCTTCCGGGAACAGCGGACGCACCGGGCGGTCGATGAGGCGGGAGACGAGCGTCTCCTTCTCGGTGGCGCCACGCTCGCGCTTGAAGAAGCCACCCGGAATACGACCGGCGGCCGAGAACTTTTCCTGATAGTGCACGGTGAGCGGGAAGAAGTCCTGCCCGTCCTTCACCGACTTGGCGGCCGTGACCGCGCACAGCACCACCGTTTCGCCATAGGTCGCGAGCACCGCGCCATCGGCCTGACGGGCAACGCGGCCCGTTTCGAGCTTGAGGGTCTTTCCGCCCCACTCGATTTCGACTGTCTTCACATTGAACATTGAGTTTCCTTCCACCCACGGCGCCCTATTGCGCGGCGGGGCTTGCTTGGGGCTGTCCGGCCCCTGCGGTTCGGGACTTGTCTGCGTCCCTGAGAGGTTGGCCGGATTGCCGCCCTCTCCTAGCCACGCCCGCAATTTGCGGGAGGCTGTAAGCAAAACGGCCCGCCGAAGCGGGCCGTGCTATCTTGTTACTTGCGAAGACCCAGCTTCGCGATGAGGGCGGTATAGCGGCCCGCATCCTTCTTCTTCAGATAATCCAGCAGCGAGCGACGCTTGTTGACCAGCATCAGCAGACCACGACGGCTGTGATTATCCTTGTGATGTTCCTTGAAATGCTCGGTGAGGTTCGCAATGCGCTCGGTAAGGATCGCAACCTGCACTTCCGGCGAACCGGTGTCGCCCTCGTGCTGGGCGTTGTCCTTGATCAGCGCTTCCTTGCGCTCGGCCGTAATCGACATCGTCCATTCCTTTCATGTCAGAGATTGAACCCGCGCACGACCCGGATGTCCGGCCCCAAAGCCTCCACCAGCGCGATGGGCAGATCGCCCAGAGTCGCCAGCAGCAAGCCTTGCGTGCGAGGATCCCCGGCCAGCGTCCGACCCTGCTTCAGGGCCATGGCTTGTTCGGGGGTGACGGGCAAAGCCGGGATGTCGTCCAGCCCCGCCGTCAATGGCAGCATAAGCTGCGCAATGGCGCGCGCCTTAGCAGCCTCGTCCAGAATGTCCAGCGAAATCGCGGAACCGAGCGTGAACGGCCCCGCCTTCACGCGGCGCAGCATCGTCACATGGCCGACCGTGCCGAGCGCCAGCGCGATGTCACGCGCCAGGCTGCGGATATAGGTGCCCTTGGAGACATGGGCGGTGAGCGTGACCGCCTGCAGCCCCTGCCCCGCCCCGGCCCCCGCTACGGACGATTGCATGGCGAGGCTATGCACCGTCACGGCCCGCAGCTTCATCTCCACATCCTGCCCTGACCGCGCCAGATCATAAGCGCGCTGGCCGTCGATCAGGATCGCGCTGTAAGCGGGCGGCGCCTGCTCGATGGGACCGGTGAACCGGCCAAGCACGGCCTCGACCTGCGCCAGCGTGGGCCGAACCTCAGACGTGGCGATGACCGCCCCTTCAAGGTCCAGCGTGTCGGTCTGCGCGCCGAAAGCGACGGTGAAGTCATAGATCTTGTCGCTGTCCAGCATCCGCCCGGCCAGCTTGGTCGCCTCGCCGATCGCCACAGGCAACACGCCGGTCGCCAGCGGATCGAGCGTGCCGCCATGGCCCACCTTCGCCTTGCCATGCCCGGCCTGTCGCAGCGCGCGCTTGACCGCGCTCACGGCCTGCGTGGAGCCAAGACCATGGGGCTTGTCGAGAATGAGCCAGCCATGCAGCGGCGGCGCCGGATTTGGTGCGGGGGCAGTCATGCCTGCCCCTTAGCCGCAGCCGGAGCGCCTGTCAGGCCGGATGATGGACAGGGCGCCGGGTCGCCCCTGCCGGGATCGGCAAGGGCAGTGTCCGGTTACTTCTTCGGCTTGGCCGGCGGCGGCCCGCTCGTCACCAGCGAGGCGAGCGAATAGCGCGTGCCGGCGATGATGATTGCGCCATATTTGTCGAGCCGGTCAATGCCCTTGGTCTCGAAGCCGATGGCGGTCGCAAAGGGAAGGTCCGGCGACGGCATGGAGAGCGTCGCCAGATACCATTTGCCCTGACTGTCCTGCACATAGACCTTGTCGTCTCCAGCCGCCTGCCAGTCGCGCACGCCACCATGATTGACGAAGGGGATCGCCGCCTCGCCAGCCTGAGTGGCGGCGGGAGCGTCGCCCGTGGCCTGGGCCATGGCCTGGAAACCTCCGGTTGCCACAAAAGCAAGCGTCGCCGCGACCGTGGCAATAGCATAACGTTTGAACTCAGCCATTTCTTGGCCTCCTTATTGGGCGCGACACTTGATCTTGCGGTCCTGCCTAGCAGACCACAGGTGAAGCGACCATGAACCGCTGGTTGCGCCGACGTTCAGCTGCGCAGCCGCGCCATGAAATGTTTGCGGCACAGCGCGACATAGCGCTCATTGCCGCCGATCGCCGTCTGCGCGCCTTCACTGACCGCCTGACCACTGGCGTCGATCCGCAGGTTCATCGTCGCCTTGGCGCCGCACTCGCACACCGCCTTCAGTTCGACGAGCAGATCCGCCAGCCCAAGCAGCGACGCAGCGCCCTCGAACAGCTCGCCCTGAAAATCCGTGCGCAACCCATAGCACAGCACCGGGATGCCCAGCTCATCGCAGACCCGCGCCAGGCCGAGCACCTGCGCGCGGGTGAGGAACTGCGCCTCGTCGATGAGCACGCAGGCAAGCGGCCCCTCGTCCGCCCGCGCCGCAATCGCCGCGAACAGGTCCGTCTGCGCATTGAAGACATTGGCCGGCGCGGAGAGGCCGATGCGCGAGCCGATCTGGCCCACGCCCTCGCGATCGTCCACGAGCGCGGTCCACAACATCGTCGACATGCCCCGCTCGCGATAATTGAAATCGGCCTGGAGCAGCGTGGTCGATTTGCCGGCATTCATGGAGGCGTAGTAGAAATAGAGCTTGGCCATAGGCTGACTTTGCCGGTGCCGAATGGGTTCTACAAGAAGATCATGCCATCCATCATCCTCCGCTCACCGGAGCTGGATCGCTTGCCTGCGCGCGCTGTGCGTCTAGAATATGGTTGTGACTGCAAACCGCTCTTCCGTATTTGCCCGCACCGCTGCTTGGCTCGAAAGCAAAACCGCAATTCTCTGCACAGTCAGCGTGTCTATTTCCCTTCTTTCGGTCCCTTTGGGCATCAGCCATTGGGTAGCGCTGTATGTCGCCGCAGCGCTCATGTTTCTAATCGCGCAAATATTCATCGTACGATGGACGTTTGGTCGCGGCATGAGGTCGATCGCCGATCTTGGTTTTGGATCGAACCGACAGGCATTGAAATACGGACTCTTGATGAAAGGGGTCGACAGAGGCCTTATGGCCATCGCTCTCTATAGCTTTGGCGCTTCCTTCCTTATTGCGTTTATGGATTTCGGTCAGACAGTCTCTGGCGCGATGCTTCTGTCTCTCGCGAGCTTTGGCGCGGTGACGCAAGCCATGCGCCTCAATCGCCTCTGGCCCACCGACGCGGCCAAACGATAGATCCCAGCTCGATTTTGGTTTTGGTCCCGGTTCGCAGCGTTGGCGCCGCATACATCCCTTCCAAGGACGACTTGCCCTGCCGGTGCGACGGCCCGTTTTTCTGTCCTTTTTTTCATCAAACGGCCTCTTGCGGAGGACCTGTGGGAGGCGCATCCCATTGGGTGGGGGGCGTCGAGGCCGGGACGATGGCCGGATGACATGTCCAACGGAGATTACCCCGTGCGCCACCTCTTCCTGCTCCCCATGCTGCTGGTGACGACAGCGAATGTGGACGATCAGCGCATGCATTTCGTGCTCGATCCTGCCCATAGCGACATTCGCGCGTCGGTCGCTTTCCTGGGGATCGGTAGCCAGACCGCCCGCTTCCCCAGCGCGTCCGGCAAGGCCGTGCTCGATCCCGGCAATATCGAGGCAATGCAGCTCGACATGCTCATCGACGCGCGCGCCGTCACGGCGGGCGATCGCGCGACGACGGCGATGCTGCGGGGGCCAAGCTTCTTCGATGTCGCGCATTATCCGGCGCTGCATTTCGTGGGTGAGCATTTCGCCATGACCGGCGAGAAGACCGCGCTGCTGACCGGGCATGTCACGGCACGGGGCGTCACGCGCCCGGCCTCAGTGACTGTCGCCTTCACCGCGCCGCCCATGAACGCCGCAGCCGGCGAACCGCTCCGGCTGACCGCGACCATGGCGATCAATCGCGATGATTTCGGCATGACGGCCTATCATATCCTGATCGGCCGGCATGTGACGATCAACATTCAGGCCATGATGGTGCCCGGCTGACGGGATCGCGCGGCTGACCTCCTTGGGCCGACGCGGGCAGATTGGGCCATGCTCTCACGATCGTCCACAAAGCCGGTCCAGCATGGCCCGCCAAGGCCTGCTATGCCGGCCAGGCCAGCCCTGTCGCATGATCGCGGATGCCGACCGGCCAGTCTGCCGTCTGCGCGGCGAACCGGGGGCGATCGTCCGCATAGAGCGCGCGGATCGCTTCCTCGAAGCCGGGCTTGTCGCCGGCAATGGCCGAGAGGAAACGATAGGCCGCGTCGCGACCCGCCGACGACGGGGCTTCGGCCCTCAATGCCTCCTCGACCAGACGCCGCAGCGTTGCCGAGGCGCCCCCGCGCTGGCGAGCCAGCCAGTCCCAATGACGCGGCAGCAATGTCACCTCGCGCGGCGAGACGCCAAGTTTCGGCCGCCCTCGCCCGCGTGGCTCGGGCTGCTGCACCTTGATCTGGCGCAGGTCGAAATCGATCTGCGCGCCCGTCTCATCGTCGAACACGAGCAAGTCCGAGGCGCGCGGCATCGCCTCCATACCGCGCAGCGTTTCGACGATGTGATCGCGCGGACCGCTGGCGATCCAGAGGTCGTTGGCAAAGGCGGTATAGGTAGTCATGTCGCACTCCGGATCGGGAGCGCGACATTTAAATCCGGATAATATTTGAGTCAATATACCCGGATGTAATTCTCTCGTCATCGGGCCTGGTTTGCACGGCCGGCACTGCGAGCGAGGACCGGCCCGTGCCGACTGTCCTGTGCCGGGACAGCCTTCTCCCCGTCACGAAAGAGTCATGCCGGAGTCGTCGGTTCGTCTTCCCCCGCAGCGAAGCATGCTTGGTTAGCAGTGCGCTAACTTTGGGAGAAATCGAATGAACAGGACCATTTACGCGCTCGGGCTGGCTGCCGCCGGCCTCCTCGCCGCCTCGGCTTCCAGTGCAAACGCCGCTACCATCCAGAGCTTCGACAGCGGCTGGTACACGAACAGCGGCTTCACCGCCGGCGTCGCCAATATCAACGTCGGCTCGAGCAACTTGAGCGGCGCGATCTACAACAATTATCTCGCCTTCAACATTGCAAGCCTGGCCGGCCAGACCATCACCTCCGCCACACTCACCTTCTATGGCGGCAACGGGGTCAACACCTCCTCGACCAGCGAGACGCTGGGCCTGTTCGACTATACCGGCAGCATCAACGCGCTGCTCAGCGACCAGAGCAGCGTTGGCGTCTTCACCGATCTGGGCAACGGCGCGAGCTACGGCACCGCCGAAATCGCCGCCGGGGCGATCCAGCAGTTTTCGGTGACGCTCACGCAGGCCGCAATCGCCAACCTGAACGCGGCGGCAAACAGCCAGAGCGACACCCGGTTCGTGATCGGCGGTTCGCTCCAGTCCGTCAGCGGCCCCTGGGCCAATGAGCAGCTGTTCGCGATCTTCGGACCGCAGACCGCTCTCTCCCCGGCAGCCTATCTGACGCTCGAGACGACGGCCGTTCCCGAGCCGGCAAGCTGGGCGCTGATGATCGCGGGCTTCGCGCTCGTCGGCAGCGCCCTGCGCCGCACGAAGAGCCGTGTCCGCTTCGCCTGAGAATCAATGAGAGCGGCCGCTTCGCTCGCGTGCGGGGCGGCCGTTGTCCTGCGTGTCAGGCGTCGTCCTCGCCGCCCAGATCGCGCGCCACCGTGGGCGAACGCAGGATGGCGTCGATATGGCTGCCTTCCTCGAAGCTCTCGTCACCGATGAACTTGAGCTTGGGCGCGAATTTCATCTTCACGTGGCGGGCCACCTCGCGCTGGAGATAGGCCGTGTTGGTGCGCAGCGCCTTCAGCACCGCGTCCTCATCCCTGCCCAGCAGCGGCTTGATGAACACCGTCGCATGCTTGAGGTCCGGCGACATGCGCACTTCCGTGACGCTCACCAGATGGCTGGCCAGCACATCGTCATGCACGTCGCCGCGCTGGAGGATGCCGGCGAGCACATGGCGCACCGCCTCCCCCACGCGCAGCACGCGGACCGAGGGTTCTCCGGAACCGCTCATGGCTTTGCCTCCTACCGGCGGGCGTCAGAGCGACCGCGCGCGCTCCTCGACATCGAACAGCTCGAGCATGTCGCCGACCTTGATGTCGTTCGTATCGTGCAGCACCGCGCCGCACTCGATACCGGCCCGCACCTCGGACACATCGTCCTTGAAGCGGCGGAGCGAGGCGATGGTCGTCGCCGAGACGATGACGTTGTCGCGCGTGAGACGGGCGTTGAGGCCCTTGCGGATGACACCATCGACCACGAGCAGACCGGCCGCCTTGTCCTTCTTGCCGGCCGGGAAGACCTGCAGAACCTCGGCCATGCCGACGATGGTCTCGATGCGCTCCGGCGCGAGCTGGCCGGCCATCTCGTTCTTCACTTCCTCAATGAGGTCGTAAATCACGTCATAGTAACGCAGCGATACCTTATCGCGTTCGGCCAGCGCACGGGCCTTGGCATTGGGGCGCACGTTGAAGCCGATGAGCGGCGCGCGGCTGGCCGCAGCCAGCGTCACGTCACTCTCGGTGATCGCGCCGACGCCGGAGTGCAGCACGCGGACCTTGATCTCGTCCGTGGAAGCGCGGGTGAGCGATCCGATGATCGCCTCGACCGTGCCCTGCACGTCGCCCTTCACCACGATCGGATATTCGATCTGCGTGGTGTTGAGCGCGGAGAACATGTGCTCGAAGCTGGTCGGCGCGGACGTCGTGCGCTTGCGGGTCGCCAGTTCCTGACGATAGGCCGCAACTTCACGGGCACGCGCCTCGTTCTCCACGACGCTGAGCTGATCGCCCGCCATCGGCACGCCGGAGAGACCCAGCACCTCGACGGGCGTCGACGGCCCGGCTTCCTTCACGCTCTGGCCCTTGTCGTTGACCATGGCGCGCACCTTGCCGCTCTGTTCGCCGACGACGAAGATGTCGCCGACCTTGAGCGTGCCGCGTCCCACCAGGATGGTCGCGACCGGGCCACGGCCCTTGTCGAGCTGCGCCTCGACCACGGTGCCTTCGGCGGCGCGATCGGGGTTGGCCCGCAGTTCGAGCAGTTCGGCCTGCAGCATGATCTTCTCGATCAGCGTATCGAGGCCGATCTTCTTGAGCGCGGAAACTTCCACGTCCTGCGTGTCGCCGCCCATTTCCTCGACGACGATCTCATGCTCGAGCAGACGCTCGCGGATGCGCTGCGGATTGGCCTCGTGCTTGTCCACCTTGTTGATCGCGACGATCATCGGCACGCCGGCCGCCTTCGTGTGGTTGATCGCCTCGATCGTCTGCGGCATCAGCCCGTCATCGGCCGCCACCACCAGAATGACGATATCCGTCACGTTGGCGCCGCGCGCACGCATCTCGGTGAACGCTTCGTGGCCGGGCGTATCGAGGAAGGTGATGACATCGCCGCCCTTGGTCTTCACCTGATAGGCGCCGATATGCTGGGTGATGCCACCGGCCTCGCCCGCCACCACATCGGTGCCGCGCAGGGCGTCCAGCAGGCTGGTCTTGCCGTGGTCGACATGGCCCATGATCGTGACGACCGGCGGCCGCGTCTGCAGCGTCTCGGGCGCGTCGACGTCCCCGGCGCTGTCGATCTCGACGTCGCTGTCCGACACGCGCTGGATGCGGTGGCCGAATTCCTCGACCAGCAGCTCGGCGGTGTCCTGATCGATGGTCTGATTGACCGTTACCGCCATGCCCAGCTTGAACAGGGCCTTGACGAGGTCGGCGCCCTTCTCGGCCATGCGGTTGGCCAGTTCCTGCACCGTGATGCCTTCTGGCACCACAACGTCGCGGACCTGCTTGGCCTGCGGCTCGCGCGGGCCACCATAGCTGCGGCGATGCTCCTTCTCGCGGGCGCGCTTCAGCGCAGCGAGACTGCGGGCACGCGCGCTGTCGTCGTCGGCCAGCGCCCGGTTGACGGTGAGCTTGCCCGACTGGCGGCGATCGTCGACGCGCTTGTTGCGATCGACCTTCGCCGGCTCCGGCCGCTTGACCGGTGCAGGGGGCGCCACGGGCGTGAATCGGCGCGGCGCAGGACGGCTGCCCTCGGCGCTCGCTTCCGCCTCGGCAGGCGCTGCTTCGGCAGCTTCCGGCGCGGCAGCCTCGGCAGCGGGAGCCTTGGCCTCTTCCTCGGTCTGCGACGCACGCTGACGCTCGGCTTCTTCCTCGGCGCGGCGATTTTCCTCGGCGCGGCGCTTTTCTTCCTCACTCGCGGCCTGGCGCTCGGCCTCCTCGCGGCGGCGAGCCTCTTCCTGCATCGTCATGCGGGCTTCTTCAGCCTCGCGCAGCAGCTTGGCCTGCAATTCCTGCCGGCTCATCAGATTGTCCGTCGCGGACGCGCGCGGCGCGGGCGCGACGGGGCGCGCTTGCTGCACGGGCGGCGGTGGAGGCGGCGGCGGCGCAGCCGCAGCGACGGGCTCCGGCGCCGGACGCGTGGCAGGCTCAGCCTCACCGGGCTTGCCGAGGATGCGACGGCGCTTCACCTCGACCACGACCGTATTCTTGCGGCCATGGCTGAAGCTTTGCTGCACCTGGCCGGCCTCGACCGTCCGCTTCAGCCCAAGCGGCTTGCGGCCCAAGGTCGGCTTGTCATTCCCATTGTCACTCATCGACGCAATCTAACCCTTCATCTTCCGTTCGGGCCGCCCGCAGGGAGCGTTGCCCGATTCGTTCGCCCTCACGCCGTAGCCTGAGGACCATCGTCCATATGCCGCGCGTCAGCCGAACCGGAGTTCGGCGCCGCGTTAGCGCATCCCAGATAGCTTTGCCAGCGCCCGAGCAGGCCGGCGATACGGCCTGCCGCGGCAGCATCCGTCACCGCGACATGGACGACGTTGTTTCGCCCCAATGCCATAGATAGGGCGTCGCGGTCCACCGGCAACCGCGTGCCAGCGAAATCCTCGCCCTCGCGCTCCTCGCCCACGCGCCAGGCCTGGTCGAGCTTGCGGATGCCATCCTCGCCCGCATCGCCGGCATGGAGCAGCTGGCGAACCCGCCCGCGCCGCGCCGCGACGTCAATCTTGTCGAAGCCGGAAATAAGATTGGAAGCGCGTGCCTCCAGCCCCAGTCGCGCCATCAGATCATCGCGCAGGGCCGCATCGATCCGATCGGGCAGATCGTCCGGCACGTTAAGCGCTTCCCCCTTGAAGGCACGCGCCAGCGCGCCCTTGAGTTTGCCCTTGGCGATTGCCTGCTCAAGCTCGGCACGGCTGACGCCGATCCAGGCGCCCCGCCCCGGCGCGCGGGCGCGCACATCGGGCAGCACGTCGCCATCGGGCGAAATGGCCAGGCGGATGAGCTGGGCGGGATCGGCATGATCGGCCGACAGGATGCAGCGGCGCTCGCTCATGCGCGCACCTCCCGCAAGTCAAGCGAACCGCGCGCCCCTGCCCCGGCAGGACCACCGGTCCGTCCCTCAATGACTGGAAGCCTCAGCCTCTCATTGGGAGGAACTCGCAGCATCGGCGACCTCCCTTTGGCGGGCGATGTCCGAGACGAGACGACCGGACACGCCCCAGTCATCCGCCGACACCTCGTTGATGACGACGAACACCTGCTCCGGCCGCTTGCCGAGACGATCGACCAGCGACTGCGTCACATCGGCGACGAGAGCCGCCTTCTGCTCGCGCGTCACGCCTTCGATCACCTCGATCTTCACATAGGGCATCAGGCGCCCTCGCTTTCTTCGTCAGCGAACCAGTGTGCGCGCGCGGCCATGATGATCTCGTTGCCCTGCTCTTCGTTGAGGCCATATTCGGCCAGAACGCCGCCCTTCTCTTCGGGGCCTGCATCGCGGCGGCGACGCGGATCGACGCGCTTCTTGGCGATGAGTTCATCGGTCGCGAGATCGGCCAGATCGTCGAGCGTCTTGATGCCGGCCTTGCCGAGCGTGACCAGCATCGCCTCGGTCAGGTGCGGGATCTCGGCCAGCGCGTCCTCGACACCAAGCGAACGGCGCTCCTCGCGGGCAGCGGCCTCGCGGCGCTCCAGCGCTTCCTGCGCACGGCTTTGCAGCTCCTGCGCCAGCTCGTCGTCGAAGCCTTCGATGCTCGCCAGCTCGTCGATGCCGACATAGGCGACTTCCTCCAGCTCGGTGAAGCCTTCGGCCACCAGCAGCTGCGAGAGCGTCTCGTCCACGTCCAGTTCGTTCTGGAACAGCTCGGAGCGCTGCACGAACTCGCGCTGGCGCTTCTCGCTCGCGTCCGCCTCGGTCATGATGTCGATCGCCTTGCCCGTGAGCTGGCTGGCGAGACGAACATTCTGGCCGCGACGGCCAATGGCGAGGCTGAGCTGATCGTCGGGAACGACCACCTCGATGCGCTCCTCATCCTCGTCGATGACGACGCGGCTGACGGTGGCGGGCTGGAGAGCGTTGACGACGAAGGTCGCCGTGTCCTCGCTCCAGGGGATGATGTCGATCTTCTCGCCCTGCATTTCCTGCACGACGGCCTGCACGCGACTGCCCTTCATACCGACGCAGGCGCCGACCGGATCGATCGAGCCGTCATGGCTGATCACGCCGATCTTGGCGCGGCTGCCCGGATCGCGCGCGGCGGCCTTGATCTCGATGATACCATCGTAAATCTCGGGCACTTCCTGCGCGAACAGCTTCTTCATGAACTCGGGATGCGCGCGGCTGAGGAAAATCTGCGGCCCGCGATTCTCGCGGCGGACGTTCAGGATCAGCGCACGCACGCGATCGCCGACGCGGACGACTTCGCGCGGGATCTGCTGGTCGCGGCGGATCACGCCCTCGGCGCGGCCCAGGTTCACGACGACATGACCGAACTCGACCGACTTCACCACGCCGGTGATGATCTCACCAGCGCGGTTGTGGAATTCGTTATACTGGCGCTCGCGCTCGGCATCGCGCACCTTCTGGAAGATCACCTGCTTGGCGCTCTGTGCGTCAATGCGGCCAAGGTCGATCGCCGGCAGCGGATCGACGATGAAGTCGCCCACCACGGCATCGGCCTGCAGCTTGCGCGCGGCCTTGAGGTCGACCTGTTTGAAATAGTCCTCGACCACCTCGACCACTTCCACGACGCGCCACAGGCGCAGGTCGCCGGTGTCCGGGTCCAGCTTCGCGCGAATGTCGTTCTCCGCACCATAGCGGGCGCGGGCCGAGCGCTGGATCGCATCTTCCATGGCCTCGATGACGATCGCCTTGTCGATCATCTTCTCGCTCGCCACCGAGTTGGCGATGGCAATCAGCTCGGCCTTGTTGGCAGAAATGGCGTTGGCCATGACGTTCAGTCTTCCTGTTCCTGGGTGACGATTTCGTCCGCACCCTCGGTGGAGAGTGGGACAGTAGCAGAAATCAGCGCGTCCGTCAGTATGAGCTTGGCGCTGTCGACATTCATGAAGGGCGTGACGACCCGGCCGGACTTGGGATCATCCAGCAGCACCGCCTCACCCTCGATGCCGGCGAGCAGGGCCTTCACCTGCTTGCGCCCGCCCTCGATCGGCTCGACGAAATGAACCCGCGCCTCATGCCCGATCCAGTCGGCGAAATCCTTTAGGCGCGTAAGCGGCCGGTCGATGCCAGGCGAGCTGACCTCCAGCCGATAGGCGTCCTCGATCGGGTCCTCGCCCGCTTCCTCCAACGCATCCAGCCGTTCGGAAACCCGGCGCGAGAGCGCCGCGCAATCATCAATGGTGAGCTGGCGCGTCGCCGGCCGCTCTGCCATGATCTGCAGCGTCTGCTCTTCCCCTTTGCCGAACAGCGCCACACGCACGAGATCGAAGCCAAGCGCACGTGCCTCGGCATCAATCATCGCAGTCAGGGCGTTCATGTCCGCCATCAGGTCTCCAGCCTTGAAATACCATGCAGCTTCGTCGCCGGCCCCTTTCGGCGCCGGCCCTAACAGTCTCGCGATGTCAGGAAAGCAAGGCGCATATAGGCATAGTCGCCAACCAAGGCAAGCAGGATGACGCCGGCACGCGGGGGCAGCTGCGCGCCGCGACGGAAGTGTAAATTATCTTAAACATCGGAACTTTTTCGCATCGTCCGATAGAGCGCCTATTACCCGATATAAACTATTGATAATTATCAGTTGTTAATCATTTGGAGTAACCCTAACCCCCTGTTATCCGGCGACAACTGTCCAATTTCGGGTCAAGTGAACATGGTTGCCGGCTTTGACACGCGTGCCAGACGGGGCATATGGCCCCTGTCAGTTGGAGCGTATCTGTTTTCAAACCCTTGGAAATTGGTCGATCCAGCGCGGCGCTTCCACCAGTGGGAACTTTGGCGAAGGAAGCGACGGCCTATATCGTTAGTGGGAGTTGTGGGAATGAATATGCATAACGTCATCAAGAAGGCTGCCTTCGTGGCCGCCACCTCCATCGCCGCAGCTGCCATGCTGCCGGCCTCTGCTTCGGCTGCGACCTTCGTTCTGACGAGCGGCAGCAACAATGACGGTTCCATCGGCAACGTGCGCACCTACACCGGTTCGGACGGCACCCAGCTGGAAGTCACGGCTTACAGCCTCGCTGGCGGTTCGACCCTGTCGGCCGGCGCCGTCGGCGCCTACACGCCGGGCCTCGGCGTCATCAACAGCTTCGGCTGGAATGGCGATGGTTCGCACACGGTCGATAACAGCGGCAATGTCGATATCCTGGTGTTCCAGTTCAACAAGGTCGTCACTGTCGACAAGGTTGGTCTCGCTGCCTTCGGCGACACCGACATCAACTATGCCATCGGCAGCACCGTGACGCCGTTCTCCGGCACGCTGTCGATCCCGAACTATGCGACCTTCACGTCGCTGTTCGGCTCGTCGATCCTGTCCAACGGCACTGGTTCTGACGAGAATCGCGACATCAACCCGAGCAACCTCTCGGGTAACCTGTTCTACGTCGCGGCTGCCTTCTCGAACTCGAGCAGCAACGACAGCTTCAAGGTGAGCGGCATCACCTACACCGCCACGCCGGCGGTGCCGGAGCCGGCCACCTGGGGCATGATGATCTGCGGTCTCGGCCTCGCCGGTGCCGCCATGCGTCGCCGCAAGGCGAATGCCTCGGTCAGCTTCGCCTGATCGACCGCGCGCAAGCGATTTCGGGAAAGGGGGCCTGCGTGGCCCCCTTTTCTTTTCTGGCCGGCCGCCTTCATCGACAGGGCCAGCCACGTCAGCCAAGCCATTGTTCCGGCTGATACCCTACCGCATCGTCCGCTTTGCGGTTATCGTCCCCGGCAAATCACTGCTGCTGGAGACCTGATGTCATGAATGCCCGGACGCTTGGCCTCGCCTGTTCCTTTTCGCTTGCCCTGCTCGCCTGCTCCGGCGCCTCGACACCGGGCGAAGCCCAGCCGCCCGCACAAGTGACAACGCCCGCGCAGACGGACCTGCCCTTCACGCTCACGCCGGTCGGCACGTTCGAGAGCCCATGGTCCATGGCCTTCCTGCCCGATGGCAAGATGCTGGTGACGCAGAAGAAGGGCGCGATGATCCTGTTCGACCCCAAGGATGGGAGCAAAACGACCCTCGCCGGCACGCCGGACGTGGTGAGCACCGGACAGGGCGCGCTGATGGACATCGTCCTCGCGCCCGACTTCGCCAGATCCCGCAAGATCTACTTCAGCTATTCCGAAGCGGGCGAAGGCAAGACCAATGGTGTCGCGCTCGCCACGGCGACGCTGGACGAACCCGGCGCGTCCCTGAAGGACGTGAAAGTTATCTTCCGCGCTACGCCCTATATCGAGAGCGGCGCGCATTGGTCCGGCCGCATCGCCTTCTCACCGGACAACAAATATCTCTTCTTCACCAATGGTGAGCGGGCCAAGGCCGATCCGGCGCAGGACCCCAAGGCCACGCTCGGCAAGGTGCTGCGCCTCAATCTGGACGGTACGCCGGCCAAGGGGAACCCGCTTGCGGCGAAGGGCTTCCACCCCGCCATCTGGTCCTATGGACACCGCAACCTGCTCGGCATCGTGTTCGACAAGGACGGGCGCCTGTGGGAGACCGAGATGGGGCCGTTGGGCGGCGACGAGGTCAATCTCGTCAAGCCGGGCCTCAATTATGGCTGGCCGCGCGCCTCGAACGGCAGCAATTACAACAAGAGCGACATTCCCGATCACAAGCCGGGCGATGGTTATGAGCCGCCCAAGGTCTTCTGGAATCCCAGCCTCGCGCCCGCCAGCATGGCCTATTACAATGCCGGGCTGTTTCCTGGCTGGAAGAACTCGCTGTTCATCACGGGCCTCTCGGGCATGGCGCTGGTCCGCGTGAAACTCGATGGCGAGAAAGCGACCGAAGCCGATCACTGGAAAATGGGCGTGCGCCTGCGCGCCGTGCGGACCGGGCCTGACGGCGCGCTCTGGCTGCTGGAAGACGGCCCGACCGGGCGGATGCTGCGGGTCACGCCGAAGGGGTGAGACCAAGCGCGCGCCTCCCCCGCTCCGGAGAGGCGCGCCCTTGCGCTAATTCAGGCCGAGTGCCGCGACGATATCCGCCCAGGCGACCAGTTTGAAGTTCTGGGCCATGGCGCCGTTGTGACCATCCTGCGCGATGAACAGGCCGCCGGGATAGGCCGGCCCGAAGTCGCCGAGCATCAGCTCGATACCATCGGTTTCTTCCGACCCGCCGATGGACGCGCCGTCGACGACACGGAAGCGGCCGACATAGCGCTCGTCCGGCAGGCTGTAGACCGTATAGGCATTGTCACCCTGGCTGGAGACGACGACATAGCCGCCCGTCTCGCCCATCGCCGCGAGCGCCACGCCCTCGGCATCGGCGACGATCGCCTTGCCATCCGCCGCGCCGATCATCACGGGCGAAGTGGACCCCGCGTCGAAGCGCCAGAGGCCGACATCTTCCTCGGCGACATAGAGCTTGCCGGTGCGGTCATCGACGACGCAGCCTTCCGACTGAGTGCCGAGCTTCATCGTACGCACGGTCTTGCCGGTCGGCGTGGCGCCAGACGCATCGATCAGCACCTGATGGATCGTGCCGTCCTTGAGCACGATGTAAGCCGAAACGCCCTGCGCATCGCGGCCGAGGCAGACGCCATAGGCCTCCCCTGCCCCGCCGGCGATCGTGCCGAGCGCGGTCAGCTTCGCACTCGCCGGATCGAGCCGAAACAGTGCGAGCTTCGCATTCGCCACATCGTTACGGTCGCTGGCGACGACGAGGATGCCCGGCGCGCCGCTGATGGTCACATCGGCCTTCAAGTCGACATTGTTGACCCGCCCGGCATCGATGAAGTCCCGCTTCGCCCCGTCGAGGCCATAGACATAGAGCCCGGCCTTCTTGTCCGTGCCGACGATCAGGCTCGCCGCCGGATTGACCGCGTTGCGCCAGATCGCCGGATCGTCCGCTGCATCGGCATTGTTCGTGCCGACCGGCTCGGTCTCGCCACGCGCGGTGACGGAGACCGCCGGATTGGCACTGGCGATGCGCTGCGCAATGGGGATTTCGCGCTCCACCGGGGCGCAGGCCGCGAGGCACAGCGCACCGGCAAGGATCGTGCCCTGCTTGAGGAGAGCCCGCATCAGAAGTTCACGCGCACGCCGCCTGCAAAGCGCCGGCCGAAGCGCTCCCACTCCATCGTGTAGATGTCCGTATGCGGCGTCGGAATGCCGGTCGCGGTGAGCAAGTTGCCCGGCTCGGCATAGCGGCGACCCGGCTTGTTCAGCAGGTTCGAAGCATCGAAATACACCTCGACATTGGGCGTGACAGCGAAGCGCGCCGAGAAATCCATCTCGTCGTCTGCTGCCCAATAGGTGTCGCCGGCATCGGTCAGATCGTCCGCCACGCTGTCGAGCCACTTGCTACGGCGCTGATAGTTGAGGCGCAGCGAGATGCCATACTTCTCATAATATGCGCCAACATTGTAAATGAGGTCGGACGTGCCCGGCAGGCGCACCTTGCGGGCCGGCACGCCGTTGATTGCCGGCTTCGTCACGCGGCTGTTGTTGACTGTCACGTTGGCCGAGATACCGAAGCCACCCATGAAATCCGGCAAGCCAAGCTGCTGGGTCCAGGGTTCAAGCTGGAGCTGGGCGGCAGCCTCTGCGCCGTAGATGCGCCCGTCACCGCCATTGGTAATGCGCGACAGATCATAGGTCGAGCGATCGAAGCCCGGCGTGTTGAACTCGGTGGAGTTGAACTTGCTGCGCTGGCGATACAGTACGTCCTCGACGCGCTTGTAGAACGCGCCGACCATCAGATAGCCCTGCGGACGGACATACCACTCAAAATAGGCGTCCACGCCATAGGCCCGCTCGGGCTTCACATCCGGATTGCCGGCCGAGATGGTCTGATCGCTGTCGCTAATGACATAATTGGGCCGAAGCTGGTCATAATCCGCGCGGGCCGCGCCGGAGTTGAACGAGAGGCGCAGCTTCTTCGTGTCATCCAGATTGTAGTTCACGTGCAGGCTGGGGAACGCCATCGTCTGTTCGGCGCTCTTGGTGATCGGCGTGTTGACGCTGCCGTTGGTCACGACCGCCTTGCCGCGGTTCTTCAGATGCTCGAGGCGCACGCCGCCGATGATCGAGCCCCAGTCATATTTCAGCGTCGCCATGGCAAAGCCGGCATAGACCCGCTCGCGCACGTCGTAATTATTGCCGAGGTTCGGTGAGAAGGCATAGAGGCCGCGCGCGGCGTCTGTCACCTGGCGCATCTTCTCCGTGTCGAAGTAGCGGAAGGTGTAAGCCATCGGAATCTTGCCGAGGAAGCTCCTGTTCAGCGAGAAGAGATTATAGTCCGTCGGCATGCCGATGGCCGCGAACTGCGCGGTCGTGTTCAGAACCAGCGAGTTCTCGTCGGCCACCTTGGTGCGCTGGTCGAACTGGAAGCCCAGCTTGATGATGGCCTCACCGCCAAGGAGGGAGGTCTCGCGGCCAATCACCAGCTTGCCGGTATAGGCCTTGGTCGTGTCGATCGCATTGAGCATCGACAGCGAGGACAGCGGCTTGGTGAAGCCATCGATCGCCGTCACCGGATAGCCCGCCTGATAGCGCGTGGGGGTGGAAAGCTGCACGGTCGAGAAGAGGTTCAGCACCGAGCGGTTGGGATCGGAGAAGTCATAGGCCACGGTCGGGCGCAGGGTGCGCGTGCTCGGGCTGTCCCAGCTCGCCTCGCCCACCACCGAGCGGTCGTCCTTGGATTCAGTGTAGTTGCCCAGCCAGTTGAGCGTCCAGCCGTCGCCAAACTGGTGCGTGCCTTCCAGTGTGTTCGTGAAGATCGACTGGCGGAAAGCGCGCAGCGTCGAACGCTGGCGAATGTCGATGCCGTAGATCGTGCCCTTGAGCGGCGTGTTGCCGATGCAGACATCGGCATAGCCGGTCGTCGTCGGGGTCGGGTTGATCGCGGTCGAGCAGGCCGCGCTGGCATTGGACAGGTCGGACTGGCGATCGTCGAGGTCGAAGCGATAATTGTCGCGCGCCTCGTCATCGGTGAAGATCGTATAGATCGAGCGCACCGAGATGGTGTTGTCGCTGTCCGGCTTCCAGTCGAGCCGGCCCGAGAGCGACCAGTTCTTGCGCGTCAGGCGATAGAGCTTGTTCTCCGCCTCAGCGGGCCAGAAGCGGGTTTCCCAGCCCGGCCGCTTGTCCTGATTCACGCGCTCGTAATCGGTCTCGAAATTGTCCGTGATCATCGCCCGCTTGAAGTAGCTCGCGGAGAGCAGCACGCCGATCTCGCCCGATCCCGCGTTGAAGCGGTCGGAGACGACGACGGAGGCTTCCTCCTCCGGGCGGTCGCCGAGGATCGCGTGACCAAGGCCAGCCTTGCCGGTGAAGTGGAAGCCATCATAATCGAAGGCCGAGCGGGTTACGACGTTCACATTGCCCGAGACCGTCTCGCCGGGCATGTCCGGCGTCACGGCCTTGGAGACGATGATCTTGCCGGCAATGGCGGAGGGAATGGAGTCGAAGCGCGCGTCGCGGCCTTCCGGGCTCACCACGTTGATCCCGTCGAACGAAAGCGTCGTCCAGTAATTCGGCGCACCGCGCAGTGAGATATAGCGCGCCTGGCCCTGATCGCGCTCGACCGCGACGCCCGGGAGGCGGCTGGTCGCCTGGGCGATGTTCTGGTCGGGCAAGCGGCCGACGCTGTCCGCCGCGGCAACCGCCACCAGCGAATCTGAATTCTTCTGGACCAATAGCGCCGCCGCTTCGGATTCCGCGATCGGGCGCGATCCGGTCACGACGATATCGGCGGCCTCGTCGGACGCCTCGGCCGGGACTTGCGCCTGCGCCTGCGCGGCCACGAATGCGCTGCCGCACAGCAAAATGGTGCGGGCACGATTCGAGATACGACGAACTGCCATGAAATATTCCCCCTGGTTGGATGTTTGAAGGGGCCGCTAGGGGGTTCCCATGACGCCGACATGTAAGTCTCGCGTCAGATTGGTTGCCTTTTCATGTCAGATTTGTGGCATCGGGCTCACTCGGAGCGCCGACCATGCCAGCGCGCGGCCCTCCCATGGCCGAGGCTGATCGCCATCGCGCGCGGCCAGTCAGTTGCGAGATCGGGAGGACGCTATATAGAGCGCGCATGCCCAAAGTTTCCTCTGCTCCGGATACCAAGCCGCCCGCCAGAAAGCGCGCCCGGCGGCAAACACCGACGCTTCGCCGTCAGGATCTTCTGGCCGTCACCATTGATTGTCTCGCCCGGCTCGGTCCGCGCGGCACGACGGGACGGGAAATCTGTCGTCAGGCAGGCGTCTCGCACGGGCTGCTGCGCCACTATTTTCGCAATCCCGACAATCTCCTCTATGAAACCTATGAGGAAGTCTGCGACCAGTTCGTCGCGCGTCTCGAAGCGGTTCTCGCGGACGAAACGCTCACGCCGTGGGACGCGATCGATCGCTACTTCGCGGTGCTCTATTCTGAGGAATGGGCCAATGCCAACCTGCTGGGCGCATGGATGGCCTTCTGGACGATGGTGCGCAGCAATGCCGAGTTCGCCGCCAAGAGCGAAGAGCACAACATCCAGGTGCGCGAGTTGCTGAGACTCGCCATGTCCCGCCTGCCAACCGATGGCACGGGCATCCCGGTCGAGGATGCCGTCGTCGTCGTCTCGGCGCTCATGGACGGGATGTGGCTCGACATCTGCCTCTCCCCCACGCGCACCCCACGCGATCGGGCGCTGGACATGTGCTGCCGAACCGTTCGCAAGCTCATCCCGCCGCTGCCGTCCGACCCGACTGCCGCAAACTGACAAGTCTGGTCAGCTGGCACCGCCCGCTGGCTGACAAGGAACACCGATAGCCACCTTGCTCGCCTGCCATCCCTACTATACGATCGTCCAATAGCAGTGAGGCAACGCGTGACTATCAGGGCTGGCATAAACGGGCACAATGCCCCGGACGCGCGCAGTATCCAGCGATACAGTCCCGCCGGATGAGCGCGCAGGGAATCAGGGTGTGAGCGGCGGCTATGACGCGCTGATCGTAGGCGGCGGTCACAATGGCCTCGTCTGCGCTTTCTACCTCGCCCGCGCGGGCATGAAAGTGCGCATCGTCGAGCGGCGCGACATCATCGGCGGCGCGGCGGTCACCGAGGAATTCCATCCCGGCTTCCGCAACTCCGTGGCGAGCTACACGGTAAGCCTGCTCAATCCCCGCGTGATCGCCGACATGAAACTCGCCGATCATGGCTATCGGGTGATCGAGCGGCCAATCTCCAACTTCCTGCCGCTCGACGAGAGCCGGTATCTCAAGCTCGGCGGCGGGCTGGAACGCGCCCAGGCGGAGTTCAGCCGCTTCTCGGCAAGGGATGCGCAAGCGCTTCCCGCCTATCTAACCGCCCTGGAACGCGTCGCGGACGTGCTGCGGGCGCTGGCGCTCAAGGCGCCTCCCAATATGGGCGACGGGGTCAAGGCGCTGATCGGCGCGGCGCGGCAGGGGCGGCGCCTCGCCGGCATGACGCTTGAGGAGCAGCGCGACGTGCTGGACCTGTTCCTCAAGTCCGCGCGCAGCTTCCTCGATGGCTGGTTCGAGAGCGATCCGGTCAAGGCCGCCTTCGGTTTCGACGCGGTGGTCGGCAATTATGCCAGCCCGGATACGCCGGGCAGCGCCTATGTCCTCCTCCACCACGTGTTCGGCGAGGTGAACGGCAAGAAGGGCGCATGGGGCCACAGCGTCGGCGGCATGGGCCGGATCACGCAGATCATGGCCGATGTCTGCCGCGAACTCGGCGTCGAGATCAGCCTCGAATCTCCCGTCTCGCAAGTGCTAGTGGACGGCGACCGCGTGGCAGGTGTGCGCCTGGAAAGCGGCGAAGAGATCGGCGCGCGGATCGTCGCGGCCAATGTCGGCCCGAAGCTGCTTTACGAGAGACTGATCGACCCGGTCGACCTGCCAGCGGAGTTCCTGCGCCGCATCCGCGCCTTCAAGGCTGAGTCCGGCACGTTCCGCATGAACGTCGCGCTCACGGACCTTCCCCGCTTCTCCGCGCTACCCGAGCCGGGCGAGCATCACCAGTCCGGCATCATCATTGCGCCGAGCCTCGACTATATGGACCGCGCCTTTATCGACGCGAAGCGCGATGGCATGGCGCGGGAGCCCATCGTCGAGATGCTGATCCCGTCCACCGTCGACGACAGTCTGGCGCCCGAAGGCAAGCATGTCGCCAGCCTGTTCTGCCAGCACTTCGCGCCGACATTGCCGGATGGCCGCAGCTGGGACGACGAGCGGGAAACGGCCGCCGATCGCATCATCGATACGGTCGAACAATATGCGCCGGGCTTCAAGGACTCGGTGATCGCCCGGCAGATCCACTCGCCGCTCGATCTGGAGCGCAAGTTCGGCCTGATCGGCGGCGACATCATGCATGGCGCAATGACGCTGGACCAGCTTTGGTCCGCCCGGCCGATGCTGGGCCACGGCACCTATCGTGGACCGATCAAGGGGCTCTATATGTGCGGCGCAGGCACCCATCCGGGTGGCGGCGTCAGCGGTGCGCCGGGGCATAATGCCGCGCGGGAAATCATCGCCGACCGGTCGTTGCTCGGCCGGCTGGTTGGCCGGCATTGACCGGCCAGCGCAACAGGCTCCATCAAGGGGACGGACACAGATAAGCGCATGACGACCCTGCTCATCAATGGTGACTGGCGTGAGGGCCATGGCCCCGCCCTCCACTCGACCGATCCCGCCAGCGACGCAATCCTCTGGACCGGCGCCGCAGCTACCGCCGGGGACTGCGCCGCCGCTGTCGCCGCCGCCCGAGGCGCCCTGCCCGCCTGGCGTGCCGCGCTGCTCAGTGAGCGCATCGCCCTTGTGCAAAAGTTCGCGGCGCTGCTGGAGGAGGATCGGGAGGCCTTCGCCACGCTCATCTCGCGCGAGACGGGCAAGCTGCTCTGGGAGACGCGGGCGGAGATCGGCTCGATGATCGGCAAAGTCGCCGTCTCCATCGCCGCACAGGCGGAGCGCGCTGGGGAGCGCGAGGCGCCCACCGATTTCGGCCGCGCCGTGCTGCGTCATCGCGGCCATGGCGTGATAGCCGTGCTTGGCCCCTATAACTTCCCCGGTCATCTGCCCAACGGCCATATCGTGCCGGCACTGCTGGCCGGCAACACGATCGTGTTCAAACCCTCCGAGATCACACCAAGCACCGGCGAGCGCATGGCGCGGCTCTGGGACAAGGCCGGCCTGCCCAAGGGCGTGTTCAATCTGGTGCAAGGCGGCCGGGAGACTGGCGAAGCGCTCGTCGCACAGGACATTGACGGGCTGCTGTTCACCGGATCGGCCGGCGCGGGGCGCGCGCTCAAGCATGCGACGATCGACCGGCCGCATCTCATCCTCGCGCTGGAGCTGGGCGGCAACAATCCGCTCATCGTCTGGGATTCGCCCGAAGAGGCCGCCTCGCTCATCGTCCAGTCGGCTTATGTGACCACAGGCCAGCGCTGCTCCTGCGCGCGGCGGCTGATTGTCCCCGAGGGCCGGACTGGCGAAGCGATCATCGAGGCGCTCGACGCGCTGACCGGGAAACTGCGCATCGCCGCCTGGGACGAACCGGGCGAGGCGTTCATGGGGCCGCTGGTGACCGCCGCCGCTGCCCACACTGCGCGGGACTCCGTCGCCCGGCTTGAGGCTCTGGGTGCCCGCACGATCCGTCCCTTCACCAGCGTGGCCGGGCGCGGCTCCGCCTTCGTGACGCCGGCCCTGTTGGACACGACCGGCATCGATACACCGGACGCGGAAATCTTCGCGCCGGTCCTGTCAGTCATGCGCGTGCCGGATTTCGATGCGGCGATCCGCGCGGCCAATGCCACGAGCTTCGGCCTTTCCGCCGGCCTCATCAGCGGCGACGACGCGCTCTGGACCCGGTTCATCGAGGAAAGCCGCGCCGGCATCGTCAACCGCAATCGCCCCACGACAGGCGCGGCGGCCAACATGCCCTTCGGTGGCCTCGGCGCGTCCGGCAATCATCGCCCCAGCGCTTATTATGCGGCGGATTATTGCGCCTATCCGATCGGCAGTTTCGAGGCGGCCGGGGTCAGAGCGGCCCCCATCCCCGGCGTCGAAGGCTGACGGGCGCTGCCCCGGCGCCTCAGTAGCCGATCATCACCGCCTTGGTTTCGGTAAAGGCTTCCACGCCCATGCGGCCATGCTCGCGGCCAAGACCCGACTGGCGGAAGCCACCAAAGGGCAGCGCGAATTCCATGCCGGCGCCATTCACCTTCACCGAGCCGGCCCGCAGCTTCTTCGCCATGCTGTGCGCGGTCGCAAGATCGCGGGTCCACACATAAGCCGAAAGGCCATAGACGCTGTCGTTCGCGCTCCTCGCCAGCGTCTCAAAGTCCTCGTCGGAAAAGCGCATGACGCTGAGCACCGGACCGAAAATCTCCTCGCGCACGATCGTCATGTCGGCGCGGGCGCCGACGAAGATGGTCGGCTCCACGAAATAGCCCTGTCCCGCCGGCGCGCTGCCGCCGGTGAGCAGGCTCGCGCCCTCGCGCTTGCCCGCCTCGACATAGCCCAGCACGCGCTCGCGCTGACGCTGGGAAATGAGCGGCCCCATCGCCACCCCCTCCTGCCAGCCCGGTCCAAGCCGGAGCTTGGCGGCGAAATCGGCGAGCGCAGTCATGAACCGGTCAAAAATCGCATCGGCCACGAACAGGCGCGATCCGGCGGCGCACACCTGCCCGCTATTGCCGAAGATGCCCATGGCGACGCCCGGCACCGCCTTTTCAAGGTCGGCATCGGCAAAGACCAGCACGGCCGATTTGCCGCCGAGCTCCAGCGACACACGCTTGAGGTCGGCGATGCTCTCCCGCAGGATGCCCTGCCCGGTCGCTGTCGAGCCCGTAAAGCTGATCTTGTCGACGCCGGGATGCGCGACCAGCGCTGCGCCGGCCTGCGTGCCGAGGCCGGTGACGACGTTGACAGTGCCGGCGGGGAAGCCGGCTTCCTCCACCAGTTGCGCCAGCCGCAGCCCGGTAAGCGGCGCCAGCTCGGCCGGCTTGAGCACGACCGTGCAGCCGGCGGCGAGCGCGGCGGACAGCTTGGAACAGGTGATGGCGAACGGCGCATTCCACGGCACGATGAGCGCCGCGACGCCCAGCGGATCGCGCGTGGTATAGCCATGCCAGTTGCCCGGCACGGACATCGGCACCGTCTCGCCGCCCAGCCGGCGAACCCAGCCCGCATGATAACGAATGGCGCTCACCGCCCCGCCCACGGCGCCGCGCGCATGGGCGAAGGGCATACCATTGTCGAGTGTCTCGATCGCCGCAATCTCGTCCGCATCCGCCTCGATGAGATCGGCAAGGCGCAGCAGCAACTGCTCGCGCCGCGCCGCAGGCATGGCCTGCCAGTCCGGCCGGTCGAACGCCGCACGCGCGGCCCGCACCGCCAGGTCGACCTCCTGCGCCGCGCCGGCCGCGATCTGGCCGATGATCTGCTCGTCGGCCGGGTTGATCACGGCAATAGGTTCGCCGTCCTGTGCGATCCACTGGCCGCCGATGAAATGCCGGTTCAGCCCCGCAATGCGGGCCTTCGCGCGCTCGAACAGCTGCGCCCGCGCGCTATCAGCCTCTGCCATGGCTCTCTCCTCAGACCTGTTTCTGCAAAATAAGATCGGCCGCCTTCTCGCCGATCATCACGGCAGCGGCGTTGGTGTTCGCGCCGACCAGCCGTGGCATGATCGAGGCATCGGCGACGCGCAGCCCCTCGACACCCCGGACCCGCAATTGCGGATCGACAACCGCTTCCGGCCCCTTGCCCATGGCGCAGGTGCCGACGGGGTGATGGACCACGCCAGCCAGATCGGCCTTCATCGCGTCCAGCGCCTCGTCGCTCTGCTTGTCCGCGCCCGGCAGCGTCTCGCGCTCGATATAGCGGGCGATCGGGCCATCGGAGAAGATGCGCCGGGAGAGCGCCAGCCCCTTCTTGAGCTTCGCCCAGTCATTGGGATGCTGGAGCAGATTGAGCGCGATGCGCGGCGCGCTGTGTGGATTGGCATCGCGCAGGGTGAGCGCGCCACGGCTCTCCGGCCGAAGGAGGCAGATGCCGTTGTAGAAACAGTCCTTCTTGGGCGCCTTGAAGCCGGGGAACCAGATGTTCGCATCGACCCGCACCGGACTGACCATGATCTGAAGGTCCGGCCGGTCGAGCCCCTCTTCCGAGCGGGCGAGAATGCAGGCCGAGGCGATCTGATTGGCGAAGGTGCCGGTGCCGAACAGATACCAGCGCAGGAAGGACAGGGCCGCGCGATCGAAGCGCAGTTCCCTGGCGAAGCTGTGCGGCGGCGCGGCGTCATATTGGTGCGCCAGGCGGACATGCTCCTGCAGGTTACGCCCCACGCCCGGCAGATCGTGCACCACCTCGATGCCGTGGTTCCGCAGCTGTATGCCGTCCCCCACGCCGGAGAGCAGCAGCAGATGCGGCGAGCCATAGGCGCCGGCGCTCAGCACCACCTCACGCGTTGCCCGCGCCGTCTGAATGTCGCCAGCCGCCTCATAGTCGACGCCGACGGCGCGCTTCCCCTCGAAGACGATCCGGCGCACGAAGACGTGTGTGGCCACGACCAGATTGGGGCGGCTCTTGCGGATGTCATCCAGATAGGCCCGCGCAGAGCCGCAGCGCCGGCCGTCGCGGATCGCGATCTGCACGTCCGCGCAGCCCTCGTTCGAAGCACCGTCATAGTCGGGATTATAGTCGAGACCGCACAGCGCCGCCGAGGCACGCAGTTCCTGCGCCATCAGGCGCGAGGTATCGACCGGCGCAACACTGATCGGCCCGCCCTTGCCCCGCCAGGCGTTGCCGCCTGTCCAATGATCCTCCGAGCGCTTGAAATAGGGCAGCACGTCAGCATAGCTCCAGCCATCGCAGCCGAGCGCCGCCCAGTCATCAAAGTCTGCCGGATGCCCGCGAAAATGGACCATGCCATTGATGGAGGACGAGCCGCCCAGCAGCCGGCCGCGCGGCAGCGGGAACACCTTGCCGTCCACGGCCTTTTCCGGCTCGGACGCGAAGGGCCAGGTCAGGTCGGGATTGCGCAGCGCCTGCAGGAAGCCGAGTGGCATCTGCACATAGGGATGATTGGCCTCCCCGCCCGCCTCAAGCAGCAGAACCCGATGGGCGGGATCGGCCGACAGGCGATTGGCCAGCGCCGCGCCGGCCGAGCCGGCCCCCACGATGATGAAGTCGAATTGGCCTGCGTTCACGCGTCTCGATCCTTCCCGCGAAATTGGCTTCAGGCTCAGACGAGCCAGAGAAAGGCACCGGCTTGACCGGCCCGCGACGGCGCGCGCGCAATCGCGGCGAGGAAGGCCGCCTCACAGCCATCCAGCCGGTCGATCAGCGGCCGCGCCTTGCCCTGGGCGGCGCTGGCATAGCGCATCGGCCGGCCGGCGCCGCGCGCGAGATCGCGCATCAGCATCATGTCCGTATAGCTGGTCAGGCCGATGATCGGGCCGCGCGCGGTCAGCCAGTCCGGCCCCTGCCGCAGCACATGCGCGACAATCTCGCCCTGTGGATCGCCCACTTCATGCCCCGCGCGGCGCGCCGCCACCGCCAGTGCGCGCGCGCCCGGCAAGCGCTCATCCGCCACGAAGCGGAGCGCGCCCGCCGGAGCCCCCCTGGCCTTGAGTCCTCCAGCCACCGGCATGGTTGCCAGCGGCAACAGGCCGAGCCCCTTGATCAGCGTGCGGCGATCGGGCGTCATTTCTTCTGGCCCTTGTGCGCCAGCCAGCCCGCGATCTTGTCCAGCTCCTGGTCCGTCACTTCCACTTTCGAGAAAGGCGGCATGTTGACCAGACCGTTGCGGACCACGGCCTTCACATAATCCGCATCAAGATCGGTGCGCTTGTGTAGCTCCGCCTTCGCCGGGTCCATGCGGCGGCCGAGCATGATCGTGCCGGTGTTCCGCCCGACATGGCAGAAGGCGCATTCTCGGCCATAAAGACGCTCGCCTTCATTCGCCGACCCGGCGCCGAAGATCACCACCTGCGATTGCGGCGTCGGTGCTGCGGCCTTTTCCTGCGCCGGGGCCTGCTCGCTCTCGCCGACGCAGGCGACCATGGCCAGGCCGAGGGCGCCAGCGAGGGCAAACCGCCGTGCCATGCTGCGCGATCCTGTCATCTCCTTCGCCCTCCCCTTCATGCGCGGTTGGTGCCGATGCCGTTGCGGCCCGGCGCGATGATGTTGTTCGGATCGAGGCAGGCCTTGATCTTGTCATTGAGCCGGCCAAGCGCGCCATTGTTGAAATTGTAGGTCTGCGCGATCACGTCCATGTAGGAGATGTGGCCGCGATATTCGGCGAAGCCGTGCGCCGCCGCTTCCTGCACGAGATGCCGGTAGAGCTTGTCCACGCGCGTCACCATCGCCGGGTCATCGCGGTCGTAGAGGATCAGGCTGACATTGTTCACATGGCGCCGGCCAATTGTGAAGCTGGCATAATAATCCTGCCCAACCTGCTCGTAATAGGCCTTTATCTTGCGAGCATAATCGAGGATCAGCGTGCCATCCGAGGGCATGACCGGCGCGAAGCTGAGGTGCCCGCCCCGGCCGCCATACCAGTTCACGCTCTGCAGGCCGAGCGTACTGGGGATGCCGCGCGCGGACTTGTCCGGCGGGTCGCCCTGCTGCCAGAGCTCGAAGGTCAGTTCCTTGCCGATGCGCGGCTCGAACAGGCTGCGGATCAGCGCGACATGCGCCTTCACCGTCGCGGCATGGCCATAGAGGCTGATCTTGGCATTCCACCAGCCGATGCCCAGCTTCTTCATCATCTCTTCGCAGGCCGCGTCCGGGATCGCCCCCGGCCCGTCATACCATTGCGCGCGCTGCGACATGGTCGAGGCCGCACGCACCGGGCTGCCGAAGACGATATTGTGCTGGATGACGTCGCGCCGGCGCAGATCGGCCAGAATGTCGATCGCCCAGGCAGCGTCGTCGAACTTGGGGAACGCCAGGTCGATCTTCGCAGTCATTTCCGGCTCGGGCTGCAGCCACAGGCCGGCCTTGGTCACGATGCCGAAATTGGACTGGCAGAACATCTGGTCCCAGCCCGGACCATAGCCATATTTATAGTGCTGCCACCCGGCGCTGCCCTCCATCGCGCCCATGCCGGTGCGGACGAGGTCGCCATCGGGCAGCACGGCTTCCAGGCCGCAGAGCTGCTCGGTATTGTCGCCATAAGGCGTGTAGCCGATACCGCGATCGAGCGCGTTGCCGACCACGCTGCCCCAGCTGTTGCCGGGCGTCGACATCCACAGCGGGATCTTCTTCGCGTCGAGATGGGCGTAGAGATCGAAGAAGCTCACCCCCGGCTCGATCAGGCAATGGGCGAATTTCTCGTTCACCTCCAGCACCTTGTTCATGCGGGAGAGGTCGAGGATCACATTGCCCTTCTCGGCCGGCGACGCCGCGCCATAGCCCAGATTCTTGCCCCGGCTGACTGGCCAGAGCGGCACTTTCGTCTCATTGGCGACCCGCACGATGGCGCGCACTTCCTCGGTGGAGGCCGGTGCGACCACGGCCGAGCAATCATGGTCCAGCCCGTCGCCCATGGCATAGGGGTCGATATAGCTCTGCCGGTCCTCGTCGCTGTCGAAAACCCAATCCTTGCCAACGATCGAGCGGAAGCCACTGAGCGCCTTGGTGAAAGCGGCCGGGCTGACCTTTCTGGGCATGATGGTGCTCATGCGCTCCTCCTGCACGAATGGAATGTCATGGATGCGCGGGTCATCAGGCCAGCCCCTTCTGGACGAAGCGCAGGCCAAGGCCCGTGATGAACAGCCGCAAGACGAAGCGGAAATGCCGCTCGGAAATCACCGGCACCATGCGCTTGCCGAGATAGGTGCCGGCGAGGCCGGTGACGGTCGCGACGAGGATCTCCGGCCACCAGGCGGCATAGGAGAAGCCGGCGCTCGCATAACCCAAGGTGCGCAGCAGCTCGAGCAGGATGATGCAGGTAGCGAAGGTGCCGACGATCGCCGTGCGCGTGAGGCTGGAGCGCAGCAGCACGGGCTGGAGAATGGCGCCCAGGCCGAAGATGGTGCTGACGACGGCATGGGCAATGCCGACACCGAAATAGGAGGCCTGCCGGTGTAGCGCCCATTTGATCTTCGGCGCCCAGGCGAGCGTGAAGAGCAGCAGGCCAAGCAGCAGCGAGAGAATGCCCTCAGGCGTGCGCACGAACAGCCACAGCCCCGCGCCCACGCCAAGCAGCGAACCGGCCGTGAAGGTCCGCACGATCGGCCAGTCGATCTCCGCCCAGAAGGCGTGGGTGCGCGAGACAAGCGAGCCGAACGACAGGACCGATTGCATGGCGATGGCGGCCGGCAGCGGCATCACCGCCGTGATCGCGCCGAACAGGACATAGCCGCCGCCCACCGAGAAGCAGGCGCTGATGACGGACGCGACGAGACTCGCCGCACCGACGATCAGGAGGCGCTGGACGTCAGACATTGCCGCCTTTGCCGCGATAGCCGGCCCAATAGCGCGGCTCGAAGCCGAGGCCGATCAGGGCACAGACCGCCGCGACCACAGTGACGACGATCAGCGGGATGGTGAAACCGCCGGTCCTGTCCACGCCGAACCCGATGGCCCAGATGCCCGCCGAGGCACCGAGATGGAACGCCGCGTTGAGAAAGGCGATGACCTGCGCGATCGGCTTGATACCGTACAGATGACGCGCCAGCACCGGTGCCTGCACGATCACGCCGCCATGGGAGAGCCCGCGCACCACGGTGAACATCAGGAACGTGACCATGCCGGAGAGCGGAAAGGTGAGCAGCACCGCCACGCCGCACAGGGCCCAGCAGGCCGCCACGCCCTTGGTCGAAAAGCGATCGAACACCCAGCCGAACATGATCTTGCCGACGCCGGAGAGCACCAGCACGATAGTGAAGCCCAATGCGCCCAGATAGGCGCCGAGATTGGCGTGCCGCTCCACCAGCAGCGGCACATATTCGTTCACGCCATTGCTGATCGCGCCGGAGAGGGCCGTGGCGATGATGAGCAGGATGAACTGGCGGCTCCTGATGAGCGTGCGGAACTCCGGCCCCGCATCGGTCGCCATCGCAGCCGAGCGCGCGCCCTTGGCGCCGACCGGGCCGGGATCGATCTCCTCGGCCGTCCAGCCATAGGCTTGCGGCGTCTCCCGGAACAGGAAGATGGCGGAGGAGGCGACGAAGACCAGCACCAGCAAACCGGCGGCAGCCATGGTCGCATGCCAGCCGAAATGCTCGCGCCCATAGGCCGTAGCCAGCGGCACGACGGCGCCCGCAACCGCGCCGCCAAGCATGGCAAGGCCGGTCATGCGGCCGAGACTGCCCGAATACCATTTGGCCAGCGTCACCTGAATGGCGATGAGACTGAGGATCGAGGCAAAGCCGGACAGCGCGGCGAGCGCATAATAGACCGGCAGATTGTTCACGAAATAGAGCAGGAACGTCGCGACGCCGACGACCATGACGGACTGGACGAACACCCGCTTCAGCCCGAACCGGACGATCAGGCCACCGGCGAACAGGCCGCCGACCGCCGAGACCGCCGACTTGATCGCCATGAAGCTGGTCGTCTGGCTGATCGTCCAGCCCATGTCCTTGGCAATCGAGCCATACATGATGGGCATCATCATGGAGACGCCGGCCAGCGCGATGCCCCAGACCAGAAAGCCGGTCAGGATGTTCATCCAGGCATAGCGCCGCATCGTCCTGATGGATGGGCGACCGTCCTCACTCATCATCCGTTCCTCTCCCAGTCAGTGGAGCGATGGCCGCAGGGCCACGGCACACGCATTGTCCCCCACCCGCCGGCCGAGGCATATCGTTCTTTTGAACAGAACATCGTTCTCTTATTTTGAGAGCAATGATCTGTCAATCGCGCAAATGGCCGAAGGCCAAGGCAAACAGGGGCATCAGCCACCCCGGCTGGATGGCCAGATGCCGTGATTGCCGGGCGACAGAATGCCTGCCGGATCGAGCGCGTCCTTGATCCGCGTGTAGGTCCGCCGCATCGCGTGATCGTTGAAGTCGAAGGTCGCAGCGACCTCGTCGGCAAGCGCGACATGCGCACGATAAGGCGCGCATCCCCATTCCGCCGCACGGGCATAGAGCTCGCGGATCGCGGCGCGCGCTGCCTGCACCCGCGCCGGATCGGACGCGTCGAACATCAACATGCACGCCGCGACCATGCTGCGCGGATTGAGCAGCATCCCAACCGGGCCGAGCAGGCCATGTTTGGCCGCAACCTCACGCACCGCCTTGTCCAGCCGCAGTGCCGCTTCGCCCGTATTGGGCAGCACCGGGGAGAAATCCATGTGCCCAAAGCCGGGGCCGAAGACAGCGCGCAGGCGCTCCAGCAGAACCTGATTCGGAATGCCCGCGGAAATATAATCGCGCGGTTCGACCTCATCCGGCCCGGCCGTGCCGGGATAAGTACGCAGTTCCAGCTCCGCGCCGTCAATCGCCGTGAGCGCCTCTTCCAGCACCTTTCGGCGCAACGCGACCATGTCCGCGCGGCCATAAAGGCCGATGCGCACATTCCATCGGCCGGGGCGAAGCACGGTCTTGAGGTTGCGCATGGTGAAGGGCTCCACGCCGTCATCCAGCGCACCATCGTCATCCGGCGTGGCGACGATCATCGGGACGCCCTGCAGCACGCCCTCCAGCAGCAGCGAGCGCAGCACATCCAGCAGCGGCCCGATGTCCTCCTGCCGATCGCAACGGATGGTGCCGATCGAGAAAATCTCCGGGCGGGGCATCAGCCAGAGACCGGCCTTGGTCACGATGCCGAAATTGGACTGCTTGAAAATCTCGTCCAGCGCCGGGCCGAAACCCCGGCGATGACGCGACCAGAGCGGGCTGTTGGAAATCGCGCCCTGGCCGGTGCGCAGCAGTTCGCCATTGGCCAGCACCACTTCCAGCCCGCACAGCGCGGAGGCGTGGTCGCCATGGACATTATAGCCCATACCATGCTCCAGCCCGTTGCCGATGATGCTGCCCCAGCCCAGATCGGGCACGGACATCATCAGCGGTACATCTTCGTCGCGCAACGCCTTGTAAAGCTGCGCGAAGGAGACGCCCGGCTCGATCAGCACATGCCCCTGGCGCGCATCGATATCGAGGATGCGGTTCATCCGGCGCAGGTTGAGGACGACCGTCTGGTCCAGCACGGGCGCCGAGCCGCCATAGCCATAATTGCGGCCCATCGACGAGGTCCAGAGGGGGAGCGCCAGCTCAGCCGCCAGTCGTACGGCGGCCTGGACCTGCTCGACGCTGTCTGGCTGAACGACGAGGGCGGGCTGATGCCCCTGCGCCCCCGGCCCCTCGAAGGGATCGTGAAATTCGCGAAACAGCCCCCCTTCCCGCAGCACGGCCTCCTGCCCGAGCAAAGCCGCGAAGCGGGCCTCAACCCGATCGAGCCTGTCGCCGGTGATTCGGGATACGGTCAGATCCTTGGGGTGCATGCCTAATTCCTTCTCCTGCGCCCGATCGCTGGGCGTGATGGCTGCTTATAATTCTTTCAAACAGAACGCCATTTCATTTTGAGTTGCGTCGAGCCCGAATCGTGAATACAGATGTTTTCATCTTAGGAGAAGACATCATGGCTGTTCGCACTGGCGCCCAATACAAAGCAGACCTCAAGGACGAGCGCGTCGTCTGGCTCGGTGAAGGCAAGGTGGACGTGACGAGCGATCCGCGCCTCGCTGGTTCGGTCGATGGCATGGCAGGCTATTTCGACTGGCAAAACGATTATGCCGACGAGTGCCTGGTCGACGATCCCGAGAAGCCGGGCGAGAAGATGAACGTCAGCCTGATGCTCCCCAAGACCAAGGAGGATCTGATGATCCGCCACCGCGGCCTGGAGCGTCTGGCGCGTTATTCCAACGGCATGCTCGGCCGCACGCCCGACTATGTGAACGTCGTCCTCTCCGGCCACACCGCCCGCCGCGACATCTGGGAACAGGGCAAGCCGGAAGGCTATGAGCGCCTGTGGAACTTCCACCGCGAAGTGATCGAGGGCGATCTGTCGATGACGCACACGATCGTCCACGCCAACATCGACAAGGGCGCGCCGCCGCTCGCCGGCATGAACTCGGACCTCACGCTGCGCGTCGTCGACCGCAACGAGAATGGCGTGATCGTGCGTGGCGGCAAGGTGCTCGCGACGCTCGGCCCCCTCGCCGACGAACTCTACGTCTATTCCTCCGCCCCGATCCCCTCGGGCGCCGAGCAATATGCGCTGATCTTCTCGATCCCCGTGAAGACCAAGGGCGTCATCCAGATCTGCCGCGATCATTATGGCGTGAACGCCAGCGTGGCCGACGCGCCTTTCTCCTCCCGCTTCGACGAGCAGGACGCCTTCGTGATCTTCGACGATGTCGAGGTGCCGTATGAGCGCCTGTTCTGCGATGGCGACTTGAATGTATATAACACTCTAAATGCGGGCGTCTCGCCGGGCAACACGCTCCAGCAGACCGCGATCCGCGCGATGGTGAAGTTGGAGTTCGCCTATGATCTGTGTTCCAGCATCGCCAAGGTCACGAACAGCCTGAATGCGCCGGACGTCGCCCTGCAACTGGGCGAGATCCACGCCTATCTCTCGCTCACCCGCTCCGCGATCGTCGCGGCTGAGGCACGCGCGCACGACTGGGGCGCCGGCGCCTTCTTCCCGCATCGCGACCTTTCCGTGCTGCGCTGCGTGATGCCGGGCTGGATGACGCGCGTGAACGAGATCATCCGGACCATCGGCTCGCACAACCTGCTCTGCACGCCGTCGCTCGCCCTGTTCGAGGACGCCGAGATCGGCGACCTGCTGCGCAAATATCTCCCCGGCTCGAACGGCATGGCCGCCGAGGATCGCGCCCGCATCATGCGCATGGCCTGGGACTTTGCCGGCTCGGCGCTGGGCAGCCGCATCGAGCTCTACGAGATGTTCTACCTGACCAGCCAGGGCCGCGCACGCATCGGCGACCATATGAACGCCCAGCGCGACGGCGAATGGGGCCAGGTGCGCGAGTTCATGGAGAAGTCCGGCATTCTGCCGGGCTGAAGCACGCAGGACGGACCAGGTCATGACGACGATCCAGGAGCGGAACGAAACGCTGGCAGCGGACTTTCGCGGAGCGATGCGGCGGTTGGCGAGCGGCGTGGCCCTCGTCACCACCGCAGACGACAATGGCGCGCGTTATGGCATCGCCATGACGGCGCTGATGTCACTGAGCATGGAGCCGCCCTCCCTGCTGATCGCCGTCAACCGCACCGCGTCCCTGTGCGAACCGCTGGTTGCGCGCGGACGCTTCGGGATAAGCCTGCTGGGCCGCGATCAGGAACAGACCTGCCAGGACTTCGTCTCGGCGCCCGCCGACAGGCGTTTCGATGTCGCCGACTGGGATACCCATGAAAGCGGCGTCCCCCTGCTCCGCTCGGCGCTTGCCGGCATCGTCTGCACGCTCGATCAGGCCGAACCGTTCGGCAGCCATATGGTCATCCGCGGACTCGTCGACTATGTCTCGCTCGCATCGACCAGCGATGCGCTGGTCTATCTCGATGGTCGCTACGGCGGAATGGCAGTGAATGTCTGAACAGACGGCGGGCAGCAAAGCGCGCAGAGCCAGACCGGCTCCCGATCAGTCCAGCCGCGCCCGCTTCCTCGAAGCCGCCGACGATCAGTTCATCCTGCACGGCTATGATGGCTGCACCATCCGCGCGATCGCCGCGCAGGCCGGGACCAGCCTCGCCTCGCTCAGCCGCAACTGGACGAGCAAGCGTCATCTGTTCGAGGACGTGTTCGAGCGTCATTTCGCGCCGATCCACGCAGCACAGAATGCGAGCTTCGACGCGCTGGAGCGGGTCGGCAATGCCGGCGTCCGCGAGATCATTCAGGCCTTTTTCGATTCAGCGCTCAGCCGCAGCGGCAGCGCGGGAGAGAACCGCAAGAGCCACATGGTCTATTGCTGCGCCCTCACCGACCCGTCCGAGGAAGCGCGCAGCATCACGCGGCCCCTGGTGACGCCGGTGCGCAACCGGCTCATCGCCTTGTTGAGACAGGCGATGCCGGAGCTGGACGAGCACAGCTTCTTCCTCGCCATGACGATTGTCCTCGGCGCCTATCTCTACCCGCAGGCTTATGGCGAGCGCCTCGCCACGATCATGGACGTCGATCTCGGCCCATTCGATTGGCACAAGGCCAGCCAGACCCTGGCAAACCTCATCAGCGCGGGGCTGGACCGGCGCGCCTGAAACCTGTGATCGGAGTAACGCACCCGCTCCGAACGTGCGTTGCTGAAAGAGGTAAGGCCTCCAGCATCACTGCCGGAGGCCCTTTCCTCATCACGCGGCCTTTTCGAGCGGCTTGATGCTGTCAGCGTCGGCCCAGTTGCCGTGCAGGCCGAAGCGCAGGCGAACGGGGATGTTGATCGTGCAGATCGGCCCCTTGGCGATATTGGTCGCCTCGAAGATCAGCAGGTCGCTGCCCCGCTCCTCCAGCCGGTTGCAGACCATGACGATCCAGCCATCGCCTTCCGCCGCATCCGGCGAACGGGGCACGAAGCAGGGCTCCTGGATGGACGAGACAGGCCCGCACCACCATTTCTGCTCCGCTCCAGTCTCCAGATCGACGAAGCCAAGCGTGTTCATCACCCAGCCGCCGGCGCTGCCGCCCTTGCGCTCGACCGGCTGGGATGGATCGATCACGACCATCCAGCCATAACGGTTCTTCTTGCCGGTGAACCGGTCGTCGATCTTGGGGAACTCGCCGATCATCTCGGAGAGACGAGCCGACTTATAGTCTTCGTCATTCTGGTTCATGTCGACGGTCCAGCGCGTCAGATAGGTCGCGCCCGCCACCGGATCGAACGGCTTGTCGTTGATGTCCGGGAAGAAGGGCATCATGTTGTTGGCCGCCACCGGCAGGTCGAGGTGGATCTTCGACCCGTCCTGGAAGGCGTTCATCACATGCGCGGTGAAGCAATTGCCGCCCGTGAACCAGCGAATGTCTTCTGCCGTCGTACCCGGCTTGCGAGGCATCACCGCCAGATAGGTCGGCATCGAGGTATCAAAGCCGAAATGCGGCTTGCCGGCAGCCAGCCGCTCCCAGCTGCTCGTCATCGGCATCACCGAGAAGAGCGCATAGTCCGGCGTGATCGCGAAGTCGTGCATCATGCAGTAATAGGGCGTCTCGAACCAGACATCGTAGAGCAGTTCGCCTTCGGGGCTGATCTCATAATAGGTCATGTCGCGCGTCAGCACGCCCTTGGAGGCATAGCCGAAGCTGCAGAGATTGCCGGTCTCGGGATCGGTCTTGGGATGCGCGGAGAAGGTCTCGCCCTTCATCTTGCCGCCGAAATCAATGTAGCCCTGCGTCTCGAGCGTTACTGCGTCCATCACCAGCGGTGGCGAATCTTCCTTGAGCGCGTACAGCCGTCCGCCATGGATATAGGCATTGGTGTTGGCCGTGCCGCGGATCTTCCCCTTGACTGCCTCGTCGTCGGTCAGGGGATTGCGATAGGCGCCGAACAGCGCCCGGCCCGCTTCGTTCTCGAGCTTCCACTTGTCCGTCTTCGCCCAGCGCTGGGTGTAGTTCACCTTGCCGTTCCTGAAGCGGAACATGGAGATCATGCCGTCGCCGTTGAACGCGATGTCGTCGCCCAGCTTGGGCGGGAACTGATGCTCGGGCTGAACGCGGTAGAACGCGCCATTCATCTCCGGAGGGATCACGCCATGGACATTGAGATCCTCCACATTGGCCTCGACTCGAGACGGCGTGTTGAAGCCCGTGAAGGCCGGAACGTCGGGAAATGTGGTCATCGCGATCTCCTAAAGACGGGACGTCCGTAACCGGCCGGCAGCCACTGGCACGACGATCTCATTAAAAATAGAACGCCATTCTAAAATCGATTCGCCCGTTTGTCCAGTGTGCTCTTGTCGCCACAGCTCGCCGCGTCGCGCCAGGCCGCCAATTGACAAGACAACAACCAGACTATAAAAAGAACATCGTTCTGTCTAAAAGAACACAGTCAAGGTGCGCCTCTACGGCAGGCAGCGCCTTGTTCATGCAGGGATCTGGAGGGGTTAGATGAGGCAACAATTCCGTATCGTCACGCTGCTGGCCGGCGCCGCCATGGGCGCGCTGATGGCAGCACAGGCCCGGGCGCAGGACGCACCGGCGGACGACACCAGCGCATCCGAACAGGAAATCGTCGTCACGGCGCAGTTCCGTCAGGAAAATGTTCAGAAGACCGCGCTGTCGATCGACGTGCTCTCCGCCGAGAAGCTGTCCCAGGCTGGCGTCGCTCAGGCGACCGACATCGCCCGCCTCTCCCCCGGCGTGCAGATCACCCAGGGCGGCTCGGCCCTGCAGATCTACATCCGCGGCGCTGGCGACTTCTCCACGACCGGCTACAGCAACTCGGCCGTCGCGCAGAATTATGACGGCGTGTTCGCCGCGCGCAGCCAGTTCGTCACCGGCACCTTCTACGATCTGGAGCGCATCGAAGTGCTCAAGGGGCCGCAGGGCACGCTTTATGGTCGCAACGCCACTGGCGGATCGCTGAACATCATTCCCGTCCAGCCCAAGCTCGGCCGCTTCGAAGGCTATGTGAGCGCCGGCTTCCAGAACTATAACGGCTTCAGCGCGGAAGGCGCGATCAACGTGCCGATCGGCGAGAATTCGGCCATTCGCGCGTCTTTCCAGGGCGTCTCACGTGATGGCTACATCAGCGACGGCACGGATGACGACAAGCACCATTCGTTCCGCCTGCAGTTCAAGACCGAGCCGACCGAAGGCGTCACGCTCCGCGTCGGCCTCAACTATCAGCATCTGGGCGGTCGCGGCCCGGGCAAGGTCGTCTATGAGCCGACCGCTCCGAACGGCCCCGGCATCACCAATCCGCAGCCGATCATTCCCGCCGACCGCTGGGAATCGATCAACAAGACGCTCAACGATCTGATCTCAAAGACCACGGCGCCTCCGGGCATCTATCCGATCGACACGAGCAAGGCCTATCAGAACATGACGGTCTGGGGCCTCAACGCCCATCTCGACTGGGATCTCGGCCCGGCCGTGCTGACCGTCATTCCAGCCTGGCAACGCGTGACGATGGACTCGCTCTCGCTGCCGGCGCTGAGCTTCAGCACCAACAATGCCTTCACTGGCGAGCCCTCGGTCTCCGATGCGCAGACTCTCGAACTGCGCCTGGGCCATGCGGACGAGAAGCTGAAGTGGGTGCTCGGTGGCTACTACTTCAATGAAGACCAGGACAGCTACAATGCCGTTCGCCTCGGCTTCGCGTCCGACACGGCGTTCATCGCCAAGCTGAACACGAAGTCCTACGCCGCGTTCGGCGAGATGACCTATTCGATTACCGACACCCTCCGCCTGACCGGCGGCATTCGCTACACGACCGAAACCAAGACGGTCGACGCGCATCGCTATGCCTTCAAGGGCAGCGCGGGCTGCGTTGCCGGCGGCACCGGCCCCGGCCAGAGCTGCGAACTGCTCACCACCCGCGGCACCAACGTCAAGGGCACCTATGATGCCAACCGGGTCAACTTCAAGATCGGCGCCGAGTTCGATGCCGGCCCGAACAGCATGATCTATGCAAGCGTGGTCACCGGCTTCAAGTCGGGCGGCCAGTCCAATGCCGACCTCGACCCTTACAAGCCGGAAGAAGTCACTGCCTACACGATTGGCACCAAGAACCGGCTGTTCGACCGGCTGGTCCAGTTCAATGCCGAACTGTTCTACATGGACTATAAGGACCGGCAGGAGAACTTCTCCGTGCTCGATCGCGGCGGCGCGCAGGTCTCCGCCCTGTTCAACGCAGGCAAGGCCGTGGCCAAGGGCGGCAGCGTCGACCTGACGCTGTTCCCGAGCCGCAACGACCAATTCCGCCTCGCAGTCGAGTACACCGACAGCGAGTATAAGGACTTCGCGTACCGCAACTATCGCGCCGCCGACCCCTCGGCTCGCACCGCCTGCCCCGTCACACCGGTTGTAGGCGGCACGGCGCAGACCGGCTTCTGGACGATCAACTGCATCGGCTTCCAGCTTCCGCGCACACCGAAATGGTCGGGCACGGTCAGCTACACGCACAGCTTTGATCTGCCGAACGGCGCCAAGGTGGACTTCGCACCGGACATGGTCTTCGCGTCCTCGCGCTGGCTCAGTGCCGAGTTTGTGGAGAATGCGCTGGGCGAGGCCTATGCGCAGTTCAATGCGAGCCTGACCTATCGCTCGCCGGATGACGGCTATTCCATCCAGCTGTTCGTTCGCAACATCACGGACGAGGCCGTCTACAACGGCACGCAGCAATATCCGTTCATCAACAACTATAACGGCCAGGATATCTCGCCGCCGCGCACCTATGGCGCGCGCTTCCGCGCGAAGTTCTGACGGTCTCGGGGCAGCCCGGCGCCTCTCCGCCGGGCTGCCCCTTCTCTCTCCACCGACCAGCGCCAGAGCCAGGGCCGCGCCAAAACGCACACCCGCCAGCGCAGCCGCACCAAAGCGGCAAAACCCCGGCCGACGGCCTCGCTTTTTGATTGATCTTTCTCGTCGGCCTGATAAAAATAGAATGATATTCTGTTAAACAGAACGATAGGGATTCGGGAATGCGACTGGCACGATTTGACGGCGGACGGCTCGGCGTTGTGATGGGCGAGGAGATCGCGGACATCACCGCGCTGTGCGGCGTCGATCCGCAGGAATGGCCCGCCGTGGGGATGGTGCGGCTGATCCGCGATTTCGATGCACTGAAGGGCAAGATCGAGGCTGCGCTGCCTGACCTTCCCCGCCTCCCCCTGTCTGCTGTCCGGCTGGAGACACCCGTCGCCTGGCCGAACAAGGTCATCGCCTATCCGGTGAATTATCACGCCCACGGGCGTGAGATGCAGGCGACCTACCGCGCCACCAACCAGGGCTTCTTCCTCAAGCCCAACTCCGCTCTGTCCGGCCCGGCCGATCCGGTGGTGCTGCCCGCCGTGCCCGGCCGCGAGGTCCATCATGAGAGCGAGCTGGCAATCATCATCGGCAAGGAATGTCGCGCCGTCGCGCGCGAGGACTGGCAGGATGTCGTCTTCGGCTATGCCTGCCTGCTCGACATGGTGGTGCGCGGCCGCGAAGAGCGCGTGTTCCGCAAGGCCTATGACAGCTTCTGCCCCGTTGGCCCGTGGATCGTGACGGCCGATGCCGTGCCCGACCCGGCCGCGCTCGACATGAAGCTGTGGGTGAATGACGAGCTGCGCCAGTCCGCGAACACGCGCGATCTGGTGCTCGACATTCCTGGCATGGTGGCAACGGCGAGCGCGGTGATGACGCTCTATCCCGGCGACATCATCGCCACCGGCACACCCGAAGGCGTCGGCCCCGTGGTCGACGGGGATCGCATCCGCATCGTCATCGATCATGTCGGCGAAATGACCGTGGACGTGGTGCAGGGCACGCTCGGTATGACCGAGGTGTTCGCAGACGCCTATGTGCCGCCGATCATCAAGCAGAACTGAGATGGCTGCCGATCGCGATACCGCGCTCGAAGCGCTCTACCGGGATTTCGCCGGGCTGAACATGGAAGGCGGCTGGCATCGCCGTTTTCCGGCGCTCTGGCCGGAACCGCGGCGCAATTTCCTACCCCATGTCTGGCACTATGCGGATGTGAAGCCGATCCTCGACCGCGCCGGCGAGCTGGTCGACACGCAGCAGGCGGAGCGGCGTAACCTCACCATGTTCAACCCGGTCGAGGGGAATATCTACTCGACCGTTCGCACCATCGTCGCGGCCTATCAGATGATCAAGCCCGGCGAGACGGCCCGTGCTCATCGGCACACGCCCAACGCGCTGCGGCTGATCCTGGAAGGGCGCGGCACCTCAACGGTCGTCAATGGCAAGCAGGTGGAGATGCGGCCCGGCGACGTGCTGCTGACGCCGAGCTGGGCCTGGCACTCGCACGCCAATGACGGCGCCGAGCAATGCTACTGGATGGACTTCCTCGACGTGCCGCTCGTCCATCTGCTCGAACCTATGTTCTACGAGCCGCATCCTGACGGGCTGGAAGCGCAGGTCGAAAAGCTCGACGAGGCGCCGATTGCCTTTCGCTGGGAGGAGACGCAGGCCCGGCTCGACGCCGAGCAGACGCGGATCGGCTCCGATGCCCCGGTCACAGTGGAGCTTGGCCCGGCCCGGCTCGACACCATCGCCCTGCATATGCTGCGCATCGCCGCCGGCAAGGCGACCGAGCCAAGCCGCACCACGGCCAACGCCATCTACGCGGTCGTGCGCGGAAGCGGCACCGCTCGGATCGATGGCGAGACCCTGCCCTGGTCCTTCGGGGACACGATCGCCGTGCCGGCGTGGCGCGCGCACAGCCTGCATGCCGACACTGCTTCCGTGCTGCTGCGTGTCTCCGACGAGCCGGTGATGCGCGCCTTCGGCTGGCTGCGGAGCGAGCCGGCATGACCGCCCTTCCCTGCAATCTTCATCCGAACTGGAGCCAGACGTGAGCAAGTCGCCCAAAATCCTGATCGCCGGCGGCGGTATCGGCGGCATGGCCGCAGCCCTTTCCCTGCTGCGCAGGGGCTATGATGTCGAAGTCTATGAGCAGGCCGCCGAGCTTGGCGAGGTCGGCGCAGGCGTACAGATCAGCCCCAATGGCTCACGCGCGCTCGATGCGCTCGGCGTGTTCGATGCGCTGCGTCAGGCCTCCTGCGAGCCGGGTCGCAAGGAATTCCGCCTGTGGAACACGGGCCGCGCCTGGCCGATGTTCGACCTGGGCAAAGTCGCCATGGAAAAATATGGCTACCCCTATCTCACGGTCTATCGGCCCGATCTGCTCGGCACGCTGACCAATGCGGTGCAGGCGTTGAAGCCGGATGCGGTGCATCTGGGCGCGCATGTCGCGGACGTGACGCTCACGGACGACGACGTGACCCTGCATCTGGGCGATGGCAGCACCGTGACCGGCGATGTGCTGATCGGCGCGGATGGCGTCAAATCGACCGTGCGCAAGGTGCTGTTCGGTGACGACGAGGCCAATTTCACCGGCATGATCGCCTGGCGCGCTGTCATCCCCATGGAGCGCCTGCCCGAGCATATGCGCCACATGGTTGGCTGGACCTGGATCGGCCCCGGCGGTCACATGGTCAACTATCCGCTGCGCGGCGGCCAGCTCATGAACATGATCGGCACGATCGAGCGGGACGACTGGCAGGTCGAAAGCTGGTACGCGCAGGGCTCGATCGAAGAATGCGCCAATGATTTCAAGGGCTGGCACGAGGATGTGCAGTCCCTGATCCACGCCGCGCCGACGGTCATGAAATGGGCCTTCATGGAGCGCACGCCGCGTCAGGTCTGGACCAAGGGCCGCGCGTCGTTGCTTGGCGATGCCTGCCATGCGACGCTGCCCTTCCTTGCGCAGGGCGCCGTCATGTCGATCGAGGACGGCGTGATCCTCGGCCGCTGCCTCGACAAATATCCCGACGTCAAGGAAGCACTGACCCGCTATGAGCAGGCCCGCGTCGAGCGGACCAGCCGGATGGTGCGCGGCGCCAAGGACAATACCGCCCGCTTCCACGAATCAGCCCTCGCGACAGAGGAAGGCGCCGTCAAATATATGGAAAGCGAGTGGAGCCGCGCCCCGATCCAGGAGCGTTACGACTGGCTCTACAGCTACGACGTCGAGACCGTGGACATCTGACGATGACGACGGACGCAATGGCCGGCGGGGATGGACTGCCCCCCGCCGATCTGCTCGAGGGCGTGCGCGTCCTCGATCTGACCAATGTGCTCTCCGGCCCCTACGCCACTTATCAGATGGCCATGCTGGGCGCCGAGGTCATCAAGGTGGAAAATCCCGCCGGCGGTGATCTTGCGCGCAGCCTGGGTGCCTCGCCCGCGCTCAACGCGCAGCTTATGGGCACATCCTTCCTGGCGCAAAATGCCGGCAAGAAATCGGTGACGCTCGATCTCAAGAAACCGCAAGGCAAAGCCTTGTTCGCGCGGCTCATCGAGACGGCAGACGTGCTGATCGAGAATTACCGGCCCCGCGTCATGTCCCGGCTCGGCTTCGCCTATGACGCCGTGCGCGCGATCAATCCGGGCCTCATCTATTGCGCCATTTCCGGCTTCGGGCAGGAGGGGCCGCTGAGCGGCAATCCCGCCTATGACCAGATCGTCCAGGGCTATTCCGGGGTGATGAGCATCACCGGGGACAGCGAGAGCGCACCGCTGCGTGTGGGCTATCCGCTCTGCGATACCCTGGGCGGCATGGGCGCCGCCTTCGCCATCGCAAGCGCGCTGTTCCGGCGCGAGCGCACCGGCAAGGGCTGCTACATAGACCTGTCGATGCTGGATTCGACCATCTCGGCCCTCGGCTGGGCAGTCTCCAACTATCTGATCGCCGGGGTCGAGGCACGCCCGATTGGTAACCAGAACATGACCGCCGCTCCGTCCGGCGCATTCCGCACAGGCGACGGTCCGATCAACATCGCCGCGAACAAACAGGAGCAATTCGAGGCGCTGTGCAAGATCGTCGACCTTCCCGAACTGGCGACCGATCCGCGCTTCGCCGAACGCGAGGCACGCAAGACCAATCGGCACGAGCTCAATCGCCTTCTGGAAGGCGCCCTCGCGAAAAAATCAGCGCAGGAATGGGAAGCCCTGCTCAACGCCGCCGGCATCCCCGCCGGGCGAATCCTGACGATACCAGAGGTTCTTGCGCATCCGCAGATCGCGGCGCGCGATCTGGTGCAGCAATTGCCGCTCGACCAAGGCGCGCTGGAGCATGTTCGCGTTGTAAGGGCAGGCTTCGCACTGGGGGATGGTCAACCAGGCGCGCGCTCCGCACCGCCGGTGCTCGGCGCCGACAATGACAGCATCTACGGCGCGCTTGGCCTCGACGAGGCAGCGCTGTCAGATCTCAAGAGCAGCGGCGTCATTTGATGCACGCAATTTTCGCTTCTGGTTCAACCGGCCTTGAGAGCTGCATAATAAGCGGGATTGTCTCCCAGCTGAAGCGACAGCCTAATGCTTGCCGCAATTTGCAAAGGCATGATGCTGCGCGCATAGGCCTCGTTGAAGCGGACGAGCGGACCCGACATGGTCAGCGCCCCAAGGAAGGCGTGATTGCTGCCGAAGATCGGCGTAGCAAGGGCCGCCATTTCCGCATCGACATTCCCGAAGGATTCCGCAACAAAATTGTCGGGATTGAGCGCAAGCAGCGGCGCCTCGCCGAACCGGCGGAAAATGGTCGAGGCCGCGCCGTTATTCAAAGGCTGCCGGTCACCGAGGCGGATATTATAGTCGCGGATGGAGTGGCGCCCATCAACCCGGAACAGGCAGACCTGCTCATCACCATCCCGAATGAAGAAAGTGGCGCCTTCGCCGGTCGCCTCGACCAGCTCCTCAAGGATCGGTTCAACGAACTCACGCAGGCTGAAACTGTCCTGAAAAATACTGGCGAGCCGCAGCACGCCCGGTCCCAGCTGATAGGTGCCATCAGCGCGTTGCCAGATAAAACCGTATTTTTCGAGCGAGCCCATGAGCCGCAAGATGGTGCTCTTGTAGAGGCCGGTGATCCGCGAAATCTCGGCCAGCGTCAGCACCGCCTTATCGCGCTGAAAGGCGTTGAGAATGTCAAACGCGCGATCGACCGCCGCGACACCGGCCTTGCTGTTCATGACGCTGATCTTCCCCCAAGGAGCCTGTTTTCGATGTTCCATTTAATAGAACATCGTTCCATTTCGTCAACGGCCAATTCATCTGGTCGGCTCGCCAATATCGTCAGGAACGTCACGCCATGAGCAATCTGCCAAAGCAGGTCTACATCAAGGAAGAGGGCCCGCGCGAGGGGTTTCAGATCGAGAAAGCGCCCATTGCGACGGAGCAGAAGATTCGGCTCGTCGATGCCCTGGCGCAGACCGGTTTGGATTATATCCAGGTCACCTCCTTCGTGCATCCGCAAAAAGTGCCCGGGATGGCAGATGCAGAGGCTGTAGTCGCCGGCATCACACCGCGCGAGGGCGTCCGCTACACCGGCCTTTGGCTAAACCAGCGCGGGCTGGAACGGGCCATCGCGACCGACCGGCTGTATCTGGAAGGCAAGCTGACGCTCTACGCCTCCAACGCCTTCCTCAAGCGAAACCAGAACCGCGATCCGGCCCAGCAGCTGGCCGCTCAGCCCGAGCTCATCGCCATGTATCAAGCGCATGGCATTCCCGTGCGCACCGGTTTCGTTACGGCCGCCTTCGGTTGCAATTTCGAGGGGGATGTGCCGGTCGAACGGGTCGTCCAGCTCGTTGCCGACATGCGCGCGATCGCGCGGGACAAGGGCGAGGATCTGAGCCTGATCGGCCTCGGCGACACCATGGCCTGGGCAAACCCGGAACGCATACGACAAGTCGTCGGCGCCGTGCAGGACGCCAATCCCGATGTCGCGCTCTCCTTGCACCTGCATGATACGCGCGGACTGGGCCTCGCCAACGCCTATGCCGGGCTGCAAATGGGCGTCGCCCATTTCGATGCGGCAGTCGCGGGCCTTGGCGGCTGTCCCTTCGCCGCCCACGCCGGCGCGGCCGGCAATATCTGCACCGAGGACTTCGTCTCCATGTGCGAGGAAATGGGCATCGCGACCGGCATTGATCTGGAAAAACTCATCGAATGCGCTGTGCTGGCCGAAGAGATCGTCGGCCATCCGCTGCCCGGCAAGGTGAAAACGGGCGGCAGCCTGGCCGCCCTGCGCGCACGGCGCGGCTGAGCGTGATGCAGGGCGAAGAGTACGAAGGCGTAGATACGCCCTGGACGCGGCTTGCCACTGAACAGCGTGCGCGTCTCGCGGCGCTCCCGCGCGCGCTCGTGATCCTGCTGGAAAACAACCTCGCTCATGAGGACGATCCCGCGCCTTATGTAGACCTGTTCGAGCGCTGGCTCGTTGACGCAAGCCTTGAAGCAGAACTGCCCTTCCGGCCCTCTCGCATCTTGTTGCAGGATACCGCAGGCGTCGCCGTCCTTGCCGATCTCGCTGCATTGCGCGATCATCATGTCGCCTTCGGCGGAAAACCCGAGAGCGTTGACGCAGCGATCCCGATCGATCTGGTGATCGATCATTCAGTGCGGGTCGACCATAGCGGCACAGCCGATTCGTTGAGCCGCAACCTCACTCTCGAATATGAACGCAATCAGGAGCGCTACAGCTTCTTCAAATGGGCGCGACACAGCTTCCCGCGTCTCAATGTCGTACCGCCCGGCAACGGCATCTGCCACCAGATCAATCTGGAGCAACTCTCCGAGATCGCCACCGCCCTGCCCGGCCATCCCGACTGGATCGGGGCGCAGACAGTGATCGGCACGGACAGCCACACGACGATGGTCAACGCCCTTGGCATCCTCGGCTGGGGCGTCGGCGGGATTGAGGCGGAGATGGCCGCGCTGGGATTTTCGCTGCCCATACCGTTGCCGGATGTGTGCGAAGTACACCTGACCGGAAAGCCGCAGCCGGGCCTCACCGCCACGGACATCGCGCTTCATGTCACGGCGTGCTTGCGAAAAGTCGGCGTCGTCGACCGCATCGTGGAATTCGATGGGGACGCGTTGGACGTGCTTAGCCTGCCGGATCGCGCCGCCATTGCAAACATGTGTCCCGAATATGGTGCAACCGCAGCGCTGTTTCCGGTCGACGAGGAAACCCTGCGTTATCTCGCCGCCATGGGACGCGACGCGCCGGCCATTGCCCGATATCGCGCTTATGCCAGGACGACCGGCCTGTGGCGTGAAGCAGGCCCGAAGCGCCGCTACAGCACCTCGATCGAGATCGATCTTGGCGCGCTCGAGCCAGTTATGGCTGGTCCCTATCGCCCGCAGCAATTGCGGGCCTTGCCTCATGTACCAACGAGCCTGCGAGACACCTTTCCGCAGATTGGCGAGAGCCTTGATCGCGCAACACCTGGCGATGGCGCCATCGCCATCGCGGCCATCACAAGCTGCACGAACACCGCCAATCCGGCGTTGATGATCGCGGCTGGTCTCGTCGCGCGGAACGCCGTGCAACGCGGCCTGCGCGTTCCACCATGGGTCAAGACGTCGCTGGCACCTGGCTCGCGCCATGTTGCAGATTTGCTGCAACGCGCGGAGCTGCAGCAATATCTCGACAACCTGGGTTTCAACCTTGTCGGTTTTGGGTGCACAACCTGCGTCGGCAATAGTGGCGATCTGAAACCAGAGGCCGGGATTGCCGTGGAGGACGGTGTGCTGTTTACCGCCATCCTCTCGGGCAATCGCAATTTCGAAAACCGCATTCATCCGGCCGTTCGCGCAAACTATCTCGCCTCACCGCCACTCGTCGTGGCAGCTGCGCTGGCGGGCACCCTGATGATCGACCTTTCCTCGGACGCAATCGGCCACGACAGTCAACACCAGCCAGTCCTGCTGCGTGATCTCTGGCCAACGCCTGAAGAGGTGACGCAAGCGCTGACGCGCGCTGCGCGAAACCGAGCCGGCGTGACGACACCAGGGACGGACGACGAAGCCTGGGACGCGCTCCCAGCGGCAACATCCGCCTGCTTCAGCTGGGATGCCGGTTCGACCTTCATTCAGCCACCACCCTTTTTCCGCGAGGCAGGCAATCTCCGGACTGGCGACATCCTGGACGCCGCGATTCTGCTGCGCCTCGGCGACAACGTGACGACCGATCATATCTCTCCAATCGGCCGCATCATGCCCGAATCCCCGGCCGGGCTCTATCTGCAAGCAGAGGGCGTTCCGATCGCCCGGCTCGGCAGCTATGGCGACCGGCGCGCCAATCATCATGTCATGCTGCGTGGCACGTTTGACAATGCGCGGCTCGACAATGCCCTGGCCGATACGCCGGGCAACCGCACCACGAATCCGAGTGGTGCGATCTGCTCCGTGTTCGAGGCCGCGACAGCTTATGACAAACAGGGCATCCCGTTGGTGATCCTCGCCGGGGAACACTATGGCGTCGGCTCCGCACGTGACTGGGCTGCCAAGGGCACTGCCCTGCTGGGCGTGCGCGCGGTACTGGCGCGCAGCTTTGAGCGGATCCACCGCAACAATCTGATCGCGCTGGGCGTGCTCCCGGTACTGCTTCCGGCCGACCTCGACCTGACGGCGCTCGACCATGCCTGGCGGATCAGTCTGCTCGGGCTGGATACGCTCGCGCCAGGTCGCAACGATCTGACCCTGCGTCTGACCGGCCCGGACGACCGCATCGCGCATGAAACGACGGCTCGCGCCGATTTACGCTCGCAAAGTCAGTTCGCCCTGTTGCGGAGTGGCGGCATCCTCGCGCAATTGCGAGAACGCTACGGCGCCTGAGACACGGGCTATTTTGCGTCAGCTTTTTGATGCCAACGGCGAGCCGGGCCCCGATCCCGGCACTCCCTCACCGGACGGCGAAACTGATCTTGCCGGTCACGCGGTGCGTATCCTCGCCCGCTGCCCGCCAGTTCACGTCATATGCGCCAGCGGGAAGCGGGCGCGCGAGCGTCGCCACGAGAGACTTGCCGTTAGGATCGACAAGCACCTTCACGCCCGACATCTTCATGGGCTGATGGGCAGCCCCGTGCGCCATGCCTGGCATATCAGTCATGACGATCTCCAGCCCCGACAAGGACGCCGAGAGCTTGCCGCCGAACCTGAGAGTAACGCTGCTGACCTTGCTCACGACCGATCCTGCAGCCGGTGTCGCGGAAACGAGCGCCACTTGCGCATGCAGGGGAACGCCGACCAGCAATAGAGCGAGCGAGCAGATCCCGGCGGCTATCTTTGAAAGCGTCATCCTCGCGGACTCCTTTTGAACCAACACGCCCGGATACGCAGCTGGCGACCACTCCCCTCGCCGCCCATAGCGATTTTTCTGAGGGACGTGCGACCCTTTCGCGTATGGATCAACAGAACAATCCAAGGCGATGGACTAGAACGAAATGGACGATATCGATGGCCTGTTCGGTCGGCTGCGGAACCTGCCGCTGGATCCGCGCCTTTCCGCAATCGACGATGCCGTGCTCGACGGCATGACGAAGGTGCCGCATCCGGTCCTCTCGCATGGTGGGCTGGCGCTCGTGGCGTTGTCGTCTCTGACGATCGGGCTTGGCGGAACACTTGTTCCGGCGGGTGCGACGACCGCAGGGCCGCGCTCGGCCCTGGTCGCGCCCGGCCCGCTTGCCCCTTCCACGTTGCTGGGGACGCCGGATGAATGAGCGGCTGCGGTTCGGCCTCATCGCCTTGCTTGCCTTTGGCGGGGCGCTCGGCGGCGCCTTCATAGGGCGGACGTGGATCAATCCACCCAAGCCTGTTGAATCCGAAATACACCGGCTTCTGCACGACCAGCTCGATCTCGACGCGGCGCAAAAGCAGCGCATCGCGGCGATCGAGCAAGGGTTTGCGACGCGGCGGCATGCACTGGAAGCGGAGTTGCGCGCTGACAATGCTCGGCTCGCGGCCGCGATCCAGGCCGAGCATGGCTATGGTCCCGCCGTGCGAGAGGCGGTTGATCGGTCCCACAAGGCGATGGGCGAACTGCAGAAGGCGACGCTCGAACATATCTTCGCGATGCGAGCCGTGCTGCGTCCTCAGCAAGCGGCGCAGTTCGATGCGTCCGTCGTCAAGGCCCTCACCGCCAAGGACCAGTGATGATCGACCTCGCCGCCTGCACGGACGGCGAACTGGCCGCGCTGGCGCTCACCGGCCGGCAGTGGGCCTATCGCGCCCTCATGGACCGGCATCGCGCGGGCGTGTTCCGTCTTGCGCGTGGGCAGACCGGCGATGACGACGCCGCGCTGGATATCACGCAGCAGAGTTTCATCGCCGCCTTCGCCGCGCTACGGCGCTATGACGGCGAGCGACCGTTCCGTCACTGGATCGCCCGCATCACGCTCAACAAATGCCGCGACTATGCGCGTCGACAGAAGGTGCGCGCGTTTCTTTCGTTTGCCTTGCCGGTCGATGCCGGCGATCGCTATGGCGACGGGACGGCGGATGTCGAACAGACGCTGGAAGGGAGGCAGGAGCTGGCACGGGCCATGGCGGCGATCGCGCGCCTTCCTGGCCGCCTGAAGGAGGTTATAGTGCTGCGCTGCATGGAAGAGCTCAGCCAGTCCGAGACGGCGCAATTGCTCGGCATCAGCGAAAAGGCAGTCGAGACCAGGCTCTACCGCGCGCGCGCGAAATTGTCCGAAATAATGAGGGGTTGAGCGACGAGCCGCGTATCGGAGAGCATCATCGCTGATCCTTCCACTCAGGTCCTTATTCATGTCGGAACATCCTCTCGATCGGCGCACCGTGTTGCGCGGTCTTGGCCTGACCAGCGCCTCAATCGCCTTGCCATGGCTACCGGGCTGGGCGCAGCCGGTCTCCGCCGGCGTACGAGCCGCCGAAACCCTAAGTGGGGAGGACCTGACGCTGCGGATCGCCGAAGGCTCCATCGTCATGAACGGAAAGCAGGCGCGGGCAGTCTTGCTGAACGACAGCCTGCCCGGCCCGTTGCTGCGCCTGCGCGAAGGCCAGAATCTCCGGCTCACCGTCGTCAACGATCTCGACGAGGACAGCTCGCTTCACTGGCATGGCCTGCTGCTGCCGTTTCACATGGATGGCGTGCCGGGGGTCTCCTTCCCCGGTATTGGCGCACGGTCACGCTTTACTTATGAATTCCCCATCGAGCAGTCCGGCACCTATTGGTATCACAGCCATTCGGGCCTGCAGGAAATGATGGGCCTATACGCACCCATTGTGATCGATCCGACAGGAACTGATCCGGTACTTTTCGACCGAGAGCATGTCGTGTTGCTGTCCGATCACAGCTTTGTGCATCCCGCGAGAATTCTCCGCAACCTCAAGGTCCAGCCGGGCTATTATAATCGCCAGCAGCAGACGTTGAGTGGACTTTTGGCGGGTAAAGACCAGCCGCTGCGCGAACGGCTCGCCTGGGCGAAGATGCGCATGGACCCGACCGACATATCGGATGTGACCGGCGAGGTATTTACCTATCTGGTAAACGGTCACGCCCCACAGGAGAACTGGACTGGCCTGTTCAAGCCGGGCGAGCGCGTGCGCCTGCGCTTCATCAATGCCGCCGCGATGACGGCCTTCAACGTGCGCATTCCCGGCCTCGCCATGACCGTGGTGCAGGCCGATGGCCAGCCGGTACGGCCTGTGCAGGTGGACGAATTCCAGTTCTCGCCCGGCGAGACCTATGACGTAATCGTCACGCCCGGCGAGGAGCGCGCTTATGCCCTGGTGGGCGAGACGGTCGACCGCTCCGGGATGGCACTCGCGACACTTGCGCCGCAGCCCGGGATGCGCGCGCAGGCCCCGGCCCGGCGCCCGCGTCCGCTGCTCACCATGCGCGACATGGGCATGGACATGACCGGGATGGAAGGCATGGACCACAAGATGTCCATGCGCGATCCTGCCAATGCCCCGCAGGTTGCGCTGGGTCCGGGCGTCGAGACCATCGCCGCAATGCCGGTCGATCGCACCGGCGAACCAGGCATTGGCCTTGCCGATGTCGGCCACAAGGTGCTGGTGTATCGCGACCTCGTGGCGCTCGAACCGAACCCGGATACGCGCCCGCCCGAGCGTGAGATCGAGGTGCACCTGACCGGCAGCATGGATCGCTACATGTGGTCCATGGATGGCAAGACGATGACGCAGGCGCATGAGCCGCTGCCGATCCGCACGGGCGAGCGGGTGCGCATGACGCTGGTCAACGACACGATGATGGCGCACCCCATCCACCTGCATGGCCATTTCTTCGAGCTCGTCACGGGCCATGGCGACCACAGCCCGCGCAAGCACACGGTCAATGTCCTGCCCGGCGGCAAGCTGAGCTGGGATGTCACCGGCATTGCCGGCGACTGGGCCTTTCACTGTCACCTGCTCCTGCACATGGCGATGGGCATGATGCGCGTCGTCCAGGTTCGCCCGATGCCGGAGAATGCGGCATGACGCGGCGGCTCCTCGCTGGCCTTGCCCTCCTTCCATCCCCGGCCCTGAGCCAGCAAGGCATGGACCATCTCGGCCACACCATGCATGGACAGGGGATGGGCACGGCGCGCGCTCCCGCCGCGACGGACACGCCCGCGCCCAATCCGCCCGCGCATGACCATAGCGCGCACCAGGCTCCGGACACGCCCGCACGCGATCCGGCCGGGCACAGCCATGATGCCGCGCCGCCATCGCCCTCCCCCGCCGATCCCGCCTCGCCCGCCGAGGAGCCCCTCGGCACGGATCAGCTCCCCGGCAGCGCCGCGCCACCGCCGATCGCGCATGATCGCCCGGCCGACCGCTATTACGACCCCGCAGCCATGGCCCGCGCGCACGACGCCATGATGGCCGACCATGCCGGGGGCCTGTACAGCCAGCTCGCCTTCAACATCGCCGAAGTGCAGATGCGCCGGGGGCAGGAAGGCTATCGCTGGGACGCCGAAGCCTGGTTCGGCAATCTCAACCGCTTCGTCCTCAAGAGCGAGGGCGAAGGCAGCTTTGGCGAGCGGCTCGACCATGGCGAGGTACAGGCGCTCTACAATCACGCGCTCGACCCGTGGTGGAACCTCCAGCTCGGCGCGCGGCAGGATTTCGGCACTGGCCCGGACCGCACTTATGCGGCGCTGGGGATCGAGGGGCGCGCGCCCTATCAATTCGATGTGAGCGCCGCCGCCTTCCTCTCCGACAAGGGCCAGCTGCGCGCCCGGCTGGAAGGCCTCTACGACCAACGCATCACCCAGCGGCTGATCTTCCAGCCCCGGCTGGAGCTGAACTTTGCCGTGCAAGACATGCCGGCCAACCGTCTCGGCCCCGGCCTCAATGACGCGGAGCTGGGGCTGCGCCTGCGCTATGAGATCCGCCGCGAATTCGCGCCCTATCTCGGCCTCTCATGGACCTGGCAGGCCGGCCGCACCGCCGACTATGCCCGCGCCGACGGCCACGACCCGACCGAGCGAGCCGTCGTGATCGGGATCAGGGCCTGGTTCTAGGAGAGGCTAGAGGCACGCTAATCGGATGGCGGTGCTCCCATTACTTCTTGCTGCCGGAAGGGCCGCACCTCGCATTGGGCGCGCGGCCCTTTGGTCCCCGTAATCCCCGCTTGCCGTCGTTTGATCAGCTGACCGGACGAGGCGCCTTTTGAAGGATGGCAGCGGTGGTCGTTTCGATATTCTGCGGCGTCGGCGTCGGCATCTGCTGAACCCGCCGGATGTTGAGGCCGTGACCCTTGGCCTCGGTGCACAATTGCCCGTCCCGCATCACGAAGCGGCCGCGCACGAGCGTGTGGATCGGCGCGCCCTTGGCGACCCAGCCCTGGAACGGCGTGGAGTTACCCTTGGACTTGAGGTCAGCCGAGTCCAGCACGGTCTCCCGCTCCAGGTCCACAATCACGATATCGGCATCCGAACCCGGCAGCAGGGCACCCTTGCGCGGATAGAGACCGAAGGCCTTGGCCGGCGCCAGCGACGTCATGCGCACATATTGCGTGATCGTCATACGGCCCGCGACGACCTGGCTTAACATCAGCGGCATTTGGGTCTGCACGCCGGTAAAGCCGCAATCGGCCGTCCAGATATCGTCCCGATGCTTTTCGTCATGGCTGTGCGGCGCGTGATCGGTGGCGATCATGTCGATCGTCCCGTCGGCGACGCCCTGCCAGAGCTGGTCCTGATGCACCTTCTCACGGACGGGCGGGTTCACCCGGATCAGCGACTTCTTGTCGGTATAGGCATGCTCGTCGAGCAGCAGATAATGCGGGCAGGTCTCGGCGGTGATGTCCACGCCGCGCAGCTTGGCCTCGCGCAGCGGGCGCAGTTCGTCGCCCGACGAAACGTGCAGGATGTGGATGCGCGCGCCGGTCCACTCAGCCAGAATGGCAGCACGGGCGACGGCCTCCACCGCCACGACCGGCGGACGCGCGTCGAGGTGCGCCAGCGGATCGCACCGGCCAGCCGCCATCAGCTTCTTCTGCCTGCGCGCCATGATCGAGGCATTCTCGGCATGCAGCGCGACGCGATAGCCGTGCTTGGCGACGATCTCGAACCCTTCCAGAATCGCGCCCGAGGGCGGCGAGGGAAGATTGCCGAATGTGTTGCCCATGAAGCATTTGAAGGCAGCGACACCGCCCTCGATCAGCGCCTCGAGCTCATCGATATTGGACTCGCCGAGAAGGCCATAGATGCCGAAGTCGACATAGGCCGTCTCCGCCTGCTTGAGCTTGAGATTGAGCGCTTCGACCGTCCCCGTGGGCGGATTGGTGTTGGGCATCTCAAAGACCGTGGTCACCCCGCCCATCGCGGCGCTCGCCGTGCCGGTCTCCCACGTTTCCTTGTGGGTATAGCCCGGATCGCGGAAGTGGACGTGCGCGTCGATAGCGCCGGGCAGCAGATATTTGCCCGTGGCATCCAGCACCTCGCTCGCCTGCGGCATGGCATCGGCTGCGCCGATCGCCAGGATCGCACCATCCTTGATGGCGATCGAAGCCGCGAAGGTGGTGCTGTCGGTCACCAGCGTGGCACCGTTGATGACGAGATCAGCAATCATCGGGATGGTCTTTCTTTCTGGCAATGGAGGAAATCAGAGCGCGGCCCAGCCGCCATCGACCGGCAGATCAACACCGGTGATCTGGCGCGAGACGTCCGACGCGAGGAAAAGGCAGGCATTGGCGACATCCTGCGCTTGGCTGATGCGGCGCAAGGCATATTCGGCGGCATGTTCGGCAATGACCTCGTCTTCCGTCAGCCCGCGCGCGGCGGCCATGCCGGGCATCACCTTGGTGCGGAAGCGGGGGCCGTCGACCATGCCGGGCGCCACGATGTTGACGTTGATATTGTGCGGCCCGGCTTCAATCGCCGTGGATTTTGTGATGCCGCGCAGGCCCCATTTCGAGGCCGAATAGGCCATGCGCCCAGCGCGCCCATGCATCCCGAACGTGCCGCCCACATTGACGATCTTGCCATATTTGCGGGCGATCATCGACGGCAGCACAGCACGCATCATGTGGAAGCAGCCGGCCATGTTCAGACGAACGATCTCGTCGAAAGCCTCAGGCGTCGTTTCCCAGGCCGGCACGCCAACCGGACCTGTGCCCCCCGCGACATTGACCAGCACATCCACTTGGCCATGCTCCGCGACGACTTGCCCCACCACGGATTCGCACTGCGCACTGTCGGTAACATCACAAGAATAACTTTGAATATTATTCTTTGACTTTTGATTTTCATCACAGATTTTTTGGAGAGAATCCATGTCTCTTCCAAGAACTGCGACAATAGAACCTTCTTCGCAGAATGAACTCGTGATCGCCGGGCCCATGCCTTTTCCAGCCCCTGTAATGATCACGACTTTACCGGCCAGGCCAACGTCCATGGAAAACCCCAAGTAACCTATTGATAAATTTAACAGTACATGATTTTTTTGTTGATCTTTTTGCAAACATGTGTCCTGCCTGCTAAAGCATAGGCTAACCCCCGTTGCCCCGGCTGTGCTAAAACTATGTCGAGCCGGTGCAAAAATACGAACGGAAACATCGTGGCGCTCCGTAACCAAAGAATCTGGGCCTACATCGATGAGGTCGCCCGCGCGGGTTCGGTCCGGCAGGCAGCCGAGCGGCTCAACATGACACCGTCCGCCTTGCTGCGACGCATTCAGGACGTCGAGCATGACCTGGGCGCACCGCTGTTCGAGCGCCACTCGCTGGGCGTGCGACTGACCGCGGCCGGCGAATTGTTCATTCGCTGGATCCGCACCCAGTCGGCCGAGCTGCAGCGCGTCTATTCGCAGATCGAAGAACTGGGCGGATTGCAGCGGGGCGATATCCGCATCGCCTGCAGTCAGGCCGTCGCCCGCAGCTTTCTGCTCAAGCACATCGTCGATTTCCGGGCCCAGCATCCCAATGTCAAATTCCGCATCATGGTCACGGATCATATCAGGGCCGTTCGCGCGCTGACCGACTATGAGATTGAGCTGGCCCTGATCTTCCGCCCGCTGCGACACCCCGAGCTCCTCCCGATCCAGTCGATCGGCCAGGGGCTGGTCGCGATCATGGCCGCGGATCATCCTCTGGCAGACAAGCCCGTGCTGCGTTTGCGCGAATGCGCCGAATATGATCTCGCGATGCCGGACACAGCCTTTGGCGGACGCGAAATCATCGAGGCGCGACTGGCCAACAGCTCGGTCAAACCGCACATCGTGGTCGAATCCAACAATTTCGACATGCTCGGCGAGATCGTCGCGTCCGGCGACCTGATCACGTTCCAGATCGAAATCGGGGCTGAACTGTGGCGACGCGACCCGCGTTTCGCCGTGCGCCGCATCGACGACATCGACCGCACCTATGGCCCCCTCGTCCTGGGACAGTTGAAGGGCCGCCCGCTCCCGCTCGCGGCCGCCAAATTCGCCGAACAGCTGGCGCGCGACATGCACGCTTGCAGAACCTTGCCGATGACGGAAGTCCCCATCTTCGAAGATGAGGAGGACGATTACGTCTCCTTCGACTTAGTCGAGGAGCAGGAGCCTGATCCGGAGAGCTAGGGCGGGCCGAGACGGATAAAACGCGACGGACGCAACCGGCGGAGCGAGCGCTCCACAGAGCCCGTCCAACAGAGCGCCGAACGCCGGAAGTTCACGAAGTTCATGACACGGGGTGCTCACCTTCCGCTTCCAAGGCCCTTGCCGCAAGGCCGGTGCGACAGACGCCAGGGCACACCCGACCGAGCCTGTGCCTTCGATCGGACGATGCCAGTTCCTTCCCTGAGAAAGAGCCGAGCGCCGCCCGAACCTGTCAGCACCGGACAGATGCGGGCGTCCCGTTGTGGTGACACACCCCAGGGCAAATAGGACAGGAAAAAATGCGAGACTGATCGGACGGCGCGGGGCCTGAAGCGGCGCAAAAAGCGTAACGCGTCAGGCCCGCCCGTAAATGCGGCCGGCGGAGCCCTCGGAGACAAAGCCATCCGCGAGATCCTGCGCCAACGCGTCGGCCGCGCGGCCATGCGGATCACCCCAGCCGCCCCCGCCGGGCACATCGAGCACCAGCCGCCGGCCGGCCGGGATTTCCTGGCGACCCTTTCCGCGCAGCACGGTGCCGTCCGATAGACGCACCTGGCCCAGCGATCCGTCCGCTCCACCGTCACGCCCGCGCGCGGCATGCGCGACCCGCTCGAACATGGCGAGAACTTCAAAGCCGCTGCCATCGCGCATGGCCACTTCCACGCGCTGACCGAGGCCGCCGCGCAGCGTGCCTGCGCCGCCGCTGTCGGCAAGCAGTTCCTTGCGCCAGATGACGATCGGCGCACCATGTTCGGTCACTTCGACCGGCATGGCCCGCACGCCGCTGGGGAAGGCCGTGCCGTCGAGGCCGTCCTGCCCCGGCCGCGCGCCGGACCCGCCGGAGTTGAAGAAGATCGTATCGAACAGCTCGCCCGGCGCACCCTGCTCGCTGGAGGGGTGCCGGCCGCGCAGCTGCACGCTCCACAGACAGGACGAACCTTCCACCGGTACCCGGTCCGGAATGGCCTGCGAGAGGCAACCGAACACCAGATCCGGCAGCATCTGCCCGACAATATGCCGCGCGGCCACCGGCCAGGGACGCTGCACATTGAGGATGGATCCTTCGGGCGCTTCCACCTCATAAGGCAGGAGCGCGCCATGGTTATTGGGCACTTCCGGACTGATCACGCAGCGCAGCGCGAAGACCGTGTATGCGCGCGCATAATTGAGCACCACATTGATGCCGCGCGGCAGGCAGGCATCCGACCCGGCATAATCGACCAGCACGCGGCTGCCGTCGATGGTAAGGGTCGCGCGCAGGGTCACCGGGGCATCATAGCCGTCGATCACCAGCGTGCTGCTCCACGAACCCTGCGGCAGGCGCGCTATCTCGGCCCGGGTCGCCTCAAGCGACTGGTTGACGATGGTCTCTGCCACATCCTGGAGATCGGCCAGGGCGAACTCGCCCAGCATGGCCGACAGGCGCCGGACCGCGGCATTGTTGCTGGTGACATAGCTCAGAATGTCACCGCGCACTTGCAGCGGCGTGCGGACATTCTGGCAGACAATCTCCAGCAACTGCTCATTGAGCTCGCCCTTGCTGGCAAGCTTCATCAGCGGAATCTGGATGCCTTCCTCATAGATGGAGCGGCCATCCGGCCCCTGCCCCAGGCCGCCAATATCCACCTGATGACAGCACACGCCGAACAGGCCGACGATCCGCCCCTGATGAAAGGCAGGAGAAATCACCGTCACGTCGTGCAGATGCCCCGCCGTCAGCCAGGGATCGTTGGTGATGAAATGGTCACCCTCTTCCATGGTGGCAAGCGGGAAGCGATTGATGAAGTGGCGCACGCCCGCCGCCATCGAATTGACGTGGCCGGGCGTGCCGGTGACCGCCTCTGCGATCAGCCGGCCCTCGAGATCGAACAGCGCAGCGGAGAGATCGCCTGCATCCCGCACGGTCGTCGAAAAGGCCGTACGCATGAGCGTTTGCGCCTGCTCCTCGACAATGGCGATCAGGCGCGTCCAGATCACCTGGTGGCGCAGTTGCGACAGGGCTTGGCTCATGCGCTGGCCTCCTCGGTACGGCGGGTACAGATCAGGGTGCCGTTGGCATCCATGCGCGCGTCGAAGCGGGGCGACACGACCGTCGTCGTTTCCCGCTCCGTCACCAGCACCGGTCCGTGCACGGCGTCGCCCGGCTGCATGAATTCACGCGCCACCACGGCGAAGCTGGTAGGCTGGCCATCTAGCGGATCGACCACCTCGCGCCATGTCGTGGGCGCAATCCAGCGATCCGGCACGGCCGCTGCCGCGCGCTGCCCCTGCCACACCTGTGCGGCGATCGCGACGCGGAAGGTGAGTAATTCCACTGGCAGATCAAGCACCTGATTGCCATATTGCGTCCGATAGGCTGCCTCGAACCGTTGCCGCAATTCGTCAACGTCCGCCAGCGCTCCCTCGGGCAGATCGAAGGGAATCTCGAAGCCCTGACCCAGATAGCGACCCAGCGCGACGCGGCGGACGAGCTGCTCCGCACCAGGCGCGCCCTTTGCCACCAGATCGCGGGCCTGCTCCGCCATGCCTGCCAGCAAGGCATTGAGCGCAGCGAGATCGGCGTCCTCAACCAGCAGCAAATGATGGCTGCGCGCCACTTCATAGGAGACCGGCGCGCGCAGGAAGCCGACTGCCGAGCCGACGCCTGCCCCCGCCGGCACGATCACCCGATCGATGCCCAGTTTCTCGGCAAAGCGCACGGCATGGAGCGGTGCCGCGCCGCCAAAGGCGATCAGGCTGCGCTCTTCCAGGGTCATGCCTTGCTCGACCGCATGGACGCGCGCAGCGCTGGCCATGGTCTCATCCACGATCTCGCTCACGCCGACGGCCAGCGTGACGGGCTTGCCGTCCCAGATGCCGAGCGACGCCAGCGCCGCATCGGAGGCGGTGGGATCCAGCGTGACTTTGCCGCCGGCAAAACGCGCCGGATCGATCCGGCCGAGGGCGATGTCCGCATCGGTCACGGTCGGGCGGGTGCCGCCGCGGCCATAAGCGGCGGGCCCGGGCTCGGAGCCCGCCGAATGCGGACCAACCGCGAGGCGACCGGCGCGATCAACGGCCGCGATCGAGCCGCCGCCTGCGCCTATCTCGACCATCTCAACCACGGGAATGCGCAGCGGCAGGCCTGAGCCCTTGCGGAAGCGATGCGCGCGACCAACCTCGAAGACCTGGCTGGTCTGGGGGCGACAGTCATTGATCAGGCAAATCTTCGCGGTCGTGCCGCCCACGTCGAGCGCGAGGACCTGATCCGCGCCGCACTCCGACGCTACCGAGGCGGCGAAGATCGCGCCGCCCGCCGGCCCGCTCTCGACCAGCCGCACCGGAAAGCGCGCGGCAATGTCGACCGTCGTCAGGCCGCCGGATGACAGCATCAAGTAGAGCGGGCAGGCAAAGCCCATCTCCGCCAGCCGCGCTTCCAGCCGCCGCAAATAGGCGTCCACGATCGGCTGGACATAGGCATTGGCGACCGTGGTCGAGAAGCGCTCATATTCACGCATCTCGGGCGAGACTTCGCTCGAGAGCGACAGGCTCACGCCCGGCATTTCCTCCGCGAGGATGCGCGCGGCATGCTGCTCATGGGCGGGATTGGCATAGGCATGAAGGAACGCCACGGCGACCGAGCGGATGCCTTCGGCGCGGAACGTGGCCGCCGCCGCGCGCACGGCACTTTCATCGAGCGGCAGCAGGACCCTGCCCGTCGCAGCCATGCGCTCAGGCACGCCGAGCCGCAGCCGCCGCGCCACCAGCGGTGCCGGCTTTTCCATGGCGATGTCATATTGATCGAAGCGACTCTCGGTGCCCAGCGCCAGCACGTCGCGGAAGCCCTCCGTCGTGAGCAGCGCCGTCGGCACACCCCGGCGCTCGATCAGCGCATTGGTAGCCAGCGTCGTTCCATGAACCACCAGATCGACGTCCTGCGGCGATAACCCCGCTTCGCCGAGCAACAGCGTGACGCCCTCGAGCAGGGCTCGTTCCGGCGCATCATAGGTGGTCAGTATCTTCGTGGAATGGCGAGCCGTGGCGGTTTCAAGCACCACGTCAGTGAAGGTTCCGCCGATGTCGGCGCCGATGCGCGCGCGAGGACGGGAAGACTGGTCAGCCATAGATATCCTGGGGGTTTTTCGCGAGCGTGGCGTAGAAGCGGGCGAGGTGATCGGCCACTTTCACCGCCGGATAGGCCGGTGCCTCTTGGCCCAGCAGTTCGGCCAGCGGCGCGACGACCACGCTTCGATCGGGATTGGCAAAATAGGGCACGGAGAAGCGCTCCTCGCCGGCCCGGTTGCGCACGCGGTGGAAGTTGGAAAGGAAGCGGCCATTGGACCACCACATCATCATGTCACCGACATTGATGGTATAGGCTCCGGCCAGCGGCGGCGCTTTGATCCACACCCCATCCCGCCGCTTGACCTCCAGGCCCCCGACCTCGCCCTGGGCGAGAATGGTGAACGGCCCCTCATCGGTGTGCGGCACCATGTTGGAAACCTCGTCATCCGCGCTGGCGGGCAGACGCGGATAATAGTTCATCGACAGCTGCGAAGCCGGCTGCCGGAACCAGTCGTCAAAGCGGTATTCCGGCAGGCCAAGGCCAAGCGCAAACGCGCGCAGCAATTCGCGCGAGAGCATGAGCATGGCATCGAGATAGGCTTCGCTCGCGGCGCGGAACGCCGGCATGTCGGCGGGAAAGCGATTGGGATGATCGAAAATCGCGGCATGTTCCATGTCGGCCGGGTCGGCCGGCCATTCATGCTGCAGCCGATACTGCTCGAACAGACGCGTGTTGCGCGAAAAACCGTCCGCCTTCGGCGCGCCGATCCAGCCGCGATACCAGTCCGGCGTCGCCGCGCTCTGGGCACGCTCCGCGACCGGCCGCGCAAAGAAGGATGCTGCAGCGGCGAAGACATCGTCTCGGGCGGCCTGCGGCACGCCATGGCCCGTCAGGTAGAAGAAGCCGATCTGCTCGCACGCACGGGCGATCTCGTCCGCCACAGCCTGTCGCGCGGCGGCATCCCCAGTGAGGAAGGGAGCAAAATCAACGACCGGCACCTCATCCAGCGTGATGGCTTGGGCGGCGGATACATCATCGGCGGAACGGCTCATGATCAGCTCCATCGGAAAAGTCGCGGAGTCTCGCGACAGACAAGCAAGGCCGCAACGGCGCGTCTTCTTGATTAGGGCAACACTTGGCCACGATGCGTTGTTTTTTTGGCAATCCCCCGCTGCCGAAACTTCACCTTGGCGCACCACAGCCTGCGGGCTAGGTCAAAGCCTGCACATGATCCGGAAGGCACGGGCGCACACATGACAGGCACAGACGGCCAGGCGTCAAGGCTGGCAGGGCAGATCATCGCCCTGACCGGCGGCACGCGCGGGCTCGGCCTCGCCCTGGCCCATGCCCTCGTCGCACAGGGCGCGCGCGTGGCGCTGATCGGCCGCGACAAGGCCACTGGCGCGGCGGCAGAAGCAGCCATCGGCGATATGGCACGCGCCTATGCGGCCGACGTCACCGACGCGGCCGGGCTTGTCGCCACTTTCGCGCGGATCGCCGAAGACATGGGCCCGGTCGTTGCACTGATCTGCGCGGCGGGCGTCAGCAGCGGCAAGGCTCCGATCTGGCAGGATGGCGAGGCGGCGTATCGTCACTGTTTCGACATCAATGTGCTGGGCGTCATCAACGCGCTTGGCGCCGCCATGCCGACCATGGTCGCCCGCGGCACCGGGCAAGTGGTCGTCATCGGCGGCACCTATGGCCACAAGGGCGTCGCCGGGCAGGGAATTTATGCTGCATCCAAATGGGCCGTGCGCGGACTGGTGCGCTCCGCCGCACTCGACGGCGCACCATACGGCATCCGGGTCAACATGGTCTCCCCCGGGGGCATCGACGGCGAGCGCCTGCGTCGCCTGTTCCGCCAGTCGGCCGAGCGCGCGGGCGAGGCGCCGGACGCTCCCTATAACCGCTTCGTCAAATCCACGGCTCTGGGCCGGCTCGTGGGCGAAGACGATGTAGCGCACGCCGTGCTGCACCTGCTGGGCCCGGGCGGCCGCATGATGACCGGACAGGACATCATCGTCGACGCCGGAACGATCATCTAAAGGAGTCAAGACGAGCCATGACCACCGACCTTTCGCGTTTTGGCCGCGGCACCCAGACACTGCACGCCGGGCGCGATCCGGCGGCCAATTTCGGCGTGGTCAATCCGCCGGTCTATCACTGCTCAACCGTGCTGTTCGACAGCGTCGACCAGTTGCTCGAGACGCGCCGCGATCGCGCTTCGGGCGCTTATGTCGGCTTCACATATGGGCGCGAGGGCACGGCCACGACCCGCGCTTTCGAGGATGCGATCACCCTGTTGGAAGGCGGCTATCGCGCCGTCACCACCTCCTGCGGTCTGGGTGCCATCTGCGCAGCGCTCACGGCATTCCTGTCGGCAGGCGACCATCTGCTGATCGTGGACAGCCTTTACGGCCCGGCCCGCGCCTTCTGCGAGGAATTCCTCAAGAAGTTCGGGGTGGAGGTGACCTATTACCGCCCCTCGATCGGCGCCGGGATCGAAGCGCTGCTCCAACCGAACACCAAGGTGATCTATCTGGAAAGCCCCGGTTCGCTGACTTTCGAAATGACGGATGTGCCCGCCATTACCAAGATCGCTCGCGCACGGGGCATCAAGACCGTGTTCGACAACACATGGGGCAGCCCAGTCAACTTCCGTCCGCTGGAACATGGCGTCGACGTGTCGATCAATGCGGCCACCAAATATATCTCGGGCCATTCGGACCTGATGCTGGGCGTTGCAGTCTGCACGGAAGAGGCCTTCATCCCGGTCAAGAAGACGGCCTCGGGCAGCGGCTATTGCGGCGGGCCGGATGACATCTACATGGCGCTGCGCGGCCTGCGCACCCTGCCGCTGCGGATGAAGCAGCATCAGGCCTCCGCCACGGCCGTCGCGCAATGGCTGCAGGGCCGGCCGGAAGTGGCGCGGGTCATGTACCCCGCCCTGCCCGGCGACCCGGGCCATGAGATCTGGAAGCGCGACTATGATGGCGCCTCAGGCCTGTTCGGCGTGGTGCTCAATGCCTGCACCGACAAGCAGTTCGCCGCAATGCTCGACCATATGGACCTCTTCAAGCTGGGGTACAGCTGGGGCGGCTATGAGAGTCTGGTCGTACCGACCTATCCGTCCGACCTTCGCTCGGCCGTCAGCTGGGACGCGCCCGGACCGTCGCTGCGCCTCCATGTCGGCCTGGAAGACGTGGAGGATCTCATCGGCGATCTCGACCGCGGCTTTGCGCGCATGCACGCGGCTGCCTGATCTTTTCCCTTTCCCTCGGAGCGTCCCATGACCCTGATCGCCATCAAGGCCGGCCCCTATGACTTCACCGCGCGGTTGGAGGAGGATCTCGCACCGGTCACCTGCGCCCGCTTCAAGGCGATGCTGCCTTATGAGGAGAAGGTGATCCACGTGCGCTGGAGTGGGGAAGGCGTTTGGATTCCCATGGGCGACGAGCCCTATGACCTTCCCTGGGAAAACCCCACGCGTCACCCCGCCCCCGGCGAATTCATCTTCTATCCCGGCGGCTACAGCGAGACCGAAATCCTGCTCGCTTATGGCGGCGTCGCCTTTGCGAGCAAGCTCGGACCCTTGGCAGGCATCCACTTCATGACCATCGTCGAAGGCAAGGAGAATCTGGCAAAGCTGGGCAAGCAGACGCTGTGGGAAGGCGCCCAGCCGATCAGCTTTGCGGTAAAGGACTAAACCATGACGCAACCCTTCCCCGTCCAGAACCCGATGGGCCTGCTGATCGGCGGGGAGTGGGTGCCGGCACAATCCGGCCAGACCCTCGCCTCGCACAATCCGGCCACCGGCGAACATCTCGTCGACTTTGCCCGTGGCGAGGCCGAAGATGTTGACCGCGCCGTCGCGGCTGCACGCGCTGCGTTCGAGAGCGGTCCCTGGCCGCACTTCTCGCCGACCGAGCGGCAGGCGCTCCTCTTGCGCCTGGCCGATCTGGTCGAGGCCAATGCCGAGCAACTCGCCATGCTCGATACGCTCGACATGGGCTCCCCCATCCGCCACACGCGCGGCAGCGTCGCGATGCTGACCGATTTGCTGCGCTATTATGCCGGCATGGCGCGAGGCATCGAAGGGATCACCGCCACACCCTCCAACCCGGCGCTCTTTGCCTGCACCGTCAGGGAGCCGGTCGGCGTCTGTGCCGCCATCATTCCCTGGAACGGGCCGCTCTGGGCGAGCATCCTGAAGCTCGGGCCAGTCCTGGCGACAGGCTGCACGCTCGTTCTCAAGCCGGCAGAAGACGCCTCGCTCTCGCCGCTCATGTTAGGCAAGCTCGCGCTCGAAGCGGGAGTACCGCCCGGCGTCTTCAACATCGTGACGGGCCTTGGCACGGAAGCCGGCGCGGCCCTCGCCGCACATCCCGGCATCGACAAGATCGCGTTCACCGGATCAGACACGACCGGCCGCGCGATCATGGCCGCCGCCGCCGGCACTCTCAAGCGGATCAGCCTGGAGCTGGGCGGCAAGTCTCCCAACATCATCTTTGCCGATGCCGACCTCGACAAGGCGGCGCGTATGGCGGTTGTGGCGGCCTTCGCTAATTCCGGTCAGGTCTGCAGCGCAGGCACCCGCCTGTTCGTCGAGCGCCCGATCGCCGACGATTTCGCTGCCGCTGTCGCGCGCCACGCGGGCGCTTTGCGGATCGGCAACGGTCTTGAACCGGCGACAGATCTCGGTCCGCTGGTCTCCGCACGCCAATTGGCACGCGTGAGCGGCTATATGGAGGAGGCCCTGCGTGAGGGCGCCGGTGCCGTCTGCGGCGGTGCCAGGCTTGAGGATGGTGCCTTCGGTCAGGGCTTCTTCTTCCCGCCCACTGTCCTCTCCGGCGCCGCTGACGCAATGCGCGCGGTGCGTGAGGAAATATTCGGCCCCATCCTCGCGGTCCTGCCGTTCGACAGCGAAGAGGAAGTGGTGGCCCGCGCCAATGCAACCCCCTTCGGCCTCGGGGCGGGGATCTGGACCGGCAATGTCGGCCGCGCCCATCGCCTGGGCCGCGCGCTGCGCGCGGGGTCTGTCTGGGTCAATTGCTACAACGCGATCGACCCCGCCATGCCCTCAGGTGGCGTGAAAGCGAGCGGCATGGGCCGGGAATATGGCAAGGCCCATCTCGACGAGCATCTCGAAACCAAATCGATCTGGATCGCCACGGACTGAGCCGGGCGGCAGGCGCCGCCGCCGGTCAGCTCACATCCATTTCTGGACTGTCGGCTTCTCGAACACCGCAAGCTTGTCGATCAAGGCATCGGGCACCGGATCGAGAGCAATGCCTTCGCGGTGCGCGGCGGGCAGGAACTTGCGCGCAATCATCGTGTCGATGAAGCCCATGAAGCTGTCATAATAGCCATCAACATTGAGCAGACCGACCGGCTTGTCCACGTCGCCCAACTGGTTGAGCGTCCAGGCTTCCATGAATTCCTCGGCCGTGCCGATGCCGCCGGGCAGGGCAATGCAGGCATCGGCAAGATCGAGCATCCGCGCCTTGCGCGCGCGCATCCCCTCGACGATTTCGCTTTCGCTCAGGCCAGAGTGCAAGTGCCCCTTCTCGAACAGGCGCTGGGTGATCACGCCATGAACCCGGCCCCCTTCGGCCAGTGCAGCGTCGGCCAATATTCCCATCAATCCCTTGTGGGTTCCGCCATAGACGATGGTGATCCCGCGCCGGGCCAGGGCAGCGCCCAGCGCGGCAGATGCCTCCTTGTATGCCTCCCCTTCACCAACATTGGACCCACAGAAGATGGCGATGGCGGAAAGGGTGCGAGACATGGATAAGCTTTCTAAAACGGAACGCGAGGCATCAGCAGCTAGCCTATGCCCACGCCCTAGCGCAACGCCGGGCGGACCTCCAGCAATGGCACAATCGGCAACGCGGCACTGCGAAACAGGCAACACATCGCAGCCCTCATCCGGGGCAAAGTCAGCCGACAAAAGGCGGGGTAGCCGCAGGACTGCGACCATGCTTCGGTCGCGGCGGTCATTCGCCTGTGAATTCAACGAGAGGCCATCATGACGCCCGAGCAGAACAACCTCATCACCCTCTCCGGCCTGGGCACGCCACTGGGCGATCTGCTGCGCCAATATTGGCAGCCGGTGGCAATCAGCGAGGAGTTGCAGGGGGAGCGCCCGCTCAAGGCCATCAAGGTACTCGGTCAGGAACTTGTGTTGTTCCGTGATGAAGAGGGCCGGCTCGGTCTGGTCGATCGCGATTGCCCGCATCGCGGCGCCGACCTCGCCTTCGGCCGGCTCGAGGATGGCGGCTTGCGTTGCCCGTTCCACGGCTGGCTGTTCGATGTGACCGGCACTTGCCTGGAAACGCCCGCTGAACCCAAGGACAGCAACTTCTGCAAGCGGATCAAGCAGAAGGCGTATCCGGTGCGCGAAGTGGGCGGCACGATCTTCGGCTGGTTCGGTCCGCTCGACGAGAATGGCAATGCCCCGCCGCTACCGGCACTGGATTGCCTGGCCGCGCCCGACTCCCACGTCTTTTCCTTCAAGGGCTATCTCGACTGTAACTGGCTGCAGGCGCTGGAAGTCGGCATGGACCCGGCTCATGCCAGCTTCCTCCACCGCTATTTCGAGGATGCCGAGGCAGACGCCAATTACGGCAAACAGTTCCGCGCGAATTCGACCGATAGCGACCTGCCAATGACGAAGGTGCTGCGCGAATATGACTGCCCGGACATTGCCGTGGCGCGGAGCGATTGCGGCCTGCGCATCACCACCCTGCGCCATCTGGAGGGTGGAGACACTCATGTGCGCGTGACCAACGTGCTGTTCCCGCAGGCCTTCGTGATTCCCCTGTCCTCCACCATGACGATCACGCAGTGGCACGTGCCAATCGATGACATGAGCTGCTACTGGTACGCCATGTTCACCAGCTTCGCCGAGCCGGTGGACAAGCCGCTGATGCGCGAGCAGCGCCTGCAGCTCTATACCTTGCCGGACTACATGCCGCGCGTCGGACGCCACAATGATTGGGGCTTTAACCTGCAGGAGCAGAAGACCCGCACCTTCACCGGCATGGGCGAAGACATCAACGTGCACGACCAATGGGCTGTCGAAAGCCAGGGCCGCATCCAGGATCGCACACGGGAACATCTGGGAACGTCGGACAAGGCCATCGTTGCCTATCGCGTGATGCTGATCAACCAGATCAAAAAGGTCCAGAAGGGCGAGGCCGCGCTGGCCATGGCTCCGCTCGGAGGCAGCAATGCTGGTGTCGGCCCAGCGACGATTGACGGCGTCGCCCCGAACGGCACTGCGCCGGAAGCCTATTGGCGTGAGGCGGTCGAGCGGCTGCGCACCCAGGCCTCGTGGACCGTTCCAGCGCTCGCCCTATGACCGGCTTCGTCGCGCGCCACGACTTGTGGACCGCCGAACAGACAGCGGCGGCGAAAGAGCTGCCCCGGCGCCTCGCCGAAGGGCATGTCCACTCCGTGCGGCTGGGCTTTCCGGACCTGCACGGCGTGCTGCGCGGCAAGACGCTCATGGCGGCAAGCCTGCCGGATGCGTTGTCGCAGGGCATGTCGATCACCTCCAGCCTGTTGCTGAAGGATACGTCACACCGCACCGTTGTGCCGGTTTTCTCCGCCGGCGCCGGCATCGACCGTGCCGATCTGCAAGGCGCGGGCGATATCATCCTCGTGCCGGACCCGCTCAGCTGGAAGCTACTGCCCTGGGCACCGGGCACGGCGTGGATGCTGGGCGACCTCTATTTCGCCGACGGCACGCCTTATCCCTGGTGCCCGCGCCGGCTGGCGAAACGGGCCGTGGCAAGGCTGGCCGGGCAGGGCCTCTCGTTCATGAGCGGGCTCGAGGTTGAATTTCACCTCACCCGACTCCTCGACCCGCGCCTGATGCCGGACGATGCCGGCCAGCCGGGCACGCCACCCGACGTGGCGCTGATCCACCAGGGCTACGCGTATCTGACCGAACAGCGCTACGACACGATTGAGCCGCTGCTGGACGTTTTGCGCCAGACCTGCGTGGCGCTCGACCTGCCGCTCACCTCGATGGAGCTGGAATTCGGCCCCTCGCAGGTGGAATTTGTCTTCGGCGTGCAGGCCGGCATCGGGTCCGCCGATGCCATGCTCCTGTTCCGCAACATGGCCAAGCAGGTGGCACGCCGGCATGGCCATCATGCGAGCTTCATGTGCCGCCCGGCCTTGCCCGACGCGATGTCGAGCGGATGGCACCTGCACCAATCGCTGGTCGAAACGGCGAGCGGCCGCAATGCCTTTGCGCAGGCCGACGGCGAAACCGGCCTCTCGCCTCTCGGTCGACATTATCTGGCCGGTCTGCTCGATCATGCCGCCGCCGCGATGCCGCTGACCACCCCGACGATCAACGGCTACAAGCGCTACCGCGCGAACTCTCTGGCGCCCGATCGCATCGCCTGGGGCGTGGACAATCGGGGCGCCATGCTGCGCGTGCTGGCCAAAGGCTCGGCCAGCGCGACCCGGATCGAAAATCGCGTCGGCGAGCCGGCGGCGAACCCCTATCTCTATCTGGCCTCGCAAATGGTGTCCGGCATGGCCGGAATCGCGGCGAGCGCCGAGCCGCCCGAGCCAGTCGACAGCCCCTATGAAGTGCCGGCCACGCATCTGCCGACAAGCCTGGAAGCCGCCCTGCCCGCTCTAGAAGCCAGCACGGTCATGCGCGAAGGCCTGAGCGATGGCTTTGTCGATCATTTCGCCCGTATCAAGCGAGCTGAAGTCGCGCGTTACAACGCGACCGTGACCGACTGGGAACATCGCGAATATTTCGATCTGTTCTGACCCCGCGCCTGACGGGTCGCACGAAGAGCCCCCGGATGGAACGCCATCCGGGGGCTTTCTTCATGGTCGATGGTGGGCAGGGACGATAGTCGTCGCCCTCTCTCAAAGGACGGTCGCGCCGCCGTCGATCACCAGTTCCTGGCCAGTGATGTTTCGGCCACCAGGGCCGGCCAGGTAGAGAACCATTGCTACAATGTCCTGCGCCTCGCTCGGCTTGCCCAGCGGGATGCCCATGTTTGCCACATAGGCCCGCAGCGCTTCATCCTCGCTCACGCCGCCAGCCTCGGCCTGCGCCTTCCACGCTGCCTTCATGCGCGGGATGGCGATGGGGCCGGGCGCGATATAGTTCACGGTCACCCCATCCGGCCCTGCTTCCAGCGCCGCGCTGCGAGAGAGGCCACGCAGGCCCCATTTCGAGGCACTGTAGCTGGATCGTCCGGCGCGTCCGCGCATGCCGTGATTGCCGCCAATCATGATCACCCGTCCCTGCCCCGCCGCACGCATCACCGGCAGCAAGCGATTGAGCACGATGAACGGCGCCCGCAGGTTGGTCGCCACTGTGCTGTCGAAGTCTTGCAGACTAAACTGCCCGATGGGCGGAGACAGCGGGCCTGTGGTGCCGGCGGCATTGACGACCACGTCGACACGGCCCTCGCTCCATGCCAGCAAGCCATCGAGCGCCGCCTCGAGTTGCGTGGCCTCGCGCACATCGGCCGTCAGGACGAGGGCGCGGCGACCCATGGCCTCGATCTCGGCGGCCAGTGCCTCCAAAGCATCGGTGCGGCGGCCGAGCACGGCCACATCATGGCCCTCGCCCGCCAACGCCAGGGCGATTTCACGACCCGTACCGGCACTGGCACCCGTGACGAACGCAATACTCATTGGGCATCCGCGAAATAGCGGCGGTTGGAAGCCGCCTGGATCTTGTAGATCGAGCTGCCCGCCCGGCTGGGAAAGGGCAATTTCACATAGTTGGACTCGAAGCGCACTTCGCTCGTCGAGGGTCCACGCACAATGCGCGAGTCATATTCGTCCCAATCGACCTTGTAGAAGAGGGGGAAAGCGTCGCTCGCCGCATATTCGAAGAACAGGATACGACGCGGATCGCCCGACAGGTTCACGCTCGAGCCGTGCAACGTCATGGGATGATGGAAGCTGACCGTGCCCGGAGGCCCTTCGAGCAGTACGGCCTTGGATGGATCGATCTTGTCGGACAGCACCGCGCCGACGAAATAGCCATCTTCGTCATGATGATCGATGAGCGGTCCCTTGTGGCTGCCCGCAATCACCTGCATCGCGCCATTGGCGGCGCTCGCACCATCGATCAGGATGGAAGCGACCGTCGTTCCCATATGGGTGTGCGGCGCAAAGGCCCAGTCCTGGTGCCATTCCAGCGCATCGCCACCCTTGGCCGACTTCATGTTGATCTTGGTGTGGTTCAAACGGATCATCGGGCCGATCAACTTCTCGGCCAGCGCCATGATCATGTCATTGCCGGCCAGCGCAGCGTAGAACGGATCGATACGATTGGGCTTCTTGATCCGCTGGACGGTGCGATTGCCCTCCATATCCGTCGAGAAATCGTACCACGCATTGTCCTCGGCCACCTCGGCGGCAGCGGCCTCGACCCTGTCGGTCAGCGCGCGCAGTTCGTCCAGCACCGGCCCGGCCAGCAGGCCCGGCAACACGACATAACCATGGTCTTCATAATGGGCGACGGCGTCATCCAGGTTCATGAGGGCATGTCCTTTGGCAAAGGCAGGTCGGTGATGACCATGTGAGCCTTGTAATGAGTGATGGCTATCGGCAGGCGCGCGGCGCGCACGGCATTTTGCCCGGTGGCTCCGCAAGCCCAGAACACTGGCAGCTCGCCCGGCAGCACCTGCTTCATGCCGTGGCCGCCATAGCTGTTCTCGAGGCTCTCGATCCCGAGATCTTCCGGCAGACCGAGCGAAATGGGTGCACCGTGAAAGCCAGGGTGACGCGCGGAAACGATCGTGGCGCGGATCGCATCGGCCGGCGTCAGCGCGCGCATGGAGACGATGAGCTTCCCGCCGAACGGGCCGACCGGCGCGGTCTCGCGCGACGTCTCATACATCGCCGAGACATCGCCTTCGTCGAGATGACGCAGGCGCACGCCGCTTTGCTGCAGCAGCGCTTCAAAGGAGAAGGAACAGCCGATGACGAAGGGCACCAGATCGTCGCGCCAGTAAGCACTGGCATCGCGCGGCGTGTCGACCAGCTCGCCATCGCGAAACACCATGTAGCCGCCGGTATCGCGCGCGATATCCATATCCTCGGCAATGGCGGGCATGTCGCGGCGGCCGGGCTCGCCGCGCCCGAGCAGCGGAAGTGCCTCTGGATTGGCGCGCGCATAGGCTTCGAACGCATCCGCGAACGCAGCAGGCACCGTGATCAAATTGCCCTGGATGTGACCGCGCGCGACCAGATTGGTGAACCCCGTGAATCGCCCTTCCCGAATGGCCCGGCGCATGGCGCGCGGATCGCTTTCATCCAAAGGGTCGAGAGGAACCGCCTCGTTCATGGCTGATCCTTACCAAGCCGCCGACGAGCTGGGGGTTGCTTTTTTCGGTCAACGGCGTTGCCTGTCATGCGCTTTCTTGTCACGCCATGTTAGCAGAAAAGGAAACACCTTGTCCCTCTTGCGCGCGGAGCAGCGGCGCCATGAAGATCCATGCGATTATCGGTGGGGCAACTGGCCTAGGGGGAGCGCTGGCTCGGCTTCTCGCCGAGAGCGGTGACGCCATCTGGCTCGCCGACGACCCGGCAGCAGCGCCGAACACGCCAGCCCTGCCCCAGGTGAGCTTTCACCCCCTCGACCTTGCCGATCCCGCAGCGCCACAAGCGTTTGCAGACGCCATCGCGCAGCGCCATAGCCGGCTCGATAGCCTGGTGGTCGCAGCGTCGGCCATGAGCCAGGCGCCGCTCGCCGAATGGCAAATCGCCGATTGGGACCGCGCCGCCGCGATCAACCTGCGGCTCCCCTTCCTGGCAGCGCAAGCCATGCAAACGCTGCTGGTGGGCAGCAAGGGAAGCCTGGTTCTGGTCTCCTCCACCGCTACACTGCGCGGCCAGCCACAGACGCATGCCTATCAGGCAACCAAGGCCGGCTTGGCTGGCCTGATGCGCAGTCTCGCGTCCGAGCTCGGGCCGCTGGGGGTTCGGGTCAACCTCGTTCTGCCCGGCTGGGTGGACACCGCGCAAACGCGGGCCTTCTGGGATGCTCAGGCCGATGCCGGTGCCGCGCGCGCTGCCGTCGAGGCGCGCATTCCGTTGCGGCGCCATGGCAGCGCGGCAGAAGTCGCGGCGGCTCTTGCCTGGTTTCTCTCGGACGCGGCCAGCTATGTGACGGGCGCGATGCTCCCACTCGATGGCGGCGATACCGCCGTCTGATCCTCAGGCGGAGAGCCCGTCCTCGCCGGTCATGCGCCCGGCCTGCCGCAGCGCCGTGACGCCGACGGTCAACGCACCTGCGGCAACCGCTACCCACGCCTGCCAACTGCTCAGGCCAAAATAGATGGCGGGTGTGAGAAACGAGGCGAGCGAGACGAACTGGTTGACGATTCCCGCACCGAGACCGGCGCCGCCCGCACGCTCCGCGACGCGGGGCAACAGCGCCATGCAGACCCCGGAGAGCGCCCCGAAGGCAAAGATCCAGCCCATGAGCCCGGCGACTGCCGCCACAAACGGACTCACCGGCACGAACAGCAGCAACTGCGCCAGCACGCCGACCACCGCCATCCCCGCGTAAAGACGCAGGGGTGCCATGGCGCGCGCAAGCAGGATTCCGGTGACGGTACTGCCGGTCAGCACGGCGACAATCTTGGCACCGGCGACAATGCCGGCCGATGCCGCCAGCGAGACGCCATGTGTTTCGGCGAGCCACCCGGCGGCGACGAGGCTGGTGCCGTAAGAGACCATGTTGGGCAGCGCCGCAGACAGTGCCAGCAACAGCAGGACCGGGTTCGTTACCCCCGCGCGCAATTGGGCCAGCGGCGAGCGCGTCAGATCCCGCGGCGCTGAGGCAACACGGGGCAGCAGCACCACGCCGGCCACGCAAGCGAGCATCACCACGCCATGGGCAACAAAGGCAATCCGCCAATCCGCCCACTGCGCGACCACGGCCGACAGCAGCAGCCCGGCGGAAAAGCCAGCCGGCGCATAGGTGGCCCAGAGCGACATGCCCCGAGCGCGCAAGGTACCGGTCAGCGAGGTCATCAGCATCGCCGCTCCGCCATTGAGCACGCCGATATAGGCGATGCCGGCCAGCACCATCGAGAGATCGAACAGCCAGAGCGTGCGGGCCTTGACCATGCCGACGTCAGCGAGCGCCAGCAACAGCGGTGCGAGAATGAGCACGCGGCGCGGACCCAATCGATCGACCAGACCGCCACCCAGGGTGGAGGTGATGGCCGCCGGCAGTGAAAACAGGGAAATCGTCCAGCCGATCGCGGCCGGACTCGTGGCGAAGTCTCGCGCCACAATAGTCGTGAGTGGCGAAAGCATCCCTACCATCGCCATCGATCCCAGGCCGATCGCATAGACCAGCACGAGCGTGAACAGCTCGCGGCTGGTGCCTTGCCAGCCCGGCAGGAGTCCATCGAAGGGACGATCCGGCGGTGACTGGGCAATGCTGTTCGACACGGCGGTTCTCTCCCACGAGGGGCGGGCAAGGCGTGCGGGGTGAACCCAGCCGCCTTGCTCGCAGCATTTGCGATCAGTTACGATATTGCAAGGTTATGCCGATCGTGCGGGGACGATAGGACTGAGCGTAGAACAGCGTGCCGGTCGGGCTGTCATGCCCGCGCGAGAGCAGGTCACGCGAGTTGAGCAGATTGTCGACGAAGAGCGAGATATCCGTCCCGCCCTTGCGCAGGCCCGCGCGCATCTGCACGAAGTCCCGGCCCGGCAGAGCATAGAGCGAGGCGTCATAGCCGAAGGTCCCGACCGCCGAGGGGATCGTGTCGTCGCTGGTAAAGGTATAGTCCGCCCGCAGATAGGCGGAAACGTCACCACGGACCGTGCCTTCATAATTGGCGTAGGCATGGCCTGACCACAGCGGGCCGCTGATCCGCTCGCCACCCTTGCGAAGCAGAACGGTGCCGTTCTTGATCGTCACGTTGCTCGCATAGTGCACGTTGGTGTAGCCGACGTTGCCGCCCAGCGAGAAACCGGCGACCGGACGCACGTCGAGCGAGAGCTCGAGGCCCTTGCCGTTGGCATCGCCCAGGTTGGACACATAGGAGAAGCCGCAGTTAAGGCGCACGGCCTGCTGGATATTCTTCCAGTTGACCATGTAGCCGCTGACGTCGAACGCCACCTTGCCGCCGAACAGACGCCCCTTGGTGCCCGCCTCGTAGGACCACAGCGAGTCAGACTCAAAGCCGCTTGGCACCGTGCTGGTGCTCAGGCCCAGAGCCGCAAGGTCGGCCGCGCAGCGCTCCGGCAATGTGCTCGGCTGTGCGCCAGCCGGACGAAAGCCCTTGCTCGCCGATGCATAGAGCATGACGTTGTCGTCGACCTGATATTTGGCCGCAAACTTGGGCGTCCAGGAACCTTCGCTGGTCGACGTCAGCACGCGGGTGCGCACACCGCTGTTGGTCGGGCCGTCCTTTGTCTCGTCGAAATCGAAATCGACCTTGGTATAGCGTAGCGCCGCGGTCAGCGTGAGCTTTTCGGTCGGCTTGAAGTCAACGCTCGCAAAGGCCGCATATTGATTGTCCTTGGACGTGATCAGGTCGACCAGGCTGTAGCGGTTGTTATACTGCGGGAAGCCACTGACCAGCACGCCGGGCGTGCGGCCCGAAGAGGTGAAGTTGGAAAAGTCCTGCTGGCTGTGGGCATAGAAGAGACCCGCGCTCCAGTCGACAAGCGGATTGTTCGCTGAATAGGCCCGCAATTCCTGCGAGAAATTCCGCTGCTTGAGCGAGAGATAATCGGACATGTTGGTGATGTCCTTGCTCGAGTAGGTGCCGAAGGGGGTACCCGAACGCAGGGTCGAGAAATAGGTTGAGTAATCAAGCGTCTGGTACTGCTCGCGCTTGAAGTAGGACGTGTTTGAAACCACGTTCACCGTCCCCAGCTTGAGCTCGGCCGTCATCGAGGGCATCAGCAGGCGGTCGCGTGTCGGCTCGGGCTGATAAACGCCACTGCGATAATCGCCGTCGGTGGCATTGCCATAACCCTCCCAGAAATCGTCGCGCGCGTTCTGGCGCAGATACTGATAGAAGATTTTCGGCGTGATCGTGAGTGTATCGGTGGGCTTCCACGCCAGGGCGAAGCGGCCAACCATGTTCTTCTGCCAGTTGATATCCTCGGCCTTCACCGTGTTGGTGCCCTGGATCACCTGGTCGATGTATCCGCCCTGCTTCTGATACCAGCCGCTCGCCCGGAAGGCGAGCGTGTCGGAAATCGCAGCGCCAACGGCGAGGCCCGCTTCATAGCTGGGGTCCCCATGGTCAATGAAGGACACCTGCGAGCGACCATAGATGCTGGTCTTGTCGAAGCTCGGCGCCGGAGTGATGAAACGGACGGCACCACCTTCGGAACTTGCGCCGAACAGCGTGCCCTGCGGACCGCGCAGTACTTCCACGCGTTCGAGATCGAAAACGCGCGGATAGGGATTGCCGCCATAATAGCCGATGTTGCGGATCTGGATCGGCGTATCATCGATGTAAATCGCCGTCGTGGACGAACCGACGTCCGACTTGAGGCCGCGGATGGAGATGTTCGAGCCATTGTTGCCGGCGACGCCGGACGTGGCGGAAAACTGCAGGGCGGGCGTGATGCGCGCAATGTCGTCAATGCTGCGGATGCCCTGCACGTCCATGGTTTTTTGAGAATAAGCCGCGATCGAGAGAGGCACGCGGCTCAACGTTTCATCGCGACGCTGCGCGGTCACCACGATCTCGGCGGTAGGCTCCGCATCGGACGCAGCGGCATCGGCAGCATCAGCCGCGTGCGCGACGCCCATGTCGAGAGCCAAAGGCGCCACGCTGGCAGCCAGAAGCAGGACCGCTCGGCGCAGCGGGGCATGACGAACAGGCAACAAAAGACTTTGCGACATACACCTAATCCCTCTTTGTTATTTTTACCGCCTCCTGCTGCCCTTGTCCGAGCCGTTACCCCTGCAACATTCACAAGGGCAAAGGCTGGCCGCCATTTCGCGGCAGGGCAACCCGGACGCCATCGCGCCATGCAGTTCCCCGATCTTCCCCGGCTTATGGGCCGGACAGGCTAGCTTGTCCGCAACGTGTTGCAGAACGGCGGCCGCCGCCATTGCAAGAATCGAACCGGCGTGTTGCTATTCTTGTGCAACGCGAACCATGTTCGGCCGCGTTCGCAAGCGCGAAACACCGCATGGCCCAAGCGGCAATGCGCAGCGCTGGCGAGCCGGGCTCCGAGCGCCTACACCCGGGAAGATCGGCGAAGGAAGGACCGGACATGCAGGGATCGATCTGGCGCATCGGCGCACTTTTGCCTGCGGCCGGTGTAGCACCGCTCGGAGCTCATGTGCTGATGATCGGCACCGATGGCCGGATTGCGGCGGTGACACCCTGCGACCCTGGTGAACTGACGGAAGACGAAGCCGCTTTGGTCGCGATGCCCGCACTCGCCAATGCCCACGATCATGGCAGGGGCCTCGCGACACTGGCCTGCGGCGTGCAGGATGCGCCCCTGGAACATTGGATGGTCGACCTGTCACGGCAACCGCGGGTCGACCCCTATGACACAGCCGTACTGGCGCTTGCGCGGCTCGCAGGATCGGGGGTAGCGGCGGTCTATCATTGCCACAATACCCAAAGCAGCGCCGCACTGCTGGACGAGGCGTCTGCCGTCTCACAGGCGGCCCGCGACACTGGCGTGCGGGTGGCCTTTGGCTGGCCTTTTTTCGATGCCAATCCGCTCGTCTATGGCGATCATGCCGAGTTGGCGTCTTTCTTCCCCCCGGAGCGCCGGACCGCTATCGCAACCATGGATCAGGCCCTGCGTCCCTGCGCCACCAACATGGCACTGTTCGAGCAGGCAGCGGCGCTGGAGCACGAGACGTTCGCGCTCCACTATCATCCCGTGGCGCCGCAATGGGCGCGGCCCGACACGTTGGCCGCTATCGCGGCCGCATCGGCCCGCACTGGCCGGCGCGTCCACACGCACCTGCTGGAGACACGGTTGCAGCGCGAATGGGCCGATGCCTGCTTCCCGCAAGGCTTCGTGCCCTGGCTGGACGAGATCGGACTGCTCTCGTCCCGCCTGACTGTGGCACATGGCGTTTGGCTGCGACCGGACGAACTGGCTCTGTTGGCGGCGCGCGGCGTCACTCTCTCGGTCAACATTTCCTCCAACCTTCGGCTGCGTTCGGGTTTGCCTGCACTGGGGGATATCGCTGCCTGCGGCGTTGGCCTGGGTCTTGGCCTCGACGGCATGGCGCTGGATGACGATGCCGACATGCTTCGCGAACTGCGACTGGCCAACCTGCTGATGACGCAACCCAGAGCCGGCGAAAATGGTCCTGTCTCCCTGCCAGACCCCGCGCCTGCGCTCCACGCGGCATGGGTTGGCGGCAGGGCCGCCATTCTGGGGACGGCGGATGGCGGCGGCCAGATCGCGCCGGGCGCGCCTGCCGATGTGCTGTTGCTCGACCGCCGTCGCATCGCGTGGGACTGGATCGACGAGGGCCTGCCGACCGATCCCGCTTGGCTGCTGGCACGCGCGACCCGGGCCGACGTCGCCCATCTTCTTGTGGCCGGTCGGCCAGTGGTGCGCCATGGGCGCGTCGTGGGCGTGGACGAGGCGGCCATCGCCGCGCGCCTCGTTGCGCAGGCTCGTGCGACGCGTGCGGCCAGCCCGCCGGACGCCAACGCTATCACCCAGGCGCATGCCGCCACCCATGCATTTTACGCCTCGGGTTGCCACTGCCGGCAGCCCTGAAGACCGAACGCGCTATTTGCCCGCGACCATGAGTGTCGCCAGCGTAAGCGTCTCTACGCCGGTCTTGATGCTGACCTCCGGATCGGGTGCGAAGAACGGCGAATGGTTGACCGGCACCGGTTTGCCCTCCGCCTTCAGGCGGGCAGCCACTTCCGGACTGGTGCCGCCGATGCTGAAATAGACCGAACGCACCTTGCCTCCTTCGGCGTACTCGGAAAAATCCTCGCTCGCCGTCCAGCCCGGTTCGCTGGCCGGAATCAAGATGACGCGGTTCTTGCCGAGCGCCATCGTCAGCATGGTCGCCGCCTGCGCGCTGAGCGCCGGTTCATTGTTGACCGAGCCCGTGCCGTGCGAATGCACGACATCGGGCGCCGGCGCGCCGGACATCATGGCCACGGCGTCTGCGGTCGTCTTCACCCCTTTCAGCAGCGTTTCCCGCACAGCCGGATCGTATGACCGCAGCGTGAGGCCCAGTTCGGCCGTATCGGGAATGATGTTCGCAGCCGTACCGGCATGAAAGGCGCCGACCGTGATGACGCCGAATTTCATCGGGTCCTTCTGGCGGCTGATCACGGTCTGCACGTCCGAGACGAAGCGCGCGCCCATGACGACCGGATCAATGCTCTTGTCCGGCATCGAGCCATGCGCACCTTGCCCGTGGAAGGTCACGTTGACGGCATCGCTGGCCGATGTCGTAAAGCCCTGCTTGATCGTCACCTCGCCGGCGGGCGACGGGCCGATATGCGCGCTGAAGGCAAAATCTGGCTTCGGGAAGCGCGTGTAGAGCCCGTCATCCAGCATCGCCTTGGCGCCCGAAACCACTTCTTCGGCAGGCTGGCCGACCAGGATCACGGTGCCATGCCAGCGGCCCTTCATCGCGAGCAGCGCCTTCGCAGTGCCGATCCACCAGGCCATATGGATATCATGCCCGCAGGCATGATCGACGAAACTGGTCTTGCCGTCGGCATTGGTCTGCTGCGCCCGGCTTGCATAAGGGAGACCAGTTTTCTCCTCCATCGGCAGCGCGTCGAGCTCGGTCCTGATCAGTACGGTCGGCCCTGCCCCGTTGCGGATTATGCCAACCAGACCGGTTTTCCCGACGCCCTCCGTCACCTCCACGCCCATCGCCTTGAGACGCGCCGCCAGCACCCCGGCGGTTCGAGTCTCGCGAAAGGCGGTTTCGGGGTGGCTGTGCAAGTCCTTGTAGAGCGCCTCAAGCTCGGGCCAATCCCGCATGACCTGCGTATCGATCGCGGACCGCATGACGGAAGGATCGACCTTGGCCTGTGCGGGTGTTCCCGTCACGACACTCGCCAGCGCCAGGCTGAGGGACAGGGCGGAGCAGAAAGAAAAGCGTTTCATCATGAGGCCTTGTGCCATGTCCCGCGACGCAGCGACAAGCCCTGCCGGGCGAACCTTGCCAATCCCAGCCCGGCCAGCTGGAGCACCGCTGCCGTCGCGAGGAAACCGATGACGAAGCCGGCACGCGCCGTGCCATCCGGCGCTTCCAGCCCGTGCGCAAAGCCGTGACCGAGCCCGGCGAGCGCAACGGCAGCCGAAGCCAGCCACAGCGGTGGGCGCAAACGCGCCAGCGCCACGAGCACCAGCCCGCCGAGCGTTGCGCCGATCAGTCCCTCGGCGACCGCCGGCGGCACCAGCGCGGCGGTGAAGAAACCCGCAAGCATGGAACCGAGCAGCACGAATGGCAGCATCCACATCGCCCTGCTGCCCATCATGCCGGCCCAGACACCGGCCAGCAGCATCGCAGCGAGATGATCCGCGCCGGTGAGCGGGTGGAGTAGCCCTGAGACGAGCCCTCCCCCAACGCCATGGCCGGGATGCGCCATGGCCACGCCGGGCAGCGCGACCAGCGCAAGAAAAGCGGTGCTACGGAGCGAACGGTTCATGCAGGGATCCTTTCAGGCAGGCCGCCGGTCTTGACGATGAACTGGATGATCTCGGGCAGGCCGATGCCGTCCTTAAGATTGGTGAACAGGAAGGGCCGCTCGCCCCGCATCTTGCGTGCGTCTCGGTCCATCACGCCCAGATCGGCGCCGACCAGCGGCGCAAGATCGATCTTGTTAATGACGAGAAGGTCCGACCGCGTGATGCCGGGCCCGCCCTTGCGCGGGATCTTGTCACCTGCCGAGACATCGATCACGTAGATGGTGATGTCGGCCAGTTCCGGGCTGAACGTCGCCGCCAGATTATCCCCGCCGCTCTCGATGAAGATCAGCTCCAGGCCGGGGAAGCGACCGGCCATCTCATCGACAGCCGCCAGGTTGATACTGGCATCCTCACGGATCGCCGTATGCGGACAGCCGCCCGTTTCCACGCCCATGATCCGCTCCGGCACCAGCGCGCCTGAGCGGGTGAGAAATTCGGCGTCCTCGCGCGTGTAGATGTCGTTGGTGATCGCAGCGATGTTCCAATGGTCGCGCATCGCCTTGCACAGCCGGTCGGTCAGCGCCGTCTTGCCCGAGCCGACCGGCCCGCCGATGCCGACGCGCAAGGGGCCATGCTGCGGTTCAATGGTGGATGTCATGAGCGGAAGAGCCTCGTGTAGAGCGTTTCGTGATGGAAGGAGCAAAGTTCGAGCACTGGCGTCGCGGTGCCGAGCTCGTCAAGCGCGCAGGCCTGGGCAGCGGCCGCAATGGGACCGATCCGGCGGGCGAGCTCGGCCATCGCCAGCTGCCCGTCCGTCTGCCCGAGTGGCACCAGCCGGACACCCGCCGAGACGAGATTGGCGGCCGTGGCGTGCAGGAAGCCATGGACGGCAGCGGTCTCATCCACGCCATGGGAGGCCGCAGCCAAGGCAAAGACCGTCGCGTGGGCATGCGCCCAGCTGCCACGCCGCGCGGCATAGGCATCCAGCGCAGGATGCGGCCAGGCCTTGCGGACCACCGAGAGGAAGGCAGCGCCCTGCTGCCGGCTCTCAAGCGCGGTTTCACTGCTGGCGCGGAAGGCGGCGGCCAGATCGGCAATCTCGTCGAACGCCACCTCATCCTCGGCAACGCGCATGGCCTGGGCGAGCAGCACTGCGTCGACCCAGCCACCCCCGCGCGCGATCACCGCATCCACATAATCGACCAGATCGCCCCAGCGCCGCACACGGCCGCTGTCCACCGCCGTCTCCAGCCCATGGCTGTAGGTGTAGCCGCCTATCGGCAGCGAAGGCGACGTCCAGGCCAGCAGGAGATGCAGGCCCGGTTCAGTGAGCATGGTCGTGGTGGTGGTGCGCATGATCGTGATCATGGCTGTGGCTGTGGCTGTGGCTGTGGCTGTGCCCATGATCATGACCATGCGCGCGATCATGATGGTGCCCCTGCCCGTCCCCGGCATAGGCGCCGCCTTCCGGCGTGAATGGCGCCTCGATAAGCTCGACCTGCGCGCCGAGCCCGATCAGCATGTCGAGGATCACGCCGTCTCGGCGCAGCAGAATGTGGTCCGCATGGATCTCGGCGGGCAAGTGGCGGTTGCCGATGTGCCAGGAGAGCTTGAGCAGCGCGAGCGGGCTTTCGGCACGCACTTGCATCAGTGCTTCCGGCACTGCCTCCACGCGCACAATGCGTCCGTCGGAGAGTCTCAGGCCGTCGCCGTGCGCGAGCACGGTTGCCCGAGCCAGGTCGAGCACGAAATCGGTGCCGCCCTGCGCCACATAGCGGAAGCGGCGGCGATGACGGGCATCATAGTCCAGCACGATGACATCGGCCGCCAGGCTGCTGTCCCAGCTTCCAGCGGGAAGGACGTCGCGGGCGGTGAGGGATTGGGTCATGATCGCCTTCAGAACAGGAAATAGCGTTGGGCGAAGGGCAACTCGCTCGCCGGTTCGCAGGTCAGCAGTTCGCCATTTGCCCGCACCTCGTAAGTCTCCGGATCGACCTCGATATGCGGCGTCGCGGCGTTGTGGATCATCGACGCCTTGGAAATGCCGCCCCGGGTATTGCACACCGCCTCCAGCGGGCGGGCAAGGGCGAGCCGCTCCGCCATGCCCCCGGCAATGCCGGCGGCCGACACGAAATGGCGGGAGGACTGGACGCCGGCGGCGCCGAGCGCGCCAAACATGGGGCGATAATGCACCGGCTGCGGCGTGGGGATGGAGGCATTGGGATCGCCCATCGGCGCAGCAGCAATGGACCCACCCTTGATCACCATATCCGGCTTGGCGGCAAAGAAGGCCGGCGACCAGAGCACCAGATCAGCGAGCTTGCCGACTTCGACCGAGCCGACGACATGGGCAATGCCATGGGCAATCGCCGGGTTGATCGTGTATTTCGCGACGTAGCGGCACGCGCGCAGATTGTCGGCGTCGCCATCACCGGGCAAGGCGCCGCGCTGCACCTTCATCTTGTGCGCGGTCTGCCAGCAGCGGATCACCGTCTCGCCCACCCGGCCCATCGCCTGACTGTCCGACGACATCATCGAGAAGGCCCCGAGATCGTGGAGAATATCCTCGGCGGCAATGGTCTCCCGGCGAATGCGGCTCTCGGCAAAGGCCACGTCTTCCGCGATGCGCGGATCGAGATGATGGCAGACCATGAGCATGTCGAGATGCTCGTCCAGCGTGTTCACCGTGTATGGCCGCGTGGGATTGGTGGAACTGGGCAGGACATTGGGCAGGCCCGCGACCCGGATGATGTCAGGCGCATGGCCGCCCCCGGCGCCTTCGGTATGGAAGGCATGGATAGTGCGCCCGGCGAAGGCCGCGATGGTGCTCTCGACGAAGCCGCTCTCGTTGAGCGTGTCCGTGTGCAGCGTGACCTGGATGTCCATCTCGTCAGCGACCGAGAGGCAGCAATCGATGGCGGCGGGCGTGGTGCCCCAGTCCTCATGCAGCTTGAGGCCGCAGGCGCCGGCCTCGACCATCTCCACCAGCGCGTCCGGCCGGCTCGCATTGCCCTTGCCGAACAGGCCGAAGTTCATCGGCAGGGATTCCAGTGCTTGGAGCATACGGCCGATGTGCCAGGGGCCGGGCGTGCAGGTGGTGGCAAGCGTGCCGTGGGCCGGGCCGGTGCCGCCGCCCAGCATGGTGGTGATGCCGGCATTGAGCGCCTCTTCCACCTGCTGCGGGCAGATGAAGTGGATGTGCGCGTCGATGCCGCCGGCGGTGAGGATGCGCCCCTCCCCCGCGATGATCTCTGTCCCCGGGCCGATGGGAATGGTCACGCCCGGTTGGGTATCGGGATTGCCGGCCTTGCCGATTGCGTGGATGAGCCCGTCGCGCAGCGCCACGTCGGCTTTCACGATGCCCCAATGATCAAGGATCACGACATTGGTGATGACCGTGTCCGGCGCACCCTGCGCCCGCGTGATCTGGCTCTGGCCCATCCCGTCGCGGATCACCTTGCCGCCGCCGAATTTCACCTCCTCACCATAAACGGTGAAATCGTGCTCGACGCTGATCAGCAGCGCGGAATCGCCCAGGCGAATGCGGTCACCCTTGGTGGGACCGAACATGCCGGCATAAGCGGCGCGGGCCATGCGACGCGCCATGGTCAGAGCGCTCCCATCACGTCAGCGCGAAAGCCGATCACCACACGCCTGCCGGCATAAGGGATCAGCGCCACGTCGCGCGACTGGCCTGGCTCGAAGCGCACCGCAGTGCCGCTGGGAATGTCTAGCCGGCAACCGCGGGCCGCCGCGCGATCGAAGACAAGCGCGGGGTTGGTCTCGGCGAAATGATAGTGGCTGCCCACCTGGATCGGCCGGTCGCCAGTGTTCGCCACGGTCAGCACGAACGCCTCCCGCCCCGCATTGATCTCGATCTCGCCGTCTGCACACAGGATTTCACCGGGGATCATTGCGCACCACCTTCAACGAATGGGCTTGTGGACTGTCACCAGCTTGGTGCCGTCCGGGAAAGTCGCCTCGACCTGGATATCGTGGATCATCTCGGCCACGCCGGGCATCACCTGATCGCGCGTGAGCACATGGCCGCCGCTCGCCATCAGATCAGCGACGCTGCGCCCGTCCCGCGCGCCTTCCACCACATGCTCCGTGATCAGCGCGATCGCTTCCGGATGGTTGAGCTTCACGCCCCGCCCCAGCCGCCCGCGCGCCACCATGGCCGCCATCGCCACCAGCAACTTGTCCTTTTCGCGCGGGGTGAGTTGCATCGGGCTCCCTTTCAGCAGGTCCAGAGGGCGGGCAAACGCGCCGGCAGACCGAAGACGGCGGCACGCAGGGCCTGCGCCGCCGCCATCACCTGAGTGCGCAGCACCTGCGCATCAGGCGCTGCCCAGCGCAGCAGCAGCACCTCGTCGAAACTGGTGGCGCCGGCATGGGGCGCGGGCGCCAGGCTGCGCGCAAGATCGAGATGCTGCGCCGCATCGCGGCCCACATAAAGCATCGTCGCGAGCGCCCGCGCGCCCTCCAGCCCATAAGGCTGCGCGCCGAGGGCCGCGATATCGCCGGAGAGCTGCAGCGTGTCCGCCCAGATGAGCCGCCCGTCGCGCCGCACGCGCCAGGCATCGTGGATCAGGCCCTGGGTGAACGCCTCGCCCATGGCGCTGCGGCCGAACACCACCGTCTCAACCGCCAGCAGCGCGCCATTGCCCGCCACATCGGCCTCCAGCCGACGGCGCAGGCGCGTGCCCTCAAACAATATGGCCTCCTGCCCCAGCCACTCGCAGCGACCGCCCGCGCCCACGGTCAGCTGGGTCTCGACGGCGATATCGGGATCGTCCGGCAGGACGCGATAGAGCTTCTCCGCCGCCTGGGTCGTGACCGTGCCGCAAGCGCCGGGCTCGACCACGACCTGCACCGCCACCCTGTCACCCCCGGTGAGGCCGCCGCTCGTCGTGAGGCTGACCGCCAGGGGGAATTCGCCGGCTGCGGCATCGGGAAAGAGCAGGCGGCACGGCGCCTTCTGATAGATGTCGGCCACGCCGCCTGGGCCGAAAACGACGCGGGACAGACCGGTCAGGCGCTGATGGCGGGCGGGGATCGCATGCATCGTGCCGGCAGGCTATGCCGCAGGCACGCGGGCCGATGTAGCCAAATACACAACGGGGCGTTGCCCCTCCGGCGCAGCAACCGGCGCAAAGCGCCACCGCAAACAGGCTGCGACGCCCCCGGACGACCATCCGCGCGCGCACAGCGGCTCGCCCGATGACGGGACGGACGGAAGCGACGCGGGCGTCGCCGAACAAGCGAGCGCCCGATCGTGCCGGCCCGCCGGATAGATCGATCCGGCAGCGCGACGCATGCCGGAAGTTCACAAAGTTCACGACACGGGGGCGTGAACTTCCGCTCCCCGGACCAATGCGCGAGGCGAATGCCACAGGCGCCAGAGCCCGCCCCGGCAAGCCCGAGCGGCCCGACCGGACGAGGCATCGTGACTGACCGAGACTGGGCCGCGCCTGGCCGGCATCTGTCGGGTTTGAACGGGAGAAGGCATCCGGCAGCGATGCCATGGCGGATGGGGTGTAGGACAGGGGAATGTGAGGGGGGATTGGTGAGCGTTCTGGCGGCTCGAGCAACCCCGGCCGGATGGGCACCGTGTCAACCCGGGACTCTATTCATGAGCGGAGGAACTTTTGGGGAGCAGGTCACCTTCATTACGATGACGCCGTTCTCTGAACAGTATCTGGGGTTGCTCCGGATCCTGCACCCACACCGCGCTGCTCCAGAGTTGCCGCAGCAAGTCAGACTGTTTAAGCGCAACTTTGCGCGCAGAGCGACCCTTCATCGTCGTATCGGCTCTGAAGGTCGATCATTGCCCAGCACCTGACGCCGCGTCTGCGATCAGCGCGACCTCACCGTAGGCGCAGATAGGTAGATTCAGGCGGTGTTCGAGGGGAACATTTCCCCGAAGGGGCATTCATCATGGGAAATGGGCGTCCCATTGCAATACGCCACAATACGCTGGGGCGACCTTAGCAGTGGACCCGTAGTGGTCCCGAGAAGCCACGCCGACGAGCAATACGTCGTTTCACTGAAAACCAACACATCGATAAACGTTGGAAAATCTGGAGCGGGCGAAGGGAACGGTTCGATCATCCCCAGCACCATCCCCTGACGCTTCCTCGATCTGGGGGCGTTCCGAGATGGTCTTCGATGATGCCGCGTCATCGCGAGCTACGATCTGGGGAGCGTCGTTGTCCTTCATTTCATGACC
>JAFKLY010000007.1 GCA_017304655.1 Sphingomonas sp.
TTCTGCCCCACCGGCGGCATCTCCGCAGACACCGCGCCCGACTGGCTTGCCCAGCCGTTCATCGGCTGCGTCGGCGGAAGCTGGGTGGTCCCCAAAGGGCCGCTCGACCCCCACAAGGTCGAACAACTCGCCACAGAAGCCGCAGCACTGCCGCGATAAGCCCCGATCAGGCCAGTCCGTCTGCCCGCAGCTTGAGGCCCGCCGTGAACAGCGGCGTCGTCACTTTCTCGAACTGGCCCGGCGTCAGGCCGAAGAAGTGGCGAAACTCGCGGTTGAGGTGGCTCTGATCGAAATAGCGCAGGGCCGCGAGCTGATCCGCGCTGGGATCGCCAAAGCCGCGCATCGCCTGCGCCATGTCGAGGAAACGGCTGCGGCGCAGGATCACCTTGGGGCTGTGACCGAAGGTGGCATAGCAGTGCCGCTCCAGTTGCCGCACGGAGAGGCCCACCCGGCGCGCCGCATCGGCGACCTGGATCGTGCTGTCATGCCGGGCGATATCCTCGAACAGCGCCATGGCCTGCGACGGGGGCGGGCCGTCCAGCGCAGCAAGCCGGCGGCGCAGGACCCGCTCGATCGCCTCGACCACAGCCGCGTCATCCGCCGCGCCCGCCACATCGTCGAGCAACTGGCGCCCGAGATCGCCCCAAGAGCGATCCAGCGGCACGGCACCGTCGGCAATCTCACGCGCGGAGTCCTCGAACAGCCCGGCCCAGCCGCACGGCCGCAGCGCGACGCCCACCACCAGAAACGGCCCGCGCACCCGCACGCGCCAGGGAATGCCATTCGGCCCCATGAGCGGAATCCGTCCGAAATTGGACCATTGCCCGTCCGCCGTTTCCGCCGCCCAGTCCCCCTCCAGCAGGATGCGGATCATCGCCGTTTCGGACATCAGCTTGTCGATCAGCACGAAATCGTCCGGCAAGCGCGCGTCGAAGACATAATGCCGCCGGACGTAAGCCGCGAGATCGTCCGAAGGCGCATAGCTGCGAGACAGAAGCAAACCGCGCCACTCCCTGCTGATCGATAAGGCCGGGTTTACTATCTTGCACCCCGCTCCCGCGCGGGCAAGGCTCTGCGCGCCGGAAACAGGAAACAGGCGCGCGGCAAGGCGGTTCACGGGCGGGGCGCGGCGCCCATCCAACAGCGCGCCGGGCGCCGGAAGTTCACAAAGTTCACGACACGGGGGCATGAACTTCCGCTTCCCTGACCTTTCGCGGACCGCCGGCGAGATGGCCGCCAGCGCCTGCCCCGCGCAGCCTGCGCTGCCGGGCGGGTGGAGATCGCCATCAAAAAGAGCCGCATGTCACTCGCTCCTGTCAGCTATGGATGCAAAGGGCGTGCATCCGTGCTGCCATGGCGGACGGGGTGTAGGACAGAGGGAAGGTGAGGTGCGTGGGAAGCATCCCTCCTCTTCAGAGTAGGGGCAAGGGGTGGTGGGCGATGCGCAACATAGTGCGCGAAGCGCTTGTCAGTAACTTCGACTAGCTGAACTCGATTTCCGCTACCTGCAACGAAAGGAGGCAGCTTCCAAAGATACGGATGCTTTGTTCAAGCGTTGAATGACGTCTTCAGCAATCACCTAGCTTATACGCAACCTGTTTACGCACAGGGACGTGAAAGTGACTCAAGAACAATGAATTACATTTAACTTTTTGATTCACAACAAATAATATTGACTTTTAAATAATCTTGGTTCAAGTGTTCCAACGGTAGGCATCGCCGGAACCACTCTGCGCGCTCCGAGGAGAGAACGGAGCGCAGCTATGTTGACGACAGCCATCGCGAAGGTTGTCTAAAAGCGATATAGAACGCGGAGCCGGGGTCTACCATTTTACAAAGTCATACCCGTTGTGCGTGAAAATGATTTGCTGGTCAGCATTCAATTCGGCCTTCCAAGCTGGCGTTGGTTGAAGGGCAACCCCAAAGTCAGCTGCTGAGCCATTTTCCTTCGCCATTATCTTGGTAAGTGCCTTCGCCGGTTCAATGTCCCACACCCCCGGCCCAATCGTATTCGCCGCAGAATAGAATGCGCTGGCGACAATGTCAGCCAATTGTAGCCCAGGACGGCTCCAATGCGGATGGTGTTCCATAATGTCAGTGTCCAGAAGGTCAGTGATTATCTGACGCTTCGTCAGATAGAGCGATCCAGCCTTCTCCTGATGCCTCAGATAGAGTGTGTAGGCGTTGGTTTGGCTATATCGATGACCACCACGCCTCGAAAATTCGACCTTTATTTTCGTTGAAGATTCACCAAAATCCAACACCCTCCGCGCTTCACAAAAGCCAGTGACGCGCTCCAAAAGCAATCTGACGCACCAATTGTAAAACCATTCTTGCGAAGGAATTTTTTCGGCTCTCCGATTAACATGTTTACGCATGTTCTTTTTGTTTGAGCAGATAGCAAATGCTCTAATAGGAAAAGATGCCAACTTCGTTGCAGCTGCCAACCGACGCGTCGGTGATAGGTTCCTAAAGTGAATCGGCCCACTGCGATCTAAGCCAAGATCGGCCCTGATGTCGGCCAGCCATTGTGGAAGTTCATTTTCCCATTTTGCTCGCATTACAACTGCGCTAAGAATGAGCCACTCCGTTCCGCCGTTGTCATCTATCGGCCTAACCTTGGATAAATGAGGATCACCAGCCTCGTCAATAAATGCGATGTAGCCATATTCAATTGGATTTGAAGTCATGACTATAGATAGAACATATAAATCCAATTCGAGTCAAACTGAACAATTTAAGATCCAATCGCACACTTGAATACGACGATGATGGAGTGCGCCGGATAGAACTCCTAGGAAAAGTAGCTCAGCCGAAATCAGCTTCGGCGTTGCCGGAATGGAGCTCTCGCTGGCGTGGTTTGTCGGCGCGGACACGCCACTGGCGATGCTCTGCTATGCCTCGATCAAAGAGCGGTTGAAGAACGTGGCGAGACACAAGGACGAGCTGGATAAGCCAGAATGAAGAAACTTTTGCCCGCCATCCTTGGGCCGATCCTCACATACCTGATCGTGATCCGTTTCGGATGGACCGGGCTTCTGATCTCGCTACCGTTCTTCTTTGCTGTCCCAATGATCTTTCATTGGGCGATGGAAAAGTGGAGACGGAAAGACTCGCTCAAGTGAGCGGTTTGTAAAGCATACAAATGCCTCTTCAGAGGAGGGGCCAGGAAGTAGGCGATGCGCAGCATCGAGCGCGGAGAGCTTGTCGGCAGCGTTATCGCACCACCCCAACCCCTCCTCTGAAGAGGAGGGGCTAGCACGTGGGGACCCCACTCGCCCCTAATCAAGCGCCCCCCAGAGATTGCGCGCCGCTACATAGCCGCGCTGCCGGTTCACCTCGAACGCGCACCAGCCATTGGCGCAGCCGCTCAGGCGGCCGACGACGCCGGGTTCCAGCCGGAAGAGCAGGCGCGCGCTGGCGGAGGGGCCATTGCGCATCTGCGCGATGCCGCCTTTCACGATCGCGGTCGGCTCATCCTTGAGCAGGCGGACGTGCATCCAGCCCTGCGTGCCGTCCGGGTCCTCGATCTTGCGCCAGTTGGAATAGACCTCGACCACCTTCACCGGCAGATCGCGGCGGCGATAGACCCAGCTGGCCGGATAATCGAGGCTGGGGCCGACGCGCATGCGCGCATCGCCCTTGGCCAGCGAGGCCCAATAGGGGACCTGCTTGGTGCTCTGGGCGACGGCATCCCCTGCGAACAGGGCCGCCATCGCCATGAAACCGACCAGAAGCGTCGAGCGCTGCGTCATATGTCTCCCTTCCATGATGCTGCGGACGCTGACCGGGGCGCTTCTGCCATGGCTTCCGGCGGGCATCAACCGGCACGATGAGCGTCCGCGCGCAAATCCCGCTTGACCTTGCCCGGCCTGACGGAGCATGCGCGGCCCATGTCGAGGCGTCCCCGGCCTGCCCTGCCCCGTGTCATCGTCACCCGGCGACTGCCGCAGGCGGTGGAAAACCGTATGGCCGAGCTGTTCGACGCCACGTTCAACACCGATGACCATCCGATGAGCCGGGACGAGCTGCGCGACGCCATGCGCTCGTGCGACGTGCTGGTGCCGACCGTGACGGACGATCTCGACCCCGAGCTGATCCTGGAGGCGGGCGAGCGGCTGCAGCTTCTCGCCAATTATGGCGCGGGTGTGAACCACATCGCGCTGCAGGCCGCGCGGGCGAAGAACATCATCGTCACCAATACGCCCGGCGTGCTGACCGAGGACACGGCCGACATGACCATGGCGCTCATCGTCTCCGTGCCGCGCCGGCTGGCCGAGGGCGAGAAGCTGGTGCGATCCGGCGCGTGGACCGGCTGGAGCCCGAGCAACATGCTGGGCCACCGCATCGGCGGCAAAGCGCTCGGCATCGTGGGCATGGGCCGCATCGGCCAGGCGGTGGCGATGCGCGCGCGCGCCTTCGGCCTCTCGATCCATTATCACAACCGCCACCGCCTGCCCGAAGTGCTGGAAGCGCAGCTTGCGGCGACATGGCATGCCGATCTCGACGAGATGCTGGCGAAGATCGACATCCTCACCATCCACACGCCGCGCAATGCGGAGAGCGAGAACCTGATCGACCGGCGCCGCATCGGCCTGCTGCGCCCGCACGTCTATCTGATCAACGCCTCGCGCGGCGGCATCGTGGACGAGGAAGCGCTGGTCGAGGCGCTGGAAGAGGGGCGGCTGGCCGGTGCCGGGCTGGACGTCTGGAAATTCGAGCCACGCATCGATCCCCGGCTGCTCGCGCTGCCCAATGTCGTGATGACGCCGCATATGGGATCAGCGACGTTTGAGGGCCGCATCGCGACGGGCGAACGGGTGATTGCCAATATCCGCATGTGGGTGGGCGGGGATCGCCCGCCGGACCAGATACTCGAAGGCTGGGTGTAACCAGCGACAAGGGACCGAACCCGATCAAGGGGCGGCCCGATAATTGGGGGAGCGAGAGGAATGATGCACCGGACGATCGGGGCCGCGACGCGGGCCGCGGCCATGGCTGGCATGATGCTGGCGGCAGCGCCGGCCTGGGCGCAGGACGCACAGCCGGACACCGGCGACACGGCCTGGATCCTCACCGCCTCGGCGCTCGTCCTGCTCATGACCCTGCCCGGCCTCGCGCTGTTCTATGCCGGTCTCGTCCGCGCGCGCAATGTGCTCTCCGTCTTCATGCAGTGCTTCGCCATTGCCGCCGTCGCCTCGCTGCTCTGGGCCATTGTCGGCTACAGCCTTTCCTTCGGCCCCGGCGGCTCGTGGATCGGCGGCCTTGCCAACGCCGGCCTCGCCCATCTGGCAGACGTGCGCGAGGGCACGAGCCTCTCCGAGCCGACCTTCGCGCTGTTCCAGATGACTTTCGCGATCATCACGCCCGCGCTCATCGTCGGCGCCTTTGCCGAGCGCGTGCGGTTCGGCTGGCTGTTGCCGTTCATGGCGCTCTGGTCGCTGGTCGTCTATTATCCGTCCGCGCGCTGGGTGTGGGGCGGCGGCTGGCTCGCAGAGCTGGGCACGCTGGATTATGCCGGCGGCATCGTCGTCCACACCACGGCCGGCATTTCCGCGCTCGTGCTGGCGCTGTTGATCGGCAAGCGGCAGGGCTTCGGCCAGACGCTCATCCTGCCGCACAGCCCCACGCTGACGCTGATCGGCGCCGGCCTGCTGTGGGTTGGCTGGTTCGGCTTCAATGGGGGCTCGGCGCTTGGCGCCTCTACCGATGCGGCGCTCGCCATTCTCAATACGCATCTGGCGGCCTCCGCCGCCGCGCTCTGCTGGATCGGCCTAGAGCGGATCAAGCTGGGCAAGCCGACCACGGTCGGCCTCGCCACCGGCGCCATCGCCGGCCTCGCGACCGTGACACCGGCCGCCGGGCAGATCTGCGCGCTGGGCGCCATCGGCCTGGGCGCGCTGGCGGGTCTGGTCTGCTTCTATGCCGTCCAGCTCGTGCGCAATCGCCTCGGCATCGACGATTCACTGGATGTGTTCGCCGTCCATGGCGTGGGCGGCATGCTCGGCTCGATCCTGCTCGCGCCGCTGGCCACCACGGCGCTCGGCGGTGTCGGCTATGCCGAGGATGGCGGCGCGATCCCCCAGCTCGTCGCGCAGCTTGTCGGCGTCGGCGCCGTCGCGCTCTGGTCGGCGATCTGGACGGTCGTCCTCGCCATGCTCGTCTCGGTCTTCCTGCCCATGCGCGTCAGCGGTGATGCGGAGCGCGAGGGGCTGGACCTGGCCAGCCACGCCGAGCGCGGCTGGGAACTGGACTGAGGCGGACGCGCCTCCCGCGCGGGGCGCCCGATCGAACAGCAGCCTGCCAGACTGATGGCGGGACGTCTTTTCGTCGCGCGCAGCGGCCGCCGTCGCGCGCGCCGACTTGCCACACATTGACCCCGGACCACATCAGACATTTTCTGGCAACTCGACCTACCGTCTCAGGCAATCTTCCCTGCCCGTTTCAACCCATCAACACTGTCCGAAAAGGGCGAACACGCCCGTCGTTCACGTTTGAAGCCGCGCCGCATCACCGCGCGAGCCAGAGGGAGGAAGTGCCTTGAAGAGACTGATCTTGCTGTCGGCATCGGTTGCCGCGTTGGCTGCGTCGGCTGCCCCGGCATGGGCTCAGGCCGAGCAGACGGATGAGAAAGCGGGCATTCAGGACATCGTCGTCACAGCCACGCGCCAGGCGACGAACCTGCAGGATACGCCACTCGCCATCACCGCCGTCACATCGGAAACGCTGCAGGAGCGCGGTCTCAAGAGCACGGCGGACCTCTCCGCTGCGGTGCCGAACGCCACCTTCCGCCGCGTGCAGGGCGCGTTCGGCCCCGGCGTCTCCGCATTCATCCGCGGTATCGGGCAGTCGGATACCAGCCTCGGCTCGGAGCCGTCCGTCGCTTATTATGTCGATGACATCTATTATCCGCTGATCCTGGGGTCCAATTTCGACCTGCTCGACCTTGACCATATCGAGGTGCTGCGCGGGCCGCAGGGCACGCTCTTTGGCCGCAACGCCCTCGCCGGCGCGGTGAACATCGTCTCCAAGGCGCCCAGCCTCACCGAAACATCGGCCTATGTTCAGGCGACCATGGGCAGCTACAACCGCATGGACATCCGCGCCGGCTTCAACGTGCCGCTCACGTCGACGCTGGGCCTCTCCGTCTCCGGCGTCTCGAAGAAGCGGGACGGCTACCAGCGGATGCTCGACTTCCGCTGCGACATGGAACGCAAGGGGACACCGGCACTCGCCGGAAGGCTGCCTTATTCGAGCGCAATCAACACGCAGGCCAGCAATTTCAAGGCTGACGACTGCACCGTCGGCCGGCTGGGCGGCGAGGATGTGCGCGCGGTGCGCGGCAGCCTGCGCTGGGAGCCGGTGGACAATGTCTCGCTGACCCTGATTGGCGACTATACGCGGGATCGCTCGGAAAATCCGGCCGACCAGGTCGTTGCGATCACCGGCCCCGGCGGCAACAATCTACAGGCCGCCGCAACCTATTTCGGCGTGGTCTATGACAGCCGCTTCGTGACCGGCGACCCCTTCACCACCTATGCCACTTATTCCGATCCGGTCGGGGCCGGCGTGGTGGTGCCGGGGAGCACCTTCCATAATGGGCGGAGCAATCGTGGCGGGGCGGTGTTCAGCCCGGTCACCAGCCTCGACAATTGGGGCGTTTCCGGCAAGCTCGTCGTCGGCCTGACCGAGAGCATCGATCTCACCGCGATCGTTGGCTATCGCAAGATGACCGAGGACCATGCCTTCGATATCGACGGATCGCCGCTCGTGCTGGAGCACACACTGCTCCACATCGGCGAGGACTACAAGAATGCCGAGCTGCGCCTCTCCGGCAAGTCGGACTTGATCGACTGGGTTGTCGGCGGCTTCTATTTCACCGGCGATGGCTTCACTCACGCAATCACCTATTCTCCGCAGAGCGGCTTCTACAAGATCCAGAACATCAAATATGACCCGACCAGCAAGGCGGTCTTCGCCAATGTCACCGTCAAGCCGCTGACCGGTCTCGGCATCACCCTGGGTGGCCGCTACTCCGACGATGCCAAGTCAGTCGACTTCACCAATGTGCTCGACACCAATCCGGTGCTTGACCTGACCAAGGGCGATACCGCTTTCAAGATCCGTCCGGCCGCAACCCGGTTCGACTGGAAGCTGGGCGTCGACTATCACTTCAACGATGACATCATGGTCTATGCCTCGGCATCGACCGGCGCGCGCTTGCCCGGTTACAATGCGCGTCCGCAGCAGCCCTCGCAGGTCGTCAGCTTCGGCAGCGAGGAAACGCTGGCGTACGAACTGGGCCTCAAGGCCGACCTGTTTGACCGGATGCTGCGCCTCAACATCGCGGGCTTCTATACCGACTATAAATCCCGCTACACGGGCGTCACCGGCGCTGAGCCCAATCTGATCCTGTCCGGCACCGGCGCGCCGGTCGCAGGCCCGTCCACCGTCATCCCGAACCCGGCCGGCGGCACCGGTGCGACCAGCTGCCGCGCCTACACCGCTGCCGACGGGCCGCAGAACATCGCGGCCGGGATCGGCGTCACCTGCATTCCGCGCACTTATTATGTGAACACGCCCGGCAAGGTGAAGGGCTTCGAGGTAGAGGTGCAGCTGCGCCCGGCAGAGGGTTTGCTGATCAACGGCGCAGTCGGCTTCGCCCATTTCGACTCGCCCGACCTCAAGATCGCGACCCGTGCCAATGATCGTCTGGCCGGCCTGCCGGAGTGGAACGGCACCATCGGTATCCAGTACACCGCGCGGGCAGAAGCCCTGGACGGCACGATCACGCCGCGTCTCGACTGGTTCTACACCGGCGACATCGCCATGAGCACGGCGCGAAATACCTACAATCAGGCCGCCTATTCCCTGTTCAACGGCCGCATCACCTACAATAACGAGACGCTCAAGGCCTCGCTGTCGCTGGGTGTCACCAACCTGTTCAACAAGCGTTATTACTACAACTACTTCGTCTATCAGGACATCGGCTTCCCGAACGCGAATGGCCAGCCGGGCCGGCCACGCGAATGGTTCGTGGAGCTGACCAAGAAGTTCTGAGTCTTCTGACCGAAGACAAGACTGAGCCGCGCCGGCCCCACAGGTCGGCGCGGTTTTTTATGGTCTCAGACTTGGCGACGCCGGGGAGGAGCCGGACGGCGAAAAGCGTGTTACTGGCCGGCAAGTGCGCGCGTGGACTCGATCGCGCTGCGATAGGCTTCCTGCCGCGCTTCGCTCCAGTAGGCGAGTTCATTGAGCGGGATTTCGACCCCGCTCACGGCGCAAATCACGAAACGGCCTGGACGAACCACCTGATAGTCCGCCGCGCGATAACGCAGGATGGCCAGGCCGGGCATGTCGGGCGAACGCATGATGCTCATCAATCCCCGGTCAGGATGCGATCGACGAGCTGCTTCACCGTCGGCACGAACCCGTTCGAGTAGAAGGGATCCTGCTTGAAGTGATAGGCGCCATGACCCGCGAACAGCAGGTTCCGGTCGATATCGCCGCCGTGGACCGCTTCCTGGAGCGTCTTCTGAATGCAGAAGCTGCGCGGATCGGCCAGGCGACCGGTCGAGAAATCGTCATGGTCCTTCCACGACGAAAAGCCGCAATGAGACAGGCAACCCATGCAATCCGCCTGATCCTTGCGGATCTCCATGCGGTCCTGATCGGTCACGAAGACCAGCGTATTGTCCGGGGTCTTGAGAGCGCTGGTATAGCCCTGCAGCACCCACTCGCGCGCGCGCAGCAAGTCGTTGCGCGTAACCCAATAGTTGCGGCCCTTGATGCCGACATCGAGCAGATGGGTGTGATCGCCCGCTTCTTCCATGGAGAAGGCAATCTGGCGCTCCGAACGCGCCTCCAGCTCCCGCAGGAAGGGATTGCGGATCGCCGAGCTGTAGAAGCCGGTGGGCGAGAAGCGGTGGAGCAGGATGTCGCCTTCGTTCAGTGTCGTCAGCTTCGCTTTCCACGCCTGTGGGATCGGGCTTTCCTGCGTGAGCAGCGGACGGGTGCCGAACTGAAAGGCGATCGCACCCAGTTCGGGATTGTCGATCCAGTCGTTCCAGTCGCGCAGGAACCAGACGCCGCCGGCCATCACGATCGGCACATCATCGCTGATGCCGCCTTCCCGCATGGTCTCGCGCAGCGCCTTCACGCGCGGATAGGGATCTTCCGGCTTGGTCGGGTCCTCGGCATTCGACAGGCCGTTATGTCCGCCGGCCAGCCAGGGGTCTTCATAGACCACGGCCGCCAGCCACTCGGCCGCCTTGGAGTAAGCGCGCTTCCACAGCGCACGGAACGCACGGCCGGAGCTGACGATGGGGAGATAGCTGACGCCATGCTGCGCAGCAATTTCGCTAAGCTTGTAGGGCATGCCAGCGCCGCAGGTCACGCCCGCGACCATGCCCTTCGTGCGCTCGAGCACGCCCTGCAGCACGCGCTGTGCGCCGCCCATTTCCCAAAGCACATTGATGTTGATCGCGCCCTTGCCGCCGGCGATCTCGAAGGCCTTGCGCACTTGCTGCACTGCGCCCTCGATCGCGTAGGCAATCAGTTCCTCATGCCGAAGCTGGCGCGTGCGGCCATGGTAGAGCTGCGGGATGATGTTGCCGTCGATATCGTAACTATCGGCATTCACAGCAGAAACGGTGCCAATGCCGCCAGCCGCGGCCCATGCACCGGAGCTCAGGTGATTGGAGACCGCAACGCCCTTGCCGCCCTCGACCAGCGGCCACACCTCGCGACCGCCATAGACGATCGGCTTCAAGCCCTTGAACAATTGATACTCCTCAGTCGCCCCTGCGCGTGGCAATCCGGCACCACGCGCCGTGCGGCGCATAGCAGCATTTTCCCGATTCCATGCGTAAATTTGCCACAATCGTCAAATAAATGCCAGTTCCTCGCTGATCGCCTCGCCGTAGAGCCGCGCGTAGAGGCCGAACATCACCTTCTCATCGAAGCACTGCATCGCCCGCTTGCGATTCGCCTCGCCGATCCGCGTTCGCAGAGTGGGATCGTCCGCCAGTTCCGCCAGTGCCGCCCGGAAGTCGGACAGGCCATCCGGAGGGACGATGTAAGGACGGTTGCTGGCCGAGACCATCGCCGAGACATCCCCCACATCCGTCGCAACGACCGGGAGACCAGCCGCCATCGCTTCGACCAGCGCAGTCGGGAATTGCTCGCTGTCGGACGAGAGCGCGAACAGATCGAACGCGCCCACATAATCCTGTGGCCTGGGCAGGAAGCCCGGCATGACGACATCGCTCAACCCCAGCGACGCGGCTTCCGCCAGGATGACGTCCCGCTCCTCGCCATCGCCGACGATCACCAGGCGCAGCCTGTCCTTCAACGGCGCGACGGCATGCACCATGCGCCGCAGATTCTTGACCGGACGCAACCCGGCCAGCGTGCCGAGGATCACCCGCCCGTCCGGCTCAAGGCCCGGAATGGCCGAGGGCGGACGTCGCCCGGCATAGGATGCGACATCGATGCCATTGGGAATCTGGTGGACCTTCTCGGCCTTCTGGTGCCACTCGACCGCAGCGATATGCGCCAGTTCGTTCGACGGCACGACCAGCGCCCGCGCGCTACCCAGCGCGACCTGCCGGTAGCGATTGCGCATCGGATTACGCGCCACTGCCTCATCCGCGTCGAAGCCATCCTCATGATGGATGAGCGGCGGCAGGCGCATGAGGCGATGGAACAGGCGATGCGCCATCACCCCGTCCATCGCGCCCCAGTTGAAGCTGAGAATGAGATCATAGCGCTTCATCAGCCGCGCCAGCGCCAAGAGCCTGACCATTGACGGTCGACCCGACAGGCGCGGGCGCTCGAGGATATGCGCGGAAACCTTGGCATCGAGCCCGGCCATGGCCGCTCGCGCAGCGGGATCGCCGAGCAGCAGATCGTGCGCGACGCGATCGCCCCAATGATTCATCAGCCTGACGACGCGGGCTTCCTTGCCGCTCAGATCGAAGGTGCCGTGCATCTGCAGCACCCGCCGCGGACCATCGGCGCGCTTCCGGCGCTGCCGCCGACTCATGGTGCGGCCGGGATGCGCGCGAGGAAACGGTCGATCGCAGCGACGGCTTCCGGCTCCTCCAGCGTGGGCGCATGGCCGACGCGCGGCACCGTCACCAGCTCCATCTGCGGCAGGCGCGCCTGCATCTGCGAGGCCGTCTCCACTGTCAGCAGGTCGCTGAGAGCGCCGCGCACCAGCGTGACCGGGCTGTGCCCCAGCGCCGCGAAAGCGGGCCAGAGATCCACGCCGGCCTCGCCACCCGGCGTGCGAAACGGCTCGGCGAGGCGCTGGTCATAATCCAGCACGATGCGCCCCTGGCTGTTGAGCCGGTACAGCCGTTTGGCGAGGCGCAGCCAGTCCTTGAGCCGATAGCCGGGATAAATCACCGACTGCACGTCCGAGACGGCGCGGGCCGCATGGACCCAGGTGGGATGCTGGGTCCCCGAGCCGACATTCTTGCGGATGCGCTCCAGCCCCTCGGCCGCGATATCCGGCCCGATGTCGTTAAGCAGTGCGCCGGCCAGGCAGCCACGGCGCGTCGCCGCGATCAACATCAGCATGAGTCCACCGAGCGAGGTGCCGATGCCGACGACTTGCGGCACGGCCAGCTCGTCGAGCAGCTTCAGCAGGTCCTGCAGATAGACGAGCGGGACATAGCTCATCGGATCCTTGGCATAAGCGCTCTCGCCCCGGCCACGCAGCTCGACCACGAGAACGCGCCATTCCCCGGCCAGCCGCTGCGCGATCGGCTCGAAATCCCTGGCATTGCGGGTCAGGCCTGGCAGGCACAAAATGGGTGGCCGGTCGTCGCGTCCGGGATAGTCCCGGTAATGGAGGCGCAGATTGTCCTGCGACCACCAATATTTGTCTTCATAGCCCGACAAGCTTGATCCTTTCGCCGCCCCGGCCCCATATCGGGCCATGGAGGCTGCCTTGCCAACAAGTAATTACCAGCCGGAGCGCGCGATCGACGAAATCGCCGACTTCCTTGCCGATCCGGTCAGACCGGCGGATTTTCCGAGCCACATCCTGCGCTTTCGCAACGACCGGGCGGCGCGGACGGTTGGCCTTGACGATCTCGACGATGCCAGCTGGATCGACCATTTCGGGCGCTTCACCGCCCTGCCGGACGCACAGCCCGAGCCGCTGGCGCTGCGCTATCACGGCCATCAGTTCCGGGTGTATAACCCCGACCTGGGCGACGGACGCGGCTTCCTGTTCGCGCAACTGCGTGAGGATCGTGCAGCCGGCGGCCGGCTGCTGGACCTCGGCACCAAGGGATCGGGCCTGACGCCGTACAGCCGCACTGCGGACGGACGCCTGACGCTCAAGGGCGGCGTGCGCGAGATTCTGGCGACCGAGATGCTGGAGGCGCTCGGCGTCACCACGTCGCGCACCTTCTCGCTGATCGAGACCGGCGAGCAACTGGTGCGTGGCGACGAACCCTCGCCCACGCGATCGGCCGTGCTGGTGCGGATGAGCCATGGCCATATCCGCATCGGCAGCTTCCAGCGGCTCGCCCAGCGCGGCGAAACGGCGCATCTTGCGCGGCTTGTCGATTATTGCCTCGCAAAGCTGCTCGACCGGACGCCGGGCGACAATCCGGCGCTGACCTTGCTGGAATGCGTCGTGGAGCGGGCCGCCGATCTGGCCGCCAGCTACATGGTCGCGGGCTTCGTCCACGGCGTGCTCAACACGGATAATATCGCGATCACGGCGGAGAGCTTCGATTATGGCCCGTGGCGCTTCACGCCGCACTGGGACCCCGGCTTCACCGCCGCTTATTTCGACCAGACCGGGCTTTATGCCTTCGCCCGACAGGCCGAGGCGATCCACTGGAACCTCGCCCAGCTTGCCCGATCGTTGCAGGATCTGACCGAGGTCGATGCCATGGTGGAGGTACTGCGGCGCTACCCCGCGCTGTATGAAAGCCGGCTAATCGCCCGCTTCCTCTGGCGGCTGGGGCTGGAGACCCCCGATGCAGAAGCGGGGCGTGCCTTCGTCGTGGCCGCAGTGGAGGTGCTGCGCGGGCATCCGGTGCTGATCGACCAGTTCTTCTTCGACTGGCGGCGAGGCGAACATGAGGCGCCGCTCTATGCCGGCGTGGCATGGGACGCGCTCCGCACAGCCCGAACCGCCCTGACCGCACGCGACGGAAGCACCGCCCATGCTTATTGGGGCGGCGAAGCGCCCTGCTCGATGCATATCGACGAGGTAGAAGCGATCTGGCGCGCCATTGCCGAGGCGGACGACTGGCAACCGCTCGCTGACAAGATCGAGGCGGTGCGCGCGATGGGCACAGCGCATGGCCCAGGCCCTGCGCCAAGCGAATCAACATCGGCGTCGTAAATCGGCTGGAAAGCAATTTCCCCGCATAAAGGGGCGATGTCCGCCACGATTCAGTCCTTTGAACCAGCCACCGGCGCTTTACTCTGGGAAGCTGCGCCCAGCGACCTGGCAACGCAGATCCGCCTCGTCGAACGGAGTTGGCCGGCCTGGGCTGCGATGCCATCGACCTATCGCATCGAGACGATGCGCCGCTTCACCAACGGGGTGCGGGCTGCGGAGGATGTCCTCGCCGACCTGATCGCGCGCGAGACGGGGCGTCCGCTGTGGCACACCCGGCAGGAAGTCACCGAGATCAGAGAGCGCGTCGACAAGGCCGTTCACGCCTATTCCGAACGCACCGGCCAGCGAAAGCTCGAAGGGGCACTCGGCACGCGCTCGGCCCTGCGCCACAAGCCGCATGGGGTCATGGCAGTCGTCACGCCCCATGTGCTGCCCGCGCGCATTCCGGTCGATCACATCGTCCCGGCCCTGCTCGCCGGCAATGGCGTGCTGTTCAAACCTTCGGAAAAGGCTCCGGCGACGGGCGAGATGCTGGTGCGGCTCCTTCACGAAGCCGGCGTCATCGAGGATCTCGTCCAGTGCGTCATCGGCGGGCCGGAGGCTGCCAAGGCACTGATCATGGATGATGCCGTGAATGGCGTCCTGTTCACCGGCTCGTCACGCTCGGGCATGGCCATCGCAGCAAGCTGCGCCACCCGCCCCGGCAAATTGCTGGCGCTCGAAATGGGCGGCAACAATCCGCTCATCGCCTGGGACACGGCGGATATCGCCAGCGCCGCCGCGCTGATCGTCCAGTCGGCTTTCACGGCGAGCGGCCAGCATTGCCTGTCTTCCCGCCGGCTGATCGTCAGTGCCACGGTGCGCGATCCGCTGGTCGACGAGGTCAAGCGCATGGCCGACCGGCTGATCATCGACCATCCTCATGCCGACATCACGCCCTTCATGGGGCCAGTGGCGGATATGGATGCGGCGGACAGCCTGACCGGCAGCTTCGTGCATCTGATGAGCAACGGCGGCCGGCCGCTCAAGCACATGCAGCGCCCGTTCAACGACCTGCCTTTCGTGACGCCAGGCATCATCGACGTCACGGCCATGACGGAGCGCGCCGACATCGAACATTTCGGCCCGCTGCTGCAGATCGTGACCGTCTCCAGCTTCGACGAAGCGATCGCCGAAGCGAACAACACCCGCTTCGGGCTGGGCGCGACCCTGATCGGCGGCAGCCCCGAACAATATGATCGCTTCTGGTCCGCCAGCCGCGCAGGCATCGTCAACTGGAACCGCCCGTCCTTCACGCTCGCGCCGAACGCCCCGCTGGGCGGCGTCGGGCGCTCCGGCAATCATCGCCCCGGCGGATATTATACGGCAGACTTCTGCGCCTATCCCGTCGCTTCCGCCGAGATCGAGCAGCCACGGGCGACCATCGGCATCGGCTTGAAGCCGCTGGAAATCATCGCCGACCGCTAGGCCCGGAAACCGGGTGCCGAGATCAGCGGCCGGCCCCCTCCCGCTGCGCCTTGAGCCGTGCGCGGCGCTTCTCCTTCTCGACAAAGTGCATCGCTTCCAGCTTCAGCCCATCGGGATCGCGAAAGAACAGCGCGTAATAGCCCTCGCCATAGTCGGGATAGAGAGCCGGCGGATCGACGATCTCGACGCCTTCGCCCAGCAGGAAGGCGTAGAGTGCGTCCACTTCCTCCCGCGCGCCGAGCTCAAAGGCATAATGGTGGAAGCCGATGCCGCCCTCATGATGGGGGTAGCGCAGTCCGGCCTCGTCCGCCTGGGTGATCCAGACCATCGTCTCCCAGTTGTTCCAGCCGACGACCTGGCCGAACTCCCATTCCTTGACGAAGCCCATATACTCCAGCAGCCGGCCGTAGAAGGCACGGGACCGGGCGAGATCGCCGACCCTTATGGCGATATGATCGATGCCCACGACTCGAACCATGGCCTGCGCTCCCGCTGCGGCGACGCCATCAATAGTTTCCCTTCGGTCGGCTAAAGCAAGCGTCGGTTGCGACTGGGCGCCCCCGAACGCATCTAGCGCACCATGGAATCCCATGAGTCCATCATGCCGGGAACGGTCTATCTTGTCGGCGCCGGCCCGGGCGATCCCGAGTTGCTAACGCTGCGCGCCGCGCGCCTGATCGGCAGCGCGCGCCTGATCGTGCACGATGGTCTGGTCGATCCGGCAATCCTGGCGATGGCGCGGCCGGAGGCAGAGCTGATCTCCGTCGCCAAGCAGCGCTCGCGCCACTCGATGAAACAGGAAGCGATCAACGCATTGCTGGTCAGCGAAGCGCTGGCGGGGCGGGACGTCGTGCGTCTTAAGGGTGGCGATCCGTTCATCTTCGGCCGTGGCGGCGAGGAAATGGAGGCCTGCCGCGAGGCCGGCGTGCCTTGCCAGATCGTGCCGGGCATCAGCGCCGCGATCGGCGGCGGCGCCAGCGCCGGGCTGCCGCTCACCCATCGCGACCATGCCAGCATCGTCAGCTTCGTCGCCGGCCAGTGCAAGGGCCTCTCCGACCAGAACTGGGCCGGGCTTGCCGGCGCAGGGCGCACGCTCGTCATCTATATGGGCCTCGCCACGGCTCAGGACATTGCCGAGAAGCTGATGGCCGATGGCCTCTCCCCCGCGACCCCGGTTGCGGTGATCGAAAAAGCGACCCGGCCGGACCAGCGCGTGCTGCGGTCCCTGCTTGCGGATCTCGGCCAGATGGTCGATCGACACCGGGTCAAAAGTCCGGCGCTCATCGTGGTCGGCGACGTCGCCTCTCTTGCACAGGCGCTCGACTGCCTGCCCCATCATCATCTCGAAGCCATTGGAGCGATCCATTCATGAATATCCTCACCGGCAATGATCTCGCCACCGGCGACGTCATCTGGTGGACCGGCCAGGGCTGGTCCATCCACGTGAACGACGCCGCCGACGTCGGCGACAAGGGGCTGGAAGTCGCGCAGGCCGAAGTCGCCGCGCGGCGCGCCAACGAGGCCTATGTGATCGAAGCGACCAAGGATGCGGACGGCAACGTCCGCCCTGCCCACATCAAGGACCGCATTCGCGCGCTCGGCCCGACCGTGCGCCTCGACCTCAGCCTCAAACCCGCCGACCCAACGGCCGGCAACTGGGTGATCTGACATGTACAAGTATGACACTTACGATCAGGCGATGGTGGATGCCCGTGTCGCCGAATTCCGCGACCAGACACAGCGCCGTCTCGACGGGCAGCTCAGCGAGGCGCAGTTCCGCCCGCTCCGCCTGATGAATGGCCTGTATCTCCAACTGCACGCCTATATGCTGCGCGTCGCCATTCCCTATGGCACGCTCTCGGGCAAGCAGATGCACATGCTGGCCCACATCGCGCGGAAATATGACCGCGATTACGGCCACTTCACCACCCGGCAGAACATCCAGTACAACTGGATCAAGCTGGCGGACGCGCCGGATATTCTGGCCGATCTCGCATCGGTGGAGATGCACGCCATCCAGACCAGCGGCAATTGCATCCGCAATATCTCGTCCGACCAATATGCCGGCGTCTCTGCCGACGAGGTCGCCGATCCGCGCCCGCTGGCCGAGCTGCTGCGCCAATGGTCGAGCTTCCACCCGGAGTTCACTTACCTGCCGCGCAAGTTCAAGATCGCGGTAATCGCCAGTGCCGAGGATCGCGCGGCCATGCGCCTGCACGACATCGGCATCGAGCTGGTGAAGAAGGACGGCGAAATTGGCGCCCGCGTGTTCGTGGGTGGCGGCATGGGCCGTACGCCGATGGTCGCGCCGGAAATCCGCGACTTCGTGCCTTTTGCCGAGGTCGTCTCCTATCTGGAGGCATGCCTGCGCGTCTACAATCGCCACGGTCGGCGCGACAACAAGTACAAGGCGCGGATCAAGATCCTCGTCCACGAAATGGGCCGGGGGGAATATACCCGCCAGGTCGAGGAAGAGTTCGCGCACATGAAGACGCTCGGGCTCAATCCGCCGTTGGCCGAGCTGGCGCGCATCGCCGATCACTTCGCGCCGCCGGCCTATGAGACCGCCCTCTCGGACGAGATTGACCTCTCCGACCGCGATTTCGCGCAGTGGGTGAGCACGCAGGTCAAGCCGCACAAGGTGCCGGGCTATGCCATCGTCAACATCAGCCTGAAGCCCATCGGCGGCATTCCGGGCGATGCCTCGTCCGCGCAGATCGACCTGATGGCCGACCTCGCCGAGAAATACAGCTTCGATGAGCTACGCGTGACTCACGCCCAGAACATCGTGCTGGCGCATGTTAAGAAGGCGGACCTCTACGCCATCTGGAAGGCGCTGGAGGAAGCCGATCTCGGCGCCGCCAATCTCGATCTCATCAGCGACATCATCGCCTGCCCCGGTCTGGATTATTGCAGCCTTGCCAATGCGCGCTCGATTCCCGTCGCGCAGAAGATCGCGCAGCGCTTTGCCGATACCGACCGGCAAAAGGAGCTGGGCGAGCTGAAGCTGAAGATCAGCGGCTGCATCAATGCCTGCGGCCACCATCATGCCGGCAACATCGGCATTCTCGGCGTCGACCGAAAGGGTGTGGAGAATTACCAGCTCCTGCTCGGCGGATCGGGCGCGGAGGACGTCAGCCTTGGCCAGATCACTGGCCCGGGCTTCGACGAGAACGGCATTGTCGACGCGGTCGAAAAGGCCACCAACGTCTATCTCGCCAACCGTCAGGAGGGCGAGCGCTTCGTCGACACCTTCCGCCGGATCGGCATGGCCCCGTTCAAGGAGGCACTCTATGCTTGAATTCCTGTCCCTGCGTGATGGCGGCGAAGCGGCCGAACTGCCCGCCGTGACGCTGGAAGCCTTCTCCGGCCAGAGCAATGCCACTGCCGTGCGCATCGAGCCCGGCGAGGACGCGCGCGAACTGCTGCCGCATCTCGATCGCGTTGCGCTGGTCGAGGTCAATTTCCCCGTGTTCGGTGACGGACGTGGCTATTCGGCCGCACGCATCCTGCGCGAGGCCGGCTATGCGGGCGAGCTGCGCGCCGTGGGCGATGTCGCTGTCGACCAGATCAGCCACATGGTCCGGTGCGGGTTCGACTGCTTCCGGCCGGACAAGCCGCTCGATCCGGCACTGGTCGAGGCGGCGCTCAACCGCTTCCCCGGCGTCTATCAGAAGACCGTCGATCCGCGCGCACCCATCTGGGCGCAGCGCCATGGCGCAGCCCGTGGCTGAGCCAGCTCGCCAGATCGACCGGATCGACGCACGCCCGCGCTGGACGCAGGCGGACGCGGACGCGCTCAATGCGCGCTTCGCAGGCGTGGATGCGGGCACGATGCTCAAGACTCTGTTTGCCGAGGACACGCTCGGCACGGTTGCCGTCGTCTCCTCCTTCGGCACGGAAAGCGCCGTGCTGCTCCACCTGATCGCGCAGGCGGACAAGAGCGTGCCTGTGATCTTTGTCGACACGCTCAAGATGTTCCCCGAGACGCTGGAGTATCGCGATACGCTGATCCGCACGCTCGGCTTCACGGACAGCCGGGTCGTCGAGCCGAAGGCCGACGTGCTGGCCGCGAAGGACGACAAGGGCCTGCGCTGGTCCTACGATCCCGATGGCTGCTGCGAAATCCGCAAGGTCGAGCCGCTGGCCCGCGCCAAGCAGGGCCTCGACGCGTGGATCAGCGGGCGCAAGGCCTTCCAGTCCGTGACGCGCCAGAACCTGCCGCGTTTCGAAATCGAGGACGGCCGCCTCAAGATCAATCCGCTGGGTGATTGGGACAAGGCGGCGCTGGAAGCCTATTTTGCGGCGCACGACCTGCCCCGGCATCCGCTGGAGGCGCAGGGCTATCTATCGATCGGCTGCGAGCCCTGCACCAGCAAGGTCCTGCCCGGCGAAGACCCGCGCGCAGGCCGCTGGCGCGGCTGGGACAAGGTCGAATGCGGCATCCACACTGCCTCGACACCGCTTGCGGACCCCGACGACCCGGCGAACCAGCCAGCGTTTTGAGGGGCCTGTAACCGGAGCAAGCAACTCCCCTTAGCCCCTCCTCTTCAGAGGAGGGGTTGGGGTGGTGCCGCAACGTCTCGATGAATAGTCACGCGAGCGATGCTACGCATCGCCACCACCCCCGTCCCCTCCTCTAAAGAGGAGGGGAGAAATTGGGTGCCGCTCTATAGCTGTGGGATAGTGCTTTCCCGCTCAGCGTGCAGCCTCTAGCGAAGGAAGTCAGTCTTCGCCCCAAGCCGAAAGCCCCCATGCCCACCTCCCCTACTCCCTATGACGCCATCATCCTCGGGGCAGGCGCCGCCGGGCTGATGTGCGCCGCGGTCGCGGGGCAGCGAGGGCGCAAAGTGCTGCTGCTCGATCATGCCGATGCGCCGGGCAAGAAAATACTCATTTCTGGCGGCGGGCGCTGCAATTTCACCAACCTCCATACCGCGCCGGACCGCTATCTGTCCGCCAATCCACATTTCGCCAAGTCGGCGCTCAGCCGTTACACAGCGCAGGATTTCCTGGCGTTGGTCGAGCGCCATGGAATCGCCTGGCATGAGAAGACGCTGGGCCAGCTCTTCTGCGATGGCAGCGCGCGGCAGATCGTGGCCATGCTGCTCGCAGAATGCGCGAAGGGCGCGGTGGACATTGCCTGCGCCTGCCCGATCGGCGACGTCGCCCATGCCGACGGGCAGTATCGCGTCACCACCGGACGTGGCATTGCCACGGCGCCCTCATTGGTTATCGCCACCGGCGGCCCCTCCATTCCGAAGATGGGCGCGACGGGCTTTGCCTACGATCTCGCACGCCAGTTCGGCCTCAAGATCGTCCAGCCCCGCCCGGCGCTCGTCCCGCTCACCCTGAGCGGCGAGGACGCGCTCTTCCGCGATCTCTCCGGCGTTTCAGCCGATATCGTCGCGCGCTGCGGCAAGACGCGCTTCCGCGAGGCGGCCCTCTTCACGCACCGCGGCCTCTCCGGCCCGGCGATCCTGCAAATCTCCTCCTACTGGACGCATGGCGACCAGATCGGCATCGACTATCTGCCCGATCAGCCGGCCAACTGGCTGATCGAGGCCAAGCGGACGACGCCCAAGGCGACGCTGCGCCGGCTGCTGCGCGCCGCGCTCCCTGAGCGGCTGGCCGATGTGTTGAGCGATCAGATCGGTCTGGACGGCGATCTCGGCACGCTTCCCGATCGCGCCCTGCTCGCCGCGCAGACCCGCCTTGCCGACTGGTCTTTCCGCCCCAATGGCAGCGAGGGTTATGCGAAGGCGGAAGTGACCGCCGGCGGGATCAGCACGGCCAGCCTCTCGTCCAAGACGATGGAAGCGACGCGGGTGCCCGGCCTTTATGCCATTGGCGAAGCGGTGGATGTGACCGGCTGGCTCGGCGGCTACAACTTCCAATGGGCCTGGGCCAGCGGCTGGGTTGCCGGGCAGCACATCTGACCGGCGGCTGACTGCCTCACCGTATTATAACACTGGACAGGTTGAATCACGGACTTAGGTTCTCGCGCCATCAGACCCTTTGATGGAGTCCAGCCATGAATCGCCGCCATTTCCTGATGACCAGCGCCGCAACGGCGCTCATCGGCCTTGCGCCGCGGGCCTTTGCGCAGGGCAGCCCGGCCGCCAGCGACACCTCGGCCCGCCTGAATGCCACCTTTGACCAGATCTTCGACATGATGATCGACTCCTCGCCGGAGAGCGCCACGGCGCTGGGCCTGGACAAGGGCAAGCGCGCGGCCATGAAGTACAAGCTCGACGACAACAGCCTGACCGGCGTGCAGGATGATCTGGCGCAGACGCGCAAGGCCATGGCCATGCTCGACGCGTTCAACGGCGCCACGCTTGACGACAAGGACACGCTCAACCTCGCCTGCATCCGCTATTCGGTCGAGCGCGGACTGACGGCGCCGGGCAAATATGATCTCTCCTCGATCGCCCGGCCCTATCGCATCTTCCAGCAGGGCGGCGCCTATTTCGAGCAGCCGGACTTCCTCGCCAGTTCGCACACGATTGCGACCAGGGAGGATTGCGACGCCTATGTCTCCCGCCTCACCGCCTTCGCGACCCAGCTCGACAATGACAGCGACGTGCAGAAGGCTTATGCCGCGCGCGGCTATCTGGCGCCTGCCTGGTCGCTTGACCTGACGCTGGGGCAGATGAAGGCGCTGCGTGCCCAACCGGCGGAAAGCTGCTCGATGACGCGATCGCTGGCAGATCGCGCGGCCAAGGCTGGCATCGACGGCAACTGGGCCGAGCAGGCAACGCGGGTCATCACCGACAAGGTCTATCCCGCGCTCGACCGCCAGATGGCGCTGCTCGAACAGCTCAAGCCGACCACGGCGGCGGGTGACGGCGTGTGGCGCCTGCCACGCGGCGACGAGCTGTATGCCGACGCGCTCGAATATTCGACGACGACGCGGATGACGCCCGAGGAAGTCCACCAGATGGGCCTGGCGCAAGTGAAGGAGATCAGCGCGGAGCTCGATCGCATCCTCAAGGCCAATGGCCTGACCAAGGGATCGGTCGGCGCGCGGCTGACCGCGCTCAATGTGCGCCCCGACCAGCTTTATGCCGACAGCGCCGAGGGGCGCGCGGCGCTGCTCAAGAGCCTCAACGCCGACTATCTGAAGGTCAAGGCGCTGCTGCCGCGTGCCTTTGCCAATCCCAGCAATGCGCCGCTGGAAATCCGGGCCGTGCCGGTGGAGATTCAGGACGGCGCCTCGAACGGCTATTATCGCCGCGCCGCGCTCGACGGGTCGCGACCGGCGATCTACTTCATCAACCTCAAGGATGTCGGCGACTGGCCGAAATATGGCCTGCCTGCCCTCACCTTTCATGAGGGCGTGCCGGGGCACCATCTGCAAATCTCGACCATGCAGGAAGCCGGCACCTTGCCCATCCTGCGCCGCGTCGGCGGCTACAGCGCCTATAGCGAAGGCTGGGCGCTCTATGCCGAGCAGCTGGCCGACGAGCTGGGCGCCTATGCCAGTCCGCTGGAGCGGGCGGGCTATCTCCAGTCCTTCCTGTTCCGCGCCGCACGGCTGGTGGTGGACACCGGCCTGCACGCCAAGCGCTGGAGCCGGGAGCAGGCGACGCAATATATGGTGGACGTCACCGGATTTGCCCGCCCGCGCAACCAGCGCGAAGTCGAGCGCTATTGCACCCAGCCGGGGCAGGCCTGCTCCTACAAGGTCGGCCATGCCGCCTGGACGCGGGCACGGGCCAAGGCGCAGGCCGCGCTGGGCAGCAAATTCGATCTCAAGGCCTTCCACGAGGTGCTGAAGGATGGCGCAATGCCGCTCACCATCCTGGAGCAGCGGATCGAGGCACGCACGGCGGCCGCGCTCAAGGCCTGAGGGGTTGCGGTGCCGGGGCTGATCGACAATCCGGCTTGGTACCGCCAGCCTACCGAGGCTTAGTCCTCCAGCCGCCCCTTGCGCTTTGCCATCCCGAAGCCTGCCACCGCGCTGGCGAGCACGCCCAGAGCGACGCCTGTGGCCACATTACCGAAGGCTGCGCCCAACGCAGCACCGAATGCCGTGCCAAGTCCCATGAATTTGCCTACCATCGTCTGCTCCCGTGCCGCCTTCAGGATAGAGCCGCCAAGAGACAGCACAAAACGACGGGCTATTCGTCCCCGCCGGAGTCGTAGCGCCCATCATCGGCAAGATCGCTGAACCGCGTGATCTTGGCATCGAAGAACAGTCGCACCTTGCCAGTCGCGCCGTGGCGCTGCTTGGCGACGATCAGCTCGGAATGGCCCTTGATCCGGTCCATCCGCTCGGCCCATTCGGCATAAGCGGCCGGGTCCTGCTCGATGTTCGGCTCCTTGCTCATCTCGTAATAATCTTCGCGATACAGGAACCAGACCATGTCCGCGTCCTGCTCGATCGAGCCGGATTCGCGCAGGTCGGAGAGCTGCGGGCGCTTGTCCTCGCGGCTTTCCACCGCACGGCTGAGCTGGGAGAGCGCGATCACCGGCACCTGCAGCTCCTTGGCCAGCGTCTTGAGACCACGGCTGATTTCCGAGATTTCATTGACGCGGCTGTCGCCCTGCTTGCCCGAGCCCTGCAGCAGCTGGAGATAGTCGACCACGATCAGGCCGATATTGTGCCGGCGCTTGAGCCGCCGCGCGCGGGTGCGCATCGCCGCGATGGTGAGGCCGGCGGTATCGTCGATATAGAGCGGCAGGTCGGCAAGTTCGCGCGAGGCCCGCACGAGATTCTGGAAGTCGCCATGGCTGATCTTGCCCATGCGCAGCGCTTCGCCGGAAATGCCGGATTGCTCGGCCAGGATACGCGTCGCGACCTGATCGGCCGACATTTCGAGGTTGAAAATGGCCGTGGGCGCGCCGATCGACTTTTCCGGCGGAATGCCGTCGGCCATGTCCCGCACCCAGCGGCGCGCGGCATTATAGGCGATGTTCGTCGCGATCGAGCTCTTGCCCATGCCCGGACGCCCGGCGACGATGATGAGATCGGACGGGTGCAAACCACCGGTGCGGCTGTTGATACCATCCAGCCCGGTGGTGATGCCGGAGACATGGCCGCCCGAGTTCAGCGCCTTTTCCGCCATCTCGACCGCGAGGCGCGTCGCCTGCGCGAACGTCTTGAGACTGCCGGTGTCGCCACCCTGCTCGGCCACCGTGTAGAGGGCCATTTCCGCCTGCTCGATCTGGCCGCGCGGATCGATGGATTCGGAGGTATCGAGCGCCTTGTCGACCAGATCGCGGCCGACGCCGACCAGCTCGCGCAACAGCGCCAGATCGTAAATCTGCCTGGCGAAATCGCGCGCACCGATCACCGCCGCGCCGCTGCCGGTCAATTGCGCGAGATAGCCCGGACCGCCCAGTTCCTTGAGCGCCGGGTCCGCCTCCATCAGCGGCTTGAGCGTCACCGGATTGGCCACCATGTTCCGGTCGACCAGCTTCAGGATCGCCTCATAGACGCGGCCGTGCAGCGGCTCGAAGAAGTGCTGCGGGCGCAGCTCCATCTGCACATCCTCGACGATGCGATTGTCCACCATGAGCGCGCCGAGCAACGCGGCCTCCGCCTCGACATTGCGGGGCAAGCGGATTTCGGAGCCGGGTGCATCGGGCACCAGCGCAAGAGGCGTCGCGTCAACCATGAGGGAGCCACCTTCGGCCCTTCCGCCCTCCTGCGCAAGAGGGACGCGCCCGACCGTGCGATGCGGAGCTGTGGACCGTTGTGGATAAGACCGGGGATCGTTTGCGTCGCGGCCATCCAACAGGGCGCCGGGCGCTGGAAGTTCACGAAATTCACGACACGGGGGCGTGAACTTCCGCTTCCCTGCATTTTTGGTGCGCGCCGATTGGATAGGCGCCGGCCCGCCTCCCGTGAGGCCTGTGCCGCCGGGTCAATGAGACGTCGCCGTGAGAATCCGCTGTTCATGACGCAAGCTGGCATGGCGGGCAGACTGTAGGACAGCGGGATATGGCGTGGATGGGGATACAAACCGTTCATCAGTCCGGATCAAGCCCGGGGTGACGGGGTGCGGAACACAGCAATATGATCGCCCCCAAAAACGCCTTCCGGGCCGGCACGCCTTGACTCTGGCAGTGGCCTCCATCAACGCGGCAGCCTCGCAAGGGAAAAGAGGCCCTCGGGAGAGCAGCCTTCCCTCCGGCCAGGGCATCAGACCAAAAAAGGACAGGCGATGGCCAGCACCACCTTTTCGCCGCTCCGGCACCGCACCTTTCTGTTCATCCTGCTCGGCAGCCTGTTCTCCAATTTCGGCAACGCGATCCAGTCGGTCGGCGCGGCCTGGCAGCTCACCGCCACAGGCCAGCCCGCCGATGTCGTCGCGCTGGTGCAAAGCGCCATGAACCTGCCGATCATGCTGCTGGCGCTGCCGGCCGGCGCCTGGGCGGACATGTTCGACAAGCGACGGGTCATGCTGACCGCGCAGGCGGCGATGTTCGCCCTGTCGATCCTGCTGGTGCTGCTCCAGATCGCAGGCATCACGTCGCCCGCGCTGATCATCGGCCTGACCACGCTGCTTGCCTGCGGTGTCGCCTGCTTCAATCCGGCGCTGGCCGCCTCGGTCGGCAGCATCGTCCCGCGCGCCGAGCTGGGTGCAGGCATCGCGCTCAACATCCTTGCCTTCAACGTCGCACGCAGTCTCGGCCCAGCGATCGGCGGCGGCATCGTTGCCATCGGCGGTGCCAAGGCTGCTTTCGCCGTCAATGCGCTGTCCTACCTCATGGTCATCGTGATCCTGATGCGCTGGCGCATCGCCCTGCCGCCATCCGGCCCACCCCGGCCGTTGCCGGTCGTCATTGGCGAAGGCTTCTCCTTCGCGATCGGATCGTCACAGATCCGCACAGTCCTGTTGCGCGCCTTCACCTTCACGCTCTGCGGTAGCGCCGCCTGGGCACTGATGCCGCTGGTCGCGACGCAGATGCTCGGCGAAGGCTCGGTGACCTTTGGCCTGCTGCTCGGTGCGCTCGGCCTCGGCGCGGTGATCGGCGCGGGGAGCAGCACCTGGTTTCGCCAGCGTTTCACCAGCGAGACGATCATCCGCGCCGCCGGTCTCGTCTATGGCGCGGTCTGTGTCTGCGTCGCGCTTGGTCCTGGGCTCGTGCCCTCGCTGCTGCTGCTCGTACTGGGCGGCGCGGGCTGGGTGCAGGCGCTCTCCGGCTGCGCCGTGGCGGGCCAGATGTGGTCGCCGCCGCCGCTGATCGGCCGCGTGACCGCGATGGTCAGCAGCCTGACCTTCGGCGGGCTGGCGCTGGGCAGCTGGCTCTGGGGGCATTTTGCCGAAGCGTTTGGCGTGACGGCCGCGCTGATGGGCTCGGGCGCGCTGATGATCGTGCTGCCGCTGATCGGCCTCATCTGGCCGATGCCGCGCCATGAGGACGCAAAACCGGCCTGACGGACGGCGCCACTGGCCGGCGCAATCATGGACGAACATGGCCTGGCACCGGCGGCCACCCCTTGCCCGCTATCCCGCACAGGCCTAGGGATGCAGCGGACCATGGCCGACCCCCGCATCATCGACATCGCGCTCGACGACAAGACGATCCTGTGGCGCAGCGCGGACGTGGAGCAGGAACGGCGCATCGCCATCTATGACCTTATCGAGGAAAACAGCTTCAAGGCCGTGCGCAGCTGGGAGGAGGGCTATGAAGGCCCCTACCGGGTGTTCATGCGCGTGGCAGACGGGCGGCTGGTGATCGAGATCCGCCGGACGGACGACAGCCCGCTGGAAGCGGTGATCCTGGGCCTGGCCAGCCTGAAGCGCGCGATCCGGGACTATTTCGCCATTTGCGAGAGCTATTATCAGGCGATCCGGCAGGCGACGCCGCAACAGATCGAGACAGTCGACATGGCCCGGCGCGCCATCCACAACGAGGCCGCCGAACAGCTCAAGGCCCGGCTGGACGGCAAGATCGAGGTCGATTTCGATACGGCGCGGCGGCTCTTCACGCTCATCTGCGTGCTGCACATCCGGGCATGACCATGACGAACAACCTGAACCGCGCGCGTCCGCGCGCCCGCATCAAGCTGACTCCGCTGCGCCTGCTGCTGGGCGCGCTGGCACTCATCGCGCTGATCCTGGGCGGACTGACGCTGTTCGCGCGCAACTGGACACCGTCTCACACCCGTTTCCCGGTGCAGGGCCTCACCCTGACGGCGCAGAGCGGCGAGGTAAACTGGCGGATGGCGCGGGCGGCGGGCGCGGACTTCGCGTACCTGCTTGCCACCAGTGGCGCCGAACGGCGCGATCCGGCCTTTGACGACTATCTGTCCGGCGCGCGGGCGGAAGGCATGCGCTATGGCGCGATCCACCGCTACAATCTCTGCCGCCTCGCCTCCGAGCAGGCGACGCGCTTCATCGCCACCGTACCGCGCGACGCCAACATGCTTCCGCCGGTCGTCCAGCTCGATTTCTGGCCCAATTGCGCCAAGCGGCCGAACCGCGACACCGTGCTGGCGGAGCTGAACACCTTCCTCAACCAGATCGAGACGCACAGCGCCAAGCCGGCGCTCATCCGCGTGAGCCATGATTTCGAGGCGCAATATGACGTGGCGAGCGGCATCAACCGCACGCTCTGGCTGGAGGGCGACTTCTTCCCGCCCGGCTATGCGACGCGGCCCTGGGTGATGTGGACGGCCTCGACATGGAAGCGCGTGGACGGCATTGAAGGGTCGATCGAGTGGGATGTGGTACGGCCATGAGCGAGCAGGCGAGCGATCTGACCAGCGAGGAACAGGCCCTGATCGCAGCGGCCCGCGGCGCCATGGCCCATGCCCATGCGCCTTATAGCCGCTTTGCCGTCGGCGCCGCGCTGCGCCTGACTGACGGGACGATCCTGACCGGCGCGAATTTCGAGAATGCGAGCTACGGCCTCTCGCTCTGCGCGGAGACGGTGGCGATCGCCGCTGCCAATGCGCAGGGCCGCCTGCGGGACATCGCCGCCATCGCCGTGGCCGGCGGGGCGATGGACGTGGCGGACGGACGCGACGTGATCACGCCGTGCGGCCGCTGCCGCCAGGTCATCAAGGAAGCACAGGACATGGGCGGTCGCGCACTCACCATCCTGTGCGCCGCGCCGAGCGGCGAGGCCGTGGCGCGGCACCGGCTCGACGATCTGCTGCCCCATGCCTTCGGCCCCGGCAATCTGGGCATTGGCGGCTGAGCCAGACCGCGCTCAGATGAGCTGGCGCACCCTGGCGGCATAGGTCCGGCCGACGCGGATCTCCCGACCGCCCTCCAGCACCGCGATCAGCGCGGCGAAGGGCGCGTGGCGGATGGCGACGATCTGGTCCCGCCGCACGATCGCGCTGCGATGGACGCGCAGAAAGTCCTCGGGATCGAGCCGCCGTTCGAGCGAGGCCATGCTTTCGTGCAGCAGGTAGGACTCCTGCCCGGTGTGCAGGCGGACATAATCGCGCTCCGCCTCGATCGACATGACCTGCGCGGCAGGCACGCGGACATGGCCCCCGCGCGTCTTCACCCAGAAATCGCTGTCGGCGCGCTCATGCTCGCGCAACGCCGCACGCAGGGCCGTGACCGTCTCGCCCAGCTCGGCCAGCCGCTCCTCGTCGCGCCCGGCCTTCGCCAGCAACAGCGCCCGGCCGATCGCCGCCGCAAGCCGCCCGGCCTCGACCGGCTTGGTCACATAGTCCGCCGCACGCGCATCGAACGCCCGCAGTGCATGATGATCGAAGGCCGTGACGAAGATCACGACCGGCGCGGCGGAGCCCAGCCGCTCGACCAGATCGAAACCGCTCGCACCCGGCATCTGGATATCGAGGAGCAGAATGTCCGGGTGGAGCGAGCGCACCTGCTCTTCGGCATCCTCGGCATCCTCGGCCACCCCGGCGAGCGTCACGCCCGGCATCGCGGCGATCATGCGGGCAAGCCGGCGGCGCGCGAGCGGCTCATCATCGACGATCAGAACAGTGGAGCGCATCAGGCGAAACGCACCGGCATGGAGAGCGAGGCCAGGAAGCGATCCGGTGGGATGGGGAACGCGACAAAGCTGCCCTCGCCCGCAAAGCGTGCCTCGATCCGCTCGGCGACGTTGCGCAGGCCGATGCCCATGCCGGGGGCCTCGCGCCGCTCCTCCGGCACGCCATTCTCGACCCAGAGATGGAGCTGCCCGCCCTGACGCTCGGCGCCGATGCGGATATCCACGCTGCCCGGCCCGGCGCTGACGCCATGCTTCACGGCATTCTCGACGAGCGGCTGGAGAATGAGACTGGGCACGAGGCACGCACGCAAGGCATCGGGCACCGCGATCTCGACGCGCAGGCGACTGGGGAAGCGCTCGCGCTCGATCTCCAGATAGCCCTGCTGAAGCGCCAGTTCCTCACCCAGCCGCACGTCATGCGACGGATCGAGCCGCAGCGTCTCATGGAGAAAATCGGAGAGGGCCAGCACCATGCGCTCCGCCCGCTTTGCTTCCCCTTCCTCGATCAGCGAGGCGATGGAATTGAGCGTGTTGAACAGGAAATGCGGGTTGATCTGGTAACGCAGCGCCCGCATCTGCGCCGCCAGCGCTTCCTCGCGCGAGGCGGCCAGGCGCTTCTCCTGCTCACGGCTCTGGAAATGATAGAGCAGCGCCACGAACAGGCAGGACCAGCCGAAGAAGTTGGCGGTGCAACTGACGAGCGTCTTGCCGAAATCGACCCAGACGAAGTGCGCCGGCTGCGGCCACACGCAAAAGACGTAGATCCCGAAATCGAGCAGCGCGAAGAGGGGTGCGGCAACCAGCGCCGCGCCGAAACAGATCAGCGCCTTGATCGCCACCGCAGCATCGCGCGCGCGATAGAGCACCGCAGAGATGGCGAAGCACATCAGCAGGCCGGCGGTGCAGGCAAACAGCTTGCCCCCGGCTGACTGCAGGGGATCGACCCCGGCAATGCCCCAGACAATGCTGTCCGTGAGGAAGGTGGCCGTCCAGTAGAGGAGCCCCAGGCGCAGCGTCACCCGCCGAATCGTCGGCGCAAGCGCATCCCGGTCTCCGGCTACCACTCTAGCGTGCTGCATCATCGCCTTATTGTCGCGCCGCAGGCCGAGATGTCGAGTGCCGCTCGTCCGGCCAATGTCGCCATTTGCAGAAATTTGCCGCCTTTCGTCCGCTCCCCGCCGCGCCTCGATGGGCATCGGCTTGCGGGCAATCATCGCCTTCTGGATGGCTCGCCCAAGGACGACGCCACGGGGCGGAAACCCCATGGCGGATCGCCGCCGATTTTCAGAGGTCGCTCAAGTGTTTGGAAAAATTGCCTTGTCTGTCGCATTGCTCGCCACGGCCGGCGCCGCGCAGGCGGGAGCCTGTGAAGACAGCTTCGCCAAGAGCGGCAGCCCGGTGAGTGGCCTGCGCTTCGTCGCCCGCGTCTCCGTGCCGGATCTCTCGCCGGCCAGCGCCATCGGCCAGATGCGCGGGATCGCACTCGCCCGGCAATATGACATCCTCGTTGCCGAGCCGGAGGATGGCAGTATGCTCATGGAGCAGCCGATGAGCGGCTCCAGCCGCGCTTTCCCCATCACCGTGACGGCGACAGCTAGCGGCGGCACCGGCACCGTGACGCTCGACGCCAAGCTGCGCGCCGCCATGTTCGTCAAGGATGCCCCAGCTCGCGACGAGTTGTGCGGCATGTTAAACCAGCTCAAGGGCGGTCGCGCCGGCCTGGCCGCTGCCGCCGCCGCGCGCACTGCCGTCGCGACCGGCGCCAAGCCGCTCGCCATGACCGCATTGGCCTTCTCCCACCAGATATCCAAGGACACAGAGCGCAACGCGGCTGCCGTACCCCTGCGCTACAAGGGCAAGGCGTTCACCATCTCCGGCACGGTCGACTATGTGATCAAGGACGGCCCCTATTATCGCGTCGCCTTCAAGGTGCCGAACCCGTGGGAAGAGGCGCTGCGCCTGCCCAACATCGCACCGTTCAAGACGGATGTGAGCTGCCTGATGGCCAAGGGCCAGGCTGCCTATGCGCTCACCCTCAAGCCGGACAGGAGCGTGCGCCTGACCGGCACTTGGCACGCCTTCGACGAATTCAAGCACATCGTCTGGCTGGACGATTGCCGGCCGGAGGGCTGACCCACCCGTCACCCTCCGGCCGGATTCCTTTCGCCGACATCCTGTCGGAACCATGCTTCATCAGTGGGAGACTAGACATGAAGACCTTGATTGCACCTATGACTGCCCTGCTGCTCGCCGCCGCGCCGGCGTCCGCGACGGTAATCGACTTTGAAGATCAGGCGCTCGGCTATGCCGGATCGTCGCTGACTATCGGCGAAGCGACATTCACCGCCCCGACCATCTATCTGGCCGACTATTATGTGGGGGACGCGCCCCTGCCCACCCGTCAGCTCTGTTCGCTGGCAACGCTCGGGTGCGGCAATGATCTCACCGTCACCTTCGCCGTGCCGGTCTCAGACCTCAGCCTGACGCTGGATGGCGCCGATGGCCCGGCCGCGATCATGTCCACCTTCATCACCTTCGGCGACGGGACGACCTCGACACTGGCCTTCACGGGCTTCGCCGCCTTCGTCACGAAGACGCTGTCGTTCGGATCGCTCGCGTCGATCAAGTCGGTGACGTTCAGCACCACCGACCCGCAAGGCATGAGCTTCGACAATTTCCGTTTCAACGAAGGCAATGCCGTGCCCGAGCCGACAACATGGGCGATGATGATCGGCGGCTTCGCGCTCGCGGGCCTGGCGTTGCGTGGCCGCGCGACCCGCATCGCCTTCGCCTGATCGGAAACAGTCATCCCTGCTCCCGCAGGCGGCGGCGCGCTCCAACCCGGAGTGCGCCGCCTTATCTATTTGAACACTATCGATTTTATTGGATGAGAGATACCTACCACCATTGACAGCGACAACCGTTGCAAAAAAGGGACATCATCAAGAAATAATTGAATTGTTCAACTGTTTCATAGGCTTAAGCCTTCTTTTCAAGATTGTGCATTCTGGATACAAACAGCGCCGTCGCCCAGGAGGGGGTGCCGGCGTGAAACTGACCGAAATCTTGGGCTATCAGCTCAACATCACGCATTGCGCTGCGCAGCGCTGCCTTCACCGGCAGCTCGCGGGCGTGGCTTTGCGTCCTGCCGACACCGCAGCCCTGCTCTTCGTGCGCGAACGCCCGGGATGTGACCAGACCACGCTCGGCCGCGCCCTCGCCGGCAATCGCTCCGTGGGCATGAAGGTCGCCAGCCGGTTGGAATCCGGCGGGCTGTTGCGCCGACGTGCCGGTCGCGACCGGCGCAGCCGGGGTCTGTTCATCACGCCTGAGGGCGAGGTTGCGCTGGCCGAGATGCTTCCGCATCACCGGCGGGCGGAAGACCGCCTTGCGACAGACCTGACACCGGACGAACGCGTGCAGCTCCTTCGCCTGCTCGGCAAGGTTCACAACGCTGTCGCCGAAGATGAAGCCACATTGCCACACCAACCCGCCTATCGGGCCGCGCGCGGTCCGCGAATGCGGCAGGCGGTGGGAGTGCAAAACTGAACCCGATTTCAATGCCGGACGAATGCAACAACCAAACACGGAATATAATGGGAGGAAGACCATGAATTTCAGACGTTTATTTCTAGGCTCGTCAGCGCTTGCGCTGCTCGCACCGGGGGCAGCCCTGGCGCAGGCAACGGACGCGACGCCCCAGACTGCTGCGGCGGATACGGACACGATCGTCGTGACCGCGCAGTTCCGCTCGCAGAACCTGCAGGACACCCCGCTCGCCATCACCGCCGTCAACGCGGCCATGCTGGAAGCGCGCAGCCAGACCAGCATCCAGGATGTCGCCAACCAGGCGCCGTCCGTCACGCTCAAGCCGCAGGGCGCCGCTTATGGTCCTGCTCTCGGCGCGAATATCCGCGGCGTCGGCCAGTTCGACTTCAACCCGGCGCTGGAGCCGGGCGTCGGCTTCTATGTCGATGACGTCTATTATGCCACGCTGACCGGCTCGATCCTCGACCTGCTCGATCTCGACCGCGTCGAGGTGCTGCGCGGTCCGCAGGGCACGCTCGCCGGCCGTAACTCGATCGGCGGCGCGGTGAAGCTCTATTCCAAGAAGCCGGAAGGCTCGAACAGCGGCTATGTGTCCGGCACCTACGGTAGCCGCAACCGCGTCGACCTGCGCGCCAGCGCGGACTTCAACGTCGCCGAGGGCTTTGACGTGCGCATCTCCGGCGTCGCCAAGAAGCAGGAAGGCTATGTGAAGCGGTACGACTTCGGCTGCATGTATCCTGCCGGTGGCACGGCGACCTTCACGCCGGCCTTCCCGACCACGGCCAACCCGACGATGGCGCCGCAACTCATGAACCCCGTCGGCGGCATTCCTGCCCGGACCAATCGCAGCGATTGTCTGCTCGCCAAGGAAGGCGAAGTGAACTACATCGCCGGCCGCGCCCAGCTGCGTTTCCGCCCGACCGACACGCTCGATATCAACATCATCGGCGACTATACCGACGATGATCGCGTTGCTGCCGGTTCCGTGCTGCTGCTGCGCACCTATCCCAACGGGGTGGTCGCAAGCCCGCGCTTCCCGCTGCCGCTCATCCCGGCGACCGGCTCCAGCCCGGCCCAGAACTATGCGACGGCAAGCCCGGCCGGCCGCGACATCAACCCGTTCGCCGCGCCGGACACGCTGCTCGCTTATGACAATCGCTTCATCTGCGGCAATTACTGCAACTTCGCGACCTACGACAATCCGGCGGACGGCAACTTCCGCGCCTCGACGGCGGACGGTCGCGTCCGCTTCACTGGCTGGGGCGTCTCGGGTCAGGTCGAATGGGAGCTGGCCGACAACATCCAGCTCAACTCGATAACAGCCTTCCGCAAGTACACGTCCAACTTCTCCAACGACAATGACGTGTCGCCGATGGCCCACAGCCTTGGCTATGGTCCGCTGACCTTCCGCTTCTTCAGCCAGGAACTCCGCCTCAACGGGTCGATCGGCGAGACGATCGAGTACACGCTCGGCGGCTTTTACAGCGATCAGAAGTCGGTTTACACGTCGTTCCAGGACCTGCGCTCCTCGAACCTGCAGTTCCAGCAGAGCGATCCGGTCGATGCCGACAGCAAGGCGCTGTTCGCGCATGTCGCCTGGAAGCCGATCGACAAGCTGACGCTTACCGGTGGCATCCGCTATACGAAGGAATCGAAGACCTACCAGTATATCCGCCAGCGGCCCTATCTGGACCCGACCTCGGTCACGGCGAACGGCGTGCTGCCGCTCAACGGGACGATCGGCAAGTATAGCGGCGAGCGCGTCGACTACCGCGCGAACGTGCAATATGCCTTCACCGACGACGTGATGGCCTATGCGCAGTTCTCGACGGGCTTCAAGGGCGGCGGCGTCAATCCGCGTCCGTTCTTCGTGCAGCAGGCTCTGTCCTTCGGCCCGGAAACGCTCGATTCCTATGAGCTCGGCCTGAAGACCGACCTGTTCGACCGCAAGCTGCGCGTGAACATCGCCACGTTCCTCAGCAAGTACAAGGGCATCCAGCTCTCGCTGGGTAACTGCACCGCGATCACCGGTGCCGGTTTCGGCGCGCCTTGCGCTCTGCCGGTCAATGCTGGCGACGCGGACATCAAGGGCGTCGAAATCGAGGCGACGATCCGTCCGGTGGACGGCCTGAGCATCGATGGCTCGCTGAGCTACATCGATTTCGAGTACAAGCGCTTCGGCACTTACACGACCGGCACGACGACGGTCGCCGTCGGTGGCCCGACCAACCTCAACGGCCCGCAGTTCGGCGACTATGCGCCGTTCACGCCCAAGTGGAAGTGGAGCCTCGGCGCACAGTATGAGATCGACCTCGGCAAGGCCGGCTCGCTGACGCCGCGCATCGACGCCTCGTATCAGAGCAAGGTCTATACGGTGTCGTCCAATCGCCCCAGCAACCGGATTGATGCCTATGCCGTGGCGAATGCTCGCCTGACCTGGCGCAATGCGGATGAGGACCTCGACGTCTCGCTCGAAGTCACCAACCTGTTCGACGAATATTATCTGCTGACGATCTATGACCAGACCACCGGTGGCCAGGGCTATTCCAACGGCCAGCCCGGCCGTCCGCGCGAATGGGCGGTGAGCGTCAAGAAGAAGTTCTGATCCCTCGGGATCCGATCAATTGGGGGAGCCGGGCCAGCGCCCGGCTCCCTTTTCTTTGCCATGGGCGCGCCAGGCAGCGCGAGGAACGACGAACGATCTGGCCAAGGCCCGCCCAAGCCTTTAGCACGCCTCCCCATGGCCATACTTTCCGACAAATGGATTCGCCGGCAGGCGCTTGAAACGGGCATGATCGAGCCCTTCGTCGAGAGCCAGCGGCGCGACAACTGCATCAGCTACGGTCTCTCCTCTTATGGCTACGACGCGCGCGTGGCCGACGAGTTCAAGATCTTCACCAATGTCGACAGCGCCGTGGTCGATCCGAAGAATTTCGACGGCAAGAGCCTGGTCGATCGGCAGACCGACGTGTGCATCATCCCGCCCAACAGCTTCGCCCTCGCCCGCACGGTGGAATATTTCCGCATCCCGCGCGACGTGCTGGTGATCTGCCTCGGCAAGTCCACTTATGCCCGCTGCGGCATCATCGTGAACGTCACTCCGCTCGAGCCGGGCTGGGAAGGCCATGTGACGCTGGAATTTTCCAACACCACGCCGCTGCCCGCAAAAATCTATGCGAATGAAGGCGCTTGCCAGTTCCTGTTCCTGGAAGGGAACGAGCCGTGTGAGACCAGCTATGCCGACCGCGCGGGCAAATATATGGGCCAGCGCGGCGTTACGCTGCCGAGATTGTAAAAGGCCTCAACACTTTATTCGCAATGGCGCGGTTAGGACTGGCTCTTATGCATGGCCTGATCCTATATTGACCCGCGCATGTTTGGCCTGTTTCGCTCCAAGTCCGCGCGTGAAGTCCTGATCGGCACGCCGAATCTGGGAGAAGACCGGCGCGTATATGCCATCGGCGACATTCACGGCCGGCTCGACCTCCTCATGGAATTGATGGATCGCATCGGCGACGATGATTCGGCCCGTGACCCGATCGGCAGCACCGAGCTCATCATGCTGGGCGATTACATCGATCGCGGGCCGGACAGTGCCGGCGTGATCGATTATGTGATGCGCCTGCGCGATCGCTGGCCCGCCCTCACCTGCCTGCAGGGCAATCATGAGGAAGTCTTCATTCAGGCCGCGCGTGGCGACGAAAGCGCGCTGCGCTTCATGACGCGGATCGGCGGGCGCGAGACGCTGCTGAGCTATGGCGCGCGCGAGGAAGACCTCGACCAGATGACGCTCGGGCAATTGCGCGACTGGCTGATGAACACCGTGCCAGAAGCGCATCTCGAGTTCCTCGAAGGCATGGCCGACCGGGTGGTAATCGGCGACTATGCCTTCGTCCATGCCGGCCTGCGCCCGCAGATTCCGCTCGCGGAGCAGGAAGCCAAGGATCTGCGCTGGATCCGCGAAGAATTCCTGAGCTTCGAAAGGCCGCATGATTATTATGTGGTGCATGGCCACTCGATCACGTCAGGCGTGGAGCAGAAGGCGAACCGCGTCGGCATCGACACCGGCGCCTATGCGACCGGCGTGCTGACCGCCATCGGACTGGAAGGCACCGAGCAATGGTTCCTGAGCACCGGGGACTGACCGGGCGCGGATAGGCGCGCTGGTCCGGGCAGGTCGATGGCGTGATTCCGACCATCGGGATACGAGGATTTGGCTATCGGCATTTCCTGTCCGTCATTCCCGGGTGCCCGGGAATGAAGGCGGAGAGGGTTCCCCTGGCCGTGCGGGACATATGGGCGAACCCCGGCAATCGGACCGCCATCGGACCTCGTCGCGCTGTCGATTTACCCCGGCACGGGCCCAATAGCCGCGCAAAAAGGAAGGACCGGCGGATTGCTCCACCGGCCCTGCCGTCGATGAACTTGTTGACTGGAAGCCCTGCGCTCAGGCGACCTGTACGACGTCGAGCCCTTCGATCTGCTCGTCCGGATCGCGCAGCACATAACCGCGGCCCCAGACGGTCTCGATGTAATTGTCGCCGCCGCAGGCCAGGCTGAGCTTCTTGCGCAGCTTGCAGATGAACACGTCGATGATCTTGAGTTCCGGCTCGTCCATGCCGCCATAGAGATGATTGAGGAACATCTCCTTGGTGAGCGTGGTGCCCTTGCGGAGCGAAAGCAGCTCCAGCATGGCATATTCCTTGCCGGTAAGGTGAACGCGGTTGCCGTCCACTTCCACGGTCTTGGCGTCGAGATTGACCGCCAGCTTGCCGGTGCGGATGACGCTCTGCGAATGGCCCTTGGAGCGGCGCACCACGGCGTGAATGCGGGCGACCAGCTCTTCCTTGTGGAACGGCTTGGTGACGTAATCGTCCGCGCCGAAGCCGAAGGAGCGGACCTTGCTGTCCATCTCCGAAATGCCTGACAGGATGAGCACCGGCGTCTGCACCCGGGCGCTGCGCAGCTTCTTCAGCACGTCATAGCCGTGCATGTCCGGCAGGTTCAGGTCGAGGCAGATGATATCGTAATCATACAGCTTGCCGAGATCGAGGCCTTCCTCGCCCAGATCGGTCGTGTAGACGTTGAACCCCTCAGTGGTAAGCATGAGTTCGATCGCCTTGGCGGTCGTCGGTTCGTCTTCAATCAGCAGCACGCGCATATGCTAGCCCCTCTGTTCGGTCGTCCGGCGCGCCCTCCCGGCTGGCAGGCCCGACCGCAACTATTAACTATATGAGGGATGAACGCAAAAGGTTAATTTAAGGTAAACTGGCTTGAATCCACGAGTCGTGGCGAATTTGGCGGAAATCTGCGGGTCAGACGGACTCGATTCGATTTATGAGTCAAGAGACTTAACAGGGAGTTTAACCTCTCCGAGCAGCAACCGGCGCGTCCAGCGCGCACTGCGGATCAGGCAGTCCAATCCCCAGGAGGCCCCAAGCGCACCGGCGAACAGCAGCAGCTTTGGCGCGTAAGGCGTCAGATAATGAATCATGGCGACGTGCACGTACATGATCGTCAATGAGGCCCGGCCGAGCGCGACAGCCATGCGCATGAGCGCCGGCGGGAAGCGCCGGGCCAGTGCGGCCAGCGTCACCGTGACCGCGCCGGCACCGGCGAGCGAGAGCACCGGCCAGCCGATATCGCCCTGCTTCATGTTGAGCGGTGGGAAGGCGGCAAGCGTCAGCATGGCGAGCGCTGCCAGCAGCAGCGCGAGCGGCCGCGACGGATCGCCCCATTGCCGCCAGAGCGCCCCGGCCCAGATCATGAGCAACGCACCGGGCACCGCCACCGCGCCGAACGGCGACCTTATCCCGCCACGTGCCACCACCAGCGCCAGCGCGAACACTGCTGCCATGGCGAGCAGCACCGGCCAGCCAGCCGGCCGACGCCCGCCCGCCATGATCGCGTTCCACGCCAGCCGCGCCAGCAGCAGGGCCGGGATGAACCAAAGGATGGTGAATGGACCGCGCGTCTGGTCGGTTGCCAGCAGGATCGTCCGCGCCCCAGCCAGCCAGCCGGGGAAGATGGGTCGCACGCCGCGCAGCCCCTCGATCAGGAAATCGGCCGCCAGCAACAGGGCGGAGAAGCACAGGAACGGCACGAGCAGGCCGCGCACCAAAGCGGGCAGCAGCACCCGCCAGGGCACTGCGCGCGCCGTGTAGCCGGAGATCATGAAGAAGAGCGGCATGTGGACCGCATAGATCGCGTCCCGCACCGGACCGCGCGTCCAGACGTGGCCGGCGACCACGGCAATGATGCCAATCCCCTTGAGCGCATCCAGCCAGTCGAGCCGGATCCGCGCACCATCCGCGCGCCCGTCTTCCCGCTCGATTGCCTTGCCGCTTTCCCCGCTCATGCCCAAGCCCTATAGGCTCGCTCATGGCCGTCAACACCCGATCCTTTCATCGCCCGGCCGCTGGCCTTTCCCCGCTGACAGACCGCGTGCTGTTCATGGATGGGGAGGCGATCATTCTCGACAAGCCTGCCGGCCTGCCGGTCGATCCGCCGCGCGACGGCAGCCTGAGCCTCGACAATCATCTTTCCAGCCTCACCTTTGGCTTTCAGCGCTGGCCGGTGGCGGTGCACCGGCTGGACCGGGACACGAGCGGCTGCCTGTTGCTGGCGCGCAATCCCAAGGCCGCCAAGCGCTTCGCCGCCGCCTTCGAGCAGCGCGAGGTCACCAAGGTCTATGTCGCGGTGCTGGATGGCGAGCCGGCCGAAGACAGCGGCCACATCGACCTGCCGCTCGGCAAGACCAGCAATCCTGCGACGGGCTGGCGCATGCGGCCCGATGACAAGGGCAAGAGCGCGATTACGGACTGGGAGGTGCTGGCACGGCGCGATGGCCGCACGCTGGTACGCTTCACGCCGGAGACTGGCCGCACCCATCAGCTGCGCGCCCATGCGCTGCATGGCCTGGGCATCGGCATATTGGGCGATCCCGTCTATCAGGCCGCCGCAGCCGATCCGCGCTGGGCCGGCGGCCTCGTGCTGCACGCGCGCCGGATCGTCATGCCGCGCGGCGAAGGGAAAGCGCCGGCCAGCGCCATCGCGCCCTTCCCGCCCCTCTTCGCGCAGGCCGGCTTCCCCGATGCCGAAGCGCTGGACCCGGCCACGCCGGACGTAGCGCTGGCCCCGGCTCCGCCGGACGGGGCAAGCACGCCGTGAGCGAGCGCATTCTCCCTGAGGACGCGCTGGAAGAGAAGTTCATCACGGCGAGCGGTCCGGGCGGTCAGAATGTCAACAAGGTGGCAAGCGCCGTGCAATTGCGCGCCCATGTCTTCCGCCTCGGCCTGTCCCCGGAAAGCTATCGTCGCCTCAAGGCCATCGCGGGATCACGCCTGACGCAGGACGGCGTCCTCATCATCCAGGCCCAGCGTTTCCGCACGCAGGAGGCCAATCGCGAGGATGCCCGCGCCCGCCTGATCGCGATGCTCGACAAGGCCGACGAGCGCGAGGCCCGGCGCATCAAGACCAAGCCGAGCAAGGCCGCCAAGGCCCGCCGCGTCGACGCGAAGAAAGTGCGCAGCGGCGTGAAAGCCGGGCGGGGGAAGGTCTCGCTGGATTGAGGCGGCGGATTAAGCCTGAGCGCGCGCGACAGTAATCGGGGAATCCGGATCGTCTCCTGAATGACGGGAGCGGGGTGGGGAGCTGACCTCGCCTGTCTCTCCCTCGTCATTCCCGCGCATGCGGGAATCCAGTTCGGCGGCGGCGCTATCTGGCGAGGTCTCAGCTGGATTCCCGCGTGCGCGGGAATGACGAGGAGGAGATGACAGGCCGCTTTGTCGTCGCATCCCGACAGGCTGCTTTGAGGCCAGCAGCATTCCAAACCAGACATCAGTCGCGGCGAGCCAGATCGTCCACGCCCGACGGCCAAGATCGACGCCGCGAGCCGGTTGCGCCCTATCGGGCACGCGCCTTCGCTGCTAAGTCACGAGAATGATGACCTTGTCCTGCCTGTGCGGCCAGATCCGCGTCGATGTGAAGACGCGCCCCGATTATATCAACGAGTGCAATTGCGCGCTGTGCCGCAAATCGGGCGCCCGATGGGCGTATGTCCACCCCTCGCAGGTGGATGTCGCGGGACAGACGGCCGCCTACAGCCGGGATGACAAGGACGACCCGGCTGCGGCGCTCCAGTTCTGCCCCACCTGTGGCTCGACGACCCATTTCACGCTCACCGACAGCGCAGTCTCGAAGTTCGGCAACAGCATGATGGGCGTCAACATGCGGCTGGCGGATGAGCAGGATCTGGCCGGGATGGAATTGCGCTTCCCCGACGGGCGCGCATGGTCGGGCGACGGCGCCTTCGACTATGTGCAGGACGCGCGCATCCTCGGACAATAAGCCCGACCAACGCGATCATTCCACAAGGACGACCAGCGTCAAGGCGTGGTGCTGGCAGGCTCCGGCGCAGACGCGGCAGGCGCGCTTGGTGCGGGCGTCTCGCGCGGCGGCGCGGCAGGCTGGGCCGGCTTGGGGGTTGGTGCGGCCACTGCCGGCCGATTGGTCGGCGTGGTGGTTGGCTTGGGCGTTGGCCGCGCGGCAGGAGTGCTGGCGCTCGCAGCAGGCCGGGCCGTCGCGGTGGGGCTGGGAGAAGGCCGAGGCCGCACGGTGACCGGGGTCGGCGAAACGACCGGCAAGGGCGTGGCCTGCGGACTGGCAGCCGCTGAAGCTGGCGCCATGGCGTTGTCAGCTTCCACAAGTGGCGCAACGGTCGGCGTCGGCACCGGCAGCACGGTCTCGGCCGGTGCAGGCGCTGTCACCACGCCGAAGCGCTTGGCGAGCAGCGCGGTGCCGAACAGGAACAGCACGAGCGAGACGAACACCAGAAACGAGGTGACGGCGAGCCACAAGGCGCCAATCCGCCGCACCCATTTGGCCGAGGCAAGCGCCTGATCGCTGAGTTCGCCGGAGACGGACACGTCGGTCCAGTGCGTGATCGCCTTGCGCATCGAGGCAGCGACCGGAACCGTGAAGCCGATGGCAACCAGCGCGGCGCCAATGGCGAGCATCAGCCCGAGGAAGAAGAACAGCATGACCCGCGCGAACAGCTCCGGGCCGATCGCGTCGCGCCCGCCCATGCACAGATAGAGCGCGCCGCCATTGAGCACGACCAGCATGGTGAGCAGCCAGCGGTGCAGCGCCGAGGTCTCGCCGACGACGCGCGTCAGCCCATCGCCCAGGCGCTCCACGCTGCGGCGACCAACCTCGCGCACCAGCGCCCGCGTCGCTTCGTCATTGCCGTTCCTGCCAGCCGGTTCCATGGCCCCCGCTCCCCTTGTTTGCGCAGCGGGAGCGAAAGACCATGGACGCGCGGCGACTGCAAGGCCGAACCGCGCGGCAGGCGTGCGTCAGAGTGTATCGAGTGCCGCCAGCGCCTGATCGAAGCGCCCTTCCGCCTCCGCCGCGCGCAGGAATTGCACGGCCTTCACGCAGATTTCCGGCGGCGTCGGGACGATGCCGAACAGGGCGATCACTTCATCGGCGAAAGCCTCGAGCGGCAGATAGCCCTCGCGCGTCGACTGGCCAGGCGTCAGCTCCGTCTGCACGGCGGGCGGCACCAGCTCGATCACCTCGACCTGACCGGCGAGCTGGCGGCGCAGCGCCACCGTGTAGCTGTGCAGCGCGGCCTTGGTCGCCGAATAGGTCGGCGCGCGCTTGAGCGGCACGAAGGCAAGGCCAGAGGTCGTGTTGACGATCGCGGCGTCCGGTCGGCCGCGCAGATGATCGACCAGCGCGTCGATCAGCCGGATGGGCCCGAGCAGATTGGTGGTGATCGTCGCGTCTGCGTCGCCAAGGTCGCGCGCCGTGGTCACATCCTCGTCGCGCATGATGCCGGCATTGTTGACCAGCACGTTGAGGTCAGGATGCTCGGCGAGGAGACGCCCGGCGAACGCGCGGATCGCGGCCGGATCGTCCATGTCCAGCTCCAGCGCCGCCATATTGTCGCGCGCGCCGATCGTTTCCTCAAGCGCCGCGCGACGACGGCCGGCGACGATCACGCGATTGCCCAGCGCGTGCCAGCGCTGCGCAAGCGCCCGGCCAATGCCCGAGCCGCCGCCCGTGACGAGAATGGTGTTGCCTGTGGTTTTCATGATGGGGAACCTCCTTGTGTTCGCGAGGGAGGCCGTCCATTTACGCTATTAGTTTCCAAAAGAAAGAAGGCACCGAAACGTGCTATACTTACCAGAAGGAAAGCATGAATGAGCGGTCGCCCCGCCCACGCGCAGGATGTGCGCACTTATGATCCCGACAGACCGGTCGATCCCCGTGTCGAGGCGCTGGTCAACGAGCTGATCGGCCGCGTGGCGGACAAATGGACGCTGCTCACGCTCGAAGCGCTGGAGGACAACGGAACCGTGCGTTTCACCCAGCTGTCCCGACTGGTCCCCGGCATCAGCCAGAAGATGCTGACGCAGACGCTGCGGCAAATGGAACGTGAAGGGCTGCTGACCCGCAAGGTCCATCCCGTCGTGCCGCCTCGGGTCGATTATGCGCTCACCCCGCTCGGCCACAGCCTGGGCGAGGCATTTTGCGGGGTATGGACCTGGGCTGAGGATCATCTGGCCGAGGTGGAAGCGGCGCGGGCGGCATTCGACAAGCGAGCGGCCGACGCGCTTTAAGAGAGCCAGCGCGACTGATCGGGCTGCTCTGGCACGTTGCGTGCTCCGTCCCTACATGAGCACGCATGTATGATTTTGCTCCCACCGCGAGCGCCGACAAGGCGACGCTCCACGCCGATCTTCTCTCCGCTGCGACCGCCCTCGTCGCGGGCGAGCGGGATGCCATCGCCAACATGGCCAATGTCGCGGCGCTCGTCTGGCAATATCTGCCGGACCTCAACTGGGCGGGCTTCTATCGGCTCGTAGAGGGCGAGCTGGTGCTCGGTCCCTTCCAGGGCAAGGCGGCCTGCATCCGGATCCCCATCGGCAAGGGTGTGTGCGGCACGGCGGCGGCGAGCCTCGCCACCCAGCTTGTCGAGGACGTCCATGCCTTTCCCGGTCATATCGCCTGCGATGCAGCCTCGGCCTCAGAGATCGTGGTGCCGATCGTCCATCAGGGACGACTGATCGGCGTCCTTGATCTCGACAGTCCGCTAACGGCGCGCTTCGATGAAGAGGATCAGCGCGGGCTTGAGGCGCTCTGCGCGGCAATCGCGCCGGCTCTCGCCGGATGACGAGGACACGGCCGGTGGGCTGGCTCTGCCTCCGGCCAGTCTTCTGAAATGCCTTATTTCAGCAGTCGGCCGACCGGATCCCGCGTCAGGCCCTGTTCGCCGTGCGTGGCCTCGCTCGCTTCGCCTCCCGTCGGCGGAGCGGGCGGATCGAACCGCTCCCAGCCCGCACGCCCGAGCTTTTCGATCGGGCGATAGCGGATCTTGTAGTTCATCCGGTCCGATCCCTCGACCCAGTAGCCGAGATAGACGTAAGGCAGGCCGGAGCGCTGGGCGCGCAGCACATGATCGACGATGATGAAGCTGCCCAGCCCCTGGCGATCCGTCCGGTCGGGATCGAAGAAGCTGTAGATCATCGACAGGCCGTCGCTCTGCTTGTCCGTCAGGCAGGCGCCGACCAGCGCGCCGGGGCGGCCATCCGGCCCCGAGGGTTCGCGATATTCGATGACATAGGTTTCGACCGGTGTCTGCTCGACCATGTCGGCAAAATCGATCTCGTCCATTTCCGTCATGCCGCCATTGGGATGGCGTGCAGAAAGATAGCGCTGGAGCAGCGTGAACTGCTCGTCCGTCGACCAGGGCTTGCAGGCGCGCACCACCAGATCACTGTTTTTGCGGACCAGCCGGCGCTGCGTGCCATTCAGCCGGAATTCGTCCGCGACGATCCGCACGGACACGCAGGCGGTACAATCCGTGCAACTCGGCCGATAAGCGACGTTCTGGCTGCGCCGAAAACCGATGCGGCCAAGCGCATCGTTGAGCTCGGCGGCATGATCGCCGGCCAGCTCTGTGAAGACCTTGCGCTCCGTCCGCCCCGGCAGATAGGGGCAGGGACCCGCATTGGTCATGAAGAACCGCGGAAACCGGAACGCTGCGCTCACATCGTCTCCCTGCGGCCGTCCAAGGCCGGTGACTCAATTGCTCGTGGACTATGCCCATATCGGCGCAGTGTGAAAAGACCATTTACTATGGCGATAGCTATCGTGATAGGGTTATTCGTGCAAAATCCGGACACTGGACGGCCTCCCCGGGGGTGACCGACCGGCGCCAGAGCAGACGCAAAAAGGAGAGACGGGCATGGTGATGCTGACGGATGCGGAACAGGCAATGCTGGACGGCGCGTCCGGCGCGGCCACGCAGAAAGCCATGGAACTGCTGATCCGCTATGCCGATGCGCTCGGCGCGGAGCGGTTCGTCGAAACCAACAATGTCGCGGGCGTGCCCGGCTCCGCTCCGCAATGGGTGAAGGATTATTATGCGGCGGACGGCGGCGATTATCGCGCCGTCTTCTCCCGCTTCGACCTCGACTCGGACGAAGTGGTCGACGTGCCACGCATGAATGCCTTCTCCTGTCACCTGCAAGGCGGCATGGACCCGATGCTCTGGCAGGAGCAGGGCATGACCGCAGAGGCGCATGACAATTTCGTCTCGGACGAGGCGGAAGTCGCCGCGCACGGCATCCAGATCCTCAAGACCTGCACGCCCTATCTCGCCGGCAATGTGCCCGTGATGGGCGAGCATTGCGCCTGGATGGAATCGAGCGCGGTGGTCTTTGCCAACAGCGTCATCGGCGCGCGCACCAATTGCGAGGGCCGCGAATCGACCAGCGCCGCGATGCTCGCCAAGCGCATTCCCGACTGGGGCTTCCATCAGGACGATTTCCGTAAGGGCCAGCACAGTGTCGACGTGCAAGTGCCGGTGGACAGCATCTTCGAGTGGGGGATGCTCGGCTATTTCGTGGGCGATGCGGTGCAGGACACGATTCCCGTGATTACCGGCGCCGTGAGCGAAGCAAGCCTCATCCGCCACAAGCATTTCGGCGCGGCGGCGGCCTCCTCCGGCGGGGTCGAGATGTATCACATGGTCGGCATCACGCCCGAGGCGCCAAGCGTCGAGACGGCATTCGGCGGCGCGGCCAAGGGCGAGCGGTTCGTTTATGACGCGGCGGCCCGCAAGCGCATCTACGACACGCTGAACAGCGTCGGCGCCAGCGAGGATGTCGATTACGTCATGCTCGGCTGCCCGCATTATTCGATCGAGCAGATCGCGCAGGTCTGCGCGCTGATCGAAGGACGCAAAGTGAGCACGAACAGCGCGCTATGGGTGTTCACCAGCCGCGCGGTGAAGGCGACGGCGGACGCCAATGGCTACACGAAGATCCTTCGCGACGCCGGCGCTTACCTCATGACCGACACCTGCTCGGCGATCAGCCAAGCCGTGCCCAAGGGCACCAAGGTCGCGGCGCTCGATAGTGCCAAGCAGGTCCATTATCTGCCCGCCATGATGGGCATCGAAGGCTGGTATGGCACCACGGCGGACTGCGTGGACGCAGCCTGCACCGGCAAGTGGAAAGGAAAGCTGGCATGAGCGCAGACGCGACCATTATCGAGAAGCCGCGCGTGGTGATCCACGGTCGCGGCGTGGTGCCCGGCGTGGCCGAGGGCGAAGCGCTGGTGACGCGCGAGACGATCTCCGGCTGGGGTGGAGTTAACCCGATGACCGGCACCGTGATCGAGAGCCGGCACGAGCTGAAAGGCGTGAGCTTCGCCGGCAAGGTGCTGGTCTTCCCCGGCGCCAAGGGCTCTTCCGGCTGGTCGAGCATCTTTCACATGTCCAAGCTGCGGGGAGCCTCGCCCGTCGCCATGGTGTTCAACATCATGACCACCAAGGCCGCGCTGGGTGCCGTTGTGATGCGCACGCCGACCGTGACCGACTGCGACCAGGACCCGCTCGACCTCATCCGAACGGGAGACTGGGTGCGGGTCGATGGCGATGCGGGAACGATCAGCATCTGGGACGCAAAACCAGCCTGATCAGCCCCCTAACCATGCAGCGCGATTGACAGGGGGCAAGCGGGCATACAGTCTGGTGTTTCGTGGGACACACTCCTTGGGTGGAAGGAACGGCGTCCAATGCACAACCGCCTCTCGCGGCTGTTGCCACTGTTTGTCATGGCGCTGCTGCTTGGCGGCTGTCTCCAGTCACAAGCGCCTCTGGTCGCCGATTCAGCCTATAGCGACGGCTTCGCCGGCACATATCGCGTCACGCGTGCCGGCGCGGACGAGACGCCGCGGACGATCACGCTCGAACGCAGCGGCGAGGCACTGACGGCCAGCGAATCCGGCGCGGACGGCAAGCCGGCGCCAACCGGCCAGCGTTATCGCTTCTGGCCCTATGGCAATGACCCGGACGACGCGATCGTCCAGCAGGAAAGCGGCGGGGCGTTCAGCTATGCGCTGCTGCGCCGGTCGGGCGAGCACGCGCAGCTTTGGACCATCGCCTGCGACCGCATCCCGCCGTCGGCCCGAAAGGCTCTCGCGCTTGCAGGCAGTGGCAGCGACTGCCGCGCGGCAACGCTCGGCCAGGTCGAGGGCACCATCAAGGCCTATCTGCAGACCGATCCGCGCCCCGATTATAATCTCGCCATCGTCCAGCAATCGCGGGGCAACCACTTGCTACGCGCGCTCGGCAAGGAAGTGAGCGAGACTCTCACGGGCGACCGGCTGGGGCTGGAAAATGCCGCTGACCGGCTCGGCAATCTGACCGTGTCCGGCAATGACGCGAGCGACGGGTCGGAAACCGCCGGTGACAGCATGTTGACCCGCGCGATGGCGCCGCTGCGCGCGGCGGGCAATGCGATCACCGAAGGGCAGTGGCAGCGCCTGTGGAGCACGATTGCCCAGAGCTGGCTATTGTTCGGGATCATCGGCCTGCTCGCGTTCCTGCTGCTCGGCTCCATCTGCCGACGCCGTTAACGGCAGGCGGCCTCAGGCCGCGGGCATTCCCATATCGATGATGGTCGACGCGAGCCGCTCCACCTCGCCATGGTCGTGGCTCACATAGAGGATCGGAAGCGCCAGCTCGTCCCGGATGCGCTCGATGACGCGCATGATCTCCTGCCGACGCGCCGCGTCGAGCGAGGACAGCGGCTCATCCATCAGCAGGAATCGCGGGCCGGACAGCAGCGCCCGGCCAATGGCGACCCGCTGCGCCTCGCCCCCCGAGAGCGTGCGCGGCCAGCGTGCGAGCAACGAACCGATGCCGAGAAAATCGACCGCTTCGTCGAGCGTCATCCATCGCCGGGCGGGATCGGCGAGCCGCCAGCCATAAAGCAGATTGTCCCGCACGCGCTTGTGCGGGAACAGCCGTCCATCCTGAAAGACATAACCAGCCCGGCGCTTCTCCGGCGGCAGATTGATGCCCGCCGCGCTGTCGAACAGCGTCTCCCCGCCCACGACGATGCGGCCCTGGTCCGGCTTCAGCAGGCCGGCGACCATGTTGAGGATCGAGCTTTTGCCTGAGCCGGAAGGGCCGAACAAGGCGGTCAGTCCGCCATTGCCGGCGAAGTCGGCGGCAATGCGCACATCACCTAATTGCCGTTCGACCGCGATCTCAAAGGACATGGCTGCCCCGCCCATGGCCCGAGCGACGGGCAAGTATCTCCGACACCAGCAAGGCGCCCAGCGACAGGACCACGGCGATGATGGCCAGCCGGGTCACTTCCGCCTCATTGCCCGGAATCTGCAACGCGCCATAGATCGCAATGGGAATGGTGCGGGTTTCGCCGGGAATGTTCGACACGAAGGTAATCGTCGCGCCGAACTCGCCGATGGACCGCGCGAAGCCGAGCACGGCGCCGGCCAGCAGGCCGGGCATGGCGAGCGGCAACGTGATCGAGATGAAAGTCCGCCATGGTGACGCGCCGAGCGTGCGGGCGGCGCCCTCCAGCCGTGGATCGACCGCCTCGATCGACAGACGCATCGCGCGCACCATGAGCGGCAGCGCCATGATGGCAGCGGCCAGCGCCGCGCCGGTCCAGCGGAACATGAAGCTGAGCCCCAGCCACTCGGCCAGCCAGCGCCCGGCCGGACCATTCGTGCCGAACAGGATGAGCAGCAGCCAGCCGGTCACGACCGGTGGCAGCACCAGCGGCAGATGAACCAGCGCATCGAGCAGCAATTTGCCGGGGAAGCGCCCGCGCGCCAGCAGCCAGGCGAGGCCGAAAGCGACGGGCATCGTCGCCAGCACCGCCACGCCGCTCACCTTGAGCGAGAGCAGGATGATTTCCCATTCCTCGGGGGTCATGCGGCGGACAAGGCCCTAGCGCACCGCAAAGCCGCGCCGGACGAAGATCGCCTTGCCCTCGCGCGAGAGGAGGAAGCGCCGAAATGCCTCGGCCCCGGCATTGGTCGAAGCCTTCAGCGTGGCGATCGGGTAGCGGATCGGCGGATGCGTGCTTTCCGGGAACACCCCGACCACGCGGACCTTTGCAGAAGCGCGGGCATCCGTGGCGAAGACGATACCGAAGGGCGCCTCGCCCCGCTCGACCAGCGCCAGCGCGCCTCGCACATTGTCCGCGCGGGCAACCTTGCTCTCCACCGAGCCCCAAACGCCGAGCGCCGTGAGCGCGGCCTTGCCATATTTGCCGGCCGGCACGGCATCAGGATCGCCCATCGCCAGCCGGCCATTGCCCAGCGCGCGCGCGAGCGGAAAATTCGGTCCGATCCTCAGCGCCCTGCGATTGCCGACAGGCGCCACCAGAACGAGCCGGTTGGAGAGGAGCAGCGCCCGCGTGTCCGGGCGGATCAGGCGCTTGCCCGCCACATGATCCATCCACTCATTATCGGCAGAGATGAATAGATCCGCCGGCGCGCCGGCCTCGATCTGGCGCGCGAGAGCCGAGGAACTGGCGAAGGACAGCACAGGTGCTGCATGACGCCGCGCGGCCCAGGCCCTGGCTGCATCGCTCAGCGCTTCCTGCAGGCTGGCCGCCGCCAGCACGAGCGGTCCGCGCTCGCCCGCATGTGCCGACGCAAGCGGAAGCAACGCGACAAGCAGCATGAACAGGCTCTGGCGGATGGCGCGCAGCATCAGATCTCCGGGACTGGCTATAGCGCCCTGTATACAGCTTTATCAAGGCGGGGCAATGTCGAGCCCCTATTCGCCCTTCTGGCTCTTGCGCGGCGCGTCGAGCATGGCGGCGGTCAGCGCATTTTGATCGGCACAATCGGAGGCGCCGTTGAGCCGCGCCTGCAAGGCGCGATAATGGTTGAGCACCGCTTCCCCCATCGTTGTGACACGCGCGCCGCCGCCGTGGGAGCTGCCCGGCGAAGTCTCGACCAGCGGCTCCCGCCAGCAGCGGTTCATCACGTCGACCAGCAGCCAGGCGCGGCGATAGCTCATGTCCATCGCCCGCCCTGCGGCGGAGATGGAGCCATGCGCCCGGATCGCGTCGAGCAGGTCGGCCTTGCCCGGCCCCATCGCGATCTCATCACCGCAATAGAGCTGGATCTTGAGCTTGATCGGCGCGTCGGACATGAGCCGACTGTAGTGCGGAGCCCCCCGCCCCGGCAATGGACTTCGCGCCGTCAGGCCAGCTCCACCGGCGTCACCTGATAGCCGCTCTGCGCCAGCGCAGCCATCAGGCGCTGGAGATGGGCTTCGTCGCGCGTCTCGCACTCGACATCAAGGCTAAGCCCCTTGGCCGGCAGATTGGTGAAGATGCGCTGATGCGACAGCTCCAGAATATTGACCGCTTCCTGATCGAAGATGCGCGCGACATGGAACAGGGCGCCCGGACGATCCTGCATGATGATGCGCAGGCGCGCGAGACGGCCCGAACGCGCCAGATCGCGCAGCAGCACATTGGCGAGCAGCCGCGTGTCGATATTGCCGCCGGTCAGCACCAGCCCCACCGTCTTGCCGGCGAACATCGCCTTGTGCTCCAGCAGGGCGGCAAGGCCCGCCGCGCCGGCACCCTCGACGACCGTCTTCTCGATCTGCAGCAGCAGGCTCACGGCCTGTTCCAGCGCCCGCTCGGTGACGAGCACGACGTCGTTGGCCAGGGCATCGACGACGCCACGCGTGACGTTGCCCGGCTCCTTGACCGCGATACCTTCCGCCAGCGTGTCGCCGCCGGCCGGCAGGTTCGCCTGCTTCACATAATCATACATCGACGGATAAAGCTCGGCCTGCACGCCGACGAGCTGGATATCCGGCTTCAGCGCGCGCGCGGCAACGCCCATGCCGGAGAACAGCCCGCCACCGCCGATCGGGATCACCAGCGCGTCGATGTCCGGCGCGTCCTCCAGCATTTCCAGCGCAACGGTGCCCTGGCCGGCAATGATGTCCGGCTCGTCGAAAGGGTGAACGAAGGTGAGGCCGCGCTCGACTTCCAGCTCGCGGGCATGGCCATAGGCCTCGTCGAACGTCTCGCCGAACAGCACGACCGTGGCACCATGACCTTCGGTCTGCATCACTTTCACGAGCGGCGTGGTGTTGGGCATGACGATCGTCACCGGCACGCCAAGCCGCGCGCCATGATAAGCCAGACCCTGCGCATGATTGCCCGCGGACGCAGCGATGACGCCCGTGGCGCGGGCCGCATCATCGAGCAGCAGCAGGCGATTGAGCGCACCGCGCTCCTTGTAGGCCGCCGTAAACTGATGGTTCTCGAACTTGAGATAGACAGTCGCGCCGGTGAGCTGAGACAGCGTCTTGCTGATCACCGTGGGCGTATGCACCACCGACCCCTTAATTCGCTCCCGGGCCGCGCGAACATCGGCGACGGTAACGGGCAGCGCCTGCGCGCTGGCCATCGGGGGCTCAAGCTGGTCGATCTTATTCATGGCCGGCGGCCCTATCCCATCTGGCGCTCCGTGAAAACAGGCACTATGCCCCAAGCATGGCAAAAATAGCGTTTATCGGGCTTGGGGTGATGGGCGCGCCGATGGCGGGGCATCTCGCCAGCGCCGGACACGAGCTCTCCGTTTTCAATCGGTCGATGGGCAAGAGCCAGGCCTGGGTGGAGCGCTATGGCGGTATCGCCGCGATTAGCCCGGCGCAGGCAGCCGAAGAAGCCGATATCGTGATCAGTTGCGTGGGCACGGATGACGACCTCTCCGCCGTGACGATCGGCCGCGATGGCGCCTTCCGTACCATGGCCAAGGGCAGCCTGTTCATCGACCATACGACAGTCTCCGCGCGGATCGCCCGCCAGCTTGCGCTGGAAGCGGACAGCCGCGGCCTGCATTTCGTCGATGCGCCGGTTTCCGGCGGACAGGCGGGTGCGGAAAATGGCACGCTCTCGGTGATGTGCGGCGGCACTGCCCCGGCAGTGGAGGCGGCAAAGCTGGTGATGCAGGCCTATGCGGCGCGCGTCGTCCATTGCGGCCCGGCCGGCGCCGGGCAGACCACCAAGATGGTCAACCAGATCTGCATTGCCGGCGTGATCGAAGGCGTTTCGGAAGCGCTTCGCTTCGCGCAGGGCGCAGGGCTGGATCTCGATCGCGTCTTTGAGGCGATCTCCGGCGGCGCGGCGCAGAGCTGGCAGATGGACAATCGCTGGAAGAGCATGAGCGAGGACCGCTTCGATTTCGGCTTCGCGATCGAGTGGATGCGCAAGGATCTGGGCCTCGCACTGGATGAAGCGAAGTCCATCGGCGCGACCCTGCCCGTCACTGCGCTCATCGATCAATATTATGCGGAAGTCGTGCAAATGGGGGGTGGCCGGCAGGACACGAGCGCGCTGGTGAGGCGACTGCGCAAGCCATGATCGCTCATCGAAGCCGGCGGGTTCGCACCGCCCTGTTTGCGACGTTGCTGCTCTGCGGCACGCCGGGGCTGGCGAGCGGCCTCATCGACAATGTGAACGGCCTCACCGTCGACGCGAGCGGGAACGTCATTCACTTTACCGGCCTTGTTATCGGCACCGACGGCCGGGTGGAAAAGCGTCTGGCGCGCAATGAGCCGCGGCCCGACCGGCCCGACTATCGTTACGACGGCAAGGGACGCACGCTGATCCCCGGCCTGATCGACGCGCATGGTCATGTGCTCGACCTCGGCTTCTCGCGCCTAAACCTTGATCTCAGTGGCACCCGATCGCTGGACGAGGCCAAAGCGAAGATCGCCGAATTCGCTGCCGCCAATCCGGGCCGCCCATGGATCCTCGGCTTCGGCTGGAATCAGGAGGCCTGGGGCCTCGGCCGCTTCCCGACCGTTGCCGATCTGTCCGGCCTTGCCGGCGGACGGCCGATCTGGCTGGAACGGGTGGATGGCCATGCCGGCTGGGCCAATGACGCAGCCCTTGCCGCCGCCAAGATCACCGCCACCACCAAAGCGCCGACGGGCGGGCGCATCCTGCTCGCTGCCGGCAAACCGGCGGGCGTGCTGGTCGACAAGGCGATGGGCCTGATGACCCGCGTCGTGCCGCCGCCCCAGCCCAAGGATTATGACGCCGCGCTCGCCAAGGCGCAGGACGCGCTGCTGGCGCGCGGCGTGACCGGCATTGCGGACATGGGCACAACCATCGAGGGCTGGCAGGCGCTGCGCCGCGCCGGCGATCGGGGCGCGTTGCGCATTCGCGTCATGGCCTATGCGCGCGGGATCGATCAGGCAGCGATGATCGCCGGCCCCGGCCCCACGCCCTGGCTCTATGACGACCGGCTGCGGCTGGGCGGCGTCAAGCTGATGGTCGATGGCGCGCTCGGATCGCGCGGGGCCTGGCTCAAGGCGCCTTACGCAGACGCACCGACCGAAACCGGCCTGCCGATGCTCACATCCGTCCAGCTGCGCAACCAGATGAGCCGCGCGGCCATGGACGGCTTCCAGATCGCCGTCCATGCCATTGGCGACAAGGCCAATGCCGATGTGCTCGATGCGATCGACGAGCTGTCCGAGACCTACAAGGGCGAGCGGCGCTGGCGAATTGAACATGCGCAGATCGTCGACCCTGCGGACCTGCCCCGCTTCGCGCTCCATGGCACCATTGCCTCGATGCAGCCGCAACATGCCACCTCCGATTGGGCCATGGCGACGGCACGCCTGGGGCCGGACCGGCTCGGCGGTGCTTATGCGTGGAAATCCATGCTGGACAACAAAGTGCCGCTCGCCTTCGGGTCGGACGTGCCGGTGGAACCCGCCGATCCGTTCATCGGCCTGAAGTCCGCCCTGAGCCGTATCGACGCAAAAGGCGAGCCCGCCGGTGGCTGGCTGCCCCAGCAGCGCGTGACGATCGCCGAGGCGCTGCGGGCTTACACATGGGGCGCCGCTTATGCCGCTTTCGCCGAGCAGCGCTTCGGCAATCTCGCGCCGGGCCAGCGGGCCGACTTCCTCATCGTCGACAAGGACATCGAGCTGGCGAGTCCAGCCGACTTGCCGGCAACGCAGGTTCTCGAGGTGTGGATCGGCGGTCAGCGCGTGACGACGAAGGACGCCAACTGATGCCCGCGACAAAGCTCGCCACCAAATATGTCGAGAAGCCCTGGGGCCGGACGGACCTGCCCGGTTTCTTTCCGGACGGTGCAGGGCGCCAGATCGGCGAGGTATGGTTCGACGGGCCGGAGGGGCGGCACCCGCCGCTGCTGGTCAAATATATCTTCACCAGCGAGCGCCTCTCGATCCAGGTCCACCCCAATGACGCGGAGGGTCAGGACCGCGGCCTGCCCGGCGGCAAGAGCGAATGCTGGCTGATCCTCGATGCGGAGCCGGGCGCGACGCTCGGCATGGGCACGCTGGCGCCGCTCGATGGCGAGACACTGCGCGCCGCCTCGCTCGACGGGGGAATCGAAACATTGATGGACTGGAAGCCGGTGAAGCCCGGCGATTTCTTCTACATCCCGGCCGGCACCGTCCACGCCATCGGCGCGGGCGTGACGCTGGTCGAGGTTCAGCAGAATGTCGACGTGACCTACCGTCTCTACGACTATGGCCGCCCGCGCGAACTCCATCTCGTCGATGGTGTCGCGGTGAGCATCGCCCAGCCCTATGTCCGCCCCCCCGTCACCATCGCACAGCGGGACAAGGCCCTGCTGCTTGATCGGGACGAGGCGCCCTTCCGCCTCGATCTCGTGACCTTCGCCTCAGGCAGCCATGAGCTCGACGATGCCGGCGAGCGCTGGTTCATCCCGCTGAGCGGCCACGGCACAATTGATGGCGCGCGCTGGGAAGCCGGGCAATGCTGGCTGCTGGAAGGCCCCGCAGCACTCGCCGTGGCGGACGGGACACGCGCGCTGATCGCCAGCCTCTGACCCTGACGGCGCGAAAGCCGGTCTGCCGATCATTTTACACCGCTTTTGAACGACCCATGTTAGGAGCGTGGTTCAGGGAGACATCAGGACCGGAAAACGAGACCGTCATGTTCGAACTGTCCTATGATCCGAAGCGCGTGTTGTTGCACGTCGTTCAGCGTGGCTACTGGTCACTGCCCGTTTTTCGAGACTTCGAGGCGGCATTTCTGAAAATTCACGCCGAGATCAGGCGGACTCATCGCCATTACAGGGTGCTGGCGGACTGCCGTGACTATGCAGTCCAGTCCGCCGAAGTCGGCGAGGCCTTCGCATCCCTCTTCACGAAACTCATGGCCGAAAATCACGGCCATTATGCGATCCTCGCGGCCAGCACGCTCAACAAGCTGCAGGCCAAGCGCGCCATCCCGCAGCCCAATGTGCAGGTGTTCACCGATCTGGACGAGGCGATGGCGTGGCTGTTCGAGCCGGGCAGCCTGCCGGACTGAGCCTGTCGCATGACAGACAGAGTCAACTTGCCCTCTCCGGCCTCACCGTTTCAGTGCCGGATCCATCTGCGCACGAGGCGTGAAAAGCCTCATGAAATCGCTGGATTTGGATAAGAACGCCCCTTATGCCTCGCGCTCCGAGTTCCGTGACTCGCCGAGAGGATGAGATGGCAAAAGACAACAAGATCACGATCTACGACCTCGCGCTCGCCAGCGGCGCGACGATCAGCCCGTTCGTCTGGGCGACCAAATATGCCATCGCGCACAAGGGCTTCGAGCTCGATATCGTGCCCGGCGGCTTTTCCGGCATCCCCGAGCGAACCGGCGGCATGACCGAGCGCCTGCCCGCCATCGTCGATGACGGCAAATGGGTTCTCGATAGCTGGCTGATTGCCGAATATCTCGACGAGACCTATCCCGACCGGCCGACCCTCATCCCCCACCCCAGCGTCAAGGCGCTGACGCAGGGCATGGAAGCCTGGCTGTGGAGCACCGCGATCAGCCCCTGGATGACCTGTTTCATCAAGCAGTATCGCGACCGCTCGCTGCCGGTCGACCATGAGTATGTGACCACCTCGCGCGAGCGCATGTTCGGCCGCAAGATCGAGGACATCATCGTCGGCCGTGAGGATCGCCTCCCCAAGGTGCCGCCGACGCTGCAATTGATGCGCAACGTGCTGGCGGAGAACAAATGGTTCGGCGGCGAGACGCCCAACTATGCCGACTTCCGCCTGCTCGCCGTCTTCCTGTTCACCGCCTCCGTCGCCGACACGCCGGTGCTGACCGATGACGATCCGCTGCGCGACTGGATCGAACGCGGTTTCGATCTGTATGGCGGCCTGGGTCGTCACCCTGGCCTCTCGCCCATTTTCGGCCTGCAATTGCGTGAAGGCGACCCCGAGCCGTTCATCAAGGGCGGCGCAGTGGGCGGCCTCGCGACGCGCAACACCGGGCCCAAATCGACGGCTGCCGAAACCGCGCGACTCAAGGGACAGACCGCACCCGCCAACTGAACACGCCCCCTTGAGCCATTGATGAAAAGCCCGGCGGCCCATTTTGGCATCCGGGCTTTTTCATTTTATTTCAAAATGTTGTGTATAAAATTCTGAATTAGCGTTATTGCCGCTAAAATTAATATTGACCACTCCGGCATTCGGAGTTACTCATAATAACATGAAATTCATCCCTGCCCCGACCGAGACGAAGCGGACCTATCGCCAGGGCGCACGTGCCGAGGCCGCCGCCCGCACCGGCGAGACAATCGTCGACGTGTTCCGCGGCTTCCTCGAGACGCAGTGGTATGACGATGTCACCCTGGCCGATGTCGCCAAGGCAGCGGGGGTCACCGTGCCCACGATCCTGCGCCACTTTGGCAGCAAGGAAGGTGTGCTGGAAGCGCTGGGCAAGCGCTTCGCGACCGAGGTTCTGGAACGTCGGCAGCGGCTCTCCGGCGATATCGACGGCATCATCGCCGCGCTCGTCGCCGATTATGAGACAGCGGGCGACATGATGATGCGCTTCGTGGCTCAGGAAAGTCGTTTCCCGGCCCTCAAGACCCTGACCGACATCGGTCGCGAGCAGCATCGACTGTGGGTGCGCACCTGCTTCGTCGAGCATCTGGAGGGGCTGACACCGGCCCAGGTGGAATGGCGGCTCGACGGGTTGATCATGGCCCTGGATCTCTATGTCTGGCAGGTTCTGCGGCGCGACCGTGGCCGATCTGCTGACGAAGTAAGGCGCTTCATGCGCACATTGGTGGATGCTATCCTCGGGTCGACACCCGAGCTGTAGCGCAAGAGGAGAAAGACGATGGATACCCGGACGGGATCCTACGTCCTCGCGACGTTCGAGGGCGGCGGATCGGTTGCGCCTGTCATCACGCTGGCGCGCAAGCTCATGGCGGAGGGCCATATGGTTCGCGTCGTGAGCGACGAATGCAATCGCGCCGAAGCGCTGGCAGCCGGCGCTGCCTTCTCGCCCTGGACGCGCGCGGTCAGCCGCCTCAGGCGGGGTCGCGAGCATGAACCGGTGCGCGATTGGGAAGCGGCCGACGGCGTCGCGGGCATGTGCATGCTGCTCGACATTCAGGTGGTCGGCCGCGCGGAGGATTATGCGCGGGACATGATCGAGATATTACGCGAGCACCCGGCCGATCTCGCGATCATCAACGATCTCGTCCTCGGCGCCATGATGGGCTGCGAGGCGCTGGGCCAGCCCTTCGCGGTGCTCGGTTGCCATCCGCTCACTTATCCGGTTGTGGAAGGCATGGTGCCGCTCGGCCCCGGCCTGCCGCCAGCAGAAACGGCGCAGGATGTTGCGCTCCATGGCGAAATCCGTGCAGGCATCATGGCCACATTCGACGAACGGCTGCCAGCGTATAACGCTGCGCGCGCCAATGTCGGTCTGCCGCCGCTGCCACATCTGGCCGACCAGATTTTCGCGGCACGGCGCTTCCTGATGGCGACCAGCCCGGCCTATGACTTCGCGCCCGCGGACCTGCCCGACTTCTTCACTTATGTCGGGCCGCAACTGGATGACAATCTCTGGTCCCGGCCTTGGACATCTCCCTTCGCCGCGGACGACGACCGGCCGCTGGCGCTGGTCAGCTTCTCGACCACGTTTCAGGATCAGGCGACGCAACTCCAGCAGGTTCTCGACGGGCTCGATGGGTTGCCGCTGCGCGCCGTGGTGACGCTCGGTGGCGTGATCCGCCCGGAAGAGGTGCGGGCGCCGGCCAATGTCCATGTCGTCGAGAGCGCGCCTCATGGCGAACTGCTCTGGGACGCCAGCCTGGTCATCAATCATGGCGGCCATGGCACGGTGATCAAGGCGGCGACTGCGGGTCTCCCGCAGCTCGTCATTCCGCATGGACGCGATCAGAACGACAATGCCATGCGCATCGTGCATCGCGGTGCCGGCCTCATGCTGCCGCTCGGGTCGGACAGCGCAGCGATCCGTGCGGCGGTCACGCGGCTGCTGGACGAACCGGCCTTCCGCGCCAACGCGGATGCACTCGGCCAGCGCATCCGCGCGGGCCATGACGATCAGGCGATCGTCCGCGTGATCGCGGAGCTGTCATCGGACGCGGTGGGAAACGGCCGGGCTGAGGTCGCCTGACGACCATCCCGTTGATTTCGCGGCTGGGCCGGGCAGAAAGGCCCGGCCCAATCACCCGTTCAGAGCCCGCTGGCGAACAGATCGACCTTGCCCACCGGAACCCCGCGTGCCCGCAGGATGCCGTACACGGTCGACAGGTGGAAATAGATGTTGGTGGTCGCGAAGACGGGGAGCCATTGACCCGCTGGCAAGGTCGGTTCCATGCCTTCACCGATCTTGTAGGTCAGCGGCGCATCATCCCGTCCGGCGAACTGATCGGCCGTCATCGCGTCCAGCCCGGCAATCGCGCGATCAATCGCGGCCCGGAAGGTATCCGCGTCCAGATCCGCGCCAATCGTCTCTGGCTCCGGCAGCCCCGCTACCCGCGCGGGCCATTGCTGCGAGAAATTGATCACCACCATCAGCTGGAAACCGAGCGGATGCATGTCGTCGATGAGGCGCCAGCCGAGCATGTCCGCGCTCGACTGGCCCTGCGCCAGAGCATGCGCCTCACCCTTGTCCAGCAAGTGCCGGGCGGTGACGAGCTGACGGCGATAGAGATCGACAAAGGTGAACAGGCTGACGGTCATGCGTGGCTCCTCCCGCGCTGGCTTGTGGTGCTGGCGCACGCCGGGCTGACACAAAGCGGCGCCCTTCCCGGTCGCGACAGTTTGATACAATTTCGAGAGATCGCGACAAAGTCTGGCGACAAGTGCAGGCTATACCCGTTTTCAGCGCTGCTCCCACGGCGCTTTCGAATTCTCCCACACATCCCGCTTCGGCCCCTCCCCTCGTCTCCCCGGGGAGGGGCCAAGTGCGTTTCAGCCGGCCGTCCAGCCGCCATCGACGCTGATGTTCGCGCCGGTGATGTTGCTCGCCGCATCCGAGCAGAGGAACAGCGCGATCTCGGCAACCTGCTCGGCCGTGACGAACTGCTTGGTCGGCTGGCCGGCCAGCAACACGTCGTTGATCACTTGCTCGCGCGTCATGTTGCGCGCCTTCATCGTGTCGGGGATCTGGTTCTCGACCAGCGGGGTCCAGACATAACCGGGCGAGATGCAATTGGCGGTGACGCCGAAGGTCGCCAGCTCCAGCGCGACTGTCTTGGTCAGGCCGGCAAGGCCATGCTTTGCGGACACATAAGCGGCCTTGAACGGCGAAGCGACGAGGCTGTGCGCAGACGCGGTCTGGATGATCCGCCCCCATTTCTGCTGCTTCATGTAGGGCACGGCCAGCCGCGTGGTGTGGAAGGCCGAGCTCAGGTTGAGCGCGATGATGAGGTTCCACTTGTCGACCGGGAACTCCTCGATCGGCGAGACATGCTGCGTGCCGGCATTGTTGATGAGGATATCGACGCCGCCGAACGTGTCGGCCGCTTCCTTCATCATTGCCTCGATCTGGTCGACCTTGGTGAGATCGTGCGCCGAATAGAGCGCCTTGCCGCCGCTCGTCGCTTCCATCCCCAGCCGCTCCTGCTCGATCGCGGCCGCATCGCCAAAGCCGTTGATGACGAGATTCGCGCCCTGCCCGGCCAGCGCCTTGGCATAGGCAAGCCCGATGCCGGACGTGGAGCCGGTGACCAAAGCCGTCTTGCCTTTCAAACTCATGCCTGCTTCTCCTTGATGGCGCCGCCTGGCGCGAGATCGAATGTCGCGCTTTTCCCGCTGCTGATGTTGCGCGTGATGAGCTGGTTGCCGCGCCCGATCACTGCCGAAACCGCATCGCGTCCCTGCGCCCAATGATCGAGCATCGTTCCGCGCGAGAACTCGAAATCGCGGGCGCCACTCTCCCACGCGCGCGCGCGGTAGATCAGGTGGACGATATTGACGGCACCCTCGTCGATGATCCCCGCCACACGCTGCGCCTGTGGCGTTGCCAGCAACTCTGCCGGCAGCGCATCGAGCAGGGCGCGCATCGCCTCATGTTCGCGCCGGCGCTGCAGATAGACGTCCGTCACCTGACGGGTCCGGCTGGAATATTGAATGTCCTTCTGCCGTGACCAGACTTCGCTCATTTCGCTCGGCAGTGGCCCTTCGGCCGGGAACAGATCGACCTGGAAGATCAGCAGATCCCCGGCTTGATGGTCGAGCACATGGGCCAGCGGCGTGTTGGAAACGAGGCCACCGTCCCAATAGTGCCGCCCCTCGATCTCCACCGGCGGAAGCCCGGGCGGCAGCGCGCCCGAGGCCATGACATGCCGCGCATCGATGCGACCACGCCAATGCGGGTCCTGATTGTCGAAATAAGTGAAATTACCGGTCTCGATGTCGACCGCGCCTACCGAGAAGCGCATCGGCCCGTGATTGACGCGATCCCAGTCGACAAGGCTGTCGAGCGTCTCGCGCAGCGGTGTCGTGTCATAGTAGCTGAGCGCTTCCGGCGATCCGGCGGGTGCCCACCAGGCCGGCAGCCCGTGCGGCCGGAAAAAGCCGGGAATCCCCCACAGCGCGACCGCTCCGGCTGCGGCGAGATGCGCCGCCTCGCGAATTTCCTGCTGCTCGGGCAAGCAAAAATTGGGCAGGCCGCCACTCACCAGCTCCCAGAAGGCGCGCAGCTGCTCGACGCGCAGCTCGGGCGGATTGCCGGCAATGATCGCGGCATTGATCGCACCGATCGAGATGCCGGCGACCCAGTCGATCCCGATGTCCAGCTCGGCAAGACGCTCGACAATGCCGGCCTGATAGGAGCCGAGCGCGCCGCCCCCCTGCAGCACCAGCGCCACCTGATCCGGGAGCGGCAGTGGCGCGCGACCGCGTCGTCCGGGCGACTTTGGTATATCCATGGTGCAGCGCAATAGACCATTCGCAGTGGGGATGCCACCAACTCCGCAGCCCCTGATCGCACAATTGCGACGAGTTGCAGGGCCATCGACCAGCCCGGCACCGACTGCCGCATTCGGGCCTGCCGATGCCGAAAAGCGGCTCCCATCGGCGCGCGCAATGCATTAGGGTTATGGGGCAGTCACGCGGAAAGGATCTCGCTCAATGCGGCTCGACGACGAACAGGAAAGCAGCAATTACGAGATCCAGCGCGGTGGCGGCGGGATGGGCGGTTTCGGTGGCGGTGGCGGCGGCAACCTGATCGGCATGCTACTACCCATGATCGGTAGCCGCTTCGGCTGCGGCGGCATCGTCATCGCGCTTGCCGTGCTCGCATTCCTGCAGTTTGGCGGCGGCCTGATGAGCGGCGGCAGCCCGGTCACGCAGACCGAGCAAAGCGCGCCCGCCGGCGAGAAAGGCGATCTGACGCAAGTGCAGAGCTTCTCCCTCAAGGTACTCCACACCACGGAACGCGTTTGGGGTGACATCTTCCGCGAACATGGCCAGACCTATCAGCCGACCGTGCTCTCCTTCTATTCGCAGAGCGGCCGCTCGGGCTGCGGCGCCGCGCAATCCGCCATGGGGCCTTTCTATTGCCCGCTCGACAAGAAGATCTATCTGGATACCGACTTCTTCAACGAACTGCGCCAGCGCTTCGGCGCGCCGGGCGATTTCGCGCAGGCCTATGTGATCGCGCATGAGGTGGGCCACCACATTCAGGATCTCGAAGGCACGCTTGGCCAGGTCAATCAGGCGCAGCGCTCCGCCGGCGAGGCGCAAGCCAATGCGATGCAGGTGAAGGTGGAGCTGCAGGCGGATTGCTACGCCGGCGTGTGGGGCAAGCGCACTGGCCTGATGGAGCCAGGCGACATGGAGGAAGGGTTGCGCGCGGCGCAGGCGATCGGCGACGATACGCTTCAACGCGAGGCGGGCCAGCGCCCCATGCCGGACAGCTTTACGCACGGCACCAGCGAGCAGCGGATGGCATGGCTGCGGCGCGGCCTGGAAACCGGTGACCCGGCCTCCTGCGACACATTCAACGCACGCGACTGAGCGCGAGGAACGGAACAGGCCGACAGACGCGAATCAGTGCGTACTGGCACCGGCTATGCATGCAAGAAAACTGGATGACGTTACGGAAAGAGCAGCGGATTGAGCCGAATTTCGGCCGTTCTGCGTAATTTTTTTCGCTGCGCCCTGTCGCTCCGAAGGCACACACAGGCCCGTTTGCGGTCGCGAGATAAATCCACAAAGCGTCCGGCGTTCCCGTTGGAAACATATTGGAAAAATTCTATTTCATTTAGATTCAATATGTTATTGGAAGGATACATATTTTGCACGGCAAAATAGGAATTTCGCACTTGCAGCAAAAAGCCGATATGCTATTTAGAAGCTGCCTTTCAGGCATCCTCTCCTAAGACTCATAGGCCGGCCTTTTACGAGGTCGGCCTTTTTTTTTGCGCAAAATTGCATTAGCAGGGCCCGTCTCGTGCGCTTCTAAAAGATCTTTTGGAGAGGAGCCGCCGGTAAGACCGGCACGCGCACACAGACAATGCGGAGGATCGAGCGCCTAAAGGCTGCTCTCCTCCGCATTTTTATTTTCGGACGTCAGCGAACGGAACCCCCCTCGCCAGCCAGCGCGTCACAGGTTGAACTTGCCTGCGCGGGAGAGCTGCCTGAGGTAGGGCGGCAAATCATCGGCAGGCCCCACGTGCACCGGCTTGCGCGCCGCCTGAGGGTCGATCGGCCGATCGAAAACGAGACCGATGCGATTGTCGCGCACCCAGCTGACGCGACCGCTGACCTCGCCAACGCCGCGCAGTTCCACACGCAGGCGGTCGCCCGCGCGAAAAGCGCTCTCGCAATCCGCCATCAGGCCCTTTTCGGAGAGATTGCGCACGCGTGCCTTCCCGAGCGGCTTGCCCGTCTCGTCGGCGATGGTCGTCTGCAGAAAAAGGCTATCCCGCTTCGCCGCACGCCGGGATGCGCTGGCGTCGGGTTCGTCTTGCAGGATCGGCGTGGGTTCTGATTCTGCCATGCGTGAGTGATCGCATGGTCATGGTTCATAAAAGCTTAAAAATCTCGGCGCTTAGTCGTCGCGCGAAACCTTTTCCTGACGCTCGTGGCGCTCCTGCGCTTCCACCGTCATCGTCGCGATCGGCCGGGCTTCCAGCCGCCCCAGCGAGATGGGCTCGCCGGTCACTTCGCAATAGCCATATTCGCCCTCATCGATGCGGCGCAAAGCGGCGTCGATCTTGGAAATCAGCTTGCGCTGACGATCGCGTGTGCGCAGCTCGATCGACCAGTCAGTCTCGCTGGAAGCCCGGTCGTTCAGATCCGGTTCGCGCAGCGGCTCGCTCTGGAGGACGGCAAGCGTGCCTTCCGCCTCGGCCAGGATCTGCTTTTTCCAGTCGAGAAGCCGGCGCCGGAAATATTCCAGCTGGAGCGGCCCCATGAACTCCTCGTCAGCCGAGGGTCGATAGCCTTCGGGCAGATCAATGCCCGAGCCATTGGAACCGGACCCGTTCTTATCAGACGAACCTGCAATGGAGGCCATCAACTTCTCCGAACCTTAGTCGCCCGCCCGTCCTTGGGTCTCTGGCGCGGGCCTATAATGCGCCCACAACATTGAAACAAGCACTGTTTCCGGAGCCTTGAACCCCGACTGAACGCGGCACCCGAATCTCTGCCGCCTCCCCCGCAACATCGCAGTGTATTAACCACAACAATTAATACTCAGCTCGAGTTCGGGAAATTAACTGAGTATATTTGCAAAATTCAGAGTAAATTTTATCCGAAATCGGAAAAATCTAGGTTAATATTATTGAAGTTAACGGTTTATTTTGCGTTGTAGGAGACAACGATTAACGACCACCGAGGGCTTCGGTTACGATCACAGTTCGGGCGTGTGAGCAATCATGTCTGTTCGAACAGCCTCGGCAAAACTTTGCAGCCGCGCATGCGGAGGCGCCATCACTGCCGGCAGCCCTTTTCGCCGACCATCTGTGGCCCACGCATAAACGGCTGGATGAGGCGGAACGAGCAGGACCAGACTGCCTGACCCGTTGCACCAAGCCCTGATGGCCTGTGGGAGGCCGCCGGGCGCGGGGCGTCCGGCAACGGACGCCCCGCACGCACATCCCGATCCGCATACTCCAACTCCCCGCTTGCCCACCTCCCCGCTTGATCGCGCGCAGGCTGCGGGGCATAGGCGGGCGGCCATGCATGACATCCGCACCATCCGCGAGAATCCCGCCGCTTTCGACGCCGGCCTCGCCCGCCGCGGCCTGGAGCCGCTCAGCGCCCTTATCGGCGAGGAGGATACGCGCTGGCGCGCCGTCTCCACCGCCCTGCAGGAAGGGCTGGCGCGCCGCAACGAGGCAAGCAAGGCGATCGGCGCCGCGATGGGCAAGGGCGATACCGCGACAGCCGAGGCGCTGAAGGCCGAGGTTGCGACGCTCAAGACTCGCCTGCCCGAGCTCGAAGCCGAGGAAAAGGCGCTTGCCGAGGCTGTGCAGACCCGCCTCGCCGCCATTCCCAACCTGCCGGCCGCGGACGTGCCGGAAGGGCCGGACGAGACCGCCAATGTCGAGGAGCATCGCTGGGGCACGCCCCGCGCTTTCGACTTCACGCCGCAGGACCATGCCGATTTCGGCCCGGCGCTCGGCCTCGATTTCGAGGGCGCGGCCGCCATGTCCGGCGCGCGCTTCGCGGCGCTGCGCGGCCAGATGGCCCGCCTGCACCGCGCACTCGCCCAGTTCATGCTGGACATGCAGACCGGCAGCAATGGCTATACGGAGGTCAATCCGCCGCTGCTGGTGCGCAGCGAGGCGCTGTTCGGCACCGGCCAGCTCCCCAAGTTCGCCGAAGATCTGTTCCAGACCACGGATGGCCGCTGGCTCATCCCCACGGCGGAAGTCAGCCTTACCAATCTGGTTCGCGAGCAAATCCTCACTGAAGCAGAGCTGCCGATCCGCTTTACCGCGCTCACGCCCTGCTTCCGCTCGGAGGCCGGCTCAGCAGGCCGCGACACGCGCGGCTTCATCCGCCAGCACCAGTTCGAGAAGGTCGAGCTGGTGTCGATCTGCGCGCCCGAGCAGGCGGCCGACGAACACGCCCATATGGTTCAGTCGGCGCAGGGCATCCTCGAGGCGCTGGAGCTGCCCTATCGGCGCGTGATGCTCTGCACCGGGGACATGGGCTTCTCCGCTGCCAAGACCTTCGACCTCGAAGTGTGGCTGCCGAGCCAGCAGACCTATCGCGAGATCAGCTCCATCTCCACCTGCGCGGACTTCCAGGCGCGGCGCATGAATGCGCGGTTCCGGCCGGAAGGCGAGAAGGGCACCCGCTTCGTCCACACGCTCAATGGCTCCGGCCTCGCCGTCGGTCGCACGCTCGTCGCCGTGCTGGAAAATTACCAGCAGGCCGATGGCAGCGTGACCGTGCCCGCCGTGCTGGTGCCCTACATCGGCGGCATCACGGAACTGACGCCAGTTTCTTAAGACAGACCGCCATCGCCGGTCGTGTCGCACGCGGTCGAGGGACGAACGGCGATGTTTCGCGCCAGTAACAAGGACTGATCCATGCGCATCCTGCTCACCAATGACGATGGCGTCCACGCGCCCGGGCTGAAGGTGCTGGAGCGGATCGCCCGCACACTTTCGGACGATATCTGGATCGTCGCGCCGATGGAGGAGCAATCCGGCGCGGGCCACAGCCTCACCCTCTCCCGCCCGCTGCGCCTGCGCCAGCATGGCGAGAAGCACTACAGCGTCTCGGGCACGCCCACCGATTCGGTGATGATGGCAATCGGCCATCTGATGAAGGACCAGCGGCCCGATCTGGTGCTCTCCGGCGTCAATCGCGGCGCCAATCTGGGCGAGGACGTGACCTATTCCGGCACCGTCTCCGCCGCGATGGAAGGCGCGATCTCAGGCGTGCGCGCCATCGCGCTCAGCCAGGTCTATGCGCGCGAGGGGCAAGGCGACACCATTCCCTTCGAGGCAGCGGAAGTGTGGGGCGAGCGGGTCGTGCGCGCCCTGCTCGCGCAGCCGGCGATGGCCAAGACGCTCATCAACGTGAACTTCCCCGCCCTGCCAGCGAGCGCCATCAAGGGCATCAAGGTCGCGCGACAGGGCTTTTACGATATCGACCGCACCCGCATCGTGCAGGGCACCGATCCGCGTGGGTACGACTATTTCTGGTTCGGGCTGCACCACAGCGATTCTGCCCCGGCGGGCAGCGATCTTGCGGCCGTGGCCGACGGCTATGTCTCGGTCACCCCGCTCCACTTCGACCTGACGCATTACGAGCTGCTGGCAACGCTCGACGCTGCCTTCGAGGAGCAGGGCTAACCCCTCTCCTCCGCACGCGCCGCGCGCTTGTCTCGCCCTCCCCGCGCTGGCACAGAGGGGCGATGTTCCAACGCGACGATCCGCGCGCGCCCATGCACGCCTTCCTGCGCCGTCGCGCTGCGCTGCCGGTCTGGGCGGATATTGCCTGGCGCGTCGGGCTGATCATCGCGCTCATCACGGCCGTGCTCGTGGTCCACTGGATCGAGCGGGATGGCCTGAAGGACAATCTGGACGGACACATCAGCTTCATCGACGTGCTCTATTTCACCACCGTCACGGTGACGACCGTCGGCTATGGCGACATCGTGCCGGTGAGCGACGCGACGCGGCTGTTCGAGACCTTCTTCGTCACGCCGATCCGCATCTTCGTCTGGCTCGTCTTTCTGGGCACGGCCTATCATTTCGTCTTCCGCAACATTTGGCACAGGTGGCGCATGTCCCGCATCCAGAAGGCCCTTACCGGGCACATCATCGTCGCTGGCTTCGGCACCAGCGGATCGGAAGCGGTGCGGGAGCTGATGGCGCGTGGCGTCGATCCAGCCCGGATCGTGGTGATCGACGGCAGCGAGGCCTCGCTCGCGCTGGCCGAGGCCAAGGGCTGCAACGTGCTGAATGGCGATGCGACGCGCGACGAGATCCTCAATGACGTGCGCATTGCCCGCGCCGACGCCATGATCGTCTCGGCGGGGCGCGACGACACCTCGATCCTCATCACCCTGACGGCGCGGCATCTGGCGCCCGAATTGCCGATCAGCACGGTGGTGCGCGCCACGGACAATGAAGTGCTGGCGCGGCAGGCGGGCGCGACGACCGTCATCAATCCGGCGAGCTTTGCCGGGCTGCTGCTCGCCGGCTCGTGCCAGGGCTCCCACCTCGCCGACTATATCGCCGATCTCGCTGCGACCGGCGGCCGGGTGAGACTGCGCGAGCGGCCGGTTGCGGCGGCAGAGATCGGCCAGCCGCTGCATGCCGTGACGCCGGGCCTTGCCGTGCGCATCTATCGCGCAGGCAAGCCGGTGGGCTATTGGGAGGCGGGCGCACAGGCGCTGCAGGCAGGCGATACGATCATCGAGATCGTCCCCGGCGACAAGTGACGCAGCGCCCATCCATGCGCGGCCTGCTCCCCCAACCACGCGACTCGCATTTTGGCGCGGGCACGCCTAAATGGCGCCGATCATGGCATTGAAAATCCCCGAAGCGCCCAAGGTGGGCATGGTCTCGCTCGGTTGCCCCAAGGCACTGGTCGATTCAGAGCGCATCCTCACCAAGCTGCGCAGCGACGGCTATGCGCTTTCGCCCGATTATGAAGGCGCGGACGTGGTGCTGGTCAACACCTGCGGCTTCCTCGACAGCGCCAAGGAAGAAAGCCTGGAAGCGATTGGCGAGGCGATTGCCGAAAATGGCCGGGTGATCGTCACCGGCTGCATGGGCAATGAGGCCGAGCTGATCCGCGCCCGCTTCCCCCAGGTGCTCGCCGTCACCGGCGCGCATCAATATGAGGCCGTGGTCTCGGCCGTGCATGAGGCCGCGCCGCCCGTGCCCAATGCCTATGTCGATCTGGTGCCCGAGGGGGGCCTGAAGCTAACCCCCCGGCACTACAGCTATGTGAAGATCAGCGAGGGCTGCAACCATAGCTGCGCCTTCTGCATCATCCCGGATTTGCGCGGGAAGCTGGTCAGCCGCCGCATCGACGCGGTGCTGCGCGAGGCGGAAAAGCTGGTCCATGCCGGCACGAAAGAGCTGCTCATCATCAGCCAGGACACGTCAGCCTATGGCGTGGATGTGCGGCATGAGGAGCGCAGCTGGCATGGCGAGACGATCCGCACGCACATGACCGACCTCGCCCGCGCGCTGGGCCAGTTGCGCACGCCGCAGGGCGAGCAGCCCTGGGTGCGGCTGCATTATGTCTATCCCTATCCGCATGTCGACGCGGTGATCCCGCTCATGGCAGAAGGCCTGTTGACGCCGTATCTGGACATCCCCTTCCAGCACGCCGCGCCCAATGTGCTCAAGGCCATGAAGCGCCCGGCCAACGAGGCCAAGGTGCTGGAGCGTCTGCGCGACTGGCGGCGCATCTGCCCGGACATCTCCATCCGCTCATCCTTCGTCGTCGGCTTCCCCGGCGAGACGGAAGCGGATTTCCAGTATCTGCTCGACTGGCTGGACGAAGCCCAGCTCGACCGCGTGGGCGCCTTCCGCTTCGAGCCGGTCGAGGGCGCGCAGGCCAATGCCCTGCCCGATCCCGTGCCCGATGAGGTGAAGGAAGAGCGCTTCCAGCGGATCATGGCGAAGTGCGCCGAGATCAGCGCCGCCAAGCTGGCCGCCAAGATCGGCCGTACGCTCCCCGTCATCATCGACGAGGTGGGCGAGCCGGACGAGGACGGCAGCGTGGGCGCGACCGCGCGCAGCCAGGCGGACGCGCCGGAGATCGACGGCAATGTGTTCCTGCGCGATGTCGATCCGGCACTGACGCCCGGCACGATCCTGGACGCGGTGATCGAGGATGCCGACGAGCACGACCTGTTCGGCGTGCCCGCCTGAGCGCAAGGCTCAGGACGCGCCGAAACTCGCCTTGTAGGCCGGCTTCACCGCCTTGAGCACGGCCGCCGTCACTGGCAGGTCGATCTCGTAGATGCCCTCCACATAAGGCCCAGCTTCATAGGGCATGATGACGAAGCGGATCGTGTCGAGCGTCTTGCCGCCCTTGGAGACCGGCAGGATGATCTGCTTGGCCGGATCGACACATTGCACGAATTCGGGGAGCTGATTGGCGTCCTTGGGGTCGACGGGCTCGCCGCGCCGCTCGCTCCGCTCGGCATTCAGCGCCTTGCAGAAGCGCGGCTTGAGCGTTTCCGTCAGCGCCGGCAGATCGAACAGGTCGCTCGTGCCCAGCCGCTTCTTCGCCGCCTTGTCCCAGAACAGCACCGTCACAATCGGCATGCCATGCGCGCCGCCGGTGTAGCTGTAGCCATCGCTCTGCATGACCAGCAGCGCCGGCAGGTCAGCCTCGACATGCCATGCCTCGCTGTAGCTGTAGCCATGGAATTCATAACCATTTTGCTGCGCGGAGGCCTGCTCGCTTTTGCCGCCTTCCTCAGTCTGCTTGCGCAAACTCGCCGCATTGCCGCGCAGCCAGGCATCGAGATCGGGAATGCCCGCTGCCTCGCTCGGCCACGCATAGTCGAACTCGACCTTGCCGGCCTTGACGCTGATGGACGCATTCTCGGCCGGCGCGGGCGGTTCGCTCGCGTTCTCGGCCGGCTGCGCCGCATTGACCGGAGCCATGGCATTGGCGGCATTGCCCGGCGCGGATGGCGCCCCACCGCTACAGGCGGCGAGCAGCAACGGCGCAAGGAAGCAGATGGGAGCAAGGGAAGAAACGGCGCGCATGAATCGCTCTCTCCACAACAGAATGCCTGACCCTAGCGCAGCCACGGCGGCTTGCCGAGCGCCGATGCGCCGACTAAGCCGGTCGCATGACGGACCCAGCCGATCTCGTGCGCCCCGACGCGGGGCAGAGTGCTCACCTCATCCATGTGATTGATCCGAAAGGCTATGAGGCCTGGCTGGCCGATCAGCCGGACCGGCACCGCTCCGCGCTGGTCGCGCAGGGCTTCAAGCCCACCGGCTATTCCTATGCGATCCTTCCCGGCGAGAAGGCGGATGACTGGTCCGTCGTCACCTGCGTCGCCAATGTCGCCTCCTTCTCGAGCTGGTGCCTCGCCAAGCTGGCGGAGGTGCTGCCGGAGGGGCACTATCGCCTCGCCGCCGGCGATCCCGGCCCGGCGGTCCTGGGCTGGATGACCGCGCAATATCGCTTCGAGCGCTACAAGGAAAAGAAGAGCGACAAGGGTCCCCGCGTCCTGCTGACCTCGCAGCCCGGCACCATCGACCGCACCGCCGCGCTGGCCCGCGCGACCGCGCTGGTGCGCGACATGGTCAATGTGCCCACGGCGGACATGGGGCCGGAGCAGGTCGAGGCGCAGGCGCAGATCGTCGCCAATCGCCATGGCGCGACGATGACGGTGACGCGCGGCGATGCGCTCGAATCCGGTTATCCCATGATCCACGCCGTCGGCCGCGCGGCAGACCGGGCCAATGCACCTCGCCTCATCGAATTGGTCTGGGGCCGGGAGGATCATCCCCGCGTGGCGCTGGTCGGCAAGGGCGTGACCTTCGACAGCGGCGGGCTGGACATCAAGCCGGCCGCCGGCATGCGCCTGATGAAGAAGGACATGGGCGGCGCGGCGCACGCGCTGGCACTGGCCGATCTGGTGATGGGTGCCAATCTGCCAGTGCGGCTGCACCTGCTGCTGCCCACGGTGGAAAATGCCATCAGCGGCAATGCCTTCCGCCCCGGCGACGTGCTGCGCAGCCGCAAGGGCCTGACCGTCGAGATCGGCAATACGGATGCGGAAGGGCGCCTGATCCTGGGCGACGCGCTGGCCCGTGCGGGTGAGGACGCGCCGGAACTGATCATCGATTATGCGACGCTCACCGGCGCCGCCCGCGTCGCGCTGGGTCCCGATCTGCCCGCGATGTTCGTCAATGACGATGCGCTCGCGACCGAGCTGCTCGACCATGGCAAGCGCGGCGACGATGCCGTCTGGCGCCTGCCGCTCTGGGAGCCGTACAAGGACCTCTTCAAGAGCGACATTGCCGATCTCTCCAACAGCGGCGAGAGCGGCTTTGCCGGTGCCATCACCGCTGCGCTGTTCCTCCAGCATTTCGTGCCGGCGAAGACGCCCTGGGTGCATTTCGACACCTTCGCCTGGCGCCCGACGGCCAAGCCGGGCCGTCCCAAAGGGGGCGAGGCTTATGGCCTGCGCGCCGCCTTCGCGCTGTTGCAGGCACGCTACGCCCGCTAGGCGCAAGGACCGCCGACCCTTGACCTGTTAACCCCTTTTGGCGCAGGGGGCGGCGATGCACGGCATCGCGACAACCCCTCATGAGCGCACGCGCGTCCGGCTGGATGGTCCATCCCGTCGCTATGACGCGCGCGTGAGCGCAATCCGGCCGGACCTCGCCGATGTCGCCCTGGCCGATCTCTATTTCGCGCCGCATTATGCCGCGCCTGTCGCGCGGCGCTGCGTTGTGCCGTCTGTAATGGTGCGCAGTGCGCCGAATGCGGCGGCTGGCGCCGTGACCGAACTGCTGCACGGCGAAGCTTTCCACATGCTCGATGCGCGCGGCGGCTGGGCCTGGGGCTATTGCGGGCATGATCATTATGTCGGCTATCTGCCGGTCGATACGCTGGCCGATCCGGTCGCGCAGAGCCACGTCACGCGGGCGCTCGCGCCGGTCTTCGCGACGGCCGACATCAAGTCGCCGGTGCTCGAACTGCTCCCTGCCGGCGCCCGGCTGGCCGGCACGGAGGAAGGTGACTTCCTCGCCACGGACGGCGGCTTCGTCCACCTGCGCCATGTCCGCGCGATCGACGCGGTCGAAAGCGATTGGGTCGCGGTGGCGGAACGCTACCTCGGCGCGCCCTATGTCTGGGGTGGCCGGGGCCTTGGCGTCGACTGCTCGGGGCTGGTGCAGATGGCGCTGGCCGCCTGCGGCATCGCCGCGCCGCGCGACACCGACCAGCAAGCCGAAGCCATTGGCGAAGCGCTGGGCGACAATGCCGCGCTCCGACGAGGCGACATCCTCTTCTTCCCCGGTCATGTGGGGCTGATGGTGGATGGCGAGCGCCTGATCCATGCAAATGCCCACGCGATGGCCGTGACCATCGAGCCGCTGGCCGACGTTGTCGCCCGGCTCCGCGACACGCATGAGCAGCCGGTGACTGGCCGGCGCAGGATCACGACATGACAAAGATTTTCATTGATGGCGCCGCCGGCACCACCGGCATCCAGATCCGGGAGCGGCTGGACGGGCGCAGCGAATTCGATCTCATCACGCTGGACGATGCGGCCCGCAAGGACGACGCGGCACGGGCCGGCGCGATCAACGCGGCGGATATCGTCATCCTCTGCCTGCCGGACGATGCCGCCCGGCAATCGGTGGCGATGATCGCCAACGACACCACCCGCGTGATCGACGCCTCGACCGCGCATCGCGTCGCGGCTGGCTGGGTCTACGGCCTCCCGGAAGTCTCCGGGCATGAGGCGGTCGCGCAAGCCCGCTTCGTGAGCAATCCCGGCTGCTATTCCACCGGCTTCATCGCCCTCATCGCACCGCTGGTGAAGGCCGGGCTGATCCCGGCGGAGGCGCGCCTCGCCTGCAATGCCGTCTCGGGCTATTCCGGCGGCGGCAAGGCGATGATCGCGGACTATGAAGGCGCGGCCGGCGCACCGAGCGCCTGGAGCACTTACGCGCTCACACTCACGCACAAGCATGTGCCGGAGATGCAGGCGCGCTGCGGCCTCGCGCATCGGCCGATCTTCGCGCCCGCTGTCGTCCCGGTCTATTCCGGCATGGTGGTGGACGTGCCGCTGCATCGCGAGATGCTGGCCAGCGGCGCCGATGCTGCCGCGCTGCGCGGCGCGCTGGCCGATCATTATGCCGGATCGCCGATCATCACCGTCGCGCAGAGCCATGAGGCGGCGACCCTCCCGGTCGAGTTGCTGAAGGACCGGGACGACATGCGCCTGTTCGTCTTCGCCGACGCCGCAAGCGACCAGATCCGCCTCGTCGCGGCGCTCGACAATCTCGGCAAGGGAGCTTCCGGCGCGGCCGTGCAGAACCTCAATCTGATGGCGGGCCTGCCCGAGACGACCGGCCTGCGCCTCTAAGCCAGCCCAGCAGGCACGATTCGCAATCTGACCTCGCCGCCGCACCATTGCGGATCGGCGGCGAGCGCTTATCTCTGGTGCATCCCGCAATTGTTGAAAGGACGGACCCGTCAATGAGCGCGACCGCAACGCTGGCCGGCGGCTGCTTCTGGTGCACCGAGGCTGTCTATCAGAGCCTGAGCGGCGTCGAGGCCGTGGAGAGCGGCTATATCGGCGGCACCAGGGCCAATCCGACCTATGAGGAAGTTTGCACCGGCACGACCGGACATGCCGAGGCGATCCGCATCACTTATGATCCGGCGGTGATCGGCTATGGCGACCTGCTCGACATCTTCTTCGCCACGCATGATCCGACCACGCTCAATCGCCAAGGCAACGACATCGGCACGCAATATCGCTCCGCCATCTTCCCGCATGATGCGGCGCAGGAGACGGAGGCGCGCGCCGCGATCACGCGGGCACAGGCGGACTGGCCGAGCGCCATCGTCACGACCATCGAGCCGCTCGCAACCTGGTATCCGGCGGAAGATTACCACCAGAAATATTGGGATCGGGTTGGTGACCGGAACCCCTATTGCATGGCCGTGATCCCGCCCAAGCTGCAGAAGCTGCGCAAGGGCTTTGCCGAGCGCCTGCGCGCGGGGAACTGATCGCTGCGGGTCGGCCGGCGCCTTCTCCGGCACGGCTGGCCGCAACGTTCATGCTTTCGCCATTTTTGGTCGGGAAATGAAGCGCATCCCCATTCTGGAGGAGGTCGCGCCATGAAGAGTTCCCTCGCCCTGCCGCTCTGTGCCGTGCTCGCGCTGTCCCTGCCGGGCTGCGTGGCACGCACTGCCCTCAATGTCGCGACGGCGCCCGTGAAGGCGACCGCCAAGGCCGCCGACTGGGCGACCGTGAGCGGCGACGAGGCGGATCGCGCACGGGGTCGCGAGCTGCGCAAGAAGTGCAAGGAGCGGCCTGACGACTATTATTGCCGCAAGGATTGATCGACCGCTGAACCGCCGCCTGCGCGCCCGTCAGGTCGTGCGGCGTACCTCAACCGGCAGCGGCGTCGACCGGCGCGGCACATAAGCAGGCCGGGCCGGCTTGCGCGGTTGCGATTCGCGAATAGCCAATGCCGCCAGCAACGGCGCGCAGAGGAAGCGCAAGCCAAGCCCGGCAAAGCCGAGGAAAGACAGCAGGGCAACGCCACTGCCGATCAGACCCGCAGCGGCCAGGCAGGCGACCGCTACGACGAGACAGACGCCACCGGCGATCGTCTCTGCCATGGTCGCGGCGAACGGGGAATCATCCGCAAGACCGGCGAATTTGGGCGTGCGCCGCCAGGCGAGCGGGCGGCTGGAAAGGCCGGCAATGCCCGCCACCAGCACGACATAGCTGAGCGCTGCGCGCGCGATCTCGCCCCGGATCATGTCCTCGGTGTTGTAGCAGCCGCTCAGACGATAGCGATGCACCAGCCGCACCCACCAGGTTGCCGCGCCGATCACCAGCAGCAGGCCGGCAATGTGGGGCACCTCGACAGGCTCCATGGCGCCGATGGCGAGCGCCACGATCATCGTCACCATGCTCACCACGCCCAGCACCAGTCCGGCGAGCGTCTGCAACGGCGCGATACAGCGCACGATCTCCAGCAGCTTGGTCCAGCCCGGCAGCGCCGGCGCGAAGGGCGCGGGCAGGAACAGTTTCCAGTGCCGGCGCAATTGCTGCACGGGGCCCGCCGTCCACCGGAAGCGCTGCTTCTTGTAATCGTCGAACGTCTCGGGAATGAGCCCGCGCCCGAAGGTCTCGCCAATGTAGAGCCCGCGATAGCCCACGGCGCGCAGCCGCACGGAGACTTCCGAATCCTCAGTGAGGCACCATTCCGCCCAGCCGCCCGCCTTGCGCAGCGCCTCGGTGCGCAGCAGGCACATGGTGCCGATGGTGAACGCGCCGCCATATTCGCTGATGCCGGGATAATCGACCTTGTTGGTCGGCATATATTCCCAGTAGCAGGCAGTCAGATAGTCATTGCCCTGATAGCCGCGATAATCATGCGGCGTCTGGACATAGCCGATCTGCGGGTCCGCGAAGAACGGCGCCAGGCGCGAGAGGAAATCGCTGCGGGCATAATAGTCCGCGTCGATCACGCCGATCAGCTCGGCATCCTGCGCCATATGGTCCATGAGGTAGTTGAGCGCGCCGGCCTTGGCGCCGGGCAGCGGCGCGACGTGGAAGAAGCGGAAGCGCTCGGTGCCGAGGCGGGCATTCAAACGCGCGCAATGCGCTTCCAACGGGCGCCAGAGCGCCTCGTCCTGCGTGTTGTTGTCGCAGACCAGCACTTCGTAATTGTCATAATCGAGCGCGGCGAGGCGGTCCATCGTCTCTATGACGACTTCCGGCGGCTCGGCATAGCAGGGGAGCTGGAGCGAGACCTTGGGCTGGAACGCCGCGCTGCGCGTGATTGGCGCGGGCGTCGCCGTCGGCAGGCGCCAGCGCTCATGCGTAAGCACCGCCTCGCGCGCGATTCCGGCGAGCTGGCCTGCGAGCATCACGAGCAGCATCAGGCCGAGCGCCACAAAGGCCATGGCCTCGAGCGGACCGGGAAGATCGGCGTCGAGGATGAACAGGCCGCTCCACAGGGTGGTAACGAGCGTGCCAACGCCCGCCCCGGTCAGCCAGAGGATGCCCGGCATGCTGAACCGATGCAGCAGATAGCGCGCCAGCGCGGCGATGCTCATGCAGGCGATGAAAACCGGGAGGACCGGGAACAGCTCGTTGGTCACCAGCAGCGTCGCCAGCAGCGCGCCGAGCGATGTACCGATCAGTTCAGTCCCTTCCTGCGTCACCGGGCGCACGAGTCGATGCGGCGCGGAGACGGCCCGCAGCGTCAGCAGAGCCGCGAAGAGCGCGAAGAAGGCAATGAAAATCAACGATGAATCGAGTTCAGCTCTCGATAGCGCGACCAATGGCAACGTCCTTTTGTTCTCTTGTTTCCCGACGCGCTGCTTTTCTGTTGTCCGCGCGCGGCCCGACCCACTGGAAATGAGGGAACTACAGACGCACCGGGGGAGTCAAAGCGCAGAGCGATGAAGCGTGCATCCCCAGCCACCGCCGGACAGGCCCGCGCCGAAATTGAAGGTCGGCAGTTTTGCGGCGCACAATATTCCGGGTCGCCAGCGCCTCAGGCAGCCGCGCGGCGCAACCGATCGTTGATCGCAAGACCAACGCCCACATGCGGGATCGGCGCCACGGTGATGCCGGCAAAGGCACTCGCATCAGCCTCGTGCAATGCAGCAAAAAGATTGGCCGCCGCCTCGACCAGATCGCCCGCTGCGCTCAGATTGCGCTGGCAGGGGCCAGGACCGAAGCCGATGTGGAAATGCCCGGCCAGCGGCGCCGGGCAATTGAGCCGCACGGGCTTGGAAGGCGCATAATGGCTCTCCAGCTGGCCCGGCGCGGTGACGCCCTCCCCGCCATCCGGCTGCACCACCGGCAGGCCCGTCGCCGCTTCTAGCGCCTCGGCCGTCACCGGGCCGGGACGCAGCAGCACGATGGCGTCGTCCTGCGGACGCACGATTGTCGATTCGATGCCCTCGCTGGTCGGCCCGGCATCCAGAATGAAAGGGATCTGCCCGCCGAGACTAGTGAGCACGTGGCTCGCACGGGTCGGACTGATCGCGCCGGAGGCATTGGCCGACGGCGCGGCCAGCGGCACGCCGGCGGCAGCGATCAGCGCGCGCATGGCCGGATGCGACGGCAGACGCACGGCCAGAGTCGGCAGTCCCGCACTGGCGAGTTGCGCGACAGGACAATCCGGCAAGCGCTGCAACACCATGGTGAGCGCACCGGGCCAGAAGGCCTGCGCCAGCCGCTCGGCGACCGGCGGGACGGCAACCAGCCGCCGCGCCATGGCAAGGTCGCTCACATGCACGATCAGCGGATTGAACGACGGACGGCCCTTGGCCGCATAGATGCGCGCGACGGCCATCTCGCTGGTTGCATCGGCCGCCAGCCCATAGACCGTCTCGGTCGGCACGGCGACCGGCTCGCCCGCGCGGATCAGCGCCGCCGCCTCGGCAAGGGCCGCGCCGTCATAAGCGCGAATCTGCGTGTCCAGGGTGCGGGCGCGATGCGTCATGGCCAGCCTATAGCGAGGGTACGTGACAGGATGAAGCCTTCAGCAGCGCTTGGCAGGAGCACGCACCCTGCCCTAAACAGGCGCGCCATGACCGACCCGACAACCCAGGACGCCCTTGCCCGCATCGCCACCGCGCTGGAGCGGATCGCCCCGGCCGATCCGCCAGCGCCGGACCTTGAGGCGCACCCGGCCTATCGCTGGGACGGGAAGACGATCGTCCCGGTCGAAGCCTTCGCCCCGCTCGACTATGCCCTGCTCACCGGCATCGACGCGCAGAAGGAAGCGTGCCTTGAAAACACGCGTCGGCTCGCGCGCGGTCATGCGGCCCATGACATCCTGCTGTGGGGCGCGCGCGGCACCGGCAAATCGGCGACGGTCGCGGCCTGTGTCAGCCAGGTACAGAAAGAGGGGCTGCCGCTCGCGCTCGTCGAAGTGGCGACGGACGATCTGCGCAGCCTCGCTGCCCTGTTCTCGCTGCTGCGCGCCACCAGCCGGCCGATCGTGCTCTATATCGACGATCTCGGCTTCGACGGCGATTTCGGCGCCGATGCCCGCGCGCTGCGCTCGCTGCTGCAAGGGGGTGCGAGCGCGCGCGGCAGCCATGTGCGGCTCTATGCCACATCCAACCGGCGCCACATCGTGCCACGCTCCATGGCCGAGCAGGATGACCCGATCAATCCGCGCGACGTGATTGACGACCGGCTTGCCCTCTCGGATCGCTTCGGCCTGTCGCTGGGGTTCCATGCCCTCGCGCAGGACGCCTATGTCGCCATCGTCGCGCGCTATGCGGAGCGTCACGGCCTCAGTTTCGATCCCGCCGCCGCGATCCAGTGGGCCACGCAGCGCGGCAGCCGCTCGGGCCGCGTCGCCTGGCAATATGTGGTGGAACTGGCCGGCCGCGCCGGGCGGACGCTCGACGAAGGCTGAGGGCTTCCGCCGGGCTCGGCCGGCTTATTCGCTGGGTGCCACCTGCGCGACCGGTGCGACCTTCACACCCGCCGGATTGCTCACGCGCCAGACCATGCCGCCGACATCGTCGCTGACCAGTAGCGCGCCATCGGCCGCCACCACGACATCGACCGGGCGTCCGTGCGCCTCGTCCTTGTCGGTCAGGAAGCCGGTCAGCACGTCGACCAGCTTGCCCTGCGGCCGCCCCTTCGCGTCGAAGGCGACGTATGCGACCTTGTATCCGGCCAGCGGCTTGCGGTTCCAGCTGCCGTGCAGCGCAATGAACGCGCCATGGTCGAAAGGCGCGCCGAGCGCCGAGCCGGGCGTGAAGGCCAGCCCCAGCGGCGCAGTATGGGCGCCAAGGCCGAAAGCGGGCCGGCGGGTATATTCGCGCAGGTCGTTCCGCTCGGGCTGCACGCGCTTGTCGACATAACCGCCCCAGTAATTCCACGGCCAGCCGTAGAACGCCGCGAACTCCACATCGGTCAGATAATCGGGCACGAGGTCCGAGCCGAGCATGTCGCGCTCGTTGACGACGGCCCAGAGGCCGCCCGTCCAGGGATTCCAGGCAAGATCGGTGGGGTTGCGCAGGCCGCTCGCGTAGATGTTGGAGGTGCCGTCCTTGGGCGTGATCTCCAGCACGATGGCGCGGTTGTCCTCGCTGTCCAGCCCATCCTCGGCAATGTTGCTGTTCGATCCGATGCCGACATAGAGCTTGCCGTCAGGGCTGACCGCGAGGCTCTTGGTCCAGTGATAATTGGGCGCATTGGCCGGCAGGCTCGCGACCTTACGGCCCGCATCGGCAATCTGCGTCTCGCCCACCTTGTAGGGGAAGGCCATCAGGCTGTCGGTATTGGCCACGTAGAGCGTGTCTCCCAGCAGGGCCATGCCATAAGGCGAGTTCAGGCCCTTGAGGAAGACGTGCTTCTCCTCCGCAACACCATCGCCATTGGCGTCGCGCAGCAGCGTGATGCGATTGGCCGACGGACTGCCGGCACCGGCCGCTCCCATCAGCTTTGCCTTGATCCAATCGACCAGCCCTTCCACCGGGCGCGGCGGACTGTTCGTTTCGGCCACCAGAATGTCGCCATTGGGCAGCAGCAGCATGGAGCGCGGATGGTCCAGCCCGGCCGCGAAGCGCTGGACCTTGAGGCCCTTGGCAGCGGCGGGCGCAGCGTTGGCAGACCAGCCGACAGGCGTGGCAATGCCCACCGTGGGGATGACCTGACGGCGGCCCTCGGTGAATTTCGGCTCGCGCCCTTCCAGCTCGGCTTCATTCAGCCGCGCAATGTCTGGTCGCGAAAGATAGAAATAGAGGCCGCCCAGCGCGATGATGGTCGCCGCGACAGCGATGAGGAGATATTTTTTCATGGCGCTGATCTATGCCTGCGGCAGGTCCGGCGCAACCGCGCTCAGCGCGGCCCCATCCGCCAGATCAGGATGGCGACCAGCGCGCCAAGGCCCAGGCCCACGAGCAGGCCAATGCTCGGCTGGCCGAGCAGCCCGCCGATGACGGCACCCGCCAGCGTCAACAGCGCGATCGGCGCGCCGCCGCCCATGGGACTGCGGCCGTTCTTGTCAGGAGAGGATGGTTCGGTCATAATCCGATCTCTTGCCACGTCCGGCGGCGGGACACCAGCCGTGCCGTGGCGGGACAGCCTGTCCCGCAACAGGAAATGGCTAAGGCCCGCTTCACCAGCATGGCCATTGAAAACCCGCCTTTCCCGCAAACTGGCACGGTGATTGGATGCTCTATCCTGATCGGCACACAGCCGGCACGATATAAGGGCACGGACGGCATGCATCTTCCCATCCTCGTGGATCGTCAGAGTTTTGACGATGCTGCGGCACTGATTGAAACCTTCGGTGAGCAGGCGTGCATCGAAGCCGCGCTGCGCGCCGACCAGAGCCGCGAACGGGGCAATCACATCCATTTCTGCCACTGGCGTCAGATCGAGCGGATGGTTGTCCTGCTGCAGGTCGATCAGGCCATGGGGACCGTGCACTAAAAAGTTTTCAAGCGAGCGTTGGACGCGGTCGCAAGCCTCCTTCCCGGTTACTCGCCCGAAGTCCCCAAAGAGTAGCCGGGAAGGTTGGGGCTTATCCCAGTCCCGCCTTCTGCCGCTCTTCCGCCACCAGTTCCTTCCGGGAGAGCTTGCCGACGAGAGTCTTGGGTAGGCTGTCGCGGATTTCCACGGCAGCCACGCGCTCATGCTTGCCGAGCTGGGCATTGAGCCAGCTCTTCAGGCCCTCGCCGTCCACGCCTTCTGCCTTTTCCGGGTGGAGCGTCACGAAAGCCTTGGGCATCTCGCCACGATAGGCATCGGGGATGCCGATCACCAGCGCCTCGCGCACGGCGGGGTGACGATAGAGCACGTCCTCCACCTGGCTGGGGAAGACCTTGAAGCCGCCGACGGCGATCATGTCCTTGATCCGGTCGACGACGCGAATATAGCCGTCCTCATCGATCGTGCCGACGTCACCGGTGCGCAAATAGTCGCCGGCGAACACCTCCGCATCCGCCGCCGGATTGTTCCAGTAGCCACGCATGATCTGCGGGCCGGCAACGGCGATCTCGCCCGGCTCGCCGGGCGGCGCAACGCGGGTCGGGTCTTCCCGGTCGAGCAGCTTCACCCGCGTCCCCGGAATGGGCTGGCCAATCGTGCCGGTCTTGCCGGGCTGCGCATAGGGATTGGCCGAAACGACGCCGCTGCTCTCGGTCAGGCCATAGCCTTCGACCAGCTTCGCGCCGGACGCATTCTCGAACCGGCCCTTGAGCGAAAGCGGCAGCGGCGCCCCGCCGGAAATGCACACGCGCAACGAGGACAGATCCGTGCGCGTCAGGTCCGGGCAATCGAGCAGGGCCTGGAACATCGTCGGTACGCCGGGCAGCGAGGTGCAGCGCGCCCGCTGGATCGCGGCCAGCGCCTGGCGCGCATCGAAGCGCGGCAGCATGACGATCTCGCCGCCATTGGCAATCGTGCGGTTGAGCACGGCGGTGTTGGCGAAGACGTGGAAGAACGGCAGCACGCCCAGAATGCGATCGCCCTCGCCGCGCCAGGGGTCGAGCAGATTGACCTGCCGGGCGTTGGCCGTGAGGTTCTGGTGCGTGAGCATCGCCCCCTTGGGCCGCCCGGTCGTGCCGCCGGTATATTGCAGCAGCGCAAGGTCGCGCTCCGGGTCGATGGTTGGCAGTGGGGCATCGCCTTCATTGGCGAGTACACCGGAGAAGTGCAGGATGCGCGGATCGTCCGGCACGGGCGCGTCGCTCTTGCGTTGCTTGAACAGCCGGTAAAGCAACGCCTTGCCGACCGGCAGCGCCCCCGCGACGGAGCCGACGATGAGCCGCTCCACACAGGAGCAATCCAGCACCGCGCGCGCATTGTCGAACAGGGGGTGGGCGGAAAGCGTCACCAGCAGTTTCGTGCCGCTGTCCTGCGCCTGATGCGCCAGCTCGGCCACCGTGTAGAGCGGCGAGAAATTCACCGCGATGGCTCCGGCCATCATCGTCCCGTAATAAGCGGCGAGATAGTGCGGCACATTGGGCAGATAGAGGCCCACCCGATCGCCCGGCTGCACCCCGAGCGCGATCAGCCCGCAGGCGAAGCGCCGGGCCACCGCAAGGCATTGCCCATAGCTGTAACGGCGCCCGTAAAAGTCCATGGCTGGCCGGGCGCCATCTTGCTCCGCCACCGCCCGGAGCATGTCGGGCAGCGAGAGCGGCGCGAAGGTCTGCGCCCATTCGGCAGGATGATCGTAATGGTCCTGCCAGACCACATGGTCTCTCTCCATGCGGCAAGACTAGGCTAACGTGAACGTCAAGGCAATGCGCACACGCCGACGCTACGTCGCCTTGCCTTTCGGATCAGCAGTTTGCGACGCGACTCGACGCCGCGCGCAGATCAATTCCCGGACTGGCTCAGAAAAGCATCGGCCTCGGCGCGCAGCGCTTCCTCGGCGCGGCGCTGAGCATCCTCGCGCTCCTGACGCAGCTCGGCGATCAGCGCCTCGCGGTCGCCGGCCAGGCGATTGTCGGTCGGCGCCTCGATGCCGGCCTTCTTCGCCGCCTTGGAGACCAGACCGTCCAGCTCACGCTGCGAGCACAGGCCCAGCGTCACCGGGTCCTTGGGCTGGATGTTGGAAATGTTCCAGTGCGTGCGGTCGCGGATCGCGGCAATCGTCGTGCGGGTCGTGCCGATGAGCTTGCCGATCGCGCCATCGGAAATTTCCGGGTGGTTGCGCAGGATCCAGGCGATGCCATCGGGCTTGTCCTGCCGCTTGGAAACCGGCGTGTAGCGCGGCCCCTTGGTGCGGCGGACCGGGTCCGGCCCCTTGAGCATGATCAGGCGATAATCGGGGTCAGCCTCCCCCTTGTGGATCTCTTCCACCGAAATCTCGTGCGCGCGCACCGGATCGCGACCCGTGTACTTCGTGCCCGCCGTGTCGTCCGCGATCGCCTGCACTTCCAGAATGTGCAGGCCGCAGAACTCGGCGATCTGCTCAAAGCTGAGCGCGGTGTTGTCGACCAGCCAGCTGGCGGTGGCATGGGGCATGAGCGGCTGAGCCACGACGATATCCTTCATCTGCAAATAAACAGGGCCACCCCTCACGGGATGGCCTCGATCCTGATCACAGATAAGGCATCCTTGCATTTTCGGCAAGCGCCGCCTTCGCCGCGCCGCAAAATGCCTGCCTTGCCGGCGCGTCGCGCGTTCAGGCGGCCCGTGCCAGCGGAGCCGCCGACAGCCAGTGCAGGCTACCCAGAAATTCCTCCGCGCTGCGCCGCCAGGTGAAGCGCCGGCCATAAGCCGCGCATGTTGCCTGATCGAGTTGCAGAGCGCGCGCCACGGCCGCCTCCAGCCGCTCGTCCATCACGCCGACCGTATCGGTGAGCACATCGACCGGCCCCATCACCGGATAAGCGGCGACCGGCGTGCCGCAGGCCAGCGCCTCGATCATGACGAGGCCGAAGGTGTCCGTCCGGCTGGGGAAGACAAGGCAATCGGCGCCGCGATAGGCCGCCGCCAGCGGCTCGCCAGTCTGGAGACCGAGGAACAGCGCCTCGGGATATTTCGCCTGCAGCGCGGCGCGCGCCGGCCCATCGCCGACAACGACCTTCGTGCCGGGCACGTCGAGCGCCAGGAACGCCTCGATGTTTTTCTCCACCGCAACGCGGCCGACATGCAGCAGGATCGGGCCAGTCAGCCCCTCATAGGCCGGATGCGCCGGCCCCTCGGGCTTGAACAAGCTGACGTCGACACCCCGCCCCCAATGATGCGTCTGGTGAATGCCGGCGCGATGCAGCCCGGCGCGGATCGACGGGGTCGAGGTCAGCACAGCGCTCGCCGGGCCATGGAACCAGCGGAAATAGGGCCAGAACCAATCGGCGGAAAGGCCGGTGCGGCTTTGCACATAATCGGGGAAATTGGTGTGATACGCCGTGGTGAAGCGCACGCCCTGGCGCAGACACCAGCGCCGCGCGGTAAGGCAGAGTGGCCCTTCGGTCGCGAGATGGATCGCATCCGGCGCAAAATCCGCGATCATCCGCCCGATCGTCCAGGGCGCGGCCATCGCCAGACGGATTTCGGGATAGGTCGGGCATGGCAAGGTGGCGAAGCGATCCGGTCCGATCACCTCGACCACATGGCCCATGCTGGTCAGTTGCGCACGCACGGACTGGAGCGTGCGCACCACGCCATTGACCTGCGGCGACCAGGCATCGGTGACGATGAGGATGCGCCGGCTGGCGTCCCCGCCCGCCGCGCGGATCATGCAGCCAGCTCCAGTTGCGGCAGTGCGTGCCCTGCATGCCTGGCGGCCATCACATCGGCCCAGTGCAGCACTTCCATCGTGCCGTCATGATGTTCGACCAGCGCCGTGCAACCTTCCACCCAGTCACCGTCATTATAATAAGTGACTTTGCCGAACTGGCGGATTTCGGCGGTGTGGATGTGCCCGCACACCACGCCATCGACATGCCGCCGCTCCGCTTCATGCGCCACGATTTCCTCGAAGCGGGTGATGAAGGCGACCGCGTTCTTCACCTTGTGCTTGGCCATTCTGGAGAGCGACCAGTAAGGCAGGCCGAACCAGCGGCGGACCTGATTGAACCGGCGATTGACCGCCATCAGCGCGGTATAGGCCGCGTCGCCAACCACCGCGAGCCAGCGGTGGGCCAGCATGATCGCATCGAACTCGTCGCCATGCAGCACCAGCAGCTTGCGCCCGTCGACGGTGGTGTGAATCATCTTGCGGCGGATCTCGACGCCGCCGAAGCTCATGCCGGTGAACTGCCGGAAAATCTCGTCATGATTGCCGGGAATGTAGATGACGCGCGTGCCGCGCCGGGCGCGCTTCATGATCCGCCAGACCACGTCGTTATGCGCGGTCGGCCAGTAGACGCGCTTCTTGAGCTGCCACCCGTCGACAATGTCGCCGACGAGGTAGAGCGTGTCGCTGTCCACGCTGTCGAGAAAGTCGATCAGCATCTCGGCATTGCATCCCTTTGTGCCGAGATGAATGTCGCTGATCCAGATGGTGCGATAATGAAGCCGCGGACGGCCGTCCTTTACGGACCGTTGCGGAACGATCGGCGTGAGCGCATTCATGGCTGGCGACGAACCCCCTTGGAGAATGGTCTCCTGCGGCGCGCCTTAGCTCGCGAATGTGACAATTCCGCTTGGAATATGACGGTTTTGCGTCGTTTCCGCCCCGTCAGTCCTGCAACGGGACAAAGCCCGGCAGGGCCTTGATGCGCGCGATCCAGCGCCCGATCGCGGGCCAGCAGGCGAGATCGAAACCGCCCTCATCCGCCACGTGCGTGTAGGCGAAAAGGCAGATGTCGGCCAGGCTGGGGCCTGCGCCCACCAGCCAGTCGCGCGACTCCAACTCGTCCGCCATCAGCGCCAGCGCAGCCTCGCCTGCCGCCTGCTTGCCGGCAATCTGCCCGCGCTGTGCCTCACTGAGCGCACCCTCGCCCACGAATGCCCGCCAGAAGCGCAAAGTCGCGACATTCGGCTCGTGATTATATTGTTCGAAGAACATCCAGCGCAGCATGTCGGCCTGATCGAACCGGTCGACCGGCACCAGCGGCGAGCCGCTCGCCAGCCAATAGCAGGCGGCATTACTTTCCGGCAGGAAGCGCGCGCCGATCTGCAACACCGGGATGCGGCCATTGGCATTCACATTGGCCAGAAATGCGGGCGTGCGCGTCTCACCCTTGAGGATGTCATAATGGACCCGCCGGATCGGCTGACCGAGCAGCGCTGCGGTCAGCCTGATCTTGTAGCAATTGCCCGAGGGGGCATATTCGTGGAGGATCAGGTCGTCCAAGGTGGCACGCTCGCTTGTCGCTATTTGCCGTTCGCCACCCAGGGCGAGGGCATGTTGTAAGGCACGGTGGTGAAGACCGCCTCGACCTGAGCGATCTTGCCGTCTTCCACCTTGAACAGTTCCAGCAATACGAAGCTGTGCGGATAGAAGAAGACCGATTTGGCCTTGGTCCCGTCGGTCCAGGTCACATCGACCTTGCGGCCGCTATGGTCGATGAAGCCGGCGGCAAGCACGAGCCCGCGCTCCTCGTCGACGAGCGGATAGCGCCGGTCGCGTAGCCGGTCGTCATAGACATATTGGCCTTTGCGAAACTGGTCGGCGCAACCCAGCGCGGCAATGTCATAACCGGGAATAGCGCCCGGATTGTGCGTGGTCCGCAAGCCGTTCTCGGTTCGCTCGCAACTGTCCGCAAACTGGGTGAACAGCGTGCCATCGTTGAGCTGGAGCGTATCGAAATAGCCATCGACGATGGAAATCAGGCGTTCCCGCGGACTGCGCTTGGCCGGCGGCACGATCGCGGAAAAGATCGGCGGCGGGATCTTCAGGCCATCCACCACCGGAAACGGCCCGTTGTCGACACGCCGGGACAGGACGGTTTCCACCTCGCTGATCTTGCCATCACTCACGCGCAGGCGCAGCGCCATGATCCCCGGGACGCCATGCTCCTCGATAACGCCGATCCAGCCGGCCTGGCCCGACGCGGGGTCCAGCGACCGCAGGTCGTATGCACGCTTGCCGCTGATCGTCCCCCACAGTCCGTCGCCAATTGCGAGCTGGACGTTGTTCTCGGTGAACACGACGTGCTTGGCCCATGGCAGGCGCGAAGGATCCTTGCGCACCAGCGCGTCCAGATACTGGTCGACGACGCCGGAAAGGCACGCGCGATCACAGCTCTGCATCTGGTTGGAATTGAAGCCGGCAGGCTCGGCACGGGCGGCTGGCCCAAGCAGCGGCGCAAGCGCCGCACAGGCCAAAACGAGTATCTTCCGAGCAATCATCCCTATCCTCCCCTCGCCCCTACCGAACAGCCAGCACGATCTTGCCGACATGCTCGCCCGCTTCCATGCGGGCGTGGGCGGCGGCAGCTTGAGCCAAGGGAAAGACCTTGTCCATCGCCGGGCGCAAGGCACCCAAAAGGACATGGGGCCAGACAGTGCTGCGGATTTCATCCACGAGCAGCGCCTTGAAGCCCGCAGAGCGCGGGCGCAGGGTCGATCCGGTGAGCGTCAGGCGGCGGACCATGATCTGACCAATGGATATCTCCGCCTTGCCCCCGCCCAGCGTGGCGATGGAGACGTGGCGCCCGTCCTCGGCCAGGCAGGCGAGATTGCGCGGCACATAGTCGCCGCCGACCATGTCCAGCACCGCCGTCACGCCAGCGCCCTGCGTGATGCGCTTGACGGCTTCGACAAAGTCCTCGGACCGGTAATTGACGGCATGGCCAGCGCCCATCGCGAGCGCAGCGGCGCATTTCTCGTCGCTGCCGCAGGTCACGATGCTGGTGATGCCGAACAGGCGGCACAGCGCGATCGCCATGGTGCCGATACCGCTCGTGCCTCCGTGGATGAGCACGCTGTCGCCCTCCACCACATAGGCCCGCTCGAAGAGATTGTGCCAGACGGTCATCAGCGTCTCGGGCAAGGCCGCGGCTTCTTCCATCGGCAGAGTCGGCGGCACGGGCAGGCAGAGAGCCTCCGGCGCCAACGCATAGTCGGCATATCCCCCGCCCGCGACCAGCGAGCAGACCCGCTCGCCGATCATCGAGGCACTGACCCCCTCGCCCACCGCGACGATCACGCCCGCTACTTCCAGCCCCGGCAGCGGCGATGCGCCCGGCGGTGGCGGATAGGCCCCCTTGCGCTGCAACACGTCCGGGCGATTGACGCCCGCCGCCGCGACCTCGATCAGCACCTCGCCCGCGCCCGGCACAGGCACCGGCACTTGTTGCTCGACCAGAACCTCCGGTCCACCGGGCTGCGCGATCGCGATCGCCCGCATCATGTCGGGTATTGCCATTGTCCGCCCGTTCTCCCTTCCGAGCTTGCTGCGGCGCCCTGTCTAGTCGGCGCGAAGAAAAAGGCCATCCCCGCCGAGCAATTCTTTGCGCGCCTGGGCCGTTGACTTGACGCTGCTTTGCGGCAACCATGCAGAGATGGACTTTGAGGACGCCTCCCCCCGGGCGAGACCCGACGATCTGGTGGCGCAGCTTGGCCGCGAGGATCTGGACCGTTTGTCCGTTTCCGAACTTGATGATCGCATCGCGATGCTCACCGCGGAGATCGAGCGGACGCGCCTGAAGCGGGCGCAATCGGTTAATCATAAAGCAAGCGCAGAAGCGCTATTCAAAAAATGAGGAGAGGGGAGGCAGGATCGCCTACGGGCAGATATCGGTCTCCGCAGGGCAGATCATCGTTGGGCCGCTCTTGAAGGCGGCGGCGATGGTTCCGACATTGGTCAGGTCTCGGCCTGACCTTCAGGCTGCAGGAGTAAGATAGACATGCCTTCTTTCGCCCCCGCCCTCGAAACCACGCTTCATAATGCCTTGGCGCACGCGACCGAGCGCAATCATGAATATGCGACGCTCGAGCATTTGCTGCTCGCGCTCATCGACGATGAACATGCCGCCAAGGTGATGCAGGCCTGCGGCGTCGAGCTTGGCGAGCTTGGCGACACGGTGACGCATTATCTCGATACCGAGCTGGAAAGCCTGAAGGTCGCCGGCACCGTCGATCCCTCGCCCACCAGCGGCTTCCAGCGCGTGGTGCAGCGCGCCATTTTGCATGTGCAGTCCTCGGGCAAGGAGGAAGTGACCGGCGCCAACGTGCTCGTCGCCCTGTTCTCCGAACGGGAGAGCTATGCCGTCTATTTCCTCCAGCAGCAGGACATGAGCCGGCTGGATGCCGTGAGCTATCTCAGCCATGGCGTCGGCAAGGGCACCGCGACCGCGCAGGAGCCGGCCAAGCAGCCCCAGGCCGAGGAAGAGAAGAAGGCCGAGGCGAAGAAGAAGGACGGCGCGCTCGACCAGTTCACCGTCAACCTCAACGAGAAGGCCAAGGAGGGCAAGGTCGATCCGCTGATCGGCCGCACCGCCGAGGTCGAGCGGACGATCCAGATCCTGTGCCGCCGCTCCAAGAACAACCCGCTCTATGTGGGTGATCCGGGCGTCGGCAAGACCGCCATCGCGGAAGGCCTCGCTCGCAAGATCGTGCAGGGCGAAGTGCCCGATGTGCTCAAGAATGCGGTGATCTACTCGCTCGACATGGGCGCGCTGCTCGCCGGCACGCGCTATCGCGGCGATTTCGAGGAGCGCTTGAAGGCGGTCGTCACCGAACTGGAGAAGATGCCGCACGCGGTGCTCTTCATCGACGAGATCCACACGGTGATTGGCGCCGGCGCGACGTCCGGCGGTGCGATGGACGCCTCGAACCTCTTGAAACCGGCGCTGTCGGGCGGCGCGATCCGCTGCATCGGCTCGACGACGTACAAGGAGTTCCGCAACCACTTCGAGAAGGACCGCGCCCTGCTGCGCCGGTTCCAGAAAATCGACGTGAACGAGCCGACCGTCGAGGATACCATCAAGATCCTCATGGGCCTGCGCTCGGCGTTCGAGGAGCATCACCAGGTGAAGTACACGCCGGACGCCATCAAGGCGGCGGTGGAGCTCTCCGCGCGCTATATCAATGACCGCAAGCTGCCGGACAAGGCGATCGACGTGATCGACGAGGTCGGTGCCATGCAGATGCTGGTCGTGCCGTCCAAGCGCAAGAAGATGATCACGCCCAAGGAGATCGAGGCCGTGATCGCCACCATGGCGCGCATTCCGCCCAAGACCGTGTCCAGCGACGACAAGACCGTGCTGGAGACGCTCGAGACGGACCTCAAGCGCGTCGTCTTCGGGCAGGACAAGGCGATCCAGGTGCTCAGCTCCGCGATCAAGCTGTCCCGCGCGGGCCTGCGCGATCCGGACAAGCCGATCGGCAACTATCTGTTCTCCGGCCCCACCGGCGTCGGCAAGACGGAGGTTGCCCGCCAGCTCGCCACGCTGCTCGGCATTCCGCTCCAGCGCTTCGACATGTCGGAATATATGGAGCGCCACTCGGTCAGCCGCCTCATCGGCGCGCCTCCGGGCTATGTCGGTTATGATCAGGGCGGCCTGCTGACCGACGCGATCGACCAGCAGCCCCATTGCGTGCTGCTGCTCGACGAGGTGGAGAAGGCGCACCCGGACCTGTTCAACATCCTGTTGCAGGTGATGGACAATGGCCGCCTGACCGACCACCACGGCAAGACCGTCGATTTCCGCAACGTGATCCTGATCATGACGACCAATGCCGGCGCGTCCGACATGGCCAAGGAATCGATCGGCTTCGGGGAAACGACGCGCGAGGATGTGCAGGAGGAAGCGGTGAAGAAGCTCTTCACCCCGGAATTCCGCAACCGGCTCGATGCGATCGTGCCCTTCGGCTATCTGCCGACCGAGGTTGTCGCTCGCGTGGTCGACAAGTTCGTCATCCAGCTCGAGCTGCAGCTTGCCGATCGCGATGTCCACATCACGCTCGACGACGAGGCACGCAATTGGCTGACCGCCCGCGGCTATGACAAGCTCTATGGTGCCCGGCCCATGGGTCGGCTCATCCAGGAGAAGATCAAGCAGCCGCTCGCTGAGGAACTGCTGTTCGGCAAGCTGGTCAACGGTGGTGAAGTGCATGTCCATCTCAAGGATGATGCGCTCACCTTCGAGATCACCCCGGCGGCGCCCAAGCGCGGCAAGGGCGGCCCGGCAGCCAAGGCGGGCGGCAAGAAGCCGAAGGCCGACGCGCCCAAGAGCTGAGCCGGCGCTGCGTAAGAACGCGGCGTACGCCCAGGAAAAATTACGCCACGCCGGTCAACGCCGGCGTGGCTTTTCTTTTGTGGGCAAGCCGGCGGATCATAGGCCGAACCCGCGGAAATCTGCGGCGATGCCTACCCCGCCCCCATGCAACCTGTCTCATTTTAGGACACGCCGTCGCAACTCCCTCAGAATCCCCGCATTTTCTTATTTCATATGTCATTCGTTATATTCATTAATCATTACGCCGGTTTTCTTCAGGATCGGCTGGGGGAGAAGGCAATCGCAACCTGCCAACTGAAGTCAGGTCGCCCGGTTTGCGAAATTGCTTCGACATCATCTCTTCCAAACTTGGTTTTGTGGGAGATATCCAATGCGTTTCATCGCAATTCTGGGCGCCGTTTCACTCGCCGCCTTGTCAGGCAATGTGTCGGCATCGACGGTTTACAACAGCGATCTCTATAATCTGAACGCGTCGAACGGCGCTGGCACGGCCACCACCGTGACGGACGCGAACGGCACCGTCACCACCGTTGCGGGCCCCGGCGGCGGCGCAAACCGCGTCGGCGCGCCGGTGACGACCGATACCTGGCTGCAGCGCAACACCGGCGGCAACGCCAGCGTGGGCATCACCAACGACCTGCCGCGCTCGGGCACCGGGTCGCTGATCTTCACCGGAACGAGCGGCGATTCCAAAGCGGATATGGAATATTATTTCAGCACGCCCGTAGCCCTCGCCGATTTCGTCAGCGCCAGCTACGACGTGTTCCGCTCCAGCCTGTCCGTGAATCCCGAGGCGCAAACGATTGCGCTGCGGTTCCTCGTGAACAACACGTCCATGTCGCTGCCGGCCTCGTCCACCTATCTGATCTTCGAGCCGGTCTATAATGGCTATCCGTCCGCGCCGGTCGATCAGTGGACAAGCTTCAACATCACCGGCGATTCCATCTTCTGGAACAACAACGGCGTGCTCACGAACGGATCCACGGGCCTCTATTCCTCCCTGAGCTCGATCATCGCCGCCAATAATGGCCTGGTCGTCACCGGTCTCAGTGTCGGCATCGGCTCCGGCTGGAACGGCGCTTTCGAGGGGGCGGTTGACAATGTGAGCTACAATTTCGGCGGCAACAACGCCAACAGCTTCAATTTCGAGCTGTCTTCCGCCGTTCCGGAACCCGCCAGCTGGGCCATGATGATTGTCGGGCTCGGCCTCATCGGAGCCAGCCTGCGCCGCGCCTCGCGCGTCACCGTTTTCGCCGCCTGAGGCCCACACAAACAGGCGGCCGGTAGAGGGCTTCCGGATTCCGGTCCGGGAGCCCTCATTGCCGGTCCCTTCATGGGCACTGGCACCAACCGGCAAGGCACGGCATTGTCAGGTCATGAATCTGCCGCCCCCCGCCCCGCCTGCCGCCACGGTCGTTCTGCTGCATGGCTTTGCCGGCGCCGGTTTCATGGTCAAGCCGCTCGGCTATGCCTTGCGCCGCGCAGGCTACCGGCCCGTGGAACTCGGCTATGACAGCTGGGGCCTGCCGCTTGAGCGCATCTGTGACCGGCTGCTCCCGCGCCTCGCCCAGCTTGATGAGGAGAGCGAGGCGCCACTGCACATCGTCGCGCATTCCATGGGCGGTCTGGTCGCGCGCGCGCTGCTGCACCGCCAGCGGCCGCGCACGCTGGGCCATGTCGTGATGCTCGGAACGCCCAATGGCGGCAGCGAGATTGCGGATTTTCTTGACCGGCACAGCCTGCTTCGTCCGATCCTGGGCCGGGCCGCTCCGGCGCTCGTCACGAACCGCTCGGCCATGATCGACGCGTTGCTCGGCCCAATCGATTATCCTGTGGGCGTCATTGCCGGCGATCGGCCCATCCTGCCAGGCCCCACGGCGCGGCTTGTGCCCGGCCCCAGCGACGGCAAGGTCAGCGTCGCCTCGACACGCCTCGCCGAGGCCGCAGATCACATCGTCCTGCCCCTCTCCCACAGCTTGCTGCCTTATCATCCGAGCGCGCAGCGCCAGATTCGGCATTTCCTCTCGCACGGGCATTTTTCTCGGACGTCCTGACGCCGTCTGCCGGTTCCAGACTCGCAAGAGCATAATGTTCCTGTTATGTTCGAAGCAAGGAGGTACCCTATGACCAGTTCGATTCAATTCTATACCAATCCGATGTCACGCGGGCAGATCGTCCGCTGGATGCTCGAAGAGCTTGGCCAGCCCTATGAGACGCATCTGCTGGGTTATGACAGCGCAGATGGCATGAAATCTGCCGACTATCTGGCGATCAATCCGATGGGCAAGGTGCCGGCCATCGTTCATGACGGGCATGTCGTCACCGAGTGCGCCGCCATCTGCGCCTATCTGGCCGAGAGTTTCCCAGAGGCCAGGCTTGCGCCAGCGCCGGACGAGCGGGCGGACTATTATCGCTGGCTGTTCTTCGCAGCCGGTCCTGTGGAAGCGGCCGTGACGAACAAGGCTGCCGGCTTCATCGTTGAGCCCGGGCGGGAGCGCATGTTCGGCTATGGCACCTTCGATCGCACGATGGACGTGCTGGAAGCTGCGGTGAGCGGGCGAGATTATGTCTGCGGCGCGCACTTCACGGCGGCGGACGTCTATGTCGGCTCGGGCATCGACTGGGGCTTACAGTTCAAGACGATGCCAGAGCGGCCAGGGTTCCTTGCCTATGCCGAGCGACTGCGCCAGCGCCCGGCCTATCGCCGCGCCAAGGAAATCGACAATGACCTCATCGCGCAGATGCAGGCCGGACAAGGCTGATCGCACATCCGGCGCGCTCCGCATGAACGGACGGGGGCAACCGGCGCTGGCCTGACCCGATCACGCGGGACGCGCCAGTTGTTCCGTAAGAAAAAGGCCCGGAGGATGCGCTCCTCCGGGCCTTCGTCATGTTGCTTGCCAGCGTGCGATCAGTCGCGGCTGCCCATGAAGCGCAGCAGGAACAGGAACATGTTGACGAAGTCGAGGTAGAGCGACAGCGCGCCCATCACCACGGTCTTGCCCATCATGTCCGTGCCGGCGACATAGGCATACATGCTCTTGAGCTTCTGGGTGTCATAGGCGGTAAGGCCCGCGAAGATCAGCACGCCGAGGATGCTGATCGCCAGGTCGAGACCGCTCGAGCGCAGGAACAGGTTGATGAGCGAGGCGACCAGGATGCCGACCACGCCCATGATCAGGAAGGTACCGAAGCCCGAGAGATCACGCTTGGTCGTGTAGCCATACAGGCTCAGGCCCGCGAAGGCCGCCGCCGTGGCAAAGAAGGTCTGCGCGATCGATGTGCCGGTATAGACCAGGAAGATCGAGGCCATGGAAAGACCCATCACCACGCAATAGGCCCAGTAAAGCGCCTGCGCCGTGCTGGTCTGCAGCCGGTTGATGCCGAAGCTCAGCACCATCACGAAGATGAGCGGAGCAAACATCAGCACATATTTGAGCGGCCCCGGCCCCATGAGCACCTGCGCCGCAAGGCCGCTCTGCGCAAACAGCAGCGCCACGATGCCGGTAACCAGCACGCCGCTCGCCATGTAATTGTAGATCGACAGCATGTAGGAGCGCAGGCCCGCGTCGAACGCGGCGTCCTGAACGCCTGCCTGGACGCCGCCAAAGCCCGTCGACGTCGCGCGGGGATCCGGCCAGTTCGCCATGTTCATCGTCTCCTTGTCGCCAGCACCACTGCCGGCTGTCTGCCGCCAATATCGCCCTGCGACGCACTTGTTTCAAGAAAAAGCGGCATGTGCGCGACAATTTGCGACGATGTCTTGCCTCATGCGCAACCTCACATGGGGGGCTGACAAAGAAAAAGGGGCCGGAAACCCGGCCCCTTCTCGTCTGATCCACCGCCCGAGGGCAGTGCATCATATCTCTTAGTTGCCCGAACCCGGACCGTAGGTGATTTCCACGCGACGGTTCTGGAGCTCGCGGACGCCATCGGCAGTCTCGACGCGCGGGCGGCTCTCGCCGAACGCTTCGGACGAGATCACGCCGTCCGAAATGCCGTGCGAGGTCAGGTAGCCACGCACCGAGGTGTTGCGGCGAGCCGACAGGCCGACGTTGTACTTGGGCGAACCCGACTTGTCCGCGTGACCCGCGAGCATGACCTTGGCCGTGCCGCAGTTGGCGTAGGCCGACACAGCGTTGTCGAGGATCGAGGCAGCGTCCGGCGTAATGTCGGCGCTATCCCACTCGAAGAACACGATGTACGGGCCAGGCGCACACTGGACCACCGGCGGAGGCGGCGGGGGCGGCGGCGGAGGCGGGGGAGGCGGCGGCGGGGGCGGCGGCGGAGGCGGCGGAGGAGCAGCCTCAGGTGCGCCGAAGTTGTAGGTCAGGCCAGCGAGAATGCTGTGGCTCTTGACCTGCGTCTCGAGCGCCGTGCCCGCAACGCTGCGGAGCTTGATGTTGTCGTGGTTGAAGTAGCGATACTTCAGCGAAACATCGACGTTGTTGGTGACCGGGTAACGGATGCCGGCCAGAGCCTGCCAGGCAAAGCCGCTGTCCGAATCGCGGGTGTCGGGAAGCGAGATCTTCGAGCGGGCAACGCCGACGCCGCCGCCAACGAAGCCCTGCAGGCCGTCGTCGGGACCGAAGTCGAGGAGGCCGTTCAGCATCAGGCTGTCGACGCGAGCCATGCCGCCGGAAAGGGGCGTGGTCGAGCTCGAGTAGCTCGTCTGCTTGTTGCTCGCCTTCTTGTGCGAATATTCCGCCTCGAGGCGGAACATGCCGAAGTCATAGCCCACGAAGCCAGCGGCGTCGTAGCCGGTCTTGTGCGGGGTACGGGCCGTCACGCCGTTGGCGAACGTGCTCGTGGCGTCTTCCACGATCATGGCGCCTACATCGGCACCGACGTACCAAGATTTGTCCTTGGCGAGCGACGGAGAGGCCATCGCGGTCGACGCGAGCGCTATGGCAATGCCTAGCTTCCGCATATAATTCCCCTTTCAGAGTTTAGGTCGAAAAATGCTGCGACGCCGATGTACTGTTGCCCGGCGCGAGATTCAAGCGTGCAATATCGCACTGTTGCACAAATGCCTCGCTATTTTACGCCTTTTGACAGGTGCCGGGAACTTTATCAAATCGTTATCGTTTAGGCAGTTGCGGACCGCTGTGTTCAAGCTGCGTTCAAGCATTCCCCAATTCAGCTTGCGATCAATCCATGTGCCCGAAGCACACCCAGGATCGCCGCCAGCGCGACGCGCGCCTCGCTGTCCACAACCGTGCCACCGGATGGGGTAGCGATGGCCGGCTGTTGCACCCCCAGTACACGCACACCGGCCTGATAATAGCCGTCCGCCCGCACCGGATCGTCAGACCAGCCAACCCCATCAAAAGCCACAATATTCTGCCGATTCTGCACCCAGATTCGCCAACCTGCGCGGGGTGTGAGGAAGAGCCAGCCCGCGCTGGTCCAGCCCGCCAGCAGGCCCTCTTGCCCGGTCCATGCGCCACTTGCACCGCTGCCCACGATCCAGCATTGGCCAGCCGAAGGCGCGGCCGGCGGCACCGCCAGATCGGCGCTTTCGGCACAGGCCTGCACCGCCAGATCGAGCGTCATCAGCCCCTCATTGTGCGTCACTTCTTTTTTTGCCTGCCCCGCCGCGATGAGCGGCAGGCCCAGTCGATCCGTCTGCGCCATGTTGCGTTCCTTCAAGCCGGATTGTTGGAAAAAGGCCACTCATGAAAGAGTGAGTCGCAAGGGCCGGCTCTCCCCGAACGTGCCCAGCTGCGTGATCTCGATAGCCAGCGGCGCCGGCCCCGCCGCCAGGCTGTCCTCGGTTGCGTGCACTGCAGCGTAGATGGCCGCCGGTTCCGCAACTTCCCATTGCCGCAGCGTCACATCGTCAGCGATGACGCGCAGCACATAGGCCTCCCGCTCCTCGCCCAGCGGAACCTCGCCCAGATCGGCCCAGTCCCAGCCCATACGGCTGCGCCGGACCCAGCTGATCGTCCGGTCGCCACCAGGCAGCGCCATGATGCGGCCATGCACGGGCGCGGGCGGCAGCATCGCCCGCCCGTCGATCAGCCGTGTTGCCTCGGCCGGAACGGCATCACCCGCACCGATCGCCCGCACCTCCAGCAAGCGCCCCCGGTCTGCCGGGGTGAGCGCGACGGACGTCAGCCGGGACGGATCGATCAGCACGAAGCGTTCTTCGGCGATGTGGCCGCCGATGGCCCATTCCGTGCCGTGCCACCCCCGCACCATGCGCGAGAGCCGGTATCGGCGTGGGCCGATGGGCGCCGCCTCGCCAAAGAGCAACAGCTCCTCGCCGATCTGGCAGAGATTGGCGTCCTGCATCAGCAGCGCGTCGGCCGCCGGCACCAGCGCATCACCGGCATTATCGAGCAGGATGTCGACGTGGGATCGCCGGTCGATCCGCCAGGACGGGCCTTCGGGCAGGACCGTGAGCGCAGTGCCGATGACGGCACGCGGCGCCGTACCGCCGATCGGTTCGGACCCGCCCGGGGCACTGCGCAAGCGCAGCAGGGCGGCGCGGCGCCAGTGTCGATCGCGTAACTTTCCACCGGCAGCGCGAATTCCGCGCCGTCAGCCGGAAGGCCCATCACCTCCGCGATTCTGCACGCGGGGCAAAGCGCGAGCGAGCGCCAGCCGCTCCCGGCCGGCAGCACCTCGCCCACGCTCCGCGCGACGATCATCTGACCGTGGAAGCCCTCAGCCGCCAGGCTCGCGCTGTGGAGGAGGTCTGTCAGCGCCGCATCCTCGTCGGTCAGGCTGATCTTGAGATAACCTTGAGGTCATCGAGCGGCACCGCCAGGGGCCCGCCTTTCGCGATCGTCACGGTCATGGAAACCCTGCCTTTCAAGCGAGGCCGGAAAAAATGGGCGCCATGTCGGCGGGGATAAATCCGGCATGGCGCACGCGTCCCTCTCGCCAGGGCGAGAGGTCACTCGGTTCAGGAGGCGGCGAACTTCATGAGCTTGATTGCCTCGCCGGCACGGTAAAGATAGGCCATCGGCCAGCCCTGCGCATCCGGCTCGATGGTCACCCGGTCCGGCCGCAGCGCGTAGAGCTGTGCCGGCTGTCCGTCAGCACCATGGCCGATCTGCACATAGCCATTGCCGTGGAGCAGGATGTGCGCGGCCAGCGTCTCGACAAGGCTCTGTCCCGCCGATCGGCGCTGCACCAGCGCCAGCGCCGCGCGCGCCTGCGCCGGATCGTCCGAGCGCGCGCGGATCGCCAGACTGCCGGCTGCCTCGCTCACCAGCCGCATCGCTCGCTGCGCAACGGGATTGCCCAGGATGGCAGCGCGCAGCTGCGCCTCATAACCCTGCGGCCAGTCGCCGCTGCCGGCCCATCCGCCGATCCAGCCCGCGCCTGCCCAGCCACGCCCCAGCGGCGGCCGCACCTGCGCCGGCGCGGCCTTGCGTCCAAACCATTTCATTTGCGTCTCCTGCGTGTCAGTCCGGCGCCGGGGCCGGTCGCCCGTTGAAGGATAAGGCGGGTTCTTCGCGTCGCCGCTCGCGCGGACGCGGCCGGGTGTCCCCGGTCAGGTTGCTTTCATCTCTGGAAGGCGCCGCCCACCCGCGCGCGGCCCCTTGCGGGGGCACGCACTGCCTGAACAACGCCTGCTGTCTGGTGGCTGAAGCCGCGTCCGCGCCGTCTCAGGCGGCGATCAGCCCCATGCCCACACCCTTCACGGCGGCGGATGTGCGGTCGGAGACTTCCAGCTTGTCGTAGATGCGCCGCATATAGGTATCGACCGTGCCCGGCGAGATCGCCAGGATCTCCGCGATCACGCTGTTGCTCTTGCCGCGCGCAACCCAGTCGAGGATTTCCTTCTCCCGTGTCGAGAGCTGGCGGTCGCGCGTCGCTTCCTCCGTGAACATGGAGCAGATGCGCAGATGCGCCGCCTGCGCCGCGAAATGGAGCAGCGAAAGGTGGCTGGGGCTCAGGTCAACGTCGGGCTTCATCCTGCCCAGCGCCACCACGGCGTTGCGGCCGTTCGGTCCATAGCAAGGCAGGGAGAAGCCATCCGCCAGCTCCGTCTCCCGCATCGCCGCCAGGAAGGCGCGCTCTTCCCCGGTCAGCTCGGTGCTGCGCCACACGTCGCTCCAGCGGATCGGCACGCCGGCCGCCAGCGCCGCGCGAGGCACGATGTCGAGCCGCTGGAAGTCGAAGGACAGATAGCGCTCCACTTCCTGCGGGGAGAAGCCATATTGCAGCGGCATGGTGGCGGGCAGATTCGTGCCGTGGCGGATCCAGTAGTAGCTCACACCGGCAAAGCCGTGCTGGGCAAAATAGCGCGCCATGCGCCGCCACAACAGTGGCAGCGTCTGTGCGCTGGCTATTCTCCCCAGAATTTCTTCCACCCGGTCTGCTCCCGCAGGACCCCTCAATTATGGATGGTCCGCCCATCCGGTTTCAAAAGCAAGCGATTCCACATGCGGTCGGGGAACCGGCCGCGGGTCCGCTCACAGCCAGCGCACCTGCGCGCGAGCCGGTGCGCGCAGCAACAGCTCGGTCAGGCACCACACCAGCGCATCCGCCCGGTCCGGCGATCGCCCCGGCCCTTCATAGCCGCCGTCGACCAGCAGGCCGCAAAGCTGGTCCTCCAGCGCATCGAGCCGCCCGGCATGGCGCACTCGGCCCGCCTCATAGGCCGCCGCGACCGGTTCGGCCCGCGCGCTTTTCCCGCGGGAGGCATGGACGAGCCGCACCGGCAGCGCGATCCGCGCCGCGTGCAGCACAGCGCCCACCATGGCGCCGCCGTTGTTCGCTTCCGCCACCACGCGGTCCGCGCGCCAGCGCGCCGCCGCCTTCGCCACGGCCTGCGCCCAGCGCTGCGGACTGGCGCGCTCCACTGTCGCATCCTCCAGCACGATCGCATGACCTTTCCCGTCCAGCACCGCTACGATGATGCCGCAAGCGTCGCCCCGCGCGCTTGCCGGCGGATCGACCCCCACCACGATCCGCGCCAGCGCGTCCCGCTTCGGTGCCCGCCCGGTCCAGCGGCACCGGTCGATGAGGTCGCGGGTCCACAGCGCCCCCTCGATATCGAGCAGCAGCGCGCCCTCCAGCTCCTGCCGGCCCAGCCGGGTGCCGGCGAAGCGGCGCTCCATTTCCTCCAGGAAGCGCGCGGGCAGCGCTGCCCTGTTCTCATCCGTGCGGCCACGGGTGATGGCCGTCGCCGGATCGCTCGCCAGCCGCCGCACGAGCGCGGTCGGGCGCGGCGTCGTCGTCGCCACCACGCGTGGCTGCGCACCAAGGCGCAGGCCCAGCACCAGATTGTCCCAGGCCGTGGTGCCGCGCGGCCATTTGCCGATTTCGTCCGCCCAGGCGTGACTGTGCTGCGGACCGCGCAGCGTCTCCGGCTCGGCCGCGCCATAAGTGGTCGCCATCGCCCCGTTCGCCCAGCGCAGCAGCCGCAGCGACGGGTACCAGAGCGGCCGCCGGTCCGCCGGCGCGATGGCGAGCAGACCGCTTTCTCCTTCCACCATGATGGAGCGCGCCTCATGCAGGCTGGCGCCGATCAGGCCGATCCGCGCCGTGCCGTCCGCCTCGGCGATGGCACGCACCCATTCCGCGCCGGCCCGCGTCTTGCCAAAGCCACGCCCGGCGAGGATCAGCCAGGTGAACCAGTCGCCGGGCGGCGGCAATTGTGCGGGCCGGGCGCGCAGTCGCCAGTCCGCGAGCAGCCATTGCGCGCCCTCCTCGCCCAGTGCCGCCAGCAGCTCCGCCTGCGCCTGCGCGGGCATTCTGGCAATCCGCTCCATCCCGGATGCGCGCCCGCCCGTGCGATCCCGGCCCTTGCGATCACGCGTGCGCCCGGCGCGGGTGTGAGCCGCAGCGACGCCACGAACCGGACGGCCCGCGTCCCGCCGCTTCGTCATGCCTTGCCCGCCAGTGCGTCCGCCGCGTCGTCGCCCGGAGTGTCATCGATATCCTCGGCGAAATCTCCCCCGAAACCACCTCCTTCTGCCTCGATGCGCGGCATAGCGCCGTCAGCTTCGTCGCCGCCCGCCCCGGCCCCGGCTTGTTCGCTCGCCAGCAACCGCGCCCGGACTTCCGCCAGATGCGCCCGTGCCCGCTCCAGCGCGCTCTGCGTGACCGGCGCGCCGGCTGCCTCTTCCCGCGCGAGCCGGAAGGCCGCCACTTCTTCGCGATGGGCCGCCAGCACGCGCACGGCCACGCCGATGTCTCGGTCGCGCACGGTCTTCTCATATTTCAGCGTCCGTTCCTCGCCCACCCGCATGGTCTCGACGCGCTCCCGCCCATGGATGATCTCGCGCAGAAGGGCGAATTGCGCCTCGCAAAAGCCGGCTTCCAGCGCCTCCGCCCACGCCGCCGCGAAGGTGGGATCGCGCCGCTTGAGATTATAGGCCGCCGCGAGCGACACGCCGGCGTCCCGCGCCGATTGGCTGACATTCGCCGTTTCCGTGAGCACCATCAGGAAATGCTGCCGGCGCTTGTGCGTCCAGCGGGCAAGCGGTTTACGCGCAGGCGCCGTGCAAACGACGGTACGGCCGGCGGGCCGCGCCGGATCAGTCTGGTCTGTCATGTCCTGAAAATCCCTATCGCGCCCGGAAGCGGTCAGCCCCGTGCGCTTGAAAGACTCAAATTGCGATGATGCCCTTTTATAACCAGATAGCGTCGCGATATCAAGGATATTTTGCCAAATAGGTTAAATAGCGTTCTCGGCGCTTCGGCCTGCCGCCTCACCGCTTGCGATAGCGGAAGTACCACACCTCGTGCCCCTTGCGGCGGGCCTTCGCTTCATAGCGGGTTTCCGGCCAGCCGCCGGGGCGCTTGAGGAAATCCTGCGGCGTCTCACACAGCCAGTCGAAGTCGGTGCGTTCGCGCATCACCATCAGTGCCCAGCGCAGATAGACCGGATGATCGGTGCCGAAGCGGAATTCGCCGCCGGGCCTCAGCTTGGCGGCAATCATGTCCACCGGCCCCTTGTTCATCATCCGCCGCTTGGCGTGGCGCGCCTTGGGCCATGGGTCCGGGTGGAGCAGATAGACGAAGCTCAGTGCGCCATCGGGTATGCGCGCGAGCACTTCCAGCGCATTGCCCATGTGCAGGCGCACATTGGTCAGATGCTGGTCGCGAATATGCCCCAACGCTCCAACCACCCCGTTGAGGAACGGCTCGCAGCCGATAAAACCATGATCGGGCAGCATGTCCGCCCGATAGGCGAGATGCTCGCCCGAGCCGAAGCCGATCTCGAAATGCAGCGGCATGTCCTGGCCGAAGAGGCGCGATGCCGTGATCTCACCTTCCTCCGGCACGCTGATCGCGGGCAGGAGCTGGTCGACCAGTGCTTGCTGGCCTTGCCGCAGCTTGTGGCCGGATTGGCGGCCATAAAGCCGGTTGAGCGTGGTGGGGTCGCCGGATTTGAACGCTGTCATGATGGCCCAGCGCATAAGCAGGGTAGCCCGAACAGGCAAGCGGCGGACAAGCCTGGCCTGTCCGCCGCCGCCTTTAACCGGCCTTCAAGGGAGGGGGGCGCCGGTTATTTCTTGGAGCAGGAAATGAACTTGCCCTTGACGTCCTTGCACGGCGCTTTCTTCACGGCCGTGGCGGGCTTCTCCGGGCATTTGATGAACTTGCCATGCGCGTCCCGGCAAGCGGCGGCCTGAGCGGCGCCGTTGCCGGCCGCAACCAGGGACAAAGCAAGCAGTACAGCTGCGAGGGTCCTGGACATGGGGGCATCCTTCCAGTGCTTGTTTGGTTGCCGGCCCGGACGGGGGGCGCCGGTACCGGCAGCTCCCTCTTAGGCCCGAACGCCCGTCCCGCCGAGTTAACAATTGGTCATGGAGCGTCCACGCGCCGGGTGAGTAAAAAGCACCCTTCCTCGGGCGGGAAAATGCCCCTCGCGCTCAGGGCCGCGGCGGCGAACAGGGCTTGCCTTCATAGGCGAAGCGATGGCGCACATAGGCCTTGCCGTTCCAGCGGACCACGGGGAAGCAGAAGCCCGGCCCGCCGATCGAAATGTCCGGCCAGCCACCCACGCCTTTGGTCGTCAGAAACTCCGCAATGCCCACTTCATTATAAAGAAGTTTCCAGGTGCCGTCCGCCTGCTGGCTGACGAGCCAGAAGGCATTTTCCGTCTGGCCATAGCAGAACAGGCCGCTTTCGGTGATGACCGCCTCGGGCCGGCCGTCGCCGTTCAGGTCCTTGCGCTGGTCAATCCGTCCGGCATCATAGAGCGCGCCGGCGCTGGGATCGTCGCAGCCGCTTTCCCAGCCGCGCCGGGTCTGCTTGAAGCCGGCGGCGCGGAAGATTGCGGCATCGCCGCCGCCGCCCGCAGCGCTTGCAGCCGGCGCCGTCGCGGGCTTTGCCGCCGGCGCGGAGGGCGTCGCAGGTCTGGCTGCCGCCGGTCCTGCCCCGCCTGCACCCGCTGCCCGCGCCTCGGCATAGGTCGTGCCATTATAGTGGAGCCGCGTCGTCTTGCCGGCGCTGGTCGCATTCAGCACGAACCAGCCATTGGCCATGGTGCCCGCCGCCGCCACTGCGCCCGGCCCATCCAGCACGCGCCGCCAGCTTCCGCCAGCATCCTGCGTGGCAACCGCATACCAGCGGCCATCGGGCTGGTAACAGGGGCCGGCGTCGATGAAGAGCGCTTCCTTGCGCCCGTCGCCATTCATGTCGACGAAGGTGATGCGCGGATTGGCCGGGCGACCGCAGCGATTGGTCGGGCTCTTGCCATCGGCGCTGATCGGGAAGCCGCCGGCGGCATAGAGGAGTTTCGCCTGCGCAGCTGTCATGCGCGGAGTCTGAGCCGGGGCCGAGACCGCGAGACCAGCGAACGAAAGGCAGATGAGTCGGACGATCAGCTTGGTCATGCGCACCCCCACAGGTCGCAGACTAACCCGAAATGGCTGCCCGGCCAATGACGTGTCGCATGGGCGGGCGGGGCGACCGGCCGAACCCGACAAAAAAGGGGCGCGCCAACCGGCACGCCCCTCGTCATTGCGTCATGTGCGCCCGGATCAGGCCAGCGCGGCCTTGAGGTCGTCGACGAGATCGGTGCGTTCCCAGGGGAAGCTGTCGCCCTCGGGCTTGCGGCCGAAGTGGCCGTAAGCGGCGGTCTTGCGGTAGATCGGCTTGTTGAGGCCGAGGTGGGTGCGGATGCCGCGCGGGGTCAGGCCGCCCAGCTTGCCGATCGACTGGATCGCCGCCTCGATCCTGTCGTCGCCCACCGTGCCGGTGCCGTGCGTGTCGACATAGAGCGAGAGCGGCTTGGAGACGCCGATCGCATAAGCCAGCTGGATCGTGCAGCGCTTGGCCAGGCCCGCCGCCACGATGTTCTTGGCGAGGTAGCGCGTGATGTAGGCCGCCGAACGGTCGACCTTGGTCGGGTCCTTGCCCGAGAAGGCGCCGCCGCCATGGGGCGCCGCGCCGCCATAGGTGTCGACGATGATCTTGCGGCCGGTGAGGCCGGCGTCGCCGTCCGGCCCGCCGATCTCGAAGCTGCCGGTCGGGTTGATGTGATACTCGGTCGCGTCGCTCAGCAGCGCCGCCGGCAGGATGTCCGCCACCACGCCCTTCACATAGGCGTGGAGCTGCGCTTCCTTCTCGCCCGCGTCATAGCCCGGCGCATGCTGGGTGGAGACCACGATCGCGGTCGCTGCCACCGGCGTGCCGTTCTCGAAGCGCAGCGTGACCTGGCTCTTGGCGTCCGGCTCCAGGAAGGGCGCCGCGCCCGAATGGCGATCGGCGGCCATGCGCTCCAGGATCTTGTGGCTATAGTCCAGTGTCGCCGGCATCAGGTCCGGCGTCTCGTCGCAGGCGAAACCGAACATGATGCCCTGGTCGCCGGCGCCTTCATCCTTGTTGCCGCTCGCGTCCACGCCCTGCGCGATGTGCGCGCTCTGGCCGTGCAGATGGTTCTCGAAGGTCAGCGTCTGCCAGTGGAAGCCGTCCTGCTCGTAGCCGATGTCCTTGACGGTGTTGCGGACCGCAGCCTCGATCTCGTCGAGCGCGCCGGGCGCCCACTGGCCGTTCTCATACACGCCCTTGCAGCGGATCTCGCCCGCCAGCACCACCAGCTGCGTCGTCGTCAGCGTCTCGCAGGCAATGCGCGCCTCGGGATCCTTGGACAGAAACAGATCGACGATCGTGTCGCTGATCTGATCCGACACCTTGTCGGGATGTCCCTCCGACACACTCTCGGACGTGAATAAATAACTGCTGCGCATGATATGTCCTTCTCGATGAATGGGGATGCGGTCTGGAAATCCCGGGCAGCGCCTAGCGCGTGCGCTCGATGATGTAGCTCTCGTCGTTGAACCAGAGCTCGCCATTCTTGCGCAGCACCGCGCGGGTGGCGTCGAGATAGTCGCTGCTGCTCATTGCCTGGGCGAGCCGCTCGTCGTCGATCTGGGCGACATAGGTCGCGGCATTCCAGGCCGCGAGCAGTGTCGACGTGCCGATGGAGGCACTCTCGCTGTCGATCTCGTCCGGCAGCGTATGCATCTCGTAGCGGAAGATCGCCTCGCGATTGGGGAGAGGATCGAAGCGGAACCGCCCGGCCTCTGGCCCCAGCGCGGCTTTCGTGGCGTCCAGCAATTCGCGACGAGAGGTCGTGAACGGGTCTTCGCCCGGCCAGATCTTCTGCACGATCTCGATCCCCGGATCGTTTCCCGCCGAATGGATGCCGAGCAATCGGCCGCCGGGGCCGAGCGCCCGCGCCAGCGGGGCCAGCACACGACCGGCCTTGAAGCTGGTCGGTGCCCGCAGGCGGAAAGGCTGGCTGGCGAGGATCAGATCATAGTCTGCCTGCGGCTCGCCTTTGCGTGGGATCACCTGATCAAGCAGGAAGCGGCAATCCTCGCGGTAGAGAATGACGGTTGCCGGCGTTTCTGGGATCATGCTCCCGGTCTTCTCGCTCACCTTCGTGCGCCAATGTTCCGCGAGGAACGGCTGCAAGTCGAGAATCTGGCGCTCGAAATCGGCGGTCGTCGAGCCTTTGAGCGCGACTTCCCGCCAGACCATGGTCTTCGCCGCCTCCGGCCGGGACGGATGGAGCCGGGGCGCGTCGGCATAGGATATGTTCGTGAAGGCGAACACCATCTCGGGATGTTCGAGAAACCGGTCGGGCATCTTGTCGAGCGTGAGCCGCACATCCTCCAGGCTGATCTCCTTGCCGGCGATCAAGAAAGGGAAGCGCTCGAACTTGCGGTGCATGGCGCGCAGCACGCGGGCAAGCACCGTGCCGTCTCCCATGCCGGCATCGAAGAAGCGCACGGCCGGCGGGCGCGGGGTCAGCGCATTGATTTCCTTCTGCACGCGCTCCGAGACGATCCATTTCTCCGAGCAGGTGTTGACGAACATCAGATATTTCTGACGATTGTCGTAGAAGCGGAAGTTCTTCTCCGCATCTTCCTTCTGCCCAGCCGGGGGGACGACGCTCCTCGCAACAGTCTCATTGCTGGCAGCCATGCCTTGTGCTCCTCATCCTCGGGCTGGCCACAAATAGCAGGTCCAGCGTTTCGGGAGAGCAACTGGGCCTCAGCCCGGCGATCGTAAACCACATTCGGTCCCACCGGCTTTGCGTGGGCAACGGCCCATAGCGGCGGATGGTGCCAGATCACCGACGCCGCACGAAGATTCGCGAGGTTCGGTTTCTGTCCTCAACCTGTTATCATATGGTTTCTTCCCAAATCCTCCGCTGCGCGCCTCGTGCGGCTCTGGGATGAGCGTCCAATGTTCAAAAGTGAGCATTTCTGCGCCTCTGGATGGCCACAACCGGTGTAAAACTGTGTAACCAGATGACCAATAACATGACGTCAGGTCCGTTCCTGCCTACAGGGGTAGGACGGGTAGGACGTTAGGAACGGCATGATGCGTATCGCGATTGTGGACGATGACGAGGCTTCGATCGACTTCGTTTCGCAGGTGCTGTCCGAAAGAGACCATGTCTGCGTGCCCTTTCTCCGAAGCCGCGACCTGCCGCTGGCGCTCCAGCGCGATACCTATGATCTGCTGATCCTGGACTGGAACATGCCCGATCTTTCCGGGATCGAGATTGTTGCCTGGGCGCGCGCACATCTGCCGACGTGCCCGCCGGTGATCATGCTCACCAGCCGATCCGACAAGGAGGATATCGCCGCGGCGCTCAACGCCGGAGCGGACGATTTCATCGTGAAGCCGGAATCCGCGGTGGTCATCGCCGCACGCGTCGAGGCAGTTCTGCGCCGCACCACCGTTCAGCCCGCCGACGACCGGATCGAGACTTATGGTCCCTATGTGTTTGACCGGCTCAACGAAGCGGTTACTCTGAATGACGAACCCGTCGTGCTGACGTCCAAGGAGTTCGCGCTTGCCCGGTTGTTCTTCGCCAATCTGCACAAGCCGCTGTCCCGGCGCTATCTGATGGAGACGGTGTGGAAATCGGTCGCCGACCTGTCGACCCGCACGCTGGACATGCATGTGTCGCGCATCCGCGCCAAGCTGAACCTGCGCTCGGACAATGGCTATCACCTGCAGACGGTGTTCGGGTACGGCTACCGGCTCGAAAGCTTCTGATGGCGGAACGGCGATCGGTGCGGTGGGCTGCGTTGCCCCTTTGTCTGTCTGCCGTGTTGCCGTCGTCTGGCGCTTCGGCGCAGCTTGCAAAGCCCCTTGCCCGGCTCGATCCGCGCGGCGAGACGGTGATCTACACCTTCCGCCGGGGTGACACGCTCTATGCCTTGTCTGAAAAATACTTCACGCACCGGAGCGATTACCGGGCCGTCCAGCGGCTGAACCGGATCGCTCAGCCGCGTCGCATTCCGATCGGCAAGGTCATTCACATTCCGACCGGGTTTTTGCGGGCGCAAACGCAGAGCGCCCGGCTCATCTCGGCGCGGGGTATCGTGTCAGTCCGTCATGCAGGGCAGGAGTTGACCGTGACCCCCGGCATGGCGCTTGAGATCGGCACCAGCGTCGAAACCGGTACCAATGGCCTGCTGACGATCGAGCTGCCCAATGGATCGCGCACCACGCTGCCCACGCGCAGCCGCCTTCTCATCCGGCAGTTGCGCCGGTTCGAGCTGGGGGGTGCGATTGATTATGATCTGGAGGTCGGGGCGGGCAAGGCGGAGACGGAAGCGACGCCCACCGGCGGCAGGGGCAATTTCCGCGTGCGCACGCCGCGCGCCGTCTCGGCCGTGCGCGGCACGCGTTTCCGCGTTGGCTATGATGCCGATAACCGCAGCAGTGCGGAAGTTCTGGAAGGGGTGGTGGCAGTGGCGGCCGGCAAGGCGCCGGCTGGCGAGGTCTCGCAGGGCTTCGGCGCCTGGATCGGACGCGATGGCAAGATCACCGGCGAGACGCTGCTCGCGCCGGTCGAGTTGGTCGATCCCGGCAAGGTGCAGATCGAGCCGCAGGTCGAGCTGCAGTTCGCCATCGCGCCCGGCGTGTCCGCCTATCATGTCCAGATCGGCAAGGATGCCGGCTTTGTGGACGTCGTCGCCGACCAGACGGGCGACCAGCCGCTCGCGAACTTTGCCGATATTCCCAACGGCAACTGGTTCGTCCGCGCGACCGGCCTTTCCACCACGGGTATGGAAGGCCTCTACCAGACTTATGCCATGAAGCGTCGCCTTACGGGGCTCAGTGCGTCTGCCGACGGCGATTTCTCCGCGATGCGTTTCCGCTGGAGCGGGGCTGGCGAGGGGCTGCGCGTCTATCGCTTCCAGATGACGCGCGAGGACAAGGGGGCCCTGCCGATCATCGACGAGGGGGGACTTGGGCCGGAAGGGCTGGAGCTGCGCAATCTGGAGCCGGGGGCCTATTACTGGCGTGTCGGTGTCCGTCAGTTCTCTGATGGCGAGATGACCGAGAAGTGGCTTCCCTTTGAAAAGCTGATCATCGCGCCGCAGGGGCGCTGAAGGCTTGCTGTATCGCCGCCTCGCGCTCGAGTGGCTGCTTGTGCTGCTGGCCGCGAGCCTGCTCGTGGGGTGGGCGGCGCACCGGTCCTGGATGCAGTCTATCGACAATCGGCTCTATGATCTGGCATCCGGCTGGGCGGCGCGTACGCCCGACGAACGCATCCTGCTCATCGAAATCGATGAACCGAGCCTGCGTGCTTTGGGGCGGTGGCCCTGGCCAAGGGCGATCCACAGCGCTCTGCTCCGCCGGCTGGCCGAGGCACGCCCAAGGGCGATCGGCTATGACGTCCTGTTCCTCGAATCTTCGCCCGATGATCGCGCGCTGGCGGAAGCCATGCGACGCGCAGCGCCGGTCATCGTGCCCGCCCTCATCGGTCGTGACAGGCTGAGCGGCGTGCCGGAGGAGCTGAGCTTGCCTCCTCATCCGCTGGATGAAGCCGCGCAGGTCGGCATTGCGGAAGTCATGTTGGATGAGGATGGCGTCGTGCGCCGGGCCGATACCCGGACACCGGTCGCCGGCCGTCTGGCGCCGCAGATGGCGGCGATGTTGGCCCGCCGGATAGAACCGCAATTGGCGGAACCGAAACACCAGCCGTTCCTCCTCCCTTTCGCCGCTGGCGAGAACTTCCGCCACGTCTCGTTCGTGAGCGTTCTTCGGGGAGAGGTTCCGGCGTCTTTCCTGCGCGATAAGATCGTGCTGGTCGGTGCGACGGCGGAAGGCATGGGAGACGTCTATCCGGTACCGGTCTCGGCCGGAGGTCTGATGCCCGGGGTACGGATCCAGGCCAATCTGCTCGACGCGTTATTAGGCAATCGCATCATTCGCGACGTTCCACCGCTTTGGGTGGTGCTGTTCTCCCTGCTGCCGACATGGTTGCTGCTTGCCGCGTTCCTGCAATTCCGTCCGGCGATCAACTTGCGGCTCGCGGTTGGTATGGCGGCCGGTGTCGCACTTTTAAGCGTGGCAATGGTGCCGCTTGCCCGGCTCTGGCTGCCGCCGGGTGCTGCATTGCTTGGTATCGTTGTGGTGCCGATGCTGTGGGGCTGGCGGCGGCTGGCGGCGGTGAGCCAGTTCGTGCGGCGGCAGGCAGCGATGCTGAAGGCTGAGCCTGGCATCAAGCTACACCCTGCCGCGCGGCCTGCGATGACGGACCGGATCGCGCAGGAAGCCAATCAGCTTCAGGACATCATCGGTCAACTCCGGGCCCTGCGCCTGTTTACAACCGATGTGATCGAGCGTTTGCCCGACGCCACGGTGGTGACGGACGAACGAGCCCTGATCGTGCTTGCCAATCGTGCGGCGGACAAGCTGCTCGGCGGAGATGCGCAGGGGCAGAGCATTGAGGACTTTCTGGCCCGCGTCTGCGAGGGGGCGATCAACGATGGCCATCGCGTCACCCTGGCCAGTGGCGAGACGTTGGTGATGACTGATGCGCCCCTTTCCAATGGCGGCAGGATCGTGCGGCTGGCTGACATGACCGATCTGCAGCGCGCGACGGATGAGCGGGAGGAAGTGCTGCAGTTCCTGACCCACGATTTGCGTTCGCCCCACGCAGCGATCCTCACCTTGCTGGAGGCCCGGCCATCCGCGACCTCCGACCTAGTGCCGCAGGGCGTGGTGGAGCGTGTGCGCACCCATGCGCGTCATGGCCTGCGGCTGGCGGACGACTTCGTGCAACTCGCGCGGGCGCGGCGGCGTCCCATCGCGCCAGAACCGGTCGACCTGTGCGACATCGCGCGGGAGGCGGTCGACATGGTGTGGCCGAAAGCGGCGGAGCGCTCCATCCGTTTCCAGGACAGGAGCGATGAGGGTGAACTCTGGGTCATGGGGGATCAGGCGATGCTGGTGCGCGCGGCCGTCAACCTGCTCGATAATGCCGTCAAATTCGCGCCGGAAGGGGCGACTGTCGCGGTGGCGGTAAACAGGGAAGGGGGGCTGGTACGGCTGATGGTGAAAGGGCCGGGCCCAGACATGCCACCCGGCCGCGCTGAGCGACCGTTCGCCCTCTATGCCGAGGGGCGCGACGTCGGTGGAAGAGTCAGCGTCGGGCTCGGTCTTGCGTTCGTCGAGGCGACGGCCATGCGCCATCATGGCCAAGCGCACTATCATCATGAGCCAGGCTTTGGCGCGACCGTCTCGATCACGCTGCCGCTAGCCGAAGAGGATTGAACGGGTCGCTACTGGACGCCGCGTCGATTGCTGGTCTCGCTTGAGGAGCCCAGGGCCAGAGCCGAAACCGCCTTGTCGGCGAGGCTGGCTATGCTGTCCCTGATCGCGCCCTTGCAATGCTGCTCTTCCGCCCACGCCCGGGTGACGCTGACATCGGACCCGGCGCTGTAGTAAGTGAGCGTGAGGCGATAGGTGCGGTCCTTGCAGGATTGCAGAAACTTGTGGCCCTTGGCAGCGGATAGGGTGTTGCCACCGATCACACCGACGCCCGTTGTTGCGAGCCGATCGGTCAAGCCTATTTCAATGCGTGCCGGCGCCTGCGGCACAATGGCGTGACCGCGTCGGGCGAGCGACTTGACGACCGCGTCGCGCGCTTCTGCGACCAGCGGATTGTCTTCTTTCGTCGCACCGATCACGGCCATGCTCGAATTCGGGGATAGCGCCGGCCCCGCGGCGCCGGAGCGCAGGTCAATCCTGTTTGCGCAGCCACCGATCGGAGCAAGGCACAGCAAACCGAGGAATAGCGGCCCGATGCTCTGCTTGCGCGGCATTTTGAGCGCACGTCTGCGGGGGGACAAAGTTTTCACGAACCATCCATGCCAGAGGGGGCCAGGAGGTACAAGCTGAGCCCATCGGCGACAGCTTTTTGATCTGCTTGGGATCGGAGGGAGCGATCTGGCACCATCAGGCCAGCAGCATCGAAATAGCCTGGTGATGCCAGATCGCGGTCACTTAATGAGCGACGCAGCAGTTGGTTCCCGGTTCATCGCGCAAGTTCGCTGCAAGGTCGCCGATGTCAGGCTTCGGCTTCCTTGCGATGCCAGGCTGCGTAGCCGACGGCAGCGAGTGCCGCACCAGCCGATACGGCGACGAGCAATGGGTGACGCCGGAGCAGTCGGCCAGACGCGCGCAGGATCGGAAGGGCCTGCAACAGGGCGGCTCCGCTCAGTAGATTGCCTGCAGTCGATCCGCGCCCTTCCAGCAGAGTGGCGAGGGAACGCGATGCGGACAGGGCCGCGTCGGCCGTGACGCGCCCAGCCCGTTCGGTCGCTGCCGCGGCTTTTGGGAGGCCGGTGGTGCGGATCTCGCTCGCCTTGCTGCGCACTGCGTTTAGAGCCTCGCGGCCATTGGTGCGAAGGGCGGCACTTGTGGTGTGAATGCTCATGTCCATCTCCATGTCGAAGAATAAGGTGCGCGACATTGGAATGAACGGACGCTGCACGAGATGGTTCCGGCGGCCAGACTTAACTTCCGGTCAGCTCGGCTTGATCATCTGTGGGAGGGGAAGAGTTGGCCGGTTCCCGGTGTGGTGGGGGGTGAGGAGGGTCGGGAACCGGCCAGTTTTAGCTGACTCATCGGGGGCAGGTGAGTGTCAGCTCATCCCCAGAACGTCACACCAAGGAGATGGTTCCCGACGGGAACAAAAATAAATCTATTGCCCCTCACTACTGGAAAACCTTAGATTTACACAGTTTCGGCGAGCCGGCAGGTTCGTCTCTCCGGCGCCGCGCAGGCGCCGCTTAAAATCAGGAAGGCCCTCTGCCATGGCGTTGTCCGATCTCATTGCCAGACAGCTCCCTTATCTGCGGCGCTATGCGCGCATCCTGACCGGTTCGCAGTCGCTGGGCGACGGATTGGTGCGTGAACTCCTGGAGGCAGCGCTTGTCGACGCAGACCTGCGCTCGGAGATTTCGTCCTCGCGCGTTGGACTCTATACCGCGTTCACGAAAATCTATGCGACCACCGGAGCGGAACTGGCCGTGGCTGGTGTGGCGGGATCGGATGAAGAAGCGACCGCCGCGAGCCGGCTGGATCTTGTCACGCCGCTTGCCCGGCAGGCCTTGCTGTTGAGTGCGATCGAGGATTTCGGCCCGGACGAGACTGCCCAGATCCTGGGCTGCGTAGCGGACGACGTGCCGGGCCTTATCGATGAGGCACTCGGCGAAATCGATGCCGGTAGCCGCACCGATGTGCTGATCATCGAGGATGAGCCGCTGATCGCGCTTCAGATCGAGGAGATCGTGACATCGCTCGGCCATTCGGTCGTGGGCACGGCGAGCACGCATGCTCAGGCGGTCGAACTGTTCGATGCGCATCGACCCAACCTCGTTTTGGCCGATATCCAGCTTGCCGATGGCAGCTCCGGGATCGATGCGGTCAATGACATTCTCGCCAAATTTTCGGTGCCCGTGGTGTTCATCACCGCTTTCCCGGAGCGCTTGCTGACTGGCGAACGGCCCGAGCCCACCTATCTGATTACCAAGCCGTTCAGCGACGATTTCGTCCGCGCGACGATCGCGCAGGTCACCTTCTTCGGTTCGACCGCGCCGCTGCGCTAGGGCAGGGCGGGATGGCATCCGGCGCGGGGGAGCCCCGGCGCCGGATGTGGCAAGGCACGGTGTCTTTGCCCCGGTTAACGTCCAGACTGAAAAGCCACGCTCTCTGCGCCTACTGCCGCAAGCGGAAGGAGCGCTGCTCCCGCAGCCCAATGGCGAAGCTGCAGCGCAAACCGCCTGGCGCGAATTCTATGGTGATCGGGTGGCCGAGTTCCCGTGCCAATGCCCGCTCGATCAGGTTGAGGCCAAAGCCGCGCTTCTCCGGCGCCGTGACCGGGGGGCCGCCTTCCTCTTCCCAAAGCACGGAGACGACGTCGGCTCCGGTGACCGTCCAGCGGATGCTCACGCGCCCATCTTCGTTCGAAAGCGCACCATAACGCGTCGCATTGGTCAGCAATTCATGCAGGGCCAGGCCGATCGACAGCGCGTCATTGGGTGAAATCAGGATGTTCGGGCCATCCACGCGAATGCGGCCGTCAGCGCGGTCGTGCGTGCTCACTTGTGCCTCGATCAACGCCTTGAGGTCGGTTGGGCCCCATTGCGCACCGTCGAGAAGGGAGTGGCTCGCCGCGAGCGCCCGCACGCGTTCAAGCAAGCTGCTGGTGAAGCTGTCCAGATCCGTCGCGTTGCGCCGGGTCAGGGATATGATCGAGGTCACGTTGGAGAGCGAATTCTTTACCCGGTGGTTGAGTTCGCGGACAAGGGCTGCCCGCTCGGCCTCACGTTCTGCTTGGGCTGCGATCAGCGCCTGCAGGTCCTCGTTGCGTCGTTGGACGAGCAGCACATAGGCCAGCAGCAACAGCGCAAAGGAGACGCCGCCGACCAGGACGACCAGCGTCAATGTCGCGAAGCCAGGGCGGGCATGGGGGTGGTAGCGAAGCAGCCATTGCTGGTCGAATACCGACAATCGCTGTTCGACAGGGCTGCCGAGTGTCGCGCCATCTCCGCCCGTCGTGTAGATTTGCTCCTGCCCCTTGCCCGTGCTGTCGAAGATGTCGATCCGACCTGCGAAGGGCACGCGCGGATTGAGTGCCGAGGCGATGAAGTCCTTGATGCGCACCGGGCTGTAGACATAGCCCTTGAACCGCTGCCGCCCCATGGATGTCACGGGAATATAGACAAGAAAGCCGGGCACCTTGCCTGCCTTCATGTGCTGATCCTGAATGAGAGTCACCGTGTCGGTCGCGGCCATCGCTTTAGTACGGCGTGCACGGTCCATCGCCTCCATCCGCCGCGCTTCGCTATACATGTTGAAACCGAGGACCGCGAGGTTGCCGGGTGTTTCGGGCTCCAGCATGGTGACGACATGCAAAGGTTCGTTGCCGCGGTGGGTGGTGGGATGAACACGGAAGCTTTCGTGGCCTTGGGCTCGCATCCGCGCTTCGAGCGCCGCCACGTCTTCTGGCGCGACGACTTCCGACCAGCCAAGGCCCACCACGCCGGTGAGATCATAGGCGACGCGGAGCCGATCGACGAACTGGCGGAAAAAATCCGGCGATACGTCTTTCAAGCTCATGAACAGGGCGCTTGTGGCTTGAAGATAGGCGCTGTTCGCAGCGGCACGGCGCTCGATTGCTGACGCGATTTCACTGGCCTGCATTTCGGCGGCTGAACGGGCAGTCCGTCGCGAGGCAATCTCAACCGACCAGGCGCTCGCTACGACAAGGGCCAAAACCAGCAGAAAAACGCCAATCGGCGTGGCGCGCGGATAGTCGCGCAGCCACCTGTCGAACCTGCTTTTGGTCCATTCACTGGGTCTCCTGCCCTTTATCACCCCGCCCAACATGCATTTCCTTTCAAACGGGGAACTCATTGCTGCGCCGATCGTTCCAGCCATATCGAAAGCAATTCAAATCTTAATTCAAGGAGATGCTCGATGGTCAATGCAGCGCTGCAGGCAAAGCCCAAAGAAACCACCTCCCAGACCGGGATAGCGCGTGAGGGTAATGACGCTGTTGCGCAGATGCTGGGCGATGCGTTGGCCGACAGCTTTTCGCTCTATCTCAAGACGCTCGGCGTTCACTGGAACATCGTGGGTCCGAGTTTCTTCGGCCTGCACAAGCTGACCGAGGCGCAATATCAGGATCTCGGCGCGGCGATCGACGCCATTGCAGAGCGCATCCGCGCGCTGGGCCATCTCGCACCGGCCGCTTTCGGTGACTATGCCGAACGCAGCGTCGTCGAGAGCAAGACGACCATCGCGACGGCCGACCAGATGATCAAGGCGCTGATCAGGGACAATGAGGCGGTCGCTCGGCGCTTGCGTAAGGCGGTTGCTGCTGCAGACGAAGCCGAGGACGTGTTCACGGCAGATATGCTGACGGCACGGATCGGCAAGCATGAAGAAAATGTGTGGATGCTGAAGGCTGTGACGGCCTGACGGTGGTTTTCGGCGACGCCGCTCTCTCGCACTTGTCGAGAAGCGGTCGTCCGCCAAGTGATTGATAGAGGCTTTTTGTTGAACCGTGGATTCCCATCTCGACATTTCCGCTAACAGGGGTTCAAATAAGGGCATGTCCAGCAAGCCCGAAACCCCTGAGGATACGCCCGCTACGCGCAAGAGCCGTCCTAGGCCCGTTTGGGCGGAAGGCCTCAGGCGCATGTATGACGAGGTTGTCGAGGAATCTCTTCCCGACGATTTCGTCGACCTCCTGAAGAAGCTGGACCAGAGCAGTGACAAGAGCTGAGGCGCCAACGGGCTTCGATTTCCGGACCGAGCTCATGCGGGTTGCGCCCCATTTGCGCGCCTTCGCACGGGGTCTGTGTGGCCGGCCGGACTATGCCGACGATCTGGTGCAGGAAACGCTCCTGAAGGCTTGGGCCGCACGGGACTCTTTCCAACCTGGAACGAGCATCCGCAGCTGGACCTTCGTTATCCTGCGCAATGTCTATCTGAGCGAAGCCCGGCGTAATCGCTTTCGCGGTGATTATGACCCCGATGCTGCCGAGAGGTTACTCAGCCAGCCGGCCGGTCAGGAGGACGGGCTCCATATGGGGGATCTGCGCAACGCGATGATGCGGTTGGCGCCGGAACGGCGCGAAGCGCTCCTGCTGGTTGGCGCGGGTGGCTTCAGCTATGAACAGGCAGCAGATATTGCCCAATGTGCGGTCGGTACCATGAAGAGCCGTGTGGCTCGGGCACGTCGCAGTATCGAGGACATGATGAACGAAGAGGCTGGCGGCGGTAGAGTCAAGGCTAGGCCCCAGTCAGTTTCACACACGCAGATGCTCGATGAATTGGACGAGGTTGCCAATCTCTGAGCCATCCGGCCGGCTCATGCTGACATCTCGATGATTGACGAGGGGCCGCTTTCAGGTTCTTCTGCCCTCCACGGCCTGAAGGGGGAGGGCAGTGATGATGGAACAAATTGGACCGCTCGTCGCTCTTGCGCTGTTGCTTGCTGGTGCTAGCGCACTGATCGTCGCCCGCGTTTCGCAGCGGCGGCTCGTACCCGTGCTGCTGATCTGGCTGCTTGCGCCCGCTCTTCTGATGGCGCTCGTGCTGCTCATCGGCAATCTGCTCTCTCCCGCCCGTGACGGCACGCTGTCCAACGCGATCTTCGCGACGATGCTCGTCGGGATCTTCGTCGCGGTGCCCTGGGCTGTTATTTGTGCACTTGGCTTCCTCGCCGGCTTCTTCCTTCGTCGGAAGTGGCCGCCTCGGGCAGAAGCGGTAGACGATCCGCCAGCGCCATCCGCGCCCGACAAAATAGCCGCAGTAGCAGAGGGGCCGTTCGCAGCACCGCAGCCGACGGAACCGCCGCAGCGGTATCTTGCCGCCGATTCCCCTGCGGCTCATGTCAGCCAGCTTTCGCCCGATGGCAGCCTTCGCGTCGATATTCAGCCCGTCGAATGGGCCAATGGGCTGTGGGTGAATACGCCACGCGTCGTTGAGGTGCCGAGTGGGCGTATCTTGTGCGATCTTCACGGCACGGACTGGGAGGCCCATGTCGCTTTCCCGCGCGCCGCCTATATCTGGCTTGGCCTTCGCCGCTATTGCGGACCAGGGCATCTTTTCGCCGAGATTGATCTGGACGCCGGAACCTATCGGATCGCGCTCACCTCGCTTGACAAGGCCGATGAGCAAGGGCCGCTGGGTGACATTGCCGAACGCCTGGAATTTTGGTGGGTGCGCGCCACCGCGATCGCCGCAGAAACGGTCGTCAGCGACCAATCAGTGCCTCCGCCGGGCCGCTTCGCCGCCTGGAGATCCGCTCTTGTCATTTTGCTCGGGTCATTGGTCGCGATCGCCGGGTTAACGTGGTTCTCGATGAAGACAGGTATAGAGCCGCCGCATGTGCCGATCATCATACGACCAGGCGCGGCCGTCCCGCACTGACAGCGCCTCACGGTGACGATGAGGGTGCGAAGAAGGAAAGGGCCGACCCTTCTGTGTTTGCAGCAGATTTTGACAGCTTTCCGTGGACGGCTCGTGGCCGGGCTGGCAAAGAAGGCGCCATGACATCTTCTACGCCCACCACTTTGGGGGTTGCCAGTCCGTCGGTTGTCCTGCTGGTTGAGGACAATGCGATCATCGCGATGAACACCGAGGCATTGCTGCTCGACCTCGGTATTGCCGACGTGCGCATCGCCGCGACGGTGGCTGAGGCGCTGGCGCTTATCGATACCATGCAGTTCGATCTTGGTATCCTGGACCTGAAGCTTGGTGACGGGGAAGACAGCCTTCCCGTGGCCGAACGTCTCGTTGCAGATGGCGTTGCAATCGTCTTCGCCAGCGGCTTTGGCGAGGAGGCCGGGCTAACGGCGTCGTTCGGCACCGTGCCGATGCTCAAGAAGCCCTATGGGTTCGACGATCTCGAACGGATTATCCGGCCCGCCTGACCTGCCATAGTGCCGGAACCTTCCTCCCACACCGCCGTTCTCCTCGCAGGTATTGAAGGAGACGGCACATGGGTATCATCATTCTCTTGATCGTTGGCGGTATCATCGGCTGGCTGGCGAGTCTTATCATGCGGACGGACGCGCAGCAGGGCATCCTTCTCAACGTCGTTGTCGGCATTGTCGGCTCTGTCCTGGCCGGCCTGCTGCTCTCGCCGCTGCTCGGCGCTGCGCCCATCACCTCCGGCGCGATCACCCTGACCTCGATCGTGGTCTCGCTGCTCGGCGCGGTCATTCTGCTCGCGGCCGTGAATCTGGTTCGGCGGGGCGCGGTGCGCTGAATATATTCGGAAACGGACGAAACGAGGCGCCGGAGCTTTTTCCGGCGCCTTTGTTCTGTCAGGCTGCGTTTCGCGCTGTCCGGGTACGCGGCTTCGACGCTGCGACGAACTTGCTGCGGAATTCGTCAATCGCGACCGGCCGGCCAATGTAATAGCCCTGGATGATATCGCATTCCATGCGATTGAGCGCATCGAGGACCTGCGGATCTTCCACGCCCTCGGCTACAACCTGCATGTCCAACTCATGCGCCAGCTTGATGGTGGAGGCGATCAGCACCGAGTCGCTTCGGCTGGAGAGCACTTGGCGTACGAAGCTCTGGTCGATCTTCAGCTCGGAGGCAGGCAGTCGCTTGAGATAAGAAAGCGTAGATTGCCCGGTTCCATAGTCATCGATCGAGATTCTGACACCCAGCGCGCGAAGCGTTTCGAGCTCGGTGAAACCCTGATCGTCGGCCATCGTCGCTGATTCGGTGATTTCCAGGGTAAGCTTCGAGGCTGGCATGTTGTAGGTTTCCAGAAGCACGCGCAGCGGCGCTTCCAGGCGGTTCTTTCCCAGCATGCGCATCGAGAGGTTCACTGCGACGGACAGACCGAGTGGCGCAAAGTCCGCAATCGCTCGCTCGAGCACGTAAAGCGTCAGTTTCTCGATCCGGCCGGCTTCCTCGATCGCGCGCACGAAGCGGTCGGGGCGGATGAAGCCGCGCTCGGGGTGCGTCCAGCGGATCAACGCTTCGGCGCCGGTAATGCCGTTTGAATGCAGATCGAGCTTGGGTTGATAGGCGACCCAGACATCGCCCCGGCCAAGTGCCTGCTCGAACTCGTTGAGGATCGAGAGCTTCCAGAAGACCTCGTCCTCGTCGGTCTCATAGCGCTCCCAGAGCACGCCGCGATTGATGGCATTGGTGGCCGCGAGCACGGCTTTGGGGAGCGCATCCTGCACGGACAGGCTGACCTCGTCGCAGAAGCCGGCATTGAGCGTGATGTCCACGGTCAGATGATCGACCTGAACCCCCGGCGCGAACAAGGCTTCCAGGCCTTCCAGCCCCGCCACTACTTCCGGCACTTCTTCGTTGCTGCGCCACGCGAAACTGTGGTTGTCGATCTGATAGATGCGATCATGTCCTGCCGCGAGGATCAGACGATCACGAATCTTCGCGAGCAGCTTGCCCTGCGCCGCGAAGCCGAGCAGCGCGGTCGTCTCGACATAATTGCGCAGGCAGACAACCACCGTCACACCGTCACCGCGTTCGTGCAGTTCCATGGCGGCGAGATTGGGTAGACCTGCCTCAGCGGACTTGGTGATGCGATCCAGCATGGCCTGTGCCATCGACAGCAATGCCTGCGCGGCGAGCGCGCCGGTAAAGGCCAGCATCGCTGCGCCAACGTTGATGCGGATAATCGACAGATGCTCGATGAGGATTTGTATCGGGCCACACAGGAAGAGCGCGGTGCCAAGCAGAATGTAGCGCCAGATTGGCTTGAACAGCAGCGCGCTGCCGATCAGCGCGAGCGCGGCGAGCAGGGACGGCCAGTCACCCAGCTCGACAGGTCGGCCTGCGTGCAGAGTCTCCGCAGCTGCTGCCTGAATGTACATGCCGGCCACCTTGCGGTGGAACGGCACACTGTATTGGTCACCGAGGCCAAAGGCATCGGACCCGATCAGAACGCTTTTCCCCTGGAAGAAACCCTTGGGGAACTTGCCGGCCAGCACATCTGAGTATGAAATGCGCGGAAACTGACTCGGCCAGTAGGACCAGTCAATGAGAACGCGGCCGTCATCGGGATATTGCGTGCCGGCGAGAGCCTGAGCCATCACCGGTAATTCGCGGCCCAGAACAGGCGCGTTGAGCGGAACGCGACGGTGGAACTGGTCCGGGTCGCTCTTCACCCAGATGCTGACCGGCTTGACGAACGGCAGCAGTGCGGGAGTGGGTAGGGCCTCGTGCGTTTCCTTGCTGTTCGAGAGATTTTCCAGCAGCGAAGCGAAATAGATGTTCGCATGGGTATGCGCGAGTGCCTTGGCGAAAAGCTTGTCCTGCCGTGGATCGGCCGCAGGCTGATCGAAGATGATATCCAGCGCGATGCGCTGCGCTCCGGCCTTGTCGAGCGCTGTGATGATCTCGCCGTGACGGCTGCGCGGCCACGGCCAGGCGCCAAGATCCTTGATGCTGGGTGTGTCGATAATGACGAGGACGAGGTCGCCGCTCGGCTTTTTCGGCAGATGTTCGTAGCGCTTGGCGCGGATCTGATTGTCGAGATCGCTACCCGCGCCAGTGAACGCCACGGCGATGCCGATCAGGCACGCCACGGTCAGAACAAGGCTTCGGGCCGACTTCGTCAACCCCGCGAGGAGGCGCAATCGAAACATGGTCCAATCTCAGGCGGTACAGTCCGCCAAGAGTTCGGATCGCAGAAAACTATGAAGAAGTTCTTCCCAAGCGTCGGAAAAGCGGGGTCGACATGGGTAAACAGGACGGAAAAGCTGCTTGCGCTCGGGGCATGGCGCGCCGGTCAATCCGGCTGGATTTTACCCTGGGCCAGACGGACGACGCGTTTGGCCGAGGCGATGGTCTCCGGCCGGTGCGCGATGACGATGCGGGTGATGCCAAGCGCTGCAATGGCCCGATTGACACTCGCCTCATGCTCGAGATCAAGATGCGCCGTGCCTTCGTCCAGCAGAAGAATCTCGGGCTGGCGATAGAGCGCGCGGGCAAGCAGGATGCGCTGGCGCTGCCCGCCGGACAGGGTGGAACCCATGTCGCCGACCAGCGTGTGGTGCCGCATCGGCATGGCCTCGACATCCTCAAGGATCGCTGCCGCCTGGAGGCACTGGTTGAGCCTTTTCATGTCAACTTCTTCAAAAGAAGCGATATTATCGGCAATCGAGCCGGCGTAGAGGACATCGTCCTGCAGCACGGCCGCGACATGCTGGCGGAAGGCGCGGCGGCCATATTGAGCGAGGGGCCGGCCATCGATGAGCACCTGGCCTTCGATGGGGTCGATCAGGCCTAGGATGATCTTTGAGAGCGTGGTCTTGCCGCCACCAGAGGGGCCCGTGATGGCGATATGATCGCCTGGCTCGATAACGAGATCAATGCCTGCGAGAACGAGCGGATCGTGCTGCCCATAAGCGAAATGCACATTGCGCAGCTCGATACGTCCCTTGAAACCGGGTTGGTTCAGCGGTTCGGAGAAGCCGACATCCTCATCGGTCTGGGCAATGTCGGCCAGCTGCTCGAGGTGAAGGTCCAGCAGGCGAAGCTTCACGCCTTCGTCCAGCAGCGACTGGCCCGCCTGGACGAACTGCTGGCGGAAGGCGAGATAGGCAAAGAGCGTGCCGAGGCTCAGCGCGCCAGCCATACTGCCGCGGATCGCGAGGAAGATAACGATCACCAGCTCGACAGCGGGGATCAGCGTCTTGGCGCTCTCATGCCAGGCCTTGGTCCGCTCGTGCAGATAGCGCGCGCCAAGGGCGTCGGTCAGCTTGTTTTGCCAGTAAGCGTGGCGCATTGCCTCACGTCCGGCCAGTCGCAGCGGCACGATACCGCGCAGCGTTTCGATGATCGCGCCCTGTTCGCGGGCAAGGGCCTTCACATACTCGGTTTCGCGCAGCTTCTCTTCGCGCAACAGGGCGAGGCGCAGGCCGCAGTAAAGGGCAAGGCCCACCAGCGTCACCAGCGCGAGCTGCGGCGCCGTAAGCAGCATCATGCCGAAGGTGAGGATCGACAGCAGTCCGTCGATAAGCGCCAGCGGCGCGCTTTCGATCAGGAAGCGCTGGATCGGGAGGACTGACTGGAACTTGGTCAGAATGTCCCCGACCTTGCGCTTCTCGAACCAGGCGATGGGCAGGCGGAACAGGCGGCGGGCGAGATTGGACGTGATTCCATAGGACAGGGCTGCGCCGGACGAGAGCAATACGAACTTGCGCAACAGCGAGGCCCCCGCGCCGATCAGCGCCAACGCGGCAAAGCCGAGTGCGAGGGTGATGAGCAGATTATTGTCGAGCGAGGTCAATGCCTCGTCGACTGCCGCGCGCAGATAGAAGGGCGTGGCCAGCACATAGACCTGCATGACGATGCTGAGGATGATCGTCTGCGCCAGCGCGCGGCGGAAGCCGGTGATGCCGCTCCACAGGTCACTGAAGCGCAGGCGCCGTCGGGCCTCGACCGGCTCGAAATCATGCGATGGGCGCAACTCCAGAGCGACACCGCTGAAATGCCGGCCGAACTCCTCCATCTCATACCAGCGCGCAGTGCCGCCGGGATCGACCACATAAGCGCGGCCTGGCTCAACCCGCTCCAGCACGACGAAATGGTTGAGATCCCAATGCAGGATGGCCGGCAGGTTGAGCAGCGGCAGGCCAGCCAGATCGAGCTTGAGCGGCCGCGTGAGCAACTGCATGGCATCGGCGGTCTGCATCAGCTGGCGCAGGCTCATGCCACGCGAGCTGACGCCGAAGCGCTGCCTCAGCGTGTTGAGATCGACATCGTGTCCGTGCCAGTTGGCGATCATCGCCAGCGAGGCGAGGCCGCATTCTGCCGCCTCGGTCTGGCGGACCGGCTGGATGCGCTTGCGGCCGCTGAAATTGGCTGGGAAGATGTTCATCGCCGCGCCACAGCCGTCAGCGGATCGAACAGCCACTGCACGAAGGAGCGGCGCGCCAGCACGATATGAGCTTCCAGCGCGAGCTCTGAGCGCAGGACGATGCCGCGCTCGCGTTGCCGCGCGGTCAGCGGATCAAGCTTCACGGTGACGAGAAAATAGGGCTGGCCATCCTCTATGGGCGCAGCGCCGACCTGCTGGATGATGCCACGCAAAACGCCATAGTCCTGCACCGGATAGGCCGGCAGCGTCATGCGCACTTCCTGTCCCGGGCCGATCTGCGCGATGGTCGAGGTCGGCACCTTGATCTCGGCCTGCCAGCTGCCCGCCTGGGGCACGATGCGAGCATAGATGGTGCCGCGTGGCAGGCTCTCGCCCTCCCGGTAACGAAGGGCGGTGAGGATGCCGGACCGGCTGGCGACGAGGTCGATCGTGCCGGCATTACCCAGTGTCGCGCCTTCCCGGCGGAGCTGTGCCAATTGCGCGTCATAATTGCTCTGGCCGGCGCGCAACTGGCTCGGCACCTGGCTAAGCTCGATCTGAGCGGCGGCCAGCGCATTGCCGTGCAGGCTGCGTGTCTGCTGCAGCTCGGCAAGGCCCTGGCGGCGGGTGATCAGCAGTTCGCGGCGCTGCTGCAGATCGCGCCCGGAAATGAAGCCGCGCTCGGCGACACTCTCGATGCGTCCCAGCTCCTGCTGCGATGAATTGATCAGGGCCTGCTGCGCGGCGATCTGCGCGTCGATCGCTTCGATCTGGCGCTGCTCGTCGCGAATCCGTGCGTTGAGTTTGCGGCGGCTCTCCTCAACTGCGTCGCCGGCGGACTGGCGCTGCGTGATCAGCGCGGTTTCCTGCTGCGAGAGCGTCTCGCGCCGTTGATCGGTGAGGGACTGGCCATCGGAACTTTGCGGGCGGAGCAGGCGCGCGATCACCTGCCCCTCGCGCACGAGCTGGCCTTCCTTGACCAGAACGGCCGAGACCACGGCATCGTCCGGCACGGCCACGCTCGCGACGCCGCTTGCCGGCTGCAGAAGGCCGGTCGCTGTAATGGTGCGGCTGTAGGAGCCAAGGGCGAGGAAAAGGAGGGCCGTGACCACCAGCGCGAGAAGCAGCCAGCCAATTGCCTGCCAGCGCAGGGGCGGAACGAGAAAAACATCGCCGTGAAGGCGATGACGATGATCCAGCGCTTGTTGTCTAAAGAGCTGCATCCTGCGCCGCCACGACTGACCCTTCTGGGGCAGGGGGCAAATATACGCGAAATCTATGGCCCCCGCCAAACGAAAATCCGGGCGGACGGTCGCTGTTAACGGCCCGCCCGCCCGGCTATCATTGTGCCTTCAGAGGCTTCAGCTTACAGATCGCCAAAGCCGCGAATGCCAGTGTTCGACTCATCGTTCGGCTCACCACCGGCGACGAGGTCGATTTCCAGCTCGTTGAGTTCCTCAACGACCACTTGATCGTTAACCATCGACGACTCCTATATTTGTCGGTTTTCAAGCCGACTTTCTGGTCGATACCTTATGGTTAACGAGTCGTAAACTAAGTTAACAATTTGCGGCCGGGCCTTGCGTGGGTTGAAACGGCGAAATATTATCTTTTCTTTGTAAAGCGTTACCATCGGCTTTCGCGCGGTGGCGGACGGTGATCGAGCGGCGGTCCGGGCTGCGGAGCCATGGCGATTTCCCTGAGGTTGCGGTCGAAAAATGACGATTCGACATGATCTGCGCGACGCGACATTGCCGGCCCATCCATGACAGCCGCCGCCGGTAGGCAGCCGCGTTCTGCGCGGCTATGACGGGCATTCTGACAGCGATCACGGACGGGACGAGGATGACGGCGGCAATCGACGCGATGCAGGAAGCGGTGGAAGACGCCGGCAGGGGCGCGGCGGTCATTGCCCGGCTCAAGGCGGAACTCGGGGCCGACATCATCAAGGACGCCACCGAAGCGGATTTCGCGCGTCACCGCAGCGACATGACCAATGTGATGCCGGAGGGCATCGACCTGCCCGGCATCGCCTATCCGCGCACCACGCAGCAGGTCTCGCAGATCCTGCGCATCTGCAACGAGGCGCGCTATCCGGTCGTGCCGCAAGGTGGCCTCACCAGCCTGTGCGCAGGGGGGCTGGCCGACCGGCCCTGCCTGCTGCTCTCGCTGGAGCGGATGCGCGGCATTGAGGAACTGGACGAAGCCGGCCGGACCATGACCGTGCTCGCCGGCACGGTGCTGGAGACGGTGCAGGTCGCGGCGGATGAGGCGGGCTTTCTCTTCCCGCTCGACCTTGGCGGGCGGGGCACCGCGCAGGTCGGCGGCAATGCCTCGACCAACGCCGGCGGCAATCGCGTGCTGCGCTATGGCATGATGCGCGACCTCATCCTGGGCATCGAGGCGGTGCTGGCGGACGGGACGATCGTCAGTTCGCTCAACGTCATGATCAAGAACAATGCCGGCTATGATCTGAAGCACCTCTTCATTGGCAGCGAGGGCACGCTGGGTGTCATCACCCGGCTGGTGCTGCGCCTGTTCCCCAAGCCGCTGAGCGCCTGCACGGCGGTCGTTGCAGTGGAGGATTATGCCGCCACGCTGGAACTGCTCAGGCAGAGCAATTCCGCCTTCGCCAGCACGCTCTCCGCCTTCGAGGTGATGTGGCCGGACTTCTACCAGATCGGCACCACGGCGCTCGGCCGTCAGCCGCCGCTGCCGCATGGCTACAATGTCTATGTGCTGGTCGAGATCCTCGGCAGCGATCCCGAGCGCGATCCTGAGCGCTTCGAGGAAGTGTTGGGCGGCATGATCGAGAGCGGGCTCGTCCAGGATGCGGTCATCGCCCAGTCGGACAAGCAGCGACAGGAGATCTGGGCGGTCCGCGATTGCCCCGGCGAGTGGCACACCGGCGTCCACTGGCCGCAGGTTGCGTTCGACGTCAGCCTGCCCACGCGCAAGATCGGCGATTTCATCCCCTATGTGCGCGACCTGCTGCTGGAAAAATGGCCGGACTGCGTGACGGTGTTCTTCGGTCATCTCGCCGATTCCAATCTCCACCTCTCGGCCCGCGTTCCGCGCGACCCCATGCCCGAGCATGAGATGGAGGCGCTGGTCTACAAGGCGGTGGGCGAATGGGGCGGCTCGATCACTGCCGAGCATGGCATCGGCAGCATCAAGCGCGAATTCCTGCCCTATTGCCGCACGCCCGAGGAACTGGCGCTGATGCGGACGCTGAAGACGGCGATGGACCCGAACAATATCCTCAACCCCGGCAAGGTGATCTGACCGGCATCGTTGGTCCCCGAACTCTTCGGGAGCCACGCTCCATCCGTTGATCACGCCGAGCGGAGGCGAAGGGCGCGGCCAGAGCGGAGCAACCGGCGCGGCCCATCCAACAGGGCGCGGGGCGCTGGAAGTTCACGAAGTTCATGACACGGGGGCGTGAACTTCCGTTTCTTTCAACGTTCGCGACGGGCGGATGCGGTGGGTGACATGACCTGTTCCGCGCAGCCTGTGCTGCCGGAGCGCTGTACTGCCGCAATGAGACTGTGCCATGGGTTCCTCCGATCGGTCGCCGGATGACGGCGGGAGACCTTCAGCAGGCGTGCCATGGCGGCTGGCGTGTAGGACAGCGGAAAGTCGCAGCCGATGGCGCCGACTGGCCCCTACGCACGGCGCTATTCCGCCGCGTCGGGTGTGAGCACCGGTTTGTGATCGGTCCCTCTCGCCGCCAGCATCCCCGCGACCCATCGGCCGAGTGCGCGGCAGGCGACATAAAAGACCGGCGTGAACAGCAGGCCGAGCGCAGTCAGGCCGATCATACCGAAGAACACCGCCGTGCCAAGCGCCTGACGCAGTTCCGCGCCAGCCCCGGTGGCGAAGGCGAGCGGCACCACACCGGCGATGAAGGCCAGGCTCGTCATCAGGATCGGACGCAGGCGGATGCGCGCGGCCTGGATGGCGGCTTCCTTCGCATCCAGTCCGTTCTCCTCGGACTGGCGGGCGAACTCGACAATCAGAATCGCATTCTTGGCGGCGAGGCCGATAAGCACGACCATGCCGATCTGCGTCAGGATGTTGTTGTCCGTGCCGCGCAGGTTCACGCCCAGGATCGCCGCCAGCAGGCAGAGCGGCACGGTGAGGATGATCGCGAGCGGCAGCGTCAGGCTTTCGTAGAAGGCGGCGAGCGCGATGAACACGAAGACGACGGCGAGCGCGAAGCTGAGCTCGCCGCTGCCGCCCGCGACACGTTGCTGATAGGCCAGATCGGTCCACTCGAAGCCGAGGCCGGCGGGCAATCGTTCGCGCGCGATCCGCTCCATCGCGGCCATGGCTTGCCCGGAGGAATAGCCCGGTGCCGCCTCACCCTGCACGTCCGCTGCCGGATAAAGATTGTAGCGCAGCACGCGATAGGGGCCAGTGGCCGGCGTGAGCGTGGCGACGGCGTCAATCGGCACCATCGCGCCGGAATCCGATCGCGTCTTGAGCTGGCCGAGCAGCGCCTCGTCCTGCCGATAGGCCGGGTCTGCCTGTGCGATCACCTGAAAGGTATGGCCGAGCAGGTTGATGTTGTTGACGTAGGAGCCGGCCATATAGGTCTGGAGTGTCGCGTAGACGTCCTGACTGCGCACGCCGAGCATTTCGGCCTTGTCGCGGTCCACCTCGACCGCGATGCGCGGGCTACGCATGTTGAAATTGGCAAAGCTGTTGGCAATGGCCGGGTCTTCGGCCGCCGCTGCGGCGAGATCGCGCGCAGCAGCGTCGAGCGCCGCATAGCCAAGGCCGCCGCGATCCTCCACCATCAGGCGAAAGCCGCCGGCCGAGCCGAGGCCGCGCACGGCGGGCGTGCTGATCACGCGAATGTCCGCGCCGACGAGCTTTGCGTAACGCTTGCGCAAATCGGCCATGATGACGCTGGCGGTCAGCCCCTTGGGCAGGCGCGTCTCGAACGGTTCGAAAATGGCGTAAAGCTGGCCGCTGCTGGCCTGAATGGTGAAGCCGAGCGCGTCGATGCCGGAATAGACCGAGGCCGCGGCGACACCGGGCGTCTCCAGCATGATGTCGATCGCCTGGCGCGTAATCGCATCGGTGCGGGCCAGACTAGCGCCCGGCGGAAGCTGGACGGAGACGACGGCGATGCCCTGATCCTGCTGGGGCACGAAGCCGCGCGGCGTGTCATAGAGCCGCCAGCCGGTGATAAGCAGAAGCCCCGCATAGAGCAGGAAGACGAGGCCGCTCATGCGCAGCAGCCGGCGCGTCACGCGGCCATAGCCATTCCCGAACCGATCGAACGCAGCGACGAACCGGTCGCCTTGTCGCGCCAGCCAGCGCAGCGGCGCCCAGCGCGGCTCGCTATGGTCATGCGGCTGGAGAATGAGTGCGCAGAGAGCCGGGGAAAGGGTGAGCGAGACGATGAGCGAGATGACCGTCGCGGCCGTGACGGTGAGGGCGAACTGCTTGTAGAATTGCCCGGTGATGCCGCCCATGAAAGCGGTGGGCACGAACACCGCGACCAGCACCAAAGCAATGCCGATGAGCGCGCCGCCCACTTCGTCCATGGTGCGATAGGAGGCCTCCCGCGGACTCAGGCCGGCGCGAATGTGCCGCTCGACATTCTCGACCACGACGATGGCATCGTCGACCACGATGCCGATCGAGAGGACAAGGCCGAACAGGGAGAGATTGTTGAGCGAGAAGCCGACCGCGGCCATGATCGCGAATGTGCCGATGAGCGAAATGGGAATGGCCAGCAGCGGGATGATGGCTGTGCGCCAGCGCTGCAGAAAGAGAATGACGACGACCACCACCAGCACGATTGCCTCGACGAGCGTATCGCTGACCTTATCGATCGACTGGCGGACATAACGGCTGGGGTCGAACACGATCTTGTAGGTGATGCCGGGCGGGAAGCTCTTGGAGAGCTCTCCCATTGTCCGATAGACTGCCGACGCGGTCTCCAGCGCGTTGCCGCCGGAGGCCTGGACGACGCTCAGCGGGAAGGCTTCGTCGCGATTGAGATAGGCGTTGATCGCGTAGTTCTGCGCGCCCAGCTCCACGCGGGCAATATCGCCAATTCGCGTGATCCGGCCCTGTGCATCGCGCTTGACGATGACCTGCGCGAATTGCTCGGGCGAGGCGAGTTTGCTGGTCACTTGCAGGTTGAGCTGCGTTGCCGCCGGATCATGCGTGAACGGGGCGCCGCCGACGGTGCCGGCGGCGAGCTGGATATTGTTGCCGCGCAGGGCGGCGAGGATTTCCCCCACGGTCAGGTTGCGGGCCGCCGCCTTGTCCGGGTCGATCCAGACCCGCATGGCATAATCGCGCGCGGCGATAGTGCCGATGTCGCCCACGCCCTGCAGCCGCAGCAGCCGCTCGCGCACCTGAAGCGAGGCGTAATTGGCGAGATAATTGCGGTCGATCGACGGCGATGTCGCATACATGTGGACGATCATCAGCGTGTCGTTGAGCGACTTGCGCACCGTGACGCCGAGATTCTGCACTTCCTGCGGCAACTGGGGCAGGGCGGTCTGCACCCGGTTCTGCACCTTGACCTGTGCGAGATCGGGATCGGTGCCGATCTTGAAACTGATGCTGATCGTGACGCGGCCATCACCGATGGCGGTCGACGCGATATAGAGCGTGTCGTCCACGCCGTTGATCTGCTGTTCGAGCGGCGCGGCGACATTTTCGGCCATCACCTCGGCCGATGCGCCGGGATAGACGGCGGTGACGGTGACGACCGGCGGCGCGATCTGCGGATATTGATCGACCGCGAGGCGCGTGTAGCTGATGATACCGACCAGCGTGATGAACACGCAGATGGCGCAGGCGAAGACGGGCCGCGCGATGAAGAAGTGCGAGAATTTCATCCTCGCAGCGACCGCGCTCATCGGGGGCTGCCCAGCGCCGGTGCCGCGCCGCGCGTGACGCCCGAGGGATATTGCTCAATCTTGCCGGGCGTCGCCTTTACTTTCAGGCCGGCGCGGGCGCGCTGCATCCCGGCGATGACCACCCGGTCGCCGGGCGCCAGTCCACCCCGGATGACGCGCAGTCCGTCGACGAGATTGCCGCGATCGACCACCTTCTGCTCGATCATGTCGTCTTTGCCGACGACATAGACGACCGGCCGCGTCTGATCGATGACGATGGCCTCGTCCGGCACCAGCAGTGCCTGGCGCGGCGTCGCGTCCAGCCAGCGCATCCGGCCGAACATGCCGGGCGTGAGCAGGCCGGTGGGATTACGGACCAGTGCCTGGCCGCGGATCGTGCCTGATCCTCGGTCAATGGCATTGTCCAGCATTTCAAGCTGGCCGGACCATTTGAAATCGGTCTCGTCCTCAAGCCGGATGCGGATCGTGCCGCCATTGCCCGCTGTCCGCCGGACCTTGAGGAAAGCGGCTTCCGGCGCATCGAACACGAAGCGGATCGGGTCCTGCGTCATGATCGTCGTCAGCAACGTCTGGCCCGCATTGACCAGATTGCCCGGCGCGAGGCGGCGGAAGGAAGCGCGTCCGCTCACCGGCGCGGTGATGCGAGTGAAGGAGAGATCGAGCGCGGCGGCCTCGGCCGAGGCGCGGGCCTGCGCCAGCTCGGCGGCGGCCTGGCGCTGATTGGCGAGGCGGCTGTCCGCCAGCGACTGGCTGATAAAGCCGCTGCCGAGCAGCCCTTCCGCGCGCTTGAGTTCGCCGCTCGCATTGGCGAGCGCGGCTTCGGCGCGCTGCACGCCGGCGCGGGCTTGCGCCAGTTGCGCCGCGAACGGGCGCGGATCGATGACGAACAGCAGCTGGCCGCGCATCACCGGCTGGCCATCGCGGAAATGCACGGATTGCAGCAGGCCTGAAACGCGCGGGCGCACGTCGATGGCGTCGACCGCCTCAAACCGGCCGGCATAATCCTGCCAGTCCGCGATGGCGCGGCCAAGCGGCTGGGCGACGGTCACTTCCGGCATGGGCAGCGGGGGCGGGGCTTTCTCGCCGCAGCCGGTCAGCGCTGCCACGGCGAGGGCCAGCGCGAGCCTGCAAGGCGCGCGCCTCATGCGCTTGTGCCCGATCCAACTGGCCGTGCGGTGACCTTGCCTGTCATTCATCCCCCCAAAGATCCCCATTGGCCCGATTTGGTTTTTGCCCGTTTTCAGGTTGTTGGGCCAGTCATCAGAAGTTTGTTGATCAGTCAAGCGAGGGATCAGGAAAAGGGAGCAGCCGCCGGGCGATGACGGGGCGGAAGGATGATTGGAGCATCCTGCCCGACAGGCGATCCCGTGCTGATCCTGTCGGTTGCGCATTGCGCGTTGAAAGCGCCCGAGATTTTTTCCGGGCCTGCTGCGGAAGTGCGTCTGCGGCGGCGTCATCAGTCGGGGGTGCACCCGAGAGAAGGGCGCCGAGCGCGAAGGGGGTTTCGCGATCGGCCTGGGCGGCGCTTGTGCGCTGCGCCTTCTCTCGGGACCTTGATGCTCCTCGCCGAGCGCCGCATTGCACCGGCGCGCCATCCGTGACATGGCTGCAGCCCGTGGCCCGCAAAGAGGGGTCGCCGCATCGATGACGTGGCATGGACGGCTTGAAAGCACATTTCCTGGAGCTGAGACCGATGCTGCTGCGCCTGATGACGGCCCGGCTCGGCAATGCATCGGATGCGGAAGACATTCTGCAGGACCTTTGGCTGAAGCTGGATCGGTTGCCGGATCAACCCCTGATCGACCCCAAGGCATATCTGTTTCGCGTCGCGGCCAATCTTGCCGCTGACCGCCGCCTGTCCATGGCGCGGGCCACCGCACGCGACGGCGCGTGGCTCAGCGTCCAGCCCGAGGCGCAGGACTATCCCGATGCCGAAGCCGTGCTGCTCGCCCGCGATCGGCTGGCGCAGGTCGAGGCGGCTATGGCGGCTATGCCCGAGCGGATGTGCATCGCGCTTCGCATGTTCCGGGTCGAACGCCGCCCACACAAGGAGATTGCGCAGGCACTCGGTATCACCGTGAGCGGCGTCGAGAAGCTGCTCAAGCGCGGCTATCGCCAACTTCTCGACCTGGAGGGCGACTGATGGTGCGGATTTGGCCCATCGGCGGCATCTACAGGGCAAGGAGGCCCGGCCCTTGACGCGCATTACGCAGGAGATTGCCGATCAGGCCACGGACTGGCTGATGCGGCAGGATGACATGGCGGCGGCGGACTGGCTGCGTTTCGTCGGGTGGCTGGAATCCGATCCGCGTCATGCCGAGGCGTTTGACCGGCTCACGCTGGCGGACGGCGCACTGGCGACAGCGCCTGAACTGGCCACACCTGTGCTGCCTTTACCGGCCAATGATCGGGGAAGTCCGAGCCGGCGTCGCTTGCTGTGGCTGGGCGGCGGGCTGGCCGGTGCTGCTGCTGCTGCTGCGGTGACACTGCTGGCGCTTCGCCCGGCGCCCGTCGACATGCAGGTGGCGGAAACGCGACCGGGCGAAACCCGCCAGATCATGCTGGACGAAGGCAGCCGGGTCGAGCTTGCCGGCGGCAGTCGCCTGCTCATCGACCGTGCGCATCCTCGCCAGGTCGTCATCGAACGAGGCGAAGCGCTGTTCCATGTGCGGCACGATGCAGCCGATCCCTTCGTCTTGCGGTCCGGCGCGCTTACGGTGCGGGACGTCGGCACAGTGTTCAACGTGGCGCGGGACGGCGCGGCGTTCCGTGTCGAGGTGGCCGAGGGGGCCGTGCTCTTCCAGCCGGGCAGAGAAGCTATCGCGTTGCGGGCCGGCGCCAGTCTCTCGGTGCGCGAGGACCTGAAGGAAGTGCGCCTTGGGTCTGTTGATCCGTCGCTCGTTGGTGGCTGGCGCTCCGGCCGGCTGAGTTTCTCCCAGACGCCCGTGCCTGAAGTGCTGCGCACCATCCAGCGTCTTTACGGGATACAACTGGTCGCCGATGAGCGCTTGTCGTCCCGCACTGTTACCGGCATGATAAGCCTTTCTGGTGAGGCGCATACGGACGTTCCGCACATTGCCTCCCTGGTCGGGGCGAACTGGCGGACGGATGGTGAGCGTTGGATACTCTCCTCAGTGGAGGAAGCTCAGCCTTAGGTTCGTTGCTCTGATCGGTTGCTGGTTGATGCCGGCGATGCCGGGTCAGGCCGCCTGCCAGAAGGTCGCAATCCCCGCCACGTCGCTGGATCGCGCGCTGCTCGTGCTGGCACAGCAGACCGGCGTCGACATTGCGAGTACGGAGGCCGATCTGGGCAAGGCGCGCGCCGATCGGGTCGAGGGCTGTCTGTCCGTCGGTGAGGCGCTGAGCCGGCTGACGCGTGCGTCGGGTTTTCGCGCCATACCGGCCGGCGCACGCAGCTACCGGATCGTGAAGGCGGCGTCGCCGTCGGATCGACCGGAGAAACGGACGAGTATCGCCGATTCGCCGTGGGCCGAAGTCGTCGTCACCGGCGCGAAGCTGCCAGTGCCGTTACTGCGCTTTCCCGGCAGTGTGCAGATCATCGATGCAGATTCGCGTGCCGGTTTCACGCGCGGAACCACTATGGACGACCTGGCCAGCCGCGCGCCTATTCTGCAGAAAACGGAACTTGGCGTCGGCCGCAACAAGCTGTTCATCCGCGGCATTGCCGACAGCAGCTTCAACGGGCCGACCCAATCGACCGCCACGCTCTATTTCGGCGATGTGCAACTGGTCTATGCCGGGCCGGAGCCAGCGCTCAGCCTCTATGACATGGCGAGCGTCGAGATTCTCGAAGGGCCGCAGGAAACGCTCTACGGGGCAGGAGCGATCAGCGGTATCGTGCGCCTGACCCCGCGTGCGGTCGATCTGGAAGCGGTGGCGGGCTCCGCTGCCATGGGCCTGACCGTGACGCAACGCGGCGCGCCGGGCTACGACCTGAGCGGAATGATCAACCTGCCCATCCTGCGCGAAGAAGCCGGCGTGCGGCTCGTTGGCTACCGCTCACGGGACGGAGGCTATATCGACGATCGTGAGCGGTCGCTGAGCGACGTCAACCGGACCGAGACGATCGGCGGCCGGGCGAGCCTGCGGATCGAGCCGGGTGATGGCTGGTCGATCGATTTGGGGCTGCTCGGCCAGCGGATCGACGCCGCCGACGCGAACTATGCCGAAAGGACGGTTGGGCCACTGGCGCGCCGCGCCGCGCTTGCCCAGCCCTATCGCAGCGGCATTTGGCTGGCCCGTGCCGTGGTGCACCGGCAATGGGACAGCGGCATCGAGATGACCTCCGCCACGGGCATGGTGCGCACTGACACGAGCGACAGTTTCGATGCGACGCGCGCATATTCGTTCTTCAATGTGCCGCTGAGCTATCAGGTCGAGAATGATGGCTTGCTGATCAGCCACGAAACCCGCCTTTCCCGTTCCAGCGCGCGCGCGACCTCCTGGGTCGTCGGTGCGGCCTTCCTCTATGATCGCGACGCGCAGAGCCGCGTGGTCAAGCTGCCGACTACGCCGTTCGAGATCGTTGGCGTGACGAACATCACGCGGAGCGCGGCCTTGTTCGGCCAGGCGACCGTTCCGGTAACGTCGAGGCTTGCGTTGACGCTCGGCGCGCGCGCCTCGATTGCCCGGACGCACGGCAAGCCATCGCTCGTGCCGCGCGAGGCGCCGAGCGAGGCCGGGCTGCTGCTGCGGCGCGCCGAGCCGGCTTTGGCGCTCTCCTGGCTGTTGCAGCCACGCCTTGCCGCCTTCGCACGCTTCCAGTCCGGCTATCGCACCGGCGGCATCGCCGTTGCGCGCGGCATTGGCCGGGTGGCCAATTTTCGCTCCGATTCCATCCGCGTGGGGGAGATCGGGCTACGGCTCGAACGGGCGGGCACGCGCGGCCTTGCTCTCTCGACAGCTCTCTCTGTGGCTCGCTGGAAAGATATCCAGGCCGATCTGTTCAGTAGCCGCAGCCAGCCTTACACGGACAACATCGGCGACGCCGACATCGTCGCGCTAGAAGCGACGGGTGACTGGATTCCGCTTGACGGATGGCGTGGCAGCTTCGCCCTGCTCTGGACGCAGAACAGGACACACGGGCCGCTTGCCGCTACCTCCGAGCTCTACAATCGCCGCCTGCCGGACACGCCACCCTTCTCGGCCAGTCTCGACCTTCGATACGAGCGGCGGCTGACCGGCGGGCGCGCGGTCGCACTCGCTGCGAATGCGCGCTATGTTGGCCGTTCGGTGCTGGGGGCGGGAAGCTTCCTCGATATCAGTCAGGGCGATTATGTCACGCTGGGCCTGTCGGGTGCCTGGCGATGGAACAATCTGGAAGCGACGATCGACGTCGATAACCTCACCAATCGCAGCGCCGCGCGCTTCGCGATGGGTAATCCGCTCACTGTCGGTTTTCGCGATCAGACCGTTCCCCTGCGTCCGCGAAATGTGCGGCTTGGCCTGGGCCTGCGTTGGTGAAGCAGGTGTTGTGAGTGCCGCATCCTGTGAGAGAGGATGGACGAGAAGTCTGACTGTGTTGCCCGCTGTTTGGGGTGTCGGATGTTGTGTGCCGGCGCGCTGATCCTGGCTTCAATACTGCCGGACCTGCGACGATCCATGCCTCATCCAGTTGAAATTCCTACAGGCAGGAAAAGCCGTTGCCAGTCGGGCTAAATTCCCTATTCTGCGAAATAGGAATTGATTCGATAACAGAATCAGACGGGAGAGGAAAAATGAAGGCGATGCTGCTTTGCTCCGCTGCGGCGGGGGTGTTGATCTGTGCCGTCCCGGTGATGGCGCAATCCCAGACCGTTGCTCCGCAGGCTTCCGAAGCCGATCAGGGGCTTGAAGAAATCATCGTGACCGCGCAGCGCGTGCAGGAGAGCAGCCAGCGCGCGCCGATCGCGCTCGACGTGGTCAATCCCGGCGAACTGCTCCGGCAGAATGTCGTACGCGCCGAGGATCTTTCCAGGACATCGCCGTCTCTGGCGTCCAACAGTGGCGGCGGGCCCACCACGGTGTTCTTCGTGCGTGGCGTCGGCAACGCGACGGTCAATGCCTATTCAGACCCGGCGATCGCCTTCAACTATGATGGCGTCTATATTGGCCGGCCCTCGTCGACATCAGGGATGTTCTACGATCTTCAGCGCGTGGAGGTTCTCAAGGGGCCGCAGGGCACCCTGTACGGCCGCAATGCGACGGGCGGCGCGATCAACGTCATTCCCGTCCGGCCGAAGCTTGGCGAAACCTCAGGGCAGGTCACGGTCGGTTATGGCAATTATGACTGGCTGACGGGGCAGGCTGCGCTCAATCTGCCGATAGGCGAAAAGGCGGCCGTGCGCGTGGCGGGCATGATGTCCAGCCGCGATGGCTTCATGACTGACGGGACCGGCAAGCAGCGCGAATATGCGTTTCGCGGTCAGCTCTATGTCGAACCGAGCGAGGAACTGACGCTGCGCCTCGGCGTGGACTATGCGCATCAGGGCGGCAGCGGCGCTTCTGGCTTTTATATAGGCGCAGTGAACCCGACCTTCGGGCCGACCGGCTTTACCGGATACAGCTATGTCCCGACCGGCTTCGACCGCAATCAGGGCCTTCTGGACCCGCGCTCGAACGCGCTGCAGAGCAGCCGTTTCGTCGGCCAGGTGGGCCGCACCGGCGCTGTCGTCGATGGTGTACCCTATAACGACAATGATTATTGGGGCGTTTCGGCTGAACTGAACTGGAAGACGGATGCGGGGACGCTGACGATCCAGCCGGCCTATCGCGAGGGCAATCTCGATTACACCTTCAACGGTGTGTTCCGCGCCGGCGGTGTCAAGGAAAAGGACAAGCAGACCAGCGTCGAGGCGCGCTGGGCGGGGCAGGTCGGCCCGGCAATCGATTATCTCGTGGGCGGCATGTATTTCGATGAGGACATTGATGTCCCCTTCGCTTTCTACAACCAGTCGACACTGACCCCGTATCAGAATTTCAAGACTGCGACGGAGAGCTGGGCGGGCTTTGGCAAGCTCACCGTGCGTCCGGTCGAGAAGCTCAGCCTTACCGCCGCGGGCCGCTATACGTCCGACAAGAAGCGGTTTGACGGGTTGTCGCAGGTCTACATCCTGTTCTGCGGCAATCCCGCGCCGCCCCAGGATTTCTGCCCCACGCTGCCCTTCACGCCGCTGGTCGGCAGTGCGGCTGAACTGGAGAGCTTCTACACCTCGCGCGGCTTCCCCGTCACGTCGGTGCCGCTCTATGTGCTGCCGCCGGTGGCGGGCGGATCGCAGACCGCGCCGTTCGTGCTGCGCTCGCCGATCGCGATCAATGCGGGACTGAAGAACGAGAAGTTCACTTACCGGCTTGCGGCGCAATATGACCTTTCGCCCCGCAACATGATCTATGCGAGCTTCGAGACCGGTTATCATGCCGGCGGCTTTTCCTTCGCGCGCGGCGTGGAGAGCTATGCGCCGGAGACGATCAAGGCCTACACCATCGGCAGCAAGAACCGCTTCCTGGGCAACCGGCTGCAGGTGAACGTCGAGGGTTTCATCTGGAAGTACAAAAACCAGCAGTACAGCCAGTTCGGCTATGATCTGGGTAATCCGCCCTCGACTGTCTTCCTGACGCGGAACATCGGCGACAGCACGATCAAGGGTATCGATCTCGACGTCGAGTTCCTTGCCACGCCCAACACGCTGCTGTCGGCGAATGTGCAGTATCTCGACACGAAATATGACAGCTTCGTCTACTTCGCGCCGAACCAGGGCTTGCCGCCCAACACCACCTGCGCCTTTGCGCCGACCACGCAGACCACGCCGGGCGGCTCGACGGTCAACGTGTTCCGCGTCGATTGCTCCGGCAAGCAGGCGTTCAACTCGCCCAAATGGTCGTTCAATCTCGATGCGCAGCAGACCATCCCGCTGGGCGATTACAAGCTGATGCTGCAGGCGGGGACGCGCTACCGCAGCAGCAGCTATTCCTCAGCCGACTATCTGCCCTATCTGCGCTCCGAAGCGACCTTCGTCAGCAATGCCTCGATCACGGTGTCGGCCGCCGACGATCGCTGGTTCGCCAGCCTCTATGTCTTCAATATCGAGGATAATCAGCGGCTGATCGGCGGCACGACCAACTCGGCGGGGTTGATCTCGGCCGCGGCAGAGCAGCCGCGCACCTGGGGTGTGCGGATCGGCGGAAAATTCTAACGGGCATCCGCTTCCCAAACCAATCAAACCTGATTATTCCTGAGTGTAGGAATTTAGAGTCGGAGGAATTATGTCGGCGTCAGTCAACGATCTCTCTTATGTCGCGCTGGCAGTGCCCGATCTGCCGGCGGAACGGGCCTTCTTCGGCGAGACCTGGGGTCTTGTCGAGGTCGGCGAGCAGGACGGCAAGGTCTATTTCGCGGCGGAGTCGTCACCTTATCCCTATGTCATTCGGCTGCGGCAGGATGCTGAGCGAAAGACGGATCTGATCAGCTTTTCGGCGAGCTCGCGGGCTGATGTCGATGCGCTGTTCGCACAAGCGCAGGCAGCGGACTGCAAGATCATCTCCGCACCCGGCGATGCGGAAGGCCCGGCCGGAGGCTATGCCTTCCGCTTTTTCGACCCCGATGGCCGCGCGCTCGAGGTCGTCAGTGACGCAAAAACGCGAACGCCGCGTGCGCTCGCCAAGGGGGAAGCGATCCCCACCGGTCTCAGTCATATCGTGTTCCACACGCCGGATCCGGCCAAGCTCGTCGCCTTCTATGAGACAGTGCTGGGGTTCCGGCTGACCGACTGGATCGGCACCTTCATGGCGTTCCTGCGCTGCAATCCCGTCCATCACCGGCTGGCGATCCTGCCCGGACCGCCGGCTTTGAACCACGTCGCCTTCGACGTGGCGTCGGTCGACGAGATGATGCGCGGCCTGGCGCGCCTGCACGAAAAGGGCGTGACCTTGTCCTGGGGACCGGGTCGGCACACGGCGGGCAACAACACCTTCACTTATTATCTGACGCCCAACGGCAATGCCGTTGAATATACCTCGGACCTGGAGGAAGTGGACGAGGCAAGCTGGCAGCCCACGGTCTATGAATTCACGCCGAGCATCACGGATCAGTGGGGGACCGGCCGTATCATTCCGGGTAATGTGCCCCATGCCGAAATGACGCCCGACAAGGGCCTGTGGCAGGTGCCGGCATGATCCGCAGCGCGCTTATCGTCGGCGGCGGCGTCGGTGGGATGACTGCCGCGATTGCGCTCAGGCGTATCGGGGTCGAAGTCGTCCTCATCGACGCGGATCCGCAATGGCGGGTCTATGGCGCAGGGATCAGCGTGACCGGCATTTCCCTGCGGGCGTTCGATGCGTTGGGGATTCTCGATCAGGTGCGCGCGCGCGGCCATGTCGGCGCGGGCATGCGTGGCAAGACCGCCGCCGGACAGACAGTCATGGAACCGCCGGTTCCGGAAAATCCGCAGCCGATCCAGCAGGGCGGGGGCATCATGCGGCCGGTGCTGCACGATATCCTGTCCACCACAGTCCGCGCCGAGGGGGTCGACGTTCGGCTCGGCCTCAAGGTGGAGACGCTGGCGCAGGACGCGCAGGGTGTCGAGGTGACGTTCAGCGACGGCAGCGCCGGGCGCTACGATCTCGTCGTTGGCGCCGATGGCATCTATTCGCAGATTCGGGGCATGATCTTCCCGGATGCGCCTGCGCCGAAGTTCACGGGCCAGGGCTGCTGGCGCGTAGTGGCCAAGCGCCCGCCCGAAGTGGATCGCACGGAAATGTATTTCGGCGGACCTGTGAAACTGGGGATCAATCCGGTTTCGAAGGACGAGATGTACATGTTCATCCTTGAGCATGTGCCGGACAACCCGTTCTTTCCGGAAGCGGAGATGATCGAGCATGTCCGCGGGCTGCTGGCGCCCTTTGGGGGGGCTGTTCCGGCAGTCCGCGACGGTCTCACCGATCCTGCAAAGATCAACTACCGCCCGCTGGAATGGCTGCTGCTTCCCAAGCCATGGTACAACGGTCGCGTGGTGCTGATCGGCGACGCGGCGCATGCGACGACGCCGCACATGGCGAGCGGGGCCGGCATGGCGGCCGAGGACGGGCTTGTGCTCGCCGAGGAATTGCAGCGGCATGACACGATCACGGACGCGCTCCATGCCTTCATGGAGCGGCGGTTCGAACGAGCACGCCTCGTCGTCGAGAATAGCGTGAAGATCGGTGAGATGGAGATGGCCGGCGACCTCTCCAACAAGGGGCCGGCGATGCTCGGCGCGACCATGGGGCAGCTCCAGGCACCTTACTGAAACAAGAAGAGGACGGAACATGACATTCGGTCTGGCGAAGCTGCGTAACGGCGGCGTGGTGCTGGTTGCGGGCGACAGGATGATGCCGGTCGCCGGGGCTGGCGACGTGCTTGCCCTGCTCGATGATTGGGATGCGGCGCTGCCGCGGCTGGCGGCGATCGCGAAGGCGGGCGAGGGGGCTGTGCCGCTCGACGAGTCCGCACTGGACGTACCCTACCGGCCGCGCCAGGTCTTCTGCACCGGCGCCAATTATCGCAAGCATGTGATCGGCCTCATCATGGGCGATCCCTCCATGCGCACGCCGGGCGACGAAGACATTTCCGACGACGAGCGCCGCGCGCGGGCGGAAAAGGTGATGGATGAACGCGCCAAGGCCACGGCGCCTTATTGCTTCATCAAGCTGCCCTCCTGCGTGGTGGGGCCGAACGAGCCGGTCGTCCTGCCGCGCAATGTGCAGAAGCCCGACTGGGAGCTGGAACTGGGCGTGGTGATCGGCAAGCGCGCCCGGCATGTGACGCCCGAACAGGCCATGGACTATGTCGCCGGTTTCGTGGTGGTGAACGATGTGACCGCGCGGGAGCATATCTTCCGCCGCGATGCCGGCGGGCTGGGCGCCGATTGGCTCTCGGGCAAGTGCTTCCCGACTTTCCTGCCCTTCGGGCCGATGGTCGTTCCGCGCCAGTTCGTCGCCGATCCCTATGATCTCACCATTCGCCTCGCGGTCAACGGCAAGGTCTATCAGGACGAGTCCACGGCCGACATGCTGATCAGCATCGAGCGGCAGCTGGCCTATCTCTCAGACCGGGTGGAACTGATGCCGGGCGACGTCATCTGCACCGGCTCGCCTTATGGCAATGGCTCAGCCTTCGGTGTTTTCCTCCAGCCCGGCGACGTGATGGAAGGATCGATCACGGGTCTCGGTACACAGCGCAACCCGTGCGTGGCGGAAGGTTGAACCGTGGCGCTTGCCTCAGCGCTTGCGCAGGCCGTTCAGCACAAGATCGACGATGAAGTCCTCGAAGTCGACGGCAAGCGCGTCCATGTCAGTGTCGTCGGGCACGAGATTGCGTACGACCGACTGGGCGGAGACGAAGAAGTCGAACAGGCCGACGAGTGCGATGTGCAGGAACAGCGGGTTGACGGTCCGGAGGTCCGCGCCACCATCCCGCGCCATGATCCCGGCGTAGCGTTCCACCGCTCCCCGGTTCATCTCACCCTGCAGCTTGCGTACTTCCGCCGACTTGGCGTCCGCCAGTTCGTCGACCATCAGCCGATGGACATGCTTGGTCGAGCGCGTGAAATGTGCGGTGTTGCGGATGGTATGCTCAAGCCGGGGCAGCGGATCGGCGAGCGTCGCAGCCTCTTCGGGGGCGTCGGCGATCAGCCGCTTCACCACTTCGAGCAGCAGCTTTTCCCGGTCGCCGAAGTAGTAGCGGATGAGGGCCGGATCGACGCCGGCCTCGCGCGCAATCAGCGAGGTGGTTACGCGCGCCGGCGGCAGCTCCTGCAGCAGTTCGGTGGCCTTGTTCAGCACGGCGTCCTTGCCCACCGCGTCCGTCGGTCGGCCCTGGCCGCGCTTTTTGCTCGAAATCCGTGTCATGCAGCCCGCTATTCCGCTTTTTGCGGCGCTGGGCAAGCGGGTGACGGAAATTCTCAAAATTAGGAATTGTGCGGGCTGCGCAGATCGATAAGCTCCCGCGCACAAGGAGAGGCAGATGGCGAACTGGCCATTCACGCAAGGTATTCATGATATTGGCAACGGCCTGTACGGTTATGTGCAGCCGGATGGCACCTGGGGCTGGTCGAACGCGGGGCTGATCACTAGCGCCGGAGAGACGATGCTCGTCGACACGCTAATGAGCGTGCCGTTAACGCGCGAGATGCTGGACCAGTTCAAGGCCAGGGTTCCCGAAGCGGCGAAGATCGACAGGCTGGTCAACACTCATGCCAATCCGGACCATTTCTTCGGCAATGGACTGGTGGCTGATGCCGAGATCATCGGCACAGTTGAGGCGAAGAAGGAGATGGCCGGTTTCAACCCGAAGATGCTGGCCGGGCTCCGCGACAACTACCAGAATATGGGTGACACCGGGGCGTTCCTTTACGAGACGATGGGGCGCAAGTTCGATTTTTCCGGCGTGGACGAGCTCACGCTGCCCAACCGCACGTTCGAGACGCATCTCTCGCTCATGGTTGGTGACAAGCGGGTCGAACTGACCGATCTTGGCCCGGCGCATACGGATTCCGACACGATCGTCTGGGTGCCGGAGGATCGCGTGGTGTTCACCGGCGATCTCCTCTTCAACGAGGGGCATCCGATCATGTGGGCGGGGCCGGTCGAGAACTGGATCGCCGCCTGCCAGCACATCGTCGATCTCGATCCGCAGGTCGTCGTGCCCGGTCACGGTCCGATCACCGACAAGACCGCCGTAGCCAACATGAAGGCCTACTTCGAATATGTCCGGGACGAGGCGCGCGGGCGTTTCGAGGCCGGCATGGATTTCTATGAGGCGGCGCGCGACATCAACATGCAGGAATATCGCGGCTGGAGCGATCCGGAGCGGATCGTCGCCAATGTCTTCTCGCTTTACCGCCAGTGGGGCACCCAGTTCACGCCGGAGCAGCAGCGCGACCTGTTCGGCGCGATGGGCCGTTACCACAAGGAACTGACGGCTCATCACGAGGGTTGCGACCATGACCATTGAGATCAACGCCACGCACGACCCCGCGCGCCGTAGCTGGGTCGAGAGTGCCAATCAGCCGGACACCGATTTCCCGATCCAGAACCTGCCCTTCGGCCTGTTCCGGACGGGCGATCATGTTCGCGGCGGCGTTGCCCTGGGCGATCGTATCGTCGATCTCGCTGCCCTGCTTGAGACCGGCCTGCTGACGGGGACGGCGGCCGAGGTAGCGCAGGCGGCGGCGGGTCGCACGCTTGCGCCGCTGCTCGCCTGCGCGCCGACCGCCGTCAGTGCCTTGCGCGCCGAGCTTTCAGAGTTGTTTCGCGAGGGAGGGCGCGGGGATCGTGCTGCGCTGGAAGGCGTGCTGGTGCCGATAGCGTCGGCGGAGCTGCTGATGCCCCTCAAGCCGACGGCCTTCACCGACTTCTGCACCTCCATCGATCACATCAAGCGCATGGCCCAGGGCGCCGCACCGCTTGCTGCCATGGCGCTGCCCGTGGCTTATAATGGCCGCGCCAGTTCCGTTGTCGCCAGCGGCACGCCCATCGTGCGCCCGAACGGTCAGTTTGCCGCGGCACCCGGCAGCAGCGATATTCGCTTTGGCCCGGAACCCATGCTCGATTTCGAGCTCGAGTTCGGCGTGTGGCTGCGCGACGGCAATGCGCTGGGCATGCCGATCGGTATGGCTGGCGCCGAAGCCGCTTTGTTCGGCTGCTGCCTCGTCAACGACTGGTCGGCGCGGGGCATTCAGTTCTTCGAGTCCATCCTCGGTCCGCATCTGGGCAAGAGTTTCGCGACCACGATCAGTCCCTGGATCGTGACGATGGAAGCGCTCGCGCCATTTCGCGTCGCTGCCCGTGGGCGCGGCGAAGGCGAGCCGGAGGTGTCCGCCCATCTGCACGACCCGGCGGACCGCAGCCATGGCGGCATCGATATCGAGCTGACCGCCGAACTGGCCGGCCAGCGTATCGTGCGCACCAACCTCAAGGAGCTTTACTGGACGCTCGCCCAGATGGTCGCGCATCAGGCCTCCAACGGCTCGCCGCTGGAGCGCGGCGATCTCGTGGCGACCGGGACCGTCTCCGGCGCAGCGCAGGAGGCGAGGGCCTGCCTCGCCGAGATCACCTTCCGTGGCGGGGAGACCATAACATTGCCGGACGGATCGAGCCGCACCTGGCTTCAGGATGGCGACACGCTGACCCTGCGGGGGCGCGCACAGGCTGCGGGCTATGTGTCCATCGGCTTTGGCGAGTGTAGCGGCACCATCGTGCCGGCGAAGGGGGCGGCATGACCATCACGACCTGCGGCGATCGCAAACCCATCCCCGTCTCCGCGCGCGGCAAGCACCTCGTCGTCGACATTCATTGCCATCTCGGCATTCCCGCCGCCGATGCCGTCGTCCAGGCGAAGCATCCCGGACCGCCGCCGGGGATCAATGACTTCACGAGTGCCAAGTCGACCGAGGTCAATCGCGCCCAGTTCGCCACCATGGGCCGCACACTCAATACGCTTGATCAGCGCCTGGCGGACATGGATCGTCTCGGCATTGACGTGCAGGCGCTTTCACCGAGCCCGGGCCAGTATTTCTATTATGCCGATGCCGAGGTGGGGCGCGACGCGGCGCGCGTGGTCAATGACGGCATGGCCGCTGCGGTCGCGGAGCATCCGGACCGCTTCATCGGCATGGGCACGGTGCCGCTCCAGAATGTCGAGATGGCCGTTGCCGAGATGACCCGCTGCGTGCGCGATCTGGACCTGCGCGGCATCGAGATCAGCTCGAACGTGAACGGCAAGGATTTCCACGCCGAGGAGTTTCGTCCTTTCTTTGCGGCGGCGGAAGAGCTTGGTATCCTGCTGTTCATCCATCCGCTCGGCTTCACCCATGCGCAGCGGATGAGCGAATATTATTTCAACAATCTCATCGGCAATCCCCTCGAATCCACCCTCGCCATCGGGCACCTGATCTTCGGCGGCGTGCTGGATCGCTATCCCGGCCTCAAGATCTGTGTGGCGCATGGCGGCGGCTACATTCCCGGCTATTGGGGCCGCATGGACCATGGCTGGCGGGCTCGCGCCGATTGTTCCGAGCACTGCCAGCATGTGCCGTCGAGCTATCTGCGCAAGCTGTGGCTGGACACGCTGGTGTTCGATCAGGACCAGCTCGATAGCCTCGTGCGCACGCATGGGGCAGACAAGCTCTGCCTCGGCACGGACTATCCGTTCGACATGTCCGAGCCCGATCCAGTCGGCTTCCACGCACGGCTGGACGAGGCGGCCAAGGCGAAGATCCTGGGGCTCAATGCGGCCGATCTGCTCGGGCTGAGCCTGAAGCCATGACGCGTGGCGCACCAGCCTATCTGCGCAACTGCTGGTATATGGCAGGCTGGTCGACCGAACTGTGCGAGGCCCTACTGCGTCGGCGCATCCTGGGCGAGCCGATCCTGCTGTTCCGCACGACCGATGGCGTTCCGGCGGCGCTGACCGATCGCTGCCCGCATCGCTTCGCTCCGCTCAGCGCCGGCACGCGCGAGGGCGATCTGGTGCGCTGTCCCTATCATGGGCTTGCGTTCGATGCGGCGGGCCAGTGCGTCCACAATCCCTTCTCGACCACGCTGCCGAAAGGCGCGACCGTGCGGCACTGGACCATCCACGAACGGGACGGGATCGCGTGGATATGGATGGGCGATGCCGACAAGGCCGATCCGGCGCTCATTCCCGATTTCAGCACACTCTTTCGGGACGGCGCCGACCCGGTGCGCGGCCTCATGCCGATGCGGGCGCCTTATGAGTTCGCGACCGACAATCTCATGGACTTGAGCCACATCGAGTTCGTGCATCGCGGGAGCTTCGCAGGCGCCGGCGTCATCTTCGCCGGCGAGCACGAAGTGCGGCGCGAAGGAGATCGTCTGCATTCGAACTGGTGGATGCCCAATGTGCCGGCGCCGGGCCACACTTATGGCATTTACGAACGGGGCCTGCCCACCGACCACTGGCTGGACATGCGCTGGGACGCGCCGGCTTCCATGCTGCTGGAGATCGGCGCGACGCCTGCTGGCCAACCGCGCGAAAACGGCGTGATCATTCATCAGGCGCATATCATTACGCCCGAAACGGCGGAAACGGCGCATTATTTCTGGGCAAGCACACGCAGCACCGGCGTTGCGAGCGAGCAAGGTGACACAATGCTGTATGCGATGATGACGCAGGCCTTCGAGCAGGAGGACAAGCCGATCATCGAGGCAGCCTACGCCAATCTCGATGGTTGTGCGTTCTGGGATGCGAAGCCTGCCTTTCTCGGCATCGATGCTGGCGGGACGCGCGCGCGCCGGCTGATTGAGGAACTGATCGGCCGCGAGGCGCGCGCGGCATGAGCGATGCACTCTCTCCGATGTACCGGATGCCGATAGCCTTTGGGCCGGCGCCGGGGCCGCGCAACCTGCCGGCGGACAAGGCGCATCTGCGCTATCGCAAGGAGACGACCACGCTCTCGCTTTCCGCACGCACGGATGCGGCGATGCTCAGTGCCCTGTTGCCGCAGGGCTTTGCCCTGCGCGGCGAGCCGCGTATCGAGGTGGGCCTGCTCATCCTCACGGACATCGGCTGGCTGGCCGGGCGCGGCTACAACATCCTGATCGTGCGTATCCCGGCCGTGTGGGAAGGTGCCGAGCGGACCGAGGGCGATTTTGTCCCGGTCGTATGGGAAAGCATGGCCGATCCTATCCTCACGGGCCGCGAGGAACTGGGCTGGTCGAAGATCAACGCGACCATTCCCGAACCAGAGATCGTCGATGGCGTCTGGCGCGGGCTCGCCGCATGGGAAGGCCATCGCTTCTTCGAGATCGCGGCGGAGGGCTTCGTGGCAGAGGAGCCGGTCCCGGCCCCGTCGCTACCCATGCTGTTCCAGAAATATATGCCCCGCACCGGGGCCTGGGGGCAGGCGGATGTCTCCTATGCGACTGCGACAGCGCCGGATGGGCCTCCGCCCGTGATCCGCTCGGTCGAGCGCGGGCACGGGCATTTCGCTTTCCATCCTGCCCGCTGGGAGGACATGCCGACGCAATATCCGATCGTGAACGCGCTCGCCGCCTTGCCACTCAGCGATTTCGGGCCGGCGATGCTGGTCCGCTCCTCCGGCGGCGGCGACGCCAGCGCGCAAAGGATTCTGGCATGACGACACGGCGGATCGTTACGGGGCACGCCGGGGATGGTCGCTCCATCATCGTTCAGGATGCGCCTGTGCCGCACGTGCGCACCCTGCCGGGCGCCGTGTTCGATGAGGTCTGGTCGACTGGGCAGGCGCCCGATCCGCTGGGACTCGCCCCCCTAGATGAGCCGACCAGCGCGCAGCCGGTCATTGGTCCACCGGCGGGCGGCAGCGTCATTCGGGTGATCGATTTCCTACCGGCAGGCGCCGGTGGTGTCCGCAGCCCCATGCATCGGACACGCTCGATCGACTATGGCATCGTGCTGGCCGGTGAAGTGGTCCTGATCCTCAGCGACAGCGAGACCGTGCTGCGCGCGGGCGATGTGGTGGTCCAGCGCGGCACCGATCACGCCTGGGAGAATCGATCGGATCAGCCGGCGCGAATGGCCTTCGTGCTGATCGACGCGACGTTCGACACAGACCTTGAGACCTTGATCGCTGGACAGGAGCTGACCCCATGAACAGTCGTGTCGCGGGGGCGGGTTATACCCTGTTTCTCTTGTTCCTCGCCAATTTCCTGAACGTCGCTGACCGGGCGCTGCTTGGCATTGTCATTGATCCCGTGAAGGCGGATCTGGTGCTCACGGATACGCAGATGAGCATCGTCTCAGGCACCGCCTTCGTGCTGTTCAATCTCATCATGGGCATTTTCATCGCCCGCTGGGTCGACTTTGGCAATCGCAAGCGCATCCTGATCCTAGGCGTGGCGCTCTGGTCCGGCGCGACCGCGCTGACCGGTCTCGCCACGGGCTTCTGGTCGCTCGGCATCACGCGCATTCTCGTCGGCGTGGGCGAGGCGACGGCCTTCCCGGTCGCGATCTCGATGATCTCGGACCTGTTCTCCGCGCCGCGCCGCCCGCGCTCCATCGCGATCTTTCAGGCGAGTACGTTCCTTGGCATCGTTGTGGGCTCCATTCTCGCCGGCGTGCTCGCTGCAGCGCATGGCTGGCGGGCGATGTTCCTGATTTGCGGCCTTTCCGGCTTTGCGCTGGTCGCGCTGATGATAGTCAGCATGCGCGAGCCCGAGCGGATCGGCGGAACGGAGGGTGAGACCGGGCAGGAAGCCGATCTCCTTCACGCGATCGGCCATCTGATGCGGCTGCCGGGATTTGTCGCCCTCTCGCTCGGCATGGCTTTTGCCGGCATGGCCGTGTCCGCGCTGCCCGTTTGGGCGCCGGCGTTCCTCTTGCGCAGCCATGGCGTGCCGCTGGCCGCTGTCGGCGCCATCATTGGGCCGGCCGTCGGCTTGGGAGGGATTTCGGGAACGGTCGCCTCAGGTATGCTCGCCAGCTATCTGGTGCGCAAGCGCGGGGGGGACGTCTATGGTCTGCTCGTGCCGCTCATCGCCGTTCCACTGGCCGCCCCCTTCTACCTGGTCTTCATATCCGCCTCCTCACTGACGTTGGCCATGACATCGGCCACGGTCATGAACTTCCTGCTTGCGACGGCCGTCGGTCCTTGCATCGCCGTCGCCATCAGCATCGCGCCCAGCCGGATGCGCGCCGTATCCTCGACGCTCATGCTGCTCGCCTTGGGCATCATCGGCGGTGCCATTGCCCCGCTGATCGTCGGCTGGGCGAGCGATCTGCTCGCACCGCAATACCAAGGTGAATCGTTGCGCTATGCGCTCGCTACCATGGCGCCGACACCGCTGATCGCCGGCCTCTTCATCTGGTGGTCGTTCAAGCGCATCCGTGGATGAACGCGCAGTGACACAGCAGATATCTGACGGGACACAAGGAACGGCTACTGCCGAGTTCGCACGGGGCTGGCGCACCGTGCTGATGGCCGCGCTGGGCGTCGGCCTCGGTGTGTCCGGCTTGCTTACATACAATGCCGGCCTGTTCGCGCGGGATCTTGCCAGTGAGATCGGCCTCAGCCGCACGGCCTTCGGCGCTGCCTTCTTCGGCTCGACGCTGGCGATGGCCGCTGCCATGCCGCTGGTTGGGCGTCTGGTGGACCGGCTCGGGCCACGCGTCGTCGCCGCGATCGGCGCGCTGATGCTGAGCGCAGGATTTCTGGCGCTCTCGCAGGTGCGATCCGTGGCGGCCTATGCGCTGATCGTGGTGCTCATCGGGCCGCTGGCCGCCGGGTCCACGCCGGTGCCCTATACGCGGGCCGTTTCGGCCGCCTTCCAGCGCGCGCGCGGGCTGGCGCTGGGGCTGACCCAGGTCGGCATCGGGCTGGCCGCTGCGCTGGTTCCCCCGGTTATCGCGCTCGTCGTCGCGCGCCAGGGCTGGCAGCATGGCTTCGTCGCGCTGGCAGGCCTTGCCGCGCTCGGTGTTGTGCCTGCCCTGCTCGGCTTGCCCGGGCGGGGGAAGCCGGGCGCGAAGCCGGAGGGGGAGGGCTATCCGGCGGTGTGCGCCTCCAGCGTCTATCGCCTGCAATATGCCGCCTTCTGCGCCATGGCCTTCGCCTTCGCCGGCATGCTGCCTCATTTCGTGCCGATGCTGCGGGAGGCCGGCATGCCGGTGGAGCGGGCGGGGGCACTGGCGGGCCTGATCGGCGCCTCTGTCATCGTTACCCGGATCGTCGTCGGCTGGCTGGCCGATCGCATCGAGCCGGCCTGGCTGGGCAGCGCGAGCTGCCTTATCTGCGCCAGCGGCTGCCTTCTGCTCGCCCTCGGCGGTCCGGCCATGGCGCCGGTGGGGGCGCTGGCACTCGGTGCGGCCATGGGTGCGGAGGCGGACCTGATCGGCATCCTCACAGCCCGCTATTTCCCCATCAGCGCCTATAGCCGCGCCTATGCTGCCCAATATGGCGGGTTCATGGTCGCCGCTGGCCTCAGCCCGCTGTGGATGGGGCAACTCGCCGACTGGAGCGGCGGCAATTATGCGCCAGCCCTGATCGCGGCATCGGCGCTGCTGGTGCTTCCGGCTGTGCTGTTCGCGATGTTGCCGGGGCGGGCGGCGCGGAGAGTTTCTGAACTGCCTGTATCGCTGACCTCGAGAGCTGGACCGAGCGACCGCAATTTTTTAGCATAGCCTTTGCCAAGCTACTGAAAGTCGCTAATTCCGTGGTGACTTTCATGCCTGTCCGGTGGGATTTCTTGAGATGAAAAAAGGACCAAAGCGGTACATTTTGGGGAAGTATCTCAAGATGCGTTTCCCAGATTTACCTACCAAACTGGCTTTCGTTCTCATAGGAACGACTGGTACCTGTAATGCATCATGCATTCATTGTCCGACAGGGAAAGCGCGGACTGCTGGCTCGCCGAGGCAGCCCATGGATATGCGCCTGTTCAAGAAGCTGATCGACGGTATCGATAATCTGCCAATGAAGCCGCCGACCCATATCGGCTTCGGCCTGTTTGGTGACGGGTTGGTAGACCCCTATGTCGTCGAGAGGATGAGATATTCGCGGGATCGAATTCCCCACGGTCATTTCGTCATCAATACAAATGGCGCCGCGTTTAGTGCCGCTCGTCATGCGGAATTGAATGGTCTGGTCAATCTGGTGACATTGCATTGTGAATCGCTAGTTGCTGAAACTTATGACTATCTCATGCAGCCTCTTCGCGCGAAGAATGTTTTTCCGAAGTATAGGGCACTCATCGAAACTTTTCATGGGAAAGTTCACGTCAGTGTTCCGATCAGTCGGCTAAACATAGATCAAGCTGCTGAAATCAGGGAACAGTTCTTGAATTGGGGAGCGAGCACTGTTCATTTTGACCCTCTGGCCAGTCGATGCGAGCCAGACCCGGTGTTGTTTCGTGAATTGTCGTTGGATCCTTTCCCAATCCGATGCGGTCCGGATGTTTTGGACAATCTCATCATCGATTGTGATGGTCAGGTTCTTGTGTGTTGTCAGGACTTTGCGCGGGAAGAGTCCATCGGTTCGTTGCAAGATCAATCCTTGCTTAAACTTCTTACAAATCACCGGCGTCGCCTCGTTAGGCGGAGATTCTCTGAGGGAGCGCACGAGGAGATGGCGACATGTTCCCGGTGTTTCGGTGATCTTCGTACGGAGAATTTTCCGTTCGATGTTTCGTTGTCTCCTCACATGCCTGCCGACAGTTGACGAGAACCGGATTGCGCTCAGCCTATCTCGGGACCGGGGCCGGCCGAGCCAATGCTTCCGTCGTTAAACTGAGTGTCGGTAATATGGTCGTTGGGTCCGCCCAGATCGAAATCTCCGAGTGCTCCAGCATTCATGGCGCCGCCTGTGAAATGAAAAGGACTGTTGCCCCTTGTGTGGAGATTTCTCTTTCCCGCAAAACGCAGGATTGTCGAGCTCACTAAGATATTACCCGAATGAGAGCAGTCTTTTGACAAACTATGACCCATATTATCGCGGGAAAGGCCGTTCACGCATTGGATATCATCGCACTGGCCGAGGAGTTTTAGGCCATCGGCGTTCGCAGGGTGATAGGATAGCGCCGATAATCTTCGCCCGATAGCCTTGTATCCAGTCAGTCGTGCTCCGGTGACGTTGTCGAGCTGGAACTGGCCAAGAGCGCAATGACTGCTGGAAACCATCACAGCATCGAAATCTCTTACATTGGTCAAGGCCCAGCCCAGCTCTCCTAGCCCATCTGCTTTGCATTCTCGGGTGGCAACGCTGGTGATGTCTTCGAAATGGAAGCCGCGTTGTTTTGCAACCGCAGACTCAAACTGCGTTGCAGAGCCTAGGACATTGCAATCTTCCATCGAGATTCCGCCTTCGTCGGGTTCCGGCAGCGTCGATCCGTCAAAAGAAAACCCTCGAGCATTTGTGGAGACGCCTACAAAATCCGCACTACACTTCTTTAAGAAAATATAAGCGAATGCTCGGGAGAATTTGAATCCATCGCCACGAAGTCGCTCGCTTCTTACGTTATTCATTTCAGTATCGATGTGTCTGGCATGGCCAGTTCCTACATCTTCGATGATCCCGTGGCTATCTCGTACAAGTATGTTGGACAATGAAAGTCGCCTTTTCTCAGTATTTCCGAGAAAATACTGAAAATCGATTCCACCGGACTTTTGACGGCTTTCAATGATGAAATTCTGCATCGTGATGTCGGAAGATGCGAGTCTGATGCTGACATAGGTGCCCGGTATCATATCAAAAGTGGTCATTCCGGCTGTCCCTATCATCGCTATGGGGCCGGGAATTTCCAGTCCGCCGGTCCGCAGCTTTTCGGGCCAGTAGATTGGAAGACGACGTTCAACAGCGGCGTTGATGGCCGCTTGTATGGCGGTTGTTTCAATGGACCCGTCGCCTTTCACGCCAAACTCCTTTGCATGAAGGACCGAGGATTGACGAAAGGGCGTCGCTTTCACACCCACCGGTAATAGCGCTGCTGATGCGACCGCACCCAGAAAGTGTCGGCGGCTTGAGGGGGCTTCCATGGAGCGCTGTTCCTAAATTAATCGACGAATGATGTTGGCCAATCGATTGTTACCAAAAGTCACAAGAATGGAAGGTCGTTTTGGATGGGACAAGAGCTGAATGTCCTGGGCCGGTATCGCCACGGCTACCTGCATTGGGGCCCGGACTCTATTCATGAGTGGAGGAACTTTGGGGAGCAGGTCAGCGCGCGCCAGCCGACGCGACAGTTCTTGCATTGCTGGCGAGGCCACCACTCATGTCGCTCTACAGCGGCGTGGATGGATGGGCGGCGAAATTCACTGTCGCCTAGGTCGTTGGCGCTCTATTTATGACTCTTTTCCGCGTGGTGGCGAAGCTGCTTTTCTGTAAAAAGGAGGGCTGAAAAGTTAGCCTAGGCGGCGCGCTAGCCCGCAAGGCAAAGCTACGTGATTGAGATATGGTGAGCCCTGCTGGGTTCGAACCAGCGACCTACTGATTAAAAGTCAGTTGCTCTACCGACTGAGCTAAGGGCCCACATAGCGCGTGGCTGTCGGTCCCCTAGAGAGCGCGGCCCGTGCGGTCAACCGGCTTGGGTTTCTCCAGGCGGGCGGCGAGATGCCGGACGGTCAGGCCCGTCACCGGATCGCGCCAGCGTGGAGCGACCGAGCGCAACGGGTGGAGGACGAAGGCGCGATCACGGAAGGCTGCGTGGGGAAGGGTCAGGCGTCGGGACCGCACTTTGCCGCCGGACCACAAGAGCAGATCAAGATCCAGTGTCCGGTCGCCCCAGCGGCGGAAGCGACGGCGGCGGAAGCGGTGCTCGATTGCCTGAAGTGCGTCCAGCATGACGAAGGGGGAGAGCGGGGCGGCGACAAGCGCGGCTGCATTGGCATAAGAGCGGGCAGACGGGCCGAGCGGGCGCGTGGCGATGATGGGCGATGAGCGCAGGAGCCTTAGCGGCGGCCGGTCTAGCGCGCGCAGTGCGGCTTTGACGATGGCATGGGGAGGCAGGCTGCGTGACAGCGGCCGGTTGGAGCCGATGGCAACGGCGTAGAGCTCTTCGCCATTTCGCCCTGTGCGTCCTATAGCTCTCGCTGCCGCAGCTCTGCTTGCCTTGCCCATGCGGTGCCGCCTATCGCCTCCGCATGAGCATGGCCAGCCCCATCGTCAGCCCGGTGCCCGGCGCGGAGCCGGGGAGGGACTGTCCGCTCTGCCCGCGCCTCGTCGCTTTTCGGCAGGCGTGCCGGGCGGAGCATCCGGATTGGTGGAACGGGCCGGTCTCGGCCTTTGGCGATCCGGCCGCGCGGATCATCATCGTGGGCCTCGCGCCGGGCAAGCAGGGAGCGAACCGCACCGGGCGGCCGTTCACCGGGGATTATGCCGGTGATCTCCTGTTCGCGACGCTCGACAAATTCGGCCTCTCGCGAGGGCGCTATGCCGGGCGGGTCGATGATGGACTGACGCTGGTCGACTGCGCGATTCTCAACAGTGTCAAATGCCTGCCTCCGCAGAACAAGCCGCTACCGGAGGAAATCGCGACGTGCCGGCAGTTTCTCGAAGCCGGTGTCGCGGCGATGCCACAGGCGCGCGTGTTCATCGCGCTTGGCCAGATCGCACATCAGTCAGCGGTGAAGGTGCTGGGTGGTCGGCCAGGGCAGGCGCGCTTCGGTCATCTCGCGGAACATACCATGCCCGGCGGACGAACCCTCATCGATAGCTATCATTGCTCGCGCTACAACACGAACACGGGGCGGCTGACGGCCACGATGTTCGAGGCGGTTTTTGCGCGGGCCGTGGCGCTGCGCGATTAGATCGGCTTGGTGCGCGATATCTGACCGCAAGGCGCTTGGCGCTGTGCACCTTCTCCCGCTATGACGCATTTGTACAACGTGGGGGAACGCGATTGTCCGTGCAGCTTGACTATGCCGTGCCGGGACCGGCGCTTTCCGGCCTCGTCACGCTGTTCTACTGGTTTCGCGCGGATATCCCGGTCATGGAGGATACCGAGCGGGCGGACCATGCACAGATCCGGTTTCGCCTGACGCCGGGTGGCGCGAGCTACGGTTTTGTCGATGGCACTGTGCAAACTGTTTCCAGCGCACATATTGTGGGGCCGACCACAGGCGCTTTCAGGGTTCATGCACCGGGGCCGATCGAGGTGGTTGGTGCCGGCATCACGCCGGCCGGATGGGCCGCGCTGGTCGGCATCGATGCGTCAGCCATGATCAATCGTGCGATCGACCTCGCCGATCTGTTCGGCCAGTCCGTGGTTGAGGCGGCGATTGCCGACCTGCAACGGGCGGACGGGCTGGAGGCGAAGGCCGCTTGCGGTGAGGCGATCCTGACCGCGCTGATGGGGACGCAGCGAGAGACGCTCACGCGGTTCGTGCAGCAAGTGGATGCATGGCTGTGCGGCGCACCATCGCCGCAGATTGAGGTCTTGGTCGCCACGACCGGCCTCTCGCGCCGTCAGGTCGAGCGCAAATGTCGCGTACTCTACGGGGCGCCGCCAAAATTGCTTGCCCGCAAATATCGCGCCCTGAGAGCCGCAGTAGCGCTGGTTGCTGAGGATATGGCGATCGACGACGCGGTTGGCCTGGGCTTTTACGACCAGTCACACATGAATCGGGAAATCAGGCAGTTCACTGGCTACACGCCTGGCCAGATGAAGACCGAACCGACGCTGCTGGCGCAGCTCACCTTTGCCCAGCGTTATTCCCTGGGCGGGCAGGTGCATCCGATCATCAGTGATACGTAGCCCCTCACCGCCGGAGCGGAGAGGGGCCGTTTCCGTCAAAGGGTTCAGGCGACGATATAGTCGTAATATGCCCCATCCGGCGGGCCGCCTGCTGCAGCCTGCACGCCATCAAGGCTGCCGGCCGGCAGGCTGGCGAGGGCCTTGGCGTGATGTTCTTCGCTCGCCCATTTCTCGATGAAGATAAAGCGGTGCTCGTTGCCGAGGTCGCGCAGCAGCTCGACGCCCTTGCTGCCGTCCGCCTTGGCGACGACTTTCGACAGCTCGATGAGCGCTTCCTCCATTTCGGCGCTGCGGCCGTCTGCGGCGGGGATGATGTAGATTCGGGCAACGGTCATGCGTCTCTCTCCTTCGATCCGGTTGGCTCAGACGTCCTGAGCGAGCCGGCTGTAAAGCTCGGGTCGCCGGTCACGGAAGAAACCCATGCCGGCGCGGTGCGTGCGGGCCGCCGCAAGATCGATCGTCGCGACGAGGCAGCCAGTCTGCCAGTCCTCGACCTCCGCGACAAGGTCGCCCCATTCATCCGCGATGAAACTATGGCCGTAAAAGGTCTGAGGGCCCTGGCTGCCCGGCATTTCCTCCGTGCCGATGCGGTTGGCGGCGATCACCGGCATGCAATTGGAGACAGCGTGTCCCTGCATCGCGCGGCGCCACATACGGCTGGTGTCGAGCGCGGTGTCATAAGGCTCGGAGCCGATGGCCGTGGGGTAAAACAGCATCTCCGCGCCGAGCAGCGCCATGGCGCGGGCGCACTCGGGATACCATTGGTCCCAGCAGATGCCGACCCCGATCGTTCCGTAGCGCGTGCTCCACACCTTGAAGCCGCTGTTGCCGGGGCGGAAATAATATTTCTCCTCATAGCCCGGCCCATCAGGGATATGGCTCTTGCGATAGACGCCCATGATCTCGCCCATGTCGTCGATCATGGCGAGGCTGTTGTAATGATGCTGTCCATCCCGCTCAAAGAAGCTGGTGGGGATATAGACGCCCTGATCCTTCGCCACGCGCTGCATGGCGAGGACGGCGGGGTGCTCCTGCACCGGGCGGGCGCGGGCGAACAGCGCTTCGTCCTCTACGGTGCAGAAATAGGGGCCTTCGAACAACTCGGGCGGCAGGATGATCTTGGCGCCGCGAGCCGCCGCCTGGGCGACGTGCGTCTCAACCAGCGCGATGTTCTCCGCCTCATCATCCGAGAAGGCGAGTTGCAGCGCAGCGACGGTGACTTTCGACATTCGGCAATCCTGCGACGGGTTCAAGCGGCGGCGGGAAGCTGCTGACTCATGCAGTGGAAGCTGCCGCCGCCCCGCAATATGGCATCGGAGGGCAGGCCGACAAGAGCGCGGCCGGGGAAGAAGGGCGCCAGCGCATCCAGCGCGGCCGCATCATTGGGCGCGCCATATTGCGGCACGATGACCGCGCCATTGGTGATGCAGAAGTTCATGTAGCTCGCCGGCACGATGCTTCCGTCGATCTCGTAGCGACCGACGGAGGGCAGGCGGGCGACCTCCAACCCGAAGGCGCGGGCTCGCTCGGCGGCGTCCTCGTAGATCGCGCTGTTCGGATCGTCCGCCGCGCTTGCCTGCGGCACGGCCAGAACCCCGGGCGCCACGAAGCGGGCGAGATTGTCGACATGCCCGTCGGTATGATCGTTGAGCAGGCCATCACCCAGCCAGAGCATGGTGGAGAGCCCCAGCGCGCCGGCCAGCAGCGTCTCGATCTGCCGCCGGTCCAGTGTCGGATTGCGATTCGGATTGAGCAGGCACTGCTCGGTGGTCACGAACAGGCCGGTGCCGTCCGTATCCACTGCGCCGCCTTCGAAGATCATCGGCACATGGCGGCAGGGCAGGCCCGTGCTAGCGGCCAGCCGCGCGCCGATATCCTCGTCGCCCGGCATCAGATATTTGCCGCCCCAGCCGTTGAAATCGAAATCGACCAGGGCGCGGGCGCCGTCTGGGCCGAGCAGACCGATGGGGCCGGTGTCGCGCAGCCAGATGTCGCCGAAGGGTTCTTGCTGAACGTCGACCGTGGGCGCTGCGAGAGCGAGGGCGGTTTTGTAGTCCTCCTCCGAGCGTGCGAGCAGCGTGACGGCCTGGCCATGATCGCCGACCGCGCCGGCGAACGCAGCGACCTGATGCTGGGCTTCCTCCAGCGCTACCGGCCACTCGGCGGGATCACCGGGAAAACCGATCCAGAGACGCGCCTGTGGCGCCCATTCGGGGGGGGGGAGGAGGGGCATGAATTGTTGCACCATCGGTGAAAGTAGCTTTGTTTGCCTTTGACCAAGTGCCGCTTGTTCGTTGCAACGACCTAGCAAGCGATCAGGTTCATGCAGTTCGGTAGACTATTGCCTTAACTGAACCTCAACCGCTTGAGTAAGGCAGGAGGTTACCGTCAAGATGTCTGCGTCCGTCAAAGTGGGATACGAAGGAAGTGAGATGCCTCGCTGTGCTATGTCTTGCGCGATAGGGAAATGCTCCTCGCTGCGATACATTGGCATGTGATGTGCACAATAGAAGACCGGGCGGCTGTCCACTCCACGTTCGGCCATAAAAGTCATCACGGCTTCACGTTCGCAGCCGGGTGGAAGAAGTAAAGAGATGAGCCAATTACTTGAACTAACGCCTTCGCTAACTTCCTGAAAAGAGAAGAGATTGGAATTAAGATTCTGCCGATAAATAGCAGCAATTTCACGCTTTCTCTTCAAAATCTCAGCAAGGCGCTCCATCTGTGCAGTGCCGATAGCGGCGCAAATGTTCGTCATGCGATAGTTGAAGCCCAACTCGTCATGCCAATAGCGTCGTTCGAGCGACTGCCCCTGTCCTTTAACTTTGCGCATCCGCGCTGAGACATCGGGGTCGCGTGCGATTACGGCTCCACCCTCCCCTGTGGTAACGGTCTTGTTTCCAAAAAAAGAGAAGGTGGCGACGTCCGCGTCGACTCCGACGTGGCGCCCATCAATTCGACTGCCGAGCGCTTCTGCGCAATCCTCGATGATTCGCAGGCCATGCCGCCGCGCGATTACATTGATTTCAGGATCGCAAATGGCACCATATAGATGCACGGGCATGACCGCTTTGGTTTGCGGCGTAATCCGACGTTCAAAATCGGCCGGGTCGAGCAGCCAGTCTGTGGAGCGACTTTCTGCAAATACCGGAACCGCTCCTGTCTGGGCGATGGTATTCACCGAAGCGATATAGGTGAATGTCGGGACAATTACTTCATCGCCTGGGCCAATGTCCAAACAATGCAACGCTAAGTGGAGGGCGACCGTCCCGTTGCAAACGGAAATCGCTTCCGTCGCGCCTGTTTCTTTGGCGAGGGCCTGCTCGAAGCGATTCACATAAGGGCCGATGCTGCTGATCCAGCCCGACCGAATTGCGTCCTCGGCGTATTGAATTTCGTTGCCGGTCAGGTCTGGGGTATAGACTGGAATAGACATCTGCTCTCTGCGCTCATTTTTCCCTCTCATAGGCTCGAGCCTGCGTACGATCAATCGGCCTGAAGAGATGAATCCGTTGTTTTGTGACTTGCTAGCCAGTTGCGGTTGCAAATGCCGCTTTTGGCGGCAATAGGTGCCGCGAGCTCCGAGCTGGAAGTGGTGTTCGATGGGGGCGCTGCCGATTTGCTCGATTGCTTTCGCCTCTCCGGCAGGGGAGGTGGAAATGCGGATGAGGCCGATTGGCCCGCGATTTCAGAGGACTGGATGACGACTGAACCGAACGGAATAGGCAAGGCGATCGAACGCATCCTTCCAGGAAGAATCGCTGCGCTTGGGCCGCTGTTCCTGCTGGCCGTTGTTCTGCCGGTGCTGTGCGCTATCATTTATTATGGTTTTATAGCGTCCGACGTCTACGTCTCGGAATCACGTTATGTCGTTCGTACGCAGGGCAAGCAGTCGTCGTCGGGCCTCGCCTCTCTACTGATGGGGGCCGATGTTGCTGGTCTGGGCGGCGGCGAGGCTGCTGCGGCTGCCGATTTCATAGCATCACGTGATGCTATGAGGGCGTTGAATGAAAAGGGGGAACTGGCTGCTGTGTATGCTCGCCCGGAGATCGATATTTTTGGTCGACTGGGGGCGTTGGAGCAGGCGACGACGTTTGAAGATCTCTATAAATATTTCTCCCGCCGTGTTTCGGTGGATCAGGATTCCCATTCGGGCATTACCGCTCTTTACGTGAGGGCGTATCGCGCCCAGGACGCCCAACGGATCAACGAACGATTGCTTCAGTTGGCGGAGGGGCTGGTCAATCGTCTTAATAAGCGCAGTCGCGATGACATGGTGCGCTTCGCACGGGCGGAAGTGGCTGAAGCAAGAGATCAGGCGCAGCGAGCGAGGGTGGCCTTGGCGAAATTCCGCATTAGCAACGGTGTGGTGGACCCGGAAAAACAGTCAGAGGTTTCGCTCGAAATGATCTCGAAGCTACAGGATGAAATCATTTTGGCCAAGACGCAATTGGCTCAAATCCGGGCTTTCACACCGCAAAATCCTCAAGTTCCTGTCTTGGTCGAAAGAGTTAAGACGCTTGAAGGTGCGGCTTATGATGAGCTTCAGAAGCTAGTTGGCAACAAAGCCTCGCTTGCTGGAAAGGCCGCCGAATATACTAAGCTCACACTTGAATCGGAATTCTCGGAAAAATACCTCGCGACAGCCCTTGCATCATTGCAGACGGCATCAAATGACGCACGGCGGCAGCAGGCTTATGTGCAACGAATAGTGCAGCCAGATCTGCCTGATAAGCCAGCAGAGCCTAGGCGCCTTCGGGGCATTTTTTCCGTACTGGTGCTAGGCGTGGTAGTGTGGGGTGTGTTGACGTTGCTTCTGTCTGCGATGCGCGAACATAGTCTTTAGGTAGGCGAGCATGGGGTCTCTTCAGTCACTCGCTTTGTCATGGACAATTCAGCGCAGAGTTATTGGCGCGTTGTTCATTCGTGAAATTCTGACCCGGTTTGGCCGGCACAACATTGGTTTCCTTTGGTTGTTCGTTGAACCAATGCTTTTCACTGTTGGTGTTACGCTGCTATGGACAGCATTCAAGAGTACGCACGGTTCAAATCTTCCAATTACTGCGTTTGCTGTTTCGGGTTATTCCAGTGTGCTTTTGTGGCGTAACATGCCGGGCCGTTGCGTTAAGGCGATCGAGCCCAACTTATCTTTGATGTATCATCGTTATGTCAAAGTAATTGACATATACATTTCTCGTTTGATGGTTGAGTTTGGTGGTGCGACGCTTTCGTTCATCATTCTTACCTTGTTTTTCAGCTTTATGGGCTGGATGAATTTGCCGGAAGATATTCTTCGGGTCGCGTTCGGTTGGATCATGCTGGCATGGTTTGGTGCGGCGCTAGCGATTTTTCTTGGAGCACTTTCGGAAGTTTCGGAGGTGGTGGAAAAAATCTGGCACCCGATTTCCTATTTTCTTCTTCCAGTGTCCGGCGCAGCTTACATTGTTGATGCTCTGCCCAAGGAAATGCAGAAGATTGTCCTGATTCTCCCGTTGGTTCATGGGGTCGAACTTATACGAGAAGGTTTTTTTGGTTCTCGAGTCAAAGCGCATTATGACATGGGCTATCTTGGAACCATCAATCTCGTGCTGACACTTTTTGCGCTCGCTTTGCTACTCAAGGTAAGCCGGAAGGTCGTGCCAGAGTGATACGCGTTGAGGATGTCTGGAAGGCCTATCCGACGCGGCAAGGCGAAGTCACGGTTTTGAAGGGTATTAACTTCTCCGTCGCTCGTGGAGAGAGGGTTGCGATTCTTGGACGCAACGGTGCCGGTAAGTCCACACTCGTTCGCCTGATTAGTGGTGCCGAGCGCCCGACATCGGGCGAGATCACTCGGGAGATGACGGTTTCCTGGCCTTTGGCTTTTGGTGGCGCGTTTCAGGGGGCTTTGACTGGGCTCGACAATATGCGCTTCATTTGTCGCATTTATGGGCTCGACTGGCGGGAACGGGTGCCATTCATTGAGGAGTTTAGCGAGCTGGGTCACTATCTCCGTGAACCGGTTCGTTCCTACTCGTCCGGTATGCGAGCCAGGCTTGCGTTCGCAATATCTATGGTTGTCGAGTTCGACTGTTTTCTCATTGATGAGATCATTGCGGTAGGTGATGCACGTTTTCATCAGAAGTGCCATGTGGAGTTGTTCGAAAAGCGTGCAGATCGCAGCATGATTATTGTGTCGCACGATGCGCCATATATTCGCGAACATTGCGCGCGGGTTGGCGTGTTGCATGATGGCGGCTTGACTATGTTCGAGGATATTGATCAGGGCTATGCCTATTACCGCCAAGTCTATCACGTCGATTGATGGTGGGGGCGTTGTGATGAGCGGGCAGGTTGCACGAGTTTTTCGGGCTCGCCTCGCCCGTTACGATCGTCCTGCAAGCAGTCTGGAAGAACTTCTTCGTGCCGAAGGGGACGACTTTGTGCACTTCGCCTGCTGGACGGTGCTTGGCCGCCGAGCCAAGAGAGCGGAGCATGAAGAGTGGGTTGTGACGCTGACGAAGGCGGATGGAAAACAGGCATTGCTCTATAGGTTGTATAGGGAATGCGGGGACAGGGCAGCTAGCGGGGTTCCGTCTGACATTCGTCAGTCCATGATGGTTTACAGGTTATCTCTGGTGCCTTGGGTTGGGGGTGGATTGGCCTTTGTGGTCGGCTATTTTCTCAAGCTAAGTTGGCTGAGGGCGTCGAGCGATTTTATTCGTCGCACACCGGGGAGGATGCGATGGCTTTATCGGCATTCACGTAAAGCTGTGTTCCGCCTCGCTGCGCGACTGAGGCTGCCGCATTCATCGAAGGTGCGTCGAGTGATGCAGGTCGGACATGCTCCCGTCCCGGAGGGCGTCGATGCGCGGACCGCTGAATTATATACCGCCTTGTGTGTCGCGGTTGACAGGGCTTCGGACGTAGCTTGATGCGTTTGCTAGTCGACCTCCAAGGGCTGCAAAATGCCAGCAGTCGGAGCAGAGGCATTGGCCGCTATGTTAGGTCGATGGCCCGCGCCATCGCGCGCAATTCTGGCGAACATCAGGTCCATTTCCTGCTGAATGGATTGTTTCAGGATCAGATTGACGACGTGATCAGTTCGTTTGGTGATGTGGCGAAGCCGGAACAGTTCCATGTCTTTTCAATGCCGGGGCCGACGGATGCGCTGCGGTTGGAAAACGGTTGGCGGCGGGCGGCGGCGCACACCCTATATGAGGCAGTCGTTCACGACCTTGCTCCGGACGCTCTGTTGATCGGTAGCCTGTTTGAGGGAGGGAACGACGATACAGTGGTAGGCGTAGGCGTAGAAGGACGCCGTTATGTTACAGCTGTGATCTTATATGATTTGATTCCGTTGCTCGACCCGGCAACATATATCAGCAGTTCCGGCGCGCGAGCGTGGTATCATGGGAAGATTGAAGAGTTGTGCCAAGCAGATTTGTTGCTCGGAATTTCACACTCAGCCTGTCGTGAAGCGATTGACCATCTGTCAGTTGAAAAGGATCGGGTTCACCATATTGGTGCCGCCGCAGATGATAATTTTAATGCTGATTTGCATTCTTCGTCGTGGAACTCCTCCATGGCTGAAGAAATTCTGGCCTATCATGGAATTTCACGGCCTTTCGTTATGCATGCTAGCGCCTTTGATGCGCGCAAGAACTTTGATGGACTGATTGCGGCATTTGGATCTCTATCTCCGGTGATACGGGATCAACATCAGTTGGTGCTTGTATGCAAACTGTCTGCAGCCACACGCCAAACCCTTCTGAAGGCGGCGGCGGAAGCGGGGTTGACGGAAGATGACGTCATATTGACCGGCTTCGTGCCGGATGATGAATTGCGTGTGCTTTACGCCAACTGTAAGTTGTTTGCTTTTCCTTCCTTTCATGAAGGGTTTGGCCTTCCGGTTGTTGAGGCCATGTGGTGCGGTGCTCCGGTGATTGGTTCGAGTTTGTCGAGCGTACCTGAAGTTGTCGGCCGCGAAGACGCTCAGTTCGATCCCAGGAATCCAGCAGCGCTGTCAAGCGTGCTCTCTCGCGCATTGACTGATGAGGACTGGAGGCAAGAACTGGTCTCCCACGCCGCAATCCACGCGCGGCGCTTTTGCTGGGATGATGTGGCGCGCCGCGCGATCGATGTGATCGATGCGAGGCTCGATGGGCGCTCCCAGACGGTTCGGGCCGAGAATGTTGTCGATCGGGTTGCAGGGTTGTCAGTTTGGCCGGGGCCTACGGATTCCGATCTGCTCGCTACCGCTCGATCACTGGCTGCGAACGAGCATCTATCATGGCCGCTCGACAAAGTGCAATGAGCGGGGATACACAATCCATTTTCCCTGTGATACGCGCGCCAAATTGCAGTATTTTGGGGTGAGCGAGGGGCGTGGTGAGCGTCGAGAGCCATTGTCGTTAGTAATTTATGTGCAGGCCTGAAGACCTAGAGTGGATAATTCGATGAAGAAAGCAATTATTACTGGTGTTTCTGGGCAAGATGGTGCGTACCTTTCGCAAATATTGCTTGAAAAAGGGTATAAGGTCTACGCAACTTTTCGAAGGACGAGCTCGGTCAATTTTTGGCGTATAGAAGAGCTTGGCATTCGTGATCATCCCAATCTAGAATTGGTTGAATATGATCTGACTGACCTCGCTTCTAGCATTAGACTTATTGAACAATGTGAAGCTGAAGAAGTATATAATCTGGCTGCACAGAGTTTTGTTGGCGTATCATTCGATCAGCCAATTACAACCGCAAAAATAACTGGTGTAGGGCCGCTCAACTTATTGGAAGCGATTCGTATCGTGGCGCCGAAAACGCGGTTTTATCAAGCCAGTACATCTGAGATGTTTGGTAAGGTTCAAGCTATCCCGCAGAATGAAAATACCCCCTTCTATCCGCGTAGCCCCTATGGTGTGGCGAAGCTCTATGCGCATTGGATTACGGTCAACTACCGCGAAAGCTACGATTTGTTCGGCTGCAGTGGCATTCTGTTCAACCACGAGAGTCCGCTGCGCGGGCAAGAGTTTGTGACCCGTAAGATCACGGATTCGATCGCTAAAATCAAACTTGGTAAGTTGGACTGTCTTGAGCTCGGTAATATCGACGCGAAGCGCGATTGGGGTTTCGCGCGCGAATATGTCGAGGGCATGTGGCGGATGCTTCAAGTTGACGAGCCGGATACATACGTTTTGGCCACCAATCGAACGGAAACTGTACGCGATTTCGTGGCAATGGCGTTTAAGTGTGTCGGCATAGAGGTTGAATTCAAGGGGCATGCCGAGCAGGAGGTGGCCATTGATGTTGCGACGGGAAGGACGGTCATGCGCGTCAGCCCGAAATTCTATCGGCCTGCTGAAGTGGACCTGCTCATTGGTGATCCGGCGCACGCCAGGAACAAGCTGGGCTGGGAGGCAAGGACGACACTGGAGGAATTGTGCCGGATGATGGTCGAAGCTGACTTGCGGCGGAATCAGATCGGCTTTTCTTTCTGAAGCTTGGCTACCCGAGGCGGGGACTATGTCCAGAGTACTTATAACGGGCGCTAATGGATTTGCGGGGCCGTATGTGGCTGCCGCGCTGGCCGAGCGTGGCCATCAAATTGTTGGTGTGTCACATGCCGCTGTAAATATCGCCGGCGGCCCCGTTGAAAGATGGCTCGTTGCCGATCTTGCTGACCCTGTTCAGGCAAGAGAGGCCGTGGAAATGGCGCGTCCGGACATGGTCGTTCATTTAGCTGCTATATCTTTCGTAGCGCATGCTGATGTTACGGCCATCTACTCGAGTAATATTATTGGTACTCGTAATCTTCTTGATGCGATTGCCTCTAGCGGAGGGGTGTCGGGTCCTACCATTATCGCTTCGAGCGCAAACGTATACGGATCCAATGTTGGGGGCGCGCTGCATGAAGGCCTCTCCTTGCATCCGCAGAGTGACTATGCGTTGAGCAAGGTTGCGTGCGAATATCTTGCTGAAATGTATGCTGGTAAAGTGCGGAGCATTGTTGTCCGTCCATTCAACTATACCGGTGTGGGGCAGGCGCAGAACTTCTTGATTCCCAAGATCGTTGATCACGTCAAGCGCAGAGCTGCAACGATAGAGCTAGGGAATATCGAAGTCGCCCGTGATTTCAGCGATGTTCGGTTTTTTGCCGAGGCTGTCGCACGGCTTTTGGCGGTTGAGGTCAGGTCCGCCGAGAAGGTCAATATTTGCTCCGGCGTTGCCTATTCTCTCAAAGCGGTACTGGAGGCGGCCGCTCTCATCTCCAATCATCGAATGAACGTCACGATCAATCCTGCATTTGTCCGATCAAATGAGGTGGAGAAGTTGTGGGGCGATCCCGCAAAACTTCAGTCCTTGATAGGCCCGCTGGTTTCTCCGCCGCTAGAGGAAACGCTCCGATGGATGATCGAGGATTGAGCTGAGTTAGTCCAGGCGCGAAGAGCGTTGGCGGCATTCTGTTTGGTCGGTACGTGATTGGGTTCAGTGCGTGCCTAGCGACCTGTGGGCAGGTTTCGAACGTATCGATTTGAAGGACATTGAACATGCGGGGAGATGTGATTTTGGCGCAGGATGAAATCGAAGAAGTTCGCGCGCTTTACGCCGCCTTGCAGGACCAGAGACGGGCAGATTTGGAGCGGTTGCGTCGCGTAACAACGGAGAATGACGGACTACGGGCGGATCTGGCTGATCAGTTGAGGGATTTGCGGAAGGCAGAAGCAAGAGCCAAGCAGTATTCTGCACCCAATGTATTGGTTCGCATAGGGGATAGCGCAAAGAAGGGTTCAGCTACCCTGGTTCAGCGGCTCTTGGCGGCCCTCCTCTTGCGCCTTGCGCGGAGCGCTGTGCGGAACTCGCGATGGGCGCAGGCTCAAGTTTACTACCAGTGCATCGCGGTTCTTCGCCCGCGGATTTTCCTTTGGAAGCAGGTTGGGAACATGCTTTATCAGCAGAAGATACACGGAGAAGCGACCGCACTACTGGAGGCCGTGCTTGAGGCTGTGCCGGACGATGCGGAGGCAATTTTCCTGCTTGAAAGATGCAAGGAAAAACTGCGTGACTGAGTAGGCTAAAAGTCCAAGCGGCTCATTTGAGCACTGGGGTTCCGATATGTGGCGAGCCGTCACGATGCCAGGCGATGGAGTGAGGGACTTTTGTTACTAGAATATGTTCTCGTGGGTGGTGGGGATTTCGCGATAGAAGTCGCCTCGTATCTCAAGGATATCCATGCACAGAGCGGCGGCGAAGACTGGAGAGTCAACGCCATCGTATCGATTTCGGAGCCCAGGATCGAAGATTTCGAGCGCGTGCTGGGCTATCGGCCTGAAGTCTATCGGCAGGTGGCTTCCCTGACGGAGTTGAAGAAACGAATTTTCGTCATTGGAATTGGTGACCCGGCGGTACGCCAGCGTGCCATGGATGAGGTCGACGCACAGGAGGGGGGATTTGGTACTATTATTCATCCCCGAGCTTATGTGGCAGCGACAGCAACTGTGGGCGTGGGCTCAATCATCAGTCCCTATGCATTTGTTGGTCCATTTGCGCAAGTTGGTCGCAACTGCGCGCTGAACGTTGGAGCGATTGTCGGCCACGATGCCCGGCTTGGGGATTGTACTGTGCTGTCACCGGGAGCCGACATCAACGGTCATGGGCGGACGGGGCGGGCTGCATTTCTTGGCGCTGGAGCGATCATCAACCCAAAGGTAGAGTTGGGTTCATATAGCAAATTGTCTGCGGGTTCGGTCTTGAACAAATCCGTCGGCGACGGCTTCCTGATGCACGGCAATCCGGCTTCGGGGCGCCAAATGATCAGAGTGCCATAGTCTCAATGTCAGGCAGGTAGAGTGAATATGGAAGAGAAGATCGACAAAATATTCAAAGACGTCATAGGTGCTGGCCCTGAAGTGGACCGCGCTATACTTGTCTACGGCGAAATTCCTGGTTGGGATTCTGTTGCGCACATGGCTCTTGTCGCTGCGCTTGAGCAAGAATTTGATTGCATGCTCGACATGGACGATATCCTTGATATGAGCAGTTATGCAAAGTCCATTGAAATAATGAAGAAATATGTCTGATCCGCTTGACCTTGGTGGCCGGGTTGCGGTGGTCACGGGGGCATCGAGAGGTATCGGTGCTGCAATAGCGCGCGTTTTGGCGTCGCATGGCGCAAATCTGATCATTTCCGGCTTCCAGAATAGTGATCGTTTGACCTCTTTTGCTGCGGAGTTAGCTGCTGAGCATGGTGTTAGTGTCGAGGTGCATACAGGGCATATTGCAGAACCCTCGACATCCAGCGCGCTCGCTAAAATTGCTTTCTCGAAATATCGGCGATTGGATATTTGGGTCAACAATGCCGGCATTCTGAAGGACGGTTTGATCGGCATGGTTCCAGATGCTGACATTAATGAAACCTTGGGTGTCAATCTGGCAGGGGTGTTGCATGGCACGCAGGCCGCTGCGAGGCTGATGCAGCGCGCGCAGTCGGGCTCCATCGTGAACCTGACGTCCATCATCGGACGGGTGGGAAATACGGGTCAGCTTGTTTATGGTGCTTCAAAGGCGGGTGTCATCGGAGCGACCTTGTCTGCAGCTAAAGAACTGGCGCCACAGAGTATTCGCGTCAACGCGGTTGCTCCCGGGTTCATCGATACAGACATGGTTAGGCAGCTCCCAGCGGATAAATATGATGAGCGCCTTCAATCAATAGGCATGGGACGAATCGGGACGCCGCAGGAAATTGCGGACGCCGTTTTGTTCCTGGCATCAGATCTTTCGCGGTATGTGACTGGGCAGGTGATCGGGGTCGACGGTGGTATGGTAATCTGACAATGGCGCAATCATTAGCCTCGCTTCCCCTTTTGCCGGATGTGGCCACAGATACGCCTGCCTTGTTGGCGGATGGACTGGATAATTGGGTTACTTATGGCGAGTTGAAGAAGCTCGCCAATCAATGGCGAGAACAGCTTGCGGGCCCCAAGGCATTGGTCTTTCTTTACGCAAGAAATGATATCGCCACGATTGCTGGGTTGATCGGGGCCCTGGCTGCTGGCCATTCGGTGGCTTTGTTCGATCCTGACTTACCTCCAGAAACGCGTGCAGACCTTGAAGGAACATATCATCCAGAGAAGGTGATTGGTCGAGAGCCAGGAACACTCTATTGCCCTCCAGCCTCGACGAATGCCCAACCGTTGCATCCGGATCTGGCCTTGCTTCTCTCAACCTCCGGTTCGACAGGTAGCCCCAAGCTTGTGCGGCTGACGTTGCGATCGGTGATCACAAACGCAGTGGCAATTGCTGATGTCCTCGGAATCATGGGCGATGACGTCGCAGCAGGTTATTTGCCCATCCATTATTCCTATGGCTTATCGGTCGTCACAAGCCATCTTGCGCGTGGAGCGCGTGTGCGGCTGACCGAGATGAGCTTGACAGACCGCGCATTTTGGCCGGCCATGCGGGACGCGGGCATAACACATCTTCCTGGTGTTCCTTTTCATTTTCAGATTTTGCTCAAACTGGGCTTGCGGCGGCTGAATCTGCCCACCCTGAAGGTCTTAACGCAAGCTGGAGGCAGTCTTGCAGTCGAGGCTCGTCGACAAGCCTATGAATATATGGCGGAGGTCGGCGGGCGTTTCTACGTGATGTACGGACAGACCGAAGCTTCACCTCGGATGACGACCCTGCAACATGACAATTTCGAGCTGGCGCCGCAGTCAGTGGGAACGGCGCTTCCTGGCTGTCATATAGAAATTCTCGATCCTAATGCGACCGGTGAAGGAGAAGTGATTTTTCACGGTCCCAATGTCATGATGGGATATGCGGAATGTCGCGCTGATTTGGAGCGCGGTGACGACCTCAACAGTCGCTTGTCGACCGGCGATGTTGGTAGGTTGGATGCAGAGGGGAACTTGACCTTGGTCGGGCGTACGAAGCGGTTTGGCAAGGTCTATGGTCTGCGTGTCAATCTTGATGAATTAGAAGCGCAGGCGATGACTGTGATGGAGGCTGCGGTCACACAGGTGGGCGACGAGGTGCTGATCCATTTCGTGGCTGCTGAAGGCGGGGAAGGCGATCAAGAGCGTTGTGAAGCAGTGCTAGCTCGATTGACGGAAAGAAACACCTTGCCGCGTTCGGTCTACCGTTTTCGACCCGTAGATCGCATTCCGAGAACAGAGCGAGGCAAGATCGATTATGCAAAGCTGGAGGAGGCAGCGTGATCGATCAGCTTGAGAGAGCCCTAGTAATTTCTCCCTATTCCCTTCCTCAGCCGGCACGCGAAGAGCTCATGCTGGCGGGTCTTAACGCACTGACAATTCGACACTATGAAGCCTGCGCGCCTTATCGGAATATGGTTGATGGGGCTTGGTCTGGATTGGTTGAGGCCAAGGATGTGGCGCAAGTTCCGTATTTGCCGGTTTCGCTTTTCAAGACGCAGAGGCTCCAGTCCATTCCCGATGAGGCGGTCCGCCTGACGATGACATCGAGTGGTACGACCGGGCAGGCCGTTAGCAAGATTTTCGTCGATGCGGAGACTTCATTGCTCCAGCAAAAGGCCCTCGCTAATTCGCTCATGCACGTCCTCGGTCGTAAACGCCTGCCCATGCTGGTTATCGATACCGATGACGTTTTCAAGAATCCGGCAATGATGAGCGCTCGGGGTGCCGGTGTCCTGGGTTTAATGCGCTATGGGCACTCACATTGCTTCGCTCTGGATCGAGAACTTGAACCTGATTTCGCTGCCGTTGAGCGCTTTCTTGCAGACAATCAAGGAGCGCCCTTTTTTATATTCGGTTTTACGTACATGGTCTGGATCAATTTCTATGAACGCTTCAAGGATGTGGGGCTAGATTTGTCCAACGGGATACTGATCCACTCCGGCGGCTGGAAGAAAATGATTGAACGATCCGTGGACAATGCGTCGTTCCGCGTCGCTCTACGTGATCGATTTGGTTTGACACGTGTGCACAATTTTTACGGTATGGTTGAGCAGATTGGGTCGATTTTTCTGGAGGCTTCCGATGGCCTTCTTTATCCTCCCAATTTTGCCGATGTGATTGTGAGGGATCCCATTACTTGGCAGCCGGCTCGTGTGGGACAGCCCGGGGTTATTCAAGTGCTATCTCTTCTTCCGCACAGCTATCCGGGTCATAGTCTTTTGACAGAAGATATGGGCGTGATCGAAACGATCGATAATGGTCCTGACGGTTGGATGGGTAAAGGTATTCGCGTGCTTGGGCGGGTGGCTAAATCGGAGCTGCGTGGGTGTAGCGATGTGATTGCTGCTCAATGACTAGCTATCTCTGGTCTCCGGCCCGATCGCCTGTCGATTCTTCATATCTCGTTCGACGTGTTGCAGCGCTGACTTTTGCTGGCATCGCTCCTTGCAACCCCAGAGCGTTGGCGATGCTCGACGATATCTCTCAACGGATCTTGATGGATCCGGTGTCCCGGCGCGCGCCGCAATATGTTGCATTGGCTTATTGGTTGCGTCGTGCTGCATTGACACGACTTGCAGCTGAACTCACCAGCAGCGACCGGCCGGGCCAGATTCGGACTCCACGGGGGGTTGCGCTGCATCTACCGCCTACCAATGTGGACACGATCTTCGTTTATAGTTGGGCAATGTCAGTCCTGGCGGGCAATGCCAATATTGTTCGGCTTCCTGAAAATATGTCGGTAGAGGCTGACTGGCTGGCTAAAACTATTTCAGAAGCTGTCTCTGATCACGGTGAAAGTGAGAGGCATTTATTTTGCTATTATCCTTATGGCGGAGAAATTGAGGCGACTTTGGCCGGTCATTGTGATTTGCGTGTGATTTGGGGTGGGGATGAAAAAGTACGGGCTGTTTCGCGGCATCCCATCCAGCCTGATGGATTGTCTATCGGGTTTCCTGATCGCAAATCGCTAGCGATGATTGGAACAGAGATTTACCGGGCGAGCGATACAAGTGTTCGCGACGCCTTGTCGGAACAGTTTTTTAATGACCTGTTCTGGTTTGAGCAGATGGGCTGCGGGTCGCCACGTCTTCTGGTCTGGATAGGAGAGCCAGACGGTCTAGCCGAGGATTTTTACCGACGGTTGCAGAAGGTCATCACGAAGAAGAGCTACACAGTTGAGACAGGCGTCGCGATCGGAAAACTTGCGCTTTCCCACGACTTGCTTGCCGAAGGGGTCGCCAGCCAACACCGCAGATTCGGCAATGAGCTTCACGTGAATCGAACAACTGATCCGGTTTCCGCGCTCAAGCGGCCTCATGGTGGAGGCTTTCTATGCGATTGGGTGACGCCGTCAGTCACAGATATTGCAGATTTTGTTACACGACAGATCCAGACAATCACTCATTTTGGGGTCGACGCGCATGATGTCGAAACTCTTGCCCGGTCATTGATCAGCAGGGGGGGGTATCGGGTAGTGCCGATCGGGCAGGCGCTACAATTCGATACCACCTGGGATGGTCTTGATCTATACGAGCATATGACACGGAAAATACTCGTCCGCGTACGGTGAACCAGCCTATATTGGTATCACTCTCGCGGCGATGACCGAGCCGTACCGGTCGCGGCGCTTGCATATTCGGCGGCGACATCGCCCCAGTCTCTGGCTCTTAATTTCTCATATATTTCGAGTTGTTCTTCCAGGACGCCCGCTCGGTCGTTGCGAATATATTTAATTAAATCAGCCAGCTTGGTGGAATCATTCGGATCGAATACGAAAGAGCCCACTGCCGGTACCCGATCTGTCATTTCCCGTTGATGAGGACCATCTGCCATCAGGCATGGTGTGCCAACGCTGACGGCTTCATAAAAAGGAAAAGTTCCCATGCCTCCCTCGAAAATCGATGGGTGAACCGCGACTTCAGCACAATGATAGAAGGCGGCATGCTCCTGCCTCGGCAAATCTGGCATGGACACCACTTCGCGATGCAGTTGCTCGGTGCCGACGAGGCTTGGCAAGGGGGTCCAAGACGTTCCCAGCAACAGACGCGCAGTCATCAAGATGCGCGCGTCGTATCGGTCTTCTCGGACAAGCCGGGAGACGGCATCTGCCACGACTCTGATGTTCTTGGTGACACGATCCTGAGTGGAAACCGCAACATAGGGAACCTGGTCGAAAGGAAAGTCGATGAGGTAGTCCCACTTTTGGTTCGCGGCATATTTGCGTAGTAGGGCGCTTGCTTGCCGCAACGAGTCCGAATTCCGTCGCCGCTCCTGAACGAACGGCAATAATGGGGCAAGGTCCGGCGGCGCAACGCGGATCACTCGGGTCCGAGCAATGTCGAAATCAAACAGGCGGCTCACCTGATCGCGCGCAACATGCTCCGAAAAAGTGATGACCCTCTCGGATGATTTGAGCAGTTCAGTCACTTTCGCTACCCATGCCACATGGTGACCGGACCGTGACCAAGCAGCCTCGCTAAGATCGGGGAAGACTAGCGGGATGGCGTCCGGAAAAATCGCCGAGACCGGCGCATCAAGAAACTTTGCATGCGTGTAGCCCGGATAGAGCGTGAGCCAACTGGTGACTGACATATGATGGTTGGCGAACTTCGCCAGTTCAAGGAAATCGTTGACTTTGACACCGTGGTCGCGCGGTGAGTGGAGGGTGTAATCAATATCCCGCACGGCAGAGATTGTCTTTAAATCGGCTTCCGCTTCATCGCGGATGTGATCCATTAAGACCAGGCAGAAGCAATGACGGCGCTCAATCGCTAGACCTTCGATGATGAAGGCGAGCAGTCGAGTCATGCCCTGATTCGCCCATTGATCTCCAGGATGGGACTCCAGCCAGATCCCGATTGGAATTCGTCGCTCTGTCACCCTTCGGTTCTTTCTCTTGGCGTTATTGCCGCCTGTGCATAGGCTTCCGCGACTTGATCCCACCCATATTCGACAAGCCTTGCATAAATAACTCTCTGTGCCGCAAGCACCGCTTCACGATTGTCACGGACATGAACAATCAGATTGGCCATCCCATCAATGTCATAGGGATCGAACACATAGGGCTTCAGATCTGGTTCAGATTCTAGGAGTTCATTGACATGGGGGCCGCGCGCAAGAATGCAGGGGGTGCCGACGCTCAGCGATTCATAAAACGGCAAAGAGCCTATAATGCCTTCAAACAATGTGGGATGTACTGTCACGGTTGCACAATGGAAAAGGGCGGCGTGAACTTTACGGGGGACATCGCGTACAGATATCAGATCGCGATTGAATAGATGTTCTTCCACCACTTTTGGCATCAAAGTCCAATCCGCACCGAACTCTATGCGAGCAGTCACTAATAGCTTCATGTTTTGCCGTTGGCGCTGCACGATGCGGCGGACAGCTTCTGCGACACGGCCGAGATTCTTGGTGACGCGATCTTGGGTTGCGGTGACGACAAACGGCACTTCTTCAAAGGGGAAATCGCACAAGTAACTGTGTCCAGTTAGTGCGGCATGTCGTCGCAGCAAGTCTGCGGCGCTTTTGTAGCTCGCTTCCGTGCGGCGGCGATCCTGCACAAAGGGCAACAGGGGGGCGAGATCGGGTGGAGCTAACGGCACCACCTGAATCCTCGACTCCGGCGCATTGAGCAGCGGGACGACATGTCGCCGAGCAACGTGCCGTGAAAAGGTGATGGTCGTATCACTCGCCGCAAGAACTCGGGTCGACTTCTTACGCCAAGTCACCTGGCTTCCTCGAGCGGACCAATCATGAGCCGAGAAGCCGAGCGGAAAATCATATCCCAAGGCGTCGGGCATCAAAGTTGCCTTGGGGCCATCGAGGTATATCGCGCCGCAGAAGAACGGAAAGCTGATGAACCAGCCCGCGACGTCGATGTTGGCGTTGCAGTACATCGCTGCTGCTGCCATCTGACGCTCGTCTGGGGCAATCTTGGCGAGCGAAGGGCTTTCAAGTATTTTCTTGCAGGCGACTGGATCCGTTTCATGAACAAGCCAGTCAACATCTTCCTGAGCATGGAGGGTCCGCAAATCTTTGCGTACATCCTCGCCCAATCCTGGCTGCACAACGACATGAAATCGATATTTCTTTGATTTTGCGCCGCCTTCAATGACGAACCCAATGACCCGAGATACGCCTTCGTTCGCCCATCTTGCTCCGGCCCCGAGTTCGCTCCAGATGCCGATATCAATTCGATTGGTGTCAGTCACGCACGCGCTCCAGCAGGCGGTCGATCAAGAAACCATATTGCTGGCGGCGGATTGCAGGAGATTCCGGAGCGCCAAGTGGTTGGCTCTGAGACGGTCCAAGAGCTTCCATTGCGTGCAGGGCGTCGGCGATCAGTAAGGGATCTGATTCCGCGTAAAGTGCTATGGAGTGGCCGCATTTTTCGGCGAGTTGCCGATGAGCGGGAAAATCCATTCCGAGGAACCGCAAACCATGTCGCGCCGCGAGTGCCAGACTGAAGCCGTCACCTCCTGCAATCTCACTAGACCACAGTAACTGTGCGCGATTTAGTAGTCGCGAAAGAGTTCGGAAGTCAGGATACGCGACGATCTCCAGTTCCGACCATAAGTCCAGCGCAGATGCGTCCCATCCTGCGAAGACCGGGTGGTGACTGCCAGGTGAGAATGGCGCGGCGTTCTGGCACGCGATCGTCGGCAGATGCGTTCCGCCCTCTCGCACGTATATTTGAAGGCCAGCCAGGGCATTCCGAATGTCGAACCTTGGATTTGCTTCGATGGTCCAAATCCATCCTCCAAGCTCGCGCTCGGGGAGGTGGGGTAGTGGCTCGTCGCTGAAGGACAGGCTTGGCAATTGGACGACATTTTCACGACGAACCCCAGCGTAGCCGACTACATCGTCTGCGGTCCATTGATCGGTAACGATCACAAGCGCGCCTTGACGCCACAAGCGAAATGAATCCACTTGTCGCTGCCAAAAAGGATCATCCACTCCTGCGCCAAAGGAATAAGGTACGATGCGCATCGCAAGATCGGACACATAATGCGCAACTGGCTTGAGTGGCAGAACTGCCCCCATGCTGGTATCGGCAAAATTTATCCACAGATCGCAATCGGTGAAGTTCCAGCCCCAATCGCGTGGGACGAGAACTTCATGTATGCCCGACAAGTCTAGTCGCAAACCATGTTTCGCGAACATACGGACCGCATTACCTGCAGGCACGGTTTCCCATTTGAGATGACGCACAATGACTTCGGGCATTCCTTCCCGAAGTCGTCGCTCATGCCTGCGCCACTCAGATTCAGGACGTTCCGGGAGGCCAACGGCAAGCTCTATCGGCCCTCCTTCCAAGGGGCTGCTCTGCAACAAAATTCTGCATAGCTCGCGCACGCGGCAGAGTGACGCGACATCGAAGTGCGATGGGAGAAGGATTCCGATCTTCACGGCGTTAGCTCTTCGTCTCGTACATCACGGGTTGGATGCAGTTGGCTTGCTGGTCAGGTCGATTAAGCACGGAAAGGTCGAGGGCATTATAAAGCGTTTTTAACCGCGATAACCGGCAGAACCGTCTGCGCGATAATGTTCACGAACTGTTGAAAATCAGCAGATGCGGCCGTCGCGACATAAATCACGTCACCATTTTGCATGGCAAAACTTTGCGCGAGGAAATAAGTGGCCGGGTCCTTCATATTGACGCGATAGATCACGGGAATCCGACCGTCTTTATCTCGAGCGGCTTGATCTGACACATCAATGGTACCAGGCTGTTCCCAACGAAACAGAAAGAGCCCGTCCGCTTTGGCACGATAGGGCGCCAAGCCACCGATCCGTCCAAATGCCTGTGCCAAAGTTAGGCCAGTGCTTTCAAACTGAATTTCCTCATTGCGATTTGCTGCGCCCAGAACCGTGAAACTATAGGGTTGGAAAATCGCAGTTACGACATCGCCTGGCTCCAGAATGACATTTTGCTTCGGATCACGAATGATCGTGTCCAAAGGCATGGCGATTACCCGGTCTTGCCGCGTAACCTGGATTGTAATTTTGCTGGCGGGCTTAGTGGTGCCGCCAGCCAATGCCAGGGCATCGAGCAGGCGTTCGCCTTTCGGACTGAGTGGCATACGAAGATTGCGGGTGACATCGCCGATGATTGTCACATCGGATGATGCGTTGTGAGCGATGCGGACGATCACTTGGGGTTGGTGTGCCTTGCCAGACAGGCGGGCAGTGATGTCATTCTCTATTTGGCGTGTCGAGCGCCCTGCCACCAGGATGTTGCCAGCGAAAGGCACGAAGACCGTTCCATTGTCGCCAACCAAAAGTCCAGCGAAGGTGGAACTCGTACTAACCTGGCCAGAACTTGCCGAAGCCAAGGCGATCTCCACTTTTGAGGACATCGTAGGGGTGGTCCCGAAAAGGGCGGCCGGAGGGGCTTCCCAAATCGAGATGTCCAGTACATCGCCACGATTCACAACAGTACCGACCGGTATTCCGTCTCCCAGTGTGTCGGCAAAACTTGCGCGACCTCTATCAAAATGAAGGCGAGGGGCTGACGATTTGCCAAGCTCGATAACAGTAATATTGTGCAGGGTTTCGTCGCCTCGCGCTCTCATGACGGCCGAAGTGGAAGGTCCGACCGGGGCCGTAAGACCCAGGGCACATCCGCCTGTCGCGAAAACCAGCAACGCCGAAGCTGACAAGCGAAGCCCACAACCTCTCACATCAAACATCAAACAGCTTTTCCTCACTGGGCATGTCACTCGGCCTGAGTTCGCGATGCACCAACACCAAGCGAAGAGGCAATTCAAGCGATTTCGGTCGTTCAGTCTCGGTCGGCGCGGTGGGATGATGTTCCTCTTCAACATGGCTAATATGTGTGGGAATGTTGTTTGAGGTGGCCGTGGCGCTAGCGCCTTGTTGAGTGGCCGGTCGTGGCAGAATTCGCTTCGTAATACTCACCATTTTCCAGACTTGATTAGCCGGCTGGTTACCAGCAAGACGCTCGGCACATGATCGAACACATTCTCCTCGACGTCTCCCGCCTCGTCTGGCGTGCCTGGGACGGCAAGCTCCCGACCGGCATAGACCGGACCTGCATCGCTTATGCCGCGCATTATCGCGGCCGGTCGCAGGCTGTCGTGCAGAGCGGCGGGCTGACACGCGTACTGTCGTCTCATGCGTCCGAGAAGCTCTACGATATCGTACTGGCGCAAGGCGCGGAGGACGCGCGATCGCGGCTCATGTCGCTCATCCTTCCCGGCCTGATGGGGGGGCGGGAGAGCAGTCTTGCCGGGAGGCTCTACCTCAATGCTGGCCACACCGGGCTCGACAAGCCCGGCCATTCGGACTGGCTCGCGCGCTCGGGCGTGCGGCCGATCTATTTCGTGCATGATCTTATCCCTATCACTCATCCGGAATATTGCCGGGCGGGCGAACCGGAGAAGCACGTGCGTCGGGTGATCGCGCTGCTGCGCAATGGCACCGGTCTTATCGGTAACAGCCGCGATACCTTGAATGAGTTGGCAGCGTTTGCCAGATTGCACCAGTCGCTCCACATGCCGCCAGCCGTCGTCGCGCCCTTGGGCGTCGCTCCTCCACCCGTGGCTGCGGGGGCGGTGCGCACACCACATACGGCAAAACCCTATTTCGTGATGCTGGGCACCATCGAAGGGCGCAAAAACCATCTGCTGATGCTCACGCTCTGGGCGGAGCTGGCGCGGCGATTGGGCCCGGCCTGTCCGCAACTCGTCATCATCGGCCAGCGCGGTTGGGAGTGCGAGCAGGCGGTGGACATGCTGGAACGCTGTGCGGCGATCCGTGGTCATGTGATCGAGTTGTCACGCTGTGACGATGCGACGCTGGGCGCTTACATGCGCGGCGCGCGGGCGCTGCTTTTTCCGTCCTTTGTGGAGGGCTATGGCCTGCCGCTGGTGGAGGCGCTGGCGGTCGGTACGCCGGTCATCGCGAGCGACCTTGGCGTGTTCCGGGAGCTGGCGGGCGACATTCCCGACTATGTCAGCCCGATCGACGGGCTGGGCTGGTCACGTGCGATCGAGGATTATGCACGACCCGACAGCGCATTGCGCGCGGCGCAGCTTGGGCGCCTGAGCGGATGGGCGCCACCCACTTGGGAGGCGCATTTCTCAAAAGTCGATCAGTGGCTTGCGCAGCTCAGCGAAACGCTGCGATCGGCACCGGTGCCCAATGGCTGACGTCATCGCCGACAAGGCGCTCCACGGCTGACTCGACGAGCGTGTTGACGGCGGACTCGCTCGCCAGCCCGCCATAAATCAGGCAGCGATCGTACAGCACGCGCCGGAACGCCTCGTAGACAGCCGGGTCGGGCGCTTGCGGGCGCGTCCAGAACTCGTCCAGCCGGCCCTGATGGGTGATGTCTGGAATATTGTAGATCGCCTTGCCGAGCGCGATCGTCGGCACACCCGCCGCCAGCGCCAGCGTGGCGGAGGTGCTGTTCACCGTCACCATGCCACTCGCGCCCTCGGTCAGGTCAAGAAGGTCGCCACCAGCGATGTGCAGCACACGGTCCGCGATTCCGGCTTTGCGCGCTTTCGCCTCGATATGCCGGCGCCAACTCTTGAAGCTGCAGTCGAGCGGATGTTCCTTGATGAGCAACCGGACATGTTCGGGCGCACGGCGGGCAAAACTGTACAGCACATAGTCGACCGCCTCGGCCATATCGTGGAAAGGCGAATGCTCGCGGATCTGGAAGTCGTTGGAGAGTTGCAGCGGAAACAGGAAATAGGGCTGGCCTTCGAGGCTTGCCACGACATCATCCGCTCGTGCGGCCTCCGCCTTTTGTCGCGCGAATTTGTAGAGCCAGCCGAACCCCTCGCCAAGCAGCGATCCCTGCCGGTGCGAGGTGTAGAGCGGGAAGAGCGCGCGTGTCAGGAAAACCCTTGAATAATAGCGATAGGCATCGCGCGCGCGCCGGCCAAAGCTTGCGGTGATCGTCGGCCGGTCGGGTAAGGGCGGCAGACTGCGTGCCTCGGCCAGATACCATTTGGGATCGCGCGAGAGGGAGCTGTTGCCGTTGACGCCGCTCGGTTCAAGCGTGACCCAATCCGGCCGGATATAGCCTTCCTCGAAGACGTGGACGTCGATCTTGCGCAGTTGCGCCATGCGGTGCGCTGCCATGTGCAGCGGCCGGCAGTCACCGAACAGAACGATGTCCGTGATGGCGTGATCGCTCAGGAACCGATCGATGAACAGCGTCCAGCGCTTGCGAGACCCTCGATAATGGGTCGCCTCGCCGGGCCAGTCCGCCTGGTCTCCTCCGTTCAGGTTGATGCGGAAGATGCCGCATTCCAGCGTGCGCAGGCGCTCTGCCAACTGCCAGAAGAACGGCCCCGGAGGCCCCTGAAGAAAAAGAAAATTGCGGTGCGCTATAGGTTGGAATTTCATCGTAATCCCAAAATCTGCGCCGAAGCGCGTCTGGCCCACCCAACCAACCGTCGCAGGGGCACTAGTGCATCATTTTGGCGGTGAACGCCAGCAATCAATCGCATGACAAGTATTTCCGCCGTGCAGGGCAGGTTGGTCACCGGGTCGAGATAGCGCGGATAGGCAAGCAGCACCGCAGCCACCAGTTCATCCACGGAGCGTGCCCGGCTGCGGCGGGGAGATGGGGGCGCAAGATCGTTCGTCAGGCCCCATCCGGCGAAAAAGGGCAGGCCATGGGCGGTCACAGCCTTGCCATGCAGCAATGCCTCGAAGCCGGCGAGCGAGGTCATGACATGAACCTCGTCCGCCATGGCGATGAGGGCGCTGATCGGACTCCCGGGGTCGATTGCGTCGGCCAGGTCCAGCACTGCACGCTGAGGAATCGCTCCGCGCCGATGCCCGGCTTCCACATCGGGGTGGGGGCGGTAGACGATCCAGGCGTCCGGCGCCTGTGCTCGGACGCGCCGCAGCAGTTCCAGGTTCGAGCGCACGTCGGCACTGCCGAACTGCACGGACCGATCATCCTCGACTTGCCCGACAACCAGCAGGTGTCGTTTGTCGCTGCCTGCTCGTGCAACGGTCTGGGCGCCGCTGATCCCATATTTACTGACGCCTTCCTGCACCAGCCAGCTGCGCAGGCGCGCGGCGCGGCTAAGCTCGTCGGGTGTGAAGTCCCGTTCCTGCAGCATTTCTTCCAGCCGGTTGGGCCGGGTGGGATCATAATGGACGCCCAGATCGTCCACGATGATGGACAGGGGAGGGACGCAATCCGCACCAAGCCCGGCTGAGCGGATGAAGCCATCCTCCACCTCGATGATCTGCCATGGACCTGCTTCGAGGCGCTCCAGGAAAGCGGCGGGAGTGCGTGCTTTCCACACCGCGACAATGGCCTGTGAGGGCAGCTCGTCCAGCTCCGCCATCGTGGCGGGCCGGAAGGGAACGGGATGCCCGCCCCACAACAGGGGATCCACAGTATCGCGCTTCCAATGCGCGAAGCCGAAAGCTGCCGCGATTGGTCGATTTGCGTCGATGATGCGGCGCCATCCGCCCAATATGTCCACGATGGCCAGCGCACTGGAGGGCGCGCCGGTAAACGGATCGAGATAGGCGATGCCCTCGATCAGATGATCGTGCACCAATTGTTCGAGCACGGCTTCATGCTCCGGGGATCCGGGCGTCACACCATCAAGCGGCTGGAAAGGCCCCGTTCCAAGTGCTGAAACGGGCTTGCGCGCCAGAGCGGCAATCAGCAGGCGCGGGTCGACTGCCTCGCCGGATATCGCTGTGTCCGGCGCGGTCCACAGGTCTTCCTCGCTCCAGAAGCGACCACCCACGCGATGCTTGCGGATCACGGCAATCAGCTCTTGGGGTGATGTCTGTTCAGTCTGCCCAGCCTTGGCCAGGCGCACGATCGGGTGCGGCGTGGCGCCGGGGAAGGGCGGCAATGCCAGCGCTGCTTGCGCGAGCGCGGTCACGGATTGCGCGCCTTTTCGGTCCAGCCTTCCGGCGGGCTCGGCAAAGGCGCGGCAGGAGCCTGTGCCATGTTCGCGATAACCTGGTTGAGCCAGGGAGCAATCCGTTTCATGTCCGGGTTATGGTAGCTTTCTGCGCCGACGACCAGACGCGTCGACATGGTTGCCTGCGCGAGCAGCCGATCGCCACTGTCCTTGGGGATGATGCCGTCGCGGGCGCCCTGCACCAGCAACACCGGGATGGTCAGGCGCCTGATCGGATCGAGATTGTTCCAGCGATCCGGGATGAGGCCGCGTAGTCGGTGCGGCGCGCCCTCGGCGATCCGCGTGAAGGCGCTCATGGCGATCACGCCGTTCACTTGTCCGTCCAGCGCCGCTGCATGAAGGGCGACGGCCGAACCGAGCGAATGGCCCACCAGCCAGATGCGGCCGTCCGGCCCGGCGAGCGCGCGCGCCTTGGCGATGAAGGCTGCCGCATCGCGCAGCAGGCCTTTCTCGGTCGGCTGCCCGGGGTTTGCGCCAAATCCGCGATAGGAAGCGACCAGAACGGCATTGCCGGCGCCGGCGAGATATTGCGCCATCTCCGCGCCCATCGCGGCATTCCAGTTGCGGCCATGGAAATAGACGATAATGTCGGGGTCGCCGGCGGCGCCCGGCCAGAAATAGCCGCGAAGGGCCAGCCGGTCCTTGGTGGTGACAGTCAAGGTCTGCGGCGCTTGCCCGGCCCACACGATCGCTGCCGGCGCCTCGGCGCGCGGCGAATAGAGGATGTGCCGCGAAATCGCGCAGCCACTTAGCCCCGGCGTGAGGGCCAAGGGCAGGATCAGCGCGAGCCATGCGGCGCGCCATCGCCCTGTCGTCTTACAATGGTTGATGTTCCCCCCGGACGTCATGAGCGGATCTAGGGCGTGCCGCGCCGGCCCAGAATATCCTCGACGATGCTGACATCGCTTGGATTGTTGACCTCGACGATCGGATAACCGCGCTCCTCCATCGCGAGGACCGAAACGGGCACGCCAGCGTAGAGGAATCGGAGTTGCTCCAGTCCCTCGACTGCCTCGAGCATGGTCTGCCCCGTAGCGACATAACGCTCCAGCGCGGCGCGGCGATAGGCGTAAAGTCCCAGATGAAGCAGCACCGGTGATTCAGCGTCCGGCGCGCGGCCCTCGGGCAGATAGGGCAGGATACGCTTGGAAAAATACAGCGCTTCATTGCGCGCGTTGAGGACGACAGTGGTACCACCGACCCGTCCCTGCGCCGCGTCTTCGGCAAGATGGCGGAAGGTCGCGGGCGAACAGCGCACCGCAATCGTGGCGACCTGAACGTCCGGATTGGCGCGCATATGCGCGATGAGTGCCTCGACGAAGGATGGCGGCGTGAGCAGAGCGTCGCCCTGGAAGTTGACCAGCAGATCGGCGTTGGGCAACTGGTCGAGGCAGGCGGCCACGCGTTCGGTGCCGTTGGCGCAGCTCTCCGGTGTCATCAGCGATAGTCCGCCGAATTGATCGACGGCCTCGACGATCCGGTCGTCATCTGTCGCCACGATCACATTGTCCGCGCCCTGAACTGCGCTGGCGGCATCATAGCTCCAGCGGATCAAGGGGCGAGAGGATCCGTCAGGCCCGCGTATCTCGAAAAGCGGCTTGCCTGGGAAACGGCTGGAGCCATGCCGGGCGGGAATGATGATGACGGCCCCGGTCAGGGAGAGTGGTCGCGGGTCCTGCGAGGCATTGGTCATGATGGGCGGCAAGCGACTGAGCAAGCAGTCACGGCACCAGATCGTGAATATGCGCGATCGCGATCGGCTTGGTCGGATCGTCCACTTCGGTCACGAAGATCACAGTGATCTTTTCGTCGTTCATCAGCGTCAGCACTTCCTCGACCGAGGTGCCGCTGGGCACGGTGATCGGATCGCGCGTCATGATGTCGAGCGCGCGAGCCGTCAGCACCTGATCGAATGCGCGGCGAAGATCGCCATCGGTGATGATCCCGATGAGGGCGCCTGAGCCGTCGAGAACACCGGCCACGCCTTTTCCGCCGGACGTCATCTCGAACACGATGTCACGCATGGGCGAGTCCCAGCGCACCAGCGGAAGCGGTGAAACCAGATCCACGACTTCATCGATCGGCGCGAGTCGGGAGCCAATGTCGCCACCCGGATGCCATTGGGCGATGTCGTTGCGGGTCAGGCCCTTCCGCTGCATCACGGCAAGAGCCAGAGCATCGCCGAGGCCAAGCATCATCGTCGTGGACGTGGTCGGCGCGATGCGCACCGGGCAGGCTTCTTCAGCGTACGGCAAATGAAGGATGATATCGGCGGCATCGGCCAGCGGCGAGTTCAGCTTGGAGAGCACCCCGACGATCAGCACCCCCTGACGCTTGGCATAAGCCAGCAGGGGCCTCAGTTCGCGCGAAAAGCCGCTGTTCGACAGAACCAGCAGCAGATCGCCCGACGTGACCATGCCAAGGTCGCCATGGGCGGCTTCGCTCGCGTGCAGGAAGAAGGCCGCCGTGCCTGTTGACGCCAGTGTTGCTGCGATTTTGCGCCCGATGTGGCCGGATTTGCCGACGCCGGTGACGATGATGCGTCGCTCGGCGGAAAGAATGGCGTCGACGGCTTCAACGAAGCGATGATCCAGCGCTTTGGCGAGCGCCATGAGACCCTGGGCTTCCTGAGAAATCGCCGTCCGTCCGGCCTCGAGCGTGGCAGTCTGGTCCTGCAAGGACCGGGCCGTTACGCGATGGTGCAAAGTCGCCATCAGGACATCAGGCTCCGTCATTTTCGAGCTTCTCGCTAGTCCCCAAATGTGGGTTAATCAAGGCTCTTTTGCAATGCAGCAATTCATCGCGAACGCTGCACAATTAGTCCGTGTTGCAGGGCAAATTCATGCTCCGTACAAGGGCTTGCGGCCTGCGAATCCGTCAGGCCTATTTGGTCTGCGCACGACTCCGGTCCCGAATCGCGCGGAACTCGGCGGTGGGGTACCAGTTGGGCCACTGGTCGCTGTTCGCCAGTTCGCGGCCGATCCGGTAATAGACCTGCAGGTCTTCCACAGCGCCGGTCCAGTTCCAGGCCGGATCATATTCATCCTGCGGCTTGTGATAGCGATTGGTCGTATAGTCTTCCGATGCGGCATGGCCGCCCGCAACACCGCCGTTCACCATGTCCTCGCCGCTTTCGGCATAGACCATCGGCACGCCGAGCTTGGCGAAGCTGAAATGGTCGGACCGGTAGAAGCTGCCTTTCTCCGGTGTCGCCTCGGGCACGATTACGCGCCCTTCGTCGGTGACAGCGCGCTGGAGCAAGGCTTCGAGTTCCGATTTGCCGCCACCCACAATGGTGACGTCCCGCGTGGGGCCAAACACGTTGAGGCCATCCATGTTCACGCCGCCGACGGTGCGGGCGAGCGGATAGACGGGATTCTCGGCATAAAATTGGGAGCCTAGCAACCCGCTTTCTTCGGCGGTGACGGCGAGAAAGATCAGCGATCGCTCCGCAGGGCCGGCCTTCGCGTGCGCCTGCGCCAGCGCGATGAGGCCTGCGGTCCCGGTCGCATTGTCCAGCGCGCCGTTGCAGATGTCGTCGCCCTTCACCGGTTCGCATCGGCCCAGATGATCCCAATGGGCTGAATAGAGGACATAATCATCGGCGCGGCTCTTGCCAGGCAGGATGCCGATGACGTTCCTGGATGCCTGGCGACGAATGCTGTTGTCGAAGGCGAGGCTGGCCTTCAGCCCCAGCGGCACTGCCCTGAAGCCGGGCCGTTTGGCGGCGGCGGAGAGCGCGGCGAAATCCTTGCCGGCAGCGGCGAAGGTTGCCTGCGCTGCGTCGAGCGTCACCCAGCCGATCGCCTTGCTCTGGTCCATCCGGCCACCCGGCGTATCGAGGCCGAGCTGCGGCCCGGTCCAGGAGGAGACAACGACGTCCCAGGGATAGGCGGCAGGATAGGTATCATGAACGATGATCGCCGCCGCCGCGCCTTGCCGGGCGGCTTCCTCATATTTGTAGGTCCAGCGGCCATAATAGGTCATGGCCCGCCCATCGAACGGCCCATCGAGGCTCTGCATCTCATAGTCCGGATCGTTGACGAGGATGACGACGGTCTTCCCCTTCACATCGGTCCCGGCATAGTCGTTCCAGCCCTTTTCCGGTGCGTTGATGCCATAGCCGACGAACACCATCTCGCTGTCGCGGATCTCGCTGTGCGGCACGACCTGATAGGTCGCGGCGATGAAATCCGTCTTGTAGGCAAAGCGCAGGGGCTTGTTGCCGCCATTGATCGTCAGCGCCATGTCCGGCGAGGCGGTCAGTTCGACCAGCGGCACGTCCTGCGTCCAGCTGCCCTTGTTACCTGGCTTCAGGCCCACTTTCTTCATTTGGGCGATCAGATAGGCGACGGTCTTCGTCTCACCCGGCGTCGTCGGCGCGCGCCCCTCGAACGCGTCGGAGGAGAGGGTTTTCGTCACCGACCTAAGCGTCGCGACACTGATGGCCGGCGCCTTGACCGGTGCTGGCAGCACAAACGGCTCCCGAGCGGGAACGCTGGGCGCTGGCGCAGGCGTTGCGGCCGAGGCGGATTGTACCGCCATATCCTGCGTGCGGCAGGAGGTGAGAGCAAGGGCAGTGGCCAGCAGCAGGAGCGAGGCGGGGATGCGCATCAATCGGATCCGGTCGAGAAGAAGGAATGATGTCCGGTGATGGCATTGGGCTTGGCGTGTTTCAAGCGGCCTTGCGGTGCGGTTTGTAGCTTGCGGATCGCCGTGGTGATCGGCAGTGTCCGCTCAGTATCGGGGTTCGGGGGATAAGCATGCGTTTGAAGTTGATGGGTTTCTTGCTGGCAGGCTTGTCTGCATTGCCAGTGTTGGCGCAGCAGCCGGCGGCCGCGCCGGCACTGCCGGCTTTCACGCTTGAGCAGGCCGCCAAGGCCTTTGGTGCGCGGCCCGATATCGATCAGATGAGCCTGTCGCCTGATGGCAAGTTCGCCGCCGCCGTCATGCCGGCGGGCGGCAGAGGCACGGTGGTCGGCGTGATGGACCTCTCGGTCACGCCAATCAAGGCGGTGCCGGTTCTTGCCGCCGGGGGCGATCCCGAACGCATCGGCTGGTGCCGCTGGAGCGGCGCACGTCGTCTCCTGTGCAGCCTCTATGGCGTTTTGCGGCTCGACAATGGGAGTCTGAGCTATGTGAGCCGACTGATCGCTGTGAACGCGGACGGCACCCGTCAGCAAATGCTGCGGACGCCGCAAAGTAACGGCATGGCGCTCGGCTACGCGCTCTCGGGCGGCTCGGTCATCGACTGGAATACTGGCAAGGACGGCCATGTGCTGATGGCGCGGGACTATGTGCCGGAGTTTTCGACCGGCACGCGCATGGTTCAGTCCAAGGAAGGCCTGGGCGTCGACGATGTGAATAGCCTTGATCTTCAGGTCGCCCGGGTCGAGTCGCCCCGCTTAGCCGCGCTCGATTACATCAGTGATGGCCAGGGTCAGGTGCGGATCATGGCGATGGACCCCGAGCGCTCGAACGAGGGCTATGCATCGGGCAAGACCCGCTACCTCTATCGCACCAGGGACAAGAAGGACTGGCAGACGCTCAGCGAGACGAACGATGCCGGCACCGGTACTGGCTTCCGCCCCCATTATGTCGATCCGGTGCTGGACGTGGCCTATGGTCTCAAGCCCCAAAATGGGCGCCAGGCGGCCTTTTCCGTGTCGCTGGACGGCAAGGCGACCGAGCAGCTTATCCTCGCCCGGCCAGACGTCGATATCGACGGGTTCATCACGATCGGGCGCAACCGCCGCGTGATCGGCGTGGACTATGAGACTGATCGGCCCGAGGTGCTGTATACCGATCCTGCACTCAAGCGGCTCGCCTCCGCGCTCTCCAAGGCGGTGCCCGATCTGCCGCTCATCCGCTTCGTCGATTCGACGCAGGATGAGAGCCAGCTTCTGCTCTGGGCAGGCAGCGATGTGGACCCGGGCCGTTATTACATCTTCGACAAGGCAAGCAGGAAGCTGGACGAAATTGCGTTTGGCCGCTCGGCGCTGCTCGGCCGCCAGATGGGCGCGATGAAGTCGGTGCAGGTCAAGGCGGCGGATGGCACGCTGATCCCGGCCTACCTCACCTTGCCGCCCGGTGCGGACGGCAAGAAGCTGCCTGCCATCGTCATGCCGCATGGCGGGCCGGGTTCGCGCGACAGCTGGGGGTTCGACTGGCTGGTGCAGTTCTGGGCCAATCGCGGCTATGCCGTGCTCCAGCCGAATTTTCGCGGCTCGACCGGCTATGGCGATGCCTGGTTCCAGAATAACGGCTTCCAGAGCTGGCGCACCGCCATTGGTGACGTGACCGACAGCGGACGCTGGCTGATCGAGCAGGGCATTGCCGATCCGGCCAAGCTCGCCATCGTCGGCTGGTCCTATGGTGGCTATGCAGCGCTGCAATCGGCCGTCACCCAGCCAGACCTGTTCAAGGCCGTGATCGCCATCGCGCCGGTCACGGATCTTGGCCGGCTGAAGGAAGAATGGAGCGGCTGGTCGAACTATTATCTGCAAAAGGACTTCATCGGCAGCGGCGCGCATGTCGAGGAAGGGTCGCCCGCCCGGCAGGCAGCGAAGATCAAGGCGCCGGTGCTGTTGTTCCATGGCAGCTATGATCGCAATGTTGGTGTGGGCCAGTCCCAGCTCATGGATTCCAGATTGCGCGCCGCCGGCAAGCAGGGGCGGCTGGTGACCTATGACAAGCTCGACCATTATCTGGAAGATGGCGCCGTCCGTGAGGACATGCTTACCCAGTCCGCCAAATTCCTGGAGCAGAGTTTCGCGGCCGGCGGCAAATAGCGGCACGCAAGAAGAAAGGCGGCCCGTTTCCGGACCGCCTTTTCTTGTTCTTGTGAGCCGAGGCTCGACCGATCAGCGTGAGTAGAACTCAACGACCAGATTCGGTTCCATCTTCACCGGATAGGGCACCTCGTCCAGCGTCGGGACGCGGGTATAGGTGATCTTGGCGGCGCCATCGGGCGCGATGTAGTCGGGGATGTCGCGCTCGGCGAGGCTCTGCGCCTCGAGAACCAGCGCCATTTCCTGCGCCTTCTTGCCCAGCGTGATCTCGTCGCCCGGCTTCACCAGACGGCTGGCAATGTTGCACTTCACGCCGTTCACATAGATGTGGCCGTGCGAAACGATCTGGCGGGCCGAGAAGATCGTCGGCGCGAACTTGGCGCGATAGACGACTGCGTCGAGGCGGCGCTCGAGCAGGCCGATCAGGTTCTGACCGGTGTCGCCCTTCATGCGGCTGGCCTCGATGTAGCTCTTCTTGAACTGCTTCTCGGTCACGTCGCCATAATAGCCCTTGAGCTTCTGCTTGGCGCGCAGCTGGATGCCGAAGTCGGACATCTTGCCCTTGCGGCGCTGGCCGTGCTGGCCGGGGCCATATTCACGCTTGTTGACCGGGCTCTTGGGCCGGCCCCAGATGTTCTCGCCCATGCGGCGATCGATCTTGTACTTGGCGCTGGTGCGCTTCGTCATGTGTCTCTTCCTTCAATTGCGTGTGACGTCTGCCAGACCCTGAAAGGGCATGGCGTCGATCCCGGTATCCGCCTGAGTCCCATGTTTCAGGGGCAGGGCCACCACTTCACCGGGGGTGCGGGGCCGATTGCGAAGGCGCGCCTATGACGAGGCGAGGCGCGAAAGTCAAGGCTTTGCGCGGTCTGTCGCTCAGCGCTGGCGCGGATTGGCGAGCGAGGAGAGCACGCCGCGCAGCGTGCGCACTTCCAGGTGGTTCCAGCCGGGCTTGGTCAGCAGGTTGCGCAGCGTCCGCTTGGTGGCGGGCACCCGGCTGGGCGGGAAGAAATAGCCCGCGTCCTCCAGCATGGTGTCGAGCTGGGCGATCATGCCGTCCAGCTCCTCCTGCGGCGCGGGCGGCAAAAGCTCGCTCTGCGTGGGCTGCTCCAGCGATGCCTGCTTGGACCATTCATAGGCGCACAGGATCACGGCCTGCGCGAGATTGAGTGATCCGAAGTCGGGATTGATCGGCACGGTCAGGATCGCGCGGGCGAGCGCCACGTCGTCGGTCTCCAGCCCCGATCGCTCCGGGCCGAAGACGATGGCGCAGCGGCCGGTCGCGCCATGGATCTCCCGCGCGGCCTCTTCCGGCGTCACAACCGGCTTGGTGACGCCGCGCTTGCGCACGGTGGTAGCATAGACATGCGGGCAGTCGGCCACGGCCTCACCCAGCGTCTCGAAGACCCGCGCATTGGCCAGCACCTCGTCCGCCCCGGCAGCGGCCGGCCCGGCAGAGGGGTTGGGCCAGCCATCGCGCGGCGTCACCAGTCGCATTTCGGTCAGTCCGAAATTGAGCATGGCCCGTGCCGCCTTGCCGATATTCTCGCCAAGTTGCGGACGGACGAGCACGATCACCGGGCGGCTGTCACCACCCGTCACTCCCCGCTCACCTCACGGATGGAGCCGGCGAAGTCCTCGAAATCCTTCGCTTCGGTGAAGTCCTTATAGACGCTGGCGAAGCGGATATACGCGACGCTGTCCAGCCCCTTGAGGCCTTCCATGGCGAGCGCGCCGATGCGCGCGGAGGCAACTTCGCTATCGCCGCTCGTTTCGAGCTGCCGCTGGATGCCGGAGACCAGCCGCTCGATCCGTACCGGATCGATAGCGCGCTTGCGGCAGGCCAGCTCGATCGAGCGGGCGAGCTTGTCGCGGTTGAACGGTTCGCTCGCGCCATCCGTCTTCACCACGGTGATGTCGCGCAGCTGAATGCGCTCGAACGTGGTGAAGCGTGCGCCGCAGCCTTCGCACTGGCGACGACGACGGATCGCGGCACCATCCTCGGTCGGCCGCGAGTCCTTCACCTGGCTGTCTTCATGTCCGCAATAAGGGCAGCGCATTTAGCGGCGGATCCTCGACCAGAAGGCAATGCCGGCGCCGGCGACGAGGCCGAGCGGCAGCGAGACGACCGGCAGCACCACGCCGGCAACCGCGCCAATCGCGGCGCCGGTCAGCACCGGCTTGGTGGAGGGGTGGCGCAGGCCCTGCTTGGCCATGCCGGAGACTTCGGCCTTGGCCCGCTCCACCAGATCGTCGCGCTCGCTCATGCCTGCTAACTCCTCAGTAAATCGGGAAACGCGCGGTCAGGTCCTTCACCTTCTCGCGGATATGCGCTTCGATCTGCCCGTCACCCTCATCGCCATTGCGGCGCAGGCCCTCGACCACTTCGGCAATCCAGCCGCCGATCTGGCGGAACTCGGCCTCGCGGAAGCCGCGTGTGGTGGCGGCCGGCGTGCCGAGGCGAATGCCGGAAGTGACGAAGGGGCTGGCCGTGTCAAAGGGCACGCTGTTCTTGTTGCAGGTGATGTAGGCGCGGTCGAGCGCCTTTTCCGCCGCCTTGCCGGTCGCGTCCTTCGAGCGCAGGTCGACGAGCATCAGGTGATTGTCCGTGCCGCCCGAAACGATGGCGAGGCCGGCATCGGCGAGGCTGGCGGCCAGCGCCTTGGCATTGGCGGCAACCTGATGGGCATAGGCCTTGAACTCGGGCCGCAGCGCCTCGGCGAAGGCGACCGCCTTGGCGGCGATCACATGCACCAGCGGGCCACCCTGCAGGCCGGGGAATACGGCCGAGTTGAACTTCTTGGCCAGTGCCTCGTCATTGGTGAGGATGATGCCCGATCGCGGACCGCGCAGCGATTTGTGCGTGGTCGTGGTGACGACATGGGCGTGCGGGAAAGGCGAGGGGTGCGCGCCACCGGCGACAAGGCCGGAGAAGTGCGACATGTCGACGAGCAGATAGGCGCCCACCTCATCGGCAATGGCGCGGAACGCCGCGAAGTCCCAAACGCGGGGATAAGCGGTTGCACCGGCGATGATGAGCTTGGGCTTGTGCTCACGCGCCTTGGCGGCAATCGCCTCCATGTCGAGCAGCTGGTCGTCCTGCCGCACGCCATAAGAGACGCAGTTGAACCACTTGCCGGACATGTTGACCGGCGATCCGTGCGTCAGGTGGCCACCCGCCGCAAGATCGAGGCCCATGAAGGTGTCGCCCGGCTGGAGAAGCGCGAGGAACACCGCCTGGTTCATCTGGCTACCCGAATTGGGCTGCACATTCGCGAAATCGCAGCCGAAGAGCGTCTTGGCGCGCTCTATGGCGAGGGTCTCGACCACGTCGGCCCACTCGCAGCCGCCATAATAGCGCTTGCCGGGGTAGCCTTCGGCATATTTGTTGGTGAAGATGCTGCCGGTCGCTTCCAGCACCGCCTTGCTCACGATGTTCTCGGACGCGATGAGCTCGATCTTGTCCTGCTGGCGCTTGAGTTCGCCCTGCACGGCGGCGAACACGTCCGGATCGGCTTCGGCCAGCGAGGCGGAGAAGAAGCCCGGAGCGCGGATCGCAAGGTCAGTCGAGGTGTCGACGGCGGCTGGCGAACTGGTCATGGAAACTCCTTCAGGGTTAGTCGATTTGGGCAGGCACGGGCGGGGTGCCCAGCTTGCCGACGCGGCGGACGTGACGGTCGCCGCCAAAGTCCGTGGTCAGGAAGGCCGTGACGCAGGCCTTGGCCATGTCGAGGCCGATGAGGCGTGCGCCCATGGCAATTGCGTTGGCATCATTATGCTCGCGGCACAGCGTGGCGGAGAGCGGCTCGGAGACGAGCGCGCAACGCAGGGCAGGATGGCGATTGACGGCAATGGAAATGCCGATGCCCGATCCGCACAGGGCAATGCCGCGCTCGGCGCGCCCGGCGGCGATTTCCCCGGCCAGCTTGTAGCCATAATCGGGATAGTCGACGCTCTCGCCGGCTTGGGGGCCAAGGTCGTTCACGTCGTGACCCTGCTCGCGCAGCCACTCGGCGAGCGCAGCTTTCAGGTCCACGGCGGCATGGTCGGAAGCAATGGCGATGCGCATGGTTCGGCTCTTTCCCCCAGCGACCTCGGCGGGCAGCGAGTCGCCGTTGGGCCGCTATCTAGTGTTACAACCCTGAGAATGCCACCGCCGATTGCGCCTTTGGCAAGACGAGGCTAACGAGCCGCCATGAGCGCGATGATCCTGTCGATCCTGATGCTGGCCGGCATCGCCCTGGGCATTGGTGGCCTGTACCTGATCGTGAAGAAGCGCGATCCCAAGCATGGCTGGCTGATGATCGTGGCTGCGATGGTCATGTTCGCCAATGTGCTGATCTGGACGGTCCCGACGACTTAGGCGCGCCTTGCCCACCTCGCGCAGGCGGCATGTAAGCGGTGCCTGCGTTCGTCCTGATCAGGCAGCCGGCTTGCCCGCCCAGGCGATCAGGTCGAAATCGTCCGGCACGATGAGGAACAGGTTGGCGACCGGGGTGAGCATGTGGCTCCGGTGCCCCTTGCCGCCCTGATCGTCGATGAAGACGAGGTCGCCCTTGCCGATGCGGTGGTGCGTGCCATCGGCGAGTTCCACGTCCAGGTCACCGGTCGTGTTGATCGAGAAGCGCTTCTGGGGGGCTGTTCCCCAGGGCGTGAGGCCGGGTCCGATGCTGCCGGCCATCACCTCGACGATGGGAATCGTCTTGTTGCCATGCACCGGGACGCGGCGCGCGCGCGAGATGCCGTCCGGGCCGGAATAGATATGGAGCACGCTCATCAGGCCGTCCGGCGCTCGGGCAATCTGGGCTCCGCTGCCGGTGGCGGCGAAAGCCGCGACAAGGGTTCCAGCGGCGATCAGCTCGCGGCGGCTCGTTTCCATCAGGCACTCCTCTCGACAGTTCGGGCGAGTCTAGAGCGCCCGGCGTGTGCCGGAAATGACTGAGCACGAACCGTAAAGTGGCTTTCCTGTCCTGTTTTGCCCGGCCGGGCCGGTGTTGCCCTACAGGGTGCGCACCAGCTTGACCGGCAGGCCGATCCAGGCCGGATCGGCAACCACTTGCTGGCGCGTGCCGATACCGAGCGGCAGCAGGTGGATCATCGTGCTGTCGCGGCCGATAAGGCGGCCGAAGAGGAAGCGTCCGGCCGGGCGAGGCACGAGCACGTCGCGGTTGAGGGCGTCGGTGAAGCGTTCGGGCGGCAGCGGCTCGCACCACAGTTCGTCGCCGGCGCGATAGTCGCCCAGCGCGGCCGTCATGCGAATGCCGAGCGCGCCCTTGGGCATGGTCGGCGGAATCAGCGAGAGGGGGCGGCTCGGCGCGCCTGCGCCATCCGGGCCAACCAGCGCCGCGACTGGGATTTTCTCACTGTCGGGGAGGTCGACCAGATCGCTGGCCTGCACGCCGAGCGCGGTCGCGATCCGGTTGAGCCATTTGACCGATACGGTTCGCGTCCCTGTCTCCAGCCGGCCAATCGTCTGGGCGGTGGTCGGCGGTTCGCAGCGGGCGGCGACTTCCTCCAGCGTCAGGCCCCGGGCCTTGCGGACTTCGCGGATGCGCGTGATCATGCCAATCCTCTCCCTGCTAACCGGATGGGTTCGCTCTGTCCTACATTTATCGCCACATGGCAATGGCCTTGCGACTCAAGCGGGGAGACGCGATGATGGCGGCAACGGCAGGAGGACGGGTGCGCAAAGGCGCAGGGGCGAAAAGCGAGCGCTATGCCGAGCAGATTGTGGAGGGGCCGGACGGCAAGCCGCAAAGGGTGTTGATCCATCTGGGCGAATCCCCGGTGAGCTGGCTCTTCTCTCGCAAGATGCTTTCGCGCCGTCAGCTGGAGGCAGCCGAGGCGATCCGGCGGGACTGGGAGCGGGCGGCGCTGGGCGCGCGCGTGACCATGAACTGGGATGTGGCGGGGGCGCCCTCGCGCGGTCGGCGCGCGCCGGCGGCCGGTCTGGCGCACAGCCAAGGGGAGATAGCCGCGCGCGAACGCCTCCATGCGGCGCTGGCCGCTGCCGGTCCGGGCCTCTCCGATATTCTCTGGCGTGTCGCTTGTGCCTGCGAGAGCATCGGCGCGGCCGAACAGGCGCTCGATTGGCCGGTGCGAGCCGGCAAGCTGGTCCTCGGGTTCGCGCTGGATCGCGTCGCGGACTATTATCGCCTGCGATGAGCGGCGCGCAGGGCGCCTGAAAGTCGGATCGTCACGGGCGCGGTGCCACATTACTGTCTCGAACCGGTGAAATGAGGCGGGATCGCCGGGCAGGGCAGGGGCCGTGCCATTCGGCGACGGCAAAAGGGCATGTGCGTATCATGACAGACGGGATGAGCCGCCGGCAGGCATTGGGACTGGGTAGCGCGCTCGCGATTGCCGCATCGGCACCTCGCAGAGTGCGCGCGCAGGCGCCTGCCCGGCCCAAGCCGCTGGTCTTCGCGCATCGCGGCTGCTCGGCCCGGCGCCCGGAACATACGCTGGCCGCTTATGCCAAGGCGATCGCGGATGGCGCGGATTATATCGAGCCCGACCTTGTCATCACGAAGGACGGCGTGCTGATCGTGCGCCACGAAAACAATATCGCGGAGACGACGGACGTTGCGGGCCGGCCCGAGTTCGCGGGGCGCAAGACCGTGAAGACCATCGACGGGCAGGCGCAGACGGGCTGGTTCACCGAGGACTTCACGCTGGCCGAGCTCAAGACCCTGCGTGCGATCGAGCGGCTGGGCCCGGTGCGGCCGGAGAGTCAGGGCTACGATCGGCAGTTCCAGCTCGTCACGCTCGATGAAGTGATCGACTTCACCGCGGCCGAGGCCGCCGCGCGCGGGCGCAGCATCGGCCTCGTGCCGGAGATCAAGCATTCCACCTATTTCGCCGGCATTGGCCTGCCGCTGGAGGACCGGCTGCTCGCCACGCTCGGCGCGCATGACTACACGCTGCGTCATCCGGTCGAGATACAGTCCTTCGAGACGGCGAACCTGCGTTATTTGCGCGGACGCATCGGCCGCAGCGCCAACATCGCGCTCATGCAGTTGCTCGACGAGCCCTCCGTCGTCCCGGCGGATGTCGCCGCTGCCGGCGGGCGCACCACCTGCGCGCAGATGGCGACGCCGGCCGGGCTGCGCGCCATCGCGGCCTATGCGGATACCGTCTCGCCCTGGACGCGCATGCTGATCCCGCTCGATGCCGCCGGGCGGCTGGGCAAGCCGACGAGCATCGTCGCTGATGCCCATGCAGCGGGTCTGAAAGTCAGGGCTTATACTTTCCGGCCGGAAAATCGCTTCCTCCCGGCCGATTATCGGGATGGCGCGGGGGAGAATGCCCGCAACGAGGCAGGGTCCGTGGCGGAGATCCGTCGTTATCTGGCGCTCGGGCTGGATGGGTTCTTCACCGACGATCCGGCATTGGGCCGCCGCGCGGTCGATGGCGATTGAGCGGGCAGGAGGCCGGCGCCATCAAGATGGCCGGATTGTCGCCTGACGTCGCCCATGTGTCGCTCGCCCTCTTGCGGCGCGCGCCAGCCGGGTCTAGGGCCTGCCGCATCACTCTCCAGCCCAGTCATGAAAGAGGACCTGGCCCCATGAAAGCCCGCGTGTTCGTCACCTTGAAAACCGGCGTGCTCGATCCGCAGGGCAAGGCGATCCAGCATGCGCTCGAAGGACTGGGCTTTGGCGGCGTCAATGATGTGCGCGCCGGCAAGCTGATCGAGCTCGATCTGGCCGATGGCACCAGCGAGGCGGACATCGACGCGATGTGCAAGAAGCTGCTCGCCAATACGGTGATCGAGAATTACCGCATCGAGGCCGTTGGCTGACATAGGGAGTGCCCGCGATGAAAAGCGCCGTCATCGTCTTCCCCGGATCAAACTGTGACCGCGACCTGGCCGTCGCGTTCGAGGCCGTGAGCGGCGTCAAGCCGATCATGGTCTGGCATCGCGAGACGGAACTGCCCGAGGGTCTGGACCTGATCGGCGTGCCTGGCGGCTTCTCTTATGGCGATTATCTGCGCTCCGGCGCCATGGCCGCGCGCTCGCCGGTGATGCAGGCCGTCGCACAGGCCGCCGCGCAGGGCCGCTTTGTCCTTGGCATCTGCAACGGCTTCCAGGTGCTCACCGAGACGGGCCTGCTACCGGGCGCGCTCATGCGCAATGCCGGCACGCATTTCGTATGCCGCGATGTGGCGCTGACGGTGGAAAACAGTCAGAGCGCGTTCACCAGTCGCTATGACGCTGGTGAGAAGATCACCGTGCCGGTCGCGCACCATGATGGCAATTATTTCGCGGATGCCGCGACGCTCGATCGGCTTGAGGGCGATGGGCGCGTAGCCTTCCGCTATGGCGAGCGCGTCAATGGCTCCGCGCGCGATATCGCCGGCATTCTCAATGATGCCGGTAATGTGCTGGGCATGATGCCGCACCCCGAGCGGGTGATCGAGAAAGCACATGGCAGCACGGACGGGCGCCGCCTGTTCGAGGGGCTGACCGAAAGCCTGCTCGCCCGCGTCTGAACCCGGCAGGGTCATCAAACGAAGCGGTCCGGAAACAATCCGGACAAAGGGCCTTCTTATTCGAGGGTTGCCTTTTATTTGTGCATTCCGGTTCGGAATTGCTCAAAAAATAGGCAGTCAATGTCGAACCAGAAGGAGACCCAGGATGCTCATGTTCGTTGCCGCTGCCATGCTTGGCGCCACGCAACCCGCCGTGCACGAGGCGACGCTGGAGCATCGCGGGGCGGCCTATCAGCTCAGCTATCGCCCGCATGTGAGCACGCAGATGCGGACTATCGGTCAGTCGGTCGGCTCGCGCCCGAGCACCGAGCGCTGCCGGTGGACGGCCACGGTGGCGCTGGAGCGGGAAATCCGCCGCGCCAGCGATGGCGAGCGCCTGACGAAGCGCGTGCCGGGCGACGCGCATGTGATCGAGGGACAGCGTCCCGGCTCTTGCCGACAGGTCGGTCAAGCCGTCGAGGCGGAGATTGCCAGCCGTGTCGAGCGTGCGCAGGATGCCGTGCTGGCCATGGCGCAGGCTGATCGGCCGGCTGTGATCGCGGACATCGACGCGGCCCATGCGCTCGCGCTGAACTGAGCAGCCATGACCGGGAGCAGCGTACGAGCGCGGCCTATCCGCGCGGCCGGCATGCTGCTCCTCGCGGCCATGCCGGCCATCGCACAGGCCGGGCCGGGGGGCGATCTCAGTTTGGAGGCGAGCAGCGACCAGCGCCGACGCGGCTTGAGCTGGAGCGACGGCCGGCAGACCATCGAAGCCGGGGTGAGCGTTCCGCTTGCCGGTGCGTTCGATCTGGGCCTCACCGCCAGCCCTCTGCGCGGCAGCGCACGCCATGGCGGCGCGGACGGTGTGGCGGACCTCTCGTTGCGTTATCGGCACGATCTTGGTCTGCTGAGCCTCTCCGCCGGCGCGACCGGTCATGTCTTCGCCGGTGCCTCGGAGCTGAGCTATGCCGAACTGGACGCGCGGCTTGGCTTCAGTCTCGGTCCGGCCCGGCTGAGCGCGGGCACGGCCTATGCCCCCCCGCAAAGTGCCATCGGCGGCGATAATCTTTATCTGCATGCCGGTTTCGACATCGGCGTGCCCGGAACGCCGCTCAGCCTTTACGGCCATGTCGGCCACTCGTCAGGGCGTGTCGATGATCCGGTCCGCGCCACGCGTCTGCGGCCCGAGAACCAGTATCGCGATCATGCAGTCGGCATGGACTATGCCATGGGGGCGCTGACCGCCGGCTTGCGCTACACCGACACCAGTATCACGCGTACCGATCCCGCCGCGCCGTTCATGGACCGTCACGTCGGCGCGCGGCTGACCGGTTCGCTGCGGTTCGCCTTCTGACCAAGTCGGCGGAGCTTTCAAATGGCGAGGGGAGGCTGGCCCAGCGCTTTCTCCCGCCATCGTCATTCCCGCGCACGCGGGAATCGAGTCACGCGAGCGGCTTGAAACCAAGACGATGGGGAGAATGGGCCAGGCCGGACTGGCTTGCTCGCACCAGATGAGTCTCCTCCCTCAGGCGCTTCACCGTGGTTCCCTCCAGCCGTGCTGTCCGAAGCGATGAGATGAAGATCGGGATCGATGTCGCGCTGTATCGCTTTTCCCTGTCCTACACCCCCGCCGCTATGGCAGCCCGCTCGTCAGCTCGCTCCTGGGTAAAACAGAGAGATGAGAACACAATGCGGCTCATTCTCATTCGAGGCTTCTCCACCGTCTGGCCAGGCCGTCCTGGCTCGCCGGGACAGCGGCTGGCGTCCGCCTCGTCCGGTCGCCGCGAAAGGTGAGGGAAACGGAAGTTCACGCCCCCGTGTCGTGAACTTCGTGAACTTCCAGCGTCGCGCGCGCTGTTGGACCAGCCCGCCTGGAGTGCGATTTTCAGCGACGGCCTGCCGCCTCAGGGCTTGATCCCGTAGCGCGCGTAGATCTGGTCGATGCGCGGCTGGATGCGCCGGGCGATCGCCAGCTCCGCCGCGCTCTCGCTCTTGCGGTCCAGCCGGGCGAGGATGACGCCGCGCATGAAGCGGCTCTCGGCCATGCTGGGGATTGCGTTGATCACGGCGTCGAGGTCGCGCATCGCGTCGTCATAGCGGCCGAGCCGGTAGGATACGAGCGCGCGGCTGTCGAGAATGGCGTAGGGATTGGAGCTCAGCTCCAGCGCCGAGGTGCAGTCCTTGGCGGCACTGTCGAGCTGGAGCTGGCGGGTTCCCTTGATCCAGCAACTGAGGTTGAGCAGCGTCGGCATGCCCGGTTTCTCGGCCATCAGGCCTTGCACCAGCTTGAGCGCTTCGTTTGCGTCGCCGAACTTGCCGATGAGGTCGGCCTTGGCTTCGCTATAGGTCTGCCGGGTGTCGCCGCCGAGTTCGATGCGCTGGTCGAGCAGCGCCAGCGCGCTCTTGAGGTCGCCTCGCTCGGAGCGCAGGCTCGCGACACGCAAAACGGCCGGGATCGACGCAGGATCAAGCTGCCGTGCCGCTTCCGCATCCGCGAGTGCCGCAGCCATGTCGCCCTGTTCCTCATGCAGCGCGGCGCGCAGCAGGTAGAGGTCGAGGTCCGGCTCGAGCGCGATCGCCTTGTCCAGATCCGCAACCGCGCCCTTGCCGTCGTTGATGGCGCGGCGGAACAGCGCGCGGCTGTGGTAGCCGTCGACCTTGTCCGGGGCCAGGGCGATGGCCTGTGCATAGACGGCTTCCGCGGCGGCGATCTGGGTGGCGCCGGCCGGGTCCTTGCCGGCCACGTCCCACCGTCGCAGCGCGTTGGCCGGGGCGGTAAGCTGTGGCGCACGCACGCGGGCGCTCGCCAGCCGGTCGCGCTCCGTGCCGACCGCGCTGGCGGGAATTTCCGCGCCGGTTGAATCGAGGCGTTCGTCGGAGAGCAGCTTGCCGTCGGTAATGGTCACCGTCCGGCTCAGGTCATAGCCGGCAATGCGATCGGTCAGGGTCGGCTGGCCATCGAGACGGAAGCCCTTGCCACCATCCGGCAGGCGGATGGTGGTGCGGATGCGGCGGCCCTCCGGCGAGGGTGTCGCGACCGGGATGGCCGACCAGGCGGCGCGTGCGCGATCGGGGTCGAAGGTGATGGAGGCCAGGCTGCGATCGAGGCCGCGCTTCATTGCCTTGTCGTCCCAGCGCCACAGCGATCCCTTGACGCCGCGTGCCTTGATGGTGAGCTGCCCCGCCTGCTCGTCCGGCAGCAGCTCGATGGTGCTGAACTCGGACTCGCCCACCAGCCGGCCCAGGAACTGCGCCAGCACTTCCCGCTGCCGTGTCGCATCGAGCTGGGTGCGCAGCATACCGATTTGCATGGCAAGGCCGCCGCGCATGACGAGCGACAGGTCGAAGGCCGCAGGCAGGTCGACGCTGGTGCTCTCGTCGATATCGAGGGTCAGGTCGACCGTCGGCCGGCCGTTCTTGTGCGGCGTGATCACCATCAGGTCAGCGCCTTGCGGACGCAGCGGCAGCACGTTGCGGAACGGCGGGGTGTCGTGAATGTCCTCGATCCGCGCACCAAGGCCGGTGCCGTCGAGCCACAGCGATTCGCCGTTGATGGTGGCGCGCACGAGGATGTGGTTGAACGCGGCAGCGCTGGGCAGGCGGTTCACCACCATGTCGCCCAGCTGGGTGTGCGCCAGCACCGGTTCGGCCTCGATGCCCATGCCGCGCAGCAGCGCGAGCAGCAGTAGCGTCTTGGCCTTGCAATCGCCATAGCGCAGCGTCCATGTCTGCTCCGGCGTCTGCGGCACATAATTGCCGCCGTCCATCTGCACGGCCAGATAGCGCACCTTGTCCTGCACCAGTTGCAGCGCTTTCTGCGTGCGGCCGAGCGGAGTCGCATCGGCCTTCATGATCGCGTCCATCTCGCTCTGGAGCGCGCTGCCCGGCTTGATCAGCCCCGCCGTCGCGAACAGCGGCGACATGGTGCGGGAGACGTCCTTCCAGTCGGCGAAGGTGGAGACCTCCAGCAAGGGGAAGTTGCGGAAGCGCCCCGGTGCGTCATTGGGCATATCCGGCTGCTTGGGGCCGGGGAGCGCGAAGCTGATCTCGGTAAAGTCCTTGCCGCGCACCGGCTTCACGTCGATGCCCTTGGCCGAGAGCTTCCATTGCGCTTTCGCGCTGTTCTCCCACAGGCTGCGCAGGCGCCCCTGCGCGATATTGGCCGGCGCGGTGATGACCGGGGCGAGCGCCTGCACGTGGCCGGCCAGCGCCTTGTCCGTACCCGTGGTTGAAAAGCGCAGGCGCAGGATGTCGCCCACGCGCAGCCCTTCCACGGCCATGGTCGCGGTCAGCACGCCCGTGAGTTCGCGCTGTTCGAGCGATTGCTCGCGGCGCAGCACGGTGAAGGTCTTGCCGCCGGCGAGCAGGTCGATCGTCTCGCCGCCCCGCACGATCGCCAGTTCGTGGACGATGAGATCGCCCTTGTCGGGCAGCCAGGGCAAGGTGAGGTTGGCGAGCTGGTTCAATTGCTCGGCGGAGGTGATGCGCTGCGCCGTATCGACATAGGCCCACAGCTGGCCGCCGGCGATGCGCTGCTGCCCGTCGAAGATGAGCATGGCCGGCGCATTGGCGCCGAGCGTTGCCGGATCGGGCAATTTCGCCGGGACGACCCAATCGGGCGTCGGCTGGTAAAGCGGTGCTTCCCCCGCGTGGGCTGCACTGGTCAGCAGCCCGGCAAGCAGTGCCACGGCGAAGAAACTCCGGTTCAAGATCATACCCTTCCAATCGGTTCGTGCCAGACGCTACCCCATCGCAGGCAGGGGCTCAATTGGAAGCGCGCGGGTGCAGCGTGCCGAAGCGGGGCAGGGCGGCAGAATTCGTCTTCCAGAATCGATAGTTCGACGATAATCGAAATAATACCGAACCAGGAGACCCGCATGAAGCGCTTGCACTTGCACATCAGCGTGCCGGACGTTGGACAGGCCATCGCGTTCTACAGCACGCTCTTCGATGCGCGGCCGGTCGTCGTGAAGGACGATTATGCGAAGTGGATGCTGGAGGATCCGCGCGTGAACCTCGCCATTTCCTCCCGTGCGCGCGCCACCGGGATCGACCATGTGGGCATCCAGGTGGAGGCACCGGAAGAGCTGGCGGTGCTGGCGACGCGCCTGAAGACTGCGGGCAACAAGACGTTCGATCAGCACGCGACGACCTGTTGCTATGCCCGCTCGGACAAGAGCTGGGTGACGGACACGGCCGGGGTGCGCTGGGAGACCTTCTATACCCATGGCGAGGCGACATCCTATGGCGAGGATGAAGTGCTGCCCGACGAGGTCGCTTCCGCTTCGGCCTGTTGTGCGCCCAAGGCCTGCTGCTGATGCTGCTGCCACAAGCCGTCGATGCGCTGTCCGCGCTGGCCCAGGGGCATCGGCTGGCGGTCTTCCGTCTGCTGGTGCGGGCGGGCGCGGAAGGGTTGCCGGCGGGGGAAATCGCGCGGGAGGTGGGCGTGCGACCCAACACGCTGTCCACGCATCTGACGATCCTTGGTCATGCGGGCCTCATCCAGTCCCGGCGAGAGGGGCGCTCGGTCATTTATTGCGCGGATTATGAAGGGATGCGCGCGCTCCTCGGCTTCCTCGTCGCCGATTGCTGCGCGGGACGGCCGGAAATCTGCGGACCGCTCGCCGAGGCCGTGCAATGCCGCGCACAAGAGGGGCAGCCGTCATGACGACGTTCGAGCGCTTTCTGTCGCTTTGGGTGGCGCTGTGCATCGTGGTCGGCATTGCGGCCGGGCATTTGATGCCGGGCGTCTTTGCGGCCATCGGCTCGGCGGAAGTCGCCAGCGTCAATCTTCCGGTCGCCGTCCTCGTCTGGCTGATGATCATCCCCATGCTGCTGAAGATCGACTTCGGCGCGCTCGGCGCGGTGCGGCGGCACTGGCGCGGCATCGGCGTCACGCTGTTCGTCAACTGGGCCGTGAAGCCCTTCTCGATGGCGCTGCTCGGCAGCCTGTTCATCGGCTGGCTGTTCGCGCCGCTGCTGCCGGCGGGACAGGCGCCGTCCTACATCGCCGGGCTGATCCTGCTGGCGGCGGCGCCCTGCACCGCGATGGTGTTCGTCTGGTCCAACCTGTGCAATGGCGAGCCGGCCTACACGCTCAGCCAGGTGGCGCTCAACGATGTACTGATGGTCGTCCTGTTCGCCCCGCTCGTCGGCCTGCTGCTGGGCGTCGCGTCCATTACCGTGCCATGGAACACGCTGCTGCTCTCGGTCCTGCTCTACATCGTCGTGCCGGTCGTCCTTGCGCAGATCGTCCGGGGCGCTGTGCTCGCGCGGGGCGGGCAGGCCGGGCTGGATCGGCTGCTCTCGCGCCTCTCGCCGGTGTCGCTGGTCGCGCTGCTGGCGACGCTGGTGCTGCTCTTCGGCTTTCAGGGCGAGCAGATTGTGGCGCAGCCGCTGGTCATCGTGCTGCTGGCCGTGCCCATTCTCATCCAGGTCTATCTGAATGCAGGCCTCGCCTATTGGCTGAATCGCGCGGCTGGGGAGGCGCATTGCGTCGCCGGGCCATCGGCGCTGATCGGCGCGAGCAACTTCTTCGAGCTGGCGGTGGCGGCGGCCATCGGCCTGTTCGGCCTGCAATCCGGCGCGGCGCTGGCCACGGTCGTCGGCGTGCTGATCGAGGTGCCGGTGATGCTGTCGGTCGTCGCGATCGTGAATCGGTCCAGAGGCTGGTATGAGCGCGGCGGCGCCGTCGCGCGGCGTGCCGGCGCACTTCGGGAGTAAGCCATGAGCGACTTTCCAGTCACCATCTATCACAACCCGGATTGCGGCACGTCCCGCAACGCGCTCGCCATGATCGAGGCGGCGGGATACGCGCCTGCCGTGATCGACTATCGCACCATCGGCTGGACGGCGCCGCAACTGCGTGCGCTCTTCGCCGCCATGGGCATGACCCCGCGCGAGGCCCTGCGCGAGAAAGGCACGCCTGCCGCCCAGCTTGGCCTGCTGGATGACACCGCGTCCGATGACGCGATCATCGCGGCGATGATCGCCCACCCCATTCTGGTCAACCGCCCGATCGTGGTGACGCCCAGGGGTACGAAACTCTGCCGGCCCTCGGAGCTGGTGCTGGACCTGCTGGAGCGGCAGCCGGACAATTTCGTGAAAGAGGATGGCGAGGTGGTGCGCCGGTGAATTGCCCCGCGTGATCGGGGCGGCGTGATCCGGGCCGCGTGGAAAGGGTCTGGCGCCGGAGCGACTGCGAGCGCCCCACCGCGTCGAAATCCGGTAAACCGGGCTGAGCCACCGCTGCGGAGGCGGCCCGGCCAGACCGTCCAACAGCGCGCGCCGCGCCGGAAGTTCACGAAGTTCACGACACGGGTGCGTGAACTTCCGCTTCTCTCAACTTTCTCGCGCCGCTGGTGAAGCAGGCGCCAGAGCCTGTCCCGGCAAGCCTGCGACGCCGGGCGTGAGAGACGCTGCACTGAGAAAGAGCCATGCTTCGCCCGCACCTGATGCCTGGGCACGGGAGCGGGCGTCCCACAGGGCTGCCATGGCGGAGGGGGTGTAGGACAGCGAAAAAGTGGGGGCGGTCGGGAGGAGATGTGTTTCCCGACGCTCGTCTGGAGCTAAGGCTGCTGTCCGTCGTCAGGTACGGGGTCCGCGGTTTGGCCGCGGGCAATTGCCGCACGTATCGATGAAGCAATCACCGCGACCTCTTTAGCCCGTGAACGTGAGTGTTCAGCTATCAGCGCTCGGTCCGTTGCCGATGATGACAACCCCCTAGATGGGTCGATGGCGGACAAAAGGTTTTGCAACTTCAGTCCCACGCCGTTCTCGTTACGGAATGAGGGCCGACCTCAGAAGCGCTGAAAGTTCAGCGATATCAGGGTGGCCTTTGTGGATTGGAGAACCATGACGATAGAGCAAGTCGAGCGCGAGGAGCGTCTCATCCCAAGTCCAATCTGGCTTTTCTGCGCCTTGGGTAATTGGCATTTCAAATCTCCCAACGGAACTTACGTCGCTGATCAAGCAATTGCGGTCTCGTTTGTCCTGTGATGAACTAATCCCGCTTCAGTGCGACGTTAGGCGGGCGAAGGGGTTTGTGGCTGTGGTTTTTGAAGTCAGCCCCTAACTCGCGCCTGTTTTTCGGTGGGCAGGCATATCCGCGATGATAATTTGCTGCGTTTGGTGGTCCCATCCGTAGTAAACTCGCAGGCAATGTTCTGGCGCACGGGTGTTTCCGCCGGTTTTGACATGCCACCCCGCACTTAACCGCTGCGCCTGCCAATCAAACATGAATTCGTCGCTGCCGCAGGGCGAATTGCGAATCCCGTCTTCGATAACCTCGTCACGTAGCGAGCCGCCGCCATCTAAAAGCCGGTTCCGGCACACATTCGCTAGCCAGAGCAGGCAGCGGGCTACCTGTTCAACGTCTTTAAATAGAGCCTTCTTGCATCCTCGTTTTGCCGCGCCGGTGAGGCTGACACGACCCACCAACGCCTGGTCTGACCATTCTTCAAAATCCGACCAACTTTGTGGTAGATTTACATTCTGGTCCTCGACAGCACCTGCGTCCGCAAGCCGTTGAAGGAGGCTTTGGATTTGAGCGGTTACATTGCGCTCACGGCTCTCGGCTTCATCAGCACGAATCTGCGCCTTCCGTTCCTCGTCCAGAGCATATTGCTCGAGTTCCTTGGCCTCGCTCAATTCCTTCGCCAGTGCAGCGATCCGGTCGTCAGCGGCGGCGAGTTTTTCGCTATCGCTCGCGCCGCTGCTTGCGAGCCTATCCTGTTCGGCCTTACGGCTAACACTGCGCAATTGAGAGAAGGGCAGGATGTCTTCACCCATTCTCACCGAACGAGTGCTGAATTGCGCAACACGTAACCTGACTTGGCGGTCGACCTCCGCACCCTCATTGAGCGTAGATAGTCGAGCACCTAGCCATAGCGGGTGTGTGTAAGGATCTTCGTCGGCATCAAGACCTGGAAAATAGATGCGAACGCCGCGGTCAAACACGGATAACCGCTTATTGAAGCGATCAGTCAACGCCCAAGAGGTCTCGGGAAGAATGACCACCACCTGTGCGAGGCCGCATAGGCCAGCGGCGAGAGCATCAACGTCTATCGTGAGTTCGGGTTTATCACGATCCGTGACGGAAACCACGACGATTGGTAATCGGCGCTTCGGATCTTCGAGCATATCGAGGAACGCGTCTTGAGCGTCAGTGTCACCAATATACCAAGGGAAGGCCGCGATGGGGTAGCCGCCGCTCGTCAGGCCGAGTTGACCCGCAAGTTGCCGAATGTAGCCAGGCGCTGCTGGAATAATATTCAGTTCGGGTTCGTTGCTGACCACGATGAGCCGAGCGGCGAAGCGGGGAGTGCGATCGGGAGTTCGCCACAATATCGCTTCCGAGGTCCAAATGCGACCGGCAACAGTTTTGTCAGGGTCTTCTTGACGAAGCGCCCAAGCGTGAATTTCTGGTAGGTCGACTTCGACGGCGCTACTGTTGCGCCCAGCAGCTAGTAGCTCGAAACTGCGTCCGGCCATAGCCTCGTCGGGAAGGCGACCGCCGCTGCGCTTCTGCGCCCATTTCAGAATTTCTCGGCGCGCGCTATCTATCGCTCCAACGTCATTAGGAAGGTCGCCTGCGATATGCAGAACCTGATGCTCTCGAACAAACCGTCCGGTAAGTGGAGCGAGGGCATCTTTAAAGGTGGCCATTGTGCCCCTCCTGATCTCTGCGACTATGGTGGATTTAAATAGCGCAGATCGCATTTGTGAACGAGTTACCTCGTCCTTGATGTAAAATGCAAGATACCGATGTCTGCCCAACTATTACTTTGCCGCAGCATGGCTGCGTTGCTACACATACGCGGGACTGCGCCCCGAACACGGAAAGAGGCAGTTTTCGCTGCCCGCTGACCCGTCAAAAATATTCGGAAAATTGGTCGGGACGAGAGGATTCGAACCTCCGACCCCCACACCCCCAGCCCCCATTTTGAGGGGTTTTGGATGCACCCTGTTGCAACCAAAAAACGTTGAAAAATCCGTACGTTCCTGCCACTTTCTAGGTGCGACGCGTGTTGCCGATGGTTGCGTTTTGTTCCGCTCAGATGCGCCAAGTTGCACCACCAGCGCACCACCAGAATGACGCGATTCGGGATCTGAATTGGGCAAGCGAGGCTAGGCAAGGTGCGCACTGCTTTCACACAAGCGATGGTCGAGAAGTTTCCCATATCCGTTAAGGCCAAAGATTATCGGGATTCCCGGTTGAAAGGGCTAATTCTGCGGGTGATGCCGAGCGGTGTGAAATCCTTCTATTGCGAGTATGCGCGGGGCAAGCGTGTGTGGCTGGGTAGGGCCGATGCGGTAGGTTTGACCGAGGCCCGCGAGAGTGCCCGCGTCATCCTGTCGGAAGTCTATCGCGGCATTGATCCGATTGAAGCGCGTAAGCCAAAACGGGGCGTGCCGACTTTTCGCGCTTTTCTCGATGGCGACTATGGGCTTTGGGCCAAGGCCAATCAAAAGGCGCACAAGCAGAACCTCAACCGACTGAAGACCGCATTCAGGGGGATGCTGGACAAGCGGCTCGACGAAATAAACGCGCTGGATGTGGAGCGCTGGCGCGCGGGTGAAATCGAACGCGGCTTGAGCCTGGAAACCATCAATCGGGATATTTCCTCCATCAAGGCGGCGTTTAACCGTGCGGTGGAATGGGAGTTGATCGGGACAAATCCACTTGCGAAGGTCAAAAAATCCCGCACGGATGATTGCCGCAAGGTTCGTTTCCTCAGCTACGACGAAGAGACCCGCTTGCGCACCGCGCTGGATGACCGTGAGGAGCGCCGCCGCACCGAACGCGATACGGCCAATCGTTGGCGGAGTGAGCGCGGTTATACGCTGCTGTCCAGTCTGCGGCAGTTGGCCTTCACCGACCATGTGAAACCGCTGGTGCTGCTCTCGCTCAATACCGGTTGCCGTCGCGGCGAATTGTTCGATCTCACCTGGGATAATGTCGATCTCGACCGAAGGATTCTGACTGTGACGGGTGCGACAGCGAAATCGCGGCGTACGCGCCATATCCCGCTCAACCGGGAAGCGATGCTGGTGTTGCAGGGCTGGCGAGCGCAGGCGGAAAGAAAGGACGGATTGGTTTTCGCCAACGACGCAGGACAGCGGTTCGATCGCGTCAACTTCTCCTGGCGGCATCTGCTCAGGGACGCGGGCATTGCAGCGTTCCGCTGGCATGACATGCGGCACCATTTTGCGTCTCGGCTGGTGATGGGCGGGGTCGATCTCAACACCGTGCGCGAACTGCTCGGGCATAGCGACTATGCGATGACGCTTCGTTATGCCCACCTCGCCCCCGAACATAAGTTAAAGGCCGTCGAAGTACTGGATCGCACGTCGCCGTTTGCGGCGGCCTCCTGACGTCCTAGTTGGCATGTGCCGCCAGGGCCGCACCTTAAGCGTGACCTCGATCTTGCCTGGCCGTTCAACCATGAGTGTGCTCGGAACAACATCGCCAGCCACGAACGGCGCATATCGGAACCGGTATCAGGCGAGTAAAGGCCGGAGGTGAGGCAGGTCCAACGGACAGACGTAGCACTGCTTATCATCTATCGGTGCGCGTTTTGCAGTCTTATATTTTGATCGAGGCTGACGGCGATGATGTGGGGCTAACTAGGATCTTTCGGGGGCAGATTTTGCTCAGCGACGGTGCTCCGGCGGCTGCAAAATCGGCGCAGGGTCGACGGTGGCTCACGGCGCCAGAGGCTCAGCGTCAGCGCCATCGTGTGCGTTCGCGAAACCGGGTCTAAGGGATTACATACGCTGGCAGTTTGCCGGAGCCCGCGTTGGCTAGCTCATGCGTTTTGATTTCGAGTTTGTCCCGATCTCGATACATAAGGATTCTCGGCACGGCGATCGGCAATACCGACGGGCGAGCGGTGTCGATGAATGGAAATGGGGTGAAGGTCTCAATCAGGTTGGCATAGGAGCTGAAGCAGTGAGCCAGCACGAAATCACCGCGAGGCTGCAGGAAGCCGACAGGCACGCGGTAGGCGCTGGCGATCGAGAGACCTGCGACATTCAGGTGCGAGACGAGCTTGTGCAGCTGCGCGACACGCTTGAGCGGGATTATTTGGCTCTTCTGCGGCGTTTGACAGCCGCCTTACGGTCTCGCGACGACGCTGCAGCTGCGCTTCATGACGCCTATGTGCGACTTGGGAGTGCGCCGTCGGTTGGAGAGGTCCGGCAGCCATTTGCCTATCTCTATCGGATGGCGCTCAACCTGGCGCGAAACAGTTTCAAGCGGGAAGCGAGATATTGCGAGATCGATCCGGATCGCTTGCCCTTGCTCCGTGATAGCGCACCTGATCCAGAGCAGGCTGCGCTCACGAAGATCGATGTCAGTCGCGCGACCGATGCGCTGGCAGATCTGTCTCAAAGGCGCCGGGACATTTTTCTCGCACGCTGGCGCGATGGGCTGAGACATGCCGAGATCGCTGGTCAGTTCGGCCTTCACAAGCGCACCGTGCAAAAGGAGCTCGCGCGCGCCGAGCGTTTTCTCAAGAAGCGCCTCGACTCCGTCTGAGCGATCCTCTCGGGCGTCCGACAGAATATTTGCGCGTTCAGGGCGCCTTTACCGTCGCCCGATTGTCCACCCGACGGGAGTAACAGGATCCTCACGACGCGAGGCCGACTGCAGGTCAATGACCTGAAGGCGCGCCTGACGCGTGGCGATCGTTGGAGTAGCCTCGGTCCGCGCACTGCGGCCGGGACTATCCACAGTCCCGGTTGGAGGTCGCCATGGCGGCGGTGTGCGTTTGAGGACGGGCAGGCGATCTGGCGCATCTGCCATGCGTGAGACAGCGAATGAGCTGGCTCGCGATTCCAAGACCTGCCCTCGTCAGGCAGGCAAATTGCCCAACGCTGGCCCGCAGCTTGCTCCCTGGCAGGAGGACCTTGCCAAGCGGACCCTCATTGACCGTCTCGACGAGCCGATATCGATCTCCGAGGTCGCAGCTCTGTGCAAGCTCTCGGTATCCTACTTCGTTCGAGCCTTTCACAGAAGCGTCGGTATTGCGCCCTATCGATGGCTTCTGGACCGGCGCATCGATCACGCAAAGCTGCTTCTCGCGGCGACATCTCTACCGCTCGCCGAGATTGCCCTCGACTGCGGATTTGGGGATCAAAGCCACTTCACAAATATGTTCGTGCGACGCGCAGGAATAACGCCTCGGCAATGGCGAGGACAGTTCGCTAAGCCTGCCTCGAACACCCGCCGCGGCGCCAGGCCGCTAAAGGGATGCGATTTGTGCCACCAGCGGCCAACCCCGGAATTTCCTGCCGGCTGCGGCGCAATGCCAAACTTTTGCGGGCGTGTTGCACCCACATTTCCGGCGTGATTTGCCGCAGAGGCGGACGTTCGATCTTGCTTCGCGACCGTCAAAAAATGCGGCCCGTCAATTCGGGTGCTCCCTTTTGCTCGGTGGCGCTAGCGCCCGTCGTCGAAACGCCGGTGTGCAGTTGCGGTTGACCGAGCCAATGCGGTCGTGGCCGTCAGTTCTGTATCCGCGCGGCCAGAACCAGCGCGAATCCCGCCGCCAGGAACCAAGGCGCAGACAACAGTGCGATGCGTGGCCGCCAAGACATCAGCAGCACCAGCATAACCCCGGCAACGCTGAGCTGTCCGATCCACGACGCGAACCCCAGGCCGCCGCCCCAACGTCCGATCGCCACCAGCGCCGCGACCAGCAACAGGGCGATGCCCAGGCATAGAGCGACGCGGCGCGTGGGGAGCAAGCGGGGGGGCGGGGTGGGCCTGTTCTTCTTCTGAACGAGCGCGAGACTTGCCAGCGCGGCATAGCTGATCATAGCGGACTCAAGCGGCATCCATTGCCTCCTGTGGCATCGCACGGGCGACGCGGCGCGGCGTCTTGAGAGTCGATTTCGGTTTGGCCGTGCGCCAGGCGGCGATGCCCAACAGCCCACCGATTGCGCTTGTAGCGAGATCGACGCCCACGAACAGCAAGTCCCCGCGCGCGAAGCTCGCGACAAAGCCGCGGTCGGTCGTCGCCAGATTGACCCAGGGGATAAGCGCGAACGCGATGGCAGAGACAGCGAGCGTCTCGGGCCAGGCGCGCGCAACCGGGCGGAAGCAAGACAGGGCTGCCATGCCGAACCAGACCCAGAACATCGCCGAGACTTCCATCGCTGCCCGGCCCGGCAAGTCGGCCGGGATCAGCCGGTTCGCAAGGAGATAGGCCGCCATACCCGCCGGCAGGCAGGCGATAACGCCAATGTTCAGCCGCTGCACAATGCTCATGCCGAGAAAGCTGCGACCGCCCGGCTTCGTCCGCTTCGCCGTCCACAGCAGCAGCCCGGTGCCGACCATCGCCGTACCGGTGAGGCTGAGCAGAAAATAGGTCCAGCGCAGCACCGGCCCGGCAAACTGGCCGAGGTGCAGGCCGAGCATCACGCCGGCGGTATTGATCGCAGCGCCCGCAGGCGCCGACGCGGAGAGCCGCCGACCGGTCGCGCCGGAATAGACGGTTGAGGCGCCGCGGGCATTAAGGCCATCGGCGGGACTGCGTTGGATCGTGACCGTCGCGCCAGCATCATTGGGGTTGCGGATCACGATAGTGCGCACTGTGCCACCGCCCCATAGCGCGGTTGCATCGGCCATCATCGGCCCGATTGCAGCTAGCGGCGCGGCGTGGCCGGTCGCCGGCTCTTCATTCTCGCGGCCATAGGCTTCGGCGAGGAAGTCGGCGGGCTTCTGGTAGTTGGCCACGATCGGCCAGGGCATATACATCAGCACCAGCGTAATGAGCCCGGTATAGGTGATCATTGCGTGATAAGGCAGGGCCAGCACGGCTGAGACATTATGCGCGTCGAGCCAGCTGCGCTGACCCTTGCCCCAACGCAGGGTGAAGAAATCGGCGAAGATGCGCTTGTGCGTGATGACGCCCGAGATGATCGCCGAGAGCATGAAGATGGCGCACAGGCCAGCCAGCCAGCGCCCCCAGGGATGGGGGATCTGCAGCTGGAAATGGAAGCGGTAGAAATGCTCGCCGCCGCGCGTGTCGCGCGCGGTGAGCGGTAGGCCACTCGCGGGATCGAGCTTGAGCTCCGGCCGGCGCGGCGCGGGAGGCGCCTTGGGATCGGGATCGGGCCGCGCCCGTGCGAACACCCGCGTCTCGGTCGTGCGCTCATCGGGCAGATAGAGAAACCATTGCTCGTCGCCCGGTGTTGTCGACTGGAGATAAGCGATCGCGCTCTCGGCGGCGCGCTGCTGCGAGACGCCGACGGGCCGCAACTCCGGCTGCATCCAGCGTGTGATCTCCGGGCGGAAATAGCTCGCCGTGCCGGTCAGGAACATGGCGAACAGGATCCAGCCCGCCAGCAGTCCCAGCCATGTGTGAATCCAGGCCATCGACTGGCGCAGCATCTTGCGCGTCGGGTCCACGGCGCGCTCCGGCTTAGCGGGCTTCATGGCCGCGGCCCCATCAGCCAGACGATCACGGCGCAGGCGATGGCAACGCCCCAGATGGTGAGGGCGACGCGGCCCAGCCTAGGCTCGTGAAACGCCCAGAGGCCCAGCGACGCGAAGAGAAGAAATGACAGAATCATGCCCCATGCCGTAGCCTCGGCGCGTGCGACAGGCAGCAAACGGGCGAGCAGGGACGCGCTGCCGGCGGCCGCCGCATAGCCGCCGACAAGTGCCGTGAAAGCGCGCCCGGCCATCACCCATGTACCCCATCGGTTCCCGGCCGGTCCGATCCCTCCGCTTCTACCCAAAACGTCCCCCTCATCGGCAAGTGGGTTGCGTCTATTGCCCTTCGTTCGTAACTGCAATTGCGAATCATTATTATTAGTAGTCGAAAAGGGGACAACATGACTGACGTCGCGCAATCATTCGCTCTGGAGCGTTCGCAGCGGAGGCATCGCCGCGCGCGTCTGCTGCTCGCGGCGTCGGTCGCATTCGCCGCAGTCGCCACGGCGCCGGCCCGCGCGGAGGATGGGGGCGACGCCGAGATCGAAAATGCCAGCGAGGCGATCATCGTCACCGGCTTCAAGGAGAAGCAGACGGGCTCGGGCACCAAGACCGACACGCCGCTCATGGAAACGGCGCAGAGCATCACTGTCATCGACAGTGAGGAGCTTATCCGCCGCAACGCGCTCTCGATCAATCAGGCGCTCGGCTATGTCGCGGGCGTTTCGCCCAACCAGCGCGGCGGCATGGTCACGCGCTACGACCAGCTCATCCTGCGCGGCTTCGCGCCCGGCGTCTTCCTAGATGGCATGCGGCTGATCGCCGGCCCCTATTCGACGCCGCAGATCGACTTCAACCGCATCGATCATATCGATGTGGTCAAGGGGCCAGCCTCGGTGCTCTACGGCAACTCCACGCCGGGCGGCCTCGTCAACCTCACCAGCAAGATGCCGGAAGATGTGGCCTCGGGCCGGGTCGAGGGTCAGGTCGGCAACTTCAGCACGCTGCGTTTCGCCGCGGACGTCAATCAGCCGCTCGACAAGGATGGGCGCCTGCTGGCGCGGATCGTGGGCGGCTGGCAGAAGGGGGACGGCCTCACCAACGGCACGTTCAGCGAGCGCTATCATGTCAGCCCCATGCTGACCTTCGCGCCGGACACGGCCACGAGCTTCACGCTGGTCGCGACCTATCAGCACAGCCCGAGCGGCGGCGGCTATTCGGGCGTTCCGGCTTATGGCACATTGCTGCCCAATGGAGGGCTCGGCACCCTGCCGCGCACAATCAACACCGGCGATCCAGCCTATGAGCGCTACAATCACAAGGCCAAGTCGGTGGCCTTCTTTTTCCGTCACGATTTCAACGATCATCTGACCGCACGATCGAATTTCCGCATTCAGAACAACACACTGTCCTATCGCCAGCTCTATGTCGCGGGCTTCGCCACGACGGGCACGGGGGCCAATCGCAATTCAGACTTTTCGACGATTATTCGCGGCGGCGGCGGCGCGGATGAGGACTTCAACACGGCGACGTTCGACAACAGCCTGAACGCCCGCTTCGAGACGGGGCCGGTCAAGCACAACATCCTCGTGGGAGTGGATTATCAGCGCATTACTGGCGAGAATTTCCAGCAGTTCAATACGGGCGTCACGACCAATCCGCTGACAAGCATTCCCAATCTCAAGCTCTTCGCGCCGACCTATGGCGGGACGATGCCCAGCTTCGACCTGACCCTGCTCTCGGCCGCGTACACCAACACCTATGGCAAGCGCGACCAGCTCGGCTTCTATGTCCAGGACCAGATTTCGATCGGCGGGCTGCAGCTCATCGCGAGCGGACGGCAGGATCATTATGACCAGCACACGCTCAACAAGAAGAACAACAGCGTGACGCTGCTCTCGCAAAAGGCGTTCACGATGCGCCTGGGCGCGCTCTATGAGTTCGAATTCGGGGTCTCGCCCTATTTCAGCTACTCGGAATCATTCGAGCCGCAGGCTGGAACCACCTGGCAGGGAGCCCCCTTCGTGCCGGTAACCGGTCGCTCTTATGAAGGCGGCATCAAATATCAGCCAGCCGGAACGACGGCGATCTTCACTATCTCGGCCTATGATCTGCGGCGGCAGAATGTGCCGGTGTCCGATCCGCTCGCCGGGACGAACGGCATCCCGACCAACTCGCAGGTGCAGATTGGCGAAACGCGGGTGCGTGGCGTCGAGTTCGAGGGGCGGGGCGAGGTCACGCCTGGCTTCAATGTGATTGCAGCGCTGAGCTACACGGACGCGATCATCACGCAGGGCACGCCGGCCATCGCTGCGACCGCGACGGCGAGCGCAACGCCGACGACCACCGGAACGCGCCAGCTCGGTACACCCAAATGGAACGCCTCGACCTTCCTGTCCTATGATTTCGGGAAGGGTGCCGGCGCCTCGGGCGCCCTAGCCGGTCTCACCCTTGGCGCAGGCCTTCGCTATGTGCAGGGATCGGATGGGACGACAACCTATGCGGTCATCAACAATGTGGCGACCTTCCAGCGCTTCACCACCAAGGACTTCGCGCTCGTGGACGCGATGATCGGCTATGATCTTGGCAAGGCGTGGTCGAGTCTGAGCGGATGGAGCATGGCCGTGAACGCGGCCAATCTGCTCGATAAGACCCACATCTCAGCCTGTCCGTTCAACAACAGCTGCTATTACGGCGCCGCGGGCACCGTCGTCGGATCGCTCCGCTACACCTGGTAGCGCTTTGAGGGCGGCAGTCGGTTGTTCCGCTGCCGCCTTCATGGCGGACATTCGCGTCCAAGTTGAGATTTCCAACAGCTTTCATCCGTTCACGGCTCAACACAGGCGCTTTCCGCCATCGCATGCCAAATTCTAAGAGCTGAAAGCACTATTGCGTCTCATTCGCAATAAGCTTACGGCTACACCATTCGGTTCATCCTAAATCTCCAGGGGGGCGTTGTGCGTCGTTTGTTTTTTCCGGACTTAAAACTTGCTCTGCTCGTAGCGAGCGCTCTTTCCGTTCCGGCATTCGCTCAGGAAAGCGGAGGAGATCAGCAGGAAGATGACACTGGCCGGAGCGACAATACCATTGTTGTCTATGGCCGCGGCATTGACCGTAACAACGCTGCCACCGGCCTCGATCTGACGCCGCGCGAGACGCCCCAGTCGCTCACCATCATTACTCGTGAACAGATAGATGATCAGGCTGCGTCAACTGTCGCGGACGTGCTCGAATATACGACTGGCCTATCGGTGAAGCGCGTGGATCGCGGCCGCAATCTCCTCTCGTCGCGCGGCTTCGACATAACCGCCTTCCAGCTTGATGGCCTGCCATTCGCGACCGGAAACGTCGGTCTCGAGGAATCGAGCACCGCAATTTACGATCGGATCGAGGTGATCCGCGGCGCGACCGGGCTGCTGCAGGGGGCCGGCGAACCGTCGGCCTCGATCAATATGGTCCGCAATCGCGCCGATGCGCACGAGTTGACCGGTAAAATCACGCTCGAAGCGGGTTCATGGGGTCGCTACTCGGGGATCATCGATGTCAGCGCGCCGCTGACCCGGGACGGTTCAGTGCGAGCCCGCGTTGTGGCTGAACGTTACACTCAGGACGCCTTCGTCGATCTCGAAAGCAGCAATGGCCTCACGCTTTACGGCACCATCGGTGCCGATCTTGGCGAAACCACCAGGGTCAATGTCGGGGCCAGTTATCAGAGAGTTGAACGCGACGGCGTGATGTGGGCGCAGTTGCCCTTCTGGTACGCGGACGGCTCGCTCGCTCGCGAATGGCCACGCTCAAAGACCACGGCCGCCGACTGGAACGAATGGGATACCACCGAGAAGGCGGCGTTCGTCAACCTCGAGCAGGACCTCGGTGGTAGTTGGCAGTTGCGTGGCGACGTCTCCTATTTTGAGCAGATTGAAGATTCCAAACTGATCTGGCTCTGGGGCAATCCTGACAAGGTAACCGGACTGGGCATGGACATCTGGCCCTACTGGTATCGGACTCATCCCAAGCAGTGGAGCTTCAATCTTCAGGTCAAAGGCGGCTACAATCTGTTCGGTCGCGAGCACGAACTGGTCGTCGGAGCGATGCACAATAATCAAACAAGCGGCTGGACAAACCGGGATCCGGTCGACGGAACAGTCGCTCCAGTGGGCGATTTCAACGCATGGGATGGAAGCTATCCCGAGCCCGAATGGGGCGATCGCTATCGTATGAGTGGCTTCGGCACCACCAAGCAGACCGGGCTTTACGGCGTAACCCGGCTGCAGTTGCTCGAGCCCCTGAAACTGATCGCGGGTGGGCGCATGACTTGGTGGACGCGCAACGAGGAGGAGGCGCTATACACCCCAGAGGCCTATACGATCGAGCACAAGGGCGTCTTCACCCCCTATGCTGGCCTTATCTTCGACTTTACCGACAATCTCTCGGCCTATGTCAGCTACACCAGCATCTTCAATCCCCAGACCGCTCGCGACCGCAACGGACGTTATCTCGATCCGCTTACGGGCGATAATTACGAAGCAGGCCTGAAGGCTGATCTGATGGATGGCCGACTGCGCGCCTCCGCAGCGGTGTTTCGTGTCGAGCAGAACAATTTTCCCGTTGCCGACACTGGATATTTTGTGCCCGGCACCACGGATCCGGCGATGAAGCCGGCGCAAGGGACCGTGTCCAAGGGCTATGAGCTGGAAGTGCAGGGCGAAGTGTTGCCCGGCTGGGACGTTAGTGCAGGTTGGAGCCACTTCAAGGCACGGGACGCCGACGGTGTGGATGTACAGCAGCATCAGCCCCGGCAGGTGTTCCGCATGGCCACGAAGTATGAATTTGGCGGTGCGCTGAAGGGCGCGAGTCTGGGTGGCTCGCTACGCTGGGAAAGCCGTCCGCCGCAGACAGCCGAAAATCCCGGCACGGGCGAAATCGAGCCGGTGGGCCAGGAAGCCTATGTGCTTGTCAACCTGATGGCGGCCTACGACATCACCAGGCAGCTGTCGCTGCAGCTCAACGTCAACAACGTGTTCGACAAGGCATATTACAATACCAATTCATGGTTCGGGGGCTACATCTACGGCGAACCGCGCAACGCCCGGATAACCCTGCGTTACGCGTTCTGAGCGTGATGTGATGCTTCTGCGTGACTTCATCAATGGGCGCCGGATCAATGGGCACCGGGCGAACGGGGAGCGTCCGGTGATGAGACTGCGTCCCTTTTTCGGCTTCCTGCACCGCTGGGTGGGGCTGTTGATCGCCGGATTCCTGTTCATCTCGGGCGTTACCGGCGCTGTGATCTCCTGGGATCATGAACTCGACGATGTCCTCAACCCGCACCTGATGAAGGCCCGCACACCGGGCAGCTCGCTGTCGCCGCTCGAACTGGCAAAGCAGGTGGAGGCATGCGATCCGATGGTGGCGGTGACGTTCATCCCGCTGGCGACCGAGCCCGGGGCGTCTCTGGCGCTGGGAATTTCAGGCAAGGTCGATCCGAAGACCGGCAAATATGTGATTCCCAATTACAATCAGCTGTTCCTTGATCCTGTTACAGGTGAGGAACTGGGTAGGCGCAACTGGGGCGCGATCTGGCCGATCACCACCGAAACCTTCGTCTCATTCCTCTATGTACTGCATTACTCGCTGCACATCCCGACCATGTGGGGGGTCGATCATTGGGGGGTGTGGTTGATGGGCGGCATCGCGTTGCTGTGGACGATCGACTGCTTCGTGGGATTTTACCTGACACTGCCGACGCGGCAGAAGCCGGCGCTCGCCAACGGGCGTCCCATCGATGTGCCCGCCAAGTCACAGCGGACGTTCATGCAGCGCTGGAAACCCGCGTGGAAGATCAAGACCGGGGGGACCCGCTACCGGATCAATTTTGACATCCACCGCGCATTCGGGCTGTGGCTGTGGGGCATATTGTTCACTCTGGCCTTCACGGCATTCTCGCTCAATCTCTATGAAGAGATATTCTATCCGGCGATGTCCACGGTGTCGGAGGTGACGCCTGGCCCGTTCGATGTGCGCGAGGAACGGCCGCTCAACCAACCAGTTACGCCGAAGCTGAGCTACGCTCAGATTATCGAGCAGGCGAGCAAGGATGCGGCCAAGCGTGGCTGGACCGATCCGGCCGGGAGCGCCTTCTACTCGCAGCATTATGGCATCTATGGCGTCGGCTTCCACACGCCAGAGGGTGATCATGGGGTGGCGGGAATGGGCCCGCCCTATCTTTACTACGATGGCGTAACCGGCGTACCGCTCGGGAAGTACGAGCCCTTGGTCGGGACAGCGGCCGATATCTTCGTGCAGGCGCAGTTTCCTCTTCATTCGGGGCGCATTCTAGGCATCCCCGGGCGTATACTCATCTCGCTGATGGGTGTTGTGGTCGCAGCGCTGAGCGTTACCGGGGTCGTGATCTGGCTGAAGAAGCGCCGTGCGCGGCTCCATCGCAGAGCACGCTCGGGGGGGAGCGGACAGCTAGGTCTCTTGAGCTGAGCTGATCATTCGCGCGAGCCCGTTCCCCCAAGTTGAGCACGGGTGCTGAGTGATCTGTGGCTGCACCCGCCCCGATTGTGTTGAAAAACTCGGCCTTGAAGTAAGGCTGAAGTGCTGATTCACTCTCCGCAGGCGAACGGAGATCAGCCGATGATGGGCGAACGGACGGTGGCGCAGGAGGCGCTGTTCTACGGATTCAGTCTCGAGCGGCACGTCCCGGCCGATCACCTGCTGCGCTCGATTGACCGGTTCGTGGATCTGTCGAGCGTTCGCGAACGACTGCGGCCCTTTTATAGTGAGACCGGACGTCCTTCGATTGATCCTGAGTTGATGATCCGGATGCTGATCATCGGCTATTGCATGGGCATCCGGTCTGAGCGGCGACTGTGCGAGGAGGTCCATCTCAACCTGGCCTATCGCTGGTTCTGCCGGCTCGGGCTGGACGGCGACGTGCCGGATCACTCGACTTTCTCCAAGAACCGGCACGGCCGGTTCCGCGACAGCGACCTGTTGCGTAAGGTCTTCGAGATGACCGTTCAGCGCTGCATGGCCGAGAGGCTGGTCGGGGGCGAAGGCTTTGCGGTCGACGCCAGCCTGATCCGAGCCGATGTCAGCCGGCCCAAAGCAGTGCTGGCCGCAGACGGTCTGCCGCCGGAGGCTGCCGGGCGGGCAGTCCGTGAGTATCTGGCCGTGCTCGACGATGCTGCGTTCGGTGGCGCGACGCCAGTCGGGACTGTCAGATATTTTGTGCGCGAGGCCATAGAGATGGATAGGAAGGACCATCGATATGGCGATCGACAAGGACATGCTGGACCAGCTTCTGGCTGGTCGTGATCCGCAGGATTTGTTCGCGAAGGACGGCTTGCTCGACGAACTGAAGAAGGCGTTGTCGGAGCGGATGCTGTCGGCGGAGTTGGAAGAGCATCTGGAAGCTGAAAGCGCCGAAGGCGCACTGAACCGGCG
>JAFKLY010000008.1 GCA_017304655.1 Sphingomonas sp.
ATGCGGACCACATAGTCCCAATATTCCTCGAGCGTCTCGCCCTTCACCGCGAACACCGGAATGCCCGCCGCCGCAATCGCCGCTGCCGCATGGTCCTGGGTCGAGAAGATGTTGCACGAGGCCCAGCGAATCTCCGCACCCAGCTCCGCCAGCGTCTCGATCAGCACCGCCGTCTGGATCGTCATGTGCAGCGACCCCGTGATCCGCGCACCCTTCAACGGCTTGCTCGCCCCAAACTCCGCTCGCAGCGCCATCAGGCCCGGCATCTCCGTCTCCGCAATCTCAATCTCCTTCCGGCCAAAACCAGAAAGCGAAATGTCCTTGACGATATAATCCTCGGCTAACGTCGCCACCTGAAGTCTCCTCGCGAATGATCGATAGTCATGGCGCACCAACTCTACCGGTGCGCGAATGGGCTGCGCCTTATCAAGGCTCGGCCTTCACAGCAAATATAAAGATTTCTTTATGTGGACACTGCAAAACCGCAGCACGTGCTTCAAATGAAGCGGGGGCCCATGGTCCAGACCATGAGCCCCCATTTCTCGCTGACGCCACCTGCGAGGACGCCCGCAGGCCGACACCCTATCGAGCGAGCGCAATCCTCGGTGCGCACTGGTCAGCCCCGCGTACCGGATCGGACCCCGACCGTACGGCAAGGTCCAGCAACGCAGCACGGCTCGCGGGCGTGTCGATCGCGACGCCCATCAACGCCTTGAACTCAGAGCAGCTGCGCTGCCCCTCGCCTGTGCCGAAACCGTTGGCGAGCGACGTGACATAGCGGTCATAGGCGTCGAGCGTTGCCTTGCTGCCCAGCCCCTGCGCCGCGAACTTCGCGCGCAACTCGTCATTAATGCCCGTCAGCACTGCCCGCTTCTCGCGAATGAAGCGATTATAGTCGCCCGACAGATCCATACCCTTGATCTGGCACCGCAATGTCGCGACCATCAGCATGGTCTCGAAATTGCGCACCTGCGCCGCTTCCACCGCACGGGGCGCCCAGCACGCCGCCATGGCCTGCGACGAACCGCAGGCAAGCGCCAAGGTCGCGACCGCAGCCGCGAAACGCATTCCAATTTTCATGTGGCCCACTCCTCACTTTACACCCGAGGCGAACTCTGGATACCGCGCCTTGCCGAGGGGTTGTGGAAGGAAGTTAACCGAAGTTTATGCGTGTCCGCTGCTGCTCGCCAGCATCGCCGGATCAATGCCCTCCAGCGCAAACGCCCCTGCCCAGCGCGCGTCCGGCGCCATATCGAACAGTCGCCGGGGATCAGCCATGCTGACAAACCAGCCGGGCGAGGCGAGCTCTCGCTCAAGCTGGCCCGCGCTCCAGCCGGCATAGCCGAGCGCCACGAGATAATCCCTTGGCCCCTGCCCACGCGCGATCGCGTTCAGCACCTCGAGAGAGCCGGTCAGCGCGATGTCCGGTGCGACGATGTGGCTGTCCTTCGCGGTCCAGTCCCGGCTGTGCAGCACGAAGCCGCGCCGGGGCTCGACCGGCCCGCCCGCCAGCACGACCGCGTCCGCCACCCTCTGCGCGCCGATATCGAAGGACGAGAGCAGGGCTCGCAGGCCAATATCCCTGGCCGGCTCGTGCAGCGCGATGCCAAGTGCCCCGCCCTCGTCATGGACGCACAGCAGGATGACGGAACGCGCGAAGCGAGGATCGGGCATATCCGGCATGGCGAGCAGCAATTGGCCCGCCAGCGATCCATGAGAGAGAGTCTGCATCATGATGGCACTCGCGAATCAAACGATACTGTGCCTGCCACCCGTCCGAGCGTCCAGCACCAAAGCCGCCGGGCCTGTGCCCCTTGACAGGAGCGTGGCGAGCGGCGACCTCCGCCGCGCAAGCTGGAACGCCAGCCGAACCCTTTTTCTGACCCAGGAGACCTGCGATGACCATCAATGTCGGCGACAAGCTGCCCGCCACAACCTTCGTCACCATGACCGAGAGCGGCCCCTCGCCGGTCGACAGCGCCGACTATTTCGCCGGCAAGAAAGTCGCCTTGTTCTCCGTGCCTGGCGCCTTCACGCCGACCTGCTCGGCCAAGCACCTGCCCGGCTTCATCGAGAAGGCCGCCGACCTCAAGGCCAAGGGCATTGACGAGATCGCCTGCACGGCCGTGAACGATCCCTTCGTCATGGGTGCCTGGGGCAAGGCGAGCGGTGCCGAGGGTGCCGTGACCATGCTCGCCGACGGCAATGGCAGCTTCGCCGAAGCAGTCGGCCTCACCATGGACGGCAGCAAGTTCGGCCTCGGCACGCGTGGCCAGCGCTTCTCGATGGTCGTCAATGACGGCGTGGTCGAGCAGCTCCATGTCGAGGCGCCGGGCGAATTCCGCGTGTCGAGCGCGGACTACATGCTCGAGCAGCTCTGAGACGCTCCGACGGCTTTCTGAAACACACCGATGGCGGTCCGTGCTGACAGGCGCGGACCGCCATCGGCATATCCGGCGCCCTCCTGCGCAAAGCCCCTTCGGAACCACTCTTTCGTAGGCCGCAGGTCAGGGCTATGGAAGGGCATGACGAAGACAAATAGCGAAGCGATCGTTCAGCAACTGATCGCGGAATATGAGACAGCGACAGGCAATCTGCGGGATGCCCTGCTCGCTTATGCCCATGACGGCACGGTCCCCTCGGCGGACGCCATTGCCAGCCGGGCCTTTTGCTACCCCTCCCTGACGCTCGACTATCGACACTCCGTCGACCATGTGCCGGAGGGTCGCTCCTTCGCCCGCCTCTCCAAGCCCGGCCGCTATGTGACGACCATCACGCGCCCGGCCCTTTTCGCGACTTATCTCACCGAGCAGCTCGACCTGCTGCTGGGCGACTATGACGCCGAAGTGACCGTAGGCCGCAGCGATCAGGCCATCCCCTTCCCTTATGTGCTGGAGAGCCTGCCTGCCGGCACGCTCGCGGCCGTGCCGCCAACCGAGCTGGCGCGGCATTTCCCGGCGACGGAGCTCGCCGAGATCGGCGACGAGATTGCCGACGGGCTGTTTCTGCCTTCACCGTATGGCGAGCGCCCGCTGGCGCTGTTCGACGCGCTGCGCACCGATTTCTCGCTGGCACGCCTCAAGCATTACACCGGCACGCCGCCCGAGCATGTGCAGCGCTATGTGTTGTTCACCAACTATCACCGCTATGTCGATGAGTTCGTGCGCTGGGGCTGCGCCGAGCTGAAACGCCCCGGCACGCGCTTCACCGCCCTTTCCGGCGCCGGTGGTGTGGAGATCACCGCCGAGACGGCAGACCCGGAAAGCGCCATCGCGGACAGCGCCTGGCGTCGCCACCAGATGCCAGCCTATCACCTGATCGCGCCGGACAAGACGGGCATCACGCTGGTCAACATCGGCGTTGGCCCGTCCAATGCCAAGACGATCTGTGATCACCTCGCCGTCGTGCGGCCCGAAGCCTGGCTGATGATCGGCCATTGTGGCGGTCTGCGCCCCACGCAGCGCATCGGCGACTATGTGCTCGCGCATGCCTATCTGCGCGACGACCATGTGCTCGACACGGTGCTGCCACCGGAAATCCCCGTGCCGGCCATTGCCGAAGTGCAGGTCGCGATGGCCGAGGCTGCCGGCAAGATCCTCGGCGGCAGCCGCGAAGACATGAAGCGGCGGCTGCGCACCGGCACCATCGTCACGACCGACGATCGCAACTGGGAACTGCGCTACTCGCATTCGGCGCTGCGCTTCTCCCTCTCTCGCGCTGTTGGCGTCGACATGGAAAGCGCGACCATCGCTGCGCAGGGCTATCGCTTCCGTGTGCCGTACGGAACACTGCTCTGCGTCTCGGACAAGCCGATCCATGGCGAGATCAAGCTGCCCGGGCAGGCGAACCGCTTCTATGAGGAAGCCATTGCCGGCCACCTCGCCATCGGCCTGGAAACCTGCGAGCGCCTGCGCACGCAGGGCGACCGGCTGCACAGTCGCAAGCTGCGTGCTTTCAACGAGCCGCCCTTCCGCTGATTAGCCCGCGCGCTCCTCTCAAGGGAGCGCGCGGCCCCATCTTACCAGCCGCAGACCTTGCCCTTGTTCTGCTTGTCCAGCCATGCCTTGAGCGGCTTGAAGTAGCCGATCAGGGCCTTGCCGCTCATCTCGCGGCTGCCGGTGTAGGCCTCCAGCGCGTCCGGCCAGGGCTTCGACGCGCCCATTTCCAGCATCGCGTTGAACTTCTGGCCGACCTCCTTGTTGCCATAGAAGGAGCAGCGGTGCAGCGGCCCCTTCCAGCCGGCGATCTTGCAGGCCGCCTCATAGAACTGGAACTGGAGGATCCGCGCGAGGAAGTAGCGCGTGTAGGGCGTGTTGCCGGGGATGTGATATTTGGCGCCGGCATCGAAGGCGTCGGCCGGGCGCTCCACCGGCGGAACGATGCCCTGATATTTGAGGCGCATGTCCGTCCACGCCTTGTTGTAGTCGGCGGGCTTGATCGAACCATCGAACACACCCCAGCGCCAGCGGTCGATGAGCAGACCGAAGGGCAGGAACGCCACCTTGTCCATCGCCTGCCGCAGCAGCAGGCCGATGTCCTTGTCCGCGCTCGGCACCTTGGCCGGATCGAGCAGGCCGATCTCCACAAGATATTGCGGCGTGATGGACAGCGCGATGGCATCGCCGATCGCCTCGTGGAAGCCGTCGTTCGCACCGTTGAGGTAGAGCGCGGGCTGCTTGTTGTAGGCCCGCTGGTAGTAATTGTGGCCCAGCTCGTGATGGATCGTCACGAAATCGTCGCTGTTGACCTTGGTGCACATCTTGATGCGCAGGTCATCCTTGTTGTCGACGTCCCAGGCGGAGGCGTGACAGACGACTTCCCGATCGCGCGGCTTGATGAACTGGGTGCGGGTCCAGAAAGTCTCGGGGAGCGGCGCGAAGCCGAGCGAGGAGAAGAAGCCCTCGCCGAACTTGAACATCTCCTTTTCCCATTTGCCGCGCTCGGCGTCCGGCGTCGCGTCGGTCGTCTGCACGAAGCCCTTGGCCTTGAGCAGATCGCCAATGTCATAGCCCAGATCGCCAGCGCCGGCGGGCTTCACCAGATCGTAGATATTGCCCCATTCCTGCGCCCACATATTGCCGAGCAGATCGGCGCGGATGGGGCCGGTCTTCGCCTGGACCGCGTCGCCATATTTCGCGTTCAGCTTGGTGCGCGTGTAGCAATGCAGCGCATCATAGAGCGGCTTCACTTCCTGCCACAGCTTCTCGGTCAAAGCCGCGAACTGGTCCGGCGGCATGTCATAGCCCGAGCGCCACATGGCGCCGGTGTCGGCAAAGCCGAGCTCCTTCGCACCCTGATTGGCGATCTCGACCAACCGGGCATAGTCCGCCTTCATCGGCTTGCCGACCTGATCATGCCAGCTGACCCACATCTCCTTATATTCGTCGGGCGTGTGGTTGAGCGCGCCCATCTCCGCCTCGATATCGCTGCCGTTGATCGGCTTGCCGTCGAGCGTGCCCTTGCCCTTGCCGTAGCTGGATTGCAGCCGTGTCGCGATTTCGTTCAGCTCGGCCGCAGCCCCCGGCGTCGTGGGCGCGGGCAGCACGATGCCGGAGCGCAGCATGTCGAGCTTGCGCTTGGTGTCGAAGGACAGGCCGGGCAGCTTCTCATATTTGGCGGCTTCGAGCGCGAAGCGCACGGCCATTTCCGTGCCCTTGGCGCCGATCTGGGCGGCCAGCGCATCGCTATCCTCGGTGATGAAGGTCGCGTTGATCCAGAAGACGCGGCTCGCCTCGACAGTGTAGTCGTAGGACTCCTTTTCTGCCGCAGCAACAAAGGCATCGGCCTGCGCCGTGGTCTGCGCCTGGGCAGGCTGGACCGCCACGCCAAGCGCAAGCGCCGCCGCGAGGGCAAGGCGCGAAACAGGATTTTTCATGATGAGCTTTCCCTGAATGGTCTGGTTGCCCACAGGCTGCCCCGACCAAGCGGGCCGCGTCAAGCCGCGAGATACTCCGCGATCGCGATGCCGAAATCGGGCTTGGTGATGCTGCTCATGTGATTGCCGGGGATGGTCCCGCGTTGCGCATTGGATAACGTAGCGGCAAGCGCGTCCGCCGAGCCATTGTCGCTATCATCCGCGCCGCACAGCACCAGCGTCGGCATATCCAGTGCCGCGAGGCTCTCGGCGCCGATATCGCTCATCGAGAGCAGCAGAAAGCGCAGCGCCGCCGGATCCACTTTGATAGTTTTCATGAATGAAATGGCCATATAGTCGGGATCACCGGGCCGGGCGACATCGAACCGGTCGAGCGCGTTCAGGAAGAACTGCCGGCGCGGCTGCCAGTTGGTCAGGCCTTCCAGCCCCATCCCCCCCAGCACCAGCCGACGGGGCCTCAGGCCGCGCGCGACCAGCGCGACCGAGAGGCGCGCGCCCATCGAATAGCCGACCAGATCGAACGACGCACCCAGCCCGAGCGCAGGCAGCACGGCCTCCATATCCAGCGCCATGACATCGCGCGGATAGGCCGCCGCGCCCGAGGGGCTCTCGCTCTCGCCATGAACGCGCTGGTCGATCATGATCGCCTCGAACCCGGCGTCGGCGATGCGCTGCGCCGTGCCATATCGCACCCAGTTGATCTGCGCGTTGGAGCTTAGGCCATGCAGCAGGACGACAGGCGCACCCGCGCCGAGGCGATGGACGGCGATCCGCACGCCATCATGGCCGGGCAGGAAATCGAGGGTTGGCTTGGCTGTCATGCCCGCCCTGTTGCGGCGATTCGGACGGCGAGGCAAGAGCACCGCGTCTGGGGATGCAGGCGATGCAACTCTCTTGCGATATTTTCATCTTGCTTTTAATAAGCCTCCTTATTATTTCCACGGCATGGACAACCAGCATATCGCCTTCGTCATCAGCGACGTTGCCCGGCTCTATCGTCGACGGTTCGATGAGCGGACGCGCAGCTTCGGCATCACCGGCCCGCAGATGCGCGCCGTCGTCGCCATCATGCGCTTCCCCGGCATCAATCAGGGTGCGCTGGCCGACCGACTCGATGTCGAGCCGATCACGACCTGCCGCATGGTCGACCGGCTGGAGCAGGCCGGCCTTGTCGAGCGCCGCCGCGATCCGCAGGATCGCCGGGCCTGGCAACTCTTCCTCACCGAAGCGGCAGAGCCCATTGGCCAGCAATTGCAGGCAATCGGGCAGACGATGCTGAACGAGTCGCTCGAAGGCATCGACCCCACCAATCGCGATGCTGCCCTCGCCACGCTGGCGCGCATTCGCGACAATCTCAACAATGTATCACCGGGCAATGAGACCCAGGGAGCGATGAATCATGGCTGAAGCCGATCCCGCCCTCAAGCAATCCGGCGGTGCCGCGGCAATGACGGCGCCAACTGTCGAACCCAGGCAGCCCGGCAAGCTCAGACGCCGGGTGCTGATGCTCTCCGTGCCGCTCGCCGTCGTGGCAGCCGGCGGCTATTTCTGGGCGACCAGCGGCCGCACCGTCTCGACCGACAATGCTTATGTGAAGCAGGACATCGTGTCCGTAAGCAGCGATGTAGCCGGCCGCATCGTCGACGTGCGCGTGCACGAGAACCAGATCGTCAAGGCCGGGGACATCCTCTTCGTCGTCGACAAGGCGCCCTATCGGGTCGCGCTTGAGCAGGCCAATGCCCAGATCGCCAATGCGCAGGTACAGGTCGGCAAGCTCCGGACCGATTATCAGGCAACCGGCGTGGACATCTCCGGCGCGCGCGAAAATGTCTATTATGCGCAGGAAGACCTCAAGCGGCAGCAGGCGCTGATGCAGCAGGGCTTCACCACCCGCGCCCGCCTCCAGCAGTCCGAGCAGGCGCTCGACAATGCCCGCACGCAATTGCGCACGGCCGAGGCGGACGCCGCCAAGGCCCGCGCCGCACTCGCCACCGGCGCGCAGGTGCCGGGCATCAATCCAGAGATCGCCGCCGCGAAGGCGCAGCGCGATCAGGCCGCGCTCAACCTGGAGCGCACGACCGTCCGCGCGCCTGTCGCCGGCCGGATCAGCCAGGCCGACCGCCTGCAAGTGGGCCAGATGGCAATCCAGGGCCTGCCGCTCGTAAGCATCGTCGCCAGTGACCGGGCCTGGGTGACCGCCAATTTCAAGGAGACCGACCTCGACCATATGAAGGTCGGCCAGTCAGCCTCGATCAAGCTCGACGCTTATCCGGGCCTGAGCATCAGGGGCCATGTCGACAGCATCGGCGCGGGCACCGGCTCGGAATTCTCGGTGCTTCCGGCGCAGAACGCCAATGGCAACTGGGTGAAGGTCACGCAGCGCGTGCCGGTGCGTATCGCCATCGACGGCAAGCCGGTCCGTCCGCTGATCGCTGGCCTGAGCGCCAAGATCACGGTCGATATCAGGGATCAGGCCAAGGCAAACTAAGCCATGCACCCCGGCAACCAGGCGCATCTGCAGGTCCAGCACAAGGGTCTGCTGACCATGTCCATCATGGCCGCGATGGTCATGCAGGTGCTCGACACCACGATCGTCAATGTCGCGCTGCCGCACATGTCCGCCTCGCTCAGCGCCTCGCCGGAGACGATCAGCTGGGTGCTGACCAGCTATATCCTCGCCTCGGCCGTCGCCATTCCGATCACCGGCTGGCTGGCTGACAGGATCGGCGCCAAGCGGCTGTTCGTGCTGTCCGTCGGCACCTTCACACTTGCCTCCATCCTGTGCGGCGTGGCGCAGAACATCACGGAAATGGTGCTCTTCCGCGCCATCCAGGGTGTGGGCGGGGCGTTTCTCGGCCCCCTCGCCCAGACGCTGATGCTCGACATCAACAAGCCCAGCGAACAGGGCAAGGCCATGTCCGTCTATGGCATGGGCGTGATGATCGGCCCGATCATGGGGCCAATCGCTGGCGGCTATCTGACCGAATGGTTCGACTGGCGCTGGTGTTTCTTCGTCAACGTGCCGGTCGGCATCGTCTGCGTCGCTGGCCTCCTCGCCCTGCTCCCGGAGAAGGAGCTCAAGCGCCGCGACTTCGACCTGTTCGGCTTTTCCATGCTGGCGCTCGGCTTGTGCGGCCTGCAACTCATGCTCGATCGCGGGCAGCATGCCGACTGGTTCTCGTCCACCGAGATCTGGGTCGAGGGCGCAGTGGCGCTGTGCGGGCTGTGGGTGTTCATGGTTCACACCGCGACGGCGCGGAAGCCCCTCTTCGCGCCGGAGCTGTTCCGCGACCGGAATTTTGCAAGCGCCGCCGTGTTCATGTTCATCATCGGCATGGTGATGTTCGCCGCCATGGCGCTGCTGCCTTCCCTGCTGGAGGGGCTGTTCGGCTATCCCGTCGTGGAGACCGGCGAAATCCTTGCCTCGCGCGGTGTCGGCGTGCTGCTGACCATGGCGATTTCCGGGCGGATTGTCGGCAAGGTTGATCCGCGCCTGATGGTGGCGAGCGGCTTTGCCCTCTCGACCCTCTCGCTTTGGATGATGATGGGCTGGTCGCTGGAGCAGGGCTGGATGCCCTTCGTCATCACGGGCCTCATTCAAGGCCTCGGCATCGGTCTCGTCTTCGTGCCGCTGCAGGTGCTGGCATTCGGCACCTTGCCGCCCACTTCCCGCACTGAGGGTGCTGCGGTGCTCAACCTCACCCGCAATATCGGCTCGTCGATCGGCATCGCCGTGGTCGTCGCGCTGATGGCGCGCAATTCGCAAGTGAGCCATGCGGACATTGCCCAGAACGTGACGCCCGCCAACCTGCCGCTCGATCCCTCCCAGCTTTCGCGCTTCGGCGCTTATGGGGACGCGATCCTCGATATCGTCGACGGGATGGTGAACCGGCAGGCGGCTATGATCGCCTATCTGGACGACTTCTACCTGATGACGATCGCGTGCGCGCTCGCGATCCCCGCCGCCTTCCTGCTGCGCAAGCCCAAGCCGCGCAAGCCGGGCGAAGAAGCGGCACCGATGATCTCCGAATAAGGCCGCCTCCCGCCGAGGCCGAGCCCTTGCTGCAACGCAGCATCAGCGCCTAAGGAGCGGCATGGACAGCGACCCGCCCAAGGCGATTCCACACAGCGCGATCGAGGACGTTTATGCCCTCATCGTCGGCTGCATCCTGCTGACCTTGGGGCTTGCGCTGCTCAAGGCGGCCGGGCTGGTGACGGGCGGCATCGCGGGCATTGCCCTGCTTGTCTCCTACCTGGTGCCGCTGCCCGAGGGCCTGCTCTTCACGCTCATCAACATCCCCTTCTTCGCCTTCGCCTGGCGGGCGATGGGGCCGGGGTTCATGGCCAAGACCGTCGCGGTCAACATCGGCATCGCCCTGCTGTCCCTCGCGACCAGCGCCAGCCTCGCCCTCAAGGTGCAGCAGCCGGCCTTCGCCGCGATCGTCGGCGGCACGGTGATCGGCATGGGCGTGCTCTCACTGGCCCGCCACGGCGCCGGCGTGGGCGGCACCGGCGTGGTCACGCTCTGGCTCTACAAGCGCTACGGGATCAACGCGGGGCTGACGCAGATCGGTTTCGACGTGGTGATCCTGGCTGTCTCGCTCATCGTGCTCAGCCCGGGGCGTCTGGCCTGGTCGGCGCTATCGGCTGCGGCAATCAGCGGCATCCTCGTCGCCTGGCACCGGCCCGGGCGCTATACGGGGGTTTGAGCCGCGCGCGCCGGCCCTTCTCCATTCCTCTCATTCGCTCTGAGCTTGTCGAAGAGCTGTCTTTCTGCTCGACGACGCTAAAGAAAAGAACAGCCCTTCGACAGGCTCAGGTCGAACGGGACTGACAGAGGCCGCTGAGATTTGACGGCCTGTCGACAGGAGGCAGGCAGACCGCGCGCTCCTCCCCCGTAACTCACCCCTTCTTGAGGTGCCGGCGGCCAAGCAATTCCGCGATTTGCACCGCATTGAGCGCGGCGCCCTTGCGCAGATTGTCCGAGACGCACCAGAGTGCCAGGCCGTTCTCTACCGTCGGGTCCTCGCGGACACGGGAGACGAAAGTGGCATAATCGCCGACACACTCGATGGGCGTGACGTATCCGCCATCCTCGCGCTTGTCGACGAGCATGACGCCCGGCGCCTCGCGCAAGATCTTCTGGGCCTGCTTGGCGCTGATCTCATCCTCGAACTCGATGGTGACCGCTTCGCTATGCCCGACGAACACGGGCACGCGCACGCAGGTCGCGATCACCTTGATCTTGGGATCCAGGATCTTCTTGGTCTCGACGACCATCTTCCACTCTTCCTTGGTCGAGCCATCGTCGAGGAAGACGTCGATATGGGGGATGACGTTGAAGGCGATCTGCTTGGTGAACTTCACCGGCTGGACCGAATCGCCAACGAAGATGTTGCGGCTCTGCTCGAACAACTCGTCCATGCCCGCCTTGCCGGCGCCCGAGACCGACTGATAGGTCGCGACGACCACCCGCTTGATCTTCGCGGCATCGTGCAGCGGCTTGAGCGCCACCACGAGCTGCGCGGTCGAGCAGTTGGGGTTGGCGATGATGTTCTTCTTCTTGTAGCCGTCGATCGCCTCGGGGTTCACTTCCGGCACGACCAGCGGCACGTCCGGGTCCATGCGGTAGAGCGAGCTGTTGTCGATCACGACGCAGCCGGCCGCCGCCGCCTTGGGCGCGTAGATCTGCGTCGGGCCGGAGCCGGCGGCGAACAGCGCCATGTCCCAGCCGGCAAAGTCGAAATGCTCGATATTGCGGACCTTGAGCATCTTGCCCGTCTCGCCATATTCGATCTCGTCGCCGGTCGAGCGGGGCGAGGCGACGACCGCGATCTCGTCCGCCGGGAACTCGCGCTCGGCCAGGATATTGAGCATTTCACGACCGACATTGCCGGTGGCGCCCACGACGACGACACGATAACCCATCACTTGTTCCCTTACCGTCTGGCGAGCGCAGGTTGCGCCCTTGCGATAGCCGCGCGCGCCTGAGCGAGGCACGCGTGCGGTCCACTGCGGAATCTTTCAGGGTCAATCCAAACCGATTGGACCAAGCCCCCGACAGGCGCTGCCGATAGCCGATTGTCGCGCCTGCGCAAAGCGCGATAACGCCCGCTCCACCGCACAGATGGTCGCTTGAAGCCGCGTTCTCAAGGGGAGGAGATGATGTGGCCGTGCGAACGCACGACCGGCAATCCTTCCTCCAGACGCCAATGCCCTGCCGCTTATTTGGCCGGTGCGGCAGCGTTGCTCGCGGCGCCCGAGCTCGCCTTGGCGCTCCAGGGCGCGAACTGGAGGTGGCAGCTCTCGCATGCAACGTCGAGCTCGCCGCCAGCAGTGAAGAATGCCTCCTGATCCTTGTTCTCCGCTGCCTTGGCCGCGCGCAGCGCGACCGCGCGCACATCGGCCACCGCTTTCGCCCAGCGCGGATCGTCAACGCGCCGACCGGGCAACAGCAGGATGTTGGTCAACTCGGCCAGGGTGAGACCGGCGCTTTCGGCCTGCTCCCATTCCTCGTCCGTCTTCGGGAAAAGCGAGCGCTCGCCTTTCTCATCGGTGACATAGCCCTGCCATTTCCAGATATTCTCCCCGGAGAACTGCATGACATGGCCCATGACTTCCTTCATCGACATAGCCAGCGTGTCAGGCGGCAAGGCGTCGGCGGGCACATGCTCCATGAAGGTGAGATTGCTCTCCTCCGTCGCATAGTCGGCGCCGCGAATATCGTCGGTGTCACCCTTCTTGCCGCACGCCCCGAGCAGCAGGCTTGCCGCTAACACCAGTCCTAATCCGGCCTTCCGCATGGCACATCCTGTCCCTTTGTTTCTCCTGCGCGCCTTTGTAGGTCACAGGCTTGACCAGACAAGCAGAAAGGGGTGGCACGGCATCCCGCACCACCCCTTTTGAAACCGTAAAGCGACGTTGCGAAACGTTCCGCTTCGCCGAAAGGCGATCAGGCCTCGTCGCGAACCTCGCGACGCTCGGCGATACGAGCGCGCTTGCCGGTGCGGCCACGCAGATAATAGAGCTTGGCGCGACGCACGACGCCCTTGCGGACGACCGTGATGCTCTCGACGTTCGGCGAGTAGAGCGGGAACACGCGCTCGACACCTTCACCGAAGCTGATCTTGCGCACGGTGAAGTTGGAGCCCATGCCCTTGTTCGAGCGGGCGATGCACACGCCTTCGAAGTTCTGAACGCGCGTGCGCTCGCCTTCGACGACCTTCACGCCGACGCGCAGCGTGTCACCCGGACGGAAATCCGGAATATCCTTGGAGATGGCGGCAATCGATTCCGCCTCGATGGTCTGCAGCAGGTTCATCTGTCCTGTCTTCCTTCGTCTGTCGTTGCGCGCCAGAGGCAGATCAGTCCCGAGCGTTCCTGTAACGCTCCCAGAGGTCCGGCCTGCGTAACCGTGTGTCATCCTCCGCCCGTTGTTTCCGCCAGGCGGCGATCTTCGCATGATCCCCCGATCGCAACACTTCAGGGATCGTGCGCCCTTCCCACTCTTGAGGTCGGGTATAATGCGGATATTCGAGCAGCCCGCTTTCGAAGGACTCCTCGACCCCACTTGAAGGCGCGCCCATTACGCCGGGAAGCAGCCGAATGCAAGCGTCAAGCAGCATGAAAGCGCCGATTTCTCCCCCGGACAGGATGATGTCGCCCATGCTGACCTGCTCGATCGGCCGTGCATCGAACAGCCGCTCGTCGAAACCCTCGAAACGGCCGCACAGGATGGTGACGCCCGCACCACGCGCCAGCGCGCGAATCCGTTCCTGCGTCATGGGCTTGCCGCGCGGCGTCATGGCCAGCACGGGCAGGTCCGGCGCGGCTGCCCGCGCATGATCCACGGCGCGGGCCAGCACGTCTGCACGCAGCACCATTCCAGCGCCGCCACCGGCAGGCGTATCGTCCACGCTCTTGTGCTTATCCGTCGCGAAATCCCGGATCTGGATGGGATCGCACGACCATTTCCCTTCGCCCAGCGCACGCCCGGCCAGGCTGATCCCCAGCGGACCAGGGAACATTTCCGGGTAGAGCGTCAGGATCTGGGCGGCGAAGGTCACAGCGGCAAGGTCCAATTCTCGAGCGTCAGGCCCGGCACATCGGCGAAGTCCGCCTCATTATTCGTGATAATCGTCGCGCCGATGCTCAGCGCATGCGCTGCGAGGAGGCGATCAAAGCGGGCACGCCGGAAAGGCAATCGGGCATATTCGCGGGCCGCCGCCTCATCGAAATCGACGATGGGGATGGCTGCGACAAAGGCGTCCAATATCGCCGACGGCGGCGGCTTTCCAGCAGCCGTGCCATAGACGACTTCAGCAAAGCTGACGGCCGAGATGGCGATCTCGCCCGGCGCGCACTTCGCGATCCGCGCAGTCACTTCATGATGCCGGTCAGGATCCATCGCATAGACGGCCGCATCCGCGTCAATCAGAAAGCGGGTCACTGACCGGACTGCGCCTTGCGCAACGCAATGGTGCTCGGCCGCTCTTCAAAGTCTTCGCGCGGCGCCAGGGCGATGCCGGGCGCCTTGCCGGCAAAACCGCTCACGTCGATCGTCTTGCGCGGAGCTTCGACCGGTTCGACGCGAAAGGTCATACGGCCTTCCCTGACCATGCGAACCTCGGTCCCTTCCGGCACACCAAGGCCTTTCGGAAGACGCAACGCCACCGAATTGCCCGACTTGAACGTCTTGCCGACATATTGCTCATTGTCGCTCACGACCGTCTCCGTATATACGTCATGTATATACTATGCGACGAACGCCGCGTCAATTGTCGCCTGGTCCGCCTCCACCCGCGCGGCGTGGATAGGTACCATGAAGCGCTTGCCGTCCGGCTTTTCGATTTCGAGGATATCGCCAGCGCCGAAATTCTCGACCAGCACGACCACGCCGATCGCCTCGCCCGCGTCGCTCACACAGCGCAGGCCGATCAGGTCGACATGATAATATTCCCCCTCCCCCAGCGGCGGCAAGGCCGAACGGGGAACGGTGAGCTCGGTGCCACGCAGGCCCTCGGCTGCGTTGCGGTCGGTCACCTCGGCAAAGCGGGCGACCGCGCCATTCGAGCCGGGACGGATGGACGTGAGCGTCAACACCCGTCCGCCGGCATTCAGCGTCTTGTAGCGCTTCAGGCTGTCCGGCCCGTCGCCGAACAGCTTGAGGCGAACTTCGCCCGCCACGCCATGCGCGCCGATGACGGCCGCGAGCGTGACGGGACGATCAGACGGCAAGATCAGCCCTCGGCCTGCTCTTCAGTGGCTTCGGCAGCGGGCGCTTCTTCAGCAGCCGCTTCCTCGACCACGGGCTCCTCGGCCGGTGCCTTGGCGGCTTCCTCGGCGGCAGCCTTCGCTGCAGCTTCGGCCTCGGCAGCCTCGGCGATCTTGGCGGCCTTGTCCTCGGCGCGATCCTTGGCCTTCTGGCCCGGCTCACCCTTGTTCGGATTGCTGCGAGCCGCACGCTCCTTGACGCCAGCGGCATCGAGGAAACGGGCGACACGGTCGGTCGGCTGGGCGCCAACGCTGACCCAGTGCTTGGCGCGCTCGACGTCGATCACGACGCGCTTCTCGTCCGTCTTGGCGAGCAGCGGGTTGTAGCTGCCGATGCGCTCGATGAAGCGGCCATCACGCGGCGCGCGGCTGTCGGTGACGACGATGCGATAATAAGGACGCTTCTTGGAGCCGCCGCGCGACAGACGAATGCTGGTTGCCATGCTAAACTACCTTACCTTTCTGTACAAATTCAGATGATTGGATAAAATTTCGAGATTATTTCTTGAGGAAATTCTGGAAGCCGGGCGGCAGCTTGGGCATGTCCGGCAGACCGGGCAGCCCCTTGAGCGCGCCGAGATCGCCCGCCCCACCGGCACCGCCCGCGCCGCCTCCGCCCATCAGGCCGCCGAGACCACCGCCACCGCCGGTGAACATCTTGGCCAGCCCCTTGAGACCGCCCATTTTCTTGATCTTCTTCATGGCCGTCTCCATCTCCTTGTGCATCTTCAGGAGACGATTTACGTCCTGCACTTGCAGGCCCGCGCCCTTGGCGACGCGGATCTTGCGCTTGGCATTGAGGAGCTCGGGCTTCTCGCGCTCCTTGAGCGTCATCGAACTGATCAGCGCATCGAGATGGACGAGCGTCTTGTCGTTCACGCCGGCCGCCTGCATCTGCGACTGCGCCTTCTTCAGGCCCGGGATCATGCCGGCGAGCATGCCGAGGCCACCCATGCGCTGCATCTGCTGGAGCTGCGCGCGCAGATCATTGAGGTCGAACTTGCCCGCCGCCATGCGCTTGGCGAGCTTGTCCGCATCCTCCGCCTGAATGGTTTCGGCGGCGCGCTCGACCAGGCTGACGACGTCGCCCATGCCCAGAATGCGCTGCGCAACGCGCGAGGGATGGAACGGCTCGATCGCATCGAGCTTCTCGCCCGTACCGGCAAACTTGATCGGCTGGCCGGTGACGGCGCGCATCGAGAGCGCCGCGCCACCGCGTGCATCGCCATCCATACGGGTCAGCACGACGCCGGTGAGCGGCACCTGTTCGGTGAAGCTCTTGGCGACGTTGACGGCGTCCTGACCGGTCAAGCTGTCGACCACGAGCAGGATTTCGGCGGGATTGGCGACCTGCGCCACCGCCTGCATCTCCTCCATCAGCGCCTGATCGACATGCAGACGGCCAGCGGTATCGAGCATCAGCACGTCGAAGCCCTGCAGCTTCGCGGCCTGCAGTGCGCGCTTCGCGATCTCGACCGGCTGTTGCCCCGCAACGATCGGCAGCGTCGCCACGTCGGTCTGCGTGCCGAGAACCGCCAGCTGCTCCTGCGCCGCTGGACGATTGACGTCGAGAGACGCCATCAGCACCTTCTTGCGCTCTTTTTCCTTCAGCCGCTTGGCGAGCTTGGCGGTCGTCGTCGTCTTGCCCGAACCTTGCAGACCGACCATCATGATCACGGCCGGCGGCGTCACGTCGATGATGAGGTCGCTGGCATCAGCGCCCAGCGTCTCGGTCAGCGTGTCGGAGACGATCTTGACGACCATCTGGCCGGGCGTGACAGACCGCAGCACATCGCTGCCGACGGCCCGCTCGGTCGCCTTGTCGACGAAATCGCGGACCACCGGGAGAGCGACGTCCGCCTCCAGCAGCGCGATTCGCACCTCACGCATTGCGGCACGCACATCAGCCTCCGAGAGCGCACCACGCCCCCGGAGCTTGTCGAACACATTGCCAAGCCGATCGCTCAGACTGTCGAACATGCGCACCTCATTTGCAGCACAAAGCCGCGGAAAACCAATACTCTCAAGCGCCACAACGGAAAATGCGCCGGTGGGCGAAACCTCGCCGACCAGCGTCATGTCCAAAGGCCAATCAAAGGGCCTCAGCGGGACTATCAGAGCATCCGGGCCGGCGGGACACCGCCTCCGGATGAGCGCGCCCTAGACGAAGCCTCGCGAAATGGCAAGATTTCCACAGAGCAGAGCGAAAAACAGGCCGCCATCCGCCGGCCGTCCCAATGCAGGACGCTAACAGCTTGGCAGGATTTTATCGCTAGATCGATTGGCAGTTTTTTGGCGCACGATTTGCTGTTATTTCAGCATCGTGTCGGACTGAGAGGTTGTTGTGTCGGTTGAAGGCAAAATTATTCCCGGTGAAGCGACTTTGCTGGAGAGCTCGTCTGCCCAAGCCGGCATGAACCGCCGCCATGTCCTGATGGGCGGCGCGCTGCTCGCCGTCAGCGGGCTTGCCTTCGCGCGGGCGCCCAAGGCGCGCTACCCGAATATCGACGCCAAGCATTTCGAGGCTTTGTTCCCGCAGACCTTCGGCGACTGGCGCACGCTGCCGGTCAGCGAACTGGTGATGCCGCCGGAAAGCGACCTCGCCAACAAGATGTATCAGCACATCCTGACGCGGACCTATGTGAACGATGCGGGCGTGGGCGTCATGTTCCTCGCCGCCTATAACAGCGTCCAGCTCAACAATGTGCAGCTCCACCGCCCCGAATTCTGCTATTATGCATCGGGCTTCTCGATCGACCTCAGCGAGCCCTATGACATCGCGCTGGCGCCTGACCGCGTGATCACAGCGCGGGCCGTGCGCGCGTCGCAGGACACCCGGATCGAGAATATCATCTACTGGACGCGCATCGGCGAAGACATGCCGCAGAGCTGGGCTGGCCAACGCGTCGCCATGACCAAGGCCAATCTCGAAGGCTATCTCGCCGATGGGATGTTGCTGCGCGTGTCCGTCATCAATCCCGACTTCAAGGAGTCGATGGACCAGCTCTCCGGCTTCGTGCGCGACATGATCGCCCACACCAAGACGCCAACCCACAAGCTGATGACCGGCTTCGCCTGATCGGCAAGCACATAGGAACGCGGCGGTCGGATAACCACCGCGTTCTTTCCTGAGAAAGATGAAAGCTGATTGCAGTCGGCGGCCCAGCGGACTCGCCGACGCGATCAGGTTGCCTTTGCGATGGCGGGCTCAGCCGCCTTGCCCTTGAGGCCTGGCCATATCCGGCCGATCAGATGATCGATCGCGAAGATCGTGATCAGCGCGGTCATGAACATGGTCATGCCCGCAAAATCATGCAGGAAGCCCTGCGCTGCCGATTCACCGGCGTGATAAGTCAGCAGCACGAGAATGAGGATGCGCACGAAGTTGGCGAAGGCCGCGACCGGCAGCACCGTGAGGAACAGCAGCAGCGCGTAACGCGGATGCGCATGGTGGCGCAGATAGACGTAGAAGAGCGAAATCGCCGAGAGCGAAATCAGCGAATTCAGGCCTGCACAGGCTTCCGCGACGAGCAGCTGATACTGGCCCACCTGGATCGTCACGCCGGCAGACGCCGTGGGATAGCCCAGATGATAGAGCAGCGACACCGCGCCATGCGACAGGAACACCTTGAGCGGGTTGGTGATCGCGGCGACGAACGTCTCGGGCGGCGGCAGCACGAACAACAAATAGAGAAGCGGAAACCACATCAGCTTGATCGCGCGCCAGCCAGCAAAGCTGAACAGCACGACGACCAGAAGGCCGTACATCAGGAAGCCCTCGGTCTCGACGATGTGACTGACGCGCGAGACGAAATAGAGCAGCAGCAATGGCACGAACAGCATCGCCACCGTCTTGCCCGCCGGCGGATCGAACAAGGGTTGCGCCTTGTGCCACTCGCGGATCAGCAGCCAAAGGCCCGTCGCCAGCACGATGGGGCCATGCGCGCCCTGCTCGGTCGACCAGCTTTCATGGGCAACGAGCAGCATGGTCGGGATGATGACCGCCAGCATCCCGGCGACAAGCACGGGATTGGCCAAAATCCATCCGAGGAACGTAGGCAGCCATGCCTGCTGCTTGATTGCGGAGGTCTCGCTGGTCATCTCAACTCTTCAGTTCGGGATCCCGCGTCTATCGGCCGGAAGTTAAGACCTGATGATCGGCGGGAAAAAGATCGTCAACAAGCGCGTAAGAATATCCAGTTCCCGTAAGGCAAAAACGTCTTACCACCAATATGCGATTGCGCGGATTTCGGCGCTGATGCGCGATGGTGCCGTGGCGGGACAGGCCGGATCGTCGAATGCGACATGAGGCACGCAATGCGCAACGCCCGCAAGACTGTCATGCGTCTTGAAGACGATGGCCTCATCCGGCGTCATGTCGGGGAACCAGACCCAGCGATGCGCAGGATCATGGGCGACCACATAGCCCTCAAAGCTCCAGTCGTTACCATCGGGACGGTCGAAGACGGCATCCGCGACGATCAATTCCGCGCCGGTCAGGCTCCGCGCATCGCAGAGAGCGAGCGGCACATCCTGCGGCGGCGGCGAAAGCACGCGCCAGACATTATAATGCGCGGCCCGCGCAAAGGCGCCCGGACGCGGCTGCGACCGCATGGAGAACGCCTGCGCCGTCGTATCGCTCACATCGACATGGGCAAAGCGCGCAGGATAGCTGTTGTCGCTCGATCCGGCCTTTCCCGATCGTTCCGAGAAGCGCAGGATCGGCGCGCCGGTGACAACGACAGCATCCGCGCCGGTCAGGTCCAGCAGCAGCGCCTCGATCTCGGCCGCATAAGCCTTGGCGGCGGCCTTGTCTTTCAGGTCCTGCGCAGTCGCGTGGCGCACCAGCATGAAGCCGGCACCATCGAGGTCGAGCGACTGGGTACGGCCATCATGAGCCGCCATTGAGTGCGGCTCGATCACCACCGTGTCCCGGCTGTGATCATTGGCGTAATAACGCGGCCGATCCGCCGTGCGTGCCACATAGTTGATCGCCACGGATGCGCGGTCGCCCGGTGCAGCCATCTCTCTCTCCTTCCCGGTCCGCTTAGTGCAAGCGCCTGAGCGAAGGAAGAGTTTTGCGACTCGACAAGCAGCGTTTTCCCCCGCCACTATGCGACCACTACGGATCAGCCAGACGGGACGGACACGCTTGACCGACGCGACACACGAAACCGAACGCCGCAAGGCGCTGCGCTCCATCGTCGGCGGCTCGCTCGGCAATTTCGTCGAATGGTATGACTGGTATGTCTATTCCGCTTTCTCGGTCTATTTCGCGAGCCGCTTCTTCCCGGCCGGAGACCAGACCGCGCAGCTGCTGAGCACGGCGGCAATCTTCGCCGTCGGCTTCCTCGTGCGGCCGATCGGTGCGTGGTTGATGGGCATCTATGCCGATCATCATGGCCGCAAGGCCGGCCTCGCGCTGTCGGTCAGCCTGATGGGCGGCGGTTCGCTGCTCATCGGCCTGATGCCGACGGCCGAGACCATCGGCCTTGCCGCCCCGGCGCTGCTGCTCGTCGCCCGCCTCCTGCAAGGGCTGAGCGTGGGCGGCGAATATGGCGCGAGCGCGACCTATCTCTCCGAAATGGCCGGCCCGAAGCGGCGCGGCCTGGTCTCCAGCTGGCAATATGTGACGCTGATCGGCGGGCAGCTCGCCGCACTCGGCGTGCAGCTCAGTCTCCAGGCGATGCTCAGCGAGGCGGACATGGAGCAATGGGGCTGGCGCCTGCCCTTCATCATCGGCTCGATGCTGGCGCTGGGCGTCTTCTACCTGCGACGCAAGATCTCGGAGACAGCAGACTTCGCCGCGGCCAAGGCCAGCGGCAAGCGCTCGGGCGGGCTCATGCTGTTTCGCGAGCATCCTCGCGAGGCGCTGCTGGTCGTCGCGCTGACCGCCGGCGGCACCCTCTCCTTTTATGCCTACACCACCTACATGCAGAAATATCTGGTCAACTCGGCCGATTTCTCGCGCCCGCAGGCGACGGTCATCATGACGGCGGCACTTGCCCTGTTCATGCTGTTGCAACCAGTCTTCGGCGCGCTGTCGGACAAGATCGGCCGTCGTCCGCTGCTCATCGGTTTCGGCATCACCGGCACGCTGCTGACCGTTCCGCTGTTCACCGCGATCGGGTCGACACGCAGCGAGGGCAGCGCCTTCCTGCTCGTCCTCGCCGGCCTGCTGATCGTCTCGGGCTACACCTCGATCAACGCCATCGTGAAGGCCGAGCTGTTTCCGCCGCACATCCGCGCGCTGGGCGTGGCCTTGCCCTATGCCATCGCCAATGCGCTGTTCGGCGGCACGGCCGAATATCTCGCGCTCTGGCTGGTCAAGGTTGGCCATGAATCGCTCTTCTTCTATTATGTGAGCGGCATGTGCGCTCTTTCGCTCGTCGCTTATTGGCGGATGCGCGAGACGGCGAGACATGGCACAATGGCGGGCAGCGAATAGCCCCCGACCCGTAACCGGAAATGGAGAACCTTATGCGTCTTATCCTGTTCGGCATGGCCGCCCTCGCGCTCGCCGGATGTTCCGGCAAGAAAGAGGAAGCGCCGGCAAACGCCATCGAGAATGCCGCGAATGCGGCCGGTGCGATGAACGCAGGCAATGTGACCAACGTCGCGGCGACTGTCGCCGGCCTTTCCAAGGAGCAGCGCGACGGCGTGTTGTTCCGCGCCATTCGCGATGCCGGCCTGCCCTGCCAGGACATCAAGAAGAGCGAAGCGATGGAGCCGACTCAGGGCAAGGCCACCTGGCGCGCGCAATGCGAGGATGATGCCTATCACCTCATCGTGATCAATCCGGACGGCAATGCGCAGGTGATCAGCCGCCCAACGCCGTGACGCTCTCGCTCCGTCGGCCTGTCCCAAGCGACTTGGGCGAGATCAGACCTAAGCGATAGGCGGCTTCTGGCTGGCCTTGCACGGCCTCTGACGGCTGGATTGGGGTGATGAGCGGACATGTCGCTTTTCGCAGTGACAAGTGTATCGTGCTGGGATGATCGCTCCAATCAGAACACAAGATGCATCCTCGCGCATTACAGAAGTGCTCGATGCAATAACCGGCTCAAGCGAATGGGACCATCAAGCACGGGCGATTTCATCCAACGATTGGATGAGGTGCCGCGAGAAGCTCCGCCACTTTTTCGACGATTATGAAGGTATCGAGGGAGAGGACTGGCTTGGAGTGATGGAGTGGGCAGTAATCGAAGAAGTGCGATTGCGCGGCAGCGCGCTCAAGGCCGATCAACTATGTGTCGACAGTATATTGTCGAGAATGGCCACCCACCCGAACATCAAGTTTCTCGACAATAAGATGGGCAGCTAAGTCGTCGCATCCTGACAGGCTGCTTCTGGATGAAAAGGTCAGACAGCCGCACGCCCGCCCAACCAGCGAACGTATCCACACCGCCTAGTCGGTCGACTTCAGCCGCATCAGCCCTTCCTGCGCGACGCTCGCCAACAGGTGGCCGTCGCGCGAGAAGAAGTGGCCGCGCGCGAACCCGCGTCCGTGACCGGAAAAGGGAGTGTCCGTCGCGTAGAGCAGCCAGTCACCACATTCCACATCCTCGTGGAACCAGACGCTGTGGTCGATGCTCGCGCTGATTACGCCCGGCCCGGCGATCTGCAGGCCATGCGGACGATAGGCCGTGCCCAGCAGCAACAGATCGCTCGCGAAGGCCAGCATGCCCCGCTGCAAGGCTTGCGAGAGGCCAAGCGGCCCGCCCGGACCGATCCGCACCCAGCATTCGGCGCGCGGCTCCCGAATGGCATCGAGCTCGCCCGACTGGATGGGACCAACCGGCCGGAACTCGATCGGGCTGGGCTGGGTCGCGATGCTGCGCAGGGCCGGGCCGGCCGGCAGATCGAAATCCTGCAGCAGCTCGCGCAGGCTGCGCAACTCTTCCGGCGGCGGCACGTCCGGCATCGCCGCCTGATGCGCCAGCCCCGGCTCGGGGCGATGGAACGACGCGATCATGTTAAAGATCGCCTTGCCCTGCTGGCGCGCTACGACCCGCCGGTTGGAAAAGGCCTGCCCGTCCATGTCCGCATCGACCTGATAGTCGATTTCATGATCCTCGCTGCCGGGGCGCATGAAATAGCAATGCAGTGAGTGGACGGGCCGATCCTCCGGCACAGTCTTGGCCGCCGCCATCAGCGCCTGCCCGATCACCTGACCGCCGAACACACGCCCCTTTCCGCCGGGCTTGCGCGGGCCGACGAAGTGGCCTTCCGCCTGCGCCGGTGTGACGTCCAGCAGGTGGATCAGCGCGCGCGTCAGCCAGGTCTTGTCCGGCATCGCATCGGTCATGGCAGTCTTGGACCCTCTTATCTTGCTGCCGGTGCAGGCACCAGCGTCCCCGGAATGCGCCCAATCCGGCGCTCAAGGCAAGTGCTGGACGCGCGTGCAACCATGCCGTAGCGTCAGAAAATGACAGATCTTTTCGCTTTCAAGCTGTTGCGCCCGGAAGAATGGCAGGCGTGGCGCGAATCGGGTGTTTTTATGGGCGCTCCGGTCGACGTGGAGGATGGCTATATCCATCTTTCTGCGCGTGCCCAGGTCCGCGAGACGGCCGCCAAATGGTTCTCCGATATCGATCCCGCCATCCTCGTGATGGTCGACTTGCCGCCCCTCGGTGAGACCGTACAATGGGAGCCGGCACGCGGTGGCGCGCTCTTCCCGCATGTCTATGGCACCATCCCCTTCTCCGCCGTTGCCGGACACAGCAAGCTGCGGCTAGGGGCGGACGGTAGACATGTTTTCCCGGCGGGGTTCGACTGAAGTGACGCATCAGGTTCATATCATCGGCGGTGGACTCGCCGGCAGCGAAGCCGCGTGGCAGCTCGCCCGTGCCGGCATCCGCGTGCGCCTCTCCGAAATGCGCGGCGGCGGCGAGACCACAGCGGCGCACCAGAGCGATGCGCTGGCCGAAATGGTCTGCTCGAACAGCTTCCGGTCTGACGATGCGGCGAACAACGCCGTGGGCCTGCTCCATCAGGAGATGCGCGCCCTCGGCTCGCTTATCATGGCGCAGGCGGACAAGGTGCGCGTGCCCGCCGGATCGGCGCTGGCGGTGGATCGCGATCTCTTCGCGCAAGGCGTCACGCAGGCCATCGAAGCGCACCCACTGATCGAGCTGGTGCGCGAACGGATCGACACGCTGCCGGCTGATGGCCTCACCATCATCGCGACCGGGCCGCTCACCGCCGCCCCGCTGGCCGAGGCCATCGCCACCGCCACTGGCCGGGATCAGCTCGCCTTCTTCGATGCCATTGCGCCCATCGTGCATGGCGAGAGCGTCGACATGGACATCGCCTGGAAGGCCTCGCGCTGGGACAAGGGATCGGCCGAAGGTGATGGCAAGGACTATATCAACTGCCCGATGAACCGGGAGGAATATGACGCCTTTGTCGAAGGCTTGCTCACGCTGCCGAAGACCGAGTTCAAGCAGTGGGAGAAGGACACGCCCTATTTCGATGGCTGCATGCCGATCGAGGTGATGGCCGAGCGCGGGCGCGAAACATTGCGCCATGGCCCGATGAAGCCGGTGGGGCTCGACAATCCGCGCACCGGGCGCTGGCCTTATGCGGTCGTCCAGCTGCGGCAGGACAATGCCCTCGGCACGCTCTGGAACATGGTCGGCTTCCAGACAAAGCTCAAATATGAGGCGCAGGTCAGCCTGTTCCGCACCATTCCTGGCCTGGAGAACGCGCAATTCGCGCGGCTGGGTGGGCTGCATCGCAACACCTTTATCAAGAGCCCGGAGCTGCTGGACGGCGAGCTGCGCCTGCGTGCCATGCCGCATGTGCGCTTCGCCGGGCAGATCACCGGGTGCGAGGGCTATGTGGAAAGTGCTGCCGTGGGCCTGCTCGCGGGCCTGATGACAGCCGCGCAGATCGCCGGCGGCTCCCTCCCCCCGCCCCCACCCGAGACGGCGCTCGGCGCGCTGCTTGGCCATATCACCGGCGGCGCGGATGCGGAGAGCTATCAGCCGATGAACGTCAATTTCGGCCTGCTGCCGCCGCTCGATGCGAGCGTGCGCAAGAAGGATCGCAAGCTCGGCTACACCGATCGCGCTCGCACGGCCCTGGCGGACTGGCTTCCGCAGGCGCAGCGCCTGCTCAATCCTCTTCCCGCTTAGGATCGCACGCGCAGCCCTGCCGGCGCGCGACAGGCTTGGGCGCGGTCGTCGAGAATTCCGGCCGGGTCAGCCTGCCGTCCTTGTCGGCATCTGCTGCGGCGAAGCGGTCCGACGTGCGCACGGCCCATTCCTCGAAGGAGAGGAGGTTGTTGCCGTCCTTGTCCAGCTTGCGGAAGGCGGCAGCCCGACTGGCCATCATCTCGTTGCGCGTGATCCTGCTGTCCCGGTCGCGATCATAACGGTCGAACCGCTTCTGTTCGCGCGTGCGCGGATCTGCCTCGGGCACCGCCGGCGGCGGCGCGCCGCGTGCATCGGGATCGCCCGCGCCGGGGAGCGGCGGCGCCTGGGCCTTCGCGCCGCCCTGCGCGACGAGCGGCCGCGCCGCACGATCCGTCTCGCCCTGCCACCAGAACAGGCCGGCCGCGACCAGCAACAGGGCTGCGATCGATCCTGCCAGAAAGCGTCCCATGGCGACCCCCTCGCCTGCCTGCGATGTCAGAAGGACTAGCCTTTCAGGGAGGCCATCAGCAAGCGCCCATAATGACGCAGGGAAAATCCGCCGCGGGGCACGCGGCCGGCGAGGACGTCCGGCTCGACAATGGCGCGGGCCAGTCGCAGCGGCTTAAGGGTCGCACCCCGGACCGGGCCAGCACCGTCGCTGATGAGCGCACGTGCCACCAGCAGCGCCCGCGCCGCCAGTGCCTCATCCTGCACATGCGCCGCAAGATCCCAGAGCGCCCAAAGGCCGCCGGCCGTCTCGACCGCACGCGGCTCAGCCCCTGTACCGAGCGCCGCGAGACTGGAAAAAAGCCCGCCGCCTCGCGCCTGCCCATAGGCCAGCAGGTCATCATCGCCCAGTGCCTCAGGGGACGCGAGCACCCGCCAACCGTCGATCAGGCGCGCTACCGCCCCATTCACCGAGTCCGGCGCAAGATCGCGCCATTGCTCGACGAGCGGTTCCCCGCCCCCCTTGGCGCGATCATCCTCAACCAGCACCGCATCCCACCACGCAAGCCTGATCGCCGTGATCGTCGGCTCCCCGCCACGCCGGACGACGCCCGCAAGTCGTTGATCCAGCGACCAACACAGGGCGTGCCAGGCGCGCACTTCGGCAGGGGCATAAGCGGCCAGAAGGCGCTGCAACGGCGGGAGCGTTTCAGGCGAAATGGCGCCGTTTTCCGGGGGGGTCACGATCTATCAACCATCGCGATTAGGCATTTGTGCACCACTGGTGGCTATGGCGAGCGGTGGCGTGGTGGCGGTGTGTTCCGACTGCCCGGCCACGCAACCGGAGGCAGCGAGGACATTCATGACGCGCAAACGGACCGGCGCATCCTTCATGACACGGCTGGCCCGCGACATTCGCGGCAACACGATCGCGCTCGCCGCGGCCGTGATGATACCGCTTGCGGGACTGATTGGTGGCGGTGTGGACATGAGCCGTCTCTACCTCGTCAAGACGCGCCTGCAACAGGCTTGTGACGCCGGCGCACTGGCAGGCCGCAAGGCCATGGGCGCGGGAAGCTGGACGACGAGCGGAACCGGCAATTCGCAGAGCCGCGCCAACGAGCTGTTCGACGCGAACTTCAAGGGCGGCGCCTATGGCACCGGCACACTCGTGCGCAACTATGTCGAAAGCAGCGGCACCGTGACCGGCACGGCGACAGCACCCGTGCCGATGACGATCATGAAGGTCTTCGGCATGACCGAGCGGACCCTCACGGTGAACTGCACCGCCAAGATGGAAATTCCGAACACGGACGTGATGTTCGTGCTCGACGTCACCGGCTCGATGAACTGCGCGCCGGGAACGAACTGCTACGCCTCTTCGCCTGTCACCAACGCCAAGATCACTGGCCTGAAAAGCGCGGTGAAATGCTTCTACGAAGCCCTGCTCAAGGTGAACACCAGCGAGGTGTGCGGCGGCGACCCGACCGCAACGACCTACACGCAGTCCGCGCAGATCCGCATCGGCTTCATGCCCTATTCGGTCAACGTCAATGTCGGCAAGCTGCTGCCTAATGACTTCCTGGCCGACAACTGGACTTATCAGTCGCGCGAACCGCATTATTCGTTGCAGCCGGTCGTGGTCGGCTACACCGACGGCACGGACATTACCGTGAGCGACCCGCCGAGCTTTTCGGGTGGCTCCTGGGGCTCCTGGTCGAACTGGCAAACCTATACGAGCGTCAACAACAGCAACGCCTGCAACGCGCTCGTCCCGGCGAGTACCTATACCGGTAATGGCAGTGAGGGCGCGCCCTACGGCCAGGGCAGCTACACATCCGGCAACAATCGCATCACTTACTGGTACACCGATCAGCCGGTCATTCAATATGGCTACCAGGTAGGCAGCTATAACAGCGGCAAGAAGACTTGCGTAATACAGCGGCGCCAGCGCAACACCACGGCGACGCGCACCTATTCACGCACCGACCCGCCCGTTTACGAGCAGCAGAATGTGCTCGATGGCTGGACCTACAAGCCCATGACCTTCAATGTCAGCGGCCTCAAGGCAGGTGGATCGAGTTGGAACAACAGCGTCTCCCTGCCCACCGGCTGGGGCGGTGCAGCCACCAGCACCGCCTGGGGCGGCTGCATCGAGGAACGGCAGACCGTCAAGAATTCGGACGGCGACCCGAGCGATGAATGGGGCACGATTCCCAGCGCTGCCTACGACATGAATATCGACATGATTCCGAACCCCAGCGACCCGACCACGCAATGGGGGCCGATGCTGCAGAATGCGGTCTGGGGGCGCTATACCAGCGGAAACAACACCGTCGCCGATGTCGTTACGTCCTCAGACCTCTCGCGCAACTTCTCCTATTACTGCACGACGGAAGCAAAGAAGCTGCAGACCTGGTACACGCCCAGCGGCTTCGTGAGCTATGTCAATTCGCTGTCGGCGCAGGGCAACACCTATCATGATATCGGCATGGTGTGGGGTGCCCGCTTCATCTCGCCCACCGGCATCTTTGCAAGCGAGAACGCGGCGACCGCCACGGGCGGCGCCATCCAGCGCCACATCATCTTCATGACCGATGGCGATACAAACGTCGACTACGATGACTTGTCAGCCTATGGCATCCATTGGTGGGATCGTCGCCAGACCACTTATGCGCCCAGCGACACAAATCTCGACAATATCCTCAACGCTCGCCTCACCGCGCTTTGCACGGCCATCAAGAACAAGAACATCACGCTCTGGGTGGTGTCCTATGGCGGCGGCGTGAACGCGACGACGGAAGCGCGCCTCACCGCTTGCGCCAGCCCCGGCAAGTTCTTCTCAGCAGCGGACACTGCAACGCTGATCTCGAACTTCAAGCAGATTGCGTCGGAAATCGCCGAACTGAGGCTGACGAGCTAAACCATGCGCACGTCCTCCCCTTTTCATCGCGCCCGGCACGCTCTCAAGCGATTCGTCGTGGCTCAGGATGGTGCCACCATCCTTGAGTTCGGTCTGATCGCGCCGGCGCTGTGCGTGTTGCTGCTCGGTTCACTCGATGTCGCTCATACGCTCTATATGCAGAGCGTGCTGCAAGGCGCTGTGCAAAAGGCCGCGCGCGACGGGACGCTCGAGTCCTCCGCCGGCCTCAGCGCCACCCCGCGCGATACGATCGACACGCTCGTCAGGAACCAGCTCGGCACGCTGAACCACAGCGCGACGATCACGATCACGCGGCGGTTCTACAAGACCTTTTCCAAGGCCGCCGCCGCGCAGGCGGAAACCTTTACCGACTCCGCAGCCCCCAGCCCCTATCAGGACAACAAGTGCAACAACGGCGAGGCCTATACCGACGCCAACAACAACGGCCGGTTCGACCGGGATGGCGGCGACTCCATCGAGAATGCCGGCGCGCGAGACAATGTCGTCTACACGGTCAATGTCAGCTATCCCCGCATGTTCCCGCTCGACAAGCTGGTGGGCGGCAATGGCACCACCTCGCTGACGGCGACCACAGTTCTTTCCAATCAGCCTTATGGCGACCAGACGCAGTATAACACGCCGACTGTGCGGAACTGTGGCGTGGGCACGCCCGGCGCGGATGCCCCGGCGACATGACGATGATCCCTCACCTCCGCCATATGCTCGCGCGGCTGCGCCAGGACCGGAGCGGCCTCGCCGCCGTCGAATTTGCCCTCAGCGCGCCAGTGATCCTGGGCATGTTCCTCGCTGGCGCAGAGCTGACCAACTACGCGCTCACCAAGATGCGCATGAGCCAGATCGCGCTGCACGTTGCCGACAACGCTTCGCGCATCGGCACGAACAGCCTGCTCACGAGCCCGCAGATCAGCGAAGCGCAGATCAACGACCTGCTGATCGGCGCCAACCTTCAGGCCGGCACCTTGTCCTTGTCGACGCGTGGACGCGTGATCATCTCAAGCCTTGAGCCAGACCCCGCCAACAGCGGCAAATACCGTATCCACTGGCAGCGCTGCTATGGCGGCAAGAACTGGACGTCGAGCTATGGTGTGCAGGGCGCGGTGAATATGGCCGCGATGGGGCCGACCGGCCAGCAGGTGACGGCCCCGGCCGGCGGCGGCGTGATGTTCGTGGAAGTGGCTTACGACTATCAGCCGCTGATCTCAGCGCGCTTCGTGCCGAGCACGCTGATCAAGGACATCGCCGCGATGACCGTCCGCGACGATCGCGACTATAATGGCAACGGCAATACCGGTGTCTACAATAACGAAGGCGTGACCGCTTCGACCTGCTGAGCGGGACTTGCGCCCCGCCCTGCATCTTCAGCCGCGATAGCAAACCTTCTTCGCTGCCGCGACGACACGCGGCGCATCGACCAGCGCGGCCTTTTCAAGATTGGCCGCATAAGGCAGCGGCACATCCTCATTGGTCACGCGCATCACGGGCGCATCGAGATCATCGAAGCCCTGCTCCATGCAGACAGCCATGATTTCGCTCGCGATGGAGCAGACCGGCCAGCCTTCCTCGACCACCACGACCCGGTTGGTCTTGGCGAGGCTCGTCAGCACAGTCTGCGTATCGAGCGGACGCAGCGTGCGCAGATCGATCACTTCGGCATCAATGCCCTCGCTGGCCAACGTCTCGGCCGCGTCAAGCGCGACGCCGACGCCAATCGAATAGCTCACGATCGTCACGTCCTTGCCGGGACGGACGATCCGCGCCTTGCCGATCGGCAGCACATAATCGTCGAGCTCAGGCACCTCGAAGCTGCGGCCATAGACCAGCTCGTTCTCAAGGAACACGACCGGGTCGGTGCTGCGGATCGCCGCCTTGAGCAGGCCCTTCGCATCAGCGCTATCATAAGGCGCGATGACGATCAGGCCGGGCACGGCGGCATACCAAGGGCCATAATTCTGGCTGTGCTGGGCTGCCACGCGTGAGGCCGCACCATTGGGGCCACGGAACACGATTGGGCAACGCATCTGGCCACCGGACATATAATTGGTCTTGGCAGCCGAGTTGATGATCTGGTCGATCGCCTGCATGGCGAAGTTGAAGGTCATGAACTCGATGACCGGCCGCAGACCGCCCATGGCAGCGCCGGCACCGATGCCGGCGAAGGCATGTTCGGTAATCGGCGTGTCGATCACCCGCTTGTCGCCAAATTCCTGCAGCAGGCCCTGGGTCACCTTGTAGGCGCCCTGATATTCGGCGACTTCCTCGCCCATCACGAACACGCGCGGATCGCGGCGCATTTCCTCGGCCATCGCATCCCGCAGCGCCTCGCGCACCGTGGTCTTGACCATCGCCGTGCCGGCCGGGATCGCCGGATCGGCAGCAGGCGCCGCCACGACGGGCTTGGGCGCAGCCGCCACAGGCGCGGCAGTCGGCTGCGGAGCCTCCACTGCAGCTGCGGGAGCAGCCTTGGGTGCGGCAACCTCACCTTCACCGGAGAGCATGGCGATGACCGTGCCGACCTTCACATTGTCGGTGCCTTCGGCAATCAGGATCTTCTCGATCGTGCCTTCGTCGACGGCCTCGAATTCCATCGTCGCCTTGTCGGTCTCGATCTCGGCCATGATGTCGCCGGCCTTGACCTCGTCGCCTTCCTTCACCAGCCACTTGGCCAGCGTGCCCTCCTCCATGGTCGGGGAAAGGGCCGGCATCTTGATCTCGACACCCATCAATATTGCTCCACCACGACATCGGTATAGAGTTCAGCGAGCGCCGGCTCCGGCGAGCTTTCCGCGAAATCGGCGGCTTCGCTCACGAGCTTGCGGATCTCCATGTCGATGTTCTTGAGATCGTCTTCCTTCACGCCGGCATCGGCCAGCACCTTCTTCACGCCCTCGATCGGATCGGACGTCTCGCGGACATTCTGCACTTCCTCGCGCGAGCGGTATTTCGCCGGATCGGACATGGAGTGGCCGCGATAACGATAGGTCTTCATCTCAAGGATGATCGGCCCCTTGCCCGAGCGCACCCATTTGAGCGCTTCCTCGGTCGCGCCGCGCACAGCCTGCACGTCCATGCCGTCGACCTGAAGACCGGGAATGCGGAAACTCTCGCCACGCTTGTAGAGCTGGTCTTCGGAAGAGGAGCGATGCACCGAGGTCCCCATGGCGTACTGGTTGTTCTCGATCACGTAGATGATCGGCAACTTCCAGAGCTCCGCCATGTTGAAGCTCTCGTAGACCTGACCCTGATTGGCCGCGCCATCGCCGAAGTAAGCGACGCACACGCCGCCATCCTCACTATATTTGTGGCTGAAGGCGAGACCGGTGCCCAGGCTCACCTGCGCGCCGACGATGCCGTGACCGCCGAAGAACTTATGCTCGACGCTGAACATGTGCATCGAACCGCCTTTACCGCGGCTGATGCCAGCCTCGCGGCCAGTCAGTTCTGCCATGATCGACTTGGGATCGATGCCGTAAGCCAGCATGTGACCATGGTCGCGATAGCCAGTGATGACGCTGTCCTTGCCCGGCGTCAGAGCCGACTGGATGCCGACGGCCACCGCTTCCTGACCGATATAGAGGTGGCAGAAGCCACCAATCAGGCCGAGGCCGTAAAGCTGGCCCGCACGCTCCTCGAAGCGGCGGATCAGCACCATCTGCCGGTAGAATTCGAGCAGCTCTTCCTTGCTCGCTTTATAAGGCACCGGATCGGCCGGGCGTTCGCGATTATGATCAGCGGGTGCCGGCGCGGAAGCGGCCGATGCGGTCTTGTTCGATCGGCTGGAAGCTGGCTTCGCCAATGGTTCAGGTCCTTCTCGCGTAAGAATCTTCTGGAGCTATAGGCATGGGGCGCCCGCAAGCGCAATGTCCAGATAGGTTAAATACGCTGCGATTTAGAAGGCGTGAACGGCAAAACGCCGCTCATTTCATTGGGACGACGACTTCATCCGGATGCGTGACGCCAAGCTCCTTGCGGACCAGCTCGTCCGCCATGTCCGGATCGACCTTGCGTGGATCCAGTAGCTTGACGCGGTTTTCGAGCGCTGCCTTGTGCGACTGAAGCATCTTGAGCTCAGCCTGACGCTGCTTGAGCTGCCGGCTGTAATCGCCCCAGGCAAGAATGCCGTTGGGGCCGATGATCGCATAAGCGATGAACAGCATCAGCAACACGAGGGCGATCGCAGGCATCAGGGCCGAACCCAGAAGAAACCTCAATTTCGCCAGTTGCGCCATACGCCTCTTGGAATCACGCCGACTCAACGATTGCAAGCCCAAATTTGCCGGATGCGACGAACAGAGTCAGCCGTGCGGAGAATGGATTGAAAACGACGAAGGGGGCCGGCAAAGGCCAGGCCCCCTCACCTGTCAGGATGTGCCCGGTGGCCCTGCCGGCCGCCGGACGTCAAGATCAGCGGAAGATCGCCGCACCCGCGTAATGCGCGCGGTCGCCCAGCTCCTCCTCGATACGGATGAGTTGGTTGTACTTGGCGAGCCGGTCCGAGCGAGCCAGCGAACCGGTCTTGATCTGCCCGCAGTTGGTCGCGACGGCGAGATCGGCGATTGTCGCGTCCTCCGTCTCGCCCGAGCGGTGCGACATGACGTTCGTGTAGCGCGCACGGTGCGCCATATCGACGGCCGCCAGCGTCTCGGTCAGCGAACCGATCTGATTGACCTTGACCAGCATCGAGTTGGCGAGGCCTTTCTCGATACCCATGGCCAGGCGCTTCGGATTGGTGACGAACAGGTCGTCGCCAACCAGCTGGCACTTGCTGCCGATCTTGTCGGTGAGGATTTTCCAGCCCTCGAAATCGTCCTCGCTCATGCCGTCCTCGATCGACTTGATCGGGTAACGCGCAACGAGGTCGGCGAGATAATCGGCCATCTCGGCAGGCGAGAGCGTCTTGCCTTCGCCCGAGATCACATAGCTGCCGTTCTTGAAGAACTCGGTGGCGGCGCAGTCCAGCGCGAGCACGACATTCTCACCCGGCTTGTACCCGGCCTTCTCGATGCTCTGCATGATGAAATCGAGCGCTTCGACCGTCGAGGCGATGTTGGGCGCGAACCCACCTTCGTCGCCCACGCCGGTGGCAAGGCCCTTGTCGTGCAGGCCCTTCTTGAGCGTGTGAAAGATTTCCGAACCGATCTGCACGGCATGGGCAATGCTCTCCGCGCCAACCGGCATGATCATGAACTCCTGGAAGTCGATCGGGTTGTCGGCATGTTCGCCGCCATTGATGATGTTCATCATCGGCACCGGAAGGACATGTGCGGAAACGCCGCCAACATAGCGATACAGCGGCAGGCCGCGCGCATCAGCCGCCGCCTTGGCGACCGCGAGCGACACGCCCAGAATGGCATTGGCACCCAGGCGCGCCTTGTTCTCGGTTCCATCGAGCGCGATCATCGCCTCGTCGACGTCGCCCTGGTCCTCGGCGTCCATACCGACGATCGCCTCGGCAATCTCGCCATTCACTGCAGCGACGGCCTGGAGCACACCCTTGCCAAGATAGACGGACTTGTCGCCGTCCCGCTTTTCAACCGCTTCATAAGCGCCGGTCGAAGCACCAGACGGCACGGCCGCGCGACCGAAGCTGCCATCCTCCAGCAGCACATCCACCTCGACCGTGGGATTGCCACGGCTATCGAGAATCTGGCGGGCGTGAATATCGAGAATCTCGGTCATGGCTTTGGCCTTCCCCTTGCAACGTCGATCGTTGCGCCGCCGCTTAACGACGGCTCTACCGGATGGCAATGGCAAGGCCGCGGGAGAGCGGGAACGGTCAGACAATCCAAACATTCGATACAGCAGGCCTGTAAAACCCCTGCGGCCCTGCTATATCCATTGTGAGGGGCACCCTGTTGCCAGAAAGGAAGCATCATGTCTGACACCAGCAGCACCGAAACTCCCAAACGCAAGCCCGCTGCGAAGCCCGCCGCCAAGGCGACACGCACCGCAAAACCCCGCACCGCCAAGCCGAAGGCCGCAGCCGTGAAGGCAGCGCCCGCCGCGCAGGATTCCGGCGCCGGTACCGGCACCAACTGGCGCGAGCAGGCTGGCGTCTTTGCCGAGCAGGCCAAGGCCACCGCGCGTGACGCCGCGACGACCGCGAAGAGCACGACCGGGGAAGCACTGGCCGGCCTCTCCAAGCTCATTGCCGAGACCGCCGAAACGGTCGATTCCAAGCTCGGTCCACAATATGGCGATTATGCCCGCAAGGCTGCCGAGACGGTTGCCGGCGCAGCCAAGACACTCGACGAGAAGGATATCGACCAGCTTGCCGATGAAGCCCGCAACTTCGTGCGCAAGAGCCCGGCGGTGGCCATCGGCGCGGCGGCCGTGGTCGGCTTCGTGCTGATGCGCATGATGCGCGGCAGCGGCGGTTCGGACGAGGCCTGATCCGGCCCGAGCAGATCAGCGCGATGAGCACGCCCGACGCGGACGAAGAAGAAAGGCCGGCGCCCCCGCCGGCTGACGATGGCTCGATCCGGGCCAGTCTCACGCGACTGATCGCGTCGGGCAGGGACCTTGCAGAAGCGGAGCTGGCCTGGGCGAAGATCAAGGCCGCCCTCATTGCCGATGCCCTGCGCAAATGGTTGCTCCTGGCAACCTTGGCGTTGATCTTCCTCGTCATGGGCGTGGTGATCCTGATCACGTCGGCCGTCATCGCGCTGGCACCGCTCACTGGCTGGCTTGCCGCAAGCCTGATCATCGCCAGCATCGCGATTCTGGTTGCTGCCCTGCTGGCGCTCGCCGCGAGACGGACGTTCCGGCAGCTCATCGACGGAAGCGAGGACGCATGAGCCGGGAGAAGGATGAGGAGCGCCTGAAAAGGGCGCGCGGGCGGGCCGACCTGGCCCGCATGCGCTTTGCCACAGCGTTCGACAGCACGCGCCGTCGCTTCTCGCCGGAACGCCTCAAAGGAGATGCGTCCCTGCTCGTGAGCGACAAGGTGACGGAAGCCAAGCGCGGCCTGTGGCAATCGCTCCGCGCGCACCCGATCATGACCAGCTCAGCCGTGCTCGGTGCGGCGGCGCTTGTCTTCTGGAAACCCGCCCGCATCGCAGCAGGCTATGGCCTGCGCATCGCCGAGCTCGTCTGGCTCAATCGCAACCTTCGGAGACCCTGAATTCCATGAGTGCCGACAAGGACGACGCTTCGTCTGTCATCCCGCAGATCGAACTGACCAAGGTGACGGCCAAGGCGCGCGCAGGCATCGAGCAGGCGCGCCGCAAAGCCACCGATGTCATCAGCGCGACGCGGGAAAAAGGGGAAGCAGTGATCGAAGACACACGCGAGAAGAGCTATCGCGCAGCCGCCGAGACCAACCGGCTGTTTCAGGAACATCCCGTCGCGGCGGTGGCCGCTGCCGCTGCGGCCGGGGCTGTTCTGGCGATCTTCCTCCCGCGTGTCGCCATTGCCGGCAAGGCCACGAAATTTGCGGGCCGTGCGGTCAAGGCCGCAGTGGCGAGTGAAGCGGCGCAGATTGTCGCGTCCAGCCTGAAGGACACGCGCAACGCCGCTCTACGCAGCGCCGCCGGGCGCGCCGCCTCTGCCGTGGGCGATAAAATTCGACCACGCCGGTCCGGCGGCACGGACGGAGCCAGGACGCAGGCCGATGCACCGACTAAGGATGATAAGCTCGACAACAAGGGTTAATTGCAACGATCCGCAGCTTGGCAGCGGAGCGCGAGACTGCTAGCGATAAGGCTACAGCTGGCCAAACAAGGCCGCGACCCAATCCGGAGCGAAAGCATTGAGCCTCTTGCATCTCGTCATGGGCGGGCGTGTCACGAACCCGCAGAAACTTGAATTTGACGACCTGAAGTCGATCGATATCGTCGGGGTTTTCCCAGACTATGCCAGCGCCGAAGCGGCCTGGCGCGGCGCGGCTCAGCGCACGGTCGATGATGCCGAGATGCGTTATGTGATCGTCCACCTCCATCGCCTGCTCGATCCTTCGTCGTCGGACGCGGATTCACACGCACACTAAGGCTTGTGCGCGGTGTCGCCCCGCCAGCGGGGCAATCCGTCAGGCGCGGCGGAAACGGTGCGCGAGCAGCGGGCGGGCCAGCAGCAATCCGGCCAGGAAGCCGCCGATATGGGCGCCGATGGCGACGCTGCCGAAGAGGCTGTCATAGCCTCCAGCAAAACCGATGAGCAATTGCAGGCCGACCCAGGCGGCGGCCAACCAGGCCATGCGCACGAAATAGGCGGGCACAGGTCCGAACGCCTTCACACCGCGCTGGCTGAAGATCATCGCATAAGTCCCGAGAAGGGCCGAGATCGCGCCACTCGCGCCGATCATTGGCACCAGGCTGCCATTGCCCGGCGAGAGAAGTTCCGCCGTCGCCCATTGACCGACCGCTGCCGCATAAGCGCCGATCACATAGATCAGGATCATCCGCCCCTGCCCCAGCAGTTGCTCGACATAGCGGCCGCAGAAGATCAGCATCAGCAGGTTGAAGCCCAGATGCAGCCAGCCGCCATGGACCAGCGCCGCGCTAAGCGGCGTCAGCCACAGCGGCAGCCAGGGCATGTCCATGGAGATATTCTGTGCCGCCAGCGCGTTCACCCGCTCGGGAATGAAACCTGCGAGAATGGCGGCGCGATCCGTCTGCCCGGTGAGTTGCACCGGCAGGAACGCAAGCAGCGTCAGCGCCGCCAGGGCATTCGTCGCCGGCCCACGGGGAAGCGTCACTGCCAAAACTCAGCCCTCGCGCCGCCGCAGTCCGCTCAGATGAACTCGATCTTCTCGACGTGGTAGAACTTGTCGCCGGACGGGACCGTCACCTCGACATCCTCGCCGACCTGGCGGCCGATAAGAGCGCGACCGAGCGGGCTGGAATAGCTGATCATGCCCATCTTCGCATCTGCTTCGGCCTGCCCGACGATCTGATAGCGCACGGGCTTGTCGTCTTCGTCGAGCAGCGTCACCGTCGCGCCGAAGATGATCTTGTCGCCCGAAAGCGTCTTGGGATCGATGACCTGCGCGCGCGAAAGCTTGTCTTCCAGATCGGCGATCGTCGCCTCGACCTGACCCTGCCGCTCCTTGGCGGCATGATATTCAGCATTTTCCGAGAGATCGCCGTGCGCACGGGCCTCCTCGATCGCGTCCACAATCCGCGGACGCTCGGCCTTGAGGGTGCGCAGCTGGTCAGTCAGCTTGTCATAGCCAACTTGCAGCATCGGCATCTTCTCAACGGTCGCCATTATGGGTTCCCCAATCTACTGGCCAATCCAAAGCCGCGCCGGATTGCTCCGAAGCGCGAACTCCCTCGCCGACCGGCGGCTCCGGTCAGCTCGCATGCTGATTTCTGGTCTGTGGAAGATCAGTTCTGCGACGCCTGATAATAGGATTGCAGCGACTTTACTTCAAGGGGACGTGCACGAAGCGCCTCAATCGCGTCCACAGCGGCCAGGCTCGCAGCCGCCGTCGTGAAGCTCGGCACCTTCAGGCGGAGCGCGCTCGTGCGGATCGCCTGGCTGTCTTTCAGGGACTGCCAGCCCTCCGTCGTGTTGAAGATCATATCGACCCCGCCGTCGGTAATCCGGTCCACGATGTGCGGCCGGCCCTCGGCAACCTTCTTGACCATTTCCACCGCGATGCCCTGCTCTTCCAGATAGCGGGCAGTGCCACCCGTCGCGATGATCCGGAAACCGAGCTGCGCGATTTTGCGCACGCCCGGCAGGATCACCGTCTTGTCGCTGTCCTTCACCGAGACGAACACTGTGCCCTGCTTGGGCAGCAACGTGCCGGCACCGATCTGCGCCTTGGCAAAAGCGGTCGGGAAATCGCTATCGATTCCCATCACTTCGCCCGTGGACTTCATTTCCGGTGAGAGTACCGGATCGACACCGGGGAAGCGATTGAACGGGAAGACCGCTTCCTTGACCGCAATGTGCCGGATGGCGTTGCGATCGATCTTCGGCAGTGCCGCAATCTTCTCGCCCGCCATCACGCGCGCGGCGATCTTGGCGATCGGCGTACCGATGGCCTTGGCAACGAACGGCACGGTGCGCGAGGCGCGCGGATTGACCTCGATGAGGTAGACCAGCCCGTCCTTCACCGCGAACTGGATGTTCATGAGGCCCCGCACGCTGAGCGCGCGCGCCAGCACGTCCGTCTGCCGCTCGATCTCGGCGATGATGCTCTCCGGCAGGCTGTAGGGCGGCAGCGAGCAGGCGCTGTCACCGGAATGGACGCCCGCTTCCTCGATATGCTGGAGCACACCGGCAACCACGACATCCTCGCCATCGCACAGCGCATCGACGTCCACCTCGACCGCGTCGCGCAGATATTGGTCGATCAGCACCGGCGAGTCGCCGGACACCTGCACCGCCGTCGCGATATATTCTTCAAGCTGCGCCTGACCGTCGACGATCTCCATCGCGCGACCGCCCAGCACATAGGAGGGACGCATCAGCACCGGATAACCGATGCGATTGGCCACCGCGATCGCCTCTTCCTTGCTGCGCGCGATGCCATTGGCCGGCTGAAGCAGGCCAAGCTTCTCGATCAGCGCAGCGAAGCGCTCGCGGTCTTCGGCCAGGTCGATCGCGTCCGGCGAGGTGCCGAGGATTGGGATGCCCGCCGTCTCCAGCGCCTGCGCCAGCTTGAGCGGGGTCTGACCACCGAACTGGACGATGACGCCGGCAAGCGTTCCGTTCGACTGCTCGACGGCCAGGATTTCCAGCACGTCCTCGGCCGTCAGCGGCTCGAAATAGAGGCGGTCAGACGTGTCATAGTCCGTGCTCACCGTCTCCGGGTTGCAGTTGACCATGATCGTCTCGTAGCCTGCATCCTCCAGCGCGAAGCAGGCGTGGCAGCAGCAATAATCGAACTCGATGCCCTGGCCGATGCGGTTAGGCCCGCCGCCAAGGATCACGACCTTCTTGCGGTCGCTGGGGAATGCTTCATTCTCCGGCTCGCCGAAGGTCGGCGCCTCGTAGGTCGAGTACATATAGGGCGTCTTCGCCTCGAACTCGGCCGCGCAGGTGTCGATCCGCTTGAAGACCGGGCGCACGCCCAGCCGATGACGCAGCGCGCGCACCTCTTCCTCGGTCACGCCGCCGGTCATCGCCACGACAGCATCGCGCACAAGGCCAGAACCGCGACGGATAGCGCTTTCCATGCCCGCCGGGATGTTGGCGGACTGAAGCGCGAGCCAGGCGAGCCGCTTGTCTGAGAAGCCCATGGCCTTCAGGCGCCGCATGCCCTCGGCATCCTGCGGCAGGCCATTCTCCATCACCTGCTTCTCGGCGGCGATGATCTCCGCGATCCGCTCCAGGAACCAGGGATCGAACTTGGCGACGGCATGAATCTCCGCGACGCTCAGCCCCTCGCGCAGCGCCTGGGCAGCGACGAGCAGCCGGTCCGGCGTCGGCTGGCCAAGCGCGGCAATGATCTCATCCTTGCTCGCGCCGACCAGATGATCGACCTGATTGAAGCCGGACAGGCCCGTCTCCAGACCACGCAACGCCTTCTGCATCGATTCCTGGATATTGCGGCCAATCGCCATGACTTCGCCGACCGACTTCATGGCCGTGCCGAGCAGCGGCTCGGCGCCCTTGAACTTCTCGAAGGCGAAGCGGGGAATCTTGGTCACGACATAGTCGATCGTCGGCTCGAAGCTGGCCGGGGTCGCGCCGGTGATGTCGTTCTGGATCTCGTCGAGCGTGTAGCCCACAGCCAGCTTGGCCGCGACCTTGGCGATCGGGAAGCCGGTGGCCTTCGATGCCAGCGCCGAGGAGCGGCTGACACGCGGGTTCATCTCGATGACGATCAGGCGCCCGTCCTTGGGATTGACTGCGAACTGGACGTTAGAACCACCTGTTTCCACGCCGATTTCGCGCAGCACCGCGATGCTGGCATTGCGCATGATCTGATATTCCTTGTCGGTCAGCGTCAGCGCCGGCGCGACCGTAATGGAATCGCCCGTGTGGACGCCCATCGGATCGATATTCTCGATCGAGCAGATGATGATGGCATTGTCGGCGCGGTCGCGCACGACTTCCATCTCATATTCCTTCCAGCCGAGCAGCGATTCCTCGATCAGCACCTCGGTGGTCGGCGAGGCATCGAGACCCGAGGTCACGATGCGCACGAACTCTTCCTTGTTGTAGGCGACGCCGCCGCCGGTGCCGCCCATGGTGAAGCTGGGGCGGATGATCGCCGGCAGGCCGATGAAGGCCAGCGCGTCCATCGCCTCGTCCATGCTGTGGGCGATGCGCGAACGCGCGCTTTCCAGCCCGATCTTGTCCATGGCGTTGCGGAACTTCAGGCGGTCTTCCGCCTTGTCGATCGCCTCGGCATCCGCGCCGATCATCTGGACGCCATATTTCTCGAGCGTGCCATCGTTGAACAGCGCCAGCGCCGTATTGAGCGCGGTCTGCCCGCCCATGGTCGGAAGGATCGCGTCGGGGCGCTCCTTCTCGATGATCTTGGCGACAATCTCCGGCGTCACCGGCTCGACATAAGTCGCGTCAGCCATCTCCGGATCGGTCATGATCGTGGCCGGGTTCGAGTTCACCAGAATGATCCGGTAGCCCTCTTCCTTCAGCGCCTTGCAGGCCTGCGTGCCCGAATAATCGAACTCGCACGCCTGGCCGATGATGATCGGACCAGCGCCGACGATGAGGATCGAGGAGATGTCAGTTCTTTTGGGCATTAGTTCTTCTCAACCTTGGACGCGGCGCCGTTCCCGGTGAAGCCGAGGTGCAATTCGGGGCGCTCTTTTATGTTTGAGATCACGCATTGGAGTGCGCTGTTTTCAGTCACGGTCGGCAACTGACCCGGTCGAGTCATGACCAGCTCAACCTGATTGCCCTCATGCGCCATCAGACGAACCACAGTCTCCGCGCGGCATCGCGAAACGACGAAATCAAGTTGGTTCTGGAGTTGCGGACGATCAATCACCGAACCCGCAGCCAGCAAGAGCGCGACACTGATCAATGCACCGACCCCGTCGCCGCCTGGCAGCCCCAGCCGTCATATTCGACGCCGCACAGGATCTCGATCTGGAGGCACTTGCGGGTCAGCGCCTTGATCGACTCCGCGTCCACCGCCTGCTCGCATTCGAGGAAGAGATACTGGTCGCCCTCCTCGTCCGTCTCGCGGTCCAGCTCGACGAAGCCGAACTGGCTGGCGAGACGCAGCACCGCCTCGAAGCTCTCATCGTCACCGCGAAAGCTCACATCGACCGGACGCTTGATCTGCGCCTTGTCGCCATTGTCGGCGAGCTGGGCGAGAATATCCTTGTCGGCTTCCCACTCCTCATCGAGCCGGGCCTGATCGACCTTGGGGAGATTGAGGCTCATGCGAGGCCGCTCACGAACTTCTCGAACAGATAGAAGCTGTCCTGCGGCCCCGGCGAGGCCTCCGGGTGGTACTGCACGCCGAACACCGGCTTGTCGGTGAAGGCGATGCCGCAATTGGACCCGTCGAACAGGCTCACATGCGTCTGCACCACATTGGCGGGCAGCGTGGCGGCATCGACCGCAAAGCCATGGTTCATGCTGGTGATCTCGACGAGACCCTCGCTCTCGCCCCACACGCCGCCGACGCGCTGGACGGGGTGATTGGCGCCGCGATGGCCCTGATGCATCTTCGCCGTCTTCGCGCCTGCGGCGAGGCCGAGGAGCTGATGGCCAAGGCAGATGCCGAAGATCGGCAGATTGTCGTCCAGCAGCTTGCGGATCACCGGCACGGCATAGACGCCGGTGGCAGCCGGATCGCCGGGGCCATTGGAGAGGAACACGCCAGCGGGCTTGAGCGCGACGATGTCCTCATAGCTCGCCGTGGCGGGCAGCACGGTGACGCGCGCGCCGGCCTTCACGAGGTTGCGGAAGATATTGTCCTTCGCGCCATAATCGATGGCGACGACATGGGGGGCATCGGCCTTGGCGGCGTGGAGATGATAGCCCTTGCCGAGCGTCCACTCGCCCGCATCCCAGTCGCGCGGCTTGCCGGTGACTTCGATGGCGAGGTCCATGCCTTCCAGCCCCGGCCAGGCTTTCGCCTTTTCGTGCAGGGCTTTCAGGTCGAACTTGCCGTTCGGATCGTGCGCGATCACGGCATTGGGCGCGCCGGCCTGCCGGATGCGGCGCGTGAGCGCGCGCGTGTCGACGCCGGAGATGCCGATCCGTCCGCGCTCCTTGAGCCACCGGTCGAACGGCTCGACATTGCGGAAGTTGCTGGGCGCAGTGACGTCCTCGCGCACCACGCAGCCCAGCGCCCACGGGGTATCCGCCTCGACGTCCTCGGGATTGGTGCCGACATTGCCGATGTGCGGGAACGTGAAGGTGATGATCTGCCCAGCAAAGCTCGGATCGGTCATGATCTCCTGATAGCCGGTCATGGCGGTGTGGAAGCACAATTCGCCCACCGCCTCGCCGCTCGCACCGAAACCCCGGCCGAAGATCACCGTGCCATCGGCAAGGACCAATACCCCCGTCGCTCCTTTGGGCACGGTCGGGTATTTGGCGTTCGCCATGGCTATCTGTTCCTTACATTGTCGCTTGTCCGTCCGGCGCCCTTGCGCTGGCTAAACGGCCGGCTCACTAGGGTTTCGCACCAGCACGGTCAATCCTATTAAAATTCGCCGATGGGCACTATATGTGATCCTTTCCTGACAGGCGCAACGGAGGACGCGGAATGATTCGCGATGGCATCAAGGCTGCCCAGATCGAGGCGATGAAAGCGGGCGACAAAGGCCGGCTGGCGGCTGTGCGCCTCATTCTCGCGAAGCTGAAGGACCGCGACATCGAGCTGCGCACCGCGAGCCAGGTGCCGGAGGACGACGTGATCGTGGTCGACGTGCTCCAGAAGATGGTGAAGCAGCGCCGCGAATCGATCAGCATGTACGAGGCTGGCGGCCGCGCCGAACTGGCCGCGCAGGAGCAGGCCGAGGTCGCGGTGATCGAGAGCTTCCTGCCCAAGCAGATGAGCGAGGCGGAAACGACGGCCGCGATCGAGGCGATCAAGGCCGAGGTCGGCGCGTCGTCGGTCAAGGAAATGGGCAAGGTCATGGCACTCCTCAAGGAGCGCCACGGCACCGTGCTCGACATGAGCAAGGCAAGCGGACTGGTGAAGGCGGCGTTGGGGTGAACCGGCGCTGCGTCAGCGCTCGCGCCTTCTCCCCTCCCGCATGCGGGAGGGGTCGGGGGAGGGCATGAACTGGCCCAACCGCAAGAACACCCGTCTCGCGCGCGATCTGCGGAACAATGCGACGGACGCCGAGCGCAAGCTGTGGCAAGCTCTGAGCGCACGCAAGGTCGGTGGCACACGCTTCAACCGGCAGGTGTGCATAGGCCCCTATATCTGTGATTTCGTTGCACGAGCGCCGCGCCTTATTATCGAGGTCGACGGCGGGCAGCATGCCGATCATGCACGGGACGCCGAGCGCACGCAGTTTCTGCTCGGTCAGGGCTATCAGGTGGTTCGTTTCTGGAATCATGATGTGCTCGACAACATCGACGGTGTCGTCGCGGACATAGAGCGCGTGTTGTCCGCCCTCCCCCAGCCCCTCCCGCACGCGGGAGGGGGGCCTGCCGCGTTTGGCGCAGAGGTTAGCCCATGAGCCTCTCCCCCCAATGGCTGGACGAACTGCGATCTCGCACCACGCTCTCGACCCTGATCGGCAAGACGATCAAGGTTCAGAAGGCCGGGCGCGAGTACAAGGCCTGCTGCCCCTTCCACAACGAGAAGACGCCCAGTTTCACGATCAACGACGAGAAGGGTTTCTACCACTGCTTCGGCTGCGGCGCGCATGGCGATGCGATTCGCTGGATGACCGACCAGCGCGGCCTGCCCTTCCTTGATGCGATCAAGGACCTGGCCGCTGCCGCCGGCATGGAGGTGCCCGCCCCAGATCCTCACGCCGCCAAACGTGCGGAGAAGACCCAGTCGCTCCATGACGTGACGAGCGCGGCGCAGGACTGGTTCGTCGCGCAGCTCGATGGACTGGAGGGCGGCGAGGCGCGCGCCTATCTCGCGCGGCGCGGGATCAGCGACCAGACCCGCCGCGCCTTCGGCTTCGGCTTCGCACCGGACAGCCGGGGCAAGCTCAAGGACGCGCTCAAGGCCTTCCCGGAAGACATGCTGGTCGAGACCGGGATGCTGATCCAGCCCGAGGATGAGCCGGGGCGCAAGGCGCGCGAGAGCTATGACCGCTTCCGCGGCCGGCTGATGATCCCGATCAGGGACCAGCGTGGGCGCGTGATCGCCTTTGGCGGACGCATCTTGGGCACGGGCGAGCCCAAATATCTCAACTCCCCGGAGACGCCGCTCTTCGACAAGGGGCGCACGCTCTATAATCTCGACAAGGCCGCGCCAGCTGCCCGCAAGTCCGGCCGGATCGTCGTGGTCGAGGGCTATATGGACGTGATTGCCATCGCCCAGGCTGGCATTGCGGAGGCTGTGGCGCCGCTCGGCACGGCACTGACCGAGCATCAGATCGAGCGCCTGTGGTCGATGGTCGAGACGCCCGTTCTCTGCTTCGATGGCGATTCCGCCGGTCAGCGTGCCGCCCTGCGCGCTGCCCATCGCGCGCTGCCGCTGCTCAAGCCCGGCCATAGCCTCGCTTTCGCCACGCTGCCGGCCGGGCAGGACCCGGATGACCTCATCCGCGCCTCGGGCGTCAAGGCGTTCGAGGCGGTGCTCGAAAAAGCCATTCCCCTCGCCGACCTGATCTGGCGCAGCGAGCATGACGCAGCGCCCCTCGATACGCCGGAAGCTCGCGCCGGCTTCAAGCAGCGCCTTTCCGCGCTGACCCAGACCATCGCGGACGGGGATATTCGTGCGCTCTACGGGCGGCTGTTCAAAGAGCGCTACGATGCCCTGTTCTTCGCGCCGCGCCAGCCCGGCTTTCGCGCGCCCGCTGCTGCGCAGAAGCGCGGCGGCACCCTGCGCAACGGTCGCTGGGCGCCCCCGCCCCCACCACCGACAGCGGAGGCCATGGCCATCCGGGAAACTGGCGGCGACACGCTCCTGCTGCGCGCCGTGCTGTCTGGATTGCTGCACCTTCCGGGCGAAATCATCGTCCATCGAGAGGCGCTGGCGAGCCTCGATCCCGCCGATGACGAGTCGCGTCGGCTGCTCGACGCGCTGCTCGAAGCAAGCGACCGCGAAGAAACGGTTGAAACCGATCGCCTCCTTACCATATTGGGCGAACGTGATCTGTATAATATGGCGAAGGGGTTGCTCCGCGCCGATGCGCTGCACTTCACTTTCACCCGAGCCGAAACGGACAGGCGGCGCGCACAGCGCGATCTGGCCGAGGCGATCGCGGTGATCGTGGCGATGCCGCGAATCGAAGCGGAACTGGCGGCGGTAACGCGGGCGATGGCAGAGAATCTGGATGAAGCCGGCTATGCCCGGCAGCAGTCCTTGCGGAAGCTCAAGGCCGATCTGGCCGCACGCGTGGCCGAACTGGCACAGCCCCCGAGCGAATGAACATTTTTGGCCGGCGTCCCGCACGCTGGCCCCGGAGTAAGGCGACGCATGGCGAGCAAGATCAACCAGACCGAGACGACGACGGAAGAAGGCGGCGATGCGCCCCTGCTCGATCTTAACGAAGCCTCGGTCAAGAAGCTGATCGCCCGCGCCAAGAAGCGCGGCTACATCACGGTCGACGAGCTCAACAGCGCCCTGCCGGAAGACCAGATGTCTTCCGAGCAGATCGAGGACGTGATGTCGGCGCTGAACGACATGGGCGTCAACATCGTCGAGAACGAAGAGCAGGGCGAAGACGGCGACGACAACAACAACGACAATGAAGTCGACGCCATCGACAGCAGCAGCGACGAAGACGACGGCTCGGGTAATGTCGCCGAGAAGAAGAAGGAAACGGTCGACCGGACCGACGACCCGGTGCGCATGTATCTGCGCGAGATGGGCGCCGTCGAGCTGCTCAGCCGCGAGGGCGAAATCGCCATCGCCAAGCGCATCGAGGCTGGCCGCGACACCATGATCCTGGGCCTGTGCGAGAGCCCGACCACCTTCAACGCGATCATCGAATGGTCGACCGCGCTCAACAATGGCGAGATGCAGCTGCGCGAGATTCTCGATCTCGACGCCATGCTTTCAAAGGACCCTGCCCCGGAATCGCTGTCGGAAGACGGCAACGACGATGATGGCGAAATCAGCGAAAAGACCGCCGGCCCCAGCTTCAAGGATGAAGACGAGGTCGAGGAAGAGCCCGAGGCCGAGGACGACGAGGAATCGATGACCGAGCGCCGCGCGCGCCGGCCGGAGGAAGAGGATGAGGAGGACAACACCCTCTCCCTCGCCGCGATGGAAGAGCTGCTGAAGCCCGCCGCGCTAGAGAAGTTCGCCAACATCACGGAGCTTTACGGCAAGTTCGGCAAGATCCAGCAGGCGCGTCTCGTCGCGCTGGGCAATGGCGTGGAACTGCCCGCCAAGGATGAAACCAGCTACCAGAAGCTGCGCGAGGATCTGACGGCAGAGGTGGAAAGCGTCCAGTTCCACCAGCAGAAGATCGAATATCTCGTCGACCAGCTCTACGCGTTCAACCGTCGCCTGACGACGCTCGGCGGCCAGATGTTGCGCCTGGCCGAGCGCCACAAGGTCAATCGCAAGGACTTTCTCGACCAGTATGTCGGCCACGAGCTGGACGATGGCTGGATGGAGAAAGTGGCCAAGCTCGACAAGAAATGGGCGGCCTTTGCCGGTGCCGAGTCCGATGCCGTCGAGCGCATTCGCGCAGAAGTGTCTGAAATCGCTCAGGCCACCGGCACGTCCCTGCCAGAGTTCCGCCGCATCGTGAACATGGTGCAGAAGGGCGAGCGCGAGGCGCGCATCGCGAAGAAGGAGATGGTGGAAGCCAATCTCCGCCTCGTGATCTCGATCGCGAAGAAATACACGAACCGCGGCCTCCAGTTCCTGGACCTTATCCAGGAAGGCAATATCGGCCTCATGAAGGCGGTCGACAAGTTCGAGTATCGCCGCGGCTACAAGTTCAGCACCTATGCGACATGGTGGATTCGGCAGGCGATCACGCGCTCGATTGCCGATCAGGCGCGCACGATCCGCATCCCGGTCCACATGATCGAGACGATCAACAAGCTGGTGCGCACCAGCCGCCAGTTCCTGCACGAGCAGGGCCGCGAGCCGACGCCGGAAGAGATGGCCGAGCGCCTCTCCATGCCGCTCGAGAAGGTGCGCAAGGTGATGAAGATCGCCAAGGAGCCGATCTCCCTCGAAACGCCGATCGGCGACGAGGAAGACAGCCATCTCGGCGATTTCATCGAGGACAAGAACGCGATCATCCCGGTGGACGCGGCCATTCAGGCGAACCTCAAGGAAACGGTCACCCGCGTCCTCGCCAGCCTCACCCCCCGCGAGGAACGCGTGCTGCGCATGCGCTTCGGCATCGGCATGAACACCGATCACACGCTGGAGGAAGTCGGCCAGCAGTTCTCGGTGACCCGCGAACGCATCCGCCAGATCGAAGCAAAGGCGCTGCGCAAGCTCAAGCACCCGAGCCGCAGCCGCAAGATGCGCAGCTTCCTCGACCAGTAAGCGGACGAAAGCCGCAACGACTTACCGGGCCAGCCATCACGACGCTGGCCCGCTCCATTTGCCGGGTCGCCAGTTCAGGCCCACGAAACCACCGCGCCCGTTCCAGGCCGGATTATAGGGCACGAGCCCGCCCCCGTTCGATACATGGGCAGCGTGATATCCAGCCTCGATCGAAAGCCGGTTGGACAGCCGCACATTGGCGCCGCCGCCCCAGCGCACGAAGCCGTTGACCGAACTTCCCTCTGCCGGAAACGGGTGACCTGCTGTCCACAGAAAATGCACCGTCCCCTCGGCAAACGGCTCGACCGGACCGATCCGCACCGGCGCGAGACGCATTCCGCCACCGAGCAGCACGCCTGTGGCATCGCTGTTGATCGGCGACCGGCCAAGCTCGATCCTGTTGCCGGTCGCATTGAGGATACCCAAACCCAATGAGCCCTGCACGCCGAAGGGGAAGCGCCAGACGCGCGCGGCAGTGACAGAGACGATGTCGATGGGGCGATTGGCCTCCCTGGCGCCCAGATAGTCCCCTTGCAGCCGCCATTCGTGACTGATGCCATGACTTGGCGCCCATTGTACCGGCCCCTCCTGCGCGATCGCAGAGCGAAGCGGCATCAGCACCATGCTAAGGAGAGCGATGAGCGCATCACGACTAATGATGGACGCGATGAACCGTCCCCCCGGTGCCTGACCGGGAGCGAAAGACTTGAACATGTCGAGCAACCTCATTACGTTGAATGTGTATTTTTTAATGTATTACATAAATTTTTTAACGCATCAATGAGGGAATATGGATATCAAGCGCACCGCACAGTTCCTTCGCGCACTAGCATGGATCGGAGCCGCGCTCGTGCTCGTGAGGCCTTTGCTGGGTTGGTCGGATTCCCTGGGTATGTTCGCCACCGTATCCGACGCACATTTCGCGCGGGCGCTGTCCGGCCCTGCCTATCAGGGCTTCGTTCTGATCATGTTGATGTTCCCGCCCTATCTGAGCATTGCGTGGGGTCTCGTCCAGCTCGCCGCTTTCTGCACCCAGATCGCTCTGGAGCAGCATTTCACGCGCAGGGCAGTGCGAATGCTCGCGCGTCTCGGCTGGGCCATTGTGGCGGCAGCTCTGCTGCTGCCGATGACGCGGCTGCTGGCCCTGGGATGGATTGACGACCTGTCGTTCGGACCGGTCTCTCAGACGGTCCTGCGCCTGCCGACCCTCATGTCGATGATGATGGGCGCCATCTTCGGGATCATCATCATCATCTTTTCGTCCCTGCTCGAAAAATCGGTGCAGCTTCAGGATGAGAATTCGAGCTTCATATGAGCGGAAGCGTCATCGTGAACCTAGACGTGATGCTGGCGCGGCGTAAAATGCGGTCGCGCGATCTAGCCGCGCTGATCGGCATCTCGGAAGTCAACCTGTCGATGCTCAAGACCGGACGGGTCAAGGGCGTGCGATTCGAGACGCTCGCCAAGATTTGCGACGTGCTGGATTGTCAACCCGGCGACATTCTGGGCTTCCAGCGGAACGACAATGACTTGTGATCCTCCCGTGACAGGGAGTGCATTGAACGCGGCCAGTCGTTCATCTGGCTAGGCCACCCGCGAAACCCGCCAAAATCTGTGCCATTTTCGATCATTCGGCCGGGGGAAATAGTCCGGTCGAACCCATCAACGTCAAGAGCTTGTTAACCCGCTGGGCCCTAATCCTGCTGCGGGGACTACGTCGATCCGGCAACGGGCGACGCAATGAGGTTTGTAATGGACAAGCTGCTCCGACCCGTGACCAATCCCAGCCTCGCCGCGCTGATTGCGGCTATCGTCGATCAGGATGGGTCCGCGTCGCACAGCTACTGCGCACCTGCAATCAATGGCGACCGTCAGTCCTTCGTTCGCGATCTCGTCGATTTTGCGGATTTCGTGCATCTCGTCGCACTGTTGCACGGGCAGGTTCCGGGATTGATCGACCACGCCGCCGCCCGAACGGTGGAAGTGGCGGCCCGCAGCTGGTTACTCAAGGCGATCGATGCCTTTGCGCTGGAGCGACAATATCTCGGTCGCCTGAGCGTCTCTGTCGGGCCGCTTCCCAGCACAATCGGGCACAACGAAACAACGACCATCGTCGCCCAGCAGCGCCATGCCATCGAGATGCTGGCCCAGTCCGACCGGCGCGGCTGCGCGCTCGGCACGGCCGTCACACTGGCGCTGGAATGGCACCCGATCCGCGCGATTCTGGATGCCGGCGCAATCCGCCTGGGTATCGAGCCGCCGGCCTGCCACGTGCCCAGCCGGTCGGAAACGCTCGCGCTGCTGGCGGACCTTCCCGATCCCGATCGCCTTTCGCGCGCGATCCAGTTCGGCGCCACCCAGCTTCTTGGTCAGCATCGCGGCATGTGGGATCTGCTCAAGGCCCGCGCCGCCGTCCGCGCGACGCATCGCTGACCGGGCGCTTGCCCGCCCTCGCCTGACCCTCTAGCTCTGCCCGTGCCATCCACGGGAGACCGCGTCGTGCGCAATGCCTTATCGACGACCGGCGCAACCCGTTTCGCTCGCATTCGCGCGCGGCTGGAAGCGGCGCAACCGGAGCGTGGGCCGGCGGCCTGGGCTTATGAGTTCTTCCTCTTCGGCTTCAAGCAGGGTTGGGCCTGTCTGTTCGGCGGCCTGATGCTCGCGCTCCTGCTGGCGACCCATCTCTTCTACCCCAAGGATGCGCCGCTCGCCCGCTATGATTTCCTGACACTCGCTGCGCTGGCGATCCAGGCCGCAATGCTCGCCCTCAAGCTGGAGAGCTGGCGCGAAGCGAAAGTGATTGCCGTCTTCCATGTCGTCGGGACGATCATGGAACTGTTCAAGACGCAGGCCGGATCCTGGCTCTATCCCGAGCCGTCGCTTCTGCGGATCGGCGCGGTCCCACTGTTCTCGGGCTTCATGTATGCCGCCGTCGGCAGCTACATCGCCCGGGTCTGGCGCATCTTCGACTTTCGCTACACGCATTATCCGCCGCGCTGGACGACGATCGCGCTCGCGATCGCCATATACGTCAATTTCTTCGCGCACCATTGGTTGCCGGATGTGCGCCTCGCGCTGTTTGCGCTCACCGGCTTAATGTTCTGGCGCACCATCGTCTGGTTTCGGCCGTTCCGCGTGCATCGCCCCATGCCGTTGCTACTGGGCTGGCTGCTCGTGGCGCTGTTCATCTGGTTTGCGGAGAATATCGGCACCTTCGCCCGCGCCTGGGCCTATCCAGACCAGCGCCATGGCTGGGCCATGGTCTCCATCGGCAAGCTGGGTGCCTGGTATCTGCTGATGATCGTCAGCTTCGTGCTTGTCTCGCTGCTCCACCGGCCGGCCGGCAAGGACTGATCATTCCGGCACGAAGTCCTTTCGCGCGGCACCGGCAGACAGGACCGACCCGGCACTCGCGCCAATCACCAGCAGAATGCCAGCCATTTGCAGCCACGTCAGATGCTCGCGCAGGAAGATCAACCCCGCCAGAACGGCAAAAGCGGGCTCAAGGCTCATGGAGACCGCAAACGTGCGCGCTGGAAGGCGTGGCATCGCAAACAGTTCCAGCGAGAAGGGAATGGCCGCGGACAGCAACGCGACCAGCAAGGCGAGCGGCAGCAGAGCGGGCGCGAACAGCGCCGTGCCCACTTTTGCCAGACCGACCGGAAAGACCAGAAGCGCCGCGACGCTGACGGCCAGCGCGGCCGTGCCTTTGCCGAAGGCCGGCTCGACAATCCGCCCGAACAGGATGTAGCCAGCCCAGCCCGCTGCCGCGATCAGGCCATAGACCAACCCCATCGGCGGGACGGAAAGGCCGCTCGCGCTCACGCCGAGCAAGCACCAGATCCCTGCCCCCGCCAGCGCGACCCACAGCAGATCGATCGCTCGGCTCGACGAAAAAATGGCGACCAGCAAAGGCCCAAGAATCTGAATGGAGAGCGCGACGCCGAGCGGCAGATGCTCGATCGCGAGGTAAAAGCAGAGCAACGTCGCGCCCATGCAGGCGCCAAGCCCGACCAGCGGTAGCAGCGGCGGATTGGCAGGCCAGTATCGCCACGGCCGCACCAGCACGAGCAGGATGATGCCGCCGAGGAGCAGGCGCAAAGACGCCGTGCCGATCGGCCCGATCGCGGGATAGAGTTGCTTGGCCGCCGCCGCGCCGGTCTGGAAGCAGGCCATCGCAAGCAGGATCGCCAGCAAGGGCAAGAGCGGCTTGTGCCGGGTCACGTCAGTACAGCAGATGCGCGGCGCGCTCTTCCGCCCAGGCGGCTTCATCCGGCCGGGTGAGCGCATCAAGATCGCCCGGCAAGGCTGCGGCATCGTCCACCCATTCGCGAAGCAACGACGATCCGTTGATCACGTCGATGGCCAGCACGTCATCGGTATATTCATATTTGAAGTCCGTACCGCGCCAGAGCGGATAGTCCGGCCACAGGCGCCTGATCGCCTTGAAGGCCAGCGCCTGCACGCGCCATGGCTTGAAACGCTCATGCTCGTAGTTCGGGCCATCGGCGTGGATATGGACGCCGGCGCACAATGTCCGCACATGCTTGTGGAAGGTCGGCTCGAACCAGCAATCACGCAGGATGCAGCCCTCCAGCCAGTCCGGCACAAGCGCGCGCATGTCAGCGATGATCGCCCGCGCATCGATATCCGGCGCGCCGAACAGTTCGAGCGGCCGGGTCGTCCCGCGCCCCTCGGAGAGCGTGGCACCTTCCAGCATCACCGTTCCGGCATAGCAGCGCGCCATGTTGAGATTGGGCGCGTTCGGGCTGGGGTTCACCCAGAAGCGCTCCGTCGGCCAGCCGAAGCCGGGCGCCGCCTGCGGATCATAACCGTCCATGGCGATCACGCGATAATCCACGTCCAGCCCGAAATGGGCAATGAACCAGTGCCCCAATTCGCCCATGGTCAGGCCGTGACGCATGGGCATGGGGCCAGCGCCGACGAAGCTCTCCCAGCCGGCGCGCAAGGTGAGCCCCTCGACCGGACGACCGGCGGGATTCGGGCGATCGAGCACCCACACGCTCTTGCCCGTGCCGGCGGCTGCCTCCAGCAGGTAAAGCAGCGTGGTCACGAAGGTGTATATGCGGCAGCCCAGATCCTGCAGATCGACGAGGAAGACGTCTGCCGAGTCCATCATCTGCACAGTCGGACGGCGCACTTCGCCATAAAGGCTGAACACGGGCACACCATGGACCGGATCGTCGTAATCCGGCGATTCCATCATATTGTCCTGCTTGTCGCCACGCAGGCCGTGCTGCGGACCCATCGCGGCCGAGAGATGCAGGTCCTTGCAGGCGGCCAGCGCATCAAGCGCATGAGTGAGGTCAGCCGTGACGGAAGCCGGGTGGGCCAGCAGGCAGATACGCTTGCCGGCGAGCGGCTTGCGCAAGGCGGGATCGGCAAGGAGGCGGTCGAGGCCGGTCTGGAAGCTCATGCCCCGCTCAGTGGCGGAAGCGTGAGCGCGAAGCAATCATGATGATGGAAATCCGGCCGACCTGGCGGATGGGCGAGCGCCCAATAGCTCACGCAGCCCTGCGTGTCCTCCATCACCGCACTGATACCGATGCGCCCGGTGCCATCCCATGGCAGGCAATCCTCGCACATCCGCACCGTAATGGTCAGCCGCTCGCTGCCGATATCGAGCGCGATGTCCGGTGCCGGCAGGTCGATGGGGCGCATGCCCGTGCGGTAATGATCGAAATGATAGGCCGCGAATGCACCGGAAGGCGAGAGGTTGAGTTCGGCATAGGCATCGCCCGGCTGGGCGAGAAACAGCTCGAAGCAAGTGGTGCGCCACAGCTCATCGGTATGCACGCGGGGCGCCTGCTTCGGCACGCGGATCGCGCCCGGGTCACCCACCGCGACGAAGCTGATCTCCCAGCCGAAATCGTCCGTCTGCGCGATCTCCGCGCCGACCGCTGCAATGGCCGGGCACGGCGTGTCGGGATGACACAGGAGTGCCCGCTTGGCCAAAACCCTACTCATTGCCGGTTTCCCATGCTAAGCGCCGCGCGTTTTCCCCAAGAGACGATCCATGACCCAGTACAAGTCCGACCTGCTGAACCTGCTCAATGAACGGGGCTATATCCACCAGATCACCGACGCAAGCGCGCTCGATGCGCTGGCGTCCAGGCAGGTCGTGCCCGGCTATATCGGCTTCGATCCGACGGCGCCGTCGCTGCATGTCGGCTCGATGGTGCAGATCATGCTGCTGCGCCGGCTCCAGCAGGCCGGCCACAAGCCGATCGTGCTGATGGGCGGCGGGACCGGCAAGGTCGGCGATCCGAGCTTCAAGGACGAAGCGCGCAAGCTGATGACCGTCGAGACGATCAACGCCAACATCGCCTCGATCAAGACGGTGTTCGAGCGGTTTCTGACCTTTGGCGACGGGCCGAGCGACGCCATCATGCTCGACAATGCGCAGTGGCTCGACGCGCTCGAATATCTGCCGTTCCTGCGCGACTATGGCCAGCATTTCTCGGTCAACCGGATGCTCAGCTTCGATTCGGTCAAGCTGCGGCTGGAGCGGGAACAATCGCTCAGCTTCCTCGAATTCAATTACATGATTCTCCAGGCCTATGATTTCCTGGAGCTATCGCGTCGTGCCGGCTGCCGCCTGCAGATGGGCGGGTCCGATCAGTGGGGCAATATCGTCAACGGCATCGAGCTTTCGCGCCGTGTCGACGGCACCGAGGTGTTCGGCGTGACCACCCCGCTCATCACCACCGCTGACGGCGGCAAGATGGGCAAGACCATGTCGGGCGCGGTGTGGCTCAACGAGGACCAACTCCCGCATTTCGACTATTGGCAGTTCTGGCGGAATACGGACGATCGCGATGTCGGTCGGTTCCTTCGCCTGTTCACCGACGTGCCGCTGGATGAGATCGCCCGGCTCGAAGCGCTCGAGGGCGCGGAGATCAACGAGGCGAAGAAAGTGCTCGCCAATGAAGCAACAGCGCTGTGCCGTGGGCGCGAGGCTGCCGATGCAGCAGCCGAGACCGCGCGCCTGACCTTCGAGGCTGGTGCAGCCGCTTCCGCCGATCTGCCGACCGTCGCGGTCAGCGGCAGCAGCATCGGGCTCGTGGCCGCGCTCACTCAGGCGGGGCTTGCCGCTTCCAATGGCGAAGCGCGGCGCAAGATTGCCGAAGGCGCAGTCCGCGTCGACGACGAGCCGGTGCGCGACGAGAAGCATGAGGTGCTGATCGGCGAGACGCCGGTGAAGCTCAGCCTGGGCAAGAAGCGGCACGCGCTCCTCACCCGCTGACGGGAGGCTGACGGCGGGCGTACTTTAAGCCGACGTTAGCCATGCAGATTGATGCCCGATTCATGGATTCGGCACACATTCGGTTCCCGTAATTGGGGGTCGAAATCATGCCACACACACATGCTGCCCGACGGGCGGATCAACGCCGTGCGCCTCGCGAAGCAGTGGATGTCCGTTCGCTGATCTGGGGAGGACGTCTTGCGCCGTCCCCGGCGCTGATCGTCAATATCTCGCCTTACGGCTGCATGGTCCGCACCGACGAGCGCGTCAAAATCGGCCAGAGCCTTACGGTTGATATGCCCGGTGTTGGCAGCTTGAACGGTCAGGTGATCTGGTCTCTGGATGCGCGCATCGGGATCGAGTTCGATGAGATGATCCCGCTGGACGATTATCTGGCCATGATGAGCCAGATGACAGAAAATGCTCCTCCGTTCAGTGTGTTGGAATAAATCTCGCCCGACTGAGCGAGGCAAGACTTTGTCAACCGATCACAGGCAAACTCTGTCCCCAGGGTCACGCGGACAGGACGGTCATGGCGGACGCAGCAAAAGACTACGGACGGCAACTTCACCCACAACGGCGGCAGGCCAAGCGCGATGCCGTCGATCATGATACGCAGCTACTGCTTCCGGGCTACCCTCTGCTCAACGTGCATGTGATCGACATCTCTCCCAGCGGCCTCCATGCGCGCTGCTCCGAGCGGCAGTTCCAGCGAGGCGAATCTGTCGCGGTGCGGCTCCCGCTCGTCGGGCTTGTGCAGGCGCGCGTTATGTGGGGACTGCGCGGTTGTTTTGGCTGCCAGTTCCTCGTGCCGGTGGATGCGCGCTGTTACCTCGATGTCCTTGCTGCGATCCGCAAAAGCGAACCGACCGGCTGAATTCGCCTCAGCCGCTCGCCAGCAGGGCGATCGCTGCATCGCGCTCGAACAGATAAAGGCAAGTCCTCGCAGCTTCTCCCCTTGGGGATGACAGACCGCCATCACGATCCATGAGCAGGCGCGCGTCGTCGTGCGCGGCGCCAAGCAGATCCTGGATCTGCTCAGGCGTCGCGAGACGGAAGCGCTGGTCACCAGACTGGCGGGTGCCGAGGATTTCGCCAGCGCCGCGCAGTTCCAGATCCTCCTCGGCGATGCGGAAGCCGTCATTGGTATCGCGCATCAGAGCCAGCCGCGCCTTGGCCGTCTCGGAGAGGTGCGGGCCGTGCAGCAGCATGCAGAAACTGCGCTGATCGCCCCGCCCCACCCGTCCGCGCAACTGATGCAACTGTGCGAGGCCGAACCGCTCGGCTGCCTCGATGATCATCAACGTGGCATTGGGCACGTCGACGCCCACCTCGATCACGGTGGTCGCGACCAGCAGCTTGAGGCGCCCGGCGGCAAACGCCTCCATCACCGCGTCCTTCTCCGCCCCCGCCATGCGGCCATGCACCACGCCCACCAGATCGGCACCGAAGCGCGCCTGCAAAATCTTGGCGCGCGCCTCGGCGGCGGCCTCGTCGCCATCCTCGCTCTGCTCGACCAGCGGGCAGACCCAATAGGCCTGACGTCCGCTGCCGATATGGCGGCCGAGCGCGGCAACGATCTCCTCCATGCGATCGTCCGCAATGACGCGGGTATCGATCGGCTGGCGCCCCGGCGGCATCTCGTCGAGCTGGGAGACGTCCATGTCGCCATGCTGGGTGAGCCGCAGCGTGCGCGGGATCGGCGTCGCCGTCATCACCAGCAGATGCGGCGCGCGCTCTGCCTTGGCAGTCAGCATCAGCCGCTGCGACACGCCAAAGCGATGCTGCTCGTCGATGATCGCCAGCGCCAGATTGCGATAGGTGACAGCCTGCTGAAAGATCGCGTGCGTGCCGACGAGAATGTGGATGCTGCCATCCGCCAGCCCCATCAGCGTCGCCTCGCGCACCTTGCCCTTCTCGCGCCCGGTGAGGATCGCGACGTTGACCGGCAGACCGGCAAGCATCGACTGGAGGCTCGCATAATGCTGGCGCGCGAGGATTTCGGTCGGCGCGAGAAAGGCGCCCTGCCCGCCGGCTTCCACCGCGTTGAGCAGTGCCATGACGGCCACCAGCGTCTTGCCCGATCCGACATCGCCCTGCAGCAGCCGCAGCATCGGCACGCTCTGCGCCATGTCGCCGTCAATCTCGCCGAAGACGCGCCGCTGCGCGCCCGTCGGTTCAAAAGGCAGCTTGAGTTGCGCGCGCAGGCTCCCGTCGCCCACCACCGGCACGCCGCGCCGCCGCCGGGTCGAGGCGCGCAACAGCATGAGCGCAAGCTGCCCGGCAAAAATCTCGTCATAAGCCAGCCGCTCGCGCGCGGCCCTGGCGACCGGATCCTCATGAGCGGCATTGAGCGCCTCATGCCAGCCCGGCCAACCCTTGCGCGCCAGCAGGCCTGGCTCGATCCATTCCGGCAGGTCGGGCGCACGCGCGACGGCCTGGTGGACCAGCTCGCGCATCCGCCCATTGGTGATGCCTTCGGACAGTCCATAGACCGGCTCGCGATCGGGAATGACGCCTGCCTCGCCCAGCTCCACGACATGATCGGGATGGACGATCTGCAGATCATCGCCGAACCGGTCCAGCCGGCCGGAAACGAAGCGGGGTTCGCCGATGGGGAAGAGCTTGCGCGGCCAGCCACTGTTCTTGCCGAAATAGACGATGTTGACCGGATCGCCCGCCTCGTCGCTCGCTTGAACGCGGAAGGGCGCACGCGCCGTGCCGGATGCGCGATAGTCATGCGCAGTCAGCACCAGCCCCACCATCCTCCCGGTCTCGGCCTCCGAGAGCCGGCGCACGCGCTGTCGCTCGATCCAGCTGACCGGCAGATGAAAAGCAAGATCGACTGCGCGCAACAGCCCCAACCGCTCCAGCGGCTTGGCCAGAGCAGCCCCGACACCTTTCAGCGCCGTGCTTTCCGTGAACAGCGGATTGAGAATATCGGGCCGCATCGCTATCTGGCCCTAGAGCAAGCTGGCGGGACGGAAAAGTGCCCGCCGGCTATTCGTCATTGCGCGCGGCGCTGAAGGGGACGGAAACGATGATCGACGAGAGCCGCCTGCGCCGCATGCAGTTCCGCGCCTGGCATCGCGGCACGAAGGAAGCCGACCTGATGATCGGCGGGTTCTTCGATACCTATGCAAACGGCTGGAGCGAGGCTCAGGCTCTTTGGTTCGAGGCGCTCCTCGACGAAGACGATGTCGAAATCATGGCGTGGGCAATCGGCGTCGCCCCTGTGCCGCCGCGCTACGAGGGCGAGATGATGCAGGCCCTGCGCAAGCTCGACTACATCCCGATCGCGCGGTGAGCGTACCGACAGCCCGTCCCGGCAACTCGCCCGATGGCGCGCGCCGTGAACCGAACAGAAGACAGACCCGCATAGTCCAATGACCGATCTGCCCCGTATCCTTTCCGCGCAAACACCGCTCACGCTCTCCGGGGTTCCGGCCGGCTTTACGCCCGTGCTGCTGGCCGACCTTGCCCGTGCGGCGAAGGGCCGCGTGTGCTTCGTCGCGCCGGATGCGCAGAGCGTCGATGCCATCGAGCAGACCGTGCGCTATTTCGCGCCGGAGCTGGAGGTCATCCGCATCCCCGCCTGGGACTGTCTGCCCTATGACCGGGCCAGCCCGTCGCTGCGGTCCGCCGCCGAGCGACTCGCCGGGCTCCATGCGCTGCAGACTCCCGTCAAGGGGCCGAGCCTCGTCCTTACCACCATCAATGCCGTCACCCAGAAGACCCCGACGCCGTTTCGCATCCGCCAGATGGTCGCGCGGCTCGCACCGGGCGAGCAGATCGCCATCGATCGGCTCGTCGCGCTGCTCCAGTCCAACGGCTATGTGCGCACCGACACCGTCCATGACGCGGGCGAATATGCCGTGCGCGGCGGCATCGTCGATCTGTTCCCGTCCGGCCACGACAATCCGCTGCGGCTCGACTTTTTCGGCGACGAGATCGAGACGCTGCGGCGCTTCGATCCCGCTACCCAGCGCACCACCGGCCCGGTCGACGCCTTCCTGCTGCTGCCCGCGTCCGAAGCGCTGCTCGACGAAGAGAGCATCAAGCGATTCCGCAGCCGCTACCGCGAGATGTTCGGTGCAACTGCCACGGGCGATCCGCTCTACCAAGCGGTGAGCGACGGCCGCCGCCTTGCCGGAATGGAGCATTGGCTCCCCCTGTTCGAGGAGCGGCTGGTCCCCCTTGCCGAGCATCTGGCGGCGGACACGCTCTGGCTGCGGGACGGCGGCGTCGCGGGCGCTGCGGAAAGCCGGTTCGAGGCGATCCGCGACTATCACGCCAACCGCGTTCAGGCGGCCGGCGCCTCGCCCGGCAGCTATCGCCCCCTCCCGCCCGACCAGCTCTATCTCACCCTGGAACATTGGGCCGAGGCGATCGCGAGCCTGCCGGTCCACGTCACGTCCACCTTCCACGAGCCGGAAAGCGCCACCGTGCTCGATTTCGGGGTGGACGGCGCTCGCGATTTTGCACCGGAACGCGCCCAGAACGCCAATGTCTATGAGGCTGTCGCCAAGCATCTCGAGCAAGTGCAGCGAAAGGGCAAGAAGCGCATTATCGCCAGCTATTCGGTCGGCGCGCGGGAGCGATTGTCCGGCTTGCTAGCCGATCATGGCGTCAAGCGGCTGACCCTGACCGAGAACTGGCATCAGGCCCAGGGCGAAGCAGCCAAGGGTGCGGTTGCGCTCGCTGTCCTGCCGCTCGATCATGGCTTTGCCACCGCCGATCTGGAAGTGCTGACCGAGCAGGACATGCTGGGCGACCGGCTGGTGCGCCGGCAGAAGAAGCGCAAGAGCGCCGACGCCTTCCTAGCCGAGCTGGCCACCCTTTCACCCGGCGATCTTGTCGTCCATGTCGATCATGGCATCGGCCGCTATGAGGGACTGACCTCGATCCCTGTCGGCAAGGAGCCGCACGATTGCGTGGCGCTGACTTATGCCGGCGGCGACAAGCTGTTCGTGCCGGTCGAGAATATCGACGTGCTCTCGCGCTATGGATCGGACGAGGATGGCGTCGCGCTCGACAAGCTCGGCGGCGAAGCATGGCAGCGCCGCAAGGCGCGGATGAAGGAGCGCATCCGGGAAATCGCCGGAGAGTTGCTCGCCACGGCTGCCCAGCGCGCCTTGCGCACGGCGCCCAGCTATGAGCCGGAAAATGCCGGTTATCCTGCCTTCGTCGATCGCTTCCCGTATCAGGAAACGGACGACCAGGACCGCGCCATTGCCGATGTGCTGGACGATCTGGCAGCAGGCAAGCCCATGGATCGGCTGGTTTGCGGCGATGTCGGCTTCGGCAAGACCGAGGTGGCGCTGCGCGCGGCGTTTGTCGCGGCGATGGGCGGCGCGCAGGTCGCGCTTATCTGCCCCACCACCTTGCTGGCGCGCCAGCATCACCTGAATTTCGAGGAGCGCTTCCGCGGCTTCCCGCTCAAGGTCGGTCGCCTCTCGCGCCTCGTCGGCGCCAACGAGACCAAGGCAACCAAGGAAGGGCTGGCCGACGGCACGATCGACATCGTCATCGGCACCCATGCCCTGCTGGCCAAGGGCCTGGAGTTCAAGCGCCTCGGTCTCGTCATCGTGGATGAGGAGCAGCGCTTCGGCGTCGTCCACAAGGAGCGGCTCAAGCAGCTCAAGGCCGACGTGCATGTGCTCACGCTCACCGCCACGCCGATCCCGCGCACGCTGCAAATGGCGATGAGCGGCCTGCGCGAGCTTTCCGTGATCCAGACGCCGCCAGTCGATCGCCTCGCCGTGCGCACCTATGTCATGCCGTGGGACGATGTGGTGCTGCGTGAGGCACTGCTGCGCGAGCATTATCGCGGCGGGCAGACCTATTTCGTGGTGCCGCGGATCTCCGACATGCCCGACATGGAGGATTTCCTGCGCGAGAAGGTGCCGGAAGTGCGCGCCATCTCCGCCCACGGCCAGATGTCCCCCAGCGAGGTGGAGGAGCGCATGAGCGCTTTCTACGAGCGCAAATATGACGTGCTGCTCTCGACCACCATCGTCGAATCCGGGCTGGACATCCCCAGCGCCAACACCATCATCATCCACCGCGCCGATCGCTTCGGCCTCGCCCAGCTCTATCAGCTTCGTGGCCGCGTCGGCCGGTCCAAAACCCGCGCTTATGCCTATATGACGACGCCCGCTGACCGGGTGACGACCGAAACGGCGGAAAAGCGCCTCAAGGTGCTGTCCGACCTCGACACCCTCGGCGCCGGCTTCCAGCTCGCCAGCCACGATCTCGACATTCGCGGCGCGGGCAATCTGGTGGGGGATGAGCAGTCAGGCCACATCAAGGAAGTGGGCTTCGAGCTTTACCAGTCGATGCTGGAAGAGGCGATCATGGAAGCCAAGGCAGGCGGCGCGCATCTGGCGCCGGTGCGCGAGAGCTGGTCGCCGCAGATCAATGTCGAGGCGCCGATCCTCATCCCGGACGAATATGTGCCGGACCTAGACCTGCGCATGGGCCTCTATCGCCGCATCAACGAGCTGGAGGACAAGGGCGGCATCGAGGCCTTCGCCGCCGAGCTGATCGACCGCTTTGGCCCGCTACCCGATCCGACGCGCAATCTGCTCACGCTCATCGAGGTGAAGATGAATTGCCGCATGGCCGGCATCGCGCGCATCGACATCGGCCCGCGCGGCGCGCTCGTCAGCTTCCAGGGTGACACGTGCCAGAACCTTCCCGGCCTGCTTGGCTATGTGCAGAAGCTCGGCCCGATCGCCAAGCTGCGACCGGACAGCAAGCTGGTCATCCAGCGTGCCTGGGGTGATCCCAAGGCGCGGCTGAATGGCGCGCTGAAGCTCAGTCAGGGACTGGCGAAGTCACTGGGCTAAACGCCGCGCCGCCTCAGGCGTGACCAATCCATCCGCGAAATGTGAAAGCGGCATAAAACAGGCTGGCGTCGGTAAAGCCCGCCTCTCGCAGGATCGCCTCGTCACGCGCCGGCGGAACCATGTTGACCATCTGACCCACGGCCGTGCGCGCGCCGGCAGCTAGGTCAGGATCAACCCCGGACGCCACAGCGAAGGCGGCATAGCGCGAAAGCCAAAGATCCTTCTCGCCCGGCCGGTCCTGCGGATAGCTGCCATGCGCCACAACGAACGGCCCGCCGGGCTTCAGTCTGCGGTGAATTTCCCGCACTGTGCGCAAGCGTTCGTCATCGTCCAGGAAATGCAAGGTCAGCAGGCAAACGGCTGCATCGAAGGGGCCTTCCGGCGCATCTTCGATATAACCCGCGATCAGCTCGGCGCGCGACGCATGATGGCCCATCGTCTCACGGGCAAGACCCAGCATCTCGGCGGAGGGGTCCACCCCCGTGAAGGTCCAGCCGGGCTGCGCATCGGCCAACGCATGCAACTCAAGCCCACCGCCTGCCCCGAGCACCAGAATATGCGCATCGTCCGGCGCGGCTTCGGCAATCAAGAGCCCGGTCATGCGATGCAGCGCATCGAGCCCGGGAACAAAGCGCTTGGGTCCGTTGGTATAGCGGGCCACCGCCTCCGGATCGGAGAAGGCCTTGAGGAAATTCAGAGCACCAGGTTCGGTCGTCTGCATGTGAGGGGCGTCATGAGGCTGCGCCATGATCCTGCTGCTCCAGAGAGGGAAGGTTTCGGCCCGCCAGTCGGGTGCGGAAATCCGCAGCCAGCGCGCCGAGGGTAACTTGACCGAAACGGGCGAGCAAAGCGGCCTCCGCCGTATCGAATGCATCGCTGAGCGCGGCGTTGACCGCCTGTTCGACAAGGCAGCCCGGCGCCTCGGTCCGGTTGCCCATCGCCAGCAGCGCTGGCCGGCCAAGCGCCTCGTAAATATCCAGCAAGGTAACCTTGTCCAGATCGCAGGCGAGCGTCCAGCCGCCACCATGGCCCTTTGCCGAGCGAACGAAACCTTGCTCGCGCAGCCCAGCCATAATGCGCCGGATCACCACGGCATTGGTCTGCATCGCTCCGGCCAGTCGCTCGGAGGTCACGGGTTCATGTGTGTCTGCCATGTGCAGCAACACATGGAGGAGGCCGGACAATCGGCTATCGCGTCTCATGTAACTTCAAATAGTGCGTAATATTCTCGGGTCAAGGGTGTGATCACACCGGCGCGATCAATCCGACTGTTCGGCCGTCGCCCGCCTGCGCAAGCGTCCATTGCCGATCGTCGCGGCGAGCTTTTCCTTGTCGATCGCGCCTTCCCATGTCGCCAGAACCACGGCAGCGAGGCAATTGCCGATGAGGTTTACGAAGGTCAGGCCTTCGGCGAGGATGCGGTGAATGCCGAGAATCATCGCGATGCTCGCGACGGGAATGGTGCCGGTGGTACCGAGCGTCGCCGCCAGCACCACGAATGCAGCCCCCGCCACGCCGGCAGCGCCCTTGGAAGTCAGCAGCAGAACAGCCAGCAGCGCAATCTGATCCCACAAATCGAGCGGCGTGTTGGTCGCCTGCGCCAGGAATACCGCGACCACGGTGAGATACAGGCAAGTCCCGTCGAGATTGAATGAATAGCCGGCCGGCACGACGAAGCCGACGACCTTCTCGTCACAGCCGGCGGCTTCCATCTTCTCGATCAGGCGCGGCAGCACTGTCTCGGTGGAGGTCGTCGCTGCGACGATGACGATCTCGTCGCGCATATAGACCAATAGCCGTAGCAGGCTGACATTCACAGCCCAGGCGACGGCGCCGAACACCACCGCAGTGAAGCCGGCGCATAGCAGCAGGAACATGACGATGAGCTCACCCAGCGACACGAGGGAAGCCGATCCGAACTTGCCCACCGTGAATGCCATGGCGCCAAACGCGCCGGCCGGGGACAGGATCATGAGGAAGTGGATGATGCGAAAGAAGACGCCGGAAAGCCGCTCGACCATGTCCACCACTGGCCGTCCGCGCTCGCCAAGCGTCGCCACGCCCATACCGAACAGGCAGGAGACGAGCAGCACCTGCAATACTTCCCCTTCGGTGAAAGCGGAGAGGAATGTGCGCGGAACGATGTGCAGCAGATAGCCCGTAACGCTCTGCTCGCGCGCGGTCTCGACATAGCTCTGGACCGATTCCGCATCGAGCGAGGCGAGGTCGACATTCATACCGACGCCGGGCTGCCACAGGTTCACCGCGACGAGGCCGACGATCAGTGCAAGGATCGTGATCGCCTCGAAATAGAGGAGCGAGCGGAGCGCGAGACGGCCGACCGACTTCATGTCACTGGCGCTCGCGATACCATGCACCACGGTGCAGAAGATCACCGGCGGGATCATCATGCGAATGAGCGCGATGAAGCCGTCACCCAGCGGCTTGAGCGAAGTGCCGACGCCCGGCGCCCAATGGCCAAGCAAGACACCGGCAATCGTTGCGACCAGCACCTGAAACCAGAGCTGCCGCCAAAGTAAGACTCGCTGCATGATTGCCCTCCCAATTCGGGAGCTAAGCGAAATCGCCCATCCGTCAACCGCGTGGCGGGCGCCACCCCGCCGCTGGCGGAGGTGGGCCATGTAAGCCAATCGCCTGCGGACCAATTGGTGCGAGCCAGAAATCCTAGCTATTTGACTGATTAAAAGAAGTTATTTTTTTTCTGCGCGCGGCTTGGAACAATGTGTTCGCGGGCGAGTTTGAGGATTGTTCGGAAGAAAGCTGATCAATGTCTCACCCTATCGATTCCCGCTATTTGCAAAGCCAGATCGACCGGTTTCGCGCGCTGGCCAAGGCCGCGCTGCACCCCGATGTTAAGGCCGCGTATCAGAGCTATGTCCGCCACTATGAGACCCTGCTTCAGACCCTGATGGCCCGACGTCCAGCCCTGGCCTGAACCCGCCGACCTTGCGCCGCGAACCCGGCGCGCGAAAGCTTTTGCGATAACCAGGGAGACGACACAGGCATCAGTTCGTGGGCCATGCAGGAGGTGCTGAGGCCAACGAGCCCTTTCCCCCGCCGTCCCCCTTCCCTATAGCCCCGCCATGCTTGCCGATCCTGCCGCCCTGCTCCGAAGCGTCTTCGGCTTCGAAGCGTTTCGGGGCGTGCAGGCGCAGGTGGTCGATCGCGTGCTGGCCGGCCGTCCTACGCTTGCGATCATGCCCACGGGCGCCGGCAAATCGCTCTGTTACCAGCTTCCCGCCCTTGCTCTGCCCGGTTGCTGCATCGTCGTCTCGCCCCTCATCGCGCTGATGCACGATCAACTGCGCTCGGCCCGCGCACTCGGCATCCGGGCGGCCAGCCTCACCTCCGTCGACGGCGACTGGCGCGAAACGCAGGACCGGCTGGTCGCCGGAGAACTCGATTTGCTTTATGTGGCGCCGGAGCGCGCTAGCGGCGACGGTTTCCGCAGCTTGCTGGAGCGTGCGCGCATCGGGCTTTTCGCCATCGACGAGGCACATTGCGTATCGGAATGGGGCCATGATTTCCGGCCCGATTATCGGCTATTGCGGCCGCTGCTGGACAGCTTCCCGGACGTGCCGCGCCTTGCCCTTACCGCAACGGCTGACGCGCATACGCGGGCGGACATCCTCACCCAGCTCGGCATCCCGGCCGAGGGGCTGGTCATTTCCGGCTTCGACCGGCCGAACATCCGCTATGCCGTCGTCCCGCGCGACGGACTGCGTCAGCAGATCACGGATGTGCTCGCCGCCAATCCCGGCCCCGGCATCGTCTATGCGCCCACCCGCGCGGCGACCGAACAGCTTGCGCAAACGCTCAGCAGCGGAGGCCGTCCGGTGTTGCCTTATCATGCCGGCCTCGCGCCCGAGGTCCGCGCGCGCAACCAGGCTGCCTTCCTCGCCAGTGAAGACATGGTGATGGTCGCCACTGTCGCTTTCGGCATGGGCATCGACAAGCCGGACGTACGCTTCGTCGTCCATGCCGGCCTGCCCAAGTCGATCGAAAGCTATTATCAGGAAAGCGGACGCGCGGGGCGCGATGGCGATCCTGCGCAGGCCACGCTGCTGTGGGGTCCGGAGGACTTCATTCGCGCGCGCCAGCGGATCAGCGAGGTCGAGCCGGCACGCCAGCCGGGCGAGCGCACCCGCATCGCAGCGCTGGGCGCGCTGGTCGAGACAGCCGGTTGCCGTCGCGCCGTCCTGCTGCGCCATTTCGGCGAGGATCCCGCACCGGTCTGCGGGAATTGCGACAATTGTCTGGCGCCGCCGGCCAGCATCGATGCCACGCTGACGGCGCAGAAGCTGCTGTCTGCTGTTCATCGTACCGGCCAGAGCTTCGGCCTGGGGCATATTGAAGCGGTGCTCACCGGCAAGAGCAATGACCGGATTGTCCAGCGCGGTCATGACGCGCTTTCTGTCTTCGGTATCGTGACGGGCGAAGAAGCCGCCCTCATCAAGCCGGTCGCGCGCCACCTGCAAGTGCATGATGCCCTGACCACCAGCGAGCATGGCGGCCTGATGCTTGGCCCGGTCGCCCGTCCCTATCTCAAGGGCGAGACTCGCGTGGAACTCGTGTTGCCGCCAGCGCGCGAGCGCCGCCGCAAGCGCGACAACAGCGCCAACCCCGTCGGCGATCCGATCTTCGACGCGCTGCGCGAATGCCGCCGCGAATTGGCGATCGAGGCCGGCGTGCCGCCTTATGTCATCTTCCACGACAGCACGCTGCGCGACATGGCGCGTATCCGCCCCAAGTCGCTGCGCGACATGGCGCTCGTGAGCGGCATCGGCGAACGCAAGCTGGAAGCCTATGGCGATGCCTTCCTTGCGGTGCTCAGACGCTTCGCTTGACCATGCGCCGGTCGGCTCCGAGGCTGATCTGTGCTAAATCGTACACAATTACCTGCCGTGTTTAACCACCGATTAGGGTGAAGCGACTACCAGCATAGGTTCATTCTCCCTGGCGGTGGGACCTAGATGAGAAAGACGATTGCCCCAGGCGCTGCCCGAATGGGGATGAAGGTCGTGGGCTTTGAAGGCTCGTGGCTGCATCACCCGTTCTGGAAGAGCAATTTCGTTATCGATGACGCCGAGACGCTGCGCCGGGTGCAGGAGAGCAGCGTGGCGGGCGTCATCATCGAGATTCAGGCAGAAGAGGCACCCACGCCAACGGCAGCGCCGGCTGCCTCTTCGATCGAGCGGAAGGTCATCACACCGGCGCTGCTGGCCGAAGCGCGCAGCGACCGAGCCGTCGCCAGTCGCAGCACATCGCAAGATGCGGACCTGACTCGCGCAAAGGCCGTCATGAACCGCGCCCGCAAGGTGATGTTCGATCTTTTCGAGCAGGCGCGGCTGGGCCGGGCTGTCCGCGCGGGTGAAGTCACCGCACTAGCCGACGAGATCGCCGACTCGGTCGAACGCAACCCCGGTGCGATGCTCAACGTTGCGCGCCTTAAGTCAAAGACCGAATATACCTATATGCATTCGGTCGCCGTCTGCACGCTGATGATCAACCTCGCCAAGACGCTCAACATGCCGGAGGAGACCTTTCGGCCGATCGGTCTTGCCGGACTGCTGCACGACGTCGGCAAGGTGACGATCCCGCTCGAAATCCTCGACAAGGCGGACAAGCTGACCGACCCCGAATATGAAGAGATCAAGCGTCACACCATCAACGGGCGCGATCTGATCGCCGAAAGCGCGGACCTGCCAGAGATCGCGCTGGACGTTTGTGCCCACCACCACGAAAAGATGGACGGCACCGGTTACCCCTTCGGCCTCCAGGGTAGTGCTCTCAGCATTCACGCCCGCATGGGTGCGATTTGCGACGTCTATGACGCGCTGACATCGGACCGCGTCTACAAGGCAGGATGGACGCCGCAGGACGCGCTCTCGTCCATGCAGGATTGGGAAGGGCATTTCGACCTGCCGCTCTTCTTCCAGTTCCAGCGCTCGATCGGCATCTTCCCGGTCGGCATGCTGGTCGAACTGCGCTCTCAGCGCCTTGGCGTCATCCTGCCCACTGGCCGGCGCAACGGGCGCGCCCGCGCGCGCGCCTTCTACGACATGCGCGCGCAGGACTTCATCCCGCCGGAGATCGTGCTGCTCGACGACAGCCTGAGCCATGATCAGGCGATGCGGCAAGCCGATCCAGCGCGCTGGTCGCTGCCCAACTGGGATCTGGCCCGCGCGGCCTTGATCGACGGCAAGGACCCCCGCCCCCTGCTCGACCGCGCCGCCTGACGATGTCTACCGGACGATGACCGCTTCCCAGGCATAACCGCGATAGAGCGACTGCACGCGCGCCGTTGCGCCATGGCTGGTGGCGACGCGCTCGACCATGTCGAACAGCGTCGCACGCGGGGTCACATGGAATTTGCCGAGCCAGGCCTGCAGCAAAGCCCGGAACCATCCGGGCAGCCTCTCCTGCTGGCCGAAGTCGACGATGTGCAAGGAACCACCCGGCTCGACAACGCTGAGCGCCTGCGCCAGCGCGGCTTCCCAATCCGGGATCATTGAGAGGCTGTAGCTCACATAGACCCGGTCGAAACCCGCCTCGCCGAACAGCGCCTGCGGATCGAAGGCCGTCGCATCCGCCCTTCCAAGCAATGTGCGCCCGGTGGCGCCGGCGCGGGCGATGTTCACCTGCGCGGACTTGAGCATTTCAGCCGAGATATCGAGACCGAAAAGCCGCGCCTGCGGATAAAGTTTGGCTACCAGAGCCAGATTGCGCCCGGTGCCCACGCCGACTTCCAGCACGGCCCCGCCCGGCGGGACATCGAGTTCGCGGATCAAACGGTCTCGCCCGAGCAGATAGTATTTGCGGGTAAGATCATAGAGATGGCGCTGTATCGCATATTGCGCATCCATGGCGCGGGCATGATCCACGCCGCGCTCGTCCTGCCGAACCCGGCTCGCCATCAGCCCTTCAAAACATAGAGATGCACGCCACCATAAATGGAGGACCGATCGGCGCGTGTGAAAGCAAGCGAATCCTCTGCGCGGTAATTCCAGCGGCTGAGCAGCGCGTCGGGCAAGCGCCCCGGCAGCAGGCTCGGCTCTGCCGCAGTCCTGAACAGGACGCGCGCGCCCGGTCGCGCCGTGCGGGTAATTTCATACCAGAGCGCGGTGAGCTGCGCATCGCTCATCCAGTCCTGCGCATCGAGCAGGATGTAGCGGTCGACGCTCGCATCGGCCTGCGTGGCGAGCCAGTCGGTCATGTTGGCGTGGCGCACAGCGACGCGGTCGGCGCGGGCTTTCACGGCCTCATAATTGGCCGCTTCCAGATAGGGCGGCAGCGGCGCATCGGCATGGCGACCGTAGCCGCGCCCGAACGCCTGCCAGGCGAAGTAGTTGTTCTTGAGGTCATAGTCGCAGGCAAGCCGCTCCAGCCGTTTGCGGAGCACGCCGGCCATCTTCTCGTCGCCGGCCAGCGCGTCATACTGCGCGGGCGGGATGCCGAGGCCGAAGAGCGAAGCCGGCTGGTCGGTCAGCCAGCGCACGAACTTACGGTCGAAGATCGGCGCCAGGCGTTCCTCGAAGATCCGGCGCTGCTCGTTCATGTCTCGCGCTTCCAGCAGCACGCGCGGATCGATGCGATAGAGCTTTGCCACCAGGTGCGCCGCACCGATAAAGCCGCCGAGCAGGCCCCGCTTGTAGGCTCCGCTACGGAACATGCCGATGCGCCGCCGCCCGACAAGGTCGCGCCCTTCCCAGTAGCGGCGCGACGTTTCGTCAAGATGCGGGCGTAGATGCGCCTTGTAAGCGCTGACATTGGCCGGGCTGTCCGCCTCGGCGAAGAAGCGGCGGAACTGCGCATAATCGGGCAAATGCTGCGCAGCGACCTGCTTCAGGCGATTGAGCGCGATATGGGCCGTGTTGAGGTCTACTGCGGTGATCCGCGCGGGGTCGGCCGTCAGGTAGGAGAGCACATTGCAGCCACCGCTCGCGATCGTCGCGACATGGCAGTCCGGCGTTATGGCCAGCGCCTCCATGTCGACCACCGGATCTTCCCAGATCTGGGCATAGACGAGGCCCCGGAAGGCGAAGGCGAAGGCCCGCTCCAGCAGCCCTTCCTTGCTCAGCGCCTCATGATTGACGACAGCGCGATCGATGACATGTTCCATGGCCTGCTCCCCGGTTGACCGGACAACCCGCCGCTAGTGCGTCGTCGTGTCGGCGATGTGACGGCGCGATTGCAGATTGGTGACGGTGACCGATCTCAACTGGCCGCTTCCCTACGCGTCAGCCTCGCAACCACCCCGCTGCCGCGCTAGGATAGGCGCATGACGCCGCCTGTCTCCGATCTTGAACATGGCTGGTATGCGCTCGAATGGATCATTCGCATCGGCGCACTGGCCGTCGTGCCGCTGCGGCGTACACCTGCCGCCGCACGCGCCTGGTTGCTTCTCATCTTCTTTTTGCCGTTGCCGGGGCTGCTGCTGTTCATGACGATTGGCAGCCCACGCTTTCCTGTCTGGCGCCGCGAGCGCTTCGATGCGCTGGCTCCGTTCTTTACAGGGATAGCCCAATCTCAGCGCCCCTATGCGCCAGTCCTCGGCAGTGCCGCGCCGATCGCCGCGCTGGCGAAGAAGCTCGGCCACATGCCGGCAACCGGCGGGAACGCCCTGCTGCTGATCGACGATTATGATGCCGTGATCGACAATCTGATTGCCGATATCGATGCCGCCGAGCGCTCGATCCACATCCTCGTCTATATTTTCGCCGACGATGGGGTCGGCCAGCGAGTGGCCGCCGCCCTCGGAGGCGCCGTCGCCCGAGGACTGGACGTGCGTGTCCTGTTCGATCCGATCGGGTCACGCCCGTGGCGGCGCGGCACGCAGGCCCTGCTACAGGCAGCCGGCGTCCAAGTCCGCGAAACGCTACCGGTCGGCCTGCTCCGCGCGCCGACCCGGCGGGACATGCGCAATCATCGCAAGCTCTTCGTCATTGACGACCGGATCGGCTATGCCGGCTCGCAGAATATCGTCGCCAAGGACTTCCGGCCCGGCATCGTCAATCGCGAACTAGTGGCGCGCGTCACCGGGCCTGTGGTGGCCAGCATGGCAGCGCTTGTGCGTGGCGACTGGTCTCTCGAGACCGGAACCCCGCCAGAACAGGCGCTCACCGTCAGCCCAGCCAAGGGGGACACCTTCCTACAACTCTTGCCGAGCGGCGCGGATTATCCTCTGGCCGGCTTTGAGACGCTGCTGGTCTGGCAACTGCATCAGGCGCGCGATCATGTCATCATCGTCACCCCCTATTTCGTGCCGGGTGAGGATGTGCTGGCAGCCATGGGCACGGCGGTCGCGCGCGGCGTCACGATCGATCTGGTCCTGTCGCGCGTGGCGGATCAGCCGCTGGTCCGTCTGTCGCAGAGCTCCTTCTATGACGAGCTACTGCGCGCTGGCGTCTCCATCTACCTGTTCCCCAACCAGTTGCTGCACGCCAAGACGCTGAGCATCGACGGCACGCTGGCCGTAGTCGGCTCCAGCAATGTCGATCTGCGGTCCTTCCAGCTCAATCAGGAAGCAAGCCTGCTGATCTACGACGCCCCGTCGATCGCGAAGGTCCGCGCGATCCAGGCCGGCTATCTCGCTGCCGCATCACGGCTTTCGCCCGATGCATGGCGCGCACGCCCACGGCTGCGCCGGCTGGCGGAGAATGTGGCCCGGCTGGTCGACTCGCTGCTCTGACCGGCCGATCGGCGAAGTCCTCAGGCAATCATCCGCACAAAGGTCTCGGCATCGACATTGCCGCCCGAGAGCGTCACCACAGTCGCGTCCGTCGCCTCCACGCGGCCGGAGAGCACCGCCGCCAGCGCAGCGGCTCCGCCCGGCTCGACGACGAGATGAAGCTTCTCGAACACAAGCCGCATCGCCGCGCCGACTTCTGCCGGCGTGACGGCCGTCCCGCCGCTCACCCGCGCCTTGAGCACGGCGAAGTTGATCGGGAAGGTGCGCGGCGTCTGCAACGCGTCGCAATCGGTCGGATAGCTGAGATCAGGTACACCCTCGATCTCGCCGGCCTCGAGCGAGGCGAGCACATCGTCCCAGCCCTCCGGCTCTGCGATAAAGATATCCGCCGCCGGACAAGCAAGCGCCAGCCCGGCCGCCAGACCGCCCCCGCCGCAGCAGGCGACAATCCGGTCCGGCCCGCGCCCGATTCGCGCCTCGAGCTGTGCCGCCGCCTCGACACCCGCCGTCCCCTGGCCTTCGATCACCCACGGGTCGCCATAGGCATGGACCAGCGTTGCGCCACTCTCCTGTGTCAGTCGCGCGGCGATCTCGTCCCGATTCTCGGCCGCGCGATCATACAGCACCACCTGCGCGCCCAGCGCCCGCGTCGCCGCCAGCTTGGCACGCGGGGCGTTGCTCGGCATCACGATGGTCGCGGATATCCCCAGCCGCCGCGCGGCCCATGCGACGCCCTGCGCATGATTGCCGCTGGAGACCCCGACCACGCCCTTTTGCCGCTGCGCCTCGGTCAGGTCACTCAGCCGGTGCCAGGCGCCACGGATCTTGAAGGCACCGATTGGCTGGAGCATTTCCGCCTTGCACCAGATCGTGCGCCCCTCGATTTCCAGCGGCAGCAACGGTGTTTGCGGCAGAAGTTCCGCAATCTTTCCGGCCGCACGCAATACGCCCGCCCGGCTGGGAGCCCGGCCGGGGTCCAGCAATTCTTGTTCTGTCACAGACCACCCCTATATGCAGGCGCTTCGATTCGCCTTCCTTGAGGAGACATACAGATGAGCAAGGTGCTGGTCATCGGCGCAGGTGGCGTCGGGTCGGTCGCGGTCCACAAGATGGCGATGAATCCCGATATTTTTAATGACATCCATCTCGCAAGCCGCACGGTCTCCAAATGCGATGCCATTGCGGCATCGGTGAAGGAGCGCACGGGCGTCACCATCGCGACCTATGCGCTGGACGCGGACGATGTCGCCGCAACCTCGGCGCTTATCAAGCAGATCGGCCCCAAGCTGGTCGTCAATCTGGCCCTGCCCTATCAGGATCTCGCCATCATGGACGCCTGCCTCGACGCCGGCGTGCATTATATGGATACGGCCAATTACGAGCCCCGCGACGAGGCGCATTTCGAATATAGCTGGCAGTGGGCCTATCAGGACCGCTTCGAGAAGGCCGGCCTGATGGCCCTGCTCGGCTCGGGCTTCGATCCGGGCGTTACGTCCGTCTTCGCTACCTGGCTGAAGAAGCATCATTTCGAGCGGATCGACACGCTCGACATTCTCGATTGCAACGGCGGCGACCATGGCCAGCATTTTGCCACCAACTTCAATCCGGAAATCAACATCCGCGAAGTGACGGCCCCCGCGCGCCATTATGAAAATGGCGTCGAGGTCACCACGCCGCCGCTCTCGACGAAGCAGACCTTCGACTTCGAAGGCGTTGGTCCCAAGAACATGTACCTCATGTATCATGAGGAACTGGAGAGCCTGAACAAGCACCTGCCAGAGCTCAAGCGCATCCGCTTCTGGATGACTTTCGGCGACGCCTATCTCAAGCATCTCGAAGTGCTGCAGAATGTCGGCATGACGCGGATCGACCCGGTGATCTACAATGGCATGGAGATCATTCCGCTGCAGTTCCTCAAGGCCGTTCTGCCCGAGCCGGCCTCGCTCGGCCCGACGACCAAGGGCAAGACCAACATCGGCGACATCGCGACCGGCCTTGGCAAGGACGGCACGGAGAAGACGCTCTACATCTACAATATCTGCGACCATGAGGACGCCTATGCCGAGACCGGCAACCAGGCCGTGAGCTACACCACCGGCGTGCCCGCGATGATCGGCGCGGCGATGATCCTCACCGACACCTGGACAGGTGCCGGCGTGTTCAACATCGAGCAGATGGACCCCGATCCCTTCATGGACATGCTGAACAAGCATGGCCTGCCCTGGCAGGTGAAGGAACTGCCAGCGCCGTTGGATTTCTGAGCTGATGGCCCACGCGTCATACCGGATCCTGGCCGGCCTCGCCCCGCTCGCGTTTTTGCTCAGCGGATGCGCACCCCGGGACACTATCCAGATGACGCCGGGCCTGCCGTCCACGCAATTGCGCGCCTGCGCCGCGGCGGGCGGCTTCATCGCCCAGCGCGGCAAGGGCGGGCGAGCCATGTGCGTCCATCCCTATGCCGATGCCGGCAAGGCTTGCAGAACCAAGACCGATTGCCTCGGCCGCTGCATCGCCGACAAGGCCGATAGGCTGCCGCAGCCGGGCGAGCCGGTGGCGGGACGCTGCGAGCCGGATGACAAGCTGTTTGGCTGCTATGCCGAAGTGCACGATGGCAAGGCGCGGCCCGCCATCTGCGTGGATTGAGGAACCGACCCCATGGAAACCAGAGCCGGCGATCCCGGCGCCTTCGCCCGCTTCGATCTCAATCGCGTGCCGTCGCCTGCTTTCGTGGTGGATGCCGCGGCTGTGCGGCGCAATCTGGCGATCCTGAAGGACGTGCGCGATCGCGGCGGCATCAAAATGCTGGCCGCTCTCAAGGCGTTTTCGATGTGGGCTCTCGGCGACACTGTCGCAGCTTATCTCGACGGCGTATGCGCCTCGGGGATCTACGAGGCACGACTGGGGCGGGAGGCCTACGCAGGCGCGGACGGCACCAAGGAAGTCGCGACCTATTGCGCCGGGTACAAGGCGGAAGACCTGCCCCAAATCTGCGCGCTTTCGGATCACATCATCTTCAATTCGCCGGGGCAGCACGCCCGCTTCCGCCCTATTCTGGACGAAGCCCGCGCCGCCGGGCACCGCTTCGACATCGGCCTGCGCATCAACCCGCTTCATGCCGAGGGCGAAGTCGCCAAATATGATCCCTGCCAGCCGCACAGCCGGCTCGGCTTCCCGATCGACCAGCTGCGGACGGAGCATCTCGAGGGCATCGACGGCATCCATTTCCACACGTTGTGCGAGCAGGACTTCGTGCCGCTGGGACGCACATGGGCATCGGTCGAGCCGACGCTCAAGCCGCATTTCGCTCAGCTCAAGTGGCTCAATTTCGGTGGTGGCCATCACATCACCCGCGCCGACTATCAGCGTGACGCGCTCGTGGCATTCCTCCAGCAAGTGAAGCGCGACTCCGGACTCGACGTCTATCTGGAGCCGGGCGAGGCCGTAGCGCTCGACGCCGGCATTCTCGTCGGCGAAATTCTCGACAGCTTCGACAATGGCATGCCGATCGCGATCACAGACATTTCAGCCACCTGCCACATGCCCGACGTGATCGAGGCACCCTATCGGCCGGCCATGCTGGGCGAGCTCACGGGAGAAGGCCCGCTGGTGCGGCTGGGCGGCCCGTCCTGCCTCGCAGGCGATATCATCGGGGACTATGTCCTGCCCGTGCCCGCCGAGCCGGGACAGCGCATCGCCTTCCTCGACCAGGCGCATTATTCGATGGTGAAGACCAACACCTTCAACGGCGTGCCGCTGCCGTCCATCTGGCTGTGGGACAGCGAGACGGATGAGCTGCGCGAGGTCCGCCGCTTCGACTATGAGGATTTCAAGAACCGGCTGAGCTGACCAGCAGCGCCTCAGCGCAGCTTGGGATTGATGTCCCGCAAATGCTGCTCCTCCGTGCTCATGGAAGCACGCGCCGTGAGCTGGTCCTTCTGATAGGTCGCCAGCGACGCCGCGGTGAGCGGCCCGGCCATGAGTTGCGACATCGCCGCCTGACGATCCCGCGCGCGCAGTTCCAGCTTGGCCGCAGCGATCTCGGTCTTACTGAAGGCCCCGCTCTCGTTGAGCGCCATGATGGACAAGGCGCGACCGCTGAGTGTCGTGAGGTCAGCGGAATCCTTCGCACCCGCTGCCTCATATTGCGTATCCAGCGCCTGGCGGGTCTCCGCGGCAAGCGTCGCTGCATCCTTGCTCGCATCCGCCTTTGCGGCGGCCGCTCGCTTGGCTTCCACGGTGATCACGGCCCCCGATTGGCTCGCGCCATTGGCCGTCGCGCTGCTCGTCGTGGTTTGCTGCGCCTCCAGCTTCGCCATCGCCTGCTGGATAGCGAGGCCGACCTGCATGCTCGTAGAGGAGGAGCCGTAGCTGTCCGAATTCAGATAGGAAAAGAGCGACATGACGGCCTCTTGGCTGGGCGGGAGAGCCTCCGCCCTTAAGCGAACATGGTTAATACCGTCTCAACGCCCGCCTGCGCTGCCGCGAATCGCTCAAGCGGCCGTCGAGGAACGACTCGCTGAGTCTAAGCGGCTCGGCCCCATGCAGGACGAAATCGGGCCTCTGCTCCACCTCGAACAGCCAGAAAACTACGGAATGTTGCAAGTTTCTTGCGCAATTCATGCCCCCAAACTCTTTACACTCACCCCCCTTGCCCATATATGCGCACCCCTGCTGCCCCATGGGACTTCCACCGCAAGGCAGCTCAATTGGCTGAAATCCACTGGAGGTCCCTTGAGTTGTACAAGCACCATAGCGCGCTGGGGGTAGCTCTTTCCCTCAAACCGGCAGCACCGGTAACGCTTATTCGTCCGCAGGCCGCGGCCCGCGCCGCCCGTTTCTTCTCTCAGAAGTTTCCGGGCCGGTCGCTTTATGCCGTGAAGGCGAATCCTTCGCCTGAACTGCTGAGGACGCTCTGGTCGGCGGGCATCACGCATTACGACGTGGCTTCGGTTGCGGAGGTGCGCCTCGTGGCGCGCACGCTGCCGCAAGCCAAGCTGTGCTTCATGCATCCGGTGAAGGCCGAGGAAGCGATCCGCGAGGCGTATTTCCAGCATGGCGTGCGCACCTTCAGCCTCGATTCGCTCGAGGAACTGGAGAAGATCGTCCGCGCGACCAGTGGCGCGGAAGACCTCGAGCTGTGCGTGCGGCTGCGCGTGTCGTCCGAGCACAGCAAGCTGAGCCTCGCCTCCAAGTTCGGCTGCGATCTCGCCGATGCCAAGGAACTGCTGATGGCGACTCGCCAGGTAGCGGATGCGCTGGGCATCTGCTTCCATGTCGGCAGCCAGGCAATGACGCCGCAGGCCTACACCCAGGCGATCGAGCGCGTGCGCGCCGCGATCGTCGATGCGTCGGTCACGGTCGATATCGTGGATGTGGGCGGCGGGTTTCCGTCGACCTATCCCGGTATGGAGCCGCCTCCGCTGCACGACTATTTCCGCGCTATCCACCGCGCGTTCGAGAGCCTGCCGATTTCCTATTCGGCGGAGCTCTGGTGCGAGCCGGGCCGCGCGCTGAGCGCCGAGTTCAGCTCGCTGCTGGTGCGTGTCGAGAAGCGTCGTGGGAACGAGCTGTTCATCAACGATGGCGCCTATGGCGCGCTGTTTGATGCCGCGCATCTGGGCTGGCGCTTCCCCGTGCAGTTGCTGCGCCCGGAAGCCAATGAGGCCGATCTGGTCGCCTTCAGCTTCTACGGGCCGACCTGTGACGACATGGATCACATGGCCGGGCCGTTCCACCTGCCGGCGGACGTGAAGGCGGGCGACTATATCGAGATCGGTATGCTTGGCGCTTATGGCAGCGCGATGCGGACCGACTTCAACGGCTTCGGCACCGATGCGCTTTGCGAAGTTGCCGACGAGCCGATGGCCAGCCTTTATCGCGACGAGGCGGTCGTTCCGTCGCAGTCGAATGTGGTGCAGCTGCGCCGCTGACCGTCAGGCCAGTTTCAATTGACAACTTAAATCGACTAGGACAACCTCCCCGGAGACATTTCGGGGAGGTTTGTCATGTCCACCAATCTGCTCGCGCCGGTTTTCGCGCTGGTGCTCTGGTCGCTGGTGATGCTGATCTGGATGATCAGCTTGCGTTTGCCCGCACTCGCCAAGCTCAAGCTCAGCACGGAGCAATCGCGCGGCGGCCGCGGGTCGGACCTCGACCGTATCTTGCCGCGGGAGATCAACTGGCCCGCGCATAATTACATCCACCTGATGGAACAGCCGACCATCTTCTACGCAACGGTCATCGGCCTTGCGCTTCTTGGCGCCGGCACGCCACTCAATCTCGGTCTGGCCTGGGCCTATGTCGGCCTGCGCATTGTCCACAGCCTCTGGCAGGCGACAGTCAACACCATTCCGGTGCGGGCCAGCCTGTTCTTCCTGTATTCGATCGTGCTGGCAGCACTGGCCGTCAATGGCCTGCGGATCGCGCTCAGCGCCTGAAGGTGCCGACCAGTTCGACATGGGTGGACCAGCGGAACTGGCCGACCGGCTTGACGCGCGTCAGCGTGTAGCCGCTCTCGATGAGCGCCGCCGCATCCCGCGCGAAGCTCGCCGGGTTGCAGGAGACATAAGCGATGAGCGGCGTGCGGGCGCTCGCCAGTTCCTTCACCTGCTCGCGCGCGCCGGCGCGGGGGGGATCGAGAATCACGGCATCGAACCGGTCCAGTTCCCTGGGCACCAGCGGTCGGCGAAACAGATCGCGATGCTCGGGAAAGATGCGCCCGGGCAGGCGATTGCCGGCTGACTGAAGCGCCATGACAAGATCACGCGCCGCCTCTGCCGCATAGACTTTGCGGTTCGCCACATCATTTGCCAGCGACAGGGCGAATGTGCCGAGCCCGGAGAACAGATCGGCCACCATCGCTGCCTCGCCCAGCGCAAGCCGCACTTCCTCGATCAGAGCCGCTTCGCCATCCTGCGTCGCCTGCAGAAAGGCGCGCGGCGGGAAGCCCACTGCCACGTCGCCGAAGCGCACCGTCGCCGGCTCCGGTTCCCAAAGCGTCATCGCGTCATGCTCATCGCGCAGCATGAGACGGGCAAGGCCATGATCGCTGGCGAAGGCCAGCAGCGCTTCCGTCTGCGCCAGCGAGCTGGCTTCCAGCCCACCCAGCACGACGTCGACGCCCTGATCGAGCAAAGCCAGATCTACCTCACCCGGCCGCCGATCCGGCAGCATCTTAGCGAAGAGCGCGCGCAGCGGCTCGATGAGGGCAAACAGGCGCGGTTCGAGGACCTCGCATTGTTTCAGGTCGACAAGGCGGTGACTGCCCTGCTCCGAAAAGCCTATCTGCACGCGCTTGCCAAGTTTGAGCACGCGCAGGCTGGCGCGGCGGCGCGTGCGCGGCGGCGAGACATGCGGCGCGGCGATCTCGCCCGCCGTCACACCCTGCCCCGCGAGCGCACCAGCCACCCGGTCGCGCACATAGTCTGTGAGCGCGCGGTCGGAGAGATGCTGCAACTGACAACCGCCGCAATCCGGCACGTGACGGCAGATGGGCGCAACATGATCCGGACCGTGTTCAAGGCTGCCATCGGGCAAAAGCCGGTCGCCAGGCGCGCTCATCGCAACATGCCGCCCATCGGCGGTCACGCCATCCCCGCGCGCTGCAATGCGCACGATCAGATCCGCATCGCTCATAGGGCACCTCCAAGGGCAGCAGAAACATGCTGCACGAGATCATCTGCAGCAAAAACCGCGCCAGCCCTGCGTGCCGCCTCTCCATGCAGCCAGACTGCCTCGCAGGCGGCACGGAACGGATCGCCTGTTACGGCCAGCCGACCTGCGCACAAGCCAGCCAGCACATCGCCAGTCCCAGCCGTCGAGAGCCAGGCCGAGGCAGGCGGCGCGACGGCACAGCGTCCATCCGGCGCCGCGATCACTGTGTCCGGCCCTTTATGGACGATGACCATGCCGGATCGGCGCGCGGCAGCGCATGTGATATCGATCTTGTTGCCGGCATCATCACCGAAGAGATGATCGAACTCACCGCTATGCGGCGTGGCAATCGCCGGCACGGGCAAATCGCCCTGCCCACGTTCCGCAAGGAGCCACAAGGCGTCGGCATCGGCCACCACCGGCACGTCGGCCTTGAGCGACGCACAAAGACGCAGCCATGCCGCTTCGTCGCGGCCAAGACCCGGCCCGACAAGCCCTGCTTTTGCCCGGCTGAAATCGAGCGCCTCGCTGCGCACAATGGCATGGCTGAGCGATGGCATGTCGGCATCGGTCAGCAAGCGCACATAGCCCGCGCCCGATCGCGCAGCCGCCTCAGCGGAAAGTGCTGCCGCGCCCGGCATCGCGCCCGCCACGACAGCCACAAGGCCGCGGCGATATTTATGGGCATCACGCGCGGGCGCTACCAATGCCGGCAGACCGATCAATTGTGCGCAGCAATCTGGCGCCGCTATGCCGATGTCGACCAGCCAATGCTGCGCAGCATAAGTCGCGGCAGGCATCAGCACATGCGCGGGCTTCCAGGCACCCAGGGCGATGCAATGCGTGAAGGATGGCACAGGAGACAGGGCAATGGCCTGATCGCTCTCGACCCCGCTCGGCACGTCGATGGCGTAGCTATGCTGCGCCGCGTCCGCCAACAGGCCGAGCCGTGCGGCCACATCTCCAGAGAGGCCCCGCGTGAGACCGATCCCGAACAGTGCATCGACCAGTTGCGCTGCTGGTTCAGCCGCCATCATGTCCTCGATCGGCCCGCCCCAGTCGGCCCTCGCCTTGCGGCTGCTCGGTGTGCCGCTCTCGCCCAGCGCAGCGACACGCACCGGCACGCCAAGGTCGCGCAACAGGCGGGCGATCACGAAACCGTCGCCGCCATTGTTGCCGGGGCCGCACAGCACGAGCGTATCCCGCTTGTGCCCGGCCCGCCAGATGATGTCCGCCGCGCCGTCGCCCGCTTGGCACATCAGCGCATAAGGGTCGACGCCTGCATCGAACAAGGCTTGCTCGGCGGCGCGCATCTGCGCGACCGGAAGGATGGGCGCGGCCTTCATTGCGCCACGCGCCTGTGGGGCAGCACGGCAGAACGCTCGTCGACCAAGGTAACGTTCATTTCCCGCAGCCTATCGCGTGCCCACCCCCGCCCGCGACACGCAATGCCGCGCCGGCGAGGGCGATGAACTTAGATGTCGGCGAAGACATGCGTCTCGGCTTTGGCGCCCGGATGGGTCACCGCGCCTTGCCATGCCGGGCCGACATTCTGCGCATAGCGCCATAGCGCACCCGCCTGATAATTGTTCATCCGCGGCTGCCAGGCGGCGCGGCGCTCGGCCAGCACAGCCTCGTCGACCAGCAGGTCGATGGTGCCCGCCTCGGCGTCGATACTGATCTGATCGCCATTCGCGACGAGCGCGATCGGGCCACCATCAGCGGCTTCGGGACCGACATGGCCGATACAGAAACCACGCGTACCGCCGGAGAAGCGCCCATCGGTGATGAGCGCCACCTTCTCGCCCAGGCCCTGCCCGTAAAGCGCCGCCGTGGTGGAAAGCATCTCGCGCATGCCGGGTCCACCCTTGGGGCCTTCGTAACGGATGACGACGACATCGCCCTCGACGATCTCCTGACGCTCGACCGCGGCGAAGGCATCTTCCTCGCGCTCGAACACCTTGGCCGTGCCGGTGAACTGCAAGCGCTTCATCCCCGCGACCTTCACGATCGCGCCCTCGGGCGCCAGCGAGCCCTTGAGGCCGACGACACCGCCGGTCGGCGTGATCGGCGTCTTCGCGTCGTAGATCACCTTCTGGTCGGGGTTCCACGTCACTTCGTCGATGTTCTCGCCGAGCGTCTTGCCGGTCACGGTCATGCAGTCGAGATGCAGCAGGCCGGTCTGCGCTAGGCTCTTCATGAGCATGTAGATGCCGCCCGCCTCGTGCATGTCCTTGGCGACATATTTGCCGCCGGGCTTCAGGTCCGCCATGTAAGGCGTGCTCTTGAAGATCTCGGCCACGTCGAACAGCGTGAAGTCGATGCCGCACTCGTTCGCCATCGCCGGCAGATGCAGTGCGCCATTGGTCGATCCGCCCGTCGCCGCGACGATCCGCGCGGCATTCTCGAAAGCTTCGCGCGTGCAGATGTCGCGCGGGCGCAGGTTGATCTTCAGCAGTTCCATGATCTGCTTGCCCGCCGCCACGGCGATTTCATGCCGGCTTTTGTAGGGCGCAGGCGCCATGTTGCTGTTGGGCAGCGAGAGGCCGATTGCCTCGCCCACGCAGGCCATCGTGTTGGCGGTATATTGCCCGCCGCACGCGCCATGACCCGGGCAGGCCGCCTTCTCGATCGCCGTCACTTCCGACAGGGGGCAGGTGCCGGCGGAAAACCGGCCGACAGCCTCGAACACGTCGATGACGGTGAGGTCGCGCTCCTGATAGCGGCCCGGCAGGATCGACCCGCCATAGACGAAGATGCTCGGCACATTGAGGCGCAGCATCGCCATCATCATGCCGGGCAGAGACTTGTCGCAACCGGCAAAGGTGACGAGCGCATCATAGCAATGGCCACGCACGCTGAGCTCGACCGAATCCGCGATCACTTCCCGGCTGACCAGCGAGCTTTTCATGCCCTGATGGCCCATGGCGATGCCGTCGGTCACGGTAATGGTGTTGAAGCGGAACGGCGTGCCGCCGCCCGCCATCACGCCCTCGCGCGCCCAGTCGGCCTGCTGATCGAGCGTGGTGTTGCAAGGCGCCGAGTCATTGCCGGCCGACGCCAGCGCCACGAATGGCTTGGCAATGTCCTCTTCCTTCCAGCCCATCGCATAATAATAGCTGCGATGCGGCGCGCTCTCGACGCCAACGGAGACGTAACGGCTGGGGAGCTTGGACTTGTCGAACGTGTGAGTCATGGCTGGCTTTCCTCTTGCGCGGCCCCTTTCCAACAAAGGCGCCGCCAAGGCAAGGCCCAAACACGCCTCATTGCGTAATTTTATTCCTACATTCCATCAATACGCGATCTAAAATGTCTGAAAAACGCACCTGCCCGGTAATTTCCTTCAGGAGATCCTGCCGGATTTCGACCCCGAGATAGGGCCGTCCCTGCGCCTCGGCATGGCGGTTCATCGAAGCATTGAGGAGCTTGCCGGAATAAGGCTGCTGCTCACCGACGATGAGGCCCGCCGACTCCAGCAAAGGAATGGCGATGCGGGCGCCGCGATCATCCTCATTGTAGAGAATGCCGATCTCCCAGGGCCGGGCTTCCTCGGGGCGCGTGCGCAATTGCGGCGTGAAGCTGTGCAGCGAGAGGATGAAAGGCCGATGCGGTTGGGCGGCGAGTTCCGCGACCTTGGCATGATAGGGCTCATAATAAAGCGCCAGCCGCTCGGCGACCTCCGCCACCGAATTGCCCTCGATATGATGGCCGTCACTGTGAACGGGCACGAGCCCGGCCGCATCCGGCTCGCGATTATAGTCTATGACGAGACGCGAGACGCCGCCCAGGATCGCGCAGCAGCGGCCACGCTCCACCAGCAGCGCCGCCACCTCCGCCACGCCGATGTCCAGCGCGACATGCTCGGCCATCACCTCGGGTGGCAGACCCAGGTCGATGCCCTCGGGCACATGGTTCGATGCATGATCGACGATAATGAGGATCGGCGCCATGGGGTCGCCGAGGATGTGATAGGCAGCAGTCATAACCCGATCCTAGGCGCAGCGGCCCCGCGACGAAAGCGCCGTGCTTCGGATTTTTGGTTTCAGCGTGACCGGCCAATAGTGTCGAGGCTCCTCAGCGCAGCGTGCTCGCCATGCCCCACCAGTCGGGATGATCGTCCTCGATCCGCGCGGCCGCAGCATCGCGCTCTGCCTCGCTCCCAAACAACGCGAAGCAGGTCGCGCCGGAGCCGGACATGCGGGCAACCTGCGGGAGTTGCGCACGCAGCACCGCCAGCACCTCGTCAATCTCGGGTACCAGCGCCATCGCCGACGCGGCCAGATCATTGCGGCCACGCCGCCAATCGGCCGGATCGAGAGGGCCACGATCGATCTCGTCCCATCCCTTGAACACCGGCCCGGTCGGACACGGCACGAGCGGATTGACGAGCAGCACCGGCGTCCCTGCCAGATCGAGATCGACCGTTTCCAGCCTCTCCCCTACTCCCGTACCGAATACCGTCTGCGACCCCAGACAGGCCGGCACGTCCGCGCCCAGCCCGGCAGCAATAGCGGGAAAGTCGATCTCCATCGGCCGGATGCCCCACAGGCGTACGAGCAGGCGCAGCGCCGCCGCCGCATCGGCTGACCCGCCGCCAATGCCCGAGGCGATGGGCAGGCATTTGTCGAGAACCAGATCCGCGCCGAGCTGCGTGCCGGATGCCGCCTGAAGGGCCCGCGCGGCGCGCAGGACAAGATTGTCCTCGCCATTCGAGAGATCGTCGGCGAACGCGCCTTCGATCGCGAGCGTCAGCGCGCCATCTTCGCGCACCTGCCCGCGCAGCTCATCGCCATGGCCGCAAAAGGCAAAGAGGCTCTCCAGCTCATGATAGCCATCCGCGCGCCGGGTGCGGACATGGAGCGCGAGATTGAGCTTGGCATAGGCGGTTTCGGTCAGCATGGCTGCGCTGTAGCTCCTGCCCGACTGCCTGTCTTCCACTTAGAAGACCGACGGTGTCGAAGCGGTCAGCCGCGAGCAAGGTGTTCGGGCTATGAGTCCGTCAATGGATGGAGCCTGCGTCCGTTTGGATGTGGCAGCCGGACCGGGGGGCATCAGCATGATCACAACAGCCGCCGCGCCTCGGCAGGAGGAAGGCAGCCCGGACCGGCAAGACCCTCTACCGCGCCTGGCCGGCAGCACAGCCGGGCCGCGCTGGCTCCTCGCCCTCATCGCTTGCCTGACGATAAGCCCCACGGCCACGGCCACGGCCACGGCCCAGGAGCTGGATGCGGATGCGGATGCGGATGCGCGGGCCGCTCAAATGATCGAGGATTCGCGGACCTATTACGGCACGAAACAGCCGCTTCGGAGCTGCCAGGCCGCCGCCGAGCCAGACGAGATCGTGGTCTGCGCGCATGTGCGGCCAGACCCGCGCTATGAAAAGGTGACGCCGCCCCGGTTCGACCGCGCGAAGATGACCGCTTTCGGCGCTCCACCGGTCGGCGGTGGCGTAGGCGGCAGCGTGACGGTGCGGGGCTGCTTCCTGCAAAAATGCCCCAAGCCGCTCTACATCATCGACCTCAAGGCAATCCCGGAACCGCCGCCGGGTTCAGACGCCGACCTGATCGCACGGGGCGAGATGCGCGACCGCTAAGCGCGCCCCTCACCAGCCCCTCACATGTTCGGATAGGTCGGCCCGCCGCCACCCTCCGGCGCGACCCAGTTGATGTTCTGCATGGGGTCCTTGATGTCGCAGGTCTTGCAGTGGACGCAGTTCTGCGCGTTGATCTGGAAGCGCGCGTCTCCCTGGGCATCCTCCACCACTTCATAGACGCCGGCCGGGCAATAGCGCTGCGCCGGCTCATCATAGAGCGGCAGATTGTAGCGGATCGGCACGTCCGGGTCCTTGAGCTGAAGATGGACCGGCTGGTCCTCCTCATGATTGGTGCCCGAGAGGAAGACCGACGAGAGTCGATCGAAGCTGATGACGCCATCCGGCTTGGGATAGTCGATCTTCGCGCACTGGTCCTTACGCCAGAGCTTGGTGTGATCGGCCTTGTTGGGCAATGTGAAGGGCAGCCCGATGCGCAGAAAACGCATCCACATGTCGATGCCTGCGGCGAGCGTGCCGAGCGTGTTGCCGAACTTGCCGAGCGCCGGGCCAGCATTGCGCACCATCTTGAGCTCGTCGGCGATCCAGCTTTGCTCCAGCGCGGTGGGATAAGCGTCGAGCGCGTCGCCCGAACGGTCCGCCGCCACCGCGTCGAAGGCCGCGTCCGCTGCGAGCATCGCGGATTTCATCGCGGTATGCGTGCCCTTGATGCGCGGCACGTTCACAAAACCGGCCGAACAGCCGATCAGCGCCGCGCCGGGCATCACCAGCGTCGGCACGGATTGCCAGCCACCCTCATTGATCGCCCGCGCACCATAGGAAATGCGCTTGCCGCCCTCCAGCACTGCCTTGATCGCCGGATGATGTTTCCAGCGCTGGAACTCCTCGAACGGCGAGAGATGCGGGTTGCGATAGCCCAGCCCGACGACGAAGCCGAGCGCCACTTGCCCGCCCGCCTGATGATAGAGGAAGCCGCCGCCATAAGCGTCGGTGAGGGGCCAGCCTTGCGTGTGGATCACCCGGCCAGGCACATGCTTGGCGGGATCGATATCCCACAGCTCCTTGATGCCGATGCCATAGGTCTGCGGATCGCAGTTCGCTTCCAGATCGTAGCGCAGCTTGAGTTGCTTGGTCAGGTGACCCCGCGCACCCTCGGCAAACAGGGTGTAGCGCGCATGCAGTTCCAGCCCCGGCTGATAATCCGGCTTGGCGCTGCCATCGCGCGCGATACCCATGTCGCCGGTTGCGACGCCTTTAACCGAGCCGTCTTCATTGTAGAGGATTTCCGCCGCTGGAAAGCCAGGGAAAATCTCAACGCCCAGCCCTTCCGCCTGCTCCGCCAGCCAGCGGCAGAGCGAACCGAGCGAGCCGGTATAAGTGCCCTTGTTGTGCATGAAAGGCGGCGTGAAGAGATGCGGGATCGCGACCTTGCCGCTCTTGCCCAGCAACCAGTGATGATTCTCCGTGACCGGCGTTTGTGCCAGCGGGCAGCCCATGTCGCGCCACTCCGGCAGCAGCTCGTCCAGCGCCTTCGGGTCGATCACGGCGCCGGAGAGGATATGCGCGCCGATTTCCGAGCCTTTTTCGAGCAGGCACACGCTGATCTCCGCTCCAGCCTCGGCAGCGCGCTGCTTCAGGCGGATCGCCGCGCTCAGGCCTGCCGGACCGCCGCCAACGATGACGACGTCATAGGGCATGGACTCGCGCTCGGACATTTCGTTCCTCCCTGTAACTGCCTTCAGGTCCGGTCATCGCAATTCGGCAACGGCTTGCGGTTGCCCGCGATGGGGCAGAGTTGACCGCCTCGTCAACCTCTGTCTCAAGGGGTGGCGATGGGTGAGCAGGATCTTTCAGCGCTGGACCGCGCCGTGCAGTCCTACGCGCATTGGTGGCGCGAGGCCGGACTGCATACGGCGACGGATCCCGTCGCGCATGGCTGGCGTCAGGCACCGGCCGCTCCATTCTGGCAAAAACAGTCAGGGGCAGAAGCGGTTGCGACAGCGCCCGCCTCCCTGCCACCGGCTCGCCTTTTGGAAGCTCCGGCAGCTACGCCAACGGTGCTTGTCTCGATGCCGGAGACCTTGCCCGCGTTTCTCGACTGGCTGGCGCAGGACAAGAACCAGCCGGAAGCCGCATGGGATGGCGCGCTGATCCTGCCCCCGGCTCTGGCGCAGGCCAGGTTGATGGTGATCGTCGAAATGCCGGCCATGCATGCGTCGGACGCCGAGTCACTGCTCGCGCCCGACCAGCGCCGCTTCATCGACGCCATGCTCGCCAGCCTGGGTGTCGCGCCCGCCGACCGCGCGATCGTGTCGCTCGCGGCGCGGCGTCCGCCGGGTGGATTGCTGGACGAAGAGACGCTTGGCCGGCTGACGACGCGCATGACACATTATCTGCGCCTCGCCCGTCCGCGCGCCGCGATCATCCTGGGCGATCGGACGAGCCGTGCCCTGATCGGGGCGCAATGGAGCCCGAACGGCGAAAGGCTACACAAGATTAACCAAGGTGGCGGCATTTTGCACGCCGTCGCACTGGCCGGTCCCGAGCTGTTAATGAGCCGGCCGGTCGCCAAGGCCAATAGCTGGCAGGCCCTGCGCCGCCTCCACGGGATAGTGACCGCATGATCTCAAGAGTTTCGATGCTGCTGGCGAGCGCCCTCGCCTTGTCCGCAGCCGGCGCACCGCTGATGGCCGCGCCGACGGCTCCCACGGCAAGCACCGCCTCTGCGATTGCCCCGGTGAATCAGGACGACCGCGCACGCTATGGCGCGATCCTCGCCAACATGGCCGACCAGCGCTGGAGTGATGCGCGCGCCGCCATCCAGGCCCTGCCGGAAACGGACAGCATGCGGTCCTATCTCCTGGCGGAAGTCTATCTCGCCAAGGGTTCGCCCCGCGTCGAGCTGTTCGAGCTCATGGACATTCTCGCCAAGGCACCGGACCTCCCGCAGGCCGAACGTCTGGCCGTACTGGCCCGCAAGCGCGGCGCGCAGTCGCTGCCCGAGCGGCCGGCAACGCGCGAGCTGATGTGGACTGGGACCTCGCCCCAGCGCCGCATCCTCAAGGCCGTCAGCGGAGACAGCGCCGCCGACGCTCTGCGCGGTCAGTTGCTCCAGCAGATCAAGGACGACAAGCCGGCCGAAGGCGAAGCGCTGCTCGCCGCTGCCGAGAGCGGCCTGACCAGCGAGGCCCGCACGGAACTGCGCCAGCGCCTCGCCTGGTCCTATTATATCTGCGGCGACACCGCCAATGCCCGCCGGATGGCCGCTATGGCCGTACAGGATGGCGCCGGAACGTTCCTCGCCCCGTCCCAATGGGTGATGGGCCTGGCCGCCTGGCGCGAGAAGCAGTGGAACGCAGCCGCTACCGCCTTCTATCAGGCCGCGACCAACGCCAGCGACGCTGACATGCGCAGCGGCGCCTATTTCTGGGCAGCCCGCGCCATGATGGCGGACCGGCACCCCGAGCGGGTGAACGCCTTGCTGCGCGCCGCCGCACGGGATGAGGAGACCTTCTACGGACTGCTGGCGCGCGAGACGCTGGGCCTCGGCCCCAGCCCCGCCCTCGCTCGCGAGCATGTCTCGGCGCAGGATTGGGCCACCTTGTCGACGCGTGGCAATGTCCGCAATGCCGTGATCCTCACCGCGCTTGGTCGCAGTGCCGATGCTGACGAAGTGCTGCGCCACGAGGCCTCGCTCAGCAGCGACACGCATTATTCCGCGCTCGTCCACCTCGCCAGTGACCTGTCGCTGCCGACGACGCAGCTCTGGCTCGCCCAGCGCTCACCCTCGGGCCGCAAGTCCGCCGCTTATGCCCGCTACCCCAGCCCGCAATGGACCCCGGCCAATGGCTGGCAGGTCGACAAGGCGCTGGTCTTCGCCCACGCTCTGCAGGAATCGCGCTTCCAGACCAACGCGCGCAGCACGGCCGACGCACGTGGCGTGATGCAGGTCCGTCCCGGCACGGGTGGCGAGCTGGCCAGCGCAGCAGGGCTCGCCGTTTCAGCCGACCAGCTCTATGATCCGTCCGTCAATCTCGCGCTTGGTCAGCTCTATCTGAAGAAGCTCAGCCAGATGCGCGCCACCGGCGGCCTGCTGCCCAAGGTCGTCGCCGCCTATAATGCCGGCCCTGTGCCGATCGAGCGCTGGAACGTGCGGGTGCGCGACGAAGGCGATCCGCTGCTCTTCATCGAATCCGTGCCTTATTACGAGACGCGCGCCTATCTGAACGCCGTGCTGCGCAATTACTGGATTTACCAGATGGACGAGAGCAACGGCAAATCGCCTGCGCTCGCTGCCATGGCGCAGGGCCTTTGGACCCGCTTCCCCGATGGCGGCAAGCAAGTCGCCGTCCGCATCGCGCCCACGGGGGTCTCCTTCGGTGCCAATTGACGAGACGCGAACCTTCCTGCCCGTCAATATCGCGCTGCTGACCGTCTCGGACACGCGGACGCTGGCCGATGATCGCTCGGGCGACACGCTGGCCGATCGGATCACCGGCGCCGGCCATGTGCTGAAAGCGCGCGAGATCAGCGTCGACAGCGTCGAAGACATACTCGCGCACCTACACCGCTGGATCGACGATCCGCAGATCGACGTCATCATCACCACTGGCGGTACCGGTGTGACCGGTCGCGACGTGACGCCCGAAGCGATCGAGGCCATTCAGGACAAGCCGATCCCCGGCTTTGGCGAGCTGTTCCGCTGGCTCAGCTTCCAGTCCATCGGCACCTCCACCATCCAGTCCCGCGCCTGCGCCTGCGTGACGCGCGGCACCTACATCTTCGCCCTTCCCGGCTCGACCGGCGCGGTGAAGGACGGCTGGGACCAGATCCTCGTCCACCAGCTCGACAGCCGCTTCCGCCCCTGCAATTTTGTCGAACTGATGCCGCGGCTCATGGAACGCTGAGGGTTAGTCAGCCGTCCCCGTCGGGCTAAGTCGAGACACCCGATCTTATCGCAGATACATCTTGATACGCTCGACGCGAAGCGAGCTTTAGATTGAAATAGCCGGTGGGGAGACCGGCGCAAAATGACCGGTCAATAGCTCCGCCCGACCAGCACGCGCTCCACCGCCGGCTCACCCGTGAAGATGCAGGGGCCGTCCGCTTTCGCGGCGTCCAGCGGCACGTTACGCAGGGTGAGCTTGTGGCCCTTCAGCCATTCGACCACCTTGTCCAGCGCCTCGCCCGTCGGCTTGGCCCATTGCACTTCCACCCAGCCGGGCTTGTCGCCGTTGAAGGCCTCGGCCAGCACCGACTTGTCGGTCACATCGCGGCGGATATTGGCGAGCAGGCGCGCCTGCGCGTCCTCGAACAGGCCGGTCTGATAGTCCATCAGCGTCTCGGTCACGCTCGCCACAAAGGCGTCGCGCGCCATGATCTCGCTCGCGAGCTTGCCGGCCTCATTATAAAGTCGGTCGCGCCGCAGCACCGAAACGTTGCCGCCCGCGACATCGCGCCCGCCCACCTCGACGATGACCGGCGCGCCTTTCTTGACCCAGGCCCAGCGCTTGGTGGCAGCCTTGATCGGCTTCTTGTCGAACAGAACGCGCAGCGGTTCGCGGAAGACGTCCAGTGCCGCCAGGTCCCTCGCCAGTGCCTCGCAATACGCGATGACCGCCGCGTCCTCGTCATTGTCGCGCAGCATCGGGACGATCACGACCTGGTGCGGCGCGATCATCGGCGGGCACTTGAGACCATCATCGTCGCCATGCACCATGATGACGCCGCCAATCATGCGGGTGGAGACGCCCCAGCTCGTCGTATGGGCAAGCGCCTGCTGGCCTTCCTGATTCTGGTAATGGATGCCCGCGGCCTCGGCAAAGCCGGTGCCGAGATAATGCGATGTGCCGGCCTGAAGCGCCTTGCCGTCCTGCATCATCGCCTCGATCGAGTAGGTCGCGACGGCGCCGGGGAAGCGCTCGTTTTCCGGCTTCTCGCCAGCGACGACCGGCATGGCAAGCTCGCCCTCCGCAAAATCGCGATACATTTCCAGTGCGCGCATCGTCTCGCTGCGCGCATCCGCCTCGTCGGCATGGGCGGTGTGCCCTTCCTGCCAGAGGAATTCGCTCGTGCGCAGGAACATGCGGGTGCGCATTTCCCAGCGCACCACATTCGCCCACTGGTTGACCATCAGCGGCAGGTCGCGCCAGCTCTGCACCCAGCGGCTCATCGCCTGACCGATCACCGTCTCGGACGTGGGACGCACGACCAGCGGCTCTTCCAGCTTACTGTCCGGATCGGGCACCAGCTTGCCATCGATGCCCTTGAGGCGGTGATGCGTGACGACCGCCATTTCCTTGGCGAAGCCGTCGACGTGGTCGGCTTCCTTCTCGAAGAAGGACAGGGGGATGAACAGCGGGAAGTAGCAATTCTCTACGCCTGCCGCCTTGATGCGCGCGTCCATCAGCTTCTGGATGCGCTCCCAGATGCCATAACCCCACGGACGGATGACCATGCAGCCGCGCACGCCGCTTTCCTCGGCAAGATCGGCCTCGCTGATCACAGCCTGATACCAGGCCGCGAAGTCCTTTTCGCGCGTTACGGGGAGGGCGTGCTTGATGTTGGACAATGTCTTGCTTCCGGGGTCTGGAATGAAGGATCGCAGCGGTCTTTAGTGGCGGCACGGAAAAATACCAAGGTGTTCGCGCGCTGACATGTGCGCGGGGACGGGAACTTTCCATGGTTTCACTCGTCCGCTCTCCCGTGGCACTCTTTTCATCCATGATCCGCTCCTCGCCGCGCCGCACGCGGATCATTGGCTTGGCTGCGGCCGCACTGGTTCTGCTGCTCCTCGCCCTTTTGGCGCTCGCTGCCACCTTCCCGGCTTCGTGGCTCAAGAGCGCTGCCGAGCGACGCCTCTCCGACCGGATCGGCACCAGGGTTTCCATCGGCACCTTGACCCGAGAAAGCGCCGTCTCGTTCAATCCGGTCATCCAGGTGCGAGACATCCGGGTGCCCCAGCCCAGTTGGGCCGGCGAAGGGGATCTGGCGCGCATCCAGGCTTTGCGACTGCGCCTGCCCGTCATTGGGCTGCTGCTCGGCCAGCGCAGGCCGCAGCTGCTTTCAGCCCGCGGCGTGCGGCTGACGCTCGTGCGAGACGAGCAGCGCCGCAAGAACTGGGATGCACTCGGCGGTAAGCAGGACAGGGACAATCGCGGCGGGTCGGAAATACCACTGGTGCGTCTGGAGAATGCAGTCATCGATTATCGGGACGCCTTCCAGAAGCGGCGGTTCACGCTCAATCTGTCGGTCGCTCCGCAACAGGGCTTGCGAGGCACCGGCACGGGAACCGTCGATGGAGAACCGGTCACACTGCAACTGACCGGCCCACCGATGCGCGCCGGTAAGCGCTGGCCATTCGATGCCCGCATCATGGGGCCCGCCATCACAATGCATGCGCGCGGCACCATGGCTGGGCCAATGCGCATCGATGACATGATGTTCAAGGTGTCCGCCCGCGCCAGCACGCTCAAACTGGTGGACCGCATCATCGAGGCGGGGTTGTTCGGCACTCGACCGGTCGATATCGCCGCCAATGTTCAACGCCGCAATGGCGTGTGGACCGTGGCCGATCTGGGCGGCTCAGTGGGGCGAAGTCGGTTCACCGGCGCGCTGACGGTGCGCAAGGTAGATGGCCGCACCAAACTGCGCGGCGAAGCGCGCTTCAGCCAACTCGATTTCGATGATCTGGCAGACGACGAGGGCAATGCGCAGGCAGTCGCACTCGAGCGGGCGCAAGGCCAGCGGCTCGTGCCCAATACCCGCGTCAACATCCGCAAGATCGCCAAGACCGACGGCCGCATTGCCCTGCGCGTTGACCGCGTCCTCGGGGGCCGGCGTCCTTCCTCCCTCACCAATGCGAGCGCGGTGTTGCATCTCGACAACCGCATTCTTACCATCGATCCACTGCGCATCGGCCTGACGCAAGGCGTGATGACCGGGCGGGCGGTGGTCAACCAGCGGGATGGCCAGCCCAAGCCGACCGTGACTCTGGCACTCGACATGCGCAACAGCAGCATCGCCGCGCTGGCCGGTGGCGGCGGCAACAGCCAGGGCGACGTGCAGGGGCGCGTGGATGCCCGCGCGCGCCTGAGCGGGGTTGGCGACACGATCCGCGAGGCCGTCGGGCAGTCGAACGGGACAATCGGCGCCGTAACGCGTGGTGGCTCGATGCCGGTGCGGCTGGCCGGGCTGCTCGGCTTCGACATCGGCAAGGGCCTGTTCGCCGACGAAGATGGGCGGGAGATATTGCGGTGTGGGGTGGTGCAGCTGGACATGCGGCGCGGGCGCGGCATCGTGCGCACGCTGGTTGTCGATACGCCGGTCAGCCAATCACGCGGGACTGGCACCGTGAGTTTCCCGGCCGAGCGGCTCGATCTGACACTCAAGGGCCTGGCCAAGAGCGAGCATGCGCTGCAACTGCCGGGCAACGCGTATCTGCGCGGCACATTGCGCAACCCCGAGCTGGTCGTACCGGAAGAGGCCCGCTCGTTCGGCAATATCCTGAAGGCGGTCGGCCGGGCGATCGGTGGCCGTGCCGAAACCGCAGATCACGCCAAATGCGCGGCGCTGATAGCGCAAACGGTCGGCAGATAGGGCGCGGAACCCCGCTCGGGGATCGTTCAGCCGCCGAGCTTGTCGATCTTGGCGTTAAGCGCCGCAAGCTGCGCTTTGAGTTCGGCGACTTCATCCGTGCCGCCTTCGCTCTTGGCCGGCGCCTTTGGTGTCGCTGGCTTGAAGGCATTGGCGGCGGCGTTCAACATTTCCATGTTGCGCTTGGCGATTTCCGCGAAGGGACCGCCGGCAAAGGCGCCCTGCATCGCTTCCTGGAATTGTAGCTGATTCTTGCGGAAGGCTTCCATGCTCGCTTCGAGATATTGCGGCACCATGGACTGCATGGAGTCGCCATAAAGCGAGATGAGCTGGCGCAGGAAGCTGACCGGCAGCATGTTCTCGCCGCGCTGTTCTTCTTCCATGATGATCTGGGTGAGCACGCTGTGCGTGATGTCCTCGCCCGACTTTGCGTCGACCACGACAAAGTCGCGGCCCTCGCGAGTCATCTGCGAGAGAAGTTCCAGCGTGATGTAACTCGACGTTTCCGTGTCATAGAGGCGCCGGTTGGCGTACTTCTTGATGACAATGGTTCCTGATTCGCCACCCGACTTCGATCGTGCCATGTCGTCCGCTCCAGCCTCCGGTGCGCGCAGCATAGCACCAATTCTTTCCGCACCGCAACATGGACCGCGACCGTTACCGCTGTTTCTGTCTCTTTTATGGTCAGAAACAGCCGAAGATCCTGATTTGCGACGCAGAGCATTTGCGGGATTGCGCCGGTTCCAGACGGCGCCGCGCGCCCCAGAGCCCGATCCGCCAAAAAATGTTGCGCGGCATGATCGCGCTGCTTTGCTGACGCGAGATCGCGGTGCACAAACTAGCGCGCTCGTTGCCCGCGAACGAGCGCCGGTGATTCTTGTGCCCTCGTTAATCAATCCGCCAAACGTGCTGGACCTGACCGAACGCCGGTCGCTGCTGCGCTTTCTGCTACACCAGGGCCATGACACCTGCCTGCTCGATTGGGGGACGCCGACACAAGCCGATGGGCCAAGCGACCTCGCCGATCATATCGAGACGCTGCTGCTCCCGCTGCTGGAGCGGTTCGATCGGCCGCCGCTGCTCGTGGGCTATTGCCTTGGCGGAACGCTCGCCATCGGCGCGGCCGCGCGTCTTGCCGCGCTCGGCCGTCCCGTCGCCGGGGTCGCGACGATCGCGGCACCCTGGGACTTTGCGCGCTACGAAAAGAGTTTCCGGGAGAAGCTCGCAGCGACCTGGGATCAGAGCAAGGCGGCCTGCGAGACGCTTGGCCTGGTGCCGATGGAAGTCTTCCAGACCGGCTTCTGGTCGCTCGATCCCCGCCGCACCATCGCCAAATATGCTGCGTTCGGCGAGATGGAGGAAGGCACGCCGGCTTATCACGGCTTCATCGCGCTGGAGGATTGGGCGAATGAAGGCGCCCCGCTCACCTTCGCGGCGGGGCGAGACCTTGCCGAGCGCTGCTACGCCACCAATATCACCGGCAGCGGCCAATGGACGATCCAGGGCACGCCGGTTGATCCCCTGGCGCTTGGGTGCCCCACCCTCGCCATCGCCTCGACCAGCGACCGGATCGTCCCTGCCGCCACGACCCCGCCCGCCATGGAGCGGATCGATCTTGCGCTCGGCCATGTCGGCATGATGATCGGCAGCCGGGCGGAAGAAAGCCTTTGGAGAGGATTGAGCGACTGGCTTTCGCGCTGCGGCGGCTGATGCTAAGGGCGGCGCCGGACGCCTGACTTCTGCGTGATCCGCCCGCCGGAAAACGCCTCAATCAAGGGACACGCCTGATCATGACCGATATCGTCATCACCGCCGCGAAGCGCACCCCCGTCGGCAGCTTCCTCGGCAGCTTCGCCAACACGCCCGCGCATGAACTGGGTCGCGTCGCGATCCTCAACGCGCTGGAGCAGGCCGGCGTCGCGCCGGAGGAAGTCTCGGAAGTGATCCTGGGCCAGGTGCTCACCGCGGCGCAGGGCCAGAACCCAGCGCGTCAGGCCGCCGTCAATGCCGGTATCCCGGTCGACCGGACGGCCTTGTCCGTCAATCAGCTTTGCGGATCGGGCCTGCGCTCGGTCGCCCTCGCCGCCCAGGCGATCCAGACCGGCGCTGCGACGATCATGGTCGCCGGCGGCCAGGAGAGCATGTCCGTCGCTCCCCATGCCCAGGCGCTGCGCGCCGGCGCCAAGATGGGCAATGTCAGCCTGGTCGACACCATGGTGCATGATGGCCTGACCGACGCGTTCAACGGCTATCACATGGGCATCACGGCTGAGAACCTCGCCGAGAAATATCAGATCACGCGTGAGGCGCAGGACATCTTCGCCGCCGCCAGCCAGAACAAGGCCGAAGCTGCTCGCGCTTCCGGCCGGTTCAAGGACGAGATCGCGCCGGTCACGATCAAAGGCCGCAAGGGCGACACGATCGTCGATGCCGACGAATATATCCGCGCCGGCGCCACCTTCGAGAGCATGGCCAGCCTGCGCCCCGCCTTCAAGAAGGACGGCACGGTGACCGCCGGCAATGCGAGCGGCCTGAATGACGGTGCCGCCGCGCTGGTGTTGATGACGGCGGCCGAGGCGGCCCGTCGCGGCGCGACCGTGCTGGGCCGCATCGCCGGCTGGGCGACCGTGGGCGTCGATCCCTCGATCATGGGCATCGGCCCCGCACCGGCCAGCCGCGCCGCGCTGGAAAAGGCCGGCTGGAAGCTCGCCGATCTCGACCTGATCGAGGCCAACGAAGCCTTCGCCGCGCAGGCCCTGTCGGTCGGCAAGGAACTCGGCTGGAACCCGGACATCGTGAACGTGAATGGCGGCGCCATCGCCATCGGTCACCCGATCGGCGCTTCGGGCGCGCGCGTCCTCACCACCCTGATCTACGAAATGGGCAAGCGGAACGCGCACAAGGGCCTTGCCACGCTGTGCATCGGCGGCGGCATGGGCATCGCGATGTGCATCGAGCGCTGAGCGCCCACCCAGAAGCCATTATCCAGGAACGCCGCGCTTGCGCCTTCGGGCAGAGCGCGGCGATCGCTCAGACCCAGCGGCGTTCGTAGCGCCGGCCCAACCCCGTCAGCAGCTCATATTGTGACAGGCCGGATTGCGCTGCAGCGCTCAGCAGATCGAAGTCGATCTCGACCCAGTCCCCTTCCGCAATCCACGGCGCGTCCGACACATCGACCGCAGTAAGGTCCATGGAGATGCGGCCAAGCACCGGCAGCCGCGTGCCATCGAGAAGCGCGACGCCCGTGCCGGAAAAGCCGCGCAGATAGCCGTCGGCATAGCCGAGATTGAGCACGGCCGCCTCACGCTCCCGCTCCGCGACATAGGTCGCACCATAGCCCACGGACTCGCCGGCGCGGACCGTCCGGCGCTGGAGCACTTGCGCGCGTGGGCGCACGACCTGCGTGATATGCCCGGCCGCCTCTGCGCGCGGCAGGCCGCCATAAAGCGCGAGGCCCGGGCGCGTCAGATCGAAATGACCGTCCGCGCCCAGCAGGATGCCAGCGCTGTTGGAAAGGCTGCGCCGCCGGGCGGGAACGCCCGCACTCAGCTGACGAAAGGCGTTCAGCTGAATGCCATTGAGCGCATGATCCTCATCCGCACAGGCGAAATGGCTCAACACTGTCTCGATGGTCAGCCCCTCGAACAGCGCGGCGTTGACATAATTCGGGTCGATCCCGAGCCGGTTCATGCCCGTGTCGATCATTACGTCGCACGGCCCGCCATTGGCCGCCTTCCAACGGGCGACCTGCTCAGGTGAATTGAGCACCGGCCGGAACGGGGTGGAAAGCGCAAAGGCCATGTCGTCCGCGCGCACGCCGTGCAGCACGGAAAGCGAGGCCTCGCCCAGATGCGGCAGCAGTTCGGCGGCCTCGGCCCAGGTGGCGACGAAGAAATCCCGGCAACCGGCAGCCTGAAGATGCGCCATCACCGCGACCGCACCTAACCCGTAGCCATTGGCCTTAATCGCCGCACCGCACGCCGCCGCGCCGCTTTGCGCGGCAAGCCATTGCCAGTTTGCCTTGAGCGCAGCGCTGTCGAGATGCAGCGCCAGCGGTGCGGGAGGGATGTCGGTCATCGGCGCGGGTTAGCGCGCCGTCTTTCCCCCGTCGAGGTCCTTTCGCCAGTCCCGCCCTTCGCCCCAGAGGATCGCTGTGAGCGCTACTGCGACGACCGCCAGCGTGTACCAGAGCCCCGCATAGGGATCGCCCGTCTTGGCGACGATATAGCTGGCGATGAACGGCAGGAAGCCGCCGAAATAGCCCGTGCCGATATGATAGGGGATGGAGAGCGAACTGTAGCGCACTGCCGGCGGAAACATGTCGCTCAGCAGCGCCGCGACCGGGCCAAAGGTCATACCCGAGAGGAAGCTGAGGGCAACGACCGCAAGCAGGATGACGAACAGATTGCGCACCGGCGGCGTCTGCGGCGTGAGATCGTAGCCCGCGGTCTTGATTGCCTGTGTCAGCGCCTCACCTTGCGGATCGACCACCGGCGTTCCGCCGATCGTCACGGCCAGTCCCTCGCCCGCAGCCACCGTGTAAGGCAGGCCCTTGGCCGTCAACTGATCGAGCACGCGCCCACAGGGTGTCGCCTGCCCCTTGCTGGCGAAGGGATCATAATGGCACGCCTGCCCCGTCACCACGATCGGCGCGCGTGTGCTGGCCGCCGTAAGCCCCGGATTGGCCTGGCTGCCGATCAGCCAGAAGATCGGCAACAGCAGCACCAGCGTCAGCGCATAGCCAATGCCGATGACGCGCCGGCGACCAAATTTATCGGAGAGGTGACCAAACAGGATGAACCAGCCTGCCCCGAAAAAGGCGCCCAGCGCCACCACGATCTGCGCCGTGGTGCTCGCCACTTTCATCGGCCCCTGCAGGAAGGAGAGGACAGAGAACATCGCCGTATACCAGATCACCGTGAGGCCGGCCGCCACGCCGAACAGCGCCACGATCAGCCGCCGGCCATTGCCAGGATAAGTGAAGCTCTCGACGAAGGGATTGCGCGCCATCGTCCCTTCCTCGCGCATCTGCTCGAACACCGGGCTTTCCTTGAGCTTGGTGCGCATCCAAACCGAGACTGCGAGCAGGATGAGCGAGAGCAGGAACGGCACGCGCCAGCCCCAGACGTCCCAGCTTTCCGCAGACATGCTGCTTTTCACGCCCAGCACGACCAGCAGCGAAAGAATGAACCCGCCGACCACCGAGGCCTGGATGAAGCTGGTGTAGAATCCCGAGCGGCCATCGGGCGCATGTTCGGCCACATAGATGGCAGCGCCGCCATATTCGCCGCCCAGTGCCAGTCCCTGGCAGATTCGCAGCAGGATGATGAGCAGCGGCGCAGCGATTCCGATCGTCGCCGCTGACGGGACCATGCCCACCCCCGCCGTAGCCACCCCCATCAGGATGATGGTGACGAGGAAGGTATATTTGCGCCCCAGCTTGTCGCCCAGATAGCCGAACACGATGGCGCCGAGCGGCCGGAAGCCGAAACCGACCGCGAAACCGGCCCAGGCCAGCAGCGTCTGCAATGTCTCGCTGCCGGCGGGGAAGAACGTGCGGCCGATGATGCCGCTGGCTGCAAGCGTGCCGTAAATGAAGAAGTCATACCATTCGAACATGGTGCCGAGCGACGAAGCGCCGATGACCAGCGGGACGGATTGTTGCGCCTCGTCACGTCCATCGGTGGCGGCAACAGTCCCCATGCATTCCCCCTCGCTCACAATCTTGCGCTTGCTTTAGGGAAGTCGCGGGGGCTTGTGAACTCCCCGATGTGCAAGGCGAGACGCTCACGCCGGGGCGGATGCGAAGCGCTCTGCCCGAAGGCGTCCGCGAGCCGCTTCTGCCTGCCTTGCCGTCATTGCTGGAAGGCCAGCCCCATCACCCGCAATTGCCTCGTCCGTTCCCGCGTCACGCCGGCAAGGCAACTGCTCACCATCATCGGCTCCGCGCTGCCGCCCCGCATCGCATAGCCTTCCGCGCGGCATTGCAGAGTACGGAAACTCAGCCAGGCCCGCTGAGCCGCCAGCGCGGCCTGAAAATAGCCGGGGCGGCGATCCCGCTTGGCATCGCCGGCCTTGTCGCGATCCTTCATCTGCGCGGAAATCTGCGCCCATTGCCGGTTCATCTCGGCATCGGCTGCCTGATAGTCCGCAGCAGCGCACGCATTGATCGCTTGCTGCGTCTGGGGGTCGGCGCAGCCAGTGGGCGCCGGAGCGGCCGCCGCAGCGGCCAGCGCGAAAAGAGCGATCACTCCGCCGCTTCCTCCAGATGCCCATGGGGCGCTGCCTGCATCGCCACGACACCGAGCTTGGCGAAGAGCGCGCCGTCCTTGTCGTCGCCAGCATTGGGCGTCGTCAGCAGCCGGTCGCCCGTGAAGATGCTGTTCGCGCCCGCCATGAAGCACAGCGCCTGACAGGCCTCGCTCATGCTCTCGCGCCCGGCGGAGAGCCGCACCATGCTGGCCGGCATAGCGATCCGCGCCACAGCGACGGTGCGCACGAACTCGATCTCGTCGATCTTCGCCAACGGCGTGCCTTCGAGCATGTCGCCCAGCACCGTACCCTTCACCGGCACCAGCGCATTGATCGGCACGCTCTCGGGATGCGGCATGGTGGCCAGCGCATGGATGAAGCCGATGCGGTCCGCGCGCGTCTCGCCCATGCCCACGATGCCGCCGCAGCACACATTGATGCCCGCCGCGCGTACCGCCTCCAGCGTCTCGATCCGGTCCTCGAAGCTGCGCGTGGTGATGACCTCGCCATATTTCTCCGGCGCGGTGTCGATATTGTGATTGTAGTAGTCCAGCCCTGCCTCGGCGAGCATCTCCGCCTGGCTCGGCGTCAGCATGCCCAGCGTCATGCAGGTTTCCATGCCCATGGAGCGCACGCCCTTCACCATCTCGATGAGGGCCGGCATGTCCCGATCCCTGGGATTGCGCCAGGCCGCGCCCATGCAGAAGCGGCCCGAGCCATTGTCCTTGGCCTGCGCGGCGGCCTGGAGCACGCCGCGCACGTCCATCAGCTTCGTCGCCTTGAGCCCTGTCTCCGCATGCACCGACTGGTTGCAATAGCCGCAATCCTCGGGGCAGCCGCCGGTCTTGATGGAGAGCAGCGTGGAAAGCTGCACTTCATTGCGCGGATGATGCGCACGATGGATGGTCTGCGCCTCGTAGAGCAGGTCCATGAACGGCAGGTCGAACAGCGCGGCGATCTCGTCGCGCGTCCAGTCAGTGCGGGGAGACAGGGTCACTCTTAGTCCTTTTGTTCTGCGATCAGAGCGCGTCGAGCGCCTGTGCCATGTCGGCAATGATGTCGTCGATATGCTCAATGCCAACCGAGACGCGGACGACATCCGGGCCCGCACCGGCCTGCACCAGTTCGTCGGCCGAAAGCTGACTGTGTGTGGTCGAGGCCGGGTGAATGATCAGCGAACGCGTATCGCCGATGTTGGCGAGATGGCTGAACAGCTTGACTGACGAAACCAGATTCACGCCGGCATCATAGCCGCCCTTCAGGCCGAAGGTGAACACGGCGCCACCCCGGCCACCAAGGTAGCGCTGCGCCAGCGCATGATATTTGTCGCCCGGCAGGCCGGCATAGGAGACCCAGGCCACCTTGGGGTGCGCCTGCAGCCACTTGGCCAGCGCCAGCGCATTGTCGCAATGGCGCTCCATGCGCAGCGTCAGCGTCTCCATGCCGGTGAGCGCGAGGAAGGCATTCATCGGCGCGAGCGCCGGCCCGAGATCGCGCAGGCCGAGCACGCGGCAGCCGATGATGAAGGCGATCGGCCCGACCGCCTCGCTCAGCACGGCGCCATGATAAGAGGGGTTGGGCGCAGTGAGCGAGGGATAATTGCCGGACTTCGCCCAATCGAATTTCCCCGCATCCACAATGACACCGCCGATACTGTTGCCATGGCCATTGAGGAATTTGGTGAGCGAGTGGACGACGATGTCCGCGCCATGCTCGATCGGCCGGCACAGCGCCGGAGTCGCCAGCGTGTTGTCGACGATCAGCGGCACGCCGGCATCATGGGCGACCTTGGCGATCGCCTCGATATCCTGCACCACGCCGCCCGGATTGGCGAGGCTCTCGATGAAGACTGCGCGCGTCCTGTCCGTAATGGCGGCCGCGACATTGGCCGCGTCATCGGCATCGACGAAGGAGGCCTCCCAGGCGAACTTGCGGAAGCTCTGGCCGATCTGGTTGAGCGACCCGCCATAGAGCTTCTTGGCCGCGACGATGTGGTCGCCCGGCTCCATGATCGTGTGGAAGGTGAGGAATTGCGCGGCATGGCCCGATGCCACCGCCAGCGCCGCCGCGCCGCCTTCCAGCGCCGCGATCTTGCCTTCCAGCGCACCATTGGTGGGGTTCATGATACGCGAATAGATGTTGCCGAATTCCTGCAGGCCGAAGAGGCGCGCGGCATGGGCGGCATCGTCGAACACATAGGATGCGGTCTGGTAGATCGGCGTGATGCGGGCCTTGGTCGTGGGGTCCGGCTCGGTCCCGGCATGGACGGCCATGGTGTCGATCTTCTGAGTCACGTGCGCTCTCCTGTCTTCCTCGCCGCAATCATGCGGGCGACTCTTCGGCAGCCGGGCGGCTTATGCCCGAAGCCAGGCGGATTGTCCCGCCGTCCAGAGCATATCCGGGCCGATCCCGCAAACCCTCCGGATACACCCGCTTCACTCTCCGCGAAACCGGGGTGCGCGCTTGTTGAGAAAGGCCATCACCCCTTCCCGAAAATCGCTTGTGCGGCCAGCCGTCGTCTGATTGGAGGCTTCCAGCGCCATGGTCTCGGCAAGATCCAGATCGAGCGCTGCGGCCACTTGCCGGCGGATGAGGCCGACCGCGATGGTCGGGCCGCTGGCCAGGCGTCGGGCGAGCCCCAGCGCCTCCGCAGCCAGTGCTTCATCATCGACCACGCGTGCAACCAGCCCCGCCGCCTGTGCCTGCTGCGCCGTCATTTGCTCGCCGAGCAAGACCATTTCGAGCGCCTTCGCTCTGCCCGCTCCGCGCGCGACCAGCCAGGTCGCCCCGGCATCCGGCACCAGACCGATATTGACGAAGCCGAGTTGCAGATAGGCCGAGCGCGCCATCACCACAATATCGGCCGCCAGCGCGAGCGCCACGCCTGCCCCCACTGCCGGACCATTGAGCCCGCACACGATCGGCAGGCCGAGCCCGGCGATCCGCTCGAACAGCGGATGATAGAAGGCCGTCAGCGTGTCGCCGAGATTGGCAGTCACCCCGCCATCGCCAGCCAGATCGGCCCCGGAACTGAAGGCGCGCCCGGCGCCCGTAAGGAGCACAGCCCGCGCGCCTGCCGCAACACCCTCGTCGAGCGCAGCGGCCAGATCGGCAAGCAGGCCGGTGGAAAGCGCATTGAGCCGCTCGGGCCGGTTGAGCGTCAGGGTCAGCACGCCCTCATCGAGCAAGGACAGCAAGGCCGGTTGGGTCAAGGTTCCTCTCCTTCCGTCAGTCGGGCGACCATGAGCGGGATGACGCAAAACGGCGCCCTTGTCCAATCCCACGGGCTGAGCGCAGCAGTCGGCAAAGGCCCCATAGCCTCGGCCCTCGCCCGATTTGCAGAGTTGCAAAATCACGTTTTGCAAAATACCCACCGCCCCTGAAGAAACCAGCGGGGAACGAGAGCGTGGCACGCGGCACTCGGCTATTTGTGGGGCAGAAAGTGCGTCAGCTTCGGCTCGACGGGCGTATGGACCAGGCCGCCATGGCAAAACTGCTTGGCATCTCCGTCTCCTATCTCTCGCAGCTCGAAAATGACGACCGGCCACTGACCGCCAAGGTGAAGGCCGCGCTGGCCGCTGCCTTCCCGCTGGACTGGACCGCTTTCGACGAGCGGCCGGAGGAGCAATTGCTCGGCGCGTTCAATTGGGCGCTCGCCAATCCCGGCCTTGGCTCTGCGCCGCCCGATCCGGAGCGGGCCGAACGGCTGCACCTGCATTACCCCGATTTCGCCGCGCGCTATGTGGAGCTGCATCACGCCCTGCGGCAGACGCTGGATCGGCTCGCCATGGCTGAACAGGCGATCGCCGGCGAAGGCGCGCCGAGCGCGCGCACTGCGTGGGACCGCGTGAGCGACTGGTTCCATGCGGCCAGCAATTATATTCACGATCTGGATGTCGTGGCGGAGGATCTGCACCGCGTGCTCGAGCTCGCGGCCGGCGATAGGGAGTCGGCGCTGGTCACCGCGCTGCGCGGACGGCACGATTGCACGATCCGGCTCAGCGAGCGCGATACGACGACGCTAAGGGCTTATGATCCGGTCAGCCGCGCCCTCACGGTAAACGCCGCGCTGCCCGCCGCCAGCCGCACTTTCCAGCTGGCCAATCAGCTCATGCAACTGGAAGCTGGCGCGCAGATGCAGGCGATCGTGCGCGCTGCGCAGCTCAACGATCCCACGGCAGACCAGCTGCTTTCGCTCGCCCTTGCCAATTATGCGGCAGGGGCGCTGCTCATGCCTTATGCTGCCTTTCGGGACAGCGCGCGGGACCTGCGCCATGACGTCGATCCGCTGGCCCGCACGTTCGGCGTCAGCATCGAGCAGGCCTGCCACCGGCTGGCGACGCTCCAGCGGCCGGGCCAGCGGGGCATCCCGTTCTTCTTCTGCCGGGTGGATATGGCAGGCAATGTCACCAAGCGGCATTCTGCCACGCGCCTCCAGTTCGCGCGCTTCGGCGGCGCCTGTCCGCTCTGGGCCGTGCATGAAGCGGTGGCTATCCCGGATCGGGTCATGGTCCAGCTTGCCGATACGCCCGATGGCGTGCGCTACGTCGCGATGGCGCGGGGACTGGTGAAGCCCTCCGGCAGCTTTGCCCGCGCGTCTCGCCGCTACGCGCTCATGCTCGGCTGTGAGATCGAGCACGCGGCCGCGTTCATCTATGCCGATGGCCTCAATCTGACCGATGAGGCGGCAGCGACGCCCATCGGCCCATCCTGCCGCCTTTGCCCGCGCGAGGGCTGCGATCAGCGTGCCTTTCCGCCGCTCGACCGGCCGATCCGCGTCGATCGCAACCGACGCGGCGTCGTGCCATACACTATCGGCTGACATCGCCACTCAGGGCGAACAGGACGCGCCGGCCCCTCTCTAATCTCTTGATGAGAGCTGGGCGGCAACCGCCTCCCACTCAGCGCATCAGCACAAGTTCTTCAGCCATGCTCGGGTGAAGTGCTACGGTCGCGTCGAAATCCGCCTTGGTCAGGCCCGCCTTCACCGCGATGGCCGCAGCCTGGAGGATTTCCGGTGCATCGGGCGAGATCATGTGAATGCCAACGACCTGCCCCGTGTCGCCATTGCACACCAGCTTGTAGAGGCTGCGCTCGTTGCGGCCGGCCAGCGTGAACTTCATCGGCCGGAAATCGGAGGTATAGACCTTCACCGAGCCGAGCTTGTTGCGCGCCTCGCCCTCTGTCATGCCGACTGCGCCGATCGGCGGATTGGAGAAGACCGCCGATGGAATGGCCGCATAGTCGATCGTGCGCGGATTGTTGCCGAACACCGTATCGGCAAAGGCATGGCCCTCGCGGATCGCCACGGGCGTGAGCTGCACGCGGTTGGTGACATCGCCTACCGCATAGATGCTCTCGACATTGGTGCGGTTATACTCGTCGACTTTGATCGCCCCCTTCTCAACCGTGACGCCGGCATTCTCCAGCCCCAGCCCGTCAATCTTGGGATTGCGGCCGGTGGCGAAGAGCACGAGGTCGGTCTCGATGGGGTCACTCCCCTTGACGAACAGCTTGAGCGTGCCGTCTTCCTGCTTTTCGATCCGCTCCAGCGGGGCGTTGAAACGGAACTGGATGCCCTTGGTCATGCTGATCTGGAGCAGCCGGTCGCGGATCTGCTCGTCATAGCCGCGCAGGATCTGGTCGCCGCGCAGGATGAGGGTGACCTGACAGGAAAATTCATGGAAGATGCCGGCGAACTCATTGGCGATATAGCCACCGCCGAAGATGGCGACGCGCTTGGGCATCTTCTCCAGATGGAACACCTCGTTGGAGGTAATGCCATGCTCGGCGCCCGGCACATCGGGCACCTGCGGCCATGCGCCTGTGGCGATCAGGATATACTTCGCCGTGACCGTCTTGCCGCTGGCCAGGCGCACCTCGTGCGGGCCAGCGATGGTGGCGCGCTCGTGAAAGGTGGTCACCTTGTTGTTGTCGAGCGTCTGTTGATAGAGCCCCTCCAGCCGGGCGACCTCGCCGATCACATTGTCGCGCAGGGTCGGCCAGTCAAAGGTCGTCTCCGGCACGTCCCAGCCGAAGCGGCGCGCATCCTTGAGATCCTCGGCGAAATGCGCGCCATAGACGAGCAGCTTCTTGGGCACGCAGCCGCGAATGACGCAGGTGCCGCCGACTTTATATTCCTCCGCCACTGCGACGCGCGCGCCATGGCTCGCCGCAACGCGCGAGGCGCGCACGCCGCCCGATCCTGCGCCGATCACGAACAGGTCGAAGTCAAAGTCGCTCATGGAAAGTCCTCATCGGGCATAGTTTGCGTGAGGCGCATATGGGATCGCGCGGGCGCGCGGGCAAAGCAATTTTGCTTCTGAGGTTGATAGTGTCCGGCGATGAAGGATGCGGCGCCGGCTGTGCGCTCCGCCTTCAGGCGTTCGTAGGCATCACCGCGCGTCGATAGAGGTGCCAGGTCGCGTGCCCCAGCACGGGCAGGACGACCAGCAGGCCAAGGAACAGCGGAATCATGGCCAGGAACAGGGTTATCGCGATGATCGCTGCCCATATCAGCAGCACCTGCGGATTGGCGCGGATCACGGCCAGGCTGATGATGATCGCGGTTAGAAAATCCACTTCCCGATCGACCAGCAGCGGCAGGCTGACCACCGTGATCGCGTAGAGCGCCAGCGCGATCAGCGCGCCCATGACGCCACCGGCGAGCAGCATCAGGATGCCCGGCGCTGTTGCGAACAGTGCCAGCGATTCCGAACCGACGCCCGATTCCGCCATGAAGATCGCAAAAACGCCGTGGGCGAGACCAATCCAGAAGCTGAACGCGACGAACAGCAATCCGCCCATCATCAGCGGCTGGTCATCGCCATGGCCACGCATCGCGCACAGCGTAGCCCGCCAGTCCATGGGCAATCCCGCCTCGCGGCGGCGGCTCACCTCATAAAGGCCGACGGCGGTGAACGGCGCCAGTAGCGGAAATCCCGCAGCGGCCGGGGCGAGCCAGATGATGTCGCCGCGCACCAGCAGCACATGGGAGAGAAACAGGCCCACAAGCACATAGATGGTGGCAAAGAAAAGGCCGAAGTTTGGCTGTGCACGGAAGTCGCTCCAGCCCGCCGCGATGGCAGCGCGAAGATCGGACAGGGTGAGATCGCCGGCGACATTCGCGGGCGCAATTCGGGCGACGTCGACCATGCTGTTCATCCCCTCCTGCCAGTGGCACGAGAATGATCCTACAAGTCAGCGACGGGATCAAGACCCCCGCACGGCCGCGCCCGGCGAGCGAAGGGGGGCAGCACGCGCGCCTTACCCCAGCGCTCGCTCGATCAGCGCCATGGTCGAGGCGTCAAAGCCCTGTGCGCCGTTCTTCTCGATCGACTTGGCAATCTCCTTGCCCAGCTCGACACCGAACTGATCGAAGCTGTTGATCTCCATCAGGATGCCGTTGGCGAAGGTGCGATGCTCGTAAAAGGCGATCAGCGCGCCCAGCGCATGGGGCGTCAGTGCGTCGATAAGGATCGTTGTCGAGGGGCGATTGCCGGGATAGGCCCGTGCCGGATCGGCGGGATTCTCGCGCCCCTGCATCAGCGCCGCGCCCTGGCCGAAGCAATTGACCAGCAGCGTCTGGTGATGAGCGGGATCGAGCGTGTCGCCCGCTTCCGTCACCGCCACGAACTCGACCGGGACGACATGCGTGCCCTGATGCAGGAGCTGGAAGACGGCGTGCTGCGCATCCGTCCCCACTCCGCCCCAAGTGATTGCCGCCGTCGGCCCGTCCACCGGCGTGCCGTCCGCCTTCACCGCCTTGCCGTTGCTCTCCATCTCAAGCTGCTGGAGATAGGCGGGCAGCAGCCGCAGCCGCTCGTCATAGGCGAAGACGGCGCGGGTCTGGCAACCCATCACGCGCGCATAATATTGGTCGATGAAGGCTGCGCGCAGCGGCGCATTGAACATCAGATCGGCATGGCGGAAATGCCGGTCCATGGCGGCCGCGCCTTCCAGCAGCGCCTCAAACCCGTCCCAGCCCAGCGCAAGCGCGGCCGGAAAGCCGATGGACGACCAGAGCGAATAGCGCCCGCCCACGCTCTCGGAAAAGCCGAGAATGCGCGTCTCGTCCACGCCCCATTCGATGGCCTTGTCCGGCGCGGCCGTGAGCGCGATCACCTGGCCATAGGGATCGTCCACGCCCGCCTGCGTCATCCAGTCGATGGCGCTGTTGGCGTTGAGCATCGTCTCGGTGGTGGTGAAGGTCTTGGAGGCAATGACGAGCAGCGTGCGGTGCGGATCGAAGCGATCCATCGCCTCCTCCAGCGCCACGCCGTCGACATTGGAGACGATCGCCACGTCATAGCGCTCACCGGCGCGGGCCAGCGCGTCGATCAGCAGGTCCGGCCCGAGTGCCGATCCGCCAATGCCGACATGCAGCACATGGCGGATGTCGCCCAGCGCGCCGGCCTCGATGACGTCCACGAGCGTGCGCATCCGCGCCTTGTGGCCTGCTGCAGTGGCAACGCTCTCCGCCTTGCCCTCGCCGCGCTCGGCCGTGTGCTCCACGGCGCGCCCCTCGGTCACGTTGATCGCCTCGCCGGCGAACATGGCGGCACGGCGGCCCGCAAAATCCGTCGCCTGCGCCAGATCGATGAAGCTGCCCAGGCTTTGCGCCGTCAGGTGCGTCTTGGAAAAGTCGAAGCGAAGGCCGCTCTCCTCGATCACATGATCGGCGAGACGCGCGGGCTCGTCGGCGAACAGGCGGCGCAGATCCGGCACCGGCAGCGCCTTGAGTGCATCCCAACAGGCGGCAATTTTGCTGGTATCAGCCATCGAAGCGCATTTCCCCACTCAGGATCGAATGGCTCCGCATATCCATTTCGCCGGGCCATTGCACGTGCGAACGCGCCTGCACCGACCGCGCGCAATGCTTGACGCGGCCAGGTACCGCCCGCAAAGACGGGAGCCGCCGATCGGCCGCCGCCAGATAACTGACCAGGAAAGCCCACGCTTGATGACCGACAAGTCCGAGACACGGGATTTCCTGGGGTTTCTCGTGAAGCTGGCGCTGATCGTGGTCGTGATCCGCAGCCTGCTCGTTTCGCCGTTCAACATCCCCTCGGAATCGATGCAGCCCCGCCTGCTCATCGGCGACTATCTGCTCGTCTCGAAATGGCCCTATGGCTATTCGCGCTACAGCTTGCCTTTCCACCCCAAGCTGTTCGAGGGGCGGCTGTTCGCTACGCTGCCTGAGCGGGGCGACGTCGTGGTCTTCGCCGCACCGCGTGATCCGGACGAGGACTGGATCAAGCGCGTCATCGGCCTGCCGGGCGATTACATCCAGGTGCGCGACGGCGTGGTCTATCTGAACGGCCAGCCCGTGCCCCGCAAGCGGCTCGACGACCTCATTCTGCCGGTCACGGCCAACATGATCGCCGCAACGCAGGCCGAGCGAGGCATTTCGCCCTGTTTTCGACCCGATTTCGAGGAATCGGACGGCAAGGGCGGCAAGGTCTGCCGCTACGCGCGCTATCGCGAAACACTGCCCAACGGAAAAAGCTACGAAGTGCTGGACCTGATCGACGGACCGGCCGACAATACCGGCGTGTTCGTCGTACCCAAGGGCCATGTCTTCGTGATGGGTGACAATCGGGATCGCAGTGCGGATAGCCGCATCGCCGTCGAGAACGGCGGCGTCGGCGCGCTGCCGGTCGATCATCTCATCGGCAAGGCCATGGTGAGCTTCTTCTCCACCGATGGTTCGGCCAAGCCGCTCCTGCCCTGGACCTGGTTCACCGCCGCACGCGCGCAGCGGATCGGGGAAGGCTTTTGAGCGCGATGTCCCTTGAAGCCTGGCTCGCCGAGCTGACCGGCCAGGCGCCGGGGCGTCTCACGCTGTACGAGCAGGCGCTCACCCATGGCAGCGCCAGCGCGGACCATTATGAGCGGCTGGAGTTTCTGGGGGATCGCGTGCTCGGCCTGATCATGGCCGACTGGCTGTTCGGTCATTTCCCTGCAGAGAAGGAAGGCCAGCTCTCGCGCCGATTCAACCAGCTCGTCTCCGGCGGAGCCTGCGCGCAGGTGGCTCGTGACATCGGCGTGCGCACTTATCTGCGCCTTGGCAAGCAGGCACGCGACGATGGCGCGATCGACAGCGACAATGTGCTGGGCGACGTCATGGAAGCCCTCATCGGCGCGCTGTATCTCGATCATGGCATGGAAGCGGCACGGGCGCTCGTCAAACGCCTCTGGGTCGATCAGGTCGAGGGACAGGCGAGTGCGCCCAAGCACCCCAAGTCCGCCTTGCAGGAATGGGCCGCCGCCCATAATCGCCGTCCGCCCGATTACGCACTGGTCGAACGCAGCGGCCCGCATCACGCGCTGCGTTTCACCGTGTCGGTCGCCATCAAGGGTGTGGGCGAGGCCCGCGGCGAAGGCAGCTCCAAGCAGGAGGCGGAGACCGCGGCGGCCACGGCCTTGCTGGAGCAGCTGAAGAACTGAGCGCGCGCCTTAGGCCCTGTCCTCAAAACCACGAGGACTGGTTGCGCCGTCCAATGCGCAGTAGAGCCGTCCCCAGGAAGACCGAGTCACAGGCCGCACCTGATGCGGCCGCACGGAGCAATCATTGAACGAAGATCAAACCATGCAGCATTGCGGCGTCATCACGGTCGTCGGTGCGCCTAATGCAGGCAAGTCGACGCTGGTCAATGCGCTGGTCGGCCAGAAGGTCGCGATCACCAGCCCCAAGGCGCAGACCACCCGCACGCGCGTGATGGGCATCGCCATCGAGGGCGAGACGCAGATCGTGCTGGTCGACACGCCCGGCATCTTCCAGCCCGGCCGACGGCTCGACCGCGCGATGGTGCAGGCTGCCTGGGGCGGCACGCAGGATGCGGACCTCATCGCCCTCATCGTCGATGGACGCGCCGGCCTTGGCCCCAAGATGGAACCGATCCTCGCCGGCCTCGCCCAGCGCCGCGAGGCCAAGTGGCTGATCGTCAACAAGGTAGACATCGCCGCCAAGGACAAGTTGCTGACGCTCACCCAGACACTGCATGATCGCATCGCCTTCGCGGAGACCTTCTTCATCAGCGCGGCGACCGGGGATGGCCTGCCCGAACTCAAGGCGGCAATGGCTGCGGCAATGCCGGAAGGCCCCTGGCATTTCCCCGCCGATCAGGTCTCCGACGCGACCGACCGCCTGCTGGCGGCCGAAATCACGCGCGAGCAGCTTTACCATCAGTTGCATGACGAGCTGCCTTATCAGAGCGCAGTCGAGACCGAGCAATATAAGGAACGCGAGGATGGCTCGGTGGAGATCCACCAGCAGATCCTCGTCGCTCGCCCCACCCAGCGCGGTATCATCCTGGGCAAGGGCGGCCAGCGCCTGAAGGAAATCGGCAGCAAGGCCCGCGCGGAACTGGCCGAGCTGCTCGGCTGCAAGGTCCACCTCTACCTGCACGTCAAGGTGAAGGAAGGCTGGGACGAAGACCGCCACGTCTATCGCGACATCGGCCTCGACTGGGTGGAGTGACCAAAGAGGTTCTCAGCCCCCTCTTCAGCCTGGTCATCAGCCGCGTTCTTTTTCTCTGTCCTACACCGCGCCGCGGATGGCAGTCGGGGCGGATGTCCCTTTCCCTCTCCAAGCGACAGGTCCGGCAAAACGCGGCTCATTCTCATGGCAGTCTGTTACTGGCTCGACGGTATAGGCCGGGGCGGGAGGCGCCCTGGCGTCCGCTCCATCGGCCTCGCTCGAAAGTTGAAGGAAGGGGAAGTTCACGCCCCCGTGTCGTGAACTTCGTGAACTTCCAGCGATCGGCGCCCTGTTGGACGGGCGCCTGAAGCCCTGAAACCCCGGCCAGCGCCTCGCGCTAGAACAGTCGGGTCAGCATGTAGAACAACGCACCGACTGCTGCCGAGGCGGGAATGGTGATGACCCAGGCGACAACCACGCTCTGCGCGACGCCCCAGCGCACGGCGGAGGCTCGGCGAGCGACGCCCGCGCCGATCACGCAGCCGGTGATGGTGTGCGTCGTCGAGACCGGGATGCCGAGCGTCGAGGCGGTAAATACGATGACCGAGCCGCCCGCTGAGGCGCTGAAGCCCTGATGCTGGGAAAGCTTGGTGATGCGCGCGCCCATCGTCTCGATGATCTTCCACCCGCCGGTCAGCGTGCCGAGCGCAATGGCGATGTAGCAGGCGATCGCGACCCAATGCGGCACATGGAATTCGCCGGAAAGATAGCCCGTGGAGTAGAGAAGCACGGTGATGATACCCATGGTCTTCTGCGCGTCGTTGAGGCCATGGCTGACCGAATAGGCTGCCGAGGACAGCAGGTGCAGATAGCGAAACGAGCTGTCCGCCGCGCGCGCCGGGCTGTTGCGGAACGCCCAGCTCGTGATGAGCATGATCAGCATGGACAGCAGCATGCCGAGCGTTGGCGAAAGCACGATGGCGATCAGCGTCTTGTTGAGGCCACCCCACTCGATGCCGCTCATGCCCGCATGGGCGACACCCGAACCGATCAGGCCGCCGACCAGCGCGTGGCTGGAGGATGAGGGAATGCCCTTGAGCCAGGTCACCACATTCCAGAACATCGCGCCCACCAGCGCGCCGAAAATGACGGCCGGCGTCACCAACTCCTTGTGGATGAGGCCTGCCCCGACCGTCTCGGCCACCTTGTGCAGCGCCGGGAAGGCGAGCGTGAGGAAGTAAGCCGCGAAATTGAAGAAGGCCGCGAAGCCCACCGCCGTTACCGGCCCGAGCAACCGGGTGGCAACCACCGTGGCGATGGAATTGGCCGCATCATGCAAGCCATTCAGGAAGTCGAACGCGAGCGCGACCATGATGAGGCCGACCAGCAGCGGAAGGGCAAGCTCGTGCATGGCCGGATCAGGCGTGGTCGATCACGATGCCGTCGATCACATTCGCGACATCTTCCACCGCGTCGACAATGCGCTCCAGATGCGTCAGGATCTCGCGGCGGACGATGAAGCCCATCGGGTCGGTCGGGCCGAACTTGCGGAACGCGGTCTTCAGGCCGGCAGCGTGGATCGTGTCGGCATGGCCCTCCATGCGCACCAGGCGCTCGGTCAGTTCATGCAGGCGCTTGGAATTGCGGGCGACATCGCGCAGCAGCGGCATCGCTTCGGCGAGCACGCGGGTGCAATCCACGATGATCGCCGCCATGTCCTTCATTTCCTGCTCGAAGGTGGTGACGTCATAAAGGTCGATCGCGGAGACGGCGGCCTGCATCTCGTCGATTGCGTCGTCCATCGAGCTGATCAGGCTGATGATCGCGCTGCGATCGAACGGCGTCAGGAAGGTCAGCCGCACGGCGCGCAGCATCTCGCGGATGATCTCATCCGCGTCATTCTCCCGCTCGATCACTTCGCGGATGTGGTCGTCGCGATGGTCGCCATCGTGCAGCAGCCGGGTCAGCGCATCGGCGCCGGCGACCACCGTCTTCACATGCGCCTCGAACAGCTCGAAGAAATTGCCCTGCTTGGGCAACAACCGCTGAAACCAACCGAACATTCCGCTTATCCCCGATTTCTGGGCGACCGCACCCAGGATGTTGCCCCGCTTGGCGGCAGCCTTGAATTCCGATGCGCCGAACGAGCGGATCAGATCGCGCAGATCGCTCTCCTCCACGGCCTCGGCAGCCTCGGCCAGGCTGAACCAGCGCCGCTCGCGCTCGCGGCTTTCTTTCCAGCTTTCCAGCTCACGATTGACCGCGAGCGGGAACACCTCGACATCGACCATCAGCGACGCACCATTGCCGCGCCGCTTGCGGTAGCGATAGGAGCCGAGCGGCGTCGGGCAGACCGCGCCGAGCACGCCGGCCTCCTCCTCCGCCTCTTCCGCCGCTGCCTGATGCGACATCATGCCGGAAGGCGCATTGCCCTTGGGGATCACCCAACGCTTCGTCTCGCGCGACGTGATGAGCAGGATACGGATCGGCGCATCCAGCGCATCGCTCTCGGCGCGATAAGGCAAGGCGGCAATCTGACGGATGGGCGAGCGCTCCCTGTGGGAGTGAAACTAATCGCCGGCCCAATGTGACACTTTCATGACGGTTGCAAGCCATCGGTTACGGGAGCCGCCGCGCGGAGACCCGTGTTCCTACTCCGACGGGACGATGCAATCCATTGATTCCACGCCGCCGTGCAAGCACATGACGGCGCTGGAGCGATCAGACCGGCAGGCCCACATAATTTTCCGCAATGCTGGTCTGCGCCGCAACACTGGACGCAATATAGTCCAGCTCCGCCACCTGCATCGCCCGCTCGAACGGCCCATCTTCCGGAAAGCGATGCATCAGGCGGGTCAGCGACCAGCTGAAGCGCTCGGACTTCCAGACGCGGGCCAGCGCCTTGTCCGAATAGCCACTGATCGCATCGGCGTCGTTGCGCTTGAAGAAGGCCGTGAGCGCTTGCGCGGCATACAGCACGTCGCTGGCCGCAAGATTAAGCCCCTTGGCGCCCGTCGGCGGCACGATATGCGCCGCATCACCGCAGAGCAGCAGGCTGCCATGGCGCATCGGCGCGAAGACGAAGGACCGCAGCGGTGCAATCGACTTCTCAAGCGCTGGCCCCCGCGTGATGTGCGCCGCGGCATCCGGGCCGAGGCGGATCGACAGCTCATCCCAGATGCGCTCATCAGGCCAGTCCTCGATCTTTTCGGTCAGCGGCACGTCCACATAATAGCGGCTGCGCGTGTGGCTGCGCATCGAGGCGAGCGCAAAACCGCGCTCATGATTGGCGTAGATCAGCTCGTGATTGCAGGGCGGCACATCGGCAAGGATGCCGAGCCAGCCGAACGGATACTCCCGCTCGTAATTCTTGCCGACACTGGCCGGGATCGCCTTGCGGCTTGGCCCATGGAACCCATCACAGCCCACGATGATGCGCGCATCAACCCGATGCAGCCGACCGTCCTTTTCATAAGTAACGTGGGGTGCATCGCTCTCGACATCGTGCAGCGCGACGTTGGCGGCCTCATAGACCACCTCCAGCCCGCGCGGTCCGCAGGCATCCATCAGGTCTTTCGTCAGCTCGGTCTGACCATAGACGACAACATGGCCGCCGGTGAGCGCGGCAATGTCGATGCGGATCAGCCGCTCGCCGTCAGCAAGGTTGAAGCCGTCATGCACCAGCCCCTCAGCCTTCAGCCGCGCATCGAGGCCGAGCCGTTCCATCAGGTCGACCGTCACGCGCTCCAGCACGCCGGCCCGGATGCGACCCAGCACATAGTCAGGGCTCTGCCGCTCCAGCACGAGGCAATCCACGCCCTCCGCCCGTAGCAAATGCCCCAGCAGCAAACCCGCCGGCCCTGCGCCGATGATACAGACCTGTGTCATATGTCTTCTCTCCTCCAGACTCTGGCCCTGTTTCACGCGGTCGTACGACAAAGGGAAGGGACAGGGGAGACAGAGTCTGGTATTTTCAGGACATGGCCACTCCTGCCCGCCCGATTCCAACCTATGGCCTGTATGGCGACGAGGCTCCGCCAGACCTCGACGAATTCTTCCATTGCGAAACGATCGCCGTGCGCAGCCAGCGCTATGACTGGGAGATTTCGCCCCATGTCCACCCGGCGCTTTCCCAGATGCTATTCGTGTCCGCCGGCACGGTCGAGCTGCGGCTGGGGCTGACGGAACGGCGCCTGCACGGCCCCGTGCTCGTCTGCGCGCCACGGGACATCGTGCACGGCTTTCGCTTCTCGGCCGATGTGGTGGGCTATGTCGTCACCGTTGCGCAGGACTTTCTGGACAGCCTCTCCCGGCAGGATGCCTTGCGCATCCAGCTTGGCCGAGCCGGCATCCACCCGCTCTCTGCCGCGCAGTCCGGCAGGCTGACCGCACTCGGCACCCAATTGGTGGAGGCGGAACAGGGGCGCTTCGACCCGAACATGCATCGGCTCCACCGGGCGCTGGCCGAGGCCTGGTTACGCACCGCGATCCGGCCCGGCATCGCCGCCCCGGACAGGCTGGACACGCTGGCGCAGCGCTTCCAGTCGCTGGTCGAGCGGCGATACCGCGAGCATCGCCCGCTTTCCTTCTATGCAGAGCATTTGAACTGCACGGTGCGCACGCTGACCCGGCAGACCGAGGATGCCTTTGGCATGACGCCCTTGCAGATCGTCAATCGCCGCCTGCTGTTCGAGGCACGGCGCCTGCTGCGCTTCACCAATGCCAATTGTAGCGAAGTGGCTGCCGAGCTGGGCTTCGAGGACCCCTCCTATTTCTCGCGCTTCTACCGGCGCATGACGGGCCACAGCCCAAGCGCGGAGAAGCAGCGCACGGACCGGTGACGGGCGACGCCCGACCCCGCCTCAGCCCTCCTGCTCAGCGCGCTTCATGGCACCTGCGTAAAGCGGAGCGGCCCTTAGCATGCACAGGCCGGCCAGGATCGGCGTGACCGCGATGATGAGCATCGAATAGCGAATGGCGCTATCGCCGAAGCGGGCTTGCAACGCATCGTTCATGATACCCACCGCGCTGGGACCCACCGCATTGCCGATAAATCCGGCGCCGAACAGCAGCATCGCAATGGCCAGCGTGCGCCGCCGCGCATCCACGATGTTGACCGTCGCCGCAAAGATCGGCCCCTGATGGATCAGCGTCACGAAACTGGCCGTGGCAAATGCGAGAAACCAGACCCAGTAATCATGGGCGAGCAGGAACACGGCCTCGGCTGGGCCAACGAGCATACACGCGATGGCCGGCGCGGCGATGCGCCAGCCAGGGCGCCCGGCAGGCATCCGGTCGATCAGCAACCCGCCGCACAACACGCCGGCCGCGCCGATGACGCCCCGGATCGGCCCGATGGTCCCGGCGATCTCACTGACGGTCATGCCGTGGATGCGCGTGAAAAAGGTGGGCGTCCAGGCACCCGCTGCCCAGACGTTCGCGCCCATCAGCGTCACGCCCATGAACAGCCAGAAATAACAGGGATCGCGCAGCAACACGCCAATCTCGCTGACCACAGAACCGAATGACATAGAAGGCGTCTTTTCCCGCAGAGCCGTGCGTGCAGGCTCCTTGACGGTAAGAAACAGCAACGCCGCAACGAGCAGTCCGGGAAGGCCCATGGCGATGAACATCGCCCGCCAGCCATGATGCTGCGCGATCCAGCCCGCGATCGGAAAGAAGACGATGAAGGCAATCGAGTTCGCCGTACCGAAAATCGCCATGGCGAGCGGACGCCGCTGCGGATGGAACAAATCGCCCAGGATGGAATTGGATGGCGCCAGACCGCAGGCCTCTCCTGCCCCCATCAGGAAACGGGCGACCGCCAGCTGCCAGATCGCGCTTACATAGCCGGTCAGAACCGTCATCAGGCTCCAGAAGGCAAGCCCGATGCCGATGATGTTGCGCCGGTTCCAACGGTCCGCCAGCCAGGCGATCGGAATACCCAGAAGCGTGTAGAGAAGCACGAAGGCGAGCCCGGAGACCAGGCCGAGCGCTGTATCGGACGCGCCGAACTCCTGCTTCACGGTCGGCAAAACGAGCCCAAGTAGCGCTCGATCCAGATAATTGAAGACCGAAATGAGGGTCAAGATGACCAACGGCCAGGTTGCCCCCTTCGGCCAAGGCACGCGCTCGCTACTCGTTTCCATCCCTATCTGATCCTTCCTTCCGGCCCGGCTTTTCGCCGGTGCTCGCGGCTCTGGCCGAGCCGTTTCTCTCTCAACCTGGGATTTTAAGCCCGCCCCATCAGGTCTGCCTCAGCGCAACGGGCGCCAGTCCGAAGGCCCAAGCGGACGCTCCCCCGCGACGGTGGTACGAATGAGATGCCGACGCTCATATTTGAAGTCATGGACGCCGCGATGGAGGGTGAAGCGATTGTCCCAGACGAGCAGCGTGTCCTTCTTCCACTTCACGCGGCAATGATAATGGAGGTGCTGCGCCAGGCCCTGGAGATAGGCGAGCAGCGCCCGACTTTCTTCCTCGCTCCAGCCGACGAAGCGCTTGAAATAGGCCGATGTCGCAAACAGCGCCTTACGGCCTGTGTTGGGGTGGACGCGCACAGCGGGGTGAATGTTCTCCAGCTGGTCCTCGGTGAAGCTGTGGCTCTCACGCAAGCGGAGGCGCTTCTCGGGTGGCAGCTTCTCGTTTTTCGCCCAGATGTCCTTCCCGGAATAAACCACCTGAAGCCCGTCGAGCAGTGCCTTCATGCCGTCGGAGAGATGCTCATAGACGAGATGCGCGTTGGAGAAGGCGGTATCTCCACCCCATTGCGGCACCTCGAGCGCGCGCATGACGATGCACTTGGGCGGCTGAGGCAGGAACGGGCTATCGGTGTGAAAATGCTCGAAGGACGGCACGACATTCTCGGGCTCGTAGGCCTCGCGGCGCACTTCCTGCATGTCCTGATGCCCACCATAGGTCGGCGCTTGCGGCAACTCAGTGATCTCGCCGAAATAGCGTGAAAACGCCTTATGCTGCTCGGGTGTCAGATCCTGATCGCGGAAGACGATAACCAGAAACTGATCGAACGCCTTCATGACCTCAGCCAGCGTCTCTTCGTCGAGCGGCCGCCGCAAGTCCACACCGCTGATTTCGCACCCGCATGCGCCGGATATCGGCTCCACCCCGATCCGCTTGAAAGTCGGCATCGGCAATCCCGCAACGATCGGCGTACCAGCCGGCTCAAGATCGGCATCAACGATGGGACTGGCACTCATGGCGGTTCCTTTCAGCGGGGCCCGATAGTTTGAAAGCGGTGGAGAGCATCCCCTCCCAGAGAGAGATGTGGAAGGATCGGCTCTCCACCGCTGGCCATGATCTAAATGAGGATCATGGCCAAAGAACGAGGCGCCGTCTGCCAGCCAAGGAGATATTGGCCGCACCGACGCCTGAAATAAGAATGATCAGCGGAAATTTCATTCGGCGCCATCGCCCGAGCGCCGGCATGGTGGCGCCATCGATGTGACGCGAAGCAACCGAAGCAGCCTTGAAAACATCCATCCTCTCCACGGCAGCCGGCAACCCCATTGATAATGATGTTGATCAATCAACTGTCAAGCGATTTCCTTTATTTGAAAGATCTATTCCGTATTATGGAACAATACGTCGAAAGCCATTTTTTGCGACGTGTCAATTTGCGGCGCAGACCGGCGATGAAGAGCAAAAGGGTAGCCTATGTTGATGCATCAACATAGCAATGATTGCGCTTGATTTCTGTCCTTGGTAGCCGATCAGAATGACATTGCCGCCAACATGGACGCTCTTCGGCAAGGACCACATCCCGCACCGCCTCCTTTTGTTGGCAAGGTTGATTGATCGCGAAACGTCGAAGCAGCTCTACACCCAGTTCAGCCTGACCGTCGCGGAATGGCGCGTGCTCGCCTTCGTCTGCACAGCCGGCCCGGCCTCTGCCTCGTCCGTGGGCGCCGCCTTCGATGCCGATCGGGCCGAAATCAGCCGCGCAGTCGGCAAGCTGCTGTCCTCTGCCTATATTCAACGCGACAACGACCCCTCACATCGCCGCAGAATGATCCTGTCACCCACTCCGGCGGGTCGCGCTATTCATCAACGCGTCCGGCAAGTGAGGCGGGACTATTTCGATGCCATTTTGCACGATCTCGATCCCGATCAACGTGCGGCCTTCGACCATGGGATGAACGCGATCGTCGAGCGTGTCGGCGCAATGCGCAGCGGCGACGGCTGACCGGCCCTGAAAGCTGGAAGCGGCGAGCGACCCACCGCTTCCAGGTCTTGTCAAAAAGGCGACATGGTGAAGCCGATCCACCGGCCAAAGCCGACCACCAGCACCCAGATCACCAGCGAGAGCAGCCCGGCGAGCCGCGCGCCCAAGGGAAGGACCGCATCCTTGTCCCACACTGCAATGCCCTTCATCGTGAAGAGATGGAACAGCGCCATGTTGAGACCGGCGGCGACCAGCAGAAGCATCTTCATCTGGAAAGCGAAATTCTCGACATAGGTCGCGGGCTGCGAGGTGAACAGCAACGCACCCGTGATCGCCGCCAGGGCGAAGGCCACCCAGGTGACGGGGACCAGCGTGTTGGACAGGCGCGAGACAGGATAGCTCACGCCAGCGAGACCAAGCAGGCGCAGATCGACGATCGCGATCACGCCGAGCACCGTGGTGATGGCGACCACATGCACCGTCTCAACCCAGGGAAAGGCGATGGGGTTCTCCGCCATCATAATGCCGATCGAGCTGTTCGCGATGGCTTCAATAAGTTCGTTCATGACTATGCGTGCCCCCAATCAGGAATAGGCGATCCACCGCCCGCAGGCGATGATGACCAGCCACAGGACGAGCAGGACGGCAGCGAGCAACCGCGCCGATGCCGGGATCGGCATCTGCGCATCCAGCTGCCGCACCTGCCGTGCGAGCAGCGAGAGCACCACGAGGGCCACGAGAAGCAGCACCATCTTGGTCTGGAACAGCGTGTTGAGCAGCGAGCGGGCCGGCTCGCCGACGATCATCATGATGCCGGAGAGCAGCAGCACGATCATGCCGACGATGATCCACCCGTTCAGCCGCTGCTGCCAGCGACCCGGCGACCAGTCCGCCCCCACGCCGGCGAGGACGCGCAGCGACAGCACCAGCGACGAGGAAAAGACCGCCGCGATACCAAGAATGTGGATGGTCTGGACGGCCGGAACCATCCACTCGACCGTCTGCATCGTGCCGTGCAGACTCACCGTCTGCAACCAGTCCGCCAGCGCGGACAACCATTGGTTCATGAAAATGCCCCTCGGTTAAGTGACGGCGGGCCGAAGCCCGCCGCCTGTTTTCAGAAATTATACTGCAGTGTCAGGCCGACTTCACGCGGACGACCACGCACTTCGGACAGAGCGCTGCGCGGCGGAGCGGCAGGCCCGGTGCCCGCGCCCGAATCCCAGAAACCGCCACCGAAGCGCTGCGCGAAGACCGCATAGGTCTTGTCGAGCAGATTATTGCTGAAGAAAGTGACAGTCACGGGCAAGTTCTGCAGTGCGAACTGAATGCGCGCATTCATCACGCCATAGGCTGGCAGAGTGTAAGACGAGTCCGTCCCTTCGGAAGGGTGAGTCGCCTGCTTGCCGACATAGGCATAGTTGACGTTCAGCGTGGCTTTGCCGAAGTCCCGCACCATCGAGTAGGTGGCACCGACGTTAAAAGTCGGCGACGGCACGTCCGGATAGAGATTCACGGTGCCTGCCGGTGCATTTTTCAGCTTGGGATGGGTGATACCACCGCTCGCTTCAACCGTGAAATTGTGAGCCAGCGCAAGTTGCATGTCGAGTTCGACGCCCGTCAAGCGCACGTCACCCTGATTCTGAACCTGGATGAGGAAGCCCACAGGGCACTGCGAGCTGCCTGCAGGTATGCCCACCAGCGTTCCCGTTCCGCAGGTCACCTGTGTGGCAGCCTGGCGGTTGGTATAGTCCATGATAAAGAAGGTCGGGTTCAGGCGCAGGCGCTTGTCGAACAGGCTGAGACGCAGACCCGCCTCATAATTCACGACCTTCTCGTTCGGGATTGGCTTGATGCCTGCACTCTGCGCGTCACCGGTGGCGTTGTTCGTGGCCGTCCAGCTCACGATCGAATAGCTGAACTGACCGGCCTTATATGCCTTGGAGATCGTGGCGTAGGCCATGATATCGTCGGTGAAGTGATAATCGATCGTTCCGCGATAATCGAGCGCAGTGAACGTATCGCCGGCATGAACCGAGGTCGATGTCGTTCCGGGTGCAACCGTGAAATCCGTTGCCGGATAACGGGTTTGCCAGAACTTTTTCTTGTCCCATGCCTGACGAAGACCGCCGGTCACATTGAGCTTGTCGGTCACATGCCACGTGGCATTCAGGAACAGGCCGTAGCTGTCCGAGAGCTGCCGTACGAACGTGTCAGCCGTCCTGAACAAACCAGCGTCCCCGTTGGGGTTGCTCGTCGGCCCCGGATTGCTCGGATAAACGCTGGAGCCGCGCCGAATGGTATTGCTGTTCGGACCCGACGACGTCTCGTGGAAATAGTTGGCACCCGTCACGAGATCCACAGCATCGCCGAACAGCGCGGCATTGAGCTGCAGCTCCTGATAGAAGACCTGCGAGTTCACATTCTCCGTGCGGGTTTCCATGCCCAGCCCCTCATAGTCCGAGGTGCCCTTGTGAATGAGCTTGCCGTAACCGGAGATGGAGGTGAGCTTCACCTTGTCGCTGAGCTCGAGGCTGGCATTGAAGTCCACCTGCCAATAGTCGCTGTTCACGAACTGGTTACAGGCCGGATCATAATCCGGGTTGAAATCGTCCATCAGGCAGACGTCGGTGGCGGTATAAGCGTTCTTGACGATGCGCGGATCATTATAGGCCGCAAGCGGCGCCTGCCCGGCCTTCTTGAAGGCGTCGTTCAGCCAGTCGCCATAGTTGCCCTGAATGTAACCCTCGATACCCGGCCGCATGTCGAACTCGGTCATGACGTTCGGCGTGCCGTTCGACTTCGAGTTGCTGTAAAGGAAGCCAAGCGTCGCGTCGAAGCCGGAGCCGTTCTCGTAACGCGCCTGCACACGACCAATGATGTCCCGCTGCGCGCCGAGCATCTCGGTGCCGCGCTGCACGAAGCCATCCTGATCCAGATAGGCGCCCTGCGCGCGGATCGCCAGGCCTTCGCCCAGCGGCAGGTTGATCATGCCGACGAGATCGTGCCGATCCATGTTGCCGATCGTACCACGCAGATAGCCCGCAGCCTCCTGATCCGGCTGTTTGCTGAAGATGCGGATCGCGCCACCGGTCGAGTTGCGACCGAACAGCGTACCCTGCGGGCCACGCAGCACCTCGATCCGGTCGATGTCGAGCACGCGCAGCACGGCGCCGCTGGTGCGCGGCATGTAGATGCCGTCGATGTAGAGGCCGACACCGCGCTCGCCGGTGATGCCGCCACCACCGCCGATGCCGCGAATCACGAAGTTGGCAGCATTGTTGCCACCGCCACGCGACGGCGTGATGCTGAGGTTCGGTGTGAAGCGCGAGAGGTCCTGAAGATCTTCGATACCCTTGGCGGCAACCAGTTCTTCGGTCAGGGCCACGATCGAGATCGGCGTATTCTGAAGGCTGGTGGCGCGGCGCTCGGCCGTGACGATGATATCCGCGACGCCGAAATCATCGGAGCTTTCGCTGGACTGAGCAAAGACCGGAGACGCCATCAGCGTGGCAAGCGCCGATCCTGCCAGGATCATCGACCGCACCCGGCTGGATGCAATAGGCGCACGAAGGCTTGAAGCTGTCATTTCCTCCCCCTTTTCAACGTTTTCATTCTCAAGACCGCCCGATTCGGCCATACCGCATCCGGCGACGATCAGCTTGGCGGCGAGCCCGGTTTCCGGTTGCTCACAATCAATCCGTTTCCCTTCATCCGACTCTTGTGTTGATTTGTCAACTATGGCAATCAGCAACCATCAACGATCCAAATGGACGAATGGCGTGAAGCCCCGGGACAACCTCAGGGCGATCCCGCAGGTGACGAACGAAAGGGAGGAGAGGAAGCAAGATATGACAAAAACGGCAGCCGCAGACCGCAGCGCAAGCCGCCGCCTTGGCCGATGGCTTACGCCGATCGCGCTCGCCGCGATGGTGGCCGCGCCCGTTCAGGCCCAGCGTGACGGCGCCCGTCGCCTGACACCCGAGCAGCTCGATTCGCTCCAGCACAAGCATGTCGGCATGCCCGGCGCGCTTGACCCGGCGAACCTGGCAAAACCCCGCCCCAAGCCGCCTTTCGACATGACCGGCACCTGGTTCGTCGACCTGAGCGCGGGCTTCAACAAGTTCATGTTCGGCCCGCCCTACCCCGAATTCTACGCCGAGGGGCAGAAGGCGCTGGCCGAAGGATCGGCCGCCCGCGCGCAGGGCAAGAATTATCGCGACAGCATCGGCCAGTGCTATCCGGCCGGCATGCCGATGATCATGACCCGCGTGTGGCCGATCATGTTCGTCCAGTTGCCGACGGTCGTCTATATGGTCGCAGGCTTCACCAACAGCTTCCGCGCCATCTATCTGGATGGGCGCACGCACACCGATCCCGATCTCTATGTCCCCACCTATAACGGGGAATCGATCGGCAAATGGGAAGGCGACACGCTTGTCGTCACCACCAAGGGCTTTGAGACCGACCATCACTGGATCGACATCGGCCTGCCGGTGAGCGACGAATTCCAGATCGTCGAGCGGATCAAGATGGTCAATTCGGGCAACACGCTCGAGATCGAATATATCATGACCGACCCGAAGAACTGGAAGGGTGAGTGGCGCAACACCAAGCGCTGGGACCGGGTGCTGGAAAGCGACATCGGCGAAGTGGAATGCACCGAGGCGCGCAACGCCAATCTGCCCGGCACCGACCGCGGCCAGGAAACGCTGCAGAAGCGCGGCGACGAGAAATGAAGATGAAAGGACATGATGTGACCAACTGGCAGTCCCTCCTGCGCGCCGGCGCGCTTGTCGTCGCGGCCGTTGCGGCGCCGGCCATCGCGCACCACAGCTTCGCGATGTTCGACCAGACCAAGACGGTCTCGCTGAAAGGCACGGTCGCGGAGTTCCAGTGGACCAATCCGCACGCATGGATCGAGCTGGACGTGCCCAATGCGCGTGGCGTGGTCGAGCGCTGGAGCATCGAGCTCAACAGCCCGAACAACCTGACCCGCCAGGGCTGGCGCCGCTCGACGCTCAAGCCGGGCGACAAGGTGACCGTGACCATCAATCCGCTGCGCGACGGCAAGAAGGGTGGCTTGTTCAACACCGTCCTGCTGCCCGACGGCAAGCGCCTGGGCGGCGAGCGTGCCAGCGATGGCAAGGCGATCAACGTCCCCACGGCCAATTGAGGAAGATGAAACCCATGCGTATCAAATGGATCGCAACCCTCGGCCTGGCCGCCATGGCCGCCGCAGCGGGCGCTCATCACAGCTTCGCGATGTTCGACATGAAGAAGGAAGCCGCTGCGCAGGGCGCCGTGACCGACTTCAAATGGACGAACCCGCATGCCTGGATGCATGTCGACGTGCCCAATCCGGATGGCAGCACGACCAACTGGGCCTTCGAGATGACCAGCCCCAACAATCTTGTCCACAGCGGCTGGCGGCGCTCATCGCTAAAGCCGGGCGACAAGGTGAAGGTGACCTATCACCCGCTGGTCAACGGCAAGCCGGGCGGCGCGCTCATGAAAGTGGTGCTGCCCAACGGCACGACGCTCGAGAACAAATAAGCACAGAAGACCACGGAGGGGTTCATTGATGAGGCGGATCAACATGCCGTTGCTGGCGCTGGCGGCACTCATGCTCGCCGGGCCGGCTGCGGCCCAGCAGCCGGCGGCCGAGCCGCAGCCCGAGACGGTCGAACCGGAAACAATCTGGCCGGCCTCGGCGGAGAAGGTCGACTTTGCCGCGCTGCAGGCGCTACCGGACTGGCGCGGCCTGTGGGCACCAATGCTCGGCGGCAGCCCGAAGCCGGAAATCCCGCAGCTCAAGGGCAAGTACAAGAAGCATTATGACGAGATTCAGGTGCTCATCAAAAGCGGCGACCCCGAAGCGCTGCTGAAGGTCGAACGGCGCCCTTCCGCCTGCGATCCGCCGGGTATGCCGGGCATGATGAACCAGCCCTATAATCTGGAGTTCCTGTTCACGCCCGGCCGCGTGACCGTGATCCAGGAAGCCTATATGCAGGTGCGCCGCATCTTCACGGACGGCCGCCCGCTGCCGGAGGACCCGGACCCCACCTATAACGGCGTCTCGATCGGCCATTGGGAAGGCGACACGCTGGTCGCCACGACCATCGGCCTGCGCGACGGCGGCACGATGGGGCGCTGGGGGATCACCTATAGCGACAAGGTGAAGCTCACCGAGCGCATTCACCTCGACCCGAACAACAAGGATATCCTCCTTGTTGAAAACACCTTCGAGGACCCCGAAGCGCTCGTCGCGCCCTGGCATTCGGTCTATAAGTTCAAGCGCCAGCGGGGCTTCGACCAGATCGAATTCATCTGCGCGCAGAACGATCGCAACCCGATCAACGAAAAGGGCGAAGTCGAGTTCATCGGCGTCCAGAAATAAGGCGAAGACCCGCCGGATCGTCCCGGCTATACGGGTAAGGACGGGACACCGGCGGGCGTGAGCAATAACGACGAACAGGACAGGCTGCGACTGGTCGCCGAGCGGATCGGCGGCCCGGCTGTGCTTGGCCGCTCGCGCACGCTCCAGGCGCTGTTCGACTATCTGCTCGACCGCACGCTCAGGAACGAGCCGCCCAAGGAAATCGAAATCGCGATGGACGTGTTCGGCCGCTCGCAGGCCGACGGTCCGGGCGACGCCAGCGTCCGCGTCCAGGTCCACCGCCTGCGCCGCAAGCTCGAGACCTATTATGCCGGCGACGGGCGCAAGGACGACGAGCGCCTGATCCTGCCCAAAGGGGAATATCGCTTCCAGCTTGTGGCGGCCGCTGAAGCCATGACCCAGCTTGCCGATGCCGATCTGCCCTCAGCGCCTGCCGCTGCCCCCGCACGCGCCGGCCGGCAACGCTGGCTGTTCCTGCTGACTGGTCTGCTGGTCGGCGCAACCCTGATGGCCGCGGCTCTGCAATTCTGGACGCGCGACCCGATGGCTCCCTTGCGTGCCTCGGCTGTGTGGCAGCCCCTGATCGCATCGGGCCGCACGCTGAGCATCGTCACCGGCGACTATTATATCGTCGGCGAGCGCGACAAGCCCGGCGCCGACCCGACCCGGCTGGTCCGCGACTTCTCGATCAACTCGCGCGAGGACCTCGCCGAACTGTTCATGCGCGACCCGGCCCTGCGCGACCGCTATGTCGACCTCAATCTCTATTATCTGCCGGTCAGCACGGCTTATGCGATGAAGGCATTGCTGCCGGTCCTGGCGCCGCGCCTTGGCGGTCGCCGGCCTTCCTTCGTCGTCCCGTCCTCGCGCTTCACGGCGTCGCGCCTCAAGGATGGTGACATCGTCTATGTCGGCTTGTTGAGCGGCCTCGGCCTGCTGAGCGAGCCGGCCTTCGCCAATTCCCGCTTCGCGCCGGGCGGCAGCTATGACGAGATTTTCGACATCAAGACCAACCGCCTCTACGCGGCCGATCCGCCGGGCGACCAGACCCTCGTACGGCGCAACTATGCCTATATCGCCCACCTGCCCGGCCCGAATGGCAACCACATCTTCATCGTGGCGGGCACGCGAGACCCGGCCCTGCTCCAGGCGGCGGACATCCTGTCCTCCCGCGACACCGTCCGGCAGCTCGAAGCAGCGGCCAAGGGCGGCTATTTCGAGGCGCTGTTCGCAGTCGATGGCGTGGGTGAGGACAATCTGCGCGGCACGCTGATCGCCGCCGCGCCGCGCTCGCCTGACGGCATCTGGGACGCGGCGGAAGGTGCCGACGGGCGCAAATAGCCCCCTCCCCCGGTGTCCGCGCCGACCCTTCTACAGGCGGGACGCGCGCTTCTCCTTGGCCGTGATGAACTCGATCAGCGCGGGTTGCCCGGCCTGTGTGGCGGCGATACCCCGGCGGATCGCGTCGGCAATGTCCTCAGGCCGCTCGACCCGCTCGCCATAGCCGCCCAACGCCCGCGCGAAGGCGGCATAGTCGCCCGAGATATCAGTCGCGCGGTAGCGCTCCGTCGCTTCCGGCATGATGTCCAGCTCGATGGCCATAGCGCTGTTGTTGAGCAGGATCGAGAGAATCGGCAGCCGCTCGCGCACCGCCGTCTCGAAGTCCATACCGGTGAAGCCGATGGCCGCATCGCCCCAGACGTTGATGCACAGCTTGTCCGGGCAGGCGAGCTTGGCGCCCATGGCAAGGCCGAGGCCATAGCCGAGCTGGGTCGACTTGCCCCAGCCGATGTAGGAGAGCGGCGTTGTCGTCTTCCAGAAGGGCGTGAGCTGATCGCGCGGGCTGCCGGCATCATGGGTGATGATGGTGTTCGCCACATCGACGGTCTGCTGCAGTTCCCACAGCACCCGATAAGGCGTCATCGGGCGATCGTCGCTGGTGAGGATCGGCAGCCACGCGCGCATCCACGCGGCCTCGACCGCCGCGATCTCCGCCGCGACCGGCGCGCTGTCACGTGGGCCATCAATCAGTTCCCGGCACGCCTCGATCAGCATGCCCAGCGTGAGCTGCGCGTCGCCGATGAGAGCATGCTCGCACGGCACCGACTTGTTGAGGTCGGCCGGATCGAGCGTGGCGTGGATGACGCGCTTGCCCTTGGGCATGCGCACGCCAAAGGCGGTCTCCGAGAAGCTGCAGCCGATGCCGAGGATGAGGTCCGCCTCGTCCAGGAAATGGCGCAGCTGGCCGGGGATCGCCGCGCCGCCGGAACCGAGCGCGAGCGGATGCGTCTCATCGAAGCAGCTCTTGCCTTCCAGGCTGGTGGAGACGGGAATGGCGAGCAGCTCCGCCAGCGTGCGTAGCTCCGCATAGGCATTGGCCCAGTGGACGCCCTGCCCCGCATACAGCACCGGCCGCTTCGCCTCGACCAGCATCCGCGCGGCGACGCGCACGGCCTCCGGATCCGGGCCGAAGCGGTTGCTGCGGGTGGGCTGATAATCGAGCGGCGCGGGAATTTCCTCAGACAACACGTCCCAGGGCAGTTCCACGATCGCCGGGCGCAGCCGCCCGTTGCGCAGCTGCGTGAAGGCGCGGCGCATCACATTACCCACCTCGCCCGCGACATTGATCGGCTCGGCCAGCTTGCTGATGTCGCGCATCGACACCGTGGCATTATAATTGTCCGGGATGTGGGCGATGCGGCGGGCATAGCCCTGCGGCAGCACCAGCACCGGCACGGATTCCGAATAGGCCTGGGCGACGCCGCCATAGGCATTCTCCGTCCCCGGCCCGTGCTGCATGGCGAACACGCCGATCTGCTTGCCACGGGTCAGGCGCGACAAGGCATCGGCCATGTGGACGCCGGTGCGCTCCTGACGGACGATGACCGGCCGGATACCGATCGCCGCCGCCGTCTCCAGCACCGCGTTGCGGGGGTAGCCGAAAATGACTTCGACCCCTTCCCGCTTCAGAATGTCCGCAATCGCTTCACTGACTTTCATGGACGGGCCATCACGCCTTGAAATCAGCCGGGCCGATCGGGCGTTCGCCCTTCACGGTCGTGCGGATCAGGTGGCGGCGCTCATATTTGAAATCATGGACGCCGCGATGGAGCGTGAAGCGATTGTCCCAGACGATCAGCGTGTCCTTCTTCCACTTGATGCGGCAGTGATAATGGAGGTGCTGCGCCAGGCCCTGCAGGTAGTTCAGCAGCGCGCGGCTCTCATCCTCGCTCCAGCCGACGAAATGCTTGAAATAGGCGGTGGTGGCGAACAGCGCCTTGCGGCCCGTCTCCGGATGCACGCGCACGGCCGGGTGGATGCTGGTCAGCTCCTCTTCCTTGAAGTCGTGGCTCTCGCGCAGGCGCAGGCGCTTCTCGGGCGGCAGCTTCTCGTTCTTCGCCCAGATCTCCGCGCCGGAATAGACGACCTGCAACCCGTCGAGCAGCTTTTTCATGCCCTCGGAGAGATGCTCATAGACGAGATAGGCATTGGAGAAGGCGGTGTCCCCGCCCCACTGCGGCACCTCCAGCGCGCGCATGACGATGCACTTGGGCGGATGCAGCAGGAAGGGGCTGTCGGTATGGAAATGCTCGAACGAGGGCACGACGTTGACCGGCTCGAACGCCTCGCGTCGCACTTCCTGCATGTCCCGGTGCTCGCCATAGATCGGCGCCTGCGGCAGCTCGGTCAGCTCGCCGAAATAGCGGGAAAAGGCCTTGTGCTGCTCCGGCGTCAGATCCTGATCGCGGAAGACGATGACGGTGAAATGCTCGAAGGCCTTGAGCACTTCGGCCAGCACGTCCGGCTCCAGCGGCTGACGCAGATCGACGCCGGAAATCTCGCAGCCGCAGGCGCCGCTGATCGGCTCCACGCCGATGTGCTTGAACTCCGGCATGGGCAGGCCGGCAACGATGGGCGGCGGAAGCGTCGCGTCTTCAAGAACAGGGGCTGTTGCCATGATCTGGGTCCTTACACTGGGCGGGCGAGAGGCCCGACTTGGAGACTCTTTAATAATGAAGTGGCCTATTTGGCGAGGGGCCGGATGGCAGGATGCGGGCACGCGCGGCGCATGATCGGGGCAGCGGCTCGGCTCGTGATGCGGGCCATGGCCCCTCTCCTTTCCGGTCAGGTGGCCCTTGCGGCATCACCAGAGCCCGGTCGCTAAGCCGACGAAGAGACCTGGTCAACAATAATTCCATTATGAGTAAATAGATTTCCGTTATACGGAATTTAGTGCCAAATTGTTCCGACCGTCGGTGCCGCGCCGCTCATTTGCACTCCCGCCGCCACGCGGGTTAGCATAAGCGGGAGGATCATCGCCGCGCGGGGCAATGCGGCTCAAGGGGAAGCAGAGGTCTATGAGCGAAGAGGATCGCGGCGCCGGGATGCGGACGATCGCGCTGATGAAGGTGATCGCGCAGAGCGGCGCCACCTTCACGCTGAGCGAGCTGGCCGCGCGCGCCGCACTGCCGCCGAGCAGCGTCCATCGCCTGCTCCAGCCGCTGCTGCGCGCCGGCATGGTGGAGCGCGCGGCGGGTCAGGCCTATCGCGCCGGCAGCGAGTTCCTGCGCATGGCCTCCTCCGTGCTGCGCCAGGTCGATCTTGGCGGCCTGGGCCGCCCCATCCTCCAGCGGCTCTGGGCGCAGTGGGAAGAGACCTGCTCGCTGTGCGCCTACAAGCCGGCCAGCCATGTGGCCGTGGTGGTGGAGACCATCCAGACGAAGCACCCGCTGCGTTTCATGATCGAGCCCTACACCGAATTGTCGCTGACCTGGGGATCGCTCGGCCGCGCTGTGCTTGCCGCCCTGCCCGACGCGGAGGCGGCGGCAGCGATCGAGCGGCCCGGCCTTGGCCCGCTCAGCGGCCAGCCGCTGGCGAGCGCGGAGGAGATGGCCGCGATCATCGCCGACATCCGCCAGCAGGGCTTTGCCGCTTATCGCAACGAGCAGATGGACGTCGCCGGTGTGGCGGCAGCGGTGTTCCGCGGCGATGGGACCGTGCTCGGCAGCCTCGGCATCACCGCCCCGGCGCGCCGCCTGCACCCGGAGATGGTCCCGGCGATGGCGGAAGCGGTCATGGCTGCGGCGGCGGAACTCTCCGGCCTGCTGGGCTACCGCGCGTGACGCGCTGATGGGCCGTCGGCGCAGCATAGGCGGCGCGGATAAAGTCCGACCTGTGCGAGTGTCCGGTTTGGAGGATCGTTGAGGAGGAAGCGAAAGTCAGGGATGGGGTGGGGAACTGCCCGTCCGCTATCGGACAGTACATTCTGGCAAGCAGTCGTTATTGCGCCGCAGCTGCGGAGGCAGCGTTCGACCAGAATCGGTTGTTCATGCCAAGTATCTCGAACGTCCGATGTTGATGAAAACAGCCGATCATCTATCGGAGCAACGAAGGAAAAGCCGAATGTTCGAACACGCGATATTTTAGCTAAATCGCTCGACGGCTTCCGGCTTTCCGCGGGCTTAAATAATCACAATCAATTTCCATCTCGCCTGAAGCGCCGTACTAGATGCTGGAACGTCACGTACCGTTCAATTTTAATATTAACACCGCTCGACTTTGACGTGAAGATGAGGTTGATAGCCCGAATGCCAGGCACAATCGAAATCCGGAACCTCAGGAACATCGCATGTCTGCGTTTTGAAATTCCCGACCGTGGGGTGTGGTTGCTCACGGCGGGCAACGGCGCGGGGAAGACGTCTCTTCTGGCTTGCATTCGGCGGATCGGCCAATCGAACGCGTTCCCAATCCATTTCCCATCTTCCCTTAGATCAACGCGGCTAGATGACCATTCGAACGGCGTCGTGACCTATGAAATCAACGGAGATACCGTCGAGTACGCCTATCGCGGCGAGCGTTGGACGCCGCGGCCGCGAAGCGCGTCTCATTTGTTCGATCAGTTCGGTTATGCCTCCGTTATGTATATCGGCGCAACGGCGGATCGCATCACGCCACGCCCAGAGGATTTCGACACGCGCAATGTTCGTGCAGCTAGCCCAGCGCTGATCGACGCAGCAAACCAGATTTTCGAAACCGAGAAGTTCTCGGCTCTGCGTACGATTAACCTGACAAGGGGGGCCGGGAACGACGCCTTCGTCCTTGCGCTTGGCGGCAATCCGCAGACCTATCATTCGGAGAAGCATTTTAGCCTCGGCGAGCTGTGCGTGCTTAAATTGCTGCGTCTTCTGAAGGAGGCGAGCAACAATAGCATGATCATTGTCGACGAGCTCGAAATGGCAGTGCATCCACGCGCACAAGTAAAGCTGCTGCGGTATCTTGAGGATCAAGCCCGTACCAAATCGCTGACAGTCATCTTCTCGACCCACTCAGTGACGTTGCTCAAAACGATCGACCGGCGCCGGATCATCTATCTCGAGAAGCAGGACGACGGCGAGATCAAGCCGGTGATCGGCTGCTTTCCCACCTATGCGCTCGGCAACATCGCATCGGATGAGGAGAGCCTGCCTGATCTCATGCTCTATGTTGAAGATCTCTTCGCGCGGGACATGCTGACGGCATTCTTCGAGAAATTTTCGGACGAAAAGTTTCAAGATCCGACCGCCCGGCCGACGATAAAAATCGTGCCCGTCGGTCCGTTCAACGCGGTGGTGTCTTTTCTCGAGCGAAACCGTTCCGTGCTTCCTGAACACATAGTGCAGCGCGCGGTGCTCGACGAAGACGTGGTCACCGATACGATCGCCGGCTGGCGACGTAACGACAATCATACACAGCTCGCGAAATATCAGCGCCTGGAAGAAGGCATCAAGTTTCTCCCGTTCACGCCGGAGGTGGGGCTGATGACCTTTACGAGCGATAATCTTCAGGCGTTCGAGCAGGATCTCCGGCGGCGGTGCGGCGATAATCAAATTAGGATTGCCCAGTTCGTCAGGACTTTCGACCGAACGCTTGCTGGAAAGCCGCAGCGCGAATCCGCCAAGGCAGCTACGGAACTGCTGATTGATTATCTAGTCCAGCGGACCCAGCGATCGGCCGAGACAGTGCGCGAACAACTCTGTGGAGTGTTCGCTCACGCCGGTTGGAACCAGTTCCGGGCGGATTTTCTGCAGTTGTTCGGACCGATGATCCGGTGATGCCTTAAAGACCACCGGCTGATCTTTGGAGACCAGCCACTAACTAAGGCATGAGGTATGGCGATAGTGGACTGTATCCTCTGGAGGTCGGGCCCTGGCAAGATCTGCCGTTCCGCGTGGTGTTCGCGGACGACGGTTTTGTCCCACAACTCGCCACACTGCTTCCGTCCCAAAAGTGAATGGGCGACCGGGTTCAGGCAACGGGCACTTTGCTTGGAAGGGCAACAATGTCGCCGCGCCCCGAAAGGCTGCTTTCAAGAGACCTGACGCTCCAGCCTGCATTCATCGCCCTGTTCGACTTTGCCCACGCCCCGCACAGCAAAAGGCCGCGCCCTTCGCTGATGGAAGGGCACGGCCTCATGCCGTCGCGCGGACGCGGTGCGGGTCAGATCGGGAAGTGGCCCGGCTGCGTCTCGACCGTGATCCAGCGGGTCTCGGTGAAGCTGTCGATGCCCTGGCGACCGCCGAAGCGGCCATAGCCGGACTGCTTCATGCCGCCGAAGGGCATCTGCGCCTCGTCATGCACGGTCGGGCCGTTGACGTGGCAGATGCCGGATTCGATGCGGCGGGCAATGCCCAGACCCTTGGCGATGTCCTTGGTGAAGACCGAGGCGGACAGGCCATATTCGGTATCATTGGCGAGTTCGACCGCATGATCGGCATCGCGCGCGCGGATGATGCCGACGACCGGGCCGAAGCTCTCGTCACGGAACAGCTTCATGTCCGTCGTCACCTTGTCGATGACATGGGCGGGCATGAGCACATTCTGCGTGGTCTCGCCGCCGGTGAGCTGCGTGGCGCCCTTGGCGAGCGCATCGGCGATGAGGCTCTGGCAATGCGCGACCGTCTTGGCATCGACCACGGCGCCGAGCGGCGTGTTGCCCTGACGCGGATCGCCCACCGGCATGGAAGCGACCTTGGCCTGGAACTTCGCGGCGAAAGCATCAGCCACCGCCTCGACCACGATGATCCGCTCGGTCGACATGCAGATCTGGCCCTGGTTCATGAACGCGCCGAAGGCGGCGGCCTTCACGGCCTCGTCCAGATCAGCGTCCTCCAGAATGATGAGCGGCGCCTTGCCGCCCAGCTCGAGCAGGACGGGCTTGAGATGCTCGGCGGCCCGCTTGGCGATGATCTTGCCGACCGCCGTCGAGCCGGTGAAGTTGATGCGCTTGACCTGCGGCGCATCGATGAGCGCGCCGACGACCTCGCCTGCATCGGCCGGCGCATTGGTGACGACATTGACGGCACCCTCGGGGAAGCCGGCCTCGGCAAATGCCTCGATGATGAGCGCATGGGTGCGCGGGCAGGATTCGCTGGCCTTGAGGATCACGCTGTTGCCGCAGGCGAGCGGCGTGACGATGGCGCGCACGCCCAGGATGATCGGCGCGTTCCACGGCGCGATGCCGAGCATGACGCCGACCGGCTCCTTGAGCGCCATGGCGAGGCAGCCGGGCTTGTCGGACGGGATGACTTCACCAGTGATCTGCGTGGTGAGCGAAGCGGCTTCACGCACCATGGAGGCGGCCAGGCCGAGGTTGAACATGGCCCAGCCGGCAGTCGCGCCGATCTCGCCCATCATCGCCTCGACGAACGCGTCCTTCTTGCTCTCCAGCGCCGCGGCTGCCTTCATCAGCACCGCGCGGCGGGCATTGGGGCCCATGGTCGACCAGGCCGCGAAACCGGCCTGCGCCTTCTGCGCGATCGCGGGAATGTCGGCAGCCTTCATCGCCGGCGCGGAGGACGCCACGGCGCCGGTCATCGGATTGAGGCGGGTGAATTCCATCATGCTCTCCTAATCTCACCAGAAACGGAACCGCGGACCCTTGCCCGCACGGCACGCTGCTGGTCCAGCCAAAAGACAACCGCCGGTCGTCAGGAGCAGCAGACGGACCCATCGCCACATGATGACGAATCAACCCCGCCGGCCACAGCCGTGCTGACATGCGGAACGCGGGTCTGCCTGCCCTAATGCGGCGATCTTGGCAACCGGGAGAGGTGCAACTTTGATGAGAAAGCAACAACCCTGCCCGGAACGACCGACGCCAGGCCCGCGCCGAACGCGGACCTGGCGTGATGGACGAGGGCCGGCCGAGCCGGGCCGATCACCCGGACGATGCTCAGAAGCTGTAGTCGATCTGCGCCCAGAATTTGCGCGTGTCCGCATCGCCGGCAAAGCTGGCAATGCCGGTGCGCTGATAGTCGGCATATTTGATCAACGCGCTCAGATGCTTGTTCAGCTTGAGCGTGACCTGCGCGTTATACTCGTCGCCATAATGGATCGCATTGCGATCGCTATGGAAGCTGTGGACCGTGAAGCTGGCGACGAGCGGCCCGACCTTGCCGAGCTTGGGCAGCGTATAGGCAAGGCCGCCATAGATATCCTGAAGGCCGGTGCCCGGCGTCGTCAGGAACTTGTCGGCCCAGCCATTGAACTTGTGCAGCGTGGCGAACGGCGTCTGGAAAGCATAGCCGCCCGCGATGCCGCTCGCGCTCGCATCCGATCCCAGCAGTTCATAGCCACCGGTCAGCTTCACCTTGTCGACATCGAGGGCGAGTTCCCCCGTGGCGAAGTCGGCGCTGTAGCGCACCGGATTGTTGCGATAGTCGGACTGTCGGGCATAGCTGGCGAGGTAGCTGAGCTTCACGCCCTTGCCGAGCGGTCGCGCACCCGCAAAGCGCACGCCATAAGTCTGGCTGGAATTGCGCTGGAGGGCGACGACCGGTTCATCCTCGTCGATCAGGAAGGCAAAACCGGTGAGCGTGCCGAGCTTCGTGCTGTAGGCGACCGTGGCGAAGACATCGCTGCCCTCGATCCGCGTCGGCCGGCTGGTCGCGCCGAACTTGCCGCCGTCGATCCCCCAGATGGTCTGCGCGGCAATGGCATAGGTCAGGTCGACCTTGAGGTTCCTGATGCCCATATATTCGACGCGCAGCGCATCGAAGGTCTGCTCGTTCTGGCGCCACGCCACGGAGCCGACGAAGCGCTGATCGTCCAGATTGATGCGTTGGCGGCCCAGCGTCACGACCAGCGGCTTGGAGCGATACTGGATCTGGATGCGGTTGAGCTCCACATTCTCAGGATCGGCGATGATCGGCAGGGTCGTCTTGCCGTTGACGCCGCTGTTGTATTTCTCGCTGATGGCCAGCGTGCCTTCCGTCTCCGCGAGGAAGGCGAACGGCCCGCTGGACAGCTCCCCGCCGGCGCGCAGGCGCACGGTCGTGCCGATGGCGTCATTGGCCCTGGTGATCGGCGCCGGGCCATCCTGCTCGGCCACATCATAGCGCAGCCGCGCCTCCACGATGGGCTTGAACTTGATCTCCTGGGCCAGGGTGGGTGCCGCGCTCGCGACGAGCGACATGCCCAACATGATGGTTGTTTTACGCATAAGTCCCCTCTTGCTCCCAAATGGCTTGCGCCGTTCAGGGCATCCTCTTGAATGTTCAGTGCATTCTTGACGGCGAAGGCGCCGCCGCTGCGGTCAGGCGGCGAGCGCCGGGTTGCGATAGCGCTCGTGCAGGAAATGGATGACCGCGTGCCGGGCGTCGGCATAATCCGCCGTATCCAGCGCCGCGAGCCGATTGCGCGGGCGGGCCAGCGCGACGGCGCGATCCTCCCCGATGCGCGCAGCCGGGCCATTGGTCATCATGACCACCCGATCCGCCAGCAGCACCGCCTCGTCCACATCGTGCGTGATCATCAGCACGGTGTTGTTGAGCCGGGCCTGCAGATCCATCACCACATCCTGCAAGGCTGCGCGGGTCAGCGCATCGAGCGCGCCGAAGGGCTCGTCCATCAGCAGCACGCGCGGGTTCATGGCGATGGCGCGGGCAATGCCGACGCGCTGCTTCATGCCGCCGGAGAGCTCGCCCGGCCGCTTGGCGCCGGCATGGGCCATCTGCACAAGGTCGAGATTGTGCATCACCCAGTCGCGCCGTTCGGCCTTGCTCTTGCCCTGGGCGGTCTTGTCCACGGCGAGGCGCACATTCTCCTCGACCGTGAGCCAGGGCAGCAGGCTGTGATCCTGGAACACCACGGCGCGATCCGGCCCCGGCGCGTCGATCACTTCCCCATCGAGGAAGATGACGCCCCGGCTGGGCTTCACCAGACCGGCCACGGCATTGAGCAGGGTCGACTTGCCGCAACCCGAATGGCCGATGAGCGCGACGAACTGGCCCTTGTCGATGGAGAGGTCGATCCCGTCGAGCGCGCAGAAGGTGCCGCCCTTGGTCGGAAACTCGACCGTGATGTTCTCCAGTGCGAGATAGCTACGCTGTTTCATGCTGTGATCTCCTGCGAAGCTCAGCCGGCGCGGCCGACGATGCGGCCCACCAGAGCGACCAGCCGGTCAAGCGCGAAGCCGACCATGCCGATCCAGATAAGCGCCACGATGGTGTCGGTGAGGAGCGAGCTGTTGTAGCTGTCCCAGATGAAGAAGCCGACGCCGGTGCCGCCCTGCACCATTTCCGCCGCGACGATGGCGAGCCAGCTCATGCCCACGCCGATGCGCAGCCCCGTGAACATGTGCGGCACGGTGGCCGGCAGCATGACCCGCGCGAAATATTCGTGCGGGCGCAGCGCCAACACCTTGGCGACATTGCGATAGGCCTGTGGAATGGTCTGCACGCCGACCGCCGTGTTGAGAATGATCGGCCAGATCGCGGTGATGAAGATGAGGAAGATCGCGGATGGCTGCGCCTGCTGGAAAATGGCGAGGCTGATCGGCAGCCAGGCGAGCGGCGGCACCGTGCGCAACACCTGAAAGAGCGGATCGAGCGCCCGGAAGGCGAACACGCTCTGCCCGATGAGAATGCCGAGCGCCACGCCGACCACGGCGGCAATGCCATAGCCTATGAGCACGCGGCCGAGGCTGGTGAGCACATGGCCGGCAATGCCGACATCGCCGGACTCGGCAATGTCGATGCCGCTCGCGCCGAAGACGACGCCCTTGAAGGGATGGACGATCACGTCATGGCTCTCCTCCCACACCTTGAGCGGGCTGGGAAAGGTCGCGTCCGGCGCGCTGCACAGCAACTGCCAGACGAACAGAATGGCCGTGACCATCAGAAGGGTCGGCAGAGCTGCCGCTGCGGCTTTCTGCAGCAGGGCGAGCAGCGGATGCGTCGCCTTGGGGATTGGCGGAAAGCGCCGCCGCGCAATGGCGTTTTCAGGATAGGGCACGATGACTCCCGAGACGCTGCCGGCCCCGGCGGGCTTGACCGCCGGATCGCCGGACATGGCCGTGCTGGTGGATGAGGACATGATCATGTCTCCCTTCAGCTGCGCTTGATGGCGAGGCTGGCGAGATAAGCCTTGGGATTGGCCGGATCGAACACCTTGCCGTCAAAGAATTTCTCGACGCCGCGACTGTCCCCGGCCGGTCCCTTGCCGCCAATCATCGCGGCCGCCTTGCGCCAGATGTCGGATCGGTTGACCTTGGCGATCAGTGCCGTGGTGTTGAGCGCCATCGGCAGCTTGCCCCAGCGCTGGTTCTCCGTGAGGAACCACAGATCGTGGCTCTTGTAGGGGAAGGACGCGAAGCCGGCGAAGAACTTCATCTTGAAGGCGGCGTTCGGGAATTTGCGCCCGTCGCCCATGATGAAATTGCCCTGCAGGCGGTCGGCAATGTCGGTGACCGGGCATTTGAGATAATCGCGGCCCGCGATCATGCCGGCGAGCCGGGTGATATTGGCCGGATTGTCGGCCCAGCGCTGCGCTTCCAGCACAGCCGCCGTGATCGCGATGGCCGCACGCGGGTTCTTCGCGACCCAGTCCGAGCGCATGGCGAAGCTCTTCTCGGGATGGTTCATCCACATCTGGCCGGTCGAGACCGCCGTATAGCCGAGCTGCTGCGCAACGAGCTGGTCATTCCAGGGTTCGCCGACGCAGAAGGCGTCCATCGTGTCGGCTTTCATGTTCGCCACCATCTGCGGCGGCGGTACGGTGATCAGCTCGACATCCTTGTCCGGATCGATCCCGCCGGCGGCCAGCCAGTAGCGGAGCCACAGATCGTGCGTGCCGCCCGGGAAGGTCATGGCCATGGTGATCTTCTTGCCGGCCGCCTTGCGCTGGGCGATCACGCCTTTCATCTTCCCGGCGTTGGTATCGGCCTTGGAGGCGAGATATTCCCTGGAGACCGAGATGCCCTGCCCGTTGACATTGAGACGGGCGAGAATGCTCATCGGCGTCGCCTTGCCGATCGCGCCCTGAGTCAGCAGATAGGGCATGGGCGTAAGGATATGCGCGCCGTCGATGCCGCCGCCGCCGCTGCCGAGCACCAGATTGTCGCGCGTCGCTCCCCAGCTCGCCTGCTTGAGCACTTCCACGTCCGGCATGCCATATTTGGCGAAGAGACCGAGCTCCTTGGCCACGATCAGCGGCGCGGCATCCGTCAACGCGATAAAGCCAAGCTTGGCGCCCGTCACCTCCGGCCCGGTTCCAGCAGCGAAAACGCCGCCCGGAAAAGCCTGATGCACCGCAGCAAGAAGTGCCGTGGTGCCCGATGTCTTCAACAGCCCCCGGCGCGAGATGCCGTCTGGATTGCCGCCCTGATCCATATGTTCGTCCTTCCCCCATGCGTTTCAGGCCGAATGACGCGGACGCGACAAGCCGTGCGCCCGGAGCAGACCAGGCGACAGATCACCCTCGCGGAAACTACGTGATCACGCGGTTTCAGCCCGAAAAAACAATAAAAAAAGCCGCCAAGACGAAGGTCTTTCGACCTGTCTGGCGGCACCCTTGCCCTATCGGCTCCAGCGGAACCGACCTGATCCTCACCATCATTGGAAGGATCAACCGATATGACCCCAGCGACATCGCTGTGGACGACATGAAGCTGTCACTGATTCGCCCGCGACGCAAGAGGGAATTTTTGCGACGCACAACTTTCCCGGAACGTTGCGCATCGGCCGCGCCGCGCCGCTAGCTGGTGCCTGCCTCCACCCAGTCGCGGCGCAGGCTCGGGCCGGCAAGCGCGACAAGCAGCGCGGCCAGCGCATAGAGCGAGAGGGCATAGAGCATCGAGTAGCGCAGCGCTTCGCTGCCATAGAGCGGGGTCAGCGCCTCCGAGAGGGCGCCCAGCGCATAGATGCCGCCGCCCAGGCCAATGAGATTGTTGATGAGCAGGAACAGCGCGGATGCTGTCGCGCGGGCTTGAGGCGGCACGAGATGCTGGACGGCGGAGAGCACCGGGCCGAGCCAGACATAGGCCATGGCCTGCGGGACGAGGAACAGCAGGAAGGCGACGCGCACGTCGCTGCTGTAGATGCCGGCAGCGAACAGCGGCACGCCGATGATGAAGGCCATCGCCGGCACATAAGCGAACCACGCCCGATCCCGCGAGCCGAGGCGATCGCCCAGCCAGCCGCCGGCCAACATTCCCGTCACGCCACCAAGCAGCAACACCGCGCCGATGAAATGCGAGGTCTCGACAAGGCCGAGGCCGAAGCTGCGGCGAAGCAGGCTCGGCAGCCAGAACGCAAGGCCATAGCCCAGCATGGAGCTGGTCGCCGCACCGAAGGAGAGCAGCCAGAAGGAGCGCTTGCGCGCCAGCATCCCGGCGATCTCGGCAAAGGCCGGTGCAACAGGGGCCGGCGCATCTGGAGCCGCAGCCCCCGTCGCGCCGGGCGCGTCGGCGGACGGGCGGCGCTGATCGCGCACCAGCGCCTTGAACAAGGGCGCGATGAGCACGCCCATAAGGCCCACGAAGAGGAACGCCGCCCGCCAGTCCACGCTCGCCGCGATATAGCCACCGGCCAGCACGCCCAGCGCCGAGCCGAGCGGGATACCGAGCGAGTAGATGGAGAGCGCGAAGGCGCGGCGATGGCTGGGGAAATATTCGCCGATCAGCGCATAGGATGGCGCCACGCCGCCCGCCTCGCCAATGCCGACGCCAAGCCGCGCAAGGAAGATATGCCAGAAGCCCTGTGCCAGGCTGCACAGCGCGGTGAAGCCGCTCCACAGCACCAGCGAAACGGTGATGACCCAGCTGCGGCTGGTGCGATCAGCGAGCCAGGCGAGCGGCACGCCCAGCGTGGAATAGAGCAAAGCGAAGGCCAGTCCGCCGAGCAGGCCCATCTGCCCGTCGGTGAGGCCCAGCTCTTCCTGAATGGGCGCGGCGAGGATCGCGAGGATCTGCCGGTCGACGAAGTTGAACACATAGACGAGCAGCAGCATCGACAGCACCAGATAGGGTCGCGGTGCCCTGCCCTCCGCTTGGGACTCCGCCATGCTCATTCAGCCCACATGATCGCGCAGAAACGCCTCGATCGCCGCCAGCGCCGCTGGCTCGTCGAGCAAGGGAGCATGGCCGCGCCGGGGCACGTCAATCGTCTCGAACGGCCCGGAATGGCGATCCTTCATGCGCCTCACTGTGTCAGGCGCGAGCAGATCCGATAAGGCGCCGCGCAGCACCAGCACTGGCTTGGCCGACAGCGCATCCCACAATGGCCAGAGATTGGGCGGCACGGTCTCGGGCTGATCGCCCTTGATGCTCGCCGAAATGCCGGGATCATAAGCGAAGCGTACGCGGCCGTCCGCGCCCTCGACGCAGGTGCGCCGGGCGAAGGCGAGCCAGTCGGCCGGACCGAAATCGGGGAAGGCTTCGTGATTGATCGCGCCGCAGCGCGCCGCCGCGTCTTCCCAGGTCGCAAAAGCCGGGGCCGGGCCGACATAGCCCTGGATGCGGGCAATGCCGGCCGGGTCCAGCTCCGTCCCCACATCGTTGAGGATGACGGCGGGGAAGCGCGCGGGCGCGGTGGCCGCCAGGATCATCGCCATCAGGCCACCCATGGACGTGCCGATGAGGCCGGCGCGTTCCACGCCCAGCCCGTCGAGCAGCGCCAGCATGTCCGCGCAATAGATGTCCGGCCGATAATTGCCGGCATTGCTGTCGTAATCCGACAGGCCCCGCCCCCGCTGATCGGGCACGATCAGCCGGTAACGCCCCGCAAGGTGCGCCGCCAGTGGCTCGAAATCGGCACTGTTGCGCGTCAGCCCGTGCATCAGCAGCAAAGTCTCCCCTTCGCCCGGATAAATCCGGGCGAAGAGGCTGAGCCGACCGCATGGACTGGCATAACGGTACGGCTCGAACGCGCGCGGGTCGCTCATCGCTCTCGTCGCCTTCCGGGGTCGCAATCAGAAGGTGACGGTTGCGGTGACAAAGACCTGGCGCGGATTTCCATAGAACGCCGTCAGCGTGCCTTCAGTGCCAAGCGTCGGCGTCAGCGCGGGGCTGAGAGCACCCGTCACCGCGTCCGCCGCGATGAACGTGTAGCCCGACGTCTTGTAGCGCTTGTTGGTGAGATTCTTGCCGTGGACGCCCAGGCTCCAGCGGTTCTCAGGCGCGGTATAGACGAGGCTCGCATCCCACAGGGCAAAGGCGTTCTGGTCGATATAGGGGTTGGGAATCTCGAACTGATAGGTCTTGGTGCGGTAGGACACCGTCGAGCTCAGGTTGAGATCGCCCGCACCGACTGGCGTCGAGTAAGCAAGCGTACCGCTGGCCGTCCAGCGCGGCGTGTTCTGCACCTTGCGATAGGCGGCGACATCGACCGGGCCGCGACCGGCGATCTGGGTGATATATTGCTTGTACTTGGCATCGATGAAGCCAAGCGAGCCGGTAAAACTCAGGCGGTCGCCGGACGAGAGGAAATCCCGCGCGAGCCGCGCATTGGTCTCCAGCTCGACACCCTGGAAGCGCGCCTTGCCCGCATTGGTGATGATGCCGCAGAAGGTCGGCACGCCACCGACGGTGCAGCCGGCCGATCCGGGAATCTGCACGTCCTTGTAGTCCATGCGGAAGGCTGCAGCGGCAATGTAAAGCGCGCCGCCGAGCAGATTGCCCTTGTAGCCGATCTCGTAGCTGTCGACCGTTTCCGGGCGGAAGGAGAGATAGGACGCGATCTCGGCATCGGTCGGCCGACCGGTAATGGCCGCCGGCGCATTGACGCCAACGCCGCGCGGATCGAACCCGCCGCCCTTGAAGCCTTGCGAGAAGCTGGCGTAGATATTGTGATCCCGCGTGGGCTGATAGCTCAGCGAGACGCGCGGCGTGAACTTGTTAAACTCACGCGTGCCACGGAAATTCGTGCTCGCCGCACCCGCCGCGATGCCCGCGCCACCGAAGACCGGCGAGCCGCCACCCAGATAATTCTGCCGCAGGATGCGCGCGCCGCGCTTGTCCCACGTGTAGCGGCCACCAACCGACAGGCTCAGCTGCTCGGTGAACTTGAACGAGAAGTCCGCGAAGATCGCATAGGCATCCGTATCGACATCCGCCTCCGTGAAGGCCGTGAGGCCGGGCAAGGCGACCGGGCTGGTGGTGAACAGGCGCACGTCGAACTGGGTGTCCGCCTTGGCCGTCAGATAATAAGCGCCGATCAGGCCGGTGAGCGGCCCGCCATTGTCATAGAGGAGCTGCAATTCCTCGCTGAACTGCTCGTTGCGATAATAAGCGGGCACGTCGACATCGACCGCCGGGAGCGCATCGAAGTCGATCGGCGAGGCGCTGCTATCCTTGCGCCAGCCGGTGATGGAACGCAGCGTGACGCCGCCGCCCAGATCGGCCGTGACGTTCGCGGCAAGGCCATAAGCCTCGACATCCTGCTTGGGATCATTGAGCCCGCCGCGCGTATCGAACACATCAGCCAGCACCGGCGCGCCGGAGACGCGGCCCGGAATGAGGCGATGGCCGCCGCGCGCATTGCTCTTGTCCTTGGTGTAGTCGCCCGAGATACGGATCAGCACCGGCTCGCCATAGCCGCCGATCTCCAGCGTGCCGCGCGCGGCCCACACATCCTTGTTGTAATTGTCCTGCTTGGTGGTGAGGTTCTGGCCGAAGCCGCCACGCGAGAGGCGCGCGAGCGAGCCGCCGACCCGGACCATCGAGCCGATCGGCGCGGAGACGGTGACAATGCCGTCCGCCTGATCATAGGTGCCCAGCGTGCCCTTGAGCTTCAGGTAGAAATCCTGCGGCAGCATCTTGGTCACATATTTGACCGCGCCGCCGATGGTGTTGCGGCCATAGAGCGTGCCCTGCGGCCCGCGCAGCACCTCGATCCGCTCGACGTCGTAGATATCCAGCACCGCCGCCTGCGGGCGGTTGAGATAGACGTCGTCCAGATAGATGCCGACGCCCTGCTCGAAGCCGGAGACCGGGTCCTGCTGACCGATGCCGCGAATGAAGGCGGAGAGCGTGGAGTTGGTACCGCGCGAGGTCTCCATGGTGATGTTCGGCGCGGCATTGCCGAGATCGGTGATGTCGATCGCGCCCTGCTTCTCAAGCTGCGCGCCGCCGAAAGTGGAGACCGAGATCGGCACGTCGACCAGACGCTCCTCGCGACGGCGCGCCGTCACGATGATGGCTGCAGCATCGTCGCTCGACTCGGCCGCGTCCGCCGTCTGGGCCTGCGCCGGCACGCCGAGCGCCATGCCCGAAGCGGCCAGAAACGCCGTGAGACCGAAGTTTGCGCTGCTTTTGAGGAACTGAGCCTTGCCCATCCGATCACTCTCCCTGGGTTGTGTTTCGTTGGGTGCAGCATATTGAAAGTTGAACCGCCTTTCAACATCTGATGTTTGCCATGGCGCCGCGAACTCGTTAGCTCTCCCCTCATGACAAGCATCCAGGCCGCTCCTGCCCATCTCGGCAGCAAGGAACCGCGCACCGAGCGCGGACGCCGGACGCTACGGAAACTGCTGGATGCAGCTGCCACGGAATTTGGCGAGAAGGGTTTTCACGAGGCCTCGATCACCGGCATCACGAGCCGCGCGGGCACGGCGCTCGGCACCTTCTACACCTATTTCGATTCCAAGGACGAGATCTTCCGGGCGTTGGTGAAGGACCTGAGCGACCGGGTGCGCACCACCGCCGGGCAGGCGCTGGTGGGCGAGATGACGCCGCTGGAGACCGAGCGCCGGGCGCTCTCAGCCTTCCTGCGCTTCGCCCGCGAACATAAGGAAATCTATCGGATTATCGACGAGTCAGAGTTCGTCGATCCGGCAAGCTATCGCGCCCATTATGCCTCGACCGCCCGCCGCATCCTCGATCGACTGCACAAGGGCGCGCAGGCCGGCGCCTTCCGCGACGGGCTGGAAGAGCCCCACGCCTGGGCAATCATGGGGATGAACGTGTTCCTGGGCCTGCGCTACAGCATCTGGTCAGAACAGGAATCGGCCGAGGACATCGCCGAGGCCGCCAGCTCGATCCTGCAACGCGGCATCGCCCGCCAGCCCTGAGCCAAGGGCGGCGCGGTTTGCGCACTCGTGCATGGAGTCGTTACGTCCTGCGGCCACACCGCGCGGAACGATCAAGTGGCGAGGTAGGGCTATTCGCGTGACCTGACCGACGTCCGGTTTTTCAGGCTTTTCGTCCGGGAGCGGACTGGCGGGATGCGACGCCATTGCCGACTTTGATATAATTGCTACGCTGTGTTGATGACGATCAACATGATGCTCCTCTACGGCGCTTTTGCAGGGCTAGCGATCGGCATTGTCATCCCTTGGGAGCGCTTTGGCTGCATGGGATTACTGATCGTTCCGATAGCCATGATCGTCTATGTTAGCCGGTGGCAAGCTGCTCACCCGGAGAACATTCGCTCCACGAGCGGCCTCGATTTTGTGTTCGGACCGCTTTGGCCAAGCCTTGGAGCGCTTGCGGGCTTCTATGTTGCAAGAATGATCCGCCAGTGGCTCGCAGGAAGAAACCGGGACGGCAGCTAACCATCCCACAGCCACCATCCAATCGCCCCGGTTCGCGCCGCGATGCCTGCCCACGCGCCCCGGCATGCAAGCCCAATACGTATTCTAGGCAATTGTAGGGCGGCGCCCGCTCCCTACAACCTTCGACAACTTCGGGGGTATCATGGCGCGATCCACTTATCATGGCGATTCATCGGTCGAGCGCCGGACGATGCTCAAGGGATCGCTGGGCGCCGCTGCGCTGCTCGGGCTGCAAGCCTGCGCATCGACGGCCAAGGTCGCGCAGGCCGGCACCACGCCGCCGCCACCCGCGCCGGGCAAGCGCGTCTCCCTCCTCCCGATCCGCGTGACTCCCGACCAGCTCATCGACGTGAAATGCTGCATTCGGCCGCTGCGGGCGGCCGGCCCCAATCTGGGCACCGAGATGGTCGGGAGCACGCTGGTCATCCATAATTACGGGCATGGTGGCAGCGGCTGGTCCCTTTCATGGGGCTCGGCCGATATCGCGGTCGGCAAGGCGCTGACCGTATTGCCACGCGAGATCGCGGTGGTCGGCTGTGGGATCATAGGGCTGACCACCGCGATCGTCGCGCTGCAGGCAGGCCTCAAGGTCACCATCTATGCGCGCGACCCGATCCAGCGCACGCGCTCCTTCCGCGCCAGCGGCTCCTTCACGCCGGACAGCCGCGTTGCGCTCAGCGAACAGGCCGGGCCGGCCTTTGGCGACCTGTGGGAGCGGATGGCGCGCTTTTCCTGGAAAGCCTTCCGCACCTATATCGGCGTGGCCGGCAATCCCGTGGAATTCAGCGACTCCTATCAGCTGTCCGACACGCCGATCACCCGTCGCCCGCCCGCCGCACCCGACCCGGCGATCACCGAGAGTTTCGCCACCAAGGGCCTGCCGCAGCAGAACAGCGAATTTGGCCATTACAGCGACCGGATCCGCGACATCGTGCCACAAGCCGTGCCACTGGCGCCGGAGGACAATCCCTTCTCCGCGCCTTATGCCACGCGCGCCTCGCAGATGTACTTCAACTTCGCGAGCTACGGGCACCTGCTGATGAGCGAGTTCTTCGCGCGCGGCGGCCAGTTCGTAATGCGCGACTTCCACAATCCGGCAGAGCTCGCCACGCTCAGGGAGAAAGTGGTGATCCACTGCACCGGCTATGCGGCGCGCGATCTGTGGCAGGACAAGACGGTCATCCCGGTGCGCGGCCAGACCGGCTGGCTCGTGCCGCAACCCGAGGCGCATTATGGCGTGCGCTACAAGAATGTCTCGCTGCTCTCCAAGAGCGACGGCGTGGTGGTGATGAACAACAACCCGGACCTGGGCGAGATGCTGGGCGTGGGTAACAGCATGGAATTGCCCACCAAGGCCGACATAGAAGAAGGCCTCAAGATCATCGCGCCGGTCTTTGCTCCGGCTGCAGCACGGGGAGCCTGAGCGATGCGCCGCCGCACCCTCTCCTTCGCCCTGCCGCTCACAGCCGCCGCGCTGCTCGCCATCGGTGCCGCCGCGCCGGCTCCGGTCAGCACGCTCAAGGGCGTCTACTCGGCGGATCAGGCAGCCGCCGGTGCACAACTCTATGCGACGCGCTGCGCCATGTGCCACGGCAAAATGCTTGAAGGCACGTTCGAGACGCCCGCGCTGCAGGACAGGTTCATCGCCAACTGGAGCAAGGCGCCGCTGAGCGACCTGTATGACTATGTGGCCCGCGCGATGCCGCAATTCGCGCCGGGTTCCCTGAAGCCGGACGAAACGGCGAAGATCGTCGCCTATCTCCTCCAGTCCAACGCGCTTCCCGCCGGTCCGCAGGCTTTGCCTGCCGAAAGCGCAGCCCTGAAACGGGTCATGCTTGAACCGAAACCGGCCAGTGTTTCCGCCGAGGCTGTGCCCAAAAAATAATAACGGGCACAGCCGTACCGGGGCCACGCCCCCGCACTGCAGCATAAAGGCAACAGTCGAGAAAGAATCCCAGAATCGGTCGATCCACCCCTGAATGCCCGTCACTGCCACTTGAGTTTTTCTTTGCAATGCAACATTCCTATCCCGAAAGGCGGTTGGGGCCACCGCCTGACGGGAACGCGCATGCTCGTGTCGCACGAAACCAATTTGATATGCGGGACTGAAAAACGCTGCCGAACAGCACGGCGAGGCGCGCACGCATGATGATGACGGCGCCGCTGTCCGAGGGCCTGGCTACGCCGCAGCCCGACGAGCGACTCGAAACCATCACCGTACCTGCCGCCGCCCGGCCCACGCTTCGGCCGATTCTGCTCATCGCCCTCACCATCGGCTTGCTCGGCGGCTTGCTGCACGCCCTCGACATGGCGATCGACGGCAATGATGCTCTCTTCGAGCTGCTGACCGCCGGCGCCCTGCTGGGTGTCATCGTCACGCTGATCGTCGGCATCCGGGCATTGCGCCGGCAGCCGCAGCTGGTCGAACCGGACGACGTCGCCGCACTCGCTCGCGCCAAGCAGGCGGCCGAGACCGCCAATCTCGCCAAGAGCCGCTATCTCGCCAGCGTCAGCCACGAAATCCGCTCGCCGCTCAACGCCATTTATGGCTATGCCCAGCTCTTCGAGCGGGGAGATGGCGACAATGCGCAGGAAGCCGCGCGGGTCATCCTGCGCAGCGCCGAACATCTGACCAATCTGGTCGAGGGTCTGCTCGATATCTCGCAACTGGAATTCGGCGTGCTGCGCGTGCGCAGCGAAGAAGTCCAGCTCGGCCCCTATCTCGACCAGATCGTGTCCATGCTGCGGCCGGCCGCGCACGCCAAAGGCCTTGCCTTCGTCTATGCGCCGCCCGCGCGGATGCCCGATGTGGTGCGGCTCGATGCGGGGCGCTTCCGCCAGGTGCTGATCAACCTGCTCTCCAACGCGATCAAGTTCACAGAGCAAGGGTCGGTCACGCTGAAGATGCGCTATTCCGGCCAGATCGCCACCTTCGAGGTGCGCGATACCGGCCCGGGCATTCCCCCGGAGGACCGCGAGCGCATCTTCGAGCGGTTTGAGCGCGGCTCGGCGCAGGACGGCGCCGACGCAAGCGAGGTGGGACGGACCAAGCCGGGCGCCGGGCTCGGTCTCGCCATTGCCCGCACCATCGTGGGAATCCTTGGCGGCAAGCTCGAATTGGAAAGCGAAGTCGGCGTCGGCACCTGCTTCCGCATCACCCTGATGCTGAGCGAAGTCGCCGGACGCACCCTGCCCCTCGCGCCGGAGCGCAAGCTCGTCGGCTATAGCGGTCGCCAGCGCCGCGTGCTGCTGGTCGAGGATGACGATGACCAGCGCCAGTTCATGACCCGGCTGCTCGAGGCGCTCGGTTTTTCCGTGCGCGCCTGCCCGAGCGGAAACGTGGCGCTGGAAGGGCTCGACGACACCCCGCTCGACCTCGCCATTCTGGACATCAGCCTGCCGGGACTTTCTGGCTGGGAGACCGGCGCGGCCCTGCGCGCGCATTTCGGCGATGATCTCCAGATCCTGATGTTGTCGGCCAATAGCGAAGAGCTGCACCGCCCCGACTATGACGCGCCGGCGCATGACCGCTTCCTCGTCAAGCCGGTCGAGTTCGAGACATTGACGGACACCGTTGGCGATCTGCTCGGACTGGTCTGGCAATGGGAAGACGCACCCGGCGCGCCCTCGCCCGCCGACGAGCCCTTGCCCAGCGAGCGCGCCCTCTCGGACGCGGCGCAGGGCCATCTGGCCCATCTCAGAGAGTATCTGAGGATCGGCTATGTGCGCGGCATCGAAGCCGAGATCAAACAACTGGAAGCCGCAGACCCCGCCGCGCAGGCGCTGGTCCGGCTTCTTTATGACTGCCTGGATCGCTATGACCTCTCCGGCATGGCGCGCCTGCTACAGGAAACCTGACCATGATTGCTATACCCGGCCATTCCGATACCGTTCTCGTCGTCGACGACGAACCGGATTCGCTGCGCATGCTCACGGCCGTCCTGGAAAAGGCGGAAATGTCCGTGCTCGTCGCCACCTCCGGCGAGGCGGCGCTGGAACTGCTCAACAACATCGTGCCCGACCTCATCCTGATGGATGCCGTGATGCCGGGCATGGACGGCTTCGAGACCACGCAGAAGATCAAGGCCCGACCGGCCTCGGCGAGCATCCCCGTGATCTTCATGACCGGCCTGACCGAGAGCGAGCATGTGGTCGAGGCGTTCGAAGTGGGCGGCGTGGACTATGTGCGTAAGCCCGTCGACCTCAAGGAGCTGCTGGCCCGCGTGCGCGCCCACATGGCGCAGGGCCGCGCTGTCCACGCCAGCGTGACCAGCCTGGACGCCACCGACCGGCTGATCCTGGCGACCGATGCGCGCGGCAGCCTGCTCTGGTGCACACCGCGCGCCGAGCAGGCGATTGGCCGCGTGCTGCCGGACTGGCGCCGGGGCGAAGCGCCGCTGCCGCCCGAAATGCGCAGCCAGATCGAGCGGCTGCTGGCGATGGAGGACATGAGCAGCGGCTCCGTGCGCGTGAAGGCGCCAAGTGGCGAAGGCGAACTGGAACTGCAGGTGATCGCGCATTACCGCGAAGACGAAGTGCTGATCCGCCTGAACGAGGTCAATCCCAATCAGGACCTCGCCCGCCTGCAGGGCCGCCTGCCGCTGACGCATCGCGAGGCCGAAGTGCTGCTGTGGGTGAGCTATGGCAAACCCAATCGCGTGATCAGCGACGTGTTGCAGATCAGCCCGCGCACCGTGACCAAGCATCTCGAGCGGATCTTCGACAAGATTGGCGTGGAGACACGCTCGGCCGCTGCCGCCGTCGCCATCCGCGTCATGGGCCAGTGACGGGGCTGAAGCGCGCGTGACGCGGCCGTGCCTGGCCCGAACGGCCGCGGCCTGACACAAATAACGCCGGCAAGGCATCTGCCCGCCGGCGCATTCATATACAGTCGATCAGAGAGAATGCTGGATAGCGTTTCTCAGAACTCAGCCGTGCGGCGATAGCACGGCCGGAGACGATAGATCAGACGGCGATCGCCTTCTTGCGCAGGGCAGCGGGATAACGGTGCGGCCGGTGATAAGCCGCGCTCGCAAGCGACTTGTCCGACTCTTCACCCTCGACCGCAGCCGGAGCGGGTTGCTCGTTCAGCATCGCGCTCGGCCCGGCCTTCTTCTTGACCGCGATCGCCTCGATCTCGATCAGGAAATAGGGGCCGACGAGCGCCGCGACCTGGAACGTGGAGCGCGCGACCGTGTTCGGGTTTTGCGCCGTGCCGAAGAATTGCTTGAAGCCCTCATTCACGCCGGCAAAATCCATCTTGCCCGTGCGCGGGTCCGCCGCGACGAAAAGCGAGAGCTTCACCAGATCGGACATCGAATAGCCCTGCTTCTCCAGCAGTGCCTTGATCTTGCCGAGCGTGCTGATCGTCTGGGCCTTGCTGTCGCCCATCTCCTCGATGCTCTTCACTTCGCTCATCGGCTTGGCCGGATCGAGCGGAGAGGGAAGCTGCCCGGAGAGATAAAATGTCTCCATGTCCGCGCTGACCCGCGCGCCATCCAGAATGATGGCATTGGGATTGCCGGTGATCCGCGTGACCTCAGCCTGCACGGGCATGGCCGACACGACGAGCGCACCGAATGCCGCAAACAGATGTTTTGCCAGAGGAGCGAAGCGCCGGTCGCGGCGGCCATTTTTCAAGCTATTCATAGGTGTATCTGGCTACGGATCGCCTGTCTCAATCTCCATACGACAAAATGCGTATGTGCGAATCCGCCCCGCTACGATCAGCTTGATGTTGCACCGCAGCGGGAGCCGACGAACGGGTCAGTCGGCATGATAAACACTCGCGCGGACCACGAAAACAGCCCGGACAGGAGAGTGCCTAGACAACAATTTAAGGGGGACTCTTTATGATTATGAGCCGCAGGCTGATTCACACTCTGCTCCTTGCCACGAGCGCGATGTCGACGGCCGCTTTCGCCCAGTCGGAGGCGCCGCAGGCCGCCCCCGAAGAGGGCAACGAAATCATTGTCACCGGCACCCGTGCGTCCGGCATGATGGCCGCAGACAGCGCCGCTCCCATCCAGCTCGTTGGCGCGGATGCGCTGACCCGGGTCGGTCAGCCCAACCTCAACCAGGCCCTGACGCAGCTCGTGCCGAGCTTCCAGGCCCAGACCCAGGGCACCGACATGGCGAGCTTCGCGCTCTCCGCCCGTCTGCGCGGCCTCAGCCCCAACCACACGCTGGTGATGGTCAACGGCAAGCGCCGCCACGGCAACTCGATCCTTCAGGTCATCAACGGCGCCTTCGGCGGCTCCGCCGCGCCGAGCATCGACCTCATCCCGCCGGACATCGTGAAGCGCATCGAAGTGCTGCAGGACGGTGCGGCCGCGCAATATGGTTCCGACGCGATCGCCGGCGTCATCAACATCATCCTCAAGTCCGACACCGAAGGTGGCGCGATCAAGCTCAATGCCGGCCAATATTATGACGGCGAAGGCACGACCTACAGCGTCAGCGGCAATTTCGGCATGCCGATCGGCGACAGCGGTTTCCTCGACATCTCGCTCTTCCACCGCCGCAACGAATGGACGACGATCGGCGACGGCCAGCTCTCGGTCAAGAACCTCAACGGCACGACCGTCACCAACGTCTCCGCTGCGTTCAAGCCGCTGCTCGATGCCTGCAACAGCGTCAATTGCACGGCCAACATCAACGGCGGCCAGCCCGCCTCCAAGCTGACCGTTGGCTACTACAATTTCGGCTATGATTTCGGCGGCGTCGAACTCTACTCCTTCGGCGACATCTCCTATCGCAGCGGCGATGCGCTGCAGGGCTATCGCCACCCCACCCGCCTCTGCCGCACCACCGCCGGCACCGCCACGACGACCGACCCGACCAACTGCTTCAACAACACCCAGATCGCCGGCATGGTGCCGCACATCGAAGTGCTGCAGGACGAGTTTTCGATCACCACCGGCTTGCGCGGCGAAGTGGCTGGCGGCTGGAACTGGGACCTGGCAGGCAGCTACTCCGAAGACGTCGCCCGCGTTTACACCACGCAGTCGGCCAACGCCTCGATGTACGTCGCAACCGGCCAGTCGCCGACCGACTTCTATGACGGCAAGTTCGAGTTCCGTCAGTTCGTCGGCACGCTCGACGTGAAGAAGGAATTCGACGTCGGCTTCGCCGATCCGCTGACTCTCGCTCTCGGCTCCGAGTATCGTCGCGAAACCTACATCATCGGCGCAGGCGACCTCGGATCGCGTTATGTCGAGGGTGGCCAGTCCTTCCCCGGTTATGCCCTGAGCGACGCCGGCAAGCTCAAGCGCAATGCCAAGGCCGTCTATGTCGATGTCGCCGTAAAGCCGATAACTGACTGGTCTGTCGAAGTCGCAGGCCGCTATGAAGACTATAGCGATTTCGGCGACACGCTGATCGGCAAGATCACCTCGCGCTACGACTTCTCGCCCGCCTTCGCGATCCGCGGTACGGCCAGCACCGGCTTCCGTGCCCCCTCGCTCCAGGAATCGGGCTACTCGGCCACCAACGTCGGCCCGACCGCGGCGACGCTGCAGCTTGCGCCCAGTTCGCCCGGTTCGGCCAGCGCCGGTTTCGGCGCGCTTGGCCCGGAGAAGTCGGTCAACCTCTCCGCCGGTGTCGTGCTGCGCCCGATCCCGCGCCTGACGGTCACGCTCGATGGCTATTACATCAAGATCAAGGACCGCATCGTGTCCTCGGGCGGCATCACCGGCCAGCAGTTTGTCAACCTGACGTCCAACCCGACGCCAATCCTGACGCCGCTGATCAATGGCCTGACGCCGTATCAGCTGGTGCTGAACGCCATCGCGGCGAGCGGCAAGCAGCTTGACCCGACCGTGCTGCAGCGGGGCACGCTTGCCATCCAGACCTTCACCAACGGCATCGACACCCGCACGATGGGCCTGGAACTGGCGGCGCGCTATCCGGTCGATCTGCCCTTCGGCAAGATCGATTTCACGATCGGCGCGAACTATAACAAGACCAAGGTGACGAAGAACAAGCTCGGCACGCTGTTCAGCCCCACGGCACAGCAGGTGATCGAGAAGGCCAGCCCGGACTTCAAGGGCAATTTCAGCGCCCTCTTCACCAGCGGCAAGTTCAGCGCCAACCTGCGCGCAAACTACTACAGCAAGGTGAACCAGTACGTGCAGCCGAACAGCACGTCGGCGAATGGCAACACTGCACTCGGCATCGCCGCGCTGCCGGCGCCGATCCTGCTCGCGAACGGTCAGCGTTATTACAATGCGGAAGTGAAGCCGGCCGCGATCGTGGATTTTGAACTGGCTTATGACATCACCGAATTCGCCAACATCGCAATCGGTGCAAACAACCTGTTCAACAAGATCCCGGAAATCCCGGCGGTGGTCGGCAACTACAATCCGACGACCTGGCCGACCACGGGCACTTCGCCCTACATCAACAACAGCGGCACCATCAACGCGCCCTACAACTTCGGTCCGTACGGCACGAACGGCGGCTACTATTACGCCCGCGTGTCGCTGAAGTTCTGATGCCCATCAGGCACAGGGCCATTTTTGCCAGACCCATGGAGATGGATAGAATGACGATGAAGACCAAGAGCAGAACCGGCATGATGGCCGCAATGATCACGGGAGCGCTGCTTGCAGCGCTCCCCACCGGCGCCAACGCGCAAAAGACGGTCGAGCGCACCTATGGCGCGCCCAATTCGCCCATCGCCTCGCTGGCCTTCGTGCCGGCGAATGCGAACATCCTGTTCGTCTCGGGCACCACGCCTTCGCCGGTCGATCCGGCCAAGCCGGAAGAACTGGGCGACACCAAGGCGCAGACGCTGAGCATCCTCACCAAGATGAAAGCCTCGCTGGAAGCCAAGGGCTTCTCGATGGGCGACATCGTGAAGATGACGGTGTTCCTCGTCGGCGTGCCGAGCAATGGCGGCAAGATGGACAGCGCCGGCATGAACGAGGTGTTCCGCACCTTCTTCGGCACGGCCGAGCAGCCGAACAAGCCCACCCGCTCGACCATCCAGGTAGCCGCGCTGGGCCGCCCGACCATGTACGTCGAGATCGAGGCGATCGCCGCGAAAATGCCGTGACGGCAAGACGGGAGGGCGCCGGGCTTCGGCGCCCTCACCGATCCATCAAGACAAGATTTCCGTACAAAGTGACTGGGGCAGCCATGAGCGATAACACGATGCCGACACGGCGTGACTTGCTGAGCATGATCGGCAAGGCCGGCGGCGCGATCGCCATGTATCAGGCCATGACGGCGCTTGGCCATGCTGCCGAGACCCAGTTCACCGGGCCGCCCAAACTCAGCGGCGCGCCGAAAGGCAAGAAAGTGCTCGTGCTGGGCGCCGGACTTGCAGGCCTGGTGGCCGCTTATGAGCTGCGCAAGGCGGGCTATGCCGTCGAAGTGCTCGAATATCAGGATCGCCCGGGCGGCCGGAACTACTCCGTGCGCGGCGGCGACAAGATCGTCGAAGTCGGCGGGGCGACGCAGACCTGCGAATTCCAGCCGGGTAATTACCTCAACCCCGGCCCCTGGCGCATCCCGCACCACCACCGTACGCTGCTGCATTATTGCAAGGCCTTCGGCGTGGAGCTGGAGCCGTTCATCCAGCTCAACCACAATGTCTTCGTCCACAACAGCAAGGGCTTTGGCGGCAAACCGCAGCGCTACAAGGAGCTGGCGGTCGACTTCAAAGGCCATGTCTCCGATCTGCTCGGCAAGTCGCTGAATGCCGGCGCGCTCGACCAGCAGGTGACCAAGGAGGACAAGGAAAAGCTCGTCGCAGCCCTGCGCGAATGGGGCCTGCTCGACGGCAATCTCTCCTATACCAGCGGCCTGCTCGCCTCCAGCCAGCGCGGCTACGACCGTGCACCCGGCGGCGGCGTGAACGGTGCCCCTACCCCCTCCAAGATCAACAGCCTCTCCGACGTGCTGACCAGCGACATCTGGACGCACATGAACTTCTTTTTCAACTATGTGATGCAGACCACCATGTTCCAGCCCAAGGGCGGCATGGACATGATCGGCAAGGGCTTCTTCAAGCAGGTCTCCGATCTCGTGCGGCTGAGCACCAAGGTCACGCGCATCACGCAGGACAGCAAGGGCGTGACGGCCTATTGGGAGGACATCCCGACCGGCAAGACCGGCCAGACCACGGCGGACTGGTGCGTCAACACCATCCCCCTGCCTGTGCTCAGCCAGCTCGACATGCAGGTCGGCGCGCCGCTCAAGGCCGCGATGAAGGCTGTGCCCTATAGCGGCCAGGTCAAGATCGGCCTCGAGATGCGTAGTCGCTTCTGGGAAGAGAAATATTCGATCTACGGTGGCCACAGCTTCACCGATCAGGCGATCGGCCTCATCTCCTACCCCAATGACAAGATGCACAAGGATGGTCCGGCCGTGCTGCTCGGCGCCTTTGCGCGCGATGCCGGCGGCTTCATGCTCGGCGGCATGACGCCCGCCCAGCGCATCGAGGCCGCGCTAGCGCAGGGCTCGGTCTTCCATCCCGAGGAGTATCGGAAGGAATTTATGAACGGCGTTTCCGTCGCCTGGAGCCGCATTCCCTGGATCCTGGGCTGCACCTCACGCTGGTCCGATTCTGCGCGCGCCACGCATTACCAGAATCTGGTGGCGATGGATGGTCGCATCGTCCTCGCCGGCGAACATGCCTCTTATTACGGCGGCTGGATGGAGGGCTCCCTGCTCTCCGCACTCGACGCGATCGAGCGCATCCACCAGCGCGCGACGGGGGCCTGATCCCATGAAGCTCCGACTCTCACTCAAGACGATTGCCCCGATGGCGCTCGCCGCTACCCTCGTTGCCGGCACGGTTGCCGTTCGTGCGCAGGATGCGCCCGGCGGCGGACCGAACAAGGTGGAAATCTCCAACGAGGGCAAGGAAGTCTACGAGACGATCTGCCAGGCCTGCCACATGGCCGATGCCAAGGGCGGCGGCGGCGCGGGCGCGGCCATTCCCGCGCTGGCAGGCAACAAGAACCTGGCGAGCAAGGACTTCATCGTCAACATCCTGCTCAAGGGCCGGGGCGGCATGCCCTGGTTCTACGACATGCTCTCGCACAAGCAGATTGCCGCCGTTGCGACCTATGTGCGCGGCCATTTCAACGCCTACGCCGAGCCAGTGACCGAGGCCGATGTCGATCGGCTTGCGGCAGGCGCCAAGGCATCACCGAAAGATTGCTCCACCTGCTAGCGTCGGGGGGCGCGGCTCAGACTTCCTTTTTAGGGGACAACAAGATGATCGAACAAGGCGGGCCGTCGCGGCGTGAACTTCTGAGCATGATCGGCAAGGCAGGCGGCGCGCTCGCCATGTATCAGGCGATGACGGCCCTCGGGCATGCGGCCGAGACGCAGTTTACCGGTCCGCCGGCGCTTTCGGGCGCGCGGAAAGGCGCCAAGGTCCTCGTGCTCGGTGCGGGGCTGGCCGGCATGCTCGCCGCCTATGAACTGCGCAAGGCCGGCTACACCGTTCAGCTGCTGGAATATCAGAACCGTCCCGGCGGCCGGAACCACTCGATCCGGGGCGGCGACAGCTTCACCGAAGTCGGCGGGGCGACGCAAACCTGCGAATTCCAGCCGGGCAACTACCTCAATCCCGGCCCGTGGCGCATCCCGCACCATCACCGCACGCTGCTGCATTATTGCAAGGCCTTCGGCGTGGAGCTGGAGCCCTTCATCCAGCTCAACCACAATGCCTTTGTCCACAGCAGCAAGACCTTCGGCGGCAAGCCGCAGCGCTACAAGGAACTGGCCGTCGATTATAAGGGCCATGTCTCCGAGCTGCTCGGCAAGGCGCTGAACGCCGGCGCGCTCGACCAGCAGGTGACCAAGGAGGACAAGGAAAAGCTCATCGCGTCGCTGCGCGAATGGGGCCTGCTCGACGGCAATCTCTCCTATACCAGCGGCCTGCTCGCCTCCAGCCAGCGCGGCTACGATCGTGCACCCGGCGGCGGCGTGAACGGCGCGCCAACGCCATCGAAGATCAACGGCCTCTCCGACGTGCTGGATTCCCATGTCTGGCAGGAGATGGGCTTCTTCTATAACTATCTCATGCAGACCACCATGTTCCAGCCCAAGGGCGGCATGGACATGATCGGCAAGGGCTTCGCCCGCCAGATCAGCGACCTCATCACCTACAATGCCAAGGTCACCAAGATCGCGCAGAACGACAAGGGCGTGACCGCTACCTGGGAAGACCTGAAGACCGGCAAGGTGAGCGAGGCGAAGGCAGACTATTGCGTCTGCACCATTCCGCTGGCCGTGCTGAACCAGCTCGATCTGCAGGTCGGCCCCAAGATGAAGGCCGCGATTGGCGCTGTGCCCTATTCCAACCTCCTGAAGATCGGCCTCGAATTCAAGCGCCGCTTCTGGGAGGAGGACTATTCGATCTACGGCGGCCACAGCTTTACCGATCAGCAGATCGGCCTCATCTCCTACCCCAATTTCGACTTCTTCAAGGACAAGCCGGCCGTCGTGCTCGGCGCCTTCTCCGGTGGGCCGGGCGGCTATGCCATGGCCGGCATGACGCCGGAACAGCGCATCGAGGCAGCGCTGGCGCAAGGGTCGGTCTTCCACCCGGCCGAGTATCGCAAGGAATTCATGAACGGCGTCTCCTGGATCTGGAGCCGCACGCCCTGGATTCTGGGCTGCTGCGCAAGCTGGACCGAGGCATCGCGCGAGCAGCACTATCAAAATCTGGTCGCCATGGATGGCCGCATCGTCCTCGCGGGCGAGCACGCCTCTTATTACGGCTGCTGGATGGAAGGCGCCCTGCTCTCCTCCCTCGACGCCATTGAGCGGCTGCACAAAAAAGCGCTGGCGGCCTGAGGTAAACTCATACAGATTAAGGCGGTTAAGCAGCGCGCATGGTGACGACGTGAAGCAAGGACACCGGCATCGCGGGATGTCCGGCAGGTTTGATTGTGGTTTTGGCCGGGCTGCGTTGTTGCTGCTGCCTGCGGTCGCCATGCTTGGTGCCTGCTCGGAAACCAAGAGCAAGGAACAGAAGCGCCCGCCGCCGCTCGTCGAGGCGGTGAAGGCAACGCCGCACCTGTTCAGTGATGAGTTGCAGGCCGTCGGTTCCGCCCGCGCCAATGAGCAAGTCACCCTCGCCGCAAACGTGACCGAGCGGATCGACCGCCTGCTGTTCGACGATGGCATGTTCGTGCAACGCGGCCAGCTCCTTGCTGTCCTCTCCAACGCACAGGAGCAGGCCGCGCTGGCCGGTGCGCGCGCCAGCGCGGCAGAAGCCGCCTCGCAGCTTGAGCGCATCAACAGCCTCAACAAGCAGGGCTTCGCAACGCGCGCCCTGCTCGACCAGCAGCGCGCGGCACTGAGCGAGGCGCGGGCGACGCAGGAAAGCGTGCAGGCGCAGATCAGCGACCGCATGATCCGCGCGCCTTTCTCGGGCTATCTTTCCCTGCGCAACATCTCGGCCGGCGCCATCGTGACCAGCGGCACGCCCCTGGTGACCGTGAGCGACATCTCCCGTATCAAGCTGGACTTTACCGTGCCTGAGACCCAGCTGGCGCAGTTGCGGCCGGGCCTGCCGATCAAGGCCTTTGCCTCTGCCTATCCTGACGCGCCGATCGAGGGCCGGATCTCGGTGATCGATCCGGTGATTGACCCGCAAAGCCGCGCCGTCATGATCCGCGCGACGCTTCCCAATCCGGGCGCCCGCATCAAGCCGGGCATGTTGCTGACCGTGCGCATCCAGACCGGCCAGCGTCAGGGGCTCGCCTTGCCGGAAGTCGCCGTGCTGAGTGAAGGCGACACGCGCTACGTCTACACGGTCGACCGTGAGCACAAGGCCCAGCGCACCAATGTACGCACCGGACTGCGCGACAAGGGCGTGATCGAGGTGAGCGGACTGCCCGCCGATGCGCTCGTGATTACCGAGGGTGTGGTGAAGGTGGCGCAGGGCCGCACGGTCCGGCTGCCGGGTGAGAAGGACAAGACCGGCAAGGGCCAGAAGGATGGGGGCGGCAGCCCCAGGGCCGCAGCGCCATGATGATCTCGGACCTCTCGGTCCGCCGCCCGGTCGTCGCCGCGGTGATGGCCTTGCTGTTGACCATCGTTGGGCTTGTCGGGTTCCTGAGCCTTTCCGTCCGTGAGTATCCCGATACCGATCCGCCGATCGTCTCGGTCGACACGCGCTATACCGGCGCCAATGCCAGCGTGATCGAAAGCCGCATCACCCAGCCGCTTGAACAGCGACTGGCAGGCATTGAGGGCATTGAATCGATCAGTTCCGTCTCCCGTGACGGCCAGTCCGATATCACCATCGAGTTCGCCGCCGGGCGCGACGTCGACTCAGCGGCCAACGACGTGCGCGATCGCGTCGCCGCCGGCGCGGCTGACCGGCCAATCGATGCGCTCCCGCCTGAAGTGCGCAAGGTCGATAGCGACGCGCAGCCCATCCTGTTCTTCGCCATCATGGCGCCCGGCTGGGACCGGACCAAGCTGGGCGATTATGTGAGCCGCGTGATCGTCGACCGGCTCTCGACGATCGACGGTGTGGCGCAGATCCAGCCCATGGGTCTCGCCAAGCCCTCCATGCGCGTCTGGCTCAATGCCGATCGCCTCGCCGCTTTCCGCCTGACGCCGCGCGACGTCGAACTGGCGCTGCGCCGGCAGAATGTCGAGCTGCCCGCCGGCCGCATCGAGGCGCGCTCGCAGAATCTCTCGCTGCGCGTACAGCGCGGCTTCACCTCGCCGGAGGACTTCAAGGCGCTCGTCATCGGCCGTGGACCGGACGGCTATCAGGTCCGCCTCGGCGACATCGCCCGTATCGAGGAAGGCGCGGAAAACCCCTATTCGCTCTATCGCTATAATGGCGAGACCGGCGTCGGCCTGGGCATCGTGCGCCAATCTGGCGCGAACACGCTGGCCGTGGCGCAGGAAGCCAAGAAAGTGGTGGCGGAAATCAGCAAGACGCTGCCGCCCGGCGTCGAGATCAAGATGGGCAATGACAGCACATTGTTCATCGATCAGGCGATCAAGGGCGTGTGGCAGACCCTGTTCGAGGCCGCCATATTGGTGACCATCGTCGTCTTCCTGTTCCTGGGCAGCATCCGCGCGACCATCGTGCCGATGATCACCGTGCCGATCTGCCTTCTTGCCACCTTCTTCGTGCTGTGGATCGCGGGCTATTCGATCAACCTGCTCACCCTGCTCGCGCTGGTGCTGGCCATCGGTCTGGTCGTCGATGACGCCATCGTGGTGCTGGAGAACGTCTATCACCGCATCGAACAGGGTGAGGAACCGCTCTACGCAGCCTTTGCCGGCACGCGTCAGGTCGGTTTCGCGGTGATGGCGACCACGCTGGTCGTCTGCGCCGTGTTCGTCCCGGTCATGTTCCTCTCCGGCCAGACCGGCCTGCTCTTCCGCGAACTCGCCGTGGCGATGATCGCCGCGCTCAGCGTCTCGGGCTTTCTGGCGCTCAGCCTGACGCCCATGATGTGCTCGAAGGTGCTCAAGCACGCCCAGCGGGGCCGCTTTACCGCGATGATCGACCGGCTGATGGACAGGACCGAGCGCGGCTATCGCGCCTCGCTCGACACCGTGCTGAAGCGCCCGCTCATCGTTATCGTCGCCGTGGGACTGCTGCTCGGATCGTCCGCCTGGCTGTTCCGCGGCCTCGATTCCGAACTGGCGCCAACCGAGGACGCCGGCACGCTCAGCGTCCGCTTCAATGCACCCGAAGGCGTGAGCTTCGCCCAAGCGGACAATTACGCCCGGCAGGTTGAAGACATCGTCATGAAGATGGTCGGCAAAGGCGCCGTGCGCGGTCTCAATGCCCGCGTCCCCGGCAGCGGCGGCGCGAGCGAGGACTTCAACAGCGGCCAGCTCGCCGTGTTCCTGCAGCATTGGGACGATCGCAAGCAGACCACGCAGGACGTTGCCCGCGCGATCAATGCGAAGCTGGTCGATCTGCCGACGGTGCGCGGCAACGCCGTGGTCAATAACCGCATGTCGCGCAGCGGCCAGCCCATCAGCTTCGTGATTGCGGGAGACTCCTATCAGGAGCTGGCCCGCGCCCGCGACCGCATCCTGGATGCTGCCCGCGACAATCCCGGCATCCTCAATCTCGACGCCGATTATGTGGAGAACAAGCCGCAACTCGTCATCGAAGTCGATCATCAGCGGGCTGGCGATCTCGGCATCTCCGTGGACGATGTAAGCCAGGCGCTGCAGACCATGATGGGATCGCGCCGCACCTCCACATATGTGCGCGACGGCGAGGAATATTATGTCGTGTTGCAGGCGGAAGCCTTCAATCGCGATGATGAGGCCGCGCTCTCCAAGGTCTATGTCCGCGCGGCGAGCGGCGCACTCGTGCCGCTCTCCAATCTGGTCGTCGCGCGGCAGGCCGCGACCGCGCGCGAGCTGGGCCGCTTCAACAAGATGCGCTCGATCACGCTCAATGGCGGACTGGCGCCGGGCTATTCGCTCGGCCGTGCCCTCACCTTCCTGGAGAATGAAGCGCGCCAGTCGCCGGAAGTGCGCGCGATTGGCTACAAGGGCGAAAGCCGCTCGTTCAAGCAGACCGGCTCCTCCATCTGGGTTGCCTTCGGTCTGACCATCGTCGTGATCTACCTGCTGCTTGCCGCGCAGTTCGAGAGCTTCGTGCACCCGCTCGTGATCATCTCCGCCGTGCCGCTGGGCGTTGCCGGCGGCATCCTTGGTCTCGCCTTCACCGGCACGACTATCAACCTGTTCAGCCAGATCGGCATTATCATGCTGGTCGGTCTTGCGGTGAAGAACGGCATCCTGATCGTGGAATATGCCAATCAGCTGCGCGACGAAGGCAAGGATATCGAGCTCGCGATCCGCGAAGCGGCGGCCCGCCGCCTGCGCCCGATCCTGATGACGTCGATCGCCACCGTCGCGGGCGCCGTGCCTCTGGCGATCAGCCATGGCGCCGGTGCGGCGGCCCGCTCCTCCATCGGCTGGGTCATCGTGTTCGGCGTCAGCATCGCCACGGCGATCACGCTCTATGTCGTGCCGATCCTCTACCGGCGCCTGGCGCGCGGCACGCAATCCCCCGAGACAGTGACGCGCAAGCTGCGTGCGCTGGTCGCGGCGCGTGGTGGCAAGGGGCTGGACACCGGGAATACGCAGCCGGCGGAGTGATCCTGCCAATGAGGGAAGGTCGCTGAGCGATCGCGCGGGCGGCTCTACACAAGAGCGTCAAATCACCGCGTGCCAAGCGCGCCACTGATGGCTTGCGCCAGGCATAGCGAGAGACGCCATTCATTCAGGCCGCGCCGCGCCAATTTTTCCGGGCACAAAAGCCAAGCGGCGCACCGCCCCCTCGTGGGAAACGATGCGCCGCTCGGTGGGAACCGTTTTGGCTTCGCGAATTACTCGACGATGGCCATCTGCGAATTGGAACGACCGGTGAGCTGCGCGATGCGCGTCTCGCTCGTGGCGGCCATCGACTTGCGGCAAGCGAAGTCGGGCGACAGGTCGGCACCGATGCGATCGCCCGGGTTGCAAACCTCGGCGGCTGCCCGTGCAACGCGCGAGCGGAACTTGTTCACGCTGTCTGCGTCGGCGAAATTGACGCCCGCAGTCGAAACGCGGACTTCAACATTCTCGCGCGCCTTGGCGAACGCACCCGTCGAACCGGCGATCAGGAAAGCCGCAGCGATGGCGGCAGTGGCAATCTTCATGGTCTTGCTCCTACGAACTCAGTCTTAGCACTTTTAGGTCTTGATCCTGGCATCAGGTCCATTCCCGGTTATCGCCCGGATCACCTGTCAGCGTTCTATGTTGCGCTTGATGGCGCACATAGGGTCGCCCCTGTTCATGAACAAGGGAAAATCGTTGCTGCGACGCAGAAAACAGCCATTTTTCCCATATTGCATAGCAGCAGAACCTGTATGTTGCGCAGCATATTTCGCACAGGAAATCGCGCATTCGGGACCCATGCCCCGCTCACGCGTTTTCCCATCGACAGACGGCTTGCCGCCGCTACATCACGCGTACGCCAGCCATCACCGCCAAAGCCACGACCACTTTGCAAAGGCTGGCGCGAGGATCGAATGACCATATAAGCATCTGATATTACGATTTTATTTCATAGAAAAGCAGATGGTATTCCGCTCCGATAGACCGAGGCTGACACGGGGAAGCGGCAGATCAGGCAGGCACGCGGGCCGATCCCCCGCCTTCGCTGCCGACATGCCCAGCATGCGACACCTGCGTGCATTCCTTGCAACACGCAATGGCGAAGGAGCCGCTCCAGGAAAATCCCGTTTTCCCAGTCCTTATGGTTAGCGAGAGGTTGAGGATCGGTCCGATTGCCAGTCTGCCCTGCCCGCCGCAGGATGTGCGCCCTGCCTTTCGAGGCGCATAACGCGAGTCAGCATCACGCACGGCCATCGCCATCAAGGGATAGGTATGACGCGAGAGTTGTCTTGCGCGCGCGGCTGGGGCAAGGGATTGATCCGCCGCGCCAAGCGGCTTTCGGTCAGGGACGAACAGGAAAGAAGCGATGAGCGCAACGGACAAGCCGGTGGTGTTGTTTGGCGGTGGCGGGTTCGTCGGCCGGCAGGTCGCGCAGGATCTGCTGGCAAAGGGCTATCGCGTGCGGATCGCCCAGCGCGCGCCGCGGCTGGCCATGGGCATGCGCTCGCTCGGCAATGTGGGCCAGACCCAGTTCGTCGCCGTCGATATCACGGATGCCGATCAGGTGGCCGCCGCGCTTGCCGGCGCGGGCGCTGCCGTCAATCTGGTCGGGCTACTCAAGGGTGACATGAAGGCCGCCCATGTCGAGGGCGCTGCCAATATCGCGGGGGCCGCCGCTGCTGCGGGGCTGGATGCGCTGGTGCATGTGTCGGCCATCGGCGCGGACAGCGCCAGCCCGTCGGCCTACGGCCAGACCAAGGGCGAAGGCGAAGCAGCCGTGCGTGCAGCCTTTCCCAAGGCGACGATCATCCGCCCGTCGATCATCTTCGGTCGGGACGATGGCTTCACCAATCGCTTCGCCCAGCTGATCGTCACCGGATCGGCCGTGCCGCTGTTTCATGCCGTGCCGGTCATTCGCGGCGCCTGCCGCTTCCAGCCGGTTCATGTGGGCGACGTCGCCCGCGCGATCGCGCTCGCCGTGGCCGAGCCCAAGCGCTTCGCCGGTGAGACCTATGAGCTGGGCGGGCCGGATGTTCTGACGCTGGCGGAAATCAATCGCTGGATTGCGGGGCAGATCGGGCGCGACTGCACCTTCCTGCCCGTTCCCGATGGCGCAGCCAAGGCGCTCGCAACATTGACCGGATGGGCGCCGGGCGCGCCGATCACGCGCGATCAATATGAGATGCTGTGCAGGGACAATGTCGCGGCGGCAGGCGCCAAGGGCTTCAACGCCTTCGGCATCCGCCCCGCGCCGATGGCCGCGCTGGCACCGGCCTGGCTGGAACAATATCGCAAGCACGGACGCTTCGGCTCGGCTCTGCGCGCCTGACGGGACCGTCCGGCAACCGGGCTCCGCAGATCGGCGCCCCCTTCCCATTCCCGCTGCCAGGATGAATTGCCATGGATAGCCATCTCTTGACCGTCATCCTGCTCGGCATCGTCGAGGGGCTGACCGAGTTTCTGCCGGTCTCGTCAACCGGCCACCTCATCCTGGCGAGTGAGCTGCTCGGCTATCAGGCCTCGGACTGGGCGACGTTCAATGTGGTCATCCAGCTCGGCGCCATTCTGGCGGTGGTCGTGCTCTACTGGCGGACATTCTGGAATGTGGCGATGGGCCTGCTGGCGCGCGATGCCGGGAGCTGGCGGTTCCTTGCCAATCTCCTCCTCGCCTTCCTACCTTCCGCGGTGATTGGCCTTGCCCTCCACAGCCATATCGAAGCGATGCTTGGATCGCCCACCATCGTGGCAGTGGCGCTCATCGTCGGCGGCATCGCGATCCTGCTGATCGAGCGGCTGCTCGGCACGTTCCAGTTCCACAGCGTCGAGCGCTTGCCCTATAGCCGCGCGCTGGGCATCGGCTTCATCCAGTGCCTGGCGATGATCCCCGGCGTCAGCCGCTCGGGCGCGACCATCATGGGCGCGCTGTCGCTCGGCGTCGATCGCAAGACGGCGGCGGAATTCTCCTTCTTCCTCGCCGTGCCGACGATGCTGGGCGCGACCACGCTGGAAGCGCTCAAATCCCGCGACGCGCTGATGAGCAGCGCAACCAACTGGGGCGATATCGCCATCGGCTTCGTCGTGTCGTTCATCGTCGCCATCGTCGTCATCAAATGGTTCGTCGGCCTCGTCTCGCGGCAGGGCTTTGCGCCGTTCGCCTGGTATCGAATCGCCGCCGGATGTGCCGCCCTGGCGTGGCTCGCCTTGAGATAAGTCCGGTTCGGACATATTTTGACCGTGCATTTGTTGCAACCGCTCAAAAAATCGTGAAATCCGACTTTATTTAGGTCAAAATAACTTACCTAAATGCCATGAATCGCGTGACTCCGCCATTTTTTGGGGTTAGCGCCGTCGCCGATTGAAAGGGGACACTCATGGCCGAGAATCCGATGCTCAAGTTCGTGGTGCGATCGCAATCCTATCCGGAGAAGCGGTCGGCAGGCGAACGCGCCCATGATTTCCATGAAATTTCGCAAAGCTTCTCGACCGAAGGCGCCGAGAGCCAGGCAGCGCGCTGCTCGCAATGCGGCGTGCCCTATTGCTCGGTGCACTGCCCGCTGCACAACCACATCCCCGACTGGCTGAAGCTGACCGCCGAAGGCCGCCTGCGCGAGGCCTATGAGCTCTCCAACATGACCTCCACAATGCCGGAGATCTGCGGCCGCATCTGCCCGCAGGACCGGCTGTGTGAGGGCAATTGCGTCATCGAATTCTCCGGCCATGGCTCTGTCACCATCGGCTCGGTCGAGAAGTTCATCACCGACACGGCCTGGAAGGAAGGCTGGGTCGAGCCCGTGCGCGTCGACGAGGCGACCGGCCTCTCCGTCGGCATCATCGGCGCTGGCCCGGGCGGCCTCACCGCGGCGGAATATCTGCGCGCGGCAGGACACGAGGTGCATGTCTACGACCGCTATGACCGCGCCGGCGGCCTGCTGACCTATGGCATCCCCGGCTTCAAGCTGGAGAAGGACGTGGTCATGCGCCGCGTCCGTCGGTTGGAGGAAGCCGGTATCCGGTTCCATCTCGGCTTCGAGGTCGGACGCGATGCGACGCTCGCCGAGCTGCGCGAGAAGCATGACGCGATCCTGATCGCCACCGGCGTCTACAAGGCGCGTGCCATGAAGATGCCCGGCGTCGGCACCAAGGGCGTGGTCAAGGCGCTCGACTTCCTCACGGCGTCCAACAAGGCCGGCTTCGGCGACGCCGTACCAAGCCACGAGGACGGATCGCTGCTCGCAACCGGCAAGGACGTGGTCGTCATCGGCGGCGGCGACACCGCCATGGACTGCGTGCGCACGTCCATCCGCCAGGGCGCCCGCTCGGTGCGCTGCCTCTACCGCCGCGACCGGGAAAACATGCCCGGTTCGCAGCGCGAAGTGCAGAATGCCGAGGAGGAAGGCGTCGAATTCGTCTGGCTGTCCGCCCCCGTCGCGTTCGAAGGCACGGAGCAGGTGACTGGTGTGAAGCTCACCCGCATGCGCCTGGGCCAGCCGGACGCCTCCGGCCGCCGCGCGCCCGAGCCCGATCCGGGCAGCGAAGCGAGCATCCCGGCCGATCTCGTCATCAAGGCCCTGGGCTTCGATCCCGAGGATCTGCCCACCATGTTCGACGATCCCGGCCTGGCCGTGACGCGCTGGGGCACGCTGCGCGTCGACCATCGCTCGATGATGACCAGCGTTGATGGCGTCTTCGCCGCCGGCGACATCGTGCGCGGTGCCAGCCTCGTCGTCTGGGCGATCCGCGATGGCCGCGATGTGGCCGAGCACATGCTGGCCTATCTCAAGGCCAAGGCACCGAAGCGGCAGCAGGTCGCGGCGTAATGCGCAAGCGCACTTTCGCCCTTGCGTTGGCGCTGACCACTCTCGCCGCGCCACTTTGCGCGCAGAGCGAGGCCCAGCCGGCCGCCGCGCCGGCCCAATCGCCAGCGGGTCTTGCATCCGCGCGCAAGCTCCTCGCCATGATGAAGATCGATCGCACAATCGGCATGATGTTCGAAAGGCTGGTGCCGCTCATGGCGCAGGCTACGATCGGCTCACTGGAGTCCGAGCCGAGCACGGCCGCCATGATGAAGTCGATGGAAGCCAAACCCGGTAATAGGGAGCGGCTACTCGCCATTTTCAGCGAGGAGTTCACGACCGAGCTGGCCCAGGCAACCCCTGCCCTCATCGAGCGGACCGCAAAGGAATATGCGAACGTATTCAGCCCGAAGGAGCTGGATGAACTGGTTGCCTTCTACACCAGCGGAACTGGCGAAAAAATGATCAAGGTCATGCCCGATCTGCAGCAGAAATTGTCCACCTTCGGCCAGACGACTGGTCGCGAGGTAGGCGCGCGCGCCGGCGAACGAGCGATGCAGCGCGCCTTTGGCGAGCTCATGCCTCAGGGCGAGAAAGCGCCCAAATCATGACCGCCGCCACACAGACTATCCCAGGCGCCACGCGCGCCGACCAGCAGTCACGCAAGTAAAGGAGGTCGAAGCCATGACCACCGAAGCAGAACGTCGCCGCATTGCCGAAGTCGGCATGTATCGTCCCGAGTTCGAGAGTGACGCCTGCGGCGTCGGCCTTGTCGCCGCGACGGATGGCAAGGCCTCGCGCCGGGTCGTCGAGAGCGCGATCGATGCGCTCAAGGCCGTGTGGCACCGCGGCGCCGTCGATGCCGACGGCAAGACCGGTGACGGCGCCGGCATCCATGTCGACCTGCCGGTGCGCTTCTTTGACGACGCCATTTCCGCCTCGGGCCACAAGCCGATGCCGAACCGGCTGGCCGTGGGCATGATCTTCCTGCCCCGCACGGATCTGGGCGCGCAGGAGACCTGCCGCACCCTCGTCGAGGCCGAGATCATCCAGGCCGGATACCGCATCTATGGCTGGCGCCAGGTGCCGGTCGACGTCTCCGTGATCGGCGAGAAGGCGCAGCGCACCCGCCCCGAGATCGAGCAGATCCTCATCGCCGGGCCGATGCCCGAGGAACAGGCCGTAGCCGAGTTCGAGCGCGATCTCTATCTCGTGCGCCGGCGCATCGAGAAGAAGGTGATCGAAGCGCAGATCAACGATTTCTACGTCTGCTCGCTCTCCTGCCAGTCGATCATCTACAAGGGGCTGTTCCTCGCGGAATCGCTCTCGGTCTTCTATCCGGACCTGACCGACGAGCGGTTCGAGAGCCGCGTGGCGATCTTCCACCAGCGCTACTCGACCAACACCTTCCCGCAATGGTGGCTGGCCCAACCGTTCCGTCAGCTTGCCCACAATGGCGAGATCAACACGATCCGCGGCAACAAGAACTGGATGAAGAGCCACGAGATCAAGATGGCCGCACTGGCCTTTGGCGAGCAGTCCGGCGACATCAAGCCGGTGATCCCGGCCGGCGCCTCCGACACCGCCGCGCTGGACGCCGTGTTCGAGACGCTGTGCCGCGCCGGCCGCGACGCGCCGACCGCCAAGCTGATGCTGGTGCCCGAGGCCTGGCAAGGCAGCGACGAGGTGCCCGACGCGCATCGCCACATGTATGATTATCTCGCTTCCGTCATGGAACCGTGGGACGGCCCGGCCGCCCTCGCCATGACCGATGGCCGCTGGGCCGTGGCGGGCATGGACCGCAATGCGCTGCGCCCGCTGCGCTACACCATCACGTCCGACAATCTGCTGATCGTCGGATCGGAGACCGGCATGGTCGTCGTGCCGGAGACCTCGGTCGTCAAGAAGGGCCGCCTTGGGCCGGGGCAGATGATCGCCGTCGATCTCGACGCGGGCAAGGTGTTCGACGACCGCGCGATCAAGGACCGCATCGCCGGCGAGCGCCCCTATGCCGATTATGTGAAGGGCTTCCGCTGCGCCAACGATCTGCCGGCGGCAGAGGAGAACGCGCGCCCGCACTGGACCAAGGAAGAGCTGACGCGCCGTCAGATCGCCGCCAACCTGTCGCTTGAGGACATGGAACTGATCCTCAGCCCCATGGTCGAGGACGCCAAGGAAGCCGTCGGCTCGATGGGCGACGATACGCCGCTCGCGGTCATCACCGACAAGCCGCGCACGATCAGCCATTTCTTCCGCCAGAATTTCAGCCAGGTCACCAACCCGCCCATCGACTCGCTGCGCGAGCGGCATGTGATGAGCCTGAAGACGCGCTTCTCCAACCTCGCCAACATCCTGGAGGACGACGCGCAGAACAGCGATGTGCTGGTGCTGGAATCGCCAGTGCTGCTTTGCGAGGACTGGTCGCGGCTGAAGAAGTATTTCGGCAAGGTCGTTGCCGAGATCGACTGCACCTTCCCCGCCGATGGCCCGCCGGACGCGCTGCGCGCCGCCATCAACCGCATCCGCGACGAGGCGGAGATTGCGGTGCGCGCCGGCCAGACCGAGCTGTTCCTCTCCGACGAGGCGATCGGCCCGGATCGGGTCGGCATCGCCATGGTGTTGGCCGCCGCCGCCGTGCACACCCACCTCGTGCGCAAGGGGCTGCGCTCCTATTCGTCGATCAACGTGCGCACGGCAGAGTGCCTGGACCCGCATTATTTCGCGGTGCTGATCGGCGTCGGCGCCACCACGGTGAACGCCTATCTCTCCGAGGCGTGCATTGCCGATCGCCATGCGCGCGGCCTGTTCGGCCAGCGTGACCTGCAGACCTGCCTGCAGAACTATCGCACGGCGGTCAACGAAGGCCTGCTCAAGATCATGAGCAAGATGGGCATCGCGGTCATCTCCAGCTATCGCGGCGGCTATAATTTCGAGGCGGTCGGCCTGTCGCGCGCGCTGGTGAACGACCTGTTCCCGAGCATGCCGTCCAAGATCTCCGGCGAGGGCTATGCCTCGCTGCAATATAGCGCGCTGCTGCGCCATGAGGCGGCCTATCGCAAGGGCGTCGTCACCCTGCCCGTCGGCGGTTTCTACCGCCACCGCGCGGGCGGAGAGACGCACGCTTATTCCGCCCAGCTCATGCACACGCTGCAGACGGCGGTGGCGACGGACAGCTACTCGACCTACCTCCAGTTCGCGCGCGGCGTCTCCGAGTTGCCGCCGGTCTATCTGCGCGATCTGCTGGAGTTCCAGTATCCCGATCAGGCCGTGCCGATCGACGAGGTCGAGGCGATCACCGAGATCCGCAAGCGGTTCGTGACGCCGGGCATGTCGCTGGGCGCGCTCTCCCCCGAGGCGCACGAAACGCTGGCGATCGCGATGAACCGCATCGGTGCCAAGGCCGTTTCCGGCGAAGGCGGCGAGGATGCGGCGCGCTTCAAGCCCTATGAGAATGGCGACAATGCCAACAGCTCGATCAAGCAGATCGCCTCGGGCCGGTTCGGCGTCCACGCCGAATATCTGGGCGCCTGCGAGGAAATCGAGATCAAGGTCGCGCAGGGCGCCAAGCCCGGCGAAGGCGGCCAGCTCCCCGGCTTCAAGGTGACCGAGTTCATCGCCCGCCTACGTCACTCGACGCCCGGCGTGACGCTGATCTCGCCACCGCCGCATCACGACATCTACTCGATCGAGGATCTGGCGCAGCTCATCTACGACCTCAAGCAGATCAACCCGCGCGCGCGGGTCTGCGTGAAGCTGGTGAGCCAGGCCGGCATCGGCACCGTGGCCGCAGGCGTCGCCAAGGCACATGCGGACGTCATCCTTGTCTCGGGCAATGTCGGCGGCACCGGCGCATCGCCCTTCACCAGCATCAAGTTCGCCGGCCTGCCCTGGGAAATGGGGCTTTCCGAGACCAATCAGGTGCTCACGCTCAATGGCCTGCGCCATCGCGTGAAGCTGCGCACCGACGGCGGCCTCAAGACCGGGCGCGACATCGTCGTCGCCGCAATCCTGGGCGCCGAGGAGTTCGGCATCGGCACGCTGAGCCTGGTCGCGATGGGCTGCATCATGGTGCGCCAGTGCCATTCGAACACCTGCCCGGTGGGCGTGTGCGTGCAGGACGAGAAGCTACGGGCCAAGTTCACCGGGACGCCGGAGAAGGTCATCAACCTGATGACCTTCATCGCCGAGGAAGTGCGCGAGATCCTGGCGCGTCTGGGCTGCCGCAGCCTGGACGAAGTGATCGGCCGCACCGAGCTCCTCAAGCAGGTGAGCCGTGGCGCCGAGCATCTCGACGACCTCGACCTCAACCCGATCCTCGCCAAGGTGGATGCGGACGATGACAAGCGTCGCTTCAACCTGCCGACCTGGCGCAACGAAGTGCCCGACAGCCTGGACGCGCAGATGATCGCGGACGCCAAGGCCGTGTTCGAGCGGGGCGAGAAGATGCAGCTCACTTACACCGTGCGCAACACGCACCGGGCGGTGGGCACGCGCTTCTCGGCGATGGTCACCGAGAAGTTCGGCATGTCGACCCTGCAGGACGGGCACATCCATGTCCGCCTGCGTGGCACGGCGGGCCAGTCGCTGGGCGCCTTCCTCTGCAAGGGCATCACGCTCGAAGTGTTCGGCGACGCGAACGACTATGTTGGCAAGGGCCTCTCGGGCGGCATCATCGCGGTGCGGCCCACGGTCTCCAGCCCGCTCGCGAGCCAGGACAACACCATCATCGGCAACACCGTGCTTTATGGCGCGACGGCGGGCAAGCTGTTCGCCGCGGGGCAAGCCGGCGAGCGCTTCGCCGTGCGCAATTCCGGCGCGCAGGTGGTGGTCGAGGGCTGCGGCGCGAACGGGCTTGAATATATGACCGGCGGCATCGCCGTGATCCTGGGTCAGATTGGCGCCAACTTCGGCGCGGGCATGACCGGCGGCATGGCGTTCGTCTATGACGAGAAGCGCACTTTCGCCGGCCGCGCCAATCCCGAGAGCATCGTCTGGCAGCGCCTCGCCAGCGAGCATTGGGAAGGCGTGCTCAAGAGCCTGATCGAAGAGCATGTCGCCCGCACGGACAGCAGCTGGGCCAACGCGATCCTGCATAGCTGGGACCGCAGCAGGCAGCACTTCTGGCATGTCTGCCCCAAGGAAATGGTCAACCGCCTGCCGCATCCACTCTCCGACGAGGCGGCCGAGGCAGCGGCAGAATAACGAACCGATCAATGCGGCCCGGCCCATGATGGTGCCGGGCCGCTTTTGCCTGCGCGCTCCGACGGGGCGTCCCGCGACTGAGTGACGCTGGAACAGCGGCAGCCATCAGGCTCGGATTGCTATTGAAGATCGGCGGGCCTGTTGCTCGTCACGATACCGGGCCGCCCGACCCGAACGACCCCGTCAGGCAATTGGGCCGAGACCATCGTGAAATCCTGCCGCGCCGACGTTTCTTGCGCGACAGGCCCGCCCACGACCGGCGCGGCTGCCGGCGACACGACCACTGGCGCTTCCTGAGACTGACCGCTGGGCGGGTCATAGCGCGCGCCCTCATAGGACGACGTTTCATAGGAAGACGTCTGATACTCGACATCGGCCTTTGCCTGGCCGTCATAGGATGCATCGGCATAAAGCGCGGGCGGATCGGGATAAAGATGCGCGTCGCATCCCTGGCACTCATAGGAGGTCGGCCCGTTCAGGTCGGCGCCGTCCTGATCGGGCATCGCCGCCAGCGCAACCGGTCCGTCCGCCGAGAAGCTGCCGTAGGCCAGCTCCGGCGCACCACTCAACCGGGGCGCCCCGGTGGTATAGTTGCCCGCCACGATCCCGCCCAGCGTTCCGCCAAGCGCGACGGCACCTGCGATAATCAACTGGTGCACCGCGATCCGCATGACTTTCCTCCCGGGAAGCATCGTCCCTGACGGCACCCGCGCCATCAGCCGGACCTCCCCACAACGCACCAAAGCCGAACTGGATGCAGAATACGGCTAGGCGCAGCAGACAACGCCCCTTAATGGTCGAGCGAATGTGGCACCTCTATCAGTTCCCGCTCTGTCCCTTCTCCCGCAAAGTGCGGTTTCTGATGGCGGAAAAGGGCATCATCTATGAGCTGGTGCGCGAATCACCGTGGGAAGCGCGGGACGAATTTCTCGACCTCAATCCCGCCGGCATGACCCCGGTGCTGGTTGCCGACGACAGCGCCGCGACACTCGTCGACAGTCAGGCGATCTGCGAATATTTCGAGGAGACGATCGAGCACTTCCCGCTCATTTCCGGCTCGACACTGGCGCGTGCCGAGATCCGGCGGCTGGTCGCCTGGTTCGACCAGATCGTCTATCGCGATGTCGTCGCGCCGCTGCTCAACGAGCGGATGATCAAGCGCATCGTCTCACGCGCCTCGCCGGATGGCGGCGCCCTGCGCGACGCGATGCGCAAGGCCAACACTCATATGGATTATATGGATTATCTGCTCGATCACCGCAGCTGGCTGGCGGGCGGGACCATGACACTGGCCGATATCACCGCCGCCGCACATATTTCCGTCGCCGATTATCTGGGCGGGATCGACTGGGAAGGCCACAAGCCGACCAAGCGCTGGTATGCCGCCATCAAGTCGCGCCCGTCGTTCCGTCCGCTGCTTGCCGAGCGGATGGAGATCGTCACCCCGCCGAAATATTACGACCAGCCGGACTTCTGAGTCAGGCTGGTCGCGCACAAGCCGGGAAGATGGAGCTTAATCGTCCGTTTCGCGCGCGATGTAGACGCGATTGCGGCCATGTTCCTTGGCCAGATAGAGCGCACGATCGGCGGCCTTGAGCGCCTCGCGCGGTTCTGAATAGGCGAACACATCGGCCACGCCACCCGAGAAGGTGACCTGATCCATGCGCTCGCCGGTCTTGCGGTCGACCAGATTGCGCTCGGCCATGTCCGCCCGCGCATCGTCGACGAGCTTGGCGGCCTCCGCGACTGTCATCCCGCGAAACAGCATGACGAATTCCTCGCCACCGTGCCGCGCGACGTGACATTTGTCGCCCGAGATCTTGGCAAGCAGACCTGCCACGAACTTGAGCACGCGGTCACCCGCGTCATGGCCATGCGAATCGTTGATATTCTTGAAGTGATCGATGTCGCAGAACGCCACGGTCAGCGGCTCGTTGTTGCGCTGCGCCACCGCGGCTTCGTCCCGCAGCGTGTTCTCGAAACTGCGGCGATTGGGCAGGCCGGTCAGATGATCCTGCTCGGCCGCCTTGCGCGCATTTTCGAGATTCTTCTGGAGCAGGCGCGTCTGCTTCTGGCCATCGCGCATCCGCACCTCGACCTCGCGGGTCTTTTCGATCATCGTCCGGGTCAGCGACACGAGATTGGCGATCGTATCGCTGCCGGGATCACTCTTGGTCAGCTCGGCCGCCTGCTTCTGCAACGCCGCGCCAAAATCCTTGGCTGAGTTGCTCGACTGATCGGCAATGCCGGTCAGCTGGTTGAGATTCTCCTCAACCTTCTCCAGCATATCATGCAACGTGTCAGGGGTGAGTTCTTCTGCCCGCTGATCGGCGATGATCCGCTCGGCCACGCCGTTCGTCAGCTTGCCCTTGTCGCTCAGGATCGCGCGGACAGCCTTCTCGATCGCCAGGTCGTTGCCCGTAATATAGTCGAGTGCCAGCCCGAAATTGAGCGGCGTCAGATCCAGATCATGCGCGAACAGAAAGCTGCCGACATCCTCGTAGAGCGTCTTGCGACGCTCCACTTCGCGACTGAGTCGGCCATTGCCGGTCTCACGCGCTGCCTGTTCAACGAACGATGCGGATTGATCTGAATTGGCTTCAGCAATGCCCAGCATACGGCCGAGACGGGCGAGCCTGCCCCCAAAACTTTCGGATGACGCTTGTGCGGCAGACATGCCTGACCTCCTGCAATGGAGGCCTTGTAGTCAGCCGTGGTAAACAAAGTTTTGATCGTGGCTGATTTTACATCCCCGAAATCGCGGATTTCCGGGATTTCCTTCTCTTTTCCCCATTCCACCTTTCTTTCCCGATGCTTGGCTGGGGGTCGAGGCATTGGGCGGTTCATGGTCAGGCAAGGTTCAGCCGGACCTCGCGATGACTGACATCCGATGCAGGCATCCCCTCCCCGCCGACGCAGTTTCAAAGACTTGCCACGCGCCGCGCCGGTGGACGTCGCTCATTTCCGTGATACCATTCCTGCGAGAGGCGATAGAGTAACCGGATGACCATCAAGATTGCTGTTCGCCGGATTGTCTCGGCGTTTCTAGCCGCAAGCCTGCTTGCGCCTCTCCCGTCGCAGGCCCAGACATCTGCCCCGACCGCGCGGCCGTTACTCGCCGCGAATCCCGCAGAAGCCGCCGCAAAGCGCCCCTGGCTCTACGAGAAAAGCGACGTCCCCATGGATCCGGCATGGCGGTTCGGCGTGCTGCCCAACGGTCTGCGCTATGCCATCCGCCGCAACGACGTCCCTGCCGGGCAAGTCTCGATTCGTGTTCGCGTCGACGTCGGGTCGCTCATGGAGGAACCGAGCGAAGCCGGCTTCGCGCATTTCATCGAGCACCTCTCCTTTCGCGGATCGCGCAATGTGCCCGATGGCGAATCCAAGCGCATCTGGCAGCGGCTGGGCGCGGAGTTCGGCAGCGACACCAATGCGCAGACCTCGCCCACGGGCACCACGTTCGCCCTCGATCTGCCCCGGGCCACCGACGCCGGCATCGACGAGAGCCTGAAGATCCTCGCCGGGATGCTGGCCGAACCCAATATCGCCGCCGCCCCAGTCAATGCCGAACGCGCCGTGATCCTCGCGGAACGGCGTGAAGGCCTCAGCCCCATGGCGAGCGTAGGCGACGAGGTGCGCAAATTCTATTTCGCTGGGCAGCGGCTCGGCCGGCACAGCCCGATCGGCACCGAAGCGACGCTGAACGCCGCCACGGCAGAGCGGCTCCGCGCCTTCCACGATCGCTGGTATCGCCCCGACCGGACCGTCATTGCCATCTCCGGCGCGATGGACCCGGCGGCGATGGAAGCGAAGCTGCAGGCGCATTTCGGCGGCTGGCAGGCAAAGGGCCCGGCGCAGCCGCTCCCCGACTTCGGCAAGCCGGACCCGAAAGCGCCGGCCGCCAAGGTGGTAGTCGAGCCGAGCGCACCTTATTCGGTGGGGCTTGCCTATCTGCGCCCCTGGACCTTCAACGAGGACACGATTGCCTTCAATCAGGCGCGCCTTGCCGATGAACTGGCGCTGCAACTGATCAATCGCCGGCTGGAAATCGCCGCCAGCCAAGGCGCGAGCTTCCTCCAGGCCAGCGTCTCGCTCGACGACAGCTATCGCTCCGCCAATGCGACCTATGTGACCATCGTCCCCATCGGCAACGACTGGGAGAAGGCGCTGAAGGACGTGCGCGCCATCATCGAGGACGCGCGGCGTACCCCGCCCAGCCAGGCAGACATCGACCGGGAGTTCGCTGGCATGGAAACCGGCTTCAACTCCGCCGCAGCCACCGCGCGGGTAGAAGGCAGCGCGAACCAGACGGAAATGCTTGTCGGCGCGGTGGATATTCGCGAAACGATCGTCACCCCGCAGGCGCAGCTCGATATCTACCGATCAGCCCGCAAATATATGACGCCCGAGCAGCTGCTCGCATCGACCCGGCGGCTCTTCTCCGCCAGCGCGGAGCGCACCCTGCTCAGCCTCAAGGCACCACAGCCCAATGCGCTGGCGCGCCTGAACGCCGCCTTCCGCGCGCCTGTCCAGCCCGCCGCCAATGCCCGGCTGGGCGACAAGGCCGTGACGATGGCTTCGCTCCCTCCCCTGCCCGCGCCGGGCAAGATTCTCTCGCGCACGCCCGTCGGCGTGCTCGGCATCGAAGAGGTCGCTTTCGCCAACGGCGTGAAGCTGCTGGTACTCGGCAACAAGTCTGAGCCCGGCCGCGTGCGCGTGACCGTCCGGTTCGGCCATGGCCGGCAGAGCTTCCCGGCGGGCGAGGACAATGCCTTGTGGGCCGCGCCTTATGCGCTGGCTGCCAGTGGCATCGGCGATCTCGACCAGCGCGACCTGCTTGAGCTGATGAATGGCCGGCGCCTGTCGCTCGACTTCGGGATCGATGAGGACGCCTTCACTTTCAACGCTGTGACCGGGCCGGAGGATTATCGCGACCAGCTGCGCCTGTTCGCGACCAAGCTCGCTTTTCCGCGCTGGGACGAAGCGCCGCTCAAGCGCGTCTTCGCGACCATGGAAGCAGGCTACACGCCTGTGCCAAGTTCGGCAGCCGAGGCCATTGAGCGCGATCTCGACTGGATGCTGCGCAATCGCGACGGCCGGTTCGCGCCCGCCAGCCCCTCGGACCGCGACGCGCTGACGCTGGACCGGTTCAAGGCGCTGTGGGCGCCGCGCCTCGCCTCGGGGCCGATCGAGGTTCAGGTGTATGGCGATATCGACGCGGAAGAGGCCATCGCCGCCGTCGCCGCGACTTTCGGCGCCCTGCCGCCACGCCCCGACACCCCGCCGCCGCCCGCGAACAAGGCGCTCCATTTCCCCGCGCCGGTCGGCTCCCCCGTGCTGATTGCTCACAACGGCCCGCGCGAACAGGCGGCCGCCGTGATGGCCTGGCCGACGGGCGGAGGCCCTGCGCAGGTGAAGGAGAGCCGCCAGCTGGATATGCTCGCCCGCATCATCAGCGATCGACTGTTCGAGAAGTTCCGCTCGATCGATGGCGCTGCCTACACGCCGAGCGCATCGAGCGTCTGGCCGGACAGCTCCGAAAGCGGCGGCTTCCTGATCGTCCAGAGCCAGCTCAAGCCGGACCGGATTCCGGCCTTCTTCCAGCTCATGAACGAGATCGCGACAGATCTGGCGACCAAGCCGGTCAGTCAGGATGAACTCGACCGGCAGGTAGAGCCGGTGCGCCAGCTGCTCAGCCGCGCGCTCTCGAGCAATGCCTTCTGGATGAACCAGCTTGCCGGCTACACGAGCGATCGGGACAAGCTGCCGCGCGCGGCAAGCATGGCGCAGGACATGATCGAGGTAACACCAGCCGAGCTGCAGGCGCTGGCCGCGCGTTATCTGCGACCGCAGACGAGCTGGTCCGCGGTCATCCTGCCGAACGGCACGCCGATGCCGCGGATCGCAACCGGAGCAAGCGCGCCGTCCCAGCCCGCGCCATCCCGCTAACGACCGCTGTCCGCTCATTGAGCACTTGCGCACACGCGCAGGACGAACCACATGAGGGGCGTCGGCGCCTGTTCAATCAGACGCTGCCGCCCCGTGCCATGGCGAGAAGTGACCAATGTTCATCGAGACGGAACAAACCCCCAATCCTGCGACGCTGAAGTTCCTGCCCGGCCGGCAGGTCATGGCGAGCGGGACGCGCGACTTCGCCGATCCCGACGAGGCGGAAGCCTCTCCGCTGGCGCAGGCGCTGTTCGATCTGGGCGACGTGACCGGCGTCTTCTTCGGCCGCGATTTCGTCTCGGTGACCGCTGGCCCTGGTGTCGCCTGGAACGACCTGCGCACCGATGTGATCTCGATCCTGCTCGATCATTTCTCCGCCGACATGCCGCTGTTTCATGGCGGAAGCGCGCAGGATATCCGCGTGCCCGGGGAGGACGCGCAGGAGGCCCTGCCCGGTGACGATCCGGCCGATGCCGACATCATTGCCCAGATCCGCGAGTTGATCGACACCCGCGTGCGCCCCGCCGTGGCCAATGACGGCGGCGATATCGTTTATCGCGGCTTCGAGCGCGGCACGGTCTATCTGCGGATGCAAGGCGCCTGCGCGGGCTGCCCCTCGTCCACCGCCACGCTCAAGAACGGCATCGAGCAACTGCTCAAGCATTATGTGCCGGAAGTGACGGACGTGCGCGCGGTCTGACGCGTCCGAAGGGGGATGAAGGAAGTGTCGGCAAAGCTGGTCAGGCAGGCGGACGCATGAGCGAGCGCGTGCTGGTCATTGATTGCGCAACCCCGGCTTTGTCGATCGCGCTGTTCGATGGCGCCGATTGCCTCGCCGCCCATCACGAAACGCTTGGGCGTGGCCACGCCGAAGCGCTGCTTCCCGCCATTGCCAGCCTGCCCGATGGCGGTCGAGCGGACGGCATTCTTGTCGATGTCGGGCCAGGGAGCTTCACCGGTGTGCGCGTTGGCCTCGCCGCCGCGAGCGCCCTCGGCTTTGCCTGGGGCATCCCGGTGCAGGGCTATGGCTGCCTCGACCTTGTCGGCGCCATGGCTCGGCAACAGCTCGCGCCACAGGAGCGCTTTGCCATCGTCATGGTTGGTGGCCATGGCGAGTTGTTCTGGGCTGTCACCGACGCATCGGACGAGCAAGCCGCCCGTCCCCTGGAGATCACATCCACCCCGATCGACGCGCTTGCCACAATGCTGGACGCGCCCCTGCTGGTCGGCTCCGGCGCACAAGTTCTGGTCGATGCGGGCGCACCGGGACGCGCTGTCCCCCTGCTGCCCGATGCGCGGCAGACCGGCCTGCTGTCGGTCGCGCAGAGGAACCGCCCCGCCCGGCCCATTTATGGGCGCGGCGCGGACGCCAAGCCGATGGCCCCCGTCACGCGCCCGGCCCAACCTGCCGGAGCGCGCTGATGGACGACAGCCTCCAGATCAGAGTCAGCCTGGAGGCCATCGAGCCGGAAATCGCAGCCGCCATGTCGGTGATGACCGCCGCCTTTCCGCCGGAATATGGCGAGGCGTGGTCGACCGCCCAGCTTTCTTCCATGATGCGCCTGCCCGGTTCCATGCTTGTGATTGGCCGGATCGGGGCGGAGGCGGTGGGTTTCGCGCTCCTGCGCTCCATCGTCGGCGAAGCCGAACTGCTCCTCCTCGCCGTTCATCCCGAGCATCGCGGGCGCAGTCACGGCCGACGCCTGCTCGACCGATGCATGACCGAGGCAGAAGGGAGCGGTGCGCAAACCATGTTCCTGGAAGTGCGCGCAGGCAATCCGGCCATTCATCTCTATGGCAAAGCAGGTTTTCGCCAGTATAATATTCGTCGTAACTATTACCTTGGTAATAACGGTTCTCACTATGATGCGCTGAGTTTTAAAATCATTTTAAGACATGAGGATAGCTAACATCATAGGCAGCTTGCACTTGAAGTGCAAAATGCATAGAAGCGCGATGGGGCCTATATACAAATCATTGCATTGGGTTTCGCGACGACAACAGAATAATGAAGGATTCGGTCATGACGGATTCGACTGAACGCGATGAAGTGCTTGTTACCTTAACGTCAGACATTGTGGCAGCACATGTCTCCAACAACAGCGTGGCGGTCTCCGACCTGCCGGTGCTGATCCAGAACGTCTATGGCGCGCTTTCCGGCCTTCGCAAGGAAGCGGCTCCGGTTCAGCCCAAGCAGGAACCGGCGGTGTCCATCCGTTCGTCCATCAAGCCGGACTACATCGTCTGCCTTGAAGACGGTAAGAAACTGAAAATGCTCAAGCGCCACCTGATGACGCACTATCAGATGACGCCGGACGACTATCGCGCCAAATGGGGCCTGCCGGCGGACTATCCGATGGTGGCGCCCAATTATGCGGAGCAGCGCCGCAGCCTTGCCAAGAAGATTGGCCTCGGCACGTCGCGCCGCCGCACGCGCAAGTAACGCGGTTTTATAAATCGCCTGAAAAAGGGGCGTCGCCAGAACACGGCCTGGCGGCGCCCCTTTTTCATGGCGTCCGCTGCGCTGCGCAATTTGCGGCTTTTCGGCCCGACAAATTCAGCTACACAGAGGGCATGACCCGGACGATCGATATCGAGGCGCTCTGCGCCGAGCGTGGCTTGCGCATCACTGACCAGCGTCGCGTGATCGCGCGGGTCCTTTCCGAAAGCGAGGATCATCCGGACGTCGAGAAGCTGCACGAGCGTGCTGCAGCCATCGACCCGCACATTTCCATCGCGACGGTCTACCGCACTGTCCGTCTGTTCGAGGAAGCCGGCATTCTCGAGCGCCACGATTTCGGCGACGGACGCGCCCGCTACGAGCCCGCGCCCGAAGCGCATCACGATCATCTGATCGACGTCGAAACCGGCAAGGTCATCGAGTTCGTCGATCCCGAGCTTGAGCAACTCCAGCGCCAGATCGCCGAAAAGCTCGGCTATCGCCTGGTCGATCACCGCATGGAGCTCTACGGCGTCGCGCTCGATCGCAGCCGCAAGGACTGAATGACGCGTCTGCGCGCGTTCGGGCGTCTGGCGCTGCTGCTGGGCCTCGTCATTGGCTGCGTGATCCCGCATCTGCTGGCAAAGCTCCGCGGGCCGTCGCCCTGGCCCCGGCGTTTCCTGCGCAACGCCGGCCGGATCGCCGGCTTCGACGTCCGCATCGAAGGCACGCCGCTGCTGCACGACGTGTTCTTCGTGGCCAATCATTTGAGCTGGATCGACATCCTGCTGCTCGGCGGCGCCACCGGTTGCGCCTTCATTTCCAAGGATGGCGTGCAGCGTGCTCCGCTGGTCGGCTGGCTGGCAGCGCAGAACAACACCATCTTCGTGGCGCGCGAGCGGCGCGGCGAGGTCTCCAGCCATATCGACAGTGTGCGCGATGCGCTGGCGGCGCACCAGCCCATTGCCCTGTTCGCCGAGGGCGGCACGGGCGACGGCAAGACCTTGCTGCCGTTCAAGCCGCCGCTCTTCGCCGTGCTGCTGCCTCCGCCCCGCGCCATCCTCGTCCAGCCGGTGGTGATCGACTATGGCGCCGCGACGCCGCTTGTCGTCTGGGGCGCGGAAAGCGGCGTTGCCAATGCGCTGCGCATTCTTGGCGCGCCGGGACGGCGGACGGTGACGCTGCGCTTCCTCGCCCCCTTCGATCCCGGCGAGCATCCTGACCGCAAGACGCTGGCCGCGCAGACCCGCGCGCTCATCGAGGCAGCGCAGGCCCAGCGCTGACCGGGGGCGGCCATGCCGCTTTCGCGCGCGCACCAACGGAGCTATAGCGCGCGGCCATGACCCAATCCGCATCCAAGCCGGCACCGCAGACTTTTCACGTCAAATCCTTCGGTTGCCAGATGAACGTCTATGACGGCGAGCGCATGACCGAGCTGCTGAGCGCGCGCGGCATGACCCCGGCCGCCGAGGGCGCGGACGCCGATCTCGTCGTGCTCAATACTTGCCACATTCGCGAGAAGGCCGCCGAGAAGGTCTATTCCGATATCGGCCGCCTGCGCCGCGAGGACGGATCGCGCCCGATGATCGCCGTTGCTGGCTGTGTCGCCCAGGCCGAAGGGCCGGAAATCACCCGCCGCACCAAGTCAGTCGACATTGTCGTCGGCCCGCAGGCCTATCATCGCCTGCCCGGCCTCATCGACGACGTGATGGCCGGCCGCGACGCCGTGGACACGGACATGCCGGCAGACTCCAAGTTCGACGTGTTGCCGGGCCGCGCGCGGCGCAGCGGGACGAGCGCCTTCCTCACCGTGCAGGAAGGCTGCGACAAGTTCTGCACCTATTGCGTCGTGCCCTATACGCGCGGCGCGGAAGTCAGCCGGCCGTGGCGAGCGATCCTGGACGAGGCGCGCGCGCTCGTGGACGGCGGCGCGCGGGAAATCACGCTACTCGGCCAGAATGTGAATGCCTGGACCGGCGAGGACGACAAGGGCCGGCTTCAGGGACTGGACGGGCTTATCCGCGCGCTCGATGCGCTGCCAGATCTCGCCCGCATTCGCTACACGACCAGCCACCCCAACGACATGACGCAAGGGCTCATCGACGCCCATGCAGAGGTGGGCAAGCTGATGCCCTATCTGCACCTGCCCGTGCAGGCCGGCTCCGACCGCATCCTGAAGGCGATGAACCGCAGCCACACGCGCGAGTCCTACCTGCGCGTCATCGAGCGGGTCCGCTCGGCACGGCCGGACATCGCGCTGTCCGGCGATTTCATCGTCGGCTTCCCCGGCGAGACCGAAAGCGAGTTCGAGGAGACGCTGAGCATCCTGCGCGAAAGCGCGTATGCCGCCGCCTTCAGCTTCAAATATTCGCCGCGGCCCGGCACGCCGGCTGCCGACATGGCGGACCAGATCGCCGCAGAGGTGATGGACGAGCGGCTTCAGCGCCTGCAGGCCGAGATCATCAACCACCAGATCGCGTTCAACCAGGCCAGCGTCGGCAAGCGCACGACAATCCTGCTGGAACGCAAGGGCCGTCAGCCGGGCCAGCTCGTCGGCAAGTCGCCCTGGCTACAGTCCGTCCATGTGGAGGCTGGCGATGCGCGGATCGGCGAGCTGATCGAGGTCGATCTCGTCAGCGCCGGGCCGAACAGCCTGGGCGGCGTCATCGTCTCGCGTCAGGCGGCCTGAGCGCAGCCATGGAACCGGTGTTCGGCACACGCCGGGCCGATCTGGTCTATGCCGCGCGGCCCGGCGCTTATGGCTTGGCGCTGGACGAACACAGCCGGATCGCCATCGTGCGGCTGGAGGATGACCGCTATTTCCTGCCCGGCGGCGGCATCGAGCAGGACGAGACGCCCGAGACCTGCCTGCTGCGCGAATTCGCCGAGGAGATCGCCTGGTCTGCCCGGATCGGCACCCTGCTTGGGCGCGCAACACAATTCGTCGAATCGGTGCGTGGTCCGCTCGAAGTCCGGGCGCATTATTTCAGCGTGACGCCGATGGCCCCCATCGCCGGTCCGGCCGAGCATGACTGTTTCTGGCTGCCGCCGATGGAGGCAATTCCCCTGATGGCGCGCGAAGCGGACCGCTGGGCAATCGGCCACCTGCTACCCACGGGCTCGTCAGCGCCCTGAAGCATGGCGCTTAGCGGAACTGCTTGGCGAGGGTGTGATAGAGCTTGCGCCGGCAGACCAGCGAGCTCACCCAGTCCGCAATGAGCGCCGTGGCGAACAGCGGCAGGATCATCGTGCGATCCGCCGTCATCTCCATCATGATGATCGAGGCCGTCAGCGGCGCACGGACGACGCCGGTGAAGTAGCCGATCATGCCGAGCAGCACGACGGCACCGGCGGACTCGCCGGGAAAGAGAACCGTCAGGATCTGCCCCAGCCCGGCCCCCACAGACAACGACGGCGCGAAGATGCCACCCGGCGCGCCGCTGAGCGCGGTTGCCAGCGTCGCGAAGAAGCGCACCGGCCCGAAGGCCACGGGCACATCTGCACCGGAGAGCAATTGCCGGGTCGTCTCATAGCCGGTGCCCCAGCTCAGCCCGCCGCTCGCCACGCCGAGCACCGCGACGACAAGGCCGCTCAGGGTCGCGAACAGCACGGGACGGGAACGCGCGGCCACGACCCAGCGCAACCGGGACCAGGCCATGGTGATCAACGCGCGCGAAAACAGCCCACCGGCAAGACCGCCGATGACACCGGCCACGGGCGCGACCACCAGCATCGAACGGATCGGCAGTGCCTGCTGCATCGCGCCGAAATAGACATAATCGCCGGACAGGCCGAGGCTGGCGAGGCCGGAGATCATCACCGCGGCCATCACGAAAATCGCGACCTTCTGCTCGAAGGCCGAGGCCAGCTCCTCGATCGCGAAGGCGACCCCGGCGAGCGGCGTATTGAAGGCCGCCGCAACGCCGGCTGCGCCGCCGGCAATGATCACACCCGCCGTGACCGGCACGCGCAGCCAGCGCTGGACGGCAACCATGATGGCCGCGCTGATCTGCACGGTCGGCCCTTCGCGACCGACGGCGCCGCCTGCGCCAAGCATGGCGAGCGTGCCCGCGAACTTGGCCGCCGCTGTGGGGAGCGAAAGGAGGCGACTGCGACTGGCCGTCTCCGGATGATGCCCGGCGGCCATCACTTGCGGGATGCCCGATCCGCGCGCGGCAGGGCACCATCTGCGCGTGAGATAGACCACCATTGCGAAGACCAGCGGCGTGACGAACAACGGCGCATAGGGGCTGACGCGCGCGAGCTGGATGAACTGATTTTGCGCCACCTCGCCAAGCCGGGCGAAGGCTATGGCGACCAGACTGAGCAGCAATGCACCCGCAACTGCGGAGACTCTGCCGCGCATCCTCGTGCTGCTGAGACGCGAAGCCCATGACGGGAGGAAATTGGCGGGCATGGCGCGACATACACATGGGCCGTCCACAACGCCAAGCTTGATCGGCCACGATCAGCGGATGAAGCTCAAACGCCTGCACACACGCCCAAATATGGGTGCGGAAAGGCAAAATCGTGCGCGTCGGGCGTGGCCCTGCCATATCCGCTTGTCCTGCCCCCGCCCCCTCTGGCATGACGAGTCGCGATGACAGCCTTTCCCATCGCGCCCCGCGCAATGAGTCGCCGCCCAGTGGACCCATCCCTTGGCTAAGCGTCATGTCCAGGCCGAAGCCGGCGACAAGGCCCGGCTCGAGATGGTCTTCGACAAGCCCTATCTGATCGGCCCGCTGTTCGGCGAGTATGACCAGAACCTTGTCGCGATCGAGAACCGGCTCGGCGTCTACATCGCCGCGCGCGGCAACAAGCTGCAGATCGAAGGCAGCGCGGAAGCGGCAGCGCGCGCCCGCGACGTGCTGCAAGGCCTCTATAACCGGCTGGTGGTCGGCCAGACGATCGACACAGGCGCGGTGGAGGCGGTGATCGCCATGTCGGCCGAGCCGACGCTCGATGGCATCATCCGCCATGACGTGTCCGAACCGCCCAAGGTGATGATCCGCACGCGCAAGAAGACGATTGTCCCGCGCTCGGCCAATCAAGGCGTGTATATGGAGGCGCTGGCCCGGAACGAGCTGATCTTCGCGCTCGGCCCGGCCGGCACCGGCAAGACCTATCTGGCCGTGGCGCAGGCGGTGAGCCAGCTCATCACCGGCAGCGTCGACAGGCTGATCCTTTCCCGCCCGGCGGTGGAAGCGGGTGAAAAGCTCGGCTTCCTGCCCGGCGACATGAAGGAGAAGGTCGACCCCTATCTGCGCCCGCTCTATGACGCGCTGCACGACACGCTCCCTGCCGAACAGGTCGAGCGCCGCATCGCCAGCGGCGAGATCGAGATCGCGCCGCTCGCCTTCATGCGCGGCCGCACGCTCGCCAATGCCTTCATCATCCTCGATGAAGCGCAGAACACGACCATCGCGCAGATGAAGATGTTCCTCACCCGCTTTGGCGAAGGCAGCCGCATGGTCATTTGCGGCGACCCCAAGCAGGTCGACCTGCCGCAGCCGGGCGCATCGGGCCTTGCCGATGCGGTTGAGCGGCTCGAAGGAATCGAGGGCATCGCCGTCTCCCGCTTCACCAGTGCCGACGTCGTGCGCCACCCGATCGTCGGGCGGATCGTCGAGGCCTATGAAGGGCGGCATGCTTGACGTCTTGACCGATGCCGGGCCGGACTGGCCCGAGGCGACGGACTGGACCGCGCTGGCAGAGCGGGCCGTGCGCGCGGCCTTGGCACAATCCTCCCAATCGGAATTGACCAGAACGTCAGCGCTGGTCGAACTCTCGGTCAAGCTCTCCGACGACGCCGAGGTGCGGACGCTCAACGCGGCCTATCGCGGCAAGGACAAGCCGACCAACGTCCTCTCCTTCCCCATGGTGCAGGCCGATCTGCTCGGCGCCATCGCCAATACGGACGATGGCGAAGTGCTGCTAGGCGACATCATCCTGGCGGCGGAGACCTGTGCCCGCGAGGCGCAGGAACGCGGCATTTCGCTGGCGGATCACGCCACGCATCTCATTGTCCACGGCACGCTCCACCTCATCGGCCACGACCATGAAACGGACGTCGAGGCAGAGGCGATGGAGGCGCTGGAAATACGCGCCCTTGAAACACTGGGCCTTGCTGATCCATATGGGGACCGGGAGACCGGCCGCGCCGGCCCCATTGACGAAACAGGGATTTGACCGAACCAATGCCCGAGACAGCCGCGCCAGCGCCATCCAAAGAGGGTGACAGTAGTAGCGAAGGCGGACGAATATGGCGGGGCCTGAAGGCCCTGCTGTTCGGAGACAGTGAAACGACCAGCCTCAGGCGCGAGCTTGAGAACGTCATCGAGCAATATGATGATCAGGAGGACGAGGCCCCGGCCAAGGGCGATCTCGCGCCGATCGAGCGGCAGATGCTGCGCAACATGCTCCACTTCAGCGAGCATACGGTGGACGATGTCGCCGTGCCGCGCGCGGACATCATTGCTATCTCGCAGGATGCCAGCTTCGCCGAGCTGATGGCCCTGTTCGCCGAAGCCGGGCACAGCCGCATCCCGGTGTATGAGGGCACGCTCGACCACATCACCGGTATGATCCATATCCGTGACGCCTTCGCGATTCTCGCGCGCGGGGAAGCCCATCCCGAAAGCCTCGCGGATCTGATCCGCCAGCCGCTCTATGTGCCGCAGAGCATGGGCGTGCTCGATCTGCTGGCCGAAATGCGCGCCAAGCGCACGCATCTGGCGATCGTGCTCGACGAATATTCCGGCACGGATGGACTGCTCACGATCGAGGATCTGGTCGAGGAAATCGTCGGCGACATCGAGGATGAGCACGACGACGAACCGGAAGCCATGCTCGTTCCGCTGGACGATGGCCTGTGGGAAGCAGACGCGCGCGCGGAACTGGACGATATTGCCGAAACGATCGACCCCAAGCTCGCTGAGGTGGAGTCGGACGTCGATACGATCGGTGGCCTCGCCTTCGTCATCGCCGGCAAGGTGCCGGATGTAGGCGACATCCTCCTCCACCCGCAAAGCGGCTGGCGCATCGAGATCGTCGATGGCGACCCGCGCCATGTGACGCGGGTGCGACTGCATCCGCCGGAAAAAATTGCCGAAGTAGAAGCCGGCTAGGCCGCCGCGAGCTGCCCGATCTGGGGCCGCCGGGCACGCACTTGCACGGGCTCGTCGGTCTTGAGGCCCAGATCGTTGATCAGATGCGCAAGCCAGAGCGCATCGTCTTCGGCACGGTGGCGACGCTGGCGCTGCTGGTCTGCTTCCGCAAGGGCCTCGATCAGTCGCTCACGGTCGATGGCGTTGAACGCGGGCAAATCGGCGAGGCACATCACCGGCAGATGCGGCGTATCTCCGGCCGCCTCGAAGAGGATGCGCGACCATTGATCGTCGAGATGGCTGTCGGCGATGAGCGTATCGGGGCCCACTGCCGCACGCAGGCGATGCGCGACCTCCTTCACGTCGAGGCCTTCCCGTTCGAGTCGATCCAGCGAAAGACCGTGCAGCTCTTCGGCCTGCGTCGTCCATTGCCAGCCAGCCCAATTGCGATGCGGGCGAATGAGCCAGGAGCAACTCCAGCCGGACGGACAGGCAATGCCCACTTCGATGGGGAACGATCGGCCATATTGAGGCAAGCAGGATGCCTCAAAATCGATGGTCATGAACGGCATTCATCTTTCCTCTGGCCAGCGGGCACGCGTACGCGCCCGGAGCCCCCATCCTCTCACGCTCATGCAGAACGGCCGTGTTCGGCTTTAGATCCCGTGTTCTGCCAGGTCCGCGATACGTGCTATCGCAGCAAGGTTAAGATTTGACGACAGAATTTCCCGAGCGCAAGGGCTGTTATTATACCAAACGCATCGGCAGGCAGGTTTAGCCCGAAACGATCATCCGCCGACGGACCCGCCGATCCGTGCAATCGCCGGTCAGCAGCGCGGAGGCCGACTGCACAAATGAGATCATCTGAGCAACCGGGTGATGCTCCGGCATTTTGACGATGATCATCGACGGACCGCATCCCGTGCCGATACAGGTCGCCACGCGGACATACGGTCCCGCCCCTTCACGATCGCGGGAAGAAGCCCAGCTGAGCGCGACGCCGGAGGCGGTCCGGCCAATGGTCCAGTCACCATCGATCACCTCCGCGCCCAAGATCATCAGCGCGACCGGAATCCCCGCCTTGAGCGCGCGACCAAGGCGCGTGTCCGGAATATGATTGCCCACGATCAATCCTCCCAGCCGGCTGCGAACCCGGCGCAAACACCATGCTGCGGCGACGCTGACCGCTGGCTGAACGACGCGGACTTACCGGCGCATCCGGGGCACGAGGTCTTTCAACGCGGCCGCCAGCGCATCGAAATCCGCAAAGCTGGTGAACAGCGCCGGTGTGGCACGAACGCACACGCCCTTGGCGACATCCGTGCGGTGGACGGTGAAGATGCGATAGCGCTCCAGCAAGGCGCGCGTGACGGCAAGATTGTCTTCCAGCGAGGCAAGCCCCCGGATACGGAAGGAGGTGGTGCCGACATGGAGACGCGGATCCTCGGGCGTCAGCACGTCGAGGCCATCCAGTTCGCGCACCTGGCCGACCCAGCGATCCCGCAGCGCCCTTAGCCGACCCTCCCGTGCCGCTGCGCCAATGCCTGCCTGAAAATCCAGCGCGGCCGGAACGGCCAGCGCAGCCGCATAGTCGACCACGCCAGTGTGAATGCGGGCATCGATACCCGGCCCCGGCTCATTGGCGAGATCGGGATCGATCGCGTCCAGCCGGCCTTTGCGCACATACATGAAGCCGACACCCAGCGGCGCGCCGAACCATTTGTGGAGATTGAAGCCGGCGAAATCGACACCTTGCGCCGCAAAATCGAAATCGAGCTGACCCCAGCTATGCGCGGCATCGACAATTGCATCGATCCCACGCGCCCGTGCCATCGCAACGATCTCGCGAAGGGGCAGGACGAGACCCGTACGGTGGCTCAAATGGGTGAGCAGGACCATGCGGATCTTGGGGTCGGCATCGAAAGCCTGCGCATAAGCGTCGATCAGCCCTTGATAAGTGGCCGGCTCGGGCAAGCCGATGCGCCGGACATTGACGCCGCGCAGGCGCGCCAGTGAGCGCATCGAGGCAGCCATCGCGTCATAATCGAGATCGGCATAGAGGACGCTGTCGCCGGGACGCAGCCGGTTATAGCCGCCGATCAGTGCCTTGAGCGCCTCGGTTGCGTTGCGGGTAAGGACGATCTCGTCCGCGCCCACGCCCAGTTCGGCGGCGACGCGTGCCCGCACGGCGCGCAGGTCCGCAATCATGTCTCGGCGCGCATAATAGCTGCTCTCGCGATTGACCCGTTCGACGAGACCGGCATAGGTCGCCATCACCGGCCGGGCCATGATGCCCCAATTGCCGTTCTCAAGCTGGATGACGTCTCGCGTCACGTCATAGTGCGCGGCGACACTGCCCCAATAAGCCTCATTGTCCGGCGCCTTGTCCTGCGGGGCGATCGCAGACGACGGGACCGCGCCCGACGCGGCTGTGGCAAGCATGGGTGCGGCCATGGCACCGGCCAGAAGATCGCGTCGTGTGACTGTCAAGGGGAGGTCTCCTCTTCGGCACGCCCACCGCGCGCTCGACGAAACCTTGGACCAGCCCGATGTTACAGAATTGCGACCAGGCTGCTGCGCTACGCGCCTACCGCCGCCATCAAAGTGGCAGCAACGCACCGACGATTTGCCGTTCCTCCTGACGCAGGACGCCCCAGGCGCGAGCGGCGGCGCGGCTGTCCATGGCTTCCACGCCCATGCCGCGCATCTCCAGCGTCCGCACGAAATCGCGCGGTGGCTGGACCAGCCTGAGACCGGTCCCGAGCAGCAGAAATTCAGGGGCGGGATCGATGTCGAGCAACCCGCCAAGCATCGCCGGCTCGAGGTGGCCGACCTCTGCCGGCGCATCCCAGTCCACCACGCCGCCCGGATCGATGAGTAGCCCGCGCGCGAACACACGCTCGCCGACCCGAAAACCCCGCCCGGCAAAGCCGGTGATCACAGGGCCGCTGGCGATTTCCTCGCGCCGCAGATCCATCGTGCTGGCCTCCCGGCCTCAGCCCTCGTTGCGCGGGCTGATCCGCTCTGCATTGGCCGCAATGCCGCTCGCCGCCTTGCGCTCATTGGGGTTCGGCTTGAGGCCGAGCGTGATGAGCAGCGACGAGGAGACATAGACCGACGAATAGGTGCCCACCACGATGCCCAGCATCATGGCAGCGGTGAAGCCCCGCAGCACGTGCCCGCCGAAGAGGAGCAGCGCGCCGAGCGCCAGCATGATCGTGACCGAGGTCATGACCGTGCGCGGGAGCGTCTCGTTGACCGACAGATCGATCAGCTCCTTCATGCCCATCTTGCGATATTTGCGCATATTCTCGCGGATGCGGTCGTCGATCACCATCTTGTCGTTGATCGAGTAGCCGATAATCGTGAGCACGGCGGCGACGATGTTGAGATCGAACACCAGGCCGGTGATGGCAAAGAAGCCGAGCGTCATCAGCACGTCGTGCACGATGGCTACCGCGGTCGAGACGCCGAACTGCCATTCGTAGCGGAACCAGGAGAAGATCGCGATGCCGACGATGGCGAGCACCACCGCCAGAACGCCGTCCTGAATCAGCTCGCCCGAGACCTTGCCGGAGACCGTCGAGTAATTGCTGAAGGTCGCGCCGGGGAACTCCTTGGCCAGCGCCGCCTTCACCTTCTCGACCACGACATTGGTGGCGCCGGGATCGTTTGAGGCCGGCAGCGGCAAGCGGATCGAGACGGTGTTCTGATCGCCCAGTTGCTGGAGCGTCGCTTCACCGATGCCAAGGCCGTTGACGGTCGAGCGCACTTCATCAAGCGGCGGCGGGGAGGCAAACTTCTCCTCGATGGAGACGCCGCCGACGAAATCGACGCCGAGGTTGAGCCCGCGCGTGGCCGTCGCCGCAATCGCCGCGACAGTAAGCAGCGCAGTGATGATGAACGCGATATGGCGCACCCGCACGAAGCCGATGTTCGTGTTGTCGGGCACGATGCGCATCGGCCCCATCTTGATCTGCGTCGGGCGATTGCGCCGCAGCCACTTCACCGCGAGCAGACGCGTGAAGGTGACCGCGGTGAACACGCTGGTCGCAATGCCGATCAGCAGCACGATCGCGAAGCCCTTCACCGGCCCCGAACCGAGCACGAGCATGATGCCGCCGGCAATGGCGTGCGTCACGTTCGCTTCGAAGATGGTGCGGCTGGCTTCCTTATAGCCGAATTCGACCGACTGGACGACCGATCGGCCCCGCCGCAGTTCCTCGCGCAAACGCTCATAGATGAGAACGTTCGCGTCGACGGCCGTACCGATGGTGAGCACGAAGCCGGCGATGCCCGGTAGCGTGAGCGTGGCATTGAGAATGCCCATGACGCCCAGGATGACGAGGATGTTGATGGTCACGGCGATGACGGCATAAACGCCCCAGCGCCCGTAAGTGAGCAGCATGAAGGCCGCGACGAGGAAGACCGCGAGCACAGAAGCCGTCAGGCCCGCCTTGATCGAGTCAGCGCCCAGTTCCGGGCTGACCGTCGATTCCTGCACCACCTTGAGCGCGACCGGCAGCTTGCCGGAGCGCAGCGCGATGGCGAGCTGATTGGCGCTCTCTACCGTGAAGTTACCGCTGATCTGCGCGGACCCGCCCAGGATCGGTTCATTGATGTTCGGCGCAGAGAGCACCTTGCCATCGAGCAGCATCGCGAAGGGCTTGTTGACATTCTGCTGCGTGGTACGCGCGAACTTGTTGGCGCCCGAGCCGTTGAAGCGGATGTTCACCACCGGCGCGTTGGACTGCTGGTCGTAGCCCTGCTGCGCGTCGATCAGCTCGTCGCCCGAGACCATGACCTGACGCTTCACCGCGATGACCGGCTGGCCCATCGGATTATCCGGATAGGGCGCGACCTCGCTGCCGATCGGCGCGATACCGCGCGCCAGATCGGCCGGGTTCGCGGTCGTATCGACCAGCTTGAATTCGAGCTTGGCGGTCTGCCCCAGCAGCGACTTGAGCGCGCTGGGATCCTGCAGGCCCGGCACCTGCACGACGATGCGGTTGGCGCCCTGTCGGATGACCGTGGGCTCACGCGTGCCCATCTCGTCGATGCGCTTGCGGATGACTTCGGTCGCGACCTGCATCGCGCTTTCGACTGCGTTGCTGATCCCGACATCGGTCGGCGTCACGACAATCGTATTGCCGTCCCGCACTTCGACATTGAAGTCGCGCTGGCCACTCATGCCGGCGCCCTGGGTCAGCGGGCGAATGCGCTCCACCACCGCATCGACCTGCGAGGGATCGCGGACCATGAAGCTGAGCTGGTTGTTGCGCGTCGACATGTCGCCGATCGCGATGCGCGCGTCGCTCCGCCGCAGCTCCGTGCGGATCTGGTCTTCCATGTTGACGACGCGCTGCTTGGCAACGTCAGCGGTCTCCGCCTCCAGCAGGATATAACTGCCGCCGGAAAGATCGAGGCCCAGATTGACCCGCGCCTGGAGCGGCTTGGGCAGCTGCGCTGTCACGGATTCGGGAAGGAAGCTGGGGACTGCATAAAGGCAGCCGACCAGCAGCGTCAGGATGATCGCCCAGATCTTCCAGCGGGGAAAGTCGAGCATGGCGGGCTCAGTCGTTCGCCGGCTTGGCCGTCAGGGGATCGATCACGTCACTCAGCGTGGACTTGACCGCCTTCACCTTGACACTCGGCGCCAGCTCGATGTCGACATAGATATCGTCAACGCGCGCGACCTTGCCGACCAGGCCGCCACCCGTGACCACCTGATCCCCCTTTTTCACCGCCGCGACCTTCGCGCGATGCTTCTTCACCTGCTGCTGCTGCGGGCGAATCAGCAGGAAATAGAAGACCGCGAAAATCAGGATAAGCGGCAGGAAATTGACGATGGCCGCCAGCCCAGAAGAGCCGGACGATGCCGCCGGTGCGGCCGAAGCGAGAGCGAGTGTGGAGAACATTGCGATCCTTGAGCAGCGCAATCAATGGATAAGGGCGGACCGGCGCCGCGATGGAGCGGCCGATTGCCTCAGTTCAAGGCCGGGCGGCTAGCATATCGACTGGCCGCAAGCAACCGCGATCACCCTGCCGCGCCTTGAGTCGGCACAAGACGAACTTTCGTCCTGATTTTACACGATTCGTCGCGAATCGCACACGCCCCGCGAGCAAAAAAGGACGTGACAGGAACCGCTTGGACTTGCCACATAGCAGCATGTCTAAGCCAGAAGCGATATACCGGCTCACCGAGCGGCAGAGGGCCTGCCTTGAGCTCGTCGCAAAGGGCTACACCTCCAAGCAGATCGCGCGGCAGCTCGGCATTTCGCACTCGACGGTGGACAATCACATCCTGGCGGCCACTCAGCTGCTCGGCGTGGCCGACCGGCGCGAGGCCGGCCGCCTGGTCGCCGGGTTTGGGCAGGAATTGCCTAGGCAAGCGCCAGACCTTACCGAGCCCGAGAATTCCGGCATTGTGGGTGTGCAGGGGGCGAGACAGCCGGGCCTTGCAGGACTGAAGCTACTGCCACCGGTGGGGGGTGAAGCGAATGAGCAGACTCTGGGTAACAAGACGATCCAGATCTTCACGATCGCGTTTCTTTCCACTGTCGGGGTGCTGGCCATGGCCCTGCTGATCTCCGGCGTGTTCAAAGCCTTCAGCTAGTCGCACCAGCTCACTTGTCTCGAAAGCGCACGCTTGCGCCGCGGAGGAATCATGTTCCAAATTCAGGAAACCACTGGTCTCGTCGTTGCTGAAGACACCAAGACCACGATCGCCGCCATTGACCGCGCTATCCTCTCGAAGACCCGCCTCGCCGGCTCGATCATCGAGGCGAGCGAGCAATCCGGCCTGCCCATGGCGCAGAGCCAGAAGCTGCTCGAAGGCATGGCCCGCGGCTTCGACCATCTCGTCGCCGGCCGCAGCGACATGCTGACGGTTGTGCGCCACCTCTCCTCCATCAAGGGCAAGAGCACGCTGCGCGTGACCGATTATGGCTGCCCTGACGGCCTCGGCCCGGATCTCACCGAGCCCGGCGAAGTCGGCCCCAGCGGCGCGGCACGCGAACCCGTTACGGTTGGTTAAAGACGGTAGGCCCCACCTATGCCGTCGCCAGACAGGATTGCGTCAGGAGTGCACTCGCCGTGTCGTTGCTGATCGCAATCCTGTTCTGGTCCATGAGCCTCGCGGCCTGCCTGTACGCCCTCACCCTGGGCGGATGGGAAGGACGGTGGACCACCGTCGTCATCCTCCTCGCCTCCGTGGCGACGATGACGATGAACCGCTGGCTCAGCTATTACTATCATGAGGCCTATTGGGCGACGACCAACGACATGGTCTTCGCCATCGACCTCATCACCTTCCTTGCCATGTATGCCATTGCCGGCCTTAGCGAACGCTGGTGGCCGGTCTGGGTCGCCGCCTTTCAGCTCAACAGCGTCATCGGGCACCTCGCCACGCTGATCAGCCCGGAATTCTCCGCGCTGGTCTATCAGGGCTATGAAGGCCTGTGGGCGATCCCCGGTCAGCTCGTGATGGTCTTTGGCATTTATCGCGACCGCAAATCGAACAAATGGAAGCGCCGCTATGACCTCGCGTGACGAGAGGGTCGGTCAGGCCGCGGCCCAGACCCCTCCCCTGCCCTTCCTCGAATCGATCCGGCGGCAGATCGCCCGGATCCCCCACGGTGGCTATGGCGAGGACGCGGGCGTCTTCCCGCCCGGCAATCTCGATCATTTCTCCGCCGCCCGCATCTTCGTCACCTTCAAGGTGAAGCTCGCCGAGCATTTCCCGGAAGGCATTCCGGCCGACACCTTCGATTTCCTCGTCGATCTCATGATCCACGAATGGCTGAGCCGGCGAGTCGGATCGGAGCGCCCCGCAGAATTCGGCGTGCACCGCGCCGCCTCGCTCACGCCGCGCATCCAGCAGGCGCTGACGCTCGACCTCGTCCATATCGAACCCGATCCGGATAACGAGGATCAGCGCATCATCTCGCTCACACGCAGCGCCAGGGCCCGGCTGAACGTGTTTTTCGACTATATGGCCAGCTATATCTCCGTGCTGTGACGCATCGCGACGCAGACCTTGCAACTTGCGGACGATACGCTTAGGAGGCCCGCTCCGGTCGGGACGTAGCGCAGCCTGGTAGCGCATCACACTGGGGGTGTGGGGGTCGGAGGTTCGAATCCTCTCGTCCCGACCAAATAAATCAACAACTTAGCCAAAAATTTGCCCGCTGATTGGCGGGCAATTTTTCCCCCATGGTGCACTGATGGTGCAATTCGTGAAATAAAATTGCATCGCCCCGCGTCACTTTGCATCGAAAAGTTCACGATATTGGATGGTACAGTCGCGAGGCTGAGCGAACGGGCTCAGTAACGGCGCGGTTAAAGGCTATTTAGCAAATCTCGATGTCACCCGAGCGCCAGCGAATTTTGCCCGCACCGATATTGCAGGGAGGCGGAAAATTGCCGCTCTGAGCGCGTCGGTATAGCGTCGGGCGAGATTTACCCGATGAGACGGGGAACGTCGGCCACGGAGAGGAGCTGGTTTCGATCATTGGTCAAGACGGCGTCCTTTCAGAAGCACTAGGGTCGAGACTCAATTGCACCAGAAGGTGATAGACGCGGCGAGGAGGACGCCTGCCATGTAGTTGGCGGCGAGTTTGTCGTATCGGGTGGCGATGCGGCGCCAGTCTTTGAGCCTGCACCAGAGGCGTTCGACGAGGTTGCGCGCGCGATAGATGTCGCGATTGTAAGGAATGGGTGCTTTGCGACTGCGGGTCGAGGGGATGACTGCTTCGGCGCCTTGCCGGGCGATGGCGTCACGGATCGCGTTGCTGTCGTAGCCGCGGTCAGCGATCAGCCGGTCGAAGCGGCCGTGCGCGGCATCGATCAGGGCCGGCGCCATCATCATATCGCTGGTGTTGCCGGGCGAGATGAGCAGCACGCACGGGCGTCCGGCGGCGTCGGTCAATCCGTGGATTTTGCTGGTGCGGCCGCCGCGCGACGTGCCGATGCCCTGGAGGAAGGCCCCCCTTTTGCGCCCGCCGCCGAACGGTGGACCTTGATGCTGGTAGAGTCGATCGCGACCGATCCCCAGACCCCGGTATGCCCGGTCAGCGCCTCGAACATCTCGAACCAGATGCCCTGACGGCTCCAGCGATTGAAACGGTTGTAGATCGTCGTGTACGGCCCGTACTCAGGCGGACAGTCCCGCCAGCGCGCGCCGATCCGCAGCATGTGGACGATGCCCGAGATCACCCGCCGATCATCGACCCGGTGCGCACCCTTCCGGCCGCGCGGCAGCAGCGGCTCGATCCGCGACCACTCCGCATCGCTCAACCATGTCAGTTGCCGCTTCGCCATCCAACGCCTCCGCTGACGTGATGGGATGGACGGCCCCTGCACCAGCGTAGTTGTGCGATGATGGCCGTAGAGCCATGTGTGGACGGCCCCTGCGGCGCAAGAGGTATTTGGGAGTGATCGACAGCACTGGTCGGGTGCATCCATGTGTTCGGCCTGTTCATGCAGCACCGCATGGCTGCTGGCCCTGATGTAATCCGCGGATCGCTTCCCTAATCACGTCATCGTGCTCTGTGGCACTCTGCTCCCCTGGGTTATCGCGATCCCCGGTCTGACCGGTCTGTCATCACTTCAAAGACCCTTCGCGCCATCTCGACGTCAGCCGATGGCGATCACGCGGTTACGGGCTGGTATGTCTGGTTTCGTGTCATCACTGCCCAGGCGACCCGAGCTGTCTTGTTAGCGAAGGCGACCGTCGCGATCTTCACCGGCTTGCGTTCCAGAAGCTGAGCGGCCCAGGGATGCCTGCCGGCATCCTTGCGGACCATCCGCATGACCGCCGTGGCGCCGACCACCAGCAGGCGTCGAAGATAGCCATCTCCCTGCTTGCTGATCCCGCCCAGGCGCTCCTTGCCGCCCGAGCTATGCGG
>JAFKLY010000009.1:0-220000 GCA_017304655.1 Sphingomonas sp.
AGCAGCGCCGCCGGCAGGATGTCCGCCACCACGCCCTTCACATAGGCGTGGAGCTGCGCTTCCTTCTCGCCCGCGTCATAGCCCGGCGCATGCTGGGTGGAGACCACGATCGCGGTCGCCGCCACCGGCGTGCCGTTCTCGAAGCGCAGGGTGACCTGGCTCTTGGCGTCCGGCTCCAGGAAGGGCGCCACGCCCGAGTGACGATCGGCGGCCATGCGCTCGAGGATCTTGTGGCTATAGTCCAGCGTCGCCGGCATCAGGTCCGGCGTCTCGTCGCAGGCGAAACCGAACATGATGCCCTGGTCGCCGGCGCCCTCGTCCTTGTTGCCGCTCGCGTCCACGCCCTGCGCGATGTGCGCGCTCTGGCCGTGCAGATGGTTCTCGAAGGTCAGCGTCTGCCAGTGGAAACCGTCCTGCTCATAGCCGATGTCCTTCACCGTGTTGCGGACCGCAGCCTCGATCTCGTCGAGCGCGCCGGGCGCCCACTGGCCGTTCTCATACACGCCCTTGCAGCGGATTTCGCCCGCCAGCACCACCAGCTGCGTCGTCGTCAGCGTCTCGCAGGCAATGCGCGCCTCGGGATCCTTGGAGAGGAACAGATCGACGATCGTGTCGCTGATCTGATCCGACACCTTATCGGGATGTCCTTCCGACACACTCTCGGACGTGAATAAATAACTGCTGCGCATGAACTGCAGGACCTTTCTTCTAGCGGCTCTCTTCTGGCCGCGATTGATATAAAGAAATGTTTATGTCGGGCGCCTTAGCGGGTGCGGCGGCCGATAGCAACGCCGCCGATGAGCAAGAGCACCGCGAGCCCCAGCGGAATCCCGTTGCCGAGCCGCGCGAACAGGGTCGGCGCCATCGCGCGCGGCAGCGGTGCATCGAAGGCGCCCGCCTGATGATGGCCGATCCGCGCGACCTCCCGGCCTGTCGCGTCGACCAGCGCGGAAATGCCGGTCGGTGTCGCGCGGATCACCGGCAGCCCTTCCTCGATCGCCCGCAGCCGCGCCTGTGCCAGATGCTGCGGCGGCCCCCAGCTGCCGAACCAGGCATCGTTGGACGGGTTGAACAGGAAGTCCGGCCGATGTGCCCGGTCGACCACTTGCCCGGAGAACACGATCTCATAGCAGATCTGCACCGCCATATTGAGCGAGTCCCGCTCGCTATTGGCGGGCAGCACGAGCGTCGCCGGCCCCGGCCCCGGCCAGAAATCCACGTCACCCGGCACCAGCCGCGAGAGGCCGATGGCCGTGAGCAGCGGGCGCATCGGCAGATATTCACCATAAGGCACCAGATGCGCCTTGTCGTAGCGCCCGCGCAGGTCGCCATGCCCGTCCAGCACCCACAGGCTGTTGTTCGCGCCGGCCAGCACCGCCGGATCGATCACGCCATCCTTCTCGGCAAAGCGATATTTGTCGCCGCCGAGCATCAGCAGATCTTCCGGCCCCAGCAGCGACGCAAGGCGTCCGCGCCAGCGCGGCTCCAGGTCGAGGATCGCCGGCACCGCCGCCTCGGGCCAGAAGATCAGCCGGGGCCGCACGCCCGGCTTGCCGGAGAGCGAGGCCAGCCGTCGGAAGTTCAGCTCCTCCCGCTGCGCGTCATATTTCTCGTTCTGGTTGATGTTCGGCTGGACGACGCGAATGAGCGGACGCGCATCGGCCTCGCCCGGCGAGGGCATCTCGCCCAGCTCGTGCAGACTGCCGCGCACGAAGCCCAGCAGCGCCACGACCAGCAGCCCGCCGAGCACGATCCCCGCCTGTCGCCATTGCCGGTGTGCACCCCACCACAGGGCGCCGCCGGCCAGCATCGCGACCAGCCCGAGCCCGTAGGTGCCGATGACGACCGCCAGCTGGTCGATCCCGGTGCCGAGCCAGATCACGCCCAGCGGATTCCAGGCAAAGCCGGTGAACAGGCTCGCGCGCAGATATTCGGTGAGCAGCCAGGCACAGGCGACGAACAGCACGAACAGCTGCGGCCGCCCGCGGCCGAGCTGCCAGCCGATCACGGCGGCCATGGCCGGGTAGATCGCGAGATAGAGCGAGAGCAGGATCACCGCCGGATAGCCCAGCCAATACGGCATGCTGTCCTGAAAGGTAAAGGCATGGGCGATCCAGTTCAGCCCCACCGTGAAGTGCCCCAGCCCGAAGGCATAGCCGATCTTCGCTGCGCCGCGCCGGTCCGGCGCCTGCCACAGCAGGTGCAGGAACAGCGCCAGCGCGCAGAGCATCGCCGGCCAGATGTGCAGCGGCGCGAAACCGATGGCAGAGACCGCCCCGGCGCCGAGCGCGATCAGCCCCGGCCGCCTGGCAAATCGCGACATTCCCGCGTCCTGATCGGTCGTTTCAAGTCTGGCCACGGGTGCTCCCATCGGTCGGTTTGATGACGGTTGCAATCGCGCTGCGGATCAGCGGCCGACAATCTGTTCCATCGTCGCGCGGCTGCATGTGTCGTTGGCCTTGCCGCTGCCGCCGCCCAGCATCCCCGCCGCCAGCACGCCGCCGACCACCAGGATGGCGAACGCCGCCGTGATCCAGCCGAGATAGCGCTCCAGATAGACCTTGATCGGCGCCCCGAACTTCCAGAACAGCGCACCGACCAGCACGAACTGCATGCCGCGCGAGAGGACGCTGGCCCAGATGAACGTGAACAGCGGCAGGCCGATGAAGCCCGCCGTGATGGTGATGAGCTTGAACGGAATGGGCGTCGCGCCCTTCACCAGAATGATCTCAGCGCCATAATCGCGCAGATAGCAGGCCGCCTTGGGGAAGCTCTGGGTGAGGCCGAGCCAGTTCAGCAGGCTCACACCCACCGCCTCGAACAGAAAGTGCCCGATCGCATAGCCAAGCAGCCCGCCCGCGACGGATGCGACCGTGCAGACGATCCCATAACGCAGCGCCTTGTTGGGCCGCGCCAGACACATCAGCCCGAGCAGGGGATGTGGCGGGATGGGAAAAAAGCTCGATTCCAGGAACGAGAAGGCGATCAGCCACCATTCGGCGTGGCGGTGCGCGGCCTTGGCCAGCGTCCATTGATAGAGGCGATGCAGCATCGGGCGCGCTGATAGCCGCTTTAGCCGGGCGGCGCCAGAAGCAGCGCTGCCAAATTTCCGATCTGCCAATGCGTGGTCGGCCCCCGTGATCGCCAAGGACCACGAGCCGCCCGTTCCAGGAGCGCCGCCTAGTCGGCGCCGTCGAGATAGCCGAACACTGCCCGGCCGACGCGCCGGGCCAGCGCCGGTTGATCCCGCTCCGCTTGCTCACCGGCCGCGTCGACCATGCCCTTGATGATCGCTAGCACATCCTGCGCGGCGAGATCGACATCGGGTGGCTGGCGCAGATCGGCGCGAGCCAGGACCTCGCGCAGGATCGCCCGCAAGCGCCCGGTCACGAAAAGCGTGTCCTTATCGAGCGGCAGGCGCGCCTCTTCCACGTCCAGCAACCGGGCGAGAACCGGCCGGCGCAGCTGATGGGACACGGCGGACGCAATCAGGTCGCTTAGCGCAGCGCGTCCGGTTGGCGCGGCAAGTGCCCTCTCCCACTCGGTGATGAGCAGCGAGGTTTCCCGCACGATCAGCGCGCCAAGCAGCGCCTCCTTGCCGCCGAAATATTGGTAGAGCGACCCGATGCTCACCCCGGCCCGCTCGGCCACCGCGTTAGTGGTGAAGCCGCCGAGTCCCGCCTGCTCCAGAATGCGAGCCGCCGCTTCCACAATGACGCTCACCGTCTCGGCAGAGCGCGCCTGTTTGGGCGCTTTGCGCAGGTCCGGGCGATGCTGGGCGGAGGCAGGGGGCATGGCTGGAATGCGAGTAGCCAATTGTGAGCGATTGCTCGCAATTTAGCGGCGTCAGACACCAAAGCAAGGATGCACAATGACGACGCAGAATACTCCCTTCGACCCCATGCTGACTGTCTTCATGCTGGTCAAAACCTCCCCGGAATGGCTCGGCTTCCCCGTGGAAAAACGGTTCGCGCTCCTCGCCGAACATTTCACGCCGATCCTGCGCAAGCACGCCGCCGCCGTGTCCCTCCGGTTCTTCGACGTGGAGTTTTATTCGGCCCGCGTGACCGACATCTGGATGTGGGACGCCAAGGACCATCATGCCTACGAGCTTCTGGTCGAGGATCTGCGGGAAACCGCTTTCTGGGACCGCTATTTCGAGATCGTCGAGATACTCTCCGGCGTCGAGAATGCCTATGCGAAGAACTATGATCGGCCGACCATCAATGCCTGATGGCGCGGTTTTGTCAGCGCAGGCTTGACCCCCATGGTCGTCGCCTCTCTGAGCGTCGGGGCGTTTATGCCGCCCCGACCGCCAGACAGGCGAGGAACATCAGCAGGCCTGCCCATCGGTTCGAGCGGAACTTGACCAGCGGATCGGCGCCATCTTCCCGCAGCGTCCCGACTTGCCAGAGGAAGTGCAGCGCGAGTGGTGCCAAGGCGAGCAGCGCGATCCAGACCGGCTGGATCATCCAGAACGCGCCGCCCCACAACAGCAGTGCCGCGCCAAAGCAGACGCCGACCCCGGCCCGCACATGCCGCCCCATCGAGCGCGCGCTGGAGCCGATGCCGACCAGCGCGTCATCCTCGCGGTCCTGCAGCGCATAGATCGTGTCGTAGCCGATGCACCAGAAGAAGGCGCCGGCATAGAGCATCAGCCCCGCCGCATTCATCCCGCCCGTCACTTCGACCCACGCGGTCGGCGCCGCCCAGGTAAAGACGAGCCCCAGCCACGCCTGCGGCCAGCCGGTGATCCGCTTCATGAACGGATAGGCCGCAACCAGCGCCAGGCTGCCCAGCGCGACCAGCTCAGCCTGCCAGCGCAATTGCAGCAGCACGATCAGGCCGACGAAGCACAGCGTCAGCAGCCACGCCCAGCCGGCCTTGAGCGACACCGCGCCGCTCGCCATCGGCCGGTTCGCCGTGCGCGCCACCTTCGCGTCCAGATCGCGGTCGACAATGTCGTTATACACGCAGCCAGCGCCGCGCATCGCGATGCTGCCGAGCAGGAACCAGAGCAGCAGCGGCCAGCGCTGCGGCAGACCGCCCGCCAGCGCGATGCCCCACGCGCCGGGCCAGAAGAGCAGCCACCAGCCAATCGGCCGATCGAAGCGCGCCAGCATCGCATAAGGCCGCGCGGCACGGGGCAGCAGGCGCAGCAGGCCCTTTGCCTCGGTATCGGGAACCCCTTCGATCACCCCAGCCGCCATGCTTGCCCACTCGACTCCGCGTGCATCGCCCGGCATGGACGGTGCGCCGCCTCGCCCTACAGAAAGGACCGCATGCCCGCCACCCCCGCCTGGCCACCGCGCAGCGCCCCGCGCCTCTATGTCGAGGCCACGCTTGGCCCGGACGTCGCCGTGCCGCTCGATGGCAATGGCGCGCATTATCTGCTCTCGGTGATGCGGGTGCGGGATGGCGACATCGTGCTGCTGTTCGATGGGCAGTCTGGCGAATGGGCAGCGGTGGCCGAGCAGGTGCGCAAGCGCGATCTCGTCCTGCGCTGCACGCAGCAGACCCGCCCGCTCGAATCCGTGCCGGATTTCTGGCTCTGCGCCGCGCCGATCAAGAAGGGGCGGATCGATCTCGTGGCCGAGAAGGCCTGCGAACTGGGCGTGGCCCGGCTGGTGCCCGTGCGCACCGAGCGCAGCGTGGTCGACAAGGTCAATCTCGATCGGCTGCGCGCCCATCTGGTCGAGGCCGCCGAGCAATGCGGCCGCACCGCCCTGCCCGATCTTGCCGACATGGTCACCCTGCCGGCATTGCTCGAGTCATGGCCGGAGGACCGCGTCCTGTTCTTCGCCGATGAGACCGGCGGGCTGACTATGGACCAGTGCTTCGCCGCCAATCCCGGCCCCGCCGCCTTGCTCGTCGGCCCGGAAGGCGGTTTCACCCCGGCCGAGCGCGATCGCATCCGCGCCCTGCCGCAGGCCCGGCCGATCTCGCTTGGCCCGCGCATCCTGCGCGCGGAAACCGCCGCCATTGCCGCCACTGCCTGCTGGATGGCGGCCAATGGCGACTGGACGCGTTGCGAAACGAAATGAAATGAAATTGCGTGGCTGCGGCAAAACCCTTATGGGCGCGCCGGGCATGGATGAGGATATGAGACGGGTATGAGCACGCGCACGGAAACGGCTGGCGACGACCCGTTCATCGAGTCGCGCGAGCAGCTCATCCGCCCGTTCGAAAAGGGCGAGAAGCCGGCCGACCGCTGGAAGATCGGCACCGAGCACGAGAAGTTCGTCTATCGCACCGCCGATTATCGCGCGCCCTCCTATGACGAGCCGGGCGGCATCCGCGATTTGCTCGAGGGGCTGCGGACCTATGGCTGGGAGCCGGTCGAGGAAGGCGGCAAGATGATCGCGCTGGCTGGCGACGATGGCACGATCAGCCTGGAACCAGCCGGCCAGCTCGAACTCTCCGGTGCCCCGCTCGACAATCTGCATGAGACTTGCGCCGAGACCGGCCGCCACCTCACGCAGGTCAAGGCGATCGGCGACAAGCTCGGCCTCGGCTTCCTCGGCCTTGGCATGTGGCCGGACAAGACCCGCGCCGAGCTGCCGATCATGCCCAAGGGCCGCTATGCCATCATGCTGCGCCACATGCCGCGCGTTGGCTCGCTGGGTCTCGACATGATGCTGCGCACCTGCACCATTCAGGTGAATCTCGATTATTCGAGCGAGGCGCGCATGGCGAAGATGTTCCGCGTCTCCCTCGCGCTGCAACCGCTGGCGACGGCGCTGTTCGCCAACTCGCCCTTCACCGAAGGCAAGCCCAATGGCTTCCTCTCCTTCCGCAGCCACATCTGGTCGGATACCGATCCCGCGCGCACCGGCATGCTGCCTTTCGTGTTCGAGGATGGCTTCGGCTACGAGCGCTACGCCGACTATGCGCTCGACGTGCCGATGTATTTCGTGTTCCGCGACGGCAAATATATCGACGCGGCCGGTCAGAGCTTCCGCGATTTCCTCGCCGGCAAGCTCCCCGCCCTGCCCGGCGAGCTGCCGCGCGCGTCCGACTGGGTGGATCATCTCTCCACCGCCTTCCCGGAAGTGCGGATGAAGAGCTTCCTCGAAATGCGCGGCGCCGATGGCGGCCCGTGGAGCCGCATCTGCGCGCTGCCCGCCTTCTGGGTCGGCCTGCTTTATGACGACGCCGCGCTCGATGCCGCCTGGGATGTCGTCAAGGACTGGACGATGGAAGAGCGCGAGACGCTGCGTTCGGAAGTCCCGCGCCTTGGCCTCGATGCGCCGATCGGCGCCGCATCGGGCAGCAACCGCACGCTGCGCGACATCGCCGGGCGGGTACTCGACATCGCACGCGCTGGCCTCACTGCTCGCGCCCGCCTGAACGGCGTCGGCGACAATGAAACCGGCTATCTCGCGTCCCTCGATGAAGTGGTCGCCAGCGGTCGCACCCACGCCGAGCGGATGCTCGAACGCTACCGCACGGCCTGGAATGGCGACATCAGCCACGTCTATGCGGAAGAGAGCTTCTAGGTCGGTCTGAAAGCCGGAAGTCGATCATCGGGGGCCACGCGCTGGCCCCTCATGCCGCTCGGCTGACCGGCGCGGATGGTTCAGCCGCCGCTGCTCCCGAGAATATTGATAGTGAACGCCACGATGCCGAGGTTGAAGATGAACGCGGCAAAACAGTGAAACAGCGCGACACGGCGGATCTGCGCGTCGGTGATGTCCACGTCGCTGGTCTGGAAGGTCATGCCGAGCGTGAAGGAAAAATAGGCGAAGTCCCAATAATCGGGCTCGTCACGCGACGGGAAGGTGAGGCCACCACGATCCGCACCGGATTTGCCATGCCGATAGAACAGATAGGCGTAGTGGAACGTGTAGACGAGGTTTGAGAACAGCCAGGCAAGCAGCAGCGTCGTCACGACGAGGCCCAGCATCGCCTGAGACGGGCCTTTGCCGTAGCGAAGCTCCCCGGCCACCACCGACAGCACCACAAGCATGACAATGCTCGTCATCACCAGGATGAGCGTGCGATTGGCGTCATTGCGCCGGCTGTGCTCCCGCATCCGCACGGCATCATGCTTGAAGAGCGGCGGCATGGTGGCCAGAAAGGCGAGCGCGGCAAGATCGAACCCGACCATCACGCCGATGACATGCCCGAAGGCCAACGACAGCGGCCCGATGCTCGCGCACATCAGCAGGAACAGGGCATAGCGCCAGGGCAGGACTGCGCGACGGCCTGATGCGTCAGCCATCGCCATGACCCCAGGTTCGGCGCGCGGCACGAGTAGCGCGCCCATCCGGAAAACGGCCTTGCTTGCGCAGGACGGACCAACGGTCATGAGGCCTGATCACGAAACCTCCCACGCAAAACCACCCGCTCGTCGCAATCATTGGCCGAGCGGCCCGAACGCCTTCATGACAGGCCATGTGCCTATTGGATAGCCCGCAGACCAACGTGCCGAAAGCGTTGCCTGCAAACGCGCCTCTCCGGTAAACCGTTCCCTTCTCCAGCCCCTCACCGGAGTCCGCCATCATGCGCTACAATCAGCTCGGCAATACCGGCCTCACGGTTTCGGAACTGTGCCTCGGCACCATGACCTTCGGGTCAACCGAGGGCCGCTGGGCCGCCATGGGCCAGCTCGATCAACCGACGGCTGACGCCATTGTGAAGACCGCGTTCGAGGCGGGCATCAATTTCTACGATACGGCCAATGTCTATGCGGAAGGCACATCGGAGGAGCGGCTGGGTCAGGCCATCCGCAATGCGGGGCTGGCGCGCGAGGATGTCGTCATCGCCACCAAGGTGCTCGGGCCGATGGGGCCGGGCGTCAATGCCCGCGGCCTCTCTCGCACGCACATCATGGATCAGGTGAAGGCGAGCCTGCGGCGGCTACAGACCGACCATATCGACCTCTATCAGGTGCACGGCTGGGACCCGCTGACGCCGGTGGAGGAAACAGTGCGCGCACTCGACGATCTCGTGCGGCAGGGCCATGTCCGTTACGTCGGCGTATCCAACTGGGCGGCCTGGCAGATCATGAAGGCGCACGGCATTGCCAAGGCGGAGGGCCTCGCCCGGTTCGAGAGCCTGCAAGCCTATTACACCATCGCCGGGCGCGATCTGGAGCGTGAGCTGGTGCCCATGCTGCTCTCCGAGCGCGTCGGCCTCATGGTGTGGAGCCCGCTGGCCGGCGGCCTGCTCTCCGGCAAGTTCAGCCGCGAGGGCGAAGGCGAGGGACGGCGCGCGAGCTTCGACTTCCCGCCGGTCGACCGGGAGAAGGCGTTCGACCTCATCGACCTCATGCGGCCGATGGCTGATAAGCGCGGCGTGAGCGTCGCGCAGATCGCGCTGGCCTGGCTGCTCCACCAGCGCGTCGTGACCAGCGTCATCGTCGGCGTGCGCCGGCTCGATCAGCTCAAGGACAATCTCGCCGCCGGCGACATCGAACTGAGTACCGGGGAGCTCGCGACCCTGGGCGAAGCCAGCAAGCTCGCGCCGGAATATCCCGGCTGGATGCTCGCCGTGCAGAGCGGCTATCGCACCGTTCCCGGTGCGAAGCCCTCACGCTGGCGCTGAGGGCGCGGTCAGTCCGTCCTCGACCGTCCGCTCTTCCGGAGCGGGGAGCGTTTCGTCGTGTCTCTCGCCGGCTGCGCTGCTTTCCTCCGGATTGGACAAGGGAGGTCGGGCAGCGGCAAGGATGTTCATCATCAACATCGTGCCGCTCTCCACGAAGCCGATCCCGATCTGGATCGGCAACATCCACAGGGTCATCAGGGTGTCGAGCGTGTGGCCGGCGCGGTCTCCGCTCGGTAGCGTGGCACTCGTCATGGCGTAACTCCGTCTGAGTCGCGGCTGGGCTAGCCGGCCTCATCATTGCGCCTCTCCACGACAGTTTCATGTCCGCAGCCCTGTCCCTCGTCGACAGGCCTTTGTCCCGCTTGCGCCCGACGGCTCGGCGCAAGGGCTGGAACGTCCCGCATCTTCGCGCGTTTTGAGCGGGAAAGGAGGCGAAGGATGCAACAAGAGATTCACAAGAGCGGCGAGGACGCTCGCGCGGGCAGCACACCACACATTGTGCGCTATGTGCTCAGCGTTTCGCTGGCTCTGGCTGTCCTCGCCATGCTCGTGCTGCTCTATTGGGGCGCAACGCTCCATTGAGCCGGAGAACAGGCGCGGAGCCGCCCGAGCGGCCCTTCAAGGCCGATCGGGTAATCCGATCGAACCGGGCAAGCGCGCGACGTCCTCGTCGCACGCTTGCTGCCCGGATCAGCGGTCGCGGCGCCCCAGCAGGCGCAGGCGCAGTGCGTTCAGCTTGATGAAACCGGCGGCATCGCGCTGGTCATAGGCGCCCGCGTCGTCCTCGAAGGTCACCACCTTCTCGCTGTAGAGGGAATTGGGCGACTTGCGGCCGACCACGATCACGCTGCCCTTGTAGAGCTTCAGGCGAACCGTGCCGGAGACCTTCTGCTGACTGTGGTCGATGGCGGCCTGCAGCATTTCGCGCTCGGGCGAGAACCAGAAGCCGTTGTAGATCAGCTCGGCATAGCGCGGCGCCAGTTCGTCCTTGAGATGTGCGGCGCCACGATCCAGCGTCAGCTGCTCAATGCCGCGATGGGCGAGCGCATAGATGGTGCCGCCCGGCGTCTCGTACATGCCGCGCGACTTCATGCCGACGAAGCGGTTCTCGACCAGATCGAGCCGGCCGATGCCGTGCTTGCGGCCCAGTTCGTTGAGCGATTCGAGCAGCGTCGCGGGGGACATCGCCACGCCGTTCAGCGCCGTGCCGTCGCCCCGCTCGAAATCGATGGTGATATATTCCGGCGTGTCCGGTGCGTCCTCGGGATTGACGGTGCGCGAATAGACATAGTCCGGCACTTCTTCCCACGGATCTTCCAGCACCTTCCCTTCGGAGGAGGTGTGCAGCATATTGGCGTCGGTCGAGAACGGCGCTTCGCCGCGCTTGTCCTTGGGCACCGGCACCTGATGCGCCTCGGCCCATTCGATCAGCTTGGTGCGGCTGGTCAGGTCCCACTCGCGCCAGGGCGCGATCACCTTGATGTCCGGCTGGAGCGCATAATAGCCCAGCTCGAAGCGCACCTGATCGTTGCCCTTGCCGGTGGCGCCGTGGGAGACCGCATCGGCCTCGACCATCTTGGCGATCTCGATCTGGCGCTTGGCGATCAGCGGCCGCGCGATCGAGGTGCCGAGCAGATACAGCCCCTCATACAGCGCATTGCCGCGCATCATCGGGAACACATAGTCGCGCACGAATTCCTCGCGCAGGTCGTCGATGAAGATATGCTCTTCCTTGACGCCCGCCAGACGCGCCTTCTGCCGGGCCGGCTCCAGCTCTTCGCCCTGGCCGAGGTCGGCCGTGAAGGTCACGACTTCGCATCGATAATTGATCTGCAGCCACTTCAGGATGACGCTGGTGTCGAGGCCGCCGGAGTAGGCGAGGACAACGCGCTTGATCGGATCGGACATGGCAGTTCCTGCAGGCTGGGACAAAACGAACGGCGGGCGGTTAACAGGGGGGGCGCCCAAGCGCAACAGCGCGCTTCGCCTCGCGCTGCCTACATCGCGCCCGAAGCGGGCGGCAAGGCACGGCAAAGCGGCCGCCCTCGCGCCCCTGTAAGTCAGCAGATCGATCAAAGTCAGAATATCAATCGATTTCTCATGCGAACGAACATGCGCTAAACACATGCCATAGCCAATGTCGCCTTCCCTCCCCTTGGGCGACACAGGCAGAGCCGGCTCCTCCCACAGCCGTGCGATGCGTGAGCTGCCCCGGTCCCCCCTCCCCTGCGGCCGGGGCAGCGTCATCCTCCCCACATAAACACCCTCGCTATAAACACCCTCGCTCTCTCGCCTCCCGGGCACGCGCGCAGAGTCCGGTTGCCCCCGTCAAAGCAAAGCCCCGCCGGGACAGGGAGTCCCGGCGGGGCGATGTCTGTTGCCGGCTCGCGGGCCGCGTCAGGCGGCGAGGTCGAACCGGTCGGCGTTCATCACCTTGGTCCAGGCCGCGATGAAGTCGCGCACGAACTTCGTGCCGGCGTCGGCCGAGGCATAGACCTCCGACAGGGCGCGCAATTGCGAGTTGGAGCCGAAGACGAGATCCGTGCGCGTCGCCGTCCAGCGCGGCGCGCCGGTCGCGCGGTCCGTGCCGGTGAAGATCTGATCGGCGGTCTCGTCCACCACTTTCCACGCCGTGCCCATGTCGAGCAGATTGACGAAGAAGTCATTGGTGAGCTGCCCCGGCCGCTGCGTGAACACGCCGTGGCTGGCCCCACCATGATTCGCACCGAGCACCCGCAGGCCGCCGACCAGCACCGCCATTTCCGGTGCGCTCAGCCGCAGCAATTGTGCCCGATCGATCAGCAGTTCCTCGGTCGGCACGCTGAACGGCACCTGCAGATAATTGCGGAAGCCATCGACACGCGGTTCGAGCACGGCGAAGCTCTCGGCATCGGTGAGGTCTTGCGTCGTATCGACGCGGCCAGGCGTGAACGGCACCGTCACGTCATGCCCCGCCGCCTTCGCCGCCTGCTCGATGCCGACGCTGCCGCCAAGCACGATGAGGTCGGCGATGCTCACTTTCTTGCCGCCACCGGCCGACGCATCGAAGTCCGCCTTGATGCGCTCATAGACAGCCAGCACCTTCGCCAGCTGGTCGGGCTGGTTCACTGCCCAGTCCTTTTGCGGGGCCAGGCGGATGCGCGCGCCATTGGCGCCGCCGCGATGATCCGATCCGCGATAGGTGGAGGCCGATGCCCAGGCCGTCGTCACCAGCTGCGCGACCGACAGGCCCGATCCGGCAATTGTCGCCTTGAGCGCCGCCACATCCGCCGTGTCGATCGGCGCATAGTCGGCCTTGGGCAAAGGATCCTGCCAGATCAGGTCTTCGGCGGGCACCTCGGGGCCGAGATAACGCGCCTTCGGCCCCATGTCGCGATGGCACAGCTTGAACCAGGCCCGCGCAAACGCATCGGCGAAATAGGCCGGGTCCGCGCGGAACTTCTCCATGATCGCACGGTAAGCCGGGTCCATCTTGAAGGCCATGTCCGCCGTCGTCATCATCGTCGGCACGCGCTTGCCGGGCGTGTGCGCGGCGGGCGCCAGCGTCTCGGCCGGGTTACCGACCGGCTGCCACTGCTTGGCGCCGGCCGGGCTGCGCACCAGCTCGTAGTCATGGTCGAGCAGCATGTCGAAATAGCTCATGTCCCACGTGATCGGCGTCGGCGTCCACGCGCCCTCGATCCCGCTGGTGATGCTGTCGTCGCCCAGACCGCTCGCATGGCCGGACTGCCAGCCGAGGCCCTGCATCGCGATGTCCGCGCCTTCCGGCTCGGCGCCGACCTTGGACGCGTCGCCGGCGCCATGCGCCTTGCCGAAGGTGTGACCGCCGGCCGTCAGGGCCGCCGTCTCCTCATCGTTCATGCCCATCCGCTCGAAGGTCTCGCGAATGTCCCGCGCCGACTGGAGCGGATCGGGATTGCCGCCCGGCCCTTCCGGATTCACGTAGATCAGGCCCATCTGGATCGCGGCGAGCGGGTTCTCCAGCGCCATGTCCTTCTCGGGCTGGATGCGGGTCTCGGCGCCCTGGCCGACCCAGAACTCCTCGGTGCCCCAATAGACGTCCTTCTCCGGCTCCCAGACGTCCGCACGGCCGCCGCCGAAGCCGAAGACCGGCCCGCCCATCGATTCGATGGCGACATTGCCGGCCAGGATCATCAGGTCGGCCCAGCTCAGCTTGGCGCCATATTTCTGCTTGATCGGCCAAAGCAGGCGGCGCGCCTTGTCGAGATTGGCATTGTCCGGCCAGCTATTGAGAGGCGCGAAGCGCTGCTGCCCCGCATTGGCACCACCACGCCCGTCGCCGGTGCGATAGGTGCCGGCCGAGTGCCAGGCCATGCGGATGAAGAAGGGACCATAATGGCCATAGTCCGCCGGCCACCATGGCTGGCTGTCGGTCATCAGGGCGTGGAGATCCTTCTTGACCGCCGCATAGTCCAGCGACTTGAAGGCCGTGGAATAGTCGAAATCCTCGCCCATCGGATCGCCCGACAGGCCATTTTGCTGGAGCATCTCGAGGGAGAGCTGGTTGGGCCACCAGTCACGGTTGGTGCGGCCCAGCAGGGATCGCGTCGCCGCGGGCTTCTTCATCGGGCAACCCTGCGGTTCGCCGCTCGTCTTCGCGTCCATATCCAGTCTCCTGAAGGCTCATCTGATGCGACGCAGGATACCGGACGCCAGACGATGGGGACAGCGACTAAACTCGGTCATTCAGAGCAAGAAATTCGATCAGCCTGGGCAAAGTCGTCGGTTGCGAGGAGAAGCGTTCGTTCGGCATTCTCGGTCACAAGCGGCCGTTCCGGACGCGACGGCAAAGCAGCCTCCGTCCTGCTTCTTCAGAGGAGCGGAAATGTTCGCGCACCCTCCCAATAGGATCATCCCATTCGGTTCGAAAACGACGACTTTGGGAACGCGAGGAGCGTGCTACGATGCGCGAATGAAGAGCGCTTGTTCCGCCATCATCTTCCTCTTGTTGTGCGCATGCTCACCTTCGGAGCACCAACATCAAGCGGCTGTGATGAATCAGATCGAAAAGGCCATCGTCTTGCCGTCGGGTGCCAAACCCATCGACAATTACGCTCGATATTATGCTGCAGGGTCTGCCAACAAAGTGATGGTTGTCTATGTGATCCCGCCGGATGAACCGCCGCCATACGAATTGCGCAAAGGCCAAAGGACTTGGCTGACCGACTATCGCATGCTCCCCTCGATCAATGACGGCGGCTGCTCAGTCATCGAGTTCAGCTTCGACCTCCAATCATCCAGATTTGAGCACTTGCTCTGCAATGGCGAAGCATGACAGTCGCTCCCCACCCCATCCCGGACGTTTCGGCGAAGAAAGGGATTTGCCGGGCTCGGACATCGGTCCGCCGAGCCCTCCACGCCTCGCCCTCGCTTTTCCCTGTCCTACAGCCCATCCGCCATGGCAGCCCTGCCAGACGGTTTTTCCGTCCAAACCCGAGAGGTTCAGACATGGCTCTTTCTCATCTTCGGGCTGTCCCTCGTCCGGCCGGGCCGCGCAGGCTTGTCGGGTCGAGCTCTTGCATCCGCCGCTTCGGTCTATGCGGGGTACGGAAGTTCACGCCCCCGTGTCGTGAACTTCGTGAACTTCCAGCACCCGGCGCACTGTTGGATGGGCACGGTCGGACTGTCGATTGGCCCTAGCCCAGTGTGCGGTAATGCGCCTCAGCCTGCGCCATATAGTCGCGCGTGATCGGCAGAGAGTGCCGGTTGCGGACATATTGGAGCTGGTAGATGGTCTGGCTGCCATACAGAAAGCCAGAGGCCGACGCCGCAAGGTAGAAGGTCCACATGCGGAAGAAGCGCTCGTCATACAGGTCGATGATCTGCTCCCGCGCATCCAGCACGCGGGCATACCAGTGGCGCAGCGTATGGTAATAATGCAGGCGCAGCACCTCGACATCGGTGAGGAGCAGCCGGTTCGGCTCGCTGCCCAGCATGATTTCCGAGAGTGCCGGCGCATAGCCGCCGGGGAAGATATATTTGCGCGTGAACGCGTCGGTCGATGAAGGGCCGTCGAGCCGCCCGATCGTGTGCAGCAGCATCACGCCGTCGGACTTGAGCAGATTGTGGCAGGTGCGGAAGAACTCGCGATAGTGGCGCGCGCCGACATGCTCGAACATGCCGACCGACACGATACGATCGAACTGGCCGGGCACGTCACGATAGTCGATCAGCTCGAACTTCACCCGGTCGGCAACGCCCGCTTCCTGCGCGCGGCGCCGGGCAACCTTGAGCTGCTCCTGCGACAAGGTGACGCCCAGCACATCCACGTCCGCCACGCGGTTGAGGTACAGCGCCAGGCCGCCCCAGCCGCAGCCGATATCGAGCACCCGCTGCCCCGGCCGCAGCGCCAGCTTGGCGGCGATATGCGCCTTCTTGTCGATCTGTGCCTGCTCCAGGCTCACCGTCTCGGGATCGGTGAAATAGGCGCAGCTATATTGCCGGTCGCTGTCCAGGAAGAGATCGTACAGCGTATCCGACAGGTCGTAATGATGCGCGACATTGGCCTTGGAGCGATCACGCTTGTTGTAATTGTCGTGCCAGTGCTTGAACCGTTCGGTGACCTGCCCGACCATGCTCGGCGTTTCGAGGGTCTTCTCGCTCTCCAGCGGCGCATTGGCCGAGACGAGCATGATCAGATCCCAGATGCTGCCCTGCTCGATGAGGAGCTTGCCATCCATGAACCCTTCGCCAGCGCCCAGCACCGCGCTGGTGACGATGGCGCGCGCGGCGGCGTCATCGGTGAAGCGGATGACGACATCCGGCCAGCCCTGCGCGGCTGCACCAATGGTCTCGCATGTGCCGTCGGCATAAATAATGCTCAGCGTGCCTTGCGAAACGACCTTGCCGAGCAGACGTGTCAGAACCTTCATGCGTCGCGTTATACCGCCACGGCGCGCGCGGTCATCCCTTTTGTGCGCCCGGCATGGCGAAGCTCAGATCCCGGCATACCATTCATATCCGGCGACATCTTCCCAATAGCCGCCCTTGCCCCCGCCGATGCCGCGAAGATCGTCGACGGCCTCAATGCGCGAGAGATATTTGGCCTGCTTATAGCCCAGATGCCGCTCGGCCCGCAGGCGCAGCGGCGCGCCGTTGCGCACGTCGAGCGGCCGGTCATTGAGCGCATAAGCGAGGATCGTCTGCGGATGGAAGGCGTCGACCAGATCGATGCTCTCATAATAGAAGCTGGCGCCGTCGCCGCCGCTCCCGTTCATGTCGTCGAGGCAGTGAAAGACGAGATAGCGCGCGCTGGAGCGAAGCCGCGCCGCTTCCAGCACGGTCTTCAAGGGCACGCCGCGCCATGTGCCAATGGCGCTCCAGCCCTCGACACAATCGTGGCGCGTCGTTTGCACCCGCGCCGGCATGGCGTGAAGCTGAGCAAGGCTGAGCGAGAGCGGCCGGTCGACCAGTCCATCGACCTGCAGGCGCCAGTCGGCGAACTTGCTCCGCCACAGCGCCTTGTAGTCCTCCGTCCCAGGATTGAGCGTGCCATTGCCGCGAAAGAAGGGCGAGCGCTGATCCGGGCGGAACTCGTGCGCCAGTGCGTCGCGGCCTTGCAACGATCGCTGCAGCCATTTGTGCATGTTCTCGGCCGAGAACAGCGCCTTGCGGAAGCGCTCGTCACGCCCGAGGCTGTCGCAGCCGCTGAGCAGGCCGGCGGCGCTGGCGGTCAGCCCGGTGAGCAGGCTGCGGCGCGAAACGATGGGACTGGTCATGGCTGTACCTCCGCCGCATCCGCGTCTGGCGGCACGCGATACCAGCCGGTGATCATCGAGCGCAGCTCGTTCGCCGGCCCGGCCAGCAGCACCATCGCGATGTGGATCAGGAAGAAGGCGAAGAGCAGCCAGGCCGCGATGAAATGGATCGAGCGCGCCGATTGCCGACCGCCGAACAGATCGACCAGCCAGGGCCAGGCCGCGTCCATGCCCGGCGACATGGTGAGGCCGGAGAGGATCATCACCGGCAGGAGTATGAAGATGACGCCGATATAGCTCGCCTTCTGCAACACATTGTAGCGCAGTGCCGTCGCACCAGTGGGGAAGCGGAGCCGCGCATGGTCGCGAATGTCCTGCCACACATGCGCCGGCTTCAACTCCCCGCGCCGGAAGGCGAGATCGCGCAGGACATGACGATTGACGAGGCTCCAGAGCATATAGGCGAGGAGACCGAAGGCGAAGATGAGCGCGAAGCTCAAATGCCAGCGGCGAGAGAGGGCAAGATCATAGGTGCTCGGCAACGTCCAGAACGCGCCAAAGCGGCTCAGCTCCAGCCAGGGCTGGTCAAAATTCGCGCCATATTGCCCCCAATAGAGGCGGGGATGCGCGTTGAAGATGCCAAGCCCGCTGGTGAACAGCACATAGAGCGAGAGTGCGTTGATCCAGTGCCACAGCCGAGTCGAGAAACGATGTCGCTTGACCAGCTGCGGCGGCATTGCGGCGTTGGCGCTCTCATCCATGCTCTTGGCTTTCCTCGCTGCTCTGCTCTGCTATTCGGCGCGATGTCCGGCATGGTTACAGCAAAGCGACGCGGCCGGCCAGCCATGCGGCCCGCCTTCACACTGGAGACCTGCGATGAGTCAGGACAGCTTCCATTCCTATCGCCCCGCCGAGGGTCACCGCCTTGCCCATGATCCGCTCAATGCCATCGTCGCGCCGCGCCCGATCGGCTGGATCGGCACGGTGAGCGACACCGGCGTGGCCAATCTGGCGCCCTACAGCTTCTTCAATCTGTTCTCCTATCGCCCGCCGATCATCGGCTTCTCTTCCAGCGGCGAGAAGGACAGTCTGGCCAATGTCCGGGCGACTGGCGCCTTTACCTGGAATCTGGTCAGCCGGGCGCTGGCCGAGGCGATGAACCTGACCTCCGCTCCCGTTGGCGCGGAGGTTGACGAGTTTGCGCTTGCCGGGCTGGAAAAGCTGCCGTCGCTGGAGATCGGGGCGCCGCGTGTCGCGAGCAGCCCCGTACAGTTCGAATGCAAGGTGACCGAAATCCTGCGCCTCAAGACGCTGACCGACACCCCGAGCAACAACTGGATGGTGTTCGGCGAAGTCGTGCATGTCCACATCGACCCCGCCTGCCTTGCCGATGGCGTCTATCGCACCGTCGCCGCCGTCCCGATTGCGCGCGGCGGCGGACCAGCCGACTATTTCGAGGTGCGCGACGACACGTTGTTCCTCATGTCACGGCCGCGCTGAGGGGTAACCCCTTCAATATCATCCAACAAGGAAGGCCAACCGCAGTCACGCCAGCAGACTGTGGCACGAAAGCCTCACATGCCGCCAATCACGGTTCTGTTCATTTGACAGACAGGGGCACTGTTCATAACTGCACACCGCGCCACAAGCGGTGCGTTGAATAGAAGGAGCAATATCCACAGGAATGTGGGTAACGATCAGATCATGTATTAATATCATCTGTCGAATTGTTTCTTTCACAGAAAACTTCAAATTCAAACCATTTCTGGTTCGTTTCTGAAGACTATCAAATGAGGATTTTATGAAGACTGTGATTTTCGCAGCGATGACGGCTGCCCTTGTTGTGTCCACCCCGGCTCTTGCGCAGGATGCCTTCGTCGGCCCGCGCGCCGAGGCGATCGTCGGTTATGACGCCGTCAAGACCAACAGCAACGGCTTCGGCACGCCGGACGGCGTCCTCTATGGCGTTGGCCTGGGCTATGACTTCGTTGCTGGTGGCGCCATCCTCGGCGTCGAGGCGGAACTGGCGGATTCCTCCGCGAAGCGCACCATCACGGGCGTCACGCTGGAAGCGGATCGCGACATCTATGTCGGCGCGCGCGCCGGCGTGCCTGTGGGCGACACGGCCCTGCTCTACGTCAAGGCTGGCTACACCAACGCCCGTATCGAAGCGGCCGGCTTCGGCGGCAGCAATGGCGACGGCGTTCGTCTGGGCACCGGCATTGAGTACAAGCTGGGCGGCAATCTCTTCCTGAAGGGCGAGTATCGCTACTCCAACTATCAGGACGACGTTGAGCGTCACCAGGTCGTCGGTGGCCTCGGCCTGCGCTTCTGATCCTTCGGGGTTCGAGCAAACGAAGAAGGGCGGTCCCGTCGGGGCCGCCCTTTCCTTTCAGGCCCGCTTTCCGGGCGCAGCCGTCAGCCGAGCGCCGCCTGCTTTTCCTCTGCGAGCCGATCGAGCTCGGCGCGACTCTTCTTCTCGCTCGCCGACTTCAGCTGACCACAGGCCGCCATGATGTCCCGCCCGCGCGGCGTGCGCACCGGCGCAGAAATGCCGGCCTCGAACACGATGTCCGAGAAGCGCTTGATGCGCTCGGGCGTGGAGCACTCATAGGGCGCACCCGGCCAGGGATTGAACGGGATCAGGTTCACCTTGGCAGGCAGGCGATATTGGCGGATGAGACGCACCAGTTCGCGTGCATCCTCGTCGCTGTCATTCTTGTCCTTCAGCATCACATATTCGAAGGTGATGCGGCGAGCATTATTGGCGCCCGGATAATCAGCGCAGGCCTGAAGCAGGTCCTCGATCCCGAACTTGCGATTGATCGGCACGATCTCGTCGCGCACATCCTTGGTCACGGCATGGAGCGAGACGGCGAGATTGACGCCGATTTCCTCGCCGGCCCGCGCCATCATCGGCACGACGCCACTGGTCGAGAGGGTGATGCGGCGCTTGGAGAGCGCCAGCCCGTCGCCGTCCATCACCACCTTGAGCGCGTCGCGGACATTATCGAAATTGTAGAGCGGCTCGCCCATGCCCATCATCACGATGTTGGTGAGCAGCCGGCCGTCGGTCGTATATTGCGGCGCGTCGTCATCCTCGTCCGCGTCGATTTCCACCGCCATGCTGCCGCGCGGCCACTCGCCCAGCGCGTCGCGCGCAAGCATGACCTGCCCCACAATCTCGCCCGGCGTCAGGTTGCGCACGAGGCGCATCGTGCCGGTGTGGCAGAAGCGGCAATTGAGCGTGCAGCCGACCTGGCTGGAAACGCACAGCGTGCCACGGTCCGCATCCGGGATGAACACCATCTCATAGTCCTGCCCGTCATCAGAGCGGAGCAGCCATTTGCGCGTGCCGTCGGATGAGACCTGCGCTTCCACGACATTGGGCCGCCCGATGACGAAGCGCTCGGCAAGCCAAGGGCGCTGCGTCTTGGCGATGTCGGTCATCGCATCGAAATCCGTGACGCCGCGATGATAGAGCCAGTGGAAGATTTGCTTGGCACGCAACTTGGCCTGCCGCTCATCGAGACCGGCGGCGGTCAGTTCCGCCTTGATCTGGGGCCGGCTGAGGCCGACGAGATCCACCCGACCATCCTCGCGCGGCGTAATCGCGCGCGGAACGGGCACGGGGTCGATATGGCCGGGGATCGGCATCAGGGGCGTGGCAGCTTCGGGCATGGGCGCGCATATAGTGGGGAGAGCGGCATTTATCCAGCCATCCCGCACCGGACGGCCGCAACGCTATTTCGCGAACCGCCTGAAATAGCTGTTGTCGTTCCAGCGCGGCCGCTCTGGCATGTCGGCGATGCGCCGCGTGAGTGCGATCATATAATCGTCGAGCTTCACGGCTTCGGCCTTCATCACCGGCTGGGCGAGATCGTCTTGCGGCGAATGGTAGAGATTGGCGCGCCACGCGGCTTCCACCTTCTCCTCCGGCGTGCCGAGCGCGAAGCCATATTTGAGGAACAGCGCCGGAATGCCCTGCCGGATGAAGCTATACTGGTCCGAGCGGGTGAACACGTTGCGGTCCGGCTTGGGATCGGGGACGACCGGTAGCCCCATGGTCGCAGCCACGGCTTTGGCCGCCGCGCCTAGCGTGCTTTCCTCATAGCCGATCGGTGTGACGCTGGTCAGCGGGAAGATGGGCAACGGCATGTCGAGATTGATGTCCGCTACCAGCGATGCGGCCGGTACGGTCGGCCGCCGCGCGAAGTAGCGCGAACCGAGCAGGCCCTTCTCCTCGGCTGTCACGATGGCGAGCAGGATGGAACGCTTGGGCCTCACGCGGTCGCGTGTAATGGCGCGGGCCACGTCGAGCAGGCTCGCGACGCCCACGGCATTGTCGAAAGCGCCGTTATAGATTCGGTCGCCCTTGATCGGTTCCCCTATGCCCAGCCCGTCGAGATGCGCCGAGAGAATGACATGCTCGCTGCGCAGCTTGCGGTCCCGGCCCGGAATGATGCCGACGATGTTCTTGCCATGGACCGCCTGGCTATGCGCCGTCACCGTCGCGGCGAAACGGACGGGCAGATCGAAGCCTGGCAAGGGTTGCGAAGCGTCGGAGAGCGCCGCCAGTTCCGCAAAGCTGTGGCCCGAGCCAGCGAACAGCGCGTCCGCTCGTGTCGGAGACAAGGTGGCGGCGAGGAACGGCACTGGCACGTCGCGCAGGCTGGCATCCGCAAAATACATGGAGGGTTGTGAGGAAATGCCGACCTGCCGTTCCCAGAGGATTTCCACCTGCTTGGGCGTGGTAAGCGCGATGATGCCAAGGGCGCCGCGCTCGGCCAGCAGTTTGGCGCGGTCAGCGCGCGCATCGGACTTGAGTGCGCCCGAGATGTTGGCGGGGCCGCCGGAAAGGACGACGACGATCTTGCCCTTGACGTCCAGCCCCTTGAAATCGTCATGCCCCGCCTCAGGGATCGACAGACCATAGCCCGCGAAGACGAGCGGCGCGTCGACGGTTTGCGGCATAGGGAAGCTTCCGCGGAAATAGATGTCTTGCGGGACAGCGAGCGGCACGTCGCCTGACGCGAACCTGAGGGTCGCGCGGCTCGCTGCGGCGTCGAACCGCTGTTCGATCAGCTCGACCGGTTGCCAGAAACCGGCTGTACCGGCAGGCTTGACGCCGATCTTCTTGAGTTCGCCGACCACATAGTCCGCGGCACGATCAAAGCCGGGCGATCCGGTCAGCCGCCCTTCCATCCCGTCATTGGCCAGCGCCTCGACATGTGCCCACCAGGCAGCGACGCGGGCCGGCTCCGGTTCTGGCGGGCCGGCAAACGCCGGGCTAACAAGCAGCGCGACAGACAGCATCGACAGGGAACGGGCAAGGAAACGGGACTTGAAGACCATGCGGGCAATCCATCGGAGCAAAGAGCGGGCAGACGCTCAGGCTGGATCTTCAGGTGCAGATTTGTCAAACCGGAAGATGACGTATGCGGGTCGGCCTTACCCGTTCAATCGCCCAGGATCAGCGTCCCAAAGAAGATCAGCGTTGCGGCAGCCATTACCAGCGTTGCGCCCCAACCGAGGAGTGTTGCCCGTCGACCAAGCGTCAGCCGCCCCATGGCGCGCGGGTTCCGCACGATGAGCATCATTACCGCCATGAGCGGTGCGGCAAGGATGCCATTGACCACCGCTGCCCAATAAAGCGCCCGGGCTGGATCGATACCAATCGGCCCCAACGCCATGCCGAAGAAGGTCGTAGCAGCGATCACGCCGTAGAAGAGCGGCGCCTGCATAGGCTTGGCGTCCAGGCTGCCGGTCTTACCGACCATTTCCGTCACGGCATAAGCCGCCGATCCGGCGAGCACCGGAACAGCGAGCAGGCCCGTACCAATGATGCCGATGGCGAACAGGGCGAAGGCCAGATCGCCGGACAGGGGCCGCAAGGCCTCAGCGGCTTGGGCCGATGTCTCGATATCGCGAATCCCGTTTGCGTGGAGCGTAGCAGCCGCCGCGAAGACGATCGCAAGCGAGACGAGCGTGCTGAATGCCATGCCGGTCAGAGTATCGATGCGGATGCGCCGCAGCTCCGGCCCAGCCTCGCGCGGGGTGATGCAGAGCGGCTTGGCATGGCGGCGATGCTGCTCCTCAATCTCTTGCCCAGCCTGCCAGAAGAAGAGATAGGGACTGATGGTCGTGCCCAGGATCGCCACAAGACCGGTGGCATAAGCGAGCGTCCAGCCAATTTCGGGCACCACCAGCGAACGCAGCGCCACGCCCCAGGGCACATGCGAGACAAGGACCACCGCGACGTAGCTGAACAGCGATAGCGTCGTCCATTTGAGGATCGCCGCATAACGCGGATAACTAACCCAGATCTCTAGTCCGACGCAAAGCACGCCCAGCAGCAAGGTATAGAGGCCGGCATTGCCGCCAGCGAGCAATGCCACTGCCGCCCCCATCGCTGCCAAATCGGCCCCGAGATTGACGATGTTGGCGATAAGCAGCAGCGCCACCATCCCCACCAGCAGCGGCCGAGGGTAATGACGACGCAGATTACGGGCGATACCGCCGCCCGTCACGCGACCGATCTGCGCAGCCACTTCCTGAATGGCGACCATCAAGGGAAAGCTGAGCACGAAGGTCCAGGCGAGGCCATAGCCGAATTCGGCGCCGATCTGGCTGTGCGTGCCGATGCCGCTTGGATCGTCATCGGCGGCGCCGGTGATGAGCCCGGGGCCCAGCGTGCGCAGGAAACCGCGCTTTGCGGCCTCTTCGGGAGCGGCAGCCTCCTGCATCAGCGCAGGTCACCCAACGCGGCATCGACAGCGGCCTGCGCATGCAGGACAGTCGTGTCGAGCAAGGGAACCAGCGCGTCGTCAGGGCGGACGAGCAGACCGATTTCCGTGCAGGCGAGGACGATCGCGTCCGCGCCATCGCCTGCGAGCTGTTCCATAATGCCCTTATAAGTCGTGCGCGAGGTGTCCTCGATCCGCCCGACGACCAGTTCCTCGTAAATGATGCGATGGACTTCGGCCCGGTCTGGTTCCTCGGGCACCAGCACGTCGATACCGGCCGCTTCCAACCGTTCGCGGTAGAAGCTCTGCTCCATCGTGTAGCGCGTGCCGAGCAGGCCGATGCTCTGGATCTCCAGATCCGCCAGAGCCGCCTCCAGCGGATCGGCGATGTGCAACAGGGGGACATCCACTGCATCCTCAATGGCGTCTGCACAGCGATGCATGGTGTTGGTGCAAAGCAGCAGGAAGTCCGCGCCCGCCGCTTCGACGTCCTGCGCGGCCTGCGCCATCATGGCATCGAGACCTACCCAATCGCCGCCGCGCTGCAATGCCTCGACCGGCGCGAAATCCACGGAGCGCAGCACCAGATCGGCCGAGGCGTGCCCACCCAGGCGCGCCCGCACTGCCTGGTTGATCAGCCGGTAATAGAGCGCGGTGCTTTCCCAGCTCATGCCGCCGATGAGTCCGATCCGCTTCATTTGATCCTCGCACATCCGAGCGCCGCCGCGTCGATCGCGGTGGCAGCACCACGCAAGTCATAGCGATCCGTAAACCGACCACCTGCCCTGGCCCGGCCCGAAATGGCCATGCTTTGTCCCGAGCGGATGGCCGCAATGATTGCAGCATCGGCGCGCCGGTCTCCGGCCCAGACATCGGCGCCACCGCCATTCAGGATGAAGCGCTGCTCTCCGACGGTCAGCGTTGCGCCATTTCCTGGAGCAAGCGCATGACTGAGGCGAACCGCGAATTGTCCGCGCAAGCCCTGCCTGGGCCAATAGCCAACCGCCGCAAACGGGCGCCAGGGGGACGACTCCCATCCGCCGGCCAAAGGCTGGGCAATCGCGAAGCAGCGCCCCTGTTGCGCATCGCGGAAGGCGCCCCAGCGCTGAAAAACGCCCAGCACGTCGCGCGCCGAGGCCGGCCATGAGAGGACCGCGAAGGCACTCAGCAGCAGGAGTGGGAAAAGGCGCGCCGGGAGGATTGGCTTCATCTCCGCCGGATGAAGCGCAAACCGTCCCGACTGGCAAGAGGCGAAGGGCACGGTGCGGGTTTTTCGGCCTGCTCTCTTGCCCCCTGCTGCGTTTTCGATAAGGAATGTGGCTTCATGCGTGGGCGATCTGCCCCGATTCCAGCAAAACGGTCTAAAGAAACGGAAATCAGAGGGATGAAGGCCACCATTGAACGTGCGACGCTGCTCAAGAGCCTGGGCCATGTCCAGTCTGTCGTCGAGCGCCGCAACACCATCCCGATTCTGTCCAACGTGCTGATCGATGCGACGGCGGACGGCGCCATCCGGCTCATGGCCACCGATCTCGACCTGCAGATCGTCGAGAATGTCCAGGCGCAGGTAGACCAGCCGGGTGCCACCACGGTTTCAGCGCACACCCTCTTCGACATCGCACGAAAGCTTCCCGAGGGGAGCCAGGTGCGCCTCGAAGCGGCGGACGGCAAGATGCTGATCCAGGCCGGCCGGGCGCGCTTCAACCTGCAAACGCTGCCGCGTGACGATTTCCCGATCATTGCCGAAGGTGCCCTGCCGACCAGCTTCGAGCTGCCGGCCGCCGCACTTGTGCAGATCATCGACAAGACGCGCTTCGCTATCTCCACCGAGGAGACGCGCTATTATCTGAACGGTATCTTCCTGCACGTCGCCGAGGACCCGGCACCGGTGCTGAAGGCCGCCGCGACCGACGGCCATCGCCTCGCCCGCGTCACCGTGCCCCGGCCGGACGGCGCGGAAGGCATGCCGGACATCATCATCCCCCGGAAATGCATCGCCGAACTGCGCAAGCTGCTCGACGAGGTGGACGGCAGCGTTCGCATCGACCTCTCGCCCACCAAGATCCGCTTCGATCTGGGTAATGCCGTGCTCACCAGCAAGCTGATCGACGGCACCTTCCCTGATTACAGTCGCGTCATCCCGACCGGGAACGACAAGCTGCTCAAGATCGATCCGCGCAGCTTCGAGGAAGGCGTGGACCGTGTCGCGACCATCGCAACGGAGAAGACCCGCGCGGTCAAGATGGCGCTGGAGAAGGACAAGATCACGCTCTCCGTCACCAGCCCGGAGAACGGCACTGCCGCCGAGGAAGTACCCGGCGACTATGACGCCGCGCCGATCGAGATCGGCTTCAACGCGCGTTATCTGCTCGACATTCTCGGCCAGATTGACGGCGATTCGGTGGAGGTGCACCTTGCCGATGCCGCCGCGCCGACGCTGATCCGTGAAGGCGAGAAGGCACCGGCGCTTTACGTGCTGATGCCCATGCGGGTTTGACGCTCCACGCTGGATGCTGATCCACCGCGAGCCGCCGTTCAGATCCGGCTCGCGGCCACCATGTCCTCCACACGGACGAACTTCTCGCGCGGCGCACCGGCGCGGGCGCGCTCGATCTCGGCAAGGTCGATCTTCTGCCAGTCGCGGAATGTCACGATGTCGAGACCGCGCGTCGAGATCAGCGCATCGAGGCCGGCGCGGCCCTGCTTGCCGGAGGGCACAGGCTGGTCCGCCGCCATTTCCTCTGCGATCATAAAACCGTCCGGCTTGTTCGTGCCGATCGTTCCGGTCGGGCCACGCCGCGCCCAGCCCACACAATAGAGACCCGGCATGATCCGGCCCTCGACATTGGCGAAGCGGCCGCGCCGCTCGTCATAGGGCACGTCCGGAATAGGCGGCGTGCGATAGCCGATGCAGCTAATGATGAGATTGGCCGGCACGGCATAGGTCTCGCCCGTCCCCACCGCATCACCATTGGCGCCAAGCTGCGTGCGCTGAAGGACAAGGCGCTCGGCACGGCCGTCACCTTCAATCCGCACCGATTGGGCAAAGAAATCGAAGCGGATCGGTACGGCCTTCTCGGCATGGTCCTGTGCAAACTCTCGCAGCAGCGCGACAGACTTGCGCTGGCCCGGCTCCAGCACCTCGTCGCTTGCCGGCGGCGGCAGGTCGGCCGGATCGACATGCGCGGAGGCGCGTTCCAGCCGGCCCAGCTCGCCAAGCTCCTTGGGCGTCATCGCGATCTGCTGTGGCCCGCGCCGCCCGAGGATGGTGATGGAGCGCGGCTGCGACGCCGCCAGCAGATCCCGCGCATGATTGACGATATCGCTCCCCGCGAATTCGGCGGCGCTCTTCGCAAGAATACGCGCACAATCGAGCGCGACATTGCCATTGCCGATGATCGCGATAGCGCGTCCGTCAACAGCCACCGCCAGATCGGCATAGTCGGGATGCCCGTTATACCAGCCGACAAAGGCGGCGCTGCCGATCACCCCCGGCAAATGCTCGCCCGGCACACCCAGCGGCTGATCGGAGGGTGCACCCGTCGCCAGCACCACAGCGTCATACAGGGCGAGAAGCTCCGGAATGCTCACATCGCGGCCGATGGCGAGCTTGCCGACAAAGCGCACATTGTCGCTGAGCGCCACGGCTTCATAGCGACGCGCGACGGCCTTGATCGACTGGTGATCGGGCGCCACGCCGGTGCGAATGAGGCCAAAGGGCACCGGCAGCCGATCGATGATATCGATCCGCACATCGTCACCGAACTGCTTCTGGCAAGCTTCCGCCGTGTAATAGCCCGCAGGACCGGAACCGATGATCGCAATATGGCGCATGATGGCCTCTCCGACAGTCCACCCATCAGCGGCGGAGCTTCGCGGCCAGCCTAGCCTTCCGGCCGGTTGGCGCAAGGCTGCAATTGGCACGCCCCATCGATAAGCAGAGCGGGCCGAAACAGAGAAAATTCTCAATCATCTGAAGGCCTCGCTAACCTTTCTGCAACGGGTCTCGTGGCATCCGCGCAGCATGACGTTCGTGCGCCCCAAGATCGTCTCCAATTCGGAGAACCAGCAAGACTGGTACGCCATGATTGGCGCTGCGAACGAGCGCGATGGCGACGCTGTGGAAATGCTGGCGCGCGCCCTCCGGCTGATCGCGACGAGCTGGCCGCTGCTGATGATCGCCCGGATTGTACTGCTCTGCCAGGCTATTGGCTGGTGGCAAATCGGCGGCCTGGTGCCGGAATATGATTTTCTGCTGTTCGCAGGTGCGTTGCTGGCCATTGACGCCTGTGTGATGATTGCGCCGCGCATCCAGGGCTTCGCCCGGCTCTCCCCCAATCAGCAGCTCATCATTGCCGCGCCCTTCGTCGCCTTGTCGAGCGCACTGTTCACCACATCGGCCGCCGCCATTCTTGCCGGCAACGGCTTCAAGCTGATGGTGGTGACGCTGACGCCCGCCATGCTCGCGATCGCCATTTTCGGTCGTCAGCGCCTGCTCAGCATCGCATATGGCCTTGGCGGCATCATCGCCTTCGTCAGCAACATCCCCGCGATCTCGCTGCTCGCGCCCTTGCTCATCTTCGCGGCAGGCGTGGCGATGGTCATGGCAGTGGAGTTTCGGATCAGCCGTCACGCGACCGCCCACATTCGCCGCAGCAGTCTCACGGGCGATCAGGCCAAGGCGTTCCTCGTCGACCTGGAGCTGTCCGGCCGCGGCTGGTTCTGGGAGACCAACAGGGCCGGCAACATCGCCTATCTGTCCGAGACCTTGGCGACGCAGCTTGGCCGCAAGGCGCAGGATTTGATCGGCCAGCCCTTTTCCTCGCTCATTGCTCCTCCCGATCCCGGCGCGGCGGGCGAAGGACAGCGCACGCTGAGCTTCCACTTTACCGCACGGACCGCATTCGCGGATCTGGCCGTTCAGGCCGCCGGTACCGGAGGCGAGCGGTGGTGGTCCCTGTCCGGGCATCCGGTAGTTACCCCGTTCGGGCAATTCCTTGGCTTTCGCGGCAGTGGCACGGACCTGACCGAGATGCGCCGCTCGCAGGCAGAAATCGCGCGTCTCGCCAGCATCGATTCGCTGACCGGCCTCGCTAACCGCGTCCAGATGCAGACCTCGCTCGAACAAGCGATCAGCGACCGGCGCGGCATCATCAACGATTGCACGTTGCTGCTGCTCGATCTCGATCGCTTCAAGGAAGTGAACGACACGATGGGCCATCCGGCGGGCGACGCGCTGCTGCGCCAGGTGGCGCAGCGCCTGCTCCGGCTGGTCGGCACCAACGGCAAGGTAGGCCGCCTGGGCGGCGACGAGTTCAAGATTGTCCTCCCCGGCGCCAATGATCTCAAGGACGTGGCCAAGCTGGCCGATGACATCATCCACGCTCTCTCGCTGCCTTATTCGATCGACGGCAGCCAGGTGGTGATCGGCGTATCGATCGGCATCGCGGTCGCGCCAGCGGACGGTAATTGTGCCGAGACGCTCATCCGCAACGCTGATCTCGCACTCTACGCCGCCAAGGCCGACGGGCGCGGCCTTTACCGCTTCTATGCGCCGGCCATGCACGCCGATGCCGAGGATCGCCGTCAGCTCGAGCAGGATCTGCGCCAGGCCATTGCCGGTGGAGAACTGCACCTGGAATATCAGCCGGTCGTCTGCGCCAGCAGCGAGCGAATCACGGGCTTTGAAGCGCTCATTCGCTGGAACCATGCCTCTCGCGGACCGATCTCGCCGACCACTTTCATCCCGATCGCCGAAGAAGCCGGCCTGATCGGCTCGATCGGCGAGTGGGTCCTGCGCACGGCGTGCTGCGAGGCGATGCACTGGCCCGAGGAAACGCGCATCGCCGTCAACGTGTCGCCGATCCAGTTCGCCAATCCAGCCTTCCCCTCTCTCGTGATGAGCGCGCTTGCCAATGCTGGCCTGGCGCCGGGCCGACTGGAGCTGGAACTGACGGAAGGGGTATTCCTGGCGGACGACGCCAATACCGACACGATGTTCGCGGCGCTCAAGGGGGTCGGCGTGCGCCTCGCGCTCGACGATTTCGGTACCGGCTATTCGGCGCTCGGCTACCTCAAAACCGCGCCCTTCGACAAGATCAAGATCGACCAGAGCTTCGTGCGCGGCGCCGCCATCAAGGGCAGCCGCAACGGCGCTATCGTCAAGTCGATCGTCAGCCTGGCGGAAGCGCTGGGCATGGAAACGACAGCGGAAGGTGCCGAGACGCTGGATGAACTGTCGCTCATCCGTTCGCTCGGGTGCAGCCACATCCAGGGTTTCGTCTACGGGCGCCCGATGCCGTTCGAGGCCACGTTGACGCTGCTGGAGACCAACAACGGCTATGCCCGCGCCGAGGGACCCAAGGCGGCCAGCCGGGATCCTCGCCCGGCCTCGTTGCGCGCGGTCTCGTTGAGCCATCAGGGTCACATCTATCCGGGTCGCGCGCGAAACATCTCTCGCCATGGCGCAATGATCGAAGGATTGCTGGAGGTACCGGTCGGCACCGTGTTCGACATCGAGATCGCCAAAGGACTCACCGTGCGCGGGACATGCCGCTGGTCGCGGGAAGACCGCATGGGCGTGGAGTTCGCCGAGCCGATCGAAATCGAGCAGCTGCGCGCAGACCAGGGGCGGGACAAAGGCGTCAGCGATATCGCCGATTTCTATCGGGACAACTGGCGCCAGGCGAGCTGATCGCCGCCCGCCGGACCGGCGGGCATATCGACAGCGTGAAGCGGGGTCGATAAGGGTCGGCCAGTGAGCCCGCTGGAGATCATCGCCGTCATCCTGGGATTGGCGAACATCGTCCTGATCGTCCGCCGAAGCCTTTGGAACTACCCGTTCGGCATCGCCATGGTGTCGCTCTATGGCGTCATCTTCGTCGAGGCGAAGCTCTACAGCGATGCGCTTTTGCAGATCTTCTTCCTGATCCTGAATGTCTATGGCTGGATCAACTGGCGCAACGCGCAGACCGATGATGGCGTGCCCGTCCGCTGGCTGGGCCTGCGCGGTTTCCTGATCTGGGCCGGTGCGGGCCTGACCGCGAGCCTTGCCTGGGGCCTCCTCATGCACAAGCAGACAGACGCCGCCGCGCCTTATTGGGATGCGAGCGTCGCCATGTTCAGCGTGCTCGCGCAATTGCTGCTGGCCCGGCGCTATATCGACAACTGGCTGTGGTGGGTCATTGTCGATTGCCTCGCCATTCCGCTCTACTGGACGAAAGGACTGCACCTGACGGCCGGCCTTTACGTCGTCTTCCTGCTGCTCTCGCTGACCGGCCTTGCTGAATGGACCCGCACACAGCGCAAGGCGGCGCTGGCATGAGCGTGCCCAGCGTCGTGCTCCACGGGCCGGAAAGCACCGGCAAGTCGACGCTCGCCGCGCAGCTTGCCCGGCATTATCGCACGGTCTGGGTGCCGGAATATGGCCGCACTTATTGCGAAGAGCATGGGACCGACCTCAAGCCCGCCGATCTGGTCGCGATCATGGTCGGTCATGTCGCCGCGCGGCAGAAGCTGGAACCGCAAGCCCGCGGCCTGCTGATCCAGGACACCGATCCGATCATGACTGCGGCCTGGAGCCTGATGCTGTTCGGCCAGCGCGATGCGACGCTCGACGCATTCACCGGCACCGGCCAGCTCTACCTGCTGATGGACATCGACCTGCCCTGGGTTGGCGACGAAGTGCGCATGTTCCCCGCACGGGAAGACCAGCGGCGCTTCTTCGACCTGTGCCACGATGAACTGATCCGCCGCGACCTGCCTTATGTGCTCATCTCCGGGGATGGTGAGGCGCGTTATGCGCGCGCGGCCCATGCCATCGAGGCGGCGGGGCTGGCACCGACGCGCGGCAGACCGGGCGCATAACAAAAGGGCGAGCCCGGCAGGCCCGCCCTTTCGATCATCCGTTCGGATGGACGTATTACTTGGCCTTGGGCGCCGCAGCCGCCGCGTCTGCGGGCAGACCGCCGAGCTGACCGACCAGCTTGGTATAGGCATCCAGATAGGCGAGCACGAGCACCTGACCGATGTCGGTGTTCTGATAGCCACCGCCGCCGGCCGCGCCAAACGCGCCGCCGCCAATGGCACCGGCACCGCCGCCGAAGCTCAGGTCCGACTTGCGGGCATAGCCCTCGGTCAGCGCTTCCTCCACCGTGGTGCGGGCATTGACGATCGACAGCGTGACGTTCGCTTCGCTCTTCTTGATGTTGATGCCGCCGGCGATCGCGCCGAGCGTGCTGCGGCCGAGGAAGCCGCCGAGCACGCCGCCCAGCGCATTGCCGCCGCTGTTCTTGTTGGTCGTCACGATGTTCGGCTCGATGAAGTAATCGGCCGCCTTCACCTGCGCCTTGCCGAGGTTCGAGCCGGCCTGCAGCTCACCCTGGTCGGCCATGGCACGCTCCATCGCGCGGCTCTGCATCGAGCGGCCGCGATTGACGAGCGTGAAGCAGCCAGACTGCTGCACGAAGATGCGGATGATCGCCTCGGGGCTGCCCAGGCTGAGCTCACGCCACCACTGGTTTTCCGGCTCGACGATCGCGATCGTGCCCAGATTCTTGTAGCACTTGGGAATTTCCTTCGTGCCCTTGGTCTGGTCCTGACGACCCGACGACCCCTTCTTATTGTCGACCGCCATGGCCGGCTGACAGGCAACGGCCAGCGCCGTCGCTGCCAGAATGAACTTCACAGAACCCTTCATTGCTCCACCTCACCACTCACAAAAGCGAGCCCCACGGGCTCAATGGAATGCCCTCGTCCGGCTCCTTATCACAGCAAGACGCGCACACAAGATTAACGCCGTGCACCTAACGGCAATTGTCATGGATGCCGGCTGCGGTCTTGGACGGAATGGACTCGACCGAACCTTGATGGCGAAGGACTTTGCCGCGAGCGGCCATGCTGCTATCGGCGCGGCATGACCGATCTCGCGCATATCCGCAATTTCTCCATCATCGCCCATATCGACCATGGCAAATCGACCCTGGCCGATCGGCTCATCCAGCGCACCGGGGGCCTCTCCGACCGCGAGATGACCGCGCAGGTGCTCGACAATATGGACATCGAGAAGGAGCGCGGCATCACCATCAAGGCGCAGACCGTGCGCCTCGACTACAAGGCCAAGAATGGCGAGACCTATGAGCTCAATCTCATGGACACGCCCGGCCATGTCGACTTTGCCTATGAGGTCTCGCGCAGCCTCGCCGCCTGCGAAGGCGCACTGCTCGTGGTCGACGCTGCGCAGGGCGTGGAAGCCCAGACGCTGGCGAACGTCTACCAGAGCATCGAGCATGACCATGAGATCGTGCCCGTCATCAACAAGATCGACCTGCCCGCCGCCGAACCGGAGAAGGTGAAGGCCGAGATCGAGGATGTGATCGGCCTCGACGCCAGCGATGCGGTGCTCGCCAGCGCCAAGTCCGGCATCGGCATTGACGAAGTGCTGGAAGCCATCGTCGCGCGCATCCCGCCGCCCACCGGGGATCGCGACAAGCCGCTGGAGGCCATGCTGGTCGACAGCTGGTACGACCCCTATCTGGGCGTCGTCATCCTCGTGCGTGTGGTCAACGGCGTGCTGAAGAAGGGCCAGCAGATCAAGTTCATGATCGGCGGCACCGAGCATCTGGTCGATCGCGTCGGCTGCATGCGCCCCAAGATCGAGCAGCTGGCCGAGCTTGGCCCCGGCGAGATCGGCTTCATCACCGCGCAGATCAAGGACATCACCGAGACACGCGTCGGCGACACCATCACCACGGTCAAGAACCCGGCGGCCGAGCCGCTGCCGGGCTTCAAGGAAGTGCAGCCGGTCGTCTTCTGCGGCCTCTTCCCGGTCGATGCAAACGACTTCGAGAAGCTGCGCGACAGCATCTCCAAGCTGCGTCTCAACGACGCCAGCTTCAGCTTCGAGATGGAGACCAGCGCGGCGCTCGGCTTCGGCTTCCGCTGCGGGTTCCTGGGCCTGCTCCATCTGGAGATCATCCAGGAGCGGCTGACCCGCGAATATGATCTCGACCTCATCACGACCGCGCCGAGCGTGGTCTATGAGATGCACATGCGCGACGGCACGGTGCGCCACCTGCACAATCCCGCCGACATGCCCGATCCCAATCATATCGAGCTGATCGAGGAGCCGTGGATCGACGCGACGATCTATGTGCCGGACGAGTATCTCGGCTCGATCCTCAAGCTCTGCCAGGATCGGCGCGGCATCCAGAAGAACCTGCGCGCAAGTGTCATACGAACTGCCGCTCAACGAAGTGGTGTTCGACTTCTACGATCGCCTCAAGTCGATCTCGCGCGGCTATGCGAGCTTCGATTACCACCAGATCGGCACGCGCGAGGGCGACCTCGTCAAGATGAGCATCCTCGTCAACAACGAGCCGGTCGACGCGCTCAGCATGATCGTCCACCGCTCCGCCGCCGAGGCGCGCGGGCGCCACATGTGCGAGCGCCTCAAGGATCTCATCCCCCGCCACCTCTTCAAGATCCCGATCCAGGCGGCGATCGGCGGCAAGGTGATCGCGCGCGAGACGATCGCCGCGATGCGCAAGGACGTGACCGCCAAATGCTATGGCGGCGACATCACCCGCAAGAAGAAGCTGCTGGAGAAGCAGAAAGAGGGCAAGAAGCGGATGCGCGAATATGGCTCCGTGCAGATCCCGCAGGAAGCCTTCATCGCCGCGCTGCGCATGGGCGACGAAAGCTGATGGCCAAGGGCAGCGCCGACGGCCGCTTCGAGCGCCACAAACAGCCCTGGACAGCGGCCGAGATCGACAAGCTGCACACGCTTGCGAAGAAGGGCATGGCACTCAAGGCCATCGCCAAGGCGCTCACCCGCAGCGAGGAATCCGTGAAGGACCGCGCGAAGGCGGATGGGCTGACGATCGCTAAGTTGCGGTAACGGGGCGCGCCCGCGCGCCCTCAGCGTGACCTGTCCGCCGAGCGACGCGCCTGAGCGCCGCTAACCGTCAGGCAGCTGGTTGGTCCGGTTCAGCCGGTCGATGATCTCGTCCATCGGCTCGACCACGGTCACGCTGCGCCCTTCGCCGAAGCGAATGCGCGTGCCTTCGGAGACGCTGGAAATGAACGATATCTGCGCCGCATTGACGGCAACCGGAACCCTGTCGGGACTCGTGAACTTGACGAACATGGCGTCCTCTCCTTGTTGTTTTCAGGGAGCCTAGCCGCTTTTGCGATTTGCGCCAGCCCGCATCGTTGCTTTGACCAGTGCGCTCTGGCCTTAACTGGCCTGCACGCGATCGAGCGCCGCTGTCAGCGTCCATTCGATGCCTTCCGGATCGAACCGGGTCTCCACCTTCGCGTTGAGCGCATGACGCGGATTACGGGCGATGATCATGGTACCGAAACCGGTCGAGGTGGGCGGCGTGACCGGCGGCCCGCCCCGCTCGACCCAGCGCAGCCGCAAGCTCGGCGTGCCGCTCTCATCGACGATCGCCCAGTCGATCGAGACGCGCCCGCTATCATTGGACAGCGCACCATATTTCGTCGCGTTGGTCGCCAGTTCGTGGATCGCGAGACCCAGCACTTCACACGCCGCTGGCACGAGGTGCACTTCCGGCCCGGAGATATCGATGCGGCTCTCCAGCAGGTCCTGCACATAAGCGAGCTGGGAGTGCAGCAGATCGGCCAGGGGCGCATTGGTCCAGTCGCGCCGCACCATCAGGTCCTGATTGGCGGCGAGCGCGACGAGACGACCGTCAAGCTGCGCGACGAAACTGCTGTCGGTCCGGCCGGCTGTCTGGTGAACGATGGCCTGCACGAGGCTGAGCAGATTCTTCGCGCGATGGCTCATCTCGCGCATCAGGAGCTGGATCTGCTGCTCGTGATCGCGCTGATCGGTGATGTCGGTATTGGTGCCGAACCACAGCCGCACCTGTCCCTCCTCGTCACGGATCGGCTTGGCGCGGGAGAGGAACCAGCGATATTCGCCGTCGGTTCCGCGCAGGGGAAAGGTGTCCTCCCACTCCTCGCCACTGTCGAGATGGCGCCGCCAGCCCTCGACGACACGCGGCAAATGGTCGGGGTGGTGAACCGTTTCCCAGCCCCAGCCCTGCATCGCGGCCAGATCGGTGCCGGTATAATCATACCAGCGCTGATTATACCAGAAGATCGACCCGTCGCCTTCCGCCATCCAGGCGAGTTGGGGGATATTGTCCGCAAGCGCACGAAAGCGCTGCTCGCTCAGCTCGAGCTGCGAGCGCCCGTATATCTGCCCGGCAATGTCATGAGCGATCTGGGAGGCGCCGATGATGCATCCATCCCGCGCCCGAATCGGCGACACGGTGACCGAAAGCGGGATGAGATGCCCCTGCTTGTGCAACCGCCACGTCTCGAACTTAGGCACCTGTTCACCGGCGCTGATGCGGGCAATGATCTCATCCTCTTCCAGCTGCCGATCCGCCGGAATGAGCGTGCGGATCGAGCGTCCGATCATTTCGGCCGCGGTCCAGCCGAAAATGCGCTCGGCTGCGGGATTCCAGATCCGGATAATGCCGTCCAGATCCTTGGATATGATCGCGTCGAAAGAGCTGTCGACAATCGCAGCCAGATGCGCGTCGAGCATTTCGCCCTGCGACGGATGGGAAGGCGAATCTGCGATCACTAAGAAACGCTAACACAGATGTTTCGCTGTGCGGAACGATAATGTCGGTGCGAGGCGCAGCGCGCCCCGACTTCAGAACAGCTGGTCGAAGGCCGCTTCCAGCCGGGAGAGGCTGGCCGGCACGTCCTTGAGCTTGTCGAGCCCGAACAGGCCGATGCGGAAGCTCTTATAGTCCGGCCCCTCCTCGACCATCAGCGGCACGCCCGCGGCGATCTGGAGGCCCAGAGCGGCGAACTTCTTGCCGGTCTGCAGCTCCGGATCATCCGTATAGACCACCACCACGCCCGGTGCGGCGAACCCGTCTGCCGCGACCGACTTGATCCCGCGCTTCGCGAACATCGCGCGCACCGCATTACCCTGCTCCCATTGCGCAGCGGCCAGCGTGTCGAAACCAATCGTCTTGGTCTCCATCATCGCGCCGTGGAACGCGCGCAGCGCATCGGTGGGCATGGTGGCATGATAGGCATGGCCACCGTTCAGATAGGCCTCCATGATCGTGTTCCACTTGCCCAGGTCGGCTGCGAAGCTGGTCGACTTCGTCGCGCGGACGCGCTCAAGCGCGGCATCGTTCAGCATCACCAGGCCCGCGCTCGGCGGCGCGGACCAGCCCTTTTGCGGCGCGGAGATGAGCACATCCACGCCGGTCTTCTCCATGTCCACCCAGACGCAGCCCGAAGCAATGCAATCGAGCACGAACAGGCCGCCGACCTCATGCACCGCGTCGGCCACGGTGCGGACATAGTCGTCCGGCAGGATCATGCCCGAGGCGGTCTCGACATGCGGGGCGAAGACGACGGCCGGCTTCTCGGCGCGGATCGCGGCGACGACCTCGTCGATCGGCGCGGGCGCAAAGGGCGCATCGGCGGCGCCATTGCCGGTGCGGCGCGCCTTCATCACGATTTCCCGTGACGGGATCGATCCGGCCTCGAAAATCTGGGTCCAGCGGTACGAGAAGAAACCGTTGCGGATGACCAGCACCGTCTGGTCCGTTGCGAGCTGTCGGGCGACGGCTTCCATCGCATAGGTGCCCCCGCCGGGCACGACCACGGCGCGCTTGGCGTGATAGACCTCGCAGAGCGTCGCGTGGATATCCCGCATCACGCCCTGGAAGGACTGGCTCATATGGTTGAGCGATCGATCGGTGAAGACCACCGAATATTCCAGAAGGCCGTTGGGATCGATATCGGGGCGCAAGCCGGGCATGGGAGTTCTCCTGTCTTGCGCGGCGCGATTTCATGAATCAGCCGGCCAGTCAAATCCCCAGAGCGTCAGCGATACACTCAGGCGGATTGCCATGCGCAATTCCGGCTTAGCCCATGGCGTTCCCGGCCGTGTTGAACACATCGGAGAGGTTAAGGCCCAACGACATGAAGGCGATGATGCAAGCCATGGAAATGAGCGCCGCGATGAGGGCGTATTCGATGGCCGTCGCGCCTCGTTCGTCCCGCACCAGAAGCCTTGCTTTCACCATTTCCCCCCCGCTGTTCATCGCCGCAACCTGGGCGATCAGCCTTGCCGGAAGGCTAGCGGGAAGGATGAAGACGCCATGCACCGTGCTGCAACAGCAAGCCGGCGCGGCGCGCGGTCGCCTGCGCTCAATCGAGCACGAAGGACGCCACTGCGACGAGTGTGGCTGCGCCGACAAGAGCGGCGGTCAGGCCATATTCGATCGCCTTCGCCCGCAGCGATTCATCGAACAATCGCACCAACATGACTCATCTTCCTTTCCTGCGAGCAGTTTAGACGCATGCTGATGAGCGCAAGCTGAACCGCGCGCAGGCGCCCTTGACCGACCCGGCGCCGTCGCAGACTATGCCGGGCTGGAGAGGATGGAGGAGACAGGCGCATGGCGCTCAAAGTATCACTGGAAGATCGGGCGGAGATCGAGGACCTGATGGCACGTTATGCCTGGGCGCTCGATGTCGGCGATTTCGAGGGCTATGCTGCAACCTTCTGCGAGGATGGCTGGCTGGAGCATTGGCCGCAGGGTCGCTGTCATGGCCGCGAGGGCCTCAAGCGCGCAACGGACTCGCTCTGGTACGACAAACCCAACCATTATCTCGGTCGGCAGCACCGGATGAGCCAGGTGCTCATGCGCCCGGAAACCTCGGACCGGGGCGAACAGGGCGTCCGCATCAAATGCTTCTGGTCGATCCTGCAGCACGATGTCGTCACCTTCGAGAACCGCATATTCGGCATGGGCACATGGGATACGCTGGCGGTGAAGTGCACCGATGGCGAGTGGCGCTTCCGCAGCGTCGCCGTCGATCTGTGGATCAAGGGTCAGGTGCCCTGGCAGGGCGAGGCGCGCGCCTGGGGCGATCAGGCCCGCGTCGAAACGGTGTGACCGGCCGAGGCGCCTGACGCCGGCCGGGGCGCTTGCTCCCCGGCGGATCGGCGCTACACAGACGGCCAACCGACGGGGAGAAGACCATGGACCAGGTGCGGCTGGGACGAACCGATGCGCGGGTCAGCGTCGTCGGGCTGGGCTGCGGCGGGCACAGCCGGCTCGGCATGGCGCGCGGCGCGACGAGCGCGCAGGCGGCCGATCTGGTGAAGCAGGCCATCGACCGGGGCATCACCTTCATCGACACCGCGATGTCCTATGGAACCGAGGAAGCCGTGGGTCTGGGGATGCGCGGCCGTGATCGCACCAGCCTGTTCCTCTCGACCAAAAGCTGGGTGAGCAACGCCCGTGCGGAAACCGGGGCCGACTATCTCACCCCGGCCGAGTTCACCGCCAATCTCGACGCCAGCCTGCGCCGCCTCGGCACCGATTATGTGGACCTGTTCCACCTGCATGGCGTCTCGCTAGACCAGCTCGACTATGCGCGCGAAGAGCTGTTGCCGGAGATGAAGCGCCAGCAGGCGGCGGGCAAGCTCCGCTTCATCGGGATGACCGAAGTGTTCCGCCAGGACACCGAGCACCGGATGCTGGAGACAGCATTGCCGCATGGCGAGGTCGACGTCGTCATGGTCGGCTTCAACCTGCTCAATCCAAGCGCGCGCAAGACCGTCTTCCCGCTCACGATCAAATATGACATCGGCACGCTGATCATGTTCGCGGTGCGACGCGGCCTCAACAGCGTGGAGAACACGCGCGAGGCCGTGGACAAGCTGATCGCGCTGGGCGAGGTCAATCCGGCAGCGATCAATCCGCGGGATCCGCTCGATTTCCTGCGCGCCACGCCGGGCGTGCGGTCCCAGATCGAGGCGGCCTATCGCTTCTGCCGTCACGAACCGGGCGCGCATGTCGTGCTGACCGGCACCGGGAGCGCCGCGCATCTGGAAGAGAATATCGCCGCAATTCTGGCGCCGCCGCTTCCGGAGGAAGCACAGGCCAAGTTGAGGGCGATCTTTGGCGATGCGCGCTCGATCTCTGCGGATTAGGACTGCGGCTGAGGCTCAGCCGCGATCTGGCGGATCACCTGCTCATAGGCTTCGGGCGGCTGGGCGCCGGAGACGAGGTAGCGCCCATCGATGATCGCGGCAGGCACCCCGGTGATGCCGCGCGACTGCCAGAGATATTCCTCCTGCCGCACGTCGTCCGCATAGCGATCCGACAGCAGCACCGCGCGGGCCTCCGCGCCGTCCAGCCCGGCCTGCTCCGCCGCCTTGACGAGCACGTCCTGGTCGCCGGGATTTTCGCCCCGCGTAAAATAGGCCGCGAACAGCGCATGCTTGAGCGCCTGCTGCCGCCCCTGCGGCGCTGCCCAGCACAGCAGCCGGTGCGCGTCGAACGTGTTGTAGATGCGGCTCTCATCGTCGAGGTTGATGGCAAAGCCCACCTCGGCCGCGCGCTCGCGCAGCATGGCGCGGCTGGCGAGGATCTTCTCGGGCGGCGATCCATATCGGCCGCTCAGATAGTCCACCATATTCTCGCCGGCGGCCGGCATGTCGGGGCTGAGCTCGAACGGCCGGAAGCGGATCTGCGCGTCCACCGCGTCGGCAGCCCGCGCCAGCGCGATTTCCAGGCCGTGCAGGCCAATGGCACACCAGGGACAGGCCACATCGGACACGAAATCGATCGTCATCGGGCGGGCCATTCGTCTCTCTCCTCATGCCGCCGCGAGCGGCCATGCTCCCGCACGACCGCCCCCGGAATCGTCGCGCCTTATTGGCTCGCGAGCAGCGCCGCAGCAAGCGCGTCCATGTTGCGTACCGGATTGCCGGGGCCGGAATGACGGCCCGCCAGGAACTCGTTGAGAATGCGGCGGCGGCTGAACAGCCAGCGCCCGCCCTGCCGCACCAGCTCATCCTCGTAGATGCCGAAGGTGCCCATCTTCATCGTGTCGCCCGGCCCGTTATTGGCCATTTCCATCCAGAGCGACGTCGTCCAGGCATTGTCGCCCTCGACGCGGATCACCGCCTGCAGCAGCACGTGGCGCAGCGTCGCCGGCTTGCCGTCCTCGGTCGTGTAGATCTGGCCGATCTTTTCTTTGAAGGTGCGGATCGAGTCCTTGATCGCCTCGCGCCCCTTGGCCGTGCCACGCGCATATTCCAGCTCGGCATCCTCGGTGAACGTCTCGCCATAAGCCTCGTAATCGGCATAATCGATGGCGAACAGATAGCGCGCCATGAGATCCTCGATCTCGGCGCGATCCTGCGCATAAGTGGGCGAATAGGTCGGCTGGCTGGCAGTCATCAGGGCACTCCGGAGATTGAAATACAGGGCGTTACGGGCAGCAAGGCCCGGCACATAATCGTGAAGGATCGGCCAGCACCCCACCTGGGCGATGCTGCGCTGGTGCCGGCAAGGACTCGGCAGCCCGCTAAGCCAGGTTGGCTCCTCTCCTTCACATTTGCGTGACCACCTTAATGCGAAACGTTGATTACACAACAACTTCCGTGCGTCAGAACAGGCCGGGCGAATCCCGTTGTTCGGTCGTCGGGCGATCAGGCACCAACAGGCGCAGATCGCCCGCGACGGACTGTGCGCGCACTGCGCCGCTCGTGCTGCCAATGGGTGTGCAGCTGCGCCCGGCCAGATAATCGAGCGCCGTCTTGATCGATTGCTCCTGCGGATCGCCGAGCGCGTGGGTCACATCGTCGCTCGCCTGGCAGGTCGCCTCCATGAACGGGGCGAGGCCCTGATAATAGTCGCCGCGCCCGGCGGCATTCTTCACCGCAAAGGCAATGACGCGCAGCCGGTCGTCGCAAGCGGCAAGATCAACCGCGATCTGGCCGACCGGCTTGCCGTAGCTATTGCCACCGATGAGCGCGACGTCCGCGTGCAGGAACGGCACCAGCGCGTTCATCACCAGTTCGCTGGCCGAGGCGGTGCCCTCGAAGCCGATGAAGGCGACGCGGCGTGGGCTGACCGAATCGGCCTGCGCCGTGAAATAGCGCGAGACATTCTCGGTCGCCGCTTTCTCCGGACGATAAGCGAGTTGATACATGAGGTCGGACGGTCGCCGATTGCCGCCGAGCAGATTGCTGAGCGTCTCCGCCACGGAGATCAGCCCGCCGCCATTATAGCGCAGGTCCACGATCACATCCGTGACGCCTTGCGCGCGGAAGCTGGCAAAGGCCTGCCGCAGCCCGGTGTCCGCCGCGTAGATGAAGGTGCGCAGGTTGACATAGCCAACCTTGCGCCCGCCATCGTCGATCACGCGCCAGCCATAGCGCGAGGAGACGGGCTGGAGATCATATTCGGCCTTGGTGAGCGTCACGTCACGGGTCGCGCCGGTGCCATCGCGCACGCGCAGCACCCGCGTCGTCCCGGCAACATTCGGCCCGAGCGCATCGGACAAACCACTGGCGCCGGACGTCGCCATGATGTCACTCACCGAGCGCAGGCTGCCACTGCTCTGGCCGATAGCAAGGATCTCCGCCCCCCGGTCGATGCCGGCGGCCAGCGCCGGTGCGCCCTCGAAGGACTCCGAAATATAGGCACGCAGCGCTACCGCATCGGTCTTTACGCGAATGCCGAAGCCGCCCGTGCGCCCCGTGCTGTTATAGGCCTGCTCCGCCGCAATCGACGTGACATAGGTGAAGTAGCGATCCTTCCCCTGCGCCCGCGCCGTCGCGGTGAGCGCGTCGATATAGCCATCGAGCGAGGCGTAAGGCGCCGGATCGAGCGAGGCCGGCAGCGTCTCGGGGAACAGATACCATTCGCGCAGTTGCGCACCGGCCCAGTCCTGCCGGGCGCGCAGCGTGCAGGTCGTGTTGCCGGACGGGGTCGGCGTCGCCGTGCCGATGGTTCCCGCCGAGCCTGAGCCACCATCGCCGCCGCCACAGCCGGCCAGCAGCAGAGAGAGGCTGAGGAGGGCATGGCCGAGCGCGCGTTTCATCCGCTCCTGCTTATTGCCCAACTATCTGTCTGTCAGGCGAGAATTGTGCGCCTGCCGCGTCGAGCAAGTGGCCCGCAGGTCCGCGGTGACAGGCCGCTGAAGCGGCGGCATATCGAGGGCGAGCGCGGCCGATGGCGAACGGCTCCGCCAGGCCCGTCCAACGGCACAGTGAGCGCTGAAAGTTCACGAAGTTCACGACACGGGGGCGTGAACTTCCGCTTCCCTGACCTTTCGCGGCAGCCAGATGAGGCGGGCACCGGAGTCTGTTCCGGGCTGCTCGTGCCGCCAAGTTCGTGCAGTGCCGCAGGGAGAAAAAGGCATGTGTCACCTGACCTCTCGCCTCTCGATGTGAGGAGGCGTTCGACAGGTCTGGCACGGCGGACGGGGTGTAGGACAGGGAAAAGGGAAATGTGCGTCGGCGGTGAGCGAGCGGATCATGCGCCTGTTTTCTGAGCGCGCCTTTCCTCGACGCAATGTCACGAATCGGGTAGCGGGCTGACTTCGCGCAACTCTCCCTCGTCATTCCCGCGTGCGCGGGAATGACGGAGCGGAGATGACTGACCGCAATGGCGTCAAATCCGGAAGGGCCGCTTCCGGACGAAAACGTCAAAAAGCCGCACGCCCGCTCAGCAAGAGAAGAGCGCGACGCTTCAGCTCTCCTTGTCAGGCACCTTCAGCGAGGCGCCGAAATCGAATGGCCGGGCTTCCGGCATCGCGTCGATCATCGCCTTGAAGCGCGCCTCGACCTGCTCCTTCCAGTTGCCGTGCGTGGCGACGTAGAGCTTGTTGTGCTGGATCGCGTCGACGATCATGTCGCCCACTTCGGTCGGCTCCATCCAGGTGTCGGAGACGACGCGCTGGGCCAGCAGCGCTTCATTTTCCTGCAGGCCGCTGCCAGTGCGGAAGCGATCGGGGCGGTTCTGGCCGGATTCGTGGATGCGGCTCTTGATCGGACCGGGCATCAGCACGGTGCAGCCGATATTGTCCTCGGCCAGGCTGTCGCGGATCGACTCGGTCAGCGTGATGACGCCCGCCTTGGCGACGGCATAGATCGCCATGAAGCTGGGCATCGGCGTGAGGCCCGCCAGGCTCGCGGTGTTGACGACATGCCCGCCCTTGCCGCGACGGCGCATGCCCGGGGTGAACTCCATGATGCCGTTGATCGGCCCCATTAGGTTGATGGCGATGCCATAGTCCCAGTCCTGATAGGTCGCCTGCTTGAACGGGCCGGAGGGGTCGATGCCGGCATTGTTGATCAGGATTTCCGGCCCGCCCATCACCGCTTCGCATTCCTTCGCAGCCTCGCGCATCTGCTCGCGATCGGACACGTCGAGGCGGATCGTGTGCACGTTGCGCCCCTGCTGGCGCTCCTCGAAAAACTGCCTGGCTTCATCGAGATGGTCCTGCCGGATATCGGCCAGCACAAGCTTTGCGCCATGGGCCAGCAGCCGCTGCGCAATGCCGAAGCCGATGCCGCTCGCGCCGCCCGTGATGAAGGCCGTCGTGCCTGCGATGTCCATGCGCCTCTCCTGATCGTTGACTTAGTCCGGAATGAGTCGTCCCTAGCCGGACTCAAGCGCGCCGATCAACCGCTGATCGCGTCGCGCGGGTGCGCCGCGCGCCACTCGGCCGGCCGTTGGAAGGTGCCGCGCCAGATGCCAAGAGACGCCGTCTTCGCTCGCCGCTCTTCTTCCCGATAGCGACCATTGCCGCGTCCATCGCCGCTGACCGCCCAGCCCTGCGCCACGAGCGCGGCACCGACATCCGGGACTGCCCGCGTGCGGCACTGCGCAATGGCCCGGCCATAGCGATCCCCGCCATGCGACGTGCAGGCAAGGCCGCCGTGCGCAACGATGGTCATCAGAGCCGCCCGCGCGTCCTCTCCGCAAGTCCAATCGATCCCATCCGGCGAAGCACAGCGCTGGCCCAGCTCCACCGCGTCTATCCCCTCGATCCGCACGATCCTGCCGCCGATGCGCAGGCTGTCCCCATCCATGACATGCACACGCGCGCCATCGGCGTTGGTGATCTGCTCCGACCGGCGCAGATAAGCGGAGATCGCCAGCAGCACGGCGAGCAGGATCAGCCCGGCAAAACGCCGGATCAGGCGACGCAAGGCTGACAGCTTACTTGCTCTCGATCGCCTTCACGGCCGCGAGCGTGTTTTTCACATGGTCGCGATAGTCCATCGCGCTGTGCGCGTAGACGATGTTGCCGCTCTTGCCGATGACATAGGAGGTGCGATCGGTCTTGCCGGAGAAGGCCGGGTTCGCGCTCTTGAGCGCCACGTCATAGCCCGCCACGACCTTCGGCCCGGCGGAGGCGACGGCGAACTTGCTGCGGCACGCCTCGGTCGAGAATTGCGCGAGCTTGTCGACCGGATCGGCGGACATGCCGATCACCGTCGCGCCATGCGCCTTGAACTCGTCGGACATGTCGGCAAATTCCTTGGCCTCGGCCGTGCAGCCCGGCGTGAAGGCGGCGGGGAAGAAATAGAGAACCACCGGCCCCTTCTTGAGCTGCTGCGAGAGCTTGAGCTTGAAGACCTTGCCGCCGAGCGCACCGCGCGTCTCGAAATCCGGGGCCTTTGCGCCCACCGGCAGCGCGGCCTGTGCGCCGCTCGCCAGCATCAGCGCGGCCACCGCCGCAACGCTCGCCATCCGTCCGATCCGCATCATGCTCCTGGTCCTTTTCGCATCCGTCCAAATTCGCGGGTCACTCTGCCACAGAAGCCCTTGGCCTGCCAGTGGTCTGCGGTTACGAGCGGGCATGGCGATCGCCCGCCTTGCCCTCACCGATTTCCGCAATCATGCCGACGCGCTGATCGCGCCCGACGAGCCGATGATCGTGCTCGCGGGGGAGAATGGCGCGGGCAAGACCAATGTGCTCGAGGCGCTCTCGCTGCTCGCGCCGGGGCGCGGCCTGCGCGGCGCGGCGCTGCGCGACATGGCGCGGCAGGGCGGCGCGGGCGGCTTTGCGATTTCCGCGCGGATCGGCGACAGCCAGATCGGCACCGGCACGGAGGCCGCCGCGCCCGACAAGCGGCAAGTGCGAATCGACGGCAAGACCGCCTCGGCCAATGCCCTCTCCGGCCTGCTCGCGGTGAGCTGGCTCACGCCCGCAATGGACCGGCTGTTCCTGGAGAGTCCGGGCGGGCGGCGGCGCTTCCTCGACCGGCTGGTGCTGGCACGCGATCCGCTGCATGCCCATCACAGCCTGCGCTATGAAGCGGCGATGCGCGCGCGCAATGCGCTGCTGGGCGACGATGCGCCCGCTGATCCGGCATGGCTCGCCGCGCTGGAAGCGCAGATGGCCGAGCATGGCGCCGCGATCGACACCGCCCGGCGCGCGCTGATCGCCGAGTTGGAAGAGCAGATCGCGCTCAGCGCCCAGAGCCTGTTCGCGCGGCCCGGCCTCGCCCTCTCCGGCTGGGAGGGCGACGAGGGTGCGCTTCGCGAAGCGCTGGGCACAGGCCGTTCGCGTGATCGCGCGGCCGGACGCACGCTCGCAGGGCCGCATCGCGGCGATCTGCTCGTGCGCCATATCGCCAAGGATCAGGATGCCGCGCTGTGCTCCACCGGCGAACAGAAGGCGCTGCTGCTCAGCATCATCCTCGCCCATGCCGAGCTGGTGCAGGCGCGCAGCGGGCGTCCACTGGTCATCCTGCTCGATGAAGTGGCGGCGCATCTCGATCCCGTGCGGCGCGGCGCTTTGTTCGAGCGGCTGCGGGCCACCGGCGGGCAGGTGTGGATGACGGGGACGGAGGCCAGCCTGTTCGAGGGATTGGGCGCGGCGACACGGCTGCATGTCGCCCATGGCCGCGTGGAACAGGCCTGAGCGTTCAGGCGGGGCTGGACAGCTTCATCAGCAGCAGGCCGGCGACGATGAGCAAGGCCGCGAGAATGCGCGGCGCGCTCGCCGCCTCGCCCAGCAGCAGGATGCCGACCAGAAACGCGCCGACCGCGCCGATCCCGGTCCACACCATGTAAGCCGTGCCGAGCGGCAGGCTGCGCATCGCAAAGGCGAGCAGCGCAAAGCTCGCCAGCATCGCTGCCAGCGTGAGCAGGCTCGGCCACAGGCGCGTGAAGCCCGCCGACTGCTTCATGGCAGTGGCCCAGATGATTTCGAACAGACCGGCAATGGCAAGCGCGATCCACGGCATGGCGACAGCTCCTTTCACGGGCTGCCGGGCCGTCCCGGTCTTGAAGTCCCTTGCGGGGCGAGAACGTGGTCGTCGCGTGGCGGGTTTTTATCGCGCGGCACCGCTCAGGGCAACGCCGCGCGAGGCAGGCGCTCAGGCCTCCGGCGTCTCCGCCGCGGCATCCGCATCGCCGGCTTTCACGTCCTCGAACCAGGCCTCGACCTCGCCATTGAGCTTGATCGTCAGCGGCTGGCCAAAGCGGTCGCGCGTCTTGCCGGCGGCCACGCGGATCCAGCCTTCGGAGATGCTGTATTCCTCCACATCGGTGCGCACCCGCCCCTTGAAGCGGATGCCGATGCCGCGCTGGAGCGTCTCCATGTCGAAATGGGGGCTGCGCGGGTTGGTGGAGAGGCGATCGGGCGGTGTGTCAGACATGGCGCGAGGCCATGCCGCACAGGGGACGCGCCGTCAACGCCTCTCCGGTCAGTGTTGCCGCTTAGCGGCAGATGCGCACGCGCACCCGCTCGTCACGCCAGCGGTCATAGCGCCACTCGGTCCAGCAACGGCGCTGATCGCGATAGCGATAGCCGCCATCCCAGCCCCAGTTGCGGCGATTGTCGTAGCGGTCGTAGCGATTGGGGATGCCGTCCCGGTCGCGGTCCCAGCCGCGATAGCCGTCCCGGCGCCAGTCCCGGTCATCGCGATAATCGCGATAGCCACGATAATCGACATTGCTGTAACTGATGCTCACGCTGGTGCGGGCCTGCGCGGCGCTCGTGGCCGGCAAGACCCCCAGCGTGGTTGCGACGGCCAGCGAGGCCACCACGATACGCTTGGTAAGGTTCATCTCAAGTCTCCCTTCAGTCGGCAGCGCGGGCGGCCTTCCACACGCTGTCAGGAACGGGATAGGCCCGGCCGGCTGAACCAGCGGCGAACACCCCGTTCAGGAAAATGGCAGGCAGCGCCAGGCGCGACGGGCCGGGCACGATCAGCGCCGGACAGCAGGCCAGGGCCGCACGTTAAACGGGCATTCAGTGCTCGGCCCATAGGCCGGAGCCCATGACGCGCCGCGCTCTCCTGCTCGTGCCCCTGATCGCCGCAGCCCTGCTGCCGGCCACACCGTCGGCTGCGCAAAGCCAGCCAGCGCGCCCCACGCTTGACGATTTCAGCCGCCGCCTGCTCGCCGATGTGCAGCGAGCCGGCGAGGATCTGGCCGGCGAGACGCTGGCGCAATGGATCATCGCTTCCCGCGCCGATGCCGTGCGGTCGGGCGTGCTCCCCATGCCCGAGGCCGTGCGCACCCGGCTCAAAGGGCAGTTTCCCGAGTCGCTGCTGGCGCGCGTGCGCTACCGGGTCGGCTCGGCCAACGAGTTCAGCCTCGCATCCAATGCCTTCAAGAACCGGGCCGCCGCGATCACGCTCGATGATGTGGTGCTGTTCCGCTCCTCCGCCGATGCGCAGGGCGACGCGCGCCTCTGGGCGCATGAACTCACCCATGTGCTGCAATATGAGCGCTGGGGCATTCGCGGCTTCGCCCGGCGCTACACGCTCGATCATCGCGGGGTGGAGGCCGAAGCGACTGCGCGCGAACAGGCATTCGCCGCGAGCGCCAAGACCGCCGCCCCCGCCAGCGGCCCTTCCTCGACCGGCACACGCTGACGGCTGGCATCCGGGCGCCGCGTCCGCCATGGTGCCGGCATGATCGTCGTGCCGACCGCGCTCTGGGCGCATTATGTGGGGGATTTCGCCGCCTGGGCGAGCGCCGCGCTGATGGCGCGCTGGCAGCACAGCCTGTGGCCGGCGCAAACCCAGCAACTCGCCCGCCGCACGGAGCCGAGCTATTTCCTCGCCCTCGGCCTGTGCGCGCTGATCGGCGCCTGGGCGTTCGGCTCGCTCAACCTCTCCGGCGGTGGCCGGTTCGTGCCCTCGCACAGCATTGCCGGCGCGCTGGCGGGCGGCATCATCGGCGTGGAGCTGTGGAAATGGCGCCACGGCATCCGCGCCTCCACCGGCGGCGCCTTTGTCGCGCCGCTCTGCACCGGCATCGTCATCGGCCGGCTGGGCTGCCTGTTCTCCGGTCTGCCGGACCAGACCTATGGCGTGCCGACCGCCCTGCCGTGGGCAGTGGATCTGGGCGACGGGACCGGCCGCCATCCCGTGCAGCTATACGAAGCGGGGTCCATGGCGCTCTTCCTGTTCGTCTATCTGCGCGCGCGGATGGCCGGCGCTCGCTGGGCGCAGACTCATGCTTTTCATGCCATGATTTGTGTCTATGCTGCACAGCGTTTCGCGTGGGAGTTTCTGAAGCCCTATCCAACAGTGATCGGGCCGTTCAATCTCTTCCACCTGCTGCTGGGGGGATTGTTCGCTTATGGACTTGTCTGGTGGCGACGCGACGACACTGAGCGCGGGGCCGGACACGCCTGAACCCTTCGTTCGCAAGGCCGCGCCTTATGTCTTCCACGGACAGACCACGAGCCTGTGCGAGACCTGCCTGGAGCCCGTCGCCGCCAAGATCATCATCGAGGATGCGTGCGTCTGGTATCTCAAGCGCTGCCTCACCCATGGCGTGCAGAAGACGCTGATCAGCGACGATATCGACTATTGGCGCGCGCAGAAGCTGTGGATCAAGCCCGGCGACCGGCCCTTGACCGCGCAGACCCGCACCGAGGCCGGCTGCCCGTTCGATTGCGGCCTGTGCCCGGACCATGAGCAGCATAGCTGCCTCGCCATCGTCGAGATCAACGAGGCGTGCAATCTCGCCTGCCCGGTCTGCTTTGCCAACGCCACCGACGTCCACGGCACGCACCGCTCCCTCGCGCAGATCGAGCGCATGCTGGACGCGCTGGTCGAGAGCGAGGGCGAGCCGGACCTCGTCCAGCTTTCCGGCGGCGAGCCGACCATCCACCCGGAGTTCTTCGCGATCCTCGATGCGGTGAAGGCGCGGCCGATCCGCCATGTGATGATCAACACCAATGGCGTGCGGATCGCGCAGGACCCGGCCTTCGTCGCGCGGCTCGCCAGCTATGCGCCCCGGCTGGAAGTCTATCTGCAATATGATTCGATGGACGACGAGGCGCTGATGAACCTGCGCGGCGCGCGCCTCTCGCGCATCCGCCGCCAGGCGCTGGAAGCGCTGGAAGCGGTCGGCCTCGCAACCACACTGGTCGCGGTGGTGAAGCGCGGCGTGAACGATGGCGAGGTGGCGGCGATCGTCTCCGAGGCGCTGAACTGGGCCTGCGTGCGCGGCGTCACCTTCCAGCCGGTGCAGGATGCCGGCCGCAACGAGGCGTTCGACGCCAATGCCAACCGCGTACTGCTCAGCCAGATTCGGCGGGAAGTGGCCAAGGCCGGCGTCTTCGGGCTGGAGGACATGATCCCCCTGCCCTGCAATCCGGACCAGATCTGTATCGGCTATGGCCTGCGCGATGGGCGCAGCGTGACGCCGATCACTTCCCTGCTCCCGCGCGAGCTGATTCTCTCCGGCCCGAACACGATCAGCTACGAGGCCTATCCGGCACTGCGCAGCCGCATCCTCGATCTGCTCTCGCTGGCGACGGCGCAGGCCAATACCGAGGAGAAGCTGGCCGGCCTGCTCTGCTGCCTGCCCCAGGCCATGGTGCCCGAGGATCTGAGCTATGCGAACAGCTTCCGCGTCGTCATCCTGCAATTCCTCGATCGCTACAATTTCGACCTTGGCACCGTGAAGCGCAGCTGCGTGCATTTCGTCACAGGCGATGGGCAGATCATTCCCTTCGACACGTTCAACACCTTCTATCGCGAAGGGGCGGAAGGCGCCGGCGTTCTCGCTAGGCACCGCGCCCTGGCAAAGGCAGGCCAGAGATGAAGACATTGTTCGGCGGTTTGCTGCTCGCTCTGGGCATTTTGATCGGCGGCGCGAGCGGGCTGTGTACACTGACTTTGCTCGCCGTAGGCCTGACCGACGGCGGTGGAGGCGCCGAGAACATCTCGATGCTGCCGGTCGTGCTGATGATCGGCGGCGTGCCGTTCCTCATCGGCGTAGCGCTGTTCCTGCTCGGACGGATGCTGATCCGCTCCGCACGCGCAGACGAGGCCGCCGAAGCCGGCGGACCTGCGCCGGCGGCAGCATCGGCTGACGACACCGCCACGCCGCCCGATCTCAACCGGTAGACAAGCTGCGCGCGCCCGCCGGGCAGCGCCACCCGCGCGGCCAGCGCATAGTCCCGGCGCAGTGCACGATCGACCAGCGCCTGCGTCGCCCGATTGCCGAAACGGCTGACGGGCCATTCATCGACGATGGCCGGCGGGCGTGTGGCGAGGATGCGCGCGACTTCCCGCGCCGGATCGACACCGATCGCCTGCGGCTTTGCCTCATCCTGCATGTTAAGGCTGCCGGGGAAGGCCCAGCGCGAGGGCAGGCAGGAGCCGGTCAGCATGTAGAGCGCCGGGTATCCGGCATGCACATAGATACAGCCCTGCCCACCGCGCGCGGCCTGCGCCACCATCGCCGCCTCAAGCGGGCCACCGCGCCGGCGCTCATGATCGGCAAGCACGACTTGCGCCATGACCATCGCCGCACCGAGCAGCAGCACCGTGACCAGCGGCCGGCGTGGCCGGGCATCGAACACCGGCGCCATCAGCATGGTGAGCGGCAGCAGCACCGGCAGCGCATAATGCGGGCTGTTGAAGCGCCAGAAGGCGAGCAGACCGAGAATGCTGGCGGCCAACCACCCCCAGAGAAACAGCCCCTCCGCGCCCCGATCCCGCAGCATGCCGCGCGCCTGCCCGACAGCGAGGATCAGCAGCAGCGGCGCGAGGATTGCGGTGGTCTCCGCCAGATCGAGCAGCTGGACCGCCAGCGGATTGCGTCCCTGCGCGAACACCGTGACGAAATTAGTGAACAGGAATGCATCGGCATGCCCCAGCAGGGCATAAACGCCCAGCACCAGCGCGGTCGGTGCGAGCGCGGCGGCAATCCACGCCACTCCCCAGCCCAGCACCACACGCCAGCCCCGGCCCAAGCGCCAGGCCATCCAAAGCAGCACGCAGCCGAAGTAGATACCCTCGCCCAGCACGCTATATTTCACCTGGAGCGCGAGGCCGACGCAGAGCATGGCGCCACAGCCCAGCGGACCAAGGCGCCCGGGCTGCCGGATCGCGCGCAGAACCAGCAGAGCGGCGACCAGCATGAACAGATCGTAGAAAACCGGCGACTGGCCGCCTTCGCCGCCCATGAAATCGTGCCAGAGAATGAAGGCGGTCGCGGCGGCGAGGGCTGCGAGCCGGCCGCTCCCTCGCCGGGCGACCAGATAGACGCCCAGCGCCGTGGCGGACAGGAACGCCAGCGCCAGCAGCTTGTAGGAAACGAAGGGATCCAGCGGCACCAGCCGGGCCAGTGCGTAGATCAGGAAGAGGCCGATCGGCTTGCGATCGAAAATGTCCACATAAGGCAGCGCGCCCTTGAGCATCCGGTCACCCACCAGCAGGTAGAACTGCTCGTCATAGCCAATGACGGGATTGGCGAAGGTTTGTGCGCGGGCAAGGACCGCGACCAGCAACAGGAGGGCGCCCGCCAAGGCCAGTTCGTGCCGCAAGGCGGGCCTGGTGCGGAGAGTCTGCGGACGCGGTAAGGGACCATGCATGTCCCTTCAACGAAGACCGGCGGGGAAAACCTTCGCGCGGTAAACCTGCTGGCGGAGAAGAGCGGCAGGCTGGCCGCGAGGCGCGGCAAAGCGGGCGCTCACGGGAAAATATCTCGTTAACCATGGACTCGACCTTCAGGCCCCACTGCGATAGACCGGCGTCCTGTTCGATCAGCGGCTTTGAGGGAGAAAGCACGATGAAGATGACGAAACTGCTCGCTGCAGCAGCACTTGGCCCGATCGCCCTGGCCGCGACTCCGGCGAGCGCGCAGCTTCTCAACTTCGACGGCGTCACCACCGATGCCTCGATCGACAATTTCTATAATGGCGGCACCAGCAGCGTGGGCGATGTCGGCCCGAATTACGGAATCGTGTTCCAGCCGGGCGATTGGGTCGCCGTGACCGGCTTCGGCGAAACGTCCGCACCGAATTTCGTCTATTCGGACAGCGGCACGGGCTGGATCAACTTCCTCAACGGCATGACGACCGGCTTCAACTTCAACTATGGCGGCTTCTCCGACACGACCTTCAACATCTATTCCGGCCTGAACGGCACCGGCTCGCTGCTGAAGAGCGTAGTGATCCCGATGAACGATCCCGGCCCGTTCGAATATATCGTCGTGCCGTTTGAAGGCGTCGCCTATTCCATCGTCATTTCGGGTGGCGAGGCGCAGTTCGGCTGGGATGATGTGACCTTCGGCAGCCTGACGCCGGGCAACGCCGTTCCCGAGCCGTCCAGCTGGGCCCTGATGATCGGCGGCCTGGCGCTGACCGGTGCCACGCTGCGCCGTCGCCGCGTCGCCGTCTGCTTCGCCTGAACCATCGTCATCAAGACATGAAAAAGGGCGCCGGGATGACCGGCGCCCTTTTTCGTTCCCGCTGAAACGCCGGCCCTCAGGCCATGCGGATCAGGCTGCCTCTTTCGAGCGCTTGGCCTTCTTGCGCTCGTTCGGGTCGAGGATCGCCTTGCGCAGGCGGATCGACTTGGGCGTCACCTCGACCATTTCATCGTCGTCAATATAGGCGATGGCCTGCTCCAGCGTCATGCGCTTGGGCGGGGTCAGGCGGATGCTGTCGTCCTTGCCGCTAGCGCGGAAGTTGGTCAGTGCCTTGGACTTCATCGGGTTGACCTCGAGATCCTCGGGCTTGGCGTTCTCGCCGATGATCATGCCCTCGTAAAGCGCCTCGCCCACGCCGACGAACAGGATGCCGCGCTCTTCGAGCGGACCGAGCGCATAAGCCACAGCCTCGCCCGCGCCGTTTGAGATGAGCACGCCGTTCTTCCGGCCCTCGATGCGGCCCTTGTAGGGGCCGTACTTCTCGAACAGCCGGTTCATGATGCCGGTGCCGCGCGTGTCGGACAGGAACTCGCCATGATAGCCGATGAGGCCGCGCGAGGGCGCCGAGAAGGTGATGCGCGTCTTGCCGCCACCGGAAGGACGCATGTCCGTCATCTCGGCCTTGCGGATGTTCATCTTGTCGACGACCGTACCGGAGAACTCGTCGTCCACGTCGATGACGACCGTCTCATAGGGCTCCTCGCGGCCGCTCTCGCCTTCGCGGAACAGCACGCGCGGGCGGGAAATACCGAGCTCGAAGCCCTCGCGGCGCATCGTCTCGATCAGCACGCCAAGCTGAAGCTCGCCGCGCCCGGCCACCTCGAAGCTGTCCTTGTCGGCGCTCTCGGTGATCTTGATCGCGACATTGCTTTCCGCCTCGCGGAACAGGCGGTCGCGGATCATGCGGCTCGTCACCTTGTCGCCCTCGCGACCCGCCATTGGCGAATCGTTGACCGCAAAGCGCATGGAGAGCGTCGGCGGATCGATCGGCTGCGCCTTGATCGGCGTGGAGATGGAGGTGTCGGCAATGGTGTGGGCCACGGTCGCGACGGCAAGACCGGCGAGACTGATGATGTCGCCTGCCTTGGCTTCCTCGACAGGCACGCGCTCCAGCCCGCGGAACGCCATCAGCTTGGAAGCGCGACCGGTCTCGATCACCTTGCCGTCGATATCCAGCGCGTGGATCGGCTGGTTGACCTTCACCGTGCCGGACTGGACGCGGCCGGTGAGCACGCGGCCAAGGAAGTTGTCGCGATCGAGCAGCGTCACCAGGAAGCTGAACGGCGCATCGGCATCGAGCGCCGGCGGCGGGACATGGTCGACGATCTTCTGGAAGAGCGGCTGGAGCGTGCCAGAGCGCAGCGAGGGATCCTCATTGGCATAGCCATTGCGGCCCGACGCGAAGAGCACGGGGAAATCGAGCTGCTCGTCGCTTGCGTCGAGCGAGACGAACAGATCGAACACCTCGTCCAGCACTTCCTGGATGCGCTCGTCCGGCCGGTCGATCTTGTTGACGACCACGATCGGACGCAGGCCGAGCGCCAGCGCCTTGCCGGTGACGAACTTGGTCTGCGGCATCGCGCCTTCCGAGCTGTCGACCAGCAGGATCACGCCATCGACCATCGAGAGGATGCGCTCCACCTCGCCACCGAAATCGGCGTGACCGGGCGTATCGACGATGTTGATGCGGACCGGATCACCCTTGCCGTCCGCGCCCAGCCACTCGACCGAAGTGGGCTTGGCGAGAATGGTGATGCCACGCTCCTTCTCCAGATCGTTGGAGTCCATCGCCCGTTCCTCGACGCGCTGATTGTCGCGGAAGGTGCCGGATTGGCGGAAAAGCTGGTCGACAAGAGTGGTCTTGCCGTGGTCGACGTGCGCGATGATGGCCACGTTCCGAAGAGCGTTGGGGCGGGAGCTCATGATATCTCTCTAGGTTATGGGGTGGCGGCGCAGCCTGGCAGCCGCCCCGAAAATCGCCGGGCCATTAGCGGAAAGAGCGCGAAGGCGCAACTATTCTGCCAGAACGTTCGGGCCGCGTTCATGCGCCCGGCGCGAGAAAATGCGTCCATGAGCAAGACCACGAGTCACATTCTCAATGCCGCGTCCAACCTGCTCGGCATCTCGGTGGTGCTCATTACCGGCCTCAAGGTAACCGGCCATGGCGAGCGAACGCTCGCGGACGAGATCGCCTGGATCGCCGCGCTCTGCTTCGCCCTCTCCTGCCTGCTGTCCTATCTCGACCTGCGCGCCGAACCCGACGACACGCCGCACGAACGCCACGCCGACTGGCTGTTCCTGCTCGGCCTGCTGGCGCTGATCGTCGCCGCCTTCGTGCTGGCGTTCAGCGATCTGAGCAAGGAAACGGCGGACTTTCTGCAAGGCGTAAGCGTCAACACGGCAGGCTAGACGCGCGACAAGCGGTGTAAAGATGCCCCGTTCCCGGCATCAACTGCGCGCCAGCATTTGAATGGACCAGAAGTTGGCATGCCCCTCGCTGGCCTTGGCCAAAGCACCGTACCGCGCAAAATCCTGTTCGAGATGTTGGCGATTTTTCAATTCTTTGGCGGGAAATGCACAATATTGCTCAACGCCTTTTGGAGTTTCGAATGAAGAGCGTCCAAGTCATTGCTCTGTCCGCCCTTGGCGGAGTCGCGCTGGCGGGCGCGGCCCTCGGGGGGTACATGCTCAATCAACGGAGCAATGACGGCCCGCAGGCGCCTTCTTCGGCGGAGCAACCGGTTGCCGATCAATCGACCGAAGAAGCGCCAGCCGAGCTTGCCGGCGCCGCCTGGGTGCAGGGAGATTGCTCCAGTGGATCAAGCACATATGAATTTGAAAATGGCCGTACGATTGACTTCATGGGCTTCCCCGAAGCCGAACGCCGCGCCGTCCGATATCAGAAATATGAGAATGGCTGGAAAGTAATCAGGCCAGATGAAACGCACATTTATTCCTATCAAAACGGCAATCTGAAGTTCGAGGGATTCGAAATCGCTGGCGAGCTGATCCGAACACCCCAATCGCCTGTGCTGAAACGCTGCCCCAAGGCGACCTTTGAAAAAATTGTCGACGTCCCGCCCGCGTCGATCAAGGAGCCGCTGCGTTACGCATTGTTCACGGCGATCACCATGAAGGATGCCCAAGCGGCAGAGCGCATCGTTGCGCGGATGCCAAGCGTCGAAGGCGGGATCAACGCGGGCGGCGACCCGGACAAGAAGCCCGATATCGACACCATGTTGTCGACCGCCACGCGTGAAATCTATCTGATCGTTCAAAAGAAACGGGGTAAATCGACCGGCAGCAAGCCCGAGGATTCCTATGCGTCAAATGGCACGCCGTGGCAGACCGTTTCGACCTTTCCTGAAATGATTCAAGGCGAATTCATCGTTCCTGACCGGGTCGGGGGCTGCAGCAATCCGTTCATGACTATTCGGCCTTCATCCTTTTCTCGCAATGTTTTCGGGAAGATTTTCGAGAACGAACCTGCACGGATCGCTGTTTCCGGCAACAGGGTCTGGATTGAACGAAAAACCGACGACGGGCGTTTCGACGGCGGAAATGTCTTGGAGATTCAACCGGATGGCTCTTTGGTCGAGATCGCAAATCTGACACCGTCAGGAGCACCTGTCCCGACCTCTGGGACTGTCCGCTATCTGCGCTGCTCAGCCCAGCCGGCTTCGGCCGATCGCGCGGCGTCCGCCGAGACCGGCGATCTGGCGAACGCCAAGGCAGCCTATGCCCGATCAACCGATGCGATTACCGCCGCGTGGCAAGCTCTTTCCCCGGAGAGGCGGCAGGCGCTCTTGCCGTCGCAAAGGGCCTGGATCCGGCAGAAAATGACAGACTGCAAAAATCTTGCCGCGCGCACGCCCGGGGCTGCAGACCAGAAGGAAGCTGCAAGGCTCCAATGCGAGGTCGGCCTGGACAGGTTGCGCGTCCAGCAACTCAAGACCATCTAGCCTCGGCCCGGCACGCACCAGCAACCATAGCCGCACTGATCCGCTATCCCTTTCCTGCGGCTGTGGGCTGACCCCACCATAAAATTGTACCTGCGTCATTTGCCGTTCACGCCGGCCGCGTTACAGTCTGGGCGATGAGTGACGCGCACAGCATGATCGGGAGCCGTTGGCGGCAGGGACGGTTGTTCGTCCTGTCGCTGCTGCTCGCGCTGGCCAGTGCGCTCGTGCCGGCTCTGTGTTCTTCGGGTCCGCCGGCAAGCCGGGCGACCGGTTCCGCCTTCGATCCGACCACCAGTGTCGTCACCCTGCGCGGCCGGATGCAGGCGCTGGTGCAGGCGAACCCGGCTGATCGGATTGCGCCGACCCTCCCGGCCACAGGGCCGTTCACGCTCTTTCTCCTCAGCGCCGCGCCAGCCATCGGGCTCTCGGCGATCCTGCTGCTGTATCCGCTCGCCTGGCGGGCCGGGCAGGCTGCACCACGCCCCTGCCTGCGTCGCATTACGCGCGCCCGGCCCCGCGCGCCCCCGCACAGGGTGATCTAAGGCCCGCGCGGCCTCCCCTTCGCATGTGACCATGGTCCCCTTTTTGCAGGGAGCCTGCAAAATGATGAACCGGGAAGAACCCCGGCCACCCCGGTGGTTTGTGCTGGTCGTGTTCGGCGGCATCGGTGTCGCCGTCATCGTCCTTGGCCTGATCGTCGGCGGTTTCGCGCCATGACCCGCGCGCCGCCATCCCGCTTGCGGTGATGGCGGCGCATCATGCGACTTCATTATTCAAGAGTTTCCAAGTCAGGAAAAGGAAGCACACCCGCCTGATGCCCCATTACACCCCGCTCATCGCCACCATCGTCGCCGGCTTCACCGTCGCCTTCTTCATGGGCGCCATCGCCATGCGGCTGCGCGTCTCGCCGATTGCCGGCTATCTCATCGCCGGCGTGATCGTCGGCCCGTTCACCCCTGGCTTCGTCGCTGATTCCAATCTGGCCAATGAACTGGCCGAGATCGGCGTCATCCTGCTGATGTTCGGCGTCGGCCTGCATTTCTCGCTCAAGGACCTGCTCGACGTCCGCAAGATCGCCGTGCCCGGCGCCATCGGCCAGATTGCCGCCGCGACGCTGCTTGGCATGGGTCTGGCCTGGGGCATGGGGTGGGACCCGCTCGCCGGCTTCGTGTTCGGTCTGGCGCTCTCGGTCGCCAGCACGGTGGTGCTGTTGCGCGCGCTGCAGGCGCGTGATCTGGTGCAGACCGAGCGTGGCCGCATTGCGGTGGGCTGGCTGATCGTCGAGGATCTGGTGATGGTGCTGGCGCTGGTGTTGCTGCCGGTGCTTGCCGGGATGTCGAAGAACCCGGCTGGAAGCAGCGCGGCGGCGATCGTCTGGCCGCTGGGGGTAACACTGATCAAGGTCGGCGGCTTCGTCGCCTTCATGCTCATCGTCGGCCGGCGCCTCATCCCCGCCGCCCTGCATTGGGTGGTGCACACCGGATCGCGCGAACTCTTCCGCCTCGCGGTGCTGGCCATCGCGCTCGGCGTGGCCGCAGGCTCGGCCTATATCTTCGACGTCTCCTTCGCGCTGGGCGCCTTCTTCGCCGGCATGATCCTAGGCGAGACGCCGCTCTCCCGTCGCGCGACCGAGGAGACGCTGCCGCTGCGCGATGCCTTCGCGGTGCTGTTTTTCGTCTCGGTTGGCATGCTGTTCGATCCCAGGGTCGTGATCGAGCAGCCCCTGCCCCTGCTGGCGACGGTGGCGATCATCATCCTCGGCAAGTCGATCGCGGCCTTCTTCATCGTGCGGGCGTTCGGCCACCAGAGCAAGACGGCGCTGACCATCGCGGCCAGCCTTGCCCAGATCGGCGAGTTCTCCTTCATCCTTGCCACGCTGGGAACGACGCTGGGCATTCTGCCCGCGGACGCGCGCGATCTCATCCTGGCCGGTGCGATCTTCTCGATTTTCCTCAATCCGTTTCTCTTCTCCTACATCCTGCGCAACAACGGCAAGACGGCCGATGAGGAGGCAGACGAGGCAGCCGATCCCGCCCCGCCGGGGCCTGCCAGCCACGTTCTGCTGATCGGCTATGGTCGTGTCGGCAAGCGGCTAGCGGCCGGGCTCAGGGCAAACGGCGAAGCGCTGGTCCTCATCGAGGAGGATGAGGAAACCGCCGCCGCCGCCGCACGGGACGGGCATGAAGCAATCCACGGCAACGCCACGGACAAGCGCGTTCTCAAAAGCGCCGGCATCGATCGGGCGACCAGCCTGCTCATCGCCATTCCCGAGGGCTTCGATGGCGGCGTGATTGCGGAGAAGGCGCGTAGTCTCCGGCCAGATATCCACCTCATCATCCGGGCGCATTCGGATGCGGAGGTTGCACATCTGCGCAAGCTCGACGTGGCGGATATTGTCATGGGCGAAGATGAACTCGCTGCCAAAATGCTGAGTCTCGCCGTCCAGCCAGCTCCATCAGGCACAACATAGCCTCGACATTCTCTCGGGACATTGTCATCAAACTATCCTTGGACAAGGCGCAGACGAGCGGGGCACCGAGACTCCGCGAAACGCCGACGATGCCGGACGACACAACAGGAGAGGACCGAGCCATGAGCAATGCCGAACAAGGGCTGGGCGCGGAGAATTGGGCGGGCGACATGGGCCGCAACTGGCTCGCCAATCTCCAGCGTTTCGAGAGCATGATCGCGCCGATCGGCGCCGCGCTGCTGACCCACGCGAAGTTCAAACCCGGCGAGCGCGTGATCGACATCGGCTGCGGCGGTGGTGGCACCACCATCGCCATTGGCCGCGCGGTCTCGCCCGGCGGCCACGCCACCGGGCTGGATATCTCGCCGGACCTGATCTGGTCCTGCGGCGCCCGGGCGAGCCAGGGCACGCAGTCCGACGTGCTCTTCGTCTGCGCGGATGCCGCGACCGCGACCGTGACGGGCGCTCCGTTCGACCGGCTGTTCTCGCGCTTCGGCAGCATGTTCTTCCCCGACGCGAAGGCCGGCTTCCGCAACCTGCGCAGGATGGTGAAGGATGGCGGGCGGATCGATCTGGGCGTGTGGGCCGGTCCGCAGGAAAATCCGTGGCTGCAGACGATGATGGGTGCGGTCGCCGACTACGTCACCCCGCCCGAAACGCCGCCGGACCCGCACGCGCCCGGCCCCTTCGCCTTTGCGGACACGGCCTATCTGACCGAGGTTCTGGAGCAGGCGGGCTTTGGCGAGATCGCCATCGAGCCATGCCTGCGCGACATGCCGGTGGGCGGCGCCGGCGCCACCCCGCGCGAGGCGGCCGAGTTCATCCTTTCCGCCATGCATCTGGCCGGCGAGGTGCCGGAGGAGAAACGCGAGGACGCGATCGGCAAGGTCGCCGATGCGCTCGCGCCGCATCATGTGCCCGGCAAGGGCAATCTGATGCCCGGCAAGGCGTGGCTGGTCACGGCAAAAGCGATCTGAATTCTCGCCCCGCACTGGCCATGCGCCGGGCCAGCCGCGCGCCCGACGCTCAGTCGACGCGCGGCATCCGGTTCCAGGCGTCGAGCGCGGCGATCTTGTAGGCCTCCGCCAGCGTCGGGTAATTGAACGTGTTCTCGATGAAATAGTCGATCGTGCCCTTGAGGTTGAGCACCGCCTGGCCGATGTGGATCAGCTCCGTCGCGCCTTCGCCAAGGATGTGCACGCCCAGCAGCCGCCGGGTCTTGAGCGAGAAGATCATCTTCATCAGGCCGCTGTCCAGCCCCATGATGTGCCCGCGCGATGTCTCGCGGAAGCGCGCGATCCCGCACTCATAGGGGATCTTCTTCTCCTTCACGTCCTGCTCGCTCATGCCCACGGTCGAGATTTCCGGCACGGCATAGATGCCATAGGGGAAATAGGCGGGCGCGGGCGGCATGGGCAGGCCAAAGGCATGGCAGGCGGCGATGCGCCCCTGCTCCATCGAGGTGGAGGCAAGGCTGGGGAAGCCGATCACATCGCCGGCGGCGTAGATGTGCGGTACGTCGGTCTGGAAGGTCTTGGGATCGACCTTAAGCCGCCCGCGATTGTCGACCTCCAGCCCGCAGCTTTCCAGCCCCAGATTCTTCGTCGCACCCACGCGACCGGCGGCGAACAGCAGCATGTCCGAGCGGATCGACCGCCCATCCTCCAGCGTCGTGATCACCCGTCCGCTCGCATCCTTGCCGATGCTCGTCACCTTGGCGCCGAGGCGGATGGTCATGCCGCGATCGCGCAGCTGATGGATGAACTCCTCGATGATCTCGCGATCGATGAAATCGAGGAAGGTCTCGCGCGGCTCGATCAGCGTCACCTGCACGTCGAGCGCGGAGAAGATCGTCGCATATTCGATGCCGATGACGCCGGCGCCGATCACCACCAGGCTGCGCGGCACGCGCGGCGCCTCGATCAGCACGTCGCTGTCGAGCACGATGTCGTCGTCGAATGGAATATAGTCCGGACGGAATGGCGCCGTGCCCACCGCGATCAGGAACCGCTCGCCCTTGACGAGCAGTTCGCTCTCGTCCGGCGCGGTGACGAGCACGGTATGCGCATCGACGAAGCGGGCGAACCCCTCCATCGTGCGCACGCCGTTGCGCTGGAACTGATGCTCCAGCACGTCCACCTCATGCTCCAGCGTCTTGTTCAGCCGCTGGTCCAGATCCTGCCCGCCAATGTCCTTCTTCACGCGATAGGAACGGCCATAGAAGCCGCGCTCGCGCCAGCCCGTGAGATTGAGCACCGTCTCGCGCAGCGTCTTGGAGGGAATGGTGCCGGTGTGCACCGAGACGCCGCCGACCCGCCGACGCCCCTCGACGACCAGCACGGACTTGCCCAGCTTGGCGGCCTGCACCGCGGCGCGGCGGCCCGCAGGCCCGCTGCCGATAACGACCAGATCGAACGTATCCATGGCGCCCCCCGTTCCGTGCCGGGCCTCTTGCCCGTCCACGCGCCTCCCCAGGGACATCCTCTCGAAGTCATGATGGTGATGCATTTCCTGCACCTTTGCAATGCCCGCCCCAATGACACCGGCCTAGCGGACAATGGCTAAGATTGGTTTACCTTGTGGAACTGAGGAGCGGGCTGCGCGGTCGCCATTGGGGGACATGCTGGACCTTCATCCAAATGCGGGCCGTCGAGAGGCGACGCGAAAGCGATCGGCCCTCTCCTCACAGTCATTCCCCAAGCACCTACCCCCTGTCCTACACCGCGCCTTTCATGCCAACCTCATCGGATGCCCCCTTTCCCCCTCCAGCGTCGACACGCACGGCATGGTTCAGTTCCATCGAGGACGGCGACGCTCCGCTCGGGTGCCCGCGTCACCAGCGGCCTGCGAAAGATCAGGGAAGCGGAAGTTCATGCCCCCGTATCGTGAACTTCGTGAACTTCCGGCGCGCCGCGCGCTGCTCGAGCGGGGTCGCGCCGCCGTCGCTTCGCCCGCTCGCCGTCCGATCCGCATTGGCAGTGGTCTTCACCGCGCCTATACAATTTCAGCCCTTGCAGCCTTGGTGTTCTATCGCAATATAACACCATCGAGGAGATCATGATGGCTACGACTGCGCCGACGACGACCCAAGACAAGCTGGACCTGACGCCGCCCGATCCGGTGCCGGTGGTCACGGCCGAGCGCGCTGCCGGTCTCGTCCCCATCGATGACGAGAAGAAATCCAAGCTCGACGTGAAGGTGGATGCCTTTGTCGAGGAACTGGCCGCTCTCGATGCCAACTCGCCCGAGTTCGGGGCCAAGGTCGATCAGATCACCAATATGGGGCGCAAGGAAATCGCGGAAGCCGCCGGCCATTCCAACCGGTTCCTGGACAGGCCGGTGCGCGCGATGGACAGCGACGTGAGCGTGGGTGCGGACCTGGCCGAGCTGCGCCGCGTGATCGAGGATCTGGATCCCGGCAAGCAGGGCAATCTGCTGGCGCCCAAGAAGCTCTTCGGCATCATCCCGTTCGGCAACAAGATGCGCAACTATTTCGACAGCTACAAGTCGAGCCAGACGCACATCAACGCGATCCTCGGCTCGCTTGGCTCGGGCAAGGACACGCTGATCAAGGACAATGCCGCCATCGACGTGGAGCGGCAGAACATGTGGGCCACCATGGGCCGGCTGGAGCAGATGATCCACATCGCAAAGGCGATGGACGCGCGGCTGGAGGCCAAGGCGCTGGAACTGGACGCGACCGATCCGGCCAAGGCGAAGGCGATCCGCGAGAGCGCGCTTTTCTATGTGCGCCAGCGCACGCAGGACCTGCTGACGCAGATGGCTGTCACCGTGCAGGGCTATCTGGCGCTCGATCTGGTCAAGAAGAACAATGTCGAACTGGTGAAGGGCGTGGATCGCGCCTCGACCACGACCGTCTCCGCGCTGCGCACGGCCGTCACCGTCGCCCAGGCACTGGCCGGCCAGCGGCTGGTGCTGGACCAGATCACTGCGCTCAACACGACCACGGCGAACATCATCGATTCGACCGGCGAACTGCTCAAGACGCAGACCGCGCGCATTCACGAGCAGGCGGCGAGCAGCACCATCCCGCTGGAGACGCTGCAACGCGCCTTCCAGAACATCTACGACACGATGGACAATATCGACACCTTCAAGCTCAAGGCGCTGGAGACGATGAAGACGACCGTCAACACGCTTTCCGGCGAGGTTGAGAAGTCCAAGGGCTATATCGCGCGGGCGGAAGGCCAGGCGCGCGCGCAGGCGGCCGTAAGCAGCGGCCAGTCCCCTCTGACCGCGATCGAGTGACGGCGCCGCCATGGCCAGCGACAGCGACGATATTCTCGCCCGCGCCAACGAGATCATGGTGCGCACCTCCGAGCGCTATCGCTCGGTGAGCGCTCGCGGGCGGGCGCACAAGCGGCAGGATCTGATGAGCCGGCTCAAGCGAATGGTCGTGTCCGCCGCGCTCGTCATTGTCGGCGCGGCGGTGTTCGGCTTCATTCAGCCGCTCGGCACCACCGGCCTGCTCATCGTCATGGGCCTGCTGTTCGCCTGCCTGATCTTCGCCTTTCTGCCGACGACGCCCACGGTCACGCCCGCAAGGCTGAACGAGACCGATCTCAAGGCGCTGCCGCTGAAGACCGAGATCTGGCTGGAGAGCCAGCGCAAGGCGCTACCGGCGCCGGCAGTGCCCATCCTCGACGCGATCGGCAACCGGCTGGAAACGCTCGCGCCGCAGCTTGCCCGCCTCAACCCGCAGGAACCCGCCGCGCTGGAAGTGCGCCGCCTGCTGTCCGACCATCTGCCCGAGCTGGTGACCGGCTATCAGTCGATTCCCGCGCCGCTGCGCAGCCAGCCACGCAATGGCCGCGTGCCGGACGCCCAGCTGGTCGAGGGTCTCTCCGTCATCGAACAGGAGATCGCGACGATGACGCAGCAGCTCGCCAGCGGAGACCTGGACAAGCTCGCGGCGCACAACCGCTATCTCGAGCTGAAATATCAGGAAGCCAAGGAACTCGGCGAATAGTCGCCTGGCTGCGCCCAGCAACGGAAAATCACCGCAATGGGGGTTGCAGCGAAAGTTCCCAATGTTACATTGGCTCATGCGGGCCGGGCCCCTCTGGCGAGCTGACGCATCCCCCTTCGTCGCTCGTGATGTCGGACCGCATCGGGTGACACCGGTGCGCATGTTGGCACCCCCAAGGCAGACTTTAAGCCGCCCGGTTGTCACCCGACTTGGATCAACTCATCCAACGGAGTGGCATGAACATGTCCCAGCATATCTACCGACTTCTCAGCCGCCATCAGCAGCTCGACGAGGCCCTGCGCCACGAGCAGAAGCGCCGCTGGCCGGACTTCGCCCGGCTGCAGCGTCTCAAGCGACTGAAACTCGCCGTGAAGGATCGCCTGACCGCGCTGATGACCCGGCGCAAGCCGGCGACGAGCAGCTGACGGCCCTCAGGCTGCCTGCGCCCCGCGCGGGTTTGCCCTGGGCGACCCGCGCCGCTGGCCCAGCCATAATTTGACCGTCAGCGTGCCGCCCGCCAGCGTCTCGACCCGTTCCATCGCAACGCCGGCAGCGACATACCAGGCGGCGATCTGCTGATCGGAAAATCCCAGGCGCGTGTGCGCGTCCCGCAGACGCAGTTCCTCGCGCTCATGCGGCGCGAAATCGACGATCAGCAGGCGTCCGCCATCCCGCAACGCCCGCGCGACCTCGGCAATCACACGCTCGGGCGCCTGCGCATAATGGAGCACCTGATGGAGAATCGCGGTATCGGCGGAGGCAGTCTCCAATGGCAGGTCGTTGAAATCACCGGCGAGGAAACGAACCTTGTCGGCAATGTCCCTTGGCAGCTTGCCCCGTGCCAGCCGCAGCATCTCCGCGCTCCGGTCGAGCGCGACGACGCTGTCCGACTGGCCGGCGAACAAGGTCGCCATTCGTCCGGTGCCGGTGCCGATATCGAGTAGCCGACCGAGCGAGGCATCACCAAGCATGCCCATCATCGCCGCTTCGACCTGCGCCTCCGGCACGTAGAGCGAGCGCAGCGCATCCCATTCCTCGGCGTGAACGGTGAAATAATCCTCCGCCGCCCGCGCCCGCTCGGCCCGCACCGCAGCCAGCCGGGCCTGATCCGCTTCGATCCACAGCCGCTCACTGTCTGCGGGCTGCGCTGCGTCCAGAAAGGCGAGCAGAGCCTCAGCCGCCGCACCACCATGCAGCGCGAGGAAAACCCAGCTGCCCTCCTTGCGCCTGTCCACCAGCCCGGCCTCCACCAGGATACGGACATGGCGGGAGACGCGCGGCTGGCTCTGGCCAACCACCAGCGCAATCTCGCCGACAGCCAGTTCCATCTCGCGCAGCAAGTGGACGATACGCAGGCGCGTGGGATCAGCGAGTGCGCGGAAAAGGTCGAGTTGCCCCAGCATCTCGCCTATGTTCAGGCAAGCCTGCCAGCCGTCAAGCACCTGCCTTCAGGAAGCTGGTTAATATCAGCCTGTCGCAAGGGATTGCGTTGGCGGCGACAAACCGATACGAATCGCGGTCGCAGGCTCAAAGGGGGGGGACCCCTTCCATACGTTCTGCGCGCTATGTTTCAGTAAGGGGTTTGCCCATGACCAAGACCATTGCTTTCTCGCTCGTCGTGGCCGCATCGCTCGGCCTCGCCGCTTGCTCCAAGGAAGAAGCTCACAACGCCGTCAACGACACCGCCAACGTGACGAACGACGTTGCTAACGCGGCTGACAACGCCGTGAATGCCGCTGGCAACGCGCTCGACAACGCTGCCAACGCCGCGAGCAACGCGACGAACAACGCGATGTAATCTTCGCCTTCGAGCGAAAAGATACATGGCAGGGCCGCCGGATATTCCGGTGGCCCTTCTTCTTTGACCACCGCCGACCCGTCGCCTCAACGGAGTCTCAGCGGAACACCCATTGGCGGTTGAGGACGAAGACCAGCGCCGGTGTGACCACGCCCATGAACGGGATAGGCGCCCAAAGCGGCCAACCAAGTGCCGCGACGCACAACCACACCCAGAATGCGTTCAGCCCCAGGCTGACAAGCGACACCGCCACAAAGCGGACAGCTTGCGCCACGGGCTTGTCGCGGCTGCCATGCCCCCGGAAGCTGAAGCGACCATGCAGCACGAAGCCGCTCGCGACAGCGACCAGATAGCCCAGGAAATTGGCGATTTGCGGATGGACGCCAAACCAGTGCGCCAGCGACCAGTACACCGCCGCCTGCAGCGCCGTGACGAACCCACCGGTCAGTGCATAGCGCAGCAATTGTCCACTCATTGCGCGCTCGATCATCGCCGCCCTTGCCAAGCCATGCATTTGCCCCGTTGCGCTTTCGCCGTACTCGGCTAAGCCCCTAGCTGATGCCGCCGCCTCCAGACAATGCTGCACCGGCCTTGACCGCGCGCATCGGGCGGTGGTGGCGCGCGCTTGACGGCTTTGCCACGCGCGAATGGCGCTGGATCATCGTCATTGCCTGGCTGCTGATCAGCGCGAGCTATCTGGACCGCTACTCGACGTCCATTCATTTCATGTCGCTCGGTGATACCGACGACAATATGCGCTATTTGCAGGTACGCGACTGGCTGAACGGTCAGAGCTGGTGGGACTTGCGCCAGCACCGACTCGATCCGCCGCGGGGCGCAAATATCCACTGGAGTCGCCTCGTCGATCTGCCCATCGCCGGGCTAATGCTGTTCTTCCGGCTGTTCACCGGGCCGGAACGGGCCGACGAACTGGCTGTTGGCGTCGCGCCGCTCCTGCCGCTGCTGGTGCTCATGCTGGCACTTGCCTTCATCGCGCGCCGGCTCGCGGATGATGGACGCGGCCATGGCTGGTTCGCCGCCATGCTGCTGCCGCTGGGCGCGAGCATGGGCCTCTCCATGTATATGCCGCTGCGGGTCGATCATCATGGCTGGCAACTCGCGCTGACCGCCACGACGCTCGCCGGTCTGGTCGATCGCAAGTGGACGCGCGGGGGCATCGTCGCCGGTGTCTCCAGCGCCGCATCGGTCGTGATCGGCATGGAAATGATGGTTTATCTCGCCGGGGCTGGCGCGCTCATGGCGCTGCGCTGGATCTTCAAGGATGGCGCAGCCCGTCGCCTGCGTCCCTATGCCCTGAGCCTGGGCGGCACGACGGCCATCGGCTACGCGCTTTTCGCCAGCAATGCCAATCGCCTGCCGGTCTGCGACGCCATCTCGCCGGTCTGGACAAGCATTCTGGTCCTGGCCTCCGGCATCCTCTGCGCGCTCACGCTACTCCCGTTGCGCGGCTGGCCGCAGCGACTGATCGCGGCTGCCATCGGCGGGATCATCGTCGGTGGCTTCGCCTGGACAATGTGGCCGCAGTGCCTGACCAGCGCCTATCAGATTTCCCCGGAATTGCAGAAGAGCTGGCTGGTGTACATCCGCGAGGCCAAGCCGATCTACAGTCAGGCGCGATCGAGCTGGGTACCAATGATCGCCCTGCCCGCAACAGGCCTGCTGTGCGCTCTTGCCGGCTGCTGGGCAGCACGGCGCGATCCGGAGCGTCTGTGGGCTTGGGCCACGGTCATGCTGATGATCGCCTTCGCCATCGGTCTCATGTTCTGGCAGATCCGGGCCGGACCGGCCGCCCAGCTCCTTGCCATCCCGCCCGTCGCCTGGGCGGTCTGGAGCCTGATCGAGTCCGTCTTTTCGGGGCGCTGGTTTCAGCGATTGGTCGCGATACCGGCCTTGCTGGTATTGAGCGGCGCGATCGCGGTTTATTCGCTCTACCCTGTCATCGCCCGAGCGCTGGCCAACAACGGCGCCACACCGCCCGCGCCATCATCTGCGACGACCAGTAATGGCGCCGGGGCGAACCGGGCACACCTCCTCACCGGTAGCAACGCCAGTTCCGCACCGGTCAGCTCGCGCAGTGCCGGCACCGCAGCGCCATCCAATGGCGGCGAAACGCGCCGGCAGGTCACGCGGCGTTCCGAGGCCCGATGCCGTACCCAACCAGCTCTGCAGGTGCTCAATCAGGTGCCGGCGGCCACGATTTTCACGGTCGTCGACCTGGGGCCGCGCCTCATCGCGATGACCCATCACAGCGCTATTGCCGGCCCCTATCATCGCAACGGCCGCGCGATCCTGGACATCCACCACGCTTTCGACGGGTCGCCGGAGCGTTTCCGCGAGATCGCGCTGGAGCATGGCGCCACCTATCTGCTCTTCTGCCCCAATTTCCCGGAAGGGACGATTTACCAAAGACGCAGCCCGCGGGGCTTCTATGCAAGGCTGGCGCGCGGCGAGGGCTTTCCGTTCCTCACGCCCGTCACGCTGGATTATCCGGGAACGCTGCCTTTCACGCTCTATCGCATCGAGGGTGAGCCGGAAGAGCGCCCCCTAGCGCCGCTCCGCAAAAAAGCCGCGCAGCAGGCGCGCTGAAGCCTCCTCGCCAAGCCCCGGAAACAGCTGCGGGCGATGATGGCATTGCGGCTGGGCAAAGACGCGCGCGCCATGATCGACACCGCCGCCCTTGGGATCCGCCGCGCCATAATAAAGCCGGGCGATTCGGGCATGGGCGATAGCGCCGGCGCACATCGGGCATGGCTCCAGCGTCACCCAGAGATCGCAGTCAGTGAGCCGCTCCTGCCCAAGCGCGGCGCAAGCGGCGCGAATGGCGACAATCTCCGCATGCGCGGTGGGATCCTTGTCGCGCCGGTTGCGATTCTCCCCCATCGCGATGACCTTCCCGTCACGCGCCACGACCGCACCGATCGGCACTTCTCCTGCCCGTGCGGCTGCCTGCGCCAGCGAAAGGGCCAGGCGCATCGGCTCGGGCAGGGGGAATGGATCGGCCATGGTGAGTCATGCTAGTGACCTATCCACCGGATCGTGTCGAGCGGCTCCGGGGGCATTTGCTTTGCAGATACCGCGCCTTTGCCGGAAAGCGCCTTGACGATTCGGCCTGTGCCTTGTATCGGCGCCGCTTTCCGTAAGAACCCAGATCAGGATCGATTGACATGTCGCGCATCTGCGAACTGACCGGCCGGGGCCGCCAAGTGGGCCACAACGTGTCCCACGCCAATAACAAGACCAAGCGCGTCTTTCTGCCCAACCTGCAGAATGTGACGCTGATCTCCGATTCGCTGGAGCGTCGCGTCAAGCTGCGCGTCTCGACGCATGGCCTGCGCTCGGTCGAGCATGTCGGCGGTCTGGACAACTGGCTGCTCAAGACGGCTGACACCAAGCTCTCGCTGCGCGCCCGTCGCCTGAAGCGCGAGATCGTCAAGAAGGTTGCCCCGCAGGCGGCCTGATCGGCTCGATCAGGAATTCAAGGAAGGCGGCCTTCGGTCGCCTTTTTTGTTGCCCTCAGGGCGCCGGGCGATCGCTCACCCAGTCCGCCGGCAAGGCGAAGCGCAGCAGCAGCGAGCGCTGGAGGAAGAAGTGATTGTCGTCGGACGCGACCCAGAGCGTCGGCTGCCCCATGACGCGTGACAGGGCCAATGCCTCGAAATTGTCGGCCAGGCCCGGCGGCGCGAAGGTTGCGACGATCGCGCCAGAGAACACGGCGCCCGCCTCCAGCTTCGGCAAGGTGACCAGCACCAGCCGCGCAGTGAAGCCATCCGCTAGCGTCAGGCGGCGATTGAGGATGAGGAGCTTGTCCCCACCCAGCCACAGTGCGTCGGTCGGCCGGTATCCCGTCGGCGGGCGATAGCCCAGATGCACTGGCGGCGGCGTGGCGGGATCGACCGGATCGCCTCGCCAGAGGACCACGTCATGCGCGCCGTTTTTGGTGGTCCCCATTTCCGAAATGGTCATGAAGCGCCCATCGCCAAAGCGCACGAGCGACTCCATGCCGCCGGTCAGGGGCCAGTTTCGCACCGCCGGCGGCTCCACGCAGCCTTCCAGCGCCTTGAAGTCCGGCGCGTAGCGGCAGATGCGCTGAAGAAACTCGAAGCCGACCCAGCTGCGCCCGGTAACGGGATCGCGCTGCATGCTCTCCGAATCCCATTTCCAGCTTGGCCAACCCTGCTCGAGGCCGACGCGCGGCAATGGTTTCACGAACCCCTGACCGCGCTCGCCAGACACCCGGAAGCCGAACAGTTCGCCTGTGTCATTCAGCGCCACCAGCGCGCCATCGTCACTCACCACGAGGGAGGAGAAGCCGCCAAAGGCCGGATGCGAGCCGGTGAGTTGCCAGGCTCCCGTGAGCCGGAGCGGACCGTATGATGCCAGATCACCAACCTCGGCGGCAGACAGCGCGCGCGCGCGGACCGACAGGCTGTCGAAGGTCGCAGGGGGCTGATTGCCCGAGTGGCGACCGTTCATCAGCAAAACGAAGAGGAAGAGAATGAGCGCGACCCGCTTCATGGGCGCGGGCATAGCCGGAGAGAGGCCATCGTGCCACAGCCTTGTCAGCACATGGCGTCGGCTCTTGCCTCCTTCCCGCCGAAGCTGAACCGCGCCTAAAATCACCGTTCAGCTTAGGCTCAAGCTCGCCAGCCTATACCGGCCTTCAGTGGACGAACCGAGGCAGCGAAGCCACGAGACGTTCGCGAAAAGGATCAAGGAGCAAGACCATGACTGCACGCAAGCTTATCAGCCTCACGGCCGCCGCAACGATGGTCGTGACCTCCCTCGGCGTCGCGGCACCTGCAATGGCGCGCAACGGCTATCGCGACTATCGCGGCGACTACGGCCGGGACTATCGCTACGGCGACCGCGACTATCGCGATCGTGACTATCGTGACGTTCGTTATCGCGATGGCCGCTATGCCTATGGCGGCGATCGCTATCGCTGTCGTGACAATGGCACTGGCGGCACCATCATCGGTGCGATCGCCGGTGGCCTGATCGGTCACGAGGTGGCGGGTCGCCGTGGCGACAAGACCGCCGGCGTGATCATCGGCGGTGCCGTGGGCGCTATCGCCGGCCGCGCGATCGACAAGTCCGACAGCCGCTGCTGACGCACGCGCACAGTTTCCCCTCCCCTAGCGATGGCCGGCCCCTTCCCTTGAGGGGCCGGCCTTTTTTTGCTTTGTCGGCCGAGCGCCCCCTGCAGCGCGGCAGCTGGGCCCTGTCTCCCGAGGAAGCCCCGCACGTCGGGAAAAGGCGACAGGATGGCGCGGAGGCGACGGCCTGCCGCGCCGGTCCAACAGGGCGCGTGGCGCTGGAAGTTCACGAAGTTCACGACACGGGGGCGTGAACTTCCGCTTCCCTCAACGTTCGCGGCGGCCGGATAAAGCGGGCGCCGTCGCTTGCCCCGCGCAACCTGTGCTGCCGGACTGTTGAGATGCCGCACTGAGAATGAGCCATGCTTTACCTGCCTGTCGCCCCTCGACGAGAGAGGGCGGTTTGGCAGGTGTGACATGTCGGTGAAGGTGTAGGACAGCGGAAAGCGGAGCCGAAAGAAAGCCGCTCCACGCAGATCGCCAAAGGAGCTCCTGGTTGCCGATCGTCAGAGCGGCCCGGCGCCTGGCCCCAGATAGGAGGCCGGTACCTCTTCCGTGGCGAAGACCAGCTTCTGAAGCACCATATTGTCGTCCAGCCGCCATATGCGGATGCGGTGGCGCCCGACCGACACCTGCCCCACAGAAGCCGTGAGGCGCATGACATTGTCGCATACCGATTGAGCCCAAAGCATCTTGGCCGGATTGTCCTGGGCGCCGCCTGTTGCTTCAAGGTGCGCCTGAAGGACGTGCATGGGGCCATCGTCGAGCGACACGCCAATGCGCCCGCCATTGCCACCCTGCGTGTCCAGCGTCGGCGCGAGGTAGAGCGTGACGTCCGCCGGGCCTGCCCGCTTCACAACCACATCATAAGTGAGGCTGACACCGTCACTTTGCGCCGTCGGAGGCTGCCCCTGCGGCAGGGCGAGCACCGCGCCCTTGGTGCGGCCCAGATGCGGAACGGCGGTCCAGCGCAATCCTTTCCCAGAACTGGCGCTGGTAAAATCCAAGGCTTCAATCGCTAAGACGCCGTCCGGAGCCGGAGCGCGCGGAACAAATGCGGGCTTGCGATTGCGCTCGCCGACTGGCGTATCTCCGCCGACGCGCATGATGCTCGGCATGGTCTGCTGGGTCGGATCGTTCCAGATCACATAACTCATGTGCACCTGGGCCATCATGCCGTCCCACTTGCCGCCGTTGATCCTGTGATATCGGTCCGTCAGTTCCTTATCGCGCCGGAAGGTCTCCTCCGCCTGATCCGCGAAATAATTGGCGCGCGCATCGTTTGGTGACGCCAGCGCCTTGTTCCAGGCGGCCGCGTAGTAAAGCCGGTAGAGATTGGCCATTGCGGCAATGGGGAATTCCACGATCTGATAATAGGCATCGAGTTGATCTTCCCGCAGTCGGCTGCGCGTCGCCAGCATGCGCGCCTCCAACGCGTCCCATTGCTCGACGAGATCGCCGAACTCGCCACCATCCAGCCCATCCTTCGTGATGCCGCCCAGCGGAAAGCTGTCCTGGTCGATCAGCTCGGGTTTTCGGCGGGCCGCATATTTGCTGTAGGTCGTGACAAGCTCCGCAATTGACGAGGCCACCTCGGCGCCGAACGTCGCCTCTGCCCAGCGCCGCGGATAGTCCGCCAGAGCGGCCGGAGTCATGGCTTCGGGGTTCCACGCCATCGCCATGACGAAGCCGAGCGGATACTCCATCGGCTTGATATCGCCCACGTTGATGATCCACATCGCCCGCGCGTTGCGCTGGTAGGCAATGTCCATCTGCTGCCAGACCTTCTCGATCTGGTTGGTATTGATCCACTTGTAGTTGCGCGGAACGCCGACATAATCGAAATGATAATAGACACCTTGTCCGCCGACGCGCGCGGGCGCGCCGACCTGCGGCAGACGACGGATCTGGCCCCAATTGTCGTCCGCGAACAACAAGGTGACGTCGTCAGGCACCTTCATGCCCTTGTCGTAATAATCCTGAACTTCCTTGTAGAGCGCCCAGACCTGCGGCTGCTCGGTCGCGGGACGTTTTGTGATGTCCGCAATGATCGCTCGCTGATCATGCACGATGCGCTCCAGCAACTCTGTTGCAGTGCCTTCCGCCATCGCTTCGTCGCCATCGCCGCGCATGCCGACCGTGACGACGGATTCATAGGCGTTGCCATCGCCTTTCGACATCATGCGCTCGATGCCGCCGCGCCAGAAAGCGCGCAGATTGTCTGCGTTATGGTTGTAATCCCAAGCGCCGCCGGTGACGCCGCCGGCTTTGCCTCTATGCCACTCAGCCTGCGCGCGCAGCATCGGCTCATGATGCGAGTTGCCCATCACCACGCCCATCGCATCGGCCAGAACCATGCTTTGGGGGTCGTCATCGGCGAAGGCCTTGCCCCACATCGCCGGCCAGAGGTAATTGCCCTTCATACGCAGCAGAAGCTCGAAGACATGCGCATACATGGCCGAGTTCACGCCGCCGAACGTCTTCTTCGCCCAACCGCTGAGGCAGGGGTCCTCGTCATTGATGAAGAAGCCGCGATAGCGCACTTTGGGCCTTTCGAGGCCGGTCGGGATCGCCAATGAGACGTCGCTCCGGCGGGCGACCGGCACATCGGCGAACCAGTGCCAGGGCGATACGCCCATACGCTCGGACAGATCATAGGTGCCAAAGACAGCGCCGCGACGATCCGACCCGATGATCACCAGCGCCTGCGGAACGCCCGGAAATGGGGCGCGCACGACGGTCCGCCGGAACGCCTCCCATTGTCCATCCAGGTCGTCGACCGCTATCCTGCCGGCCGCGACCAGCCGGTCGATCAGGGCGCTTTGCCCCTTCACCCCGATGATCACCAGCGGCTCCCGCCTGCCAGTCGGCACGCCCCGCACAAGCTGCGGCCTGTTGCCGCTCACACGCTCAAGGTCAGCGACGAAGCTCTCCGCGACATGAGCGACGGCGGGGTCAACTGCCTCGTCGATCACGATCGTCGCCGGTCGGCCTCGGGAGACAAAGGGAAAGTGCGGGGCCACCGCAGACGCCGCAACCGCCGGTGCAAATGATGCCGCAATGGCAGACGCCGCCGCAGCCCCCAGGAGCGTGCGCCTGGACAGGCTCAGTCGATTGTCGTGCATCGCAAACCCTCCTGAAATGATGCGCTCTCTGCTTGTGTCAGCGGCCCCCGGGCAGGTTTGGCCCCGCCTCCCTCGCCCAATACGCGCCCTCGCGCGCTCTAAATCTCCGCTGGTTTCACGCGCCAATAGGTAGCGTAGCGCTCGTGCGCGATGCGGTGATAGGGGATCAGCCGGATCGGCGAACCATCCTCGGCCGCGATGGTGAATTCCAGCGGCCCCACCCCCGGCTTCAGACGCTGTGCGAGCAAAGCGGGATCGCCGGCGATGGTAGGAACGGCCACGTCACCCTTGTTGTAATCGCCGATCTTGCGCTCGTTGACGATGATGTCTGCACCGGCCGCCAGCCCTTGCTTGCCGAGCGCACCGGCCAGCACGATCGGCCCATAAGTGAAGGCGACGATGTCTGGCGCGGCGGGCGCCCTCTCCACCTCTGGCTCCATGGTCAGGCGCAGCTCAACACGATCGCCATCGTTCCAGAGCCGCGCGACCTCTATGAAGCGGCCCGGCGCAACGGACCGTGCCACCTGCTGGCCGTTGACCAGAACGCTCGCCGTCCGGCTCCAGCGCGGATGGCGAAGCTGCAGGGCGATCTCGGTCGGGACGCGCAGCCGCCATTGCAGGCTTGTCGCAGGCGTTTCGGGGAAGGTCGTGCGCTGCACCAGTTCTGCCCCCTTATCCGTCCAGACGACGGACGAAGGGACAAACAGGTTCACATAAAGAGACCGATCGTCATGAAAATAGATGGAATCCCGATATTTGACATGATTTTCCATGCCGGTGCCAGTGCAGCACCAGAAGCTGTCCTCTGGCGTGTGATAGAGCTTCATGTAGCCGGGCCGCGCGCCCTGAAAGTAGGTAGCCATGCCGCTATCCGGATCCTGCGAAGCCAGGATACCATTGTAGAGCGTGCGCTCGTAATAGTCGGCGTAATCAGCCTGCGGGTCCTGCATGAAAAGCAGCCGCGCGAGCTTGAGCATATTGTGCTGGCAGCAGGTCTCCGAACCCTTGGCGGAGAAGACATGCTGATCGAAATCGGCCATGGCGAAGAAATGCTCGTTATCGCCGTGCCCACCGGTCGCGAAGGACCGGGTATGCGCGACGGTGCGGAAAAAGAAGCGCGCGGCCTGCGCGTAGCGATCGTCGCCGGTCTCCTCGTAGACGCGCTGGAAACCGACAATTTTGGGCACCTGCGTGTTGGCGTGCAGTCCGTCCAGCAGATCGCACCCTTTCGCCAGCGGCTCCATGATCGCCTTGTGCGAGAAGCGTTGCGCCAGCGTGCGGTAATCCGCCTTGCCGGTCATCGCGTAGAGGTCGGCATAAATCTCGTTCATGCCGCCATGTTCGGTCGCCAGCATGGCTTCGAACTGCGCGTCCGTCAGCGGCCGGGTCGCCACCACGCCCCAGTCGGCCAGCCGGATCAGCACATCGCGGGATATCTGGCTATCCGCCAGCAGCGCGCCATCGCGCAGGCCGGCATAGACTTTGTGCAGCGTGTACCAAGGTACCCCGGTTATCTTGTCTCCGCGAATGTGCGCCGCCAGCAGCGCCGGGCCATCCGGAAATGCGCAGACCAGCCCGGAGCCCGCCGCCTGCTGACACGCCGCCAGTTCACGCGCGATATAGTCGACGCGCTGCCTGAAACGCTTGTCCCCTGTCGAGCGATAGGCCAGCGCGCAGGCGGACAGATAATGACCCAGCGTATGGCCATGACAGTTGATGTCGGCCCAGATCTCGTCCGATTCCCAGCCACCATAGACCGCTGCCTTGGGCTTGAGGCCAGCATTGACCCTGAAGTTGTGCAGCAACCGGTCGGGCTGGAGCTGCAACAGATAGGTCTCGGTCATGCGCTGGGCGTGAAGGAATGGCCCCTCCCCCAGGGCCACATCCGCCAGATCAAACGGCTTCAAGCGAGCAGGCCTGACCGCCTGCGCCACTGCGACCGGAGCCAAAGCATGCGCGGGCATCTTCGTGCCAAGGCCAGCCGTCACCACCACGGCACCTGTACTGGCGAGCAGATCGCGACGCGATGGGCGGCCAAAATCGGCTGCGGGCATAGAGGCTTTGCCTTTCCGTGTGAAACTCACACGGCCTTAGAACAAATACTCTGACAAATAGCAATTACCCAACGCAGCAAAATGCGCCCCTCCCCCTCTCGGAGGAAGCCTGTCCGGCTTGCCCGACACCACCGACATATGCGACGGAAGAAACGCCCGCCGCCTCACGTCAGCCCAAGTCGCAAGGGAATGACGACGGAGAGACGAGCGCGCTCAGCACCACATCTGTGTTCAGCCAATAGAAGCCATCGCTGTCAGCCAGGAAGCAGGCGATCGCTCGAACGGACTTCGTTCGTACCCGCTAGTGGACGAAGCGCGCCACCACGTCGCGATAGGACCGGCTCACCTTCACCTGGCTGCCGGACTCGAGCACCAGGAAGCACTCGCCATTGGTGTGCGGCTTGACCTGCCGAACCTGGCTGAGGTTCACGATGGTCGAGCGGTGAATCCGCTGGAAGTTGCGCGGATCGAGCCGCTTTTCCAGATCCTTCATCGTCTCGCGCAGGATGAGCGAATTATCGGCGGTGTAGATGCACATATAGTCGCCGGCCGCGTCGATCCGCTCGATCGTGTCCACATCGATGCGGAAGATCTGGCCGCGATCCTTGATGTTGATGAGCTTCTCATACCGACTGGAAGCGGGTGCGTCCGAATCTGTCGGCATATCCGTCACCGCCTCAGGAGCCACTTCCGCCAGCACTTCACGCAGGCGCTCGGCTTCGGCGACGTGCCGCTTCTCGTGCAGGCGCTGCCGGGCGCGGTCGAGCGCATCGGCCAGACGCTGTTCGTCGACCGGCTTCATCAGATAGTCGATGGCCTGTGCCTCGAACGCACGCAGCGCATGGTCCGAATAGGCCGTGACGAAAATGAACAGCGGCGGCTCCACTTCCATCACGCCCTGCACGACGGAAAACCCGTCGAAGCCCGGCATCTGGATGTCGAGGAAAACGAGATCAGGCTTGTGCGTCTTGATCGCGCGGATCGCCTCGCGGCCGTTCGTGCAGGTTTCCACGATTTCGACATCGGGATGCGCCTCCAGCCGGAGCTTGAGCCCCTGAATGGCCAGGCTTTCATCGTCGACGAGAATAGTACGAATGCTCATGCAGCTACCCTTGATGGTTCGGCAGTGATCAGCGGCATCTCAATGATGACGCTATAGCCCCCCTCGGGCGGAGAACGCGTTTCCATGCTTTGTCGTTCCCCAAAAGCCTGAACCAGACGATCCCTGATATTCGCCAGGCCCACGCCTGTTCCCTTCGTCATGCGCTGATCGGCCCCATTCAAGCCGGGACCGGTGTCCGACACGACGATCCGGACATTTTCACCGACAGGCTGCGCCGTCACGACGATATCCGCACCCTCTTCCTGAGGCGTCACGGCATATTTGATCGCGTTCTCGACCAGCGGTTGCAGCAGCAGCGAAGGAAGCCGCGCCAGCGACACTGCCGGATGAATGTCGAAGATCGGCCGAAGGCGATCCTCGAACCGCATCTTCTCGATCTCCAGATAGAGCTTCAGCGTCTCCACTTCCTGCTCCAGCGTCACCTGCGCGGTCGGCTCGTTGATGAGCGTATAGCGCAGGAAAGCCGACAGGCGGGACAACATCGCATTGGCGCGCTCGGTCTGCTTGAGGAGCACCAGGGTCGAGATGCTGTTCAGCGTGTTGAACAGGAAATGCGGGTTGAGCTGATACCTCAGCATCGCAAGTTGGGCAGAGCTGGCCTGATTTTCAAGGCGCTGGAGCTGATCGGCCTGCTCTTCCACCGTCAGGTAGAAGTTGATCGCATAATAAAGCGCGGACCAGGCGCCGAGCAGCGTGAAGTTGAGATAGAAAGCGCCCAGGAACAGCTTGAGGCTCGACCCGTCACCGCCCGGATTAAGCGTGGTGAAGACCCAGGCGTCGATGAAGGCGGACGTGCCGCCGGCGAGGATCGCGACCGCAATCGACGTCGTCCAGGTCACGATGGGCCGTTGCAGCAGCAGGAACCGATAGCCCACCGCCATGAGCAGCGTCAGCGAATAGCCGGTGACCGTGGAAATGAGCACCGGGATGAGGAAGGACAAAGGCTGGCCATTGGCGATGCCCGAGAGCCCGCGCAGCAGGAAGGCGCCCGTCCAGCCCAGCCCCTGAAGCATCCAGAAAGCGCGGTTCTTGTCCTCGAAAAAAGGCTGTGCGCGGATCGGCAGGACATTGGTCATAGTGCGCGATCAGCCTTTCACGGCCTTGGCTTCGTCGCAGCGCACGGCATCACCGGCGCCCTCGTCTTCCCGATCAATCCAGCACAGCTCCCGGTGCGACAACTCGCGGCCATCCCAGGCCTGGATCCTGATGGGCTGGACGGGCTTGCGGTCACGCGCGTCGGCAAGGATCGGCCCCGCAGGCGGCAGATCGCTCCACCGCTCGCCCCATTGGCGCAGCGCGATCATCACCGGCACCAGCCCGCGCCCCTTGTCGGTCAGGCGATATGCGACGCGGCGCTTGTCGGTCGCCACCGGCTCGCGCGTGAGGATGCCCTTGCCAACGAGCCGGGCAAGCCGGTTGGACAGGATGTTGCGCGCGATCCCCAGCGCGGACTGGAAATCCTCGAAATAGACAATTCCGTTGAACGACGCGCGCAGGATGAGGAACGACCAACGCTCGCCCATCGCTTCCAGCGCGGTCGGCAGCGCGCAGCCCTCAAACGCATCGAGACCTTTGCGAGCACCCATAGCGACCGACGCTAGCGCATAATCCGCGCCTAGCCAAACGGCGATACGTCGTTCCGGTCCGGAAAATGCGCCACACCATCGCCGGAAGGCAAATAAGTTGCATAGTGAGACTAATTATTTTAGTTTCTCTTTGAAACTTAAATAGGGTGATCGCAATGGTTCCTCGGCTGACGCGTATGTTAGCGCTGGTTGCGATCGCGGCCTTACCCGGCCTTTCCTCCGTGCAAGCCCGTGAAACCGGACAGGCTGCGATCCTGCGCGCACCGGCCGCGAAAGAGCGTCTGATCGCCCATGGCCTGCCGTGGCGATGCTACGGGGTGCGCTGCACCGCGCCGACGGGCGACAGCCGCCCGCTGGTCTTCTGTCAGGCCCTGACGCGCGTGGCCGGGCCTGTTGTGACGTTCGCCTCTGAGGGAAAGACGCTGACCGAAAACGAGATTGCGCAATGTAATCGCTCGGTGGGACCAGCCCCAGACGTGCCGGAAAAATGAACGCTCCAGGACTCTGTTGCCGTGCAACACGCGCCAACGTGAGTTTTCTGTTGCGCAGCACGGCCCTGCGACACCATCTAGAGCAACGATGTTGCGCCAATATGAACTGGTCGAGCGGGTCAAAGCCTATGACCCGGATGCTGACGAAGCCCTGATCAATCGCGCCTATGTGTTTTCCGTGGCCAAACACGGGAGCCAGAAGCGCGCGAGCGGCGACCCTTATTTCAGCCACCCGATCGAGGTGGCGGGCATCCTGACCGATCTTTTCCTCGACGATCGGACCATCGTGACCGCGCTGCTGCACGACACGATCGAGGACACGCTGACCACGACGGCGGAAATCGAGCGCCTGTTCGGCAAGGATGTCGCGCGGCTGGTCGATGGCGTCACCAAGCTCTCCAAGATCGAGGCGCAGAGCGAGAACCAGCGCGCGGCCGAGAATCTGCGCAAATTCCTGCTCGCCATGTCGGACGATATCCGCGTGCTGCTGGTGAAGCTGGCTGACCGGCTGCACAACATGCGCACGCTCCACTTCATCGCCAATCCGGACAAGCGCCGCCGCATTGCCCGCGAAACGATGGATATCTACGCGCCGCTCGCCGAGCGCATCGGCATGTACGAGTTCATGCGCGAGATGCAGTTGCTCGCATTCCAACAACTGGAACCGGACGCCTATGACAGCGTGACCAAACGCCTCGCGCGGCTGAAGGAAGGCGGCGAGGACAAGGTCAAGCGCATCGCCGGCCAGCTCCAGAGCATGCTCAACACCGCCGGGATGCATGTGACCGTCTCGGGCCGCGAGAAGCACCCCTATTCGATCTGGCGCAAGATGCAGGAGCGGCACATCAGCTTCGAGCAGCTCTCGGACATCATGGCGTTTCGCGTCATCGCCGAGAGCACCGATGCCTGCTATCGCGCGCTCGGCCTCATCCACCAGCGCTACAAAATGGTGCCGGGCCGCTTCAAGGACTACATCTCCACGCCCAAGCGCAATGGATACCAGTCGCTGCACACGACGGTGATCCACGAGGAAAATGCGCGCATCGAGATCCAGATCCGTTCCGAGCGGATGCACCGCGACAGCGAGTTCGGCCTTGCGGCGCATTGGGCCTACAAGCAGGATGGCGCACAGCCCGATGGCCAGGCCGGCTGGCTGCGCGATCTCGTCGAAATCCTCGAGCAGAGCCAGGACGCGGACGAACTGCTCGAACATACCCGCATGGCGATGTATCAGGACCGAATCTTCGCCTTCACACCTAAAGGCGAACTGCAACAGCTTCCCAAGGGATCGACGCCGGTCGACTTCGCTTATGCCGTGCACACCAAGCTCGGCAACCAGACGGTCGGCGCCAAGATCAACGGCAGGGTCATGCCGCTGCGCACGAGCCTGGAGAATGGCGATCAGGTCGAAATCCTCAAGTCCGACGCGCAGGAACCGCAACCCGGCTGGCTGAGCTTTGCCGTGACCGGCAAGGCGCGCGCCGCCATCCGCCGGTTCATCCGCCAGCAGCAGCGCGCCGAAACGATTGCGCTCGGCGAGAAGCTCTATGAAGAAATTGTCAGCCGGCTTCCGGTCGAGATTGGCGACAAGGCCGAAAAGGCCGCCATCAAGCGCCTGAAGCTGGAGGACAAGGCCGCGCTGATGATCGCCATCGCGACCCGCCGCGTCTCCGACGACGAAGTGCTGAACGCGCTCGTGCCCGGCAGCGTCGAGGAAAGTCCGGTCGGCAACCGCAAGAAGAAGGCCCAGGCGCAGGCCGTCTCCATCCTTGGCCTCACGCCCGGCATTGCCTTCACGCTCTCGGAATGCTGCCACCCGGTACCCGGCGACCGCATCGTCGGCCTGCGACGGCCGGGCGCGCCGATCGAGGTGCACACCATCGATTGCCTGGCGCTGGAGACGGGGCAGGACGCCGACTGGGTCGACCTTTCATGGGACAGCGAGGCCAAGGGCGGCACCGCCCGCCTCTCCGTGATCGTCAAGAATCAGCCCGGCGCGCTGGCGACGGTTGCCAACATCTTCGGCGCCAACAAAGCCAATATCCTCAATCTCCAACTCATAAATCGCGAGGGGCCGTTTCACACCGACCTCATCGACCTCGAAGTCGAGGATGCAAGCCACGTGGCGCGGATCATCTCCGCATTGCGGGCGGTGGATGCGGTGATCCAGGCAGAGCGTGTCTGATTTTTCAATAGCTTGAAGGGAAGGCGTGCGGCTTTTGCAGCTCATGCGCCGCAACCGCCTGAAAGGGCCGCTCGGAACGATATATATCGTTCGTTATTATAAAATATATGTCTTTATACTTATGAAACGATGTAATTAATTCCACATATATTGTTTCATTTCGAAACGGCGCCCGTTGCGCGCGCCAGTACATCGTTAATTGATTAGAATATTGTGCGAATTCCCGTATCTGACACCGAGACGCGACGCTCGTGGGAATGAGGCGATCGTTTCGGCCAGAGCCGCCCGGCGGCTTGCTACAAAGTGGGAGTTCTAAGTGATGAACAAGCTTATCGTGACTGCGCTGCTGACCAGCGCCGCGATTGCCGTCCAGCCCGCCCAGGCGGCCCTGCCCGTGTGCAGCGCTTCAGACATCAGCCCGACGGCCTCGCCGTTCACGACGTTCGGCTCGTTCGATTGCAGCGGCTTTGTCGAAGGTCAGGCGTTCGCCGGCAGCGCGCAGTCCAAGGACATCCTGCAGACACTGCTCGACGGCCTTTACGGTGCCGGCGTCAAGGATGCCGACGATTATACCGGGACCAAGCTCAGCGGGCTGAGCGGCGCCATGAGCTATGATTTCTCTTCTGCGCCGTTCAACACGACGCTGAACGGTATGACCCTGATCGGCATGCATTTCGGCGGCGGCCAGGGCTCGCCCGGCCAGGTTGGCGGCCTGCAGGGGCACGACACGTCAGTGCTTTATCTGTTCGACGCCGGCACCAACCTCTCCGACCTTTACTGGAAGTACAACGCCAGCTCCGACATCGTGCTCTATACGACCGGCTCGTCGCCCGCGGTACCCGAGCCGGCGACCTGGGCCCTGATGATTGCCGGCTTCGGCCTCGCAGGTTCGGTGCTGCGCGGCCGCAAAACCAAGGTACAGTTCGCCTGACCCTCCAGGCAAACCGCTGATCCTCTAAAAGGGCGCCGTCTTCCGGCGCCCTTTTTATCCTTGTCAGAACATCTCGCCGCCGCAGCGCACCGCGCCGCTGCCGGCGTGACGGACAGTGCAGGCCCCCTTGCCCGCGATCGTGACCGTCCCCGGCCCGTTTGCCACCACCTTGGCGCTGCGCTCCGCAGTTGTTTCAAGGCTGCCCGCGCCTTCCAGCGTCACATCGAGATCGCGCGTGGTGAGCCCCTTCGCGTCGATCGCGCCGCTGCCGGTCGCGCGGACGAGCAGGCTGCGCGCCTGTCCCGATAGCTGCACCGAGCCGGACCCGGTCTGCAGAACGGACAGGGTGTCCGCGTCGATCCCGCTGACCGAGGCACTGCCGCTGCCCGACACGAGAACCTCTGCAGCGCGCCTGTCCAGCCCGGTCGCGCGAACCGATCCCGCCCCGGACAGCTGCAGGCGGCGGAGCGCCGGAACAGTCAGCGCCAGCCGCACGGGCCCGGTCCCCTGATCGCGCCGCGCCTCGAACAGCGCGGGCTTGATCCTGATGGTGAGCGTGCGCGCGTTCACCGACAGGTCGAGGCGCTCCAGCAGATCAGTGCCCCCTTCTCCGCGCGCAGACACGCCGCGCCCGGTGGTGACGGTCAGCTCGATCGGCGCTTCCAGCCGCAGGGTGTCGAAATCCGTGACGATGTAGCTGCGGGTCGCAGCGCCTGCAGGCGTCAGCACCGTCAGCGGCGAGGCGAGAACGCCCAGCATGACCGCGCGGACCATCAGCCCTCCTAACCGCGGCATGTTGCGTCTCCCGGTCCGGTCTTCGATATCCGGCAGGCTGTGGTCCCGATGACCTGCGCCTTGCCGGGGCCGACAATCGAAATCTCCGCGGCCTTGTTGGCCCGCACGGCCACATCGCCCGCGCCAACGACATCGAGCTTCAGCTCATCGGTCGTCAGCCCCGCTGCGCGAATGTCCCCTGCGCCAGCCGTGCGCAGCCGCGCGGTCTTTGCCTTTCCTGCAATCTTCAGGTCGCCCGCGCCGGTCAACGAAACATCCGCCGAGTCCGCCAGCACCTGCGCGACGTCGAGATTGCCCGCCCCCAGCATATCGACCCTGACCTGCCGCCCCTCCAGCCGGTCGACGCGCATATCGCCGCTGCCAATGAGCGAGATGCCGACGAGCGAAGGCATCGTCACGTGCACCTGGGCGTCACCACCATGACCGCCCAGCCCGCCCGCGCGCCGGCCAATGCGAAGTGCGCCATCTTCCACGGCGAGATTGAGCTGGTCGACAGCGTCCTTGTCGCCCTCGACCTTCACCGCATACTGGGCGCCGCGCGAGATCACCACGTCGTCCGGCCCGGTGAGCACCACGGCGCGGAAATCCTTCAGCTTTGGCAGCAGCATCTCGTGCCGCTCGCGAGGCTCATCGTCGCTATCGATCGCAATCTTGAGCCCGTGTCCGCCGAGCGTCGCCCCCAGCGCGACGAACGCAACGACGCCCGTAATCGCAAGGCGAGTCTTGTCCTGCATGTGCCCTTCCTCCGCGCTGTGTTGATAATGCAATACAGCCGCTTCTCAACCACGCCAAGGCTGTTAAGTCACGGAACGACAAAGGGCGGCGCCGATTGGCCGGCACCGCCCTTTTGGTCATGCTTCACCGAAGCGGGTCGATTACTCGACGCGTTCCTTGGCATATTTCGGCGCCGCCTCGTTGAGGATGCGCAGGATCTTCTTGAGCGCCGAGGCTTCGTCGGTCTCTTCCATCGCGGCCAGCTCACGCGCGAGGCGGCTGGAGGCAGCCTCGAAGATCTGGCGCTCGGAATAGCTCTGCTCGGGCTGGTCGTCGGCGCGGAACAGGTCGCGCGTCACTTCGGCGATCGACACCAGGTCGCCCGAGTTGATCTTCGCTTCATATTCCTGAGCGCGGCGCGACCACATGGTGCGCTTCACCTTGGGCTTGCCCTTGAGCGTTTCGAGCGCTTCGCCGAGCGTCTTGTCCGAGGAAAGCTTGCGCATCCCGACGCTTTCCGCCTTGTTGGTCGGCACGCGCAGCGTCATGCGTTCCTTTTCGAAGCGCAGCACGTAAAGTTCGAGGTCGATACCAGCGATTTTCTGGCTCTGCAGCTCGATCACCCGGCCGACGCCGTGCTTCGGATAGACAACATAATCGCCGACGTCGAAAGACAGCGCTTTAGCAGCCATTCTCGCGAACCTTTCTTTCTATTAGGATTGTCTGGCTGAATTGCGGGGCACCAACCGGGAGAGTTCGATCCAGTGCCAGCCATAGGCCATTGCGCAATCACTCCTGGCGGCGTCAGATGCCGCTTCGGTCTCGACTTAACAGATTCGTAACAAAATTACCAGCCTGCTGATGTTGCAACCGCTGGTATTTTGCGTTTACCTCGCCTTGCGGGATACCATCGGTGGCGTTTGAAGCCCCAGGCGGGGGATTCACGCTCACAATTCCGCGTGGCGTTTGATAGTCCGCTGCGTCTGAACCGGAGGTTAATCCGTGAGACCAGACGCGGCGTGCCGGTTCAGCTCCCGGCGCCAGGCTCAGCCGAGAAATATTTGTCGAACTTGTCGCTCTCGCCCTTGTGCTCGTCGGCATCGGCAGGCGCATCACCCTTGGTGGTGATGTTGGGCCATTCCGCCGAAAATTTGGCGTTCAGTTCCAGCCACTGCTCCAGGCCGTTCTCGGTATCCGGCAAGATCGCCTCGGCCGGGCATTCCGGTTCGCACACGCCGCAGTCGATGCACTCGTTCGGATTGATGACGAGCATGTTCTCGCCCTCGTAAAAGCAATCCACGGGGCAGACTTCGACGCAATCCATATATTTGCAGCGAATGCACGCGTCGGTCACGACATAGGTCATGGCAGGCCTTCCTAGCTTGTTCTCGCGCCCGCGATATGCGCGCGCTTGGGCAGCGTCAACAGGCAAGGGCGCGGAAAAGCCGCCCTAGTCGCCCTCTTGGGGCTCCGGCAGCCCGCCGGGCGTGATCGCGCTATAGCAAAGTTGCGCCTCGGTCGCCGGGCCGCGCCGCTCGGGGAGCCGCTCGACCCGGATGACACGGACCGCCTGGCCTTGCGGCACTGTGATGAGATCGCCGACGCGGACGGGCGCATGAGCCCGCTCGATGCGGCGGCCGTTGAGGCGAATGATGCCGCGCTCGGCAAGCGCCTGCGCGCTCGACCGGCTGGGCGCGAGACGGATGAACCAGAGATATTTATCGAGGCGCAGGCTCGGGCCATGGGCCGCGAACACCGCTTCACCCCGGCCCGCCAGAGCCTATTCCTCCCGACCGAGCAGCGCGGCGAGTCCCGCAAGCGCCTTGCCGGTCGCGACGATGGGGCGTGACTGCTGCGGCGCACGATCACGGTCCCGCTCTCCGTGGGGGCGCGGCTTGCGGTCCGGGCGGCCATCGCCCTTCCGCTCACCCTTGCCACCCTCGCGCGGCGGACGTTCCCCGCGGGGTCGGTCTCCGTCACGCGAAGGACGGCCACGCCCCTGGCGCGGATTCTCGCCTTGCCCTTCGCCACCCTGCCGATCACCCTGACGGGGAGCAGCACGGCGCAGACCACGGTCCGCCCGGGGTGGCCGTGCTTTCGGGCGGCCACGGAACTGCCAGTTGGGCGCCCCCTCGGCCGCATCGGCGACCGGCCGGAAACCGGCCTGGCGCATGAGATCGAGGAAACTTTCCTCATTGAGCCCGATGGACACAATGGTCGGATCGTCCGCACCATAAGGCTTGCCGGCGGCAATCGCCTCATGCGCGCCACGCGCCAGCCGCTCGACCATGTCGATGCGCAGCCAGGCCTCACCCAGCTTGCGGAAACCGGCGATCTGCGCGCCGACCTCGTCAAGCGCCTCGCCTGCCGGCAGCAGCACCGCACCGGCAGCCGGCAGCGCGACCAGCGGCGTACCACGCTTGAGCGCGAGCAGCGTCATCCGCCATTGCGCGGCAGCGGGCTTCATGAGGCCGGGATGATAAAGGTCCATGACGCCGATCACGACGCCTGCCTTGCGTAGATGCCCGCGATCTTCCTTGGCGACCTGCGCCAGCGCCTCGTCCAGCTCGGTGCGCGGCATGATGCCGCCGGCATCGGCCAGCTGCGCCAGCACGGCGCGCACCGGTGCCGGCAGCGCGGGGTCAGTCGCGCCCGCCTCCATCTTGAGCAATGCGGGAATATGCCGATCGAACTGGCCCCTGACCCATTGGCCAAGCCGCTCGCGAATACCCTGCTGAATTTCCGGCGCCAGGCCAGAAAGGCCCGAATCGAGCGCAAGATCTGGCGCGAGCAACCGCTGCCCCGGCCGGAGAGCCGCGACGGGATGCCCGTTCCAGATGATCTGCGCTTCACCTCCGGAAGGGCTGGCGAGACTGAACGCCTTATCGTCCACCGCCAGCAATGCCTGTGCCATCTCGTTCAAATGTGCACCCAGTCTCCGTTCGGCAGCGGCCAGCAGCAGCCGCTTCTCATTAGCCCTTGCCATCGGGTCGACCGCGAAGCGAAAGCCGCGCATGGTCCCGATCCTGTGACCATCGACTGTTACATTGCCCGCACTGTCCACGTCCACTGCCAAAAACGCATTCGTGTCTCCAGCTCGCCGCAGCAGGGCCGAGGTTCGCCGATCCACGAAGCGCTGGCGCAAGGCTCCGTGCATTGCATCGGACAGCCGATCCTCCAGCGCGCGAGCGCGCGCTGCCATCTCCGCTGGGTGTGCCAGCCAGTCGTCGCGCTGCGCCACATAGGCCCAGATACGCACCGCCGCGATCCGTCCGGCAAGCGCATCGACATCACCCTGGACATTGTCCAGCCGGGCCAGCTGGCCGGCGAACCAATCCTGCGGAATATGGCCATTGCCCTGGCTGAGCCATGTCCACAGCCGATGGATTGTGCGGGCATGATGCTCCAGGCCGAGCTTCTGAAAATCCGGTACGGAGCAGGCCGCCCAAAGCCGCGCGACCTGCGCCGCACCATGCACCCGCGCCAGCACGTCCGGCAAATCAGCGAGATAGCGCAGCGCTGCAAGATCGCTCGCCTCGGGCGCGGCGCGCAAGCCGGCACGATCGGGCCGCTCCGTCAGCGCGTCGATCAGGCTCGCGATGCTGCCCATCGGCAAGTCCGCCTCGCGCCAGAAAATCTGATCGATCGGATCGAAGCGATGCTCCTCAATGCGCTCGACTTCCTCGGCGGAGAAGGCCGGCGGACCATCAGATGCGCCGATATCGCCGAACGTGCCATCCCGCTGGTGACGGCCGGCCCGGCCGGCGATCTGCGCCATTTCCGCGATGGTCAGGCGACGCGTGCGCAGCCCGTCGAACTTGCGCAGGGACGCGAAGGCGACATGATCGACATTGAGGTTCAGCCCCATGCCGATCGCATCGGTGGCCACAAGATAATCGACCTCGCCCGCCTCGAACATGGCGACCTGCGCGTTGCGGGTCGCCGGACTGAGCGCGCCCATGACGACCGCCGCGCCACCGCGATGGCGCCGCAGCAATTCCGCGACGCGATAGACTTCCTCCGCCGAGAAGGCGACGATTGCCGAGCGGCGGGGCAAGCGCGAGAGCTTGGCCGAACCGGCATAGCGCAAGGTCGAGAAGCGGGGACGCGAGACGATCTCTACCCCCGGCAGCAGCGACCGCGCGAGCGGCGCCATGCTGGCCGAGCCGAGCAACATCGTCTCTTCCCGACCGCGCGCATGCAGCAGCCGGTCGGTAAAGATGTGGCCCCGCTCCGGATCGGCGGCGAGCTGAATTTCGTCGACGCCCACAAAGGCGAAATCGCGCATGGCGCCAAACCCACCGCGCACCGGCATTGCTTCCGCTGTCGAGAGCACATAGCGCGCATTGGGCGGTGCGATTCGCTCCTCACCGGTCAACAGCGCGACCTGATCCGCGCCCTTGATCCGCACGACCCGGTCATAGACTTCCCGCGCCAGCAGGCGCAGCGGAAAGCCCATGAGCCCGCTGGAATGACCACACATCCGCTCGATGGCGAGATGCGTCTTGCCCGTGTTGGTGGGGCCAAGCACTGCCTTGGGCACGGCCTTCGAGGCAGCATGGGCATGGCGGGCCATAGTCCGGGAAGACATGGAGCGGCGCGGGACCAGCGACAAGATGCAATTCCCGGAGCACGAAAAATTTCCCGCCTCCCAGCGCAATCGACCGAGGACCACGCACGCCTTGCCGCGTTGAGACACCGACAGACCTGTCTTTATTTGACTTTAACCCCTTGGCTTTACAAACAACGCCGCCAAGGCCGGTGGTTAAGAAGGCGGATGGTCAGGCAAGGCTGGTCCGCCGGGGGCAGTAGCGCACGTGTTTCAGAAGATCGAGTTCAGCCCCGGTCAGGGCACCAGCGCCGGGACCTTGTGGCTCAACAGTCCCGCCCGGCCCAGCGCGCCGGCACAGCCGATCAACTGGCGCACCCGCATCGAACATTGGGCGCAGGGCGTCGAGCTTGTTCCCGATCTTGGCCAGAATATCGGTAGCCGCATCTGGTGGCGGGGCCTGCTCACCTGCCTGTCGCTCTGCGGCACGACGCTCATGCTCACGCCCGGCGTGACCACCATTCCCGGATCGGTGCCCGCACCGCTCGCCAGCAGCCATCTCGACCAGTATCGCTCGCAGATGATCAGCGCCTCGGCCCTTGGGGGTGACAGTGGCGTGCGAATGGGGCCGACCGATGCCGTGGCGCCGCTTGCCGAGACCCCGGAACGGCCCGAGATCGAACTGGACGCCGCGCTCGGCACTGGGGACAGCTTCGCGCACACCCTTTCCCGCTCGGGCGTAAGCGCTGCTGATGCTACGGCGCTCCTCTCGCTCATCAGCCAGGCGGTTGACCCTGACTCCATCGCGGCAGGCACGCGACTGCACATGATCCTGGGCCGCCGGCCTAATCGCAACGTCGCCCGGCCGCTCGAACGGCTGACCGTCCGCGCCCGGCTCGAGCTCGCGCTGGAGATCACACGGGTGGAAGGGGCACTGACGCTGCGCCGCATCCCCATCGCCGTCGACAATACGCCGCTACGCATCCGCGGCCGGGTGGGCGACAGCCTGTATCGCGCCGCGCGCGCTGCCGGTGCCGACCCGAGCACGATCCAGGCCTATCTCAAGGTGCTCGCGTCGCAGCTCAATGTCGGCTCCGATGTCGGTGCCGATGACGAGTTCGACATGATCGTCGCCCATCGCCGTGCAGAAACGGGCGAAAGCGAAGTAGGCGAGCTTCTTTTCGCCGGGCTCGATCGCACGCGCGGCAAGAACGTGAACATGCTCAAATGGTCGCAGGACGGCCGGCAGCAATGGTTCGAGGCTTCCGGCGTGGGCGAGCGGCGTGGCGTGCTTGCGGCACCGGTGTCCGGCCGCCTGAGCTCCACCTATGGCACACGCTTCCACCCGATCCTGGGCTATCGGCGCATGCACGCGGGCGTCGATTTCGCCGCTGCCTTCGGCTCGCCCATCTACGCCGTGACCGACGGGCGGGTGAGCTATGCCGGCTGGCATGGCGGCCATGGCAAATATGTGCGGCTGGAGCATAGCGGCGGCATCGGCTCGGGCTATGCACATATGAGCCGCATCGCCGTTGCGTCCGGGCAGATGGTTCGGCGTGGCCAGGTGATCGGCTATGTAGGGTCGACCGGCCTCTCAACCGGGCCACATCTCCATTATGAGCTCTATCGCGGTGGCGCGACGGTGAACCCCAATTCGATCAAGTTCACGCAGGTCGCCCAGCTTTCCGGAGCCGCACTCCAGTCGTTCCGCGCACGACTCGCTGACCTGAAGCGCCTGCCCATCGGCCTGACGGCCGCACCCGTCATGAACGCCGCAGCCTCTCCGACCCCCGGGACGCAGGCCGGCGGCAGCACCGCGCACGCACGATAAGATATCCGCCAACTAGCGCTTAGCGCTGCGCATACGTCCGGCCGACCAGAACCAACGAAAAACGGCGCGAGCGCGCGCCTTAACTGCCGCATCGCAACACGCCAAGAGAACCAAGTCGCGATCCGCTAGCGTGCATGATTGCGGGCACGCCAGCGGCGACCAGTTTTTGACAAACGACGAGCCGTGATTTTTTTCGCTTGTGCAGCACAGCTCTATCGTTACGTTATATCATTATGGAAAAAGCCAACCGCACCGCGCACTTGCTGCGCTCCGCCGCCTTGCCTGCCCTTCTCATCTGCCTCGCTGCCCTGCCGGCCCATGCGCAATCCCAGGACGATCCGCCGCCGGACACCGGCGCGGCACATGGCCATGCAAGCGACCATCCGGAAGAAATCGTCATCACCGCGATCATCCCGCGATCGCACATCGACATTCTGGGCGGGACCTCCGTGCTGACCAGCGAAGAACTGACTCGCGACCTGCGCCCAAGCCTTGGCGAGACGCTCGCGCGTCAACCCGGCGTGAGCGCGACGTCCTTCGGCCCGGGCGCTTCACGCCCGATCCTTCGCGGCTTTGCCGGTGACCGCATTCGCCTGCTGACCGATGGCATCGGCAGCTTCGACGCGTCCGCCACCTCTGTCGATCATGCCGTTGCAATCAATCCGTTGTTGGCCGAGCGCATCGAAGTGCTGCACGGCCCGGCTGCGCTGCTTTACGGATCGTCCGCCATCGGCGGCGTCGTCAACGTCGTCGACAGCCGCATCCCCACCCGTCTGCCGGACAATGGCTTCTCGCTCGCGGCGAATGCCATTTACGGCAGCGCGGCCGACGAGCGGACACTGTCCGGCAAGACCGATGTGGCGCTGGGCGGCGGCTTCGTGTTCCACGCGGACGGAAGCTGGATGAAGACCGGCGACCTGCGGACCGGCGGGGCGATCCTCGGCGCCACGCAACGGGCCGAAGCACTGGCCAGCGACGAGCAGGACATTCGCGACCTCGCCAACCTCTCAGGGCGGCTACCCAATTCCTCCCTCGAATCCTGGAGCTATACCGGCGGCCTGAACTACATCGGCAGTGGTGGCTCCATTGGCTTCTCCGTCGGCCGCTCGCACAACAACTACGGCATCCCGATCCGCTATGTGACGCAGGAAGACCAGGACACGGAAGACCCCGCCGATGCCGGCGAAGATCATGGTCACGGCGCCGAGGAAGTGCGGATCGTCATGGACCAGACGCGCGCCGATCTGCGCGCCGTCGTGCCCGTTGGCGGCGGGTTTCTGGATCAGATTCGGCTGCGTGCCGGCTGGGCCGACTATCAGCACGCCGAGGTGGCCCGCGACACCGGCGAAGTCGATACCCGCTTCTTTACCCAGGGTCTCGAAACCCGGCTCGATCTGGTTCAGGCCCGCCACGGCAATTGGGATGGTGCGATCGGCGCGCAGCTGCTGCTGCGCTCAAGCCATATCGAAGGCGAGGAGAAATTCCTGCCGGCGATCGACAGCCGCACCATGGGCCTGTTCACGTTGCAGGCGCTGGATCTCGGCAAGGTACGCCTGGAAGCCGGGGCCCGCTTCGAGCATAGTCGCATGGAAGCGGCGGCCGATGCAGATCTTGGATCGGCGCAGTTCGATCGCAGCTTCGACACCATCTCCGGCTCGATCGGCGGCAGCTATGCGGTCACGCCCGACTGGCGCATCGGCGTGAACCTGTCGCGGATCGAGCGGGCACCGACTGCCGACGAACTGTTCGCGCGTGGCAACCACGCTGGCACGCAGGCTTTCGAACTGGGCAATCCGACCTTTTCGACGGAGCGCGGCTGGGGCCTTGAAGGCACGCTGCACGGTCGCGGACCTGGCTTCCATCTGACGGTCTCGGTCTTCTACAACAAGTTCGACCGCTTCATTTACGACAGTATCGTACCAGACGCCGCGTGCCTCGCGGCCAATGGCGGCCAGCCGCTTGAATTCCCCTGCTTCGCCTATCAGCAGACCGGCGCGCGCTATTATGGCGGAGAGATCCAGGGCGACTGGGCTGTGGCGACTGTCGGCCCGGCCACACTCACGCTCGATGCGCTGGCGGACGTGACGCGCGCAACGCTGGATGGTGGCACGCCGGTGCCGCGCATCCCGCCGCTGCGCGTGCTCGGGGGCATGACACTCAAAGCCCCGCAATGGTCGGCGAGGCTTGAAGCGGAGCATGACTTCAAGCAGGACCGAGTGAGCGGCGTCGAAACGCCCACACCAGCCTTCACGCTGGTCAATGCCTCGCTGGGCTGGACCCCTGCCATGCTCGACGACAAGCTGTCATTCACGCTTGCGGCCAACAACATCTTCGACGTGGTCGCACGACGGCACGCCAGCCTGCTCAAGGACTATGCGCCGCTCGCAGGCCGCGACATCAGAGTGACCGCTTCCATCAAGTTCTGAGGCGATCGACCACAGGATATAAAAAAAGGGCCTGCTCGAGCGGATCGAGCAGGCCCCTTTCGTGTACCGATTGTCAGGCGATCAGTTGATGTACGACTGGCGGAAGAGCTCGATGGCATTCGCCTTGGGCGCTTCGCTCAGCGGTTGACCGGTATACTCGCGCTGACCCCAACCGCCGTAGCTCGTGACCGGCGAAGTATCCATGAACAAGATCATCAGGTCACCTATCTCACTGTACCAGCGAGTCAAATACTGCGTGTATATCTTACCCATGCGGGGATCGCGCTGTATCTTAACCAATTGAGGAACATCGTTCGGGCTAACAATATGCTGGCCGCCTTCGTATGTTACATACCTGAGGTTATACTGATCCGCCAAAGCCTTTTGCTGCTTTGCTGCACTCATCGCATCATTGATTGCGGTCGGCAGCGTTGTGTCGAAGAAATTATCGAGGTCCGTGCTGGTCGAAATCTGCCCGGCATTCAGGCTGATGTGCAGATAAGGTGCGGTCGCCAAGGCATCCACCTTGCTCGCCGTGTTTCTGAACGCGAGAACTCCACCCGTCGACCATGGCAGCACGCTTTGCGTCGCCACGACGCGAACGATCCGAGACATCTGGCCAGTAAAGACAGAACTCCAGATGTCCATCACTTGGCCCGTTTTCTCTGCGTAGCGATAAAGCATCGCAAGATTGTCATCACCAGGTGACAGGCCTTCGGCCTTGCCTTCATCTCGCGCTTGGGTTGTGACCGGATACATCCAATTCCAGACTTCGTTCGAAGTCTCGATATAGGCTTTCAGGTTTGGATCCAGATTGTCGCGAACATATTGCGCGAAACGACGCACATAGTCGTCGTCCGCATTCCAAGGGATGTTGAACCATGGGTTGGTCTGTGTCTCGTTAGCGAGCTGAACCATGTACTCGATCGCGACACCATCGTTTCCATCGAGTATCCCATCACCAGCCTTGGTCCGCGTCGCCCAGGTTACAGGGGTGTTTGCCTCGACCGCACGCTGCCACTTGACGAAGCGGATCGTGCTGTAGCGTTTCACTTCCTCGAGGAAGGTCGGATCAAAAGTAGCGCTGGGATCGGCGTCAGCCTCGCGACAATCGATCGCCCGCATCGGATTACTTTGGTCGGTGCTGGTGATCCAGAAATGGATGTTTGCAAACCCTTTGGGAACAAAGGTGAAAGTCAAAGATTGCGCCGACATCTTCACATTTTGTGCAGGTTCGCCGAATAGCTGAACGGTTCCTTGGCCCTGCCAGCGACATACGACATCAACCGACACGCCCCGATAAGCCTTGGTCGGGATGCCCATGATTAGGACGCCATATTCCCCATCGCCAAGCTTCGCGAGATTCTTGTTCGCGTCCAGATAGCTCGCAGGCATCTCGACATATTTATAGCCCTGCTGCCAGGACAGGCGCAGCGTCCAGTTGGACGCGAGAAGGTTCATGAACCGGCGCGTATTGTCATAATAGTTCGCAGCGTTGAGATTCACGCCTAGCTTCATTGGCTTCAGGCCGGTCGACGTCGTCGTGTTCGCCTGGGTCGTCACGGTCGTCGTGCTGGTCGTCGTCGAGGACGTCGTGGTCGACGACGTCACGGTGCTCAGACCCACCAGCGAAACCAAGGACTGTGCCCACCGGAAACTTTTGTAGTTCTTCAAGGTTCCGGAATAGAGCAGCGCACTTGTCGCTGCAGCCACGGCCATTGACCACATAAAGCCGGTCGATCCCACCGCCAGGGTACCGAACACGCGCTTGCTGGAAGTATTATTGATACTCAAAACCCGCTTCATCGTCTGCTGGCTCCTGCCCGAGCCATCCACTCAGGCGTTGTTAGTCATGGAACCGCAGTACCCGTGTACCGGAAAAGCCCGGCTTACCGTCACTGGTAAATGCTGAATTAACCATGATTGAGCCGGAGATTCCCACTGAACCGCGCCACCAATGATGTCTCCGGCACGTCGTAAAATGCCGCGAACCTCCTGAGTGTCGCTTCTCGTTTGACTGGATCCCACCGACCTCTGTCCCACCGCGTTAACCATTTTGACATGGCTAGGCACAGCGAGAATCCCAACATTATTGCTGTGAGCCGAGCGAAACCTGCGACTGATGGTATGCCAAGTCCAGCAAAGAGCACGATTTCATAGACTCACAGGCAAAAATCCGCTGCCGCGGGCACGGCGCGTAGTGTGACCGCCCGGCAGAGTAATTATGAAATCCCTGACACCCGCACTTCGCCGCTCCCCGGCAATCCATTGCTATCCGAGCGCTGCCTCCGCACGGACATGCTCGCCAAGGCACCGGCAATGAGCCAGGTAACGGGCTGCAAGGATGAATTGGGCAGAAGGTCCAGAATGTTCAGAATGTGGGCTGCCAGGAGGGTCAGGCTGACGATCGGAACGTCAAGTCGCCGATATCGGAAGGCACGCAGGGCGGGGTAGCACAGCAGACCAAAACAGGCGAGATAACCGATCCACCCCCCGATCCCCAAGAGAATGATCCAGCTGCCGTCAGTCACGGAGACGTCGCGGGTTTCCCCCCAGTCCGTCAAGACCACAATCCGATTGCGACCATAGGCACCCCATCCGAAAAGCGGCTTCTTGTCGGCCCGGTCAAGGAGAATGCGTTCATTATCGAGCCGGAACTGCAACGACTCTGCCCGTTCCTGACTGATGCTCGCGGCCGCCTGCGTCACCGTCTCGATCGGGACAAGGCCAGCCCCTCTGACGATCGGATAGACAAATACCAGCATCGCAAGCGCCAGGGCGACGGTCAGGAACCTGCGAGACCGAAGGAACAGCAGCGCGGGAATCAGGACTGCGGCAAGGACGACGGCACCGACCGACTTGTTGAGCAGCAACAAGATCGCAAGATAGGCGGTGATGGCGCCCATCGGCAACGAAAACACCCGCACTCGTGTCCTGGCTAGCCCGGCCGCGCTGACGAGCGCCATGGCGAGGAAAGTCGACACGAGCAATCCGTGCCCCAGAAACACCATCGAACGGAAACCGCCCGAGCGCATCTGCTGCAGGAACGCCCCCGCATCGTTGACCCCATAAACCCATGACTGAAGAAACGGGCTCAACCGGACTTCTGCGAGGATCGGCAACGAATAAGCCAGGGCCGCGACCACCAGCGCAAGCAGCAACTCCCGATGACGGGCGGCAGTGCCGAGCATTGCCGCGCCAAGCAGGAAAGGAACCACCTCCAGCGCGTTGCCGATCGCAGCAGATAGCCCTTCCCTGAAGCCGAGGCCCGGCAGGACCACCCGGCCGATATAGATCGGCTCCGGGTTCGTGTAGGCCGTCGCAAATGGGAGGAGCACATAGGCCAGGATGAGACAATTGACCGTCCGGCTTCTCGGCCATTGGAACTCGCCACTGCGCGCCATGATCGGCGCCAAGGCCAGCGCGACCAGATTTGGGATCGACATCTTGTCCAGCGGCGGAATGCCGGGAAAATCGAACGCGGTCGAGATAGGCAGCAGCAGATAGCCGCCGAGGATCGTCCAGATCGTTGCCCGCCAGGCAGGCATCATCATGAACATGATGAGCGACACGATCGGCCAGATCAGCAGGGCGGCCTGGGCAATCATGTTCGACACAGCTGAAGTCCTCCTTGCCCCCGCTCAAGCGCCATCGGCCGCAAGCCGGCGCCCCCCAAGCTTCGATCCGTCATGCCCGAGCGCCTACGCCCGATTCAATAGGCATGACGGTCCCAGACCAGCTTGAAGACGGTCTCCAGGATAATGCGCAGATCAAGCAGCGGCGACCAGTTCTCGATATAATATTTGTCATATTCCACGCGCTGCTTGGCGCGTTCGATCGTATCGATTTCACCGCGCAGGCCGCGCACCTGGGCAAGGCCGGTGATGCCGGGCTTCACCCGGTGACGCGCTGCATAGCCGCGCACCGCGTCATGATAATACGCATCGCCGACGCGCATGCCGAGCGCATGAGGGCGCGGACCCACGATCGACATCTCGCCGCGCAGCACGTTGATGAGCTGCGGCAATTCATCAATGCTCGTCCGCCGGATGATCCGCCCGACCCGGGTGATGCGCGGATCGCCCTTTCGGGTGCGCTCACCACCGGTCACATCCTGCCTGTCCACATACATGGAGCGGAACTTCAGCACTTCGATTTCGAGGTTGTTGAAGCCGAAGCGCTTCTGCTTGAACAGGATCGGCCCCTTGCTCTCAAGCCGGATCGCGAGCGCTGTGAGCAACAGCAACGGGGCCAGGATGATGAGGCCGATCAGGGCCAGCAGCCGATCCTGCACTTCCTTCAGGATCCCGTCGAGATCACGCACTGGCTGTTGCCAGACGCTGAGAACGGGCAACGAGCCGATATAGTTGACGCGATAGCGATCGCGCAGGACCAGGAACTCACGCGGCATGATGCAGATGTCGATCGCGCCTGCGCTCAGTTCCTCAATGATCTTGTTCAGCCGCTCCTGCTGCACCATCGGCAATGCGACGATGATCTGGTCCAGCATGCCCCGCCGCGCCAGTTCCAGCATTTCCTCGAACCCGCCAAGATAAGGGAAGCGACCGATCATACCGGTCTCGACACGCGTCTTGCGATCATCCGCGAAGCCGATGATGTTGATGTGCGGCAGACGCTCGATTTCGAGCAGTTCCAGCAGGCGACTGGTGATCTCGCGGTCAGCGCCATAGATCGCCACGCGCTGACCAATGATTCCGTGCCGCATGCTGATCCACACGAAGCGCCGGAACATGAGCCGCGTAAAAATCAGCATCGCGAAACAGATGGCAATGAAGATCAGGATGAACCGCTGCGAAAGATCGGCGGTTTCATTGAACTGGATCAGCGTGAAGCCGGTGAGCGTTATCGCGACCAGAAAATCGAGAAAGGTTCCGCTGCCCAGATCATCGCCCTGACCACGAAACGCCGAATAGGCATCGCGCGAGATGCGGATGAGGAAGAAGTTGATCGCTGTGACGATCACCACCGTCGCGTGCAGCCGGACATCATAATAATAGCCCAGCCACATGCGGTAGACGAAGACCGTCAGCAGATAGGACATCAGGAAGCAGAAGGCGTCGTTCAGAATGCCGCCGGACCGCAGAACGTTCGACGTGAAGCGGACATATTTGTTGCGGACGGGCCTTAGCGCGCTGGTCATGATGCCTGAGCCCCTATGCAACCGACGCGTCAGAGCCGGCCAAACAGGCCGCGGTCAGCGGGCGTTCCAGGCAAGTCATCGACAAGGTAGCTCGTCTTGGCATTCTCAAGTCCCGTTGTGGCAGTCTGCAGGCACCCAGCATCGCCGGCCCGCTCACACTGCGTGCGCAGGAAGGACCACGCACGCTCTGAGGAAGGCAGGTCCCGAGCGAACGAACGCGCGGCCGATACCGCTCGGCCTGTATCGCCCAACTGGTGAAGATATTGCGTATAGGCCTCCAGAATGTAGAAATTCTGAGGCACGCTCTTGAGCCCCTCCTCAAAGATCTGTCGCGCGCGCAACTCGTTGCCCTGCGCGCGATAAATGCCTGCCAAAACGGTATAAGTCTCTGGATTCAAGGGGTCGTTGGTGCGCGCCAGCTGGGCGGCTTCCAGGGCCACACCCAATTTGCGGTCGGCCAGCGCGAATCTCGACCTCAAGAGCAGCGCGTCGACATCATTCTCATCTTTCTTGAGCAAAGCGTCGACCTGCGCACGCGCTTCGCTCTCGCGCCCCTGCGCAAACAGCAGCCGCGCCTTGAGTCCGCCGAGCAGGTCTCGGGCGCTCGCGGGAGCGCTGGCGACCATTGCTTCCGCTGCAGCCTTTTCACCGTTCAGCAGCAGGAAACGGATCGTCTGCACCAGCGCGATTGGATCCTGCCATTTGCTTGCGTCCCGCGCTTGCGCGTCAGCGATCGGGGCACGGTCATACTGCCACCAAAGCCCCAACATCTTCCGATAATCATCCGGATTGCGCGTACCATCTTCCAAAAACGTCACCGCCGTGCGGCGCGCCGCCTCCTTGCGCCCCAGCTTGTAGAGCAGGTTCACCTGATCCAGCTTGAGGGACGGCGAGCCGCCGGGCTGCCGCACCAGCGCGGCCAGCGCATCAGCCATCGGCTCTGGTTGACGCAAATATCGATAAAGATTGACTTTATTTGCCAGAAGGGCAGCCGATTCCGGCGCTGCCTTCAGCGCTTCCTCGATCAGCTTGAGGCCTGCCTCCGGTTGGCCCGTCAGGGCCAGCGAGCGCGCCTTGATGATCGCTCCACCCTCGTCGGTGGGGTCCGACGCAAGGAGCCTGTCCGCATATTGGGCCGCTTCCTCATATTTGCGGCGCGTCATCGCAACGAGGCCCTTCACCTGCAAGGCGGGTCGCGCATCCGGCTCCAGCGTCAGCAACCGATCCGCCGCCTCGTCCGCTTGGTCTATCTGACCGATCTGCACGCCGATATTGGCCACATAGGCCAATGAGACCTTGTCGGTCGCATCAAACTCCAGGGCAGTGGAAAAAGACCGGAATGCGCCGACCGGATCGTTGGCCCGCAGCGCGATTGCCCCCTGCAACCTGTGGAATTGCGGATCATCCTCGCGCAGCAAGATGGCCTGCCGGATCGCTTCCCGCGCGCCGACGATGTTCCCCGCCTGGGCATAGAGATCGGCTTGCTGCGCCAGTTCGGCCGCTTGCTGCTCCCGATCCTTGCACGCGGACAAAAAGATCAGGGCGGGCAAAAGCAAGCCAGCGAGCGGCAGGCCGGGTCTCACGACCTGTTTGAAGCGCCCCAGAGAAGAGTCGGAAGCGGTGCGCAACCGCCGCATTGCAGGAAAATCGACCCCATCCAAACCGTTCACCCTGGGCTGTCTCGCAATCGTTGCGCAGGGGTCGCGCCTTACAGGGCTTCGGGTGCGGTAGCAATCAAAGTAACCAAGCCGAGCCGATCATTAACCCGGCTTTTACGTAGTGACGACATGCTAAATTGGTATATGAAGCGCCGATCCCCCGGCCAACAAAAAGGATCTGCACGCGTGCGTCTTATCGTGAAAGCATGGCCTGCGGCCGCGTTACTCGTGGCAATGTCCGTCCCCAGTCTCGCTCAGGACAAACCGGCAGCAACCGGCAATCTGCCGCAGCGCGCCTATACCATCAATCCGGGCGACCAGATCGAGGTTTACGTTTGGGGCGAGGAGCGCCTGCAGCGCAGCATCCGCATTCTGCCGGACGGCACCTTCTCCTTTCCCCTGGTCGGCCGCGTCGTCGCCCAGGGTATGTTGCCCGAGCAGATCGAGCAGGCGATCTCGAAAGGGCTCGCGAGCCAGTATCGCGGTGAGCCGCCGCAGGTGACCGTTTCCGTGCAGGCCCCGAGCGGCTTTATCTTCTCGGTCATCGGCCGCGTACGCAGCCCGAGCTCCTTCACCCCGGGGCGCTACGTCAATCTGGTGGAAGCGATTTCCATGGCGGGCGGCCCGGACGAGTTCGCCAATCTCGACAACGTAACCGTCATCCGCAAGAACGGCAACGAGCTGACGTCCTTCAAGTTCCGTCTCGGCGGCGCCATGAAGGGCAACCTTTCGCCTGAAGCAGCCCGCGCTATTCCGCAGATGCAAACCGGCGACACGGTGATCGTGCCATGACCAACGCCCGTCTGGCCGGAAGCGCGGCTGTTTGCGCTCTGCTGCTGGCAACCAGCCCTGCCGTGGCCGACAGCCGGTTGGGCGCGGAAGTCGGCGTCAACGCAGGCTATACTTCCAACCCCTTCGGCGCGAACACCAACAATGCCGGCGCCGCAACGCTGGCCGGCACGTTCTCGCCGACGCTGACGATCCTGTCACCCACCGGTTCGACCAGCCTCACCGGATCGGTGACGCACACGGAATATGCGCGGCTGTATGACGGGACGACGGACTATTCTGTTGGCGCATCGACCAATCAGCAGGTCAGTGCCACCACCTCGCTGACCGGGCGAGTTGGCTATTCCAGTCAGGTCCGCAACTCGCTCTATCCGATCGCCGATCCGATTACCGGCCTGCCGAACAATCCCAATGCGCCCGTCATCGTCGACCCGAGCGGCGCGTTGAGCTTTGCGGAACGGATCGAAACGATTTCAGGCAATGTCGGGATCACCACGGCTCTGTCCGCCCGCGACACCATCAGCCTTTCCGGCCAGGTGACGTCGGCAATCTTCCCGACGACCTCCGTTGCTGCTCGCAGCTATGACGTTTATGGCGGCAGCGCATCCTATATGCGCCGGATCAGCGCGAACACGTCGGTCGGCCTTGGTCTCAATGTGGCGCGCAGCGATTATCGGCGCACGGCGCTCGGCGATACCACTCAGATTTCGCCCTCGGCGATCCTGCAGACCAAACTGAATTCGCGCCTCTCCCTGCGGGTTGCTGCCGGCCTTACCTTCAGCAACATCGACCTGGTTACCGGCAAGCGGTACAACACCGCCTTCTACGGCAATGGCAATCTTTGCTATGAAGGCCTGCGCTCGTCGCTTTGCGCCGACGCATCCCAATCCGTGTCGCCCACGGCGACGTCGGGAACCTCGACCGTCACATCCTTCGGCGCGGCCTACAGCTACAAGCTGACCGCACGGAGCAATATTTCTGCGCGCCTGTCTTACTCGACCGCGAAGACCCTCGATCTGCTGGGTAACGGCAAGTCCGACTTCGGCCAGGCCAGCCTGAGCTACAGCCGCCAGATCACCGAGCGTCTCTCCGGCGTTATTTCGGCGAGCTACAGCGACACTTTCAACTCCAATGCCTCGCTCAATGCCAGCTTTTATGGCACTGTGGGCATCCGATACAGGCTGGGCACTCTCTGATGAACAACCCTCGGCTTCACATGGACGCGGGCGAAGAAGGCGGCTCGGCCTCGTTCCTGCCCTATCTTCCTTCGATCATCATGCAGCGCAAATGGATGCTGGTCATCCCGGCGGTGCTCGGCCTGATCGCCGCATTGGCGATCGCCTTCCTGCTGCCCACCAAATATGAATCGCGCGCGGTGCTCCTCGTCGAGGCGCCCCTGCTGCCGGAAGATGTGGCGCTCGACGGGAGCGGCGCGGAAGTCGTCGACCAGCGCATGGCGCGCATCCGCCAGCAAGTGCTCAGCCGCCCGCAGCTGATCGAACTCATCCAGCGCAACAGCCTCTACCAGGCCGAGCTGCGAACGAGTTCGCTCTCCGAAGTCATCACCAAGATGCGTGAGTCGATCGTCATCGACCCGGTGAATGCAGACATTCAGACATCAGGCAATGGCCGGCGCAGCACCATCGCCTTCTCGATGAGCTTCCTCTATTCCGATCCGATCAAGGCCCAGGCCGTGGCGCAAGCCCTGACCGAGCAGGTTCTGCAGATCGACGCGACCAAGACGGCGGCGCAAGCCACCAATACGGTCGAATTCCTGACCGATCAGGCCTCCGATCTTCAGACGCAGATCAGCCAGCTCGAGCGAACCATCTCGGAGATCAAGGCGCGCAACGGGCTTGCCCTGGCGACCGGGATCGGCACCCTCGGCGGCAACACCGGTGGCATCGATGGTCAGATCGCCGCGCTTCAGTCCGCCAATGCCCAGCTTGCCTCGCAGCGTGACCTCACGCGCTCGGCGGCCGAGCGTGACCCGCTGGTCACGCAGGCCGAAGCAGCGCTCGCCGCGGCGCAGGCCAGCTACTCGGACAAGCACCCGGACGTGATCCTGGCGCGGCAGCGCCTGGCCGAAGCCCGCGAACTGGCCAAGACCAATCAGCAGCGCATCCCGGTCTCCGCCATCGACCAGCAGATCGCGAGCAACAATCGCCAGATCGCCGCGTTGCAGGCCGCACGGAGTGCAGAGGCCGGCCGGAGCGCCACGATCCTCAGCGCGCAGATGCGCGCGCCGGTCGTCCAGCAGGAAGTCAACCAGCTTCAGGAACGGCTCGATGGCCTGAATGGGCAATATCAGCGCGTTTCGAACCAGCTGCTTTCCGCCAAGGCCGGCAAGAAGGCCGAGGACGAGCAGCAAGGCGAGCGCCTCTCCGTCATCGACCCGCCGGTCGTGCCGGATGATCCGGTCTCGCCGAACCGGCCAGTGATCATCGCGATGGTCACCGGCGCGGGCATTGCCTTCGGTCTCGGCCTCATCCTCCTCATCGAACTCGTCACCAAGCCGATCCGCGATGCCAGCGCTGTGCTCGCCGCAACCGGTGAGGCGCCGCTCGTGGTCATCCCGACAATCGTCAGCAAGGGCGAACGTCAGCGCACGGGTTTCAAGAGTCTCTGGTCCTTCGGTGGCGATGATGACGACGATGATGAGGACGATGAAGATGACGCCCCGAGGCGTAAGAAAAAGTAGCGCAACGCGTCGAAGGAGTTTGACCATTGTCTGAACAGCTTGCGCCGACCAAGACGCCGAAGCCGGCCACCGCTCCGTTCCGGATTCCGGGACAGGACGAATTGCCGGTATTCGCGCCGGATTGGCAGCTTCTGGAGAAGAGCCATGTCGTCGGCTTCAACAGCCGGCATGTGTCCTCGCGTCCGTTCAGCCTGCTGCGCTCGCAGCTGGTCAAGCGGATGAAGGCCAAGGATTATGGGATCGTTGGCGTCACATCGCCGGCCCCCGGCGCCGGCAAGTCCTTCCTCACGGCGAATCTCGCCGCGACGCTCAGCCGCCTGCCGAATCACATCATCCATGTGTTCGATCTCGACGTGCGGCGCGCCTCGCTCGCCGCCAACTTCGGACTGGTCGGCGATGTTGGGCTCGAGCAATTCCTCGCTGGCGAGACAGACGACCTCACGAAGGTCGGGCAGCATGTCGATGGCACCAATCTCGCGCTCTATCCCTGCTACCCGAGCCAGCTCGAAACCATGCCGCTCCTGGCGAGCGAGCGCTTCGCCGCGTTCATTGCCTCGCTCCGCGCACTGCCGGACGATCATATCGTTCTGTTCGACATGCCGCCTGTCTTCGCCAACGACGATGCGATGGTGGTCGCATCCCAGATCGATGCCTATCTCATGGTCATTGAACAGGGCCGCACCAGCCAGAAGCAGGTAAGCGATTCCATGCGTCTGCTCGATCCGGTGCCGTGCATCGGTTCGGTCCTCAATCGCTATGATGGCGGCGTTGGCGATCCCTATGGCTATGCCTATGGGACCTACAGCAAATATTCGGACTATTACAGCAAGGCGGACTGAACCGGCCGCTCGACAACGAGACAGGAACAAGAAAAGGGCGGCCATTAGCCGCCCTTTTCCTTTCAAACAATGCGGACGAAGATCAGCGCTGGATCGCCGCGCGCTCGACCAGAGGCCGCCACCAGCCCTCATTGGCAAGATACCAGGCAAGCGTCTGGGCAAAGCCTTCGGAAAAGGTACGGCGTGGCGCATAACCAAGTTCACCGCGCGCCTTGGTCTCGTCGATCGCATAACGACGGTCGTGGCCGGCCCGGTCGGTCACGAAGGTCTTCAGGCTTTCTGACGGCGTACCCTTGGCGGCCGGTGCATCCGGGAAACGCGCGGCAAGCCCAGGATCCTGTGCGAAGGTGCGATCCACCGTCGCGCAAATCTCCTCGATGACGGTCAGGTTGGGAAGCTCCTGCCCTCCGCCGATATTGTAGGTTTCCCCCGGCCGGCCAAGCTCGATCACCTTCTCGATGCCATGGCAGTGATCCTCGACATGCAGCCAGTCGCGCACGTTCATGCCATCACCATAGATGGGCAGGTTGCGGCCATGGAGGCAATTGAGGAGGAACAGCGGAATCAACTTCTCGGGAAACTGGTAGGGACCATAATTGTTCGAGCAATTGCTCGTGGTCACATCGAGCCCGTAGGTATGGTGATAGGCCCGCACGAGATGATCCGAGCCCGCCTTGCTGGCGGAATAGGGCGAATTGGGCGCATAGGCCGTGGTTTCGCTGAAGGCGGGATCATTCGGCCCCAGCGAGCCATAAACCTCGTCCGTCGAGACGTGGTGGAAACGGTGCGGCTGACCAGTGCCCGTGTCGAGCCAGAGCTTGCGCGCCGCCTTGAGCAGGCTGTGCGTACCGACGACATTGGTGGTAACGAACGCGTCAGGCCCCGTGATCGAGCGGTCGACATGGCTCTCCGCCGCGAAATGCACGATCGTGTCGATGCCGCGTTCGGCCATCAGCGTCTCGACCAGCGCCGTATCGCAAATATCGCCGACGATCAGCTCCACGCCGTCCAGCCCGTCGAGATTGGCGGGGTTACCGGCATAAGTGAGCGCATCCAGCACCGACACCGTGTCGGTCGGACGATGCTTCGCCCAATAATGAACGAAATTGGCACCGATGAAGCCGGCACCGCCGGTGACGAGCAGTTTAGCCATTGGCCTTGATCACTCCGAGCATGTCGCGAAGGTGGACGCGCCAGTGCGGCGCGGGTGCCCCGATGAGCGCGATTGCGGAGCGCTTGTCGAGAACGGAATAGGAGGGCCGGCAGGCCGGCGTCGGATAATCGCTGGTTGCGATCGGGATGACTGGCACGGCGCGCGTCAACAGCCCGATGGCCAGCGCATCTTCCTGGATGGCGACGGCGAAATCATACCAGCTTGCCGCTCCGCTGTCCGTCCAGTGGTGGACGCCGCGCGCACCAGCAGCGTCGAGCGCCCACAAAGCCCCCGCGAGGCCGCCGGCAAAGGTGGGCGTGCCGATCTGGTCGGCGACCACGCGCACTTCATCCCGCTCGGCCATCAGCCGCAACATGGTTCGTACGAAATTATGGCCCGTTACGCCATAGACCCAGGCTGTCCGCACGATCAGCGCGTCCGGATCCTCCGCGAGCACCGCTTCCTCGCCTGCCCGCTTGCTCGCGCCATAGACGCCGAGCGGTTCGGTCGGCTGGACGGGAAGATAGGGAACACCGCTTGCGCCATTGAAGACGAAATCGGTCGACACATGGATGAAGCGCGCCTCGATTGCGCGGGCCGCTGCGGCCAGATGGCCGGGACCTTCGGCGTTGATGCGATAGGCCTCGGCCGTTTCACTCTCCGCTTTGTCGACGGCGGTATAAGCGGCCGCGTTGATGATAAGTGTGGGCTTATGATCGGCCACCAGCGTCCGGACGGCCGCAGCATCGCCGATATCGAGATCACCATGGCCAAGCGGCACCAGCGTCGCACCAGGCGGCGCGCTGGCCTGCAAGGCGCGGCCGAGCTGGCCGCCCGCCCCTGTGATGAGTACGGGGCCGATCACGGGAATGTCACGGCCTGCGCAAGCGGAATGCCGGCCTGATCCTTGCCGGAAAGCTGCGGCTCCATGCCATCCAACGGCCACTCGACACCGATCGCGGGATCGTTCCAGAGCAGGCTGTGCTCGTTGGAGGGATCGTAGAAGCCCCGGCACTTGTAGAGAAAATCGGTACCGTCCTCCAGGCAGAGGAAACCGTGCGCCATCCCTTCAGGCACCCAGAGCATGCGCTTGTTTGCCGCAGAGAGCTCAACACCGACCCATTGGCCGAAGGCGGGAGACGAGCGACGCATGTCCACAACGACATCGAACACAGCGCCCGCAGTCACGCGCACCAGCTTCCCCTGCGGCCCCGGCTGCTGATAGTGCAGACCGCGCAACACACCGCGCGACGAGCGGCTGTGATTGTCCTGCACGAAATCGATGTCCAGCCCGGCTTGATGGAACGTCCGCGCATTCCAGCTTTCCATGAAGAAGCCGCGATCATCGCCGAAGACTTTCGGCTCGACGATCAGTACACCGGGAATCGCCGTCTCGATCAGCTTCATGCGACGCCGCGCTCCAGCAGCTTGAGCAGATACTCGCCGTAGCCTGATTTGCGCAGCGGCTCAGCAATGCGCTGCAATTGCGCATCGTCGATGAAGCCCATGCGCCATACCAGTTCTTCCGGGCAACAGACCTTGAGGCCCTGCCGATCCTCGGTGATGCGCACATAATTGGCGGCATCGATGAGCGAGGCGTGCGTGCCGGTATCGAGCCAGGCATAGCCGCGCCCCATCAGCTCGACGTTGAGCTCGCCTGCTTCCAGATAGAGCCGGTTGAGATCGGTAATCTCCAGCTCGCCACGCGGTGAGGGCGAGAGATTGGCAGCGCGCTCGACGGCCTGGCCGTCATAGAAATAGAGGCCTGTCACCGCATAATTCGACTTGGGAACGGCCGGCTTCTCCTCGATCGTCTCCGCCTTCCCGTTCTTGTCGAACGAGACGACGCCATAGGCCTTGGGATCATTGACATAATAGCCGAACACCGTCGCGCCGCTTTCGCGCGCAGAGGCCGCTTGCAGCAACTCCGTCAGACCATGACCGTAGAAGATATTGTCGCCCAGAATCAGCGTCGAAGGATCGGTGCCGACGAAATCCGCGCCAATATGATAGGCCTGCGCGAGGCCGGCCGGGTGCGGCTGCGCCGCATAATGCAATTCAAGGCCAAGATCGCTGCCGTCCCCCAGCAGCGCCTGAAACGCGGCTTGATCCTGCGGCGTCGTGATAATCATGATCTCGCGGATGCCGGACAGAATCAGCACCGACAGCGGATAGTAGATCATCGGCTTGTCGTAGACCGGCATCAGCTGCTTGGAGACAGCCTTGGTCAGCGGGTAAAGGCGCGTGCCCGAGCCCCCGGCCAGAATGATCCCTTTTCGCACTGTTCACTCCCACAATGGGCTATCCGGATGCAGGGGCAAAGCCCTAGCCGGTCGCCTCCGTAATGCAAAGCGCGGACCCGACGAGATGAGTCATCACGGCGCTTTCGGCAGCCTTATGAAAGCGCGGTTCCAAAAACATCGTGAATCGCTTTGCCTTTTCTTTCGCGAAAAATTAGCGCTTTCACAAATATCAGACCGACGCGTAGTTAATTTGCCTACTGTCCGTGGAGACGATTGATGGAAACAGCCTATGACTGGCTCTCGCTAGCGCTCTTCGCGGGAATCATCGTGCTGTTCCTTCAGCGCTCCTCGATGGAGAACCCGCCGGACCGAATGATCGATTATTTGCCGCCAGCGCTTGGCTGTGCCATCGCCAATCAGGCAGGCAATTATGCGATCGAGCATGACAGCATTCTGATGCACGTCGTCGGTGTCGCATTGCTGATCGGCGTCGTCGTTTACGTCTGGCTGGTGTTGAAGCCGAATTTGAAATAGGGCGTCGGCGCAAGGCTATGGCCGGACCTCGGATGACTGCGCGCAGCATCCGGTACGAAGACCGCCAAGCCGATTGACCAAGGCGAAGAGGGACGTCCTCCAGTGAAAATCACGATGATCGGTGCAGGCTATGTCGGCCTGGTTTCTGGTGCCTGCTTCGCGGACTTCGGCCACGACGTGATCTGCTTCGACAAGGATGCGGCCAAGATCGACGCGCTGCTGGCGGGCGGCATCCCGATTTTCGAGCCGGGACTGGACAGTCTTGTCGCCAAGAACGCAGCAGCCGGCCGCCTCTCCTTCACCACCGATGCAGCGCAGGCCCTCGCGGACCCGGACGCCGTGTTCATCGCCGTGGGCACGCCGTCGCGCCGGGGGGATGGCCATGCGGACCTCTCTTATGTCTATGCCGCTGCCGCCGAGATCGCGACTCACATCAAGCGCTTCACGGTCATCGTGGACAAGTCCACCGTCCCGGTCGGCACGGGCGATGAGGTCGAGCGGATCATCCGCGAGACCAATCCGCAGGCGGACTTCGCCGTGGTCTCCAATCCGGAATTCCTGCGCGAAGGCGCCGCCATCGACGATTTCAAGCGGCCCGACCGAATCGTCATCGGCGGCGACGACCCGCGCGCGCTCGAGGTGATGCGGCAGATCTACCGGCCCCTGGTACTTGGGCGCTCGCCGGTCATCGAGATGAGCCGTCGCGGTGCCGAGCTGACCAAATATGCCGGCAATGCGTTCCTCGCGACGAAGATCACCTTCATCAACGAGATTGCCGACCTGTGCGAAAAGGTGGGCGCGGACGTGCAGGAGGTTGCGCGCGGCATCGGCCTCGACAACCGCATTGGCGGCAAGTTCCTTCATGCCGGCCCGGGCTATGGCGGCTCCTGCTTCCCCAAGGATACGCTGGCTCTGCTGAAAACCGCTCAGGATTTCGAGGCGCCGCAGCGCATCGTCGAGGCGGTGGTAGCGGTGAACGACCAGCGCAAGCGCGCAATGGGGCGCAAGGTGATCGCGGCCTGCGGCGGCGATGTGCGCGGCAAGACCATCGCCGTGCTGGGCCTGACCTTCAAGCCGAACACCGACGATATGCGCGAATCGCCCGCTATCGCCATCGTGCAGACGCTGCAGGATGCTGGCGCTACCATCCGCGCCTTTGATCCCGAAGGCATGGAACAGGCCCGAAAGGATCTGCCGGACATCACGTATTGCACCGGTGCCTATGAGGCGATGAATGGCGCCGACGCGCTGGTGATCGTCACCGAATGGGATGCCTTCCGCGCGCTCGACCTGCCGCGGGTCAAGAGCCTGCTCAGGGCGCCCATCCTTGTCGACCTGCGTAACATCTATCCGCGCGACATGGTCGAGGCCGAGGGCTTCACCTACACCGCCGTCGGCAGATGAATCCGGCGCCGGAAGACAGCGGCCCAATTCTCGTTACCGGCGCGGCCGGCTTTATCGGTCATGCGACCGCGCACCGGCTGCTGGCGCGCGGCGAGCGCATCATCGGCATCGACAATCTGAACGACTATTACGACCCCGCCCTCAAGCAGGCACGGCTCGCCACGTTCGGCGGCAAGGCCGGCTTCTCCTTCGTTCGCGGCGATATTGCCGAGCCGGATGCCGTCGCCGCGCTGGTGCGCACCCATGGCATCCGCCGTGTCGTCCATCTCGCCGCGCAGGCCGGCGTGCGCTACAGCATCGACAATCCCTTTGCTTATGAACGCTCCAATCTCGCCGGTCATCTGGCCGTGCTGGAGGCGTGCCGCCATGCCCAGGGCTTCATGCATCTGGTCTATGCCTCATCGAGCAGCGTCTATGGCGACCGGCCACTGGCCGGCGCCGGGTTCCGCGAGGATGATCCTGTCGATGCGCCCGTTTCGCTCTACGCGGCCACCAAGCGAAGCTGCGAACTGATCAGCACCAGCTATGCCCGCCTCTATGGCTTTCCGCAGACGGGCCTGCGCTTCTTCACGGTCTATGGTCCGTGGGGCCGGCCGGACATGGCCTATTTCGGCTTTACCCGGAAAATCCTGAGCGACGAGCCGATCGAAGTCTATGGCGAGGGGCGTATGGCGCGGGATTTCACCTACATTGACGATATCGTCGATGGCATCGTCGGCGCGCTCGACAATCCGCCGGCGCAGGGGGAAAACCGCATTCTCAACATCGGTGACAGTCATCCCGTCGGTCTGATGGACATGATCGAGACGCTCGAATCGGCGCTCAATCGCACGGCGGAAAAGATCATGCGCCCCATGCAGCCCGGCGACGTGACGGCCACCTATGCGGACGTGACCAAGCTGCACGCGCTCACTGGCTACCAGCCCCGCGTGATGCTCACCGAAGGATTGCGGCATTTCGTCGATTGGTATCGGGATTTTTACCCTGTTGTCCGATAGCGAGCATTCCTAACGATGGAACAGACGCCGGGAGCCTGAATTGACCATCCGCAAAGCCGTTTTCCCCGTCGCCGGTCTCGGCACACGTTTCCTGCCCGCAACCAAGGCCGTGCCAAAGGAACTGTTGCCGGTCGTCGATCGACCGCTCGTGCAATATGCGGTCGACGAGGCACTGGAAGCAGGCATCGAAACGATGATCTTCGTGACCGGTCGCAACAAGGGCGCGATCGAGGATCATTTCGACGTCGCTTATGAGCTTGAACGCATCCAGGCCGACCGTGGCAAGCCCCTCGATGCCCTGAAGGGCACGCGCCTCACGCCCGGCAATGCCATCTTCGTCCGCCAGCAGGAGCCGCGTGGTTTAGGCCATGCCGTCTGGTGCGCGCGCGACATCATCGGCGATGAGCCGTTCGCCATCATCCTGCCTGACGAACTGCTGATCGGGCGCGAGAAGGGCTGTCTCGCCCAGATGGTCGCCCAATATGAAAAAGTCGGCGGCAATCTCGTCTGTGCGCTGGAAGTGCCGATGGAAGAGACGCCGAGCTACGGTATCATCGATCCCGGCGCACGCGATGGTGTGCTGACCGAAGTGAAGGGTCTGGTCGAAAAGCCCAAGCTCGGCACGGCTCCGTCCAACCTGATGCTGCCCGGCCGCTATATCCTGCAGCCCGAGGTCATGGGCCTGCTGGCCACCCAGGAAGCCGGGGCGGGCGGCGAAGTGCAACTCACCGACTCGATGGCCAAGCTGATCGGCAAGCAGCCCTTCCATGGCGTGACATTCGATGGTGAGCGGTTCGACTGCGGCTCCAAGCTCGGTTTCGCGCAGGCTAATTTCGCGCTCGCCTGTCGCGATGCCGCGATGGGCGCGGAATTGCGCGGCTGGGCAAAAGCCCTGCTCGGCTAATCATCGCGACAACAGACTGTCGCGGATCGCTGAGACGCGACCGCGCCTTCAGTCGGTCTTCAGCCTGTCGATGATCGCGGAGTGTGCGGCATAGCGCCTGCGTAACCTGGCTTCGTCGCGCTCCAGCGTGTCACAGCGCAGCTCGCGGACCGCCCGTTCGATCTCCCGGCGCCTGTCCGCGTCATAGGGCTCTTCGCCCAGCCAATGGTCGCAATCCTCCCGACGTTCGAGGACGTGCCGCACATCGGCTGGCAGAGTGGGCCGTGCAAACGCCGTGCCGCAGATGGACTCCATGCCGACCAAAAGAAAAGGGCGGACCCAGCGGATCCGCCCTTTCCTGAACCTGTGCCGCATCAGAGGATGTCGGCCGGATCCTGGCTCAGTGCTTCTTGTCTGCCCAGATGTTCTGGTAGGACAGGTAAGCCAGCACCGTCGCGAACAGCAGGAAGATCAGCACGGCAACGCCAGTGCTCTTGCGCGCTTCCATCTTGGGCTCGGCAGCCCACATCAGGAAGGCGGAGACATCCTGCGCCATCTGATCGACCGTCGGCTTGGGCTGGCCCTCGCCATAGGTCACCTGACCCTCGGCCGTCAGCGGCGGCGCCATGGCAAGGTTCAGGTTGGCGAAATAGGGGTTGTAGTGCAGCCCTTCCGGCGTCTTGGCGTCCGGGAACTTCTTGAGAAGCTCGGCCGGCTGCGCCTGGAACCCGGTCAGCAGCGAGTGAACATAGTTCGGGCCGTCATGACGGGACTTCGCGATGAGCGAGAGATCCGGCGGAACGGCGTTGTTGTTCGCCGCACGCGCCGCCACGTCATTGGGATAGACGAGCGGGAAGCGATCAGCCGGCGTGCCAGGACGCGTGGTCGCCTCGCCGGTTTTGGGATCGACGTCCGGCACCTGACGGGCCTTGGCGATCGCCTTGATCTCCGCCTCGTTGTAGCCGAGGTCGGCAAGGCTGCGGAACGCCACCTGATGGAGCGAATGGCAGGCCGAGCACACTTCCGTATAAACCTGGAAGCCGCGCTGCAGCTGCGTCTTGTCATAATGGCCGAACGGACCGTTGAAGCTCCACGCCACCTGCCGGGGATGCTCGTGGAACTCGCTTTCCGCCGTGGGGGCGGGAGGCGCGCTGACGAAGGCGACACCGCCCCAGAGGAAGCTCAGGAGCAGCATGCCAGCGAAGAAGAGGCCGACGAGGCCGCCGAGGATACGAACCATTGCTAAGCCCCCTTATTCAGCGGCCAGCGCGGCGGTCGCCGCATCGGCTGCATCATCTTTATTGGCCTTGGCCAGCACGGCCTCCGTGATCGAACCCGGCAGCGGGTCCGGCCGCTCGATCGAAGCGATGATCGGCAGGATGATCAGGAAGTGCGCGAAATAATAGGCCGCAGCGAGCTGCGAGATCATCACATAAGGCTCGGCCGCCGGCGCGCCGCCGCAATAGCCCAGGATCAGCACGTCAACGACGAGCAGCCGGAAGAACTTGCGGAACAGCGGACGGTACTTGCCCGAGCGGACCGGCGAGGTGTCGATCCACGACAGGAAGAACAGCAGCAGGATCGAGCTGAACATGGCCAGCACGCCGAGCAGCTTGGCCGGGATAATCACGATGCCGGTGAACGGAATAGTGAGATCCATCGTGAAGGCGCGCAGGATCGCATAGAACGGCCAGAAATACCATTCCGGCACGATGTGCGCGGGCGTGCTCATCGGATTGGCCGGGATGTAGTTGTCCGGGTGGCCCATCGCATTTGGCGCGAAGAACAGCACCAGCGCGAAGAGGATAAGGAACACGCCAAGGCCGAACCCGTCCTTCGCGGTGTAGTAGGGATGGAACGGCACGGTGTCCTGCGGACCCTTCACTTCCACGCCCGTCGGGTTCGAGGAACCCGGAATGTGCAGCGCCCAGATGTGCAGGATGATGACACCCGCGATCACGAAGGGCAGCAGATAGTGCAGCGAGAAGAAGCGATTGAGCGCGGCATTGCCAGGCGCGAAACCGCCGAGCAGCCAGGTCTGGATCGGCTCACCCACGACCGGAATGGCCGCGAAGAGACCGGTGATCACCTGCGCGCCCCAGAAGCTCATCTGCCCCCAGGGAAGCACATAGCCCATGAACGCCGTCGCCATCATCAGCAGGAAGATGACCACGCCCAGCAGCCACACCATCTCGCGCGGCGCCTTGTAGGAGCCGTAGAACAGGCCGCGGAAGATGTGGAGATAGACCACGATGAAGAAGAAGCTTGCACCGTTGGCGTGCGCATAACGCAGCAGCCAGCCCGAGTTCACGTCGCGCATGATGTGTTCGACGCTGTCGAAGGCGATGCCGGCATTCGCGGCATAGTGCATGGCCAGGATGATCCCGGTGACGAGCTGGATCGTCAGCGCTACGCCGGCAAGAACACCGAAGTTCCAGAAATAGTTGAGGTTGCGCGGCACTTCATAGCCGCCACCCACGGCATTGTAGACGAAGCGGGGGAGCGGAAGACGCTCGTCGACCCACTTCATGACCGGATGCTTGGGGGTGTAGTGCTCAGCCCAGGGAAAGCTCATTATCTTTATCCTCAGCCTACGAGAATGGCGGTGTCGGAGGTGTACTTGTACACCGGAACGGCGAGGTTCTTCGGCGCAGGCCCCTTACGGATGCGCGCCGCCGTGTCATAGGACGAACCATGGCACGGGCAGAAATAACCTCCGAATTCGCCGCGGTTCTCGCCTTCGCCGGCCCCGAGCGGGACGCAGCCCAGATGGGTGCATACGCCCATCGTGATGAGCCATTCCTTCTTGCCGTCGACCGTGCGCTGCTCGAGCGTCTGCGGATCGCGCAGCGTGGAGGGATCCACGGCGTCAGCCTCGGCGATTTCCTTCGCGGTCAGGTGACGCACGAACAGCGGCTGCGACCGGAACACGGCCTTGATCGCCTGACCCGGCTGGATGGCGGACAGATCGACTTCCGTCGTCGCCTGGGCCAGCACGTCGGCGCTGGGGTTCATCTGGTTGATGAGCGGCGCAAGCACGGCGACACCGCCGACACCCGCAAAACTCACCGCCGCGATGTTGATGAAGTCACGACGGCGGACGCCTTCGCCTTCACTCACGACAGCTTCCGTCCCTTGCACTTCAGTGGCCATGCTTTGTCATTGCCTCCCTTTGCCCGGCGTCGCGGCAACCCCTGCTGCGCCGGACTGAACCGCGAAATTGCGACCGCACACTTATCGCCGGCTTGCCGGGCGGCTCCCTTGTCATGGCCGGGAGTCCGCTGGTCCGATGAAGAATGCGACACACAGCACGCCGAGATACCCCAGCGCGATCGCGGGCCTGATAGCGCCGTTGATCGGGATTTGCCAACCTTGAATTTTCCGGGTCGGACAGCTTTTTTGCCCGGGTCGCGGCGACGCTGGGATCGCGCAGCGCTTGGCGCTAGGAGCGGACCATGCGCATCGCCCTCTACCAGCCCGACATCGCCGGCAATGTCGGCACGATCCTGCGGCTTGCCGCCTGTTGGCAAGTCGCCGTGGACATCATCCTGCCCTGCGGCTTTCCGGCGTCCGACGCGCAACTGCGCCGCGCCGCAATGGACTATGGCGGCCAGGCCGATGTTACGCGCCATGCCAATTTCGCGTCGTTCGAGGCCGCGCGGCTCGGTGGCCCGGCCCGGCTCGTGGCGTTCACCAGCACAGGCGACACGCGACTCACGCAGGCGGTGTTTCGCCCGGACGACATTTTTCTGATGGGCCAGGAGAGCGCCGGCCTGCCATCCACGGTCCGCGACAGCGCGGACCTGCGGGTGCGCATTCCCATGGCGGCCGGCTTTCGGTCCTTGAATCTCGCCGTGGCAACGGGCATCGCGCTGGGCGAAGCTCTGAGACAGACTGGATTGTTCCCCGAATGACCGCTCCCACCCTCCCCGCCCTGGACGCCGAACAGCAGGCCGCCCGCGCCTGGTTCGAGAGTCTGCGCGACCGGATCTGCGGCGAGTTCGAGGCGATCGAGCGGGAAGCCGGCAGCGATGCCGCCTTCGATTATCTGAGCTGGTGGCGCGAGAGCGAGGGACAGGCTACCGGCCCGATCGAGCAGGGCGGCGGCGGTGGCGGCACACGCGGCGTGATGAAGGGCAAGGTGTTCGAGAAGGTCGGCGTCAATGTCTCGACCGTCGGCGGCGCCTTCTCGCCCGAATTCGCCAGGACGATCCATGGTGCAGGCGCGGAGAACCCCGGCTTTTTCGCAACCGGGATCAGCCTCGTCGCGCACATGGCCAATCCGCACGTGCCGGCCGTGCATATGAACACGCGGATGCTGGTGACCACCAAGCGCTGGTTCGGCGGCGGCGCCGACCTCAATCCGCCGATTCCCTATGCCGAAGATACGGCAGACTTCCACGCGGCCTTCCAGCGCGCCTGCGACGCGCACGACCCGGAATATTACCCCCGCTTCAAGAAATGGGCGGACGACTATTTCTACATTCCGCACCGGCAAGTGCATCGCGGCGTGGGCGGCATTTTCTACGATCATCTGGAAGGCGCGTTCGACGCGAATTTCGCGTTCACCCGCGCGGTCGGCGAGGCCTTTCTGGACGCCTTCCCGCGGATCGTGCGGCGGCGCATGGGCCTGCCCTGGACGCCAGCGGAAGAAGCCGATCTGCTCGAGTGGCGCGGCCGCTATGTCGAGTTCAATCTCGTCCACGATCGAGGCACGCTGTTCGGCCTCAAGACCGGCGGTAATATCGACGCGATCCTGATGAGCCTGCCGCCCCGCGTCACCTGGAGCTGAAATCGGGCGGCTGCCCGGTTCAGCCGGTCAGGGTTGCCAGACAGTGACGGCCGGCGCAGTCGCGGACCGATAGACGGCGGCCGTCACGAGCACGACGACGAGCGTCAGGGCGGTTTCCAGCAGGCTGGAGACAATGCTCATCGCGAAATTGGCGATGTCCTGCGGCAAGGCCAGTTCGGCGACCGCCCCGGTCAGCGAGGTGATGACGAGACTGATGATCATCATCACCACGAAGATGATCGCGAGCACGCCGAATACGCGCCAGCCGTTCCCCCGGGTCAGTTCGACACTGCGGCGCAATTGCGCGATCGGATTGCCCTCCCGCTCCGCCGCAGCGACCGGCGCCAGCAGCGCCAGCCGGCCGACCAGATAGAAGCCAGGCAGGAAGAATAGCATCATGCCGGCCATGATGCCGAAACCCTGCAGGATATTGGCCACGATGTAACCGGGCAGGATGAACAGGGCAGCGCGAAGCGATTCGCCGACCGTCAGCCGCTCCGCCCGCAGCAGCAGCGATTGCAGCGCAAGGACGCCGAAGGATGTGACGATGCTGTGGGACAGCAGCACGGGCCAGTTGGCCGTGGCATAGTCGGCAAGGCGCGTCAGCATCTGCTCATTGCTCGCGCCCTTGGCCAGCGCCTGGGGCATGACGATGAACTGTTCGGCCACGATGCCGGGCAGCAGCAGGAACATGCCGGCGATCGCGGTCAGCAGATCGCGATTGGCACTGCCCATCGCCTTGGCGTCATCCCACACGATATTCAGATCAATCTTGCTCACGCTGTGTTGTCCGCACCCTTTCGGCGTGTTCGATAGGCAAAATCACGACAAAGGGCCAGTGCCACCGCCATGCTTGCCAAAATTCGCGCGGCGCCCCATCTCCCTTGCCACATATGATGGCCATTCCTGCCCTTCCCGACGATATCGAGTGGCGCATCGAGCCCGGCCTTCTCGATTATGCCACGGCCCTCGCTGACATGGAGGCGCGCGCCGAGGAAATCGCGGCCAGCACTGCGCGGGAACGCATCTGGCTGGTCGAGCATCCGGCGCTCTACACGGCCGGCACGAGCGCGCAGGCGAGCGACCTCATCGAGGCCCGCTTCCCGGTGCACACGACCGGGCGTGGCGGGCAATATACCTATCACGGCCCCGGCCAGCGCATCGTCTATCTCAACATCGACCTCGCCCGGCGCGGGCGCGACGTGCGCCGGTTCGTCCAGGCGCTGGAAGGCTGGATGATCGGCGCGCTTGCAGATCTCGGCGTGCCCTGCTGGACGGCGCCCGGCCGCGTAGGCGTATGGACCCATGGTAGGGACGGCCGCGAAGCGAAGATCGGCGCCATTGGCGTGCGCGTGCGCAAATGGGTGACGTTGCATGGCCTCTCGATCAACGTCGCGCCCGATCTTTCCCATTATGGCGGCATTGTGCCCTGCGGCATTTCCGAGTTCGGCGTCACCAGCCTCGCCGATCTGGGCAAGGCCAGCGACATGCTGACGCTCGACAACGCCCTCGCCGCGCACGCCGCGGACTTTCTGTCCGCCATCGGAACAACGCCCCACCCGGTCGCATCGACCTCTTGAGGGTTGACCCTCACGTAACTAAGGTCGCCGCTTCGCGGACGGCCAACGGGTCGCAACAAGCAAGGCGGCCGACCGCGCCAACAGGGAGAATGAGAGAGATGCCTCACCTGAACCTTCGCCGGACACCCCTCCTGCTGCTCGCTGCCTTGGCCTGCGGCGCACTCGCGGGGTGCGGCGAGAAGAAGAGCGGCAACGCCGTCGAAATGCGGGACATGGAAGTCGTCGACGGGACGGTCAACGACAGCATGACCGATCTCGATGCGGTGAAGGCAGACGGCGTCGGCACCGTCAACAATGCCGGCAGCGTCACGCGCGCGAACGCCCCCAAGCCGGAAGAGAACGCCGCCGGCGGCGATGTGGAAACCGTCGCGTCCGATTGAAGTCCGGGCCGGGGCTTCGGTCAGACCGTTCGCTTATTGCAGCCCGAGTAGCTTGTGCGTCTGGAGCGTGAGCCGCCAGCGGCTGTCGCTCAACGCCAGCGCAATGGCGGCCGCCCGGCTCTTCGCATTGCCGGCCTCGGTTCCGCGATCCATCGGCTGAACGAGAAAATGCGCGAAGTCCCAGCCCTGGAGCGCATCTGGATCGATGCCCTCTTGCGGCCAGACCAGCTTGAGTTCATCGCCCTGGCGCTGCACAACCTCACTCCCTGCCTTCGGGCTGATGCACAGCCAGTCGATCCCTTCCGGCGCTGGCAGCGTGCCGTTGCTCTCGACGGCAATCTCGAAATTCTGCCCATGCAAGGCTGCGATCAGTGGCGTGTCGAGCTGCAGCATCGGTTCGCCGCCGGTGATCACGACGAAGCGCCGTCCCGGCTCGCTGCCCCAAAGGTCGGCGACGGCGGCGGCCAAAGGCTCGGCCTCGGCGAAGCGTCCGCCGTTCTCGCCATCGGTGCCGACAAAATCCGTGTCGCAGAACTGACAAACCGCCTTGGCTCGGTCGACCTCGCGCCCGGTCCAGAGATTGCAGCCGGCAAAGCGCAGGAACACCGCGCGACGCCCGGCCTGCATCCCTTCACCCTGCAAGGTGAGGAACATTTCCTTGACGGCGTAGCTCATCGCCGGGGCCTGCTCAGGGCTGCACTGCGTAGCGCGTAGGGTCGGGCAAGCCCGCCTCGATGAACCCTTTCGCGCGCAGGCGGCAGCTGTCGCACAGGCCGCAATGCAGGCCCTCGGGCGTCGGATCGTAGCAGGACCAACTCATGCCAGCGTCCAGCCCCAGCCGGGCGGCTTCCGCCGCGATCTGCGCCTTGGTCAGGTTTTGCAACGGCGCCTCGATCTTCACCGGCCGCCCCTCGACGCCTCCCCGCGTCGCCAGCGCAGCCATCGCCTCGAAGGCCGCGATGAATTCGGGACGGCAATCCGGGTAGCCCGAATAATCGAGCGCATTGACGCCGATGTAGATGTGCCGCGCACCGACCACTTCGGCGAGCCCGAGAGTGAGCGACAGGAAAATCGTGTTGCGCGCCGGGACATAGGTGACCGGAATCCCCTCGCCCACGCCATCCTTGGGCACGGCGATATCGGCCGTCAGCGCAGATCCGCCAAATTGCGACAGGTCGAGCGGCAGCACGATGTGCCGCTCAACGCCGAGCGCCTGCGCGACGCGGCGAGCGGCGTCCAGCTCGATGCGGTGACGCTGGTTATAATCGATGGTGAGCGCTGCCAGACGGAAGCCGGCTTCACGCGCGCGCGCCGCCGCGACCATGGAGTCCAATCCGCCCGAAATGAGCGCAACGGCAATGGGAGTTTCAGAGGACATGGGCCGCCGCTAGCGCAAAACACGCCTCGACGCCACGGGAACGCGCCTTCAGCGCTCGGCAATGGCCTTGCAGGCCCCGACACGGCGACCTTCGAGGGTCATCGCAAACGGCGCGCCACCGGACACACCCTGCGAATCGATCTGCACGAGGCGGGCCGTCTCGACACGCACAGCGGTGCGTCCCTGCCCGGCATGCGCGCAGTCATAGGTCACCGCGACCTGCTGGGCGCTGTTCTCGAGAACGAAGCGCTTGCAAGCACGGCCGATATGATGCGGCTGGAGCAGCTGGACCGGATCGCCAATGCACAGGCGCCGGGGCTGTGCCGCGCTGTTACGCTCTTTCAGCTCCCACTCGCCGCGCTCGAGCGAGCTGAGCGCATCGAAATCAACCGACTGCGCCACGACGGCAGCGGCGGGACACGCGATCGCGAGACCGATCAGTACCGAAAAGAGGTTCTTGCTCGTCATCTGCCTGCTTGCCCACCTGTTTCCATCGCCCGGTATCCCAACCCAGGACGAGGTCACGCCCCCACTCCCTGTAACATAGGCGGAAATTTCGGCGAGAAAAGGGCACGGCTCGTCGCACCGTGCCGAATTCGGTCAGCTAACAGCAATTGTCACGATTTCGTCAGACCCGCGAAGGGAATTCGTCCAGCCCGACGTCGAAGATCTTGGAACAAAAGGCGCAATCGACCGCGATCAGGCCGCGTTCATCGGCCATGTCGCGCCGTTCTTCCTCACCGAAACGCCCGAGAACCGTGCGAATATGATCGGGATCACAGCGACAGCCCTTGCTGATCGCGACGGGATCATAAGCCCGCACTTCGGGCTCCTCATGGAACAGGCGCCAGGCAATGTCGCTCAGCGGCAGAGTCGTATCGGTCAGTTCCGCGTCGGACAGGGTCCGCCCGAGGATCATGACATGCTCCCAGTCGGGATGATCATGGCGCACGTGCAGCCGCTCGCGGCCCACCTCGCCTTCGGGCAGATGCTGGAGCAACATGCCGGCGCCCACGCATCCCTCGCCCGGATCGTGCCGCACGGCGATGTGGACGATACTGGGAATCTGCTCGGATTGCGCGAAGTAATGCTCCGCCGCCGCGCCAAGGCCGATGCCTTCCAGCGGCACGATGCCCTGATAACGCTCGCCGGAAACCGCCTGATCGAAAGTGATGGCGAGGAAGCCCTTGCCGAACAGGCCGAACAGCGTCGGCTCCTCGCCCAGCTCGGCCAGGCGATCGGCATCGAACTTCGCGTAGCCGCGCACCGCGCCGTCCTTATAGTCCGCCACCAGCAGCGAAACGACGCCATGCTCGGTCTGTGCCTGCAAGGTCAGCTGGCCGCCCTCGTCCTTGAGCATGGCGCCGAGCAGGCTGGCGAGCACCAGCGCTTCAGCTACCAGCTTTTCGATGACCGGCGGATAGCGGTGTGCCGAGAGCACATCGTCCAGCGCAGCGCCCACCCGGACGAGGCGTCCGCGCACATGGCGCGCGGGAATGGTGAAGCCGAGCGCTTCGTCGGCAAAGGAGCGGGTGGAAGAGATGTCGGTCACGGGCGCCTAGATAGGGATGCGGTAGCGAATGTCCAAGCGACCTGCGCCTCTCCCGTGCAGGAGAGACGCGCGACCGCTCAGCCAAGCAGTCCGAAGGCCCAGAGCAGCACCGATTTCTGAGCATGAAGGCGATTTTCCGCCTCGTCCCAGATGACCGACTGCGGCCCGTCGATGACCTCTGCGGTAACTTCTTCCTCGCGATGCGCCGGAAGGCAATGGAGGAACTTCGCCGTCGGCTTCGCCTGTGCCATCAGCGACGCCGTCACCTGATAGGGCATCATCGCCTTGAGCTTTTCCTCTCCGCCGGCCTGCCCCATGGAAATCCAGGTGTCGGTTACCACGACATCCGCGCCGGCCGCTGCCTGCGCCGCGTCGCGCATGAGCGTGATCGTCGCGCCGCGCGCACTGGCCTGCGCTCCGAAGCGTGGATCCGGCTCGTACCCTTCGGGCACGCCGACGCGCACGTCGAACTTGAAGAGCCCGGCGGCCTCGATGATCGAGTGCAGCACATTGTTGCCGTCGCCCAGCCAGGCCCACTGACTGCCCGGCAGGGCCACGCCATGCTCGATGACGGTCAGCAGATCGGCGACGATCTGGCAGGGATGCGAATCGTCGGTCAGGCCATTGATGACCGGCACGGTCGCGTGGCGCGCCATTTCCTCGATCTTGGCGTGATCGTCCGTGCGGATCATGATCGCGTCGACCATGCGCGAGAGCACCCGCGCGGTGTCGGCAATCGTCTCGCCACGACCCAGCTGGCTCGTGCTGCCGTCAAGAATGAGCGACGTACCTCCGAGCTGGCGGATCGCCATGTCGAACGAGACGCGCGTGCGGGTCGAGTTCTTCTCGAAGATCATGGCAAGCGTTCGCCCGGCCAGCGGCGCGTCCTTGTCCGCCGCGCCCCTGGGCAGGCCAGCCGCCAGGCGCGCCGCCTTGCGGTCGATCGCATCGGAAATCATCGCGGCGATCGCATCGCCACCAGCATCGGACAGATTGAGGAAATGCCTCGTCATCATCTGTTTCCCTGCGAAGGCAGGAACCCGGAACGGCGTGGCGCCGTCCCCGAGCCCTGGGCGCCCGTTATCGGGGGCGCGCTAGTTGGTCTTATGTGGCCGCCTCCGGCACCTTGTAGCTTGCTGCGCCGGCAGAGAGCTTTTCGATGGCTTCGGCGATGTGGCTGTCCTCGATCACCAGCGGCGGCAGGATGCGCACAACATTCTCGCCCGCCGAGACGGTGAGCAAGCCGTGCTTGTCGCGCAGATGCGCCACGAAATTGCGCGCTTCCACTTCCGGCTTCAGCTTGAGGCCGAGCATCAGACCGAGCCCGCGCACTTCCTCGAACACGCCGTCATGATTGGGGATCAACTGCTGCAGCGCGCCCCGCAAACGCTCGCCCTTGCGCGCCACTTCATCGAAGAAGCCCGGCTCCAGCATGACGTCGAGGATTGCCATGCCCGCCGCCATGGCCAGCGGATTGCCGCCATAGGTCGAGCCGTGCGTGCCGAATACCATGCCCTTGGCCGCTTCCTCTGTCGCAAGGCAGGCGCCGAGCGGAAAGCCGCCACCAATGCCCTTGGCCACCGCCATGATGTCCGGACGGACCCCATAATGCTCATGCGCGAAGAACTTGCCCGTGCGCCCATAGCCGCACTGCACTTCATCGAGCACCAGCAGCAGGCCGTGCTCGTCGCAGGCCTTTCGCAGGCCCTTGATGAATTCGGGCGTGCCGGCGGTGAGGCCACCTTCACCCTGCACCGTCTCGACGAGGAAACCGGCGGTTTCGCCATCGATCTTGGCAAGAGCCGTCTCGAGATCGTTGAACTTCACATAGTCGAAGCCAGGCAGCAGCGGCTCGAACCCATCCCGCATCTTGGGCTGGTCCGTCGCGCTGATCGCGCCCAGCGTCCGCCCATGGAAGGCGTTCTTGAAGGTGATCAGCTTGTGCCGCTGCGGATTGCCATTGGCATAATGATAGCGACGCGCCGTCTTGATCGCGCACTCCACCGCTTCCGCACCGCTGTTCGTAAAGAACACGGTGTCGGCAAAGCAGTTGTCGACAATGCGCTGCGCAAACGCCTCACCCTGCGGAGACCCGTAGAGATTGGAGACGTGCATCAGCGTAGCCGCCTGCTCGGCGATCGCCTTGACGAGATGCGGATGGCCATGGCCAAGCGCATTCACTGCGATGCCCGCCGCGAAATCGAGATAGCGCTCGCCTCGCTCGCCGATCAGATAGCAGCCCTCGCCGCGCACCGGACGCACCTCACACCGGGGATAAACGGGCATGAGTGGGGTGATCGACATTGGACTGCTCCTTTCTCGCACGGGTTTCAGAAACGGAAAAAGGCGGCCCGTGCGAGGCCGCCATCGTCAGGGCGCCGCTATAGACGCGGTTGGTAAACGAATCAAATATTCCCTGCCTAGCCCGGGGAGGGCCGGACGATCAGGGCTGGCGCCGCTTCACAACGGCCGGCACGCCGACCGCGAGCGCACCCGCCGGCACGTCCTGCATCACCACCGCGTTGGCGCCGATCGCCGCATCGTCGCCGACCGTCACCCTGCCGAGGATTACGGCTCCGGCGCCGATGTTGACTCGCTTGCCGATGATCGGCGCCTCATCCAGCCGGTCGAGCGACCGGATGCCGAGCGTGCAGTTCTGGCGAATGATCGACCCGTCACCGATGACGCTCGCGCCATGGACCACAATGCCGCCCTGATGCTCGACGATGACGCCACGACCGATGACCGCAGTATAGGGAATCTCGATGCCATAGACGTTGCGGCAATGGCGGTAGCCCCAGCGATAGAGGAGGCTCAGCGGCGCGCGCAGAAGCTTGGGGCGCACGCTCATCCGCCAGTTGCCGAAGCGGTGCCAGAAGAGGGTGCGGAAGCCCGGACGCGTCCAGTCCCGCCCATGGGCCTCGAAGTCCTCCGCGAGGAGCGCGCGCATTTGCCGGAAGCTCATGATCTGCCGCCCTCGCCCTTATATTCGATCAGCCGGTGCGGACCGCCGCGCCAACGCTTCCCCCAATAGCGCAGCACGCCGCCGAATTGGGCGAATTTTCCGAGCATCATCCACAGGCCATAACCTAGCGCGAAGCCGGCCGGGGCGCCGCTGCGCCATTTGCGCAGGGCGATGCGGGCGACCTGCGCGGGATAAAGCGCCGCCAGCGCCAGTGCGAGCACACCCGCGAAGGCAGAGGGAACCAGCAACGCAACAAGGGCCAGCAGCAGGATAATCGCCGGGATAATCCCGCCCCACAGCACGATGCTGCGCACCTGGCGCCGCCAGTCGGCAAAGGCATGGTCGCCATGGCGCGCGACATGCTCGGCAAAGGCATGGCCAGCGCGGCGCGCGCGCAACCATTGCTGGCGAGCGTGATGCATGTCGGCATCGTGCAGCGTCATCTCCGCGTCGATACGCCGGACCTGCCACCCCTTGAGGCCAAGCCGCAGGCAGAGGTCGGGCTCCTCCCCCGCGATCAGATCGTCGCTATAGCCATCGACCGCGCGCAAGGCCTCGACCCGGAACAGCACGTCGCCACCGCAGGCCTGCACAAGGCCGACCGGCACGTTCCACTCGTCATCGCACAGCGCATTGTAGAAGCTCGCCTGCGGGAAGCGCTCGCGGCGGCGGCCGAACACGGCGCAAAGCGCCGACTCGGCGTCCAGCGTCGCCTCAGCCTGCGCCAGCCAGTGCGGATCGAGCTCGCAATCGCCATCCACGAACTGGATGTAGCTGAGCCCCGGATGCTCCGTGAGCAGGCGCCGCCAGCCGGCGTTGCGAGCGCGCGCTGCGGTAAAGCCATGCTCGGTCGACAGGCGCTCGACGCTCATGCCGAGACCAAGCGCAAAGTCGACGCTGCCGTCGGTCGATCCTGAATCCACATAGACCACCGGACAGCCGGGCGGCACGCTGCGCAGGCAGCGCTGCAACCGCTCGCCTTCGTTCCGCCCGATCGCGACCAGGCCGATGCGCGAGGGCGCCTGAGTCATTCGCCGATCCAGGCAGGCGCGCGGCCCGGTGGTTCGTCCCAGGGCGCAATCGACCGACTGCTGTCCCGCTTCGATGGCCAGAAGCTATGACGCAGCGTCATCGCGAATTCGCGCGGAATGGCATCGCGCCGCTTGCCGCGCACCGGTCGCAATGCCAAGGCGATCATGCGCCCGGCGAGCCAGCCGAGATTGGCCGCCATCAGCCCCGCCCAGCCCCCGGTCAGCATGAAGTAGCGGCGCCGCGCTTCATAGCGATAGACCGGCTGGGGGCGCACGGCGACCTGCCCGCCGCTGGCCACACCCGTCGCCGCACCGGCGATGTGGACGATCCGGCTCGCAGGCACGAACCACAACGCCCAGCCGGCCCGGCCCATCCGGTGCATCAGTTCCACTTCCTCGAAGTAGAGGAAGAAGCCATCGTCGAAGAGGCCAGTCTGGCGCAGGGCCTCGGCACGAAACATCACGCTCGCGCCGGTCAGCCAGTCGGCCGGCCCGGGATCAGAGCGTTCAACGAGCGTGGGCGTCACGCCCAGCAGTGCTCCCAGCTTGGCCATGCCGCAACCACGCACGAACTCGCGGCCGGGGCTCGGGAAGCGAAAGGCCGATCCGGCCAGTTCCCCGTCCGGCTCCAGCAGACGGCTGCAGACGCCGCCAAGATCGGGATGAGCCGCGATCACATCGAGCAGCGCCTTGATCGCGCCCGGTTCCACCACGGTGTCAGGATTGAGAAGATGGATGAATTCGGGCGGTTGCGGGCGCTGGAGGAGGCGCAGCATCGCCTGATTGTTCGCCCAGCCAAAGCCGCCATTGATCTCCAGCGGCAGCAGGCTGACCCAATCGCGCCAGGGCTGCGCAGAAAAATGATCGGCAAGGCGCTGCGCGGAGCCATCGCCGCTGCCTCCATCGACCACGATGACCTCGAACGGACCGGCCGTGTCGCGCTCGCTCGCCAGCGAGTCCACGCAGCGGATGACATAGTCCGCCGTCCGATAGTTCACGATCACGATCGCGAGAGGGGGGGCTGACATCTGCGGCATGGCGGTTCCGGATAAGGGATCGATCGAACTGGGGTCAACGCTGCTGACCCAGCCCAGCCCTTTAGCCGCCAAATCCTAAAAAAAGCCGGTTCTCAAAACCGGTCGCGCAGCATCATCCGCCAGAGCCGATGAAATCAGCGTCGATGCAGCGCAGCGACGGAGCGTGCCACCGACTGCATGAGGGCCCAGCGCTCGGGGATCGACACGGTCGTCTCACCGATCATGATGGCGATCGCATAGCTCGTCCCGTCCGGCGCCGTCATGATGCCGACGTCGTTATACCCGGTCGAGCGCGGCGCGAGTTCCTGGCCGGTTCCGGTCTTGTGCACGTATGTCCAGCCTTCCGGCACTCCCGCCTTCACACGCTGCGGTCCGGTCTTGGCACCTTCCATGATGCTGAGCAGCGTCTGCGTCGATGTCGGAGAGAGCATGGCGCCCTTCTTCAACTTGGCGAGCGCATGGACGATCGCCAGCGGCGAAGCACCGTCAATCGGATTGGCCAGATAGGCATCGAGCGCCTTCTCGCGCGCCGAGCGAGGCAGATTGGCCCGGGCCGCGTAGAAGCGGCGCCCCATGGCAAGATCCTGCGACCAGGTGAGGCCGGCCGTCTGGCTCTGCAACATCCGCTCACCGGGGCCGAAGCGGATCGCATCCTGCGAGAAGAAGCGCCGCGCCAGATAACCACGCACCGCTTCCGGCCCGCCGACGGTGCGCAGGATCGAATCATTGGCGGTATTGTCGCTCTGCTGCATCGCGCGGGCGAGCAGATCGCGCAGTGTCGTCGTGTAGCCCGAGTCGCCCTTCACCATCGCCGCGATGGGCTGGTGAAACAGGGTGAGATCGCTCTGCTTGATCGTCACTTGCCGGTCGAGCGCGAGCTTACCGCGATCGATCGCATCGAACATCGTCATCGCGACCCACAGCTTGGACACGCTCTGCTGCGGGAAAAGCTTGTTGCCGTTGTGCGCCACGGTCCAGCCAGCGTCGACCCGTTCCACGGCGATGCCGACAGTCCCGTTGAACTGCTGGCCGAGCGTCTGGATCGTACTGACCAGCGCCGGGGATGGGCGGGAGGTTGGGACGGCGACCACATTGGGCGTCGCCGGCGGCGGCAAGGGCGCAGTCACACGGGGCGCCGGGGCCGCTTGCACCATGGGCTGAACGGCAGGGATCGCCGTGCAGGCGCCCGCCAGAGCCAGCACGCCAAGACCCGCCATGCGCGGTCCCAGCCACTTTCTGCCTCGCGAGGTGCGCCGTCTCAGAATCATGCTCATAGTCTTGCACAGCAGACTTAACATGGCGCGAACGGGTTCAACCCGGCTGCGACGTGACGACTCCATTCTGCGGCAGATTGCATCGATCTCGGGAACTTATGACGGCGCGCGGCGTTGCCCGGCCGATTTGATGCGTTTCAAAGGTCGGGCTGTTCGGAATCGGTTTGATCGGAATCAATGTGCGGCGGCATTGGCCTGGCTAGAGACAGGACGACGCCACGATCCGCAGTCGTCGCGTTGGAAGCAGCCTCGCTGTTTTCCCTCCTAGTCAGACCTTAAAGGGCGCGACGGCTTGACCTTCGCGCCCTCTTTTTTTGCCCGGTCTTACGGGACCAGGACCGTGTCGACCGCCTGCGGCAGCATCTCGGGGTAATCGAGCGTATAATGCAGGCCGCGGCTCTCCTTGCGCTTCAGGGCGCAGCGAATGATGAGTCGCGCCACTTCCAGCAGGTTGCGCAGCTCGATGAGATCGGCGGTCACGCGGAAATTGCCGTAATATTCGTCCACTTCCTGCGCGAGCAGATCGGCGCGGTGCTGCGCGCGCTCCAGCCGTTTGGTTGTCCGCACGATGCCGACATAGTCCCACATGAAGCGGCGGATTTCCTTCCAGTTATGCTGGACAATCACTTCCTCGTCACTGTCCGTCACGCGGCTTTCATCCCACGGCCGGACCGGCGGCGGGGCCGGCAGGTCTGCCCAGTTGGCGCGGATGTGATTCGCCGCCGCCTCGCCAAAAACGAAGCATTCCAGCAACGAGTTGGACGCAAGGCGATTGGCGCCGTGCAGGCCGCTCTCGGTAACTTCACCGGCCGCATAGAGACCGGGCAGGTCCGTCTTTCCGTCCAGATCGATGACGACGCCGCCGCAGGTATAATGCTGCGCGGGCACGACCGGGATCGGCTCCTTGGTGATGTCGATGTCCAGATCCAGCAAACGAGCGTAGATCGTCGGGAAGTGCTCCTTGATGAACTCGGGCGGCTTGTGGCTGATGTCGAGATGCACATAGTCGAGCCCGAGGCGTTTGATCTCATGGTCGATCGCCCGGGCAACCACATCGCGCGGGGCCAATTCGCCGCGCTTGTCGAACCGGTCCATGAAGCGCTTGCCGCCGCCGGGCACGCCGGGCGGCAGCTTGAGCTTGCCGCCCTCGCCCCGCATCGCCTCCGTGATCAGGAAGTTCTTGACCTCCAGATTGTAGAGGCAGGTGGGGTGAAACTGCATCATCTCCATGTTGGAGACGCGGCAACCCGCGCGCCAGGCCATGGCGATTCCGTCGCCGGTCGCGCCCCTGGGCGCGGTGGAGAAGAGATAGGTCCGCCCCGCGCCGCCCGTCGCCAGCACGGTCGCGCGCGCAACGAAGGCGTCGACCCGGTTGGTCTTGCGGTCGAGCGCATAGACACCCCAGACATGCCCGTCGCCCGAATAACGCTCGCCATGGCGGGAGGTGATGAGGTCGATGGCGACCATATCCTCCATCAGCGTGATGTTGGGATTGGCCTTCGCTGCGGCGACGAGCGCCTTCTGCACGGCTGCGCCGGTCGCGTCATCGACATGCACGATGCGCCGGTGCGAATGCCCGCCCTCGCGCGTCAGGTGCCAGCGCTCGCCAAATTCCTCGCCATCGTTGAACGGCACGCCCAGCGCCGCCAGCCGCTCGATCGCAGCCGGCGCTTCCGAGACGACGAACTCCACCGTCTCGCGGTTGTTGAGCCCCGCGCCAGCGACCATCGTGTCCTCGACATGCGCCGCGAAGCTGTCACCCGCGTCCAGGACGGCCGCGATGCCGCCCTGCGCCCAATTCGTCGAGCCGGAGTCCAGCGCGCCCTTTGCGAGCACCAGCACCTTGCGGTCCTGCGCGAGATTGATCGCAGCGGTCAGCCCGGCGGCGCCGGAACCGATGATGACGACGTCGTGGAAGGAGATGGTCATTGAAATCCTCTCACCCGGCCCCTTGAACCGATCGGCCGGAGCCCGCACAGGTGCCTTTGACGTTTCTTAGGAAGAAGAAACGGGCTTCGACAAGCGCGGCTGGCCCGCTTTGTGAAACGCCTGTGACAATCCCTCAAGCCGTTTCGCGTGTCAGCTTCAGGAAAACGTCCTCCAGATCGGGGTCGCGCGTGCTCACATCGACGATGGCGAAACCCTGCCCCTGAATGAGGCTCAGGACTTCGCCCGCCGTGGCGCAGTCCTTGGAGTAGGTCACGGTCAGGCTGCGCTCGCCGCTCTGCTCCACTTTCTCGAAGCGATCATGATATGGTAGCACCCCGTCGAGATCGCGGTCGACTGTCACCTGCACCACCTTCTCCGTCGCCATGTTCACCAGCTCGCGCGTCGGCTTGTCGGTGATCACCTTGCCGTGGTTGATGATCGCGATGCGATCGCACAGTTCCTCGGCTTCCTCCAGATAATGGGTGGTGAGTACGATGGTGACGCCGCGCTCGTTAAGCGAGCGGACATAGGACCAGAGCTGCTGACGCAACTGGATGTCGACACCGGCGGTCGGCTCGTCCAGCACAAGGATGGGCGGCGAATGGACCATGGCTTTGGCGACCATCAACCGGCGCTTCATGCCGCCCGATAGCGTACGCGAATAAGCGTGGGCCTTGTCCTCCAGATGCACGGCGCGCAGCAGCTCCATGGACTGTCGCTCGGCCTTGGGCACGCCATAATAGCCGGCCTGGATTTCCAGCGTCTCGACGGGCGTGAAGAAAGGATCGAACAGGATCTCCTGATTGACGATGCCGATCGAGTTCTTCGCGTTGCGCGGTTGCTCGTCGATATCGAACCCCCAGATGCGGGCAGTGCCGGAGGTCTTGTTGACCAGCCCGGCGAGGATATTGATGATCGTCGACTTGCCCGCGCCATTGGGACCGAGCAGCCCGAAGATGGACCCGCGCGGGACCGTAAGGTTGACATGGTCGAGCGCGCGCTTGCCGCCCGCATAGGTCTTGGAAAGGTCGATGATCTCGATGGCCGCGTCCGTCATGCGGCAGGTCTTAGAACAACCGGTTCTGAATGAAAACGGGTTGTGGAGACGATTAGCCCGCAGCCGCTAGTGCGCAATAGCGCGCGGCGTTCAAGAAATCGGTGCGGCGGGCCGCAAGGCGTTCTGCCGCTTCCCAGTCCTCGCCCCATTGCTCGATCTGCCACAGCTCATCGAGGCTCACGACGTCGAACAATGCCTCTGCGGGCAAGACCCCCGCAAGATGCGCGAGCATGCCGACCAGACTGCCGCCGATCTGCGTGATCGTCGCCGCGCCGGCGAGCAGCCAGGGGTCAATGGCCTCGACCGCGCCACGCAAGGCGGCCAGTGTCCGCGCCGGCTGGTCCACCGGCACGATGCCCGCCGTCACCGCAAAGCGGACGCCGTAATGCGCTGCCGCCCAGTCAAGCAGCGGCTCCCATTGCGCCTGCTGCCGCGCCACCAGTTCCTCCGGCTCGTCAGCCCGGTAGCAAAGCAGGTCACTGGCGGCATAGGCCGCGACCTGCCCGCGAAAGTCGCCCGGAGCCGGCAGCACACGATCGATCGTGGCATTGGCGAAGCCGGTCATCGGCATGAGGCGCGGATCAACCTCGGCCCCCTGCGCGTCCCACTCCGCCGCGATCGTGCGGGCGAGCGTCGCCCCCGGCACGACCAGCGCCACGCGCGAGGGCGTGCGTACCGGCCGGCCATCCAGCCGGATCGCCCAGCCGCCATCTTCGGCGACGGCCTCGGCGGTTTTCCAGAAGCGCTTCATGAGCCGCGCGGCCTCACTTGCGGTCGCGCGGCGTCGCGAAGGCGCGTGCCAGCAACCGGGGAACGAGAATGAACTGGATGAACCCCACCGTCGAAACGATCACGCCCATCCACTTGGCCTTGTCGCCTTGCACCCAGGAGAAACGCTGCATCGAGATAGCCATGCCGAACAGCAGGATGATCGCGCCCGAGAGGCGGAAGAGGCTGATAGCGAAGAAGCGCTGCCTTGCAGCGGCCGCGCGCCGGGCCGCCTCGTCTGCGGGGAGAGGATCGTTCATGAGAGGCGGATATGGCGAGCGAGCTCGACCGTGTCCATCGCGACGCTCTGTGCGCCGGCCTCCAGCAATTCCTCGGGCGTGTGATAGCCCCAGCCGACGCCGAGCGCGCGCACACCGGCGGCCTGCGCCATCATCATGTCGAAGCTCGTATCGCCGATCATCACTGCCTGATCGGGCGCGACGCCGGTTTCGGTCAGCGCCGCCTCGATCATCGAAGGATGCGGCTTGGACGGATGGTGGTCGGCCGTTTGCAGGGTGACGAACCGCTCGGTCAGGCCATGGACCTGCAGCACATGGCGCAGGCCGCGCATCGCCTTGCCGGTGGCAATGCCGAGCAGCCAGCCCTCTGCGGACAGCGCCGGGATCAATTCCGCAATGCCGTCATAGAGCGGATCGAACGCCTGGCCGCTTTCCCGCAAGCGGGTGTTGAACGCCCGATAGTGCTGGCAGAGTGCCGCCACCTGGTCCGACGACGCTTCCGGCGCCAGACGCGCCATCGCCCCTTCGAGCGAAAGGCCGACGATGGACAGGATGGTCGGACGGGGCGGTGACGGCAGGTCCGTGGCCGTGAAGGCCGCCGTCATGGCCGTGACGATGGCGTGCTGGCTGTCGACCAGCGTTCCATCACAATCAAAGATAGCAAGACGAAGCGTCATGGGCAGCGGCAACTTGTCGGTCAAACGGGAGAGGACGAGCCCGGCTCATAGGGATTGGGCACCGGAATGCCACCCCCGTGATAGACGCTATCGCAACTTTGCCGCTTGGGCCTGGTGCGGCGGCGCGACGAGGCGACTTTCATCAGGCGCCGAAACGTCGGGCATTCCATATGGCTGGGCGCGGGACAATCGGCCGCGTGCCGCAATCCGTCCCGCAATGCGCTCAAGCGTCGAATCGTGCGATCCAGATCATCGGCCTTGGCGGCCAGATAATCCCTGTCGATCCGCGCGCCGCCTTCAGGACCGATCATGCGCGCAATCTCGTCAAGCGAGAAGCCGGCTGCCTGGCCCAGCGAAATAAACGCCAGACGCCGCACGACCCCCGCATCGAAAACCCGCCGCAAGCCCCGCCGGCCAATGGCGGCGATCAGCCCGCGCTCTTCATAATAGCGCAATGCCGAGGCCGGGATGCCGGACTGCTTCGCCACGTCGGAAATATCGAGACTGCGCACACTTGACCTCAAGTTGACTTGAAGTGGCAGACTGCCTGCGACGACTCGGAAACGCAAATCAAATGGAAGGACCGGAGCATGGCATCAGGCACGATCAACGCGGGGCAACGCGCCCTCTGGAACGGTGCGTCCGGACGCAATTGGGTGGAAACCCAAAGGGTGCTCGACGAGATGTTCGCGCCTTTCGAGCGGTTGCTGATCGAATCGCTCTCTGGTCGTGAAGGCGGCGCTTTACTTGACGTTGGCTGCGGCACTGGCGCCACCACGCTCGCCGCTGCCCGCGCCGGCGTCTCTGGCTGGCACTGCACCGGCCTCGACATTTCCGCGCCGATGCTCGCGCTGGCGCGGGAGCGGGCAACTCAAGCCGGGCTGGATGTGACCTTTCTGGAAGCCGACGCACAGGATTGCACCTTTGCCCCGCAAAGCACCGACCTCATCATCTCCCGCTTCGGCGTGATGTTCTTCGCCGATCCGGTCGCAGCGTTCGCCAATCTCCACCGCGCCGCGCGACGGGACGGGCAGCTGCGGGTTATCGCCTGGCGCAGCGCGGCGGACAATCCCTTCATGACCGCTGCGGAGCGCGCCGTCGCGCCACTCCTGCCGCAGGCGCCGGTGCGCGATCCGAGCGGACCGGGCCAGTTCGCGTTCGCCGACGCCAGCAACGTGCGGAGCATTCTGGAGCGTGGCGGCTGGTCGGATGTCGATATCCGCCCGATCGATGTCGAATGCTCAATCGCCCTGGCAGACCTCGACCTCTATGCGACGCGCCTCGGCCCCATCGGGCTGATCCTGCCAACGCTCGACCCCACCCTGCGCGTCGAGGTGGCGGAGGCAGCCCGCGCCGCCTTCGCTCCCTTCATACAGGGCGAACAGGTGCGCCTCACTGCCGCATGCTGGCAAATCGACGCGCGTGCCTGACGGCTTAGGAGTTTGACCTCAGGCGGCGGCCGAAGTCTTAGCGGCAGCCTTCGGGCGCAGGACGATATGCCCGACGGCCGTATTCGAGGCCGGCACATGGTAGAAGCGATGCAGCTCCTCCACGTCCGGCCCGAGCGCCGCGCGCATGATGAGCCACATGATCAGCTCAATGCCTTCCGAACCGGATTCGCGCAGATACTCAAGGCGCGTAATCGCCCGCAGCCGATCCGTATCGGCCACCAGATCGTCCAGAAAGGCGTTGTCGAACTCGGGATTGATGAGGCCGGCGCGCGGCCCCTGAAGCTGGTGGCTCATCCCGCCTGTGCCCCAGATCTGCACATTGAGATCCTCGGGATAGCTCTCCACCGCGTAGCGGATCGCCTCACCCAGGTTCCAGCAGCGATTGCCCGAAGGCGTCGGGAACTGCGTCACGTTGACGGCGAGCGGAATGACCTTGCACGGCCACTCGTCCACCTTTCCGAACATCAGGCTGAGCGGCACGGTGCAGCCATGATCGACGTCCATCTGGTTCATGAGCGTCATGTCGAACTCGTCGATCACGAGTTGCTCGGCCAGATGCGAGGCCAGCTCGATATGCCCCTGCACCGGCGGCACGGGGCGCTTGCCCCAGCCTTCGTCAGCCGACTCGAACTCCTCGGCCATGCCGAGCGCGAAGGTGGGCACCACGTCCAGCATCATCGCAGACGCATGGTCATTGTAGCACAGGATGACGACGTCGGGCTTCTCTGCCTTTTCCCAGGCCTTCACCCATTCATAGCCATCGAACACCGGCTTCCAATATTCGTCCTGCGAACGCCCGTGATCGAACGCGGCGCCGATGGCGGGCACGTGGCTGGTCGCAACGCCTGCGGTAATGCGCGCCATGTCAGTTGCCCTCCCGGATCGAGCGCTGCCCTTCAGGCGAGCGGCCGCCGGCGCGCATCATCGCGGCATATTCGTCGGCGGTCATACCGGTCATGGAACTCACTGCCCGCTGCGTGCTCCAGCCATCCGTGTTGGAGAGCTTGACGAGAAAATAGATGTTGCCGCCCAGGTCGATGAGCTTGTTGAAGTCGCGATCCTGCACCGCGCGCTTCTGTTCTTCGCTCATCTTGAACTTGTCGAGATAGGCGCGCTCATGATCCTTGAACTCGGCACGGTTCGTGGCATCCATCAGCGACATGCAGAATTTGTGGAGATGGTAGGCCTCGCGTGACCGCCGGGCATTGAACACCGTGGTGCCGGGAATGTCGTTCAGCTCGGAAAGCGAATAGAGGCGAGTACGCATGGCCTGACCTTTCGACCGGACAGAAAGCAATAATAATGGAGGCGGCAGGCCGTTTCCAGTGGGCGGCTGCCCATTGTCATTGTGCACCTGCGAAATCAAGAGCCAGTTTTGCGGTTCCCGGCCAGCCGAGCGCGCTGCAAGTGCGAACGGCCGCGATCAATCCGGTATCGACCGCATGAGACCGGCCAGCGCCGCGTTGCCCGTGGCCTCGGCCTTGTCCGCCGCACGCAGGCGCACCTCAGCCGTCTTGTTCTGCCCGAGCTTGCGCGTGCCGCGCCAGTGCTCGATCTCCAGCGTGTAGCCGATGATCGCCAGCGCCATCTTTTCAGCCAGCCCAGGCGTCATCTTCTCCCGCGTCCAGACCGGCTTGGGGGCAAGGCGCCTCTCATGCGCATCCGACAGCGCATCGACGATCGCGAGCAGACCGGCTTCGTCGGTTTGCCGGACGACCCCTTCCAGCTCGACGGTCACATAGCTCCAGGTCGGCACCTGATCGTCGATGCCATACCAGTCCGGGCTCATATAACCATGCGGCCCCTGCGCGACGAACAGGGCGCGCGCACCTTCCAGGTGTGCGGCGAGCGCATTGGCGCGCGAGAGATGGAAGCCGACATGCGCGTCATCCAGGAACACGACCGGCGCATGAGCGACGCGCGGCCCGTCCGGCGTGGCAAGAAACACCGTGCCAAAGGCCTGCTCCGCAACGAAGGCGCGCATCGCCGCTTCCTCCTGCCAGTGGAACAGCCGGTTGGGATGCATCAGTCGCGCCGAGGCTTGCCGGCGCCGGGCTTGGGCCCGCCGGAGCGCGCAGGCGCGGATTTCCCGCCGGCTGTCCGCTGAGAGCCGGCGGCAGGCTTGCCGGACTTGCGCGCCGGAGCCTTACCCCGTGGCGGTGGCGGCGGCGCGGTTCTCGACCGTCGCTCGCCCCGCCGCGCCTTGCGCAAATCCTTGGCATGAGCACTGGATGCACGCTTCTCGGCCGCCTTCTTCTCGGCAACGCTGGGCTTGACGTCATTCTCCAGCGGCAGATCGCCCTCGGCCTCGTCAAAACCCAGACTGGCGAGCGTGTCGGAGAAATGCGTCGGCAAATCCGCGCGCACGTCCAGCGGCGATCCGTCCGGATGGTCGATGCGGATGCGCCGGGCGTGAAGATGCATCTTGCGGCTTATCGAGCCGGACAGGAACGCGTCCTTCCCGCCATATTTGCCGTCGCCCACGATCGGGTGGCCAATGGCCGCCATGTGGACGCGCAGCTGATGTGTGCGCCCTGTGTGCGGCTGCAGTTCCACCCAGGCGGCGCGATTGCCGGCGCGCTCGATCACGCGATACCGCGTGCGGGCTGGCAGGCCGTCCGCCTCGTCGACGTGCATTTTCTCGCCACCGGTGCCCGGCTGCTTGGCCAGCGGCAGGTCGATGAAGCCATCCGATACGGACGGCACGCCGATCACGATCGCCCAATAGACCTTGCGCGCCGTGCGGGAGGAAAAGCTCTTGGCGAAGTGCGCGGCACTGCGGGAGGTACGCGCAAGCAGCAATGCGCCGCTCGTGTCCTTGTCCAGCCGGTGGACGAGGCGCGGGCGATCATCCCGCTCGAACATCAGCGCGTCGAGCAGCCCGTCGACATGCTCGTGCGTCTTGGTGCCGCCCTGGGTCGCAAGGCCCGGCGGCTTGTTGATTACCAGCGCCTGCGCGTCGCGATGGATGACCAGCGCTTCCGCAAATGTGATCTGGTCTTCGGTCAACACCGGGCGCGGCCGCGCGGTCTTGGCAGACGTCGCAACCGGTTCGAGCGGCGGCACGCGCAGCACCTGCCCCTCGGTGATGCGATCACCCGGCGTTGCGCGGGCGCCATCCACCCGCAATTGCCCGGTCCGCGCCCAGCGCGACACGATGGCAAACGAGGCATCCGGCATGTGCCGCTTGAACCAGCGATCGAGGCGGATACCGTCATCATCGCTAGCGACGGTGAACTGGCGCACCCCGGCGGGATCGCCCGCTCGCGACATGTCCTTGCCCTTGTTCATGCCGTCGCTCCGCGTATCAGCGCCAGGCCCAGCGCCAGCGCGCCGACCGAACCGAGAACCGAGAGGAGCACATAGCCGAACGCGCCAAGCACTTCGCCCCGCTCGATCATCACCATGGTCTCCAGACTGAAGGCCGAGAAGGTGGTGAAGCCACCCAGCACGCCAACCGCGACGAACAGGCGGATCTGCTCGCCCTGCCCTCCCTGATAGCGCATCGCGAGCCACCCGGCGGCCAGCCCCATGACGAAACCGCCGATCACATTGGCCGCCAGCGTCCCCCAGGGATAGCCGGGACCGATCAGGCGCAGGCTCGCACGCCCGAGCTGATAGCGCAGCGCCGCGCCGATCGCGCCGCCAGCCATGACAAGAAATGTATTGAACATGGCTGACGCCCCTAGAGCATCACGGCCCAAAAGAGAACTGCCGGGACAAGGCCCTCAGGCGGACAGTCGTCCGGTTGCGTCCTGCCGGAGCCAGGCCAGCGCTGGCGCCATCTCATGAAACGTCGCCAGCAGGCGGACGTCGGCCGCCCGCTTGATCTGCATGGCGAGCAAGGCAGAGGCACAGAGCACGGCCGCACGATCAGAAACGCGATAGACGCGGCCTGTCCACTCGCGCAGGACTTGCGTCGTTTGCGTGGTCTGCACCGCCGCCGCGCGTAGGTCGACAAATACCCGCGCAAATCCCTGCTCGCGGCGTATCCGCACGAGTGCCCGGTCGAGATCGCGAAAATGCTCCACGACATACTCGGGCGACCACATGCCGACGCCAACCACGTGGACGATGCCGTCCGGCTCGTCGATAGTGAAGGAAAGCTGGCCGGACATCTGCATTGCTGGGGGAGGAGGGATACCAAGGCGCGATTTACGAATCGTAAAAGGCTGACCTGGGCGCGGACTCGCGACGCGTTGGTGACGAGATCCGTTCGCATCTCATCACCAGCTTTGCGCTTGGAAAGAGGCCGCATGGGACGGCCAGCAGGGGCGAGGTGGCGCTTCCGCAGGCCGTCCCTGCCCGCCCAATCCGGCATGACGAGGCGGACGTGTGAGGGGGCGATCACCCGCTCCCTGAGGCGATGCTAAGGGAAAGCCGGAGAGATGGTCCAATGACAAAGGCCGTCATGTCCATGACGACGAGCGGCGTGCGCGCCGAGCGAGCGCCCGAATGCGCCGGACAGTGAGGGTCAGCCGGCGACCGGCATCAGCCGCCGGTCGCCTGCGATCCGCATCATCGCGCGCTGCAGCTTCTCGAACGCGCGCACCTCGATCTGGCGGACCCGCTCGCGCGACACGCCATAGACCTGGCTCAGCTCCTCAAGCGTCTTGGGCTCCTCGGCGAGGCGGCGCTCCTGCAGGATGTGCCGCTCGCGCTCGTTGAGGTCATCCATGGCCGCGAGCAGCATGTCGTGGCGCAGGCCGCTTTCCTGCGCATCCGCGATGCGCTCGTCCTGCAGCGGATTCTCGTCCGCCAGCCAGTCCTGCCACTGCCCTTCGCCATCCTCGTTGACCGAGACGTTGAGCGACGTGTCGCCACCCATCGCCATGCGGCGGTTCATCGAGATGACGTCCTCTTCCGACACGCCGAGATCGGTCGCGATCTTGGTGACGTCCTCGGGGCGCAGATCGCCGTCCTCGAAAGCCTCGATCTGGTTCTTCATGCGCCGCAGGTTGAAGAACAGCTTCTTCTGCGCGGCGGTGGTGCCGATCTTCACGAGGCTCCACGAGCGCAGGATAAACTCCTGGATCGAGGCGCGAATCCACCACATGGCATAGGTCGCGAGGCGGAAGCCGCGATCCGGCTCGAACTTTTTCACGCCCTGCATCAGGCCGATATTGCCTTCGCTGATCAGCTCCGCGACCGGGAGGCCATAGCCGCGATAGCCCATGGCGATCTTCGCCACGAGACGCAGGTGGCTGGTGACCAGCCGGGCCGCCGCCTCGGGATCGCCATGTTCCTGATAGCGCTTGGCGAGCATATATTCTTCCTCGGGCTTCAGCACCGGGAACTTGCGGATTTCCGACAGATAGCGGTTCAGACTGGCATCGCCGCCAAGCGCCGGAATCGTCGCGGGGACATTGCTACCATTGCTCACGAAATTTGGCCTTTCCCAGAACACGATCGCGGGAGGGGACCGCGTCGCGTCGACTCTGTTTGATTTGTTATACGCAAAGATGACTGAACAGTTGCTGCATGTCATCCGCAATCGGGCTTTCAAAGCTGAGAGCCTGGCTTGTGACGGGATGGATGAAACCCAGCTTTGCCGCGTGGAGCGCTTGCCGACGGAACCCCAGCTCCGCCAGCAAGGATTTGTGAGGACCGCCGCGCCCGTAGACGGGATCGCCGAGCAGCGGATGGCCGATATGCGCCATGTGGACGCGCACCTGATGCGTCCGCCCGGTTTCGAGGCGACACTCGACGAGCGCGGCGCGATCAAGCGGCTGGAGCGTGCGATAGTGGGTGACGGCATGTTTGCCGCGCCCCTCGCGCTGGACAGCCATTTTCTTGCGGTCTGCATCGGACCGGCCGATCCACTGGTTCACAGTGCCGGACGGGGGCGCGGGACGCCCACTCACGATGGCAAGATAGCGCCGGTCTATGCTGTGATCCTTGAACTGCCGGGCGAGGCCCTCATGCGCCTGATCGGTCTTGGCGACCACCAGCAGACCCGAGGTGTCCTTGTCGATCCGGTGGACGATGCCGGGTCGGGCGACCCCGCCAATGCCGGAAAGCTGCCCGGCACAATGATGCAGCAGCGCATTGACCAGCGTCCCGTCCGGATTGCCGGCGGCCGGATGCACCACCATGCCCGGCGCCTTGTCGATGACGATGAGATGATCGTCCTCATAGGGAATGACGAGATCGATGTGCTGCGCCACCGCTTCCGCCGGCGCCGCTTGCGGGATGGAGAGCGCGAAGGCGGACTGGGCCGAGACCTTGAGCGCGGGATCGTTCGCCGGCTTGCCGCCCGGCCCCAGCACATGGCCGGCCAGAATGAGCGCCTTCACCCGCTCGCGCGACAGCTCCGGCACCAGCGCCGCAAGGGCACGATCCAGCCGCACGCCGTGAAGCTCCGGCGTGATCTCCGCTGAAATACTGGCAGCCCCCGCAGTCATTGCCTACAATTTGGGAATGGTCCTGCACATTTCAACCGCGCTCACAGACGCAATCCGGGCGCAAGCGCGCGCGGCCGGGGCACAGGAATGCTGTGGCTTGCTGCTCGGCGACGCGGCGACCGACACGGCCCTGCATCTGCTGCCCTGCGCCAATGTCGCGGCCGATCCGCTGCATCGCTTCGAGATTGACCCCGCCATGCTGCTCGCCGCGCACAAGGCGGCACGCGCAGGCGGCCCTGCCATCATCGGCCATTACCACTCCCATCCCACGGGCGAACCCGCCCCCTCCTCCGTTGACGCCGCCATGGCGCAGGGCACAGGCGAACTCTGGCTGATCGTGGGCCGCGACGGGACGCTGGCAGCGTGGCGCGCCAGCCCGACCGGTCGGCTGCACGGTCGCTTCGATCCCGTTGAAATGACCGCTTCGCCGCATCCCGATCTTGCGCCCATTGCCACGCAGGGGCATTAGGGCGCCCATCCCGACCGAAGAGAGGATGCCCCCATTTTGGCACAGCCCCACACGCCCGATCCCATTGATTTCGCAAGCCTGCTTTGTTCGCGCCTGTGCCATGACCTGCTCAGCCCGGTCGGCGCACTCAACAACGGCATCGAGCTTCTGGCCGACGAGACCGACCCGCAGATGCGCGAGCAATGCATGGGCCTGCTGGGCGACAGCGCCCGCACCACGGCGGGCAAGCTCAAGTTCTTCCGCCTCGCCTTCGGCGCGGCCGGGGGTTACGGCGAAGCGATCCCGCTTCATGAAATCCGCTCCGCTACCGAGGGGATGTTCCCGCCCGGCGGCAAGCTGGCGCTGAGCTGGATGATCGACGGGGACAGCCTCGCCAAGCCTGCCGCCAAGCTGCTGCTCAATCTGGTGCTGATTGCCGGCGAGGCGCTGCCGCGCGGCGGCACGCTCGCCATCGGCGCGGAGCAGCGCGGCAGCGTGACGGAGATTGTCGTGCGCGGCGAAGGCGCGCGGATCACGTTCGATCCTGCGATCCGTGCGGCGATCTCCGGTGAGGGCGAGGTCACGACCCGTACCGCGGCCGCTTACATGATCCACACACTCGCCGCTCAATCCGGCGGTCAGATCATGATCTCCCCGCCCGAGGATCCATTCCTCATGTTCGGCGCGAGCCTGCCGAACCGCTGAGCCATCCGGCCCAGGACGGGAGCGATCCCGTCTTGGGCGCTATTCCCGTCACTTAACCCCGATTTAAGCACTCTCGGCCCAATTGGAGGCTCCTGTCATCGGGGCTGGCCGCATGGACGAAATTTTCGGGGAGTTCATCGCAGAGACGCTGGAAACGCTGGAGACGCTCTCCGGCGAGGTGGTCGCGTGGGAAGCGGACCCCACGGACAGCTCGCGTCTCGATGCCTTCTTCCGCTTCTTCCACACGGTGAAGGGCAGCTGCGGTTTCCTGAATCTACCGAGATTTGAAAGGCTTGCTCATAGCGCCGAGGATGTGCTTGCCGCCGTTCGACGCGGTGAGCGTGCTGCCGATCCGGCAACGGTCAGCGCGGTGCTCGCGGTCATGGACCGCATTGGCGCGCTCGCGCGCGGGGTCGGCGAAGAAGAACAAATTCCCGAATCGGAAGACGACGCTCTGCTCGACGCACTCGCGAGCGGCGCTGGCCAGATCGAGTCTGCTGCGGCAACGCCTGCCGTCGCCGTGCCCGCGCCTGCAGCGAAGAAAGAGCCCGCTCGCAGCAACGACGAGGACGAGATCAGGCTGGAGGCAGCCTCCAGCGACGCGGTCGTGCGCAAGGCCGCCCCACGCACGATCCGTCTGCCGCTCGCCCTGATCGATCAGCTCATGAACGGCATTTCCGACATGGTGCTCGCTCGCAACGACCTGGCGCGCAAGATGCGCGACCATGGGGTCGAGCCGGACCTGGAAAGCAGCTTCGAGCGCCTGTCGGCCAATGTGGCCGATCTGCGCGACATGATCAGCAAGACCCGGATGCAGCGGGTCGACCGGCTCTATGCCGCGATCCCCCGCATGGTGCGCGATCTCACGCGCGACCTCGGCAAGAAAGTGACGCTGGAACTCGACGGCGGCGATGTCGAGATGGATCGCGAGATGATCGAGATGGTCGTCGATCCACTCACCCATATCGTGCGCAATGCTCTCGACCACGGGCTTGAGACGCCGGCTGACCGGATCGCGGCGGGTAAGGCGGAGGCGGGCACACTGCGCGTCGTCGCGCGCCAGTCGGGCAATCAGATCGTCATCGAGATCAGCGACGATGGGCGCGGCATCAATCGCATGGCCCTGGTCGACAAGGCCATCGCCGCGGGGTTGCTCAGTCCGATGGACGCAGCCGCGCTGACCGATGCCGAAAAGCTCAACCTCATTTTCCACGCCGGCCTTTCGACCGCGGCGCGTGTCACATCCATTTCCGGTCGCGGCGTCGGCATGGACGTTGTGCGGGCCAATATCGAGCAGATCGGCGGCGTCATCGGCGTCTCCAGCGGACAGGGTCAGGGCACGACGATCACCATGCGCGTGCCGCTGACGCTCACGATCATTCCGGGCCTGATCGTGCGGTGCGACGAGCTGTTCTTCGCCATGCCGCGCGGCAATGTCATCGAGCTGCTGCACCAGAACAGCGCGATGGTCTCGATCGAAGACATTGGCGGCGCGCGCATCGCCACCATTCGCGGCGAGCGCTACTCGATGATCGAGCTGGAGGATGTCCTTCAGGTACCGCGCGCTACCAGACATCAGGGCCCGCGCACGCTCATGGTTATCCGATCCTCGACCGGCCAGCCTTATGTGCTTGCGGTGGAAGCGGTGGAAAGCAACGAGGAACTGGTGATCAGACCCGCCTCGCCGGCGATCACAGCTGCCGGAGCCTTTGCAGGCATGACCTTGCCGGACAATGGTCAGCCAATGCTGCTTCTCGACGCAGCGGGTCTCGCCCAGATTGCCGAGTTGCCCCTGCGCGAAGGCGAGCGAGCGCGGCCTGCCGCCGCAAATGGCGAGAGCAGCGCGCGCGCCAGCACCATCCAGGCCCTCATCTATCGCGAGCGCGACGGGACGCAGCGCCTGCTGCCGCTCGCCGTGGTCGACCGGGTCGAGGACTTGGACGCGGCACAGATCACCGCCAGCAATGGCCTGCCGTTCGTCCGTATCGACGACCGACTGCTGCCTGCGCTCAACACGGACGGGCGCGAGACCGGCGACGTCAAGTCGCTGCGGCTGCACGACGGGCACGAGCAGATCTGCTATCTGATCGACGATGTGATCGACATCATCGAAGTGCCGGCCAAGGTCGACGTCCGCATTGCCAAGGGGCGCCTCGCCGGCCTTGTCATGGTGGGCGAGACCCAGTTCGAAATGCTCGACCCCTTCGCGCTGTTTGCCGAAGCCGCGCACCGCCAGTTGGATCCGGCCAGCCCGGACCGACCGGTCCAGTGCCTCATCGCCGATGCCGACGACCCATGGATGCGCAACATCCTCGCTCCTTTGCTGATCCAGGCCGGTCATGACGTGAGCTTCGGTCTTGGCGACGACGGAGAAGCGGACGTGATCCTCTGCAACGAGGCTCAGCCGATCTGCGCCACCGCCGACGTGCCGGTGCTGGCCCTGCGCGAGACTGCCGAGGCTGGCGCAGGCGATGCCGGATCGATCTACCGTTATGATCGCGACGGGCTGATGGCCGCGATCGCCCAGGCTGCGCGGAGAGCCGCATGACCGACAATCTCTTCCTGTTCGCGTCGATCGCCGGATCGCCGATCGCCATAAGGGCCTCCGAGATCGAAGCCGTGGTGCGCCTGGGCGACGTCGTGCCGATTCCCCTCGCCCCGCCACATGTGCGCGGCCTTGCTGCATTGCGCAGCCGGGTTCTCACCATCATCGATATGCAGGCCCGCGTGTTCGGCCCGGAGAGCGGCGGCCGGCCGGCAGGTCTGGCCGTGATCGCGGATATTGCCGCGCACAGCTATGGCTTCCTTGTGGACAGCGTGAGCGACATCTGCGACGCGCCCGAGGGCATCCGCCCGATCCGCGGCCGCATCGCGCCGGATTGGGTCAATTTCGTCTCGGGCCTGGTCGAACAGGACGGTCGCAGCCACCTGCTCCTCACCCTCAGCGACTTCGTCTCGGCACCGGGCGGCAACGCCCTGGCCGCCTGAGCATTTACGGAAACATTACAGAGTGGCTGTAGGTTCGCCTGAAATAGAAGTGCCGCGAGGGTTGCCCGCCATGCCGAACTGTCTCGTCGTCGATGATTCGAAGGTGATCCGAAAGGTCGCCCGCCATATTCTCGAATCGCTCAATCTTCATGTCGATGAGGCGGAAGATGGACGCGCGGCGCTCGAAATGTGCGAAACCCAGCTGCCCGACGTGGTCCTGCTCGACTGGAACATGCCGATCATGAGCGGGCTGGATTTCCTCAAGGAACTCTCGCGCCGCAATCTGCCCCGCCTGCCCAAGGTCATCTTCTGCACCACCGAGAATGGCGTCGATCATATTCGCGCCGCCGTGGATGCCGGCGCGGACGAATATGTGATGAAGCCATTCGACCGGGACACGCTGGAAAGCAAATTGCAGATCGTCGGCGTGCTCTGATCGGGGCAGTCAACGCTCATGGCCAGCGCTCCCGTCGACCCCCCGGAAGGCTTCGCTCCTCCCAGACGCCCCATCGACGTGCTGATCGTCGACGACTCTGTCGTCGTGCGACGCATCATGGCCAAAGTGCTGGCGGCAGATAAGCGGTTTACCGTCACCGGCGCGGTCTCCAGCGGGGATCAAGCCATCGAATTCGTCCGCACCCAGCCTGTCGATCTGGTCCTGCTCGACATGCAGATGCCCGGCCTCGACGGGTTGCAGGTGCTGCCTCATCTGCTCGCATCGGAGCGCAGACCCCAGGTCGTCCTCCTCTCCGGCGCCTGTCGCGAAGGCAGCGAGATCGCGCTGCAGGCACTCGCCATCGGCGCCAGCGACGTCGTCGCCAAACCCAGCGCCGGCCATTTCAGTGACCAGTTCGTCGAGCATCTGCTCGATCGTCTGATTCATCTCGTCCCCGCCGCAGAGCGCAGCCGCACGCCCGAGCGCGTTGACCAGGCCAGCGCGCGACTGCGACCGGCCGGAACGCTGGTTCGCGCGGTCGGCATTGGCGGGTCGACCGGCGGCATCAGTGCCATGATCACGCTGATCACCGGCCTTGAACAGGTGACCGGCCTCCCGATTTTCATCACCCAGCATCTCCCCGCCAATTTCCAGGCGCTGTTCGCCGAGCAGCTCCGGCGTGCGACGCACCTGCCGGTCGCGATCGCCGAGGATGGCATGCCCGTGCGACCGGGCACTATCCACGTGGCGCCGGGCAGGGCCCATCTCTCGCTCGGCAAGACGGCGCGCGGGCAAGTCGTGATCCGCCTTTCCAACGAGCGCTGCCTGCATGGCAGCTTCCCGGCAGTCGACCCGATGTTCATGGCGCTCGCGCGTGTCTATGGGGCCGGCGCCTGTGGCGTCATCCTCTCTGGCATGGGGCGCGACGGCCTGGCCGGGGCCCATGCCATCGTGGAAGCAGGGGGCTGGGTCATCGCGCAGGATCACGAGAGCAGCGCCGTCTGGGGCATGCCGGGGTCGGTCGCCAAGGCCGGCCTCGCCAGTGCCATCCTGCCGCCGGCGTCGATCGCCGGGCTGATCCTCGAGCAGAGGCGGGCTGTGGCATGATGATGGCGCCGCCTTCCCGCGCGATCCAGCGCCTGGGCGATCTGCTGGCGCACCACACCGGTCAGACCCTGTCCGAAAGTCGCCGCTGGCGTATCGAAACATCGCTACGCCCCCTGATGCGCGAGCGGGGCCTCGTGTCGCTCGATGGCCTCGTCGCCGCAATCGAGCGCGATCCCGGCGGCACGCTGATGACCGAGACGATCGACGCGATGCTGAATCACGAGAGCTCGTTCTACCGCGATTTTGCCGTGTTCAAGGCCATCGAGCAGACGGCACTTCCACGCCTGCAGGCGCAAGCCCGAGACAAGACGCTGCGCATCTGGTGCGCGGGCTGTTCGACGGGGCAGGAAGCCTATTCGCTGGCGATGATGCTCAAGCGCATGAAGCCGGCATGGGATGGCTGGCGCGTCACCATCGTCGCGACGGACGTTTCCGAGCTCGCCATCGAAAAGGCCCGGCGCGGCCGTTATCCGCAGATGGACATGCAGCGCGGCCTCCAGATCAACGATCTGCTGCGCTGGTTCCGACCGGCCGGGGACGACTGGCAAATCGCCGACGAAATCCGGGACATGATCAGCTTCCAGACCGACAATATCCTTGAGCCGCGCAAGGTTTCGGGCGTGTTCGATCTGATCCTGTGCCGCAACATGCTCTTCTACTTTCCCGAGGACATGCGCCGGAAAGCCTGCGACACGCTGGCTCGTCACGCCCGGCCGGGTACCTATCTGGTGCTGGGCGCCGGCGAGATGCTGGCCGGCGGCAACAGCCCCTTCGCCAATTGCCGGGAATTGAGCTGCATCTATGTGGCTGACAAACCGGCCACACTGCCGACCGTCATCGGCCGTCCGGCCCACTGACGACTCCGCTTCCGCCGCGCTCGCCGATCGGCTAGGGACGATGGCGTCACCCGGCACCAGGAAGAGGCCACAGGCACAGCATGATCGAGACGCCGTCACCCAATTTTGATGAGCGCTCGCTGCCGATCTCCGTTCTTGTGCTGCATTATACCGGCATGCCCGACGCGCCGAGCGCCATCAATTGGCTCGCCAATCCGGAAAGCAAGGTCTCCGCCCATTATGTCGTGACCGAGGATGGCAATGTCGTCCGCATGGTCGAGGAAGAGAAGCGCGCATGGCACGCCGGGCGCTCCCGGTGGCGCGGTATCACCGATATCAATTCCGCGAGCATCGGCATCGAGATCGTCAATCCCGGCCATGAATGGGGCTATCGCCCGTTCCCGGATGCGCAGATCGACGCGCTGATCCCGCTCGTCCACGACATCATCCAGCGCCGGCGCATCACCCGCGGCAATGTGGTGGGACACAGCGACATTGCGCCTGCCCGCAAGCAGGATCCGGGCGAGCTGTTCCCGTGGCACAAGCTCGCCCGCCTGCGCCTGGCCCTGCCGCGCCCGACCAAGAACCTCATGGACCCGCACTGGACGGACAGCGGCTTCATGCTCGCGCTGGAGCGGTTCGGCTATGACATCAGCGACGCCCAGGCCGCCGTCGTCGCGTTCCAGCGGCGCTTCCGGCCCGAACTGATCGACGGCGTGATCGACGGTGAGTGCCGCGCCATCCTGCTCGCGCTGCTGCTGCCCCGCCCGCGCGGAGACGACTGAGCCGCGCCGAGCGATACGACATTTTCCCCCTGGCGGTTCGAGCGGTTTCCGCTTCTATCCGCTTGTCGGGATCAACAGGCGGGAGGCACGTGATGCGGATCAGGAAGCACGCAGCGGTCGCGGCGGCAATCATCACCTTCGCGGGACAGGTTCAGGCGGCCGATGCGCCGCTCCGACCGGATCAGGCGGCATTCCGCAGCCTCTACAAGGAGTTGGTGGAGACCGACACCAGCATCACCACCGGCAGTTGCACCGCACTGGCCGACAAGGTGGACGCCCATCTGCGCGAAGCCGGTTACACCGATGCGGACATCACCCGCTTCGCCGTGCCCGAGCACCCCAAGGAGGGCGGGCTCGTCGTCATCCTGCCCGGTACGTCGAAAACGCTGAAGCCCATCCTGCTGCTCGGCCATATCGACGTCGTGGTCGCCCGGCGCGAGGACTGGACCCGAGACCCCTATCAGCTCATCGAGGAAAACGGCTATTTCTATGGCCGCGGCACGTCCGACATGAAGGCGATGGACGCCATCTGGATCGACATGATGATGCGCTTCAAGCGGGAGGGATACCGCCCGAAGCGCACGCTGAAGCTGGCACTCACCTGTGGCGAGGAAACCAGCACGGCGTTCAACGGTGCCCAATGGCTGGCGCAGAACAAGCGTGACCTGATCGACGCCGAATTCGCGCTGAACGAGGGCGGCGGCGGCCGGTCGGACGGGCGCGGCAATGCGGTCGAGATGCGCATCCATGTCGGCGAGAAGGCGGCCGTCAATTATCGCATCGAAGCGACCAATCCCGGCGGCCACAGCTCGGCGCCGGTGCGCGACAACGCGATCTACGAACTGGCCGACGCGCTGGCGAAAGTCCGTGACTATGAATTCCCGCTGATGCTCAACGATACGACCCGCGCCTTCTTCGCCAAGGCTGGCGCGGGCCGGACGGACGCGATGGGCAAGGCGATGGTCGCGATCGTCGCGAACCCGGCCGACAAGGCCGCCGAAGCGACCCTCAATACCGACAAGAGCTATCACTCCATGTTGCGCACGACTTGCGTGGCGACGCTGCTGGATGGCGGTCATGCCAACAACGCGCTGCCGCAGCGCGCCGGCGCGAACATCAATTGCCGCATTTTCCCTGGCATCTCGGCCGAGGCGGTGCGCCGCGCGCTGGAGCAGGCGATCGCCGACCCGCGCATGACGGTGAAGCTGAGCGACGACCGCGGCCCCCTCGCCAAGGCGCCGCCGCTCACGCCCGCCATCCTGAAACCCGCCGAGCAGATGGTCGCGAAATATTATCCTGGCGTCCCGCTGATCCCCGTGATGTCGACCGGCGCGACGGACGGCATCTTCCTGCAAGCCGTCGGCATTCCCTCCTACGGCCCGCCGGGCCTCTATGGCGATGCGGACGGCAATGGCACGCACGGCCTCAACGAGCGCGCCATCGTCAAGTCCGTCTACACGGGCCGCGATCTGCTGACCGACCTGGTGAAGCTCTACGCCTCACGCTAGGCGGCGAGGACAAATTCGACTGGTGACGTTCGGTTTCAGGTCACATCCCGGCAGATCGGGACCGCTGGCTTGGGTTGGGCTCGGGCATGGGTAAAACCCGCCAGTGCAACGTCCCGCCCTCATCTCGGACATTCCCAAGCAATCTTGCGATGCCCGAAAGCCGAAATCTATTCATGCAGCATTTGGACGAAACAGGAGCCGGTCGAGCGACCAGTCTCCGCCACCCCTAAAAACAAGCGGCAACAGTAACCCGGCCCAGCTCAGATGCGTGGCCCAAGCGTCTGGATAGACGAAGATCTCGATGACCGCGGTCATGCCGAGCAGGGCGAGGGCGGCCGGTCTTGTGAACAGGCCGAGCACCAGCAGGATCGGGAAGAGATGTTCTGAATAGGTCGCGGCGTGGGCGGCGATCTCCGGCGGCACCAGCGGCAGCGCATATTCGGTGCGGAACAGCTCATAGGTGCCGTCGGTGATGTGGAGCAGGCCGTCCACCTTGGTGCGGCCGGACTGGAAGAAGACGGCCGCGATGCCGAGCCGCGCAACCAGCAGAAGCAGGGCGTCGGGCACGAGCGCGGTCAGGCGCTTAACGGCAAGAGCGCCGCGAGAAAGAAGCATGGTCATGGACATATCCTCGGACTGCCGGTCTGCCGGGAGGGCGTGCCTCCCGGCATCGCGCATCAGGCTTTCGGGGTCAGCGAGCCATTGCCCTTGGAGGTCTTGATGCTCGTGCAGGTGCCGGCCTTGACCAGCTTCCAGGCGTTGCCCTGATAATTGACCTTGGACGTTCCCGCGCAGCTGGTGCCCGCGCCGGCCTTGCAGTCATTCTTGCCGGCGAGCGATACGCCATAGCATTTCTCCATCGGCGGCTTCTCCGCGGCCGGTGCGGAGGTTGCCGTGGCGGCGATAGCGAGCGCGAGCGTGGCGGCGAGGGTGGCATGGGTCTTGGTCATCATCTGTCTCCTTGAATGGCTTGCCCGGGCCGATCGCCGGACATGCCGCGGAGTTCGCGAGGAAGAAGGCGACGGTTACGCCGGGCACCACGCAAATATTTTCGCACTGGCATCGCGCGGCGTGTAACCTTTCCAGCGCGGCGACGAATGCCCCTGTCACAGGAGCATGAATGCGGGCGAACGAGGAGCAGTTGAGAGGCTGGATGGTAGGGGGACTGGACGGCATCGCTGCCGACCATGCCTGCCTGCTGCGCGCGCTCGTGCCTATCCTGTCGGCTTTCTATGGCCGCCGCGTGTTCGCGTCGGACGATATCGAGGATCTGGTGCAGGAGACGCTCATCGCCGTTCATACCCGCCGTGCGACCTATGACCGCGATCGGGCCTTCACGGCCTGGCTGTTCGCCATCGCGCGCTACAAGATGATCGATCATTTCCGCCGCAGCCGCAGCACCGTGCCCATCGAGGAACTGGAAGCGATATTGATGGTCGAAGGCTTCGAGGCCAGCAGCGGCGCGCGGCTCGATGTCGAGGATCTGCTCGGCACCTTGCCCGACAAGCAGGCGCGGATGATCCGCGCGATGCATCTGGAGGGCGCCAGCGTCGCCGAGGCGGCCGCGGCGAGCGGCTATGGCGAATCCGATGTGAAAGTGTCGGTACATCGCGGCCTCAAGGCGCTGGCGGCCCGCATCCGGGGGAGCGGGTCATGAATACCGATCGCCTCATCGACAGACTCGCTAGCGATGTAAGGCCGGTGCGCCGGAGTGCTGTCAGTCGGCGCCTCGCGCTGGGAATAGTCATCGGCGCTCTCGTCTCTGCTGGCCTCGTGATCGCCACGCTCGGCGCGCGCCCCGATCTCATGCTCGCCATGCGCGGTTTCGGCTTCTGGATGAAGTGGTCCTACACGCTCTCGCTGTCTGCCATCGCGATCTATGCCACGGCGCGGCTCGCGCGGCCCGATCCGGGGCGCCTTCGCGCGCTCTGGCTGATCGCCATTCCGGTGACATTGCTCGCCGGTGTCGGCGTCCTCGAGCTGATGCACACTCCACCGAGCGAATGGCTCGCCATGTGGCTGGGCCGCAGCTGGAGCAAGTGCCCTTGGCTGGTGTTCGGCCTTGCCATGCCGATCTTCATCGGGCTGCTCTGGTCGTTCAGGCGCTTGGCGCCGACCCGTCTGCGCGCGGCCGGTGCAGCTGCAGGTCTGGCCGCGGGCGCCTTCGCAGCGACCGTCTATTGTCTGCATTGTCCGGAAGTCTCGGCGATCTTCGTGCTGACCTGGTACACCGCAGGCATTCTGCTCGCTGCCAGTCTCGGCGCTCTTGTCGGGCCGAGACTTTTGCGCTGGTGATGTAACCGGCTCGCGGGTCGCTCCGAACTAATGACGCCAACCCGGCACAACCATTTCGGAGTATCCCTCATGAGCACTTTCCGCACGGGCGTCAGCTTCGCCGCATCCGCCGCCCTCGTCGCGATCAGCGCCGCCGCCGTTCCGACAGCCGCCGTCGCCAAGGGTGCCGCTAAGATCCATTGCTACGGCATCAACACCTGCAAGGGCACGTCTGACTGCAAGACCGCCAAGAATGACTGCAAGGGCATGAACGACTGCAAGGGGCAGGGCTTCAAGGAGGTTTCGGCCAAGCAATGCTCGGCCGCTGGCGGCAGCCTGACCGAAACGAAGTAAGCGCTCCGGCCCGGCGGTTCCCCCTGATCCCATCCGCCGGGCCACCCTCTCGTCGCGAGACCTATCATGATCCCATCCTTTGCCGGCTTCGGCCTTGGCCTGCGCAAGCAGCATTATCCAGACTTCCTGGAGCATCGCATCGGCGTGGATTTCGTCGAGGTCATCTCCGAGAATTTCATGATCGATGGCGGCCGGCCGAAACGCATCCTGCGCGAGGTGCGCGAGCGCTATCCGGTCGCGCTGCACGGCGTCTCGATGTCGGTCGGCTCGGCCGATGGCGTGGATCGCGCTTATCTCGCGCGGCTGCGGGCGCTGGTCGACGAGGTCGAACCGCTGTTCGTGTCCGATCACCTTTGCTGGACGCGGTTCGGCGGATTCAGCTCCCACGACCTGCTGCCGCTGCCCTATACGCAGGAGGCGCTGGACATCGTCTGCGCCAATGTTGCGATCGCGCAGGATGCCCTGGGCCGGGCGATGCTGATCGAGAACCCGTCGAGCTACGTCGCTTTCGAGGATGACATGATGACCGAATGGGCCTTTCTGGACGCCGTCTGTGCCCGGACCAGCTGCGGACTGCTGCTCGACGTCAACAATGTCTTCGTCAGCGCCACCAATCATGGCTTCGATCCGATCGCCTATCTCGACGGCGTGCCGCATGATCGCGTCCGCCAGATCCATCTCGCCGGCCATTCGCAGCGCGACACGATGCTGATCGACACGCATGACAGCCCGGTCCCGGCCTCGGTCTGGGATCTTTATGCCCATGCCCTGCCGCGCCTCGGCCCGGTCGCGACGATGATCGAGCGCGACGATGCCATCCCGCCTCTGCACGAACTTCTCGCCGAACTGGATCAGGCGCGCGCGATCAATGCGCAGACGACGAGGCTGGCAGCATGAGGCTCGCCGAGTTGCAGCGCGATTTTTGCGCTTGTCTGACGGCGGAAGGGCTGGCCTCGTTCGGCCCGTGGGCACGCACGGGCCTCGCCGTCTATCAGAACAACTACCGCGCGCAGCTTGCCGCTTGCCTGGAGGAAAGTTTCGAAAAGACCCGGCAATGGATCGGCAGCGAAGCTTTTCACGAAGCAGTGGTCACCCATGTGGAACGAATACCACCAAGCAACTGGACGCTCGACGCCTACCCACGAGATTTCCCAGAGACGCTGGCGATGCTCTATCCGATCGATCCGGAGGTCGCCGAACTCGCAAGCCTTGAACTAGCGCTCGCCGAGGCGTTCGTCGGACCGGATTCGGCGAAGCTGACCGCCGAGTTGATTGCGAACACGAACTGGGATCATGCGAGACTGATCTTCGCGCCAACCCTCGAAATCCTGACGCTGACGACTAATACATTGGCCATCTGGACCGCTCTCGCGGAGGATAGCTTGCCGCCAATGAGCGCCTTGTTGCCGGCAGAAGGCGCGATGATCGTCTGGCGCGACGGCGAAGTTCCGCGTTTCCGTGCAATCGATGCCGCCGAACTTCGCGGGATCCTGACCATCAAATCCGGCACAACATTTGCCGATCTTTGCGCTGCGATGGTTGAGCATGCTGGGGAGGCGGAAGGCGTTACACAGGCTGGCGTCTGGCTTGGCGAATGGCTCAAGGACGGCATGCTCGTCGACATCATCGAATAAGGCTTGGCTGATTACGCCAACATAACCGACATTCGACCGCTCGAAACGCCTACCTAAAACCTGCCGTTCATTCATCATGCTGTTGCGGCCTTGCGATCGACCAGCCTTGGACAAAGCGGGCATGAGCGACGGCTTGGGCGAATGGTCGCTTCATCCGGAAGCCGTCTTTTCATCCAAAGTTTAGCTTTGCCGTCTTGCGACGGGGGCTGCCAGGATGCGCCGGGGCCAACTGGAACACTGTGGCCATCGCCTTGGCCGGCCGCCCCGGCTGACCTTTAACGCCGTAGGCGACGAGCGATGTGCGTAGACATGAAATCAACGAAGACGCGTACCTTCGGCAGTGGGTATTGGCTCGCGGGCCATAGAAGGTGAAGTGCCCCGGTTTCCTGCGCCGACCCCTCTAAGAGTTCGACGAGTCGCCCGTCATCGATGCTCGATCGCGCAGCAAAATCGGGCAAGTGCGCGATGCCCCGCCCCCGAATTGCCAGTTCAAGGAGCGGCTCCATTATCGTCGCCGTTATGGTCGCGTTGGGTGACACTGCTTCGCCGTCAGAAATGACAGGCCAAGGTATGAGCCGCCCGGTTTCCGCAAGGCGCTGGCGCAGGCAGGCATGACTAGCCAAGTCCGACAGGGACTCTGGTCGTCCTGACCGCGCGATGTAATCAGGAGAAGCGACGAAGCTCCACCCGAACTCCCCCAGTTTTCGATGTCGCAAGCGGCTGTCAGTCGGTTCGCCCGATCGAATTACCGCGTCGAAGCCCTCGTCTATGACGTCGACGAACCGGTCGTTGATATCGAGATCTAGCTGGATATCCGGGTAAGCTTCGTTGAACGCGGTGATCGCCGGCAGCAACAGTGTAGGCTCGACAGGAAGGCCGATCTTCAACTGGCCGTGCGGCGCAGCGCGGGCGTCGGAAACCTCCGCCTGGGCGGCTTCGATCTCGCTGAGGATACGACGGCACCGATCGAGGAACAGCGTCCCTTCCTCCGTGATCGCGATCGATCGGGTCGAGCGATGGAATAGCTGGACCGATAGCTGCTCTTCGAGCTTCTGGATCGCCTTGCCGATCGCGGAAGGCGTCAGCCCCATCGCTTGGCCCGCGAGCTTGAAGCTCCGTCTCTCAGCCGCCAGCACAAAGGCCTGGATGGCGGCAATACTCTCCACCTGAATACGCATGGTAGAGATATATTCTTTATTGTCCGGAATTATAGCCGTTTTTCATATCATGCGGTCGACCATAAATAGCCAGCGACACGAAACGCGAGGCTCGCATGATGGACGCCCTTTTCAAACCATTCGACCTATCTGGCTTGGAGCTGCCTAATCGCATCTTCATGGCCCCGTTGACCCGCTCGCGCGGCCCCGACGACGACGCCACGGATCTCGTTGCCCTCTAATATACGCAACGCGCGACCGCTGGCCTGATCGTGTCGGAAGGCTCGCCGATCTCGCATGAAGGCCAAGGATATTTTTACAATCCCGGCATCTTCACCCCTGCACAAATTGCTGGATGGCGGCGGGTTACAGACTCGGTTCATGCGGTCGGCGGTCGCATGTTTATCCAACTCTGGCATGTCGGACGCATAGCCCACGCCTCGAACCAGCCTGAGGGCCGCGCCCCAGTCAGCTCGACCGATCGCGCAGCGGAAGGCGCGATGGCGTTTGGCCGCGCCGATGATGGTACAATCGGCTTTGTCCCAGCATCCCGCCCGCGCGCTCTCGATACCGAAGAAGTAGCGCGCGTCGTAGAAGACTTTGCGACTGCTGCACGCAACGCGATGTCTGCGGGCTTCGATGGTGTCGAACTTCACGCGGCGAACGGCTACCTGTTCGACCAATTTCTGAATCCGCATATTAATGATCGGACTGACCGCTACTCGGCCGCGACGATCCAGAGGCGGATGCGCTTCACCCTTGAGGTCGTCGATGCCGTTAGTGCGGCGATCGGCCCGCATCGGGTGGGCATCCGCCTGACGCCTTACGGGGTCATCGGCTCGGTTCCGATGTTCGATGACGCAGAGGAAACCTATGTCGCTCTAGGCAAGGCCCTAGGTGAACGTGGGATCGCCTACTTTCACGTCATGGATCAGACGGGGTTCTTCAACACCCCTGCCGGTCAGAAGCCAACAAGCGAACTTATCAAGGAACTGCTGATCAAGTGGCGCTCGGTCGCGCCGCATACGGCAATCCTGCTGGACGGTGGCATGACGAAGGCGCGGGCGAACGAGCTTATCACCAATGGTGTCATCGACCTCGCCGGCTTCGGTCAGCCGTTCATCGCCAATCCCGATCTGGTCGCCCGTCTGCGCCACGACTGGCCGCTCAATCAGCCCGATCGCGCGACATACTATGAGGGCGGCGCTCATGGCTATGTCGATTACCCCCCGTACCGCCCCGCCGACGAGCCTGTTGCAGGCTGACGCTAGCAACGCACCGCACCCCAAGCGAAGAAGGATAGATCCATGCCCCAATATTCAGAACTGGGGGGCAAAGTTGCTCTCGTAACCGGCGCCGGCTCCGGCATCGGCAGGTCGACCGCCATGGCGTTCGCAGGACAAGGCGCGCACGTCGTCGTCTCGGATATCAACCCCGATGCTGGCGAGGAAACTGTCAAGCTCATTCAGGAGGCTGGCGGCCAAGCGATCTTCGTCAAAACCGATGTAACCAAGGAAGGCGAGGTGCAGGCTGTGGTCGACCAGGCTGTCTCGACATTCGGGCGGCTCGATATCGCCTTCAACAACGCCGGCCTTACGCAAAACTCGGCCCCGCTCGCCGAGCAATCGTCCGACACTTACGACGAAATTTTCGACGTCTCCGTGCGCGGCGTGTGGCTTTCAATGCGCGCCGAAATCGCCCAGATGCTCAGGCAAGGGGGCGGCACGATCGTCAACATGGGGTCAATGTCGGCCGTCGTCGGCATTCCCGGTCTCACGACCTATTCAGGCTCCAAACATGCCGTCTTGGGCCTCACGCGGGGCGCTGCTCTGGACTATGCGAGGCAGGGCATTCGCATCAACGCCGTCGGCCCGGGGACGATCGACACGCCTATGATCGACCGTTTCGTGGAGCTTGCGGGATCGGACAGCGTCATGGAGCCAATCCGCGCTGCGCATCCGATCGGCCGCACCGGCAAGCCCGAAGAAGTCGCCGAAGCGGTGCTGTGGCTGGCCTCCGACGCATCGAGCTTCGTCGTTGGCCAAATCCTCATGGTGGATGGCGGCTACTCGGTCCAGTAACACCACCTCGCCGGCTCGCCTTCGATAGCGTCGCCGGGGAGCCTTCAAGGGAACTCAGTAATGCAGACATGGTTCGTCACCGGCGCAAGCCGCGGCTTTGGCCTCGAAATCGCTCGCGCTGCGCTGGCCGCCGGTAACAAGGTCATCGCAACAGCTCGGGAACGCCAGCACATAATCGACGCCCTGCAAGGCGATCATGATCGGCTATGCGCGCTGACGCTCGATGTGACGCAGCCCACCTCGGTCGACGCCGCGTTGCGCGAGGCGATCGAGCGCTTCGGCAGGATCGACGTGCTGGTGAACAACGCCGGCTACGGTCAGCTCGGGGCTTTTGAGGAAGTGTCCCGCGACCAGCTCGCCCGCCAGTTCGACACAAATGTGTATGGCGTCTTTGACGTCACGCGCGTCGTTCTGCCGACGATGCGACGCCAGCGATCGGGCCACATCATCACCATTTCCTCCATCGCCGGGATGAGCGGGGGTGCGGGATCGTCCATCTACTGCGCGAGCAAGCACGCGGTCAGCGGATGGTCCGAAGCTCTGGCGGAGGAGTTGGCGCCGTTTGGGATCAAGGTCACTTGCGTCTATCCTGGGCGCTTCCGCACGGACTTCCTCGATCGCAGCTCGGTCCGCTATGGCGACATTCCCATTGCGGACTACGCCGATTTTTCGGCGGCCCGCATGGAGTCGCTAGACGCCAACAATCACCAGCAGGCCGGCGATCCGCAAAAGTTCGCCCTGGCTATGGTCGATCTGGCCTCGAACGATGAACCGCCGGTTTGGCTAGCCGGTGGGTCCGAAGGCTACCGCGTATTCATGGCGAAAGCCGACGCGCTGCGCGACAACGCCGAAAGCTGGAAGGACGTATCTATCTCGCTTGATGTGGAAGACTAAGGTTCGCCGGCGGCGGCCGAGCACGCCGGGAGGCTGCAGCGCCAGCGGCCGCTTTCGTTTGATTCAGACGATCCAGTCAGAAGATCGAACGCCACAACCTGGGCGGGAGCCGTCGGTCGCTTGCCTCACAACTGGTGGTAGACTCCGCCGACATAGCCGACATTCGCGGGTTAAGAGTCACTAGTTGATACCTGCCGGTCATTCATATGGTAAACCGGCTTCCCGGATATCTCGGGAAGCCGGTGGTTTCAAATTTCGGTCCGTTCGGATAGCGTCAAAGCATCATCGACATCTACGCCAAGGTATCTGACGGTATTTTCGATGTTGGTGTGCCCGAGCGGGATTTGCACAGCGCGAAGATTGCCTGTGGCTTTGTAAATCAGCGCTGCCTTGGTCCGCCGCATTGAGTGCGTACCATATTCCCGTTTGTCGAGGCCGATCGTCGTCACCCATTCGTCGACGAGGCGGGCATATTGTCGCGTGCTCAAATGACCGAGGTAATCGATCCTGCTTGGAAATACGAAATCGCAGATCGTCCCAGAGCGCCGATCTAGCCAGACTTTCAGGCTCTTGCGTGCCTCAGACATGATCTCGAATTGTACCGGGCGACCAGTCTTTTGCTGAATGACGGTCGCACGATCACGAAAGGAGCCTGCGCTGATCAGATCGCCTATCCTCATCTTCACCAGATCGCAGCCACGCAATTTGCTGTCGATCGCAAGATCGAACAAAGCTCGATCGCGCAGGCGCCTGTGTTCGTCGAGATAAAAACGGATTGCCCAGATATCACGCGGCTTGAGCGCGCGCTTCGGTCCAACATTCTGTCCTGCATTCCAAGGACGCCGATCATGTATGGCGGGGTCAAGGTCTGAATGGCCCATGATAGTTCTCCGATGGCCGGAATTGGCCAGCGAGAGTATAGTCCCAATGCCCCGCAACCTTCAGACAAGTGTCGCGCGACACTTGACGATTCTGCATTGCTTTGGTATATCCCAAGAATGGAAATCGAGAGCATCAGGCACAAAGGCCTGCGCCGCTTCTTTGAAACGGGCAACGCTAAAGGTTTGATTGGAGATGCTGGGCGACTGCGCAAGATGCTTGCATTCGTCGACGCTGCGGAAAACCTTGAAGAACTGTCCGTGCCACCGAACTTCGGACTGCATGAGCTGACAGGTGATCGGAAGGGAAGCTGGTCGATGACGGTTACGAGAAATTGGCGGATGACCTTCGGGGTGAATGACGAAGGTGCGCTAATCGATATGGATTTGGAGGATTATCATGGCGCTTAAGATGCACCCTTCGCTCGCCGTCCACGTTGGCGACTGGTTGAAGACGGAAATCGTAGAGCCCGCGCAGGTCAGCGTGACGGCTTTGGCCGAGCATTTTGGCGTATCGAGGCAGGCATTGAGTACGTTGCTGAACGGCAATGCAAACCTGTCTGCCGATATGGCTATTCGGTTTGAGAAGGCTTTCGGGATCAAAGCCGACACTCTGTTGCGGATGCAGACGGCCTATGAGCTGGCCCAGGCTCGCGCGCATGAGCAGGACATTAAGGTTCAAAAGTTCGCCAGAGCGGCCCGAAACCTGCCATTTACTAATATTTTCGACTAAGCTCTGAATCGCTCTAACATTTCATGCGGGCTTGCTCCTGTAGTTTTCGAGCAATCTCTGCTGCCGCTCCTCGCGCACCACGAGACCTTCATTGAGCAGCAGTTCAAAGCGATGCTCATCCAACGGCGGCGCGAACAGAAAACCTTGCCCCACTGAGCAGCCCAGTTCGCGCATGATAGCGCGTTCGGCCTCCGTCTCGATCCCTTCCGCGACAACGCGAGTGTCCAGTGCAGCGCCAAGCTTCACGATGCTCTCAACGATCACGCGCTTGACGCTGCTTTCCGCCACATCCCGAACGAAACTGCGGTCAATCTTCAGCTCGCTCAATGGAAACCGCTCCAGATAACGCAGGTTGGAATAGCCAGTCCCGAAATCATCGATCGAAATGCTCACGCCCAGGCGCCGTAAATGTTCGAACGCTCGGCGGATATCGTCCGGCTCCGGGGCCATGAGGTTCTCGGTGAGCTCCAGCGTCAACCATTCAGCCCGACAGCCCGTCTCCTCCAGCACCCGTTCAACAGAGGCGACCATATCCTGTCGTGTGAATTCCATCACCGACACGTTGAGCGCAAAGCGGAACGGCGCTCGGCGGCTCTGATTGATCCGTGCAGCATAGGCCGCCAGCGTCCGCAGGCCCCAGGCGCCGATATCCATGATCGCGCCGGTTTCCTCAGCGACGCCGATGAACCGCATGGGTTGCTGGAGGCCGAATGCACCGTGGTTCCAACGCAGCAGTGCTTCGGCGCCGATCAGGTCCCCCGAGCCGAGATCGACCTGGGGTTGATAGTGGAACAGCAGTTCCTCATTCGAAACCGCCGATTGCAATTCATTCGCCAGCCTTACGCGGTTGCGCGCGTCCCGATCGTCCGCCTCCGCAAATGGACGCGGTGTATGATCGGGCAAAGCCTTGGAGTGTTGCAATGCGGCGCCAGCCCGGCGCAGGAACTGCAGCGGGTCGCTGCCAGCGACGCCAATGGTGTAGCCAGCAGCGAACTGCACCGCGAGTGACGCACCGGGCAGGATGAAGCGCGGCCTCAACAGGTCGAGGACGTCGCTAACGATTTGCCCGGCCATGCCTACATCGACGAGCTCGAAAGCGAGCACGAAATTATTGCCGTCGATGCGGGATATCGCCACTGCTGGCAGCGTGCCGAGACGCGCGCTTGCCGAGCAAAGCAGGGCATCGCCAACATCATAACCGAAGCCATTGTTAACATCGTGAAACCGCAAAATGTCGAGCTTGATGACCAGCAGGACGGAGCCCGCCTGCATCTCGATCTGCGCCAGCCGGTCAAGCAATCCGTTGCGGTCAAGCAGACCTGTCAGGCGATCGACACCAGCCGCGTGCGTTACATCCCGGATGATGCCAACGAAATGCGTGAGGTGACCCTGATTGTCGTGAAGCGGCTCGAGACGCAGAGCGTTGCGGAACATTGTTCCGTCCCGCCGGAAATTGCGCAGCGTGACCGAACAGGCATGCCCCTCCGCAAGGGCAGCGCGTATCTCCGCGAGCTCAGGCTGCAACCGGTCGCTTCCTTGCAGGTAACGGCAATTCTTGCCAATCGCCTCGCAAGCGGGATAGCCGGTGATCCTCTCGAACGCTGGGTTCACCTGGATGATGGGGTGCCCTCGCAAACGCATGTCGGCGACGAGGACGCCATCGCTGATATGATCGAGGGCGAGTCGGGAAATAGCGTCCTCAACCGCTGGCTTTTCCGGGCGGTCGATCAGGCTAGGCCATTGCATCACATTGAAATCGGCGCCTGCTGGCACAATGGCGCCTTCGCCTCCACCATGTATCATCGCGCAAACCTTCGCGGCCACGATGGTGCGATGGATTTTCTGGGCTTCACCGTTATGCTCGTGTCGGAATCAGATCGCATGTCATGCCTCCAGGCATGACGATGATGCTTCGGGGTCTGGGGTTCAACGTCGGCGAGGTGACGTTTCGAGACATATAGACGCCATGTTCGTCCTGGGCATTCCCAAACTGATTAGAGCGCCCAGGCAGCCCGGTTTACGCCGATCGTCTCATCAAATCGTTCGACAGCGCAGCATCGCCAGAAGCGAGCCGATCCCGTTCGAACCTCTTGGACCGCAAGCAACCAGCCTGATGCTTTGCTGTGGAGCGGCCTACAATGATGATCCGGTTAGTAGTCCACAGGGGCCTCGTCACCCTCCTGAGACTCCAAGGCAATATTGCCAAGGCTGCTTTCGATCAGCCGGAGGTGCGCCAACACGGTATTTTGGAGTTCGCCGCATGCCGAGACAATCGCGGTGGCATAATCTCTCTGGGGTGCGGCAAGGTTCGTGTCGAGCTTGAGCAGTTCCGCAAATCCGCAGATGTGGGTCAGTGGCGTCCGCAGATCATGCGACAAGGTATGAAAATAGGTGTCGAACTGGCAATCCTTGCGCAGCGGGATGTTTTGCCATTGCTTGGCGACGTTATGAATCATGTGCTGAAATCCCACGTTCGCGTGGCAAAGCGACCGCCATTCTGCGTTTTTTTAGCTGATCGGTGCGCAGCGGCATTATGTTGCATGTCACGGGTTCTGCATCGAACGATGTCTTTCAGCAGCCAGCGTGGCAACATGGATGGCGCGACGTTTCAGGACAAAATGGCAGCACCTTCTTCGTCGCTTGCGACTCCCGACCCGCTACTATGAAAGCGCAGGCGATACTGGGCGGGCGTCACGCTCATCCTGCGCAGAAATGCGCGCCTGAGCGTCGTTGTAGAGCCAAACCCGGCAGCATAGGCAATCGCCTTGATCGGGGCGGAACTCTCTTCCAGCAATCGCCGCGCAATATCGATGCGGGTTAGCTCGACATAGGCAACCGGGTTCATCCCCAGCTCGGCCCGAAACAGGCGGGAGAGATGGCGCGGGCTTACGCCAGCAATATGCGCAAGGGCTTCGAGGCTCAGCGTCTCGCGCGGATTTTCCAGAATATGCAGTCTGATGCGGTCAATCGGGCTGTTGGCTGCGGTTTGCGCCGTCAATACTGCGGAGAATTGCGATTGGCCGCCGGGCCGCTTGAGGAAAACAACCAGCCGGCGTGCCACCCAAAGTGCCAGAGCACGCCCATGATCTTCTTCGATAAGCGAGAAGGCGAGGTCTATGGCCGCAGTGACCCCGGCGGAACTGAACACGGGTCCATCACGCACAAAGATGCGGTCAGGCTCAACAAGAATGCCTGGAAAATCGGAGGAAAGACGCGCGGCATATTGCCAGTGCGTGGTTGCGCGGCGGCCCTCTAACAGTCCGGCATGGGCCAAGAGGAATGCTCCGGTGCAGGTCGACCCGTGCCGTCTCGACTGTAGTGCCTGCTCGCGCAACCACTGCTTGACGGAGGCGCTCGGAGGCGCCGGGAAGCCATATGGCCCCGCCACGATCAATGTGTCGCAGGGCTCGGTCACATCGTCGATGCCAGCATCTGGCACATAAATGATACCCGACGCGCTCCGCTCAGACGCGCCCCGTTCCGTAACCAGTTTGATGCGGTAGTGAGGACCTGATGCCATCTTGCAATTGGCTTCGAAGAGCGCGTCCTGTAAGCCGGCTATTTCAAGCAGGTGCACGTTGCTGGGAGCAAAGATTGTAATGAGCATCGCCTGAACTCCCCTCTGCGGCGTAGCGGCGCCACTGATCGGAAAGACAGTAGGCCAGTAACACTCGATTACCTATTTATTGCGCAGCAGCCTGTCAGGACAGCTCCATGAACGGACGGAGGCTCAAACAGCGATCGTTCGATGAACGGATGGTCGTCTCAAGTGATTAGCACCCGAAAGCGCATTTACTCGATTGTCCCCGGACGTTGCCACTGCGACGCTTATCTGAACGGAGGGCAGCTTCACCTCACTCGCACATGGCAAGCGGACTTTCAGGACTGTCCGACAGAGCCGACGTTCATCGGAGCAGCGAATTTGGCCCAGCCGCCTTTGGCAGATGGAGAGATTTGACCGTGACCGCCGTCCGCCAGGTTGCGTCACAAGCGACCTGCTGGGGTGGGGAGCCAGTTCCCCGCTTCTGCCTCTCCATCCTTCTTCCCTCCCCCCCCCCACGATGCCCCGCATGACGCGCGCGCCACTCCCCATCCGCATCGCATTTTCGGCTGTCCTACACCTTGTCCACCGTGGCAGCACGGAGGGACGCCGCCATCAACAGGCGACAGGACGGACGACGTGAGGCTCTTTCTTATTTGCGGCCCTTCAACAACCCGGCAGCGCAACGTCGCACGCGGGGCAGGCACTGACGCCCGCCTTTTCCGGCCGGCGCGAAAGTTGAGAGAAGCGGAAGTTCACGCCCCCGTGTCGTGAACTTTGTGAACTTCCGGCGTCCCGCGCGCTGTTGGATGGGCGACGCGCCCTTCGCTCACGACCCCGCCGGCCCCTCGCGCCGGTACAGCGCGACTCGATCCGGCCGGATTTCGTCCCTGCAGCCTGGCCACCATTGCGGGGGTGACGCGCAGGCGATGAGCGCCTATATCGCCCGCGTGCCAGGCGGCCGGGCGATCGCGGCGGTTCTTCGTGAACCGGCGAGGAAAGTCCGGGCTCCACGAAACGACGGTGCCGGATAACGTCCGGCGGCCCCGGCAACGGGGTCAGGGACAGTGCAACAGAGAGCAGGTCACGTTTGTCTTCGGACTTTGGGCTTTGGCCGCGTGAACAGTGAAAGGGTGCGGTAAGAGCGCACCGCGCCCCCGGCAACGGTGGGCGGCGAGGTAAACCCCACCGGGAGCAAGACCGAATAGGGGCGGCGCGCGGGACTTGTCCCGCTAGGCATGTTTCGGCCGAGACCGCCCGGGTTGGTTGCTTGAGGCCATGCGAGAGCATGGTCCTAGAGGAATGGTCGCCCATCCGCCCGCGCGTCCCCTTTGGGGATACGGCGGCGGTGGACAGAACCCGGCTTACAGGCCGCCTGGCGCACGGCTCTTCCGCCCATTCTGTCTTGCCGCCTAAACAACCGGCTGCGGCGGTCGTTCTGGTCCTCAGGTACCAGACCGAGGAAACACATGCCGGACACCATGCTTGCGTCCGACCGGGCTTGCGGCTCATGCACCGAGTGCTGCCGCACCCTGTCCGTCGATGCGACCACGCTCAGCAAACCTGCCGGCATCACTTGTCCCCATGTCGCGCGATCCGGCTGCGGCATTTACCCGGACCGGCCGGCTGACTGCCGCGAGTGGTCCTGCGGGTGGCGCCTCTCCGGCACGCTGGGTGACGAATGGCGCCCCGACCGCAGCGGCATCCTGGCGGAGATCCTCTCCGATGAGCGCGTGGAAGGCTATCACGGTCCAACCCTGCGCTTCACGCTGCTGCGCTCGCCTTCGGACGCGCTGTGGGGCCCGTTCATGGATCTGGTGGCGAAGGCCCTCGCGAAGCGACAACCGGTCTATTTGTGTCTCGCCGGCCCGCCGGGCTGTCCGTCCGCCAGCAGTTTCCTCAACGTGCCGGCTTTCGTCGCTGCCGTCGACTCGGGCGACCGGGAAGCGATCCGGCGCTGCTTGCGGCGCGCAGGCGAGTGTCTGGAGCAGCGCCATTGGGAGCGCCGCTCGGCCTGACCGTGTCGTCCATGCCGGAGAAGGTGCAAGAGTGCCTTCCAGATGCCACCAAGTGCCGCTATCGTAGAGCGTTATGGCACGAGCAGGCAGCAAGAACGACTGGGGTTTCCCTCGCTGGCGGGGCTATGGCTCTGCGCGCGAGGCTCAGAAGGTGCGCCTGTGCGACCGGCACGGCTGCGATCGGCCCGGCGACTGCCCCGCACCGAAGTCGCCCAACAGCCCGGATCGCTGGTATTTCTGTCAGGAGCACGCCGCCGAATATAACAAGGGCTGGGACTATTTCGCCGGACTTGACGAGGAAGAGCGCAACGCCCGCATGAAGGCCGAGCAGCGCGATGCCTCCGGCTATCGACAGAGCGCGCACAATCAGTGGGCCGGCCCGGGCGACGGCAGCCGCACGCGCGACGAGATGCGCGCGCTCGACGTGCTGGGGCTGGAGAGCGACGCGGATTTCGAGACCGTGAAGAAGAGCTGGCGTGCGCTCGCCAAGGAATGTCACCCGGACGTGCGACCGGGCGACGCGGAAGCCGCCGCCCGCTTCCAGGCCATTCAGGCAGCCTATGACGTGCTGCGCGCTGCCGAGGAACGCAAGAGCTGGAAGCCGGCATGAACACGCGCCGCGCCAAGTCCCGCTGGACGAACACGATCCTCGTCTGCCGCAAATGCTCGAAAAAGCTGAAGGGCGGCTTCGGTCCGGACGGCAAGAAACCGCTCGCCAAGGCGCTGCGCAAGCATCTGCAGACCGGCAAGGGACGCATGGCGGACGCCGGCATTCTGGAGGTCGGGTGTCTCGACCTGTGCCCCAAGCGCGCGGTGACGGTAGTCGATGCCCGCCATCCCGACCAATGGCTGGTCGTGCGTCCCGGCGCCAATCTCGACGGGCTCGCCCACGAACTTGACCTGAAGGGCTGAGCGATGCGCAGTACGTGGGACGGCGTCACCGTGCGCCTCTACCATCTCTCCGAGGCTGAAGGCGGCGGCGCCGACACGCTGATGTACGGCACGCTCGGCGAAGCACTGGCCCTGGCGGCGCAGCAGAGCGAGGATGTGCAGGCGGGCCTGTTCATCGCCACGGACAATGACGTGATCGCGTATCTCGACCTGATCGAGGAATGACCTCCCCGGACAAACAAGCCGCTCGCTGATGCGGGCCGCGTCTCGCCCTGCGGGTCTCCCTTTGTCCGATCAGCCGGCGTCTTCGGCCCGCCCCTTGAAGCCCTGTGCCACCACGAACCATTCGACCGAGCCCTTGCGGCTGGAAGGTGGCTTGGCGTGCTTGACGGTCTTGAAGGCCGCTTTGAGCTGGCGGAGCAGCGCATCGTCCGTGCCGCCGGCAAACACCTTTGAGACGAAGGCCCCGCCCGGCCTGAGCGTCTGCATCGCGAACTCCGCCGCCGCCTCGACCAGCCCCATGGTGCGCAAATGGTCGGTCTGCTGATGCCCCACCGTGTTGGCGGCCATATCGGACATCACCAGATCCGGCGCTCCGCCCAGCTCCGCAATCAGCCGGTCAGGCGCCTCGTCGGCCATGAAGTCCATCTGCAGAATGGTCACGCCCGCGATCGGATCGACGGGCAGCAGGTCGATGCCCACGATCGCTGCCTTGGGCACTTTCTTGCGCACGACCTGCGACCAGCCCCCGGGCGCCAGACCGAGATCGACCACATGGCGCACGCCGTTCAGAATATGGAACTTCTCGTCGAGTTCGATGAGTTTGTAGGCGGCGCGGCTGCGATAGCCCTCGGCCTTGGCGCGCTTCACATAAGGATCGTTCAACTGACGCGCCAGCCAGCGGGTCGATTGCGCGGTCCGGTTCCGCGCGGTGCGCACGCGCGCGTCGACAGGTTTGTCTCCGCGCGCCATCAGCCGAGCTTCCGGCTGGAGGCGCTGTCGAGCAGTGCGCGCAGAATGCCTTCGCGAATCCCGCGATCCGCCACGCCCAGCCGATCGGCGGGCCAGATGTCGAGAATGCTCTCCAGGATTGCGCAACCGGCAACCACCAGGTCCGCACGCTCGTCGCCAATGCAGGGCAGTGTCATCCGCTCGGCAAGGCTCATGCCCGAGAGGCGCCGCGCGATGTCGCGCATCGCCTCCGCCGGGACGACGAGCCCGTCCACCGCCTGCCGGTCATAGCGCGGCAGGCCGAGATGAACGCTCGCCAGCGTTGTCACGGTGCCGGATGTGCCGAGCAACCGCACCGGCCCGCCCTTGGGCAGCCGCGCGGCGAAGGCGGCGAAGGCCGTGCGCATGCGGTGGAGCATGTCGGCATAGGCCGCCGCGCGTGCCTCCGCCCCCTCGCCATGGCCGGCCACCGTCTCGGCGAGCGAAACCACCCCAAGCGGCGCGCTCAACCAGTCGACGATACGCAGCTTGTCTCTTTCGCCTTCCAGCACCACCAGCTCCGTCGAGCCGCCGCCAATGTCGAAGATCATCGCGCGCCCCTCGCCGTCCTCAAGCAGGGACTGGCAGCCGAGTACGGCAAGGCGCGCTTCCTCACGCGCCGAGATGATGTCCAGCATGATGCCGGTTTCGGCCTGTACGCGGGCGACGAATTCGGCGCCATTGGCAGCCTGGCGGCAGGCCTCGGTCGCGACGGAGCGGGCCAGCACGACCCGGCGCCGGCGCAGCTTTTCTGCGCAAACGGACAGAGCGGAAATAGTGCGCTCGATCGCGGCATCGGACAGGCGACCAGTCGCGGCCAGCCCTTCGCCCAGACGGACGATACGCGAGAAAGCATCAACGATCACGAAACGCTCCCCCTCGGGACGCGCGATGAGCAGCCGGCAATTGTTGGTGCCGAGGTCCAGCGCGGCGAGATTACCACGCAGGGGCGCCCGCCGCGCCACCTCTTCCCTGCTCCCGCCACCGCGCATACCGGACATGCCCGGCCTCATCGTATCGCGCGACGCGGGCACGGCTCTGTACGCCATGACCGACTTTACCTTCCCCACCGGCACGCCAAGCGCCGGGACTTGAGCGAACGCTAGACCGGCCGGCGACCGGGTGCAAGAGACTGACGTTGCAGCCGATGACACCAGCACGGAAAGCCGATGCCGTCACAACGCACGGCAAATGCCTTGACCCCCGCCCGGCGCGGCGCTATCTGCGCGCCCTCTTCGGTGCCCGATCGTCTAATGGTAAGACTACGGACTCTGACTCCGTCAATCGAGGTTCGAATCCTCGTCGGGCATCCAAGCTCCCCCCATTATCGAAGAACCAACCCTGGCCGGGCGGCTGCGGGGCCGTGCACTGGCATATCGGCAGGGCCGCACACCGCCCTATCGCAGGGGGATCACCAGCCAAGTACCACTCTGCATCCAGGACGCCGCGCGCTGGAAGTTCACGAAGTTCACGACACGGGGGGCATGAACTTCCGCTCCCCTCAGCTTTGGTGAGACGCCGACAGGGCAGGCACCGGAGCCCGTGCCGACAAGCCTGCGCAGCCTGACCGGACGAGAGCCATGTCGTTGACCGAGAATGAGGCGCCCATTGCCTGCCACCTTTCGTTTTTGAACGGAAAAAACGCGTGCGGCAGACATGCCACGGCTGACGAGGTGTAGGACAGGGGGAAGAGAGTGCGACCTCCCTAGCCGGTGCGCAAGCGGGCGACACGAGGGGATGCGAGACGGTTGGGCTCAGCGGCTGCCAGAACCGCGACAAAATCGGGCTAGCTCACGATCTGATATCGCAGGCTTCGGCCGCCAGATCGGGCGAGCCGCCCCCGGGATTACGCGTCGCTTCTCCCAAGAAGTCGCGCTCAGCGCAATTGGCCGACCAGTGCCTCCGGCCAGAACTGTTCGGCGAAGAGATCTGCCGGGACGGGCTTGCCGAAATAATAGCCCTGCCCCTTCGCGCAGCCATGATCGCGCAGAAAAACGCCGTCCTCGCGCGTTTCGATTCCCTCGGCGACGACATCAAGCCCAAGCTGCCCGGCCAGATTCAGGATCGACAGCACGATTGCGCGATCCTGTGGTGAACTGCGAACCGACTGGGTGAAGCTCTTGTCGATCTTGATCAGTGTCACCGGATAGGTGCGCAGGAGATTGAGCGACGCAAAGCCAGTGCCGAAATCATCGAAAGAGAGCTCAACACCGAGCTGTCGCAGCTCACGCAACTGATCGAGCACGACATCCTGCTGGTCGAGGATGATGTTCTCGGTGATCTCCAGTTCCAGCGCTTGTGGCGGCAGACCACTGGTGGCTAGCGCCTCCCGCACGGTCGCGACCAGAGTGTCGGCACGGAACTGCGCGCCGAACAGATTAACGCTGATCCGGAAATCCGACTGTTGGCGGCGCCAGACCGCAGCCTGGGCACAGGCGGTATTGAGCACCCATGTGCCGACCCGTGCAGCCAGCGTGCCTTGCTCAAGCGCGGGGAGAAACGCAACGGGGGAGAGCAACCCCCGCGTGGGATGTTGCCAGCGGATAAGCGCTTCTGCGCCGGTCAGCGCGCCGTCACGCAGCCGAACCTGCGGCTGATAGAACAGGCGGAACTCGGCCCGCTCCTCGGCGCGATGTAGCTCCGCTTCATACATGCGCCGGGCCACCGCCTCGGCCCGCAGCGCGGGGATGAACAGGCAGGCCCGCCCGCGCCCGCTGCTTTTGGCCTGAAACAGGGCGAGGTCGGCGCTGGTAATCAATTCTTCGACCGTATCGCCATGATCGGGTGCGATCGCCATGCCGCAGCTCGCTGTGACACGGACCTCATGCTCATCGGCGATGATCGGTTCTGCAACTGTGGCGATGACATCCCGCGCTACGGCTGCCACGCGCAGCGGATCGCTGACGTCGGCAAGCAACGCAGCAAACTCGTCGCCTCCAACGCGGGCGAGGATGGTGGCCGGAGGCACTGCGCCCAGCAGCCGCTGGGTCATGGTCTGGAGGACAATATCACCGGCCACATGGCCAAGCGTATCGTTCACATCCTTGAACCCGTCGAGGCCGATGACCATCAGCGCCAGCGCCTGCCCCGCCGCCATCGCCTTCGCCGTATGCTCATGCAGCAGGTGGCGATTGGGCAAGCCGGTCAGGCTGTCAAAATTGGCAAGGTGGTAGAGCGCGTCACGCTCCCGCCGCTGCACGGTCATGTCGCGGATCGTCGCACCGAAGTGCATCTGATCACCTTCGTACCAGCGCGACCAGTACAGCTCCACCGGAAAGCGCGAGCCATCGCGGCGCAGCGCGGCCAGTTCGGTCGCAATATTGCCCGGCGACGCGCCGGCCAGCACCTTCTCAATGCCGGTATGAACGCGCGGACGATCCTCCTCGGCGACCAACCGATCCAGATGCGCGCCAACGATATCCGACGCGTCATGACCGAACATGGCCGACGCGGCATCGTTCCAGGCCGAGATACAAGACTGCGGATCAAAACAGATAACGGCATTGGGCGATGTCGCGGCGCTGGCTTCGAAGCGCGATGGCTCCGCTGCCGCAGCGATTTCCAGCCGGCGCAATTCAAGCTGGTCCGAGGCAAGGCGGGCCAGTTCCTTGAGTCGCGTTCGGTCCTGCGCGCCAAACTGGGCATGTGCCGAAGAATCCAGAATGCACAGCGCGCCCAGCGCATGGCCCTCAGGCGTCCGGAGCGGTACGCCCGCGTAGAAGCGGATGAAACCATCCTGCACCAGCGGATTATCATGAAAGCGCGGATCGAGTTGTGCGTCCTCCACGACCATGACGTCGTCCTGCGTGATCGCATGAGCGCAAAAGGAAACCTCTCGCCGCGCATCATATTCCCCGATGCCCTTGCTTGAGGCGAGAAACACATGGTCACTGCCGATGATGTTCACCGCCGCTGCCGGCACATCGAACATCCGTATGGCGATCTCGACGATCGGATCGAGCGCGGACAGACCCTGGCCTGCGCTCAACGCATAATCATCAAGCGCGGCAAGCCGGCCTTTCTCATCCGCGATCTGGCTGGGACAGCGCACGAAAACCCTCCTTTGCGAACGGATGATGCTACAGCCTTGGTTAACAAAGCAAAAACACCTCGTCCCGGCACAGCAGGCCGCCCCAAATTGTGAGCGCGCAGCGTCAGATCCCAAAGAGTTCCTTGATCCTGATCAATGAAGATGCGGCCGTCTCGGCCAAGACAGCACGCCAATGACTTTGGTTTTGGAGCAGGATTTGATGGAACATCTCGCACAATGGCCGGTGATCACTTTCCTCGGCATGATGGGGGCCTTCGGCCTCGTTCTGCTGGGCATCTCGATCCAGGATAATCTGAAGGCCTGACCCTGTGGGCGCTTGTCCTGCGTCATGACCGCCCTATCTGGGCGTCATGGTCAACGCGCCCAGCTCCGCATCCGATGAACCGGACGATCGCCCGCTGACCGATCCCGAGCGGGTGCTCGTTCGCGCAATGTTCGGGTCCGCAATCGACCTCGGCCCGGTGCGGATAAAACAGCGCAAATGGTGGCCATTCCAGCCGCGCAGGACTGTCATGGCGCCGCGCGGGCACATCCATTTTCATCCTCGGGGCGAGAGTTACTGCGACTGTTTCGGTGCCGACACGCTCGCCGGGCAGGGCCTGTTCCTGCATGAGATGACGCACGTCTGGCAGCACCAGAGCGGGCTCAACCTGCTGCTGCGCCGTCACCCGTTCTGCCGCTACGATTATGAATTCGAACCCGGCAAGCCATTCGCCCGCTACGGCATAGAGCAGCAGGCCGAGATCGTCCGGCATGTGTTCCTGCTGCGCCGGGGCGTCTCGCTTCCGAACAAGCCGCCGCTCGCGGCGCTGGAAGCGATCCTGCCATTCGGCAAGGGCTGATAGACGGCCTCGTTCACCTGCGTCTCCCCACGCGGCATCAAGGCTGCGTCAGGTCAGGGTCCCGTCGATGCCGGCCAGCATGTGATAACCGCCCCGATAGAAGATCAGCGGCGAATCGCCCGTCATCCGCTGCATCGCCCGCACTGCGCCCACGACCAGCAGATGATCGCCCAACTCGACCGTGCGCGCGATGTCGCATTCGATCCAGGCCAGCACATCATCAAGAAGCGGGAGTCCGCCGGGGCTGGTGCCATGGGAGATGCCCTCAAACTTGTCCTCATGACGCGAGGCGAAGCGCTGGCAAGTGGCAAGCTGATCGGCGCCGAGCACATTGACGCAGAAGCGCCCGGTCTCGGCCATGCGCTCCCAGCTTCTCGAGCGCTTGTCCGGCAGGAAGCCGACGAGTGTCGGGTCGAGCGAGATCGATGTGAACGACCCGACGGCCAGACCCCAGCGCTCGCCCTGCTCGCCCTGAGCTGTCACGACACACACACCCGTCGGATAACTGCCCATCACGTCGCGAAAATGCTTCGGATCGATCAACGCCCACTGCTCCCCTGTCATAATGGCGGCCATGGACATTGTGCACAATCCGCCTGCCCGATTCGACTGCCTTATAGGCATAAAATCGTTGCAGCCCTAAGTAGTTCGACGCGCCAGCACGCGCCTTCCGCCATTCAGAATGGCGAATCCGGATCGGTAGCCGGCGAATGACCTTGACAGCATCGCCGTTCGGTATGATTTCGAGACCGATCTTCTTTCCGACCCCCAAAAAAGCGGAATTCAGCGCCTTGCCAGCCAGACCTGCCCGGTTCGCGATTGCCCTGACGGGCGGGGTCACGCTCCTGCTGGCGGGCTGCGGCTCGGGCGGCCAACAGGCGGGCGGGCCAGGTGGCCCAGGGGCAACCGGCCCCAAGACCGTCGGTTTCGTGGTCGTGCAGGCGCAGGACGTGCCGCTGGTGACGGAACTGCCGGGCCGGACCAGCGCCTATCAGGCATCCGACGTGCGCCCCCAGATTTCCGGTGTGATCCGCCGCCGGCTGTTCGCCGAAGGTTCGATCGTGCGCGCGGGCCAGCCGCTCTACGAGATCGAGCCATCGCCTTATCGCGCCGCCGCTGCCGAGGCAGAGGCCAATCTCGCCAGCGCGCAGGCCAATGCCGAGGCAGCCCGTGCCCTGGCAGAGCGCTACAAGCCGCTCGCCCGGATCGAGGCGATCAGCCAGCAGGATTACACCAACGCCGTTGCCGCCGCCCGACAGGCCGAGGCCGCCGTGGCCCAGCGCCGCGCTGCGCGCGAGACGGCCCGGATCAACCTGGGCTGGACATCTGTGCCGGCGCCGATCACCGGGCGCATCGGCCGCTCGCTGGTGACAGTCGGCGGTCTGGTGACCGCCAATCAGGCGACGCCGCTCGCGCAGATCAACCAGCTCGATCCCATCTTCGTCGATATCCAGCAAAGCGCGGCCGATCTTCTGTCGCTTCGCCGGCTGCTCGCGCGCGGCGGCGCTTCGCCGGCATCGGCGCAGGTCCGCCTCAAGCTGGAGGACGGCAGCGACTATGATGTGGTCGGCCAGGTCCGCTTCGCCGAGGCACTGGTGGACGCTTCGACCGGCACGGTGACGCTGCGCGCGCAGTTCGCCAATCCGCAGGGCTGGCTGCTGCCCGGCATGTTCGTGCGCGCGCGCTTTAGTCAGGCCGTCGACAAGGGCGCCTATCTCGTGCCGCAGGCGGCCGTGAAGCGGGATGGGACAGGCGAGGCGGAAGTGTTCGTCGCCGGCAAGGACGACAAGGCGGTCGTCCGCAAGATCGTCGCGCCGCGCACGCAGGGCGCATTCTGGGTCGTTACCAAGGGCCTGCAACCGGGAGACCGCATCATCGTGCAGGGCACGGGCGATCTGCGACCCGGCCAGGCGCTCAAGCCAGTGCGGGCCGATACGCCGCAGACCGTCGCGCCAAAGGGACAGGCCCCCCGGCCCGGCACGGCGGGATAGGCCATGCTGTCCCGCATCTTCATTGATCGCCCGATCCTCGCCTGGGTGATCGCGACGATCGTGATGCTCTCCGGCATCGGCGCCATTCAGGGCCTGCCTATCGCGCAATATCCGGACATCGCGCCGCCGCAGGTGAACATCAGCGCCAATTACCCCGGCGCCTCGGCCGAGGCCGTGCAGAACAGTGTCACGCAGATCATCGAGCAATCGCTCAACGGCATCGACGGCCTGCTCTATTTCACTTCTTCCTCCGACGCGCGCGGCCGCGCGAACATCACGGCGACCTTCTCCAAAGGGACCGACCCGGACATCGCGCAGGTGCAGGTGCAAAACCAGCTCCAGTCGGTCATCGCCCGCCTGCCACAGCAGGTGCAGCAGAACGGCGTGCAGGTCCGCAAGTCGAACAACGACATTCTGCTCATCACTGGCATTTACGACGCCTCGAACCGGATGAGCCCGCAGCAGGTTTCGGATTACCTCTCCTCCAATCTGCAGGATGCGCTCAGTCGCGTGCCCGGCGTCGGTCAGGTCAACGTCTTCGGCTCGCCCAATGCGATGCGCGTCTGGCTCAATCCGGATAGGCTGGCGAGCTATCAGCTGATGCCAGGCGACGTCATCAGCGCGCTCCAGGCGCAGAATACGGAAATCGCAGCCGGCCAACTCGGCGCCGAACCCTCGGCGCCGGACCAATATCTCAACGTGCCGGTGACGGCGCAGTCACGCCTGCAGACGCCCGAGCAATTCCGCGCCATCGTGGTCAAAACCCTCTCCAGTGGGGCCACGGTGCGGCTGGGAGATGTCGCGCGGGTCGAGATCGGCGCGGACAACTATACCGTCACCATCCATGTCAACGGGCATCCCGGTGCCGGCGTGGCTTTCCAGCTGGCACCGGGCGCGGACGCACTGACCACCGCCGAACTCATCAAGACCAGGGTGCGCGAACTCGCCAAGACCTTCCCCGAGGGTTTCCAATATGGCTTCGCGCAGGACACGACGGCGTTCATCAAGCTCTCGATCTGGGAAGTCACCAAGACGCTGATCGAGGCGATTATCCTCGTCGTGATCGTGATGTTCGTGTTCCTGCAGAACTGGCGGGCAACGCTGGTGCCGACCATCGCCGTGCCGGTGGTGCTGCTCGGCACCTTCACCATCCTCTACATCGCCGGCTACACGATCAACACGCTGACGCTCTTCGGCCTCGTCCTGTCGATCGGCCTGCTGGTCGACGACGCCATCGTCGTGGTCGAGAATGTCGAACGGCTCATGGAAGAAAATCCGGGCATGACCGCGCGCGAGGCGACGATGGAGTCGATGCGCGAGATCACCATGGCCCTCATCGCCATCGCGCTCGTCCTCTCCGCCGTGTTCATGCCCATGGCCTTCTTCGGCGGCTCGACCGGCGTCATCTATCGCCAGTTCGCCATTACCATCGTCTCGGCCATGGCGCTCTCCGTGCTGGTCGCCATCGTTCTCTCGCCCGCCCTGACCACCATCCTGCTCAAGCCGCGCCGCGAGGACGCCGCCGGTGGGGGAGCCGAGAAGAGCTGGATCGAACGGCGCCTGCCTCGGCTGGACGCAGGCCTCAAGCGCGCGCGCGATGGGTTTAACAGCCGCTTCGAGCGCGGCATCGACCGTTATCTGGTCGCCATTCGCAAGATCGTGGACCGGCGCAGCGCAGCCCTGATCGCTTATGGTCTGGTCGTCGTGCTGCTCGTCGTGCTGTTCCAGCGCCTGCCCACCGGCTTCCTGCCCAATGAAGATCAGGGCACGGGTATCGTCAGCTTCCAGCTCCCCACCGGCGCGACGATCAACCGCACCAAGGAAGTCCAGACCGCCGTCGAGCAATATTTCAAGACCTATGAGAGCGAAACGGTCGAAACCTTCTTCACCGTCGCCGGCACATCCGGGCCGGGCGGCGCGATCGGACAGAATGTCGGTCGCGGTTTCATCATGTTCAAACCGTGGGATGAGCGGCCGGGCAAACAGAACAGCGCCGAGGCCGTGACGCGCCGTGCGAGTCAGGCGCTGTCAGCCATGCGCGATGCACAGATCTTCGCGCTCACGCCACCCGCCGTGCCGGGCCTGGGGCAGTCGACCGGCTTCGAGGTGCAAATTCTCAACACCAGCGGAATGCCGCCGGAGCAATTCGCCGCAGCGCGCGACAAGGTGCTGGCCGCTGCCCGCGCCGACACGGAGCTGGCGGCGGTGCGCCTGCAGGAGATGCCGGACATCGCCTCGCTGCATATCGAGCTGGATCATCAGAAACTCGCAGCGCTGGGTTTGACGCAGGCGGATGTGAACACCACGCTCTCAGCCGCGTGGGGCGGGCGCTACATTAATGATTTCGTCGATAATGGGCGCGTCAAGCGCGTCTATGTGCAGGGCGACATGCAGTTCCGCGCCAAGCCGGAGGACCTCGCGGCCTGGCAGGTGCGCGGCCGCGACGGCCAGATGGCGCCCTTCTCCGCCTTCTCGACCATCAGCTGGTCAATGGCACCGCCGGGGCTCTCGCGCTTCAACGGCATCCCCTCCTTCCAGATCCTCGGCCAGTCCGCGCCCGGATACAGCTCCGGCGAGGCAATGGCCCGGATGGAAAAGCATGTAGCCGACGTGCCCGGTATCGGTCTCGCCTTCTCGGGCCTTTCCTATCAGGAGCGGCTGTCTGCGGGGCAGGGGCCGATCCTCTATGCGCTCTCGCTCCTCGTCGTGTTCCTTTTCCTCGCTGCGCTTTACGAGAGCTGGAGTATCCCTATCGCCGTGCTGCTCATCGTGCCGCTCGGCCTGATCGGTGCGGTGCTCGCCGTCTCGCTGCGCGGCCTCGTCAACGATATCTTCCTGCAGATCGGCCTGCTCACGACCATGGGCCTGGCCGCCAAGAACGCGATCCTGATGATCGAGTTCGCCGAGCAGGCGGAGAAGAGCGGCATGCGCATCATCGATGCGGCGCTGCAGGCCGCGCGACTGCGCCTGCGACCGATCCTGATGACCAGCCTCGCCTTCATCTTCGGCGTGTTGCCGCTCGCCCTCTCCACCGGCGCCGGCGCCAATGGCCGCATCGCCATCGGCACCGCCGTGATCGGCGGGATGCTGACCGCGACAGTGCTCGCGCTGTTCTACATCCCGCTCTTCTTCATCATCGTGCGGCGCACGACCCGCGACACGCTGCAGAAGATCAGCGCTCGCATCGTCGCGCGCCGGGCGAGGTCATCGGATCAATGACGGTGCGCCGCCGCCTTTCCGCTGCCGCCTGCCTGCTGCTGGCCGGCTGCACGCTCGCGCCCCGATATGAGCGCCCCGCCGCGCCTGTAGCGACAAGCTGGCCGACCGGCGCGGCTTATGCCGCCGATTATGCCGGCCTGCCCAGCGCCAGCTATCGCGATCTCTTTGGCGACGACCGCCTGCAAAAGCTGATCGCGCTGGCGCTGGAGAATAATCGCGACCTGCGCCAGGCCGCAGCCAATATCGAGCGTGCCCGCGCGCAATATCGCGTCCAGCGCGCTGCGCTACCTCCGCAGGTCAATGCCGGCGCCGATGTCTCGACAGGCTCAGCATCCGGCGCACCCGTCGCCAACAATGCGTCGGCGGATATCTCCGTGACGGCTTATGAGCTCGATCTGTTTGGGCGGTTGCGCTCACTCAGCGACGCTGCTCGCAATAGCTATCTTGCCAGCGAGGCCGATGCCCAGACCGTCCGCCTGTCGCTGATCGGCACGCTTGCCCAGGCCTGGCTTGGCTATGCGGCAGACAAGAGCCTGCTCGATCTCAGCGTGGCGACCGCACAAACGGCGGGGCGGAGCGTGGAGCTGACGCAGGCGCGACTCTCAGGTGGTGTCGCTCCGCGCACGGATCTGCGTCAGGCGCAGACGATCCTCGCCACGGCCCAATCTGATACCGCCCGTTACACGACAGCGATCGCGCAAGATCGCAATCTGATTGAGCTACTGGTCGGCGCGCCGGTCGATGCCGCCCTGCTACCGGAAGCTATTGAGACCGCCGGGGAGCGGATCGCGGTACCTGCAAACAGTACCGGTACGGACGTGCTGCTGCGCCGGCCGGACGTGATGGCCGCAGAATACAATCTGCGCGCTGCCAATGCGCAGATCGGCGCAGCGCGCGCCGCCCTGTTTCCGCGCATCACGTTAGGCGCGTTGATCGGCCTTGTCGGTCCATCACTTGAGCGGCTGTTCGGCGATGCCGGCCGCGAAGTCAGCCAAGGCTCCGCTGGCGCAAGCTATTCCGTCTTCCAGGGTGGCGCGGCGCGGGCGAACCTCGCGGCCAGCAAGGCCCAGCGCGATGCGCTGCTCGCCGCATATGAAAAGGCGATCCAGACCGCCTATCGCGAAACCGCCGATGCGCTGGCCCGGCTGGGGACGATAGATAAGCAGACCGCTGCTGACCGGCTGCGCACCGAGGCCGCCAAAGATGCGTGGGAGCTGGCCGAGGCGCGCTATCGCGGCGGTATCGACAGTTTCCTGCAAGCGCTCGACGCCCAGCGGAGCTATTATGCCGCACAGCGCACGCTCGTCGCGACCCAGCTCGAGGCTGCGAGCAACCGCGTCACGCTCTATCGTGCACTGGGCGGCGAGGCAGCGGCGGGAACGCCGGCTCCGGCGAACTAGGGCTTATTCGGACGCCAGTCTGGCCGCCGTCTCGCGAATCAGCGCGATCATGTTGGGCAGTCCCTGCGTCCGGTTCGAGGACAATTGCCGCTTGAGATCGAAAGGTCCCAGCGCGCCCTCGATATCAAAGACGGCGACATCCGCCGGCTTGCGGTCCTGCACCGTCAGCAGGACCAGCGCGATGATACCTTTGGTGATCGCGGCATTGCTGTCCGCCAGAAAGTGCAGCGCGCCATCTTCGCGGCGGGTGGGATAGACCCAAACAGAGGCCGAACATCCCCGCACAAGCGTGGCGTCCGTTTTCAACGCGTCTGGCATGGGTTCGAGGGATTTGCCCAGGTCGATGAGCAGCCGGTAGCGCTCGTCCCCTTCGAGCAGTTCGTAGTCGTCCTGGATTTGCTGGAGCGTCGTCATGCGCCCCATATAGGCCGCGCGGCCCGCCAGGCCAGCAAAACCCGGCGGACCCTTGGCCGTCTAGAGGTCGATCCCGGCGGCAATCGCCTCAAGCTTGCGGATACGCTCCTTGAGGTCGGCAACGTCGATGCGCGTCGCAGCGGAGGGCGTGCTCGCCGGCTCCACATAGCCGCGCTGCCCGGCGACAAGCTCCAGCTCGGCGCGCTTGAGCGCCAGCCAGCCATTCCATCCCCGGAGGACGGCCATGGTGAGGATGCCGAGCCAGAGGGTCAGGGTGAGCGCCGCTGCGCCATATTGCAGGATGGTCAGGTCGGTCATGATAGCGTCCTTCCCGTCAAAAACCGAGCCTCTTGCAGGCTTACGGTCTGTCGATTTGCTTGAGTTTCTCGAATTCCCGATCGAGCGCGCTGGTGCTGTCGGTCGCCAGACGCTCCAGCACTGCGACGCGCTCCTTGAGCTGCTTCACCTCGTCGCGCAGACGATCGGCCTCTGCGTCATTGGCGCCCGCCCCGCCGCCGACGAATCGCTCGCCGCGGTGACGGTGGCCGACGCCCAGCTTTGCGCGAACGATGCCGCCGATCGTGACGATCAGTACGATGCCTATGACCATTTCATAAGAATTCATAATGAGCCCTCCTGCTCAAACCTGCTTCGTTTCAGTGCTCAATCCGACGCGGCGTGTCGTCCTGGCCCAGCTGGTCGATCTCCCTTGCGAGGTCGGCACCCCGATCGGTCACGATCCGCTCCAGCACCCGCACCCGCTGCTCCAGACGCTCGGTCTGCGCTGCATATTGCGCCGCCTTCTCTGCCGTTTGCGATCCCATGATCTCCAGCTCGCGCTCGCGCAGCGCGATGTTGCGCTTGTGGATCTTGTTCAGCATGTCCGCAATCACCGGGATGCCGACCACGATCAGGAAGAAGCCGAGAACCAATATTGCCTTTTCCATGGCGTCCCCCTCAATTGCGCGTGCCGCGCAGGCTCTCGATTTCGTGCGTAAGGCTGAGCGAACTGTCGGTCACGATCCGCTCGACATTGGCGAGCCGATCCTTGACCGCGCCCAGCTCGGCGCGAAGCTGCGCATTCTCCTGACTGAGCAGCTTGATGCGCTCGACGGTTTCCTCATTCTTCATCGGATAGACCGCCTTGCCCCAGCTGTTCTCCAGCGGATACCCGTTGCGCACGCGCAACCAGGTGGTGAAGATCCAGCCCACAATGCCGAGGAGGCCCAGCAGCATTCCGCCGCCGATGATCCAGGGCAGATTTGGGACGAGCATGTCCGCAGCGTCTTGTTTCATTGGTCGATAATCCCTGTTGGCAGGGAGGCGTGGCCGATCCCGTTTGCCGATCTGACCCGCTCTCCCCCGTATCTATTCTGAGCGCTTACGCTTGGCGCAGCTGCTCGATTTCCTGCTCCAGCCGGCGCGGCTGCTCCGTGACGATCCGCTCCAGCACTTCCACGCGCCGGCGCATCTCGCCCACTTCCTGCCGGTTCGCGACCGGCTCGCTGTGCATCGCCGGTTGAGCGGCCAGCGCCTTGCGCACCTTGCGGCGGCCATAAGCCTGGATCGTCAGCAGGGTTGCCACGGCGCTCAGTGCTCCGAGAATGAATGCCGATATCGGGTCCATCGTCTTTCCCCCTTCTCGCCGCCAGCCGCTCAGCGCAGGCTGTCGATCTCGTCCGCCAGGCGCGTGTTGCGGCTGGTATAGAAGGCCTCGATGTCACCGAGGCGGCGGTCGATGTCGCGAAACTTGCTGCGCACGTCCCGGGTCGAGCGCGCCGGATTGGTCCGCACGCCTTGCCAGAACCTCTCATCGTCACGGTCGGCGTAAAGGCCCGAAGGCTTCGGTTCGGCCATCCAGGCGGCGAGGAAATAGGCGATCAGCGTCCAGGGAAAGGCCCCCATGAGCGTCACCAGCACGGCGCCGATGCGAACCCAGAGCACGTCGATCCCGGTATAGTCGGCGATGCCGGCGCAGACGCCCATCCATTTGGCATTCTGCTTGTCGAGATAGAATTTGGTGCGACGAGCGGACATGGTCAGTTCCTCCGGTCGAATGTGTAGTCCTCGGCCTCGATCGGGCGGGCCGGACGGAAATCGGGGTTGTCGGCGGCGATGATGCGCTCGACGGTCTGCAGCCTTTCCTCCAGGCGGCGGGCGAGAATGTGCATCTCGTCGAGCAGGCGCTCATCCTCGTCAGTGATCTTCGGCGCCTGCTTCCACTTGGTCACATAATGGAAGATCAGCCAGGGCATGCCGATGAAGAGCATGCCGCAGATGACGATGGGCAAAAGGACCTCTTCCATGGCTCAGTCCTTCTTCTGCGCGGCCTTGAGCGCCGCAAGTTCGGCCTCGACCTTGTCGTTGGACTGCAGCTCGGCAATCTCCTGCTCCAGCGTCTTGGGCTGGCTGCCCAGGCCCAGCGCATCGGCATGGCCTTCGGCCAGATCGACGCGGCGCTCGAGCATCTCGAAGCGGGAGAAGGCGTCCTGCACCCGCTCGCCATTGTACATCTCGCGGGCACGCATGCGCGTCTGGGCGCTTTCCATGCGGGTCACCAGACTGTTCTGGCGGGCACGCGCCTCGCGCAGCTTGGCCTGCAGCTTGGCGATATCCTCTTCGGACGCGCGCAGCGCATCGTCGAGAACGCCGATCTGGCCCTTGAGCTGATCGGCCATTTCGGCAGCCTTCTGGCGCTCGACGAGTGCGGCCTTGGCGAGGTCCTCGCGGTCCTTGGAAAGGGCCAGCTCCGCCTTCTCGCGCCAGCTGTCCTGCAGCGCATCGAGCTTGGCGATATGGCGGCGCATTTCCTTCTGGTCGGCAATGGTGCGGGCGGCAGACGCGCGAACCTCGACCAGCGTCTCCTCCATTTCGAGGATGATCATGCGGATCATCTTCGCCGGGTCTTCCGCCCGATCGAGCAGATCGGTGACATTGGCGGCGATGATGTCGCGGGTGCGAGAAAAAATACCCATCAGTCCATTACTCCAATCCGAAAGCGCAAATTGCCGGGGCGGGTGAGGGGCTTCCCGCCCCGGCTACCAGGCAAGCCGTCATGCAAGGGAATTTGCCGACTTGCCCGAGAGATTTGCAAGCCCCGTGTTCGCTGCGCCCGAATTCGGACCGCTGACGGCGGGACCCACCGCGCCCAGCACCGTCACGGCGCTGAAAACAACGGTGAGCAGGGCGACCATCGCCCGGCTGCTAAGAGTGTTGATATCGTTCGTCATGTCTCACTTCCTGATCTGAATTTGGCCTTCAAAGCCCGCCTTTGTGGCGGATTGCCCAAACATCTGCATGGGGCGTGCCAATTTCAGAAATTGGCGAATTTCAGCCATTTTTCCTCTGGAGCACTGACGTCGAGACGAATAATCCTTGCGAAGAGGTGGGAAATTTTCCTAATATTTGGCATGGAGAAAGTGACGCATTTTGTCGGCCAGTCGCTGGCGTTTCTCGACGCCGTCGAGCAGGCGGGGCGCGCGGCCGATCTCATCCGGCCCGTGCTGGTTATCGGCGAGCGCGGTACCGGCAAGGAACTGATCGCCGAGCGCATCCATCGCCTCTCGCCGCGCTGGGATGGACCGCTGATCGTCATGAACTGCGCCGCCCTGCCCGAAACACTGATCGAGGCGGAGCTTTTCGGTCATGAGGCCGGCGCCTTCACCGGCGCGACTCGCGCCCGCGCCGGCCGGTTCGAGGAGGCCGACGGCGGCACCCTGTTCCTCGACGAATTGGGCACCCTGTCGATGGCGGCGCAGGAGCGCCTGTTGCGCGCGGTCGAATATGGCGAGGTCACGCGGATCGGCAGCTCGCGGCCGCTCAATGTCGATGTCCGCATCGTGGCGGCCACGAACGAGCATCTGCCTGATGCGGTGGCGGCCGGCCGCTTCCGCGCCGACCTGCTCGATCGTTTGTCCTTCGAGGTCATAACGCTGCCGCCGCTGCGCGGACGCGAAGGCGATGTCGAAGTGCTGGTCGAGCATTTCGGCCGCCGTATGGCGACCGAATGTCGCTGGTCCGGCTGGCCCGGATTCACGCCTGCCGCCATGGCGCAGCTCGTCGGTTATCGCTGGCCGGGCAATGTGCGCGAGCTGCGCAATGTCGTGGAACGCGCCGTCTATCGCTGGGGCCTGCCGGACGAGCCGATCGATGCCATCCAGCTCGATCCCTTCGCCTCACCCTGGCAACCCGCCCCCATGCCAACCGCCACGAAACCGGCGAGGCCCACTGATGACATGGCGACCGAGCCGGTCGCCGCCCCCATTGCCAAAGACGAACCGCGTGACGGGCACCTGACCATCGCCCTGGATGACGTGTGCGATTTCCGGTCCGCCGTCGATGCGCATGAGGCGGCGATCCTGCGCCGCGCCCTGGAGCGCAATCGCTTCAACCAGCGGGCAACGGCCAAGGCGCTCGGCCTCTCTTACGACCAGCTCCGTCATTGCCTGCGCAAACACGGACTGCTCTGACCAGCGGCACCCGCGCGCTGATTGCCCCGCGGGTGCCGAACGGGTTCAACCGCCGTTGAAGTTCACCATGCAATAAAGCATCGCGATGGACAGCAGCGTATTGGTGCGGCTGAAGATCATCGCCCGCGTCGCAGCGCTCGCCTTGGTCGCATCGTCCGCTTCCACGATCCCCAGCGCCTTCTTCTGCGCCGGCCAGATTACGAACCACACATTGAACGCCATGATCAGCGCCAGCCACATGCCGATGCCGATGAGCAGATAGGGCCGCTCCAGCATTAGTGCCTGAACAAGATAGCCGGCGAGATGCGCGACGATCAGGCCGGTGAGCACAGTCAGCGCCGCGCCCCAGCGGAAGAAGAACAGTGCCGACGGGGCAATAAACTTGGAAACGCCCGGTTTCAGCTCAGCTGGGACTTTCGGCATGGTCGGGATCTGCACGAAATTGAAGTAATAGAGCAGACCGATCCAGAGGATGCCAAAGAATGCATGCAGCCAGCGGAACGTCGCCTGCATGAAGTCGCCATTGGGTCCAACGCCATAAATCACCGCGATCGCGAGCAGCAGCCCGACGAGCAGCACAAGATGCAGATTGCCGAAGAATTTCGCCATCATGCTCCCCCATTGTCATTTTTGCGGGGCGTGCCGAGGGCCACCCCTCTCCTAAAGCCGGACAGTCCCGGCCAGCCGCAAGGCTAAGCCAAAGGCCCGGCAATGTCATATCAATTTTATATTGTTGGATGATCGGCAGAGATCACTGGAATCTCGTCGTCGCCCGCGCCATTGCGCAGCCGCTAAAAGAACGAATCGCGCGCTCGCGCGTTTCAGCCTCAACAAAGACGATAACCACAGCATCAGGAGCTCACCCATGGCGTTCATTCTGCCCGACCTTCCCTATGCCAAGACAGCGTTCGGCGACGACCTGTCGGCCGAGACGTTCGACTATCACCATGGCAAGCATCACAATGCCTATGTGGTGAAGGCCAACGAGCTGGTCGCCGCCGACGAGAGCCTGCAGGGCAAGTCGCTGGTCGAGCTGATCAAGAGCTCCAAGGGCGGCCTGTTCAACCAGGTCGGCCAGATCTGGAACCACAGCTTCTACTGGCTCGGCCTCTCGCCTGAGCAGCAGGAGCCGACCGGCAAGCTCGCCGACCTCATCACCGAAGGCTTCGGCTCGACGGATGCGCTGATCGAGAAGCTCAAGGCTGAGGCCGTTGGTCACTTCGCCAGCGGCTGGGTCGCGCTCAACCTCAAGGACGGCAAGCTGGAAGTCACCAGCTATCATGACGCGGACACGCCGGTTGCCCATGGCGCGACGCCGCTGTTCATCCTCGATGTGTGGGAGCACGCCTATTACATCGATTATCGCAACGCGCGCCCGAGCTATGCCGACACGCTGCTCAAGAAGCATGTGAACTGGGCCTTCGTCGCCGAGAATCTGGACGGTAACGGCGTCGCCCGCGCGGACCAGCAGGGCTGAGGCCCGGCACCGAGACGATACTGATGAGGGGCCGGCGCGATCCGGCCCCTTTTTTGCGTCAGCTCAGGCGCTCGATGTCCTCGCGGCTGAGCGATCCGGGAATGATCATGACTGGGCAGGGCAACGTGCCAGCGTCATGCCCGGCGAAATGGGTGACCAGCGGACCCGGCGCGCCCTTGGGCGCCGCCCCGAGGACCAGCGCCGCGACCGATTCGCCGGCGCCCAGCATTTCCTTGACCGAAGCGACGGGATCGCCGCTCTTCACGGTAATCGCCGGCTGGATGCCCGCTTCCGCCATCAGTGTGCCAGCCGCGCCCATGGCAAGCGCCTCGGCCCGGCCGCGCGCCTCCTCCTCCATGGTTGCCTGCACCGCGCCCCATTGCACAAAGCCGGTCTGAGGCACGATCGCGAGCATGTGGACGCCACCGCCGGTCTTGGCGGCACGACGCGCGGCGAACAGCAGAGCGGATTCCGCCTCGCTGCTCTCATCCACGACGACCAGATATGTCCGCACCATGGCCGCGCCCTCCCATGTTCCGCCCGGTCCCGGGCGTCCAAAGCTTGTCGAAACGTGACATAAGTGGGCGAATTTCGCGCCGGATACAAGCGACGGCCTTGACCCGGAAAGGCAAAGCGTGAAGGTGGCGGGCGATTGTCCAACCGACAGAAACAGGAAAGCCTGGCCACCATGGCGATCAACATCCAGATGCCCGCCCTCTCGCCCACCATGGAAGAAGGCACGCTGGCCAAATGGCTGGTGAAGGAAGGAGACACGGTAAAATCCGGTGATCTCCTCGCTGAAATCGAGACGGACAAGGCCACGATGGAGTTCGAGGCGGTCGATGAGGGCATCATCGGCAAGATCGTGATCCCCGAGGGCACGGACAATGTGAAGGTGGGCGAAGTGATCGCCGTGCTGATCGAGGAAGGCGAATCGGTCCCCGCCGCCGGCGCGAGCGCCGCCGCGCCCAAGGCCGAAGCGGCGCCCGCGCCCCGGCCCGAGCCGGAAGTCACCAAGGCTGCCGCCGCAACGCCCGCCCCTGTCGTCGCTTCCGCCGCACCGGCGGCTGCTGGCGACCGCGTCAAGGCCAGCCCGCTCGCGCGCCGCATCGCAGCGCAAGCCGGCGTCGAACTGGGCGCCGTCACCGGCACCGGCCCCGGCGGCCGTATCGTCAAGGCTGATATCGAAGGCTTCAAGCCCGGCTCGGTCATGGCCGAGAAGGCACCCGCCGCTGCTCCTGCTGCTGCCCCCGCGCCGACCGCAGCCCCCGCGCCTGCACCCGTCCATGCGCAGGATTTCGGCATTCCGCATGAGGTCGAGAAGCTCTCGAACATGCGCAAGACGATCGCCCGCCGCCTCACCGAATCGAAGCAGCAGGTTCCGCACATCTACCTCACGGTGGACATCCGCCTCGACGCGCTGCTCAAGCTGCGTGGCGAGCTGAACGCCGCGCTGTCCTCGACCGGTGTGAAGCTGTCGGTCAACGACATGCTGATCAAGGCGCTGGCCAAGGCGCTGATCGCCTGCCCAAAGGTGAACGTCCAGTTCGCCGGCGACCAGCTGCTCAAGTTCAAGCGCGCCGATGTCTCGGTCGCCGTGTCGATCCCCGCCGGGCTGATCACGCCGATCATCACCGATGCCGGCTCCAAGTCGATAAGCGCCATCTCGACCGTGATGAAGGACCTCGCCGCCCGCGCCAAGGACGGCAAGCTGAAGCCCGAGGAGTTCACCGGCGGCACCGCCAGCCTCTCCAACATGGGCATGATGGGCATCAAGCAGTTCGAGGCGGTCATCAATCCGCCACAGGCGATGATCATGGCGATCGGCGCTGGCGAACAGCGCCCTTATGTGATCGACGGCGCGCTCGGCATTGCCACCGTGATGTCCGCGACCGGCAGCTTCGATCACCGCGCAGTCGACGGCGCGGACGGCGCGGAGCTGATGAAGGTCTTCAAGGAGCTGGTGGAGGCACCGCTGGGCCTAGTGGCCTGAGGGCGCTATGTCCGTCGAGGACACACCTCTCCCAACCGGCCAGCCCGCCGTGCGTGTCACCACCATGCCGGCGGACGCCAATCCTTATGGCGACATTTTCGGTGGCTGGCTGCTGGCGCAGATGGACATGGCGGCCGGCCTCGCTGCCGCGCGCCGCGCGCGCGGGCGGGCTGTCACCATTGCCGTGGAGGGCATGAAGTTCCATCGCCCGGTGTTCGTGGGCGATGAAGTGTCGGTCTATGCCGATCTGATCAAGGTCGGCACCACCTCCATGACCGTGGCCGTCGAGGCTTGGCGGCGCGCGCGCCACAGCGAGGAATGCTACAAGGTGACGGAAGCGAAATTCGTTTTCGTCGCCATCGACGAAGCACGCCAGCCGCGCCGGGTTCCGCCGGTGGAGCAGGCACAGTGAAGGCGTTCGTTCCGCTATTGATCCTCGCGCTGGTGGCGCTGGCCGGCCTGGCCGCCTTGCTGACACTGCGCAACCGCGCGAAGCCGGACGTCGCCGCATCGGCCAATAACGCCGCCGCACCCCTTGACCCGACCGAGCAGGCGCCGCCCCAATCGCCCCCTGCCGTCCCGCCCGTTGCCGTGCGGATCGGCGGTCAGGCCGATCTGGATGCCTGCGCGAGCACGGGACGGGTCGTCGGCCTCAAGCCGGAAGGCGACAATTTCCTCTCCGTCCGCGCGTCCCCGGATCTGCACGCTTTGGAGACCGACCGGCTCAAGGCTGGCGCCGACGTCTATCTGTGCGACGACACAAAGAAAGATGGCTGGGTAGGCGTTGTCTATCAGGCGGGCGGCACGCTTGGCGATGGATGCGGCGTCACTTCGCCGATCGCCAAAGAACAGGATTATGCGGGCACTTGCCGGTCCGGCTGGGTCTCGCGCCAATATGTCCAGCTCATGGCTGGCTGATTTCGACAGGGAATGATCTGCAATGGCTGATACTTACGACGTCATCGTTCTTGGTTCCGGCCCCGGCGGCTATGTCGCGGCGATCCGCGCGGCGCAGCTTGGCCTCAAGACCGCCATCGTCGAGCGGGAATTGCTGGGCGGCATCTGCCTCAACTGGGGCTGCATCCCCACCAAGGCGCTGCTGCGCTCGGCAGAGATTTATCACTATATGCAGCACGCCAAGGATTATGGCCTCGCCGCAGAGAAGATCACGGCGGACTTGGAAGCGGTGGTGAAGCGTTCGCGGGGCGTGGCCTCGCAGCTCAACAAAGGCGTCACCGGCCTCATGAAGAAGAACAAGATCACCGTGCACATGGGGAGCGGTGTTCTGAAGTCGGCGAACACCCTCACCGTCACGGACAAGGACGGCAAGGCCAGCGAGATCAGCGCCAAACATATCATCGTCGCGACCGGCGCGCGCGCGCGCGACCTGCCCTTCGCCCCGGCCGACGGCAAGCGGATCTGGACCTATCGCACCGCCATGACCCCGCCAGAAATGCCGACCAAGCTGCTCGTCATCGGCTCGGGCGCCATCGGCATCGAGTTCGCCAGCTTCTACAACGACATGGGCGCGGAGGTGACGGTCGTCGAGATGATGGACCGCATCGTGCCCGTGGAAGACGCGGACGTGTCCGTCTTCCTCGAGAAGGCGCTCAAGAAGCAGGGCATGAATATCCTCACCGGCGCCAAGCTGGATGAGCTCAAGGTGACCGCCAGCGGCGTAAGTGCGAAGATCACCGCCAAGGACGGCAAGCCCGTCCCCGCCGACTACAGCCACTGCATCGTCGCAATTGGCATCGTGCCCAATACCGAAAGCATCGGTCTCGAAGCGATCGGCGTTGCCATGGAGCGCGGCCACATCAAGACCGACCCGATGTGCGCGACCAACGTGCCCGGCTTGTGGGCGATCGGCGACGTGACCGCGCCGCCCTGGCTCGCACACAAGGCCAGCCATGAGGGCGTCATCGCCGCCGAAGCGATCGCCAAGGCGCTCGGCAACAAGGATGCGCACCCGCACGCCATGGACGCCCGCAACATCCCCGGCTGCACGTATTGCCACCCGCAGATCGCCAGCGTGGGCCTGACCGAAGCCAAGGCGAAAGAAGCGGGCTATGAAGTGAAGGTCGGCAACTTCCCCTTCATCGGCAATGGCAAGGCCATCGCGCTTGGCGAAGCGGAAGGCTTCATCAAGACGGTGTTCGACGCCAAGACCGGCGAACTGCTTGGCGCGCATATGGTCGGCGCGGAAGTGACCGAGATGATCCAGGGTTACACCATCGGCAAGACCGCCGAGCTGGTGGAGCAGGACTTCATGAACACGGTCTTCCCGCACCCCACGATCAGCGAGGCAATGCACGAGAGCGTGCTGGCGGCCTATGGGCGCGTCCTGCACATTTAGGTCCGCGCCTGCGGCTGGCGCCGCGCTGGCACGCAACGTGCGCCGCACCTGACGTGCGGGTTCCGCGTCGCCCGTTGATGATGGCGTCCGCGCTGTTCGGCGTGGTGCTTCTGATCGGACTGTCGCAGCGATTCTCCTTGTTCGCGCCGGTCGATCAGCTTGGCCTGCGGATCGTGGGGAAGCTGCATGGCTTGCCGGGGGCCGGTCTCCTCACGTGGCTGGCCGTCTGGCTCGATCGGATTGGCGAGAGCGGCGCGCGGCTGTTCCTCGTGCTGGCGCTCGGCCTGTTCCTCGCGCGCGCGGGACGGCCACGCGCAATGATCTGGCTGGTCGTCGCCGTGGGGGGCGTGAGCCTGATCAATCCGGCACTCAAGGAACTGTTCGCCGCGCCGAGACCCTTCGCCTTTGCACTGCCGCTTCCCCATATGGCCAGTGGCTACAGCTTCCCCAGCGGCCATGCAGCGGGCGGCATGGCGCTCTACGGTGCAATTGCGGTCCTGTGGCCTAACCGGACAACCCAACTTGCCTGCGCTACCATGATCCTGGCCATGGGTGCCAGCCGCTGCTGGCTGGGCGTCCACTGGCCGACCGATGTCTTGGCCGGCTGGATCGAGGGCCTCGCCTGGCTCCTCGCCGCCTCAGTCCTCATTGCGCCTCGTCCGTTCTTGACTGAGCCGTCAGTCGACAGGACCGAATGAACGAGCGCACCTCCCGCCCGATCATGACATTTGCTGCGCTGGCGCTGCTGGGCGTGACACTCGCTCTCTACTGGCCCGGCTACGCCACTTACGACAGCGTCGTGCAGTTCCGTCAGGTTCTGGATGGCCAATATGATGATTGGCATCCGCCCGTCTTGGCACGGCTCTGGGCGCTGCTGGGCGGCGCGCACTTCGGGACGGGGCCGATGTTCGTTCTGCAAGCGAGCCTTTACTGGTGCGGCCTTGGCCTGCTGGCCGAGCGACTGCGCCGCATGGGTCGTGCACGTGCTGGCTGGGCAGTGCTCGCGCTGGGGCTCACACCGCCGATCATTGGCTGGCAAGTCGTCGTGCTCAAGGACGCGCAGATGCTGGGCGCCATGCTCGCCGCCACCGGGCTGGCCGGCTGGTGGCGCCTCGCCGGAAAGCGGATTCCTCCCGCCGCCTGGCTCCTCATCACCATCCTTCTCATTTATGCCGCGCTGGTACGCTCGAATGCTGCGTTTGCCGTCGTGCCATTCTTCGTGCTGCTGACTGGCCCATCCCTCCGATGGCCCGGTCGCGCCCTGTTGATGCTTGGCGGAATCGCGATCGTGCTGGCGGCCTCTCCACTGATCAACCGGCAGTTGCTGCGTGCCGCCGACTCCGGCGTGACGCGCAGCCAGGCGATTTACGACCTTGCCGGCATCGCGGTGCGCGCGGGCGATGCCTTGCCCGAAGGTGCGGCGCTGCGACGCGCCGACTGCGTCACGCCCTTTTTTTGGGACAGGCTTGGCGAGGGAAACTGCGGCAGGGCAACGGCAAGCTGGCAGGCCATGCGGCCAAGTCAGCTCTATCGACGCCTCGCGATGGCGATCCTGCAGCACCCGCTGGCTTATGCGCTGCAGCGGCTGACACATCTCAATTCGACCGAGCGCTGGCTGGTCCCGGCCCATTGGCCCAATGCCGCGCCACCGGCGGCATCCGAGCCGGATCGCGCTGGCCTGGCGGCGCCAGGTCGCGCCGCCAGCACAGCCCAAGCCATGCTCAGCTTCTTCACCGACATGCCGATCGGCTGGCCCATCTGCTGGGTCGTGGCCGCTCTGCTGGCGCTGTGGACGGCGATGAAACGTCCGGGCGATGACATTGCCGAACTGGCCCTCGCGCTCGCCGGCTCGACCCTGATGCTGGAGGCGAGTTTCGGGATCATCAGCATCGCATCGGATCTGCGCTACCATCTCTGGCCGATGCTCGCCGCCGGCCTGGCCCTCCTTCTCATGGTGGATCGCCTCGACCGGCGAGCGGCCTGGATCGCCAGTGCCGTGCTTGCGCTTCTGGTAGCAAGCGGCGCGAGTGTGCGGCTTATGTCACCGCGGGTGACGATTGCTACCGCAGCCATACCCATAGCTGCAAAGGCAATCGCGCTGCCCCTGCCGAGTCGGGGCTAGTTCGACTGCGAAAAAGCTGTTTTCCAGCCTGTAAAAGGGGTGGCCATGCGCAAGCCTGTTACGCGCGGACGTCCAGGCCATGGGCTGGTTGAATGCAGCCTGATCGAACGCCGACAATGGGGCGCAATCGATGATTTTTTCGACGAGCGTTGCATCCATGCCGCACCGCACAATATGACCTTGAAAAGACGAGATTTTATCCGCCGAAACGATCGTCATGTCAGTGATTTTACACGAAAACTCGCCGTCGCTGCGGATTTCGCGATAGCGAGCCGCGCCGCCCCCCACCTATAGAGACGCCATCGTCATAAATTGGACACACGACCAAGCCACGGGGCCGTCAGCATATGAGAGGACGCTTCGGTTCCACCCGGGACCGAAAGGACTATGTGGCGGCAAGAACGCGCATTGAACTGACCAGATCTGCATCGATCCAAGGGGAGCACCGATGACAAATTTCCGTTTTTTTCTCGCAGCTTCGGCCGCGAGCATGGCCTTTGCGTGCGCGGCGACAAGCCCTGTTCACGCCCAGGAGACGACGTCTTCCATCAACGGCACCGTGACAGGCAACGGCGCCCCGCTCGCTGGTGCGACCGTTCAGATCACGCACGTGCCGAGTGGCACGACCTCGACCGCCACCTCGAATGCCAACGGCGTGTTTTCCGCTTCCGGCCTGCGCGTCGGCGGCCCCTACACCGTGCGTGTCACCGCTGAAGGCTTCGGCGACTTCGAGGCAACCGACGTCTACACGGTCGTTGGCCAGTCCTTCGCGCTGCCGGTGGATATGCAGTCGGCTGGCGACACGATCATCGTCACCGCATCTAAGATTCGCGGCGCCGGCAACGTGTCGCAAGGCCCCGCTTTGGTCATGACCGCCGAGCAGATCGGCAAGATCGCTTCGGTCAATCGCGACATCCGCGACATCGCTGCGCGCGACCCCTTCGCTACGCTCGACACCAGCCAGACGACGGGCCGTCAGGTCTCCTTCGCTGGTCAGAACCCCCGCTTCAACCGCTTCACGGTCGACGGCGTGCCCGTGACCGACAGCTTCGGCCTCAACCCCGACGCGCTGCCTTCGCGCCGCGGTCCGGTTCCGCTGGATTCGATCGCGCAGTTCGAAACCAAGGTCGCGCCTTATGACATTCGCGAGGGCTTCTTCCAGGGCGGCGTTTCCAACGCGATCCTGAAGTCAGGCACTAACGAATTCCACGGCACGGCCTTCTTCACCTACAGCTCGGACGAGCTGACCGGAAAGCGCACCAAGCCCTATATCCTCAACACCACCGGCCGCATCGTGCAGCCGAACTTCACCAGCAAGGACTTTGGCGCCGAGATTTCCGGCCCGATCATCAAGGACAAGCTGTTCTTCATGATCGCTGCCGAGCGCGTGCGCGCTGCCCGTCCGGTGGCCTTCGGTACGCAGGAAGACAATGCCGGCACACCGGTTATCGGCGCAACGAACGCTGCCCTGCAGCAGATCGTCGGCATCGCCAAGACCCGCTACAACTACGATGCGGGTGGCATCCTGCGATCGGACGGGGACAAGGACGACCGCATCGTCGGCAAGCTGGACGCCAACCTCTCCGAGACGCAGCGCGTCTCGCTGACCGGCCTCTACACCAAGGACGAGCTGAACGTCAGCACGACCACTGGCACCCGCGACCTGGGCCTGGAATCCAACGCCTATCGCAAGCCGAACGAGCTGAAGGCAGGTATCCTGGCGTGGAACGCCGAATGGTCCGAGAAGTTCTCGACCGAGACCCGCGCCCTCTACAAGACTTATGACAGCGGCCAGTTCCCGCTGATGGGGCGTAGCGCACAGATGTCGGTCTGCGCGGCTCCGACCTCGGATCGCACGACGAACGGCGCCACGACGACCGCCGCCAGCATCGTGTGCCCCACTGGCACGCCGCAGTTCGTCATCGGCGCCGGTGGCCCGAGTCAGTCGAACGTGCTGAAGATCAAGAGCTGGGGCGGTTCCGTCTCCGCCAAGCTGAAGGCCGGCGACCACAACTTCCGCGCTCTCGCGGAATGGAACCACACCAAGTCGTTCAACATGTTCGTCAATCCCTCGGCGGGCACCTATTATTTCGACTCGATCGCGGACTTCCAGGCCGGCACGGCACAGAGCTTCAGCTACAACAATGCGGCCTCGCTCAAGCCTGAGGATGCCGCCGCCAGCTTCTCCTACAACGTGTACACCTTCGGCCTGCAGGACGACTGGCGGGTGAACGAGAAGCTCTCGGTCGGCCTTGGTCTGCGCTGGGACGTGTTCGGGATGAAGAGCACACCGGCAGTCAACCCCAACTTCTTCCCGCGCTATGGTTTCTCGAACAATAGCAACATCAGTGGCATCGACCTGCTGCAGCCGCGCGTCGGCTTCACCTATAAGCCAACGCCGCGCCTGACCATTCGTGGTGGTGGCGGCATCTTTGGTGGCGGATCGCCGGACGTCTACATCGGCAACTCCTTCTCCAACACCGGCGTGATCAACACCTCGATCACGGCGCGCCAGACGGACGGCGGCATCTACCAGCTCAACGGCTCGGCCAGCGGCACCAATGCAGCCAATGCCGCCTCGATCCTGAACAACCCGTCGTTCACGACTATTCCCGCAGCTGCCGACACAGCGGTTGTGGCTGCCGCGAACGGCCTGACCTCGAACCCTAACGCGACGACATCGATCAACGCTATCGATCCGAACTTCAAGGCGCCCAACCAGTTCCGGGCAACCTTGTCGGCGGACTATGAGGCCAATCTCGGCCCGCTCGGCGATGGCTGGCGCTTCGGCGCGGACGTGCTGTATTCCAAGGTGCGTTCGCAGGTGAAGGTCATCGATCTGCGGTCGATCCCGGTCGCCGGTTCGTTCACGCCCGATGGCCGTCAGCGCTACACCAGCAAGATCGGCAACGCGAACGACACCGGTCAGGATCTCCTGCTGACCAACACCGATTATGGTCGTGGCTGGATCGGCGTCCTGCGCGCCGAAAAGACCTGGGACTGGGGGCTGACGCTCGGCGGCGCCTACACCCGTCAGGATGTGCGTGACGACACGTCGCTCACCTCGTCACAGGCTGGCTCGATCTACGGCAACACCGCCGCTTATGACGCCAATCTGAGCGGCCCCGGCCATTCCAACGACGAAGTGGTCTGGGCGTTCCGCTACAACGCCTCGTTCGAGCGGGCCTTCTTCGGCGACTACAAGACCCGGATCGACCTGTTCGGCTCGACCCGCGCCGGTGCGCGGTACAGCTATACGATGCAGGACCTTTCGGGCGGACGCTCCGGTGTGTTCGGAACAGCCGGCAGCGCGCTGCGTTACCTGTTCTACGTCCCGACCGGCGTCAATGACCCCAAGGTCATCTACGACAGCACGGCGACGGCGACGCGGATCGACAGCATCATCCAGTCCTCGGGCCTGGCGGGCTATCGTGGACAGGTAGCGCCGCGCAACGCCTTCCGGTCGAAGGCTTTCACGCGCATCGACCTCCATCTGGAGCAGGAAGTGCCACTGCCGCTCGGCACGCGCTTCGCCCTGTTCGCGGATATCGAGAACTTCACCAACCTGCTCAACCACAAGTGGGGCCAGCAGCTGCGGTCGAGCTTCCCGTACCGCAAGACGATTGCGAAGGTGAGCTGCGTTACTGTCGGCACGAACACCTGTGCGCAGTACAAGTATGAGCAGCCGAGCAGCGACACGGTGCTGGCAGACGAGCTGGTGACGACCAACGGCTCCTCGCTCTACGCGATCCGCATCGGCGCGCGTTTCAGCTTCTGATGGATCCTGTCCGGCGGCTGCGACGCCGCCGGACGCAAGCCAAGAAAAAAGGGCGGAGGCAGCAATGCCTTCGCCCTTTCTCTTTGCGCCGATGCCTCCCGACCTATTCGTAGAGGCAGGCGTCGAGCCCCTGCATTTTCACCGAACCGCTGTACCGCGCAATGCGGTTGCCGTGGCGCAATGTGAAGCCGCCCGGAGAACTGGCTTCGCGCTTCTTCGGCAACGGCAGGACCGCGGCGATGCGGGCGGCCTCCGTGCGGGAGAGCTGCTCCGCGCCATGGCCGAAATAGCGGATCGCGCCGGCTTCCACGCCATAAGTGCCGATGCCCGTCTCCGCGACGTTCAGATAGACTTCCATGATCCGGCGCTTGCCCCAGATCGCCTCGATCAGGATCGTGTACCAGGCCTCCAGCGCCTTGCGGAAATAGCCGCCGCCCTGCCAGAGAAACACGTTCTTGGCTGTCTGCTGGCTGATCGTCGATCCACCCCGGATGCGGCCACCGCGCGCATTGCGCTTCATTGCCTGCTTGATCGCCTCGGTATCGAAGCCGTGGTGCAGGCAGAATTTGGCGTCCTCGCCGGCGATCACCGCGCGCGGCATGTCCGGATCGATCCGCGAGAGCGAGGTCCAATCCTTGGTGATGCCATGCTCGTCCATCAACATGGTCAGCGTCACCGGCACCGGCAGCCATTTGTAGATGACCACCTGCCCCAGAGAGATCGCGACGAAGGAAAAAGCACCGATAGCGATCCAGCGCAGCACCTTGCCGATGCGCGTGCGCGGATTACCCGGAAAGCGAATGCGCCAACGGCGGCGGCGCCCACGCTGTCCTCTGCTCGTCGTCGTTGCCATGCCCCCTCCCGCTCCTCAGTGCCCCGGAAACTCGGTTGCCTCGAACCGCACGGGCTCTCCCACCGCCTGATTGGCGAGCTGGTTCTCCCACATCACCCGATGGCCGCGCACGATGGTGCCGACGGGCCGCCCGGTGACGCTCATCCCCTCAAAGGGCGACCAGCCGCAACGCGAGGCGAGCCAGGTCTCGTCCATCGTCCAGCGCGCCTTGAGATCGACGACCGTAAAGTCGGCATCATAGCCCACCGCAATCCGCCCTTTGCCGACGAGGCCAAACACACGCTGCGGCCCGGCACTGGTCAGATCGATGAAGCGCTGCAGCGTGAGGCGTCCGTTCGCGACATGATCGAGCAGCAGCGGAACCAGCGTCTGCACGCCCGGCATCCCGCTGGGACTGGCCGGATAGGTCTTGGCCTTCTCCTCCTGTGTGTGCGGCGCGTGATCCGAGCCCAGAACGTCCGGTACGCCCTGCCCGACCCAATGCCAAAGCCCGTCACGATGCGCGCCGCTGCGGATCGGCGGGTTCATCTGAGCATAGGTGCCCAGGCGCGGATAGGCCTCTTCCCCCGCGAGCGTCAGGTGCTGCGGCGTGACCTCGCACGTCGCGATGTCCTTGTGCTGGCCCAGCAACTCCAGCTCGGCCGGCGTCGTTACGTGCAGCACATGGATGCGCCGCCGCGCCTCGCGCGCGAGCTTGAGAATACGGCGCGTCGCCAGGATTGCGCTTTCATCGTCGCGCCAGACCGGATGACTCGCAGGATCGCCCTCGATGCGTTCGTCCTTGCGCGCGTTCATCCGCGCCTCGTCCTCGGCATGAATGGCAACGCGGCGGTGGCCATGAGCCAGCACGCGCGCCAGCGCCTCATCCTCCGCCACAAGCAGGCTGCCGGTCGACGCGCCCATGAAGATCTTGACGCCAGCCGTGCCGGGCATGCGCTCCAGCTCGGCAAGCTGCTCGGCATTGTCGCCGGTCGCGCCGACATAAAAGGCATGGTCGCACCACATGCGATGATGCGCGCGGGCGAGCTTGTCCTCCACGCGGTCGGCGGTGTCGGTGTTGGGGTTGGTATTCGGCATCTCGAACACCGCGGTGACGCCGCCCAGCACGGCGGCACGGCTGCCCGATTCGAGATCTTCCTTATGCTCCAGCCCCGGCTCGCGGAAATGCACCTGGCTGTCGATCACGCCGGGCAGCACGTCCAGCCCCGCACAATCGATCGTCTCGCCTGCATCGCCCAGGCCCGTGCCGATCGCCACGATGCGCCCGCCGGTCACGCCGACATCGACTCTTGCGGGTCCTGCCGGCAAATGAACGGTGCCGCCCTTGAGCAGCAGGTCGAATGTCTGGGCCATGACAAACCTCTCTTGGCTAGATGCGTCTCTCCACCTACCTAAAGCCGATGCTTCCCACCACCCTTCGTGATCGTGCCCTTGTCCGCGTCGGCGGCGATGAAGCGCGCACTTTCCTGCAGGGGCTGCTGACGCAGGATGTGCCTGGCCTGACGCCCGGCACGCCGCGTTACGGCGCCCTGCTCTCCCCGCAAGGCAAGGCATTGTTCGACCTGATGCTCTGGGCCGATCCCGCCGGCGGACCGGACGTGCTGCTCGATTGCGAAGCCGCGCGGGCCGAGGCGCTGATGAAGCGCCTTGCCATTTATCGCCTGCGGCGCCCCATCACGATCGCGCGCGACGAGAGTCTGGCGGTGCACTGGTCAGCCGAGCCTCAAACCGGCGCCGCTGTCGATCCACGCCTTGCGGAGCTGGGTTATCGCTGGCTTGCCCCGGCTGGCGACGGGGACGCCTCCGATGCCTTCCGGGTCCATCGCCTCCGTCAGGGCGTGCCGGAAGGCGCGGCCGAGCTGGGCGAGGACAAGACTCTCTGGCTGGAATGCAATGGCGAGGATCTGCACGGCGTCGACTACAAGAAGGGCTGCTATATCGGCCAGGAGAACACTGCGCGCATGCATTACCGCCAGAAGGTCAACCGCCGCCTCGTGGTCCTGCCGCTCGACCAGTCCGATCCCGCGCGGCAGCGCATCGCCTATCCCGCGCTTGGCCTCGCCATCGATCACCGACAGGTCGAGAGCCTGGATGGCGTGACGCTGGCGCCCTGGCTCGCAGCGGCCATTGCGGAAGCAAGCGACTGATGCGCCCGCGTCGACTCGCTGCCCTCCTACTCCTGCTGCTTGGCGCCGGCATTGCCCGGGCCGACATTGGCTGGGAAGTCGTCAAGACGCTCCCCCACGATCCACATGCCTTCACGCAGGGCCTCTTCATCGCTGACGGCAAGCTGTACGAGAGCACGGGTCTCGTCGGCCAGTCGGAGCTGCGCGAGCTGCGGCTGGAGGATGCGAAACTGCTGCGCCGCCAGCCCATCCGGTCTGACCTGTTTGGCGAGGGCATCGCCCCTTGGCGGGACAGGATTGTCAGCATCACCTGGCAGAGCGGCCTTGGCTTCGTTTGGCGGCGCCACGACTTCAGGCAACTCGCATCCTTCTCCTATCCAGGCGAGGGCTGGGGTCTCACCTCGGACGGCCAGTCCCTCATCCTGAGCGACGGCACGGCCGATCTGCGCTTTCTCGACCCGGAGACGCAGAAGGAAACCAAGCGAATCAGCGTCTCCTGGAATGGCGAGCCAGTCCGCAATCTGAACGAACTCGAATATGCCGACGGCGCGATCTACGCGAATATCTGGTATTCACCGATGATCGCGCGGATTGATCCGGCGACAGGCGCGGTGACCGACTGGATTAACCTGTCCCCGCTCGTCGCGGAAAATATCGGCCGCGATTCGGGCGCTGTCCTCAACGGTATCGCTTGGGATCCCAAGAGCCGGCTCCTGTATGTCACGGGCAAGAACTGGCCGCATCTCTACGCGCTGCGCCTGCGCGAGGCCCCTTGAATTGCCCAGTCCTTCTTGATCCTGATCAAAGATTGGGACGCTAAACGATTCTAGTCCTGTGATCGTAGATCGCGATGGAGGGGACCTGCTCCACTTCTAGCGACAGATGGAGCCGGGTCGTTTTGGCATGGCTCCCATCACAGGTTTGCGCCACCCTTTGTCCTTCCGTCCGGGCAGTGTCGGGAACGCGCAAAAAGGGGACCCCCTCTTGGCAGCAGAGGGGGTCCCCGCATTGTTTCAGGCGCCCATGATCATTCGTTGACCGTCAAGCCGGCCGCCCTCGGGGCGCCTTGCCTGCGGCTCAGCCTTTGGTGCGCGCTTTGTCTATCGCAGCCTTCAGCGTCTCATAGCCGACCGAGCCGTTGAGAATCTGATCCCCGACGACAAAAAGCGGCGTGCCCTCCGCGCCCAGCGCCTGTGCGAGCCGGACATTCTCCATGATCGGCGCGTCGTCGGTCGTCGCTTTGATCGCCGCCTTGGACTTGGCAACATCCAGTCCCGCTTGGCCGGCCACCTTGAGAACCGTCTCCGGTTCGACATTGCCCGCCGCGTACATGGCGCGATGGAAGGCCATGAACTTGCCCTCGTCGGCCGCGACCTGGCTCACGCGCGCCGCGCCAAGGCTCCCCTGCGTGATGATCGGCAATTCCCGATACACGATGCGCAGGTCCGGATTATCCTTCACCAGTCGGGCTAGATCAGGCAGCGAGGCACGGCAATAGCCGCAGGCATAATCCATGAAGGCGACCAGCGTGACCTTGGGCGCCGCCGCACCTTCCCAAGCCCCCTTGTAGGGCGTCTCCAGCGCAGCGCGGTGCTCATCAACCTTGGCGGCCGCCTGCTTCGCCTTCAGGCGCTCGATCGCTTCAGGAATGATTTCCGGGTGTTCCAGTATATACTCACGCACGACCGTCTCGATCGCAGTCCGATCGGAGGGCGCGACCGCAGCCGGCTTTCCGTCCACAGCGGCATAAGTGACCGCCGCGCTGCCGCCGGCCAGGATCGCGAGCAACGCTGGAACAACCAGGCCCCGGCGCGACGGAACACCCGATCGCGTGCGTGCACCAAGGGCGGAGAGGATCACGCCACCTGCGCGCAATGTGGTTCGCAGGGTCGGTCTGGCGGTCATTTCTTCTTCGTCCTTTCCATGGAAGCGCGGCTTACCATCGCGATGTCCTGCGCCCGCAGATAATCCGGCGACTTCTGATCGATTCCGCCCATTGCGACCTCTGCGTTGCGAAGAGCAAGCGCGGCCTGCCCTTCCATTGAATAACGTTCCGCCGTCGCCAGCGCGGCGCGGGCCGTGTCGCCCTTGCGCTGATAGACATTGCCAAGCGCATACCAGGCGAAGGGATTTTCCCGGTCGCGCGAAACCGCATTGCGCAGCACCCGCTCGGCTTCGTCGAGATATTTGGGATCGTCCGTTGCCACGAGGGCATGGCCCAGCAGGGTGGCGATGAGCGGCTGCCCGCCGGTCTTGTCGACCGCCTCGCGTAGCGGCGGGATGGCAGCGGCAGGTTTGCCGGATTCGAGCAGCACCTGCCCCTGCAGTTCCAGAAAATAGGGATCGTGCGGATCGGCCTTCAGCAGCGCATCGATCTCGGCCAGCGCCTGCTCGGTATAGGCGCTTTTGTGGTAGGCATAGGCCCGAGCATAATGCGCAGGGATGGACTGGTCGCTCGTCGGATAGGACTGGAGCGTACGCGGCGGATCGCTCACGAAGCCGACGAGCTTGGCCTTCACGCGCTGGAAGCGGGCCTCCAGAGCGGGATCGGTCGGCTTGCTCCACGCAGGATCATGCTCGTACAAATTGGAAAGCACGGCAACGCGATCGCCGGAGAGCGGGTGCGTGCGCACATAGGTGTCCTGCGGAACGTAGAGCCGATATTCGAGATTCTGCAGTTTCTTGAAGAACTCCAGACTGCCCTTCCCGCTGATCCCGGCATTGTGCAGATAGCGCGCGCCAGCGGCGTCCGCGCTTGATTCCTGTGCGCGACTGAAGGCGAGGAACTTGCCCATCGCCGCCTGCTGCCCCGCTGCCATGATGCCCATGCCGGCCTCGCCGCCGCCCGCTGCCAGCGCGGCCGCGCCAAGCAGCAGGCTGACGAGCTGGATGCCGGTCGCTTCCTTGATGCCCTCCGCCGAACGGATGACGTGGCCGCCTTCGATATGCCCCAGCTCGTGCGCCACGACGCCCTGAATCTGATTGATGTTGTCCGCCGACGCGATGAGGCCGCTATGCACCCAGACGATTTGTCCGCCGGCCACGAAGGCGTTGATGCTGGGATCATTGATCACCAGAATCTCGGCATTGCGCGGATCGAGGCCGGCCGCCTTGACGAGGGGCGCGGTGGCGTCGCGCATCAGCGCCTCGGTTTCAGCATCGCGCAGAATGGATTGGGCCAATGCAGGCTGCACGCCGATCAGGCCGATAGCCGCCAGGAAAGCGAGCAATCGCCCGATCAGACGAGCAGCACGCACGGTCAGGATTGTCCCGGAACCGGCAACGGGAACATGCGCAAAAAGTCGAGCCATGGTGTGCCCGCTATGCCAGAAGGAGCCTGAACCCCGGCTGACGGATCGCTTGTGCAATCCGCCGCCAGGATCTCAGCGCCCGCCACGGGCGGCGCGCAATCACGCGCCGAACGTGCGCTGCCACCAGCCGCGACGCGGCGTTTCGCCACCATCGTCTTCCCCATCGGAAGCCAAGCCGGCGGCTTCCACAGCCGGCTCGGACTCAGGAGCGGCAGCAACCACTGCCTCGGCCGGATCACTCTGCGCCGCCAGCGCTACAGGCTCTGCCGCCTTGCGACGCGTGCGCCGCTTGGGCGCTGCGGGCGCATCCTCAGTCGCTGCTTCGACCACAGGCGCCGGCTCGGCAGGAGCAGGCGCCTCAGCCGTCTCGGCAGCGGCGGCCGCCTTGCGGCGTGTGCGGCGCTTCGGGGCGACCGGCGCGTCCTCGGCGGCGTCCGTCAGCTCCGGCGACACCTCGACCGGCACTGCCTCGGCAGGCGCGGCGTCCTCGGCGACCGGCTCTGCTGCGGCCTTCCGGCTGCGCCGACGCTTCGGCTTCGCTTCGACGGCCTCCGGAGAGGCAACCTCCGGCTCAACCGCGTCAGCGACCGGAGCCGTATCGGCAACGGCGGACTGATCTTCGCTCGGCTCGGCAGCTTCGGCGCCGGATTCACTCCCGACCCCATCGCCCTGTCCACCACGGCGACGGCGACCACCGCGCCGTCCGCGACGGCTACGACGAGCCTGCCCTTCATCGGTTCCCGCCCGTTCCTCGGCCGCATCGCCGGCCTCCGGACCAGCATCCTCCGAATCGGGCTCTGCGCCCTCCTCGCTGCCCTCGGCATCGGTCTCACCGGCGACTTCATCTTCGCGGCGGCCGCGACGGCCACGGCGGCGGCGGCGGCGCTTGTTGCGACCGCTCTCTCCGCGATCCCCGCCGCTCTCGCCCTTCGGCCCGTCGTCCTCGGCAGCCTCGTCTTCTTCCTCTTCCTCGTCTTCCGGCTCGTCGAACTCCTCGTCCGCCTCACTATTGTCGGCGATCGGCGCGTAGCTGACCTGCATGGTCGGCCGCGGACCGCTGGCCTCGACGGACATGCGCGCGCCTTCAACCTCGCCATCGGGCAGGATCACGATCGTCACGCCATAGCGGCGCTCGATCTCGTCCAGCTCGCGGCGCTTGTTGTTGAGCACGTAGAAGGCCGCTTCCTGGCTCGCACGCAGCGTGATGATGCTGCCGCGACCACGGGCCGCTTCTTCCTCCAGCATGCGCAGCGCAGACAGACCGGCCGACGACGCCGTGCGCACGAGACCAGTACCCTCGCAATGCGGACAGGCGCGGGTGGACGCTTCCAGCACACCAGTGCGCAGGCGCTGGCGGCTCATCTCCATGAGGCCGAAGCCGGAAATGCGGCCGACCTGGATTCGCGCGCGGTCGTCCTTCAGCGCTTCCTTCATCGCCTTCTCGACTTTGCGGATATTGGAGTTGTGCTCCATGTCGATGAAGTCGATGACGACGAGGCCGGCCATGTCGCGCAGACGCAGCTGCCGGGCGATCTCGCGGGCCGCTTCCAGATTGGTCGCCGTGGCGGTCTGCTCGATATTGTGCTCGCGCGTCGAGCGGCCGGAGTTGATGTCGATCGAGACCAGCGCCTCGGTCGGGTTGATCACCAGATAGCCACCCGACTTGAGCTGGACGACGGGATTGTACATCGCCGCCAGCTGATCCTCGACGCCGACCCGCTGGAACAGCGAGACAGCATCGGCATATGGCTTCACGCGCCGGGCGTGGCTGGGCATCAGGAGCTTCATGAAGTCCTTCGCCTGGCGATAGCCCTCCTCGCCCTCGACGATCACTTCCTCGATATCGCGATGATAGATGTCGCGGATCGCGCGCTTGATCAGATCGCTATCATTGTGGATCAGCGCCGGCGCAGCCGCGCGGAGCGTGTTCTCGCGAATCTCGTCCCACAGGCGGGCGAGATAATCGAAGTCGCGACGGATTTCCGTCTTGGTGCGCGAGAGGCCGGCCGTCCGCACAATGCAGCCCATCGTCGAAGGCAGTTTCATCTCGGCGATGATCGACTTCAGCCGCTTGCGGTCGGCCGAGTTGCTGATCTTGCGCGAAATGCCGCCGCCATGGCTGGTGTTGGGCATCAGCACGCAATAGCGGCCGGCAAGGCTGAGATAGGTCGTGAGAGCCGCGCCCTTGTTGCCGCGCTCTTCCTTCACGACCTGGACGAGCAGCACCTGGCGGCGCTTGATCACGTCCTGGATCTTGTAGCGACGGCGCAGCGCCATGCGCTTGCGCTTCAGCTCCTCAGCGGCCTGATTGTCGGCCTTGCCCTTGGGCTTGGCACGGGCGGCTTCACCCTCGCCCTCTTCCTCATCATCGTCGCCATGGTCAGGACGCTCGACGACCTCGACGTCGCCGGCCTCACCGTGGGCCTGATCATCGTCTTCATCATCGTCGTCGTCATCACCGCGCAGCGCGGCTTCCTCGGCAGCGTGCGCCGCTTCCTCGGCGAGCAGAGCCTCGCGGTCCTCGCGCGGGATCTGATAATAGTCGGGATGGATTTCCGAGAAAGCGAGGAAGCCGTGGCGATTGCCACCATAATCCACGAAGGCCGCCTGCAGGGACGGCTCAACGCGGGTCACTTTTGCGAGATAGATATTCCCCTTGAGCTGCTTGTGCTCGGCACTCTCGAAATCAAACTCCTCGATCCGGTTCCCCGTTACGACCGCGACCCGGGTTTCTTCCCGGTGGCGCGCATCGATCAACATACGCATTGTCATTTAGATATCTCCGGCCGGTCGTTGCGCGTCCCCGCAGAGGAGCGGCGCAATCCGGCGTAATGAGGGAGCGCGCTGCCCGGCGCGTCGGATCGACGCGGCGGCGGCGGAGCGAACTCCGGTTTTCAACGAAAAAATGTGTGTCTGCTGCAAAGACATGTCCGCATCCTGCGGAATAAGGCCTGTAAAGCGCTCGCAGCCCAGTGCTCGCTTTCGCGTGCTCCGAGCTCGTCAAGCCATGCCTCATGCAACATCAACCTGTCAGATCGCCTTACGGGGCGATGATGGTCCGGTCTGCGCGACCACGCACCCCCAATTAGATAGGTGGCCGATCCGGAATTCAAATCGCTAGCAGGGCTTTTGTCGCAGGGCAACGATGAAAAGGGACCACCCCCTGGGTGACATCCGGCACGATTTTGGCTGGACGCATGACGGCTGCTCGCGGCACAAGGCCCTCACCATGGCCTTGCTGGCTGCTTTCCTTGCCCTGACCGCGCCCATGCCGGTGCCGCCCACCATCGCGGCTGCCGCTCCCTTGCGCCCGGCGTTGAGTGAAACGACAGCGCACATGAGCAAGCCGCCGGTCCGCGGACGGATCATCGTGCGCATTCCCGATGCTGCACCGAGCATAGCCCTTCCGCCGATCCAGGGACCGCGCGACACGGCCCGCCCACTCGTGGTCATCGACGCAGGCCATGGCGGACACGATCCCGGCGCCTACAATGCCGAGCTGCGCGTGCGCGAAAAGGACCTGACACTCGCCATCGCCCGTGCCGTGCGGGACGAGTTGCTCAAGACCGGACGCATCCGGGTGGCGCTCACGCGGGACGATGATCGCTTTCTCGTGTTGCAGGAGCGCTATGGCATTGCCCGCAAGCTGGGCGCTAACCTGTTCATTTCCATCCATGCCGATGCTGCGGACGATCCGCGCGCCAGCGGCGCGACAATCTACACGCTGTCGGACGTCGCCTCAGACCGGGAAGCCGCCCGCCTCGCCGCGCGGGAAAACCGCGCCGACCTGCTCAACGGCGTCGATCTCTCCGACAAGAGCAGTGCCGTCAGCTCGATCCTGATCGACCTCACCCAGCGCGAGACGATGGACGCCTCCGCGCGCTTCGCCGAATTACTGCACCGTGAGGCGCTGCCGCATTTCCGCTTTCGCACGCCCTATCACCGCTTCGCCTCGCTGGTTGTCCTCAAGGCGCCGGACACGCCCTCGGTGCTGCTGGAAACGGGCTATGTCAGCAACGATCAGGACGCGGGCTGGATGATGACCAAGGATGGCCGGCTCCAGATCGCCAAAGGGGTCGCCGCTGCGGTGTCCGTGCATTTCGCCCGCCGCTCCGCTGGCCGCTGAACGCCCTCAATAAGCGGCCGCGACTGCGAGCAGCGCGGTGTCCATCGTTGCGAGAACCTCATCCGTCTGCGAATCCGGCGTGTCGTTGGCGATGATCGAGAAAATGAGCGTGCGTCCGCTCGTCGCCATCAGATAGCCGGAAAGCGCATTGGTCGCGTTGAGCGAACCGGTCTTGGCGAAGATCCTGCCTTGCAGCGCTGTGCCCGCGAACCGCCGGCGCAGCGTACCATCCTGCCCGCCGATCGGCAGCGACTCCCGCCAGGCGGCACCCCATGGTTGCCGCGCGATCCAGCCGAGCAGCGTCACGGCGGCACGCGGGGTGATGCGGTTGTACGTCGACATGCCGGAACCATCACTCAGGTCAACGCCCGCGCTCGGCACGCCGGCCTGCGCCATCACCCCTTGCAGAATGGCCTGCCCGTCGGCGATCGAACCGCTGCCACCCAGCCGTCCAAGCCCGCGCAGCAACAGCTCGGCATGAAGGTTCTGGCTGCGCTTGTTGATGATGGCGATGTCCTCCGCGAGCGGCTGAGGCAGCAACTCCGCCACAAGCCCATCCTCCGGCGGCAAGGCTGGCAGCGAAGCACTGCGCTTCGCCGGATCGTCCTGCGGCAGCAACGGGCGATGACGCACGGCGACATCCCCCTTCACACGCACGCCGCGCGCCTGCAACAGCGCGCGCAGTCGCCAGGCGGCATAATGCGCGGGGTCGTCGATGCCGAAACGCAGCGTGTGTGCAGGCGCGTCGGCGCCGATCGTGCCCATGACGCGCACCGTGAAGCTGCCGGGATCGCGCCAGTGATCGAGATGCACCTCACTGCCCGCCACGGTCTGTGCGCGATTGTCGATCGTGTAATAGCCCGCTCCCTCGATCGACGGTGCTTCTCCGGGCGCCGCCGGTTTCACGCTGGCGGCCAGTTCGTTGTCATCCAGCGTGAGCGCGGAAATGCCCGTACCGGACCGCGTCGGGATGTTGTTCCAGCTCATGCCCGGACTCCAGCGCTCGTTCGGAAACCAGCCATCATCGCCAATCACGTCGCGCACCTTGCGCGTTTTGGCGGCAATGGCGTCGGCAAGCACGGACAGGCAGTTGGTGACGCAATCCGCCGCGCTGGAGAGGCGCGCGTCGCCCCGGCCGACCAGAACCACGTTGCTGCGGCCTCGCCGGCCCGCCTCCAGCCGCACGCCAGTGCCCCGCGCTGCCGCGTCCAACTCCGTCAGACGCGCATAGGCTGCGGCCGTCGTGAACATCTTGGTGTTGGACCCGGGCATGAAGCGCTGATCAGGCGCGATGGCCAGCAGAGGCGCCCCATCCATGTCCGCCACCAGGAAACCGAACCGGTTGCCCGCCGGCGCGCGAGCGAGGATTTTCTCGATCCGGTCGAGCAGCGTTTCACCCGGCGAAGCGGCGGGCTGGGGCGCTTGCGCATGAGCGGAAGCAAGCGGCAGGGCAATGGCGACCAGCGCCGAAAGGAATATTCGCACAACCTTATCCGTAACAGCATTGCCCGCTCGCCGCAAAAGCGGTTCCCACGGCCGGGGTAAATGGTCTAGGTGGCGCGCATGGACGAGGCGACGAGTGACGCGACCAGCATCCGGCTCCGGCGCGGCGATGGCGGACCGGGACTGCTCCAGCGGATGCGGGGCCTCCTGACGCGCCGCCGCTGGCGGTGGCTTGCCTATGGCTTTGGCGCCTTCCTTGCCGGGCTGTTCCTCTTCTGGCTGATCTTCGCCCGCGACCTGCCGGATGCGCGGACGCTGCTCGATTATCAGCCGCCGTTGCCGACGGTGGTGCGCGACGTGGACGGCAAGCCGATCTACAGTTTCGCGCGCGAGCGGCGCGTGCAGCTGCAATATAGCGATTTCCCGCCGGTCCTGATCAACGCTTATCTCTCCGCCGAGGACAAGACCTTCTTCAGCCATCATGGCGTCGACATCCCCGGCTTTTTCGGCGCCATCTTCGATTATGTCTCGAAAATCGGCAGCGGCGCGCGCGCCAAGGGCGGCTCGACGATCACGCAGCAGGTTGCCAAGAACCTGCTGATCGGCGACGAGTATTCGCCCACGCGCAAGATCAAGGAGATGATCCTCGCCTGGCGCATGGAAACTGTGCTGACCAAGCAGCAGATCCTCGAGCTTTACCTCAACCAGATCTTCCTCGGCCGGAACGCTTATGGCGTGCAGGCAGCGGCGCGCGCCTATTTTGACAAGGACGTCGCCGACCTCAAGCTGCACGAGGCAGCGTATCTCGCCATCCTGCCCAAGGGACCGGCCAATTATCGACCGGAAGTGCACATGGCGCGCGCGCTTGAACGGCGAAACTGGGCGCTCGGCGAAATGCTCGAAAACGGCTTCATCACGCGCCAGCAATATGAGGCGGCCCGCGCCCTGCCGCTCGGCACGGTAGCCCAGCGCGGCACCGGCTACAGCAATATCGGCGGCTATTACATCGAGGAAATCCGCCGCCGGCTGATCGCCCAGTTTGGCGAAACGGACGACAAGGGACCGAACAGCGTTTATGCGGGCGGCCTGTGGGTTCGCTCGCCCATTTCGCCCTTCATGCAGGAACAGACGACGCGCGCCCTGCGCGAGGGACTGCTGCGCTACGACGCGGGCAAGGGCTGGTCTGGCCCGCTCGGCAAGGTGGATGTGAGCCGCTGGCAGAGCGATCTCGCCGTCTCCAACATCGGCACCGATTATGCCGACTGGACGGTCGCCGCCGTGCTCGACAAGTCGGCGACGAGCGCCTCGCTCGGCCTGCCCGGCGGCAGCACCGGCACGCTGCCGCGCAACATGGCGATGCTGATCGACCGGCGCACCGGTGGTGTGACCTTCGATTCACTCAAGCCCGGCGACATCATCGCGGTGAAGCAGGAGGGCGATACCTACGCCCTGCGAAACGTCCCCGGCGTCTCGGGCGGCATGATGATCGAGGACGTCCACACCGGCCGGGTCTATGCGATGCAGGGCGGCTTCGATGCGCGCCTCTCCTCCTATAATCGCGTCACGCAGGCCCAGCGCCAGCCGGGCTCCACGATCAAGCCCTTTGTCTATGCCGCCGCACTCGACAACGGCATGACACCGGCATCCATCATCGTCGATGGTCCCTTCTGCGTCTGGCAGGGCGCCAATCTTGGCCAGAAGTGCTTCCGCAACTTCTCCGGCGGCGGCGGCGGCGCGCAGACAATGCGCTGGGGCGTGGAGCAATCCCGCAACCTCATGACCGTGCGCGCGGCGGCGCAGACCGGCATGCCGCGCGTGGTCAAGACGATCGCGTCCATGGGCATCGGCAATTACCAGCCCTATCTGGCCTTCGCGCTCGGCGCGGGTGAGACGACGGTGGAGCGCATGGTCAACGCCTATGCCATGCTCGCCAACCACGGCCGGCAATTGACGCCCAAGGTCATCGACTATGTGCAGGACCGCAACGGCAAGGTCATCTGGCCCGCCAGGTGGCAGGCCTGCCAGGGCTGCAATGGCGACGATTGGGATGGAAAACCGATGCCCCGCTTCGCCCAGGCCGGGCGGCAGGCGATGAACCCGATGACTGCCTATCAGGTCGTCCACATCACCGAGGGCGTCATCCAGCGCGGCACGGCGACGCGCCTGCGCGACATGGAGCGGCCGCTGTTCGGCAAGACCGGCACCACGAATGGCCCGACCAACGTCTGGTTCGTCGGCGGCTCGCCGGACATCGTGGCGGGCGTCTATCTCGGCTACGACCAGCCACGCAATCTGGGCGGCTATGCGCAGGGCGGCACGCTTGCCGTGCCGATCTGGCGCTCGGCCATGGAGCCTATCCTCAAGGACATGCCCAAGACGCCGTTCGTGGCGCCGGCGGGCGTGCGGATGGTCCGCATCGACCGGCGCACCGGCAAGCGTGTCTATGGCGGCTGGCCATCCAGCGACCCCAAGACCGCGATCATCTTCGAGGCGTTCAAGCCGGAGACCGAGCCACGCATCTCCATGCGCCGCGACGAGCTGGTCGAGCGCGCGAAGCAGGAGGTCAGCAGCGCCGGCAGCACCCGACGCGAAACGCCGCGCGACTTCGCTGGCGAGCAGGGCGGGATCTACTAAGGCGGATCGACGGACGACCGGGGACACGCGGAGCGCGCATCCAACACCGGTCGCGCCTCGAAAGTTCACAAAGTTCACGGCACGCCCCCGTGAACTTTCGCCTTTCCGAAACAGGCCCGCTCAAGGCGCAAAATCGCCACCCGCGCAGCGCGCTTTTCGCCGCCGGGATGTTCCAAAAAACCATCAGATCAAAGAGCCTCGACGCGCCCCTGTCGCCATTTTTATCGACGGCAAGGTGCGAACATGCGGTGAGGCTGGCATGAATCGGATGGTGTAGGACAGAAAAAAACGCTCGCGGCGACAGCGGCGCCATCGATGCCCGCAGCGCCGGGGACTTACCCCGCGTCAGGCCGCGACTTTGTACACCGTCCGGTTGCGGCCGCTATTCTTGGCCTCGTAAAGCAAGTGGTCCGCCTCACGCAGCGCCTCTTGCGGATCAGCAAAGCAGGTCGCGATGCCGGCCGAAAAGGTGACCTGACCGATCACTTCATCCGTATCGCGCACGCGCATCGTCCGCGCGCAGACCGCCGTGCGGGCCTTCTCGAGCAGTTCGAACGCCGTCTCACTATCCGTATCCGGCAACACGACGACAAACTCCTCGCCACCGAAGCGGCCGACGATGTGCGGCTCCATGGTCTCGGCCAGCGTTTCGGCGACCGCCTTGAGCACGCGATCTCCAACAGCATGGCCGAAGCGGTCGTTGATCGACTTGAAATGATCGATATCGCAAAAGGCGACGGCCAGCGGGCGGCCCTGATCGACCAGCGACTGCAGCTTGCGATCGATCGCGCGGCGATTGGGCAGGTTTGTCAGTGCGTCGCGCGTCGCATCGTCCCGCGCGGCATCCAGATCCTGCCGCAGACGCTCGGTCTCGCGACGCGTCTCTGCCAGCTTCTGCTCGATCTGGCTTGTCCGCTCGATCATCGCCGCGATGAGGCCGGAAAGATCGCTTGCGCTCGTCGCCCGCTCGGCGCTTTGCACCAGATCGCGGCCAAATTCGCCGGCATTATGCAGTGCCGTCGCCGTCAAATCCGAAAAGGACAGCATCTGGCTGCGCAGCGCTGCCTGATGCTCTTCGACATTGCTCGATGTCGATGCGGCGGCGCCATGCCCGGTTTCCCCCGGCGCCATTTCCATCATCTCGTCGACGTCTTTCTGTGCCAGGCGCACGCCACCGTCTGTGATCGCATCCACAGTCTTGCGCAGCCAGCCATTTGCCCCGGTCAAATAAAGATAGGCAAATGTGTAGTTCGTCGGCGTCGCATCAAGCATGTTGGCGTCCAGAAAGCGAATCGCTTCCTGCGCCGTCCTGCGGTTTATGTTCTTTCTATCCACCGTATCACCCCCCACGAGGTCTGCGATTTCGCGTTCGATAGGCCCGATCGGGTGAAAGGCAAGTTAAGGCGGGCCGTGCCCGTTTCTCTTCGAGGTACGGAAAATGGCCGAAAATGGATGAAAAGCGGGCTTATTTTGAGCAAAAATCGTGTGCATTACACACGGATAGCGCTTTTCCGGCGCCAGCGTTCTGGCTGGCGTATCGCGCCCGGACAAGGGCGACCGATCCGCGAACCAGCCAATGAACCGCGCCTCAGGCAGTGACAGCCGGTCAGCCGAGCCTCCCGCGTGGTCCGCATCCCCTTGACCTTGCCGGCTGGCCGTCGCATCGGGCAGCGCTTGGCCTTATAGCGGCCCACAAGATTGATAGACGGAGATGCTTCCATGCGCGCCGAAGCCGAGGCCCATGTCGACCATATCAAGGCCGCGCTCGACCTTTTGCGCCGCTTCCTGGACTGGGACCGCGCCCTGCGCCGGCTCGACGAGCTGAATGCGCGCGTCGAGGACCCGACGCTGTGGGACAACCAGAAGCAGGCACAGGAAGTGATGCGCGAGCGCACGCGGCTGGACGCCGCCATTTCCGCCACGCGCGCGATCGATCAGGAAATGACCGACACGGTCGAGCTGATCGAGATGGCCGAGGCGGAAGGCGACGAGGACATGGTGAACGAGGGGCTGGCCAGCCTCGCCGCGCTTGCCGAACGGGCGGACAAGGACAAGGTGACCGCGCTCCTCTCCGGTGAAGCGGACGGCAACGACACCTATCTCGAAATCCACGCCGGCGCCGGCGGCACGGAGAGCCAGGACTGGGCCGAGATGCTGCTGCGCATGTATCAGCGCTGGGCGGAGAAGCGCGGCTACAAGGTCGAGATGATCGAATATCAGGCGGGCGAACAGGCCGGCATCAAGTCCGCGACGCTGCTGATCAAGGGCGAGAACGCCTATGGCTACGCCAAGACCGAGAGCGGCGTGCACCGGCTGGTGCGGATCAGCCCCTATGACAGCTCTGCCCGGCGCCACACCTCGTTCAGCTCGGTCTGGGTCTATCCGGTGATCGACGACAATATCGAGATCGAGATCAAGGAAAGCGACCTGAAGATCGACACCTATCGCGCCTCGGGCGCCGGTGGGCAGCACGTGAACACGACCGACTCCGCCGTCCGCATCACCCACGTGCCCTCGGGCATCATCGTGGCGAGCCAGAACGACCGCTCCCAGCACAAGAACCGCGCGACGGCGATGGGCATGCTGAAAGCGCGCCTGTACGAGGCGGAACTGCGCAAGCGCGAGGAAGAAGCCTCGACCGATTATCAGGCCAAGACCGAAATCGGCTGGGGCCATCAGATCCGCTCCTATGTTTTGCAGCCCTATCAGCTGGTGAAGGACCTGCGCACCGGCGTGACCTCCACCGCGCCAGACGACGTGCTGGATGGTGCGCTCGATCCCTTCATGGCCGCCGCGCTCAGCCAGAAGGTGACGGGCGAGAAGGTGGACGTGGAGGACGTCGACTGATGATGGCCCGGCGGCTGGCCTGGTGCGGTGCGGCACTGCTGGCTGCGCTGGCTGGTCTGGCCGGCTGCAACGGCCTCTCCCGCTCGCCCAGTGACCGGCCCGAGAGCGCACGCGACTTTCCCCGCGCCGATCGGCCTGTCGCACCGATCATCTCCACCCGCTGGTCGACCGAGCAAGAGCGCGACCGGGTGAACGAGGCGGAGGACATCATGAACCGCGCCGGCATCGGCCCCGGCATGACCGTGGCGGACATCGGCGCGGGCGAAGGCTATTACACCGTGCGCGCGGCCCGGCGCGTCGGCCCTACCGGGCGCGTGCTGGGGCAGGACATCATCGCCGAAGTGATCGACCAGCTCGGCCAGCGTGTGACGCGCGAAAACTGGGACAATGTGAGCGTGAAGCTCGGTACGCCCGACGATCCGCGCCTGCCCGCCGCCAGCTTCGACCGCGTGCTCATGGTCCATATGTACCATGAAATCACGGAGCCCTACGCCTTCCTCTGGCGGCTCTACCCCGCGCTCAAACCGGATGGCGAGGTGATCGTGGTCGACATGGATCGCCAGACCGAGCAGCACGGCACCCCGCCGGCGCTGCTGCGCTGCGAGTTCGCGGCGGTGGGGTTCCAGTTTGTCGGGCTGGAGGCCCGCACCGCTGCCGCCGGCTATCTCGCGCGGTTCAAGCCGGGGCCGCGCCGCGTCGCCCCCGGCGAGATCACCCCCTGCCGTCTTGCACGCAAGCCGGCGCGCTAAGGGAAGCCCTGAGCGAGCCGGACACTCAGTTCGGCCGCGTCCGCAACAGCAGCAGGCCGAAGCCGATGAACAAGCTGCCGGTCACCCGGTTGAACCCACGCTTGAGGGCCGGACGCGTGAGCGCACGCGCCAGCGAGCGGCCGCCAAGCGCGTAGACCAGATACCAGCCGCACTCGATCACGCCGAAGGTCGCGACCAGAATCGCGAATTGCGGCGCCTGCGGCTCGGCGGGATTGATGAATTGCGGGAAGAAGGCGGCGGCGAACAGCAGCAACTTGGGATTGCTCACGCCGATGAGGAAGCCATCGCGAAAGACATGGGCATGCGACAGCGGCAGGGACGCGGCACTCTCGCTGATGTCGATCGGCCCGGTGTCGGCGCGCCAGGCCTTCACACCCAGATAGACGAGATAGGCAACACCGGCATAGCGCAGCACATCAAACAGGCCGGGCACCGCGAGCAGCAGCGCCGTCAGCCCCAGCGCGGACGCGGTCAGCACGGTGATGATCGCAAGCAGGCACCCCATCATCGCGGCTACGGCGCGGCGCAGGCCCAGCTCCACGCTGCGCGAGAGAATGTGGAGCATGTTCGGCCCCGGCGTGCCGGAAAGCACGAAGACCGCCGCCACGAACAACCACCACATATGCCACGTCATCTCTTGTCTCCCTGTCCGGTTTCGCCCTCTGCATGGTCCGGGCATCATCCCGGATCGCTCCCCTTTGCCAAGCGCCCGTTCCGCAACGGACCGCGCTGCCGATATTGCACCGGCAAGGGCAAAGCGCGGGATCGTCGGCGCGCGCCCGCTTCAGTAGGGTAGCGCATCCGCGCGCGGCGGGCCAGCCTTCACCCGACGCGGCGCCCGGTCCAGACCACCCGGCCGACAATCGCCACCAGATCGGGATCGACATCCTCCCAGGCGGGATAGAGCGGATTATCGCTCCGCACCGAAAAGCGCCCGCGCCGGGGCGCCAGCGCCACGCGCTTGACCATCAGCACGTCGTCGAGGCGCAGCACGTAGATGCCGTCGCGCAGCCGCTCCGCACCATCGCCGCGATCGACCATGATATCGTCGCCGTCATTGAGCGTGGGCGCCATGGATTCCCCATCCACGCGAATGATCGAGAGCATGTCCGGCCGGCCGGCGAGCGTGCGCAGCCAGCGCGCATCGAAAGCGAGCACGCCGGCGGCCACTTCATCCTCCTGCAACGAGCCCGGCCCGGCGGATGCGCCGAGCGCCAGACGCGGCACGCCGACCAGATCGCCCCCGAGCCGCGGCGCGCGCCCTCCGGCCAGGGCTTGCTGCCAGCTCGCTCCTTCCGGCGCCCCGAGCAAACGCTCGTCCACGCCGAAGAAGCGCGCCAGCAGCTTGCGATCCCCCTCGTCGAGCCTGCGCGGGCTGCCGCGTTTCACGAACTGCTGGATATAGGCGGGGTTGCGGCCAATCAGCCGCGAGACCGAGCCATAGGTCTCGCCATGCTCGCGGATCAGCCGATCCAGATTCGTCCTCGCATCCGCAGGCTCCATAATGGACTCCATAGTGATAGGATTTTTCCTAGACAAGTAGGATTTCACATAGAAGGATAGGATTAATCCTACCGCGAATCATCCACACAGACAGCAGAAGGAGCCAGCCAAATCATGTCCACATTGCGCGACATCGAACGTTTTCTGCGTCGTAGCGGAATGCCGCCGACCCGCTTCGGTCGCGAGGCCGTGCGCGATCCCCGTCTCGTCCACGATTTGCGGCGCGGCCGCGAACCGACGGACCGGATGAAACGTCGTGTAGAACATTTCATGAACATTCATGCCGAAGGATCGCGCAAATGACAAGTCCCTCCGCCATCATCCCGGCGCATCGCAAGCTGCGCATCCTGCGGCGCCAGACCGAAGCGATCCGGCCCGCCAGCCCTCGCCCCCAGCGCCGCGATTGTCAGGGGCAGCTCATGGCCGCGCTCGAAAGCAAAGCCGGACCGGGCGCGCAGATCGTGGACGCGACCATGCGCCCCTGGTGCAGCGCGACCTTCCTGGGCGCACAGCATCGCATGACGCTGGCCATGACCGGCGTGGACGCTGGAGCGCGCGCCAATGGCTTTGCCGCGCAGCTACCCGAAGCCGAATTCAGCCTGCGCGGGCATATCGTCGCGGACGCGGTCGTTGATACGATCGCCTTGCAGGCCGATGGCAGCGCCTTACTGCAGCTGGCGATCCTGACCATCGAGGATTGGTAAGCGGATCCGTCGTCCGGGGGATGACCGATCGAAGCGCCGATGCGCGATTCCCTGAACCAGCGCCTGTTGTTGCAGGGCCAGATGAAATCGCCGCTTAGCGCCGGCCCTGTTCCGCGAGCTTGCGCAGCGTGGCGAGCGCCTGATCGAGCGCGGCCTCGACATCGACATCAACGCGCGACGTGGCGTCCGCCGCCTCGGCCGTTGCCGGCAGCGGCATCATCACCACTTCGACCGGTCGCTGCGCGCGCAGCGCGGCCCGCACGCAGGGATCTCCCTGCGCCAGCGGCAAGCGCTCCGCCAGCATGTGCTGCGCTTCTTCTGCGTGGATGACGGCCTGACGTCGGGCGAGGCCCTGCTCGAACCTGGCCGCCAGATCGATAACGTTGGCGCCCGGGACGAGCGGCAAATCGAGCTCGTCGAGCAGATCCGCAGGACGCGCGCGCACGGGCAGCGTCACCCGGCGGGGCGGCAGAGCGGCAATCGCTTCGGCCAGCTCTTCGTCGCTGTACGGTTCGGGTGCGCGTGGCGGGACGGCAGGCGCGAAGCCCTCGATCCGGGCGGCCATTTCGGCCAGGGGCGTGATCTTTCCATCGGTGTTCGTCGCGTCGCGCCCAGTCTCCGTCGGCGCTTCCATATTAAGCGGCTCGGCCCCCTGCGCCGGCAAGTCGCGACTGGCGAGCAACGGCGTGCGCGGCGGCGCATCGGGATGCTGGTCGCGACGGCTGCGTTCGGCCCAGTTGCTGGTCGCATTGCCGCCTTCATCGGGCCCGCCCCGAACGAGGCGGATCAAGGCCCCCCAGCCAGCCAGCGGGCTCTTCGTTTGTGCCTGCATCATCGCGTCTTCATCCTCGATTTTCAGAGAGTCGGCGGACTTGTCCGTCGATCCGCCAGCGGCTCCGATGCTCCAAAGCAGAGCCGCCGAAACAAGCGCAGTCAGGCCTGCCAGCGCCCAACGGGCGCCCAGACCGAGCGGTGGCGCCAGGGCGGGCACCAGATCGGCAATACCGCCGGTTTTAACGGCATGTCCGACCAGATCAGGCGAGATCGACAGAATGACGGCAATCGTGCCGCCGCTCACGAGCAAGATCCGCCCGCCGCGCGCACGCGCCGTGCGTTCCAGCAGAGAGATCTGCGCCGCAGCCGTGACCGTTACCCCTGACTCCATGACCCACCTGACAGGACCGATGCACTATGGTTAACAGGCTTTGGTAAACAGGTTCGTAACGAACCCCCGACCCCGCCTGCGCCGATCCCGCGCGCCCGAGGCACGCTTGCTGCCCGATCCGCCCGGTCGACACGCGAGCGCCGCCGCCGATGAAGAAGGCTGCAAGCGCAAGGGCATAAGCCTCGCGAGACAACGCCCGCGATTGACGGCGCCCGCCGGCCATGCGACTCCCGCGTACAGAGAGGAGCCCGCCGTGCCGATACCTGCGCCACTCAGCAAGGGGCTGCGCCTGCCTGTCATCGGCGCGCCGCTGTTCATCATCTCCAACCCCGATCTGGTGATCGCGCAGTGCAAGGCGGGGATTATCGGCGCCATGCCTTCTCTCAATGCGCGCGAGCCTGAGCGACTGGAGGATTGGCTCGCCCGGATCACCGAAGAGCTGGCCGCGCATGATGCTGCCCACCCCGAGGCTCCGGCCGCGCCTTATGCAGTGAACCTCATCGTCCACCGCTCCAATCCGCGCCTCATGGAAGATCTCGCGATCTGCGCGCGCTTCAAGGTGCCGCTGGTCATCACCTCGCTCGGCGCCAATGAGGACGTGAACGCCGCTGTGCGCGGCTGGGGCGGCATGGTGATGCACGACGTCATCAACCAGCGCTTCGCCCACAAGGCGATCGAGAAGGGTGCGCATGGGCTCATCCTCGTCGCCGCCGGTGCGGGCGGCCATGCCGGCGCGCAATCGCCCTTCGCACTGGTAAGCGAGACGCGCGCGTGGTTCGATGGGCCAATCGCTCTCTCCGGTGCCATCGCCACCGGGCGCGGCATCCTCGCGGCGCAGGCCATGGGCGCGGACTTCGCCTATATCGGCTCGGCCTTCATCGCGACGGACGAAGCGCGCGCCACCCCCGCCTACAAGCAGGGCATCGTGGACGGGCAGGCCGCGGACATCGTCTATTCGAGCTACTTCACCGGCGTGCACGGCAATTATCTGCGCAGTTCCATCGTGGCACAGGGCCTCGACCCCGAGCATCTGCCGGAACGCGATCCCTCCTCGATGGACTTCGCCGCCGCAACCGGTGCCAAAGCCTGGAAGGACATCTGGGGCGCGGGGCAAGGCATCGGATCGGTGCGAGAGGTCGTCCCGACCGAGCGCCTGATCGCGCGGCTGAGCTCGGAATATCAGGCCGCGCGTGCGGGGCTTTGCGGGTAGCACGCGCGCCTTCTCTGTGTCTTGCCTGCGGCGAAGACCGCCTGCTTATTGGATGACATGATGCTTTCCCGCGCGAACGCTTATGATCTGGACCTTGCGAAAGACGGTGCTCAACATTTCCCGGGAGCAGCGGCAGCTGCGCGTGCGGAGATCTGCGCTGCATTACACGAGGTCCCTCACGACCGCGCGGGCGTCCGCATCCAAGGGATTGAGGCGCTCAGGCCGATCTTGGACAAAGGTGGACCTGTCGGATCACTCGCCGCCTCCTTCCTCGGCCAGCGATGTCGGCCTGTCCGCGCCATCCTTTTTGACAAAACGCCCGCAACGAACTGGTCTCTTGCCTGGCACCAAGATCGGACCATCTGCGTCAAGATGCGCATGGATGTTAAGGGCTATGGCCCCTGGACGATCAAGGCAGGAATTCAGCATGTCGCGCCACCATTTGCGCTTCTTGCCAGGATGCTGACGCTGCGCGTACATCTCGACGATGTGCCGGCAGACAACGCGCCGCTTCTGATCGCGCCCGGGTCGCACATGGCCGGCCGCGTCGCGACCGAAGGCTATGACGATGTCGTTTCACGTTGCGGCACCCGCATTTGCCTCGCGAAGGCTGGGGATGTGTGGGTGTATGCGACGCCGATACTGCATGCTTCGGCGGCATCGAAGCAAGGCGGGCATCGCCGGGTATTGCAAGTCGACTATTCAGCTGATGATCTCGATTGTGGCTTGGAGTGGCTCGGCGTCTAAGGCTCAGGTGGAGGACCGTTTCGGCATCCGACCTTGCGATGATCTGTCTTACCGCTTCATGGCTCGTCACCCTGGACGCGTGCCAGAATCCATCGCGCGTTATCTCTCTATGCGCGGCGCGCGATCAATGGTTCGCTCGTGTCGCTGAACCTCGTTCAGATTGACGAGAATGCCGCGCCGGCGTTGATCTCAACCGAGCTGAATATCCGTCAGCGCGATTCTCCGTCCCCCATCGGTTCCGCAGCGATGCTCAGGAAAAGATCATCTTCATACCCGTCGCCGCCAGCACCAGCGCCAGCACCGGGCGCAGGACGCCCGCCGATAGGCGCGTGGCGAGCAGTGAGCCGATGATGATGCCGGGGATGGAGCCGACCAGCAGCGAGCCGAGCAACGGAAAATCGACATTGCCCATGACCAGATGGCCGAGGCCCGCGACGATGGTGAGCGGCACGGCGTGCACGATATCCGTGCCGACAAGGCGCCGCGCAGTCATCCGTACCGGGTAGAGCGCCATGAGCATCACCGCGCCCAGCGCGCCTGCACCGATCGACGTGAGCGTGACCATGACGCCGAGCAGGACGCCAGCCAGGACCGTGAAGGCCGGTTGGCGCTGGCGATAAGCCGCGGCCATGGGCGCATCCATGCGGAGAACCAGCCCCTGCACCCGCCCCCAGGAAAGGGTTGCAACCGCCGTCGCGATGAGGATCACGCCGAGCGCGCTGATGATGAGGCCGTGCTTGATCTGGCCGGTGTCGATCTGCGCGAGCAACAGGCTGGTGACGATACTGGCCGGAATGCTGCCGAGCGCGAGGCGGCGGACCACGGTCCAGTCCGGCTCGCCCAGACTGTGATGAACGGCGCCGCCGACCGACTTGGTAATGGCCGCGAACCACAAGTCCGTTCCGACAGCCGTCGCCGGCGAGACACCCAGAAGCAGAATGAGGATTGGCGCCATGAGCGAGCCGCCGCCGACACCGGTCATGCCGACCAGCACGCCGACGAGCAACCCTGACAATCCGTGGGCCAGATCCATCCTGCCTCGTGCGCTCCGCTTTATGTGACCCGTTTGCTGGGAGCCCGGGCAAGGGCACTCCATGAACCGCCCTGCCACGGCCACGCCCAGGACGATAGGAACAATTGCTATGCGTGGCAAAGGCAGAGCTTTTCGGCGATATTGCGCTGCAACGAGCCCCTTGGCGCCGCTTTGCATCACTGCCCAATGCGCCTTGCGCCGACCAGTCGCACGGCTTCAGGCCCAGAAATCCGCCTTCCTGTGTCGCCTTGGGTGCGCTTGCTCTTGAAAAACGTGAAGAAACCGGCCTATTGCCCAAGCCATGGACAATAGTCGGATCTTGGAGGCTATCGCACTGCGTCATTGCCTCGGCGCTCGCTACAACAAGCTCGCGCTCGTGCTCGCGCCGCATGTGCTCTACAAGCGCAACGACAGCTTCTTCATCGACGCAATCACGATCACGCGCGATGGCCAGGAACCGCGCGAGCCCAAGGTCGGCAGCTACAATCTTGCCGGCCTGAGCGATCTGGAAGTGCTGGAAACCACCTTCCAGGAACATCCGCTGTTCAACCGCATGGACCCGAAATATCGCGACAACACGCTGTTCATGATCGACGCGGACTGAA
>JAFKLY010000010.1:2500-132669 GCA_017304655.1 Sphingomonas sp.
ATCGTGACCGGCGGCGTCGTCATCACCTCGCCCACCGTCTTGGCGAGCAGGGTCGCCCCCTCGCGCTCCAGACCGTAAACGACATCCCGCTCGGAGAAGATACCGAGCACCACGCCATCCTCGACAACCGGCACGCAACCGATTCGCCGCTGCGCCAGCAACGTCACGGCCTGCGCAACACTATCCGTTCTGGTTACCGATATGATCGCACCGCGCGAGCCGCCGACAAATGCACTGACCGTCACTAGGCCTCTCCCCGTTCGCACTCGTCCGGGCCGGCCGCCTTAATCATGCAGGACCGGTCTCCGGTCGATGTTGGACGCAGACTATGCGCTTCCCGGACCGGCGCGTCAAAGCCTGTTGATAGCCGGCGCCCGTCCCCATATGTCGCGGGCCATGACGGAAAAGAGCGGACTCGACGATCGCTATCACGCCCAGTTCGCCTGGGCGCGTTTTCGCACGATCATGTGGGCTATGGCCGCGACCTCGCTGGCGGTCGGACTGGGTGTCGCCGGCCTGCTCTGGTGGCTGCGCGGCCCGCTGCCCTGGCTGTTCGTGGGCATGACCGTGGGCGGCGTCTGGGCCACCATCATGATGGCGGCGCTGCTGATGGGCCTGATGTTCCTGTCCAGCGGAACCGGCCACGACCATCAGGTGGAGGATCGCACCAGCGCCGAGGTGCTGGGCGACGAGGACTGAACGCCCCGCCGTCGAGGCATTCCCGCTCGGGGTAAAATCAGAAAACGCCGCGCCCCCCTGAAGGTGCGCGGCGTTTTCTTGAACGCTGCCGGCCAGTCCCGGCGCTGACCGGGACAAGCAGAACGGATTTACTCAGCCGCCTCGGGCTGACGCGGGCGACGGCCACGGCGCGGCTTGGGCGCCGGCTCGGCAGCCTCGACCGATGCTTCGGGCGCGGCGGCGGGCTCATCCGTGTCCAGCCGCGCGATCGACGGCGGCAGGCCGGGCAGACCGATCTCCGGTTCGCCTGTGCCTTCGTCATCATTGGCATAGCGCTGCTGGCGGCGGTCCTGATTGCCGCGCTCGCTGCGCTCGGGCCGATCCCGATCGTTGCGATCGCCACGTTCCCGATTGCGCTCGCGCGGTTCGCGCGGTTCACGGGGTTCGCGCGGCTCCCGATCGCGACGCGGACGCTGCTCCTGCTGCATCGGGGCCGGAGCGGGCGCGTAGTCATCGCCGTCGTCACCGGACATATCCATCAGATCGTCGGTGTCGTCGCCATTGTCCTGATCGGACTCGTCGTTGCGGCGGAAGCGCTGCTGCTGCTCCTCCTGCCGGGCACGATTGTCGGCGAGCACGCGGAAATAGTGATCGGCGAACTGGAAATAATATTCCGCGTTCACCCGGTCGCCGGCCATTTGCGCGTCACGCGCCAGGTTCCGGTATTTTTCGAGCAACTGCGCCGCATTGCCACGCGCGCGGCTGTCGATCCTGTTGCCGGAATCTCCGTTGCCGCGATTGCCGCCCCCGCCATTCTGGCGCGGGTTGTTCCGGCCACGACGGCGGCCGGCCTGACGATTATTGATCAAAGGTTCGTCCCTATGCTCACGACTAAAACCCTGGCGTCCCCGATCTGTCCTGAAACGCTATGCAACACATGGACGGCGGAGTGGTCCGGAAACCCCTCTCGCCCAGCGCTTCGGACAACGGCTCCACGTTAGAACGCCGCCAAAACTGTGGGAGCAGGCCGCTTGTCCAGGCGCCATGCGCGCGGACGGGAACAGCCCGATAAGCGGCAAATAGTCGCTCCTGCCCGTCAAACCAAGCGAAAATCGCATTCGATCGTTAAAAAAGCCGGTTCGAACCTGTCCCAAAGTCAGCCGGCAGTGACGATCAGCGCCCGCGCGCGCCCGCCAAGATCGCGCCGCAGGGCCACGGTGAAGCCGGCGGCGCGGAACAGCGCGCCCGCGCTTTCGGCCTGATCGAAGCCGATCTCGAAGATCGCCACACCCTCCGGCGCGAGCAGGCGGCCCACCTCGCCTGCGAGGCGCCGATAGTCGTCCAGCCCGTCCGCCCCGGCGAACAACGCGCTCGCCGGCTCATGCGCGCGCACCTCGCGCGGGAGCATGGCACCCAGCGCGATATAGGGCGGATTGCACAGGATGAGGTCGAAGCGCTCGTCCAGCCCTGCGCCCCAGTCGCCCGCGCGAATCTCCGCTCGAGCGTCCATGCCGCAGCGCCGCGCATTCTCCTGCGCGATCGACACCGCAACTGGCGAGGCATCCACCCCAAGCCCCCTCGCGCCGCGCCACACATCCAGCGCCGCCAGCAGCAGCGCACCCGATCCCGTGCCCAGATCGAGGATGCGGCCCGGCGCGTGCTCCGCACCGAAATGGTCGATGGCTGCCTCGATCAGCGTCTCGCTGTCCGGCCGCGGCACCAGCACTCCCGGCGCGACGGCCAGTGTGAGAGTCCAGAAATCGCGCGTGCCGGTGATGTAGGCGATCGGCTCATGCGCGCGCCGCCGCTCGAGCAGCGCATCAGCCTGCGCCGGCACCTCCAGCCGTGGCAGGGCGAGGATCATCTCTTCGCGGCTCAGCCCCAGCGCATGGGCCGCAAGCAGTTCCGCGTCGAGGCGCGGCGTATCGCTGACCCCGGCCAGCGCCGCACTCGCGGAGCGCAGCCAGTCGGCCAGGCCGGTCACCGCCGCGTCCTCCTGCGAAAGCAGGAGCCCAGGGCCAAGCCGCGCCACGCCCCCGCCTTACACCTCAATGCACCCCTGCTGCTCACGCAGCCATGTCGAGCTGCGCCAGCCGCGCAGCCTCATCCTCGGCAATCAGCGCAGCGATCACTTCGTCCAGCCCGGGCCCTTCCAGGATTTCCGGCAGGCGGTGCAGCGTCAGGTTGATGCGGTGATCGGTCACGCGCCCTTGCGGGAAATTATAGGTGCGGATGCGCTCGGAGCGATCGCCCGATCCCACCATCGCCTTGCGCGCGCCGGCATGCTCGGCCTGCGTGCGCTCGCGCTCGGCCTCATAGAGCCGCGTGCGCAGCACCTTCATCGCCTTGGCCTTGTTCTTGTGCTGGCTCTTCTCGTCCTGCTGAGTCACGACGATGCCGGACGGGATATGCGTGATCCGCACCGCGCTGTCCGTCGTGTTCACATGCTGCCCGCCCGAGCCGGACGAGCGATAGACGTCGATCCGCAGATCCTTGTCCTCAATCTGAACGTCGACTTCCTCGGCCTCCGGCAGCACGGCCACGGTCGCCGCGCTGGTGTGGATGCGCCCCCCGCTCTCCGTTACCGGCACGCGCTGCACGCGATGGACGCCGCTCTCGAACTTCAGCCTCGCAAACACGCCGGTGCCGGTCACGGAGGCAATCACTTCCTTGAAGCCGCCCTGCTCGGAAGCGCTGGCGGAGAGAATCTCCAGCTTCCAGCCCTGCGTCTCGGCATAGCGCTGATACATGCGCAGCAAATCGCCCGCGAACAGCGCTGCCTCATCCCCGCCGGTGCCGGCGCGGATTTCCAGCATCGCCGGGCGCGAATCCGCCGCGTCCCTGGGCAGGAGCGAGACGGCCAGCGCATGTTCGGCCTCGGGCAGGCGGGCGCGCAGCCCCTCCAGTTCCTCCTGCGCCATCGCCCTCATCTCGGGATCGGCCAGCATCGCTTCCAGCTCGGCCTGCTCGGCACGCAGCCCCGCCACCTCGCCGGCCGCCTTCACAACCGGCTCCAGCTCGGCATAGTCCTTGGAGAGGCGCACGAACTCGGCGGGATCAAGATCCGGCCGCGCCATCTGCGCCTGCACCTCCTCCTGCCGCCGGAGGATCGCGGCGATCCGATCAGGGGAGATTTGCATCAGGCCTGCCCCCCGCCCCCGTCATGCTGAACTTGTTTCAGCATCCATGGCGCGACAATGATGGGCGCATGCAGCGCCGCAATCCGTGCACCTACATCCTCGCCAGCCAGACACGCGGGACCTTGTATATCGGCGTCACGTCCGATCTCGTCGCGCGCGTCTGGCAGCACCGGTCCGGCGAGAGTCCCAGCTTCACATCGCGCTATCGCGTCCACCGCCTCGTCCATGCCGAGTTCTTCGAGACGATGGAGGGCGCCATCAGCCGCGAGAAGCAACTGAAGCGCTGGCATCGCGCCTGGAAGATCGCCCTCGTTGAGGCGAGCAATCCCGGCTGGACCGACCTTGCCGTGACGTGGGGACTGGCCGAGCCGCTGCGCCATGGACCCTGAAACAAGTTCAGGGTGACGGGGAATGTGGAAGGACAGACGAGTCACTTGGCCTTCAGGGGGAAAAGAGAATATTCGCCGCTGGAAGCCGACATCGGCCCAGCCTTTTGAGCTAAATAGCGACTCTGCAGCTTGCTCCCTAACCGATGATCTAAACCGACTTCTGCAGCAATCCGGTTGTCGCCCGCTTTCCAGCGAAGGCACCCTATCTGGCCTCCCGCTTTGAAATTATCCGACAAGATAACAAAGACGCCTGGATTCACCTTCTGCGCCTTCTCGTATCTCTTTTTGGTTGACCCTGTCCCGAAAACTTCGGCTGAAAACCCGTCCCACCTCAATACCTTCGCCAGCCAAGTGGCCTCCCCCATAAGGGTATCGCTTTCCACAACGATCGCACAATCGAATGGCTTAGGTAGCCAGGCAGGGTCTTTCCCCAGCAAACTTGTCGCCGGCGCATCCAACAACATGGCCAGCCGCTCAATCCCCGCCGCCCAACCGACCGCTGGCGTCGCCGGGCCGCCCAGCGTCTCGATCAGCCCGTCATAGCGCCCGCCGCCCAGCACCGTGCCTTGCGCGCCCAGCCGGTCAGTCACGAACTCGAAGGCGGTGTGGCGATAATAATCGAGGCCGCGCACCAGCCGGGCATTGCGCTGCCACGCAACGCCGGCCGCCTTGAGCCCGTCCGTCACTTTCTCGAAGAAGGCGCGCGCCTCGTCGGTCAGATAGGCGTCGATGTCCGGCGCGGTCGCGACCACGGCCTTGTCACCTTCATCCTTGCTGTCGAGGATGCGCATGGGGTTCTTCTCGAGCCGGGCCAGGCTATCCTCGCTCAGCTGCGCGCGATGCCCATCGAAATGCGCGACCAGCGCCGCGCGCCAGGCATCGCGGCTTGCGGCATCGCCCAGTGTGTTGAGCGTCAGCGTCACGCCCTCGCTGATGCCCAACTCCTTGAGCAAATGATCGCCCATGATGAGCAGCTCGGCATCGGCCAGCGGCTCCGCCGCGCCGATGATCTCGGCATCGAGCTGGTGGAACTGGCGGTAGCGCCCCTTTTGCGGCCGCTCGTAGCGGAACAGCGGCCCGTGCGTCGCCACCTTGAGCGGCGCAAATTGCTGCCAGCCCTCCGTTATATACGCGCGCGCGATGCCGGCGGTGAACTCGGGGCGCAGCGTCACGCTGTCGCCACCGCGATCCTCGAAGGTGTACATCTCCTTGGAGACCACGTCCGTCGTCTCGCCCAGCGAGCGGGAGAAGACCGCAGTCTGCTCGAACACCGGTACTTCGATCCGCCGGAAGCCGTAGAGCTTGCGCACGCGCTCGAACGTCTCGACCACATGGGTGAAGCGATCCGCCGTCTCGCCGATCATGTCCTGAGTGCCGCGAATGGGCCGGGGTGTCTGGATTTTCGCCATGGTTCGCGCCTCTAGCGGGAATCGCCGGGCAAGGAAACATCGTTGCTCGCCCTTATTGTTCTTGTTATGTTCCATTTTAGCCGAATCGGGAGATGAGACGATGGCGAAGGGACTGGAGGGTGGATGCCGCTGCGGCGCGGTGCGCTATGAGGTGACGGGCGCTCCCGTCTATGTCGCTTTGTGCCATTGCGCGGATTGTCGCAAATCGGCCGGCGCGCCGATGGTGAGCTGGTCCGCCTTCGCGGAAGGCGCTGTGAGCGTGACAGCGGGCGCCCCGCGCGACTATGCCTCCTCGGAGCAGGCCACACGCAGCTTCTGCGCGGCCTGTGGCACCGGCCTCTTCTATCGCAACCCGGCGGTGCTGCCCGGCCTCATCGACATTCAGGCAGCCACGCTGGACGACCCGGAAGCCCTACCCCCGCACATCCATGTCCAGACCGCCGAACGGCTGAGCTGGATGCACGGGATCGACGCCCTGCCGGCCTTCGAGCGTTATCCGAGCAGCGACTAGCCGGCCCGCTCTGGCCCGCCCGAAGGCGCCGCGTTTATTCCGCCGCTTCCAGAAAGCGATCGTCGATCGAGGCGTCCGCTTCCCAGCTCTTGATTTCCGGCAGCACCTTTTCGGCGAACAGGTGCATGTTCTTGCGCGCTTCCGCCTGCGGCATGCCTCCGAAATAGAGGTGCGGGAAGAAGCCCTGCGGCTTGTAGATTTCCTTGAGCTCCCACATCCGGTCCAGGATCATCTGCGGCGTGCCGGTGACGACGGACTTGCTGAAGTTCTCGACATAGGGCTCGATCTGGTCGGGCTCGAGCGTCATCTTCTCGTAGCTCTCATAGCCCTTGATCGCCGCGAAGGTGCCCGGCTTGTCGAGGCTGTAGTTGCGCACGGCCGCCCGCATGGTGTGCGCCAGATATTTCTCGCCCTGCTCCAGCGCATAGTCGGCGCTCTCGTCGATATAATAATTGCCGCTGACCATCGGCGGCGGCGGCAGCGTGCCCGGTCGCTCCTCCGCCCAGATCTGCGCATACATGTCCGGCGGCGCTTCCTTGCCGCGTTGGGGCAGCATCAGCACCATGTTGCCGAAGCCGAGCCGCGCGGCGGTGTGCATGGAAGTGCCGGACAGCGAGCCGCAGAACTTGCGGCCCTCGAAGCTCTTGAGCGGACGCGGGCGCAGCTCGCGCCGGGGCTGGTCGATATATTTGCCGCGTCCCTCGATAATGCCGGACTCGATCGCCGGGATCACAAGATCGAGCACTTCGCCATAGAGCGCGCGCGACTTGTTCTGGTCGATGCCCAGCCCCTGGAACTCATGTGGTGCCAGGCCATTGCCAAAGCCCAGGATCGCCCGCCCGCGCGAGAGGATATCGAGATTGATGATCGCCTCTGCGAGCCGCACCGGGTCATGCCAGGGCACGATGATCACCTGCGTGCCCAGCTTCACCCGCTTCGTGCGCCCCGCAATATAGGTGAGCAACTGGAGCGGATCGTTCGACATGGAATAATCGGAGAAATGATGTTCGGTTATCCACACCGAATCGAAGCCGAGTTCTTCGGCCAGGACGAGATTCTCCACCTCCTCCTGAATGAACTGGACGTCGGGATAGTCATTGCCGCGCTGATGCGCGAAACCGCTCGCCAAGCCGATATGCATGCGCCTCTCCTTGCTCTTGCCTGCCGGAACGACTCTCGCAATCGCGGGCCGTTTCTCCTTAGCTTGCTCATCAACATAGCAGAGGTGATCCGCCCGGCAAGCACATGACAGGCGGGGCTGCGCGGCATTTCACTGGAGGGAAGACAACGGGCGGCATGGTTGCGCGGCGGCGGCACGGCATCGCGCGGCGCGGGCGACTCATCCGCATCTCCGGGACTGGACGCGAGCGAGCGGCGGCGCCATGCTGGTCGGCTCGACCCTCCGGAGTGACTTGATGCCTGCCTCGATGCGTCCCCTGTTGCCGTTTGCCTGTCTCGCCTTCGCGCTATCCTCCGCCCAGCTGCTCGCTCAGGACGCGCCGTCCGCCGCCGAGCCGCAACGCTCCGCCCCGAAGGCACTGCCCATCCTCTCGACCGTTCCGGAAGCGCGCGATGTCGCCTGGACAGCCGGGCCGATGACGCTGGACATCGACGCAACCGACACCACGCGGCGCATCATCCGCGTGAAGCAGACCATCCCCGTGACCGGGGCCGGTCCGCTCACCCTGCTCTTCCCGGAATGGATTCCCGGCCATCACGCGCCGCGCGGTCAGATCGAGAAACTGGCGGGCCTTGAGATCAGCGCCGGCGGCAAGCCTGTCGCCTGGCAGCGCGATCCGCTCAATGTCTATGCCTTTCATCTCTCGGTGCCGGCCGGCGTGCCCTCCGTCGTCGCGACCTTCCAGTTCCTCGCACCGACCGCGAGCGCGCAGGGCCGCATCAGCTTCACCGATTCGCTGCTCAACCTGCAATGGTTCAGCGTCTCGCTCTATCCCGCCGGCTTTTATACCCGCCGCATCCCCGTGCAGGCGAGCGTTACCCTGCCAGCCGGCTGGACCGCCGCGACCGCGCTGCGCGGCGAGAAAGCCGGCGACGTCATCCGCTATGCCGCCACGGATTATGACACGCTGGTCGACAGCCCCGTGCTCGCCGGGCGCTTCAGTCGCAGCGTTGATCTGGGGCATGACGTGGCGCTCAACATCTTCGCCGACGATCCGGCCGAGCTGGCCGCGACGCCGGATCAGGTCGCTCTCCACCGCAAGCTCACCGACGAGGCGCTGGCCCTGTTCGGCGCACGGCACTTCAATCACTACGACTTTCTATTTTCTATCTCGGACAGTCTCGGCACCATCGGCGTCGAGCATCATCGCTCCAGCGAGAATGGCGTCGGCCCCGGCTACTTCACGCGCTGGACCGATGCGCTAGGCGACCGCGACCTGCTGGCGCATGAACTCACGCATAGCTGGAACGGCAAATATCGCCGGCCGGAGCTGCTTTGGACGCCGGACTTCGCCACGCCGATGCAGGACGATCTGCTGTGGGTCTATGAAGGCCAGACCCAGCTGTGGGGCTATGTGCTGAGCGCGCGCGCCGGCATCATGACCAAGGCCGAGGCGCTGGATGCGCTCGCCGCGATTGCCGCGCGGCTCGATGCCGTGCCGGGACGCCAATGGCGCCCGGTGGCGGACACGACGCATGACCCGATCATCTCCGCTCGCCGGCCGAAGGGCTGGGCGAGCTGGCAGCGCTCCGAAGACTATTATAATGAAGGCATGATGATCTGGCTGGAGGCCGATGCGATCATCCGCCGCGAAAGCAACGGCACCAAGGGGCTGGACGATTTCGCCCGCGCCTTCTTCGGCATGAACGACGGCGACTGGGGCGTCCTCACTTATGCGCGGCAGGATGTCATCGACACGCTGAACGGCATTGTCCCTTATGACTGGGCCGGCTTCCTGCGCGACCGCATCGACCGGACAACGCAGCAGGTGACCAAGGGCGGCTTCACGCTCGGCGGCTACCGGCTGGTCTATGGCGACGCACCCAATGTCGAGATCAAGGCCAACGAAGCGTCGAGCAAGACGGTCGACCAGCGCTACGGGGTTGGCCTCATCACCGGCAACGATGGCGCGGTGCAATCGGTCGTGTGGGACAGCCCGGCTTTCCGGGCGGGCCTGGTCGTCGGCGACCGGATCATCGCGGTAAATGGCGTGGAATATTCCGGCGAGATGTTTCGCGCCGGACTGCGCCAGAGCGTCGACCGGAAGAGCCCGCTTTCATTGATTGTCAAGCAAGACAGGCGATATCGCACGATGACGCTCGATTATTCGGGCGGTCTCCGCTATCCGCGCCTCGAAAAAATTGGAGAGGGTGAATCGAGTCTCGACCGGCTTCTCAAAGCGCGTACCGGCGGGGCACCCGTAAATTGAACCTCTTGCAGCGAGTCTTGCATGAACATCGAAATGATCCCCGTCGGCGATAATCCGCCGGAGAGCCTGAACGTTATCATCGAAGTGCCAACTGGCGGCGAGCCGGTCAAATATGAGTTCGACAAGGCCTCTGGTGCCCTGTTCGTCGATCGCATCCTGCACACGCCGATGCGCTATCCCGCCAATTACGGCTTCGTGCCGCACACGCTCTCGCCCGATGGCGACCCGCTCGACGCGCTCGTCGTCGCGCGCTCGCCCTTCATCCCCGGCGCCGTCGTGCGCGCGCGGCCGATCGCGGTGCTGAACCTCGAGGACGAGCATGGCGGCGACGAGAAGCTGCTGTGCGTGCCGGACGACAAGACGTTCCCTTATTACTCCAACGTGCTGGAGAAAGAGGATCTGCCGGACATCGTCGCGCAGCAGATCGAGCACTTCTTCACCCACTACAAGGATCTGGAAGCCGAGAAGTGGGTCCGCGTCGGCACCTGGGGCAATGCCGCCGATGCGCGCCAGATCGTGATCGAGGCGATCGAGCGCTACCAGGACGGCAAGAAGGCCAAGAGCGTGGCCTGATCCGCTGGATCCTCGCCCCTGCGGGGGCGAGGACATCCCTCGTCCGTGCCGGGCCTCACCTTGGCCCGGCCACCACCCGACGCCAGCCCTTTTGCCGATTTTTGCGACGCTGCGTCCAGCCGGTTCCAACCGATCGCCCGATCACCGGCCCGAACAAGCGGCTGACAAGTCCGGCAAAGTTTGCGCAGGCGCATTTCGCTTCCGTTCCCCGGGGCCATTCCCTATATCCTCAGCATGACGGACAAGACGACCAATACCCCGCAGACCAGTGAATATGGCGCAGACAGCATCAAGGTGCTCAAGGGCCTCGATGCCGTGCGCAAGCGCCCCGGCATGTACATCGGCGATACCGACGACGGATCGGGCCTCCACCACATGGTGTTCGAGGTCAGCGACAATGCGATCGACGAGGCGCTGGCCGGCCACTGCGACCTGGTGCTGATCGAGCTCAATCCGGACGGCTCCGTGTCCGTCGAGGATAATGGCCGCGGTATCCCGACCGGCATTCACAAGGAAGAAGGCGTCTCCGCCGCCGAGGTCATCATGACCCAGCTTCACGCTGGCGGTAAGTTCGAGAACACCTCCGACGACAATGCCTACAAGGTGTCCGGCGGCCTGCATGGCGTCGGCGTCTCGGTGGTGAACGCGCTCTCCGAATGGCTGGAGCTGACGATCTGGCGCGACGGTAAGGAGCACTGGATGCGCTTCCGCCACGGCGATGCGGAAAGCCCGCTCGTCGAGCGTGGCGATGCACCGATCGCCAACGGCAAGCCCAAGAAGGGCACGCGCGTCACGTTCCTCGCGTCCACGGACACGTTCAAGAACGTCACCGAATATGATTTCGACAAGCTGGAGCATCGCTACCGCGAGCTGGCCTTCCTGAACTCGGGCGTGCGCATCCTGCTGCGCGACAAGCGCCACGAGGAGGTGAAGGAGCACGACCTGTTCTATGAAGGCGGCATCGGGGCCTTCGTCAAATATCTGGACCGCAACAAGCAGTCGCTGATGCCCGAGCCGATCGCCATTTCCGCGAACCGGGATGGCATCGGCATCGACGTGTCGCTGGAGTGGAACGACTCTTATTATGAGAACGTCCTCTGCTTCACCAACAACATCCCGCAGCGCGATGGCGGCACGCATCTGGCCGCGTTCCGCGCCGCGCTGACCCGCACGCTCAATGCTTATGGTGACAAGTCCGGCCTGCTCAAGAAGGAGAAGGTCAACCTCACTGGCGAGGACATGCGCGAGGGCCTGACCGCTATCGTCTCGGTCAAGCTGCCCGACCCCAAGTTCAGCAGCCAGACGAAGGACAAGCTGGTCAGCTCCGAAGTGCGTCAGCCGCTGGAAAGCCTGATGGCCGACAAGATGACCGAGTGGTTGGAGGAAAATCCCGGCCACGCCAAGTCGATCATCATGAAGGTGGTCGACGCCGCCGCCGCACGCGAAGCCGCGAAGAAAGCGCGCGAACTGACCCGGCGCAAGGGCGTGATGGACATCGCCTCCCTGCCTGGCAAGCTGGCGGATTGCCAGGAGCGCGATCCCTCGAAATGCGAGCTCTATCTGGTCGAGGGTGATTCGGCCGGCGGCTCCGCCAAGCAGGGCCGCGACCGGCACTTTCAGGCGATCCTGCCGCTGCGCGGCAAGATCCTCAACGTCGAGCGTGCGCGGTTCGACCGGATGCTGGCCAGCCGCGAGATCGGCACGCTCATTCAGGCGATGGGCACCGGCATTCGCGACGACTTCAACCTTGAGAAGCTGCGCTATCACAAGATCGTCATCATGACGGACGCCGACGTGGACGGCGCACACATCCGCACGCTGCTGCTTACCTTCTTCTATCGGCAGATGCCGCAGATCATCGAAGGTGGGCACCTCTACATCGCCCAGCCGCCGCTCTACAAGGCGACGCGCGGCCGCAGCGAGGTGTATCTCAAGGACGAGAATGCGCTCGATCAGTATCTGGTCGATGCCGGCATCGACGCGATGGTGCTGGAGACGGCGACCGGCCAGCGCCTAGGCGCAGACCTGCGCGGCCTCATCGACCATGCTCGCCGGATGCGCGCGCTGATGCGTCACGTGCCGCGTCGCTACAATGCCGCGATCGTCGAGGCGCTGGCGCTGGCCGGCGCATTGTCGCCCAATCTCCTGCCCGAAACGCGCGGCGCAGCGGTGGAGAAGGCGACCGTCTGGCTGAATGCGGTTGATGACGAAGGCGCATGGAGCGGACGGGTCTCGGCCGAGGGCGGCTACCATCTCGAGCGGCTGGTGCGCGGCGTGACCGATCATCACATCATCGAGGCGGCCTTCCTCAATTCGCAGGAAGCGCGCAAGCTCGATATCCTGGCCCGCGAGCAGGCGGATGCCTATGCGCAGGCAAGCCGGCTCATCACCGCGCGCGGCGCGGCCGCTGCAGCGGTCCAGGCCGAGGAGCCGGCAGGCGAGGATGGCGAGGAGCTGCCCACTGCGAGCAGCGTGCCCGCGAAGGGTGCCCTGGTCACACGTCCGTCCGAGTTGCTCGACGCCGTGCTGGCAGCGGGCCGCAAGGGGCTCTCCATCTCCCGCTACAAGGGACTGGGCGAGATGAACCCGGAACAGCTCTGGGAAACCACGCTCGATCCGAACAACCGCTCGATGCTCCGCGTCGAGATCGAGCAGGCCGACGTCGCCGACGAGATCTTCACGCGCCTGATGGGTGATGTGGTGGAGCCGCGCCGCGAGTTCATTCAGGACAACGCGCTCAACGTCGCCAATCTGGACGTTTAAGAGCGGTTGGCGCAACGCCGGTCCGGCTCCGCGTCGGACTGGCGGCCGCCCTCAGCTTGCACCGCCAATCGCACCGGGCGTGAGAACCAGCGCCAGAAGGACGAGTGCCATCGCCGCATAAGCCCAGGCGCCCATGCCGGCCCAGCCAAGGCGCACCGCCCCCCGGTCCGACCGATCCGCCTTCTCCAGCCGTTTTGCGTAGATAATCGTCCCGGTCACGGCGAGGCCGGTCAGCAAAACACCAAAAACAAACCAGATGACCTTGGTCGTCAGACCCCCGAATGTACCGAAATGCAGCGGGTCGGCCATCTCCGAAATGCGTTGATGCGCGTCCAGCGCGCGGCCGTCGAGCGTGGCGGTCACGCGGCCCGTTGCGGGATCGACCGCGACGCCATTGGCGCGATCGCGCACCAGCCAGGCCTGATCCTGCCCCAGAAAGACCACGCCATTCTCCTCGGTGAACCGGATCTCCTGAATTGACAGGGTCGGCTTTGCCTTGTGAGCGATCGCCACGAGCCGGTCGAGCGCGGGGCCGGTCGGAGGCGCGGACGCGGGCGCCGTGACTTCCGGCAGCTTGGGCACCTGTGCGTTGCCGCCCAGCGTCTCCACCAGATACCAGACACCGGTCAGGGCGATGAGCGCAACGAACCACAGGCTCCACAGTCCGGCAAGCCGGTGCAGATCGCCATGGAAGCGCCGCGCGTCGCCTCCGCGGGGCAGGCGCAGGAAGCCGCGCCACCATTTCTTGTATGTGACGATACCGGTCACGAGGGACGCGAGGAGGAGCAGGGACAGCGAACTGACGATCGGGATGCCGATCCTGGTCGGCAGCATGAGGTGACGATGCACTTGTCGCAGAAAGCGGTGAACGTTGGCCCAGCCATGCGTGCCAGTGACCCGCGCGTCCCACGGGTCGACATAGACGCGCCGTGGCGCGCCTTTGCCCATGTCGACCCAGGCCTCCACCGCGAACCAGGGATCGAGCGGGGCGTGGACCATCTGCAGCCGCCCCGCCGGCTCGGCCTGCGCCGCGGCGTGCGCGATGGCGCCCCAGCTCGCGATCGGGCGGTCCTGCTGCCCCACGCGCATCGCCGGCGTCACCAGCCAGTCGATCTCGTGCGCGAACACCGCCAGCGTTCCCGTGGCGAGGATGAAGGTCAGGAAGATCGAGAGCTTCAACCCCGCCCAGCTATGGACGCGCCACCAGATCGAGCGGGGTTTGGCCTGTTTCGTCGGCGTCATCGGCCGTCAGAACCGCACGCGCAATTCGGCAAGGAAGGTGCACGGCTCGCCGGGGAAATGCCCGCTCTGCGCACTGAAGCCGGACGCGGCATACACCTTGTCGAAGATGTTATCGACACGGAGCAGCAGCTCGGCGAAACCAAGCCCTTTCGTGATCGACGCATCGAAGATCGTGTAAGGCTTCACCGTCTGGCCGGACAGGCTGATGCGCCGCGACACATGCTCGCCGCCGAAAGCGAAGGCGGCATCGATCACAGGCACCTGATAGCGTGTCCAGAAGCCGACCTTGTGGCGGGGCGCGTTCGCGAAGCGATCCCCGACGGAATTGGTGATGGCCTGCCCCGGCGCGGTGCCGGTGATGCGGGCATCATTGTAGCCATAGTTGACCAGCAGCACCCAGTCGGGCGTGATGTCCGTGGCCAGGTCGATCTCGAAGCCCTTGCTCGTCACTTCGCCGATCGGGGCGAGCTGGTCGACGCCATTCACGGGCGCGCGCGAGGGATCGACCTGAAGGATATTGCGCCGCACGATGCGATAGGCGGCAAAGTTCGCCTGCAGCCGTCCGTCGAAGAGCTGGGTCTTGATGCCGCCCTCGATCTGGTTGCCCGTCACCGGCGCGAACGGGCCACCGGCATTCGTATCCTGGTTCGCGGCAGTCTGCGGCTCGAAACTCTGGGACCAGCTCACATAAGTGGAAATATCCGGCCGGGGCTTGAAGATCAGGCCGTTGCGGAACGTCACGTCGCTATCCCTGTAGGATGAGCGACCGCTGATCGTCGAACCGGTGCTGGTCGTCACCTTGTCCTCGAACCAGTCATAGCGCACTCCGCCGACCAGCAGCAGGGCCTGTGTCAGGCTGATCTGATCTTGCAGATAGGCGCCACGCCGCTTGGTCCGCGTGTCCGTGGTGGTGAAGGGCAGCAGCGCCGCGCGCGCGGTATCGCTGATCGTCGTGCCATAAACGGGCCGGGAGAGGCTGAGCGACGTGACGCCGGCACGCAGGATGCGCGAGTCCAGCACGCTCTTCTCGTCATACCAGTCCGCGCCGGCCTGCACCTTGTGCTCCATGCCGAGCGCATCGACCCGCGCCGTGGCGTTGGTCATGAAGGAGAGGCCCTCGACCGGACGGATCTGGTCGCGAAACTCGCGCCGGACGAGATCGGGATTGGCGGGGTCCAGGCCGCGCGGCTCGTGATATTGCTGGACCTCTCGCGCCTTGAAATAGCGCACGCCCGCATCGAACGTCACACGCTCCCCGATCTTGGTCTCGTACCGTGCCTGATAGGCCTGGCTCTTCAAATGCAGATAGTCGCTCGGTTCGTTGGCATTCCAGCTGATACCGGTGAGGAAATTGCCGGCATCATCGACGAGGACACCGCGGAGACGATTGCCCCGCAGGAAATTGTCATAGATCGTGGCCTGGAGCGTGAGCTTGCCCCCTTCGTTCGTGCGGATCGCAATGCCGGCATCGCCGATCTTGGACTTGTTGCCCGAATTGACGCGATAAGGGTCCATGGATTCGTAGAAGCCACCGAGCCGATAGGTCACGATCCCGTTCGCATCGATCGGGCCGGTCGCTTCGGCCGAAATGCCGACCCGGTTGTAGTTGCCGCCAGTCAGCACCATGCGCAGCGAGCGTGTGTCGGACGGCCGCTTCGAGACATAGTTGATGATCCCGCCCGGTGAGCCCGGACCGAAGAACAGGCCGGACGGCCCCTTCAACACTTCCACCCGCTCGATGTTGAAGAGCTGCGGCACGGAAAAGCCGATGAACGGATTGCCTCGCTGCCCGTCATAGAAGGACTGGTCCTGCCGGAATCCGCGGAACGTGATGCCCGCATAGCTGAAGGCGCTGACGCCGGAGATGTTGCGATAAATGTCGGTCGCATCGCGCGCGCCCTGATCGGCGAACAGCTCCGAATTGATGACCTGCACTGCCTGCGGAATGTTCATCGGATCCTCGGCCGCCTTGCCGACCGTCGTCTCCTCGACGCGGTAAAGGCGCTGGACGCGCCCCGTCACGATGATGGCATCGGCCCCGTCGGCCGCCGCGTCTTCCGGAAGGGCTGCCGACTGCGCAAGGGCCGGCAAGGACGACAAGGCCACTGACGCGAGCAGAATGGATCGGAAAACAGACAAGACAGCCCCCTGATAGAATCGATATTGCGAATTAGTCGCAATTAGTGCGGCAATAATGGAAACGCAATGGCTGCTTTCAAACAATTCAGATTGTTAGGCCCGGATGGTGAATTCGCCCCTGATCGATGGTCCGCCATTCGAGGCAGCGGCCCACCAGAGACCCTGTCCTCGCCAAACGTCATTGCCCTGCACCGAAGCCCCGACGCGGCTCTCGAGACACGCGTGGAAGCGATCTCCTGTCCTGCAATAGTCCCGCCATTGCAGTCCTGCTGACATCCAGCCCCGTCGACAGCCGACGGGGCAATGCAGGAGTCGTTCAGATGGTGATGCGGCACGGTCCGGAGTGTGCCGGACAGGCTGAACGAAGCAGGCTGATGCGCCGGTCTCTCCGGTCTCTGACGCCTGCCGGGAACAGTCCGGGAAACGGAAGTTGAGGCCCCCGTGTCATCAACTTCGTAAACTTCCAGCGCGCGGCGCGCTGTTGGGCCGGCGCATGGCGGCCGATCCTCTCTGCCCTGCCTGCTGTCGACCGGGCTGGTTGGCAGCGGGCCTCCGCAGGCACGGCCGCCACGCGAGCCGAACGGCAAAAGGGCGCGACCGCAAGGCCGCGCCCTTTCCGATGCCTGTGCTGACCGAAGATCAGCGGCCGAGCTTGACCCGCACGCCGATCTTGAAGGCGCGGCCAATCGGATCGAACAGCACCTGATTGGTCCCGAGATTGCCGGACGGGATGGCCGGCGGATCACGATCGAACAGATTGTTGATCGCGCCGAACAGCTCGATCTCCTGGCCCGAACGCAGCGGGATTTTGAACGATCCGGCGAGGTCCATGTAGAAGCGGCCCGCCACGCGGTTGTTGTTCACACTGGTCGGCAGCGTGATGGCATAACGCGGATCGTCGGGGCCAATGAACGCGACGTTGAAGCTGCCCGAGGGGATGTAGCGCCCGTGCAGCGTCACCGTTGCCGGCCCATTGGTGTAGGATGCCGTGCCGTCGATCGTGTAGTCCGGCACACCGAGCAGCGTGCCGGCGCGCGATCCGGTCTGGCCGGCCCGCTCGGTGGCGCCCGCGCTGTCGATGGTGATCAGGTCCATGTAGATGGTGCTGAGCAGGCGCAGGTTGAGGTCGCCCAGATTGCCGAGCGGCTGGCGATAATCGAACTCGATGTCGATGCCGCGCGTCTTGAGCTGGTTGGCATTCACCAGCACGTCGTTGACCTGGATGACGTTGTTGTTCGCATCGCGCGTGATCAGCGGGCAAAGCTCGGTCGCGCCGTCCTTGCAGCGCTGGACGAGCGTCTGCGCACCGAGCTGGCCGATCGCCTCCTTCACGCGGATATCGTAATAATCGACCGACAGGCGCGTGCGGGAAAGGAAGCCGCCGCCCTGCGGCGCAATGATGATGCCGGCGGTGAAGCTGTCCGCCTTCTCGGGCTTGAGGTTCGCGTTCGAGCCGCGAATCACGACCGGGTTGGCCTGCAGGCCCGTCACCGGATCGGTGAGGCCGATGGTCGTCTTCTGCTGCGGGCCGCGCAACTCGGTGAGGTTCGGCGCGCGGATGTCACGCGACTGGGTGACGCGGAAGCGCAAGCCACGGATCGGCTCGTAGGTCGCGCCGACCTTCCAGGTCTGCACCCCACCGCTGTCGCTATAGTCCGTCACGCGGAAAGCGCCGTTCAGTTCCAGATTGTTCACCAGCGTCATGTCGGCGAGCAGCGGCACGACGATTTCGCCATAGCCTTCCTTCACCGACTGCTTGCCGGACACGGCCTGGCCGTTCAGTACCCAGAAGCCGAGATTGGCCGAGATCGGATCGGTCTGGCCGGCAATCTCGTTATGGCGATACTCGCCACCCACCGAGATGGAGACGGGCCGGCTGGAGATGCTGAACAGATCGCCGCTGATGTTCGCCGCCACCACATGCTGGGTGTTGACGGTCCTCTGGAAGCCGGAGCCGGTCACATAGTTGCGGGCCGCGGTGCTGAACTGATTCTGGCCGAACAGATTGAGCGGCGCGCAGTTGGGATCGTCATTGGTCGTGCTGGCATCGGCATTGATGCGGCAGACGATGTTCCCCGCCGTGTTGCGCACCGCGTCGACCGCGTTGCGCATCCGCGCGTTGATCGGGTTGTTGTACATGTCCTGGTGGAAGAAGGTCTGGCCGAACTGGTAGTAGGCATCCCACCGCCAGTTGGAGCCCAGGCGCCCTTCCAGCCCTGTGACGATACGGAAGGTGTCGGTCGTCACCAGCGCGACCGGGCTGCCGAGATCGAAGCCCGAGCGGCCGAGCTGGAGCTGCGCGATGCCATTGGCCTGCATCGTCGCCAGCACGGAGGCCGGGATGAAGGGATTGTCGACCTTGATGTTGCCGATGATCGACCCGTTGAAATCGCGGAAGGTCGAGGAGAGCGTCTTGCCGGACACGCGGCCATAAGAGGCATCGACATAGAGATTGGTGGTATCGGACAGCTCGTAGCTAAAGCTGCCGTACAGCGTCTGGCGCTGCACAGGCACCTTGAGCAGCAGGCTGGAGAGGAACGGGTTCTTGCCGTGCCCATCGCCGCCGATCATGAACAACGTGCCGGCGAACTGGCCATAATTGAACTGTGTCGGCGTGCCGTTGTCCGTGAAGGTCGTGCCGCGCAGCGGATCGAGCGCCACGTTCGAGTACATCGCCTGCCCCGCCGCATTGAGCGAGCGATTGATGAGGCCGGTGGGCGACATCGTCGAGACGTGAACGTCGGAGGTGATGATGCTCGAGGGCATGCCGCCGGTCCCGGCGGGCGTGTTGCCGACGATCGAGCGCTCCTGCGCACACCAGGACCGCGCCTCGTAGCAACCGGCCAGGCCGCTATTGTCCTCATACTCGCCCGAAATGACGAAATGCCCGCGATCGCCGATGGCAAAGCCGCCAGTCACGCTGCCATACCAGTTGCGGTCATCGCCCCGCTGCGAGAAGCCGGACTGCAGCTCCAGCTTGAGGCCGGTGAACTTGCGATCGAGGATGAAGTTGACGACGCCGGCCACGGCGTCCGAGCCATAGACGGCGGAAGCGCCGCCGGTGACGACCTCGGTGCGCTGGATGAGGCCCGAAGGGATGAGGTTGATGTCGACCGTGCCTTCGCCCGTGCTCGGCACGAAGCGGCGACCATCGACCAGCACCAGCGTGCGCGGCGCACCGAGCGCGCGCAGATCGAGCACGCGCGCGCCGACGTTGCCACCGGCCGACTGCACGTTGCTTGGCGAGGTCGAGGCGCGGAAGCTGGGCAGCTGGTTCAGACCCTCAGCGACGTTAGTGACGCCCAGTGTCTGCAACCGCTCGCTGCCAAGCACGGTGACCGGCGTCGGCGTGTTGAAGCCCGAGCGCGCGATGCGCGAGCCGGTGACGACGATGGACTGCTCCTCGCTGGCGTCAGCAGACTCGGCCGGGGCAGCAGTGGCGGGCGCAGCGGCAGCGCCGGCGGCGTCCTGATCGGCGGCGAGGGACGGCGCGGCGAAGGCAAGCGCCGTCGCCACAGCAGCAAGGCTCAGGCCGCCGGTGCGCATGGAAATGGATGGAAAGCGATGCATGTAAATCTCTCCCTGTCAGTCGACTGTGTCGATCGGCTGTCTGCGCAACCTTGATGAAAACGCCCCGGCCGCCACGTTCCGCTGATGGACGGGCCGGAGATCGTATTTGCGCCGCCGAACGGAGCCGTCCGGCCCGATCAACGCATAAAAACATAGCTTGGTAGCTATTCCGCGCGTAATGATTACCCGGCAAAGTTCTGAAAGGCAAGCCATCGGGCATGCCGGATGGCGCGATCAGGCCGGAACGAATGGTTCCATGGTGCGCACGCCCAGCACATCAGCCAGCGGACGCCCGTCGCTCAGCCGGCGAAACATGCCATAGGCGACCCAGCGCGCCCGGCCGTCCACATTCGGCGCTCCCCTCCCGGCAAGATGATCGGCCAGGCGCAGGGTGCGCGTATCAATGGAGATACGGGTGAGGCCGGTGCGGTTGGGCACGCCGACATGCGCATGCTGGGCGGAAAAGGCGATGATTTCCCCCGGCGCGATCACCACCGGCTCGCCGGACGCAGGGTCGATCGATTCGGTCGGGCGCGGCGTCATCGCCCGGCGCGGCGCGTCCGGCGGCGCCGCCCGGTTGTGCGCCATCAGCGCCGCCAGGTCGAAGTCCGCGCTGTCGTTGGGGATCGGCCGATCAAATAGGTCCGGCAGGAAGGCGAAGCTCCGCCCCGCCGTGATCGGATAGATCGGCGCCCACCAGTTGACTTGCGCATAGAGGTTCGTGCCCCAGCTATCGCGATGGAAGCCCACCGTCGCGGTGCTTCGCGCGTCATGCGGCCCGCCGTCATCGGGAATGGGCGGCTGGAAGCGCAGGATCAGCCGGTCGCGCGCCGTTTCGCCCGCATCAAGTCCCACCGCCTCGAACAGCGCCTGCCACAAGCGCTTGGCTTCCGGATGGTTTGAATAGGCCCGCTGCACCTCGGACAGGCGCTCGGCCAGCCCCTGCCGATCGAACCGCTCATGCACGCGCACCGGCTCGGGGCCGAGCGCCTCCTCGACGAAGCCGCGCGTGAACGCCACGATCTGGGCCATCTCCGGCAGAGTGGCGAACCGCACGATCGCGCCCCGGTAGAGCGCGTCGTGCAGGGCATCGACGCCGGAGGGCGGCGTGCTGAACATCAGCGGGTCTGCCGGCCCTCAATGGGGTAGGCCGGATCGGTATAGCCCGGGGTGGAGGCATGACCCGGCGGCACCAGCGCATCGATGAAAGCCTCATCCTCCGGCCCGATCTGCACGTCCAGCGCAGGCAGATAGCCGTCCCATTGCTCTTCGGTCCGCGGGCCGACGATGGCCGAACTGATAAAGCGGTTCCGCAGCACCCAGGCGATGGCGAAGGCGATGGTGCTCACGCCCTTCTCCGCCGCGCGCTGCGCGACCGCCTGCGCGATGTCGACCGATTCGGCGCGCCACTCGGTCTGCTTGATGCGCACGTCGCCGCGCGCGAGGCGCGATCCCTCAGGCGGCGGCGCATCCTTGGCATATTTGCCGGAGAGCACGCCGCGCGCGAGCGGGCTGTAGGGCACAACGCCCAGCCCATAATGGCCGGCAGCGGGCAACTGCTCCACTTCGCTCAGGCGATCGACCATATTGTAGAGCGGCTGGCTCGCCACCGGCCGGTCCATGTTCAGCGCATCCGCCGCGCGGCAGACCTCGGCGATGCGCCAGCCCTTGAAGTTGGACACGCCATAATAGCGCAGCTTGCCCTGCGCGATCAGGTCGTCGATCGCGCGCAAGCCTTCCTCGAACGGGGCGTCCACGTCTGCCTTATGGAAATAGAGCAGGTCGATATAATCGGTGCCAAGCTTGCGCAGGCTGTTCTCGACATCTTCCATGATCCACTTGCGCGACTGGCCGCCATGATTGGGGCCGGTGCCGAGCGGATGACCGAACTTGGTCGCCAGCACCCAATGGTGGCGCTGGTCCCTGATCGACCGACCGACCACCTCCTCCGACTGGCCATTGTTGTAGCCGTCCGCCGTATCGATGAAATTCACGCCCTGATCGCGGGCCTTGTCGATGATGCGCTTGGACGTCGGTTCGTCCGTCGCGCCGCCGAACATCATGGCGCCCAGACAGAGCGGCGAAACCTTGAGGGCGCTGCGGCCCAGATAGCGATAGTCCATGATCAGGCGTTCCTCATCCGTCCGTTCTTGATGCCTTGCCGCGCCCATCGGGTCCACGCCCGACAGCGGAATTCGCAAGACGCGAAATAGATATCATGCTAATGATTCTTGCACCAGACTTCAGGAGAGGAGACGGACATCATGGTCCAATTGCGCAGTCTCGCCGCCGATTCCCCTTCGCGCCGCTCGCACTGGTATGCGCTCGGCCTGTCCGAGGAGGATATGCTCAAGCCCAAGATCGCTGTCGTCAACAGCTCCTCGGAACTGGCAGTCTGTTACGCACATCTCGATGGTATCGCCAAGATCGTGAAGGAAGCCGTGTGCGCCGCCGGTGGCGTGCCCTTCGAAGTGCGCACCACGGCTCCATCGGATTTCATCACCGGCGCCGGCCGATCGGGCAGCTACATTCTGTCTGCGCGCGATCTCGTCACCAACGACATCGAGGCGCAGGTCGAAGCCGCGATGCTCGACGGCATGATCTGCCTCACCTCCTGCGACAAGACGCCACCGGGCCATATGATGGCGGCGGGACGCCTCAACATCCCCACGATCCTCGTCATTGGCGGCTATCAGGCCTCCGGCATGATCGGCAACGAGCATGTCGATCTGGAAGACCTCTGGTCGGGCTCGATCGGCACGCGCTTCGGCAAGCCTTATCCGCATGACGAGCAGGAAATGATCCGCCAGGCCGTGCGCGGTCCCGGCGTCTGCGCGGGCATGGCGACGGCCAACACCATGCATTGCGTGGTCGAGGCGCTGGGCCTCAGCCTGCCCGGCTCCGCCCCGGTGCGCGCCAATAGCGAGAAGATGATCGACGCAGCCCGCCGCTCCGGCGCCCGCATCGTCGAAATGGTCAATGAGGGCCTGACGCCGCGCCATATCCTGACGCCTGCCGCCTTCCGCAACGCCGTCGCCACCGTGCTCGCCGTCTCCGGCTCGATCAACGCGATCAAGCACCTCCAGGCCGTTGCAGTCGAGGCAGGGGTGGATGTCGACATCTTCGCCATGTGGGACGAGGTTGGCCGCACGGTGCCGGTGCTTTCCGCTGTCCGCCCCAATGGCGAGGTGCGCATCGAGCAATTCGAGGATGCCGGCGGCGCGGCGGCCATCCTCAAGCAGCTCGCGCCGTTGATCGACACCGGCGCGCTCACTTGCACGGGCAAGACGCTGGCCGAGAATCTGGAGGGGCTGAGCGTCGTCAATCCCGATATCATCCGTCCGCTGGACCGGCCGATTTCGGATGGCCCGTCCATCGCTATCCTCAAGGGATCGCTCGCGCCGGAAAGCGCGGTGGTGAAGCTCGGCATCCGCGACGGCACCCGGCCGGAACATTTCGAAGGCCCGGCCCGCGTGTTCGACAGCACGCCCCTCGCGCTGGACGCCATCGAGAAGAAAGAGATCAAGGCCGGCGACGTGCTCATCCTGCGCGGCCAGGGCCTCAAGGGCGGGCCGGCCATGGGCGGCGGCGGCTCCATCGTGCTGTTCGCCATCGACGCGGCGGGCATCGCGCGCGAGACGGCTTTCATCACCGACGGCCAGCTTTCGGGCCTCTGCCTCAAGGGGCTGACCGTGGCAGAGGTCGCGCCGGAAGCGGCGGTGGGCGGGCCGATCGGCCTCGTCCATGACGGCGACCTGATCCGCATCGACGTCGCCAGTCGCTCGATCGAGCTGCTGGTCGACCCCGCTGTGCTGGCGGCACGTCAGGGCGAGGCACAAGGACCGAAGAAGGCGGAAGGGTATCTGGGCATCTATCAGCGCGACGTGCAGCCCATGTCGACCGGCGCCGTTCTCGTCGACTGAACGTGGCGCGACAGACGGCAGGTTCGTTCTGAACCAAGAGGTGGTTCCGGGCGGTCCATTTCCGCTTAGCCCGGCACGCCCTAAAGTCCCACCATCGCAGGCGCACGGCCGATGCGCCCGATGGAGGGGATAGCCGTGACCGTGAAAGCCCTGATAGCCGTTGCGCTGTTCGCTCTCCCCATCACCGCGCAGGCTCAGCCGAAGGCGGGCGCGATCGAAGCGCGGCTGGAGCGGGTCGAGGCCGACCTAGCGATTCGCCGAGTTCTGGTCGATTATGCCGCCTTCCTCGATGGGCGCGACTATACGCGCTACGCCGGGCTGTTCACCGCCGACGGGGAATGGCGCAATGGAACCGGCAGCCACAAGGGTCGGCCAGCGATCCGCGCGATGCTGGCGACTGTGCTGGGACCGGAAGGCACCGAGAACAAGGCCAATTACCACCTCGTCAGCAATCCGCAGATCGACGTGACCGGTACCACGGCGACCGCCACATCGCGCTATCTCTTCGTGATGCGCGGGCCCGGCGGGCAGCCCCGCCCTTCGCTCGCCGGCGTCTATCGCGACGATCTGGTGCGCATCGACGGGCGCTGGATGATCCGGCGCCGCGTCGCCAGCGACATCATGCCGACGCCCGAGGAATGGGCGACGTTCATCGCCGCACAGCAGAGCAAACCATGAGGCGCCCCATGACCGAACACCGCATTTCGCCGATCCGTCTCCTCGCGGCCGGGCTGGCCCTCGCCGCGCCGGCGCTCGCGAGCGCGCAGGCGCCCAAGGCGTCCCCCACGCGCCTGTCGCTTGAGCAGCGGCTCCAGCGTGTCGAGGACGAGCTCGCCATCCGCCGAATCATCGTCGACTATTCCGCAACGCAGGACGCGCGCGATTATGCGGGCTACGCCAATCTGTTCGCGCGCGAAGGCGAATGGGTGAACGGCAAGACCGTCCACAAGGGCCGGGACGCGATCTACAAGATGCTGGTCGAGCTTTACGGCCAGCCTCCGGCCGGTTTCGTCAATAAGGAGAGCTACCACATCTCCTCCAACGTGCAGGTGGATGTGCAAGGCGACCGGGCGACGGCGCGCTCGCGCCATCTGCTGATCTGGCGTGGCCCCAACGGCGAGCCGCAGCCCGCGCTCGCCGGCCGCTATGAGGACGACTATATTCGCGAAGACGGGCAGTGGAAGATCCTGCGCCGGGTCGACTATCCGGTGATGCCGACGCCGCAGGAATGGATGAAGCAGATCCAGGCGCGCAGGCCCAAGCCATGAGCAAGCAGCTTCGGCTGGCGGCGCTGGCGGCGCTTGCCACCTGTGCAACGATCCCAGCGCAGGCCCAGCGTAACGAAGCGGCTGATCGCGTCGCCATCCATGCCCTGCTCACCGCTTATGGCAGCACGCTCGACGCGGGCGATTTCGAGGGTTTCGGCAAGCTGTTCGGCAAAAGCGGCGTCTATGTGACCGGCGGCCGCGAGGCGAAGGGGCCGGACGCGGCCGCCAACATGCGCAGGGTGTTCGCGGCCAATCCCATGGGTCTGCCCGATCCCAAATTTCATATCTTCTTCAACGAAGTGGTGACCTTCGACGGGCCGGACACGGCGCAGGCGACATCCATGTCCTTCTATGTCGCGCCGGACGCGAACAACCGCCCGGCCCCGGTTCTGATGGCCCGCTATGAGGACCAGCTTGTCCGCGAAGACGGCCACTGGGTCTTCGCGCGGCGCGTCGTCAGGAGCCTCATCCCCGCCCCTCGGCCGGCGCAATAAGCGATCACTCCGGCGCATTTCCGGCACGCCAGGGCGCCAGACAAGCTGCGGTTCCGCCCGGCCAAGCAAAACTACCTAACAAGCTTATTGTCAATTCAAGTGATTGAATTAAGTTTCTGTCCCGGACGACGGCATGAGTCTACCGTCGACGAGGAGGACCCATGTCGCAGTCATCACCACCATCATCTGCCCGACCGGAGCGGGATGAGGTCCATGCGCAGGCACTGACGCTGGTGCGTCAGGCGCTCGGCCGGCTGAAGTTCGGCGCCGTCCATCTGACCGTCCATGAAGGACGGCTCGTCCAGATCGAAGTCACGGAAAAGACGCGCCTGAGCGCCTGAGCGCGGCGCCTCCCACCATCACAGCATTTCCCTCGGGCCATGCCCGAAGGCTCTCAGCGCGATGTTGACCGGACCACCGGAGGCATCCCTTCACATCACGATAAGGGGATATCTCTCATGGCCCGCAGGTCCATTCTCTCGACGAGCGCGCTTGCCGCAGCGCTTCTGTTCCACCTTCCCGCCCTGGCGCAGGACGCCGCGCCACCGCAGGACGACCCCTCCGTTCCGCAGGCCGATTCAGGCCAGGGCGAGATCGTCGTGACCGCGCGCCGCCGCGCCGAAAATGTACAGGACGTGCCGGTCTCCCTCTCCGTGGTTTCCGCCGCGACGCTGGACGCGACGGGCGCCTTCAACGCCCAGAGACTGACTCAACTCCAGCCGACGCTGCAATTCTACAGCCAGAATCCGCGCAACACCTTCATCAACATCCGCGGCATCGGCGCACCGTTTGGCCTGACCAATGACGGGTTCGAGCAAGGCGTCGGCATCTACATCGACGACGTCTATTACAACCGCATCGCTTCCGCGACGCTCGACTTCGTGGATGTCGACCAGATCGTCACCCTGCGTGGCCCGCAAGGCACGCTCTACGGCAAGAACACGACGGCCGGCGCCATCAACATCACCACCAGCCCGCCGAGCTTCGACTTTCAGGGCAAGGCCGAGGTCTCGATCGGCAACCTGAACTTCAAGCAGAGCAAGGTCTCGGTCTCAGGCCCGCTCTCCGAGACGGTAGCGGCGCGCATCAGCCTTTCGTCGACGAGCCGCCGGGGCACCCTGTTCGACACGTTCAGCAACACGTGGATCCAGTCGCAGGACAATATCGGCGTGCGCGGATCGGTGTTGTGGAAAGCGACGCCGGACCTCAACATCACCGTTTCCGGCGACTGGAACCTGCAGGACCCGATCTGCTGTGCCTTCGCTTATGGCAGCTATGGCCCGACCCAGCGCGCCGCCAACCGGCAATATCCGGCGCTGATCTCTTATTTCCCCGGCTACAAGGTCCCAAGCACCAACCCCTATGACCGGCTGACCGACGCCGATGCCGCTCTCTCCGCGCGCAACGAAATCGGCGGCGCGGCGATCCGGGCGGTCTGGGACGTGGATGACAGCAGCACGCTGACCTCCATTACCGCCTGGCGCTTCTGGAACTGGGCTCCGGCGAACGACCGCGACTATACCGGGCTGCAGGTCTATACGAAGGTGAACAACCCGACCCGTCAGGATCAATATTCGCAGGAGTTCCGCTTCAACCACGAGAGCCGCCATTTCGACTTCGTGGTCGGCCTGTTCGGCTTCTACCAGAAGATCAAGACCAGCGGCATCCAGCAGACCGGCAAGGACGCCAGCAAGTGGCTGCTCAACCCGACCAGCGCGCTGTCGAACAACCCCGCCGTGCTCAACAATGTGGTGGCGATCAACGACATCCGCCTGAAGAACACCAGCCTGGCGCTCTACGGCAAGCTGAACTGGAAGGTGACCGACCGCTTCACCGTCTCGCCCGGCATCCGCATCAACTATGACAAGAAGGACGGCCTGTATGACTCGGTCGTCACTGGCACGGCGTCGGACGGAACGCGGCAGATCGTCTCGGCCGTGCCCGGTTCACCCTATTACAGCGACCCGTGGACAGCGGCGCAGCGCGGCATCCAGGCGTCCCAATTCTTCAAGCCGCAGTTCAGCGCTTGGAACCTCTCCTACGACATCAACCTGAACTACAAGGTCGCCGAGGACGTGAACCTGTATGCGACCTACGCGCGCGCCTTCAAGACGGGCGGCATCAACCTGAACGGCGTGCCGGCGGACAGCAGTGGCGCGCCGATCCTCGCGGCTTCCACCATCAAGCCGGAGAAAGTCGATCACTTCGAGGCCGGCATCAAGACCCAGTTCTGGGACCGCCGCGCCACGCTGAACCTCAACGGCTTCTGGACCGAGATCAAGGATTTCCAGGCCAATGTGAGCAACGGCCAGTTCGGCACGGTGCGCGGCTATCTGGCCAATGCCGAGCGCGTGCGCAGCCGCGGCATCGAGGGCGAGTTCTCGATTCGCCCGAGCGAGCGCTTCAACGCTTATGCGAACGGCGCCTATACGGATGCGACCTTCGCCAAGTTCTGCGACGCGCCGCCGCCGCCCGAGCTTGCCGGTGGCAGCACGACCCTCGCCGCGACGGGCGCCTGCACCTATGCCGGCACGCCAAGCGCACCGGGCACGCCGGGTGGCACCAGCCCGCCGTTCGTCGACATCTCCGGATCGGTGCTCCCAGGCGTGTCGAAATGGGCCTTCTCCTGGGGCGCCGAGGCCAATGTGCCGAGCACGGTGTTCGAGAAGGAAGGGCAGTTCTATCTGGGCTATGATGGCAGCTACCGGTCGAGCTGGTCCTCCAACCCCTCGCCGTCCATCTACACCTGGGTGAAGGGCTATGCGCTGCACAACTTCCGTGGCGGCTTCCGCACCGGCAGCTTCGATGCGTTCTTCTGGGTGCGTAATGCCTTCAACAAGAACTATATCGACCTGCTGCTCGCCGGCACCGGCGGCAACACCGGCCTCATCGCCGCGCAAGTAGGCGACCCGCGCACCTTCGGCGGCACGGTCAAGCTGTCCTTCTGATCTGCGCCTGATCGCAGCACTGGCGCACGAGACAGGGGTCACCGCCGACAGGCCGTGGCCCCTGTTTCACGTCTGACTCACGTCTGCGCTCAGGCGGCCTGCCCCAGCTGCGCCGCCGTCGACCAGTTGCCATGCAGCCCCTGCCGGATGCGCACCGGCAGCTTCGCCCGCGCGATCGGCCCCTCGTCCACGCGCTGCGCATCGAAGAAGCACAGCTCGGAATAGTTGGTCACATGATTGTCCACGAGGGCAACGACATAGCCCTCGCCTTCTGGCGCAGTGGGCGACTTGGGAATGAAGCAGGGCTCCTGGATGCCGCATTGCGGCCCCGGCCACCACGTCTTCGTATCGCCGGTCGACAGGTCGATATGGGCGAGGCTGTTGATCACGCCGACGAACGGGCCGCCCGGCCCTTCATAAGGCCTGGTGCCGTCGAAGATCAGCATCCAGCCGTGACGATAAGGCTGCCCGGCGTATCGCTCGTCGATCCGCGGGAACTCATCGGCAAGGCCCGTCAATTGCTCGATGCTCTCGAACTCCTCGCTGTTCGACGCCATGTCGACGCACCAGCGGGTGAGGTAGGAGAGCCCCCCGATCGGATCGAACGGCGCGCCGGTCACATCCGGGAAGAAGGGGAAGCTGTTCTTCCTGGCGATCGGCAGATCAAAATAGACCTTCGTGCCGTCGTTGAAGGCATTCATCACATGGCCTGTGAAGCAATTGGACGGCGCCTTGAACCAGCGCCCGTCCGCCGCGGTTGCGCCTGCCCGGCGGGGCAGAACGAACAGCCAGGTCGGCAGCGAATGGTCAAAGCCGAAATAGGGCAGCCGCTTCTCCAACCGCTCCAGGCTGGTGACGCAGGGCATGACGTTCCACACCGCATAATCTTCGGTGATGCCGAAATCGTGCATCATGCAGAGATACTTGTTCATGAACGGAATTTCGAAGAGTAGCTCGCCGGTCGGGCTGATCTCGAAATAGCTCATGTCATGCGTCATCGGCCCTTTCGCCATGTAGGAGAAAGCGCACATATTGCCGGTGCGCGGATCGATCTTGGGATGCGCGGTGAACGGCTTGGGCGCCAGCTTGCCGCCGAAGTCCGTATAGCCCTGCGTGTCCAGCGTGTTGGGGTCCATGAGCAGGCAGGGGCTGTCCTCCTTCATGGCATAGAGCTTGCCGGCGTGGACCATCACATTCGTATTGGCCGTGCCCCGCCATTGCCCCGCGACAGAGGGATCGTCGGTCAGATGGTTGCGATAGGCACCGAACAGGGATTTGCCTGCCTTGTTCTCCAGCTTCCATTTGTCGGTCTGGGCATAACGCTGCTTGAAATCGACCTTGCCGTTCCTGACCCGGAACATGGAGACCATGCCGTCCCCATTGAAGAACTGGTCATCATCGAAGATGGGCGCGAACTGATTGTCGGGGTGAACGCGATGGAAGGCCCCATCCAACTCGGCGGGGACGTCCCCGTCGATCTCGACGTCCAGAATGTCACCCTGCAGCCGCAACGGCCGCAGCGTGCCGGTAAACCCGAACGTCGCTGGAAAATGGGACATGCGCCTCTCCTGTTCTAACAGATCGAACGCTCATAACCCGGCTGGGCATGAGGCGAATTGATCGAGGACAAGAAAGGGACGTGTTCTGTTGGGTTTGGGCCGCGCCGGCGCGAACCGACGCGGCCCGGTGCGACCCGTCAGCGCCGGATTCCCAAGTGCGTCTTGACGAGAAACGAAACTCTCACGGGGCGTATGCACGAGCGCGAACACAGGGCGCCGGCAGGCACGTCGCTTGCCGCGCAGCGCGACAGAAGCAGATTATCAGGCCGATATTGGTCTTCCAAATCGCCGCTCCGGCGGACACCGCGCCCCTCGCGGCGACCGAGCGGCATTTGTGTAACTTCCTGTTGCCAAAGCAACAGATTAAGAGCTTATATAAGATATAAGCCATGACTTAACTAAGGCCATCGGATACGCGACTCATGGTCCGACAAACGGGCAATTTCACCCTACGGCAACTGGACATTTTCGTGAGCGCCGCACGCCATGGCAGCTTCGCGCTAGCCGCCGGGCAACTCGGCATCTCGCAACCGGCAGTATCGGACCATATCACGACACTGGAGCGCCATCTCGGCCACAAGCTGTTCGACCGTCGCCGGGGCACAACACCCGTCCTCACCCGTGAAGGCGTCGAGATGCTGCATCGCGCCGAGACGCTGCTGTCGGCCAGCCAGTCGATGCGCGGCGAGCGGGGTACGCGGCCGGTCAACGAGAAGGTACGCATCCGCCTCTCGATCGGCAGTCGCTCTCGCGATGCCTATCTGAAACCGCTGCTCTCCCGCATCTACACTGAGCTGCCTTATGTCGAACTGGAGATTCTGCCCGCCTTGCCGGCGAGCCAGATCGCAGCAGCGCTGGACAAGCACGAGATCGACCTGCTGCTTTACACGGTCGGTCGCCCGCCGCTGCGCCTGCCCAACAGTCACCTGCTCGGCAATGTGCCGATCCATCTCGTAGCCGCGCCGGAAACGGCGCATCTGATCGCGGCCGGGACGATCGCCCTGGAGGATCTTCAGTTCATCCTGCCGGACCTGGGCGTGATCGCCGAGAACTGGCTGGAGCAGCAACTCAGCCTTAGTGGCATTCACCCGCGCCGCGCCGTGCGATATCTGGAATTTGCCGACGTGATCCAGACCATCGTCGAAGACGGGTTGGGCGTTTCCATCCTGACGGAAGAGCAAGTGGCGCCGGCACTCGCCGCCGGTCGGCTCGTTCGCTTCGGCCCGGAGCTCGAGCCGATGCGCCGGATCATGGCCCGCTCGCCGCTCGCCCCTCCCGCGGCGGAAGCGCTGGAGCGGTTGCTGATCAAGTCCATCGCCAACCGGACAGCCGCACCATGAAGACACTCATCGACCCGGCCCATGCCCTGCGCGAGGGCCTGGATGACATCCGGCGCGAGATGCAATTGCCCGCGCGTTTCCCGCCGGAGGTGTTGGCCGCCGCCGAACAGGCTGCTGCGCGGCGGCCTGATGCGCATGTCGACCGCACCGGCCGCCCTTTTGTCACGCTCGATCCGGCGAGCTCGACCGATCTCGATCAGGCCTTCGCACTGGAAGCGAGCGGCGCGGACCTGCTGCTGCATTACGCCATTGCCGATGTCGACTGGTTCGTGCGCGATGGCGATCCGCTGGACCGGGAAGCCTGGGTGCGCGGCACCAGCCAGTATCTGCCCGACGGCAAGGTGAGCCTCTACCCGCCGATCCTGAGCGAGCGCGCCGCCAGCCTGCTGCCGGACGGGCCGCGCCCCGCGGTCGTCTTCACAGTGCGGGTCGACCCGAGCGGTATGGCCCGGCTGGACGGCGCCGAGCGTGCGCTCATCCGCAGCCGCGCCAAGCTCGGCTATGAGACGGTGCAGGAGGCGCAATTGCCGGACGCGTTCGCCGCCTTCGCCCAGCGCATCCACGCAGCGGAGGACCGGCGCGGCGCGGCGCGGGTGGACGCGCCGGAGCAGGAAGTCGCCCGAGACGCCGCCGGCCATTTCACCCTACGCTTCCGGCCACGCGTGATCGCCGAGGATCAGAACGCCACGCTGTCGCTCGCCTGCAATCTCGCCGTTGCCCAGGCGCTGCTGCACCAACGCACCGGCCTGTTCCGCGTGATGGCTGGCCCGGATGCGAAAGCCGAAGAGCGGCTGCGCAACACCGCGCGTGCTTATGGTCTCGTCTGGCCGCGCGAAGCCTCGCTTGCGCAATTCCAGCGGATGATCGACACGCGCGACCCCAAGCAGGCCGCCTTTGCGCAGGCGATCCATCGGGCCGGCTCCGGCGCGCGTTACCAGCCTTATGAGGATGGCGTCACGCCCTGGCACGCCGCCGTCGCGGCATCCTATGCCCATGCGACGGCCCCTCTCCGCCGCCTTGCCGACCGCTATGTCGTGCGCGCCGCGCTCGCCATCGCCAATGGTGAACCCGTGCCGGCCGTCGTCACGGAAGCCTTCTCCACCTTGCCCAAGGCAATGGCGCGCGCCGAGGGCATTGGCGGCCGCATCGACCGGGCTGTCGTTGACCTGGCCGAAACCGTCGCGCTGGACGGGCGCGAAGGCGAGCGGTTCGGCGCCGTCGTCACCGATGTCGACGAGCGTGGCGCGCGCATCCAGCTGTGCGATCTGCCCGTGGTGGCGCGTGTCGCGACGGACGGCCTTATGCCCGGCGATCCGCTGACCGTCCGCCTCGCCGAGATCGATCGGCGCGCGCGCCTTCTTCGCTTTGAGCCGGAAGACGTGCCTGGCGGTGGTACGGCTCGTTAACCATCCTGCGCTAGGATCGGCCGCGCGATGATGAGGGACGGGCAGATGGAGCGATCGCAGCGCTGGCGCGCAGGGTCCGTGCTCGCCCTGCTCCTTACCCTCTCCGGATGCGGCGGCGGCGGTGTCGCCTCGACTCCCACGCCGACTCCGGCCGCCACGCCTACACCATCCCCGACACCCACGCCCACGCCAACACCGGCGGCCGTGTTCGACACGGCCGAGTATCGCCGTTCCAATGGCGTGGTCTATCATGGTGCTATCACAGCCTATCAGCAGGGTGCTTCCGGCGCTGGCGTGACGGTGGGCGTCATCGACAGCGGCCTGTCCGATCCCACCGGGGAGTTCACCGGGCGCATCAGCGCGGCCTCCAAAAACTTCGTGACCAGCGGGAGCTATAATGACGTCTCCGGCCACGGCACCGCCGTCACCGCGACCATCGCCGCCGCGCGCAACAACAGCCACATCATGGGCGTCGCCTGGGGCGCCACGGTCATGGCGCTGCGCACGGACGACCAGACCGACTGCAATGCCGATGGCTGTACCCACCCAACCAGCGCGATCGCCGCCGCAATCGATCATGCCTGGCAGAACGGCGCACGCGTCATCAACATCTCGCTCGGCGGCGGCCCCGCGCCGGCCAATCTCCTCCAGGCGGTGAGCCGCGCGACGGCGGCGGGCACGATCATTGTCGTATCGGCAGGCAACAACCCCTCTGGGCAGGGCCCGCTCGTCGCGCCGGACGAAATGGCGCAGTCGATTGCCAATCCGCTTTACAGCCACGGCCTCGTCATCATCGCCCCGTCCGTGAATGCGGACGATACGGTGAGCAGCTTCTCCGCCGGCGTGCAGGGCTTCGAATCGGTGAGCCTCGCCGCGCTCGGCAATCGCGTGCTCACCATCGATCACACCGGCACCGAATATCTCTACTCGGGCACGTCCTTCTCCGCCCCGCAGATTTCGGGTGCGGCCGCGCTACTCGCGCAGGCGTTCCCCAATCTCACCGGCAAGCAGATCGTCGACCTGCTGCTGTCGAGCGCCCGGGACGTCGGCGCACCGGGCGCAGACGTGCGCTATGGCGTGGGTATCCTCGACATCGCGGCGGCCTTTGCGCCGCGCGGCGCGCTCAGCCTCGCCGGCACCCAGATCGCGGTCACGCCCGCCACGCCCAGCCTGCTCTCGTCAGCGATGGGCGACGCAACCCCCGCCGCGATCAGCAGTGTCGCGCTGGACAGCTTAGACCGGGCCTATCGGGTCGATCTGACGCCATCCTTCGCCGCCCGCAGTGTCCCCCGGCAGCTTGCCTCCGCGCTCGACGTCACGCAGCGCCATGTGGCGACGGGCACGCCCGGTCTTGCCGTCTCGCTCAACATCGCGCCCGGTCTTCATGCGTCGAGCATGGTTGGCGACACCGCGCTCCCGCAGCAGGACGAGGATCGGCCGCGCCTTCTCTCCGGCACGCTACGCGCGCGCCTTTCTCCCGCGAGCGCGATCACCCTTGGTCTGCGCACCGGCTATGCCGCGCTGGAGCGTCAGCAGGATGAGCACCCGGCGCCGACTTTCCTCGTGGCGCCGCACGGCTTCGATGCGCCTGCCGGCGACCAGCGAGCTATCGCTGCGCTGGCCCTGCGTCAGCAGATCGCCAATGGCCTGACTCTGACCGGCGGGTTCGAGACCGGCGACATGCTCTCCGCCACGGATCGCACCGCGCCGGGCCGCGCGCCCTTCGCCAAGGCCGCGCCCTATCAGGCGGTGTCCTTCTCGCTCGGCCTGGATCGGCGCGTCTTCGGCCTCACTGCTGGCGTCACCCTGCTCGATGAGCGGGCCAGCGCGCTTGGCGCCCGCTTCGATCCGCTCCTTGGCGCGCAATCGGCCCGCACGCTGTTCGCACGGCTGGGCGCGCAACTGGAACCGGTGGCGGGATGGACAATCTCCACGCACTGGCAGCGCGGCTGGACGGACGCTGCATCCGGCGGTGTGCTGGCCGATGGCGGCACGCTCGTCAGCCAGAGCTGGGCCGGCCAGATCAGCGGCACGAACCTGCTGGCGGATGGCGATCTCTTCGGCCTGCGCGTGGCCCAGCCGCTGCGCGTCGTCGCCAGCCGCTTCAACCTCGCCTTGCCGGATCAATGGGACTGGGAAAGCAGCACTGCTACCACAAGCCTCACGCCGCTCAACCTGACGCCTCGCGGCCGTCAGCGGGACTATGAACTGAGCTATGGCCGCAGCATCGGTCCCGGCTGGCTGGGCGCCAACCTGTTCCTGCGCGAGCAGCCCGGCAACATCGCCACCATGCCGGACGATCTGGGCATGGCGCTACGCTGGTCGATGGGGTTCTGATCGAGCACACACGGCGGGAGACTGACCCACTCGCCAGAGAACCAGCCCCGCGACAAAGCCACCAATGCTAAAGAACAGCAGATTGTAAGCAACAATATATGCGCTCGCTGGACCGCGCATCGCTGCCAAACCAATCACGATGGGGAAGGTCGTCGCAATCAGTCCGATCGCACCATGAACGCCCGCGCCACGCCACCCTTTTCGGCGCGCGATGATCATTAAGGGCAGCCCGATCAACAAGCCAACAATGTAAAAGAAAAGACAGATCACAACGAACATGGCCGAAGGATGCTCGAATACACCCTGGCCAGGTTTGGGCCAAAACTTGACGATGATCGCCTGGAAAAGCGCTGCCGGGAATGGCGCAATCAAGAACCCACAAAGCTTGCGCGCCATTTCCAAGGATCTCACACCGTGAAGCTTTCGCCGCAGCCGCAGCTGCCCTTGGCATTGGGATTGGCGAAGACGAAGCCGGCGGTGAAATCATCCTCCACCCAGTCCATGACCGAGCCGATGAGATAGAGCACCGAACCGGCATCAATGAAGAACGTGCCGCCCGGCGTCTCGATCCGCTCGTCGAACTTGCCCGCTTCGGTCACATAGTCGACGGAATAGGCAAGGCCCGAGCAGCCCCGGCGCGGCGTGGAGAGCTTGACGCCAATCGCCCCGTCCGGCGCCTTGGCCATCAGGTCAGCCACGCGCTGCTGCGCTGCATCCGTCAGCGTGACGGCGGCGGGGCGGGCGCGGTTCGTGGTCGTCGGTGCGTTCATCGTGCTTGTCCTACAACATGCCCAGTTCGAGCTTGGCCTCATCGCTCATCTTCTGCGGGTCCCAGGGCGGATCCCACACCAGATTGACATCGACGGTGCCGACACCCGGCACCGAGCCGACGCGCAGCTCGACCTCGCCCGGCATGGATTCGGCGACCGGGCAATGCGGCGTGGTGAGCGTCATGGTCACGACCACATGCCCCTCATCGCCGACCTCGACCCCATAGATAAGGCCGAGGTCGTAAATATTCACGGGTATTTCCGGATCGTAGATGCTCTTGAGCGCGTCGACCACGGCCTCATAGGTCGCGCCGCCCGGTTCCCCGGCGGGTGCGTCGCTCGGCGTCTGCTTGAGGAAGCCCTCCAGATAGTCGCGCTTGCGGGCCAGCCGCTCGCTCGCGCTTTCCGGCGCGTCCTCCGCATCGCTCACGCGCGCGCGCGGCGGCGTGGGCACATGCTCCACCTCTTCCGTCCTGATCTTGGAATCCTCGTTCATCCGAATATCGCCCTCACGCGATCGAGGCCATTGAGCAGCGCCTCGATATCGCTTTCATCGCTATAGAGTCCGAAACTGACGCGCGCAGTCGCATCGACGCCCAGATGCGCCATGAGCGGCTGCGCGCAATGATGGCCAGCGCGGATCGCCACATTGCTTTCATCGAGCAGGGTGCCGATGTCGTGCGGATGCACGCCGCTGCCGCCAACGCCTTCCATGACGAAGGAGACGATCCCGGCTGCATCCTCCGGCCCGAGCAGGCGGACCGAATTGATATCACGCAGCGCCGCGCGCGTGCGGGCAACCAGCGCATCCTCATGCGCCGCGATCCGGTCCAGACCGATGGCCTCGACATAATCGATCGCCGCCGCCAGACCGATCGTCTCGACGATCGCCGGGGTGCCGGCCTCGAACCGTCCGGGCGGCGGGGCATAAGTCGTCCGCGCGAACGTCACTTTGTCGATCATCGCGCCGCCACCCTGCCAGGGCGGCATGTCGGCCAGAATGTCGCCCTGCGCCCAGAGCACGCCGATGCCGGTCGGCCCATAGAGCTTGTGGCCCGAGAAGAGATAGAAATCGCAACCCAGCGCCGCCACGTCGATCTTGAGGCGCGGCGCGGCCTGACAGCCATCGATAAGCAGCAGCGCGCCGGCCTGATGTGCGATGTCCGCCGCCCGCTTCACATCCAGCACGGAGCCGAGCACATTGGAGACATGGGCGAGCGCCACCAGCCGGTGCGCGGGCGTGATCATCGCCGCCATCGCATCCAGGTCGATCCGCCCGTCGACCGTCAGCGGCACGACGTCGATCTGCGCGCCGGTGCGCTCCGCGATCAGTTGCCAAGGCACGATGTTGCTGTGATGCTCCAGCGTCGAGAGCAGGATGCGATCACCGGCCTTGAGATTGGCCCCGCCCCAGCTCTGGGCGACCAGATTGATGCCCTCGGTCGCGCCGCGCACGAAGACGATCTCATTCTCCGAGGCGGCATTGACGAACCGCGCGACCCGGCGCCGCGCCGCCTCATAAGCCAGCGTCATATCCGCCGAGCGCGCATAGACGCCGCGATGCACCGTCGCATAATCCGCGCCCATCGCCCGCACCGTGGCGTCGATCACTGCCTGCGGTTTCTGCGCTGTCGCAGCCGTATCGAGATAATGCCAGGGCGCGCCTTGCGGGGTCAGCAGACCTGGAAAATCGACGCGCAGATCAAGCGCGTCGCGGGTAAGGACAGTGCTCATGCCAGCACCTCCAGCCACGCAGCGGCAGCGGCGTCGATCCACGTGCGCTCCGCTTCGTCCGTCAGATCGTCGAACAGGCCGGCGATGAAAGCCTGCAGCAGCAAGGATTTGGCCTGCTGCGGCGGCAGCCCGCGCGAGGCGAGGTAGAAGAGCGCGGCCCGGTCCAGCTCGCCGACGCTCGCGCCATGCGCGCATTTCACGTCGTCGGCGAAGATCTCCAGTTCCGGCTTGGCATTGGCCGTGGCGGTGCGGTCGAGCAACATCGCCTTGAAGCTTTGCGAGGCATCCGTCTTCTGCGCGCCCCGCGCCACGGCGACCTGGCCGAGATAGCTCGTGGTGCCGTGCCCGCCCGCAATGGCGCGCACGGTCTGGCTGCTGGTCGCCGCCGGCTCGGCATGGTTGACCCGCGTCACCAGTTCCACCGTCTCTTCGCTTCCGGCCAGCAGCGCCGCCTTCAGCTCGAAATGCGCGCCTTCCGCCAACGTCACGTCGAAGCTGATGCGGTTCAGCGATCCGCCCAGCGCCAGCACATGCGCGGTGAACGTCGCACCTGCATCCAGCGTGACGTGATGATCGCGAATCCCCGCCTCGTCGGCCAGCAACACGATCGCCCGGCTCTCACCCGCTGCAACGCCATGCCTCTGCGGCGCGGCAGGCGGCCAGAGCGTTTCCGCTGCCGCCAGGTCGCTGTAGCGCCAGGCCTCGTCGCGGCGGGTGGGCAGCGCCAGGACGGTCATGCCCCCGCTCCCGCCCGTTCGGCGCGCAGATAGTCGCGGATGCGTGCCATCATCCCCGGCTTGGCCTTCTCCACGCAGGCGCGCACCTCGTCCTGCGCGGCCTTGCCCTTGCGCACACATTTCGTCGTCGCACGGCACAGCTCGGCGTCGAGTTTGACGAGGCCAGTCGATTCGCTGAGGCCGCACTGATATTTGCCCTGCGCATCGCGCGACACGCCGACCTGGATCTGGCGCAGCTTCCGCGCGATCACGGTGATCTCTTCCATCTCGGCCTCGTCGCTTTGCGGCGGCAGGGCCGGGGCGCTCTGGAGCAGCATCAGGGCAGCCAGCAGCGTCATGCCGCGACGACCTCGGCATAGCCCTCGCGCTCCAGCTCCAGCGCCAGTTCCGGCCCGCCCGAGCGGACGATGCGGCCGGCGGCAAGAACATGCACAAAGTCCGGCTGCACATAATCGAGCAGGCGCTGATAATGGGTGATGAGCAGCACGGCCTTGTCCGGCGCACGCATGATGGCATTGATGCCGGCGCCGACGGTCTTGAGCGCGTCGATGTCGAGGCCGCTGTCGGTCTCGTCGAGGATCGCCAGCTTCGGGTCGAGAATGCCCATCTGCACCATCTCGGCGCGCTTCTTCTCACCGCCGGAGAAGCCGACGTTCACCGGCCGCTTGAGCATCTCCATGTCCATGCCCAGCAGCCCGGCCTTCTCGCGCGCGAGGCGCAGGAAATCGGCGGCGGAGAGCGGCGCCTCGCCGCGCGCGGTGCGCTGGCTGTTGAGCGCCTCGCGCAGGAACTGCACGTTGGAGACGCCCGGAATCTCGACCGGATACTGGAAGCCGAGGAACAAGCCGGCCGCCGCGCGCTCATGCGGCGCCATCTCCAGCAAGTCCGCGTCGCCCAACGTCGCCGTGCCGCCCGTCACCTCATAACCGGGCCGACCGCCCAGCGTGTAGGCAAGGGTCGACTTGCCCGCGCCGTTCGGCCCCATGATGGCGTGGATCTCGCCGGCGTTGATGGTGAGGGAGAGGCCCTTGAGAATGGCCTTGCCGTCCACCTGCGCCTGGAGATTGTCGATCGTCAGCATCGTGTCTTCGCTTTCACTCATGGGCGGCCTACTTCCCACTGGCCTGGGCCAGTCCGCTATTGCAGCTCAGCAGATATTGCTGGCGCATCATGTCCAGCGCGGCATCGCGCAGATTGCCGAGCATCCGCGCATCGTCGAGCGCCTGCTGGCGATTGGCGAGCATCTGCGCCTCGACATCGAAACTCACCGCACCTGCCGGCTGCGCGGGCACAGGCGCGCCAGCGGGCTTCGTCTGCGCATCCAGCCGACGCTGCGCCAGCGCCTGCCGCTCGGCCACGATCGCCTGCTGCTCGTTGAACACGGCGATGACCATCGCCCGGCGGCGCTGCGGCTCGGCGGAAAAGACCTTCGCCATCGCATCGCGATCGCACTTGTCAACGGCGCGATCGACCAGCTTGAGATCCGGCCCGTCGACCAGCATCGGCGCCGCCTGCGCCAGCAGAAGCAGGGCAAGGCTCATCCGACGCTCCCTTCAAGGCTGATCCCGAGCAGCTTCTGCGCCTCGACGGCGAACTCCATGGGGAGCTGCTGCAGCACTTCCTTGGCGAAGCCGTTGACGATGAGGCTCACCGCCGCTTCCTGATCCAGCCCGCGCTGCATGGCGTAGAAGAGCTGATCATCGCTGATCTTGCTCGTCGTCGCTTCATGCTCGACGATGGCGGAAGGGTTCTTCACCTCGATATAGGGCACAGTGTGGGCGCCGCACTGGTCGCCCAGCAGCAGGCTGTCGCACTGGGTGAAGTTGCGCGCGCCCTCGGCGTTCGCCGCCACGCGCACAAGCCCGCGATACGTGCCGTTGCTGCGCCCAGCGCTGATGCCCTTGGAGACGATCGTCGAACGGGTGTTCCTGCCGTTGTGGATCATCTTCGTGCCAGTGTCGGCCTGCTGGCGATTGTTGGTCACCGCCACCGAGTAGAACTCGCCGACGCTGTTCTCGCCGTTCAGCACGCAGCTGGGATATTTCCAGGTGATCGCGCTGCCGGTTTCCACCTGCGTCCAGCTCACCTTGCTGTTGCGCCCCTGGCAGAGCGCCCGCTTGGTGACGAAATTGTAGATGCCGCCGCGCCCTTGCGCATCGCCCGGATACCAGTTCTGCACGGTCGAATATTTGATCTCGGCATCGTCGAGCGCGACCAGCTCGACCACGGCGGCATGGAGCTGGTTCTCGTCGCGCTGCGGCGCCGTGCAGCCTTCCAGATAGGAGACATAGCTGCCCTTGTCCGCGACGATCAGCGTCCGCTCGAACTGGCCGGTATTCTCGGCATTGATACGGAAATAGGTGCTGAGCTCCATCGGGCAGCGCACGCCCTCCGGGATGTAGACGAAGGTGCCGTCCGAGAAGACTGCGCAATTCAATGTGGCGAAGTAATTGTCGTGCATCGGCACGACCTTGCCGAGCCAGCGCTTCACCAGATCGGGGAATTCGCGGATCGCCTCGCTGATCGAGCGGAAGATGACGCCGGCTTCTTCCAGCTCCTTGCGGAAGGTGGTGGCGACCGAGACGCTGTCGAACACCGCATCGACCGCCACCCGGCGCGAGCCGGCGACATTGGCGAGCACTTCCTGCTCGGCAATGGGAATGCCGAGCTTCTCATATGTGCGGCGGATTTCCGGATCGAGCTCGTCCAGGCTCGCCAGTTCCGCCTTCTTCTTCGGGGCCGCGTAATAATATGCGTCCTGATAGTCGATCGGCGGCACATCGAGCTTGGCCCAGTCCGGCGCCTCCATCGTCAGCCAGTGGCGATAGGCCTTCAGACGCCAGTCGAGCATCCAGTCCGGCTCGTTCTTCTTGGCCGAAATGAAGCGGACCGTATCCTCGGACAGGCCCTTGGGCGCGAACTCCTGCTCGATGTCGGAGACGAAGCCCCATTCATAGTCGCTCGCCTTCTTGGCCGCGGCGAGCGCCTCGGCATTCTTCACGGGCGCGCTCATTGCACCGTCTCCAGCCCAGCCACGCCGGCATGGGCAGCATTATGGGGCGCCAGCGCCGCGACAGGCAGCGGCTGCGGCGCGGCGACCAGCTTGGCCAGCGTCACCTGTGCCAGCGCATCGCGCACCAGCGCATTGACGCCGACCCAGTGCGGACGAACGGCGCAGGGCCGATCCAGCGCGCAGCAGTCCGATCCGTCCGCATCGAGGCAGGCCGTCAGCGCAATCGGTCCGTCCACTGCCTCGATGATGTCGGCCAGCGTGATCGCGGCGGCAGGCCGCGCGAGCTTGATGCCGCCCCCGCTGCCACGCGTCGCCTTGATGAGGCCGGCTCGGCCGAGGAGGCTCGCCAGCTTCTGCGCTGTCGGCACGGGAATGCCGGCCTCCTGCGCCAGACTGGCGGCATTGGCACGCGCACCGCCACAGTGCATGGCGGCCGTACGCATCATCAGCACGGCATAATCGGCAAGGCTGGACAGGCGCATTCCGCAGCAATTCCCAAATCAGACCAGATTAGTCTGATTCGGCACATGGTGCGATCGCCACGCTAAATCAACCCCGGAATTGCAGTGAGAGCCGATGCAGCGCGGGCTGTGGCATCCGCGCCAGGGCCGCTAAGGCAGCGTGGACAAATGGCAGCCGGACGGCTTGTCCGCGATCTGGCTGCCCTGATCCGCAGCGGTACGACTGAATTGGGGTGGGGTGCGGACAATCAGCTTTTGTATTTGGCGGCTGCTGACGGATTTAGTGTATAGCCATTTGGCGTTTTGATCAGATCACGTCGCAACGGTATAGTTCGGCGTTTGATGATGGGGAGTGAAAGAGCATTTGGCCAGCGATGGACGATGTCCCGCATCGTCCGCTCGCGAAAGCGACGGGCCATCCCTTCGTCCCGCCCCTTGGCAAAAGTGATCCAGACCTGCCCAACGTGGTCCAGATCCATAATCGTCGCCCAGTTTTCTTTATCATCCGCTCCCTGCCAAACCGCAGCTTTTATGGTCATTTTAGCCGATGGCATCGCCTTTCCGGTCGCGCGGAGCTCTTCCTCGGTGGCTGCATCTAAGTGTCCTCCCTCTGATCTGGCGGCAGTTCGGACAGTCTCAAGAAAGGCTGAACGATCTTCTGGTGTCGGAAGAGAAATCTCAAATGCCGATACCGTCTCGTCGCTCGCAGATTGTGGCGCAACGCCGCAACCGGTGGGAGCTAACAGAAGAAAAAAAGGAATAGCGAACGAGCGCATGAGAGCAGCTTATTTATTGTCGAAGCCTCGTCAATCCACTTGCGGGCGCGAGCCTGGAACGGCAGCAATGTCGTCGTATCCCGACAGGCCGCTTTTGACCGAAAATACGGATAATCGCAATCTCGCCGCGCCAACGACTTTGTCCACGCCGCCAGGAGCGGCGGGAACCCGCTTCCCGTACCCTTCGCCCATCCGCCTCCCATTTCCCCTGTCCCACACCTCCAGGGCCGTGCCACACCTGCCGGGCGCCGCTCTCGTCGAGAGGCGACAGGCAGGTGTGGCATGGCTCTTTCTCAGTGCGATATTGTCTCGACCTTCGGCCTTACAGGCCTGGCGGGACGGGTGCTAGCGTCCGTTCAATCAGCGGCCCGCGAAAGGTGAAAGAAGCGGAAGTTCATGCCCCCGTGTCGTGAACTTCGTGAACTTCCGGCGCCGCGCCCGCTGTTGGACCGACGCGGCGCGGCCGTCTCCCGGCCTGTCGCCGCCGTCCCCCTTTCCGCCATCAGGATCTGGTGGAGACCCCAGGCTTCACCCGGGTCGGTGTTTGTCCGCGCGCCCTAGCTGATCCGGCTCAGTCGCGCGATCTCGCCCTTGATGTTCGCCCGATTCATCGAGAGACGGATGACGATGCTGGCCCGCTCGCGCAGTTCGGTGGGAGTCAGACCGGTGAAATGCTTGATCTCGCGGATGAAGTGCGACTGGTCGTAGAACGCGTCGCCACTCACCGCTGACCAGTCCAGTTCCTCGCGGGCCAGAATCTGGGCGCAACGCAGGGCGCGATATTTACGCGCCAGATATTTCGGCGGCGCGCCGTAAAGCCGGTTGCACCAGCGCGCGACCTGCCGCGCGGAGAGGCCTGTCGCTTCCTGCAGCACCTCGACCCGCGGCGACTGCTCGTCCATCAGCCAGCGATCCGTCTCCTCGACGAACCGACGCTCATGATCGGACACGGCATGAATCTGGGTCCGGATGAAGGTCCAGAAGGCATCGACGGCCTTGGCCGGGTCTTCGATCGAGCGCAGAAGATATAGCAGGTCGCGCCAGGCCGGGCCAAAGCGCTCGGTCAGATCGAAGGCATTATCGGCCGCGTCATCCGCTTCGCCCGCGCGCAGCGCTGCCCAGCCGAGTGGAAGCACGGTGACGCCCACGACCTGCATCGGCCCCGCGACATCGAAATGCGTTGCCATGCTCGTCGGCCCAAGCAGGCAGCAGTCCGGCGTTGTGACTGCCCGGCCATCGCTGAAATGATAAGCGCCCTCGCCGGCCAGCATGAAGCGGATCTGCGCGAAATCGGCACGGGTATGATCGGCGACACGCGGCCGGTCAGCCGTGAACAGATACATGGCGCCAAACAGGCTCGCCAGATCGGCCGGAGGCGCGAAATAGCTGAGCGCGACCATGTTGGCCGCATCGGCAACGGAGAATCTGTGACGCATCGCGCGACCCTGACCACTCTCCATGATCGAAAAAAGCGGAGCCCCGGGATCGGCGACATCCGGCGTCGGAAAGCGGCGGACCGCGACCAATCGCCAATCCCCCACTTGTCCAATATGTCGCATGATTCGCCCGAAATTGGAACGAAAAAAGCGGTCCAGCCGGCAAACGCCGGCCAGACCGCCTAAGTTCAAGGTCTCTAAGCCGGACGACTGAGAGCCCTTCGGGTCGCATGAAAGCAGATAGGCCGATTCGTGTCCTGTTGATTGGACGGAATCGTCATGGGGCAGGTCGAAGCGGCTTTTTTCGCGGGTGCGGCCGCCTCCGGAGCGTGCCCGCCCTTTGACCGGGCCGGACCGGGCTGGCATAGGCACATCCATGACGTCTCTTTACCGGCTCGTTCGTCCTCTGCTGTTCGCCCTTGATGCCGAACAGGCCCATCATCTCGCACTTGCAGCGCTCAAGCTTCCCCTGCCTCATGCTGCGGCGCCGGATCCCATGTTGGCGCAAAAGCTGCTCGGCCTCGATTTCGCTAGTCCGGTCGGTCTCGCCGCCGGGCTGGACAAGAATGGCGAGGTTGCGCATCGCGTCGCGGCGCTGGGCTTTGGCTTTGCCGAACTCGGCACGCTGACGCCCCTGCCGCAGCAGGGCACGCCGCATCCGCGCCTGTTTCGTCTCGCGGAAGACGCAGCCATCATCAACCGCATGGGCTTCAACAATGGCGGACTGGCCGCCGCGCGGGATCGCATGATCCGTCACAAGGTGCCTGAGGGTTTCGTCCTCGGCGTGAACATCGGCGCGAACAAGGATTCCGCCGATCGTATCAGCGATTATGAGGAAGGCGTGCGGGTCATGAGCCCACTGGCGTCCTATCTCGCCGTCAATGTCTCCTCGCCCAACACCCCTGGCCTGCGCGCCTTGCAGGGCCGCGCCGCCCTCGACGAACTGCTTGGCCGCGTGATGGCCGCGCGCCCGGCTGGCGGGCCGCCCATTCTGCTCAAGATCGCGCCGGATCTGGAGCCGGAGGATATCGACGACATTGCCGAACTCAGCATCACCCACGGCATCGACGCACTGATCGTGAGCAACACCACGCTCAGTCGGCCGCCGCTCCGGTCGCCCCATGCCGGCGAGGCAGGCGGCCTCTCCGGGGCGCCCCTGCACGATCTTGCGCTGGCGCGCCTGAAGGATTTCCGTCGCCGTGTGGGCAGCAAGCTCCTGCTGATCGGCGCCGGCGGCATCTCCAATGCGGATCAGGCCTATACGCGCATCCGGGCGGGCGCGAGCCTCATCCAGCTCTATTCGGCGATGGTCTATGAGGGGCCTTATCTGCCCGCGCGCATCAACACAGGCCTCGCCAAGCTGCTCCGCCGAGACGGCTTCAGCACAATCGGCGAAGCGGTGGGCGTGGACGTCGACTGAGCGCCCGCGCCGGGGCCTATCGCGGCGCCGGCTCGACCTTCACTTGCCCTTCACGGCGCGGATCATAGCCACCGTCGATCTTGCCATCCCTCATGAAGATTGCGTGCACACCGCTATCCTCGCCCTGCCCCGGCCGCAGCGTCACGCCGCGCGCCTTCAGTCCTTCGAGCACCGCTGGCGGGAATTTGGTCACCTCTCCCTGGAATGCCGCGCCGCGCGCCACAAGATTCGGCTGGGCCAGCGCCTCCTGCGCCGAGAGCTTCCAGTCGATCGCGGCGACCAGCGACTTGCCGACATAAGCAAGGATTGCGTTGCCGCCTGCCGAGCCGATCGCCCCGGCGAACTTGCCGTCCCGATCGATCATCACGAGCGGCACCATGGAGGAGCGCGGCCGCTTGCCCGCCGCCACCGCATTGGCCGCAGGCCGCCCGTCGGCATCGCGCGGCGAAAAGGAGAAATCGGTCAGCTGATTGTTGAGGAAGAAGCCGTCGACCATCCGGCCGGTGCCGAAGATCGATTCGACGGTTGTCGTCATTGAGACGACATTGCCCTTGCCGTCGCCGACGATGAAATGCGAGGTGCCGGCCGGCTCCAACGTGGCGTCCGCTGCTGTCAGCACTGCGCCCGGCGGCGTACCCGCCACAGGCGGCGGTCCCGCCGTGGCCCCGATCAATGCAGCGCGAGAAGCGACGTAAGCGGGATCGATCATCCCCTTCACCGGAACGCTGGCAAAGGCAGGATCGCCCACGTAGCGATCGCGATCCGCGTACATGAGGCGGCTTGCCTCGGCGAACAGGAACCAGGCCTGCGGATCTTCGGGACCGCGCGTCGCGATATCCGTGCGCTCCAGCATGCCAAGCAGTTCGAGGAAGCCGACACCGCTGGAGGGCGGCGGCGGCACGCAGACCAGATAGACACGATAGGGGCCGCACAGCGCCTCGCGCTTGATCGGCTTGTAAGCGGCAAGATCGGCAAGCGTCATGGAGCTGGCGAACGGCGCCTCATGCAGCTTGTCGATAATGCGCCGAGCCGTCTCGCCTTTGTAAAGCGCATCCGGCCCCTGCGCGGCGAGGCGCTTGAGGAAATCGGCATAAGCGGCGTTGACCAGCCGGTCGCCAGGCTTCTTGAGACCGCCATCCGGCGCTGCGAAATAGGCCCGCGCATCCGGCGCGTTGAGCTGCGGGAAGTTCGCGCCGAGAAAGCGGCCGAGCCGCGGCGTGATGATGAACCCGTCGCGCGCGGTCTTCTCCGCGTCGCCGAAGAGATCACGCCAGGGCAGCACGCCATGCTCGGCCTGCGCAAGCGCCAGCATCCGGACAGCACCAGGCACGCCGGTCGCCCGGCCACCGACCACCGCCTGCGCAAAAGGCAGCGGCTTGCCGTCCGGGCCGAGGAACAGGCTGCTGTCGGCGCCTGCAGGCGCCGTCTCGCGGCCGTCATAGACGGTCACCTTGCCGCTCGGCCCATCGAAGAAAGTCATGAACGCGCCGCCGCCCATGCCGGAGCTCTGCGGCTCGACCAGCGAGAGCATCGCCTGCACGGCAATGGCGGCATCAACCGCGCTGCCTCCGCGCCGCAGCACCGCCATGCCGGCCTCCACCGCCAGCGGGTTGGAGGCGACGACGAAGATCTGCCCCGACGTGCTAGGTCGGCTGGGAGTCGAAGACGTGCTTTGCGGCGGAGGCGTGCCGGTCGTGCAGGCGGCGAGCGCCAGAGCGGCAATCAAGCTGACGACCGGACGAAAGAAAGTCATGCGCACGTCCCTTGCTGAATCTCTTGCTGCAATGCAGCGCGTGCACACAGTGCGAAACCGCAGGCCTCAACGCAAGAGGCGGGGGACAAAGCTCGTATATGGGCTGGTATGTGCAGCGGCCTGAGCTGGCGCCGCTCGGCCCGAAAGATCAAGCCGGGCGACGCCTGTTCGCGCCGCCCGGCTTCCTTGATCGTCAGAACTTGTAGCCGATCGTCAGGCCATAGGTGCGCGGCGGCAGCCAGGTGACGCCAAGCAGGCGACCTGTGGCGAGCGCGAAGGTGCTGCTCGGACGGAACACGTCGAACAGGTTCTTCGCCCAGAGCTGCGCGCGGATGCGGCCGTCATTGGTTTCGAAGCCGAGCGAAGCATCGACCATCGTGTAGGCCGCGCTGCTCTCGATGGAGCGCATATACTCGCTGAAGTACGTGCGGCTCTTGTGCGAGACATCCACGCTCGGGGTGAAGACGCCGATCGGCGCACGCACGTCATACTCGCCATGGAGGTTCCACGACCAGCGCGGGCTGTTGCGCGTATCGTTGCCGGCCAGCTGGATGTTGCCACCGCTCGGGGCGCCATAAGCCGTCGGATCCGGGTTGGTCACCGCGTTATACGGCGTGCCGCCGGCAATGTTCGCGGGGTTCAGCGGATCGAGCGTCAGATAGTCGACGAAATGCGCGTCCGTATAGGAAAGCGCACCGCTCAGACGCAGGCCCTGTGCGGGGCGCAGCATGGCGTCGATCTCCACGCCCTTGGCGCGGGTCTTGGCGGCGTTCTGGAAGATCGTCTGGTAACCGGTCGGGCCACCCGCGATCGTCTTGTTCAGCTGCAGGCCGTTGAGCGTGTAGGCGTAGCCGGCGAGGTTCAGCGTCAGCATGCGGCCGAAGGTCGCCTTGATGCCGGCCTCGTGGTTATACATCTTCTCCGGATTGACGATCGTGGTGCTGCCTGCGGCATTCTCACCCGAGCCGGCCTTGAAGCCTTCCGAATAGGTGTAATAGACGAGGATGTCCTTGGTCGGGCGCCATTCGAGGCCCGCTTCCGGCGTGAAATCGCGGAAGGTCTTCTCCACATGCGTACCGGCAGCGGTGTAGCGGAGCACTGGCCCCACACCGTTGCGGGTGATGATGATCGAGGGGTTCTCCGACTCCACATGCTCGCTGCTCCAGCGACCGCCAAGCTTGAGGCTCAGGGTCGAGAGACTCTCGCTGAACAGGCCCAGGCCGATCTCATATTGGCCGAAGATCGAGAACGCCTCGGTGAGCAGGTTCGACTTGGTGCATACCCGCTTCGGGGCAATGATCGTGCTGCCACCGGTCACGCCGTTGGGCGAAAAGCCACACAGACCGTATGCTTCGTTGAGATCAATGCCAGCCGTCTGCAGCACGCCGATATTCTGCGCCATGCCGGTGCGGTTCGCGAGGCCGACATTGTCGATCGGGCGCTGGCGCTCGTGGAAGTAGAACAGCCCAATGGTGCCGTTCACCCACTCCGAGGTGAGGCCCAGACGCAGCTCGTTGCTCCACTGCTTGCTGTCGATCCGGCGCTCCTGCACCGTGGTCGCCTGGCCGTTGGTCGGCAGGCTGTCGATCACCGCCGAGAGGTCGAGATCCTGGAACAGCGAGCTCTTGAATGAGCGGTAGTTGGCGATGTTGGTGACAGTCAGCGCATCATTGAGCGGAACCGTGAGCGTGCCGGTGAAGGCATAGGTCTCGGTTTCCGTGCCCGGGCTCGATTCCGTCGCAAGGTCGCGCGGGTTGGTCGCATAGCCACCCACGCCAAGCGGCGCGAGACGGGCAACGCCCGGGAAGGAGGCGCGCAGATAATGAATGGCACCCGATGCGTCGCTCTGGCGGAAATATTCGCCCGTCAGCAGCAGCGTAGCCTTGGGGCCAAGATCGAACTCGACCGAGGCACGACCCATGCGGCGATTGAGATCGTCGACATCCTTGCCGGACACCGGATTGACGCCATAACCATCGCGATTCTCGGTCTTGATGGCCAGGCGCGCGCGGATACCCTCGGTGATCGGGCCGCTGATCGCCGCCTCAGTGGTGAGGGCATTGTAGTTGCCGTAGGAAATGCGGCCATAGCCGGTCAGCACATCAGTCGGACGCGCGGTGATGACATTGATCGAACCGCCGACCGCATTACGGCCATACAGCGTGCCCTGCGGGCCGCGCAGCACTTCGATGCGCTCCAGATCGAACAGCGAGGTCAGCTGCGCCTCGGCACGGGCGACGTAAGCACCATCGACATGGAAAGCGACGCCAGTCGAGCTGCCCGTGGTCGAGGTGTTGGCACCGACACCGCGGATGAAGATCTTCGCCTGGTTGAAGTCGCTGCCGAAATTGACCGAGGGCACGATGGTCTGCAGGTCGGAAATGCTGTTGACGCCCGCATTGGCAATCCGTTCGGCTCCCAACGCGCTAACTGCGGCGCCGACATCCTGCAGCGACTGCTCGCGCTTCTGCGCGGTGACGATGATTTCCAGTCCGTCGTCATTTGCCGCCGGCGTGTCCGACGTCTGCGCGGACTGAGCGAACGCGCTGGTCGATGCGAACAGCAGCGCGGGGACGATCATACCGATTCTGGTCATTCTCTCTCTCACTTCCACTAAAACCGGTCCACAATGACTGTGGGTGGCGGGCTCCAAGCGCCAATTCCGATAAGATGACAAGCCCTTGCGAGGGGTTCGGCTACTGGCACGTGTTACTCTGGACACCAGTGTCACCTTTCAGCAACGCATCCTTTGATCGGCATCAAACAGCCCCAGTGTTAGCTGACCACGCGGCGTGCTCGGGGGTGGCCCTTAGGGAAAGGCCACCTTATAGGAACAGACAGGTGAACGCCCGCAAGATGCCGTCACCGGACTGATGGAGAGCCCTGTTTGCGTGCCTTTGAGCATTTCCCCAGCCTGACCGCCATGTTTTTCACCCGCGCAGCCGAGCGGGGAGAAAGTGCCTTCCTGTGGCACAAGCAGAACGATGCCTGGCAGCCGATCAGTTGGGCGGAGGCGGCGCGGCGCGTGGCCTCGCTCGCGCAGGCGCTCAAGGCGCTCGGCATCAAGGCCGGTGACCGGGTGATGCTGGTGAGTGAGAACCGCCCGGAATTCTGTCTCGCCGATCTGGCGATCATGGCGGCGGGCGCCATCACCGTGCCGACCTACACGACCAACACCACGCGCGATCACGAACACATCATTTCCAACAGCGGCGCGCGCGCCGTCATTTTCTCAACCGCCAAGATCGCCAAGGCGCTCATGCCGGCCGTCATGCGCTCGCACATGGATTTCGCGATCAGCATGGAGCCATATAAATCCATGCAGAGCGGGCGCTGCACCGTGCATGAGTGGGACGCGCTGATCGCCGCGCACCCCGGCGACCCGCAGGCCTGCGCCGCCGCGCTCACCGCCACGCGCGACGACACTGCCTGCCTGATCTACACGAGCGGCACCGGCGGCGCGCCGCGCGGCGTCATCCAGCACCACGGCTCGATCCTGTGCAATGTCGAAGGCTGCGTCGACGTCATCGCCGGCGATTTCGGCTGGAGTGACGAGGAAGTGTTCCTCTCCTTCCTGCCGATCAGCCACGCCTATGAGCATTCAGGCGGCCAGTTCCTGCCCATCGGCCTGGGCGGGCAGATCTATTATGCTGAAAGCTTGGAGAAGCTGGCCGCCAACATTGCCGAGACGCGCCCGACTATCATGGTCGTCGTGCCACGCCTGTTCGAGCTGTTGCGGATGCGCGTATCCAAGGCGATCGAGAAACAGGGCAGGCTACCGAGTGCCATGCTCGATCAGGCGCTGCGCATCGGCGCCCGGCGCGCGGCAGGTGAGCGCTTGCCTATCTGGGATGTGGCACTCGACGCGCTGCTCAAACACACCATCATCCCAAAGGTGCGGGCGCGCTTCGGCGGGCGAATGAAGGCGCTTGTCTCCGGCGGGGCGCCCCTCAATCCAGATGTCGGCACATTCTTCCAGTCGCTGGGCCTCACCCTGTTGCAGGGCTACGGACAGACCGAGGCCGGACCAGTGGTGAGCTGCAATCGCCCCTCGATCGGACTGCGGATGGATACCGTGGGGCCGCCGCTCAAGAATGTGGAAGTGAAGATCGCGGACGACGGCGAGATTCTGGTGCGCGGTGAGCTCGTCATGAAAGGCTATTGGAACAATGAGGCTGAATCGGCCCGCGCGATCCAGAATGGCTGGCTGCATACCGGCGACATCGGCGAATTCGACGGACAGGGCCGCCTCAAGATCACCGATCGCAAGAAGGATCTGATCGTCAATGACAAGGGCGACAATGTCGCTCCTGCCAAGCTGGAAGGCATGCTGACGCTCCAGCCGGAGATCGGTCAGGTGATGGTCTATGGCGACCGCCGGCCGCACATCGTCGCGCTGATCGTGCCCGATCCGGAGTGGACGAAGGAATGGGCGACCGCCAGCGGCAAGCCTGCCGATCTCAATGCGCTGCGCGACGACCCGGCGTTCCAAGCAGCAATCCGCGCAGCGGTCGACAGGGTCAATACCGAGCTTTCAGTGATCGAGAAGATCCGCCGCTTCGCCATCGCGGACGAACCCTTCTCCATCGACAACGAGATGCTGACACCCAAACAGTCGATCCGGCGGCACGTAATCCGCGCCGCCTATCAAGGCCGGCTCGACGCGCTCTACGGCGCGCGCGGCGAAGAGTGAAGGCTACTTCCCCGCAGTCTTGTAGGGTACGAAGTCGCCAAGCGCACAACTGCCGCTCAGCATCCCGGTCTGCAGATTGACCACGCGCGCGATATCGCCGCGGCAATATTGGCTGGTCGACCGCTGGAGCACCATCGTGTCTCCCATCGACAGTCCAGAGCAGGGCCCCTGTAGCGTGTTGCGATACACGAGGTCCTTGTTGACCCGATAGATCAGCGTGTTGTCGCCCAGCGCCCGCAGCCGCGTGCCGTCAAAGGCCGAGATGCAGGAGACCGGCTCGCCGGCAACCTTGCCGTCCAAAGCCTTGGCGAGATCGCGCGCCTCACGCTCGCTCAGCTTCGGCTCGGCCGGCGGCGTCTGCGTGCAGGCCGCCAGTGGCAGCAGCGTCAAGGCAAGAAACATCGTCCTCATGACAGTCACTCCTCTCACCCCCGCAACAGCCCACCTGACGAGACTATCAAACTTCGTCCCGCCTCGCATCCCCTCAGACGGAGCCGGGCACCCCGCGCCTTGGCCCCGGACAGGTCAGCCCTTGTCCTTCTCCGCCCGGCGGCGGGCCAGCTCAGCCACGCTGCCGGCGCGAAGGAAAGGATTGGTCGCCTTTTCCGCCGCGATGGTCGTGGGCACCGTCGCCTCGCCACGTGCCCGCATGGCTTCCACCTGTGCGAGCCGCGCCGTCATCGCCTCATTATCCGGCTCGGCGCGCACCGCGAACACACCGTTGGAGAGCGTATATTCGTGCGCGCAATAGACGCGCGTTTCGTCTGGCATCGCCTCGAACCGACGCATGTTGGTGTACATCTGCTCCGCTGTTCCCTCGAACAGCCGGCCGCAGCCCATGGCGAACATCGTATCACCGACGAAGACAACGGCGTCGTCCGCAAAATGATAAGCGACATGGCCGGCCGTGTGGGCTGGCACGGAGAGGACCAGCGCCTCATGTGCACCGATCCGCACCCGGTCGCCCTCGCCCACCGGCCGGTCGACATCGGGAATTCTGGACAGTTCTGCCGCCGGTGCCGTCACCTTTGCCCCGGTCGCCGCGACGATACCGGCATTGCCGCCGATATGATCGCCATGCCAGTGCGTGTTCCAGATCTGGCTGATCGCCCAGCCCTGCGCACCCGCCGCCGCCAGTACCGGCTCCGCCACGGCGGGGTCGACCACCAGCGTCTCGCCGCTCTCGTTGTCATGGACCAGCCAGACATAATTGTCGTTCAGCACGGGGACGCGCAGGATTTCAAGCTCAGCCATGGTCGGTCTCCGCTCGCCGGTCGATCCTCACCACTGCCCGACATTGGGCATGGACGCCCAGGGCTCGGCAGGCTCCAGATGACCGTCCTGCAACAGCTCGACCGAGATGCCGTCCGGCGTGCGCACGAAGGCCATGTGCCCGTCGCGCGGGGGCCGATTGATCGTTACGCCATTGTCCATCAGGCGCTGGCAGGTAGCGTAGATATTCTCCACCCGATAGGCGAGATGGCCGAAATTGCGACCGCCTGAATAGGTCTCAGCGGGGGTGCCGTCTTCAGCGGGCCAGTTGTAGGTCAGCTCCACCTGCGCGTCCTCATCGCCGGGCGCGGCGACGAACACCAGCGTGAAGCGGCCCTGCTGATGATCGAAGCGGCGCACTTCCTTGAGACCAAGCAGCTCGAAAAAACGCAGCGTCGCGTCGATGTCCGTCACGCGAATCATGGTATGCAGATATTTGGGCATGGAAGACTCTCCGTTCGTCGCTCGTCAGCAACGGTTCAGCTCAGGGGTGGCAAATCGCTCATGCTGAGATAAGCGCCGCACGTTGCGGGGAAAAGGGAGGAAATTCCGATGAGCTGGATGCAGGACATGAACAAGATCGCGCTTGCGGGTGCAGTCGTGCTTTCCGGCGGACTGATCGTTGGCGGCTATCTGCTCGGCGATGGCCTGCGCCGCGCGCATGCGGCCGATCGATCCGTGACCGTGCGCGGGTTGGCCGAGCGCAATGTGACCGCCGACCTTGCTACATGGACCATCGCTTACGCAGCCACCGGCACCGATCTGCCCAGCGTTCGCGCCGAGATCGAGGCCAACACGGCCGCGCTCAAGGATTATTTCCGCAGCCTCGGCTTCCCCGCTGACGCACTCACCGCCACCGGCGCTGGCGTCAACCAGTTCATGAACAACGGCGTCCCGAACATCACCATCACGCAGCGGATGCAATTGCGCACCACGGACATCGCGAAGGCACAGAAAGCCGTCGCCAACCAGTTCGATCTCGTCCGGCGGGGCGTGACGCTGCAGGAAGGCTCCGGCATGAGCTACAGCTTCACCAAGCTTAACGACATCAAGCCGCCCATGGTGGCGGAGGCGACCAAGGATGCGCGCAACGCCGCTGAACAGTTTGCCAAGGACAGCGGCACTGCCGTAGGCGGCATCAAGAGCGCGACCCAGGGCTATTTCTCCATTGATGCACGCGACGGCGAGCAATCCGGCGGCTATGGCGCGGCGGATACCCCGTTCAAGAAAGTGCGCGTCGTAACGACCGTTGATTTCTACCTCGATTGAGGAGCGTTTGTTCCACGGAGATCGAAAGCAATTCTCCGGGCAACAAAGCCGCCCCCAGCAGCCTTGCCCCCTGTTGACGCGCGGACCGGCGGGCGCGAGGGTAGCTGCATGAAGGCAGCTTCGGTCAACGACTATCGCGAACTGGCGCGGCGCCGGCTACCGCACTTTCTGTTCGAGTATCTCGACGGCGGATCCTATGCCGAGGTGACGCTGCGCCGTAATGTCGCCGACCTGGAAGCGGTGGAACTGCGACAGCGCGTGCTGTGCGCCGTGGATGAGGTTGACCTGAGCACCCGCCTGTTCGGCCAGTCGCTCGCCCTGCCGGTGGCTCTGGCGCCGATCGGTTTGGGCGGCCTTACCGCACGCCGCGGCGAGCGTCAGGCGGTGCGCGCGGCGGAGGCGGCAGGCATCCCGTTCACGCTCTCCACCGTCTCGGCCTGCGCGTTGGAGGAAGTGTCGGAGGCCGCGACCAAGCCCTTCTGGTTCCAGCTCTACATGATCCGCGATCGCGCCTTCATGCGCGATCTGCTAGCTCGCGCCCGTGCCGCCGGCTGCTCCGCGCTTGTCTTCACCGTGGACATGCCGTTGCCCGGCAGCCGCTATCGTGACCAACGCTCCGGGCTGGCCGGCGCGCCGGGCCTTTGGGGCGATCTGCGCCGCACGATGCAGGCTATACTCAAACCCGGCTGGGCATGGGACGTCGGCATCAATGGCCGCCCGCACACGCTCGGAAATCTGGCGCCAGTGCTGGGCGACAAGTCCGGGATCGAGGATTTTCTCGGCTGGATGCGCGTCAATTTCGATGCGACCTGCTCGTGGAAGGATCTCGATTTCATCCGCGCCGAATGGGACGGGCCACTGATCATAAAGGGCATCTTGGACGTGGCAGACGCGCGTGAGGCAGCAAAGCTGGGCGCAGATGGCCTGATCGTCTCCAATCATGGCGGGCGCCAGCTTGATGGGGTGCCTGCCACTGCCCGCGCCCTGCCCCCAATTGCCGATGCCGTGGGCGATGCGCTCACCGTGCTGGCAGATGGCGGCGTGCGCTCGGGATTGGACGTGGTGCGCATGATCGCGCTGGGCGCCCGTGGCGTCCTGCTCGGCCGCGCGTGGATCTATGCGCTCGCCGCACGGGGACAGGCGGGCGTGGAGCATGTGCTCAAGCTGATCGATGCCGAGATGCGTGTGGCCATGACCCTGTGCGGCGCGCCGAGCGTTGCAGACATTGGCCGGGACAATCTGGCGAACCTGTCTAACCTGCGTTGAACGACCAGTCTTAAAGAAGGGACCGCGCGACCACTTGGAGGCGAGGTGTGCCATTGTGCACCACCAGCGGAAAACAAGTGGGCTGTGCAGCAAAAGCGCGGATTGGCTATTGCGCATTGCACAATATTCCCGTTGACTGCGCGAATGCTGAAAGCCGCAGTCTATCACCGCACGGCCTACCACTACAGCAGACCGATCCGGCTGGGGCCACAGATCGTCCGCCTGCGTCCGGCGCCGCACAGTCGCACCAAGGTGCCCAACTATGCGCTGCGCATCGAGCCGGAAAACCACTTCATCAACTGGCAGCAGGACCCGCACGGTAACTGGCAGGCGCGGCTCGTCTTTCCCGATCCGGTCGACCGCTTCGTGGTCGAGGTCGATCTGCTGGCCGATCTCGACATCATCAACCCGTTCGACTTCTTTGTGGAGCCTTATGCGGAGGAGTATCCCTTCGCGTATGACGAGGCGCTGGCCACAGACCTCGCCGCCTATTTCGAGGTGGAAGAACAAGGCCCGCTGTTCGAAGCGCTGGTCGCACAGCACAGCGGCCATGAGGGCCGGACGATCGACTTTCTGGTCGAGATCAATCGCCAGCTTGAGCAGCGCGTCGGCTATGTGATCCGCATGGAAGCGGGCGTGCAGACGCCGGAGGAGACGCTGCAGATCGGCACCGGCTCCTGCCGCGACAGCGCCTGGCTGCTCGTCCAGCTTCTCCGCCGTCTCGGCTTCGCCGCGCGGTTCGTGTCGGGCTACTCCATCCAGCTTGTCGCGGACGTGGCGCCGGTGGACGGGCCTCAGGGTGTCGCGCAGGACGTCGTCGATCTGCATGCCTGGGCCGAGGTCTATGTGCCCGGCGCCGGCTGGATCGCACTCGACGCCACATCAGGCATGTTCGCCGGCGAGGGACATATCCCGCTCTGCGCTACGCCCCATTTCCGTTCCGCCTCGCCCATTGAGGGGCTCGCCGAGCCGGCTGAAGTCGACTTCCGCTTCGAGATGCGCGTCTCCCGCATTGCCGAGGCCGTGCGAATCACCAAGCCGTTCACGGACGAACGCTGGGCCGCAGTGCAGGCGCTGGGCGAAAAGGTCGATGCCGATCTTGCCGCACAGGATGTTCGCCTGACGACCGGCGGCGAACCGACCTTCGTCGCCGAGGCCGGCGGTCAGGCAGACGAATGGAATGGCGGCGCCGTCGGCCCCACCAAGCAGGGCTATGCCGACAAGCTGACCCGCGCGCTGCGCGAGACATTTGCGCCCGGTGGCATGCTCCACCATGGTCAGGGCAAATGGTATCCCGGCGAAAGCCTGCCACGCTGGGCCTATGCGATTTACTGGCGCAAGGACGGCGTGCCGGTGTGGCGCGACGCCGCGCTGATCGCGCAGGAGGATGGCCAAGGGAAGCCGGCCGCCACCAACGAAATGGCGGCCCGCTTGCTGACCGCCTTGTCGGATGGCCTCGGCGTCGGTGCGCGCTTCGTTCAGGCGGTGTACGAGGATGATGAGGCCTGGCAGCGCAAAGAGAGCGACCTGCCGGTCAACGTGACACCGGAAGACAGCAAGATCGAGGACATCGAGGCGCGCGAGCGCATGAAGAAGGCCTTCGTCCACGGTCTGGAGAATGCGGTGGGTTTCGCCCTGCCGATCCAGCGTTGGCAGGCGGCACAGACGCCGGCGCGCTGGATGAGCGAGGTCTGGAACGTCCGGCGCGGCAAGCTGACGGCGGTTCCGGGCGACAGTTCGCTCGGCTATCGCCTGCCACTGGGTTCGCTCCCTTACGTCCCGCCCTCATCCTATCCCTACGTCCACCCGCGCGACACCAGTGAGCCGCGCGAACCGCTGCCGGATTTCGCGACGCAGAGTCCCGCGGCCCGTGCCGCACCTGATCCGCGCGAACGCATGGTCCAGGTCGAGGCGGCAGCGGGCGGCGCCGAGCGGCAGGAGCGCGTCGAGCAGGAACTGTCCGATCCGGATCTCATCAATGGCGCCGTGCGCACGGCGATCACGGTCGAACCCAAGGCGCATTATCTCTCGGTCTTCCTGCCACCCGTCCGTGCACTGGAAGACTATCTGGAGCTGGTCGCCGCGGTGGAGGCGGCCGCCAGTGCCCTTCAGGTAGAGGTCCGGCTCGAGGGCTATGCCCCGCCGCCCGATCCCCGCCTGCAGGTGCTCAAGATCACGCCGGATCCCGGCGTGATCGAAGTCAACGTCCAGCCCGTCTCCACCTGGACCGAGACCGTCGAGCTGACCGAGACGCTCTACGACCTGGCCCGCCAGCAAAAGCTCACCGCCGACAAGTTCATGATCGACGGGCGAGCCGTGGGCACGGGCGGAGGCAATCATCTGGTCCTGGGCGGCCCGAGCCTCAACGATTCGCCCTTCATCCGGCGGCCGGACCTGCTCAAGAGCTTCGTGCTCTACTGGCAGCGCCATCCATCGCTCAGCTACCTCTTCTCCGGCCTGTTCATCGGCCCGACGAGCCAGGCGCCACGCATCGACGAGGCGCGGCATGACGGTCTCTACGAGCTGGAAGTCGCGCTGGCGCAGGTGCCGAAACCCGGCGAGGGAGACATGCCACCGCCCTGGCTGGTAGACCGGCTGTTCCGTAATCTGCTCGTCGATGTGACCGGCAACACGCACCGCACCGAAATCTGCATCGACAAGCTGTTCTCCCCCGATGGCCCGACCGGGCGCCTCGGCCTTGTCGAGTTTCGCGGTTTCGAAATGCCGCCGGACGCGCGGATGAGCCTGGCGCAGCAATTGCTACTACGCGCGCTTACCGCGTGGTTCTGGCGCGAACCGCAGGATGGCTCGCTGGTGCGCTGGGGCACCCGACTGCACGACAGATTCATGCTCCCGCATTTCGTCTGGGAGGATTTTTGCGACGTGCTCGGCGACCTGCGGCGCGCGGGATATGACTTCGACCCCAACTGGTTCGAGGCGCAGCGACAGTTCCGTTTCCCCGTGCATGGCGAGGTGCGCGCCGGGGGCGTGGCGCTGGAAATCTCGCACGCGCTCGAACCCTGGCATGTGCTGGGCGAGACGGGCGCGATCGGCGGCACGGTGCGCTATGTCGACTCCTCGACCGAGCGGCTGCAGGTGCGCGCGAGCGGGCTGATCGAGGGGCGGCACATCATCGCCTGCAACGGCCGACGCGTGCCGATGACGGCAACAGGCGTGGCCGGCGAAGCAGTTGCCGGCGTACGCTACAAGGCCTGGGCGCCGGCGGACTGCCTCCACCCGCGCCTGCCGGTCAATGCGCCGCTCACCTTCGACGTGTTCGACCTGTGGAGCGGTCGCTCGTTGGGCGGCTGCGTCTATCATGTGGCGCATCCGGGCGGGCGCAATTATGATGATGTGCCGGTCAATGCCTATGAGGCCGAGGCGCGGCGCAAGGCACGCTTTCAGGACTACGGCCACACGCCAGGGTCCATGGCGCTGCCGCCAGAGGAAAGGACGGGGGAATTTCCATCGACGCTCGATCTGCGCAGGCCGGCCAATTTGTGAACGGCATGGCGGAGCGGACCGTGGAGCAGGAGCAGCTCGATCTCGCGCTGCGGCGCTATCGCCGCGAGGCAAGCCGTAGCGACCTGATGCTCAGCGCATCAGACGATCCGCTGATGGCGCAGCGCTGGTCGGACATGCTGGCCACCCTGTCCTCGTCCGACCGTGACGGGCTTGCCGGGCTTCAGGATCGCGCGGTGCAGCAAGTGCTCGATCTCGGCATGGCCTTCCGCCTGACCGGCGAAGTGGAGGAGCGCGTCTGGCCGCTCAGCCCCGTCCCGATGCTGCTCCACGCCTCGCAATGGAACGGCATCGAGAAGGGATTGGCCCAGCGCGCCGATCTGCTCGAAGCGCTGCTCGCCGATATTTACGGCCCTCATACACTGGTTGACGATGGCGAAATCCCGGCCGCGATTGTCGCCGGCAGCGCCGATTACTGGCGGCAAATGGAAGGGATCGCGCCGCCGCGCGGACACCGCCTGCAATTTTATGCCGCCGATCTGGCACGTGGCCCGGATGGGGAATGGCGCGTGCTTGCCGATCATGTCCGCGCGCCCGTGGGTGCCGGCTATGCGCTGGAAAACCGCCTGGCAATGACCCGCGCGACCGACGACGCGCTTGGCGCCATGAACTTCACGCGTCTCGCGCCGTTCTTCGCCGATTTCCGACAAGGTCTCGCCGCGATCTGCACACGGAGCGATCCGCGCATCGCGCTGCTGACCCAAGGGCGCCTCAACCAGAGCTATGCCGAGCAGGCCCACCTCGCCCGCTATCTCGGCATTCTGCTGGTCGAGGGAGACGACCTGACCGTGCGCGATGGTCAGCTCTATGTGCGCACAATCGAAGGCGTGAAGCGCGTCGACGGGTTGTGGCGCCGCATGGGGACCGACCTGCTCGATCCGCTCGCCTTCGATGCCCGCTCGACCATCGGCGTGCCCGACCTGTTCGAAGCGATCCGCACCGGCCGGCTCGCGATGGCAAACTGGCCCGGCACCGGGGTGGTCGAATCGCCCGCCCTGGCCGCCTTTCTTCCGCGCCTGTCCAGGCTTGTGCTCGGCGAGCCACTGCTTATCCCCAATGTCGCGACATGGTGGTGCGGGCAGAAGAGCGAGCGAGCCTATGTGCGCGAACAGATCGACCTGCTGGGGATCGGATCCGCTTTCGGACGTCCTGTGCCCGCCGTCCCCCAGGGCCGCATTCGCCTCGCGGCGCGACTGAGCGAAACCGAACGAAGCGCGCTGATGGCTGAGCTCGACCGGCGCCCGATGGACTATGTGGGTCAGGAGCTGGTTCAGCTTTCCACCACGCCCGCCCTCATCAACGGCGCGCTGCTTCCGCGTCCCTTCGTCCTGCGCGCCTTTCTGGCCCGTGATGCCGAAGGCCGCTGGCGGGCCATGCCCGGTGGCTTTGCCCGTCTGGCCGCCCATGACGACATGCGGGCCGCGCTGATGGGCGAGGGCGATATGTCGGCAGACGTCTGCATCGTCGCGGACGAACCGCAGCCGGCCATGACCCTGCTCGATAGCGGTCCCAACATGGCTATCCGCCGGGTCGCGGGGACGCTGCCGAGCAAGGCGGCGGACAATTTCTTCTGGCTCGCCCGCTATCTCGAACGGGGCGAGATGGTGCTGCGCATGGTCCGGGCGCTGATCGGCGGCAGTCTGGAGGCGGAGACTGCCTCCACGCTCGACCGCTCGACCCTGGGCCGCGTGGCCAACACGCTCGTGGCGTGGGGAGCGGCACGTAGGGATTCGCTGAACCGCGGGATGAATGCGCTGTGCGTTCAGGTGCTGGGCGACGAAGCCATGCCCGGCAGCGTCCACGCGCTGTTCGATGCCGCTGAAGCAATCGGGCGTGGCCTGCGCGAGCGGCTTGCCATCGATTTCTGGCGACTGCTTAATCGTCAGATCGGCTCCGTGCACGACCAGCCAAGATCGCTGCACATGGCCTATGTGGCGCGGCTTCTGGATCGCTGCGCCGCTCTCTCCGGCCTTGCCGCTGAAAATATGGTGCGCGGCGCGGGCTGGCGTTTCCTTGAGATCGGCCGGCGGCTGGAACGCGCCATCCACATCTGCCGGCTGGTCAAGACCTTTGCCGGCGACGAGGCGAGCGCGCACGACCTCAATCTGCTCCTCGACCTGTGCGATTGCCAGATCACCTATCGCACGCGTTATCTGGCCGGATTGGCGCTGGACCCCGTCCGCGACATGTTGGTGCTGGAACCGAACAATCCGCGCTCCCTGGCCTTCCAGACGGATGCCATACTGGCGCATCTCCAGGCCCTGCCGTCGCTGCGTGACGATGGCATGCCCGAACCGGCCGTCCAGCTCGCCCTCGCCATTACCGCCCGTCTGCGCGCAACCGATGCCGATACACTCACTGCAGTGGACCTCGACTCTATCGAGCGACAGCTTCTCCAGCTCTCCGACCGGATCAACGATCGTTTCTTCCTCAAGGGCGAGGATGCGCCGCGCGCCTCCGGCATGACCCGGCTGGCCTAGGGGAGCAGCGATGCGCTACAAGGTCAGCCACATCATCCGCGTCGATTATAACCCGCCGGTCCGCCTCGCGCATTTCAACTTGCGCCTGATGCCGATCGCCTGGCCGGGCCAGTCCATCGAACAATTCGAACTCGCCATCGACCCTTCGCCGGACAAGCGCGAGGAAAGGCCTGGCGCCTATCCGTTCAACCTGACGCGCGTCGAAATCATGAAGCCCATCACGACGCTCGAGGTGCGGTCCTCATTTGTCGCCGACGTCGGCGAGGCCCAGCTCGATTTGACCACGGCCGACATGAGCGTGGCGCAAGTGGCGCAGGCTGCCCTTGTCGCACGGGATGTTGGTCTTAAGGCGCCCGCCGATTACCTCTTCCCCTCGCGCCTGCTCCCGCAAGTGCCGGACATCGCCGGCTGGGCCCTGCCGCAGCTCCCGCCCGACGCAAATTGCCTGAGGAGTGCCCTGGCACTGGCGCAGACAATCCAGCGCCATTTCAACTATGACACCAAGGCGACCAAGGCGGACACGCCGGTTGAAGAGGCTTTCGCGATTCGCCGCGGCGTGTGCCAGGACTTCGCGCACATCCTCATCGTCGCCCTGCGCGCGGCCGGGCTGCCAGCGGCCTATGTGAGCGGCTATCTGCGCACCTACCCGCCACCGGGCCAGCCCCGGCTGGTGGGTGCGGACGCCATGCATGCCTGGGTTGCGCTCTGGTGCGGGCCTCAGCGCGGCTGGGTCGGGATCGACCCGACCAATGGCGTGCTGGCCAATGCGGATCATCTCGTCGTGGCCATGGGGCGCGACTATTCGGACATCTCGCCCATCGACGGCGTGTTCGTCGGCGGCGCCTCGCAGAAGACGTTCAACTCGGTCGACGTCTCGCCAATCGACGCGCGGGCAATCGCTGGCGCCTGACCAGACACAACGAAAACGGCGCCGGGAGGCCCCGACGCCGGTTCAGGTTCCGCTATGGAACCGGGCGATCAGCCGAGCGCGGCGACGCGCTTGGTGAGACGGCCGAACTTGCGCGAAGCCGTGTTCTTGTGAAGGACGCCGCGCGCCACGCCACGGGCCAGCTCGGGCTGCGCAGCAACCAGAGCTGCCTGCGCCGCCGTCTTGTCGCCTGCGTCGAGCGCCGCTTCGACCTTCTTGACGAGGGTACGGATGCGGCTCAGCCGGCTACCGTTGATCGCGGCACGACGCTCGTTGCGACGGATGCGCTTCTTTGCCTGAGGCGTATTGGCCATTGAAATCCTCGAACTCGAAACTGTTGCATGAAGCCCGGTGCGAATCCCCGAAGAGAGCCAGCGAACCCGCGCGAAGGCCGGGCCATTAGCCGCCCTTGCCCCGATCGTCAACCGCCTTATGCCCGGAATGGCGCGCCGTGCGGCTTTAATCCCCCTCAGCGCGGGAGCGTCGTGACGAGTCGTCGCAGGGCAAAAGCCAGCACGATGAAGAACACGCCCTTGAACAGGAAGCTGATGCCGACGATCAGCGCCAGATAGGCCAGGCCATCCGCCGGGGCAGCGAACAGCAGGATGGCGCCCAGCACCAGATCGAGCAGGCCCAGAAACAGCCGCCACCAGCGATCCGGCACGAAACGGATGGCAGTGGCAATCTGGAACACCGCCGAGACCGTCAGCCAGAAGCCGATCGCCCAGACGAGCGACAGCGCCCCGAGATAAGGCGCGAAGAAGATCGCGAGACCAGCCGCGAGCGCCAGCAGGCCGAGGATCAGCTCAATCCAGCGACCGCGCTGCGCAAAGGCCGACAGGGCCGATGCAATGGCCGCAACCCCATACAGCACCAGCATGATGGCGAGCAGGAGCCCGGTCGCAAGGCCCGTCGCCAGAGGATTGGTGAGCGCGATGAAACCGATGAGAACGAGCGCGATGCCGTAAGCCATCACCCAGCCCCAACCGGATCGCGATAGAGTGCCCCCATCGGGGCCGGCGTCGGAAAGCGTATCCTTCGATGCCATGTGCACCTCCTGCGTGCTGGTTCCGGCCTAGGTGCGCGACGCCTTGTCGCCCGGTACCGACTCGGACCCTGTACCCGGAACCATAGCGCCTTCCGTCCCACCGCGCATGTCCGCGACGATCGTCCAGGTGGCAATGAACAGCGCCGCGATCACCGGCCCGATCACGATGCCGCTGAAGCCGAACAGTTCGATGCCGCCGAGCGTGGAGATCAGGACCACATAGTCCGGAAGGCGCGCGTCTCGCCCGACGAGGATCGGCCGCAACAGATTGTCGACCATGCCAATGACGAACAGGCCGCAGAACACGAGGATCAACCCCTTGGCGATCGCCCCGGTGGCCAGCAGGTAGATGGCGACCGGCACCCAGACGAGGCCGGTGCCGATGGCCGGCAGCAGCGAGAAGAAGCCCATCATCACGCCCCAGAGCAGGGCGCCTTCCACATCCAGCAGCCAGAAGACGATGCCACCGATCAGCCCCTGCACGATGGCGACGACGATGCTGCCCTTGATCGTTGCACGAATCACCGTGACGAACTGGCGCATCAGCGCCTCGCGCTGGGCCGGGTGCAACGGCGTCATATTCATCACGCGATCCGCCAGCGTATCGCCATCGCGCAGCAGGAAATAGGTGAGGTAAAGCGTCACGCTGAGCGCGACGAGCAGGCTGAACGCGCCCTGGCCGATGATGACCGCGCGCGTGGCGATGGTGCGGAAGCTTGCCGCAAGCCCCGCATCCAGCCGCGCCTGCAACGCAGCGAAATCTGTGAGGCCGAACCGCTGCAGATAGTGAACCACCCAATCCGGCAAGCGGGCCTGCACCTGCGCGAACAGATCCGCGAAATTGATCTGGCCGGACTGGACCTTGCCGTAAAATACGCTGGCCTCGTTGACGAGCGCCAGCGTGAGCAGGATCGCCGGGACGATGATGACTGCCACAATCAGCAACAGGGTAAGCGCCGCTGCGCTGTTGCGATGGCCGGGGATCGCCGCCAGCACCCGCCGGTTGAGCGGGTTGAAGAGAATGGCGGCGATGAGGCCCCAGAGCACGGCAACGAAGAACGGCTCCAGAATCAGCGCGAAGGCGACCGACACGACGAGCACGAACACGAGGAAGAAACCATCCTCAAAGCGCATGGACGGGCGAGTTGCAGGCTCCATCAACGGGTATCCATTTCTTCACCGGGCGCGCATGGGCCGCCCGCACCTGACAGTCTTCCGATCACCCGGCGGCCATGCGTGGCCCCGGGGCTAGCACGCCTAGACTCCGAACTGCGCGGCCCAGACTTCGGGCTTGAAGCCCACGAGCAGATCGCCCGCGCCAGTGACGACGGGGCGCTTGATGACCGAGGGGTTCGCAACCATCAGCGCGATTGCCTTCGCCGCATCGAGATCGGCCTTGTCGGCATCCGGCAGCTTCTTGAAGGTCGTGCCCGCCTTGTTGACCAGAGGCTCCCAGCCGATGGCGTCCACCCAAGGAGCCAACTCCTGCGGCGTCGGCGGCACTTTCTTGTAGTCGCGAAAGTCATACGCAATGCCATGACCCTCAAGCCACGTCCGCGCCTTCTTGACGGTGTCGCAATTGGGGATGCCGTGCAGGGTAAGCGTCATGGGATTGACCAAAGCTCCGTAATCAGAAGGACGAATGGGGCGCAGCGGCAAACCGCCGCATCACCCGGCCCCGGCCTCGTCCAGCGCCTCGAACTTGTCGGCGAGGGTCAGCCGGTCGAGGATCGCGGCGGTCTCGTCGCGCACCTTGAGCATGATGCGGCGCAGCTCGCACTGATCCTCGGGCAGGCAATTCTTGCAGGGCTGGTGCGCATAGCGGCTGGCGCAAGGCACAAGCGCCAGCGCGCCATCGGTCAGGCGGAAGATGTCGCCATAACGGATGTCGATGGGCGCCAGCGCCAGCCAGTAGCCGCCATCGCGCCCCCGCCGCGTGGCGACGAGGCCGGCCCGACTCAGCTCGGACAAAATCACGGTGAGGAACTTGGCGGGAATGTTCTGCGCGGTCGCGATATCGGAGAGCTGGATCGGCCCCTCGCCATAATGCCGCGCAAGGTGCTGGAGTGCGCGGATCGAGTAGCGAGTGCGTTGCGAGAGCATACTCACCTTATTTGGCAGAGAATGCGAAAGCGCAAGGGGTTTAGGGGATTTGCGCGTGCGAGATCGCCATCCCGGCGCAGGGCCGGGACGGGAGGTCGACGGCCCCGGCGAAGGCCGGGGCATACGCAGTGGTTCAGGCGGCTTGCTTGCGCCGCTCGGCCAGCTCGTCATTGAGCATTTCGGCCAGCAGGAAAGCCAACTCCAGGCTCTGCGCCGCGTTGAGACGCGGATCGCAATGCGTATGGTAGCGGTCGGCCAGGCTCTGCTCGGTCACGTCGACCGCGCCGCCGGTGCACTCCGTCACATTCTGCCCGGTCATCTCGGCATGGATGCCGCCGCCGAAGCTGCCCTCGGCCCGGTGGACGGCAAAGAAGCCGCGCACTTCCGCGAGGATACGCTCGAACGGGCGGGTCTTGTAGCCATTGGCCGCCTTGACGACATTGCCGTGCATCGGATCGCAGGACCAGACCACCGGGTGCCCTTCACGCAGCACGGCGCGCACGAGCGGCGGCAGGCCCGCCTCGATCTTGTCGTGGCCATAGCGCGTGATGAGCGTGATACGGCCGGACTCGCGCGCCGGATTCAGCGTGTCGAGCAGGCGCAGCAGCTCGTCGGGCTTGAGGCTGGGGCCGACCTTCATGCCGATGGGATTGCCGATGCCGCGCAGATACTCGACATGCGCCGAGCCCTCGAAACGCGTGCGATCGCCGATCCACAGCATGTGTGCGCTGGTGTCGTACCAGTCGCCCGTGAGCGAATCCTGCCGGGTCAGCGCCTGCTCATAGGGGAGCAGCAGCGCTTCGTGGCTGGTGTAGAAGCTCGTGCCGCCAAGCTGGGGCACGGTCTCGGGATTGAGGCCGCAGGACTTCATGAAGTCCAGCGCCTCGCCGATCCGGTCCGCCATTTCGTGGAACTTCTTGGCCCACGGGCTGCGGCCCATGAAGTCCAGCATCCAGCCATGCACGCGATCCAGGCTGGCATAGCCGCCGGTCGAGAAGGCGCGCAGCAGATTGAGCGTGGCCGCCGACTGATTATAGGCGCGAATCATGCGGGCCGGGTCGGGCTCGCGGCCTTCCGCCGTGAAGGCGATGTCATTCACATTGTCGCCGCGATAGCTGGGCAGCTCGACGCCATCGACCACCTCGGTATTGGCCGAGCGGGGCTTGGCGAACTGGCCCGCCATGCGGCCGACCTTCACCACCGGCAGCTTGCTGGCGAAAGTGAGGACCACCGCCATCTGCAGCAGCACGCGGAAGGTGTCGCGAATGTTGTTCGGGTGGAATTCCGCAAAGGATTCAGCGCAGTCGCCGCCCTGCAGCAGGAACGCCTCGCCACTGGCGACCTTGGCAAGATCGGCCTTGAGGTGACGCGCCTCGCCGGCAAAGACGAGCGGGGGGAAGCTGCCGAGCTGCGCTTCGGTCGCGGCCAGCGCCGCGCTGTCGCGATATACGGGCATTTGCAGCCCTTCATGATCCCGCCAGCTCGCGGGGCTCCAGTTCGCCGTCATGTCACAGAACTCCAACCATCCGCCTGCCCAGATGGGGTGCGGCGGACCGGGGGCAAGCCCCTACGCCTTCGGGCTTCGGGACGCAAGTTAGATGGTTCTTTATAATGAAGTGCGTCCCTGAGTGGGGCATCCACGCCTCTCCGGCACGCCCCTTCTGCACGCCAGACGCTCAATATCCATCATAATAAGTGCGATATTGATATTCTGGATATCAGTTCTGCACTTTGATATAGCATCGACTCATGATGACATCCGCCCAGATGCGCGCCGCCCGCGCGCTGCTCGGCATCGACCAGCGCCAGCTGGCCGATCTGTCCGGCGTCTCCTTGCCCACGGTCCGACGCATGGAAGCCAGCGACGGCAATGTTCGCGGCAATGTCGACAGCCTCGTCAAGGTGGTCGAGGCGCTCGGCCGGGCCGGTGTCGACCTGATCGGCGATGACACGCCCAGCCCCGAGGGTGGACGGGGCGTGCGCCTGAAAGCCCCCCAGCGCAGGAATGAGCCATGACCACGCAAGCCCCCAAAGCCCGCTTTGCCGAGCTCTACACGCCCAAGCTGGTGACGGTGCTGCGCGAAGGCTATGGCGCGGCCGGGCTGAAGGCAGACGCGCTGGCTGGGCTCACCGTCGCCATCGTGGCGCTGCCGCTCTCCATGGCCATCGCGATTGCCTCCGGCGTCGGACCGGAGCGGGGGCTCTATACCGCCATCGTCGGCGGCTTCATCGTCTCGATGCTCGGCGGCAGCCGCTTCCAGATCGGCGGACCGGCCGGCGCCTTCATCGTGCTCGTCGCCGCAACGGTCGCGCGCTACGGGCTGGACGGCCTGCTGCTCGCCACCTTCCTCTCGGGGCTCATGCTGATGGCCGTCGGCTGGCTGCGGCTCGGCACCTTCGTCAAGTTCATCCCCTACCCGGTGACGGTGGGCTTCACCGCCGGCATTGCCGTCATCATCCTGGCGAGCCAGCTCAGGGACCTGTTCGGCCTCACCCTTTCAGGCCCGGAGCCGGGCGAGCTGCTGCCCAAGCTGGAGGCGCTGGCCGCCGCCCTGCCCACGCTCAATCCCGCCGCGTTCGGGCTGGCGGGTGCGGCCATCGCGATCATCCTCGCCTGCCGCGCATGGCGGCCGCACTGGCCGGCCTATCTCATCGCAGTCGCGATCACCGCCATTGCCGCGACCGCGCTGCACCTGCCGGTGGAGACCATCGGCTCGAAATTCGGCGGCATCCCACGCAGCCTGCCCGCGCCCAGCCTCCCCGATCTCAGCCCCGCCCGCATCGTCGAGATGCTGCCCACCGCCCTCTCCTTCACACTGCTCGGCGCCATCGAGAGCCTGCTCTCGGCCGTAGTGGCGGACAGCATGAGCGGGCGGCGCCACCGCTCCAATTGCGAGCTGGTGGCGCAAGGCGCGGCCAATTGCGCCAGCGCCCTCTTCGGCGGCATCTGCGTGACCGGCACCATCGCCCGCACCGCGACGAATGTGCGCGCCGGCGCGCGCGGCCCGATCTCGGGCATGCTCCACGCCGTCTTCCTGCTCGCCTTCATGATCGTCGCCGCGCCGCTCGCCAGCTACATCCCGCTCGCGGCGCTGGCCGGCGTGCTGGCGACGGTCGCCTGGAACATGGCCGAGCGCGAGCAGATCGTCACGCTGGTCAAGGCCTCGCGCGGCGACGCGCTGGTGCTGCTGGTCACGCTCGGCCTCGTCATCTTCAAGGATCTGAGCCTGGGCATCCTCGTCGGCTTCACCCTCGGCACGTTGCTGTTCCTCAACCGCATGGCGCAAGCCGTGGAGGTGGAGACCGGCCAGCCGCTGGTCGAGGGCGACCGGCCCGACACGGCCGGCCCGCGCACGCCCTATGAAGGTGGCCAGCCGAGCGATCCCGATATTGCGCTGTGCCGCATCTCCGGCGCCTTCTTCTTCGGCGCGGCGGGCGCCGTCTCGGCCATGCTGGACAAGCTGAGCGAGCATCCCCGCGCCTATGTCCTCAACATGGCCGACGTGCCGATGCTCGATTCGACCGGCGCCGCCACGATCGAGGCCTTCGCCCGCAAGGTAGCGCGACGCGGCGCAGCGCTCTACATTGCCGGCGCACGCCCGACCGTGCGGCATATGCTGCGCAGCCACGGCGTGAGCCCGCCGCTCGCCCGCTTCCACGGCTCCATGCCCGAGGCTATCGAAGCGGCGCGGGCCGGAAAACGCGAAGTGGCCGACGAAACGCTGCACTAGGCCAGGGAGAAACAGCTTGAAAGATCATCTGGCACTCGGCCTTGGACTGCTCCTGCTGGCGGCACCGCTCCAGGCGCAGGATCTCAACTCTGCCGAAATCGTGGTGACGGCCAATCGCGTGGAGCAAGACAGCTACAGCCGCGACATGCCCGCCGTCGGACTGCGTCGGCCGGCAGACTATCTTGTCCAGCAAGTGGTCATCCGCGGCGACACGCGAGACCCCAAGGAGCGGCGGCGTGAAATCTACGAGATGCTCGGCAAGGCTGTGGGCATGGCAACCAAAAGCGGGATCGAGCTGGCCTATGGCGATTATATCCTGACGCCGTTGACCGCAGAGAATGTGACCGACCTCGCGCTCAAGAACGACAACCGGCCAGACAGCCAGCGCGTGGACTTTCTGGTCAAGGTGCGGCTGAGCGGAGTCACCGGGCAGCAAGCCGAGGCAAAGATCGCCAAGTTCATCGACGCCGTTCCCGAGGTCGGCCGCGCACAAATGGACGCGTTCGACGATTCCACGCTCTCGGTGGTTGGACCGGACAGCTATCGCCAGAAAATCGCCGCCGTGATCGCCGAGGATGCACGGATGCTCGCCCAGACCGTGGGCGAGGGCTATGCCGTCGAGATCGAGGGCCTGAACATGCCCGTCCAATGGACGCGCGCCGGCGCATCGGACGTGCTGCTCTACATCCCCTACAAGCTGACCGTGGTACCCAAACGCTAACCCGGCGCGTCAGTAGCCGCGCGAGAAGTCCACGACATGCTCGAGCGGTTCGCCGGCGAGATAGTGGCGCAGGTTCTTGACGAAACGCCGGGCGCCGCGCTCGAAGGCGCTCCGCTGGCTGCGGCCGGAGAGGTGCATGGTAATGAGCGCATTGGGCGCCTTCCACAGCGGGTCGTCCGCCGGCAGCGGCTCGGGGCTCGTCACGTCCAGAAAGGCGCTGCCGACCTGCCCCGCTTCCAGCGCCGCGATGAGCGCGCCCTGATCGATCAGATCGCCGCGCGCGATGTTCACCAGGCGCACGCCCGGCTTCATCGCCGCCAGCTCCGCCGCGCCGATCATCGTGCGCGTGTCGCTGGTGCTGGGCGCGGCGAGGACCACGATATCGAAATCGCCCAGCCGCGCGCGCCAGTCGTCCGCGCCGATGATTTGCGCCGCCGGATCGGCCAGACGCCGCACGCCCGTGACATCGACGCCGAAGGCGCGCAGGCGCGTGCCGATCTCGCTGCCGATGGCGCCATAGCCGATGACCAGCGCCCTAGCTCCGAGCAACTCGAAGTCGCCGGGCGGGGCGCCGCGAAGCCACTCGCGCCGGTCATGCGCGCGCACCACCTCATCGAGCCGCTTGGCCAGCGTCAGCACGCCGAGCACGGCAAAGTCGGCCACGACATCGGGCATCAGGCCCGCGCCATTGGTGAAGATCTGTTCGCGCGCCTGAATCTCGTCGAGAGCGAATGCATCGAGCCCGGCGAGGATGGTGTTGATCCATTTGGCATTGACCGCCGCGCGCGGTGCCTTGGCATAGATACCGTCCGTGAACTCGTCGAACCAGCCGATCTCGGCCTGCGGCGCCAGTGCCATCGCCTCGTCCAGCGTGGTGAAGCCGCGCACATCCACACCGGCGGGCAGCAGTGCCTCCAGCTGCGGGCGATAGCGCTCGGGGAAAACGATCAGGGGGCGTCCACTCATCTGCAGCCTCTCCGGTCCACTGGCCCTCGCGGGGCGATTATCTTGCCTGTTCCTTCAGCTCGACGGCAAGACCCGCCCGCAGCGACGGCATGCCGGCAGGCTCAGCAAAGAGGATGTCGTCCACTTTCCACCCTCCTTCCTCGCGCAGCATGACGAAGCGGATGCGCCGCCGCGCGTTCCAACCGAGATCATACGAAACCACCGCCTCATAGCCCGGCCCGCGCATCTTGCGAACCGTCGTCGCCAGCACGGCAAAGCGCTTCGAATCCCAATCCTGGCATTGGCAGAACCAGTCGAAATCCGAGAAGGTCGTGACTTCATCGCGCGGCTGATGCGTTTGCCACTGGCGGATGAGATCGCGGGTGCGGCGCGTGTAAGGCGCCAGATTCTCGCTATAGCCCGGCCCCATCGGCTCGCGCTGGTAGATGGCGTAAAGCGCCTCGATGGTCGCCTTGATCTGCGCCGGTGCCGGATCGGGCGCCCTGGCCGCCAGCCCGCCGGGCGCGAGGCACAGCAGAGCGGGGATCAGGGCGGGCCAGCCTCTAGCCAAGGACCGGCTTCCAGTCCCAGCCGAGCGGGTCGCCATCCATCACCTCGACGCCCTGGGCGATGAGATCATCACGCAGCGCGTCGGATGCCGCGAAGTCCTTCTCCGCGCGCGCCTCCTTGCGGCGGATCAGCGTCGCCTCGATCTCGGCCTCCGTGATGGTCGCGGCCTTGGGCCGGACGCGCAGGTCCGCGCGGTCGAGCGTGAGCAGGCCGAGGCCGAGCACGGCGTCCATGGCCTCGACCAGTGCGCGCTTTTCCTCCGTCGGCACTTTCTTCACGGCCAGCGCCTCATCGAACAGGGTGAGCGCCACGGCCGTGTTGAGATCATCGCTCACTGCCTCGTCGAACCGGGCGAGCAGCGGCGCCAGCTTGGGGTGACGCACGGCATCGGCCGCGACCACATCCCTGAGCGGCGCGACCGCCATCACCATGCGCTTGAGGCGGGTGAGCGCGGCGGCGAGATGATCCCAGCCGAATTCCAGCTCGCTGCGATAATGCGCCTGCAGGCACATCATCCGGTACGCAAGCGGATGGAAGCCGCGATCGATGAGCAATTGCAGGCGCAGGAACTCGCCGGCCGACTTGCTCATCTTGCCGGTGCGGTCGATCAGGAAATTATTGTGCATCCAGAGACGCGCGCCGCTGTTCTGCGCGCAATCGAGATGGCCATGCGCGGCATCGAAGCCGGCGATCGCCTGATTCTGGGCAATCTCATTGGGGTGGTGAATCTCGCGATGGTCGATGCCGCCGGTGTGGATGTCGAAGGGCAGGCCGAGCAGCGCGCGGCTCATCACCGAGCATTCCAGATGCCAGCCCGGCGCGCCCTTGCCCCAGGGCGAATCCCATTCCATCTGCCGCGTCTCGCCCGGCGGCGTCTTGCGCCAGATGGCGAAGTCGGCATCATTTCTTTTGCCTTCAACTGAATCAATCCGCCCCTCTCGCAAAAGGGCGCGGGCCTCTCTAATAGATTCAATTGCCGAATCTAGGTCTTCAAGGTTACCGAGCGCATGAGCTAGTCTTAAATACCGTTCGGAATTTGACTTTCTTTTGCTTGCATTTTCTAGAAAGTCTCGAAACTGCCGGATTTTTTCAAGTACCGCCTCTTGGCTATTTTCGGCCTGCTGAATACTGTAAAACCATTCGTTCGCAGCGGAGAGGAATTCGTCTTGCCGAGCGAGCCGGCCATAATCGGCCACGGTCGAGACGTCGAAATAGAGGCCCGAGGGCAGTTCGTAGCAGTGCCTGTCCGCGATGCTCTTCGCGAACTCGATCATCTGCGGCACATAGTCGGTCGCGATGGACCAGTGGGCCGGCTGGCGAATGTTGAGCGCCTTTACGTCCGCCCAATAAGCCTGCGTGTAATGCTGCGCGATGTCCCAGATGGACTGCGCCTGCTGCGCCGCCATCTTCTCCATCTTGTCCTCGCCCGCATCGGCATCGTCAGTCAGGTGGCCGACATCAGTGATGTTGATGACATGGGTGAGCTTGTAGCCCTTGAAGCTGAGCGTACGCCCCAGCGTGTCCGCGAACACATAGGCCCGCATGTTGCCGATATGCGGATAATTATACACGGTCGGCCCGCAGCTATAGACACGCGCCTCACCCGGATGGACGGGCTCGAACGGCTCCAGCGAGCGCGTGAGGCTGTTGAACAGGCGCAGGGGCACAGTGTCGGTCATGGCTCGCTCGGTCAGAAAACGCGTTCTCTTGAGGCGCTTTCCACCCGCCGTCAACCGGGCGGGGCCGGGCTTTACTTCCGGATGGACATGTGCGCGGCTTAGAGTATAACTTGAAGTAACAGGTCAATATTACAGAATATTTCGTTATATTTCATATTGAAATACATCGGATTTTTACCCGGCAATGAAATCCTGCAGCTCCATTTCTGATGGAGGACTGTTACCATGACCAGTATATCCGGGTCATTTCAAATGCACTCGATGCAATCCCCGCGCTCCATGATGGACAAGCGGATCGATGCGGCGGTTTCAGCCGGGAGTATCAGCACGGAAGACCAGACCGCGCTGGACTCGGCGCTCGATGCCATTGACAGCACGCTCTCGGCCGGCAGTGCCAAGCAGACCAGCCGGCTCGCACCCGCCGACATGAAGGAGCAAATCGACAGCCTGATCGACGGACAGGTTTCCGCCGGCACGCTGACCGAGGATCAGGCCACGGAACTGCGCAACTTCTTCGCACAGGGACCATCCGCAGCCGACGGAAGCTCGGCGAGCGGCACGGAAGAAACGGGCGAGCTGGCAGGGATCGGCGGCACGCGGGGCATGCGCCCGATGGGGCCGCCGCCCGGTCCGCCGCCCGGCGGCAGCGATGAGGAAAGTTCATCGGACGACGAAACGAGCATCACCGACCAGCTTGATACGCTCATCGCGTTTCTCGAAAAGCTGCGGCAAAGCCTCTCGTCAGACAACGGCTACAGCCTTGCCGGCAGCACGAGCAGCGGCAGCACGGCCAGCGGTCTGGTCGTGGATCAGCTTGCCTGACCATGAAGCGGGGACGGGGGGCGGGTCCGACAAGATCGCGGCCCGCCCTTCCCTAAAACAGGCTCACGCCTTGGGCGAGAGCACCATGAGCATCTGGCGCCCTTCGAGACGCGGATAGGATTCCACCTTGGCGACCTCGGCCGTATTCTCGGCAACGCGCTGGAGGAGTTGCATGCCGAGCTGCTGATGCGCCATCTCGCGGCCGCGGAACCGCAGCGTGACCTTCACCTTGTCACCCTCGCCGATGAAGTCGAAGACCTTCTTCATCTTGGTGTCATAGTCATGGTCATCGATGTTCGGACGCATCTTGATCTCTTTGATCTCCTGCGTCCGCTGGGTCTTGCGGGCAATATTGGCCTTTTTCTGCGCCTCGTACTTGTACTTGCCAATATCGAGGTACTTGCAGACCGGCGGATCGGCCGTGGGCGAGACCTCGACGAGGTCGAGGCCGACCTCGGCTGCCTGCTCGATCGCCTCACGCGTGAACATGATGCCAAGATTTTCGCCATTCTCATCAATGACGCGCACCTTGGGCACATTGATGAATTCATTGTAGCGCGGGCCGTTCATCGGCGGGGGCGGCGCCAACGGGCGGCGCATCATCGGGGGTCGGATAGCCAGTTCTCCTTGGGCTGTAATCGTCTCTGCGGCTAACTTAACGGTTTTTCCCGGAAACGGAAAGAGGCGTGCCACCAAGGGCACGCAACTGCGGCGCCTTAGCCACAGTTGGTTAACGGGAGTCAAATGCCGAAAGCCGTCGGGCTGTCATATAGGGTGTCATGATGCTCGCCGCGAGTCCCCCGACGCGGGATAACGGAAGTGGACGAGCGGATAGGGGCGCCCGGCCGGATCACATGGCGACCGCCCGGTGCGCACGAAGCCCCGCCGCTCATAAAAGGCCACGGCCTGCGGCGCCTGTTCGCTTGCATCCACCTTCGCATCGGGCACGAGGCGCAGAGCGTGCGCCACGAGCGTGCTGCCAAACCCGCGCTCATGCAGGGCAGGATCAACGAACAGCGAATCGATCTCGTCCGTCCCCATGCCGAGGAAAGCCTGCACCTGCCCGGCCTCGTCGACCGCGACCCAGAGGTCGACCTGCGGCAGATGCTCATGCTCGACCATCACGTCGATCTCGGCGCGGTCCTGCGCCGACAGGAAGCCGTGCGTCGCATCGACGGCGGCCCGCCAGATCGCGAGGGCGCGCGGCAGGTCCGCCGCCGTTCCCTTGCGGACGGTGATGGTCAACGCAGGTCCGGCGCCGTCGCCTCGCCAACAAGCTGCGCGATCAGGTCCTCGACGCGCATCACCTTCTGATGCTCGTCGCTGCCCAGGCGGCGCAGCGCGACCGTGCCTTCCTCCGCCTCGCGCCGGCCGACGACCAGCAGATACGGCACCTTGGCAAGGCTGTGCTCGCGCACCTTGTAGTTGATCTTCTCGTTGCGCAGATCCGTCTCTGCGCGGATGCCGGCGGCGGTGAGCCGCGCCACGACATCGCTCGCATAGTCGTCCGCATCCGACACGATCGTCGCGACCACAGCCTGCGTGGGCGCCAGCCAGAGCGGGAACCTGCCGGCATAATGCTCGATGAGAATGCCGATGAAGCGCTCATAGCTGCCGAAGATGGCGCGATGGAGCATCACCGGGCGGTGGCGCGCGCCATCCTCGCCAATGTAGCTCGCGTCCAGCCGCTCGGGCAGCACGCGGTCGGACTGGATAGTGCCAACCTGCCAGGTGCGGCCGATCGCGTCGGTCAGGTGCCATTCCAGCTTGGGCGCATAGAAGGCGCCTTCGCCGGGCAGCTCTTCCCAGCCATACTCGTCCGTGGCGAGGCCCGCGCGGACGACGGCGTCGCGCAGCTCGGCTTCCGCCTTGTCCCACATTTCCTCGGTGCCGAAGCGCTTCTCCGGGCGAAGCGCCAGCTTGATCGAATAAGTGAAGCCGAAATCCTTGTAGACGCGGTCGGCAAGACGGCAGAAATCCTGCACTTCGTCGACGATCTGGTCCTCACGGCAGAAGATGTGGCCATCATCCTGGGTGAACTGGCGCACACGCATCAGGCCGTGCAACGCGCCATGCGGCTCGTTGCGGTGACAGCAGCCATTTTCGACCAGGCGCAGCGGCAGGTCCCGATAGGATTTGATCCCCTGCTTGAAGATCAGGATGTGCGCCGGGCAGTTCATCGGCTTCAGGGCCATCCACTGCACATCGTCCGACACCATCGGGCCTTCATCCTCGACGTTCGGCGTCTCGTCGGGAATGACGAACATATTCTCGCGATACTTGCCCCAGTGGCCGGACTGCTCCCATTGGCGCGCGTCCATGACCTGCGGAGTCTTCACTTCCTTGCTGCCGGCGCCATTCACCGCGCGGCGCATATAATCTTCCAGCGCACGGTAGATGACATAGCCATTGGGGTGCCAGAAGACGCTGCCATGCGCTTCCTGCTGGAGGTGGAACAGGTCCATGTCCTGCCCGAGGCGGCGATGATCGCGCTTGGCCGCTTCCTCGAGACGCGTGAGATGCGCGTCGAGCTGCTTCTTGTTGAGCCAGCCCGTGCCATAGATGCGCGAAAGCTGGGCATTCTTCTGGTCGCCGCGCCAGTAAGCGCCCGAGACGCGCATCAGCTTGAACGCCTGCGGGTCGAGCTTGCCGGTGGAGGCCAGATGCGGCCCCCGGCACATGTCCAGCCAGTCGCTGCCGGACCAGTAGACCGTCAGTTCCTCATGCTCGGGCAGTTCCGCTGCCCATTCCGCCTTGAAGCGCTCGCCCTGACCGCTCCACCGCTCGATGAGCTGGGCGCGCGACCAGACCTCGCGCCGCAGCGGCTTGTCGGCAGCGATAATCTCCCGCATCTTCGCCTCGATCGCCGGCAGGTCGTCCTCGGTGAACGGGCCGCGATCGGCCGCGGGCGCGAAGTCATAATAAAAGCCATCGTCCGTGGACGGGCCGAACGTGATCTGCGTGCCGGGGAACAGCGCCTGCACCGCCTCGGCCAGGACATGCGCATAATCGTGGCGGACCAGCTCAAGCGCGTCCGCCTCGTCCTTCGCCGTCACCAGCGCGAGCTGCGCGTCCGCCTCGATGGGGCGCATGATGTCGACCAGTTCGCCATCCATGCGCGCGGCGATGGCCGCTTTGGCCAGGCCGGGGCCGATGGCGGCCGCGATCTCCCCCGGCGTGGTCCCGCGCGCAACCTCGCGCTGCGAGCCATCGGGGAGCGTAATCTTCACCAGTTCCGTCATCGGTTTCGTTCCTGTCTGCGCGCCTGCGCTTAGGCAAGCGCGGCTGACTTGAAAAGAGGCAGGAAAGAGAGGAGCCGCGCCACGCCCCTTTCCCTTTCCGGGCGGGGCCTGCGGCGGTGCGTGTCAGTGCGTGAGCGTGACGCGCAAGCCGAGGCCCCCCGGAGTCCGGGTGGCGGTAGTCGTCGTCGTGGTGGCGATCAACCTCGGCATGGCGGCGCTTCTAGCGGCAAGAGGTGAATTTGTCACGAATGTTGCGGAGGAAGTCGCGCCGCAAGGATTGGTGACGCCAAGCTAGCGCTGACGGAACGCTTCGGGCGCATCCGGCAGGGTCGCAAGGTTCAGTTCAAGCCTTTCGCCATCCTCCAGCAGAACACCGACGGTGAAGGCGCCATAAGCGATGACTTCCAGCGTCGCGGTGCCATCCGGGCCGAACGCCACCTTCTTGGGGTCCGGGCCGAAGGTCGGATGGAGGTAGATGGTCGCCGTCTGCCCGGAGCGACTTTCCGGTCGATCGGCCGTGAGAAGCAGCCGGATCGTGAAGAACTGATCGAGCTTGTCCAGCGGCGTGACAGACGCGCTGAGACGGCAACCGCCGGCCACCGAATCCCCGCCGAACTTGCCGCGCCAGGGATCGTCGGGAAAGTCGCTGGTTTGCTTGGCGATGGCCTTGGCTGAATCGACACTCTCGCTCGGGGCCAGCCGCACCGCCGTCTCCGCAATGCTGCGCGCGTCGTTCGCTTGCTGGTTTGGCAAGGTCGTGACTGACGTCTGCTGAAGCAGCCCCGCTTTCTTCTTGGACTCGATCAACGCATCGATCTGCCCTTGCGCATCACTCCGGCCCGCAACCATCTCCGCGATGAAATAGCGCCGCATCGCGATATAGACGATCAGGAAACCATTGGCGGCAAAGGCGACCGCGATGATGGTCGCCGGCGCCGGACCGGCATCAGCGTGGCCGAGCATCAGCCGGCTCGAATAAGTAAAGGCCCGCTGAAAGGCTGCCTCCCAGAAGGTATATTGCGTCAGCGTGAGACCGATGAGGATCTTGGTCACCCAATCGGCGACCTGCTCCAGATTGGTGCTTTCCTGATAGCCCGTCGCAGTGAGCGCGCCACCAGCCTGCTGCGCGCCGCTCACCCCGTCTGACAGGCGCACCTCGCGGACCGAAGGCAGACCGAACAGCAGGCCAAGCAACGCGCCCACCAGCCAGGAGGCCAGCGCCGTAAGCCCGGACCAGAGCAGGAACTGCGCCAGATCGAACAGGATGAAGAAGCGCCGCAGGATTCCCGCGATCAGCAGGAGCGACAGGGCCGCGGATGCCAGCATGCACAAGGTGGCCAGCGCACGCTCGGTGTGGATGACCCCGCCGCTGCGATCCCGAAAAACGGCTTCGCCCTGTTTCGTCCGATAACCGAAGATCGACGGTATCGCATCCCATCGCATGTTCATGACCCGACACCCCCAAAGGCCTGATCCATGGGCAGGGACACTAGCACGCGCGCTTGCCGGCCGGAGAGGAGAAGCGACCGAAATGGCGAATCCCGGGCGCGCGCTTCTCCTGTCGCAGACTATGGACCAGTGCCCCATCACTGCGCAAAGCAGAGAACAAATCCCTGTCCGGCCACGACACAATCACGCCATGGCAGTATTTCATTCCCCACCATCAAATATCTGCTTCATTCCGTCTTTGCTTGACAGTCGTGGCGAGAGCCGTGACTTCTCCGGTTCAAGACTATCTGGGGGAGCTATCGCCGATGAGCGATGATCAGGGACGCGCATTCGGCTTCGAGGGCACATGGCGGGACTATGCGCCGATCGCCTTCACCAACCTGTTGCTGACCATCGTGACGCTCGGCGTCTATCGCTTCTGGGCGACAACGCGCACGCGGCGCTATCTGTGGAGCCGCACGCGCTTCATCGATGAGCCGCTGGAGTGGACCGGCACCGGGCTGGAGCTGCTGATCGGCTTCCTGCTGGTGCTGGTGATCTTTCTCGGCCCGCTGCTCTTCTTCCAGTTCGGCATTCAGGCGCTTGTCCTGCAGGGCCATGGCGACATTGCCTTCGCCATCGGCGCACCGCTGTTCCTGCTGATCTTCTACCTGGGCGGCGTCGCACGGTTCCGCATGGTGCGCTACCGGCTGAGCCGCACCTTCTGGCACGGCATTCGCGGCGGCAGCGACGACAAGGGCTGGGCCTATGGCTGGTCCTATTGCTGGCGCTACATCGTCGCCATGATCCCGCTCTATCTGCTGGTGCCATGGGCCATGACATCGCTGTGGAACGACCGCTGGAGCGCGATGAGCTTCGGCCCCTATCGCTTCTCGGCCAAGGCGATGCCGGGGCAGATCTACAAGCGCTTCCTGCTCTTCTACCTCGTGCCGTTCATCATGTTCATCGTCATGGCGGTGTTCGGCGGCGCCATGTTCGCCACGATGTCGGCTGCACCACAGGCCGATCCATCCCAGCCGCCAGCCGGCTTCTGGCTGTTCTTCGCCGCGCTGTTCATCGGCATTTACGGGGTGCTGCCCGTCATCGCGCTGATCTTCTACGCCAAGTTCTTCCGCGTCGCGATCGGCAGCTTGTCACTCGACACGCTGGATTTCCACTTCACCGCGCGCAGCAAGGCGTGGCTGAAACTGATCCTGGGCGATGTCGCGCTGGTGATCTTCACGCTCGGCATCGGCGCGATCTTCCTCTCCTACCGGCACTGGAAGTTCTTCGTGACGCATCTGGACGCGAGCGGCGAGATCAGCCTCTCGCAGCTCACCCAGTCGACCACCGCCGCGCCGGGACAGGGCGAGGGGCTGGCCGACGCGTTCGACATCGGGGCGATCTGAGGCGCATGATCCGCGCATGACACACCTCGGCCCCGACGAGCGGATCTGGCACTATGATGGCGCCAGTGCGACGCGCCATCATCCGCGCATCGACTGGACGGCGGACGGGTTTACGCTGCGCTGGGACACCGGCAGCAGCGGCCCGCATGGCTGGAGCGCGCTGGTGCCGGTGGACGGCACGGGCGGCCGCGCGGTCTATGGCCTGCGCGGCCAGTCCGGCTGGCGGCTGGGCTTCACCGGTGCGCCGCCGGAGAGCTTCGTCGCGCACTTGCCCCTGCCCGCCCGCTACGGGCGCTGGATCGACCGGATCGGCCTGTGGCGCGCCATTGGCCTGTTCGGCGCAATCGCCAGCGTCGTCGTGGTGCTGGCGCTCAAGGCGCCCGGCTGGATCGCGCCGCACATCCCGCGCAGCTGGGAGGATCGGCTGGGCGATGCCATGATCGGCGATTTTGGCGGGCGGCTGTGCGAGACGCCGCAAAGCGCCGCCGCCATCGAGAAGCTGCGCCGGGAACTGGGCGATGATGTGCCGATCCGCCGCATCGGCATCGCCAACGTCAACATGGTCAATGCCGTGGCGCTGCCGGGCGGGCACATCCTCCTCTTCCGCAAGCTCATCGACGAAGCGGATTCACCGGACGAAGTGGCCGGCGTGCTCGCGCACGAGATTGGCCATGTGCGCAACCGCGACACGCTGACCGCGCTCGTCCGCCAGCTTGGCCTCAGCGTCATCCTGGGCGGCTTCAACGGGCAGGTGGGCGGCACGATCAACGGCCTGCTCTCGATGAGCTACAGCCGCGAGGCGGAGAAAGCGGCGGACGATTACTCCATCGCCGCGCTGCGCGCCGCCAATGTCTCGCCTTTGCCGACAGCCGCCTTCTTCGCCAAGCTGACCAAGCTCTCCGGCGGTGAGACCGTCGAGCGATCGACAAGCTGGATGGCCTCACACCCCGTTTCCGCCGAGCGGGCCAAGGCGTTCCGCGATTCCGCGCGCAAGGGGCAGGCCTATGCGCCATCGCTCACCCGCGCCGAGTGGCAGGCGATCGTGAACGCCTGCCGGGACGACAAGGACGTGGCACCGCCGCCAAGCTTCGGCTTTTGACCTGACGGGCCGGGAGCGGCAAAAGGCCGGCATGACCGACCATGCCGACACGCCCGCCGCCTTCCTCACCCGCCCGGACGGGCTGCGCCTCGCCTATCGCTTCCGCCCCGGCGCGGGGCCGGCGCTCGTCTTCCTGCCCGGCTACATGTCCGACATGCAGGGCAGCAAGGCCATCGCGCTCGATGCCTGGGCGGCGGCGCAGGGCCGGGCGATGCTGCGGCTCGATTATGCCGGCTGCGGCGAGAGCGAGGGCGCCTTCGAGGATGGCACGCTGGCGAGCTGGCGGGACGACGCGCGCCTCATCATCGACGCGGTGGTGCCCGAGGGGCCGCTTCTGCTCATCGGCTCCTCCATGGGTGGCTGGCTGGCCCTGCTGCTCGCGCAGGCGCTGGGCGCGCGGGTCGCCGGGCTGATCGGCATCGCCGCCGCGCCGGACTTCACCGACTGGGGCTTTGACGACGCACAGAAGGCGACGCTGCAACGCGAGGGCAGGCTGGTCGAGCCGACGCCTTATGGCGACCAGCCTTATGTGACCACCCGCGCCTTCTGGGAGTCCGGCGAGGCCTTGCGGCTGCTCGACGGGCCGATCGCCATCGATGGCCCGGTGCGACTGCTGCAGGGACAGGCAGACGCCGACGTGCCCTGGCACATCGCCCTGCGCACGGCCGAGCGGCTCCGTTCAGCCGATGTGCAGACGATCCTCGTCAAGGACGGCGACCATCGCCTCTCGCGCCCGCAGGACATCGCCCTGCTGATCGCGACGGTCGCCCGTCTCACGGAGTCCTGACGCCTTATGCTCATCGTCGCCGCCGCGCTCACCCTCGCGCAGCTTTCCCAGCCGACCGGACACGATCCGGAAGTGGAAGCCATCCTGCGCCGCCGCGACGAGCGCCGCCGCGCGGAAGCGCTGGGCAAGACCGATCCCTCCCCTCCGGCGCAGACGGACGATCGCGCCGCGCTGGCCGCCGTCGTGCCGCCCGCCATTGCCGATCGTCTGGCCGGCTGCCTCGCCACCGCGAACCTCAAGGCGCAGGACGGCATTACCGAAGCGGAAGCCTGGGCGCGCACTGGCGGCGGCGCTTATGCGGCGCAATGCCATGGCTATGCGCTGGGCAAGGCCGGGCGCTGGACGGAGGCGGCCGGCCTGTTCGAGAGCGGCGCCGTGACCGCCGGGCTGGATGCCGCCACGCAGGCGCGCCTTTGGTCGCAGGCGGGCAATGCCGCGCTGGCCGGCGGCGACGCCGCGCGGGCGCTGCGCGATCTCGATCAGGCGCTTTCCGCCCCGCTGCCGCGCACGCTCTCCACCGGCGAAATCCATCTCGACCGCGCCCGCGCCCGCGTGGCCACTGGCGATCTCAAGGGCGCGCGGGCCGATCTCGACGAGGCCGTCGTCCTCGCCAATGCCGATCCGCTGGCCTGGCTGCTCTCCGCCACGCTCGCCCGGCGCATGGACGACCTGCCGCTCGCCCGCACCCATATCGAGCAGGCCGCCCAGCGTGCGCACAACGACGCCGCCATCGCGCTGGAGCAAGGCGTGATCTACGCGCTCTCCGGCGACCGGGATGCCGCCGCCCGCGCCGCCTTCACCCGCGCGCATGAGCTTGCCGCGAAAGACAGCGACGTGGCGAAGCAGGCCGCCGACTATCTGACGCAGCTCGGCGATGCACCCGCCCCGCCCGCAACGCCGCCGCGCGAGACCGGACGCTGAGGCAACGCAGGCAGACGAAGGCCCGCACCGCGCCGGCGCAACAGCGCGCAACGCTGGAAGTTTACGAAGTTGATCACAGGGGTGCATCAACTTCCGCTTCCATGCACGTTTGGCGCCGCCCTTGAGACAACCGCGAGACTCTGCCCCGCGAAAGCTGTGTGGCTCGGAGGGGGCCGTGAAAGCTGCCATGAGAATAAGCCATGCCATGCCCGATCTGATCCCTACCGACGAGAGGAGTGTCCGTCCGTGCTGCCATGGTGGCCGAGGTGTAGGACAGGGGGAAAGCGAGGTTGGGAGCGGATATGGCGGAGAGCCGGCATGCCCTCCAGAAGCTGACAGTTCGGACACGACGCCAAAGCGGACGCTCATACAGCCCTCTCCCGCCTTCGCGGGAGAGGGAGGGGCCCGGCGCGAAGCGCTGGGAGGGTGAGGGTCTTTCCGGGGTCCACGGCCGAAGATTTAAGTAGAAAGACCCTCACCCAACCCTCTCCCGCGAAAGCGGGAGAGGGCTAAAGGAAGGCGTCAGCTTCCCTCTCCCAATTCAGTCGCTAGCGGTCCAACAACGCAGGCCCAAAAGCAGACGAAAGTCAGGCCGGTCGCCTAGAAGCGGATATGCCCGTAGCGTTCGTTGAAGGTTTCCATGTCGCCCCTGGCGAGCAGGCGCGCCTGCTGGATCCACTCGTCGCGGATGATGTGGCCACGGAAGCTGCCGAGATGTGAATCGATGAGCTCGATATCCTCGGGCATCCAGCTGGCGATATCGTCGAAACGATAGACGCCCAGGCTGTTGAGGAGACGCGCGAGCTGTGGCCCCACGCCCTTGATGAGCAGGAGATTGTCCGGCTGACGATCCGTCGACGCGGATGGCACATCAGCAGACGGTTCGAGGGGACGCACCTCCGTGGGCGAAGGCGCCTCTGGCGGCGCCAGTTCGGAGACGGGAGCAAGGTCCGGCTCTTCATCGACCATCGAATCGTCCGCGACCGGCTCGATATGCGTGAGAGCCTCCGCAAGCGCCGGGCCAAGCGGGTCAGGCGTCATGTCCGCCATGGCCTCTCCGAAGCGGCCTGCCTCATCGGCCGGAGGCGCTTCGTCATTCGCAGGCATCGCCGGCTCGGCTGTTTCGATCGGCTCTGCGACAGTCGCGGCGACGATGTGACGCGGGTCCGCCGGCGGTTGCCGAGGCGAGACGACCGGCCATTCGATCAGCTCTTCATAAGGATCGCTTACATCGACGACGACGGGCGCTTCCCGGCGTTGTCCCCAGCTCCACCAGGCCGTGAGCAGGCCGATGCCGAAGGACAGCAGCACGCCATACCAATAGAAGGCGACGAGCGCGATCATGCGCGGTTCCGCCAGATGCCGGCGCCCATGAGAAGGCCAATGCCGAAAGCGCCGAGGAACAGCAGCAAGGTCTGGGCGAGCAACGGCATCAGGCGCCTCCCTGCGTCACGGTGAAAGTGATGCGGCGATTGGCCGGATTGGCAAGATCGCCCGGCCGCACCGGCCGACTCGATCCATAGCCCTTCGCGGTGACGAGGCTCGCGGAAATGCCGCGCGCGACCAGTGCATCGCGCACGCGGGATGCGCGCTCCTGCGACATTGTGCGGTTGACCCACACATCGCCCGTGCCATCGGTATGCCCGGCAATCTCGACCTGATAGCCTTCGCAGCGCTGCAGCGCGGCGGCGACATCCCGGATGATCGCCTGCGACGTGGGATTGAGCCATGCGCTGCCCGGCTGGAAGCTCATCACCCGGCCGCCGACGGCGACGTCGACATCATGCTGGCAAGTGCCCGGCGGGGCCGGATCGGCGGCGGCAACTGCGGCCGAAGCGGGCTGTGCAGCGAGCGAGGCCGATGGGGCGGGACGTGCGGCGGGCGCGGGCGTAACCTTTGGCGAAGGCGCAGGCGGCATCGCCTCAGCCGGTGCAGCCTCGCCGGGAGCCGGTTCGGGCGCCAGGTCATTGCGGGGCGCAGGCGCGATCGCCGCCGTCACGCTCTGATCGCCCTGCGCGAGCATCGGGCCGTGTGCGGGCGGTGCAAGACTGGCCTGAAAGGCCGCGCCCTGCCCCATTGGCCCGTGCAGGACGAGCGCCAACACGGCCGTCCCGGCCGCGCCGATCGCTATCTTCAGCCCGTCACGCATGGTGCTGATTCTGTCCCCGCTGATCTTCTCGCCCGGAACGCTCGCAAATTCGGCAGGGACCATCAATCCCCCAGCAGGGATCGTTCCGATTTGAGACGGTTGCCATGGCCGCCTCAGTCCGCCCCTGCGAGCGCCTCACGCGCGACTTCCCGCCAGCCGAGATCGCGGCGACAGAAGCCGCCGGGAAACGCGACCTGGTCAGCGAGCGCATAAGCCGTGTCGCGTGCTTGCGTGACGCTCTGGCCGACGGCGGTGACATTGAGCACGCGCCCGCCATTGGCGACCAACTGCCCGTCCCGTAGCGCCGTGCCGGCCTGGAAGATGCGGCTGCCATCCGGCGCGGACGGCAGGGTGATGGGCGCGCCTTTCTCCGGCGTGCCGGGATAGCCCTTCGCCGCCAGCACGATGGTGAGCGCCGCCATATCCGCGAGCACCGGCGCAGTGGCCCCGGCCAGCGCGCCCTGCGCGACGGCCAGCAGCAGTTCGACCAGATCGCTCTCCAGCCGCATCATCAGCACCTGGCACTCGGGATCGCCGAACCGGCAATTATATTCGATGAGCTTCGGCCCTTCCGTCGTCAGCATCAGGCCGGCGAACAGCACGCCCGAATAAGGCGTGCCGCGCTGCGCCAGCGTGGCGACCGTGGGGCGGATGATCCGCGCCATCACCTCGGCTTCCAGCGCCGGCGTCAGCACAGAGGCGGGGCTGTAAGCGCCCATGCCGCCGGTGTTGGGGCCGGTATCGCCATCGCCGACGCGCTTGTGATCCTGCGCGGAGCCGAATGCGACGACATCCGTCCCGTCCGTGAGGGCAAAGAAGCTGGCTTCCTCGCCTTCCATGAATTCTTCCAGTACCACTTCCGCACCCGAGGCGCCGAAGCTGCCGCCGAACATGTCCGCAATCGCCGCTTCCGCCTCGGCGCGGGTCAGCGCGATAATCACGCCCTTGCCGGCCGCCAGCCCGTCCGCCTTGATGACGACCGGCAGCGAAAAGCCATCCAGCGCCGCCAGCGCCTGCGCGGCACTGGTGCAGCGCACATAGCCGGCCGTGGGAATGTCCGCCTCGCGGCAGAGATCCTTGGTGAAGCCTTTGGAGCCTTCCAGCTGCGCGGCGGCCGCACTCGGGCCGAACACCGGGATGCCAGCAGCGCGCAGGCTGTCCGCGATGCCATCGACCAGCGGCGCCTCCGGCCCGACGACAACGAGGCCAACAGCCTGCGTGCGGCAGAAGGCGATCACGGTAGCATGATCGGCAAGGTCGAGGTCGACCAGCGTGGCATGCTCGGCTATGCCGGGATTGCCCGGCGCGGCGAACAGGGCGGTGCAGCGCTCGGATTGCGCGAGTTTCCACGCCAGGGCATGTTCGCGGCCACCATTGCCGAGCAGAAGGATGTTCATGGAAGAGGGTCCAGTGCGGTTCGATGCGTCCGGCCGCCTGTTAGCGCAGGAGCGGCAGGGGGACAATCTGGCCCCGCTCAGCGTCTCGGATTTGTCGATGCAGCTCAAGCGGACGGTCGAGGACCGCTTCGGCCACGTCCGCCTGCGCGGCGAAATCTCCGGCTGGAAGCGCGCGGCATCGGGCCATGCCTATCTGGCACTGAAGGACGAGAGCGCGCTGATCGACGGGGTGATGTGGAAAGGCACAGCCGGACGCCTCGCCTTCGCGCCGGAGGATGGGCTGGACGTGATCGTGACCGGCAAGGTCACGACCTATCCCGGCCGCAGCAAATATCAGATCGTCATCGAGAGCATGGAGCTGGCTGGCGAAGGCGCGCTCATGCAGCTGTTCGAGCGCATGAAGGCCAAGCTCGCCGCCGAGGGGCTGTTCGATCCGGCCAAGCGCCGGCCCATCCCCATGCTGCCGGACGTGATCGGCGTCGTGACATCGCCCACGGGCGCCGTGATCCGCGACATTCTCCACCGCCTGGCCGACCGTTTCCCCAGCCGCGTGATCCTCTGGCCAGTGCTGGTGCAGGGAGATGGCGCGGCGGCGCAGATCGCCAATGCCGTGCGCGGCTTCGGCGCGCTCGCGCCCGGCGGCCCGATCCCGCGGCCCGACGTGCTGATCGTCGCGCGCGGCGGCGGCTCGATCGAGGATCTCTGGTCGTTCAACGAGGAAATCGTGGTGCGGGCCGTGGCGGATTCGCCGATCCCGGTCATCTCCGCCGTGGGGCATGAGACCGATACGACGCTGTGCGACTTTGCCGCCGACCTGCGCGCGCCGACACCGACCGCCGCCGCCGAGATGGCCGTGCCGGTGCGTGCCGAACTGATGGCGCAAGTAAGCGAGGCGGACGCCCGGATGCGCCGCTGCCTGGCGCGCGGGATGGAACGATCGCGCGAGCGGCTGGAAGCGCAGCGCCGGCTGCTGCCCCGGCCCGACCTGCTGCTCGGCCAGGCGCGACAGCGCGCGGACGATCTGGCCGACCGGCTGCGGCGCGGCCTCTCGCATCGCCTCAGCATCGCGCGGCGCGAGCTCTCCGAGGCCGCGGGCGCCCTGCGCCCCGCCCTGCTTGAGGCGCAAGTGACGCGGGGCCGCGAGACGCTGGCGCGCGTGCGGCTGAGCCCCGCGCTGCTCGACCGGCGTCTGACCGATGCGCGGCGCCAGTTTGACGGCCTTTGGCGCCTCGCCCAGTCGCTCAACCCCGATGCGCCGCTCAGCCGGGGCTTTGCGCGGGTGATGGCTGGCGACCGGCTGATCCGCACCAGCCGAGACGCGCTGGCTGCGGGATCGGTGACGCTCAAGTTCACCGATGGTGATGTGTCCGCCGTGACGGGCGCCGGCGCCGAGGCAGTCTCGGGCGATCCCCATCCCGCCGTCCCGCCGCCGTCCGCACGACCGGCGCGCAAACCAGCCCCCGCGACGACCCGACAGACCGATCTGTTCGACTGAGGCGCATGGCCTTGCGCCGCTCGCCGGCCTTGGTCATGGTCCAGGCATGATCGTCTTGCGCTCCGGCCTCGCCATCGCTCCGCTGGTGCTTCTGGCAAGCTGCGCCACAGACAATCCGCCGGCACCGCTGCCCGCCGCGCCGCCGCCAGCCAGGGCCGCCGAAGCGCGCCCGGCCGGAACCTCCGGCCCGGCCACCCTGCAGATCGCGGGCACCGCGCGGCAGGGCGCACTGCTGCGCGGCGTGGCGCCCGGCGGCACCGTGGCACTGACCCTCGATGGAAAGCCGGTCCCCTTCGATCCGCAGGGCCAGTTCATCCTCGCTTTCGACCGGGATGCGCAACCGAGCGCGACCCTCGTCGCCACGCTGGCCAATGGTGAAGCGCAGCGTCGCGTCTTTTCGGTCGAACCGGGCAATTGGCGGATCGAAAAGGTGAATGCGTCGATCACCGGCAGCGCGACCACCGAGGAATTCCGCCGCCTTCGCGCCGGGGAACTCGAACAGATTGCCGCCGCGCGCGCACGCCAGGAAGTCAGCGAGGGTTGGCGCCAGCGCTTCATCTGGCCCGTGAAAGCCCGCATCTCCGGCGTCTTCGGTTCGCAGCGCATCTATCGCGGCACGCCCGGCAGCTACCATAGCGGGCTCGATCTCGCGGGCGGGGCAGGCACGGTCTATGTCGCACCGGCCGATGGCGTCGTGGTTCTCGCAGCGGAGACGCCCTTCACGCTGGAGGGCCATCTGCTCATGATCGATCACGGCATGGGGCTCAACAGCGCCTTCCTGCACAGCCAGAAACTGCTGGTGAAACAAGGCGATGTGGTGAAGCAGGGCCAGCCGCTCGGCCTCATCGGCGCGACCGGACGGGTGAGCGGCCCGCATCTCCACTGGAGCCTGAAATGGCAGGATGCGCGGATCGATCCACTGCCTTTGCTGGAACCCTAGCGCCCCGGATACGTTGACTGGTCACCTGTCTAAAAAGCGTGGTTGCCGTAGCGGTAACTTACGTAAGCGGAAGCTGTGTCTTCGGTGCACCTGACAGATGGACAATAAGTGATGTTCTGCGGCAGGAAGCTCGGCGACACGCGTCGCAAGCTTGTCGAATCGTCCTCGGACAACCGCTTTTGCGAACAGTTTGCAACAAACAAGAATTTGTTAATTTCCTATGAAAACAGGCCTGCCCACGTAAGGAGTTGGCAACATTTGGCGCGTTCGCGTAATTTTCTGCTGCGGCGCGGAACAACTGTGTCGCTTTCCAACATGAAGATTGTTGCCCTAATGTGACACCCCTGCCAAAACCGGGTGTTGACGCCGCACCAATGCTTTACAGAAACGCACGGGCCGCGCAGGTTCCTCATCAGTACGAGCAGGGGAATTACGCGCGCAGTTGCCACGGGGGTGGTGCGCGCGCCCTTGCCCGTTGGGCGTCTGATGCACAGGCGTCCGACTTCATTTCCAGAGCAAGGGACTGGATCGTGAAAAAACTCTCTTCACAAACATTGCTGAAGGCCGCGACCGCGCCGGCAGTGCTGGGCCTCGCCCTGCTGTCGTCCGCCGCGTTCGCACAGGCTCCGCAGGCTGCCGATGAAGCGGCCGAAGAAGATGCCATCATCGTCACGGGTTCGCGCATCTCGTCGCCGAACCTGGAATCCACCATTCCGCTCGCCATCGTGACCGGCGACTCCCTGATCAAGCAGGGCAACACCAACATCGGTGACTCGCTGAACGACTATCCGCAGCTGCGCGCCACGCGCGGCCAGCAGAACCCGAACCTCGGCGTCGGCATCTCCGGCCTCAACCTGCTCGACCTTCGCGGCCTGGGCACCGTTCGCACGCTGGTGCTGGTCAACGGTCGCCGTCACGTCGGCGCGGACATCCTGAACAACGCGACCTCGGTCGACATCAACACGATCCCGGCCAATCTGGTCGATCGCGTCGACATCGTGACGGGCGGCAACTCCGCCGTCTACGGTTCGGACGCCATCGCGGGCGTGGTCAACTTCGTCCTCAAGAAGGACTATGACGGCATCGAGATCGGCGCCAAGTCCGGCATCTCCACGCCGGAAGGCTATGGCTCGAACTACAATCTGTCGTTCCTGGCCGGCAAGAACTTCGCCGACGGTCGCGGCAACATCACGCTGGCCCTCGAGTACAACCACCAGAACCGCGTCTATGCCAATGACGTGCCCTGGCTGCGTCGCGTCGATGGCCTCGTGATCACCGATCTCGACCCGACCGGCCTCGTCAACGGCAGCGACGGCGTGCCCGACCGCACCTACTTCTACGATCAGCGCCAGGCGTCGATCCACGTGAACGGCCTCGTTCCGATCACGCAGCCGACCGTTGGCAATCAGTGCGGCATCGGCATCAGCAACGGCGTGACCGCCGGCACGCCGTACAACTGCACCTATATCTTCGGAAATGACGGCACGCTCGCTTCCCAGACCGGCACGCGTGTCGGCAGCGGCGTGATCGGCACCATCATTGGCGGCAATGGCCAGACCGGCCGCGAGGGCGACCTGTTCACGGTTCTGCCGCGTCAGGACATCTTCAACGCCAACGCGATGGGCCACTACGAGTTCTCGCCTGCGTTTGATCTGTTCTTCGAGGCGAAGTATTCGCGGATCGTTTCGTTCGGCGGCAACGCCGGTACGGCCAGCATCCAGGGGACCTTCGCGCAGTTCGACATTCGCGAGCGCGTCCGTCTGGACAACCCGTTCCTGAGCACCGCAGCTCGCACCCAGATCGCCAACGCGATTCTGGCATCGGGCTGCAACCCCAGCCTCACCGCGTCCTGTAACGTGACCGGCATCAGCAGCACCACCACCCGGACGGCCTTCGGCGGTCAGGGTGTGGGCGGACCGCTCAACGCGGCCGATATTGCTGCAATCAACGCAGGCACCTATCGCTTCATCGTTGCGCGCAACCTGGACGATCTGGGTGCCCGCGACGAACGCTTCCTGCGTCAGACCTATCGCGCGGTCGTCGGCCTGCGCGGCACGTTCAACGACACCTGGAAGTATGAAGTGTCCGCCAACTACGGCCGCTTCACCGAGCACACCGATGCGACCGGCTATGTCGACAAGCAGCGCTTCATGCTCTCGATGGACGCGGGGCGTAACCCGGTCACCGGTCAGATCCAGTGCCGTGCGCAGTTCGATCCGACTGCGGCCGTCGCTTTCCCGAGCAGCACCGCCAACTCGGCGCGTCTGGCTGCGGACATCGCGGCGTGCGTTCCCTACAACCCGTTCGGTCGGGCCGATAACCGGGCTGCGGTGAACTACTTCGGCGTCACCTACAACAATGACAGCTGGATGGATCAGCTCGACTTCTCCGGCTACATCGCCGGCGACACGGGCGGCTTCTTCAACCTGTGGGGTGGCCCGATCAGCTTCGTCCTCGGTGGCGAATATCGCGAGGAAGGCGCTCACTACGGTCAGGACGATTTCTCGGCCAATGGCAACACCAACGCCGTGGCTTTCGGCTCCTTCGATCCGCCGAAGTTCAAGGTGTCCGAGGCGTTCGTCGAAGTCCGTGTTCCGATCCTGAAGGACATGCCGTTCTTCCACGAGCTGACCGCTTCGGGCGCCGCGCGCGTCTCGAAGTATAACGGCAGCACCGGCACGGTCTGGGCCTACAATGCCGGCCTCGACTGGGCTCCGGTTCGCGACATCCGCTTCCGTGGCAACTGGAGCCGCTCTGTTCGCGCCCCGAACCTGACCGAGACCTTCGGTCCGCTGGTGCCGAACTTCGCGCCGGGCTTCGTCGATCCCTGCGCCACCAACAACATCGGTGCCGGCACGCAGTATCGCGGTGCGAACTGCCAGGCCGACCTCGGTTCGCTGCTGGTGGGTCTGCCGAACAACTCCTACTCGCTGGCGATCCTGTCGGGTGTGAACCCGAACCTGCAGGCTGAAACTGCGGACTCGCTGACTGTGGGTGCCGTGATCCAGCCGCGCTGGATCCCCGGCCTGACGATGTCGATCGACTACTACAACATCGAAGTGAACGGCGTGATCGTCTCGCTCACCGCGCAGACGATTGCCAACAGCTGCTATGACCAGCCGACCCTGAACAACCCGTTCTGCGGCCTCTTCCAGCGTTGGCGCGGTCCGGGCACGGGTTCCCTTGGTGAACAGCCGGGTCAGATCCAGGGCAACACCCTGATCAGCGCTCCGTTCAACTTCGCCAAGCGCGTCCGTCGCGGCATCGACGCTCAGCTCGCTTACCGCACGGACATCGGCGGCGGCGTGAAGCTGATCGTGAACGGCATCTACACGCACAACTTCAAGAACAGCAACTACGAGAACCCGTCGTTGCCGAACTTCGAGAACCGTATCCTGGGCGAGCTCGGCGATCCGCTGGACGAGTTCCAGGTGAGCGTCGACCTGAAGAAGGGTCCGTTCACGTTCGGCTATCAGATGCGGTATATCGGCCCGATGTGGACCGGCGCCTATGAGGACTTCAACGCCCTCCAGGATCGCCCGGCCCAGAACCTCGATTATGCCGATATCCTGCAGTATCCGGCCGTGACCTATCACGACGTCAGCTTCCAGTGGGACCTGGAAGAGGCAGGCATCGCCAAGAACTTCGTGTTCTTCGCCGGTGCGGACAACCTCTTCAACAAGATCCCGCCGCTGGGCTCGACCGCTACGGGCGAGCGCCTGGCCGGTGGCGGCAATGGCGGCCCGATCTATTCGGTGCGCGGCCGTCAGCTGTACGCCGGCTTCCGGGCTCGGTTCTGACCTTCGCGCTCCGGCGCAATCGAAACAGGGGCGGGGGCGCAATCCCCCGCCCTTTTTTTGGTCCGCCGCGCCTATCGGCCGGCAGGGCTGCATGATAGGGCATGACACATGGTTCGACCCGTTGCCGGAGACGCTGTCCGCCAGGCCGATACGCTCGCGCGGCAGGGACGTGTTCCCGAGGCCTATCGCCTGCTTGAGACGGCCATTGCCGGCGGCGACGCGTTGGCCGCCGCGACGCTGGCGAATTGGCGCCTTTCCGGCCAGATCATTCGGCGCGATCTTGGCGCGGCGCGCGATCTCTTCGGCCGCGCCGCTGCGCTGGGGCTGGAGGAGGCCGCGCCGATCTACATCGCCCTGCTGGCCAATGGCGCCGGCGGTACGAAGCGCCAATGGGCACAGGCGATCGCGCTGTTGAAGGCGCGCGGCGGCGGCGATGCAAAAGCGCAATGGCAGGCGGACCTGCTCGACGCCATGGCGCTTACCGAGGTTGGCGATCCGCTGGACGTACCTCCAGTGCAGCAGCGCTGCGCCCAACCCCGGGTCGAAACGGTCGCCGGCTTCATGACGCCGGACGAGTGCCGCTACCTCGTCGAACTGGCGACGCCGATGCTTCAACCGTCAGTGGTCGTCCATCCCACCACGGGGCAGTTCGTTCGCGATCCGGTTCGCCGGGCAAAGTCGGTGGGTTTTCCTTTCGTGCAGGAAGACCCTGTGCTCCACGCCATCAATCGGCGCATCGCGGCGGCGACGGGGACGCGCTACGATCAGGGCGAGCCGCTGCAGGTGCTGTGCTACGACCCGGGCGACGAATACAAGCTGCATGTCGATGCCTTGCCGCCCGGCAACAACCAGCGCGTGAAGACATTTCTGGTGGCCTTGACCGCCGATTTCGATGGCGGAGAAACCAGTTTCCCGCATCTGGGCCTCGACTGGCGCGGCCATGTGGGTGACGCGCTGCATTTCGCGAATGTCGACTCGGTGGGCAAGGTCGATCAGCAGACCCAGCACACCGGCAAACAAGTAACGCGCGGGCGCAAATATCTGCTTTCCAAATGGATCAGGGCGCAGACGCTCGATCTCGCAGGTCCGCCGAACCGCCCCTTTTGAGCGACGACTGAACAGGCTTGGATGCGCTGCGGACGGCCGTTCGTCACGCCTGCTGCGCATTTTTATCCATATAGGACATTTTATCCAATTAGGCTCGTAAATACGCCGGCAGTTTACGGAAATTTACCTTAGACGGTCGACCAATATGACGCTACGGAATGCTTGGATTATTCGTCATAAACGTTAGAGAATGTTGCTTTTTCGTTACAATTTTCTGGAAAAATTTCCGTGCCAGTCGGACAGGGCTTTACTTATACGTCAACCTTGGAAAATCTGGGCCATTCGCACGGATTAGCGCCGCTCCGGCGTTTTTGTCCGGGCCAACAGCTCATCGGCGGATTACCCGCTGAAGATCAAGGGATAGGAACAAGTGAACAACACTTCGATGACCGCGCGTCTGCGCGCGGGGGTCGCGATCGCGATTGTGAGCGCCGCCCTCCTCAACAGCCCGGCTTTGGCCCAGGGCACCGAACCTCAAGGCGCCGACGACAGCGACGCCGGCGAAATGGTCATCGTGACCGGCTCGCGCATTGCCCGTCCGGAGCTCTCTTTCCCGAACCCGATCGTCGCGATCGACGCGGCCGTGATCGAACAGTCGGGCAAGACCAACCTGACCGACTTTCTCGTCGATACACCGGCCCTGATCGGATCGCAGACCAACATCCAGGTTGCGGGCTCCAACCTCCTCAATGCCCAGTCCGTGGGCGTTAACGAGCTGAACCTGCGCAACCTCGGCACCAGCCGCACGCTTGTGCTGGTCGATGGCCGTCGCCACGTCGCCGGCTCACCCGGCACCGCCGCGGTAGACATCAACACCATCCCGACCGATCTGGTCGAGCGCGTCGACGTGCTGACCGGCGGCGCCTCCGCCATTTATGGCGCCGATGGCGTCTCGGGCGTGGTCAACTTCGTCCTCAAGCGCGACTTCGAGGGCCTGCGCCTGCGCGGGCAGGTCGGCATTTCGCAGCGTGGCGACGCAGGTTCGCGCTTCGTTGCCGGCACCTATGGCCACAACTTCGCCGATGGCCGGGGCAACATCACCATCGCCTATGAGTTCAACGAAACGGATCGCTTCAGCCAGCGCAACCGCCTGAACTACGGCAAGACCGGCCCCTCCTGGGCGCTCGCCCGTAACCCGGCCGACCGTCCGGACGATCCAAACGTCCCCGATCGCCTGCTGTTCACCGATCTGCGCTGGGCAGACAGCTCCATGGGCGGCGCGGTCGATCTCGACGGCGATTTCACGCCCGACCGGACCGGCGAAGGCGGCATCTATGATCTGGGCACCTATCTGCCCGGCACGGCCTTCACCATCGGCGGCTCGAGCACGCCGCGCGAGAGCTATTATGGCGACTTCACGCCCTATACGCGTCGCCACATCGCCAATGTGATGGCGCATTATGAAGTCAGCCCTGCGCTCGATATCTATGCCGAGGGCAAGTATGTCCGTTCCTCGGCGATGACGCTCGCGCAGCCGACCTACGACTTCTACACCACGTTGTTCGCCGACAATGCCTATCTCGCGCAGCGTTATGGCGCTGCCGCGATCACGGGTGACGCGACGATCAGCCGCGACAATTTCGACTTCGGCATCCGCCAGTACGAGCTGGAGCGCGAGCTGTTCCGCACCGTCATCGGCGCGAAGGGCGATCTCTCCAGCCACCTGCGCTATGACGTCTCCTACGTCTTCGGCCAGTCGACGCAGACATCGACCAACCGCAATGACCGCATCTCCGACCGTTATTACGCGGCGCTCGATGCGGTGGTTGGCCCCAATGGCCAGGTCACCTGCCGGATCAACCTGCCGGGCGAGACCGACATTCAGGCGTTCAGCTACAATGGCACGGTGTACAGCGGCCCGCCGGTTACCTTCCAGAAGGGCCAGTGCGTCCCGCTGAACATCCTGGGTTATGGCGCTCCTTCGCAGGCCGCGCTCGACTTCGTCACCGTGGACCACTCGGACTGGGCGCGTATTCGCCAGCATGTCGTCAGCGGCGCCATTTCGGGCGACACCGGCGGTTTCTTCAACCTGCCCGGCGGCCCGGTCGGCTTCGCGGTTGGCGCGGAGTATCGCAAGGAGAGCAGCAACTACGTGCCCTCCAGCTACAGCCTGGCCGGCTCGCTGATGGACAATGCCCCGGCCAAGGTCGACAAGGGCAGCTTCGACGTCAAGGAAGTGTTCGGCGAGATCAACCTGCCGCTGCTCGCCAACCTGCCCTTCGCGCATGAACTGTCGATCGGCGCGGCGCTGCGCTACTCCGATTATTCGACGGTCGGCAGCACGACGACGTGGAATGTCAACGGCACCTATGCGCCGATCCCGGACATTACCATTCGCGGCACTTACTCCGAGGCGGTGCGTGCGCCGAACATCACTGAGCTGTTCGCCGGCGGCAGCGGCACCTATGAGTTCATCACCGACCCGTGCGGTCCGGAGCGTCTGGCGGAAGGCACGCAGTATCGCGCAGCCAACTGCGCAGCCGCCCTTTCCGCGCTCGGCGTGAACCAGGCGACGTTCGATCCCGCGAACGACGTGACCTCGCCGGCCAACAGCAGCCTTCTCGGCTTCCAGGGCGGCAACCCGACGCTGCAGGAAGAGACCGCAAAGACCTGGACCGCCGGCGTCGTGCTGCGCCCCAGCTTCATCCGGGGTCTGAGCCTGACCGCCGACTGGTATGACATCCGCCTCAAGCAGGCGATCCAATATTCCACGGCGCAGGACATTGTGGATCTGTGCGTGGACCAGCCGACCCTCAACAACATTTATTGCAACGTCATCAGCCGCAGTGCTTCGACGGGATATATCTCGAATTTCTCGATCATCCCGGCGAACGTCGCCTCGTTCCAGACTGCCGGTCTGGACGTGACGCTGAACTATCGCTTCGAGCCTTCGCCGGCTCTGGGCACGTTCAACCTGCGTCTGGTCGGCAACTATCTGGATCGCCTCCAGTTCGTGCCGAGCGTCGGCGCGGCAATCGAGAACGAGCGGGATTCGTCCGTCTATCCGGCGCCGAAATACACCGCCAACTTCGACCTGACCTGGTCGAAGGGGCCGTTCACGATGAACTACGGCATCAACTGGTGGTCCAAGACCCGCCGCGTGACGCGCGAGCAGGAAGCGGCGAACCCGGATTACGCGCCCGCCCAGTACATCTGGTACAGCCAGAAGTGGGAGCATGAGCTCTATGTCCGCTACACGGTGGACGACCGCTTCGACATCTATGCCGGCGTGAACAATCTGTGGGATCGCAAGCCCGATGACGGCGCTGTCGCCTATCCGATCAGCGCGGTCGGCCGGTCCTTCTATGTCGGCGTGAAGACCAAGCTCTTCTGAGCCGGGGCAAGCCAGCAGACAAAAAGGGGGCCGGGAGCGATTTGCTTCCGGCCCCTTTTGCATGTCTCGCCGCTCGCGATGTTGGCCTAGCCGTCCAGAACCGTGTCGAAGGCGACGGTCATGCGCTCGCCCTGCGGGAACGGCCGTGTGCCATGCCACAGGAAGCTGGGGAACAGGGCAAGGCGGCCGACTTTCGGCTCGATGACGCGCAGGGGTGGCAGACCGGTGCGCAGTGTCTCTGGCGGCTCGCCGATGGTGAGCCAGCCGGCATGATGGGATTGATCGCCAAGCGGCGGCAGCGTCACATAAAAGGCGGAGCTGAGCGTACCCTGCGGATGGACGTGGCTGACATGGAAGCCGCCATCCAGCAGCCGCACGGACCAGCTATCCGACACATGGAAACCGGCGCGATCACAGCCCAGCAGCGGATGTCGCGGATCGTGCGGCGGCAACGCATCAAGATAGCGCCGCACGGCAGCGCGAAGCGCACGGCGCGCGCCCTGAATCTCGATATCATCATGGTGGAACAGCCGGCCGGCGGTCTGCGTGCCGCCGCGCAACGACTGGTCGAACGGATGCGAACGCGCGCCATGCAGGCGACGCAGGCAGACGGCCAGCGCATTGAGCGCTTCGGTCGAAAGATCAACGTCGACCGTCTCGACCAATCCGGGCTGACCGACGAGCCACGCATGGCGGGTGTCGCCGACAAGACGCCACGCCGTCTCCAGCAGTCCCCACCCGCCCTGATGACGCGGCTGATCGCGCACGAAGCCTTCCGCCACCGTCGCGGCCTTCACGGCGTCGCCAGTGCGGATGAGATGGCGGACATGCGGCAGCGAAAGCACGCCGCCTGCCTTGGCCGCCGCCTGGAATAGCCCCTCGGCGCGAGTCAGGTCGCCCAACTCACTGGCCGCCACGGCTTCCAGCAGGGTGAAGAAGAGATGATCGCCCGCCCAGCGGCGTACATCCGGCACGAGTTGCAGGATCGCGCCATGCTGCTCGGCATCGCTGAGCTGGCGCAGGCAGGCAACCACAAGCGCCAGATCGCCCCGCGCGCGACGGATGGTCCAGCTCAGAAATTCGCGAAAGGCCTCCGGCTCGCCGCTCTGCGAGAGAAGCTGGGCCATCACCAGATGCCCCTCCACCCAATCCGGATGCTCGGCCAGAAGCGCTTCGACCGCGCGCAGCGCGGGCGCGGTTTCCCCCTGCTCGAACAGGCGAACCGCAGCGATCAGCCCCGCCTCGCGGTCCAGCGGCTCGAGCGAGCACTCATCGGGGACGGGAAGCGGCGCCGCATGGGGTGCGGGCGCTCGGAGATTGAAATGCGCGGTCATGTCGCCCCCAATAACGACGCGGCGCGAGGGGCATTTAGGGCTGCGACACGACCCTGCCAAAGAAAAGCGGGCGAGGTCTGCGAGGACCCCGCCCGGCTGTTGCTCAGGCGACGCTCAGCGTGAGCCCGCCATCGCCTTCGTCGATCCGCACGGTCGATCCATCCGGCACTTCGCCGCGCAGGATGAGGTCGGCGAGCGGATCCTGCAGATATTTCTGCACCGCGCGCTTGAGCGGCCGCGCGCCATAGACCGGATCATAGCCGACCCGACCCAGCCAGGCGCGCGCGCCCTCGGTCAGATCGAGCGTCACCTTGCGGTCCTTGAGCAGCTTGCCGACGCGCGCCACCTGAATATCCACGATCGGCGCCATGTGCTGCGCGCCGAGGCGGTGGAACAGGATGACCTCGTCAAGCCGGTTCAGGAACTCGGGGCGGAAATGCGCCCGGACGATCTCCATCACCTGATCCTCGACCTTTTCCACCGGCTCGTCATCGGCCAGGCTGGTGAGGAACTGGCTGCCAAGGTTCGACGTCAGCACGATGATCGTGTTGGTGAAGTCGACCGTGCGGCCCTGTCCGTCGGTCAGGCGACCATCGTCGAGCACCTGAAGGAGCACGTTGAACACGTCGCCATGCGCCTTCTCCACCTCGTCGAATAGCACGACCTGATAGGGCCGGCGCCGCACCGCCTCGGTGAGCACGCCGCCTTCCTCATAACCGACATAGCCCGGAGGCGCGCCGATCAGCCGGGCGACGCTGTGCTTCTCCATGAACTCGCTCATGTCGATGCGCACCATGGCGTTGCTGTCGTCGAACAGGAATTCGGCGAGCGCCTTGGTCAGCTCGGTCTTGCCGACACCCGTGGGGCCGAGGAACAGGAAGCTGCCGAGCGGACGATTGGGGTCCTGCAGACCGGCGCGGCTGCGGCGCACGGCGGTGGCGACAGCCTTCACGGCCTCGGCCTGACCAATGACGCGCTTGCCCAGCTCCTCCTCCATGTGGAGCAGCTTCTCACGCTCGCCTTCCATCATCTTGTCGACCGGGATGCCCGTCCAGCGCGAGACGACGCCGGCGATATCCTCGCTGGTCACTTCCTCGCGCAGCATCGCGCCCTTGGACGCGGACTGCGCCTCCTCAAGCTGCTTCTCCAGCGTCGGGATCGTGCCATATTGCAGCTCGCCGGCCCGGGCATATTCACCCGTGCGCTGCGCCTGCTCCAGCGCGATGCGCGCGGCATCGAGCTGTTCCTTGAGCTTCGCTTCGCCGGCAATCTTGTCCTTCTCCGCCTGCCAGCGCGTCGTCAGCTCGGCAGACTGCTGCTCGAGATTGGCAAGATCTTCTTCCAGCGTGGTGAGGCGATCCTTGCTGGCCTGATCGGTCTCCTTCTTCAGCGCCTCGCGCTCGATCTGGAGCTGCATGATCCGGCGATCGAGATTCTCGATCTCCTCGGGCTTGGACTCCACTTCCATGCGGATGCGGCTCGCGGCCTCGTCCATGAGGTCGATCGCCTTGTCCGGCAGGAACCGGTCGGTGATGTACCGATTGGAGAGCGTCGCGGCCGAGACGATCGCCGCGTCCGCGATGCGCACGCCATGGTGCGTCTCATATTTGTCCTTGATGCCGCGCAGGATGGATATGGTGTCCTCCACCGTCGGCTCACCCACGAAGACGGGCTGGAAGCGCCGCTGAAGGGCCGGGTCCTTCTCGACATATTTGCGATATTCATCGAGCGTGGTCGCGCCGATGCAGTGCAACTCGCCACGTGCCAGAGCGGGCTTGAGCAGGTTGGAGGCGTCCATGGCGCCGTCCGTCTTGCCCGCGCCGATCAGCGTGTGCATCTCGTCGATGAAGAGGATGATGTCGCCTTCGCCGGCCTTCACTTCGTCGAGCACGCCCTTCAGGCGCTCCTCGAACTCGCCGCGATACTTCGCGCCCGCGATCAGGCTGCCCATGTCGAGCGCCATCAGCGTGCGATCCTTGAGCGTATCGGGCACGTCGCCATTGGCGATACGCAGCGCAAGCCCTTCCGCGATCGCCGTCTTGCCGACGCCGGGCTCGCCGATCAGCACCGGATTGTTCTTGGTGCGTCGGGCGAGAATCTGGATGGTGCGGCGGATTTCCTCGTCGCGGCCAATGACCGGATCGAGCTTGCCCTCCCGAGCGGCCTCGGTGAGGTCGCGGGCGAACTTCTTGAGTGCATCGTAGCGATCCTCGGCGGAGGCGGTGTCGGCGGTCTTGCCCTTGCGCAGCTCATTGATCGCGGCATTGAGCGCCTCGGCCTTCACGCCGGCAGCGGCCAGCGCCTTGCCGGCAGTGGTCGTGCCAGCCAGCACCAGCGCGAGCAGCATCCGCTCGACGGTCACATAGCTGTCGCCGGCCTTCTGGGCGATCTGCTCCGCCTGATCCAGCACGCGCACAGCGTCATTGTCCAGGCCAGGCGTCTGCTGCGCACCGGAGCCGGAAACGGACGGCACCTTGGCCAGCGCCGCGTCGGTCTCGCGCAGCGCGGTCGCAGCGTCACCACCGGCGGCGCGGATCAGGCCGCTCGCCATGCCCTGCTCATCCTCAAGCAGCGCCTTGAGCACATGCTCCGGGCCGATCCGCTGATGGCTCATGCGGATCGCGACAGTCTGCGCGCTCTGGAGGAAGCCCTTGGCGCGGTCGGTAAATTTCTCGAGGTTCATGATATCTCCCTTCGCGACGCCCGAGATAGTGTTGCTATTCTGCAACACAAGGGGCCGGCAGAAGTTTTGCGCCTTCTAGCTCTGGAACGGGTCACCGCCCGCACAGCTGTCGAAGCACGGCTGACATGGGTCTCTGCTAAACCGTGCAGATCCTATTTCCGGAAGAGTTCAATATAGTCATGGAACAGAAAGAGACGGTTTCGCCGTCCTCCGGTGATTTCCACCAAAACGCCGTATTCGACCATATCATGAATAAGCGTTGCGGCGGTATTGGTCGTGGTCGAAAGCGACGCTGTTATCGCCTTCACGTCAATGACGGGCTGAGCGTAGAGATTGCGCATCAATCTCTGGGCATTTTCCTGACGCCGATGACTGAAACGCGGCAGGACTTCACGCTCGATGCGTTCCTTCAGTGCCAGGATCGACCGGAAGACCCCAGCCGATGCGCGCGCCGTTTCCTCCACGCCATGCAGGAAGAAGATGAGCCATTCACGCAAGTGATTGCCCTCGCGCACAGCCATCATATGGTCGACATAAGCGGTCTTGTTCCGCTCAAAATAGTCCGACAGATAGAGTGCGGGCTTCACCAGCAGCCTTTCCGAGGCAAGGTAAAGCGAAATCATCAACCGTCCTAATCGCCCATTGCCATCAAGGAACGGGTGGATCGTCTCGAATTGGTAATGCGCAATCGCAATCCTGACGAGTGGCGGCACCAACAGATCGGTATTGTGCAGGAATGTTTCGAGATCGCTCATCAATGCGGGCACATGGTCATGGTGCGGCGGCACGAAAACGGCGTTCTTCAGGCTGACCCCGATCCAGTTCTGGCTGATCCGAAATTCACCTGGCCGTTTCGTTTCACCGCGCACCCCATCCAACAGGATCGCATGCGTCTCTCGCAGGAGACGGTTGGACAGTGGCAGGCGTTCCAGACTATCGATGGCGAACGTGATTGCGCGAATATAATTCTGCACTTCTCCCCAGTCGTCGCGCACCTCGGGCAGCAAATCCTCCGCGTCCTTGAACGCGTCCTCGATGTTGGTCTGGGTTCCTTCAATGCGGCTCGACTGCGTGGCTTCCTTGGCCACGTACATGCGGATGAAAAATTCTATATCAGGAATCAATTGAGCGAAGGCATTCAGTTCGCCAAGCGCCCGGTCGGCCTGGCCCAGCAAGTGGAGCACGTGCGGATCAGATATCGTCCAGCCGTGGTTGACCTTCTCCGGCAGGAAGCTGCGATATTCGCGCTGGGCTTCGTAACGCCCTGCCTGATACGCTGGGAGATCCATATTCGCGAAAGTGGCCCTCAATCTGACATTGTGATTTCCATATGTCAGATTCGCGCCAACATCAAAATCTTATTTGAATTTGATCCCTATTTTCTGATTTATGATTTTCCGTATGTCAAATTTCGCCCGTGCGAAAGAGATGGGGCCGCGTTGACGCGCGTCAAGCGCGGCCCCGGTCGGAGCTTACTTGTCGGCCTTGCGGGCATTGGGCGCGAACAGATCGCCGAAGAAATCGCCCTTGAGCCACAGCGGCGGCACGTCGCCATCGGCCATGGCGCGCGTGATGCGATAATTCGCCTCGGCAAAGCGCGCGCCGGCGCGCCAGATGATCGGCTGGTTCACATCGTCGCCAACCTGATGATAGTTGGCCTCGTCGAACGCGCGATAAGCCTTCTCGCCGCCATTGCCGAAGCCGGTGGCGAGGAACACCGCCGGCACGCCCTGCTTGACGAACATGTAATGATCCGAGCGGACGAACACCGTCTCCTCGGGGATCGGATCGGGCGCGACTGTCACCTGCATCGGCGCCACGGCCTGGGCGGTGAGCTTGCCGAGCGTGGAGTGATCCGCGCCATAGGCCGTCACGTCATTGAAGGCATAGGTCAGCACGGGCATGTCGAGATCGACATTGCCGACGATCTTCCCGATCGGCACGGCGGGGTGGCGGGCGAAATAGTCGGCGCCGAGCAGGCCCTTCTCCTCGCCGGTCGAGGCCAGGAAGATGACCGAGCGGCGCGACTTCACCTTGTCCTGCGAGAGTACGTGCGCGACCTCCATCAGCGTCGCGACGCCCGCGGCATTGTCCATCGCGCCATTGTTGATCCGGTCCTTGCCCACCGGGTCGCCGGGCTTGGCCGGGCTGATGCCGATATGATCAAGATGGCCGGACAGCACGACATATTCGCCGGCCAGCGCCGGATCGCTGCCGGGGATCATCGCCACGACATTGGGACTGGTCACGCGGCTGCTCTTGCTCTCGCCGAAGAGGCGGGCCGACGTCCTGAGCGCAAAGCCCTTTGGCCGGAAGCCCTTGCGATCCGCCTCCTTGCGGATCTGCGCGAGCAAACGCGGCGCGCCGGCGAAGAGCGCGGTGGCACCCTTGTCGCCCAGCCCGCCGGCCGCGCGAATGCCCGGCGTCTCGTCGAACGGCTTGCCGTCCGGCCCGACCCAGGTGAAGGCCGGCTGCAAGCCCAAGGCGATCCGCCGCGCCCAGGGACGTTGCTTGGCCGACTGGTTGGTATCCACCTGGATCACGCCGATCGCGCCATGCGCTTGCGCGATCTCATATTTGCTGTTGACCAGATAGGCAGCCGTCTCGCTCGGCAGACCTTCCGGGAAACCGCGCAGCATGACGACGATCTTTCCCTTCACGTCCAGCCCGGCATAATCGTCCAGCTTCAGGCGCGCATTGCTCAGGCCATAGCCGACGAAGACGAGCGGCGCGGAGACATCCAGCTTCGGCTCCGTCGCGCTCAGGCCGACGAGACTGTCGACCGCCTGCGCGAACGTCGCGCTGCCCACCGGGCCGCTCACCGTGATGCCGGCCGGCGCATCGACCCGCTCGGTCTTCTGGAAGGTGATCTGCTGCAGCCAGTCGGCCTTGCCGTCCTTGCGGTCGCCAAGCGGCGTCAAACCGAGTGCCGCGAAGCGCTGCGCGACGAACCGGGCGGCAATTTCATGGCCGCGACTCCCGGTGTCGCGCCCTTCCAGCAGATCGTCGGCCAGGAAGGTCACGTCCGCCTTGACCCGATCGGCCGAGAAGCGCGGATCGGCCGGCAGCGCCTCTTCCGGGATCAGAGTCGGCGCGGACGCTACGGCTTGCGCACAAAGCGGCGCTGACACGGCAAACGGGAGCGACGCGGAAAGCAGGAGGGCGGCGACGAAACGAAGTCTCATGAAAGAAAAACCTTGCAAAAATCAGTGGTTGGCGCGGACATTAGCCCGACTGCCCGGCCTGTCCAGCCATCTCCCCGATTGCGTGGCGGCGTGACGAGGCTATGTTCGGCGATCATTCAGGCGCACCCTTCTAGCCGCCTTGACCGTGCCCCCTTGTCTCTGGAGACATGAATGCCCTTCACCGTCCGGAAGCGCTCCTTCGCCATCCTCGCTGGCGTATGCAGCGCCGCGCTCATTCTGTCCTCGCCAGCGCTGGCGCAAAGCGCGCCCGCCTCCGCCGCGGCCAGCGCCACAGCCAAGCCCGCGCCGCTCACCGACCTGATCAAGAACGTGAACATCCCCTATGAGATGTTCACGCTGAGCAACGGCCTGCGCGTCATCGTCCATACCGATCGCAAGGCGCCGGTCGTGGGCGTCACCGTCTATTATCGCGTCGGCTCGAAGAACGAGCCCAAGGGCAAGACCGGCTTTGCGCATCTCTTCGAGCATCTGATGTTCGGCGGATCGGAGAATGTGCCCGAGTTCGACGAGCCGCTGACCGCCGCCGGATCGACCGCGACCAATGGCTCCACCTGGTTCGACCGGACCAACTATGTCGAGACCGTGCCGACCGGCGCGCTCGACCTCACATTGTTCATCGAAGCGGACCGCATGGGCCATCTGCTCGGCGCCGTCACCCAGACCAAGCTCGATGCCCAGCGCGCCGTGGTGCAGAACGAAAAGCGCCAGGGCGACAACCAGCCTTATGGCCTGGTCGAATATGCCCAGCTCGCCGCACTGTTTCCGGAAGGCCACCCCTATGCGCACTCGACCATCGGCTCGATGGCCGATCTCGACGCCGCCAGCCTGGACGATGTGAAGACGTGGTTCCGCGACAATTACGGCCCGAACAACGCCATCCTCGTGCTCGCCGGCGACATCGACGTGGCGACCGCCAAGGCGAAGGTGGAGAAATATTTCGGTGGCATCGCGGCCGGACCGGCCGTGAAGCCCGTGGTCTCGACCGTGCCGACCCTGCCCAAGCGCATCGACCAGGTGATGAAGGACCGGGTGGCGACGACGCGCATCTACCGCATGTGGGCGACGCCGGGCCGCAATGATAAGGCGGCGCCGCTGCTCGCGGTCGGTGCTTCCGTGCTTGGCGGCCTTGCCAGCTCGCGCCTCGACAATGAGCTGGTCCGCAAGGAGCAGATCGCCGTGCAGGTCACCGCCAGCCTCCAGCAGTTCGAGCAGATCGGCATGCTGGAAGTGACGGCGGACGTGAAGCCGGGCGTCGACCCGGCGCTGGTCGAGAAGCGGCTGGACGAGATCATCGCCGGCTACATCAAGAGCGGCCCCACGGCGGACGAAGTGACGCGCGTGGCGACACGGCAGGTCTCCGGCGAAATCGCCGGGCTGGAAGTCGTCGGCGGCTTCGGCGGCAAGGCAGCCACGCTGGCGGAGGGGCTGCTCTATGCGGGCGACCCCGGCCAGTACAAGAAGGACCTCGCCGCCATCGCCGGAGCAACGCCAGCCGGTGTGAAGGCTGCCATGCAGCAATGGCTCACGCGCCCCGTCTATGCGCTCAAGGTCGAGCCGGGCGAGCGCGCCGCCTATGAAGAAGCGGGCGTGAGCGCGCCGGGTGCAGCCAGCGCTGGCGAGGCGAAGGCGGACGCGCCGCCCAAGCCGACCCTGCCGCTGCCCGCGGTGACCGCCAGCCCGGCGCTCGACTTCCCCGATGTCGAGACGGCCACGCTGAGCAACGGCATCAAGCTGCATCTCGCACGGCGGACCACCATCCCCACGGTGCAGATCGCCGTCAGCTTCGACGCCGGCATGGCGAGCGACCGCAAGGATCGGCTGGGCCTGGGCGCACTGATGCTCAGCCTGCTGGAGGAAGGCACCAGAACCCGCTCGACGATCCAGATCGCCGAGGAGCAGGAGCGGCTGGGCGCCAACATCTCGACCGGCCAGAGCATGGACCGCACCACGGTCTCGCTCTTCGCGCTCAAGGCCAATCTGGCGCCGTCGCTCGACCTGTTCCAGGACGTGATCCGCAACCCCGCGTTCGAGCCGAGCGAAGTGGAGCGGCTGCGCGCGATGCAGCTCACCGGCATCGCGGCGGAGAAGACGCAGCCGCAGGGGCTCGCCAGCCGCGCCATCTATCCGCTGCTTTATGGGCCGAGCCATCCCTATGGCGTCTCGTCGAGCGGGCGCGGCGACACCGATACGGTGAAGGCGATCACGCGCGACGACCTCGTCAGCTATCACGGCGACTGGCTGGTGCCCGGCAAGGCCGAGATCTTCGTGGCCGGCGACGTGACCATGGCCGAGATCAAGCCGCTGCTGGACGCCCGCTTCGGCGCATGGCCGGAGAACCGCCGCCTGAAGCCGACCAAGGATTTCTCCGTGCCGATCCCGGCGGCGAAGCCGGGCATCTTCCTCATCGACCGGCCGCAATCGCCCCAGTCGATGATCCTGGGCGGGTTCGTCACCACGGCCAAGGGCGGCGACGATCTCATCGCCTTCAATGCCGCCAACAGCATTTTGGGCGAGGATTTCCTCTCGCGCCTCAACACGGACATTCGCGAAGTGAAGGGCTGGTCCTATGGCGTGCGCGCCTATCTGACCACGCGCCAGCAGCGCAGCCCCTATATCGTCGCCGCGCCGGTGCAGGCGGACCAGACCGGCCCGGCCATCGCCGCGATGCGGGACGACATCGTGCAGTTCCTCGGGCCCAAGGGCGTGACCCCGCAGGAATTCACCCGCGTCGTGAAGGGCGAAATTGCCCAGCTTCCGGCGCTGTACGAGACGACCGGCTCCGTGCTCGGCCAGATGCAGGCGGACGCGCTCTATGGGCGGCCCTTCAACTATGTCGAGACGCTCGGCCAACGTTATGCGACGCTGACCCCGCAGGCGCTCGACGCGGCGGCGCGCGCCCTGATCGATCCGGCCAAGCTGAGCTGGGTCGTGGTGGGCGACAAGAGCAAGATCAAGAGCCAACTGGATGCGCTCGGCCTGCCGATCACGGAGATTGACAGCGGCGCCCCTGCCACCAAATAACCGACCATCACACAGACAAGGGAGAGCCCGCCATGGCCAAGGTCGACGGTGCCTATGACATCATTACCAAGACTCCGATGGGCGATCAGCCGAGCGTCTTCACCGTCATCGTCGATGGCGACAGCTTCAACGGCACCAATGCCGGGCCGCTGGGCTCGCTCGACGTGAAGAACGGCAAGGTCGATGGCAATCGGCTGACCTGGACGATGGAAATGACCATGCCGATGCCGATGACGCTCAGCGCCGAGGCGGTGGTGACGGACGGCAAGATCACCGGCACGATCGACGCCGGCGCATTCGGCACGCTGACGATGGCGGGCACCCGCCGCGGCTGATCGCGCCGACCACATCGCCATCATGAATAAGGGGCGACCGTCCATCGACGGCCGCCCCTTATTCATGCCTGAACCTTAAGCGATCAGTCGACGGTGACAGTCACCGCGCGGCGGTTCTGCGCCCAGGCCGCCTCGTCCGATCCGAGCGCGGCGGGGCGCTCCTTGCCGTAGCTGATCGTCGTGATCCGCGCCGGATCGACGCCCAGCGCCGCCAGATAGTTCTTGGCGGCATTGGCACGGCGTTCGCCCAGCGCGAGGTTATATTCGCGGGTGCCGCGCTCGTCGCAATGCCCCTCGACCGTGACGCGCTTTTGCGGATAGCGCAGCAGCCATTCGGCCTGGCTGCGCAGCACCGTGCGGTCTTCATCATCGATGTCGCTCTTGTCGGTATCGAAGAAGATCTTGTCCGACGAGACGCTGGCGATGAAGTCGGCCTGGCTACCCGGCGTCGGGCCGCTCGGCGTCGGCGTGGGGGTGGGAGCCGGCGGCGTGGTGTCGGCTGGCGGCGGCGGCAGCACTTCAGGCGCTTTCTTGGAGCAAGCCGACAATGCCAGCGCGGCACTGGAAACCAGCAGTATCACAGATGTCGATCGCATGGGTCTTCTCCTTCTGTCTTCGCTCATCGTCTCACGGTTCGCCGTATGCTCGGGGCGTTTTACCGTCTAGTCAACAGGTAAGATTAATGGATTCCGTCACTTAATTCTCACTGCAGCAGCGGGCCCCAGGCAGGATCGGAGCCATCGACCGGCGTCTCGATATGCCGCTCATGCACGCCAGTCAGATCGACCTGCCAGATCGAGGACTTGCCGCTGCGACCCGGTGTCGTGCGGAAGAACTGAAGCACGCGGCCATTGGGGGACCATGTCGGCGCCTCGTCCTGCCAGCCATTGGTCAGCAGCCGCTCGCCACTGCCGCTCGGGCTGATCACGCCAATCCGGAAATTGCCGGCAATCTTGGTGAAGGCGATCAGGTCACCGCGCGGGCTCCACTCGGGGGTCGCATAGCGCCCGCCGCCAAAGCTGATCCGCGACTGGTTCGATCCGTCCGCATTCATCGTGTAGATTTGCTGCCCGCCGGAACGATCGCTCTCGAACACGATGCGCGTGCCATCCGGCGAGAAGGAGCCGCCGACGTTGATGCCCGGCGTGTTGGTGAGGCGAACCGGCCTGCCGCCGCTTACGGGGAGCTTGTAGATGTCGGTATTGCCGCCGCTCGCCATCGAGAACAGCAGCGTGCGCCCATCCGGCGACCAGCGCGGGGCGAAGATGGCGTTGTTCGTTTCCAGAATGGCGCGCTGGCGGCCCTGATCGACATCGTAGATGTAGATGCGCACCGTCTTGCCGACATAGCTCACATAAGCGATCGACTTGTAGTCCGGCGACCAGCGCGGCGTCAGAGCCAGCGATTGCCCATTGGTGATGAAGCGGTGATTGGCACCGTCGCTATCCATGATGGCGAGGCGCTTGACGCGATTGTCCTTCGGCCCGGTCTCGGCAATGTAGGCGATGCGGCTGTCAAAGAACGGGCTCTCGCCGGTGAGGCGCGAATAGATGAGGTCGGCGCAGCGATGCGCGGCGCGGCGCCAGTCGCGCGGGGCGACGACATAACCCTGGCGGGTCATCTCGCTCTTGAGCGCAACGTCATAGAGGTAGCAGCCGACCGTGATCTGCCCGTCGCCACCGGCGGAGCGCACGAAGCCCTGCACCAGCGCCTCGGCATTCATGGCCGACCAGCGATCGAACGTCGGGCTGGTCACTTCGGGGATCGTCGGCTTGGGCACGCCGGACGGGCCAAGCGGCGCGAACAGGCCGCTGTTGCGCAGATCGTTGGCGATCACCTCGGCGATCTTCTGGCCAAGCAGGTCCGTCGAGCCGGCGGGCGTGTCGACATTCTGCTGCGCCGGCATATCCGGAATGGCGATGCGCAGATCATTCTCGATCGTGTTGGTCACGTCCACGCTGAGCTGCGCGTTCGCCGGCATGGCGGCGAGCAACGCAAGCGCACCCAAAGCGCCCTGGACCATCCTCTTGTTGAGCATCTGCATCATTGTCCCAAACTCGCATAGATTCGAAGCGGCCGCAGCCACTTCCACTGATCATAATATTCCGGCGGCAGATTCTTGAACGGCGAGGCGCGCAGCACGGCCTGGACGGCGCGCTCCGCGTGCAGATCCGCCTGAGCGCGATTGCTCGCGGTGATGCCTTCCTGCCCGATCACCTCGATCTGGCCGATGACGGCGCCGTTGCGATCCAGCCGGACGCTGAGCAGCGTCACCAGCTTCTCGGCGTCAGCACCGGAAGGCGGCCGCCAGAACGGCTTGATCTGGCGCGTGATCTCCGCGTTGAGCGCACGGGCGGCGACGGCGCTCATCGGCGCGTTCGATCCGGCGGCGGGCGCGGGATTGCGCGATGGTGGCGCATCGGTGTCCAGCCCCTTGAGGAAATCGGCACCCAGACGCGGCGCGCGCTGGGGCTTGGCCTGCGGCTTGGGCTTGGCATCGGCGGACTTGGGGGCCGGCTGCGGCGTCGGCTTGGTCTTGGCAGGCGCCGGCTTTTCCGAAGGCTTCTCAACCGGCTTGGGCTTGGCCGCCGCGCCCGGTTTGGGCGCCGGCGCGGGCGTCACGACCGGCGGCGCGGGCACCGGTTCGGGCGGGGCCGCATCCGGCTCGACCTGCCCCAGTTCCGGCGCTGTTGCCGGCTCGGGCATGGCCGTGGAGGGATTGGGCGTGCTGCTGCGCAACGCCACCTCGTCCGCCAGCGACACATCGATGGCGGGCGGCGCCGGCGGGATCGTCACGCTCGTCTGCAACAGTCCGAGCGAGAGCGCCCCGAACAGCAGGACATGCCCTGCCGTCGAAACACCCAGGCCAAGGCGTTCGCTGCGATCCATCCCGTCCCGCCTATTGCTCGGCGGATGAACGCGCGGTTGACGAATTCGATCCGCCGCCCGCCGCCGTCGTGACCAGCGCGACCCGATCCAGCCCGGCACGATTGAGCTCGCCCATCACGCGCATCACGCGGCCATAATCCAGCCCGGAATCGGCGCGCAGAAAGAGCTGCTCGCCCGGATCGAGCCGGCGGCGCAGATCGTCGAGCCGCGCCGGCAGATCGGCCTCCGCCACCGGCTCGTCATTGACGAAGATCGCGCCGTCCTGGTCGATCGAGAGCACCGTCGGCCGCTGGTCCTGATCGAGCGCCTTGGCGCGCGTCTCCGGCAGGCGGATCGGCACGCCGGTGACGAGCAGGGGCGCCGTCACCATGAAGATGATGAGCAGCACCAGCATGACGTCGACCAGCGGCGTCACGTTGATGTCCGCCATGGGTGCGCGACGGCCGCCGCCGCGCCGGCTGGGAGGCAGGCCCATGCTCATCCCACTTCAAGCTCCCGGCTGAAGGTTGTGTAGACGCCATCGGCAAAGCGCTGGAGCCGCGCTTCGAGCCGATTCACGCCATGGCTGAGGCGGTTATAGGCAATGACCGCGGGAATGGCGGCGAACAGGCCGATGGCCGTCGCGAACAGCGCCTCGGCGATGCCCGGCGCCACCACAGCGAGGCTGGTGTTCTGCTCGCCCGCGATCGCCGTGAAGCTGCGCATGATGCCCCAGACCGTTCCGAACAGGCCGACGAACGGCGCGACCGAGCCGATGGTGGCCAGGATGTTCAGCCGGTCCGAAATCTTGTCGATCGCGCCGGCGACGGCCGAGCCCATGGCGGTGCCGATGCGGTCGCGCGTGCCCACGCTGTCCATGTTGCGCAGCGCGGTCGAGCGGCGCCATTCGGCAATGCCCGCAGAGAGTATCTGCGCGCTTGGCAGGTCCTCGCGCCCGCGCTCCTTGACGAAGACATCCATGTCCTTGGCTTGCCAGAAGGCGCTCTCGAACTCCTCGCAGCCCTTGCGGGCCTTGCCGAGACGGGCGGTAAAGCTGACGATGATGCCCCAGGTCCAGATGCTGGCGAGCAGCAGGCCGATCATCACGATCTTCACCACAATGTCCGCCTCCATGAAGAGCGTGACGGGCGAGAGCGTGATGGGTCCGGCGGATGCCGGTGCGGCAGCGGCAAAAATGAGCGGCAGGGTCATGAGGGGGACATATCTCCTGTCAGGACGGGTTCGCCATGGCCGCGTCCCGCGCGCCAAGGCTGTTGAAAGTTGCGATCCAGTCCGCCGGCTGGCGGCGCGGACGGCCAGAGGGATCGACGAAGGCCACGGTGACGGCGGCCTGCGCCAGCAGCGTCTCCGCGCGCCACACCGCCTGATCGATCACGCAGCGCGCGGCGCCGACTTCCCGCACGCGGCTGCGAACCAGCAACGCGTCGTCGAGCCGCGCCGGCGCGCGATAGCGAATATCGACCTGCGAGACGGCATAATGGCCAAGCCCCTGCTCGGCGGCAGCGCGCTGGTCGATGCCCGAGACGCGCAGCATGTCCGAGCGCGCACGCTCCATGAAGCGCAGGAAATTGGCATGATAGACGACGCCGGACAGGTCCGTATCCTCATAATAGACGCGCACCGGAAACAGATGCTCCCCCGCAACGAAAAAACCCGAAACAGGCAGAGGTTCCAGCGGCGCCGACATGGCGGCAGACCCTAGGCCAGAGGACTCGCGCTGGGAACCCCTGTTGTCACATCACTGTCAAGCGGATTGCGGTAAATCGAAAAGGCTGGAAAAGCCGAGATTTGCGCGAGATAGGGTCGCAAAAGGGGACGGTGTGTGCGCATGGCGCCGGGCAGGGCGTGGCAAAGCCGGGATGGCTCGCGATCAGTCGAACAGTCCCCCCTCACCGCCCTCGGGCGGATTGAGGCCGAGATGCTTCCAACCCGGACCATTCAGCACCCGTCCGCGCGCCGTGCGGGCAATGAGACCGAGCTGGAGCAGAAAGGGCTCGATGACATCCTCGATCGTGTCGCGCGGCTCGGAAAGACCTGCCGCCAGCGTCTCCACGCCGACCGGCCCGCCCTTGTAGATGTCCGCGATCATGCCGAGGTAGCGCCGGTCCATGGCATCGAGGCCGAGTTGATCGACCTCCAGCCGCGAGAGCGCATCATCGGCTGCGGGCGCATCGACAATGTCGTGCCCTGCGGCATGGGCAAAATCGCGCACCCGGCGCAGCAGCCGGCCAGCGATGCGCGGCGTGCCCCGTGCGCGCCGGGCAATCTCGGTGCAGCCGTCAGTCGCAATGGGGAGCGAGAGCAGCCGCGCGGCACGGGCAATCACTTGCTCAAGCTCGTCCACCGCATAGAAATTCAGCCGCACCGGAATGCCGAAGCGATCGCGCAGCGGGGTGCTGAGCAGGCCCTGCCGCGTGGTGGCGCCGACCAGCGTGAAGCGCGGCAGATCGATCCGCACCGAGCGGGCGGACGGCCCCTCGCCGATCATGATATCGAGCGCGCGATCCTCCATCGCCGGATAGAGGATTTCCTCCACGGCCGGATTCATCCGGTGGATCTCGTCGATGAATAGCACGTCGCCTTCATCGAGATTGGTGAGCAGCGCCGCCAGATCGCCCGCCTTGGCGATCACCGGGCCGGAGGTGGAGCGGAAGCCCACGCCCATTTCCTTCGCCACGATCTGCGCCAGCGTGGTCTTGCCGAGGCCCGGCGGCCCGAAGAACAGCACATGATCGAGCGCTTCGCCCCGCGCGCGGGCCGCCGCGATGAACACGCGCAGATTTTCCCGCGCCGCCTTCTGCCCCACGAACTCGTCGAGGCTCTTGGGCCGCAGGGCGGCATCGGCATCATCGGCGAGGCGCGCGGCGGAAAGGATGGGCGAGGAACTCATGCCTGTCTCATATCCCGACCCGCGCGATATTCCAGCCCGCCCGATCGCAGTCGGGACGGGATTGCCGAGGCACGGCGGCCCTGATAGCCCTTGCGCGACGTCGCCACAGACGCGGCGCCCATGAGAGGAGCTGAGCCATGCGTCCGTCCACCCCTGCCCTTGCCCTGCTGCTGGCCAGCATCGCCACATCGGCCCTTGCCCAGCCGCCGGCCCGGCCGCCGCGCGCGAAGGGACCGGCGCTCGATCTGGCAATCGAGGCCGCGCAGATCGCGATCCGCACCTGCCTTGCCAATGGTTACAAGACCACGGCGCTGGTGACGGACAGCGAAGGCGTGCCCGTCGCCATGCTCTCCGCCGATGGCGCCGCCGCAATCACGCAGACCATCGCCCCGCGCAAGATCGCGACCGTCATCCGCTACAAGGTGGCGAGCGGCACGATCGCCGAGCGGATCAAGACCGACACGGCGCTGGCACAAGAGGTGAAGGACGACCCCAAGATCGCCGGCATGGCCTGGCCGGGCGCTTTCCCGCTGATGGCGGGCAATGAGCAGATCGGTGCCATCGCCGTCTCCGGCGCGCCGGCCGGCGAGAAGGATGAGGCCTGTGCCAGGCCCGCCGTGGAGGCGATCTCCGCCCGACTGAAATAGCGCACGCGCGCTCACTTCGCCGCCTTCCGCAGCGCGAGGCGGACCATCGCATCGAGCGTCGCGCCCTCGCCCAGCTCCTCATAAGCGGCGTTCACCGCTACCGATGCCTCGCCGGGCTTGAAACCGAGGGACGCGAGCGCCGACAGCGCATCGGCCTGCACGCCGCCGGTCACCGAAGCGGCGGGCGCACCGCCGATGGTCAACGGCGAGGTCGCCAGCGCGCCGACCTTGTCCTTCAGCTCCCGCACGATGCGCTCGGCGAGCTTGGGGCCGACGCCGTTTGCCCGCGCGACCATCGCCTTGTCCTGCACGGCGATGGCGCGGGAGAGTTCAGCAGGATCGAGCGCGGAAAGGATCGCCAGCGCGACACGCGCGCCGACGCCCTGCACGCCGGTGAGCAGCCGGAACCAATCCCGCTCCGTCTCGCTCGCAAAGCCGACGAGGCGGATGAAATCCTCACCCACCAGCATCTCGGTATGGATGGTGACGGCCTCGCCCACGCCGCCAAGCGCCGACAGGCTGCGCGCGGACATGGCGACCAGATAGCCCACGCCGCCGACATCGACGACGGCACTGTCCAGTCCGGTGGAAGCGAGCAGGCCTTTCAAATGCGCGATCATGCGCCAGGGTCTAGCGATGTTCCCGCTTCGTTTCCACCCTTTCCATGAGAGCGGAGCCAAGAGCGGACGGGCGCCGTCGCTAGTGCACCCAGTCCAGCGTCAGCCGCTCGAAATGCCAGCGCAGCTGGGCGGGCGTGGCGCCGTCGACATCATTGACGCGGCGCAGGACGGCCTCGCCCGCGAGGCGGACCGGGCGCCCATCCTTATCCACGCCGGTGATGGTGACTGGGGCCGTGTAGAAACTGGAGCCAGCGGCGCCTTCCATCGTGCCGGTGGGCACGGCAACGCTGGTCTTGCCGAGATCGGCGAACAGGGCCGCGAACTGCGCCTCACTCCACTTGCGCTGGTCGGCGGGGCTGAGCAGCGCCCAGGCCTGCCGATATTCCCGCAGCTCGATCGCGCGGGTGAATGACAGGAGAATGTTACGCGCGCCCTTTTCCCCTCGCTCGGCCTCCGGCGTCAGAGGCGGCGGGGCGAGATCGGGCGCGCCATCGGCAGCGGCGGCATTCACGCCGGCTAAGGGCGCGCCCGGGGCGACGGCATTCACGGTCGCCTCTGTCGCCGGGGACGTTGCGGCATCTGGCTGCTTGTCCTGCCGAGTGCCGGACTGCCCGCAGGCGGCGAGTGCAAGGGCGGATGCCAGAGCGGCGGTTGTCTTCATCCTATCCATCGCCTTCAAAACCCGGAAGTGTGCCGACCGTTCCAGACGACCGCCGGCCACTCACGCCTCTAGCCCAGCCGCGCGAACAGGCGATTCGCCTGACCCCAGCTCATGCCCTTCATGAACCCATCGACATAAGCGCCGGCCTTCGCGCCGAAGTCCATGGCATAGGCGTGCTCATACATGTCGAGCGCGAGCAGTGGGACGCCGCCGGCGAGCGTCATCGTGTGATCGGCCGCCCATTGATTGACCAGCCTGCCGTCATGTGGGCTGAAGGTGAGCAGCACCCAGCCGGAGCCGCCGCCGAGCGCCTTGCCCATGGCGGCAAATTCCCCGGCCCAGCGATCGACACTGCCGAAATCCTTCTCGATCGCCTTGCCAAGCGCCGGGGAGAGCGCCTGAGTCGCGCCGAGTCCGGCGAAATAGAGCTCGTGCAGGATCATCGAGTTCCACGCCATCAGCTCTTCGCGCTTGAGCCCGTTGAGGACGAATCCCGGCGCGCGCGGCATATCAAGCTTGCCGATCTCCGCCCGGATGGCGCCGAGCCGGGTGACGGCCCCGACATAATTATTGTCATGATGGCTCACGATCAGCTTTTCCGACAGCCAGCCCAGCCCCTTGGGATCGAACGGCAACGGCTGCGGCGAGAAGGCCGGAGCGGCGGGGGCCTGCGCCATCGCGCCATCGGCGAGACCTGCGAGCGCGGCGAAAGCGGTGCTCGCCGCGAGAAAATCGCGACGGTTGGGTTCGAAGGTGGTCATGGGGACCTCTCTCTCTGTAGGGGGAGACGACTCTGCCAGGACATGATACCCTGTCGGCAAGACGGCGTCTGCGGTCATCCGGCTGGTCCGTGATGCCCCAAAGCACGTCCGCCCAGATTGACAAATCCGCCCGCTTTCCCTATCGGCGCGCCTTCGGACAGGCGGCCGCCCGGTTGTGGCGGCCCTTTTTGTCGATTCTGCAGACCGATTCGATTTTGAGGAATGAACGATGAAGCGCACCTTCCAGCCGAGCAATCTGGTTCGCAAGCGCCGGCACGGCTTTCGCCTTCGCATGTCGACGGCGGCGGGCCGCAAGCTGCTGAACGCACGTCGCGCCCGCGGCCGCAAGATTGTGGGTCGCATGACCCGCCGCGCCGACTTCCTGGCCGCGAATCGCGGCCTGCGCGCCCCCATGCCCGGCTTCGTGCTCCTGGTGCATGATCGGCGCGATGGCGACCCCACGCCGCGCCTCGGCATTACCGTGACCAAGAAGATCGGCGGCGCCGTCATCCGCAACCGGATGAAGCGCCGCTTTCGCGCGCTTGCGGCTGTCGCCCTGCCGGAGCACGGCATCACCGGCGCGGACCATGTGCTGATCGGCCGCGCGGGCGGCGTCGAGCGGGACTATGGGTTGCTTGAGGCCGAACTGGGCAAGGCGTTGAAGCGCCTCGCCGCGAAACATGCCGAGGGGACGGCTGGCCGGGCATCGCCCCGCTCATGATCGCCCGGCTGCTCATCCTCATCGCGCGGGCCTGGCAGATCGGGCCGAGCCGCATCCTGCCGCCCACCTGCCGCTATGCCCCGAGCTGCTCGGAATATGCCATTGAGGCGCTGGGGAAGCATGGCGCGATAAAGGGTGGCTGGCTGGCGTTGAAGCGGCTATTGCGCTGCCACCCCTGGGGTGGCCATGGCTACGACCCCGTGCCCTGAGGCACGCAATTACAAGAGACGGGAAGCTAGAGAGACGTGGACGACAAGCGCAACATCATCCTCGCCGTGGTCCTGACCATCGCGATCCTGTTCGGCTGGCCCTATCTCTCCAGTCACTTCTTCCCGGCGGCCAATCCGCCCGCGGCGAAGACGGCAGCGACCGCTGCCGGACAGCCCGCCAGCCCAGGCGCCGCCGCGCCGGCCGCCGAGCGCGCGCAGACCATCCGGGCGCTGCCGCAAGTGCTGGGCGAGAGCCCGCGCGTCACCATCGACACGCCCAAGCTCAAGGGCTCGATCGCGCTCAAGGGCGCGCGCATCGACGATGTCGTGCTGCCGACCCACAAGGAAACGATCGCCAAGGATTCGCCGCCGGTCCGCCTGTTCAGCCCCAGCGGCACCAAGGACGCCTATTTCGCCAGCTTCGGCTGGAGCGGCGAGGGCGTGAAGCTGCCCGACGCGAACAGCCTGTGGACCGCCGACCGCCAGACGCTGACGCCAGCGACGCCGGTGACGCTGCGCTGGGACAATGGCGCGGGCCAGCGCTTCGTCATGAAGCTCTCGGTCGACACGGACTATATGCTCACCATCGCCCAGACGGTGGAGAATGCCGGCACTGGCCAGATCGTCGCGCGGCCCTATGGCCTGCTTTCGCATCTCGGCATTTCCAAGACACCCTCGACCTGGACGATCCACACCGGCCCGATCGGCGTGTTCAACAACGCCGCCAACTATTCGGTCAATTTCAAGACGCTCGATGAGGAAGGCGACCAGCGCCTCTCCACCACCGGCGGCTGGATCGGCTTTACCGACCTCTACTGGCATGCCGCGCTGATCCCCGCGCAGACGCTCCCGGTCGAGGCCCAGTTCCGCACCGGCGGCGAGAAGCGCTATCAGGCCGACATGACCTATGCGCCGAGCGTCATCGCCCCGGGCAAGGCCGTGACGACCACCAGCCGGCTGTTCGTGGGCGCCAAGGAAACGGCGGTGCTGGAGCGCTACACCGACAAGGACGGTGTGGCCCTGTTCGACCGCGCGATCGACTGGGGCTGGTTCCGCTGGTTCGAGAAGCCGATCTTCTATCTGCTCGACTGGCTGTTCAAGCAGATCGGCAATTTCGGCGTGGCGATCATCTGCCTCACCTTCATCGTGCGCGGCCTGATGTTCCCGGTCGCCCAGCGCCAGTTCGCCAGCATGGCGGCGATGCGCGCCATCCAGCCGAAGATGAAGGCGATCCAGGAGAAGTATAAGGACGACAAGCCAAAGCAGCAGCAGGAGATCATGGAGCTGTATCGCTCCGAGAAGGTCAATCCGCTCGCCGGCTGCCTGCCGATCTTCCTGCAGATCCCGATCTTCTTCGCGCTCTACAAGGTGCTGATGCTGACCATCGAGATGCGGCACCAGCCGTTCATCCTGTGGATCAAGGACCTCTCCGCGCCCGATCCGCTGCACGTGCTCAACCTGTTCGGCCTGCTGCCGTTCACGCCGCCGGGCTTCCTGGGCATCGGCGTGCTCGCGATCATCCTGGGCATCACCATGTACCTGCAGTTCAAGCTGAACCCGGCGCCGATGGACGACATGCAGAAGCAGATCTTCGCGCTGATGCCATGGATGATGATGTTCGTGATGGCACCCTTTGCCGCCGGCCTGCTCATCTACTGGTGCACGTCCAACCTGCTCACCATCGCGCAACAATGGTGGCTTTACCGGCAGCACCCGGTGCTGAGCCAGCCGGCCGCCGCGAAGTAGCATCGCGCCCGGCCGTACCGCTGGTGCGGCACGGGACTGCCCCGACCGGGGCCGCCCGGTTGCTCTCGCTCGCGTCAGCCGACGCGCGCCAGGAGCCCAGGGCGAACGGAGATTTGTGAATGACCGAGTCCGACGATCAGGCCGACCGCATCGAGGAAGCCCGGCGCATTTTTGCCGGGCCGATCACCTTCCTCAAATCCGCGCCGAGCCTCAAGTTCCTGCCGGATGCGAGCGTGCCGGAGATCACCTTCGCCGGGCGCTCCAATGTCGGCAAGTCCTCGCTCATCAACGCGCTGACCAATCGCAGCGCGCTCGCCCGCACATCCAACACGCCGGGGCGCACGCAGGAGCTCAACTTCTTCGACGTGGGCAATCCGCTGCGCTTCCGCCTCGTCGACATGCCGGGCTATGGCTATGCCAAGGCGCCCAAGGAGCTGCTCAAGCAATGGCGCTTCCTGGTGAACGACTATCTGCGCGGGCGGCAGGTGCTCAAGCGCGCGCATGTGCTGATCGACAGCCGGCATGGGCTGAAGGAGGTCGACGACACGCTGCTCGACATGCTGGACGATGCCGCCGTGAGCTATCGCGTCGTTCTGACCAAGGCGGACAAGATCAAGGCGAGCGAGCTGGCCGACATGACCGAGCGGACGGCCGCCGCGATCCGCAAGCGCCCCGCCGCGCACCCGGAGATCATCGTCACGTCGAGCGAGAAAGGCATGGGCCTGCCCGAGCTGCGCGCCGCGGTGATCGAGGCGCTGGACTGAGCGTCCCCCCGGCGCGAGCGCTTCCGTCCGCACGCAAGCCGGGCTAAAGGCCGGTCCTCCCTCTCCGGCAAGGACGCGCGGCATGCTCAGGCTCATCATCGGCAACAAGGTCTATTCGAGCTGGTCGCTGCGTGGCTGGCTGGCCGCGAAGCAATCCGGCCTGCCGTTCGAGGAAGTGGTCGCCCCGCTTTACGACGAGGCATGGCCGGAACGGAAGGCGCAGCCCGACCTCGCGCCGTCGCTCGGCAAGGTGCCGATCCTGTGGGATGGCGACATACCGGTGTGGGACAGCATCGCCATCATCGACTATCTGGATGCGCTGAGCGGCGGCACGAAATTCTGGCCGGCGGACAAACCGGCGCTGGCCCTCGCCCGCTCCATGGCGGCGGAGATGCACGCCGGCTACCAGCCGCTGCGCCAGGCCTGCACGATGAACATGCGCCACGTGCTGCCCCCGCGCGATCTCACGCCGGAGGTGGCGGCCAATGTCGCGCGAATCATCGATCTGTGGGGGCAGGCGCGCAGCCGGTTCGGCGCCGGCGGCGATTATCTGTTCGGCGCGTTCGGCGCGGTCGACATCATGTTCGCGCCGGTCGTGACGCGCTTCGTGACTTATTCGATCGCGCTGCCGGACGCGGCGCAGGCTTATGTGGACGCCGTGCTGGCGCATCCCTTCATGATCGACTGGACCGCAGGCGCGGCGGCGGAGAGCTGGGTCATCCCGCAGTTCGAACCCGCTGCCTGACCCATCAGCTTTCGCGTGGCGGATAGGGCGTGCCGTCGCGGTGCTGATAGCCCTGCGTCGTGAAGATCATGTCGATATCCGAATAGCCGCCGCCCGCGGCCCGCTCCCCCGCGCTGAAGCAGAGGAAAGTGCAGTCCGCATCACTACGATTGACCAGATGATGGCCATTGCGCACGCCCATGGCCCAGGCGACGCAATCGCCCGGATGGAGGATCGTCTCACCCTCATCCTCGATCAGCACCGCCTCGCCGGCGAGCATCACCAGAAATTCGTCCTCGCCCTCATGCCAGTGGCGCTGGGAGGACCAGCCGCCGGGCTTGAGCACCACATGGCTCGCGCCCAGCACCGTGAGGCCGGCATGCGTGCCCAGCCGGCGGACCCAGCGCCCGGCCATCTGCTCATGGAATGGCGCGGGATAGCCGGTGGTGTTGAGCTGCGGGACGGCATCGAGGTCGATCTTGGGCATGGGCATCTCCTTGCGCAATGGGGTGCCGGAGCAATAGCGCCCTTGCAGCGCGCCGTCGCGTCTCTTCCCTTGGCCCGGCGCATTGGCTAACGCGGACGCCATGACCCTGCCCCTCACCGATCCCGCCGCCCTTGCCGAAGCGCTGATCGCCTGCCCGTCCGTGACGCCCGCCACGGGCGCGGTGTTCGATTGCCTGGAGGCAATGCTGGCGCCGCTCGGTTTCACCGTATCGCGCTTCGTGGACGGGGAGGCGCCCGAGGAGCCGGTCGAGAATCTGCTCGCCGTGCGCGCGGGGACCGGCCCGCATTTCGCCTTTGCCGGCCATCTCGACGTCGTGCCGCCGGGCGAGGGCTGGACCAGCGACGCCTTCCGGCCCGAGCGGCGGGGCGAGCTGCTTTACGGGCGCGGCGCAGTGGACATGAAGGGATCGATCGCCGCCTTCGTCGCCGCGGTGGCGCGCGCCGGGAACGAAACCGGCCCGCTCAGCCTGCTGATCACGGGCGACGAGGAAGGCGACGCCGTCCACGGCACCCGCGCGCTGATGCGCCACATGGCAGCGCGCGGCGTGACGCCCGATCTCTGCCTCGTCGGCGAGCCGACATCGGTCAACCGGCTGGGCGACATGATCAAGATCGGCCGCCGCGGCTCGGTGAACATGTGGATCACAGTGCCCGGCATGCAGGGCCACGTCGCTTATCCGCATCTGGCGAAGAACCCCATCTCGCCGCTGGTGCGCATCCTCGCCGCGATCGAGGCGATCGTGCTCGACGAGGGCACCGACTGGTTCCAGCCGAGCAACATCGAGATCACGGACCTGCATGTCGGCAATCCGGCGACCAATGTGATCCCCGGCAAGGCGACCGCGCGCCTCTCGATCCGCTTCAACGATCTGCACAGCGGCGCCAGCCTCACCGAGCGGATCGGCGCCATCGTCGCGGCAGAGGGCGGCACGCTGGACGCGAAGATCAGCGGCGAGGCGTTCCTCACGCCGCCCGGCGCGCTCTCGGCGCTCGTGAGCAATGCGATCGAGGCGGAGACCGGCGTGGTGCCGGAGCTTTCGACCAGCGGCGGCACGTCCGATGCGCGCTTCCTCTCCGCGCTCTGCCCGGTGGTGGAGTTCGGCCTCATCAACGCGACCATGCACAAGCTGGACGAGGCCGTGGCCCTGCCCGACCTGGAGCAGCTCACGCGCATCTACGGCCGCATCCTGGGCCACGTCCAAACCGCTTGTTAACGCTGAGCGGATAATCTGGCCGGATAAACAAACCGGATGAGGATGCGATGGAGCCTGAGATGACGGCCTATTCCATCGAGACGGACCAGCAAAAGCGGCTGATTTCCATCGTGATGCGCGGCTATTGGGACCAGCCGACCTTCGACCTTTTCGCTGCCGAGTATGAGCGTGCGATGATCGGCATGTACCGCAGCGGCGGCCTGACTTATGCGCTGGTCGACGGGCGGGAGTTCGCCGTGCAGGCGCGGACCATCTCCGAGCAGTTCGCAGCGGTCATCGCGCGGTGCAAGCCCTATCATGCGCGGCGCACGGCATCGGTGGTCCCGGCCCATCTCAACAAGCTGCAGGCCGAGCGGGCGGGCAATGGCGGCGAGCTGATCGCCCACTATTTCACCGACATGGACGCGGCGAAAGCCTGGCTGTTCGGCACCGACGCCCCGGCCCGGTGAGGAACGCACTTAGACAATTCTTTATAATGAAGTGGCTCTGCGCAGGATGATGTAGAGCGCCCCATCCCCGCCATGGCGCGGATGGGCGGTGCGCACGCTGGCGATCCGGCCGGCATGGACACTGCGCGCCAGCCAGTCGCCGATCTCGGCCCGGATGGCGCCGCGCTTGCCGGTTTCTCCCGGCAGCGGCCGGAGCGCGCGCGGCTTGCCGGTGACGACCAGCAGCACGCGCCAGCCCTGCGCCACCGCTTCGCCCAGCAGCCGGTCGAGCCGCAGATGCGCCGCCGCGAGATTGAGCCCGTGCAGATCGATGCTGTGATCCGGCGCCAGTTGCCCTGAGCGAATGCGCTTCTCCCAGCTGCCATCGAGCACGGGCGCCGGCTCGGGGCGAGGCGGGGCAACCGGCACGGGGAGGCGCGCCGGCGGCACGCGCCCCTTGACCCGGCGTTCGGCTGCACGCGCGGCAGGCGATGCCTCAGCCTCGGCAGGCGCAGGATCGACCGACGGCCGGGCGCGGGGCACGCGCAGCGGCGTGACGGTGCGCGTCAGCTTGTGCCAGAGCGCCCGTTCCTCAGGGGAGAGGTGACGGCGCGACATTTTGGGCAGCAGTCAGCCGGGCATAGGTGCCGATGGGCAGCAGCAGCAGCGCGCTGCCCCGGCCGGACATGCCGCCGGCAATCGTGCGGGCGCGATCGCCCGCGCCCCAGAAGGTATCGAACCGGTTGGCGCCCTTGATCGCCCCGCCGGTATCCTGCGCGACCCAAAGCCCGTTCGGCTCGGCGCGATCGAGCGAGAGCAGCACCGGCGCGCCCAGCGGCACGAAGGTCGGGTCCGCCGCGACCGTCGCTTCCGGCGTCACGGCGATGCCGAGCGCGCCAAGCGGACCAGCGCCGGTCAGCTCGCGGAAGAACACATAGCTCTTGTTCTCGTTCATGATCGCCATGCCCTCGATGGGGTTGGCGCGCAGATAACTCATGATGTCGGGCATCGAGCCGATCTGGATCAGCCCGCGATCCTTCATCAGCTTGCCGATGCCGGTATAGTCGCGGCCATTCTGCCCGTCATAGCCGACCCGCATGATGCCGCCATCCGGCAGGCGGAGACGGCCACTCCCTTGAATTTCAAGGAAAAATAGTTCGACCGGATCATTGGCATAGGCAATTTCCAGCCCGCGCCCGGAGAGCGAGCCGGCGGTGATCGCGGCGCGATCGTCATAGGGCACGAAGCTCGTCGCCTGCACCTTGCCCCGGATGCGCTTGCCCTTCAGGCTGTCGCTGAACAGCCCGAGATCGACGTCGATGAGGTCAGCGGGGCGCTTGTAGAGCGGCGTCTGGCAGCCGGGCATCGGCGTGCGGCAACCGGCAATCTCCGGCTCATAATAGCCGGTGGCATAGGCCTTGCCATCGCCGACCTGCACGGCCTCGAAATAGCGGCGGAAGAACTCGCGCGCGTTGGATTCGCTCCAGCTCGCCGCTGCCGCGCAGGCCGCCTGCCAGTCGCTGCCGCTGGTGAGGCCGCTCTGGTCGCGCCGCCGCTGGAGCGAGGGGCAGGAGAGGCGGAAGGCGCGCAGCGCCAGCGCGGTGCGCGTGTCACCATTCGGCAGAACCGTATCGAGATCAGGCCCCAGCGTGAGGCCAGCCGCCACGGCGGCACCGGGACCGGTGTCGCTCGGCGTCGTGCCAGTGGCGGGCGGCGTCACCGGCAATGTTGGTCGGGGAGTCGAGGGTTTCGGCTGCGCGACAGGCGGGCGCGAACCGGGCGAGCCCGGCGGAATGACGCGACCGCACGCGGCCAGCGCCAGCGCGCCAGCCATGGCCAGCAGCCATTTCATCGACGTGGTGACCCCTGTCGGCACGGCAGCGCGCCCCGAAAGCCCGTCAGCCCTCGTCCGTCTCCGCCAGCTGCCAGTTGGGATCGCGGCTGCGCAGATCGCGGCTGAACGTCCAGGTCTCGACCGTGGCGATGGCATCGTCCAGCGAGCCGGCGACGACCGCGCCATCCTTGTTGCGCGTGATAGCGGACAGGTCTGCCTCGAAATGCACGGACACATAGGCCGTGCCATTGTCGACGCGCGCATCGGAGACATGGGCCGTGTCGATCCGCACGAGCTTGTTGTCCAGCGTCAGGCCCTGCGCCTCGCGCTCGGTGATGGCGGCATCGAACGCGTCATACACGTCCTGCTCGCAGAAGCGCTTCAGCGTCTCGCGATCGCCCTTCCAGAAGGCTTCCAGGATCATGCCATAAGCCGAGCGGGCGCCGTTGAGGAACTGGCTGACATCGAAGCTGCGATCCGCCGCGATCAGCGCACGCAGACCGGCCTGCGCCGGCACGGCGATTGCGCTCTCGGCGGCACGCTGGCCAGCCTGAGCGCTGTCGCCCTGCAGACCGGCGGGCGTGCGCGGCGTGGCGGCGCGATCATCGACCGGGGTCGGCAACTGACGCTGCTGCTCATGGCCGGTGCGGCGCCCGAGAACGGAGAACAGCCGCAACGCAAGCAAAGCGAAGATCATGGCCAGAACGACAATGACGGTCACGTGATCCGGATCCTTCCAACACAGCGGAACCCGCTAGACATAAGCGTCTTTGGCTGAACATTCAAACCTGCAACGCTTAAACTCTCGTCAACGCTAGGCGGCGGAACCAAAAAAAGCACGCCCTTTCTCCGAAAATACGCCGCAGCCCGTGCGCGGACCGTCGCAACATGGCCCGCAGCGGGGCAGCGAGCGCCCCGACCAAGTCATTGCCCTGCCCCGGCCTGCCTGCTAAGCGCCGCGCCCTAGGGACGGGGAGGACTTCTTTCCTGAGGGCAATCGTCCGTCCTGAGACTTTCCAGCCACGCGCTCCGGCGATCCCTCGCCGGCGGCCCGGCGGCGACAGCCCTGAAAGACAGGAACGAGCATGACCGACACGACCGCAAATGGCGCCGACAACCAGCCGCAGATCGGCCTCATCGCGCAATATGTGAAGGATCTCTCCTTCGAGAACCCGAATTCGCCCGCCGTCTACCAGTGGCAGGAGCAGCCGCAGATCGACGTCAACTTCAACATCAGCAACAACCAGGTTGCCGATGACGTCTTCGAGGTTTCGCTGAAGGTGACCGCCAGCGCCAAGGCCGATGCCGGCACCGCCTTCGCCGTGGAGCTGGTCTTCGCCGGCCTGTTCGGCATCCGCAACGTGCCCGAGGAGCAGATCCGCCCGTTCCTCTATGCCGAGGCGCCGCGCCTGCTCTTCCCCTTCGCCCGCCGCATCCTGGCCGACGCGGTGCAGGATGGCGGCTTCCCGCCGCTGCTGCTCGACCCCATCGATTTCGGCGCGCTCTACATGCAGCAGCAGCAGCAGATCGACGCCGCGGCTCAGGAAGCCCCGGCCGGCAACGCCTGATCCCGGCGGACGCATGAAGGCTCGCCAGCGATGAACCTCGTGCGGGCATTGGGGTCAGTCGGCGGACTGACCCTTGCCAGCCGGGTGCTCGCGCTGGTCCGCGATTCGCTGGCGGCGCGCTATGTCGGCGCCGGCTTCGCGGCGGACGCCTTCAACGGCGTCGCCTTCCGCCTGCCCAACATGTTCCGCGCCCTCTTCGCCGAGGGCGCGTTTTCCGCCGCTTTCATCCCGATGTTCAACAGGAAGGCGGCCGGCGAAGGCGGCATGGCCGATGGCTATCGCTTCGCCGAGCGGGCGCTGGCGCTGCTGCTGCCGGTGCTCATCCTCTTCACGCTCGTGCTGCTGGTCGCGGCCTGGCCGCTCACCATGCTGCTCTCCGGCGGCTTCGCCCGGCAGAACCCGACGCATGAGCAGCTCGCTTATGCCGTCACGCTCTCGCGCATCACCATTCCCTATCTCGCGCTCATCAGCCTTGCCTCGCTGCTGGGCGGCATCCTCAATTCGCTCGATCGCTTCTGGGTGAATGCCGCCGCGCCGATCCTGCTCAACGTGGCGATGATCAGCGGCCTGTTCTTCTTCCACGGCGCGGACGCCTATGAGACCGCGCGCGTGCAGGCGATCAGCGTCACCGTGGGCGGCGTGCTGCAGCTCGCCTGGCTGCTCTGGGCCTGCCGCAATGCCGGGGTGAGCCTGCGGCTGCGCATGCCGCGCATCGACGCGGACATGCGCGAACTGTTCAAGCGGATCATCCCCGCCGCCGCCGGCGCGGGTGCCTCGCAGATCAACCTGCTGATCTCGACCGCGCTCGCCGGCTGGTTCCTCGCCTCCGGCTCGATCACCTACATTTATTATGCCGACCGGCTGAACCAGTTGCCGCTCGGCCTGATCGGCATTGGCCTGGGCACCGTGCTGCTGCCCACCGTCTCGCGCCTGCTCGCCAAGGGCGAGGATGCCGCCGCGATGGAAACGCAGAATCGCGGCATCGAGCTGGCCCTGTTCCTCACGCTGCCGGCCGCCGTCGCCTTCATCGTCGCGGCCGAGCCGATCGTGCGCGGGCTGTTCCAATATGGCCGCTTCACCGCCGAGGATGCGCGCCGCTGCGGCTGGGCCTTGAGCGCCTTCTCCATCGGCCTGCCGAGCTATGTGCTCGTGAAGGTGCTGACGCCCGGCTATTATGCACGCGGCGACACCGCCACGCCGGTGCGCTATGCGATGATCTCCATCGTCATCAACATCCTCGCCAATATCGCGCTCATCCCCACCATCGGCCATGTCGGCCCGCCGCTGGCGACAGCGCTTGCCTCCACGATCAACGTCGCCATGCTCTATCGCACGCTCAAGGCGCGCGAGCACTTCACGGCCGATGCGCAGCTCAAGCGGCGCCTGCCCCGGCTGGCGCTGGCCGCCGTGCTGATGGGCGGCACCGTCTTCGCCTTCGAGGCTCTGCTCGACCCGTGGCTGACCGGCCGCTTCCTCCAGCGTTATGCGGCGCTGGCCGTGCTCGTCGGTGCGGGCGTGGCGCTCTACGGCATTGCCTGTTTCCTCACGGGCGCATATCGGATCGCGGACTTGAAGGCGCTGCTCCGTCGCCGCGCCGCCAACCAGGAATGAACCAGCCCATGCGCGTGCTCTCCGGCATCCAGCCGACCGGCAATCTCCACCTCGGCAATTATCTCGGCGCGATCCGCAACTGGGTGCGCATGCAGGACGAGATGGACTCGGATTCGCGCTGCTTCTTCTTCCTGGCAGACATGCACTCGATCACGGTGCACGAGACGCGCGAGCAGCGGCTGGCGAACGTGCGCGACATGACCGCCGCGCTGGTCGCCTGCGGCATCGACCCGGATCGCTCGGTGCTGTTCAATCAGGCGCGCGTGCCCGCCCATGCCGAGCTGTGCTGGCTGCTGAACGGCACGGCGCGGATCGGCTGGCTGAACCGCATGACGCAGTTCAAGGACAAGGCCGGCAAGAACCGCGAGGGCGCGAGCGTCGGCCTGTTCGTCTATCCCGTGCTGCAGGCCGCCGATGTGCTGCTCTATCAGGCGACGCACGTGCCGGTGGGCGAGGACCAGAAGCAGCATCTGGAGCTGACGCGCGACATCGCCACCAAGTTCAACACCGATTTCGGCGTGGAGCTTTTCACGCTGCCCGATCCGATCATCCCCAAGGAGACGGCGCGGATCATGAGCCTGCGCGACGGCACGGCCAAGATGTCCAAGTCCGACCCCAGCGACATGAGCCGGATCAACCTGACCGACGATGACGAGACGATCACCCAGAAGGTGCGCAAGGCCAAGACCGACCCGGAGCCGCTGCCGAGCGAGGTCGCCGGGCTGGAGGGACGGCCCGAGGCGCTCAATCTGGTCGGCATTTACGCCACGCTGACCGGATCGACCCCGGACGCGGTGTGTGGCGCCTTCGCGGGGCAGGGCTTCGGCGCGTTCAAGCCGGCCCTGGCCGAAGTGCTGGTCGATCGACTCGCACCGATCCGCGCGCGCTACATCGCGCTCAAGGACGATCATGCCGCGCTCGACGCGATCCTCGAGAAAGGCGCGGCCAAGGCGGCGCAAGCTGCCGAGCCGACGCTGCGCGGTGCCTATGACGCCATGGGGCTGATGCGCTGACCCGCCGTGCCGCCCGTCCCTGAGCGGGACAGGCGGCGCCGCGCGCCTTTGTGACAAATTGTTAATTCCGTCCGCATTCAACGGTAGTTCATTTGAACTAAGGCAAAAGCAGGCCTACTTCGTCTATATGGGCGACAGGCCCGTGGAACGGACAACAACAATGACGACAAAGCGCTCTCTCATTCTTGCCGCAGCGTCTGCCCTGGCGCTGGTTGGCCTTTCGGGCTGCGCCACCGGCTTCAAGGCCGATGTCGCGCGTTTTCAGCAACTTCCGCCCGCGCAGGGCCAGAGCTTCACCGTCATGCCGGGCGACCAGCGCCTGGCCGGCAGTCTGGAGTTCGCGCACTACGCCGATCTGCTGGCCAAGCGCCTGACGGATCAGGGCTATACCCGCGCGGCTGATCCGGCCTCCGCCCAGCTCGTCGTCACGCTCGATTATGGCGTGGACAAGGGCACGCAGCGCACGCGCTATGTCGGCAGCGGTTTCGCGCGTGATCCCTTCTTCTACGATCCATGGTTCTACCCCGGCTATTATCGCGGCTGGGGCGGCTGGCGCGGCCGCTACATGATGGGCTGGTACGATCCCTTCATGTGGGGCCCGGGCTTCGGCGGCGATGTCGACAGCTATGTCGTCTATCAGAGCCAGCTGCGCATGAGCATCAATCGCGCCGGCGGCGAGCGCCTGTTCGAGGGCACCGCCAAGGCGCAATCGGTCAGCAACAAGATGACCTATCTGATCCCGAACCTGCTCGACGCGCTGTTCACCGGCTTCCCCGGCAAGAATGGCGAGGAAATCAAGGTGACGGTCGCGCCCGAACCGAAGAAGTAGGGCGCCTCCCGCTTTTCCAGGCGAACCGATCGGGCTCCAGCGCAGGCGGGAGCCTGATCTGTTTTTGGGGGGCATGCGCTGGCGCGATCTGCTTCGGACCGCCGGACCTGAGGCCGACTTGAAATCACTGCGGATCATTTGGTTGTGCGTGAAGCGGTTATGCAGCGCTGTCGCCCAGAAGCTGACAGTTCGGCGGACGGTCGCTTAGCCCTCTCCCGCCTTCGCGGGAGAGGGTTGGGTGAGGGTCTTCTTTTTCAGAGCCGCACGGATTGTGTCGGCAACACCTTCGAGATTGTCCGCCACATCATGGTTCCAGAAGCGCAGAACGGTCAGCCCTCTTGCTTCGAGATACTCCGTTCGAGAGCGATCACGCGCCTCCTCATGCTGTCCCCCGTCTAGCTCGATGACCAGCCCCGTTTCGACGCAGAGAAAATCCACGACGAACGGACCGATCGTCGCCTGCCTGCGAAACTTGAAACCTTCAAGCTGACGGTTGCGCACAAGCGCCCAGAGCGCCCGCTCGGCCTGTGTCATCTCCCGCCGAAGACGGCCTGCATGGGGGCTGATCTGGCGTCGCACCGGGAACATCGGTTGATGTCATAAGAGAAGAAAGACCCTC
>JAFKLY010000004.1 GCA_017304655.1 Sphingomonas sp.
TGCTGCCCAAGCATCTCGACGAGAAGGTTGCCGCCCTCCACCTCGACAAGCTCGGCGTCAAGCTCACCACCCTCACCCCCAAGCAGGCCGCCTATATCGGCGTCCCACAGCAAGGACCCTTCAAGCCCGATCATTACCGCTATTGATTGGATTGACAGGACGAGATCGAAGGGGCGCAGCAATGCGCCCCTTTTTTCGTCGGGACCGCTGTGAGGGGGAACGTGCCTTGTCTCGCCGGGCATTGGCTTCTAATCCAGCGGCGTGACATCATTTTCGCCGCTCGCCCTTGCCATTGTCGGAGCTGTGCTGGCCCTCTGGCTGGCGCTGTCCACATGGGCACTTGTCTCGGGACTGGCACTGCGTCGGGTCTCGCGGCAGGCCCGCGGGCAGGCGGATCGTCTGGCCGATTTGCTCCAGTCGGCGCCCGCCATTCCCATGCTGGTCCGCGCGGACGGGCGCATTGAGGCGCCCGATCGTCTGGCCAGCTGGCTCGGTCGCGCGGCTGTGCCGGCCTATCTCTCGGAACTCGTAGCAGAGGATGGCGGGCTGGCGCAGGACCATGCCCGTGCTCTTGCCGAGGCGGTGAAAGCCGCGCAACGCGGTAGCAAGGCCTTCGTTCTGCCTGTTCGGGCGGAGGGATCGAGCCGGACGATGCTCGTGCGCGGCGGTCCGGCCGGTCCCGATCTCGCCAGTCCCGGCACGATCGTGCTGTGGATTTTCGATGCGACGGAAAGCCAGTCGCAGATCGAGGACCTTCGCGATCAGGTCGCGCGATATCGCGATGCGCTGGAGGCGCTCTCCGGCGTGATCGAGGCTGCGCCGATGCCGGTGTGGCATCGCACGCCTGATCAGCGCCTCAGTCTCGTCAACACTGCTTATGTCCGCGCCGTGGATGGGGAATCGGCCAGTCAGGTGATCGAGCAGGGCACGGAGCTTCTGGAGGCCGTGGATGGCCTGTCACCGGGTGCTTCGGCTGCACTCGCTGCGAACGCCAAGGTGCCGACGGCCCGGATGGTGCCAGTGACGGTCGATGGCGAGCGCCGGCTGATGCGGATCGTCGACGTGCCTTTGGGGGCTGCCGGCGTGGCGGGCTATGCGATCGACATGCAGGAGCTTGAGCAGGCCCGCGCGGAATTGCGTCATCTCGTCCAGGCGAACCGCGACATGCTCGACCGGCTCTCAGCCGGCGTCGTGCAATTCGGGCCGGATCAGCTTCTGCAATTCTGCAATCAGCCGTTCCTCAGCATCTTCGGTCTCAATGCCGAGATGGCGGCGGTCGAGACGCATTTCGATCGCGTGCTCGACGCGATGCGCGATGCCGGCCTGGTACCCGAGACACCTGACTTTCCGGCCTGGCGCGCGGAGCGGCGGCAGTGGTTCCAGTCGCCCAATGCGACCGAGGAAAATTGGCGGCTGCGTGATGGCGTGCATCTGCGCGTCTATGCCCAGCCGCTGCCGGATGGCGGCCTGCTGCTGATCTTCGAGGATCGCACCGAGCATGTGCAGCTTTCCAGCGCGCGCGACACGTTGCTGCGGGTGCGCACGGCGACGCTCGACAATCTGTTCGAGGCGATTGCCGTGTTCGCCGCAGATGGCCGGCTCCACCTGTGGAACAGCCGCTTCCGCCAGATCTGGTCCGTGCCGGAGGCCACGCTGGCGACCCATCCGCGTGTCGATGAACTGATGGCAGCCATGGGTGACCGGCTCGCCCGGCCGCAGCAGGCCAGTCTGGTCCAGCAGCTCATCCGCGCGGCGACCGTCGAGCGGCGCCAGCGGGGTGGGCGCATGGCCTTTGCCGATGGACGCTATTTCGAGTTCGCCGCCATTCCGCTGCCGGATGGCAATGCATTGTTCGTGATGCTCGATATTTCCGACAGCCGCCGCATCGAGCAGGCGCTGCGTGATCGCAATGAGGCACTTGAGGACGCGGACCGGGTCAAGACCGCGTTCGTCTCCAACATGAGCTACGAGCTGCGCACGCCGCTCACATCCATCGCCGGGTTCGCGGAGATGATCCAGTCTGGCTATGCCGGCGAGCTGACCGATCAGACCCGTGACTATGTCGATGCAATCATCACCAGCACCACCCGCCTCGCGCGGCTGATCGACAATGTGCTGGATCTCACCCAGGGCGCGGCCGGTGGCCTGCCGATGGAGCGCAAGCCGCAGGATGTCGAGGGACTTTTCCGTGCGGCCGCTGACCGCTTCAAGACGGTTGCGACGGAGCGCTCGGTCACGATCGCTTTGTCACTGCGCCCAAATCTCGGCATCATCAAGGGTGACGAACGGCGCATCCGCCAGGCGCTCGACCATGTTATCGACAATGCCGTGCGCTATGTGCAGCTCGGCGGGCGCGTGCTCATCCATGGCGAGGGCAGCCACAAGAGCGTGCGCCTGGTCGTGTCCGATGACGGGCCGGGGATCGACAGCAAGACGCAGGCGCGCATTTTCGATAGTTTCGCGCGCTTTGGCCGCAATTCGCAGGGCGAGACAACGGGCCTCGGCCTGCCGCTGGTCCGCCAGTTCGTCGAGGCGCATGGCGGCACCGTCAGCCTGGTGTCCGAGCCGGGGCAGGGGACCATCGTCACCATCGACCTGCCACGCGGCGACTGAGGCGATGGACGCTGCCGAACGCCGGATCGCAACGCCGCAGGACATGGAGGCGTTCGGCCGCGCACTTGGGGCCGCTTTGCGCTCGGGAGACGTGATCACGCTGGAGGGCGGGCTAGGCGCCGGCAAGACAACGCTGGCCCGCGGTATCCTGCGTGCGCTCGGCTTCGCGGCGGATGTGCCGAGCCCCACCTTCGCGATCCTGCAAGGCTACACCCCGCCGGAGACCGACCTGCCTCTCGCTCATGTCGATCTCTACCGGATTGAAGATTCCGGCGAACTCGATGAGCTGGGGCTGGACGACTGGCTGGATGGCGGCGCGCTGGTGGTCGAATGGCCCGACCGGCTCGCCGGACGCTATGACCGGATTGCCCTCGCGATCCACATTGCCGATGACGCGGATGGCGGGCGTCTCTTGACAGCGCTGTTGCCCAAGTCTTGGGAGAGCCGATGGCCATGAATATGATCCCGCCCGCCGGTGCCCCTGCCTTCCTTGCCGATGCGGGCTGGGGCGAGGCGCAAATCCTGCCGCTCGCCGGCGATGCCTCCTTTCGCCGCTATTTCCGCATCGTCGATGGTGCGCGCCGGTCCATCCTCATGGATGCGCCGCCGCCTCATGAAGATCCCCGCCCGTTCATTTCGGTCGGTGAGTGGCTGTGCGACCATGGCTTTGCCGCGCCGACGATTCTCGCGCGCGATCTCGATCAGGGGCTGGTCCTGCTGGAGGATTTCGGCGACGAGCGGGTGCGCGAACATCTCGATGCCGCGCCGTCCGAAGAGATGGCGATCTATGCCCGCGCGGTCGATTTGCTGGTCGATCTCCACCGCGTGCCGGCGCAGGCTGGTCTCGCGCCTTATGACCGCGCCGTCTATCAGCGCGAGGCGGGGCTGCTGACCGAATGGTTCGCGCCGGCGGCCGGGCTGGACGTGGATGCGCAGGCCTATGCCGCCGCCTGGGACAAGGTGCTGCCCATCGCCGAGAGAGACGCGGCGCCTGTCGTCACGGTCCTGCGCGATTATCATGCCGAGAATATCATGCTGCTGCCGGATCTGAGCCGGTCTCAGGGTCTCGGCTTGCTTGATTTTCAGGACGCGCTGGCGGGTCATCCGGCCTATGATCTGGTTTCGCTGCTGCAGGACGCGCGGCGAGATGTTTCGCCGGCGGTCGAGCAGGCCATGCTTGCGCATTATCAGGCAAACGCACCGGTCTCAGGCGATTTCGAGGCGGCCTATGCCGTGCTCGGCGCCCAGCGCAATGCCAAGATCATCGGTATCTTCATCCGGCTTTGGAAGCGGGACGGCAAGCCGCGCTACCTCGATTTCCTGCCGCGCATGTGGGGTCTGCTGGAGCGCGATCTCGCTCACCCCGCGCTTGCGCCGGTCGCGGACTGGTTCGCCGCCAATGTTCCGACGGACGCGCGCGGCCAGCTGATGAGCGATCAGGACATCGCATGACGGCTCACCTAGAGACGGCAATGTTGATGGCGGCGGGCCTCGGCAAGCGGATGCGCCCGCTCACTGCTACCCGGCCCAAGCCGTTGGTGCGCGTGGCGGGACAAGCGCTCCTCGATCACGCGCTTAACCGGATCGAGGAAGCCGGCATCCGCCGCACCATCGTCAATGTGCATTATCTGCCAGATGCGATCGAAGCGCATTTGCAGGCTCGGGCCCGGAGGACTGGCGCGGACTATCCGGTTTCCGACGAGCGATCCAAGCTGCTGGAAACGGGCGGTGGGCTAGTCAAGGCGCTGCCGCTGATCGGTGACAAGCCGTTCCTGTGCGCCAACAGCGACAATCTCTGGATCAACGGGCCCGTCGATTCGATCGAGGCGCTGGCGGCGCGGTGGGACGATGCAGCCATGGATGCCCTGCTGCTGCTGATCCCGCAGGCCCGCGCGACCGGCCACAAGGGGCTGGGCGATTTCCACATGGATGCCAATGGGCGCCTGTCCCGCCGCAAGTCAGGCCGGGTCGCGCCATTCGTGTTCACCGGCGTGCAGATTCTCTCGCCGCGCCTGATTGTCGATCCGCCGTCGGATGTCTTCTCGACCAATATCTTCTGGGATCGCGCCATTGCGGCGGGCAGGGCCTATGGCCTCTCCCACGCCGGGCTCTGGTTCGATGTCGGTACGCCACAGGCCATTCCGCTCGTTGAGGCCGGGATCAGCGGTGGCTGACCGGGGCCGCCCCGTACTCTACACCATTCCCGCGCACCGCGCGTTTGCCGATGCGCTTGCCGCCGGGTTGTTGGCACAGCATGGCCGCGAGGATGGCGGGCTGGCGCTGGCGCGCGGCATCATCCTCCTGCCGAATAATCGCGCGGTCCGCGCGGTGCGCGATGCCTTTGTGCGCGCGTCCGGCAATGGCCTGCTGTTGCCGCGCCTCGTGCCGGTGGGCGATATCGACCTGGATGAGACGCTGGGCAATGCGCTGGCGCCGATCGGAGCGGAGGCGGACATTCCCTCCGCTATTGCCCCTGCGGAGCGGCTGATGATCCTGACGCGGCTGGTGCGCGAGCAGCGGGCGCGGGCGGGCGAGCGGCTGGAGATTGGTGAGGCCTGGCGGCTGGCGACGGCGCTGGCGCTGGCGCTCGATCAGCTCACGGTCGAGCGCAAGGGGCCGGGCGATCTCAAGGCGCTCCAGCCCGATGATCAATCCGCGCACTGGCAGAAGGCCTTTGGCGAATTCGAGGCGCTGGCGGACGCCTGGCAACGCGCACTGGCAGCACGTGGCTGCATAGACATGGCGGAGCGACGCAATCGCCTGCTCGATCATGTCGCGGCGCGCTGGCGTGAGGCGCCGCCGGGGCGCTTTGTCGTCGCAGCGGGGATCGTCACGAACGCGCCGGCGGTGGCCGGCTTGCTGCGCAGCGTGGCGCGGCTGCCGCGAGGCATGGTGGTGCTGCCCGATCTCGACCTCAATCTGACGTCCGAGCAATGGGAGGCGATCGGCCCGGTCAAGGCGCCCGAGCCGGGCGCACCCTTGCCCCCGCCAGCGCAGGAATCGCATCCCCAGTTCGCGCTCAAGCTGTTGCTGGAGCGGATGGACGTGCATCGCGATGAAGTCGCGCTCTGGCGCTGGGGCAGCGAGCATGATGCCCGCGCCGCGCGGGGCAAGGCGATCAGCAATGCGCTGCTGCCGCCACTGCTCACCGGCATCTGGCCGGACGTGCCGGCGGCGCAACGCTCGCTCAAGGATGTGCGCGCGATCGAGGCTGCGAACCCCGCCGAGGAAGCGCAGGCCATCGCCATCGCCCTGCGCGAGGCACTAGAGATCGACGGACGCACTGCGGCGCTGGTCACGCCTGATCGCGCGCTGGCGACGCGTGTCTCCGCTCATCTGCGGCGCTGGGGCGTCGAGGCGGACGATTCCGCCGGTCGCCCGCTCGCGCAACTCGCGCCGGGCACGCTGCTGCTGGCGCTGGCGCAGGCAGGGGCCGAGCAGTTCGCGCCGATTGCGCTGCTCTCCCTGCTCAAGCATCCTCTGGTGCGGGCAGGGGAGACGCGTCTGCCCTGGCTGGAGCAGGTGCGCGGCCTCGATCTCGCGCTCCGGGGGCCGCGCCCGCCCGCGGGTCTAGCGGGCATCGCCGCGTTGCTGGAGGCACCGGAGGGGCGAAACCGGGAGTTGCGGAACGAGTTGCGCCCGTGGTGGCGGGAAGTCGCGGCCCTGCTGGCACCGGTCGAACAGGCTTTCGCGCAGGATCGGCCGTTGCCGGAGCTCTTCGCTGCCTTGCGTGAGGTGGCGTCGGTCCTCACCAATGAGCGCGTCTGGGCCGGTCATCAGGGTCATGCCGCGGCACAATGTCTGGGCGAGGCGGAGGCTGCGGCAGTTCACGGCCCGCCCATCGCCGATCCGCCCGGCTTCGTCGGCATGCTGGCGCAGATTCTGGCGGCGCAGGCCGTGCGTCCGCCGCAGGGTGGGCATCCCCGCCTCCAGATCCTCGGCTTGCTCGAAGCGCGGTTGCAGCAGGCCGATCTCATGATCCTCGCCGGCCTCAATGAGGGCGTCTGGCCCGGTCTGCCGTCGCCTGATCCCTGGCTCGCGCCCCGCATCCGCCGCGCGCTCGGCTTGCCGGGGCTCGATTATCGTATCGGTCTCTCCGCGCATGATTTTGCCAATGGGCTTGGCGCGCCGCAGGTCATCCTCACGCGCGCCCGGCGCGATGCCTCGGCGCCGACGGTCGCGTCCCGCTTCTGGCTGCGCCTCAAGGCCATGACGGGCGAGCGCTGGGTGCAGGACAGCCGGCTGGTTGCGCTGGCGCAGGCGATCGACCGGCCTGATGCCCCGGCGCTGGCTTATGCGCCGCCCGCGCCCCGGCCACCAGCAGAGGCGCGCCCCACCCGTATCGCCGTGACGGACGTGGATCGCCTGCGCGCCGACCCTTATGCCTTCTATGCGAGCAAGGTGCTCCGCCTCTCCGCGCTCGATCCGGTCGATGCCGATCCAGGTCCGGCGTGGCGCGGCACGCGGGCTCATGATGTGCTGCGCCGCTGGATGGAGGAGGGGAGCCACTATCCCGCGCATCTTGCGGCGCTGGCCCGCGAGATGATCGAGGAAGCTCAGGCTCATCCGTTGCTCAAGGCGCTCTGGCAGCCCCGGCTGCTCGCCGCGCTGGATTGGGTGGCGGCGGAAGTGGCAGCGCAGCGTGAGACAGGACGGAACATCCTGTTCGGCGAGACACGCGGCGAAATCGAGCGGTCGGGCGTGACATTGCACGGCACGCCGGACCGGATCGACCGGCTGGCGGACGGATCGATCGCTATCGTCGACTATAAGAGTGGCGCGACCGCTACGACCAATCAGGTGCGCGCCGGTTATTCGCTCCAGCTCGGTCTGCTCGGGCTGATCGCGCAGGAGGGCGGGTTCAGTGCCTTCGTCGAGAAAGGCACGGCGGTCAGCGCCTTTGAATATTGGAAATTGAGCAAGGACGCGCGGACCGGCGATTTCGGCTTCAAGCGGCCGATGACGGACGCGAAAGGCGCCCACAAGCGCATCGTGACCGACGAGTTCCTGCCGCTCGTCGCCGGCTTCTTCGATGAAGCCGCCGCGCTCTGGCTTACCGGGGACGAACCTTTCTCCGCCCGGCCGCACAGCGATGCGCCGGTGTTCACCGACTATGACCAGCTCATGCGGCTCGACGAGTGGTTCGGGCGCGGCGGCCGGCCGGGCGGTGCGCATGGCTGAGGCCGGCGCCCTTCATCCGTTGACCGGCCAGCAGGCGCAGGCTTCGCATCCGCGCTCGCACGTGTGGCTGAGCGCGTCCGCGGGCACGGGCAAGACGGCGGTGCTCTCCGCCCGCGTGCTCCGGCTGCTGCTCAACGACGTGGCGCCCGAGCGGATTCTCTGCCTCACCTTCACCAAGGCTGGCGCCGCTGAAATGGCCGAGCGCGTCCACAGCCGCCTGGCGCGCTGGGTGCAGGTGGACGACGACGCGCTGTTCAAGGATCTGGAGGCGCTGGGCGAGGAGAGCGGGCCGGACGCACGCAAGCGGGCGCGCCTGCTTTTCGCCCGCGTGCTCGATGCGACCGGCGGCGGCTTGCGCATCCAGACGATCCACAGTTTCTGTCAGGCGCTGCTTGCGGCGTTCCCGATGGAAGCGGGGCTGGTGCCGGGCTTCGAGCCGCTTGACGATCGTGGGCAGGCGGAGCTGTCGCGCCGCGCGCTCATCGCGATGATCGAGACGGCGCAGCGGGACCGTGACGAGGCCGTGCTGGACGCCATCGAGATGCTGGCGCTGCGGTTGGGCGAGGAAGGCACACAGGCCTATCTCGCAAAATGTGTACTGGCTCTGCCGGTCCTGGAGCTACCGGCGCTTGCCGATATTCCGGGCTTTCTGCTGTCCTTCCTCGGCCTGCCGGAGGGCGATGTAGAGGAGGAACTGGCGCGCCGCTGCGCGGACGACCAGTTCCCGGTCCGCGCACTCCGGGCCGTCTCAGCCGCCAATGTCGCCTGGGGCGCTGCCTCGGGCCTGACCTGCGCCGATGCGATCGCGCGCTGGCTCGCGGGCTCCCCCGCCGAACGCGTGGCGCTGCTGGACGCGTTGCGCGCCGTCCTGCTTACCAAGGATGGCGAGGTCAAGAATCGCAACCGGGACAAGCTGCTGGCGGCAGAGCCGGACTATGTCGCGCTGGCGAGCGAATGTGGCGCGGCCATCGACGCGGCGCTCGGCCTGCGCAGGCAAGTGGCGTTCGCGCGCCTCGCCGCGCAGGGGCTGGAGGCGGGCCGCGCTTATGCCCGCGCTTATGCGCAGGCCAAGCGGCTGGCCGGCGCGGTCGATTTCGACGATCTGATCGGCCATGCCAGCGCGCTGCTGGCCCAGCCGGGCATGGCGGAGTGGATCCGCTACAAGCTGGACCAGCATGTCGACCATATCCTCGTCGACGAGGCGCAGGACACCAATCAGGCGCAATGGGATATCGTCTGGTCGATCGTCGAGGAGTTCCTTGAGGTCGAGGATGACGGGCAGAACGCACTGCGCACGCTGTTCGTGGTGGGCGATACCAAGCAGGCGATCTTCGGCTTTCAGGGCACCAGCCCGGAAGCATTTACGCGCGCGCTGGAGGACTTTCGCGGCGCAGCCGGGCGGGCAGGCCACCCCTTCGCCGAGCTGCCGCTGGCGCTCAGCTTCCGCTCGATGCCGGCGGTGCTCGATGTGGTCGATGCCGTGCTGGAGGATGTCGGGCATGCCGAGTTCGGGCTGGTCGTGCCGTCCGCGCCGCATGACAGTGCCCGGCGCCATCCGGGGCAGGTGCTCCTCCTGCCGCCGACATCGCTGGTCGCGCCGGAGAGCGACGAGGATAGCGAGGCCGCGCCTGCCGAGGATAGCCCCACCGACGGCGAGGAAGACTGGCTTGCCGATCATCAGCGCCGCCATGCCGAGAAGATCGCCCAGCTCGTCAAGCGCTGGATCGACGAGCGCATGCCGCTCGAAGCGCAGGGTCGGCCGATGCGGCCGGGGGATGTGCTCATCCTGCTGCGCTCGCGCGGGGCACTCTCGCGGCTCATCGTCGCGCGGCTTTATGAGGCGGGCGTGCCGGTGGCCGGCGTCGACCGCCTCCGCCTGCAAAATCCGCTGGCGGTGCGCGATCTGCTGGCCGCGCTGCGCTTTGCCGTGCAGCCGGAGGATGATCTCAATCTCGCCTGTCTGCTCGTCTCGCCGCTGCTCGGCTGGAGTCAGGACGATCTCATGCGCGGCGCGCTCGGCCGGAAGGGATCGCTGTGGGCGCATCTGCGCGAGACCTTGCCGGAGGACGCGCAGGCGCCGCTGCGGGCGCTGCTCGCCTCGGCGGATTTCACCACGCCCTATCGTTATCTCGAAGCGATCCTTTCCGGCCCGATGGACGGCCGGCGCAAGCTCATTGCCCGGCTGGGCGAAGAAGCGCGGGACGCGATCGACGAACTGATCAACGCCGCGCTTGGCTTCGAGTCAGACGATCACCCCTCGCTCCAGCGCTTCATCGACTGGTTCGACCGGGGCGATGCGGACATCAAGCGCGAGCTGGGCGAGGGCGGCGACATGGTCCGCGTGATGACGGTGCACGGTTCGAAAGGGCTGGAAGCACCGGTCGTCATCCTCGCCGATGCCGCATTCGACCCCGGCCAGCGGCCCCATCCCGATGCGGTCGCCCTGCCGGTGACGGAGACAGCCAGCCTGCCGCTCATCCGCCCTGCGAAGGGCGACGCTGCGGAAAAGATCGAGGCAGCACAGGCGCAGGCCGAGCAGCTTGAGATGGAGGAGCATTGGCGGCTGCTTTATGTCGCGCTCACCCGCGCGCAGGAGCGGCTGGTGGTCACCGGTGCGCTCGGCGCCCGCGCGAAAGGCGTGCCACCCGAGCTGAGTTGGTATCAGGCCGTCGACCGCGCCATGCGGCGCCTCGATGCTGGTTCGGCGCCGGTCAAGGATTGGGGCGAAGGCAAGCAGTGGCTCGGACCACCCGGCCTGAAGCCGGCGAAGGCGAAACCGGCTGTGCCAGCGCGGGCGGCGGCTGAGAGCGAGGCCCTGCCGGCCTGGTTGCGGGAACCGGCCCCGGCCGAAGCGCGCCCGCCGCGACCGCTCGCGCCATCGGCGGCGATCGAGGATGATGTGCCCAATCCGCCGCCGGACGCGGTGATGCGCCTCGCCGCAGAGCGGGGGCGGCTGCTCCATGCGCTGTTCGAGCGGTTGCCGGATTTGCCCACCGCCGAGCGCGCGAACGCTGCGGATCGCTGGCTCCAGCGCACCGGCGGACTGGCCGATGCGGCGGCGCGGCAGGCGCTGATCACGCACGCGCTCGCCGTGCTCGACGATCCCGCTCATGCCGCGCTGTTCGGGCCGGATGCGCTGACCGAAGCGCCGATTGCCGCCGTGGTCGAGGGGCAAGTGATTGCCGGCACGGTCGACCGGCTGCTTGTTACCGAGCGCGTGGTCCATGTTGTCGATTTCAAGACCGGGCGGCAGGTGCCGGCGGGTGTCGAGGCTCTGCCGCTTGCTCATGTCCGCCAGATGGCGGCCTATCGCGCCGCGCTGGGCGAGATCTTCCCGGAGCGGGAGATACGGGTGAGCCTGCTCTACACTGCCGGACCGCGCCTCATCGATCTGCCGGAGGCTCTGCTGGCGACGCACAAGCCGCGCTTGGGGGCAGGTGAGCACATCTTGTCACTCGCCGGCCTTGAGACAGGCGGCCCGGCTGACTAGATTGCGTTTCAACAGGTGCAAGGAGTTTCATGACCATGGCCACCAAGGCAATTTCCGACGCGAGCTTCCATGACGACGTGATTGCGGCCGACAAGCCGGTGCTCGTCGATTTCTGGGCGGAGTGGTGCGGCCCGTGCAAGATGATCGGCCCGGCGCTGGAGGAAATCAGCGACGAGCTGGGTGACAAGGTGACGATCGCCAAGATCAATATCGACGATCATCCGGATGCGCCGGCGCGTTATGGCGTGCGCGGCATCCCCACGATGATCCTCTTCAAGAACGGTTCGCCTGCCGCGACAAAGGTCGGTGCCGCGCCCAAGAGTGCGCTCAAGGGCTGGCTCGAAGGCGAACTTTGATCGCTGGTCGCTGCTAGCGGCCTTTAACCGTACAGGATCGCCGCAGCCTTCTCCCACATGGCGGGGGAGGCGGCGGCGAGCAGGCCCCGCCCCGGTGTCGCGCCGATGACATAGGCCGATCCATCCGGCCGGGCGACGCGGCCGCCGGCTTCGTTGACGAACAGGGCGCCCGGCGCATGATCCCACGGCAGGGTCCGTTGGAATACCGCCAGATCGTTCACGCCCAGCACGACGCGGGGATATTGCTCGGCCGCACAGCGCGGAATATCCGCCATTTCCAGCTTGCCCGCCGCGCGCGCCTTCACCGCGTCACGCTCCTGCGGATCGACGAACAGCAGGGAAAGGCCGGCAATGGGCAGCGCGGCGCCGCTTTCGCGCGCCTTGACCGGATCGCCATTGATCGTCGCGCCCTGGCCGAGCGCTGCATGGCACAGACGTCCGCTCAGCGGATCGAGCATCCAGCTTTCTTGAACGACGCCGCCGTCGAGCAGCGCGATCATCAGGCCGAAGGGCGGCTTGCCGGCCGCGAAATTGGCGGTGCCGTCGATCGGGTCGACGAGCCATTTGAGGCCAATGCCTGCCTGCTCCGCCAGCGCCGGATCGGCCGCGCAGGCTTCCTCGCCGACGATGCCGGCCTCCGGGAGCAGCGCCGCCAGCCCCTCGTGCAGCCGTTCCTCGGCTTCGCGGTCGGCGATCGTGACCAGCTCGTCGGCGGCCTTCTCGATCACTTCATGGCTGGCAAGATTGCGATAGCGCGGCATGACCACATCCGCCGCGACGGTGCGCAGCAGGGTCTCGACATGATGAGCGAGCGTTTCCATGAGCTTAGCTGCGATAATCGGCGTTGATTGAGATGTAGCCATGCGTCAGGTCGCAGGTCCACACAGTGGCACGCCCGTCGCCCAGACCCAGGTCCACGCCGAGGCGGATATCCTGCCCCTTGAGATGCGCGGCAACCGGCGCCTCGTCATAGCTGTCCACGGCGAGGCCCGCCTGCGCGACCCATTTGTCGGCAAAGCGGATCGCAAGCTTGTCTCGGTCGGCCGGTTCGCCAGCCTTGCCGACAGCCATGACGACGCGGCCCCAGTTGGCGTCCTCGCCGGCGATGGCGGTCTTGACCAGCGGCGAATTGGCGATGGAAAGGCCGATACGCCGGGCGCTCTCATCGCTTACCGCACCCGTCACTTCGATCTCGATGAATTTCTGCGCGCCTTCGCCATCCCGCACGACGAGATGGGCAAGCCGCGTGCAAATGTCGTCGAGCGCGGCCTGGAAGGCATCGGCGCCCGCGTCATCCATGCTCGCGAGCAGCGGATTGCCCGCCTTGCCGGTGGCGAAGGCCAGCACGGTGTCGCTGGTCGAGGTGTCGCTGTCGACGGTGATGCAGGAGAAGCTGCGCTTGTTGGCCGCGCTCAGCATCTGCTGGAGCAGCGCCGGGGTGATCGCCGCATCGGTGAAGATGTAGCCGAGCATCGTCGCCATATCCGGCGCGATCATGCCGGAGCCCTTGATGATGGCGGCAAGCTGGACCCTAGTGCCGCCGATGATCGCGCTGGCGCTGGCACCCTTGGCGAAGGTATCTGTCGTGCCGATCGTCTCGGCGGCCTGCTCCCAGGTGCAGGGCTGCGCGCTCAGCGCGGCGGCGACGCCGGCCTGCGCCTTGTCGCGCGGCAGCGGCACGCCGATCACGCCGGTCGAGCTGACGAACACCTCAGAGGCCCCGCACCCCAGATGGGCGGCCACCTGATCGCGGATCTGGTCCACGGCCTCGCGTCCCCGGAAGCCGGTGAAGGCATTGCTGTTGCCGGCATTGACCACAAGCGCCCGGGCGCTGCCGCCCGCCGCGCTCTCGCGCCCCAGCTCCACTTCGGTCGAACAACAGACATTGCGTGTGAAGACGCCCGCCACGCTCGTCCCCTCGGCCAGCTCGACATAAGTGAGGTCGCAGCGGTCCCACGTCTTGTACTGAGCACGGGCGACGCGCGGCGTTACTCCGGCAATCTCGGGAAGAGCAGGGAAGGGACGGGCGAGGGGAGAGATGTCAGTCATGGCGCGCGATTAGCGCATTGTCGGGCCGGATAAAACAGGCTTTGCTCCGGCCTGTCCGCAATGGCTATTGGTGCCACGAAGACGAGCCTCAACCGGTCGGGGGACCATGGCAGACAAGAAGACCGACCTTATCCTGGGTGTCGGGATTGTATCCCTGCTCGGCGGTGGACTTGCCCTTTTTGTCGGCCATCTGGGCCTGGCGGACAAGGCGGCGGAGGCGCGGGGCGCCATTGCGCAACGCGTCGCCGCGATCAGGCAGGACGCTGCAGACGTTATCCGGGAGATCGGCACACAGCCTGACACTCCGGCGGAGGCGCCCGAGGAAGCGCCGACGCGATCCTATATCACGCCGGGACCGCCGCCGAGCCTGGACCTGCCGCCCGGCGCCGTCCCGGCAAGGGAGGTGGGCACAAGCCCTTTGATTACGAGTGATGATTATCCTGAAGAGGCTCTGTACAATGAGGTGCAGGGCACGGTGACGATCGTCTGGACCATCACATCGCTGGGTTTTGTGGAGCATTGCCATGTGGTGGAGAGCAGTGGTCATGCGCAGTTGGATGAAGCGGCGTGTCGCGCGATCATTCGACGCGCGCGCTATGAGCCTGCCCGGGACAGAGAAGGGCGCGCCATCGCCTCCATCGAACGGCGACGAGTGGTCTGGCAGCTGCCCGAATGACCGGCGTTCGCGCCTTGTTCATCATGAATGGAATAGACGAACCGTCCGTCGCATCCTATGGGATGCTCGTTTCACTGGCGAAAGTGGTTCGCGCTTGCAGTTGATGATCCTCTTGTCCGCGCTTCTGGCGTCGCTGACCGGCATGGTTGCCGGGGAGCGTCCCGTCGAGCGTGCGCAGGTGGAACTGAGCGCCGCCGCCGCGTTCGTGCAGCAGGGCGCTGCCGTTGCCCGAGCGGCCACACGGCCCGCGCAGCCCGTGCCGTCACAGGCTGTTGCGTATCGCCAGCCAGCCTTCGCCGCCTTCCCGGCTCCCATCCAGGGCAGCCCGACACTCCTCGATCTGGACCAAAGCCGGCGCGAATGAAGCCGGAGTCGGCCGCACCTGAGCGGTCGCCTTTCCTCGCGCACGCCATGTCCGTGCGCTCGCGGCCGGCCCTTCCGCTGGCGCCACCCACTCTCTCTATTCTGACAGGAAACGCTCATGTTCGGCGGACTCGCCAAGACCATTTTCGGATCGTCCAACGATCGCTACGTCAAGTCGCTCAAGAAGACGGTTGACCAGATCGCCGCATTCGAGCCGGCGCTCGAAGCCCTGGTTGATGAGGATCTGGCGGCCCAGACCGTCAAGTTCCGCACGCTGCTCGCCGAAGGCGCCACGCTTGACGATCTGCTGCCGGAAGCCTTCGCCACCGTGCGTGAGGCGGCCAAGCGCACGCTCGGCCAGCGCCATTATGACGTGCAGATGGTCGGCGGCATCGTGCTCCATCGCGGCGAGATTGCCGAGATGCGCACCGGCGAGGGCAAGACCCTTGTCGCCACGCTCGCGACCTACCTCAACGCGCTGGAAGGCAAGGGCGTCCACGTCGTCACTGTGAACGACTATCTCGCCAAGCGCGACTGCGAGTGGATGGGGCAGGTCTATCGCTTCCTTGGCCTGACGACTGGCACGATCGTCCCCAACATGCCCGAGGACGAGCGCCGCGCGGCCTATGAAGCCGACATCACTTATGCGACGAACAACGAGCTCGGCTTCGACTATCTGCGCGACAACATGAAATATGAGCGCACACAGATGGTGCAGCGCCCGTTCAATTACGCGATCGTCGACGAGGTGGACTCGATCCTGATCGACGAGGCCCGCACGCCGCTCATCATTTCCGGCCCGACCGACGACAAGTCCGAGCTGTATATCGCGGTCGACAAGCTCGTGAAGCAGCTCGCGCCCGAGGATTATGAGAAGGACGAGAAGCAGCGCTCCATCGTCCTGACCGAGGACGGCACCGAGAAGGTCGAGCGCCTGCTGGAAAATGCCGGCCTCCTGCAGGGCAGCAATCTCTACGATTTCGAGAACACGCAGGTCGTTCACCATGTGAACCAGTCGCTGCGCGCGGTGTTCATGTTCCGCCGGGACATCGACTACATCGTCAAGGACGGCAAGGTCATCATCATCGATGAGTTCACTGGCCGCATGATGGATGGTCGCCGCTGGTCGGATGGCCTCCACCAGGCCGTGGAAGCCAAGGAAGGCGTCAACATCGAGCCGGAGAACCAGACGCTCGCCTCGATCACCTTCCAGAACTATTTCCGCATGTATCCAAAGATCTCCGGCATGACCGGCACGGCGGCGACCGAGGCGGCGGAATTCTACGACATCTACAAGATGAACGTGGTGACGATCCCCACCAATCTGCCGGTGCAGCGTCAGGATGACGAGGACCTGTTCTACAAGAGCCTTGAGGACAAGTTCAAAGGCATCGCCAAGACGATCAAGGTTCATCAGGAACAGGGTCAGCCGGTGCTGGTCGGCACCGTCTCCATCGAGAAGTCGGAAATGCTCTCCGAGTTCCTCAAGCAGGAAAATGTACCGCACAACGTGCTCAACGCCCGCTTCCACGAGAGCGAAGCGCACATCGTGGCGCAGGCCGGGCGGCTTGGCGCCGTGACGATCGCCACCAACATGGCCGGTCGTGGCACGGACATCAAGCTGGGCGGCAACCTCGAGTTTCGCATCGCGGATGAGCTGCGCGACATGCCGGAAGGGCCCGAGCGCGATGCCGCGATTGCGCGCATGGCAGCGGAAATCGAGGCGGAACGGCAGCAGGTGCTGGCTGCAGGCGGGCTTTTCGTGCTCGGCACGGAGCGCCACGAGAGCCGCCGTATCGACAATCAGCTGCGCGGCCGCTCGGGCCGTCAGGGCGATCCGGGTCTCAGCCGCTTCTATCTCAGCCTCGACGATGACCTGCTGCGCATCTTCGGCCCCGACACGCTGTTTGCGCGCATGATGCGCTCCAGCCTCGAGGACGGCGAGGCGCTGCCCCCCTCCAAATGGATGAGCAAGGCGATCGAAACGGCGCAGAAGAAGGTCGAGCAGCGGAACTACGACATCCGCAAGCAGGTCGTTGAGTATGACGACGTGATGAACGATCAGCGCAAGGTCATCTACGAGCAGCGCAGCGACATCATGGACGCGGAGACGGTGGGCGATGTCGTTATCGACATGCGACACGAGACCATCAACGCGATCGTCGGCGCGCATTGCCCGCATGGCACTTATGCCGAGCAGTGGGACATTCCGGGCCTCAAGGCTGAGCTGGAGCGCGTGCTGGCGCTGACGCCGGATATCGATGCGTGGCTGCACGAAGATGCAGTCGATCCGGAAATCTTCGTCGAGCGTCTGATCGCAATGTCCGACGAAGCGCTGGCCGCCAAGCTGACCGATCTGAAGCCTGAGACATGGGCGCAGATCGAAAAGAGCATCCTCCTCCAGAATCTCGATCATCACTGGAAGGAGCATCTCTCCACGCTCGACGCTCTGCGTCAGGTGGTTCATCTGCGCGCTTACGCCCAGAAGACGCCGATCAACGAATATAAGCAGGAAGCCTTTGCCCTGTTCGAGCGTATGCTCTCCAGCATCCGCGAGGACGTGACCACCACGGTCAGCCACGTCCAGTTCCAGCTTCAGGAGCCTGCGGCATTGCCTGATCTGCCGGATTTCCTCACCAGCCATATCGATCCGTTCACCGGTGAGGACGACAGCGCCGATATCGATGCAGCCTCGCGCGGATTCATCACCACGACTATTCCGCGCCCGGCGCTGGCCCCGGCACTGCCGGAGAGCGAATTTGCCGGCGAGGAAATCAGCCGCAACGCGCCGTGCCCGTGCGGATCGGGCCAGAAGTACAAGCATTGCCACGGCGCGCTGGCCTGACGCGCGCCGCTGCCTGATCCATCGCCGTCTCGGGGTGTCGCTTCTGGGGTTTCAGCCTGCAAGCGACACCCCGATGTTCAGCATATTGAGACGGTACGGCACTGCGCCACCCGGGGCGGCGCCCGCTTTCCTCGTTGGTGGGATGCCCATGCGCCGTTGATCGCCGCTCAGCCTCGCACTTTTCTGCTGTCCTACACGCCGCTCGCCATGCCAGCACAGACGGGCGTCCCGCTCATCGACAAGGGACGGGTGGGGGCAAGCATGGCTCATTCTCAGTGCGGCATCTCAATGGTCGGGCAGCACAGGCTGCGCGGGACATCTGCTGGCGACTGGCTCGTCGGGCTACCGCAAAAGTTGAGGGAAGCGGAAGTTCACGCCCCCGTGTCGTGAACTTCGTGAACTTCCAGCAATCCCGGCGCTGTTGGACGGGCGTCGCCGGCGCTGTCGTGGCGCTCGAATCGAGCGCCCTGCTCAGTCCCTGGCGAGCCAGACGAGGCCGATGAGGCTGATGAAGCCGGCGGCCGAGAGATAGAGGCCCACGGCGCCGACGCCATGGCTGCTCACCAGATATTGCGCGGCGATGGGCGCCATCGCGCCGCCCAGGATGCCGCCCACGTTGAAGGCGAAGGACGAGCCGGTATAGCGCACGCGCGGCGGGAACAGGGCTGTCAGCCATTCTCCGAGCGGGCCATAGGCGAACCCCATGAGTAACAGCGAGATAGCGAGGACGACGAACAGCAGCTCGGGTGCCGCCGGATCGAACCCGGCGCCGAAGACGAAGCCGAGCGGGATCGTCGCAGCGCAGCCGGCAATGAGGGCTTTGGAGGCGGATTGGATATCCGACCACCAGCCGGCGACAATGATGCCGACCGCCAGCATCAGGATGGCCCCAAGCTGAATGCCGAGCACTTCACTGCGCGGCATGCCGAGATTGACCGTCGCATAGCCGAGTGCGAACGCTGTCGAGATGTAGAACAAGGCGAAGCAGGTGACGACGGCGAGCGTGCCCGCGATCGTCGCGCGGGCGTGGCGGGTGAACAGCTCGGCGAGCGGAATCGCCGCGGGCGGCTCGGCATCCAGCGCCGCCTTGAACTCAGGCGTCTCACCCAGCTTCAGGCGCACCCACAGGCCGATGATGACGAGCAGCGAACTGGCGATGAAGGGCAGGCGCCAGCCCCAGGCGATGAAGTCTGCTTCGGAGAGCCACAAGCCAAGCAGCAGGAACAGGCCATTGGCGGCGATGAAGCCGAGCGGCGCGCCAAGCTGCGGCATCATGCCGAACCGCGCGCGCCAGCCGGGCGGGGCATTCTCAACCGCCAGCAGCGCCGCGCCGCCCCATTCGCCGCCCAGGCCGAAGCCCTGGCCGAAGCGCAGGATACACAGCAGCAGCGGCGCGACCCAGCCGATCATGGCGTAAGTGGGCAGGAAGGCGATGAGGAAGGTCGATCCGCCCATCAGCATGAGCGAGGCGACCAGCGTCGATTTGCGGCCGATCCGGTCGCCATAATGGCCGAACACGGCAGCCCCGAGTGGTCGGGCAAGGAAGGCGAGAGCGAAGCTTGCATAAGCCGCCAGCAGCTGCGCGGCGGGCGATTCCGCCGGGAAGAACAAGGGGCCGAAGACCAGGCTCGCCGCGGTCGCGTAGATATAGAAATCGTAGAACTCGACTGTGGTGCCGGCGAGGCTGGCGATCAGCACGCGGCGGTGCTTCGTCATTGCGCTCCAGCCGTCGATTGGCGCAGTCCGCTCTCCCGTCATCCATTCCCCCGTCGCATCTGGTTCAGCACCTCATACGCCATCACCGCGCCGGCGACGGAGGCATTGAGGCTGTCCGCCCGGCCCATCATGGGGATCTTCACCAGCAGATCGCAGGCCGCTTCATAGTCCTCCGGCAGGCCGCGCGCTTCGTTGCCGATCATCAGGAAGGTCGGCGCGGTATAATGCGGCGCCTGATAATCCTGATCGGTGTTGAGACTGGTGCCGACAAGCTGACCGGGGCCGGTGCGCAGCCAGGCGATGAACTCGCTCCAGCTCGCCTGCGCGATCGCCTGCGTGAACAGCGCGCCCATCGAGGCCCGCACGGCTTCGACAGAGAAGGGGTCGACGCAATCGTCGACGAGGATCACGCCGCCCGCACCGACGGCGTCGCCGATGCGCATCAGCGTGCCGAGATTGCCGGGATCGCGCATGGCCTGTGCCACGAACCAGATCGGCGCAGCGGCCCGGTCCAGCTGCGCCAGCGGTTTCAGCCGGTCACGATAGACGCCGACGATCGCCTGCGCATTGTCTTTGCCGGAGATCTTGGAGAGAATGTCCGGCGTGGTGAGGATGACCTCGCCGCCGGCCTGCTCGACAGCGTCCGCCAGTTCCTGTGCCAGCGGGTGCGGCCGCGCACCGCTCGCGAGGAAGACCATTTCCGGGAGCACGCCCTGTTCGCGTGCTTCGGTGAGAATGCGCAGCCCCTCGGCCAGGAACAATCCCTCGCGCTTGCGCAGCTTCTTCTCGCGAAGGCCACGCACCTGCTTGACGAGCGGATTGGAAAAGCCGGTGATTTCGCGGGGCAAGGCGGGGGCCTTCGCCTTATTCTTCGCCGAAGCGGTCTTCGACCAGCTCGGCCATGGCGGCCAGCGCCTCGGATGCACCCTCGCCGGCGGCGCTGATGGTGATGTCATCGCCCATTGCCGCGCCCAGCATCATGAGGCCCATGATCGAGGTGCCGACCACTTCCTGATCCTGCCCCTCCTTGCGGACCATGATCGTTGCCTTGAGACCGCTCGCGAGCGTCACGAACTTGGCGCTGGCCCGCGCGTGCAGCCCGCGCCGGTTGGTGATGCGGATGGTGCGGCTGATCGGCTCGCCGCTCATGGGGCATCGCCCAGCAATTCGGAGGCGACGCTGATATATTTCTTGCCGGCTTCGCGCGCGGCAGCGACGGCCTGGGTCACGCTCATCGTCCGGCGGGCGCTCTCCAGGCGAATCAGCATCGGCAGGTTGATGCCGGCGATCACTTCAATCTTGCCCGCGTCGAGCAGGGAGATAGCGAGGTTGGATGGGGTGCCGCCAAACAGGTCCGTGAGCAGGATGACGCCGGAGCCATCGTTGACGCGCTCCACGGCTGCGGCAATGTCGGCGCGTCGCGCTTCCATGTCGTCGTCCGGGCCGATGCAGACGGTTTCAATCGCGTCCTGCGGGCCGACGACATGCTCCATGGCAATGCGAAACTCAGTCGCCAGCCCGCCATGCGTTACGAGCACAAGTCCGATCATGTTGATGAAGCGCCCCGATCTTCAATTGTTGTGCGTTTGCTTTCGCGCCGATTCTCATAGGCGTCCAGCTGCGCCGATTCCAGATTGCGGTGCGCGATGGTGGGCGAAAAGCCAGCCGCGCGCAAGCGTCGAGCGATTTCCTCGGTCACGCAAACCGACCTGTGTCTCCCGCCGGTACAACCGAACGCGACCGTGACATAGGCCTTTCCATCCTCGCTGTAGCGGGGCAGCACGGTCTTGAGCAGCGCCTCGATCTGGCCCACTGCGGTCTCGAACAGTGGGTCCGCCATCACATAGGCGCGCACCGCCGGGTCGAGCCCGGTCTGGTCCCGCAGCATGGCATCCCAATAGGGATTCTGGAGGAAGCGCATGTCGAACATGAGGTCTGCATTCCGCGGCACGCCTCGCGCGAAACCGAATGAGAGCAACGTCAGCGTTGATTCGAAACTGCCGGCGAAGCGGCGCCGAATCTCCTGCTGGAGGGCGTTACTGGTGAGATCGCTGCTGTCGATCACATGCTCGGCGGCGCGGCGAAGCGGTTCGAGCAATTCACGCTCTCGGGCGATCCCGTCGGCGGCCGGCCGGTCGAGCGCCAGGGGATGGCGCCGCCGCGTCTCGGCGTAACGACGCTCCAGCACCGATCCCGAGCAATCGAGGAACAGCATCTCCACCTTGTATTTGCCCCGGTCCCGCAACGAAGCGATCATCGCGAGGATGGTATCGGCGGCGAACCCGCGCGTGCGGCTGTCAATCCCAATGGCGAGCTGGCGTTCAGCGCCGGCGGCATGACCTTCCGGCGCCGGTGCGGCGAGCAGCCGGTCGAGCAGCATCAGGGGCAGATTATCGACCGTTTCCCAGCCCGCATCCTCCAGCGTCCTGAGCGTGGTCGACTTGCCGGCACCGGAAAGCCCGGTGACGATCAGGATCGATTTGCGCTGGGCCGTGTCGGGCATCAGGCGTCTCCGCTTTTCGCAAGATGGCGCAGCGCCCACTCTACCTTGAGCGGAGCAGAAGGCTCGCGACCGGCTAGAGCGATGAGTGGCAGCATGGTACCTGCCAGGAGAATGCTTGGAAACGGATCGGGCATGCGCTCGGGTTGTTCTTCCAGTCGGATCAACAGGACGGCGGGGACATTCTCGATATGAGGCATGTCGATAATCCCCAAGTGCCGGATTTCCATCTTTCCCGCAATATTAGCCGGCGGGCGGAGCAGCAGCCGATCGCCCTCGGCGACCACGGCAGTGTAATCATCGCTGATCAGCACAGCGCCCCGGTCAATGAGCCGCAGCGCAAGGTCGGACTTACCCGAGCCGCTCGGGCCGGTGATCAGTACACCCCGGCCGCTGATGGCGATGCTGGTGGCATGGATGGTCTCGGTGACGATCATCATGACTGGTCAGCGTTCCGGGACTGCCGAGGCTGGACCATCTGGGGTGGCGCGGGGCAGGGTGAAGACGAAACGGGCGCCGGCCTTGCCGTCGGGTCGGTCCTCCACCCAGAGCGCGCCGTGATGGCCATCGAGGACGGTTCGGGCAATGGCGAGGCCAAGCCCGCTGTGCTTGCCGAAGCCATCGCGCTCGGGTCTTACGCTGTGGAAACGGCGGAAAATCTTGTCCCGCTCGGCTTCCGGCACGCCTGGGCCTTCATCCTCGATGGCGACCTGGGCCTTGTCGTCCTGCGCCTCGACGAGGATGCGGATGCGTCCGCCCTCTGGCGAGAAGGAGCGGGCATTTCCGATGAGGTTCTCCACAACGCGAGTCAGCTTTTGCGGATCGCCCATAACGAACAGGCTGGCGCGCGGCGGGCCGGAATAGCTGAACTTGACGACTGGCGCGTCGTCGCGCTGCGGCTGACTGCGCGCGATCCGCCCCATCATCCGGCCCAGGTCGATCAGCTCGAACGGCGTGCGGGAAAGTTGCGCATCGATGCGGGAAGCCTCGGCGATGTCGGTTACCAGTCGATCCAGCCGCCTCACGTCATCCTGGGCAATGTCAAGCAGCCTAGTGCGGAGCGCCGGGTCCTGGATCTGGCCAAGCCCTTCAAGTGCGGAGCGCAGAGAGGCGATAGGGTTCTTGAGCTCATGGCTCACATCGGCCGCGAACGCATCCGTAGCGTCGATGCGCTGGCGCAGCGCCTGACTCATGTCGGAGATGGCGCGGGCGAGCATCCCGATTTCATCCCGCCGCTCCGGCAGCCGCGGTACGATCACCTCGCGTGCGCGGCCTAGGCGCACTCGCACGGCGGCGCGGGCGAGACGGCGCAGCGGCAGGACTATGGTCCGCGCGAGGAACAGGGAGAGAAGCACCGACGTGATAATCGCGGCAGCGAGGACGAGGCTGATGCGCAGTCGCTCGGCTCGGACAATGTCGGTTATGTCCCGGGCGTTGATGGTCGCGAGGAGCATTTCGCGCCGATCCGGCAGCGGGCGCGCCAGGCTGAGAAAGGGTGTACGGTCGGGCGCGAACCGGTAAGCGGCGGTGGGCGCGCCGTTGCTTGCCGCTTCCTGCGCTTCCGTCCAGACGTCGCGCCGGTCCTCGCGCGGCTCACGATAATAAGGCGGCCGCGTCGCAAACGCGATAGTCTCTACTACGCGGTCGAGTGCGCGCGCGATCTTGATGTGGATAGGGTCGCGGGCCGGATCGCGCAGTTCGTAGGTCGGTCGGCCCAGCGAAAAGCTGTCGGCGCGTTTTGTTCCGCTCGCATCATAGATGCGCAGCCGCAAGCCGGTTGCCTCGGCGGAACGCACGAGCAGCTGGTTGCGATCCTTGGGCAGGGCGCTCTCCATTGCCGTGGCGATCAGCGCTGTCTCCCGGCCGATCGAGACCAGTCGCGCGTCGATGAGTCGCATGCGGTAGCTGTCGAGATAGAAGAATCCGCCGGCCAGGATCGCGAGCGCAAAGATATTCACCGCAAGGATGCGGCGCGTGAGCGAAATGCGGTGAGTCCACTCCCCACCGCCCGGGCGCTCGTCATTCCTCGCTGAAACGATATCCGGCGCCATAGAGCGTATCGATCGCGTTGAAGTCGCCTGCCACTTCGCGGAACTTGCGGCGCAGGCGCTTGATGTGACTGTCGATGGTGCGATCATCGACATAGATGTCGTCCTGATACGCAGCGTCCATCAGCTGGTTGCGCGTCTTGACGATGCCGGGGCGCTGGGCGAGCGCTTCGAGGATCATGAATTCGGTGACGGTAAGAGCTACATCCTTGCCGTCCCACTGCACGCGGTGCCGCGCCGGGTCCATGCTCAACCGCCCGCGCACGATGATCTCCGGCAGTGCCTCGCCATCCTCGGCTTCGGGCGCATGGACGAGCGCAGCCCGGCGCAGCAGCGCGCGGATCCGCGCGATGAGCAGGCGCTGGGAGAAGGGCTTGGCGATATAGTCGTCCGCGCCCATCGCGAAGCCGAGAGCCTCGTCCAGCTCGTCCGTCTTGGAGGTGAGGAAGATGAAAGGCAGGCTGTTCTTCTCACGCAGGCGACGGAGCAGCTCGATGCCGTCGAGATTGGGCATCTTGATGTCGCAGACGACCAGATCAGGCGGGTTTTCGATCAGCGCCTTGAGCGCGATCTGACCATCCGGGTAGAGCCGCGTAACGAAACCTTCAGCAATCAGGGCGATGCTGAGGGAGGAGAGGATATTGCGGTCGTCGTCGACCAGAGCGATCGAAGCGCCCATCAAACCTTGCGCCAGACATGTCGTTGCGTGGACGCCCGAACTAGACGAAGCGACTCTGCTGCGCAACATCGCCGGTAGCGCGACCGCAATCCTTCCCATCGCGGTGTCTCGCAAGCGCGTTCTTTTCGCGCGGCAGTGCACAATGGCTGACGTTTGACGCTGGGCGGCCAAAAGCCTATGCGCAGGTGACTTAGGCCATTTCTTTTCTTCCCCAGTCTCCCGGCCGCCAGCCGGTGGGCGGGTTCACCACTTAGGAGACAGGTGTGCAGGCTCAATCTTCTTTCGGCTTGGACAAACAAGGCATTCGGACGTCCGGCGATGTCAAATGGAACCTCCTCACGGCGCCGCTCGTCGAGGAAGCTGTGCGCAATGGCGAGGGCCTGCTCGCCAAGGATGGCCCGTTCGTTGTCGCGACCGGCAAGCACACCGGCCGTAGCGCCAAGGACAAGTTCATCGTCTGCGACGCCGAGACGGACACGACCGTCTGGTGGGGGGACGTCAATCGCCCGATGGCGCCCGAGCATTTCGAGGCGCTGAAGGCCGATTTCTTTGCCGCGCTCGCCGAGAAGAAGACGCTGTATGTCGCCGATCTCTATGGCGGTTCGCAGCCCGAATATCGCGTCAACGTGCGCGTCATCAACGAATATGCCTGGCATAATCTGTTCATCCGCACGCTGCTGGTGCGCCCGGAAGTGGCGGCGCTGGCGGACTTCGTGCCGGATTACACGATCATCGACCTGCCGAGCTTCAAAGCCGATCCGGTGCGCCATGGCGGCCGCGCGGGCAGCGAGACCATCATCGCGGTCAACTTCAGCGAGAAGATGATCCTCATCGGCGGCACGGCCTATGCCGGCGAGATGAAGAAGTCGGTCTTCTCCATCCTCAACTATCTGCTGCCCGAGCGCGGCGTGATGCCGATGCACTGCTCGGCGAACATCGGCCCCAAGGGTGATACGGCCGTGTTCTTCGGCCTCTCCGGCACCGGCAAGACCACATTGTCGGCCGACAAGAGCCGCACGCTCATCGGCGACGACGAGCATGGCTGGTCGGACACGGCTGTCTTCAATTTCGAGGGCGGCTGCTATGCCAAGATGATCCGCCTCTCGGCCGAAGCCGAGCCGGAAATCTTTGCCACCACCAAGCGCTTCGGCACGGTGCTGGAGAATGTGGTGATCGATCCCGCCACGCGCGAGATCGACCTGGATGACGACACGCTGGCCGAGAACAGCCGCGGTTCCTATCCGATCGACTTCATTCCCAATGCGTCGGATGACAATCTCGGCCCGGTCCCGCAGAACATCATCTTCCTGACGGCCGATGCCTATGGCGTGCTGCCGCCGATCGCGCGCCTGTCGCCCGATCAGGCGATGTATCACTTCCTCTCCGGCTACACCGCGCGCGTCGCGGGTACCGAGATCGGCGTGACCGAGCCGTCCGCGACCTTCTCCACCTGCTTCGGCGCGCCGTTCATGCCGCGTCACCCCAGCGTCTATGGCAACCTGCTCAAGGAGCGGATCGCCAAGGGCGGCGTGAAGTGCTGGCTGGTCAACACCGGTTGGACCGGCGGCAAATATGGCGTCGGTAGCCGCATGCCGATCAAGGTGACGCGCGCGCTGCTCAATGCCGCGCTCGACGGCAGCCTCAATTCGGCGCAGTTCCGCATCGATCCGAACTTCGGCTTCGAGGTTCCGGTGGCGGTCGCCGGGGTCGACAGTGCCATTCTCGATCCGCGCGCGACCTGGGCCGACAAGGCCGCCTATGATGCGACGGCGGCCAATCTGGTGAAGCAGTTCGCCGAGAACTTCGCTCAGTTCGAGGATCATGTCGACGACGCCGTGCGCGGCGCGATGCTCGTCGCGGCGGAATGATCTGACTCCACGTCGCCGCAGGGTGCTGTGGCGTGACGTGAGTTTACTTCAAGGCGGCGGTGACCCGTGATAGGGTCGCCGCCGTTCTTGTTTCCATCCATGAGGAACCCACCATGGGCATGTTCGATGATCTTCTCGGCAATCTGAACATCGATGATTTCGCGGCCAAGCTCGGCTTGCCGGCGGAGCAGGTGCAGGCTCTGGCGCAGTCGGTGCAGGGGAAGATGGCCGGCGGTGGCGACCTGATCTCGGCCGTCACGCAGGCGGCGCAGGAGCATGGCATCTCGCTCGAGAGCCTGCAGGGGCTGGTCGGCAAGGCCGGTGGGGCTGAAGGGCTGCTCGGTCAGGTGACAGGCGCGCTGGACAAGGATGGCGACGGCAATCCGCTCAACGACCTGTCCGGTCTGGCCAAGGGCCTGTTCGGCAACAACTGAGACCCCGGCCGGGCACTGGGCCGGCGTTCGAGATCATCCGCACCCGATTCGGCCTGCACAATGGGCAGCGAGCGGGCGTCCGCGACGACTGGGGCCGTTGCGCGCGAGGGGGCGCCCAACAGCGCACGCGGCGCTGGAAGTTCACGACACGGGGGCATGCACTTTCGCTTCCCTGCACTTTCGCGCCTCGTCGGTGAGGAAGGCGCGGGAGTGCGTCTCGCCAACGCTGCGCCGTCGGGTCCATCAAAATGCCGTCATGAGAATGAGCCGTGTTGCGACTGAGTTGCCATGGCGGACGGGGTGTAGGACAGGGGAAAACGAAGCCGGAAGGGCGCCACTCTCCCGCTCGGTCCGAGCCGACGACGACGAGCCTGTCCGGGTTGCGTGGCCAAATTCCCGACCGACGGCTTGTCCGTTATCGGGCTGCCCTGATCGCCGGCGTGATGGCGGAATGGGGGGCAACCTCGCCTGTCTGTCCACCGTCATTCCCGCGCATGCGGGAATCCAGTTCAGCGGTAGGCTATCTGGCGAGGTCTCAGCTGGATTCCCGCGTGCGCGGGAATGACGGAGAGGAGATGACTGAGCGCATGTCGTCGTGTCCGGAATGTCTGCGGTTGAAGGAAAATGCCGGATATCCGCTAACCCGCAGAACCATATAATTTGTCCAGGTCATCTCGGACATGCTCTTCAAGGCCTTCGCAAGGCAAGCGAACTATGGCATAGGCGCTGCCGCACGGCGGTGAAACCTTCCGGCTTTCTCATCCGTGCCACCTTCAGGGAGATTTTGGTCATGACTTCGCAGCAACAAGGCATCGCCTAGGCAAGTCCAGCGGGTGAGAGCGGCGCCCGGTGCGGCGCGCCTGTTCGATCCGCTCTCATGACCTGTCCGGCGCGGCGCATCGTCTGCCCGGACGACATTCCTGAAGAAAGACCATCCTATGACGGACCACCTTGAACCGCGCCTCTTTGCGCGGGCTGACGACATTCGCGCGATCGGCGAAGCCATGCTGGCCTGCACCTTGCCCAAGGCCGACTGGACGCACGAAGCGCATCTATCCACCTGCGCCTGGCTGCTGCTGGAGCGCCCGGACATCGACATCGATGATGAAATCGGCGGCCTTATCCGGCGCTACAATGTGTCGGTCGGCGGCGTGAATGACGATCATCAGGGCTATCATGAGACGATCACGCGGGTGTTCGTCGCTGGTGCGCGGGATTTCCTTGCGCGCAGTGGCGGGCTGGACCTGCTGGCGGCGGCCAACGGGCTGCTGGCTGCGCCGGAGGGACAGCGCGACTACCCGCTGCGCTTCTATGCGCGCGACCGGCTGTTCTCGGTCGAGGCCCGCCGCGATTTCGTTTCGCCGGACCTTGCGCCGCTCCCTTCAGTCTGATTGCCGCGTGCCGACCCATTCGACGTCTGCGCCGAGCGCGCGGAGATTTTCCGCGAAGCGCGGGTGTGCGCGGCGGATCGGGTCGGCATTGAGGATTGTCGAGCGGCCGGGCACGGCGCAGGCGACCATCAGCAGCGCGATGGCGACACGGATGATGTAGGGGCTTTCCACCTCGGCCGGGCTGAGCGTCAGGCTGCCGAGCGTGATGAGCCGGTGCGGATCGCACAGCACGGTCTGCACGCCGAACTTGGCCAGCTCCGACGACCAGCCGAGCGCGCCTTCATACACCTTGTTCCAGTAGAGCATGGAGCCGCTGGTGCAGGCGCCGAGTGCGATGAAGATCGGCAGGAGGTCGGCGGGCACATAGGGCCAGGGCGCGGCTTCCACCTTGGGCAGCATATGCGCGGTGAAGGGGCGCTGGATCTCCTGCGTTCGCGCTGAGACGCGCGACCAACCGTCCGCATGCTCCACCGTCACGCCGAACTTGGCAAAGGTCCGGTCGAGCAGCGGGAAATGGTGCGGCACGCCGTTCCTGATCCGCATGTCGCCACCGGTCATGGCCGAGAGGGCAAGGAAGGTCGCGACTTCGTGGAAATCCTCTTCGAAGCTGTGCGTGGCGGGCGTGAGCGGGATGCCGCCGTCCACGGTGAGCGTGGAAGTGCCTGTGCCGGTGAGGGTCACGCCAAGCGCGGACAGGAACGTGCATAGCTCCTGCACATGCGGCTCGCAGGCGGCATTGACCAGCCGCGAGCGCCCCTGCGCGGAGAGCGCGCACATGATGAAGTTTTCCGTCGTGGTGACGGAGGCATAATCGAGCCAGTGACTGATGGCCTGCGCCTCGCGCGGTGCCTCGATGACCACATTGCCGCTGGCGCCGGAGACCGTCGCACCAAACGCCTTGAACAGCTCGATATGCGGGTCAATCTCGCGCGAGCCGAGGGTGCAGCCCTTGGCGTCCGTCTCCAGCACGGCCCGGCCGAAGCGGTGGAGCATGGGCGGGATGAGCATCACCGACGAGCGCATGCCGACCGGCAGTACCGCATTGGGGTTGATGCCCGGTCCGTGGTGCAGTTGCACGTCGCCCGTCTCGAAATCCGCGGAGACGGCGCTGCCGAGGGCGCGGAAGAAATTCAGGATCGCCCGGACGTCCGTGATGTCCGGCACATTGCGCAGCGTCACCGGCGCTTCGCTCAGCAGCGTGGCGCAGAGCACCGGCAGCACGGCGTTCTTGTTGGCCGACGGGCTGATCTGGCCATTGAGCGGCCGGCCGCCCTCGACGATGATGTTCGACACGGATGTCTCCCGGGGATTTCCTCTCGCGTCGCAGAGTGGCGCGGGAGTCGCAAGGGGGCAGGACCGGCTCAGCCCTCGATAGCAGGCAGCGGCGCGACGATGAGAGTCGCGCCGGAGATGTCGGTGACGAGCATATGCGCGCCTTCCGGCGTATCCGGTCCGCGGGCCGGCCAGGTGCCGTCGTCAACGCGCACGCGGCCTTCGCCATGCGTGATCGCCTCGATCACCACCACTTTGCGACCGATCATCCGCGCGGCCCGGTCATTCAGCAGCGGGTCTTCGGGTTCGACCGGGCGGGCGAGATACCAGAGCCGGCCGCCGAACATGGAGAGCACGCTCAGGATCGAGAAGGCGAGGAGCTGGAATGGCGGGGTTACCGGCAGGAGCAGGGCGACCACGGCGGTCAGTCCGGCCGCAAGCGACAGCCAGATCAGGAACACGCCCGGCACGACGATCTCGGCGATTGCCAGTACGATCGCCAGCGCTGCCCACAGGATCGCCGGATCGACGCCGCCGAACAGCCCCCCCATCACGGCGTCTTCGTGCGCGGCAGGCCGGTGCCGGGCAGGGGCGGCGGCGCGTCCGTACCGAGCGCCTCACGGGCGAGCTGGCCGATACCGCCCAGCGTGCCGATCAGCTGCGTGGCCTCGACCGGGAAGAGGATGGTCTTGGCATTGCTGGAGGTCGCGAATTTCTCGACCGCCTCGACATATTTCTGCGCGACGAAATAGTTGATCGCCTGCGCGTTGCCGCTTGCGATTGCCTCGCTGACCAATGTGGTGGCCTTTGCTTCTGCTTCGGCCGCACGTTCACGCGCCTCGGCCTCGCGGAAAGCGGCTTCGCGCTTGCCCTCGGCTTCCAGGATCTGGGCCTGCTTGGCGCCCTCTGCCCGCAGGATCTCGGCGCTCTTGAAGCCCTCCGCTTCGAGGATATTGGCGCGCTTCTCACGCTCGGCCTTCATCTGGCGGCCCATGGCATTCACGATGTCCGTCGGTGGCCGGATGTCCTTGATCTCGACACGGGTGATCTTGACGCCCCAGGCATTGGTGGCGTGATCGACCACGGAGAGCAGGCGCGCATTGATTTCGTCGCGCTTGGAGAGAGTCTCGTCGAGGTCCATCGAGCCCATCACCGTGCGCAGGTTAGTCGTGGCGAGCTGGAGGAGCGCGATGTGGAGATTGCTCACTTCATAGGCGGCCTTCGCGGCATCGAGCACCTGGAAGAAGACGACCCCGTCGACCGAGACCATCGCGTTGTCGCGGGTGATGATCTCCTGCGACGGAACATCGATGACCTGTTCCATCATGTTGATCTTCTGGCCGACACGATAGAAGAAAGCCGGGTAGAGATTGAAGCCGGGGGCCGCGACCTCCGTGAAGCGGCCGAAGCGCTCGATCGTGTAGCGATAGCCCTGCCGGACGATCTTCACACTCGCGGCGAGATAGAAGATGACCAGAAAGACGATGAAGACGGCGAGGGTAAACACATCCATGACCAATGGCCTCCTGCTCCAGCTCTCGCTACTATGGCTCGACAGGCCGCCGCCGGGAAGCGGAATCGGTCGCTGGATATGCAAGACGATGGGGCAACGGGAGGGATTGAAGGCATGAGGAGAAGTCGGGAGAAAATCCAGCATGGGCTGCCGCTGCGCCTTGTGCGCTCGATGCTGTTCGTGCCGGCCTCGCGCCCGCGCGCTATCGAGAAGGCCCGTTCGCTCGACGCCGACTTCATCATTCTCGACCTTGAGGATTCGGTTCTGCCGGAGGATCGCGATCAGGCGCGGCAGGCGGCTGTCGATGCGGTCCGCGCCGGTTTTGACGGGCGCCCCTGCGCGATCCGGATCAATGCGGAAGGGCGCGCCGATCATGGGCTGGACATGGTGGCGGTGCGCGCTGCCTCGCCGCCTTATGTGATCGTGCCCAAGGTGATCGAGGCGCGGCAGGCACATGATGTGCATCTGGTGACGCAGCGCCAGGTGATCGCGATGATCGAAAGCCCGGCCGGCCTCGTCAATTCCCAGCGCATCGCGCGCGAGCCAGGCGTCGTTGCGCTGCTTGCCGGCACCAATGACATGCGCCGGGGTCTCGGCGTGCCGCCCGACGCGCCGCGCACCGCGATTTCCTTTGCGCTCCAGTCGATCATCCTTGCTGCCCGCGCGGCGGGCGTGGCGGCTTTCGATGGAGTCTACAATCATCTGGAAGATCTTGAAGGGCTGGCGCGCGAGTGTGACGAAGGGCGCCAGATGGGGTTCGACGGCAAGTCTGTGATCCATCCCAGCCATGTGGACGTAGCGAACCGGACTTTCTCGCCGAGCGGCCCCGCCATCGAGCAGGCGCGCGCGCTGGTCGAGGCATTCACCGGCGGTGCCCAGCGCTACGACGGGCGGATGATTGAATCCATGCATGTCGAGGAAGCGAAAGCGCTGATCGAACGCGCCGAGCGTCAACGGCGCTAGGTTTCCTTTCGTCGCTAATCGGGGGCTTTCGGGCGCTTTGATATAATTCTGCGACAATCGCAGCGGATCATGTCGGACGAAGGATGTTCGAGATGGATGCAGCGATTGCGTTGAATCGGTTCGGCCTCGGCCGGCGGCCTTCGGATGATTTACCGGATGATCCGCATGGCTGGCTGGAGAGCCAATTGTCGCGCTACCAGCCCGCCTTGCCGGGCCGGGATGCGATTGCAGGACAGACCGAGATCGCACAGGGGCTGGTTGCCTTTGCCGAACAGGCAAGGGCAGCGGGCAAGATGCAGGTCGAGCCGGCCGGCACGGTCCCCGGGCCGGTTCCAGACAGGCCGGTTTCGCCACAGGAGAAGGTGGAGAGCAGTCCGGCCACGACGCAGGACATGCGAACCGATCGGCAGCAAATCCAGGCCGATTTGCGAGCCTTTGCCAGAACGCAATATCTCGCGCAGGTTAGCCTGCGCGTTCGCAATGCCGTGGCGACGGACACACCGTTTGTTGAACGCCTTGTGCATTTCTGGGCGAACCATTTCGCCGTCTCGGCCGACAAGCCGGAGATGACGGCGCTCGCGGGCTTGCTGGAGTTCGATGCGATCCGGCCCAATCTGCTGGGCCGGTTCGAGGATATGCTTGTTGCCGTGGAGCGCCACCCGGCCATGCTGATCTACCTCGATCAGGCGCAATCCGTCGGACCCAACAGCCCGTTCGGCGCGCGTGCCCAGGCCAGAGGGCGCAAGGCGGGCCTCAACGAAAATCTCGGCCGCGAAATTCTGGAGCTGCATACGCTCGGCGTCCGCTCGGGTTACAGCCAGTCGGATGTGACCGAGTTTGCCCGCGCTTTGACTGGCTGGACCGTCGCCGGCTTTTCACGGGGCGGCGTGGCGCCGCGTCTCATGGATGCGCATGCGCCCGGCGACTTCCTCTTTTTGCCGGCGGTGCACGAGCCGGGAAGCCGCACTATCGTTTCAAAGGTCTATCGCGAGGAGGGAGAGGGGCAGGCCCGCGCCGTTTTGCGGGATCTGGCGCGTCATCCGGCGACGGCCCGGCACGTGGCGACGAAGCTGGCGCGCCATTTCGTTGCCGACGATCCTCCTGCGGCACTCGTTGCAAAGCTCGAGTCCGCTTATCGATCGAGCGACGGCCATCTAGCGACGGTCTATGCGGCGTTGATTGCGGCGCCGGAGGCCTGGCAAAATACATACACCAAGTTTCGTACCCCTTGGCTCTGGGGCGTCGCCGTGATGCGTTCGCTCGATATGGGGGCGCAGGCATCCGCCTTGCCGGATCGAAATTTCGTTTCGATGTTTGCCGATCTTGGGCAGCCGGTCTGGCGTCCCGGTTCACCGGCCGGGTTTGACGACATTGCTTCGGCCTGGGCGGCGCCGGACGCGCTTTATCGGCGGGTTGAAATTGCGGGTCGCCTGGCTTCGCGGGCCGGCGCTGCGGTCGATGCGCGTGACGCTGCGGCCCGGCTGTTCGGGGATCGGATGTCCGACGCGACACGGCGGGCGATCGCGAATGCCGACAGTCCGCGCGAGGGCGTCGCGCTGATGCTCGTCGCGCCGGAAATGCTGAGGTGCTGAGCTTATGATAGACCGCAGATCCCTCGTTCGTGGTGGCCTTTCCACCCTTGCCCTGGCGGGCTTTTGCCCCCGCATTGCCTTCGCGGCTGCACCCACGGCGCGGCGGTTCGTCTTCATCATCCAGCGTGGGGCAGCCGATGGGCTTCATATCGTGCCGCCGCTCGGTGATCCTGGTTTTGAGGCACTGAGAGGTGGTTTCCTGCCCTCCTTGGCGAACGCGACGAAGCTGGATGACGTCTTTTCGCTGCATCCCGCGCTGGCCCGAACAGCGCAGTTGTTCGGTGCGCGACAGGCGCTGGCGGTGCATGCGGTGGCCTCATCCTACCGGGATCGCTCTCACTTCGACGGCCAGAACATTCTCGAAACAGGCGGCTTGCTGCCTTATGCGGAGCGCAGCGGCTGGATGAACCGGCTGATTGCGCTGCTGCCTCCGGATGACAACCGCGCGCTGGCATACGCGCCGGATGTCCCCATGGCGTTGCGCGGCGGGCAACCGGTCAGCAGTTACGCGCCGTCTCATTTGACGGGCCCGTCCACGGATTTGATGAGCCGCGTTTCCCAGCTTTATGCAGCCGATCCGCAACTGCACGAACTTTGGGAGAGCTTCGTTGCGACACGTCGCCTGGCTGGCGAAGATGGCGCTGCGGCCCGTCCCAACGAGGCTGCCGAAACCGGTCGCGTGGCCGCTGCGATGCTCTCTGCGCCGGAGGGCGTCCGCCTGATGATGATCGAAACTGGCGGCTGGGACACCCATAGCGGCCAGACCGGTCGGCTGGGGGCGCAATTGCGCAATCTCGATCAGATGATCGGCGCCTTGGCGGACGGACTTGGCCCGGTCTGGCGGGAGACGCTGGTGCTCGTCGCCACGGAGTTTGGCCGCACGGCGGCGATCAACGGAACGCAAGGCACCGACCATGGCACCGGCAGTGTCGCGCTGTTGCTTGGCGGTGGGCTGAATGGCGGGCATGTCCGCGCGGATTGGCCCGGCCTGGCGCCAGGCAGTTTGTTGGATGGAAGAGACCTGCGTCCGACAGTCTCTCTCGAAGCCATGACCTCCGGTGCGGTCGCCCGGCATTTCGGACTGGAACCGGGCGCGACGGCGCGCGCGCTCTATCCGGCGCATGTCGGGCTGGCTCCTGTTTCGGTTTGAGAGCACTACCACCGCACGAGATTGCCGGTTTGGGTCCACTTCGCAGCCATTGAGAAGCGCCCTTGTGGACGCGCGTCCGTATCTTTCGATCCGCCCTAGCGGTCTGCGGAGGAAATGGTTACATGGGCCGCCACTGATTCCCCGGGCGGGGCAACTCAAGACCAGGTGGCAAACCCATGGACATTCGGCTCGGCCTTACTTTCGACGACGTGCTTCTGCAGCCGGGCGAGTCCGACGTGCTGCCGAGCCAGGCTGATGTCTCGACCCGGGTCAGCCGCGAGATTTCGCTGAATATCCCGATCCTCTCCTCCGCCATGGACACGGTGACCGAGGCGGACATGGCGATCGTCATGGCGCAGCTCGGCGGGATCGGCGTCCTACACCGTAATCTCACCATCGAGGAACAGGTTGCCGCCGTCCGCGCAGTGAAGCGCTTCGAGAGCGGCATGGTGGTCAACCCGATCACCATTGGCCCCGATCAGCCGCTCAGCGATGCGCAGGCGCTGATGGCGCGCCACCGGATCAGCGGCATCCCCGTCGTCGAGGCTTCAGGCAAGCTGGTCGGCATCCTCACCCATCGTGACGTGCGCTTTGCCGAAAATCCGGGGCAGCCGGTACGCGAACTGATGACGCACGAAAATCTGGCGACGGTCCGGGTCGGCGTTGCGCAGGAGGAAGCGCGGCGCCTGCTCCATCAGCGCCGGATCGAGAAGCTGCTGGTCGTGGACGACGCCTTCCATTGTGTCGGTCTCATCACGGTGAAGGACATCGAGAAGGCCGTGACTTATCCGCAGGCGACGAAGGATCGGTCCGGCCGTCTGCGCGTCGCCGCCGCGACGACGGTGGGCGACAAAGGGCTCGAGCGCACCGAGGCGCTGATCGACGCGGAATGCGATCTCATCGTCGTGGATACGGCGCATGGCCACAGCAAGATGGTCGCGGCGAGTGTTGAGCGTATCCGCAAGCTTTCGAATTCCGTCCAGCTTGTCGCGGGCAATGTCGCGACCGCCGAAGCGACGCGCGCACTCATCGATGCGGGCGCGGATGGCGTCAAGGTGGGCATCGGGCCGGGGTCGATCTGCACCACGCGCGTCGTGGCCGGTGTCGGCGTGCCGCAGCTCACAGCGGTGATGGATGCGGCCGAGGAAGCCGCCAAGAGCGGTGTGCCGGTGATTGCAGATGGTGGCATCCGCACTTCCGGCGACGTCGCCAAGGCGCTGGCCGCCGGTGGGTCGGCGGTGATGATCGGATCGCTGCTGGCCGGTACGGAAGAGGCCCCGGGCGAAACCTTCCTGTATCAGGGGCGCGCCTACAAGTCGTATCGCGGCATGGGTTCGGTCGGCGCGATGGCGCGCGGCTCGGCCGATCGCTACTTCCAGCAGGACATCAAGGACCAGATGAAGCTGGTGCCCGAGGGCATCGAGGGTCAGGTGCCCTACAAGGGGCCGGCCCGCGATGTGATCCACCAGCTGGTCGGCGGTATCAAGGCGGCGATGGGCTATACCGGCAGCGCCACGATCCCGGACCTGCAGAAGCGCGCGCGTTTCGTCCAGATCACCAATGCCGGTCTCTCCGAGAGCCATGTGCATGACGTGACCATCACGCGCGAGGCGCCCAATTATCCGACGCGGTGATCGCGCCCGGCGCCTCCCCTGAGCGGGAGGAGGACAGGACCACATGACGCCCGCCGCACGCGCCCAGGCCGCTATCGAGCTGCTCGATCTCGTCATCGCCGCGGCGCGCGATGATGGCGCTGCAGCTGACACGCTGATCGCCCGCTATTTCCGGGATCGACGCTATGCCGGCTCCAAGGACCGGCGCGCGGTGCGCGATCTCGTCTATCGCGCGATCCGGGCCTGGGGCGATCGTCCCTTGAGCGGTCGCGCGGCGCTGGCCGGTCTGGCCCGGGACGATGCCGATCTCGCAGCCTTGTTCGACGGGTCGGCGCATGGTCCAGAGCCTTTGCGCGCGGACGAACCGGTGCCCGAAGCCGCGCTGCTGCCGAGCTGGATCGTTCCGGAACTTGCCGGGCTGATCGACGACGCCGAGCAGGCTGCCCTGCTTAACCGGGCGCCGCTGCATATTCGCGCCAATGCACTGGTTGCGACGCGCGAGGCGCTGCTGCCGCACTGGCCCGACGCGCAGCCGATTGCCACCACGCGCCAGGGCATTGCGCTTCCTGCCGGCACGGATGTCGAGAAAGACCCTTTGCTGGCCTCCGGAACGGTCGAGATCCAGGATGCGGGCAGCCAGATCATTGCCGAGGCCTGCGAGGTACGGGCCGGCATGACCGTGCTGGATCTGTGCGCAGGAGCCGGCGGCAAGACGCTGGCGCTGGCGGCAGACATGGGTGGCGAGGGGCGGCTCATCGCTGCGGACAGTGTGCGCGACCGGCTCGCCCGTCTCGTGCCGCGGGCCGCGCGGGCGGGCTGCAGCGGCATGATCGAGACGCTTCTGCTCGATCCCGGCCGGGAAGCCCGCTCCCTCGCGCATCTTGAAGGGCAATGTGACGTCGTGCTGATCGACGCACCGTGCAGCGGTTCGGGGACATGGCGCCGCAATCCCGAGGCGCGCTGGCGGCTGACGCCCGACCGACTTGACCGCATCGTGGCCCTGCAGGCGCGGCTGCTGGCCGTCGCGGCGCCGCTCGTGAAGCCGGGTGGGCGGCTTGTTTATGCGGTCTGCTCGCTGATCGACAGGGAAGGGCGCGATCAGGTTCAGCAATTTGTTAGGTTGGCGCCGCTATGGCAGGCGCGTCGAGCGATCGACGCGGGACGACCCTGGGGTGAGGGAACACTGCTCACCCCGCGCCATGACGGCACCGACGGGTTTTTCTTCGCGGTCCTCGAGAAACCATGTTAGCGTGGACGTTCATGGCGTCAGTTGCACGCGGTCCTTTTTGGGAGACAGTCATGCGGTTCACTCCCGCGTCCATTTTGTTGGCAAGCGCGCTGGCCTTGTCCGCGAGCAGCGGAATGAGCCAGAAGACGGCCGCGCCAGCGACCAATTCGCGCGCTGCTCCTTGGGTTGCCAAGGGTGCTCAGGCACTCGCGTCAGGCAATCTGACTGTCGCGCGGGACGCTTATGAGACGGCACTGCTGCTCTCGCCGCAGGACACGGACATATTTCTGCAGCTCGGCAAGATCGCCCGCGCCCAGAAACTGCCCGGCAAGGCGATCCGCTATTATGGCCGGGTGCTGGACCTCGACGAGACCAATCAGGCCGCCCTGCAAGGCGAGGGTCTGGCCATGATGGACAAGGGCGCAACCGAAAGCGCGCGCGAGACGCTCGCCAAGCTGCGTGCCGTCTGCAAATCGAGCTGCGCGTCTGCTGAGCCGCTGGCGGCGGCCATTGCGGCAGGTGCGCCGAAGGTCGCTGCAGCCGAGACGCCCAAGGCGACCGAACACCAGTAATATTCTCGCGGCGGTCAGGCGGCCGGGCCGCCGCCTTTTGCCAGATCGCTCAACAGGGTGTTGATCGCCCAGCGGGATGCGCGCGCCATATCCTTGCCGCTAAGCTGCCACTGGTCGCGATATTCGCGCCAGGCAAAGCCGCTGGCGAGCAGTTGCATCGCGGCAATCGCCATGTCTCGCCGATGCGGGTCGAGGTGCTCTGTCTCCTTCGCAAAGGCCGAGCGATAGGCCGCGACGCGCTGCGGCGTCATCGCATTGCGGATTGCCCGACCTTCCGCGCTCGCCATGGTGACAGTCATGGCGTCGGCATTGCGGTCGAATCCGACGAACAGCTCTTCGAGCCCATTGACGAGACCGGCGGCGCTTTCCGGCATGCGCACGTTCGGGCTGGCCGCCGCGCTGAGGCGACGCCAGCCGGCCTGAAGTAGCGCCGTCCGATCCGGGAAATAGCGATAGACCGTCCGCCGCCCGACGCCGGCACGATCGGCAATCTGGTCATGATTGATGCCGCTGGGATCGCCATCGGCCAGGGTCTCCAGCAGCGCATCCTCGATGCGGGCGCGAATGGCTTCGCGATTGGCGGCGCGCTTGCCTGCCGGGGCTGGTTCAGGATTGCTCATGATCCCTCTCTATAAAGTGACACTTTTCGTGTCAATTTATTATTGACACAAATTGTGCCAGTTCATAATGGAGGGCATCGAACATGGTTCAGAAAGAGTCGTCCGATGATTTTCCATATTTCTCTTAGTGCCGACGATCCGGGGGCGACCGCTGATTTCTTTGCCCGGCTCTGGCAGGGACGGGCCTATCCGTTCCCGCCTTTCGGCCAGGGCTCGTGGGTTGCGATGGCCGGGGACGAGCGCAACAGCGCGATCGAAATCTATCCGCGCGGCACGGAAATGCACTTTGGCGGCGCCGATTCGAGCGATGTGCGGGAGGGGCTGGGAGCGCCGGTGCGCGAACAGGCCTGTCACGCCGCCATTGCTTCTCCCCTGGCGGTCGAGGCAGTGCTCGCGCTTGCGGCAGAGGCGGGCTATCCTGCGCGGGTATGTGATCGCGGGCCGTTTCATCTCATCGAGGTCTGGATCGACGGATGCTTCATGATTGAAGTGCTGACCCCGGAGATGCAGGCCGAATATCTCGGCTCCATGACGCTGGAAGGCTGGGAAGGCTTCCTCGCGGCCGCCGCCTAAGCGCTGCCGAGCAGGCGGGCGATCGTCACATAGTCTGCAACGCTCAACGTCTCGGCCCGGCGGCTCTCGTCGATCCCGGCCTGCGTCAGAGCGTCGAGAGCACCCGCGACGCTCTTGAGGCTCTGTCGCAGCATCTTGCGGCGCTGGCCGAAGGCAGCGGCGGTGATGCGGGCCAGCGTGCGGACATCGACACCATCGGGCGCGGACGCAGGCACGATATGGACAATGGCAGACATGACCTTGGGCGGCGGGGTGAAGGCGGAGCGGTGTACGCGCATCGCGATTTTGGCCTCACAGCGCCATTGGGCAAGCACAGCGAGGCGCCCATAGGCATCGCTATCCGGCTTGGCCACGATCCGCTCGGCGACTTCTGCCTGGAACATGAGGGTCGCTGATTTCCACCAGGGTGGCCAGGCGTCGCTTTCCAGCCAGTCGACCAGCAAGGCCGTGCCGACATTGTAGGGCAGATTGGCGACGATGTGAGCCGGGCCTCCGCATGCCTCGACGGGATCGACCTTCAGGGCGTCACCCTCGATCACGCGCAACTGGCCGGGGAAGGCATCGGCCAGCTCGGCGAGCGCCGGGAGGCAGCGCGCATCGCGCTCCACCGCCGTGACATTGGCGCCGGCCCTTAGCAGGGCGCGAGTGAGGCCGCCGGGACCGGGGCCGACTTCGAAAACGCGTTCGCCTGCAAGCGGGCCGGGCACTGCGGCGATGCGATCGAGCAATTGCTCGTCCAGCAGGAAGTTCTGGCCCAGCGCCTTGCTGGCGCGCAGGCCGTGCGCGGCAATGACGTCGCGCAGGGGCGGCAGGTTCGACATGGCTCTTATCCGGCGTCGGCCCAGGCGCGGCGGCACAACTCCGCTTCGCGCGCCATGCGGATGGCGGCGATCATCGCGCCGGGGTGGGCATGGTTGCGACCGGCGATTGCGAAGGCCGTGCCATGATCGGGCGACGTCCGCACGATCGGCAGGCCCAGCGTGATGTTGACGCCATCGTCGAAATGGAGTGCCTTGATCGGGATCAGCGCCTGATCATGATAGCAGCAGAGCGCTGCGTCATAGGTTTCGCGCGCGCGCGGCGTGAACAGCGCATCGCCGGCGTGCGGCCCGGAAATCTCCACGCCTTCCTCGCGAAGCTGATCCAGCACCGGTTCGATGATCGTCTTTTCCTCGGCGCCGAGCAGCCCGTCTTCGCCGGCGTGAGGATTGAGCCCGGCCATGGCGAGACGCGGATTCTCGATGCCGAACAGGCGGCGCAGGCCGCGCAGCGTAGCGAGCGCCCGGCTGCGGATGAGCTGGGGCGTCAGAGCCTGCGGCACATCCTTGAGCGGCATGTGAATGGTGAGCGGGACGACCCGCAGGCCGGGGCCGGCAAGCATCATCGCGATATTGTCGCGTCCCACGCCACAGCGCTCCGCGACGAATTCGGTCTGGCCGGGATGGGTGAAGCCGACAAGCGCAAGCTGGGCCTTGGAGATGGGGGCTGTCACCAGCGCCGAGGCACTTTCCGCCCGTACGAGACCCGTCGCGGCCTCCAGGGCCTGGAAGGCGCAGCGGGCGCCATCGAGCGACGGACTGCCCGGCACGATCTCGCCGGCCTCCGCGACTTGCAGGCAGGGCAGGGCATGGGGGAACACGCCGCACGCCTCGACGGGATCGTCGATCCGCTGGATCGGACCTTGCCAGACGGCCGAGATGGCGGCCGCGTCACCTACCACGAAGAAGCTCGGAAGCCGCTCCGCCTCGCGCAAGTCCCAGGCCTTGGCAATGATCTCCGGCCCGATGCCAGCCGGATCGCCCAGCGAAACGGCAATCGGCTGCATTGCCGTCACTACGCGCAGATCGGGGAATACGCGATCAGTTATAATCGATCACCGCGTCGCGTCGCAGGTCGCGCAAATATGTGCGTGCCCGCTTGTTGACGCGCTCCTCTTCCATCTGGGACATGATCTGGTCGAATGATGGGGCCGCCGCATCCTTTGGATCATCGCGGCCGCACAGGATCAGTGCCCGCACGCCCTCGGCCGCGGAACCGAATGGCGGCGTCGCTTCGCCCACCTGCATTGCAAGCAGGATGGACTGGAGCTGCGGTGGCAGGTTGCGGGCCTGAATGTCGTTCTCGACGACCGTCGCGCCGAGACGCGCGGCCAGATCGGAGACGGCGCCGCAGCCGTTCAGCGACTTGAGCGCTTCGCCAAAGGCATTGGCGCGCTTCTGGGCGTCGGCCGGCGTGGTTCCTGCCGGGAAGTCGATGGCGAGCTGCTTGAGGCTCAGCACGGCGTCGCGGGGATCGGCCGTGAGGACCTGACGCTTGTCGGATAGGAACAGGATGGAGAAGCCACCCGGCACGGCGATCGGGCCGACGATCTGCCCAACCTGCAACTGTTGGGCAGCGGACCCCAGCTCCTCAGGCAATTGCGCCAGACGTACCCAGCCAAGATCGCCGCCCACGGCTGCGGTCGAGGCTTCCGAATATTGGCGGGCATAAGCCTGGAACGATCCGCCCTGGCGGATCTGGCTCATGATCTGTTCGCCATTCTTGTGGACCTGCTCCATCGTCTCCGGCGTGGCCGAGAGATAGATTTCGCCGATCTTATATTCTTCCGTGCCCTTGGCCGCCTTCAGGCGATCCACCACGGCGCGAACTTCCTCTTCGGAAACGTTGACGAAGGGCTGGACCTCGCGGCGCAGCAGCCGGTTCCAGGCCACTTCGCCTTCGATCTGGCGCTTGATGCTCTTGTCCGACGAGCCCTGTGCGGCGAGATACTTGGCGAAATTCTCGGGCGTGTAGCGGAAATTAGCCGCCACGCGGGCGAAGTTCTCGTCCAGCTCCGGCTTCGAGATCTTGATATCCTTGGAAGCTGCCGCCTGAATCTGCAGCGTCTCGTCGATGAGATTGCGCAGAACCTGCAGCTTGAGCCGGTCGCGTTCCTCGTCGCTCACCTTGCCGCCATTGGCGAGCACGACCAGCGCCAGGCGCTGATCGACGTCCGTTTCGGTGATCACCTCGCCGTTCACCAGCGCGGTCGCCTTGCGGACATTGGGATCGCGCTTGCCGAAGAGTGTGAAGGAATCCGGGATGTTGAGCGCGGACGAAGACGCGTTGGGATCTTCATTGCCCCCCGTCTGCGCCGGCGCGGCCTGGATCATCAGGCAGGCGGCAGCACTCGCAAGCATCAGGGACGGAACCCGCGCTGACATCCTCTTCACGTCGATCAAATTGCTCTCCATTCAGAAGCCGCCCCAGGGCCGGGAAACCCGGCGGGGCTGCCTCGCTGCTTGCCCTGCCGCAGCTGAACCACGGCTGAGCGATCTGCGCCCGGCCGGGCGGCAGAGCATCGCGAAGGCTCGTCTTTACAGACCCAGATTCTTAAATACCAGCCGCAGCTGAAAGGAATTGCCCGAGCGGGCGTCGCCGACCGTCTGATAATCACGGCGCCAGGTGAAGCCAACCTCGAGGCAGTCGTCCTCATAAGCCACGCCGACACGGTGGCGGACCGGCTCGAAGCCGGAGAGCACGCTGTTGGGATCGTCACTGAAGCCGGTAAGGTCGATGTTGGTAGAGCCGAACACGGACCAGTAACGGGCGAAGGACGCGCGCGCGCCGACACGGATTTCCTCGACGTCGCGCAGATCCTCGACACCGGCGGTCACATTGCGATTGAGGCGGAGATAGCCGACCTCGACATAGGTCTTGCGCGAACCGATCGTCGCCTCGATCTCGTTGCGGCGCACGGCCAGATTTTCCTTGTCGAGACGGAAGCGGTGCGTGATCTGAACGAAGTCCTTGTAGCGCAATTGCGACCGACCGACGATGTCCGACAAGCGATCCGAAAGGCCGGTGCCGTTTGGCAGCACGGTCTGACGCTGGCTCAGGCGATAGCTCTGGCCGATCGTCGCATCGAAGGTGAAGTTGGGCCGGTCGAGCCGGTAATCGAGGCCATAAGTGATGCGGCTCGAATCCTCGAAACGGTCATAGCCGGGGAAACGGTTGAGCGCGAAGAGGTTGGAATCCTCCAGGTCGATGGCGCGGGCGTCTTCATTCGGCACGTTGAGATTGGACAGGCGCGGGGCGACGACGAGCTGAACGCGCGGAACGATCCGCTGGGTGCCGCCCAGCGCCTTGCCGATGAACGGCCAGCGCATGTCGAGCGCCAGCGCCGCGATCCCGCGCGTCTGCCAGCCCGGCTCGCCGCGATAGATGACCGTGGGGCTGAGACTGTTCTCCGCGCTGTGATAGACATCGCCGCGCGCATAGCCGGTCAGCGTCAGTTCCTGGCCAAGTCCGGTCAGGCGCGTGGTGCTCCAGGTGACGCCAGCGAACGCGCGCTGCGTGTCCTGCCCTTCGGTGCGCAGAATGGCGAGGCTATTCGCCTGGATCTGGACCGTCCCGCCCAGCAGCGGATCGGCCAGGCGCAGGCGATAATCGATCGCCGGAATGGCAACGGGGACCTGTCCTGAGGCGGCGTTGGAGCGCAGCGACTGGAAGTCCCAACCGGCAATCGAGAGGTAGCTGCGCACGCCGATGCGCTCGAGGTTCAGGGTCGAGCGCAGCCGGTCCTCGCGGCTCAGATCGTAGCGATTGAGGAAAGTGTTGTCGCTGACATAGCGCAGTGATCCGGTGAGCGACCACAGCGGATCGAACTGGAATTTTCCGCTCGCCTGGAAATAGCCGCGCAAGCGCTGGTCGCTGGTCGCGGTGGACGCTCCGCCATTGACCGAGGTCACGCCGCTGACCGTGGCGTAACCGCCGATCTGATAGGCGCCGTTCGAGAGCAGCGCCCGGTAGTTCGCGCCGAGCATCGGCAACACCGCGCTGTAGAAGTGCGGGGTGACGGTGAGATCGCGATTGGCGTCGAGCCGCCAGTAATAGGGGATCTTCGCTTCGAAGCCGTTGCGACGGTCATAGCCGATGTCCGGGACCAGCAATCCGTCGCCGCCTTCGTCGCCGATGCTGTGGCGCAGGCCGGGCAGCGGGATCAGCGGCATGCCGAGCAGCTTCACCCGGGCATTGGTATAACGGACCCGCTCACGCGCATTGTCCAGCACCACCTTGTCGGCCTGGATCTGCCAGGTCGGTTCCTTCGGGCAGCCGGCGTCGGTCTCCACGCGGCAAGGCGTGTAGGCGGCATGCTCCAGCACATAGATGTCGCCGGTCCGCTGGCCCTTGTCGGCCGCAAGACGATTGGCATTCTTGGTGACGATGAGCAGATTGTCGATGACGCCGTCGCGCAGACTTTCGGTGACGTCCATCTCGTCGGCATAGGCCTTGTCGCCCTGTGCGCTGAACAGGGCGACGTCGCCGCGCGCGATCACCGTGCCGGCCTTGCGGTCCCACACCACTTGATCGGCGACGAGTCGCGAGCCGTCGCGGGCGACATGGACATTGCCCGAGGCTGTGACCACGTCGTTCTCATAGTCATAGTCGATGCGGTTCGCTTCGAAGCCGATTTCCTCGGCGGAGATGGGCTGGCCGGGCGGCGCGACGTCGGCCTTGCGCGAGGGCGGTTCGCGAAAATCCGGGCCATTTTCAGCCGAATTCTGAGCTTTTGCCGGCCCGGCCATGCAGGCGAGCAGAAGAAGCGCAGCCACCAGCGCCGGCGCGGCGAAGCCGAGTCGGTTGCTTTCCTGCCTGTCTTCTTCGCGGCGCATCTCGCTCGCCAAGCTTGTCGTCTCCATCCAGCGGCTTGAGCCCGAGCCATCGCCATTCGACGCCGCCTATTGCACCCCGGCGCCGCGACCGCAATTGTCTCAGCAAGCATGAAATCGCGGTTAAGTTTCCGTTTGCCGTGGCAAGGATCGGGTCGAGGCGCTATTTCCTTGTTATCCAGGTGCCAGTCCGGCGCAACTTTTCCCTTCCAGGAGCTTGTTTCATGCAGATCGCCCTCAGCGCTTCCCGTCCTTCGGACGCGAGCACGCTTATCTTCCCGATTGCCAAGGGCAGCGCCATCGCTCCGGCAATCGAGGCGCACGCGCTCGCGGCCGAGGCGGCCGGTGCATCGCGCTTTGGCGGGGAGGCCGGCGCGCTCGTTGAACTGTTCGTGAGCGAAGCCGGCAAGACACTGCGCGTGGTGCTCGTGGGCACGGGAGAGGGCAATGCCGCCGATTTCGAAAAGGCCGGCGCCGCGATCACGGCGCGCCTGCTCACTTCCGGCGTCACGCAGGCTTGCGTCGACGGGGCGGGCATTGCCGCATCCTCGCTCGCGCATCTGGGCCTCGGTGCGCTGCTGCGCGCGTGGCGGATCGATACCTACCGCACCAAGCTGGCGGAAAAAGCCAAGCCCACGCTGGAGACGCTGACGCTGGTCAGCGATGCGGCGGACCTTGCAACGCTCTGGGCTGAGCAGGAAGCGCTCGCGGCTGGCGTCGCTTTCACACGTGAGCTGGTCGCCGAGCCGGGCAATATCATCTATCCCGAGACCTTCGTGGAACGCTGCCGTCCTCTGGCCGATCTCGGCATCGAGGTGAGCGTGCTCGACGAGGCGGACATGGAAAAGCTCGGCATGGGCGCGCTGCTGGGCGTGGCGCAGGGCTCGATTCGCAAGCCCCGCCTGCTCGCGCTGCGCTGGGACGGGACCGGCGGCGCGCAGGCCACGCCGCTCGTGCTCGTCGGCAAGGGCGTGACCTTCGATACCGGCGGCATTTCCCTCAAGCCCGGGCCGGGCATGGAGGATATGAAGTGGGACATGGGTGGCGCCGGCGCGGTCGTCGGCACGATGAAGGCGCTCGCGCTGCGCAAGGCCAATGCCCATGTCGTCGGCATTTGCGGCCTGGTTGAGAATATGCCGGATGGTGGCGCGCAGCGCCCCGGCGACATTGTCACGACCATGTCGGGCCAGACCGTCGAGGTGCTGAACACCGATGCCGAGGGGCGTCTGGTGCTCTGTGACGCCATCACCTGGGCACAGAACACCTACAAGCCCGAGGTGCTCATCGACCTTGCGACGCTCACCGGCGCGATGATTATCTCGCTTGGCCACGAGCATGGCGGCCTCTTTTCCAATGACGAGGGGCTCGCCAACCAGCTTCTTACGGCGGGCCTGGAAAGCGGCGACAAGCTGTGGCGCTTCCCGCTCTCGGACGCTTATGACAAGCTGCTCGACAGCCCGATCGCCGACATCAAGAATATCGGCCCCCGTTATGCCGGCTCGATCACGGCAGCACAGTTCATCAAGCGCTTCGTGAACGAAGGCGTGAAGTGGGCGCATCTCGATATCGCCGGCATGGTCTGGGCGGACAAGCCGGGTGCGACCTGGGACAAGGGCGCGACGGGCTTTGGCGTGCGCCTGCTCGATCAGCTCGTGCGCGATCATTATTCGGCGAGTTGAGACGGAAACTGAACAAGGAGCTGAAATTAGCTGAATGCAGGTCGATTTCTATCAGCTCAGTCGTGATCCTGCCGAAGGCGTGATCCCCGGCATCGCGCGCCGCATCCTGGAGGATGGCGGGCGATTGCTGGTGGTCTCGCAAGAGCGTGTCCAGCTCGATCGCATCTCGCAGGCGCTCTGGAGCGCCGGGCCGGAAACCTATCTGGCCCATGATCATGATGACGCCCTGCAGCCGGAGGTTCAGCCGATCCTGCTCTCGGCCAGTTGCCTCGCGACGAACGAGGCGCGTCACGTCGCGCTGGCGGATGGCCAATGGCGGGACGAAGCCCTGGCCTTCGATCGCGCCTTCTACTTCTTCGACGAGGCAACCATCGCCCAGGCTCGCACCGCCTGGCGCCAGTTGAGCAAGGCCGAAGGCGTCAATCCGCGGTTCTGGAAGCAGGACGGCGGCAAATGGCGGCAGGGGCCTTAGGTCCTGCAGAGCGGGTGGCCGCCGCGATTGTGGTCCGCCTCGCGCCCCTTGATCCGGTCTCACTTCGCGGCTAGAGGGCGCGCGTCTTTCTTTTTAGCCAGAATTCGGAGCATTTCCCATGGCGGTGACCCGCACCTTTTCGATCATCAAGCCCGACGCGACCCGTCGCAACCTGACCGGCGCCGTCACCAAGATGCTCGAGGAAGCCGGCCTGCGCGTCGTCGCTTCCAAGCGCATTCAAATGACCAAGGAGCAGGCCGAGGGCTTTTACGCCGTTCACAAGGAGCGGCCCTTCTTCGGTGAGCTGGTCTCGTTCATGATTTCCGGCCCGGTCGTCGTGCAGGTGCTCGAGGGCGAGGACGCCGTGAAGCGCAACCGCGACATCATGGGCGCCACCAACCCCGCCAATGCCGAGCCGGGCACGATCCGCAAGGAACTGGCCGAATCGATCGAGGCTAACAGCGTCCACGGGTCGGACAGCGAAGAGAATGCCGCGATCGAGATCGCCTATTTCTTCAAGCCGGAAGAGATTGTCGGCTAAATCACGCCGTGACACGCCCCGCGACATGCCGGGGTGACAGAATCAGGGGAGGCCGCCGGATTGATCTGGCGGCCTTTTCCTTGTTTGAGCGTTGCCGCATGAGCCTTGCCGCTCCGGCCGGGCTTGGTGGGAGTGTGGTGTGAAGAGGTTGGGTGTCTTTCTTGCAGGGCTGCTTTGTGCCTCTATGGCCAGCGCTACGACCTGGCATGTGAACTCGCAGACGGGAGACGATGCCAGCAGTGGTCTCGCGCCTGATCAGGCCTGGCGCACGCTCGGTGCGCTGCTGCGCGCGGGCCTTCAGCCTGGCGACACCGTGCTGCTCGCGGCCGGATCGGTATGGCGCGAGCCGCTGCTCCTTGTCCATTCCGGCGCGGCCGGCGCGCCCATCACGGTTACGCGCGGAGGCGATGGTCCGCGCCCGCGCATCGAGGCGGGCGACGTGGCCGAGAATGCGGTGGAAATCCGCAATGCCGACAATGTGATCCTGAGCGGACTTGAGATTACCAACACTGGCAAGGGCAATGCGGCACGGCGTGGCGTATTCGTGAGTGCCGTCGATTTCGGCGTCGCGAACAATATCGTCCTGCGCGATCTCTATATTCATGACGTCAACGGCACCAATGCGCGCAAGGACAATGGCGGCATCGTCTTCTCCGCGCTCGGCCCCACCGTGCCGACCCGGTTCGAGGGGGTGACGATCGAGCGGAACCTGCTCTGGAAGGTCGATCGCTCGGGCATCGCCGGGATCAGCGATCAGGTTAGTGTCGCCCGCTGGTTTCCCAGCCGCTTCGTCGTCATTCGCGACAATGTGCTGGAGGATATCGGCGGCGACGGCATCGTGCCGCGCGGCACGGACGGAACGCTGATCGAGCACAACATCGTGCGCCGGGCGGCCGCGCGTGTTGACGAACACACCGTCGCCATCTGGCAATGGAGCACGGATAATACGCTCATCCAGCTCAATGAGGCTGCGTTCACCCAGGGGCTGCTGGACGGGCAGGGCTTCGATTCCGATTTCAACTCCCGCCGCACCACCATCCAGTATAATTTCAGCCACGACAATGCCGGCGGCTTCTTGCTCGTCTGCACGCCCGTGGTGCGCGACCCGGCCGAAAATCTCGGCAACACCGGCACGCTGGCCCGCTATAATGTGAGCTATCACGATCATGAGCGCATCTTCCAGATCGCCGGCGCATCCGATGCCGTGATCGAGAAGAACGTGATCCACGCCGCGCCGGACGAGGACGTCCAGATGGTCGTCGCGACATGGTGGAATGGCTGGTCGACCGGCATCACCCTGCGTGACAACTGGCTGGGGACGAGCGGCACGGCGCGCTATGGCTATGAGACCGGCCGGTCAGGCGGGCGCTACATCGCCAGCCCGGGCTTCCCGCCGCCGCTCACGCTCAGTTTTGCGGGCAATGTCTATGCCGGCAATCATGTCGATCGGCCAGCCGACGAGACCGGCAGCCAGCGTGCGGAGAAAGTGGCGCCACCCGAGGCCTGGGACGTGCCGGTGCTTGATCCGGCCCGTCCGGATGATTTGCCGGCTTTCCTGGAGCGTCACCGCGCCTGGATGCTGGCCATGCTGGCGCGGGAACTGGGTACACGCCCGGTGCTGGAACAGCCCAAGCTGATGATGCCGGAGGAATTCAGGCGGCGCTGAGGATTGGCTGGTCTCCGCTTCGGTTCGTCGCGGATGTAAAATCTTCGGCGGGAAAGCTGCCTCTCAGCAAATTTAACCCTGTCTTCACCCCGCTGGCCGCACCGCCACTATTCCTGATTTGCTCGGAGAAGACGGTGGGGTCTTTCGATCAGCATGATTCAGTCTGGGCGGCCTTGTGCCTGTCTCAGGCAGTCATCGAATTCGCGCCTGATGGGACGATCCTGTGGGCCAATGATCTGTTCCTGGAGATTTTCGGCTACGATCTGCCTGATGTCGTCGGGCGTCATCACCGCATGTTCTGCACGGATGACGAGGCCGCGAGCGAGGGCTATCGGCGCTTTTGGGCCAAGCTGGCGCACGGGGCGTTCGACGCCGGCGTCTACAAGCGACGGGCCAGCAGCGGCGCTGATGTCTGGCTGCAGGCGAGTTACAATCCGCTTCTTGGTGCCGACGGGCATCCGCGCAAGATTCTGAAGATCGCGAGCGATGTGACGCGGCAGGTGCAGCTTGAGCGGGAAGTGCAGGAGCGACTGGACGAAGGGCTTCGCTTCCAGCGCGAGCTGGAGACGCAGAAGCGCGAGTTGGAGGCGACGATGGCGCAACTGGCCGACATCGTCTCGACCATCGGCGATATTGCCAGCCAGACCAATTTGCTGGCGCTCAATGCGTCGATTGAAGCGGCCCGGGCGGGCGAGGCCGGGCGCGGCTTCTCCGTGGTGGCCCAGGAAGTGAAGAAGCTCGCCAACGATACGCGCGCCGCCACGCAGAAGGCCGGCGCGATGATGACCGCCAAAATCCATTCCGGCCAGCGCTGATCCACCGAAAGCCCGCTAGAACAGGCGACCCTGGTCGCTGGGTGGTACGAACAGGTCGTTGCGCAGCGCGATACGGCCGATGTCGAGGCCATGGCGTGCGCGTGCCTTCTCGAACCGGGTTCGGATGAGGTCGGCATAGGCGCCTTGCCCGCGCATCCGGCTGCCGAACGCCGGATCATTGTCGCGCCCGCCGCGCATGTCGCGGATCTGGTTCATCACCTTGTCGGCCCTGTCCGGATGATGCGTGGCCAGCCAGTCGCGGAACAAGGGCGCAACCTCGAAGGGAAGGCGCACTGGAATGTAGGAGACCGAACGCGCGCCCGCGTCCGCCGCGGCCGCGACCAGCGCCTCGATCTCATGATCGTTGATGGCCGGGATGATTGGCGAGAGACAGGCATTCACCGGCACCCCCGCCTCGGCCAGTGCCCGAACGGCGGCGAGGCGCTTGCGCGGATGCGGCGCGCGCGGCTCCAGCGTGCGGGAGAGCGCGGCATCGAGACTGGTGATCGAAAGGCCGACAGCGACCAGGCCTTGCGCGGCCATGGGCGCGAGCAGGTCGATGTCATGCGTCACCCGGTCCGACTTGGTCGTGATCATCAGTGGATGGAGGCAATCGGCGAGCACCTCGACGCATGCGCGCGTGATCCGGTAGCGTCCCTCGATCGGCTGATAGGGGTCCGTGTTCGTCCCCATCGCGATCGTCTCGACCCGATAGCCGCGCTTGCCAAGCTCGGCGCGCAACAGCCGAGCCGCATCCGGCTTCACGAACAGCCGGCTCTCGAAATCCAGGCCCGGCGAGAGATCGAGCCGGGCATGGCTGGGCCGGGCAAAGCAATAGATGCAGCCATGCTCGCAGCCCGAAAACACGTTCACAGACTGGGAAAATCCCACATCTGGTGAGTCGTTTTGTGTGATGATGGTTCGTGCTTTGAGCGGCGTTACCGATGTCCGAAGTCGCGGAATTCCTCCATCAATGTCGTTAATTTCGTCAAGCCAATCGCCATCGGCCTCTCGTTCCGGCAGATTGAACCGGCGGCTGGTCCGACTGTGCGTTGCGCCTCGTCCACGTTCGATAGGCATTACTTAATAAGAACATAAAGTGAACATATTGTCAAGGACTATCATATCGGCTAGGGGGTGCATTCATTCGCAAAGGTCAGAAGCTATGCCAGCATTTAATTGGACTTGCCCGCATTGTGGTCGTGACCAGTCAGTTGTTGACCAGAAGTATCACGATATCGCTGTTCCAATAAATGTCGGCGGCTCGGCGGAAGGGAATGTTAGTGCTTGTGCATTGGCGATTGGCTGCGCAAATCCGGATTGCAAAAAGACAAGTGTTTGGTTCTCAGTAAGAAGAAATAGAGGATTCAATTCGAATTACGCTGTGAATAATGATGCTGATCCACTCTATCATCGCCGTGCTATTCCAACAAGTTCTGCGAAGAATCAACCGTCGTTTGTTCCGGAGCCTTTGGTAGAGGATTACACTGAGGCATGTCTAATTCGCGACGACAGCCCAAAGGCTTCAGCTACTCTTGCACGCCGGTGCATTCAGGGAATGATCCGTGATTTTTGCGGAATCAAGAAGGCGACGCTCGCAAAGGAAATTGAAGCTTTGCGAGCGTTGGTTGATGAGGGGCAGGCTCCAGCGGGAGTGACACATGAAACAGTCGACGCAATCGACCACGTGCGCTCAATCGGCAATATCGGCGCGCATATGGAAAAGGAGATTGACCTCATAATTCCAGTTGATCCTGATGAGGCTCAGGTCCTGATTGAGTTGATCGAGATGTTATTTGAGGAATGGTACGTGGCGCGAGACACGAGGCAGAGGAAGCTGGCCGCAATCAGTAAAATCGGGGCAGATAAGAAACAACTCATTGCAGACGGACGAGCCGTGTCAAATGCGTTGATTCCTCCAGGGAATAATGACGGCCAAGCTGGCGTGTAGCTCATAAAGTATTGAAATCATTCGTTTACAACCGTGTAATGCTGCTCGCAGCCCCTGAACGCATTGATCGACTGACTGAAGCCGAAGTCAGGCGAGTTGTTCCGCGAGATGATCGTGTCCGCGTCCGTTCTTCCGTAACCAGTGTGCGCAGAGGCGGAAGGGCGTCTTCCTCGACCGTGAGCGTCCGGTCGATCCAGTCGCCGTCCGTCTCTCGTCCGGGCAGTGAAAACCGGTTCGATTCGACGTTGGATGGGGCGCCACGGCCCTTGATCGCAGGCATGGATGAATGAGAACATAAAAAGAACATATGTGCAATGCAAAGCCCGTAGGGATCGGGCCGTCGCTTTTACGGGCCTCTATTCCCGCCGCGCCTGGCGCACCATGGAACGCAGGATCTGTCCCTTGCTCAATGTCCGCTCCGGGCCAAGGTCGAGCAGTTCCTGCGGATTGGCCGTCATCACAAGTTGTTCGGCGAAGCGGAAGCCGCTTGCCCATTGGTCGCTCTCGCGCATGAACATGTCGGGCGATGCGGTTTCCAGCGTGCGAACAATGTTGGATTGCGCGCGTTCGGCGGCCCAACTCGTCAGATCCTGTCGGTGCTGAGCGAAATGCCGTGCCGCGCGGTCGATCTGTTCGTCCGTGACATCCAGGCCCAGCGCCGCGAGCAGCTTGGTCGCAGCCAGTTTATCGACAGTCCAGAGGCTTGTGTGATCCATGTTCCGATCCCCCTGCGACATGGGGCAATGCCGCGCGCCATTCGTCAAGCGCCAACTTTGCAGTCTTGCTGGAAAGTCGTTTGCGCCCGGTTTCGCGCGTCCTAAAAGCGGCGCGGGATCAAAAGTGGGAGTGTGGCAGATGCATGGAATGAAAGAGGCGATCGGACTCGCGATTGTGGGCCTGAGCGCGGGCACGGCACAAGCAGCCGACACGACCGCCTGTGTCGCCGGGCTGGTCTGCGCCAACGCACCGCAGACGGTCGTCTCCGCTCTGCAGGCGGCGGGCTACAAGGCGGTGCTTTCCAAGAGCAAGACCACCGGCAACCCGATGATCGAGAGCGCGGCAAGCGGGTACAATTTCCGCATTTATTTCTACGAGTGCGAGGCGAACAAGGATTGCGCCTCGCTCCAGTTCAACACGGCGTTCAACAATGATGACGGCGCCAACACCGTCGAGCTCGCCAATCTGTGGAACAAGGACAAGCGCTTCAGCCAGATGTCCTTCGATCCCGAGGACAAGTCGCTGAGCTTCGCGTATGACGTGACGACGCTGGGCGGCCTCAATCAGCGGAATTTCGCCGATGTGGTGGACTGGTGGGCGACGATGCTGGGGCAGCTCAACGCGTTCTTCAAGGCGCATCCCGCCCAGAAGTGATCGACGCGCCGGCGCGCTTGCCATGGCGCGCTGGCTAATATTTGATCTTCGCGTGTGACTTTCCTCTTTCAATGTTCCCCATTTGGTCTATCATTTCGATGTGCAGATTAAGGAGGCGCCTATTCGATAAGTAACGCCAGAAACCCGGGACATTCGACGTCTAGCGAGAGTGCGGACACGAAGCAGTTTGATTTTCGGACGGAAGCAGAAGGCGGCCATTGGCCAGATCTGTGAATGCCGCATATAGATTGCTTTTCACGACCTGCCGATCGCTTGGCATTGCCAACCTTCATTATGAAGGAGATCGTCATGAAGTCTTCCAGTCCTCAGATCAAGATGGAGCAAGACGGCCGGTGGCGTTGGTATTTTGCTGACTACTTCGGCAATGCTCTTTTCTTTTCTGCCTGCTCCTATCGCTCGCGCGACGAAGCAGAGCGTGACTTTGACCTCATGCTTCCGGTGATCGCAAAGAATTTCACCGGCTAATAGCATTCAGTTGGGAACGGGCGGAGTATTCCGCCCGTATCTCTTGGGGACTTAAAATGTCTTATTTTGAGATACTTGTCTTGATTGCCGCGCTTGCCGGCCTCGCTGCCGGCTGGCTGCTCCGTGCGCGCGCTGCCGCGCCGATCGAGGCTGAGCGCAAGGCGCTGACTGAGCGGGCGGCGACGCTGGAGGCGATGCGCGCCGAAGCCCTGCGGGAAATGGCGGTCTTCAAGGAGCGCGCCGATCAGGCAGAGGCGCTGCGCGCGAAGCTGGAGGCGACGGACGCAGCGCGGGATCAGGCCGAGCGCACGCTGGCGGCGATCCGGGCCGATCATGCCGCGCGGACCGAAGGGTTTGAGGCACAGATCAAGGCGCTGAGCGAAGCGCGCGAGCAATTGTCGGCGCAGTTCAGCGAAACCGCTGGCAAGTTGCTCGGCGAGGCGCAGCGGCAATTCATCGAGCGCGCCGACCAGCGCTTCCATCAGGCGCATGAGAAGAGTGAGGCGAGCCTCAAGGCGCTGCTCCAGCCGATCGACACCACCCTCAAGCGCTATGAGGAAGGGCTGGGCAAGGTCGAGAAGGAGCGGGTGGATAGCTATGCGGCCCTTCGCGAATCCATCGAGCTGGTGCGGGCGGGGCAGGGGCAGGTGCGGGACGAGACGCAGCGGCTGGTGAATGCGCTGCGCTCCAGCCCCAAGGCGCGCGGGCGCTGGGGCGAACAATCGCTCTACAATCTGCTGGAGCAGGCGGGTCTTTCCGAGCACGTCGATTATCTGCGCGAAGTCTCGGTCGATACCGAGGACGGGCGGCTGCGGCCGGACGTCATCATTCGCTTGCCCGGCGGGCGCGAGCTGATCGTCGATGCGAAATGCTCGCTGAATGCCTATCAGGACGCGAGCGAGGCGGCGGACGAGACGGCGCGGCTCGCCTATCTGCGTCAGCATGCCGCGTCGATCCGCCTGCATGCCCAGCAGCTCGGCGCGAAGGACTACTGGACCCGCTTCGGCAAGGCGGCGGACTATGTGGTGATGTTCATCCCCGGCGAGCATTTCCTCTCCGCCGCGCTCGAACAGGACGCGACCTTGTGGGAATGGGCCTTCGAGCGGCGGGTGCTGCTGGCGACGCCGACCAATCTGATCGCCATCACCCGCACCGTGGCGAGCGTGTGGCGGCAGGAGACGCTGGCGCAGGAAGCGCAGCAGGTCGGCGCGCTCGGCAAGGAAATGTATGAGCGCCTGTCGGTCGCGGCGGGCCATCTCGCCTCGCTCGGTCGCAGTCTCAATGGCTCGGTCAGCCATTACAACAAGTTCGTCTCCAGCTTCGAGAATCGGGTGCTGGTAACTGGTCGCCGGTTCAAGGAGTTGAGCGTGGAGACGGGATCGCGCGAGATCGAGGCGATCGAGCCGGTCGAGACGCTGGCGCGCCTGCCCGATCCGGTGAGCGTGGACACCACCGATGGCGCAGAGGCGACGGCGCTACCCGGCCCCGCCGAGGCCGCCGAATAGGGTTCCGCGCCGCTGGGCAGCACCTGACGGGCCTGCGATCCCAAGTCTCTTCCGCCCACGCGAAAAACGCTTATGCTCGCTCGTTCAATGGGGGAGTAGAGACATGAAGCGAGCAAGGGCGGCGCGTTTCGTCTGTCTCATCGGAGGCATTTTGATGGCGGCGAGCGGAGCGGGATCAGCGCAGGCAGCGGAGCAGGTCCGGCAGTCGGTCGATGCGCGGATCGATGCGGCCCTGCCTGATTTGCTGGCGGTCTATCGCGATCTCCACGCCAATCCTGAACTGAGCTTTCAGGAAGTGCAGACAGCCGCCAAGCTGGCGGCGCGTGCAAGAAAGCTCGGCTTCACCGTCACGGAAAAGGTCGGGCAGACCGGCGTGGTCGCGGTGCTGAAGAACGGCCCCGGTCCCACGTTGATGATCCGCGCGGACATGGACGCGCTGCCGCTCGCCGAGAAGACCGGCCTGCCTTATGCCTCAAAGGTGGTGGCCACCACGCGCGACGGGATCGAAAGTCCGGTCATGCACGCCTGCGGTCATGATACGCACATGTCCGCCTGGCTCGGCACGGCGCAGGCGCTGGCGGGGATGAAGGACGCGTGGTCGGGCACGCTCGTCATGATCCTCCAGCCGGCTGAGGAAATCGGCCTCGGTGCCAAGGCGATGATCGCGGATGGGCTCTACACGCGCTTTCCCAAGCCGGACTATGTGATCGCCTTCCATGATTCCGCCGAGCTGCCGGCTGGCACCATCGGCATCCCCGCCGATTGGGCGCTCGCCAATGTCGACAGTGTCGACCTGACGGTGCGCGGCGTGGGCGGGCACGGCGCCTATCCGCACCTGACAAAGGACCCGATCGTCCTTGCGAGCCGCATCGTCACCAGCCTGCAGACGTTGGTCAGCCGCGAGCGGGATCCCAAGGAGGCGGCAGTCGTGACCGTCGGCAGCTTCATCGCGGGCGCCAAGCACAATGTCATTCCGGATGAGGCAAAGCTGCTCATCACCGTGCGCAGCTATTCGGATGAAACGCGCGCGGCCCTTCTCGCCGGGATCGAGCGGATTGCGCGTGGCGAAGCGATTGCCGCCGGACTGCCGGAAGATCGCATGCCGATCATGACGGTCGAGGCGAATTATACGCCGTCCACCTTCAACACGCCCGTCGTGACGGGCCGTCTCCGTGCGACGCTTGCCGGCCATTTCGGTGCGGAGCGCGTAAAGACCGTGCCGCCAGTGATGGCAGGCGAGGATTTCAGCCAGTTCCACAGAACGGACAAGGCGGTGGAGAGCGTCATTTTCTGGGTCGGCGGGGTCGATCCGGCCAAGGTGGAGCGCGCCCGCAAGGGCGAAATCAGCCTGCCGGGCCTGCACAGTCCGCTCTGGGCGCCTGAACCCGAGGCCGTGATCGGCACGGCGAGCAAGGCGCTGACGGTCGCCGCGCTGGACCTTTTGGGCAAGAAATAGTGCCGACGTGCAGCCGGCGCTGAATCAGCGTCGTTCCCAGTCCGGCTTGGATGGCGGCGGCGGCAGCGCAGGTGTCGGTCCGCTCGGCGGACCTGAGCCGGGCGCGGGTGGCGCGGCAGACCCTTGCGCGATCTGAGGTGGCGCTGGTGGGCGTGGCGGAGGTGGAGGTTCATCGCCGCCGACAGTCATTGCACCGGAAACGACACCCTGAGCGTCGAGGGAGGGCGCCGTGTCGGCAACAGGGTCGCTTGAGGCTGGCTCAGCAGTCTGCATCATCGCTGGCGGTGTCGCACTCGGCGGTGGAGCGGGCTGCGGTGCGTCGGGCTGTGCCTGGCCCGCGGTGGCGACGGCCTGTTCCGCGTTGGGCAGCGTGCCGCTGATGACATTCACGACAAGCGGGGCGCCAACCAATATGGCGCCGGCAACGACCAAGTAAACGCGCATCGACATGCCGGGTCAGTAGCTCCGTCTCGTCCGTGGACGGAAAGGCTAAAGGAACAGGCTTAGCAATTGGTAAACGCATGTGAGGTACGGCGGCGATAGGCTGCAATTGCTTACCATGCTGGCGGCTGATTGATGCGGCGTTCAACATATCTTTGCCATTTACGCTGTATCGGCGGACCATGCCGGAGAGACCGGCGATATGATATTCGGCAAGCGGCGTGAATCCTCGGGAAGCCGCAGCGCTCAAAGGTGAATTGGCGGCATGATCCGATTGTTCAGGTATGATATCCGGCATGCGGCGCCGACGAACGGGCTGGCCGCGTCTGTCCTACGATGGGTGCCGGCTATCCCGCAGACCTGGCGGACGCGTCTGCGGCCGGAGGGTGCGCGCTAGGCGCCGCTGACAGGGCATGGGACCGACGCCTTCTTTCTGGATTGTCGCAGGCAATGCCGGCCACGCGCTCGCCGCCGTGCTGCTCGCCAGCCTGGCGATCCTCACGTCCCGCCGATCCGGAGGCACCCGCGAGGGGCAAGCGCTTGTTGTCGCGCTGGCGCTGACTGCGCTCTGGTCGCTGCGTCATGCTCTGGCTGGTATACTCAGCATGGACAGGTTGTCGGATGGCGTGGCTGAAACGGTCCGAAATGGCGCTTGGCTGGCCGTGCTCGCGCTGCATGTGCGCCGCGTGGATGGCGCCTTTAGTCTGAAGCGAGGCCGCCCGGCCGTCCTTGTCGCGCTTGGTCTTCTGCTCGTCGCGCAACTCGGATTTGATCTTCTGGTGGGCGAAGGCGCGCCCCTCAATGCCGGTGTCCTGCCCGTCTTCCGATCAAGCTGGCTCACCCGCTGCATTTTCGCGCTTGGGGGCCTCATTGCGTTGCACGGCCTCTCCGGCCGTCGCGATCATCCGGCCAAGGCTCGACAGGAGGCGTGGCTCGGCGCGGCACTGGCCTTCATGTGGGCCTATGATTTCAACCACTATATGTTTGCCTGGCTGACGGGCGACCATGCCAGCTCGATCGGCCCGATGCGTGGCTTTGTCATGACGCTGGTCGCTGTGATGATCGCGCTTGGCCTGCGGACGGATGGCATGCGCCGCGTGGCCCTCTCTCGCGCCGCGACGATGCGGCTGATCTCGGCCGGCATCATCGCGATTTACCTGCTGGTCGTGGCGCTGCTGGCCATGGCGTCGAGCGATTTGAGTGCGCCGTTCGGGCGTGTCGCGCAATTCTCGGTGCTGTTCGCGCTTGCCGTGTCCGTGCTGGCTCTGCTCCCGTCCGCTTCATTGCGGTCCTGGCTGCGCGTGGAGGTTTCCAAGCATCTCTTCGCACATCGCTATGATTATCGTGCGCTTTGGTTGCGCTTCGCCGCGACGGTCGACGAATCCATGCATGCCGACATCCCGCTCAACCAGCGCGTGACTCGCGCCATTGCCGAGGCGATCGAGGCGCCGGGCGCGGTGCTGTATCTGCGCGACGAGCAGGGCGGGCTTGCCGGAACCTGTGACTGGCACTGGCCGGATCCGGACGAGGCAGGAGCGCGGCTCGACCCGCGCCTCGCGCAACGCCTCGAGCAGGCAAGCTGGATCATCGATTTGCGCCGGGACTGGGCCGATTATGGTTCGCTGCTTCCGGCCTGGATGCAGCGCAGCCCCCATGCCTGGGCCATCGCCCCGCTGCTCCATCGTGAGCAGCTTATCGGCGTCATCCTGCTGGCGTCGCCAGCCGCCCGGCCCCGGCTGGACTGGGAGGATCTGGACGTGCTGCGCGTGGTCTGCGGCGAGGCCGCCGCGCGGATCAGCGAGGCGCGTGGCCGTGCGGCGTTGGCCGAGGCGCAGCGCTTTGACGAATTCAACCGCCGCTTTGCTTTCATCCTCCATGACATCAAGAACCTGGTCAGCCAGATGTCCCTGCTGGCCAGCAACGCCCAACGCCATGCGGACAATCCTGCCTTTCGCGAAGACATGGTGCTCACTTTGCGTGAGACGGCAAGCCGGATGACCGAGTTGCTCCAGCGTCTTGGCCGGCCAGAGCCGGTGGGCGACGCCGCGCCGGGAACGCTCCTGCTCGGGCCCTGGGCGCGCGAACTGGCGCCGGGGTGGTCTGCGGGGCTCGGACTCGTGCAGGTGGAGGGCGATGTGGCGCAGCCCGTGCGGGCCGACGCGGACGGCTTGTCCCGTGCACTGGGCCATCTGGTGCGCAACGCGATCGAGGCGAGCCCAGCCGGCCGGCTGGTGCGCATACGGCTCAAGCCCGAGGGTAGTGAGGCGGCTATTCAGGTGATCGACGGGGGCAGCGGCATGACGCCGGATTTCGTGCGCGATCAGCTGTTCCGCCCGTTCAGTTCCAGCAAGAGAAATGGCTTCGGACTGGGCGCGCATGAGGCGCAGCTGCTGGTGCAGGGTATGGGCGGCAAGCTGGATGTACAAAGCGCGCCAGGTGAGGGCACGTGCTTTACCATCCGGTTGCCTTTTGCAGATAGAGTCGCCAGCGCGCCGGACTATTCCATCAAGACGATACGGAACACAGGCTGATGCCCGACACCCGACCCAAATTGCTGATCGTCGAGGATGACCTCGGGCTCCAGCGCCAGTTGCGCTGGGCTTATGACGATTATCAGCTTCTGATCGCGGGGGATCGGGACGAAGCGCTTGAAATTCTGCGGCGGGAAGAGCCGCCGGTGGTGACGCTCGATCTCGGCCTGCCGCCCGATCCGGACGGGATCAGCGAAGGCATGGCCGTGCTTGCGCAGATCCTAGCCGAGCGGCCGGGTACGAAAGTGATCGTCGCGTCAGGTCATGGCGATCGCGCCAGTGCACGGCGTGCCATCGCCGAAGGGGCATGGGATTTCTACCAGAAGCCCATCGACATCGACTCGCTCGGCCATATCGTCGGGCGCGCTTTCCACGTTCATGCACTGGAGACCGAGAACCGGCGCCTCGCCGAGGCGGCGCCCGAGGACAAGCGCGTTCTCGGTCAGATGATCACCGCCGCGCCCGAGATGCTCAAGGTTGCGCGCATGATCGAGCGCGTTGCCAATGCCAATGTGACCGTGATGCTGCTGGGCGCCAGCGGCACCGGCAAGGAACTGCTGGCGCGCGGCCTGCATGAGGCGAGCGATCGGGCATCCGGTCCCTTCGTCGCGATCAATTGCGCCGCGATCCCCGAGACGTTGCTGGAAAGCGAGCTGTTCGGCCACGAGAAGGGGGCCTTCACCGGGGCGGTGAAGACCACGCCTGGCAAGATTGAGCTGGCCGAGGGCGGTACCTTGTTCCTCGATGAGGTAGGCGACATTCCGCTGCCGCTCCAGGTGAAGCTGTTGCGCTTCCTGCAGGAGCGGGTGGTCGAGCGGATCGGTGGGCGTGTCGCCATTCCCGTCGACACGCGCATCGTCTGCGCCACGCACCAAAATCTGGAAGAGATGATCGCGCAAGGCCGCTTTCGTGAGGATCTCTATTATCGGCTGGCCGAAATCGTCGTGCGCATTCCCGGCCTTGCCGAGCGACCGGGCGATGCCGTGTTGCTCGCTCGCCATTTCGTCTCCCGCTTCGCGCGCGAACTCAACCCGCAAGTGAAGGGCCTTGCCGGTGATGCCCTGGCCGCCATCGATGCCTGGCCGTGGCCGGGCAATGTGCGCGAGCTGGAGAACCGGGTGAAGCGCGCGGTCATCCTCGCTGACGGCAAGCTGGTGAGCGCCGCCGACCTCGACCTCGATGGACGGGAGTCCGACGAAGGCGGCGTGGTGAGTTTGCGCGCGGTGCGTGAAGCGGCCGACCAGTTGGCGATCCGTCGCGCAATGGCGCGGGCCGACGGCAATATTTCCGGCGCGGCGCGTTTGCTCGGCGTGAGCCGACCGACCCTCTACGATCTCATGAAGAGCTATAATCTGGGCTGAGAGCGCCGAAGCTTGCGGGTGCCTATTGGTATCCCGGTCTCGTCCATCCGGGCGAGGATGGCCTTAAATCCGGGTCTTGTCCTCGAGCTCATCCATCGTGATGCCGATGCGGCGCATCTGCTCCGCGACAGGGGGCCAGACCGCGCCGAAGAACCGATCGCGCTCCATCGCGCGCAGCCTGCGTGAGGCGCCGGGCGCGACGAACATGCCGACGCCGCGCTTGACCTGGACAAGACCGTCGTCCTGAAAGCTCTGATAGGCCTTGGCGACCGTGAGCGGATTGGCGCCCTGCTGCGCGGCAAAGGCACGGACGGAGGGGAGCATGTCCCCGTCGCCGAATTTTCCATCCAGAATAGCTGCGGCAATGATGTCGCGCAGGCGCAGATAGACCGGGCGGCTGTCATCGATCATGCTGCATCACTGACATAATACAGCCAATCGGTCAACCGCTTCTATAAGCCGACGAGCGTCAGGCGCCGGGCCAGATAGAGAGGATGTCGGCCAGCTCGGGGCGGGGCCGCTCCTCCAGCTCCCGGCTCGGCGTGCCGATAAAGACGAAGCCGGCGATCCGTTCGTTAGCGTTACCGAACGCGTTGCGCACTTCATCGTTGAAGGCAGGCCATGCGGTGAGCCAGCCGCCGGCAAAGCCCATGGCATGTGCGGCGTGCAGCAAGTTCATGGCTGCCGCGCCCACGGACAGTTCCTGCTCCCAGAGCGGGATCTTGCTGCTCTTGGGCGAGGACAGGACGACGACCAGCGCCGGCGCCTGGGTGGCGAACTGCACATGCGCCTCAAGTTCCAATCGCCCGGCATCGGGTTTCTCGCGCAAATAGGCCGTGGTAATGAGATCGGCGAGCGCCTGCCGCTTGTCGTCAGGCACGATGACGAAGCGCCATGGCGCCAGCTTGCCGTGATCGGGCGTGCGAGCGGCGATGCCCACCATGTCCCGGAGCTGGTCAAGGCTCGGGCCGGGCAGGCCGAGATCGCGCGGTTTGCCTGAACGGCGCGTGGAGAGATGGGCGAGGAGAGAAGAGCGATCGTTCAGCATGCCGTAGCGCTAGACAAATCCCCACGGCCCGCCAAGCGGCTTCGCGATCCGTCCGCAACAAAGGCCGCGAAAAATCGCGCTTCACAGCGGCAGGATTATCTCTAGTTTCGGTCGATCAACTTCGCGCGGCCGGGCGACAAGACCCGGCGCACGAAACAGGAGACGTTATGGCAACCATTCCCGCCATTGCCCTTGGCGCATTGCTGGTCCTTCTGATCGGCGGCGCTGCGGGGCTTTCGGGCCGAAAGGCCGAGTTCCTTGGGCATCCCAAGGGGCTCTACATTCTCTTCTTCGCCGAAATGTGGGAGCGCTTTTCCTACTACGGCATGCGCGCCCTGCTCATTTTCTACCTGACCAAGCATTGGCTGTTCGCGGACGGGCAGGCCAATCTCATTTATGGCGCCTATACCAGCCTGGTTTACGTCACCCCCGTCCTCGGCGGTTATCTGGCCGACCGTTATCTTGGCCAGCGCAAGGCCGTGCTGTTCGGCGCGCTGATCCTTACCGCGGGTCATTGCCTCATGGCGTTCGAAGGGACAGGCGGACAGGGCGATCCCACGATCAATGTCTTCTGGCTCGCGCTCAGTTGCATCGTCGTTGGCTCGGGCTTCCTCAAGGCGAATATCTCGGTGATCGTCGGTCAGCTTTACGGCCTCACCGATCCTCGCCGGGACGGCGCCTATACGATCTTCTATGTCGGCGTGAATGTGGGCGCCGCGATCGGCACGATCATGGCCGGCTGGCTCGGCGAAACCTATGGCTGGAAATACGGCTTTGGTGCAGCGGGCGTCGGCATGTTGCTGGGCGCAGCGGTGTTCGTCCTCGGCAAGCCCTTTCTCATGGGGCGGGGAGAGCCGCCAAAGCCGCTGACCTTCCGGGCAGAATGGCTGCTCTACGGCATCGGCATCGCCTCGATTGGCGTCATCTGGTTCCTCGTGCAGTTTCAGGACATCATCCAGAACCTGCTGATCGTGGCAGGCGTGACGCTGCTGGGCTATGTGATGGTGACGGCGGCGTTCACCCTCCCATACCGGTCTCTGTCCCTGGCGCCGCGCGGCAAGGTCATCGGGATGATTGCCGGTTTGGCGCTCCTGCTCGTCGGCATGCTGCTGTGGTCCAATGCGGTGACGGACGAAGGCGGTCGGATCGGATCGATCGGCACAGCCGTCGGCGCGGCGATCATATTCAGCATCGCCATCATGGACTCGCTCGCGATCAAGCATGACGGTCGAGATCGCCTCTACGCCATTCTCTTCCTCGTCGCGCTCAATCCGGTGTTCTGGGGCCTGTTCGAGCAAGCGGGCGGCAGCCTCAATCTCTACACCGATCGCTACGTGGACCGTGGCGGGTTTCAGACAACCTTCTTCCAGTCGCTCAATCCCATCTACATCGTCCTGCTGGGGCCGGTCTTCGCCTGGCTTTGGCTTTGGCTCGGCAAGCGGGGCTGGGAGCCGTCCGCACCTGCCAAATTCGGTCTGGCGCTGGCGCAGGTCGGCTTTTCCTTCCTTGTCTTCGTCTGGGGCGCGCAGTCGGTGGGCATGGCGGCGTTGACGCCGGTGCTGTTCGTCTTTCTGGTCTATCTGTTCCAGACGACTGGCGAGCTGTGCCTTTCCCCCGTTGGGCTCTCGGCAATGAACCGGCTTGCTCCCCGCCATCTGGCCAGTCTCATCATGGGCGCATGGTTCTACATGTCGGCGGTCGGCAATTTCGTCGCCGGCAAGATCGGCGAGGCGACCGGTGGCCATGATGGCGAAATGACCAAGGAAGCGACGCTCTCGGTCTACAATACCATCGGCTGGTGGACGATTGGCGTCGCCGTGGCGGTGCTGGCGGTTTCGCCGCTGATCAGGCGCCTCATGCATCTCGATACGCTCAAGGATGAAGAGGCACCGGTCGACGACCGCCCGGAAGAAGGGCTGCGAGACGACACGGCACGGGCGCACTGATGGAGCGGGGGCAGGCGAAGCCGGTCGCAAAACGGTCTGGCGTAGCCTGTCCCCCATCCGCTAAGCAGCTGCGATGAGCAGACGCTTCTTTGGCACGGACGGAATCCGTGGTCGCACCAACAAGGCACCCATGACCGCCGAAATGGCGATGCGGGTCGGCATGGCGGCCGGCCGGCACTTCATGCGCGGCAGCCATCGCCACCGCGTCGTCATCGGCAAGGATACGCGCCTTTCGGGCTACATGATCGAGAATGCGCTCGTCGCCGGCTTCACCAGCGTCGGCATGGATGTCGTCCAGTTCGGCCCGATACCGACCCCGGCTGTGGCGATGCTCGCCTCCTCGATGCGGGCCGATCTCGGCGTCATGATCTCGGCCAGCCACAATCCTTATTATGACAATGGCATCAAGCTGTTCGGCCCGGATGGCTACAAGCTCTCCGATGCGGACGAACTGCGCATCGAGGCCCTGATCGAGAGCGGTGACGTTCCACTCGCCGAATCCGCCCATATCGGTCGTGCCCGCCGGGTCGAGGATGGGCGCGGGCGCTATATCCACTTCGTCAAGTCGACCTTCCCGGAGCATCTGCGGCTCGATGGTCTCAAGGTCGCGCTCGATTGCGCCAATGGCGCTGCCTATAACACTGCGCCCGCGACCTTCTGGGAATTGGGTGCCGAGCTGGTGCCGATCGGCGTGACGCCTAACGGTACCAACATCAATCAGGACTGCGGGTCGACCGCGCCGCAGCTGTTGCAGGAGACGGTTGTCGCGTCCGGTGCGGACATCGGCATTGCGCTCGATGGCGATGCTGACCGGCTGATCGTGGTCGACGAGACCGGCACGATCGTGGATGGCGACCAGATCATGGCGCTCATCGGCACGAGCTGGGCATCACGCGGCACGCTGCGTGGCGGCGGCGTGGTCGCGACAGTGATGTCCAATCTCGGCCTGGAGCGACTGCTGGGCGAAAAGGGTATCCCGCTCGTGCGCACGAAGGTGGGCGATCGCTACGTGCTCGAAGCGATGCGGCAGGGTGGCTACAATGTCGGCGGCGAGCAATCCGGCCACATGATCCTCTCCGACTATGCGACCACCGGTGATGGCACAATTGCCGCGCTGCAGGTGCTGGCGGCTCTTGTCGAGAGCGGCAAGCCGGCGAGTGACCTGCTCCGCCAGTTCGAGCCGGTGCCGCAATTACTCAAGAATGTTCGCTTCGCCGGCGGCAAGCCGCTGGAGGCCGAGAGCGTCAAGGCCGTTATCGCGCAGGCTGAGCGGGAACTGGAAGGCGTCGGACGCCTCGTCATCCGTCCCTCCGGCACCGAGCCGGTCATTCGGGTGATGGCGGAAGGCGACAATGCCGCGCAGGTGCGCCAGGTGGTGGACCGAATCTGCGATGCGGTGGCCAGCGCGGCGGCGCAAAATGCCTGAGGCGTCCATCCGACCGCGCGGGATCGCAGGAGCCGACCATGCTTGAGATGCGCCCCGATTGCGAGTGCTGCGGCGTTGATCTGCCGGCTGACGAAGGCGGCGCGTTCATCTGTTCCTTCGAGTGCACTTTCTGCGCGGAGTGCGCTGACGCACTCGACGAGACCTGCCCCAATTGCGGTGGCGAACTGCTGGACCGGCCAGCGCGGGTCGGCAAGGCGTTGGCCAATAGCCCGGCTTCGACGGTCCGCCGCTTCAAGGGCTGAGCCTGTGCGGTTCAGGTCGGCTAGCATTTGATCTGGCGCATTGTCCGGTCGTGTTTTCTGCCGCTAGTCTCGCGCAGCACAGGAAGAGGACCAAGACGATGACCGATCTGCTGGCTGCCCGGAGCCGCCTCGAGGCGCAACTGGCCGAGCTTGAGGCACGGCAGGCGCATATCGCGACGGATCTGGATGAACCGCTCAACGCCGATTCCGCCGAGCAGGCCACCGAGGTGCAGGATGATCTGTCACTCGAACGTCAGGCGGCGCTGATCGCGAACGAGATTGGTTCGGTCAGGCGCGCACTCCTGCGAATTGAGCAGGGCAGTTACGGCGTGTGCGTGCTGTGTGGCGAAGAGATCGCGCCGGCCCGTCTGAAAGCGCGGCCTGAAGCTGCGCTTTGCATCGATTGCGCGCGCAAGGAGCATTGAGCGACGAGCCGCCTGCGCCTGCGGCTCGACTTCCGTGGCTGCTCGCGGCAAAAGCCTCGCATGACCACAGCGCGTATTCTCATCATCGCCGGCTCGGATTCGGGCGGCGGCGCCGGCATTCAGGCCGACATCCGCACCGTCACCATGCTCGGTGGCCATGCCATGACGGCCATTACCGCGATCACCGCGCAGAACACGCTGGGCGTGCAAGCCGTCCATCCCGTGCCCACCGATGTGGTGCTGGCGCAGATCGACAGCGTGGTCAGTGACATTGGCGTTGATGCCGTCAAGATCGGCATGATCGGCTCGGCGCAAACCGCACTCGCGGTGGCAGAGCGGCTGGAGAATATCGGCGCGCCGGTGGTTCTTGATCCCGTCATGGTCGCGACGAGCGGCGGTGTGCTGGCGGACGACGCGACGATCGAGGCGCTGCACGAGCTGATGGGCTGGGCCTATCTCACGACACCGAACCTGCCGGAGTTGGCAGCGCTGGGCGGCGAGGCGGCGTTGACGGCTCAGGGCGAGATGCTGCTCGTGAAGGGCGGCCATGCGCCCGGCGAGACGATCATCGATAGGCTGGTCGGGCCGGAAGGCGAGATTGCCCGGTGGGAAGGTGCACGCATCGACACGCAGGATACGCATGGCACGGGCTGCACGCTCGCCAGCGCCATCGCGACCGGCCTGGGGCAGGGGCTGGACCTGCCTGAGGCGATCGAGCGTGCGCGGACCTTCGTGCGCCTGGCCTTGCACGATGCGCCGGAACTGGGTGGCGGGCACGGGCCGATGGGTCATCCGATGGTGCGGCTGGACCTCGGTCCGCCCATGCGTTTCAATCAGGCGAGCGTGCCGGTGCGCGATCACGCCGCCTCGCGCGACTTCTACGAAGAGCTCGGTCTGCGGCTGATCGTGGACAGTCCGGACAAGCCCTATGCGCGGTTCGAGGCGCCGGGTGGTGCGACCTTCTCGCTCCATGGCGACACGCCGGCAGTCTATTTTGAATGCGAGGATCTCGATGGGCGCGTCGCCGCGCTGCAGTCGGTCGGCTATGTGTTTGACAGCGAGCCGGTCGATCAGCCGTGGGGCTGGCGCGAAGCGTGGCTGGTCGATCCGGCCGGCAATCGCGTCTGCCTGTATGCGGCGGGCGAGAACCGGCGCTATCCTCCTTGGCGTATTCCTGCATGATCGTGGGAGTGGACGAAGCGGGCAGGGGGCCGCTGGCCGGGCCGGTGGTCGCGGCCGCCGTCGTGCTGTGCACGCCGCACCCTGTAGGCCTGGACGACAGCAAGAAACTCTCGGCTGCGCGCCGCGCTGTGCTGGAGGACACGATCAAGCAAAGCTGCCACTGGGCGATCGGCGTGGTTGAACCGGAAGAGATCGATCAGCTCAACATCTTCGGCGCGACCATGCTGGCGATGACGCTGGCGGTGGAAGCGCTGTGTACGCGGATCGGCGGCGAACCGGCGCAGGTTCTGATCGACGGCAATCTGACGCCGCAAGGCCGCCGTGCCGAGTGGCGCTGGGCGGCCCGGCCGATTGTCGGTGGCGACGCGATCGAGCCAAGCATTTCCGCCGCGTCGATCATCGCCAAGGAACATCGCGATGCACTGATGCGCGAGGCCGCGCTGGCGCATCCGCATTATGGCTGGGAGCGCAACAAGGGCTATGGCACGCCCGATCATCTTGCGGCGCTGCGCGAGCATGGACCGAGCCCGCTCCATCGGCGCAGCTTCGCGCCGGTCGCTCAATGCGCGCTGTTCTAGATTTTCGGTTAGCGAACTGCCGATCGGGGAGCCGGAAGTTCACGAAGTTCACGACACGTCCCCGTGAACTTTCGCTTCTCCACACAGTGTAACAGACAAGCGACGAAGCGCCGCTCGTAGCCTGCTGTCTGCGGCGAGCCATGGACGTCACAGACTGAGAAAGAGCCGTGCCTTACGCCCGACCATCGAACGTCGATGGGCAAGAGCGGCAATTGGGATGCTGGCATGTCGCACAAGCAGTAGGACAGCGGAAAATCACTTTAGCCCCGGATAAGCCGACAGGAGGATCCCCAAAAGCGCGTGCAGAACAAGGCTCAGCGCCCGGGGCCGAGCCTCAAGTCGTCGCGCCCTCTGTCCCGAATGCGCTCGCCTTGGCCGCGGCGAGATAGCCCCGTCCCATAGCCTCCAGATCCTCGGGACCAGCCGGCGGCGCGCGATCCTCCCGAAGCGCCTGCATCTCGTCACGGCTGTTGACTCGCGGATAAGGCGCATCGGGCACGGGAACACCCAGAAAGGCACAGAGTGGCACCCAGCCATCGCGGGACTGGAATAGCAGCAGGCGCTCGGGCGGGATGCTGGATCGCACGCCCTCATTCCAGCGGTTGAAATAGTCGATCATGAAGGCTTGATCGCCGATACGATCACCGAAATCCTTGAGGACCGTGCCATCCATGAACGGGCCCAGCGGTGTGCCGGCGAACATGGCTGTGTGGCCGGGCGAGAAGATCGTCTCGCTCACCGACTTGAACCAGCTTTCCGGATCGCGCAGCGTCAGGATGATCTTGGCCTCCGGATAATGCGCCGCCAGATCGCGCCAGAAATAAGCGCCGGGATAATCGACGGCAGCGGCATAGCCGGCGAAGGCGCCGTCCCAGTCCGGGTGACCTGCGACCACGTCCAGCCAATAGGGAAGCTGTTGTCGCACATTGGCGATGACTTCGCTCATATGGTGGCAGGGGCCAAAACCGAGATGCTCCAACGCGAGCTTTAGCGACAGCGTGCCGGTGCGCCCCAAACCGGCGCCAATCACTTGCAAGGCCATGAGGTCAGTCCTCCTCCCCGTGGTTTGTACAGACTATCAGAAATGGGCGAGAAGGCGTCCCGAATTCTTCTTGCGGCCGTTGACCTGCAGGCCCTGATGACCTACCGCCTCTCCGTCCCTTGGGGAGTAGCCAGCCGCCGACCCCGGCGGGCCGCAGCGTCAACATACTCGGTCGAGAGGCCGTGGCGCGCGGGGATCGAGAGGTTCAGGCGAGACCAATGGCATGACGTTTTCGCTCTGGCCGGGCGGAAGGCGTGATGCCATCGGTTTGTCTGCTGCCTGGCCTCTGGACTTTGCTCATGGACGCACTTTTCACTTCCACCGCTGTCGTCGCGCTCGCCGAGATTGGGGACAAGACGCAATTGCTGGCGATCCTGCTGGCAACGCGTTTCCGCAAGCCGATGCCGATCATCGCCGGTATCTTCGTCGCGACGCTCGCCAATCACTTCTGCGCGGCGTTTCTTGGGGCCACGGTTGCCTCGTTCCTTGCCGCCGGTTGGTTCCGTATCCTCATTGCCGTCTCCTTCCTCGCCATGGCGGCGTGGACGCTGGTTCCGGACAAGATCGACGATCTTGAGGACAAGCCGGCGCGTTTCGGTGCGTTTCTGACGACTGTGGTTGCCTTCTTCCTCGTCGAGATGGGCGACAAGACGCAGATCGCCACCATCGCGCTGGGCGCCCAGTTCCAGCAGGTCGGGCTGGTGACGATGGGCACGACGCTCGGCATGCTCATCGCCAATGTGCCGGCGGTGTTCCTTGGTCATGAACTCATCAAGCGCGTGCCGCTCAAGATCGTGCGGTTCGTGGCGGCGGGCCTGTTCGCGATCATCGGCCTGTGGCTGCTGATCGCCCAACTCTGATCGCGGTGAAGAACGATGTGCGGCGCTTTGTTCGCATATCGTTCTCATCTCCGGTCGGTTGGACGGGTGCCGCAAAAAAAATATCCACAGGTTCAGCCGGTGAGTCCGATCGGTCACACCACAAGATGTTGAGTCTGGCGCGAATCCGCTGGCGCCACCCCTCGTGTGGGACTCGTTTCGTTCTTCCCTGATCCGGCGTCTTAACCATTTGTAAACCAAGATTACCGCGCTTGACTGGCGAGTCGCGGGGACTCACACCTGTGCCCAACACGAAGGGGACAGGTCGCAAATGGGGGTTATCGTCAAGGTTGGCACGGGCACTAAGGCGCGCCGAGAAACGGTGCGCCCGCTGCCTGTCAGCCTGCCACTGGATACATTGCTGCAGGGGGATTGCATTGCGATCATGCGGACGCTGCCGACGGCAAGCGTCGACATGATCTTTGCCGATCCGCCCTACAACTTGCAGCTTGGCGGCGATCTGTTCCGGCCGGAAGGCGGGCGGGTCGACGCGGTTGACGATGCCTGGGACCATTTCGACAGCTACGGCGCCTATGATGCCTTCTGCCGCGAGTGGCTGGCCGAGGCGCGGCGCATCCTCAAGCCAGACGGCACCATCTGGGTGATCGGCAGCTATCACAACATCTTCCGTGTCGGCGCGCTGATGCAGGATCAGGGTTTCTGGATCCTCAACGACATCGTCTGGCGCAAAGCCAATCCCATGCCCAATTTCAAGGGCACGCGCTTCACGAATGCGCATGAGACGCTGATCTGGGCGAGCCAGGGCGAAAAGGCCAAATACACTTTCAATTATCGCGCGATGAAGACGCTCAATGACGAGCTGCAGATGCGCTCGGACTGGGTGCTGCCGATCTGCGCCGGTCAGGAGCGGCTCAAGCGTGGCGGGACCAAGGCGCACCCGACGCAGAAGCCTGAAGCCTTGCTCTATCGCGTCATGCTCTCCTGCACCAAGCCGGGCGATGTGGTGCTCGATCCCTTCTTCGGCACCGGAACGACCGGCGCCGTTGCCAAGCGCCTCGGTCGCCGCTGGATCGGCATCGAGCGTGAGGATAGCTATTGCGAGGTCGCGCGGGAGCGCATCGCTGCAGCGCTCCCGCTCGACGAGAGCGCGCTGACGATCATGCAGTCTGCCAAGAGTCAGCCGCGCGTCGCGTTCGGCACGCTGGTCGAGACCGGCATGGTCGCCCCGGGTGCCGTACTGCGCGACGCCAAGGCGCGCTGGAGCGCGACGGTCCGCGCCGACGGCAGCCTGGAATGCGGCAGCGAGACCGGATCGATCCACAAGCTGGGCGCTACCCTTCAGGGTGCTCCGAGCTGCAATGGCTGGACCTTCTGGCACATCGAGCATGAAGGTGCGACGAAACCGATCGACGCGCTGCGACAGCTTTACCTGTTAGCGACGGAGCCCTGAGAAGGGCCTGTCGCCGGAGCCCAGGGCAGACTCTCCCACAACTGCCCTGGGCTCCTGCTCCTCGCGATCACCGGCAATCATTTGCGCGAGGAACGGCTTGGCCTATGAGGTCACGCCATGAGTCTTCTCCCCGATAGCCCGCCCGCCGGCGCCCGCCTCTATCTCCGCCCGATCTGGTTCGTCGATACGCCCGTCGGCCTCGCCGAGAGCGATTTCCATCGGCTCGCCGGGGGGCTGCTCTGGTTCCAGGGCGTGGAAGCGCGCTGGGTCGATGCGGAGGGCGCCGCCGGCAAGGCGCAAGTGCCGCTCAGCCTGTTCACTGACTGGCAAGCGCGCCTGCCTGAGGCGCTGGCAAGCCGCGCCGCAACGCTGATGGCGGGGCTGACGGCACCGCGCCCAGCGCTTACCCTCGGCGAGCGGATCATCCGGCTTGATACGCCGCAGGTCATGGGCATCCTTAACATGACGCCAGACAGCTTCTCGGATGGCGGCAAGCTGATCGGCGAGCCTGAGCGGGCCGCAGACGCGGGATTCGCGATGCAACTCGCCGGCGCCTCGATTGTCGACGTGGGCGGCGAATCGACCCGTCCCGGCGCCGCAGCCGTCTGGGAAGGCGATGAGATCACTCGCACGGTGCCGGTGATCGAACGTCTGGCCAAGGCGGGCATTGTTGTCTCAATCGACACGCGCAAGGCGAGCGTCATGGAAGCCGCCCTGGCAGCTGGGGCGAGCATCGTGAATGATGTGACTGGCCTGACCCATGATCCGCGCGCGCTGGAGGTCGTCGCGGCGGCCGGCTGTCCCGTGATCCTGATGCATAGCCCCTCCGCCGGTGATGATCCCCATGGCGGCGCGCTCAAATACAAGGCTGGGGCCGTAGGCGGTGCGACGATCGATCTGGCGATTTACGACTGGCTGGAAGCGCGGATTGCGGCCTGCATTGCGGCCGGTGTCGACAAGGCGAAGATCGTCGTCGATCCCGGCATCGGCTTCGGCAAGGCGCTGCAGGACGACACGCGTATCATCAATCATCTCGCGCTCTACCATGCGCTCGGCGTGCCGATTCTGTTCGGGGCCAGCCGCAAGCGCATCGTCGGCGCGCTGACGGACGGTGCGCCGGTCGAGCAGCGGCTCGGCGGATCGGTTGCGCTCGCTCTCAAGGCCATCGATCTTGGCGCGCAGGTCGTGCGTGTCCATGATGTGCAGGAGAGCGTTCAGGCCGCGCGGGTCTGGCGCGGCCTGCGTGATGCGGCTCTGACAGCAGGCTAGGGCGGAGGCGAAGGAGGTAGACGTTACCCTTTACGCGACTTTCACCTCCCGCCGCTAACGGGGATGCGAGCATCTCCTTGGGAAATCAGCGGCCTGTGTCTACCCGCAAAGTCATCGTCGTGTTCGGTACGCGGCCAGAGGCGATCAAGATGTTTCCGGTCGTCCATGCCCTCAAGGCGACGCCGGGCATCGAGACGCGGGTGTGTGTCACGGCCCAACATCGCGGTTTGCTCGATCAGGTGCTGGCACTGGGTGGCATCGTGCCGGACATTGACCTCGATATCATGCAGCCGGGCCAGACACTGGATCGCCTCACCGCGCGCCTCATCGTTGCGCTTGGTGAGGCGTTCGATGCGGAGAGGCCGGATCGCCTGCTAGTTCATGGCGATACGCTGACCGCGATGGTCGCCAGCATTGCGGCTTATTATCGGAAGATTCCCGTCGGCCATGTCGAAGCGGGCCTGCGCTCAGGTGACATCCACCATCCCTGGCCGGAGGAAGTGAACAGGCGCATGATCGCCTGCATCGCCGACCTGAATTTCGCGCCCACAGCCACCGCTGCCGATGCGTTGCGCGCCGAGGGGCGGGCGGAAGCCGGCATCCATGTCACTGGCAACACGGTCATTGACGCGCTGCTTGCGACGCGGGAGCGAGTCCGCAAGACGCCATCGCTTTCGGCTACGGTCGCGCCGCTGGTCGCGCGCTTCGCGGGCAAGCGGATCGTCGCGGTGACCAGCCATCGACGCGAGAATTTCGGCGATGGTATGGCCAATATTGCCGGGGCGATCCGGGAGATTGCGGCGCGGCCGGACGTCGCGATCGTCTTTCCAGTCCATCCCAATCCGAATGTGCGCATGGTGATGGATGAGCTGCTCACGGAATTGCCCAATGTCGCGCTGATCGAGCCGCTCGATTATCCCAATTTCGTCGCCTTGCTTGACGCTTGCGCCATCGTGCTAACCGACAGCGGCGGGGTGCAGGAGGAAGCGCCATCGCTCGGCAAGCCGGTGTTGGTGATGCGGGAAACGACGGAGCGACCCGAGGGCGTGAGCGCCGGGACGGCAAAGCTCGTGGGCACCGATCGGGCGACGATTGTCGCCGAGACCCTCGCACTGCTGGATGATGACGCGGCCTACGCCGCCATGGCGCGCGCGCACAATCCCTTTGGCGACGGGCAGGCCGCCACCCGGATCGCGCGGACCATTGCGCAAGCGGGTTGAGAAACGTTCAGCAGTCGCGGTCCTTGGTCAGGCCGCCGGTCGTCCAGCCCCTTAGGGCCTGCGCTTAGTTTCGGCCTCGGCGAGTCGACGCCCCGCAATCAGCGTCTGGCTGATGAACAGCAACACGAAGACGATACCCACGCCACCCACGATCAGATCGAAACCCGAAAAGGCCGGGCGCGCCTGCGGATCGGAGAACATCATCGCGACGGTCATGCCGATCAGGAGGAAGCGCAGTTCGGTCGGACCTGCGATCCCATAAGAGAGCTTGAACTCCCCCATGACCCTTGCTGCCAGATAGGCATGGATCGACAGCAGGAGATAGCCCGTGACGGCCAGCAGCGCGACGTCCACCCGCACGAACGGGCTGAAGCCCATGCCGCCGAGAATGAGCAGGGTGACGATCCCGTCACAACTATGGTCGATGAAATAGCCATAGGATGGCCGCTCGATCCGTCGGTAGCGCGCCAGGCTGCCGTCCATGGAGTCGCCAAACCATTGCAGCACATAGCCGGCGATCGCGAGCCACAGCCAGCCGATGCCAAAGCCGCTTGCAGCATAGCCAGCGAATGTCATGGCGGCGCCAAATACGCCAAGGGATGTCAGCCGATCCGGCGTTACCCAAATGGGCATCACGCTGCACAACCAGTTCAGCAACCGGCGCTCGGGTCTGGCGAGCAGGTTTTTCTGGATCCTCTCGACGGGGCCAGCAACTGAAGTGGGCGGTGTCAGCATTGTGTTTGAATGCTGTCATAAAAGCGTAATCTGAAATGATCCAGTCCGCATTATGCACCAAGTCCCGATCGGAGACGGACCCTGCCGGATAGCGGACGATATGAGGGGGAGGGCGATGCACAATCCCGTTGACCTGCCCGGCGCCCCGGCATAGCGCGCGCACATGACCGCGAAACCAGCGCCGTCCAAGGAAGTGGCGCGCCTGCGCCTGTATCTGCTCAGCATCCTCATCGACATCATGGTGCTGGGGCTGGGTTTTGCGCTGGCGAACATTCTGGTGCTGGGCTCGCTGTTCGGTGAGCCGGGCAAGCCGCATGGCCTGGTGATGTTTGCCATGATCGCCCCGGTCTATGCGCTCATTGCCATCAATGGCGGGGTCTACGGCATCCGCATGATCGGCAATCGTCGCGCCAGCGCGGTGAAGGCTGTCTGGAGCCTGGCCCAGGCCGTGATGCTGATCCTGATCATCGTCTATTTCGGCAAGATCGCCGAGCAGCTCTCGCGCCTGACCTTTGTCGCGGGCTGCCTCATTTCGGCGGCCGGGCTCTTCATTGCTCGCGTTCTCATCGAGCGGGTCGCGATCTGGATCGTGGGTGAGGTGCCGCACATCACCGTGCTGCTGGTCGACGGAGTCGAGATCGAGACGCCGCGCGAGGCCTGGCGGATCGATGCGACGGCGATCGGCGTCGATCCGTCCCAGCGCGACGCGAAGATGGCGGCGCGTCTGGCCGAAGGTGTTGGTGGCGCGGAGCGGGTGGTGGTCGCTTGCCCGCCAGAGCGGATCGAAGACTGGCGGGTGGCATTGACTGCGCTTTCCGCCAAGGGCGAGATACTCGTGCCTGAAATGCGCCGGTTCGCACCCGCGAAGGTGAGCGCGTTCGATGATCATCCGACGATTGTCGTGGCAGGTGGGCCGCTGCTGTTCCGCGATCGGCTCGTCAAGCGTCTGCTTGATCTGGCCATTGGCATTCCCGCCATACTGATGCTTTCGCCGCTGCTGATCGGCGCTGCCATTGCCGTAAAGCTGTCCGGGCCGGGGCCGATCTTCTTCCGGCAGCAGCGCATCGGCAAGGACGGGCGCCCGTTCCTGATCTTCAAGTTCCGCACCATGCACAAGGCGCTCACGGACCAGACCGCCGAGAAGCTGACCGAGAAGGACGATCCGCGCGTGACCCGCATCGGCGCGTTCCTGCGCCGGAGCAGCATCGATGAATTGCCGCAGCTCTTCAACGTGCTGAAAGGTGACATGAGCATCGTCGGTCCGCGCCCGCACGCGCCGGCAGCCAAGGCTGCTGAAAGCCTCTATTGGGAAGTCGATGAGCGTTATTGGGCGCGCCACTGCATCAAGCCCGGTATGACTGGCCTGGCGCAAGTGCGCGGCCATCGCGGCCCGACGGATCGCCACGAGGATCTCATCAACCGCCTTCAGTCGGACCTTGAATATGTCACCAACTGGTCGATTTGGCGCGATCTGCGCATCATCGTCGCGACGCTGGGCGTACTGGCCCATGACAATGCGATTTGAGACGAGGTTGCGCGCACGATGATCCTGGACATTCTGCTCGTGGCTCTGATCGTGCTGAGCGCCGTACTGCTACTCTGGCCGTTCCTGTTCTATCCGCTCCTGTTGCGCCTGTTGCCTGCCAGACCGATTGCGAGTGGCGCGGGGGAGCGGGCGCCGCCGAGCGCCTCATTGCTGTTCTGCGCCTATAACGAAGCGGCCTCTCTGCCCGACAAGATTACCAATTTGCGCGCTCTCAAGGCGCGGCATCCGGGGCTTGATGTGCTGGCCTTCGATGACGGCTCGGCCGATGGCACCGGCGATCTGCTGGCAGCGGCCAGCGATGTGGTGACGCTCCTGCGCGGCCCCGGCCGTTCGGGCAAAGCGCATGGCATGAAGCAGCTTGCGGCGCGCGCGCAGGGTGACGTGCTGATTTTCACCGATGCCAATGTGCTGCTGGATGAGGACGCGATCGACGCGCTGCTGCCCTATTATGCCGATCCGGATGTCGGCGGCGTGCTCGGCTCGCTGCATTATGGCGGGGCGGAGAGCAGTTCGTCCGCGTCCGTGGGTGCGCTCTATTGGCGCATCGAGGAGAACCTCAAGGACCTCGAATCCCGCACGGGCAACGTGATGGGGGCGGATGGATCGATCTTCTCGATCCGCCGCGCGCTCTACCCCGAATTCCCGGACAGCGTGCTCGACGATCTCACCGTCTCCATGTCGGTTGTGTTTGCCGGCAAGCGGCTCATTAAGGCGAAGGACGTGATCGCCCGCGAGATGATGGTGGCGAAGCGGGAGGACGAGTATCGCCGCAAAGTGCGCATTGCCGCGCGCAGCTGGCACACCCATTGCCATTTGCGCCCACAGCTGCGCGCGATGGTGCCGCTCGATCGGTTCAAATATGCCTCGCGCAAGATCGTCCGCTGGTTCGGCGCGGCGTGGATGGCGCTGGGCGGACTCAGTGCGCTGGCGCTGGCCTGGCACATCATGCCTGTTGCGGCGATGGCGCTGTTCGCCGCCGGCCTCGTGGTTCTGATGCTCGGGCTCATGGCCCGGCGCGGGCCGCTGGCGGCGATCATCGACATGCTGCTCGCCTATGTCGCGACGATGAAGGGTGTGCTGCTGGCGATGCGCGGGCAGACCTTCACAACCTGGGCGCCGGCCAAGTCGCGCGCATGATGGCCAGCGATCACGGCATCTTTCGTATTCGCCGCAGCATTGTATAGGCTGGCGCGATGATCACGACGCAACGGGTCCTCAAAGCTCTCAGCAAGCATGGCTCGCGCGCTCTCTTGCGCGTGAAGACAGCGCTTGGCGCTGCGAAGGATAGGCATTGCCCGGCCTGCGGACAGGATGTCGCCGGTTTCTTCCGATATGGCACGGAGGCCGAATGGGGCTGCATCGCTTGCGGCGCCAGTCCGCGCGAGCGGCTGATGCACGCGCTGCTCGATTCGGGACGGATCACCCTGCCGAACGGAGGCGCCATCCTGCACTGCGCGCCGAACGAGGCGAGTCTGGTGCGGCGGTTCTCGGCGGGAGCAGGCGACTATGTACCGGCCGACATTGATCCAGCCCGTTATGACGTGCCTGGCATGCAGCGGCTCGACCTGATGGCCATGGCCGACGAGGCCCGCTTCGACCGGATCTACGCCAGCCATGTGATGGAGCACGTGCCCGACGATAGGCTCGTGCTGCGCAATATGCTGCGCGCTCTTAAGCCAGGCGGCGAGGCGTGGCTGCTGGTGCCGCTCTGGAAAAGGCCCAGCGAAGATGGGCCGGCCGATCTCTCCGGCCGTGAGCGCGAGCGCCGCTTCGGCCAATGGGACCATGTGCGCCAATATGGCCGGGATTTCTCGGACCGCATCGCTGCTGCCGGGCTTGAGGTCGAGCTGATCGACGCAGGGAGCCTGCCCGCCGACCAGGTGCGGCGGATGGCACTCGCAGACACGCTGTTTCGGGCGCGTCACCCCGCATGATCGGCGGCGCGCGGTGAACGGCGGCCGCGCGTGATTGGCGGGCTCGTTGCGTTCGCCGACCGGTTGGAGCGTCGGCCGGGGCTCCTGGGCGTCGCCAAATTGGCCAATGTCGCGCTCGCCATGGCCTGGGGCTTTGTCGTCACCTTCGTCTTCGTGCGCCTTCTGCCGCTTGACGAGTTTCGTGCCTTCCTGTTGCTCATCGCCTTTGCCAATTTCACCGTCTCGGCCGAATTGGGGCTGACCTCGATCATCTACAGCCGGCTGCGGCGGGACAGGGTAGCTGGCGAAGGCGCATTCCGCAGCGAGGAAATCGTCGCGATCTTCTGGCTTATGACTGCACTGATCCTGGTTGGCGCAGCGCTGATCCTCGCCGGCATCCTCGCCGGGTTGATCCCGACCCGCCATCCGGCTCTCTTCCTTGCTTTCTACGGCGTAAGCGCGCTCAATCTGATCGCGGTTTTGGCGCGCCGCGCCCTTGCGGCGCTCGATCATAATCTGTGGTGGGAAGTGCTCGACTTCCTTCGGCGCGTAAGCGGGATTGCCCTCTTGTTTGCTTCGCTTGGTGGATTGCCGATCCTTGACTCCGTGTTGCTTCAGCTCGGGCTTGCGCTGCTGTTGTTGGGGCTGGCGCTAAGGACAGTGCATCACTCCCTTGCCATGACTCCGGGGCACTGGCGCGCGGTCAAGCGAGGGGCGGGGCATGTGCGAGCGCATTACCTGGCCGATTTCGGCCGCACCGGGGCGCTCACGCTGTTCGATGTCGCCGCCTACAACGCGCCCTATTTCACGATCGCCGCAGCTACGCATGATCCCCGGCCGCTGCTGCTGTTCGATTTCGCGTTCAAGATTTCGCGGGCCTTGTCCGCGATCATACGGGCGCTGGTCGAGACGATGCTGCCGGGTTTGACGCGCGCCTATTTTGCCGGGGCACCGGCGGATTTCCGTGCGGGGCTGAGGCGCGGCGCGCTGTTGGTCCTGGGCGTCACGGTTGCGGCGGGGCTGGGTGTGATGACGCTGGGCCGGCCGCTTGCCGATCTGCTGTTCGACGGGCATATCGTCCTGCAACAGATAGAAATTGTGATGATCGCTCTCCTCCTCCTTGGCCTCGGCCTCATCTGCCTTTCGGTTTATCTCCAGAACGGGCTGGGGCGTTTTGGCGCTCTGGTTGCCCCGTCCTTCGCCTTTCTCGTTGGGAGCCTGGCGACCATGCCGCTGGCGGCATGGGCATATCAGACGTCAGGCTGGCCCCTCTCCCTGACTTTCATCGGGCTTTATGCCGCTGTCCATCTGGTGCTCGGTTGCCTGCATGGGCGGATGCTGGCCCAACTTGGCAGAGAGCGTCGGTCATGAAGGTTGCGATGATCGATCCGTCTCTGTTCACGCCGCGGTACGACGACGGCTTGTGTGAGGCTGTCGCGGCGCGGGGGCATGAGGTTACGCTGCTCGGGCGTCCTATGCGGGAGACCGATGCGATCGTGCCCAAGCGTTACCAATATGTGGCGCGTTTCTTCCGCCTTGGCGAGCGGTTGCGGCCGCTCTTGGGCGAGGGGCGCGTGGGGCAGGCTGTCAAGGCGCTCGACTATGCGCTCGATGCCCGACTTGGATCGCTGGCGGCGATGGAGGGCGATGTCGCGCATTTCCAGTGGCTGCCTTTCGCCATGGCCGATGCCGCCCTGGTGCGTCGGCTGCGCCGTCGATCTGCGCTGGTCCATACGGTTCACAATGCCCGGCCCTATCATGGGGACAGCCAGGCCGCCCAGGCGCGCGGATATGAAGCGCTGCTTGCCCAGTTCGATGCTCTGATCGTGCATGGGGAGCAGACGCGCGACGTGCTGCTTGCGCAGGGTCATGATGCGGAGCGCATCCACATCGTACCGCATCCGCCGATGAAGTTGCGGGATGCAACGCCGGCGGATCTGGTGGCCGTGCCCAGGCCCGCGGTCCCGCGGATCCTCATCTTCGGGACCATTCGCCCTTACAAGGGCCTCGACCTGTTGGTGCAGGCCTGCCTGACCCTGTGGCGGGACGGGCTCGAGTTCGAGCTGGCGATTGCAGGCAAGCCATTCATGCCGGTCGAGCCGTTTGTCGGTGCGATCCATGGCGGCGGTTTCGGGGACCGCCTCATCACCGATTTCGGGTTCCTCACCGAACATCGGCTCGATGCCCATCTGCGCGCGGCGGACATTCTCGCTTTTCCCTATCGCGCGATCGATTCGAGCGGTGCCTTCCTTTCCGCCCTGCGCTATGGCGCCGCGATGGTTACGAGTGATGCTGGTATGTTTGGAGAGTTGCCCGACGGGGTGGCTTCGCGTTTTCCCGCTGGTGATGCAGCAGCACTGACTGTGGCCTTGCGCCAGCTCTTGACCGACGTCCGGCGTCGCAAGGAAGCGGGCGATACGGCGCAGGCCTATGGGACGGCGCTCGCCGGGTGGGACAAGGCGGCCCAGCAGACCGAGGCTGCCTATGAGGCGGCCCGTCAGGCCTTCATGGCGCGGGTGGCTGCATGAGCCGCCTGGCGCGATATCGCCGCGAACTAAGGGACCGCTGGCTGGCCGTGCGGCTGGGCCTTGCCGGGCGTCAGCACCAATATGGTGAGATCATCGCGTTGCGCCGGTTCGTTGCGCATTTCGGTGTTGATTGCGTGATCGATGTTGGGGCCAATGCCGGCCAATATGCCACCATGCTGCGCCGGGACGTGGGCTTTCGCGGCACGATCCTTTCCTTCGAGCCGAACCCCGATGTCTGCGCTGCGCTGGAACGCAAGGCAGGCAGCGATTCCCGTTGGCATGTCTATAACATCGCCCTCTCGGACAGGGATGGAGAGGCCGAGTTCAACATCATGGCGGCCGACCAGTTCAGCTCGCTGAACGCGCCGGGCGAAGGGCTAGAACCGATCTTCGCGCAGCGTAACCGCGTGACACGTTCGGTCCGCGTACCCTGCGCGCGGCTCGATACACTGCTGCCCGATCTGGAGCCGGCCAGTGATGCCCGCGCCATCCTGCTCAAGATGGACACGCAAGGGCATGATGCGCAGGTCTGTTCCGGCGCCAGCCGGGTGCTGCCGGAGATGGTTGGTGTGCAGAGCGAACTGGCGGTCCGGGCGATCTATGAGGGCGCAACGGACTATCGCACCATGATCAAGTTGCTGGAGCGCTCCGGCTTTGTCCCCAATGCCATTTTCGCCAACAATAAGGGCCATTTCCCCCTGCTCGTGGAAATGGACGGACTGTTCGTGCGCGCGGATTTGACCCAGGACGGTAATGTCCCCATCGTCTGAGCGCGGCGCCGGGCAGCCGCGTGCGCTGGTCGTCTCGCTCATGGTGGGCGCGTTGCTGGCGCTTGGCCTCTCCTGGGGCGGCTGGTTCTGGCATATCCATGGCGCGCGGTTTCGGGGGCTGGCGCCCTATTTTTTCGCGCGTCAGGATATGTGGCTGCTGGATGTGCAGGCGATGGTGTTGGCCGGACTGGCGATCTGGGTCTGGCTGGCGCGAAAGGCTGCCCCGCATACGAAGGGCCACAGCGTCCCCGACGGCCTGATTGCCGTTGGCATCCTGCTCGTGGTGCTGGCTGCCTGGCTGGGCCGGCAGCTCGTCTTTCACGGATACAGTCCGTCGCGTGACGAGCTGATGGTGGAGATGGCTGGCGCCTATCTTGCGGAAGGCCGGATTGGCTGGCCGATCCCGCCAGAGTGGCTGGCCTTCCGCCACGCCATCCAGCCGGAATTCTACAGTCCCTACGGCGCCGACACGCATTGGACGGCGATCTATCTGCCGGTGCATGCCGCGATCCGCGCGCTGTTCATCCAGTTGGGCGTGGCCGATCTGGCCGCGCCGGTGACGCTCGGCATCGGTCTGCTGGCGCTTTGGCACAACGCGCGCAAGCTGATGCCGCAGCGACCCGACGCGGTGCTTGTCACCATGGTCATGGCGCTGACCTCGGCACAGCTCGTCACGACCGCGATGACGCCTTATGCGATGACCAGCCATTTCGCCTTCAACATGGTCTGGCTGGCGCTGGTGCTGCGTGGGGACCGGATGGGCCATGCCGGCGCGGCGCTGGTCGCCCTGCTGGCGGCCGGACTGCATCAATGGCATTTCCCGTTGCTGTTTGTCGGGCCGTTCATCCTGTGGATGGCCGCCAATCGCCGCTGGGGCGCCGCAGCCTTCCATATGCTGGTGGCGGTCGCGATCATGCTGCTATGGGCGCGTCTCTGGCCGATGGTGCTCACCGATCTCGTCGGGCCGCCACCGCCGAGCGATGTCCACCGCACAAATGGCATCTTCGACAAGCTGGAGAGCCTGTTCGGCCGTCTGGATGGATGGCAACCGCTGCTCAACAATGCCCGGCTGGTGAGCTGGAACAACCTGCTGCTCCTGCCGCTGGCGGGTTTGGCGCTCGTTGGCGTGCGTTGGCGCGGCCTTTGGCGGGAGGTGCCCATCGCGCTGCCGCTCGCGCTGGGTGTCGTGGCCGGCATGGGGCTCGCACTCTATCAGGGCTATGGCTGGGGCTTCCGCTATATGCACGGGCAGATCGGTGCGCTGTGCCTGCTGGCCGGGCTGGGCTGGCAGGCTTGCGTGAAGGACGGCCCACGGCCCCGTCATCTCCTGCTGATCGGCAGTGTCGCCTCGCTCCTGAGCGGCCTTTGGCTCATGCAGGATACCGAGAGCTATGTGCGGGGCTACGCGCGGACTATGGCGGCGATCCGCGCGGCCGATGCCGATGTCGTGCTGGTCGACATTCGTGGCGGCTATTACATGAGCGATCTGGTGCGCTTCGACGAGGGCAGGCTGGCCACGCCGGTGGTCATCGCGCTGCAGATGCTGAACGAGATACAGATTGATCGGCTCTGCGCGACACATCGCGTGGCGATCATGGATCGGGCGCAATTCTGGCCGCTGGGCGTCCATCGCGTCGCGCCGGTCTTCCGGGGCAGCGACGCTATCCAGAAACGCCGCGATCATCTCGCGGCCATCGGATGTGGCCGGCCGGTGATTGGATCACCGGCCGGCCCCCGAACTTGAACGCTTACTTCACGAACGCGGCGACGATCTCGAGCTTCACTTGGTCGCTGACCATCGGCACGATGTAGCCAACGCCGAACTCGCTGCGCTTGATCGCGCCGGTCGCGGTGAAGCCGATATTTTCCTTGCCGTTCATGCCCTTGCCGGCGCCATAGAATTTGGCGGCGAGGGTGACGGGCTTGGTGACGCCGTTCAGCGTCAGATTCCCGGTGATCGTTGCGCTCTGGCCGTTCACAGCGACCGCCGTCGAGACGAACTTGGCATCCGCCGGGCTGGGGCCGAAGAAATCGGGCGCCTTGCCTTCTGCGGCGGGTTTGAGCAGGTGCGCGGTCAGGCCGGCGCTGGCCGTCGTGACCTTTGCGACCGGGATGGTCACGTCCACTTTGGCGGCAGCGGGATTCTTCGGGTCGAACTGCAGCGTGCCGGAGATGTCGCCGAACAGGCCAAAATAGGGCGTGAAACCAAGGTGGTCGACTTCCCACTTCACCAGCGTGTGGCCGGCATCGGCCGTATACGTTCCGCCCGTGATCGCTGCCGGATCAGGCTTGCCGGGCTGGGCGACGACGAGCCCGCCGGTCACACCGGCAAGCAGAAGGGCGGGAAGAATGGCGTGCTTCAGGCGCATATCTCGGTCTCCTAAAAAACTTTGCCCGTCAGCGAAGGAGGGCAGCGCAGACAAGCATAGCGTGCTGGTTGATTATGTCATCACAGATCGTGGGGATTTCTGTGCGCACTATCTGCGCTGCAGTGTGTCGAACAATTCCAAATAGGCATGAGCAGCGGGGCCCACGCGATGGGAACCGATACCGGCGTCGATTTCTTCGGCGGTCGGCAGTGGTTGCAGGCTTCGGTTGATCAATGCGTGCGCCAGGTCGGAAGGGTCGCGGCTTGTAACCACCGAACCGAGCGCCGGATGGGACGTCGCGAGCGCAGTCAGCCAGGGGGAGCAATCAGTCGCGATGAAGGGGAGGCCATGGAGAAGCGCTTCGCCGATGACTGCCGGCACGCCCTCGAAGCGGGAGCTCATCAGCAGCACATCCGCTGCGCGATAATAAGGTGTCGGATCGGCGACATATCCTGCAAGCGTGACACAGGCGCCAAGCCCCAGTTGTGCGATGCGCCGTTCAAGTTCCAGATGCATCGGCCCGCTTCCGAGCATGGTGAGATGCACGGCATGGCCCAGATCGCGAAGGACCCTGACGGTCTGGAGTGCGAGAGCGGGGTCTTTCTGCGGTTCGAGCCGTGCCACGGTGAGCAAATGGAGGTTTGCGCCAGAGGGAGCCGGGGCTCGCGCGGTTATCGCCGCTTGGTCATCCAGAAATGGATCTTCCACAACCACGACGCGATCGGCGCTGATGTAGCGGGAGACGTCCGCTTCCAGAGCGGGTGCCATCGCAACGATCCGGTCGATCCCGGCAGTGGCGCGGGCCAGCAAAGCTCGTGCGATCGGCAATGGTACCCAGTCGTCCGACCAGACCGGGTTGCTCGCCTTCGCGACGATTGCGGCACGGGGCAGAGCTTCGCGCAATCCCTTGCCGAGCATGAAATGGAAATTGCCGGGAATGAACACCGCATCGGGCGCCAAAGCGCGGGCAACCGGCGCCATCTGGCTGCCAAGGAACAGGCGCGAGAAGCGCGAGCGTGGTCGCTCGGGCGAGAGGATGTGGACCTCGGCACCTTCCGGCACGCGCGGGCGCAGCGGGCCGTCGGAGGCACCGGCGAGGATGGTGACGCGGCGCCCCGCCTTCAGCCATTGGCGGGCGAGGCGAAAGGCGATCAGCTCCGTTCCGCCGGCGGAGAAATCGTGGATCGGGATGAGGATATGCGAAGCGGCGGGCACGCTGTTTCCGTGCCCGCCGCCAGAGCATCCGTCAATGGACGGATGCGATCAGGGTGCGATCAGTTCTTGTCCTGATCGACCAGCTTGTTGGCGCCGATCCAGGGCATCATGGCGCGCAGCTGGGCGCCGGTCTTCTCGATCGGGTGCGCGGCGGCAGCCTTGCGGCTTGCCTTCAGCTCCGGCTGGCCGGCGCGATTGTCGAGCACGAAGTTCTTGACGAAGCGGCCGGACTGGATGTCCTCCAGCACTTTCTTCATCTCCCACTTGGTCTCTTCCGTGATGATGCGCGGACCGGTGGTGATGTCGCCATATTCGGCAGTGTTCGAGATCGAGTAACGCATGTTCGCAATGCCGCCCTCATACATCAGGTCGACGATCAGCTTCACTTCGTGGAGGCACTCGAAATAGGCCATTTCCGGCGCGTAGCCGGCTTCCACCAGCGTCTCGAAACCGGCCTGGATGAGGTGCGTGAGGCCACCGCACAGCACGGCCTGCTCGCCGAACAGATCGGTCTCGCACTCTTCCTTGAAGTTGGTCTCGATGATGCCCGAGCGACCGCCGCCAACGCCGGAAGCGTAGGAAAGGGCGATGTCATGGGCATTGCCGGTCGCGTCCTGATGGACGGCGATGAGGCAGGGCACGCCGCCACCCTTCACATACTCACCGCGCACGGTGTGACCCGGGCCCTTGGGGGCGATCATGATCACGTCGACGTCTGCCGGCGGCTCGATGAGACCGAAGTGGACGTTGAGGCCGTGGGCGAAGGCGAGCGCGGCGCCGGGACGCAGATTGCCCTTGATGTCGTTCTCGTAGATCGCGGCCTGATGCTCGTCGGGCGCGAGGATCATGAGCACGTCGGCCCACTTGGCGGCCTCCGCATTCGGGAGAACCTTGAAGCCGGCACCTTCCGCCTTCTTGGCGCTGGGCGAACCGGGGCGCAGCGCGATCGCGACTTCGGCCACGCCGCTGTCGCGCAGGTTCTGGGCATGGGCATGGCCCTGGCTGCCATAACCCAGGATGGCGACCTTCTTGCCCTTGATGAGGCCGATGTCGGCATCGCGATCATAATAAACACGCATTGCAAAGCCCTTCTCTTGAACGTCAATCCCGGCGAGCGCCGGGGTTTTGTGCGAAATATGACCCCGGACGAAACCGGGGCGATGGCGGAAAAATCAGTGCGTCAGGCCGTCGTGCCGCGCAGCATGCCGACAACGCCGGTGCGGCCGACCTCGACAAGACCCAGCTCGCGCATCAGGCCGACGAAGGTGTCGACCTTGCTGCTCGGACCGGTGATCTCGAACACGAAGCTCTCCAGCGTGGTATCGACCACCTTGGCGCGGAAAACATCGGCCAGCCGCAGCGCCTCATTGCGCATCTCACCGGCGCCGGCGACCTTGACCAGCGCCAGCTCGCGCTCGACGAACGGGCCGATATCCGTGAGGTCGACAACCTTGTGCACCGGCACCAGCCGGTCGAGCTGGGCAATGATCTGATCGATCACGCGCGGCGGGCCGTTGGTCACGATGGTGATGCGGCTGATCTTGTGATCCTCGCTCACGTCCGCGACGGTCAGGCTCTCGATATTATAGCCGCGCGCGGAGAACATGCCCGCAATCCGCGCGAGGATGCCGGCCTCGTTGTCGACCGTGACCGACAGCACGTGGCGTTCGCTGTCTTCCTGCCGGATGTGCATCACTTGGAACCCTCGTCAAAATCAAGATCGTCAATGTCATCCGCCTCGTCGGGCGGCGGCGGAGCGAGCGAAATCATGCCCGCCATGGAATAGTGCCAGCCGTCGCGCGTGCGATGAGCGATGCGCACCGGCCGGCCAAGCAGGCTGTCGAAGACCTGGCCCAGATGCTCACCCACATAACGGGGGCCCACCATGACCACGTCATATTCCCGCTCGTTGAACCGGAACCAGCCTTCCAGTTCGATGACCCACTCATCCGCATCCGGGTCAGCATGATCGAGCGTGGAGCCGAAGAGGTCGGCACTCTCGTTTTCCCGCTCGAAATCGAACGGTTCGCTGATGTGGACACGGAGGCGGATCGGGGTCGTCATTACACCAAGGCCTTGGCCTCATCGTCCAGGGTGCCGGAAACCTGGCTCGGATCGAGCAGCATGTCGGTATGCGCCGCACCCGACGGGATCATCGGGAAGCAGTTGGACAGCCGCGCGACGCGGCAATCCACCACCACCGGGCCGGGCGTCTCGATCATCTGCTGAATGCCGGGAACGAGCTCGTCGATGGTCTCGATGCGGATGCCGCGCGCGCCATAAGCCTCGGCCAGCTTCACGAAATCAGGCAGGCTGTCCGAGTAGCTGTGCGAGTAGCGGCTCTCGTAGGTGAGCTCCTGCCACTGGCGGACCATGCCCATATATTCGTTGTTGAGGATGAAGATCTTCACCGGCAGGCGATACTGGATCACCGTGCCGAGTTCCTGGATATTCATCTGGATCGAGGCATCGCCGGCAATGTCGATGACCAGCGCGTCGGGATTGCCGAGCTGCGCGCCGATCGCGGCCGGGAAGCCATAGCCCATCGTGCCGAGGCCGCCCGAGGTCAGCCACTTGTTCGGCGCATCGAAATGGAAATGCTGGGCCGCCCACATCTGGTGCTGGCCGACTTCGGTGGTGATGACCGTGTCGCGGCCCTGCGTTGCCTTGAACAGCTCGGCGATGGCGCGCTGCGGCATGATCTCCGAGCCGGACTCGATATAGTCGAGGCTGCGCTTGGCGCGCCATCCCTCGATCCGCGCCCACCATTCGCTGAGATCGGGGCGCTTATAGCCGCGGGCCTTCAGGCGGGCGATGATCGCCTCGATCGCCCGCCCGCAATCGCCGACGACCGGCGCATCGACGGGCACGATCTTGTTGATCGAGCTGCGATCGATATCGACATGGATCTTCTTGCTGTTCGGCGTGAAGGCATCGAGCCGGCCCGTCACGCGATCGTCGAACCGCGCGCCGAGGCAGACGACGAGGTCCGCCTTGTTCATCGCCCAATTGGCTTCATAGGTGCCGTGCATGCCAAGCATGCCGACCCATTGCGGCGAGGAGGCCGGGAAGGCGCCAAGCCCCATCAGCGTGGAGGTGACCGGCGCGCCGATCAGGTCCGCCAGCGCCCGGAGCGACTGGCTGGCGGCGGGACCGGAATTGATGATGCCGCCACCGGTGTAGAGGATCGGCCGCTCGGACGCGAGGATGAGGTCGACGGCCTTCTCGATTGCCGCGCTGTCCGGCTCCACCTGCGGGCGGTAGCTGGGGTGCGCGTTGACGGTCGGCTTCACATAAGGCGCGGTGGCGACCTGAACGTCCTTGGGGATATCCACGACGACGGGGCCGGGGCGACCGGATGTGGCGATATGGAACGCCTCGTGGATGACCCGCGCGAGATCGGCCGGGTCTTTCACCAGATAATTATGCTTGGTGCAGTGGCGGGTGAGGCCGACCGTATCGGCCTCCTGGAACGCATCGGAGCCGATGAGGTGCGTGGCGACCTGACCGGTGATGACGACGATGGGGATCGAATCCATCAGTGCATCGGTGATGCCGGTGATCGCGTTGGTCGCGCCGGGGCCGGAGGTGACGAGGACGACGCCGGGCTTGCCGGTCGAGCGGGCATAGCCCTCGGCTGCATGGGCCGCAGCCTGTTCGTGACGCACGAGAATGTGGTTGATCGTCGGGTGCTCGAAGATGGCATCATAGATCGGCAGCACCGCGCCGCCCGGATAGCCGAACACGGTGTCCACGCCCAGGTCGAGCAGGCATTGGACCAATATGTCGGCGCCGCTTTTCTCGGCCACTTAGAAACTCCTTTACATACAAGTGCAGCGCCATGGTCGAAAGGCCGTACGCTGGCAAGGCTGGTGCCACTAAGGATCATAAAATGCCGTGTCAACGATAAATGTTGTAATATAATTACAATATAGGTCGATATCTGATTATTTCATGCCGGTTCAATGGCGCTTGGATGGAGGATCGGCAGGTCGTCGAGCGACCGGATTGCGTCTGGCGGGCGCTTGACCCAGTCGCGCTGGCGATTGCGCCCCCATGTGGTCTGGCGCTTCTGATAGGCCCGCGTCGCAGCGAGGATCGCGGCTTCGGCCTCGCCAAAGCTGATCTCGCCGGCGATCGCCTGCGCGAGTTCGGCAACGCCCAGTGCCCGCAGGACGGGGCGATCCGGGGGAAGATTGCGGGCGATCAGCGCGGCGACTTCATCAATTGCGCCCCCAGCCATCATTTGGGTGAGGCGAAGCGCGGCGCGGCGGTGCAGCTCTTCGCGCGGGAGCGTGATGACCACGCCGCGAACCATCATCGAGGTGGCAATGCCGCCCTCCCGCCGCGCCTGCCAGACGCTGAGCGGCGTGCCGGTGGACCGCACCACTTCAAGTGCACGGGCGACGCGGGTGGTATCCGCCGGGTTGAGTCGGGCCGCCGCTGCTGGGTCTTCGCTGGCGAGTGCGGCGTGGCTCTGCGCGACCGGCATGGCGCGCACGGCGGCGCGAATGGCGGGATCGATCTCCGGCACCGGCGCGATGCCATGGAGCAGCGTGTCGAGATAAAGCCCTGTGCCGCCGACGAGGATGGCGGGGTGGCCAGCCGCATGGGCTGCGTGGATCTGCGCCCGCGCCTCGCCGGCCCAGCGCGCGGCATGATAGTCCTCCAGCCCGTCGACATATCCGAACAGTCTGTGCGGTGCACGGGACAGTTCGTCGGCGGGTGGGCGGGCCGTAATCACCGACAGGTCGGCATAGACCTGGCTCGCATCGGCATTGATGATGATGCCGCCGGTCATTTCGGCAAGGCGCAGCGCCACTGCGCTCTTGCCGCTGGCGGTCGGCCCGGCAATAAGCGCGACCGGCGGCCGCTCCGGGTCGCGACGATCGGGATATGAAATGACGGACGGCACGGTTTCTTCGGCGGACATGATCGCGACCTTAGTCGCGCAGGACGGACTTGGGCAGGGGGACGTGAACGCGGCGCGCGATGCGCTGGCGCAGGCCGGGCTTGCCGTGGCCGCGCCGCACTGGATCGACGCGGGCGAGGCGGTCGATCTTCCCTTCGCCGGTGATCGGGCCGCCGCGCGTGCGGCGCTGGAGGCGCTGGCGCTACCGGCCGATCTCTTCGTGCTTGAGCGCGCCAATCGGGATTGCCGGCTGTTCATTGCCGACATGGATTCGACGATGATCACGGTCGAGTGCATCGACGAGCTTGCGGACTATGCCGGTCTCAAAGCGCAGATCGCGGACGTCACGGAGCGAGCGATGCGCGGCGAGCTCGATTTTACCGAAGCGCTGGCCAGCCGCGTCGCGCTGCTCAAGGGCCTTGCCGAAAGCGTGATCGACCAATGCCGCGCGGAGCGGGTTCGGCTGATGCCGGGCGCCAAGGAGCTGGTCGGTACACTCAAGGCGCGTGGTGCACAGACGATCCTGGTATCGGGCGGGTTCGTGCCCTTCGCCCAGCCGGTCGGACGGGAAATCGGCTTCGATCGGCAAGTGGCCAATGTGCTGCATATCGAGGATGGCAAGCTGGCCGGCACGGTGGAACAGCCGATTGTCGATGCGGCGCGCAAGCGGTCGGAGCTTCTTGGTGCGATCCAGGCGCTGGGTATTGATAAAGCGCAGGCCATCGCGATCGGCGATGGCGCGAATGACATTCCGATGATCGAGGCGGCAGGTCTTGGCATTGCCTATCATGCCAAGCCCAAGACGCGCGCTGCAGCAGACGCGGCAATCGAACGCGGCGATCTCAGCGCACTGCTCCACGCGCTCGGGATTGCGCGGAAGGAATGGGTGGAGGCTTAGCCTCCCTGCCTGCGCGTCGGTGCGGCCCGGTAATCGCTCTTTATCATGGGGGGCGAGCGCTGGCGGAGCAGCCCAATCCGGCGCGTGGATTTAACGAAATTTTAGGGCGGTTCGTGAGATTTTCCGGGTCGGTGGACGATCGACCAGGGGAATTACGTGCGGATATTGGCACTTGCATCGCAAAAGGGCGGATCTGGGAAGACCACCTTGTCCGGGCATCTAGCGGTTCAGGCGCAGCGCGCAGGCGCGGGGCCGGTCGTGCTGATCGACATCGATCCGCAGGGGTCGCTGGCCGACTGGTGGAACGAGCGCACCGAGGATTATCCCGCTTTCGCGCAGACGACCGTCGCGCGTCTGGCCACGGATCTCGAGACGCTGCGTCAGCAGGGCTTCAAGCTCGCGGTCATTGATACCCCGCCGGCGATCACCATGGCGATCCAGAGCGTCATCGGCGTGGCAGAACTCATCGTGGTGCCGACGCGGCCCAGCCCGCATGACCTGCGCGCAGTCGGCGCGACCGTCGATCTGTGCGAGCGCGCGGGCAAGCCGCTCATCTTCGTGGTCAACGCTGCAACGCCCAAGGCCCGGATCACGTCCGAGGCGGCGATCGCGCTCTCCCAGCACGGCACGGTGGCGCCGGTCACTGTCCATCACCGCACCGATTTCGCGTCCTCGATGATCGACGGGCGCACGGTCATGGACTTTGATCCCAAGGGCCGCTCGGCGCAGGAGATCGAGCAGCTCTGGACCTATGTCGCCGATCGCCTCGAACGGAATTTCCGTCGCACCGTATTCTCGCCCGGTCATCCCTCCACGCTGGCCGGTCGGCAACAGGGCGGCTTCGGCAGAAGGGTCGTGAACTGATGAGCGGATCGGAATCTTCCATGCCTTTCGCATCATTGACGTCCAGCCTGCTGGCCCGTCGCGGTTCTGCTCGTCCGGCAATGCGCCGCCAGCCGCTCGGCACGCTTCACGCGCCCGTTCCGATTAACGACGATCTCGGCTGGAATGATCTGGGCGAGGATCAATATATCGAGCCGGCGCCCGTTACCCCGGACGCAGTGGCGCCGGTCTCCCCGGTCAACGAGCAGCTGCAGGAGTTGGCGCAGCGGATCAATGCCAAGCCGAAATCTCGCCGCGAGAAGGGCAAGATCCTGGCCCTGCCCGCCGGTCGAAAAGCGGCCTTCACGTTGCGCATCGACGCCGAGCGCCACTTGCGCCTGCGCCTGCTGAGTGCCGTCGCGAACCGTTCGTCCCAGCAATTGCTGATCGAGGCGCTGGACGAGCTCATCGCTCGTCACGAGGAGGCGCGCGATCTGGCTGATCAAGTCGAGGCGCGTCGCACCGAGCGGCCTTGAACCCGGGGATCATGATCATGCGCAAACAGCTTCTTCCCGTGCTGCTGACCTCCGTGACCGTCGTGGGACTGTCCCTGGCCGGTTGCAGCGGTTCGGTCCTCGGCAGCCGTGCTTCATTGGGCGCCGCGCCTGCGCAGGGTGGCGACACTCGCGTGGAAAAGGCGCTGGCAGGCAAGGACTATGCCCGCGCCCTGCTGCAGGCCGAGGAACTGGTTGCGCTCGGTCCGAATGATCCGACTTACCGCGCATTGCTCGGTCGCTCCTATCTCGCCAATGGTCGATATGTCTCGGCGCGGACGGCGTTCAAGGACGCCATGATGCTCGGCAATCGTGATGTACGCACCATCATTAGCCTGGCGCTCAGTGAAACCGGCCTCGGAAACGCGGAGGGCGCTCGCGAGCTGCTCATGGCGCATATTTCCGATCTGCCGGCAGCCGATTATGGTCTCGCCATGGCCATGGCCGGCGACGAGCAGGAAGGCGTGCGTGCACTGCTCGAAGCCGTGAAGCAGCCGGAAGCGACGGCGCAGACCCGCCAGAATCTGGCTTATGCCCTCGCACTGGCGGGCGCCTGGGGCCAGGCACGGCTCGTTGCGGGACAGGATCTCCCGGCGCGAGAGGCTGAACAGCGCATCGGCCAATGGTCGCAACAGGCGTTTCATGCCGGCCGCGAACAGCGCGTCTATGCGATGGTCGGCGTAACGCCGCGGGCTGACGACAGCGGCGTTCCGGCGCGTCTCGCACTCAGGCCGGCTGTCGGGGAACCGGCACAGCTGGCATCCACCGGTGATCTCGCCCAGCGCGCATCGGCTGACATTGAGGAGACGGCCGCCGTCTCCCCTGCCGTGGACACAGCGCTCGTTGTTCCGGTCAACCTGGTTGCCGAGGCGCCTCAGCCCGCGCCGCAGACCGAGCCGGTCGGGCTGATCGATACTTCCGCCGCTGTGGCGACGCGCGCCGATATCGGCACGACGAGCGAAGTTACGACCCGTCAGGCAACTTCTGACCCCATGCGCGAGGCAGTACGCACGTCGTTTCAGCGCTCGCAGACCTCTGCGCCAGGTCCACTCGCTGGACAGAAGCGCGCCGCGACAAGCGCGAGCCCCCTGAGCCAGGCGCAGACCAGCGATTGGGTGATCCAGCTTGGTGCTTATGACAGTGACGCGGTTGCCAGGGAAAAGTGGCAGCTGATCAGCCGTAATCGCGCCAAACTCACCGGTTTCCGCGTGATTTTCAGCGAGGCCTCTTCCAATGGCCGGGTCTTCCATCGCCTCGCCATTCGCGGCTTCGGCGACCGCGCCTCGGCTGCGACGCTTTGCAATAGCTTGCGTGCGGATGGGCAGGCCTGTTTCGTTCGGCTCGATGATGCAGGCAGCGCGCGCATGGCGCTGACCAGCGGCAGAAAAGCCTCACCGAATAAGGCCACGCGCAAGTCGGCCAATGCCCCGAAGCAGGTCGCTCTTCGCTGAAACGGACAGGGGCGTTTAGCGGACGACCCCGCCCTTCATGATCATCCGCGCACGCCCCTGAACGGGGAGCTTGTCGAACGGCGTATTGCCTGCAGCCGCAGCCATCTTCGCCGAATCGACGATCCATGGCACGTCCGGATCGATCAGGATGACGTCAGCCGGAGCGCCGGCGATCAGGCGGCCGGCATCCAGCCCGAGCAGTCGCGCTGGATTGGCCGCCAGCAGTGCCATCAGCCGTGTCTCGCCGATCTGACCTTCGCGCACGAGATTGAAGCCGAGCGGCAGCAGCGTTTCCGCGCCGGCAATGCCCGGTTCCGCATCCGCGAAAGGCAGGCGCTTGTCTTCCGGCCCTCGCGGATCATGGCCCGAGCAGAGCACATCCACGGTGCCGTCCGCCACAGCAGCGATAGCAGCGAGCCGGTCGCGCTCGTCCCGCAGGGGCGGGGAGAGGCGGGCAAAGGTACGGAAATCGCTCACCGCCGAATCGTTGAGGAAGAGGTGGGCAGGGCTGACGCCACAGGTGACGGGCAGCCCTTCCGCCTTGGCGGCACGCACCAGATCGAAGCCGGCTTGCGTTGTCACCTGTCGCAGATGCAGCCGCGCGCCGGCTTCCCGGGCAAGCGTGATGTCTCGCGCAATGGCGATAGCCTCTGCACAGGCCGGCGCACCCGGCAGGCCGAGGCGGGAGGCCGTCTCGCCATCGGTCGCGACGGCGCTGCCCGCGAGGCCATCATCTTCGGCATGAGTGATGACGGTGAGATCGAGCGCGGCGGCATAGCGCAGGACACGCAGCATGACGCCCGAATCGGCGATCCAGCGGCGGCCCGTGGCGATGGCCCGCGCCCCGGCAGCCTTCATCAGCGCCATTTCGGCCAGTTCCCGTCCATCCAGTCCACGCGTGGCCGCCCCGAGAGGATGGACCCAGAAATCGGGTTTCCCGGCCCGCGCGGCGTGCTGGACGAGGCCCGGATTGTCGAGCACCGGCGATTGATCCGGCATCAGCGCGGCGCGGGTGATGCCCGAGAAATGAAAGGCCGGCTTGTCGGTGCGGAACACGCCCAGATCGATGATGCCGGGCGCGACGATCATGCCCTTGGCGTCAATGGTCTCGGCGTCCGACGGAATGTCGGTCGTGCCGACGGCCTTGATGACATCGCCCTCGACGAGCAGCGTGCCGGCGGACAGGGTCGGCGCGGCGGGATCGCACAGCCGCCCGTTGACGATCGCGATCAGGCCCATGACGGCACGCCCCTTGCCTTGCGGGTCAGAACATCGAGGCAGGCCATGCGCACGGCGACTCCCATTTCGACCTGTTCGGTAATCGCCGAGTGCTGCGGATCGTCGGCTACGCTGCTGAGGATTTCCACACCCCGGTTCATCGGGCCGGGGTGCATGACAGTCGCATCCGCCTTCGCACGCTTCAGCCGCTCGGGATTGAGGCCGTAGAGCAGGTTGAACTCGCGGGAGGAGGGGATGAAGCCGCCATCCATCCGCTCGTTCTGAATACGCAGCATCATGACGACGTCCGCGCCCTCAATGGCCTTGTCGAAATCCGTGAAGGGCATCACGCGATAACGTTCGACGGCAGGCGGCATCAGCGTCGGCGGGGCGCAGACGCGCACCTGACAGCCAAGCGCGGTGAGGCAGAGCATGTTCGACCGGGCGACACGGCTGTGCAGGATGTCGCCGCAAATGGTGACGATCAGCCCCTCGAACCCGCCCTTGCGCCGGCGGATGGTCAGCGCGTCCAGCAGCGCCTGCGTCGGATGCTCATGGCGGCCGTCACCGGCATTGAGCACGGGGCAATCGACCTTGTCGGCAATGAGCTGCACGGCGCCCGAACTCATGTGACGGATGACCATGACATCGGCGCGCATCGAATTGAGCGTGACCGCCGTGTCGATCAGCGTCTCGCCCTTCTTCACGCTCGATTGCGCCGCGTGCATGTTCACTACGTCCGCCCCCAGCCGCTTGCCGGCGACCTCGAAGGAAAGCAGCGTGCGCGTGCTTGCCTCGAAGAAGGCGTTCATCTGGGTGAGGCCGGCGAGGCGGCCGTCATGCTTGCGCGTTTCCGCTCGGTTGAGCGCAGCCCATTGCTCGGCCTCGTCCAGCAGGAAGCGGATTTCGTGCGGCGCCAGATTGGCGATGCCCAGCAAATGCCGGTGCGGGAAATTGGCACGGCCGATGAGGCCGGTCGCGGAGGAGGGTGTCGATGCCATTAAAGCCCCCCGATAGCGACCAGATGGACAAGGTTCAACCGCCAAGACTCGGGTAAGATGAGCGTCCAGACCAGTAAGGCCGCCTGTCCTGCTGCAATGGTGTGAAGAGCGCCGGAAAAGCTGGCCTTCCGCGTCTTGTGGCGAAAGTACCACCGGCCGAGATAAGCGCCGCCCGTGCCGCCGAGCAGGGCGAGACCGAGGAGATTGCCCTCGCTGATGCGCCATGCCTTGGCGCGTGCCCGCGCTTTATCGATGCCGAATGCCGCGAAGGCGGCAATGTTGAGGGCCATCAGGGCCAGCCAGAGGACGAACCAGGCTGGCATCGCTCACCCCATCGTCAGGCCGTCAATCGCGCCTTGCAGGATGTGGGCGGCGGCGTGGGCGTCGATCTTTTCGGCGCGTTTGGCGCGGCTCATATCTTGCGCGATCATCGCCCGCTCGGCGGCGACGGTGGACCAGCGTTCGTCCCAGAGCAGGATCGGCAGGCCGAGGATGGCGATGTTGCGGGCGAAGGCGCGGCTGGCCTGGCTGCGCGGGCTCTCGCTGCCGTCCATGTTGAGCGGCAGGCCGATGACCAGCCCCTTGACCGATTGCTGAGCGATGAAGGCGGCCAGCGCGTCCTTGTCCTTGCCGAACTTGCTGCGCTTGTGCGTGTGGGCCGGGCTGGCGATGCTCCAGCCGGCATCGCACAGGGCCAGGCCAATGGTGTGGCTGCCCACGTCCAGCCCCATCAGCCGGCCGCCTTCCGGCAGTGCTGCGAGAAAGGCAGCCTTGTCCAGCGTGATCAGCGTGTCTGCTGCCATGCCGTCAGTCGCCGCAGCGCATCGGCGCGGACATTCCCCCAGAAGAGCTGATAATCATAGACGTGATAGTTGTTCCCCGGCAGCACGAAGGTGCCCATCTTGGGGGCGCTGTCGAGCATCAGATAGCCGCGCCCCTCGCAGCGCGCGCCCACGCCGCCTGGCGGCATGAGCTGGGTCGTGGCGATCTCGCCATCGCCGATCAGCGCGCCGAGATTGGCGTCGGCCGATGCGTCCGGTGCCGCGCCGCCGTTGAGCGGATTGACGCACAGCATGGCCGTGCCCTTGCGCGACTGGCCATCAAAGGCCCGCTCCCGGTCGAACGCTTCATCGACGCTCGATGTGTCGGCGGGCTGGGCGAAGCTCTGCCAGCTCAGCAGGCAACCGGTCTTGTCCGGCCCCGTGCAGGCCGGGATGCCGAGCGCGGGCAGATCATGCTGGATGGAAACCGGCCAGCCGACCGCATAGGCCGCGACCAGCCGGGCGTGCAGGGCGGCATTGCCGCGCTCCTCGTGCAGCAGGCGCAGCAGGTGGCGGCTGCCCTGGCTATGGGCAGCAAGGATGATGGGGCCATCCGGATTGGCGGCGAGGAACGCAGCGAACGCGGCCTTGATGTCGGCATAGGCGCGTTCCAGCGCGAGCGCGGCATCCGCCTTGTCGGTGAGGAAGGCGCCGAACACGGCCTGGCGATAGCGCGGTGCCCAGATCTGCCCCGTGGGCGCGAACGTGCTGGCTTGCAGGCGAATGAAGCGCTCGGCCTGCGCCGTGGAGATCGGATCGGCCAGCAGGGCGTTCCACCGCGTGGCGTCGAACGAGCTGGTGGGATGGATGAAGAAGATGGCGGCCGCGCCGGGCTTGGTTGCGGCGAACCTTGCCGGCTGCCAGCGAGCCGGGTCATTGCGGCGACCGTCCGGCCGGCTGAGCCAGCCCTGCGGCCCGGCATAGAAGCCGGCGGGCAGGGCGGGCGGCTCGGTGAAGCCGGCATGCGGCACGAGGGCGCGCTGCATGAGCTTGGGGCCGAAGAAGGAGAATGCGATCATCCCTGCAATCGCCAGAGCGGTAAGGAACGCGACGACATAAAGGAACTTCCGGGCCAAGCGGGTGGGACTCCATCTCGATGGGTGTGTCGCTCATGCCTGTGGCGCGGCGATGACGCAAGCGGGGCGGGCCTCACGGGGTCAGTGCCGCAAAACGCGACAGCCCGCGACATGGCCGCATAGGCTGGTCGCGGGCTGCACGTCAGCGCCCCGCTGTGGGGCAGCGTCTTGGGCGCTCAGTTCGGTGAGGCAGGCGAAATCGACGAGAAATCGAGCTGGCGCATCTTCCGGCCGTCCGGGAAAGTGACGGACACGTTGAAGCCGCCTTTGCGATCGTCCTTGAGCTTGTAATAGGTCAGCGAAATCTTGTCGCCGGGCTTCAGGGTGCGCGCGTTCCAGCCTGCTCGGCTGAGGTGATTGGGGCTCATGCCCTCGAACGCCCATTGCTCGGTCTGGCCCTTGGCGTTCGTCACCTTCACGTAGAGGAAGGTGTGTGGGTTGGTCCATTCCCAGCGCTCCACGGTGGCATTCGCCATGGGGACTTCCTTGCCCCACTCGAACATGGCCGTGGAATGATGCGCAGTGCCGGCAGTGCCGGCGAATAAGAGGGCTGCGCTACCCAGCACCAACGTCGAACGCCTCATGGTCAATCCTTCCAAGACTATCAAATTATATGACCGACACCGGTCAAATCAGGGTCATTTCTTCTCGGGGTCGAGTTTCAGGTCCATGGACGGACGGCCGAACGGATCGGCGGCGTCACGGTTGTTTTCCTGACAGATATATTCGCGCATCGCCCAGTCGCGGTGGCGGCCCCAGACATATTGGATGACGAACGGCTCGGTGAAGACCTCCGGGTCCGTGAGCGTCGCCGTGTCCACCAGGCGGCCATTTTCGTTGACCTCGAAAACCTCGTGAATGCGCAGCTTGTCGCTGGGGTGGATGCCAGGCAGGATCGAGATCGACGGCGTGACGCCGGTGGTCTCGACGATCAGCTTCTTGCCTTCCCACCGGCCGACGGACGTGCCGTTGAACTGCGGGTCCGGCTCATCCGGCAGCGCGCGCCCGTCCGTGTAGATCCGACGGACCTGGCTGTAGGTCTCCATGAGCAGGGTCACGCGGCCCGGCGAATAGATGACTTCCATCGGATAGGGCTGGCGCATGATGCCGGGCATGCCGGGCGGCACGCAATTGGCCTGCTCCGTCTGCAGATTCTCGCCCTTGCCCTGCGCCGCCTTGTACTCGGCGGCGGCCTTGGCCGCTTCGGGCGTGTATTTCGGCTCCGAGACCATGCGTCCGCTGCGTTCGGGGGACCAGAGGCCGGACCAGTCGGGCAGGGCGCCAAGCGCTGTATAGTCCGCCGTGGTGGCGGGCTTGATGAGCGTCTGCGCGGTCGCAATTGCAGGAAACGCAACGACCGAAAGCAGGCTGATGGCGGGCAGCAGGCGCCAGCGTCCCTTCATAAACATTCCTCCCCATTGTCTCCGCGTCCTGTGTCGACGGATTCGATCACGGCGCGAAGCACTTTGTATCGCTTCTTTCCCATAGAATAAATTCAGTGTTGACTTGTCAACACTGAATTGTGACGATTGCGCCAGACAACAAACAGGTCCGGGGAAACGGACAGGACAACTGGGGGAGGGCGGCGAGCGTCCGGAAGCAGTCGCGCAATGCGACTGGCCGGCGAAAGCCGCAGAAATCTGGCACGCAGCTTTCGCATGCCCGCACCTTTTCCGGTTCCTGTCCGCACTGCGGCCAAAACAAGAGGAGAGGTGCTCAATGGCAAAAAGATCGATCGATTCGGGCGTAAGAGTGAGTCGCTGGGCCCTGGCCGGTGTCCTCGCGATGCTGGCCTCTGCGCCGGCCTTCGCTCAGGAAACGGCGAATAGCACCTCTGCAAGCGACAAAGCCGAGCAGGAAGCGATCATCGTCACCGGCTCGCGCCTCGCGCGTTCCACATTCGACACGCCGTCGCCTGTCACGGTGCTCGGCGGTGCGGATCTGGAGCGGCTGGCCGTCGTCAACGTCGGTCAGGTGGTCGATCTCATCCCGGCATTCCGTCCCAGCACGTCGCCGACGACTCAGGGCTTCGGCAGCTTCAACGTCGGTGCCCGTATCGCCAACCTGCGCGGCCTTGGCGTCACGCGGAACCTGATCCTCGTCGACGGGCGCCGATTCGCGCCGACGACGCGCGAGGGATCTGTCGACCTCAATCTCATTCCCGCGCTGCTCATCGAGCGGACCGAAGTGGTGACCGGCGGCGCCTCGGCGGCCTATGGCTCGGATGCCATTGCCGGCGTGCTCAACGTCATCCTCAACAAGCAGTTCACGGGCATCAAGCTGCAGGCGGACGTCGGCATCTCCAGCCATGGCGACGGCCGGTCGTTCCACGTCGGCGGCGCCTATGGCGCTGATTTCGACGGCGGACGCGGACACATTGTCGTTGGCGGCGAGTATGACGACCAGAAGGGCATCGGCAACTGCTTCAACCGTTCCTGGTGCAAGCTGGGCGGCGTCGTGCAGAACACGGCCTATGCGACCAACGGCCAGCCCAACTATGTCCGCTCGGACGACAATGCCGGCTGGCTGATCTCACCGTCCGGCGTCGTCTCGAAGTTCATCAACCGCAATGCGTCCGGCCTCGCCGTGTCCAACTTCTTCGGAACCGGCGCGATCACCTTTGACGCGAACGGCAATCCGGTGTCTGCGGCGGCGGGTTCAATCGCGTTCGGATCGGGCCAGATCGGCGGTGATCTCTATGCCAGCTATACGGACGCTAACATCAGCGTCCCCGTGAAGCGCTACACCGGCTTCGCCCATGCCGACTATGAGTTCAGCGACAGCATCAAGGGCTTCATCGAAGGCTCCTACGGCCATGTTGACGGCACGCTGCTGCAGACGGCCTATTATAGCAACTCGCTGCCGATCTATGCGGACAACCCCTATATTCCGGCTGCGCTGCGCACCGTTGCGGGCCTGACCCGTCCGGCCGTGCCGAGCCCGACCGCGCCGGCGGCGGCCTTCACTTTTGGCCGCGTGCTCGACGATGTCGGCCGTGCGGTCAGCAAGTCGGTGGCGGACACCTATCGCTTCACCGGCGGCCTCTCCGGCGAACTCGGCCAGGGCTGGTCGTGGGACGCCTATTATCAATATGGCCGCACTGACCGCCTGCAGACGGTCGAGAACAATACCATCAAGAACAATCTCGCTTATGCGATGGATGCCGTGATCGATCCGGTCTCTGGCAACATCATCTGCCGTGGCCAGCTCGCAACGGCCAGCGCGACGACGCGGGCGGCGAGCGCTGGCTGCGTGCCCATCAACCTGTTCGGCAGCGGGCGCGTGACAAGCGCGGCGAAGAACTACATTTTCGGCACGCTGACCGAAGAGATCAAGCTCCAGCAGCATGTCGGCGCCGTCAACGTGCGCGGCGATCTGGTCGACCTGTGGGCTGGGCCGCTCTCCGTTGCGACCGGTGGCGAGTATCGCACCGACAAGATCAGCGTCGTGCATGATGCGCTGTCGAACACCTATGCCTATTTCCAGAACTTCGGTACCGACTATCGCGGCACCAACAACGTGTTCGAGGGCTATCTGGAAGCCGAGTTGCCGCTGGCGAAGGACATGGCGTTCGCCAAGAACCTCTCGCTCAATGGCGCAATCCGCCGGACCCATTATGACATCAAGGGGTTCGGCAGCTACCTGCTGACCAACTCGAGCAACAAGTTCTGGGCGACCTCCTGGAAGGGCAGCCTCTCCTGGGAGCCGGTGAGCGGCGTGCGTCTGCGCGCCACGCAATCGCGCGATATCAGAGCGCCCAACTTCGCCGAGCTGTTCCTCTCGTCGGCGAACAGCTTCACCACGGTCATCAACCGCTTCAACACCGCGCAGACGGCTTCGCCGCTCATCTATTCGGGCGGATCGCCGTTCCTGCGGCCGGAAAAGGCGGACACCACGACCGTAGGCGTTGTGCTGACGCCGGGCGGCGCGCTGCAGCGGCTGCGCGTTTCGGTCGATTTCTTCAACATCAAGGTGAAGGACTATATCGCGACAGCCCCCGGCGGCGCCCAGTTCATCATCGATCGCTGCTTCGCGGGAGTGACGGCAGCCTGCGCCCCGATCACCTTCGGCGCCAACAACACGATCACGCAGATCACCAACGTCAACCTGAACCTCGATTACATCAAGACGCGCGGCGTCGACTTCGAGCTGGATTATCGCATCCCGCTCGGGGGTTCGCAGCAGCTCATGCTGCGGGGCGTGGCGACTTATGTGGATCAGTTTGTCTCGGCCGCTTATGGCACCTCGGTCGACCGCGCCGGCCAGACCGGAACCTCGTCCGGCCTTGCCGCACCGCGCTGGACGGCCAATGGCTCGGTCACTTACTCCAACGACCACCTCTCGCTGACGGCGCAGGCGCGCTACGTCGCGCCCGGTTCCTACGATGCCCAGCGCATCGGCCCGGACTCGCCGGGCTATGCGACCACGCTGGCGAACAGCATCAACAACAATCGGGTGGAAGGGCGCATGTACTTCAACCTCTTCGCCTCCGTGTTCGTGGGCGAAGACAGGAAGTTCGAGTTCTTCGGCGCGGTCAACAATGTGTTCGACCGCGCGCCGCCGGCGGCACCGGAGACGCAATTCTATACCAACCCGGTCTATTTCGACACCATCGGCCGCTATTTCCGCGCCGGTGTGCGCCTGAAATACTGACGAAAAGCGGCGGCGCTTCTGCGAGCGGAGGCGCCGCCAGGATAAGGGGAGGGGGCGATGAGGCCGGCGAAAACGCGGGTCTCATCGCCTTTTTTGTATTCTGCGTGGGCGCAGGGGCGGGCCAAGCAGCCGCACGCTGACGGCCGGGCCTTGATGACCGGCGGGCGCGATGCTAGCGCGCTGGCCCATGAGCGTAGACCTGACAACCGTAAAGAAGATCGCCAGCCTGGCGCGGCTTGCCGTGAGCGAGGACGAGGCGGAGGCGCTGGTGCCGGAACTCAATGGCATTCTGCACTGGGTGGAGCAACTGGGCGAAGTGGACGTGACCGGCGTGGAGCCGATGACCGCCGTTATCCCCAATACGCTGCGCCTGCGCGAGGACGCTGTGACCGATGGCAATGTGCGCGACAAGGTGCTCGCGAATGCGCCGCAGGCCGAGCATGGCTTCTTCGCGGTTCCCAAGGTGATCGAATAATGACGAACCTGACTGATCTGACGGTCGCGGAGATCCGCGACGGCTTCCGCGCCGGGGACTTCTCCGCGCGCGAGGTGGCGCAGGCGTTCAACGCCAATGTCGCGGCGGCCAAGGCGCTCAATGCCTTCATCGTCGATACGCCCGAGCATGCGCTGGCCGCCGCCGATCAGGCGGACAAGGACCGTGCGGCCGGCACGCTCAAGCCGCTCTCCGGCGTGCCCATCGGCATGAAGGACCTGTTCTGCACCACCGGCGTGCAGACGACCGCCGCCAGCCATATGCTGGAAGGCTTCAAGCCGACCTATGAGTCCACCGTCTCGCAGAAGCTGTGGGATGCGGGCGCGGGCATGCTCGGCAAGCTCAATCTCGACCAGTTCGCCATGGGCTCGTCCAACGAGACAAGCTATTTCGGCAATGTGATCTCGCCCTGGCGGCGGAACGACGGCGGCAATGCTCCGCTCGCGCCGGGCGGCTCCTCGGGCGGCAGCTCGGCGGCCATCGCTGCGCGCCTCTGCCCGGCGGCGACCGGCACGGACACCGGCGGCTCGATCCGCCAGCCCGCCGCCTTCACCGGCATCTCGGGCATCAAGCCGACCTATGGCCGTTGCTCGCGCTGGGGCATCATCGCCTTCGCCAGCTCGCTCGATCAGGCGGGGCCGATGGCGCGCACGGTGACGGACTGCGCGATCCTGCTCGAAAGCATGGCCGGCTTCGACCCCAAGGATTCGACCTCGCTCGACCGGCCGGTGCCGCAGTGGGAAGCGGGCCTTTCCGCCGATCTGCGCGGCAAGAAGGTCGGCATCCCCAAGGAATATCGCGTCGATGGCCTCGATGCGGACGTCGCGCGCGTGTGGGACGATGGCATTGCCTGGCTGAAGGATGCGGGCGCCGAGATCGTCGAGGTCTCGCTGCCGCACAGCAAATATGCGCTGCCGGCCTACTACATCATCGCCCCGGCGGAGGCTTCCTCCAATCTCGCGCGCTATGACGGCGTGCGCTATGGCCTGCGCGATCTGCCCGATGGCGCGAACCTGCAGGACATGTATGCCGCGACCCGCGCCGCCGGCTTCGGCCCGGAGGTCAAGCGCCGCATCATCATTGGCACCTATGTGCTCTCGGCGGGCTTCTACGACGCCTATTACACGCAGGCGCAGAAGGTCCGCGCGCTGATCGCACAGGATTTCGCCAAGGCGTTCGAGGCCTGCGACGTCATCCTCGCGCCGACCGCACCCAGCGCAGCCTTCGGACTCGGCGAGAATGTCGACGATCCGCTGAAGATGTATCTGAACGATGTGTTCGCGGTGCCCGCGTCGCTGGCGGGTCTGCCGGCCATGTCCGTGCCCGGCGGCCTCAGCAAGGACGGGCTGCCGCTCGGCCTCCAGATCATCGGCCCGGCCTTCGATGAGCAGGCGGTGCTGAACGCGGGGCTGGCGATCGAGCAGCGGGCGGCGTTTACTGCGCGGCCGGAGGAATGGTGGTAAGTGCTTTTGGACCGTTCGCCCTGAGCTTGTCGAAGGGCCGTACTTGTTTTCAGGAAAAGGGCAGGGCTTCGACAGGCTCAGCCCGAACGGAATTGGAACTATGAGCAGTTATCGCATCCAGGGCGCAACCGGTGAGTGGGAGGTCGTGATCGGCCTTGAGGTTCATGCGCAGGTCGTCAGCCAGGCCAAGCTGTTCTCGGGCGCGGCCACGGCCTTTGGAGCGGAGCCGAACACGCAGGTGAGCCTGGTCGACGCGGCCATGCCCGGCATGCTGCCGGTACCCAATCGCGAGTGCATTCGTCAGGCGGTACGCACTGGCCTTGCGATCAATGCGCAGATCAACAAGTGGAGCCGGTTCGACCGCAAGAACTATTTCTATGCGGACTTGCCGCAGGGCTACCAGATCAGCCAGCTCTACCATCCGCTGGTGGGCGAGGGCGAACTGGTCATCGAGGCAGACGAGAAGGCGGGAATCGCGGCCGACAAGGCGATCGGCATCGAGCGCATCCATGTCGAGCAGGATGCCGGCAAGCTGATGCACGACCAGCACCCGACACGCTCCTATGTCGACCTTAATCGCTCGGGCGTGGCGCTGATGGAAATCGTCAGCCGCCCGGACATGCGCTCGCCGGCAGAAGCGGGGGCCTATCTGCGCAAGCTGCGTGCGATCCTGCGCTATGTCGGCTCGTGCGACGGCAATATGGAGGAAGGCTCCATGCGCGCGGACGTGAACGTCTCCGTGCGCAAGCCGGGCGACGAATTCGGCACGCGCACCGAGACGAAGAACGTGAACAGCGTCCGCTTCGTCATGCAGGCCATCGAATATGAGGCGCAGCGCCAGGTCGACGTGATCGAGGGCGGCGGCCGGATCGTGCAGGAGACGCGCCTGTTCAATCCCGATACCGGCACGACCCGGTCGATGCGCTCCAAGGAAGACGCGCATGATTATCGCTACTTCCCGGACCCGGACCTGCTGCCGCTGGTCCTGGAAGACAGCTTCATCGAGGATTGCCTGCATTCGCTGCCCGAGCTGCCGGATGCCAAGCGCAAGCGCTATGTCGAGGGGCTGGGCCTCTCAGACTATAACGCCCGCGTGCTGACGGCCGAGGCGGAGACGGCGCGCTGGTTCGAAGCGTTGCTCGCCGAGGGCGCACGCATCCAGAAGAAGAGCGAAGGCGAAGTGGCCAAGGCGAGCGCCAACTGGCTGCTTTCCGAGCTTTACGGCGCGCTCAATCGTCTGGGCAAGACGCTGGAGGACAGCCCGGTTAATCCCGAACGCGGTGCCGAGCTGCTGGCTCTGGTCGCGGACGGCACCATCTCCGGCAGTATCGCCAAGCAGGTCTTCGAGATCATGCTGGAAAGCGGCGACGCGCCGGCGAAGATCGTGGAGGACAAGGGCCTCAAGCAGACGACCGACACCGGGGCGATCGAAGCCGCGGTGGCCAAGATCCTCTCCGACAATGCCGACAAGGTCGAGCAGTATAAGGGCGGCAAGGACGCGCTGTTCGGCTTCTTCGTCGGTCAGACGATGAAGGCAATGCAGGGCAAGGCAAATCCCCAGATCGTCAACGAGCTGCTGAAGAAGGCGTTGGGCTGACGCAGGTCGCGGTCGGTGCGTTCGGCCGCAGCATAGAGCGCATCGACTGGCGGGCGAAGGCCCCAGCCGACCGGCCCAACACGGCATCACAGCGCGAAAGTTGACGAAGTTGATGACATGTACCCGTCAACTTTCGTTTCCATAGCTCTTAGAGCGAGGCCGGCGCAGCGGATGCGAGCCCCGTCCCGGTCAGCCTGCGTGGCCCGACCGGACGACGATCATATCGTTCATGAGAAAGAACTGCGCTTCGCCAGGAACCGTCATCGCTGGACGAGACCGGGCTTCCGGCTCCGATTCCATTTCAAACGGGAAGCAGGACAGCGGAAAAGCGCCAATGAGGTCGAGAAATCCCTGCGAAGGGTAACAGGTGCGACATCTCAAATCGCGGTCGACGGCGGTCGAGCGAAAGGACCTTTCTAGTTTCGGCTAGTTTCGCTGCCCAAGTTTGTCAAAGCAGACAAGCATGGACAGCGTAGCGCATGCAATTGCGGATGAGCGCTTATATAAATTTGACCTTTATGAACCTTAACAAAAGGTTGAACGAGGGGCCGAAACATTTCGATCTTCCTTTCTGCGGCTCAATTCATTTAGTCTGCAGGAAATGGAGGCACGATATGGATATTGACTTCTCGCGCCACCCAGTGGCCGATCAAGATTTTCAGGAACGCCCTGCCTCTGGCCGCACCGAACGGCGATCAGGCAAGCGCACGAAAATGCTCTTCAAGGTGGGTATTGTCGAATCCGCCCAGTCCCACTCGTTTTGCCTTATCAAGGAAATATCCAACGAAGGGATGCGGATCGTCCACAGTAATGAACTCCTCCCTGGTGACGAAGTCTCCGTGACCCTCGAGGACATGACTGTCCTCAAAGGCCGGATCGCCTGGACGAAGGGGCGAACCAGCGGGATCCGGCTCGATGAGGCGATTGATTGCGATCGGTTGCTTTTGCAGCTTTCACTCGAACGTCGCAGTTCCTTCGCGCGGGCGCTCAGGCTTCCAATAGACATTCCAGTAACCGTTCTGTCTGTGAACGGTAGAAAGGAAATGATCGTGCGCGATATTTCTCAACGCGGATTGAAGGTCGAGCATGACGGTTCTTTCCGGGAGGGCATGCTGGTCCATGTCATTCTGAGCGATGGGCGCGAGCGCCCGGCGGTGGCGCGCTGGTCGAAAGGCCATTTCGCCGGCCTCCTGTTGCTCAACCCTTTCCATCCCCATGAACTGCTCTCGCTGAAGGCGCCGCAGAAGGATTGAAAGGTAGCAGAAGACCGGGCGCGGTCCGATCCGTGCCCAAATGACCGGTATTCGGCTTTAGAAGGCTGAAGCAGGGAAGGGAGATGGGGCGGCTGTCCCCACAGCCGGGCGAGTGCGGCTCCATTGCCCCACAGTCAGCGAAGGCGACGGCATCTACCCGTCATCATTCGCTTGCAAGGCGAGCTGATGCATTCGACGCCAGCGCCACCCCCATGAGCCTGTGCTGCGCTCGCGCCCGCACCCAACTCTCTTAACGGCAAGACTCAGGCAGCGCCCAGCGCGATGTCCTCGAACGCCTCTTCCTGGAAGGCGAGGTGGAACAGATGAATGCAATCGCCCATTGATCTCACGTTCATGCGCGTGAGGATGTGGGACCGGTGCATTTCTACTGTCCGAACGCTCAACTGCATTTCATGAGCGATCTGTTTGCTCAGCATGCCGAGGGCGATCCATTTGAGGACGGACAATTCCTTGGGTGTCAAGGCGGCGACGCGTTCCTTCGCGGTCCGGTAAAGGTCGGCTCGGCGAACGCGATCGGGCAGCGTTATGAAGGTTTGTTCCAGCATCTCAGGCAGGTTCGCGCTTCCGCTGGTCAGGTCGATAACGTCGCTCGCGCCTGATTTGATGAGATTTATCGCGGTTGGAACATCGCAAGCGTTGCACATCGCGATGATTGGCAGCTCGGGGCGCAGATGGGCAATTCCCTGGAGAAGGGTATCCCTGCCTTTCTCCTGGGAGCTCCGCTCGATCAGAACGCAACCCGGCGGCAGGAAGGCCAGGCTCTCCAGAAAATCCGCCTCTGTCGCGAAAGGGATCACCGCATAATTCGTCTGATCGATGACTATGTCCCGCAAGGAACGACGAACAGCCATATCGCTGTGGATCAGATAGACGTTTCTCCAAGAGGGATCGATTGTCTTCGTCACATCTTCTTATCCGAATGGAGGGATGACGATTTTCTCCCGGAAAATTTCTCAAAGGACCAATTTGAGAAGGCAAGTATTGATTTGTATATTTTTCTTTCGTTTGTTCAAGGAATTTCATCCGGCGCTGAGCCGGGGTTGTCTTCATCTGGTTGATCCGGGATGATTTCAGGCAACTCGCGATGCGGAGCTTCCGGCACGGGTTGGGGTGTCGGCGTTTCCGGCGGGGATGAAGGGAGAAACTTCCCGGGCAGCGGGGTGTTGGGCTGGGTTGGCATGGGCGGGGTCCTTTAGGGCAGCAATGGCTCAACGGTCTGATTGTTCCCTTCGATATTCCGCTTGGTCGCCAGCCTTGCCCTTTGAGCGCTCTTGCACTATGCCGCGCCGACCGGCGACCGATGCGGGCGTGGCGAAACTGGTAGACGCGCCAGATTTAGGTTCTGGTATCGCAAGATGTGGGGGTTCGAGTCCCTTCGCCCGCACCAGTAGCGCGGCGCCTCGCCCCGGTCGGTTCCACGAGATTCTTAGCTGAGCCTGGAAAGCGTTGAGTAGAGATATGCAGATTGTCGAGACACTGAATGAAGGCCTGAAGCGCGCCTATACCCTGACGCTGACCGCCAAGGACATCGACGCGCGCGTCGAAGAGGAAGTGAAGGCCATTGCGCCGCAGATTCGCATGCCGGGCTTCCGCCCTGGCAAGGTGCCCTCCAATCTCATCCGCAAGATGCACGGCCCCGCGCTGGCACGCGAGGCGCTGGAGAAGTCGGTGCGGGACGGTGTCGACACGCTGATCGCGCAGAACAAGCTGCGCCCCGCCATGCAGCCGAGCATCGAACTGTCGCAGGACTATGAGCCGGGCGTGGATGCCGAAGTGAAGGTTGCGCTGGAAGTTCTCCCGGTCGTTCCGACCCCGAGCATCGACGGGATCAAGCTGGAGCGCCTCGTCGTCGAGGTGGCAGAGGAGCAGGTTGATGAGGCGGTGCGCCGTCTCGCCGCGCAGAGCCAACGCTATGAAGATGCGCCGGCCAAGGCCAAGGCGAAGGATGGCGACCAGGTCGTCGTGGACTTCGTCGGCAAGGTCGATGGCGTTGCCTTCGACGGTGGTACCGGCACGGGTATGGCGGTCGTGATCGGCTCCGGCAATCTCATCCCCGGCTTCGAGGAGCAGCTCGTCGGCGTGAAGGCGGGCGACGAAAAGACCATCAACGTCACCTTCCCTGCTGACTATGGCGCCAAGAACCTTGCCGGCAAGGACGCGACCTTCGATCTCGTCGTCACCGCCGTTAAGGTGCCGAGCGAGAAGGATGCGGACGACGATTTCGCCAAGCAGCTCGGTCTCGAGAGCCTCGAGAAGCTGCGCGAACTGCTCAAGGGGCAGCTCGAGCAGGAGCATAATGGCCTCACGCGAACCTTCATGAAGCGTCGTCTGCTCGATCAGCTTGCTGCCGGTCATGATTTCGACGTGCCGCCGAGCATGGTTGAGGCCGAGTTCAACCAGATCTGGGCACAGCTCGAGCATGAAGCTGGCCATGAGGAAGATCCGGCTGCCGCGCTCGCGGAAATGGAGAAGGACAAGGACGACTATCGCTCGATCGCCGAGCGTCGCGTTCGTCTGGGTCTGCTCCTCTCGGAGATCGGCCAGGCGAACGGTGTCGAGGTCAGCCAGGCCGAGATGAACCGCCTGATCGCGCAGGCCGCCCAGCAATATTCGCCGCAGGATCGCGAGCGCTTCGTGCAATATGTGCAGAGCGAGCCGATGGCCGCTGCCCAGCTGCGCGCGCCGCTCTATGAGGACAAGGTCGTCGACTTCCTGTTCGACAAGGCCGAGATCACCGAACGCACCGTCGAGCGCGCCGATCTGGAAGCGGCGATCGAGAGCGAGGACGGCGATCTGCACGTCCATGGTCCCGATTGCGGCCATGACCACCACGGTCATGACCACAAGCCGGCCAAGAAGGCGGCGGCGAAAAAGCCTGTAGCGAAGACCGCCGAGGCTGAGGCGCCTGCGGAGGAGGCCAAGAAGGCTCCTGCCAAGAAGCCCGCGGCAAAGAAGGCTGCCGCCGACGACAAGGCCGCTCCGGCTGAGGAAGCCGCTCCGGCCAAGAAGCCTGCCGCCAAGAAGAAGCCGGCCAAGGCCGAAGGCTGACGCGAGCCTGCATGAGCACGCCATCCCCCTCCGGCAAGTTACCCTTGCCGGAGGCGTTGCGCGTGGCGGTTTTGCTGCCATGCTATAATGAAGCTGCGGCTATCGGTCAGACCGTGGCGCAGTTTGCCCAGGCTCTGCCCGGTGCGACAGTTTACGTGTTCGATAATAACAGTTCCGATGACAGCGTGGCGGTTGCCGAAGCCGCCGGCGCTGTTGTCCGCCATGTGCGTCAGCAGGGTAAGGGACATGTCGTTCGCCGCATGTTCGCTGACGTCGATGCCGATGTTTACGTGATGGCCGATGGCGATGCGACCTATGAAGCCGCTGCCGCGCCAGCGCTGGTGGGTTTGATGCTCTCCGATCAGCTCGATATGGTCGTGGGTGCCCGCAAGTCTGAAGTGGAAGAAGCCTATCGGCGTGGCCACCGGTTCGGCAACCGTCTGCTGACTGGGCTTTTACGGCGCCTTTTTGGGCGGAGTTTCACGGACATTCTGTCGGGCTACCGGGTTTTTTCGCGCCGTTTCGTAAAGAGCTTTCCGGTTCTGTCTGGCGGGTTCGAGATCGAAACCGAAATGTCGGTTCATGCTCTCGAATTGCGCATGCCTGTCGGAGAATTGGTAACGGCCTACGCTGCGCGGCCAGAGGGGTCGCATTCTAAACTCAGCACCTATCGCGATGGCTGGCGAATTTTATTCATGATGATCCAACTCTATCGCGTTGAGCGGCCGCTCTCTTTCTTTGGTATCATTGGGGGATTGATCGCATTCGTCGGTATCTTGCTCGGAATTCCGGTCGTTGCGACCTACCTGGAGACGGGGTTGGTGCCGCGGTTTCCAACAGTCATGGGGATCGTAGGCATGGGACTGCTGGCCGCTCTCAATTTCATGACCGGCCTTATTCTCGATACGGTGACTCATGGTCGACAGGAAGTGAAGCGCCTTGCCTATCTTTCTTACCCAGCGCCGCAGGGCTGACGGACCATCATTTCTTAAATCAATGCCGGTAATCCGGCAGGCCTGATGAATGTTTTCTGGGAAAACAGATCGTATGACGCTTGAGGCGGCCAAGCCGAAGCACCGTTATGTGGCGCTGGACAGTCTGCGCGGAGTTTGCGCATGTATGGTCGTGCTGCTTCACTTTGTCACGCAAGGGCACATTGCGAGCCTGTCGATCGTCAAGCATGGCTTCCTGTTCGTCGATTTCTTCTTCGTGCTGTCCGGCTTCGTGATCGGATCGAGCTATGGCGACAGACTGGCACAGGGCTTTTCGATCGGCCGGTTCATGTGGTTGCGCCTCGGGCGGATCTACCCGTTGCACGTTGTGATGCTGATCGCGTTTCTCGCGTTCGAGCTGTTCTTCGCCTATTTTATGCCGAATGCGGCGGCGCGCGCACCTTTTACCGACAGCTTCTCGCTGGACAGCCTCGCGCAGTCCCTGTTTCTGGTGCAGATTTTCTTCGGTCCAGACGCGACGCCATGGAATGGTCCGAGCTGGTCGATCGCGGCGGAGCTCTGGACCTATCTGATCTTTGCGCTGCTGCTGCGCTTCGGTCGACGGGCGCTTGTGCCGGTGAGCCTGGTGATTGCGGTCGCTTCGCCGCTGATCCTCGCGGCGCTGACCGATCGCTATATTAACGTGTTTCACGATGGCGCGCTGGTTCGCTGCCTGTTCGGCTTCTCGCTCGGGATGATCGGTTGGCGGTGCACGGCCTTCGTTCAGTCGGTCGCTTTGCCGAACTGGGCCGATCATCTGCTCGAGATTGTCATCGTGCTGGCAACGGGTGTTCTTGTCTCGGTTGCAGGTGCTGGGCCGCTCTCGCTCGTTGCGCCCTATATTTTCTTCCTGGCCGTTCTGATCTTTTCACGCGAGCGGGGGCTGGTGAGCGCCTTGCTCAAGCTCTCGCCGTTCGTGCTGGTCGGCACACTGTCCTATTCGATCTACATGATCCACGTCTTCCTCTACTATCGCCTGATGAACGGGCTCAGCCTGCTCGACCGCGTGACGGGGCAAGGGATCATCGTGACCGAGGATGGGCACAATCTGATTGGTGGAGGCGCCCTGTTCGGCGATGTGATGACGCTGTTGTTCCTCGGATTCGTGATTTTCTGCGCCTACATCAGCTATCGGTTCATCGAACTGCCGGGCCAGAATTACGCAAAGAGCGTGGCGGGAAAGTTCCGGGTCCCGGCGACCGCGACACCTTGAACTCGGTCGGCAAACGTCCGATGTAGGCGCTCGCAAGGGCCATCACCGTCAACTCACGAAAGAAGATCATGACTCACACACCTTTCGACCCGATTGGCGCACTCGTTCCCATCGTCATCGAGCAGTCCAACCGGGGCGAGCGCAGCTTCGATATCTATTCCCGCCTGCTGCGGGAGCGGATCATTTTCGTGACCGGCCAGGTCGAGGACCACATGGCCTCGCTCATCGTCGCCCAGCTGCTCTTTCTGGAGTCCGAGAACCCCAAGAAGGACATCTGGATGTACATCAACTCGCCCGGCGGCGTTGTGACCAGCGGCATGGCGATCCACGATACCATGAAGTACATCCGCCCCAAGGTGGGCACGGTGTGCATCGGCCAGGCGGCCTCGATGGGCAGCTTCCTGCTCGCCGCCGGCGAACCCGGTATGCGCTTTGCGCTCAGCAACGCGCGCATCATGGTCCACCAGCCTTCGGGCGGCGCGCAGGGCATGGCCAGCGACATCGAGATTCAGGCCAAGGAAATCCTGCGCATCAAGCGCCGCCTCAACGATCTCTATGTCAAATATACCGGCAAGACGCTGCCTGAGGTCGAGGCCGCGATGGACCGCGATACCTTCCTGGAAGCCGAGGAAGCCAAGGCGTTCGGCCTTGTCGATGAGGTGTATGACAAGCGGCCCGGCGCCTCGGAAGAGCCGACGGCCTGAGCCGAGAGGTGGTGAGCGGGCCGTTTCGCGGTCCGCCCATTGCATTGCTGATATCCGGCCCCATCTACGGCCTTGCCTCTGGCAACCGCAAATTTACGTTAATCGGCGACAGTTTCGCCACTTGTGGTGTGGCAAGATCCCGGTTTAGGATAGAGCCATGGGGCCAAGCTGCCCGGCCATCGCGATCCTGTCGCGGCCCGGGCGAAGAAAGGCGTTGAATGACCAAGCTGACCGGATCGGACTCCAAGAGTACGCTTTACTGCTCGTTCTGCGGCAAGTCGCAGCACGAAGTGCGCAAGCTGATCGCCGGACCGACCGTTTTCATCTGCGACGAGTGTGTCGAGCTCTGCAACGACATCATTCGCGAGGAAACCAAGGGCGGTCTTGTCGGCCGGAAGGAAGGCGGCGTGCCGACGCCGCAGGCGATTTGCGACGTGCTCAATGATTATGTGATTGGCCAGAAGCGCGCCAAGCGAGTGCTCTCCGTGGCTGTCCACAATCACTACAAGCGTCTGGAGCATGGCGCCAAGGCCGGTGATGTCGAGCTTGCCAAGTCCAACATCCTGCTCGTCGGCCCGACCGGCTGCGGCAAGACCCTGCTCGCGCAGACGCTGGCCAAGACCTTCGACGTGCCGTTCACCATGGCGGATGCGACGACGCTCACCGAGGCTGGCTATGTCGGTGAGGACGTTGAGAACATCATTCTCAAGCTGCTGCAGGCCAGCGACTATAATGTCGAAAAGGCCCAGCGCGGCATCGTCTATATCGACGAGATCGACAAGATCAGCCGCAAGGCCGAAAATCCCTCGATCACGCGCGATGTGTCGGGCGAGGGCGTTCAGCAGGCGCTGCTCAAGCTGATGGAGGGCACGACGGCTTCCGTACCGCCGCAGGGCGGTCGCAAGCATCCGCAGCAGGAATTCCTGCAGGTCGACACGACGAATATCCTGTTCATCTGCGGTGGCGCCTTCGCGGGCCTCGAGAAGATCATCGGCGATCGCCTGGAAGGCAAGTCGATCGGCTTCGGCGCGCATGTCGCTGCGCCCGAGGAGCGCCGCACCGGCGAACTGCTCAAGCAGAGCGAACCGGAGGACCTGCTCAAGTTCGGACTCATCCCTGAGTTCGTTGGCCGCTTGCCGGTCATCGCCACGCTCGAGGATCTGGATATCGCCGCGCTGGTGCAGATCCTGACGGAGCCGAAGAACGCGCTGGTGAAGCAGTATCGCAAGCTGTTCGAGCTTGAGGATGTCGAGCTGACCTTCACGGACGAGGCGCTGACCGCGATTGCGCAGCGCGCGATCGAGCGCAAGACTGGCGCGCGCGGCCTGCGATCGATCATCGAGGCGATCCTGCTCGACACCATGTTCGATCTGCCTGCCATGGAAGGCGTGACTGAGGTGGTGGTCGACAAGGACGTGGTCGAAGGCCGCAAGGAGCCGGTCCGCGTCTTTGAAGAGAAGCAGCGCAAGGCCGGCGGCGACGCTGCCTGACGAGCCAGGCTGTCTGAAGATTTAGAAAGGCCCCCGGCTTATGCGCGGGGGCCTTTCTTGTTTCGGGGGATGAGACCCGGCCGCAGCGTGTCAGTTCGCTGCGGTTTCCCGGAACATGGTGAGCAATTGCCGGGCCTGCTTGTGCAGATCATGCCGTTCCTCAACGCGTCGACGCCCTTCTGCGCCTAGGGCAGCGCGTTCGGCAGGCGTCATGCGCATGACATCGCGTAATGCGCGTGCGATTGCATCTTCGTCGCCCGGCGCGAAGATCCAGCCACAGCCCGCATCGACCAGCTCCGGAATACCGGCAATGGTCGTGGTGATGACCGGACGACCAATGGCCAGCGCCTCCATGATCCCAATGGGCAGGCCCTCCGCATAGCTCGGCAACAGCATGGCGCGGCCGGCCAGCAGCTGCTCGCGCACATAGGCGCCCGTGCCCCAGCCATGGATGATGACATGCTTCTCGACGCCATGGGCGGCAATTGCGGCCCGGATCGCATCTTCGTCCTCGCCGCCGCCGATCAGTTCCACTTCCAGATCGGGAAACTCGCTGACGACCTGCGCCACCGCCGGGGGGATGTGGACCTGCCCCTTGTTGGCGCAAAGACGGCCGATGCAGATGATCCGGCTACTTTCGGGCGGCTGGGGATCAAAGGGGAAGCCGTCGAGATCGATCCCGCAATGCACGATGCGGATCTTGTCCGCGCTTTCCGGGGCCTCCTGCGCGATGCGATCGCGGCAATAGCGCGTAATCGCGATGATGAAGGCGGCGTCGCGGGCTTTCTCTGTGATCGAGAGGGCCGCCGGTTCGCCGGGCACCAACTCGTCCGGGCCGTGGACGGTGAAGCTGTAGGAAGGGCCGCCAAGACGCCGGGCGAACATCGCGACTGTGGTTGCATTGGTCGAGAAGTGGGTGTGGACATGATCGATGCCGGCCCTGGTCACGCGCCGGTAGAAAGCGAGCGCTTCGATCAGGTAGGCGACATGCTGGACGAACTTCCGGTCCGCGTTGCGCCAGACACGCCACCAGAGCGGCAGGAGCTGCAGAACGCGGAGCGGGTGGCGGAGCACGGTCAGCAGCACGTCGATGAGCAGCGCAGCCTTGCTGCCGGTCAGAATGTAATGCGTGCGCTCCTGCTCGGCGATATCGTCCGGGTCGACCAAAGTGCCGTCCCAGTAGCGCAGAGCATAGCGGTCAACAGGCTGTCCCGCAGCCTCGATCGCCGCGATTTCTCGCCGGATGAAGGTGGTGCTGATGAGCGGATAGGCATTGAGCAGATAGGCGAGCTTCATGGGACCGCGGTGACGCCCTGCTGGAAAAGATGCCGTTGCTCATGGGGCGTGAGCCCTCGCGCTGTCAACTCGGCTAACCTTGAATGCGCCGCGGGAGACATTCAAGCCAAAGACGGCGCAGTGAGCACTGCGCCGTCATAATCAAGCTAAGTGAGAAAAGTGGCTCCCCCAATAGTCCTCATTGCGAATTTCTTTAGGATTCCAACTCTCGAAGCCAGGAAATTGATCACGAGATATCGGGCCGCATTTAAAAATGCAGCCTGATTGTTTCGAAAGGTGCACCCATTATTCAACAATGCTGCCCTTTCTGGCTCGATGGGCCGCATGTAGATTTGATATATTGGATTGAAGGGAGACTATTCTCTTGCATTCATGGGTCGTCGTAAGGTCCAACTGGTTCAGCACTCGATGATGAGTAGCGCGGCTAATCTCGGTAAGATCCGAATGAGGAGTGAGATCAGCGGTTCATCACCCCCGAGTGTGTGGCGCGACTGGGCGTTAGTTCGACTATCAACCGGTATGGCTCACTGAATCGAAGCGCTCAATAGGGAGGGCAATGCAGTGCCGCTTTTCGGCATTCAGCAGTATATTTCTATGCCTACCGACCAGCGTGGCCCTGCTACGCCGATCGCTGCGGATGGTGGGTCCTGCCGGCAACCAGACTTCGGCGCGGTGAGCGGCGCTACGAGAGCAACGAACCCCCGATCAGATGGTCATCCTGAGCATGCCATAGCCGTGCTGCTGGAAATCTCCGATTCCATTGAGCATTTTTTCATAGAGGAGGCCGACGTTCCTCACCTCAATCTGCCCTCGCATGAACGCGGATGGAGAATTCTTGAGAGGCTGCTCGCACGCAATACCCCCTTCACAGAAAAATGCCTGCTTGAAGGATAGCAGATCGCTGCTCACCAACACGCCGCAGTCCGCCAGCAGATCCTTTAGATGGTGATGGCAGAAAATCTTGACAGTGGCCTGTGCCGGATCATCCAACAGCTGCTGGGTGAGATCAAAATGGTCATATGCCAGCAACGAATCTGCTGCATCCGAAACGGGGCGTATTTTGGTTAGGAAGGATAGGACATCTCCTTCGCGGACAGCCGGTAGATCGGTGCAATAAGCGAGTGTGAATTTCATCGCGTTCACGATGTCGCGAGTGCCTCGGCCCGAGCTCGATCGCGAAAGGTCGTTCAGATGAAAGGGTGAGTAGAAGGTGATACTTAGCTTCCGCAAATGATGCCGTATGTCACAAAAGGCGGCGGGCGCTCGCTCTTCGAGAAGTTCGGCCAGCGCATGGTGGTAAACTAGGCCAGAATCATAGCCGCCCTTCTTGCATTTTAACCCGCGGGAAAGGCGCCAACGTTCGAACAAACGCTCATCTACGCGAAAAGTGTGCAGATAGGGTGGTGGACCGGCCTCGGAGGAATCAGGCTTCCTAGAATTCTCTGTCATAGAAGTGACATCTTCCACCGTTTGCCGCCCGGACTCAAGCGACGCGCGCCGAATGTGAGATGCGCACACAACCCGTCTAAATGTTTTGGTTCTTCGATGAGTCCCATTGTGCCAGCCCAGAGGCACTGTCAGGATTTCCGTGTGTGGGCGGGCGATTGAACATTACGCCGCCATGGCCCTGATGAAGCGCTCGCCGAAGATGACGGCGAACTGGGCCTTGGCCATGGACCACTCACGCGGCGGCATTTTCCACTCTTTTTCCGACCGGTTCAAGATCAGATAGAGCAGCTTGGTGGCGGCATCATCGCTGGGGAAGTGGCCCCTGGCCCTGACGGCCCGCCTGAGCTTCGAGTTCAAGGCCTCGATCGCGTTCGTCGTATAGACGATCCGCCGGACCTCGTCGGGGAACGCAAAAAACGGGATGACCTCGCTCCAGGCGCGCCGCCAGCTCTGACCGATGGCGGGATAGCGCGTGCCCCAGGGGCCGGCTTCGAACGCCGTCAGCGCCTGCTCGGCCGCCTCCGCGCTGGGCGCGCGGTAAATCTCCTTGAGCGCGCTCGCGAGCCCCTTGCGGTCCTTCCAGGAGACGAAGTCCATCGAGTTGCGCAGCAGGTGGACGATGCAGGTCTGCACGATCGCGTCGGGGAACACCGCAGTGATCGCCTCGGTGAAGCCCTTCAAGCCATCGACCACGGCGAGCAGGATGTCCTCCGTGCCGCGGTTGCGCAGCTCGTTCATCACCCTGAGCCAGAACTTGGCGCCTTCGTTCTGCTCGAGCCACAGGCCGAGCACCTCTTTGGCGCCGTCGGCGCGGACGCCCAGCGCGATATGGATCGCCTTGTTGCGCACCATCCCCTCGTCGCGGATCTTGACCCGGATCGCGTCGAAGAAGACCAGCGGGTAAACCGGATCGAGCGGCCGCTGCTGCCAGGTGGCAACCTCATCGAGCACCGCGTCGGTCACCGTGCTGATCAGATCGGGCGAGACGTCGATGCCGTACAGATCGTGCAGGTGCCCGGTAATCTCGCGGGTGCTCATGCCGCGCGCATACATCGATATGATCTTGTCATCGAAGCCCGGAAAGCGGCGCTGATACTTCGCGATCAGCTGCGGGTCGAAGCTCGACTGACGGTCGCGCGGCACATCGATCGCAAGGCTGCCGGTCTCGGTCATCACGGTCTTCCGACCGTAGCCGTTGCGCGTGTTGCCGGTGCCATCGTCGCCGGCCAGGTGATGATCCATCTCCGCGTTCAAGGCGCGCTCGGTCAGCGCCTTCTTCAGCGAATCAAGCAGGCCACCCTGCTCAAACGCCGCGCTGGCGGCGCCCCCCGCCAGCAACTGGTCGAGAAGCTCGTTCGAGATCGCAGGTTCTTTGCGTCGGGACATAGTGGGACTCCTTTTTACCCATTATGCCCGCCCACACACGGAAATCCTGACAGTCCCAGCCCAGACCCTCTGCTCCGCCCCCGTCAAAAGTAATCCCTCAGACGCAGGCTGATCATTTCACCGTTGCCGAGCAGGAGACCGAGAACTGTGCCCGCCGGTCTCTCTCCTTGCCGTTCCGAGCGTGCCGGATAAGTCTCGTCCACCTGCTGACCATTGATTGCAAAAATCTCGTCTCCCACTGCCAGGCCAGCTGCCTCAGCCGGGCTATTTTCAGCAACATGCATGATGACTAGTCGATCCGACCTTCGCGCAACGCCAATGCCAGCTCGGTCGCGAAGCAACGGCATGGCTAGACGCTCCCTCGACGAACGAAGCAACAGATTGCCTCGGCCCAAATCAAGGGCGAAGTCGAACGTCCGAAAGAGCGGCCATCCGAGGATGACGGGTGCTGCGTGCTGCCAGTTTGGAACGATGCAGGCGGGAACATTTTTCAGCCCGTATGGGCCGATGCTTAAGCTCGTGAGTGAGACGAGTTTGCAAATCGCGGAGCCCTCGACCCCCACGGTAAGGGTCGTCGAAACGGGTCGATCGCGGCACAATCCGTGCAAATCCGCGTATTCTTCAGAAACAGAGCAGACGACATTGCTCCCCAAATCGAGGTGTGCAGTTGTGCTTCCCAGCGTCTCCAGCTCAACAGAAATCGTGGGAACTCTCTGCGCGCCCATCAAGACCTGGCATCTCGTGTAAGTCCGGTCGATCGCTGGTTCGAGATGCTTTGCCAGCCGGATCATTGACCGACAAAAATCGATCTCCACGACCACGCGCGTCAGTAGATCTGTCCCAATGATGAAGGAGATGTCGGTCGCTACGGCGGCTTCGATGCCCGACAAGTCGAAGGAACCAATCTGCAGGTCGTGCACCACGATGTCAGCCAACTGGATCGTATCGACCTGAAACAGGACCCCCTCAGCTGTCCCCGAAAATCCCAAGCCCGTGACCTCGCCAACAAGAGGCAGATGCAGCCCAACAGCGATCGCCTTTTTGATCGCACTCCTCGATGCGCCGGTGTCGATGACACCTCGCAGTGGCTCGCCATTTACCGCTATCGGAAAGGTTAAATATCGTTCCATGGCCATGTCAAAATGATACCAAGTGTCGCATTTGGTGGGCGCGGCCGACGGGCTGAACACGTCGAAGCCAAGAGAGTCAGCAGCATCGAGTCGTGGCAACGAAGGCGAAGAGGTGCGCGTCTCGCAAAACGAGCGGGCTGTTGGGCTAACAGGCTGGCGGACTTCAGGAACGCGGCTACGCCCGTGCAATCCCCGCCAGCTCGACTGGCGTAAGTGTCCGCACATCATTGTCCTTGCGCTCGGAATAACGGTCGATCAGCTGATCAGCATGCGGACGCAGGAGCACCGTAAAGCGGACGAGTTCTTCGATCACGTCCACGATCCGGTCGTAATAGCTCGATGGTTTCATCCGCCCGGCGTCGTCAAACTCATTGAAGGCCTTCGCGACGCTGGATTGGTTAGGGATGGTGATCATCCGCATCCACCGACCCAATATGCGGAGCGTGTTGATGCTGTTGAACGATTGTGAACCGGCATTCACCTGCATCACCGCCAGCGTGCGGCCTTGTGTAGGACGCACGCCTTTCATCGCCAGAGGAAGATGGTCGATTTGCGCTTTCATAATCCCGCTGATCTGCCCATGCCGCTCCGGGCTGCACCAGACCTGTCCTTCGGACCAGATCGAATGAGCCCGCAGTTCGTGCACCGCAGGATGGTCATCATCCTGAATCTGGTCGGGCAGCGGTAAATCCGAAGGGTCGAAGATCCGGGTCTCGCAGCCGAAGAACTGGAGCAATCTCGCTGCCTCTTCGACGACGAGACGCGAGTAGGACCGTTCCCGCAGACTTCCGTAGAGCAGAAGAAAGCGCGGCGGCGGATCGAAGTCGCCCAGGCCCAGGGCCGGGCGGGAATGAACATAGTCAAGATTGAGGGCGGGCAGATGCTCCGGTTCGCTGAGTATGCGCAGGCGGGTATAGCTCGGCTCACTCATTTGCGTGCCTCCGCAGGAACACTGTCGGGAAACCAGCGCCGCCCGAACCAGAAAGCGACATTGACGAGGAGAATGAGCACCGGGACTTCGACAAGGGGGCCGATGACGGCGGCAAATGCAACTGGCGAGGCGAGCCCAAACGCAGCGATGGCGACCGCGATGGCGAGCTCGAAATTATTCCCTGCCGCAGTGAACGCGACAGCCGTCGTGCGTGGGTAGTCCGCTGCGATCAGCTTGCCCATGTAGAAACTAATCGAGAATTGCACCACGAAATAGATAGCGAGCGGGATGGCGATACGGACCGCGTCGCCAGGCACACTCACGATCTCGCTTCCCTTAAGGCTGAACATGGCCACGATGGTAAAGAGCAGAGCGACAAGCGTGATCGGTCCGATCTTCGGCAGGAAGACCGTTTCGTACCAATCGATGTCCTTGATGGTGGTTAGCCATCTGCGGGTGAGAAAGCCGGCGAGGAAGGGGATGCCGAGATAGATCAGGACCGCTTCGGCGATGGTCCAGAAGCTGACATCAATCACGCTCCCTTCCAGTCCGAACAAGGGCGGCAGGACGGACAGGAAGAACCAGGCATAGCCACTGAAGAAAAGGATTTGGAAGATCGAGTTAAATGCGACCAGTGCCGCTACATATTGATTATCGCCCTTGGCGAGCTGATTCCACACGATGACCATCGCGATGCAGCGGGCGAGACCGATCAAGATCAAGCCGGTCATATACTCGGGATAGTCGCGCAGGAAGATCACTGCCAAGGCGAACATCAGCACCGGACCGATTATCCAGTTCTGGATGAGCGAGATCGCCAGCACCCGCTTGTCCGCGAAGACAAGTGGGAGTTCTTCATAACGGACCCGCGCCAGCGGCGGGTACATCATCAGGATGAGACCGATGGCAATCGGGATGTTGGTCGTTCCGATCGAAAGGCTGTTGATAACCTGCGGTAGTGTCTCAAAGGCGGAGCCGAGACCAACGCCCAGCGCCATGGCAAGGAAGATCCATAAGGTCAGATAGCGATCGAGAAAGGAGAGGCGTTCCCGCCGGGGAGCGGGGTTAGCCATTGGCGACCTCCTGGCGCGTGTCGACACGACCACCGTCGGCATCCACAACTTGTTCGCCGTCTTCCTTGGCGAAGGCTCCACGCTGGGGCGTGGGAAGGATGTCGAGTACCTTTTCCGAGGGACGGCAAAGCCGAACGCCCAACGGGGAGGCGACCAGGGGTCGGTTGATTAAGATGGGGTGCGCCATCATGGCATCGAGGAGCGCCCCATCATCGAGTGCCGGATTGCCGAGGTCCAGCTCCGCATAAGGCGTGCCTTTCTCGCGGAGCAAATCACGAGGCGTCATTCCGGCACGAGCGATAAGATTTTCCAGCATCGCGCGGGATGGCGGCGTCTTGAGATACTCGATGACATGCGGTTCGATCCCCGCGTTGCGGATCAGAGCGAGCGTGTTGCGCGACGTGCCACAGTCGGGATTATGGTAGATGATGATGTCAACGGTCACCGTTGCCCTCCGCGTTGTTGGTTGCGCCTTCGGTGTGGCCGATGTCCTTCAGCTTCCGCTGAGTCGCCAAGCGGTCGATGCCCTCGATCGGCAGGTTCAAGAACAGAGCGATCCGATTGTGGAGATATTGCAAGGCGCGGCGGAAGGCGTCCCGCTGTTCCTCGCCTTCCACTGCGGCAGGATCCTCGATACCCCAATGGGCGGTCATCGGATGACCAGGCCAGATCGGACAGGTTTCGCCGGCCGCGTTGTCGCATACCGTGAAGATGAAATCGAAGACCGGCGCGTCGGGGCCGGTAAATTCGTTCCAGCTCTTGGAACGGAGGCCCTCAGTCGGAAAATCCAGACTCTGCAACAGTTCGATCGCCATTGGGTGGACTTGGCCTTTGGGGTAACTACCTGCGCTATAGGCCCGAAAACGCCCTCTACCGTCTCTGTTGAGCAGCGCCTCGGCAAGAATCGAGCGCGCACTGTTTCCCGTGCAGAGAAAGAGGACGTTGTAGACTTTCCCGGTCATGCTGAAGCTCCTTCAGGAAGGACGTCACATCGAATGGCTGACAACAGGTCGGCGCACATCTCGGGGTGCCCTCGGCAGCAATCGGCCATGAGAAAGGCCAGCAACGCTTGCATGCCGGCATAGTCCGCGGCGTAGCGTATCAACCGGCTCTCCCGTTGCGAGACCACCAAGCCGGCATGTTCGAGTTTCGTCAGGTGATGCGACATGGTGGACGGCGGGACGTCCATAGCCTCGGCGATGGCGCCAGCGATCATGCCCTCCGGCCCGGCCTGCACCAGCAGCCGGAAGACGGATAGCCTCGTATCTTGGGCCAGCGCGGCCAGCGCGATGATGGCTTGGAGTTGCTGCATTCTCGTTCCTGGATTCGACTGCCGGGAAAATACGGCGTCAGGCCGGCAGGATCAACCATGTTTCTAAAATAATAGAAATATCGAATGGTGACGCGAAAGCGTCATCTTGACGTGGAAGGGGACAAGAAAGGAGATTGGAGGATGTTGGTTCGTGCTCTCGCAATGAGTCTTTGTGCAGTCGTTTTGGCGGGTAACGCGACATCGACCCCCGCGACGACAAAAGACTATCGGGATCAGGCCGAAGCCGAGCTCGCTCGATTGAAGAGCGAGGCTCCAATCGAAAGCCGGGCGCGCAATATCGTCATCTTCATTGGTGACGGCATGGGCGTGAGCACATTGACCGCGGCCCGTATTCATCAAGGCCAGCGCCAAGGCGTGGACGGAGAATCCTTCGTGCCGGCCATGGATCGGCTATCTTACACCGCTCTCGTCAAGACCTATTCCCATGATGGTCAGGTGTCCGATTCGGCGCCGACCGCTACGGCGATCCTGGCCGGCGTTAAAACACGCAACGGAGTGATCGGAGTCGGACCGGAGGTGGCTGAATCTGACTGTGCGGCAAGCCGCAGCCATGCGTTGCCAAACCTGATCGGGCTTGCGCAATCGATGGGTAAGGCAACTGGCATTGTCTCGACGGCGCGGATCACCCACGCCACGCCCGCCGCTGTGTATGCCCATACCCCGCAACGCGACTGGGAAGCGGATAGCGACATGCCCCAGATCGCCGTGCGGCAAGGGTGCACCGACATTGCCAGGCAGTTGATCGACGGAAAAGTCGGATCCGGTCTCGACGTCATCCTTGGCGGTGGTCGCGCCAATTTCATGCCGGCGGGGACCAAGGATCCCGAACATCCCGACAAGGACGGCAAGCGCGCCGATGGCCGCGACCTGACTGGCGACTGGCGTCGCCGAAATCCGGGTGGCGCCTATGTCTGGAACAGAGCTGGCTTCGAAACGGTCGACTTGGCTCATCGGTCCCGTCTGCTCGGTCTCTTCGCGCCCGATCATATGCAGTATGAAGCCGACCGCGCTGGCGACGCGGGGGGCGAGCCGTCATTGGCGCAGATGACGCGCGCCGCCATCACGATGTTGGGTCGCCGCGACAATGGCTTTGTGCTGCTGGTCGAGGGTGGCCGGATCGATCACGCCCATCATGCCGGTAACGCGCGCCGTGCCCTTGAGGACACGATCGCTCTCGACGAGGCGGTGCGTACGGCCCTTGAAATGACTGATCGCAGGGACACGCTCGTACTGGTTACTGCCGATCACAGCCATACCCTTGCGATCAGCGGCTATGCCCAACGCGGCAACCCCATATTGGGCATCGCGGCCGCTGGCGGCAAGTCACTCAAGGCGCGGGACGGCAAGGGCTATACGACGCTCGGCTATGCCAATGGTCCGGGCGCACTGGAGGCAGGTGTCCGCGCTGATCCTGCGGCGACGGACACCACGGCGCTCGACTATCAACAGCAGGCGCTGGTGCCCTTGGGCTCTGAAACCCATGGCGGCGATGATGTCGTCGCGCGGGCATCCGGTCCCATGGCGCATTTGATCAAGGGCACGATCGAACAGCACACCCTCTTTCATGTGATGCGCGATGCCATGGCGGCGCGGTGATCGAAGGATGACTGGCCATACACATCGTGGCGAAAGCTCTGCGCCGGCCGTCGCCACTTAAAACACTTCCTTGCGGCCAAGCGCACGGGCCGCGAGGCGCAAAATTTGGATGCAACAGCAGCGCGACCCCTCGAGGTCAGGGGTGCCCACTTAGCCGACGGCATCGCTGCCAAGCCGTCCGAAAATCACTGACATCTTGCACGCCTTTTTGCCGGCCTGTGGACGTCACAAAACCGACATAAAAACTCAACCCAGCTGTCATGGTCGCCTCCTAAGAGGCCCCCGAAGGCGTCAGGGGGGCGGTCGACTCGCCTCTCGTCCTGCGCCGCGATCGCGAGTCAGACCGGAGATAAAGATGACCAAGATTTCCCGTATTTCGAAGTTGATGCTGACGGCCTGCGGTTGTGCGGCTCTGGCTGCCTGCGGCGCCCAGGATATTGCCTCGCCTGGCGAGGGCGTCATCGTGGTCCCCACGCCGACGCCTTCTCCGAGCCCGTCACCGTCGCCGACTCCGACCCCGGGTGCTGGTCTGGTTACGCCTGCCGCGGCATGCCCCACGATCCCCGGTCCCGACCAGCTCGTCAACAGCGGGACGATCAGCGGACCGACCGGCGAATATCGCAACTGTGCCTTCCCGGCTCGCTTCACGGCCAACACACAAATCCCCCGCGCCACAGGCGTCATCTACTCGCTCGCCGGTCGAGTCGACGTTGGCACCGACCAGGGCGCTGCCAGCACCGGCAACAATGTCACGCTGACGATTGATCCGGGTGTCGTTGTCTTCGGCGGCACCGGCGTGTCCTTCCTTGTGGTGAATCGCGGCAACCAGATCGACGCTGTCGGAACACCGACACGCCCCATCATCTTCACCGGTCGCGGTAACGTCACCGGGACGGCGACCGACGATACATCGCAGTTGTGGGGCGGCGTCGTCCTGCTCGGCCGTGCGCCAATTACCGATTGCCTCGCGCCTTTGGCGACGCCCGGCACCACGGCGTGCGAGCGCGACACCGAAGGTACCAGCAATGCCCTTTATGGGGGCGCGACACCTACGGATAGCAGCGGCCGGATGCAGTATGTTCAAATCCGCTATTCCGGCTTCATCCTGTCGTCGAACTCCGAATTGCAGGGCCTGACCCCAGCCGGCGTCGGCAGCGGAACGGTGCTGGACCATATCCAGGTCCACAACAGCTCGGACGATGGCATTGAGATCTTCGGCGGTCGGCCCAACCTGAAATATCTGGTCCTCACCGGCAACGAGGATGACAATCTCGATACCGATGTCGGCTATAAGGGCTTCATCCAGTTCGTTATCGCCGCACAGCGCAATGGCGTTGGCGACGCGATGATCGAAGCCGACTCCGACAACACGCTGGAAGAAAATACGCCGCGCCAGAATACGCGTCTGGCCAACTTCACCTTCATCCAGCGTTCGACGACCGGGTCGGATCTGGCCGCGATCCTCCTGCGCGGCAGCACGGACTATACGCTGGTCAACGGTCTCGTCGTGAGCCCGAGCCTGGCCTGTCTCCGGATCAGCCGAGCGAACACGATCCGCGCGGCCGACCCGGCATTGGACGAAGCCGGCCCGCCAGTGTTCCACTCGATCAGCATGCAGTGCGCCGCCTCGCCGTTCCTCGGAAACAGCGGCGTGACCGATGCGCAGGTGCGTACGCTCTTCGAGGGCGGGACCAACAACATCTCGACCTATGTGCCGAGCCTCGTCAACGGCTTCATCAACGGTGCGACCGAGACTGCGCGACCGGCCTTTGCAGCCTCGACACTCGGCAGCTTCTTCGTCTCGCCTGGCTATGTGGGCGCGGTGAAGGATGCCAACGACACCTGGTATGCCGGTTGGACCTGCAACTCGGTGGTGCTGAACTTCGGTGCCACCAGCGCGGCTTGCACCACCCTGCCGACAACCTGATCCGACCGCGGGGTAGCGCTCTTTGGCGCTGCCCCGCAGTTTTTTTTGAAATTTTCCCTGGGGGATATTGCATGCCGAAGCCACACAGTCTGGCGAGCTTGCTTCTCGTTTCCACTGCTCTTGTGTCGCCGTCGGCTTATGCCCAATCGGCAGCTCCTGCGGGCACGCCGCAGAGCGCGCCCGCCGATGCTCCGGCGACTGCTGAGCCCGAACAGGAAGAAGAGGTAGACATCTCCATCCCGGGCGGCGCCAGCGCTCCCACGGGGGAGATAGTCGTGACGGGCCGCCGCAATGCCAACATCGTGCGCACCACCCCCCAAGTGGTTTCGGTGCTGTCGAGCGCCGATATCGCGCGAACGGGCGAGGGTGACATTTCCGGTGCGCTCCAGCGCGTGACGGGCCTGAGCGTTGTCGGCAATGGCTACGTCTATGTCCGCGGCCTCGGCGATCGTTACTCGCTCGCCCTGCTCAACGGCTCGCCCCTGCCGAGCCCCGAGCCTCTCAAGCGGGTCGTGCCGCTCGACATTTTCCCCACCAGCGTCATCGCCTCCTCATTCGTGCAGAAGAGCTATTCGGTGAACTTTCCAGGTGAATTTGGTGGAGGCGTCATCAATCTCACCACGAAGGCGATCCCACGCGAGCCCTTCTTGTCCGTGAGTGGATCGATCAGCGGAGATAGCGAAACGACACTCAAATTGGGGTATACTTATTTCGGCAGCAGGACCGATTGGACGGGCTTTGACAACGGCTCCCGCACCGCCCCTAAACTCTTCGCCGACGCCCTATCCAGCGGTAAGTTGATCGCTGTTGGAAGTGACTACACGACCGAAGAAATCGGATTGCTCGCTTCAAGCCTAGCCAATGCCAGCACAACTGTATTGCAGAGCAATAAAGACATTCCCTTCAATTTTTCGGGAGATGTCACTGGCGGCGGTTCCATCAGCCTGGGGGGCGCGGAGCTGGGAATTATTGCCACGGCCAGCCTTAACAATAGCTGGAAGACGAAGCAGACGCTGCAGCAAACGGCCGGGGCGCCCGACCTGTCGGTGGCGGACAATAATTTCAATCGCGTGGTCACGGAAAATCGTGTCGTGGCGAGCGGCCTGTTCGGCGCGGGACTGGAATTCGACGACAACAAGATACGCTGGACGAACCTGTTTGTCCGCGACACGCTCAAGCAGGGACGGCTCGCCATAGGCAACCGCTTCCAATCGGGCCCGCGCGATCTGCTTGTGCAGGATACAGCCTGGTACGAGCGGCAACTCCTGGACACGCAACTCACCGGCGAGTTCAGGTTCGACGCGCTCAGCATCGACCTTCGTGGCGGCTATGCAAAAACGCAGCGCGAAGCTCCCTATGAGCGGAGCTTTACCTATGTCCGCACCAATCAGCCGCTCGACCAGGATCCGACCGGGAACAAGTTCGTCAACGATCTCGGTGGCAACAATCAGGAAGGCGTTGCGTCGATCTCGTTCAGCGATCTGACGGAAAACCTCTACTCGGGCGGCGTTGACGTCAGCTATGAGATCGTGCCGCGCGTGACGGCGACGGTCGGTTATGCTTATTCCGATACGGATCGTACCTCGACACGCCGCGATTTCACCTATCGTGGAAGCAATCTTCCGGTCAGCGTCCGGCAGCTGCGCCCTGACTATCTACTGTCTGATTATACCATTCAGACCTACGACATCGTATTGCTCGAGACGTCAGGTCAGTCCGGGACCGCAGCATTCGAGGCGAAATTGCGCACGCATGCGGCCTATGGGCAGCTCAAGGCCGAAGTCATTCCCGGCGTGAAGGTCGACCTTGGTGTCCGGTACGAAAAGGCCAAGCAGACGGTCGTGCCGATCGACCTGTTCAACTCCGGGACCGCAGGCATCGCGGCCACAAACCTTAAGAATGACTATTGGCTGCCCGGCGGCACCGTGACCTGGGAATTTATGCCGGATATGCAATTGCGGCTCAGCGCTTCCAAGACGATCGCCCGTCCTCAGTTCCGCGAGCTGGTTTCGCAGCTCTATCTGGACACTGACTCCAACCGCAACTTCCGCGGCAATCCATCCCTGGTCGATACCAAGCTCACCAATGTGGAGGGTCGTTATGAGTGGTTCTTCGGCCGTGATCAGAGGCTCACCCTTGGCGCCTTCTACAAGAAGATCGACAAGCCGATCGAAGCCTTTTCCTCGGTCAATGCGTCGGACGGATCGGTCAATACCAGCTTCGCGAATGCGCCCAAGGCAACGCTTTATGGCGCGGAACTCGAAGCGCAGAAAACCATTGCGCTGGACAACGTGCTGGGCGGCGATTTCTTCGCCACCCGTCGCTTGCTGCTGGTCGCCAACTACACCTATTCGAAGTCGAAAATTAAGGTGAAGGCGAGCGACCTGGCGATCATCAACGGCGTGCCGCAGGCGGCCACGAACCTGTTCCAGGACGGACAGCCCCTCACCGGGCAGTCCGACCACCTGGTCAATCTCCAGATCGGTCTCGAGGATATAGACAAGCTCTCGCAGTTCACATTCCTGCTGAACTATGCGAGCAAGCGTGTCACCAGCCGCGGTCCCTCCGGCCAGCCCGACATCTACGAAGAGCCCGGCATCGGGCTGGATTTCGTGGCACGTCAGGGTCTCACCCTGTTCGGTGTGGACTCCGAGCTCAAATTTACCGCGCGAAACATCCTGACGACGAAATATCAGGAGTATCAGCAGCTCGGCGCCAACAAGATCTACTATAACCGTTACGATGTCGGCGCGCAGTTCTCCGTGTCTCTGGGCCTCAATTTCTAAACCTTCTTATCCAATCCCCCCGACGCCACCTCGATCCCTTGTCGAGGTGGCGTTTCCTTGTTTTCAAACGAGAGCCGGAGCGACTCCGCGCGCCGTCGGGCTCACGTCGAAAGTTCCTTCCCGGCCTTTTACACCGTCGCCATCCCGGGCTGCGTTGAGCGCACGCTTAGCGATCGTGGGCTTGGACGGTGCGCCGCACCCGGCCGATCGCCCTCTCGCGTTCCTTTGATGGCCGGCAACACGATCTGAGTTTAGCGGGATGTCCTGCGCCCAAGATGGATCGCGAAGCGCTCCTCATCCCCTCTGGTGGGCGGCGCGTCGGACGGTCTGAGGCCGCGCTTCAATTGGCGAACCGGGCCGTGCATCAAAACTGCAACAATTAACCGCTAGCTGCGCCCCACAGCTTGCCGGCAACTTTCCGTGCGCCGCCCCATCTATCGCGCTTGCGAGCGAGCGCCGGGCGGCGATGCGAACCAGGGCTTAGAGGCTGCCATCGATCAATTGCGGCCAAACCGCATCGGCAGCCCCGCTTTCCACACGGGGCAAGGGGAAAATCATGCTTACCAACTTCCGTTTCGTCGCGCGTCTCACATCTTGCCTGCTTGGCAGCACCGCTATTTTAGCGACGGCGTTGCCGCTGACGCCCGCTTTTGCGCAAACCTCCGGTGCCACGCTGTCGGGTAAGGTCTCCCAGGCTGATGGCGGAGCGATGCTGTCCGGCGCTGTCGTGACCTTGGTCGAGACCGGCCAAACGGCGGTGACTGACGACCAGGGCTTCTACCGGTTCGGCAATGTCGTACCGGGTGCTTACATGATCCGCGTCGACTATATCGGTTATCCCACGCTGACCGAGCAGGTGACGATCGGGACCGGCGCGATTAACCGGAATGTCATGCTTGGTGCCTCGGACGGCGATACGATCCTTATCACCGGCCAGCGCGGTGCCCAGGCCAAGGCGCTCAGCGAACAACGCGCTGCAGATAATGTCCGCAATGTCGTCTCGGCTGATCAAGCCGGCCGCTTTCCGGACTTCAATGCGGCCGAATCGCTCCGCCGCGTGCCCGGTGTATCGGTTCAGCGCGAGGTCGATGCGGGAGAGGGCCGCTATATCTCGATCCGCGGTCTCGACAGCGGTCTCAACAACACACAGATCAATGGGATGAACGCGGCACAGCCGGAAAAGGAAAATCGCCGCGTCCCCCTGGACATGATCCAGACGAGCGCACTCTCCTCGATCACCGTCCATAAGACGCTGCTGCCCGACCAGGATGCGGATGGGATCGGCGGCGCGGTCGTGCTCGAAACGGCCACGGCTTTCGACTATCGCAAGCCCGTGGCTGATATCACGCTGGCGGGTTTCTATCATGATCTTGCCGGCAAGGTCGCGCCCCAGGTGCAGGCGACGCTGGCGACGAAGTTCGGCGCGGACGACCGCTTCGGCATCCTGGTTTCGGGCGCCTGGTCCAAGCGCAAGACCAAGGGTTTCGTCTTCTACCAGGACGAGGAGTATCTCAGTTTCGCCGAGGATGATCCGTCGAGCGGGGTCACGCCGCTCCAGTATCATCTCACCGAATATGAAAATGAGCGCGAGAATATCTCCGCCAACCTCGCGCTGAACTGGGCCGCGACCGATACCACCCAAATTACCTTCAAGGGCAGCTACAACCGACTCTTCGACAAGGAACTCAGTCACGCGCTCTACTTCGAGGGCGGCACGGACGAATATGACGATGATGGCAAGCTGGTCCTGACCGAGCCGGGCAGCGCCAACCTCTTCAACCAATATGAAGAAACCGAGCTGACCCAACAAAGCTATGTGCTGAGCGGCGTCACCCGAACGGGCGGATTCACGGTCGACTATGGCATCGGCTATTCCGCTGGCAAGCGCGAAGAGCCCTTCGACAATGAGGTGGCTTTCACCAAACAGCTGGATAGCAACCTGTTCGGCTATGATTTTTCCGGTCGTTTCCCCCGACCCAATCTGAGTGCAGCAGATATCGCGGCCATTTCCGATCCGGACGGCTATGAACTGGGCTACAACGATATCGACATCGATACATCGAAGAACAGGCGCTACGCTGCGCATCTCAATGTGGCTTATGAGCCCAAGGCGTCCTGGCTACGTATGATCAAGGTAGGCGTGAAGGCGGAGCGGTCGCGCCGCACGCTGATCGAAGGCAATGTCATGGAATTGAGCGGTCCGCTGACGCTCAACCAGTTCGGAACGGGCCGGTTGATCGATACCGGCGCCGTCGGCGCCCCCTATGCGCCCTATCTTTCACTCAGTCTCGACAATCTGAAGGGCTGGCGCGGCTATGCGCAGGGGCTGATCGACAAGAATCCGGATTTCGTGAACGAATATGTCGAGGACGATGACAAGATCGCGCAGGACGCGGACAGCTACACCAGCGACGAGGATATCTATGCCGGCTATGTCATGGCCAAGGCGGTTTGGGACAAGCTGGAAGTGATCGGCGGCCTGCGTATTGATCACACCCGTATCTCGTCGGACAATTATGAGCTGATCTCGCTGGAGGATCAGGATCCGATCTACTCCAAGGTGAAGGGCAACGCGACTTACACCAATATCCTGCCGCGCCTGCAGATCAATTATCGCGCATCGAACAATTTCGTCGTGCGTGGCGCCTTCTACACTTCCATCGCCCGACCGGAGCCACTCTATATCTCGGGCGCGACCGAGATCGAGGAAGAGGATGGCGAGGTCGACGTGACGGTCGGCAATCCGGGCTTGAAGCCCGCCTATGCCTATAATTTCGACTTCAGTCTGGAGCGTTATTTCGGATCGGTCGGCCTCATCTCCGGCGGCGTCTTCTACAAGAAGATCGATCGCTTCATCTTCAGCGGCGTCGCCCCGGAAACGGAAGGCGACAAGGCGCGGTTCGAGAATGATCCACGGCTCGCGGGCAAGGTGATTGATGACGTGACCACCTATACCAACGGCAAGAGCGCGGAGATTTACGGCGTCGAAGTCAACGTGGTGCGCCAGTTCCCCGAATTGCCCGGCCCGCTCGGCGGTCTCGGCATCTATGCCAACGCCACCTTCCAGCACAGCAAGGCCAATACGGGTATCGAAGGCGTGCCGGAGGATGATTTCTTCAACGCGCCTCGCACCATTTTCACGGCGGCCGGAACCTACCAGAAATACGGCGTCGAGGCGACGCTGGCCTATAGCTGGCGTGATCGCCAGGCCGTTCGCTTCTCCAGCTACAATATGCGGATCGTCGAAGAACCCTATGGCTCGCTCGACGGCCAGATCCGCTATGCCTTGACACCGAAATTCAAGATCTTCGTCAATGCCGTCGATATCCTGAATTCAGGCAAGGATCCGATCGTGGACGAGCGCTATGGCGAGGGCAGCCGCTATCTGGAGGGTGCGACCTATACCGGCCGCACCATCACTTTCGGCATCAACGCGTCGTTCTAAGCAGCATGAAGGACACCGACGTCTCGCGCTGGCCGGCCTTTGTGCGGAATGACAAGGGCGGACGGGTTACGGCGCGTCCGCCCCAGAGTGGACAGCCGCTCTCCGTCCTGATCGACCGGCGCAGCCTGATGATCAGCGCTGCGGCGGTCGGACTCACCGGCGCCAACGGCTTCGTTCGCGCGGCGGCAGGGGACGGCGACCCACCGCCGTTCGCGTTCGAGGAGGTCGATGCCTTCGCCACGGCGCATGACCGCCTGCCGGCCGGCTACACACGGCAAGTGGTCATCCGCTGGGGCGATCCGCTCTTCGTCGAAACCCCAGCGTTCGATGTCGCGGCGCAAACACCTGACAAGGCGCGGCGGCAATTTGGCTACAACAATGATTATACGGCCTTCCTACCCCTACCTTTCGGCTCGGGCCGGTCGGACCACGGCCTGCTCGCCATCAATCATGAATATCCACTGCCGCAGCTCATGTTCCCCGGTCTGAACGCCGACGGGGCGGCGGAAGCGATCAGCCGGGAGCAGGTCGATATTTGCATGGCATCCTGCGGTCTCTCCATTCTCGAGGTGAGCAAGCGGGACGGGGAGTGGAAGGTCGATACGGCCAGCGGCCATAATCGACGGATCACGGCCGAAACGCCCATGCGAATTTCCGGACCGGCAGCAGGTCATCAAAAGTTGCGCACCCACGCCGATCCGAACGGGACGCGCGTGCTGGGCACGCATGACAATTGCAACGGGGGCCTGACGCCTTGGGGCACGATCCTGACCTGCGAGGAAGGCTCGGCCGACTTCTTTGCCGGTCGTCTCGATCGCCATCCTGACCGCGCTCATATGGAGCGCAATCACTATGAGAGCACGCCTTATGGCCGCTACGGCTGGGCGCGTTTCCATGACCGCTTCAATTTCGACCTCGAGCCCAATGAGCCCAATCGTTTCGAATGGGTCGTAGAGATCGATCCCTTCGATCCCGGCGCGTCGCCGGTGAAGCGCACAGCGCTCGGCCGGTTTGCGCATGAGGGCGCGCATTGCGCTTTGGCAGCGGATGGACGCGTGGTTGTCTATCTCGGTGATGATTGGGAATATGAATATTGCTACCGCTTCGTAAGCGACCGGCCCGTGAACCCAACGGATCGCGCTGCCAATCGTGATCTGCTCGATCATGGCACCTTGTCGGTCGCGCGCTTCGATGCCGATGGCACCGTCGCCTGGCTCCCGCTGATCTGGAACCATGGTCGATTGACGGTTGAGAATGGCTTTACGAGCCAAGCCGATGTGGCGCTGTACACGCGCCGCGCCGCAGATCTGATGAATGCGACCCCGATGGATTCTCCTGAGGGCTTCGAGCCGGATCCTGTGACTGGCCATGTCTTCATCGCCCTAACCGGTAACGAAGATCGCAAGGTCGATGAGGTCAATCCAGCCAACCCTCGCCCGGCGAACAAGCACGGACATATCCTGGAAATGATGCCGCCGACGGTGAACGGAAAACCCGATCATGGCGCCGATCGCTTCGATTGGCGCGTCTTGTTGCTCTGCGGTGACCCTGCTAATCCGGCGGATCGGGCTACCTTCCATCCTGCCACGTCGAAGAATGGCTGGTTCGTGGAGCCCGACAATATCGGCTTTGACCCTGCCGGCCGCCTCTGGGTGTGCAGCGATGGTCCCGGCCCGCGCAATCTGGACGGTCTGTGGGCGTTGCATGTCACCGGGCCGGACAGAGGGCGGCCACATCTTTTCTATGTGCCACCGCTGCAGGCCGAAAGCTGCAGTCCGGCTTTTACGCCGGATGGCACGACCATGTTCCTGTCCATTCAGCACCCCGGGGAACGGGCGATGAATCTCAGCGCCGTAGTGACGGGGTGGCCGGATTTTGTCGCAGGAACGCCGCCGCGGCCAGCAGTGATCGCCATTCAGCGAATGGATGAGGGCGCAATCTAGGCCAGACCGGCAAAGCCACGCCTCGCACGTAGCCGCCGCTCGTGGCTGAAGGGGATTGGCTGTGCGCTAGGGATTATCCCGTCCATTCAGATTGGAGATTCCAAAAACGGAAGATTTTGCTATAACGGCACGCAGAGGAATGCGGTCAAAATGCCATCGGACTCTGCCTGGGATATGGATGCACCGATCGTCTCGATCGAGGAGTGGGTACGACCGCGCGTTGCCGATTATCTGTGGCATCCCTGGTACGCGAAGCTCTGGTGGGTTGCGATCCCGATCTACTGGCTTCCCGCCGGGGCGCCGTTCGGGATCGGCTTCCTCGCGGATTTTTATACTAGCGGGGTCGGACTGTACCTCAACCTGGTTTTCCTTCCCGTGACGGCTCTTGCCGTCCTGGGGTTTGGCTTCGCCCGGAGGTGGCGCGAGAGTGAGGCCTGGAGCGAAACCTATTCCATCGAACACAGCCGGACGAGCGCGTTACATCAGCGAACGCCGGGTAGCCCACCAGCCTATATGGACCCCCTCAGTCCCCTTTCTGGCTCGATCTGGATCGGTAACCCCAAGAGCCAAGCAGAGCGCCGGGGACGCTAATCCTTGCGCGTCTTGAATGACGGGTCACCTTGATCGCGGCCACCGGTCAATCTCCCGCTGTCTAGCACCGACGACTGTTCCATCGAAACGATAGGGGCTGCATAGTCAAACGTGCCGCGACCCGAATCCGCGTCTTCGAGATAGCGGTTTCGCAGACCCTCGGGGCCAAGGACTTGCCGTCCCAGCTCCTCCGAGAAAGCTCTTTGCGGATCGCCAGATCGCGAAGCGGCACGCTCTGCTGCTGCTATCGCATTGCGAACATCAAAATTGACGATGTCCATCGTCGCCGACGCGCTCGAAATTGTCGCGCTGGTTTCAGTGCTATTGAACCCGAGGGTGCCTCCGACGTGCCCCTGCGGCGCTCGTCCGCTGCGCGAGTTGCTTTTCGTGCCATCAGATGCGCCTCGTCTTCCCGACCCTGTTGAAACCCCACCGCCGATGTCCAAGGCAACTGCTGTCCCCGTCAAATTCTGCTTGTCCGCCGAGCGGCTCAGCGACCGCTGCCAACCTGTTTGCGCCATCACCGCCTGAACATCACGCTGCAGCGTATCGGCGACCTGCGGCTTGAGACGCCAGTCACCCTTTCGATCCATTTCGAACCCGCCACGCAACCAGTTCGCCATCGCGGCACGCCCGTCCTCGCCGCCGCCCATGAAATGCTCGATTGTGTCCGGACCAGCCTGTTTGCCGGCTTCGAACCGCGTGCTGGTGTCGTTGCGCGCAGATTGCTGGAACCCAGCGCTGCTGGAAACGAGCAGGTCATTCTCAGCAAAGCTGAAGCGGGCATGGCCTCCCTGCGCAAGCGCACCAAATTGGCTGTCGTTGATGAGCCCGGCACGGAGCAGCTGGCCTGCCTGATCCGAAGTCAGATTCATTGTGAGATCACCATTTTGTGCCATCGCCAGCTCGCGCTTTGACATGGTGATGCCATGGCTGCGCAGCAGTCCCTGCATACGGCTAAGCCGCTCATTCTCCACGATGCGCGTCATGCGCTCGTTGCCGGCGCGATCCGCGATGCCCGCAGCACCGCCATTGGCCATATCGACCTGATTTCCGGCCGTCCGACTGAGTGCCTGAATGAAGCTGTCGAGGCGCGCGGCCTCCGGCGTTGAGACGCCGGCCGCCGCGGCGCCCTGGGCAAATCCGAAATTGTCCGCCTGCCGGCGTTGCTCGCCGATCCGTGCGGCCGACCGCGTGCCGCCGGTCCCCACCTCGCGTTGCGCATCGAGCTTTCCGGACCGTTCGGCAAAGTCATAACCGGCCGCATCCCTCGTACGGCTGTAGATGCTCGTGCCTTCCCGCCCGGCTTCGGCGGTCGCGCCGTCCGCTGTGCCGACCTGGCTCGCGGCATTGTAAGTTTCGAGCGCTTTCATGACCTGGGCCTCATTGCGTCCCGTGGTGCGGGACAGCTGGGCGATGGCGGAGCTGCGCGCTTCACCGGACAAGGCATTGATGAAGCCGATGCGCCGCGCAGTCTCTTGCGGGTTCAAGCCCAGCATCCGCGCGGCCTGGCGCTGGCCTTCATTGGCGCCTGAACGCAGCGCTTGTTCGGTCGCGACATTGCCGCGCTCGACGGCGGCGACCTGTTCGCCGGCAAAATCACGCCGGCCTTCCATTGCGCCGACATTGGTCTGGGCTTGCGTAAGGTCATTGGCGAGCAGCCGCTCCTGATCATAGGCATTGGCGATCAGCTTGGCGAAGGTCGGGTCCGACTGCGCCTCAGAGATCACACCCGACGCCTTGAGCTCGGCATCTTTCGTGGAATAGCCGCCGCGCTCGAAATGCCGCGTCGCACCCTGCATCATCATGCCATAGGCGCGCTGGTCGCCGAAGGCACGCCACTGCACCATGTTCTGTGAGAAGGCGGCGAAAGCCTTCTCGCCGGCCTCGCCAGTCCCAAAATAGCCGGTGCCAAGCTTCCGCAGAGCATCCTTCTCCGCAAACTGATGGATCGCGGTCGTCGCGGCATTGGCCTGGACGGCCTTTGCCACCTGCGGATCGGCCAGGTCACGGCCATTGAGGGCAGGGGAGAGACTCCCCATCTGGCGCGCACCCTCGATCTTGCCGACGGCAAGGGCCGTTCCGCCCGCCGTGTCCGGCCGCTCGCCCAATATATGCCCGGCCTCGCCATAAGCGCGATTGGCGCCGAAGCTGGATCGCTCGCCAAAGTCTCCAAAGGTCGAGGTGGCGGCTGCCCGGGCGCGCGTGCCCGCGGCCGAGGCTTGCGCCTCGAGCGCCGAGGCATAGCCTTCGCTGGTGGCGAGCGGTGCCGCGGCGGCCGAGCCCTGGCCCATCACATTGAGCGCGCCGCCCGTGAAGCTGCTGAACACATTGCCCGAGAAGCGGAAGACAGTGAAGACGAAGGCGCCGGCGAGACCCGCCGCAGCAGTGCGGAAGCTGCCGAAGATGGCCAGCGCCTTCATCGCGGCCGAAGGCGCAAGTAGCCAGGCATTGGCGCCGAGCGCATTCGTGCGCAGTTCCTCGAGCACATCCTTTGCCCGACCGAGGGTGAGCTGGTGCAGGCCTGCATCGATCACGCCCCACAGCGCCACGAACACGAACAGGCCGATCGCAAAGCTTGCCACACGCAGGTTGATAGGGGTGAGGATGAACAGCAAAGCGATCGGGATCATGAACAGCATGATGCCGAACACCGTGGCGCGGATCGTGGGCATCCATTCATTCGCAACAGAGAGCGTGGCCAGACCGCTGGAGATCACCGCCCGGTTCGCCATCACGCGCGCTGCGGTTGCGGGACTATCCTCGAACAAGACGTCGCCGACCGCATTGGCGAGCAAGATGTGGGACAGGAAGGCCTGGCGGGACAGGGCCGTTCCCAGCATCATCGCTCCAATCTCGCCGAGCTGGGCACGGCACCGCGTCAGCTGGTCGGCGCTCGCCACATCATACCCGGTCCGCGCGCAGACCTGCTTACTATAGGCGTCGAACAGGGTCGGCTCGCCGAGTTGGCCCGAGATATAGGACCAGGCTTCCTCGCAGCTGCCCGTCGTTCCGGCCTTGTCTGTGCTGGTGTAGACAGTAGAGAAGGTCGACGGGCCTGCCATTGCGGCGAAGCTATTGGGCAGGTCCGTCGACGTCCGGAACAGCTGGTCATCATCGACGCCATAGGCGGCAGAGGCTCTGGCGACCGGATAGCACTGCCGCACATAGTCCTTGATTGTTGCATCGAGGAAGGTGTCGGTCATCGGGCCGCGCGGCGAGACCGCGTTCAGGAACAGGTCGAACGAGTGCCCGCCGGCCCCAAACTCGATCTTGGCATTGGGGTCGACCGTATTGTCGTCGATCGTCTCGACGATAGCCCGCTCGATCATGTTGGTCGCGCCGGCGACCAGGATGAGGAGATTGGGAACGCTGCCAACCGGCTGATAGGCGTTGCGTACCCGGTCATAAATGTGAACTGTCCCGGTCGTCGAAATCATCCCCACGAACAGCCCGACGCCAACCAGGATCTGGAACCCGAACGCCACCAGACCCATGCCCGAGCCGCGCACGCTCGCGATGATCGCGCCAAGACCGATGCCGACGGTCGCCACGATGATCACGAGCGTCTCGTAGCGCGGATCGGCAAAGATCATCGAGACCAGGCGGAACGCGTCCACCGTCTCGGCGAAGCCGTCATAGGTATGGAAGCTGGCGTCGATCGCGAGAGCCGGCGAAGCGAGGAGCAGCGCAACAAGCGCAGCGAGCGGTTTGACGAAGCGGATCATGGGCCTTTCCCGTCAGTTCTTACGGGAGGAGGCGGCGCCTGCCGCATCCCTGGCATCGCGGTCCCGCTGGCGAACGAGACCGGCATAGCTCGCCGAAAGATTGGCCTGATCGAGCGCCGCCATATAGCTTTGCCGCATCTGCGAGCGCTGGCGCAGCACCTCGTCGCGCAGGTCGCGCAGCTGCTCGATCCCCTTGGTCAGAATACGGGTCTGACAGATACTGGCGCTGCCGCCATCGGCCGAGCCGGCCGCCCCGGCGCCCCGTTCGGCGTTGCTGAGCGTGTAGTCGATCGACCGGGTGAGATCGTTCAGCATCTGATAGGCGAGAGTGAGCGCGACCAGTTCGTCGGTGTCCGCGATCACCGAGGCAACCACGCCCTGTCGCACGCCCCATTCGATCATACGGTAGATGGGAAGAGTGCGCACATTTGCGACGAACTGGCGCTCTTCCGGCGAGAGCGCGGTCCGACCCTGCACCTTGGTCGCGATCGACTCCATCCGCTCGCGTGCAAGCAGCAGGGCGCCCTTGCCGGCGCCATCGATCGCGCAATCAGTGGTACTCGGGGGAATATTGAGGGACCTACGCTGGACACGTCCGGTCAAGAAATCCTGGACACTATCAGTGTCTTGAGAGGCACATTGTGGAATGGCCGTAAACACTGGCACCCGGTCCTCCGTATCCCACCGCATATAGACATCGCCGACCCGGGCCCGCATGACGCTCGCCCAGCCGCCCGCGCCGACCCGGGCTGCGGCATGGGCAAGCAGCGAACCTGTTTTGAAGATGTCGGTGACTTCCGCAGGGCAGTTGGCGAGCGCTTCCTTCAGATCCTCGGTCGGATTATTGTTATTTGCCTCGATCTTCTCCCGGCTCTGCTGGTAGCTCTTTGCAAACCCCTGCTTGACCGACCGGTAGCCGGTCATTTCCTCGATAATGCCGGACATATTCTCATCGCCCCTGGCGATCTGCACCATGCGATTGGCAAGCCTGCAATCATTGACCTGGATTGAATTCAGAAAGTTAGTTGCGGCCTCCATCTTACTGATAATATTTCCCATTTTCTCGTCGAGCGTTTCGAGTAGATACTGAAATGCGACCGCGGGCGCCGCCTGGAGGATGCTCTCGAGCTTCTGGACCAGATAGTCGGGATCGAGGAACGACATGCCGCCCAGGAACATGTCGATGCCCCCGCAGCCTGCGCGGACCTTGGGCAGGCTGACAGAGGCGAGATAGTCGTTATGGACGTCGATTCGTCCCGACATGCCACCGGCGGTCACATAGCCGCGCGTCTGATCCTCGAAGCTGCCGGGCGAGGTATAGGTCACATTGTCAAACCAGTTCTCTACCCAGCTTTGCGCATGGGCCGGCTGGACGGAAACGGCGAGCAGGATCGAGGCAGTCAGGTGATGCTTGGACAAGGGCATGGCGGGCTCCGGTGGGCATGAGGCGGTGGAGGAAGCGTTGCGCCCGCCATGGTTCAGCGCCTCCCTCTCGCAGGGGCCGGCACCGCGACGATGCCGGTGAATTTCGACATGGCCCGCACGCCCACCGCCGGTCGGACGCCTTCGAGCATCTTGGCTGCCAGGTAGATATTGCGCGCCAGATTGGCCTCATGGTCGGTGCCAATGGCGACGGGGATGATGCGCTGCGCATCGCTGCGGCTGCGCATCCAGGCGACCGGATGCCCGACCCAGGGAAGACCGAGCTTGCCCGAGCGCATCATCGCTTCGCGATGACTGATCGTCCCGACCTGCCAGCCATAGGAGCGGCCGAGCTTTCCGAGCTTGGCCCACAGATCGCCACAGGGCACGCATTCCGACCCCGTCGTCATCTCGACCGTCCAGTCAGTTCCCTGGACGCGCAAAGTCGCGGTGAGATCGTCGGGGAAATCGCGAGTGACAGGGACGCGCGACAGCCAGGCCTGCATTGCGGTGGCATCGGCAACCGGGTGGATTGCGGCGCGCATAGCCGCCAGCCGATCCGCATCCGGGCCGGCCACCCCGGCGCCGGCCATGATCACAATACCCGGAAGGCCGATGAGGATGGGCAGACGGATCATGGCTGGGCGCTTGTCGTGGTGTCGAGAAAATCTGCGCCGATCGCGCGCGGATCGGTGGATGCGACCGGTCCGTTTCCGAGCGCATCGAAAAAGCCGTCATCCTCGCCAGGACCGGACAGGAACTGCTCGGGCCGTATGTCTCCGAGAAGAAGCCGAACCGCCTGATACGCCGTCTGGACGAGATTGGGATAGGCCTCGACGCCGCTTGCGATTGGCATGCGCTGCGCACTGTTGCGGCGTATGAGGATAGTGGTGGGCGTGACCTCGACGCCGAAGCGCTCCTTGAGATCGGGCCTTTTGTCGAGATCGAGCAGGCTGATCTGCCATCCGGTTTCCTCGCGGAAGCGCTGGATGATCGGCCATTGCACACGGCAATAGCCACAGCTTTCCCGCGAGAACATCACCAGCGCGAACTCATTGGCATGGGCGCGCAAATAGGTGCGGCGCAGGGTATCTTTCTGCGCGGTGAGTTCGGCACGCGCGTCTCCCACCATGGGATTGGCGGATTTCGAGTTGAGTTCGGGATGCTGGAGCATGGCAATCTGCGTCACGCCGGCAAAAGCGCGCGCCTTGCGCCGCGCAAAGTCCTGCAGACGCCAGAAATCGGCGACCGCGTCCACCGTCAAAACGGTGGCGGCATAGTCGCGCTGCTGCTCGATGAGCGTGCGGATCTGCGGGGGCGTCAGGCTCGCAAGCTGAGCCATGGGTGGAATGACAGGCTTCTTGAGGCCAGGCTCGGCCTCGGGGCCCGTCTTCGGTGCCTCGTACCACCAATAGCCCTGCTTGGCGGGCGGGGGCGTGGCGTCCTGGGCAATCGCGGCGGCGCCTTGGAGGAGGCCGAACGCCAGCAGGGCGGCCCGGGCAGTGCTAAGCTTCACAGCAGGCGCTCCATGCGGGTGAGCCTGGCGACCGGCACCAACCCGAAGTAACGGCTGTCGAACCCGCGCGGATGATGCGAGCCGACATAGATTCGGCCCGGCGGAATGCGGCCATGCCAGCGAAAATGCTCAAGTTTGATGCCGTTCATGGCGCGCGACAGGCTGACGCCGAGCAGCACGTCATTACAATAGTAGTGACCAGTCCACTCGTGCGGGGCCTCGCGTGACGGTGTCTCGACCATCGTCAGACGGTCGCCCGGCAGGCAGAGCGCATATTTGGTGACGCTGACCGGCCTCGGCCCTGCGACCGGGTGGGAAAGGGTGAACATGACCAGGTCGCCCTTGTCGATCGGCCCGGGTGCCGGGCGGATGGCCCACGCACCGATCGAGGGTGTCACCACCAATATGATATTGGGGACGACGAAGGCGGCGACCAGGGCGACCGGCAGTATGATCAGCATCGCCCTTAGGAGGTAGGCACGGTCGGCAAGCACCGCTGCCGCCTCGCGCGGCAACGCAAGGAGGCGCAGGACTGCGGCGCGCAGGGCCTTAGCGAGGCGCCAGAAGAGCCTGAGCATTCTTCACCTCCCGAGCGCCACCGAGCCGCGCATATTCGTCGAACAAGCCGGACAGCGCACTGTCGCCAAAGACGAGATGGGCCGCGCGCGGGCTCTCATCGTCCCGCTCGCAATAGGCCTGGGCTGGATCGCCCGGCAGCATGGCGAGTGCCGGGACTTTGGTGACCCCATGCTGGCGAAAGACAATCGGATCGACGATGAGCTGGACATTACGCATCGCGCAGGCCGGGCCTTCACAGCCTGGGTCGAGGCGCAGAATCTCTGCCGAGAGCTTGGCCATGGGTCCAACTTTTTTGAGGCCGCCTGGCATCCCGCGAAACGCAAGCACACCCTGGACTCGCTCGAGCTGGGCTGCGTAGGTCCGCAGGGTCGCAAGCGGCATCGAGGAGGACACGAACAGGACCGGGACCCAGCTCGTCGCCTCGGCCTGTGGCTCTGCCTTGGCGAGCGCTTCGGTCTCGGACGGTTCAAGACCGAGCGCATGGCGCAAACGCCTGGCCTGATCCTCTCGCTCGCGCGCCAGTGCGGCTTCGCCGGCGACTGCTGCCGCTCGTGCGCGCTGGTCGATGACGGGATCCTGACGGCGCCGATGCAAGCCATTGAACGCCCGGCGTCGATCCTCCTCCGACGCAGGCGCCGGCAGCCTCGGATCAGCGATGTCGGGGCCAGCTTCTTTCGCTTGCGAAACCGTCGATTTGAGCCGCTCAAGGGCATCGGCGCCACGTTGCTCGATCGCCTGCCGGGCAGTATCCTGCGCCAGTGCCGATGTGGCGAGAGCCAGCCCGGCAAGGAGGAAGGCCCTACTTGCCGACGGCATCGAGATAGGCATCGACGCGTTCCTTCATATCGATCTGGATGTCCGCCTCTGCGCGGGCCGCGATGTCGGCATAATATTCGGAGAGATCCATCTTGCTGAAATCCAGCGCCTGAAACTCCTCGGGTGTGAACCCACGGCAGAGCGGCTGCTTGGGCGTGCCCCAGCCGATCGCGTTGAACGACTTGAGCTGCGGGCGGCCCTGCTCCTGGAGGATACGGCCAAGCTTGGTGTTGAAGCAGCATTGGCCATAGGCCTTCTGCAAACAGATGCCGAGGAAGCTGGCGGTGCAGTAGCCGCCCACCTCATGGCACATGCCCGAACTCTTGAGCATGCCGACTTCCATGTCCTGTTGGTCGCAGCCGGAAAACAGGAAATCGATCATGAAATTGATGGCGAGGCTGATCGCGATCGAGGTCGGATCTAGGCCGACGATCAGCGCATTGGCACCAGCGCTCGCGGCCTGACTGGCGGTCGCGCCGGCCTTGAAGGCGGCGAACGCGGCGCTCATGCCGGTGAAGACGCCCTTTGCGACCGCGATCTTGGTGCCGATCGAGTTGATCGACGAGCCCATGCCATCCTTGACGATCTCGCCCTTATTCTTGCAGCAATTGGAGAAGGTCGTGGCGATTCCGGCCGGTCGGCAGCGCATGGCCCGGCCGCCGAATATCTCGATCGTCCCGAGGCAGTTGCCGTCCGCATCGACCGGCCCGTCAGGCTCGACGCCCGGATCATTGATCGGGGGCTCCTCGACAACCGGGTTGGACGAGATGTCCTGGCATAGATTGAGCGAGCAGGTGGCGCCGCCCCCGTTGAGGAGACACGCGTGGCTGGCCCCGAGTGGACAACTATATTCCCCCGATGGCTCCAAATCGCAGGCAATCTCCTGCAAGGGGCATTGAAACTGACCGCCAGGGAGCGGGGTACAGGTCGCGAACTCACCGGCATCGGCCGCATCGCCATTGCCGTTGAGATCGGCCGCGCACATCTGCTGCGCACCGGCCGGCACGGCCGTCAGGGCGAGCACCAGGCTGGCGAGGAGCGTGGCGAGCCTGGCCGGCATCGAGATCCGCTGCTGCTTCATCGCACGGCCTGCGTGCAGACAAGATCGGCGCCGGCAAGGCGAACCGTCTGCATCATCACAACGGCCTCGGGGAAATCATCGAGACAGCCGCAGGCGGAGATCAGCTCCTCGCCGGGCCCAAGCGGGCAGACATTGGCGGCGTCGCAGGCATGATAGAAAGTATCGAAACCACTGGGGGCATTCTGCTGCGCGGCGACGATCCCCGCCGGCGCGGCGCCCTGACTGGCGCGTGGAGCGCGGGTTTTGCAAACCGGCTCGCAGGCCGGAACGGATCCACGATCGGGCACGCTGAATCCCCGCGTCGTTTCGGTGAAGCTGCCGTCTGCATTGCGCACCCGATCGGCGAGCAGAGTTTCGGTCGAATGATCGATGATGTAGGCGCCGCGGCTCGTGTCGGGCTGCGGGATGATCCCGGTGTCGACTTCACAGCGATAGACGCGATCCTTGTTAAAGAAGTCCCGGGTCAATGTGACCGGGCAGGCCGCCGACCCAAGAATCCGCGTCTGAGGAAGGGGATGTAGGCCAGTCTTAAGACCTTTCATGAAAGTCTGGACGCCGTCGACCTGCTCGCTTTCGATCGTACATTTGGGATTGGCGGCATAGGTGGCGCAGGCGTCGACCAGTTGCTCGCTCGTGACGCAGCTTTCGTCGACCTGCGCGTTGATGGTGGCGGAGGCCTCGCCTTCGCCGCCGACGGCGACGCGCAGCCAGATCTCATGATCGCCTGCGGTCAGCCAGGGTTTGAGGTCGATGCCGGGATAAGCGTACCAAGTACGCCCTCGCTCGCATCCGCCCGGCGGGAAGCCGAGACCGGCCCAGGCCGGATTGGAATAGACCAGATTGCCGTCGATGCGGAGCTGGATCCAGTCGTCGAAAAAGGCATAGGACAGGAAGGCCGAAGTGAGGCGATCGGGCTTGGCGACGTTCAGCGTCATCCGGAAGTCGAACAGACGGCAGCTGCCGCCCGACAGCGCATCGTCTCTGGGCGAGCCCAGTTGAAAATCGACGCTGCCGGGGCTCTTGATCGTCGCATAGCCACCGGCAACGCGCGTGATCACATCATCGATGGTGGCGCCGTCCACGTCGACTTGCCTTTGCACCGTGCAGGATCGGGTCTCCTGGATCTTGCCCATGCCGACGGCGGATCCGGCCAGTTTCTGAAAAATGCTGTTGCTGCTCGCAGCGGCAATGGCGTCGCCGGCAAGCGTCATCGGTGCCGCGCGATAGCCGGTCTGGGGGAGAGCGGGATCGGAGGCACAGGCGGTCGCCTGCGCGCCGACGTAGCGGATCGTCGGGCCGTCGATGACCGCCTGCGCGACGCCGATTCTCGGATCGGCCGTGGTGAGCGCGCCGATCATGCCGCCGCCAAGGTCCGTCAGGACCGAAGGCATGTTGCTCCAGGCAAGGTTCGTCCCACAGCTATTGTTGAGGCAGTAGCAGCCGGCCAGCGTCGGCATGTCGACCTCGGTCAAAGTGAGATTGCGCGCCGCGTCGGCGCCCCACAAATAATAATGGCATTGGCTCCAGCTGCCGGCATTGCAGGAGATGATGCCATTGGCGCAAATGCCGGAGACGGCGACGGGCAGGTTACTCACCGTGTCGATCGCGCCGTCAAGATCGAGATCGCGGCTCACCCTGACCACCCCCAAGTCTCCGGTGGACACAGGCTGGACCAACAGTTCCATCAGGGTCGCGGTCCTCTGGCAGGCAATATTGGGCGAGAAGCTCTTGCTGTTGTCCACCGTCGAAATCGGCTGTCCCGCAAGGCCGGGTGTCACATAATTTTGCTGGATCGCTTCGCTACTTGACGATTTGGCACGCGCCGCGTCGGCAACCGCCTTGGCTCTGTCCTCCATTGGACCTGCCAATGCCGGCACCGCGAAAAGCAGGGTGGCCAGCGCGGTCGCCGCTACGGTCCGGGCAGGGGGGAGCTTGCCCGGCCGCGAGAGGAGCGTGGCGGCCGCGCTGGCCAGGAGTGGAGCGGCGCCGCAGGGGGGCAACGGCGCCGCTCCTGCCTCGCTTGGCCGCCAGCGGCCGTCATGGCCTTGGCGGGCAGACCTCCAGGCAGTGCTGGCCGGCCGCGCGAGACATTCGAAAGGGGTGAGGAGACGGGCAGGTCTCACGGCACGGGGATCCCCGCACAGCAGATGATTTTCTCGAAGAGCATGAACTGGGCATTGTCCTTGCCGGGCGCATGCTTGCCGCTCGTCCAGAGCCCGCCGGCGCGGCCAATATTGACGCACTTGCCGCCCTTGACCGGCTCCATGAGCTGGAGCTTGTAGCGGGACTTGGTCCAGATCGGGCTCGCCTTGAACGAGCATCCATCGCTCGAACTGATGGTAAGCGCGCCCAGGCGGCCCATCATGAATGTGCCGCGCGCGGCAAGGCCGGCCCAGGCCTCGACACTGTCATCGAAATGAATGTCTCCCGCGATCGGATAGGTCGCCCCCCAGCTCCCCATGCACCAGAAGAGCGGGTCGATGACCTTGCCGGCCGCGGCTGCAGCGCTGTCGGCCATGCAGGCAAGGCCTGCGGCGGGATTGCCGAACAATATGCCCTCAGGCTGGATGATGGCGCCCAGCGTGCCCGACTGCCAGGTCGGCAGAACCTCGGTGATCAGCGCGACGTCGAACCCGTCATCCTCAAGGCAAGGCAGATCGGTGAACATGTCGAGCATCGCCCAGACCGGGGAGATATAATAATGCATCTGTGCGAATAGCTTGCGGGTGTTTGTTCCGTCCACGATTGAAGACTGGCTCCCCTGCAGCTTGCCGCCGGTCGGCAGCAGATCTGCACCGAGCGCCATCATGCAGCCCGGCTCGGTCACCACATCGATCATGCGGTTGGGGGACCAATAGGAAACCTTGACGCCGAACCAGAACGCCGCGCCCTTTCGGCAGGCGCAGAGCGGCTTGGACGCCGATTGCGCGTCCAGTTCCTTGTCAAGCTTGTCGAAACTTCCGACCCTTATCCCGCCGATCGTGATCGGGAAGATGCAGGTCCAGCGCACCTTGGTGATGGGATTGAGGATCGTGCCGGCGTCGCACTTGGACGCCTGCGCCGGACCTGCCAGCGTTACCAACCCAACGAGCGCGAGGCCCGTGGCGAGCAGGATGAGGAAGACGCGCCTCGTCATTGCGCTACTCCCTGAGGCGCCCGCACCTTTGGGCCAAATTCGGTGAGCAGGAGCTTCTGGCCGGCTTGCGCGACAATGACCGGTGCGACGGTGAGGCCGAGCCGGTCCTTCACCCGCTCCTCAAGTATATAGATGGCCCTGCCGGTGCGCTCGCTCAGGGCGATCGGGTCGTCGCTATCGCCTTTGAATGCGGTCAGCAGGATGAAGTCGCTCTGCCGCGCGGTCCGCAGCGCCCATGCGAGGTCGCGAGGATGAACGATCACAAGGCGCTGTGGCAGGCGCACAAAGGCAAGCGGGTTGAAGGTGTAGCCCTTGGGATAAAGCGTCTTGCCGCCGGGCGGTGTGATGTCGAACTCGAGCGTGTAGAAAGGGATGACCGAGCGCACGCGATCGGCGGAGGCAACCGCGAGGCTGGCGGCCTTGAGCGCGCTCCAGTTGGAGCGTGGCCCGAAAGCCTTCGACATGTCGCGGGGCAGGGTGGCGACCTTGGCTTCGATTTCCGCCAGCGCGTCCGGTTCAGCAATCGGCCAGGTCCGCCCGATCGTGCTGGTCTTGCCGATAAGGCCCTGGGCGCTTGCCGCGATGGCAAAGGCGGCGGCGATCATTGCCGCGACGACTGCGGCCTGGCCGAGTGCGACATATTTCGCGCGGCGCGAGAAGAAGGGATCAGCGGCCACGCCGGTGTCTCCAGTCCCGGGGCGCCGGATCGGGGATGCCAACGAGCGCTGCTGCGAGGCAGACCGCGGCGAGAATGAGAATAAGCCGGGCGAGCGCCCGCAGATCTGCGGTTTCGGGTGCAAGCAGGACGAGGGTGACTTGGACCGCCAGAAGCAGGAATCCGCCAATCGTTAGCCGGATGACGCAGGTGGATGGCGTGCCTGAGAGGAGTCCGTTCATGACCGGTTTCTCGTGGCGATGCGCGCGCGCAGCCGCGACCACGCGCCGGTCAGCCCCAGGAGCAATATGCCGCTCGCGAAGCAGGATCCCGAGACCAGCAGGCTCGCCCGGACGATAAGGCCTATCGACTGGTTGAGCGCAATGCCCGCCGCGCAGACCAGCAGCCCCATCATGACCGTCTCCGCTACGATCAGTCGAAACTTCCAGAGGAAGGCCTCCGCCTGGCATCGGGCCGCCACGCGGCGCTCGATTTCCGCCTCGACGCTTTCGTCGCTGGTCAGTTCGAGGATCGGCTGTTCGACATTCTGTGTGGCGATCGCACTCATGCCGCAGCTCCTGCGACCGGCGCGCCGAGCACCGTTTCTGGCTCGACGCCGGCGAGCCGACACACCGCGTCGAGCGGCGAGAGGCCGTGCCGGATGAGCGCCTCGAAGGCAGCGACCTCTTCGGGCGCGGACGTGTTGATCCAGTAAGAGAAAGGATCGACGACGAGCCGCGCGATGCCCAACCCCAGCGGGGAGTCGATGAAGACTTCGGAATAGTTGGGTTTGGAGTTACGGACCGACTTCAACAGGTCGAGCACGAACCCCGAATAATCGAGGATCTTGTTGTCGACCGCGCGGTCATAGGTCGAGCCCTGCAGCAGGAAGCGCGTCGCGGCATTTTCCAGGATCACCTGCCCGGTGCCGCCGAACAGGGTGAGATCGTTCATGCTCTGCAGGACGATGCCGAACGAGCCGCGATATTTGCGGGCGCGCCGATAGCCTTGCCCGAAGGCCTCGGCGAGACGGGAGAGATCCTGCCCGTGGGCTCGCGTCATGAACTGCGCTGCCTCGTCGCACAGCACGAACCGGGGCCGATCGCGGGCGGACAGATATAGCTCCTGCGTGACAGCATTCACCACGACCATCACGATGACGTTGAACAGGTCCGGCATGGCCTTGAGGCGCTCGAGCTCGAGCACGACGAACTCGTCGGACCGGATGTCGAGGGTGGAAGGGCCATTGAAGAAATGGCCATAGGCGCCGCCCGACCCGAAATCGCGCAGGTTGAAGGCGAGCTCTCGCGCCACGGGCACGAGATGATCGACCCGGTCGAGTGCGTTTTCCGTGTTGCTGGGATAAGTGCCGAGCCAGTCGCGGACCGCATCGATGCCATGATCGGCCCGGCCAGTATCGATCGTCCACTGGACGGCCGACTTGAGCAGATTCCATTCCGAGGTCGAAACGCCCTTGCGGGTGGCGGCATTGGCCATTTCCGCGACGATGGCGACTGCCATGGAGATGGCGGACTGCTTATCGTCGCCGTCGAGCGCGAGTCCCATATCGAAGGGATTGAGCACGAGCTGCTCTTCGCCGATGTCGATATAGCGGCCCGAGCAAAGCGTGCAGAGCTTGCGGTAGCTACCCCCGATATCGATGATGCGGATGAGCGCGCCGCAGGCATAATATTGCTGGCAGAGATTGTTGAGCAGGAAACTCTTGCCCGCCCCGGATTCCGCCGAGACGATGAAATTATAATTGTTGATGCGCGGATCGAAGAGATCGAGCGTGATGAGCTGACCCTTGCGGCCGACATAGAGCAGGGCGGGCCGGCCGCCGCCGCGAAAGTCGGTCTGGATCGGCGCCATGAGCACTGCCGCCTTCACCGGCATGCGAAAATCGCGCTCCAGCATCCGTAAGGTCGTGCGGTCCGGATAGAGGCCGAAGGGCAGGCTCATCACCAGCAGGGTCGGATTGAGATAACTCTCCTCCTGCATCGAGAAAGGCAGCGGTTCACTTTCCCACAGGCGCTTGGCGCGGGCAGCGAGCTCCCGGGCATGGGCACTGTCCTGACCGAACACCCAGATGGTCGGGATGACGCGCACGAACTTGCTGTTGCCCGCCTCGTCCAGGATCCAGCCAATCTCCTCGATTTGCTTGCCGACCTCGACGGCGAAGGATCCAGCGGCTTTCTGCGCCGAGAGGATCTGCGCGCGCTTGTGGATCTCGAACTGGCTATGATCGAACAGGATGTTGAGCGTGTAGAGAAAAGGGCCGCCAATCTGGTCGCTATCCTCGGCCGAGCCGCGCATGCCGCCCAGAAGCCGGTTGGCCCGCTCGGCCGTGATGCGGCGCGCCGGTGCTTTCGGTGTCAGGCAGCGGGCCACCTGGTTACCCAGGAAGACTTCCGGCCCGTCGAACAGCAGATCGGGACCCGCATCGATGATCTGTTTTCCGATCGGCGGGGCGCCGATCTGCGTGCCGTCGCAAAAGACGCCCGGTGCCGGCGACGCCACCCCATTGAAGACGCGGCGGTAGAAGGAGATCAGTTCCTCGGGCTTGGTGCGCCGGATACCGAGCTTGGCGAGCTGTTCCTCGACCTGGCGGCGCAGATCTTCCCCAAGCGGTCGTCGCGTCTTGATCGACAGCAGGGTCCGGAAATTGCGGACCGGAATGCCGTGCAGGGCATCCAGGCCATGGCGGCCGCCGCTCAGATAATCGTGGGTGCGCCTGGCCGATGCCTGGATGAGGGGATCGTCGCGGGTCTTGAGGTCAAGGAACGCGTCGAGCGCCTCGTCGATCAGCGGGTCGGCAAAGGTGTGCAGCTGGAGAACCGTGCCGTCGGGGAACTGGATGTTGAGCAGACCCTGCAGCGCGCCCTGCACATGGGCGAACATATAGGCGCTCGGGACAATCTCCCAGGCGTGGCCCCAGCTGTCATCAATGCACAGGAATGCCTCCGTCTCCGCGTCCCAGGCGACCAAGGGCAAGAAATCGGAATAGCTGTCGCGGCGGACGGCGCTGCGCATCCGCTTGAAAGAGAGGCCACCACCCTGACGGCGGGAGGGCGCGCTCATGGTTTGGCATCCAGAATGGGGAGGATGGGCGCCTGGGCGGCATCCGGCGCTGCCTCCCTGACCTGGCCGAGGATCGGCGCCTGAGCGCCGCTCGCCGGGTTGGGCGTGAGCGTCGATCCCACGACCCATTCGGGCCTATCGAGGATCGAATAGACATAGCGCGGCATGTAGAGCCGGTCGGGTCTTTGTCGGTCGGCATAGGGAAGGATCAAGGTGCGCATCGTGCGGGCGGGCCGCAGCATGGGGGTCACCGGTGCATCGATGAGGCCTTTCAGTTCCCGATAGACGCTGTCGCGATAAGCGCCATAGGGCGCCCCGGCATTGCCTTGCCGCAGCGGGCGCGCGGTGCCGCGCGATGGCTGTCCGTTGGTGACGGTGGGATCAGATTTGGACGCAACGCCCGCGACCGCGTCCTGATAGGCGCGCTCGGGATGAATGCACTGCCCATGGTCGTCATTCTTGCAGGAGAATTTTTCGCTATAGGGCGACATGAGCGCCCCGAGTGGGGCGCAGCCGCCCAGTGCCAGGACGAGCACGACCGGAAGAATGCGTCGCGTTTTGAATGGGGCCGAATGAGGCATCGATCGCTCTCCGGATGAGGGGACGGCGTGCGGGCGCATCAAAATTTGCTCCCGACCGTGGGCTTGATCTCGAGGGCAAGGCCTTCCTGGATGACGACCACCACCTCCTTGGCCGCGCCGACCTCCACGACGGGACCGGCCTGGCGGGCGAGGTCGAGATAGAATTCGGTGATCTTGTCGGACGAGCGGCCAAGGCCGCCGGCCACGCCGGTCTTCACTGCGTCAGCGGCGTCGAGGCTGCGCACATTGCCAAGCGCGGAGGTCGAGACATCGCCGAAGCTGCCTTCGACGCTCTGGGCGAAGCCGGCGATCGTGCCGGCGATGAAGGAGCGGGCCAGGGTTGCCCCAACCCGCGTCACCACTTTGCCCGAAAGACCCTTCTTGCCATCGGCGTCGACGAAGAAGCCCTTGATGGGCTGGTCGACGACCGCATGTTCCTCGAAATCGATGCAGGAAATGGAAACGAGCTGGATTTCGACCCGCTCCTTGGCGAGACTTCCCGTCGCATTGCCGATGACGAAACAGCCGGCGAGGTTCGCCTTGACGTCGTTCGGCAACACCGCCGGCGCCTGCACCCGCGCCATGATCGGTTCGGGATTGGTCGTCGCGTCCCGGCTCGCCAAGGCATCAATCCCGGTCAAGAGCCGCGCCTTCATGAAACCAGGTGGTAAATAGATGGTCCGATTGGCTTTTTTTCTCCCGGCCGCGCCGGCCGCGCCTCCCTCGGGCAGGGCGGTAGCGACGGCTGCCCCGATCGCGCCGAGCTGGCGTTCCGTGGGCGGCGCCGGTGGCGCGACGGGAACGGAAGGTGGCGGTGGCAGGGTCCCCTCGGCCGTGTCGGCACCGCCTGGTGCGGGCGGATAGGGCGGTATGTCGCTCGGGAGCGCCGGCGGTAAGGCGCCGCCATCGCCGCCCGCATCGCTGGCCGGCTCCGTCATCGCGCCGGGCGTGACCTTGCCCTCCTCGATCGCGGTGATCCTGTCCCCCAGCAAGGACTGGCCATCCAGAATCTTCTGAAGATCGGCGCGCAGCTTCACCTCAAGGGAATCTCCGCGCAGGCCCGCGCCCATGTCGAGATTCGAGGCCTGCGGCGCCTCGACAGGGGCCTGGTTCCCAATCGAACTTGCCGAATAGAGGGCATAGCCGAGCAGTGTGACGCTTGCCGCCACACCGACCTGCTTGATCCTCAGCTGCTGTCCGGACGAAAGCCGGCTCCATTGCTTGCCGATATCGAGGAGCGCCGGGCGCTCGCTTATGCCTTGGTTCCGCTGACCATCGTCCGGGCGTGGGGCCGGGAGGGGCGTCTCTTCCTGCGGCATTTGCCGGTCGTTCCGGTCTGTCATCGCGCGGCACTCCGGCGAACGACGATGAGGCGCGCATACTCGTCCTTGGCGAGCGCCAGGCGATCAAGGGTGACCGCGAAGATGTCGGCGCCGAGCGCCGTGTCGAGGAAAGCGCGCTCATCGAGCGACACGGGCGCCAATGCCCGAACGCTATATTCGCTCGCGGAAAGGCCGGCGCCCTCGACATCCAGACGCCGCCGCTCGGTCAGGACCACCGCCGGAAGGTCCGCAAGCAGCAATCGATCGCGCATGGGTGCAACCTCGGCGAAGCTCGCCGGGACCCGGTCCTGAAGCAGCGACAGAATGATGCTCACCGCGCGTTCTTCCTCGACCAGGGGGCCGAGCAACGCCGCGTTAGCGCGCGCGCGCTGGCTGACGCCCGGGACCAGCGTCACCGTCTGCGCCGGGATATCCGCCGGTTCGGCATAAAGCGGATAGATGGCGTCATTGCATGCGATGAAGAACTCGGCCGGCGCCGTCACATAGGTGCGCGTCTTGGCGCCCATGTCGTCAGTCTCGAGGACAAGGAATTTGATCCACGCGTCCGAGCCGCCACGCTCGACGGCCAGGCCCTTCTCGGCCGAGAATTTGACATCGCCAATCTCTCCGCCGACGCAAATGACATGATTGACGTCGCGATTGGAGAGCCGGAGGCGGCTCGTCTGATCGGGCAGCGCGGCGATCGATTGGCCGTGGGCCGGCGTGCTGCCGAGCAGGGCCGCGGCAAGGCAGGCGCGCAGCTTCGGGCTAGCGAATGTCGGCACTGAATTTCTCCTCCTGGAGGGCGGTCAGCCAGAACCGGCCATTGTCGACCACGAAGCGGATCCGGAGATTGCCGCGGAACTTGCGAATGACGCCGCCGATGACGCGGACTTTCTCGACCGGAACGACAATTTCATTGTCGGTGTAGGTCACCGGCTGGTCGCCGCGGATGTAGGTTGCGATCGAGAGCGTCGGGTTCGTCCCGAGTTCATCGAGCAGGCGGCTCAAACTGTCGCGCAGCCCATTATAGGCGCTCGGATGGACGAGGCTCAAAAGCTCCTGGAACTGACGGTCGGCCGAATAGGCTGAATAGGTGCCGACGAGGCTGACGATGTTCCGGGTGATCGCGCGCAAATAGGTCGCAGAAGGCGCATTGCCGGTCACATAGAGATCGCCGCCCGCGCCAAATGGAACGATCACCGTGCGCTGGTTCTGGTTCGACGTGTAAATGACCGTACCCAGGACGGCGCTGACGCCGAACAGGCCTGCAATCGCGAACTTGAGCAGGCGGTTCTCTTCGAAGAGATTGGCCGAACCTTGCAGATAACGATGCAGGTGCCAGCTGGGCGGCGTATCGCCGATCATGTCGGGTGCGGCCCCGCTGCGCGTGAACAGTCGCATCGGCGTCACTCGTAGAAGCGGGTCTGTGTGGGACCCGGATAGTGGCGGAAACGCAGCAGACCCCAGCGCCAAGCGAGATGCGGCACGAAGCCTCGCGGCTTGGTGCGCTTCCAGGGGATGAAGAGGAGAAGAATGCCGAAGAGCGACCAACCGATCAGGCCACCGACGATGACGGCCACGAAGATCGTGGTCAGCACGACGATGAATTCCTGGGAGTCGAACCAGAGGATCTGGACCGGCCGATGCAGGAACTGAGGAAGCCGCTCGTCCAACATTCTTCTCCCTTGCTTCATCGCGCCCGGGGCGCGCTTCTCCGAGGAGCCACTGTGGCCCTCCGGTCTGGGGGCACGCCTGACCGACATCGGCCGACGCGCCGATGTTCAGATCACCATGCCGAAGGTCATGAGGATGCTGTCCGCCTTGATCAGGCAGACGGCGGCCACGATGGTCGGGATGCCGATCATGATGTTTGAAAACAGGCGGCTGACGCCGAACAGGAAAGCCGCGACGCCCCCGACGAAGCCAAGCGGCCCTTTGACGCCCTGGTTCACCACGATGTCGTAGATGTCATAGCCAAGGTCGCCGACCGCCGGCGCCGTGAAGGCATGGACGATGGTTGCGCTCGCCAGGACGGCAAGGGTGAACAAGCCGGCCTTGTCGATGGTGCGAAAGGCGCGCGCCGGGATTAGTTTGAACATGGATTTATCTCCTTCGAAAGGGAGCCATCCGAACATATGCCTGCCGGCGTGTCCGGCCGACGGCAGCGCAGGACGGCTCCAGTGGAGCGCCGCGGCCGGCATCTTGGCCCTTGCGATTGCCGCCGGGACAAACGACGAAGGTCCGCCAGATTGGGTTGAGCGTGCATGTCAGGGACGGGCATTGGCTGGCCCGTGCTTCGTCACCAGGAAGGCCTCGAGCTCGTCTTGCCGGAAACCGGATATGAGCTTGCCGTCGATGAACAGCGTCGGCGTGCCCGACACACCCATCTTGGTGACGGTCAATGCGTCCTTGGTAACCTTCGCGTTGCCACTTGCGCATTTGAGCAAGGTGGAGGGCTCCTGGCCGGCATAAAGGGATTTGAACGCCGCTTCCTTGTCCGCAGAGCAGAGAATATGCTCGGCCTTCGCTGCTGCCTCAGGATGGATTCCGCTCACGAAATAAATGAGACGCCTGACCGGCTTTCCTTCGGCCGCCTTCGTCGCCCAGAAGCGTTCGAGCGCCCGACAATAAGGGCAGTCGGGATCCGTGAACTCGATGACGCTTGGTGCGTTCGCCGGGCCGATCGCGAGCGCCCCGGCAGGATCTATCGCCGCGAGGCGCTTGCGCGCGATCTCATCCTGCGCCGTCGCCGTCACGTTGAGGCCGTCGCGGTTGTAAACGGCAGCGAAGAGCAGATGGCCGCTTTCAGGTGCGAAATAGACGATGCGTCCGCCTGCGACTGCCTGATAGAGCGGCCCCTTGACCGGCGCCGGACCGAACTCCTCGAATGTGAGATTGGTGAAGGTCTGCCGCAGTGCCTTTTGGGCAGCGGCCGCTTCGCTCGAGAGAGACATATCTGCCGGGCCGGACGGGTCCTGCGACAGCGCCGGAACCGACACACAGAGGAACGCGGCAAGAGCGAGTTTAGCGCGCTGCATCGGCCGCCTCCCGGTCCATCTGAGCGGTGCGCCGAAACAGGGCGGCATCGACCTTCGTGCCGGTGCCAACAGCAATGCCGGGATGGGGTCGTGCAAGCCGTGCCTGCGCTTCAACATCCCTGATCGAGCGTACGACGAAGCTCTGCCCTGCTTCGACGATGACGAGGCGCTCTTCGCCACTGAGCGACACGCTATGGCCATCCGGCTGATGATGAGCAAAGGCTTGCCCACGCGCGCTTTGGAAGGGCATAATGGCCGCCATAAGAATGACGAACGCAGAGGGGCCGCGAGGCACTTTGCTGACCATGGTCGAAGACCTCCTTTTCGGCTTTGCCAGAAAGCCGGACAATTGGATCGGTGTTGGCCTGGGAGCTTTGGTCGTTCGGGTAAGCTCGCCGTCACCGGTCTGGATGAGCCGGTGGATGACGCGCCGTTCCCCCGCTCTGCAAGGCGCAGGGCATCGTGCTGCCTGTTCGAGGTAGTCGGCTGCCGGAGTCCGGAAACAGGCTGCCGCTAAGCGGAACTTTCGTTCCGCGCCGAGGCGCAAGACCAATCTGAATTGCGGCACCGTTCAACAGGAGTCGGTCCGGGACCAAATTGCCGGATCGCCGCCTTCGACCGAAAAAGGGGCTTATCGTGACCGGAAAGTCATCGAGAGCTTACAAGCTCAAATTATCCGAACGCGGGATCTTCCTGTTTCTCAAATGCCATTGCCGCCTGTGCCATTTGGTCGGTGACTTCCTGCCCTATGGCACGACATTGCATGTGTCGGTGACGCTGCTTGAGCGGGTTCCTGCCGAAGACCTGGTGGCGGAAATTTCAGGCCCTGAGTTGGCTGCCTATGGTGGGAAAGAAGTCCGCTTCGTTGGGACATCCGCTCATCTCGCCGATGTTACGGCAAAATTGGCTGACCGTATTGACGAAAGCGGACGCGTTCATCCGAAACCCCCGACCTGGAAGCTGTTTCTGACCGCCCTCTGCTGCATGGAGGCGGCCGATGACAAGTTCGTCGTGCGAGCTTATGATGATCTCTGCGCAGTTGAAGCTGCGATGAAGCCGCGTCGTTTACTTGATGGGGTTCGTTTATCGATCGATACGTGAAGTATCTTTCACGCGAATATTATCGATAGTGATAACGATAGCGTTTGACCGGCAGATTATTATGCACCACTTTTCGGTCATCGGGTAGGCGCCATTGGGAGCTTTGAGCCACAGACAGGGAGACCTGCATGTCGCCTCAAAGTCCTCGACCGAATGATAACGCGGACTTGATCGTCTTGATCAAGGCGATGTCGGGAAAACGGATCGAGGGGCGTCGCCGACGAGATCGTATCACACAAAGCCAGCTGGCGCGGGCCGTGGGCAGGAGCGAACGCTGGCTGCGCGAGATCGAGGCGGGCATTCCGACATCGCGGCTGGAGGATCATGTTCGGTGCGCACACTCGCTCCGGATTTCAACGGCCCACATATTCATCCCACTCCTGTTCGCGGAGCACAATATGCCGATCCCGCTAGAATTGCTGGAACTTGATGACCTTTGGGAAGTCGAAGAGGCTTGCCTTGCTTTCATCGCGCAGCATCAGGCTGCGGCCAAAAACCGCCGAGCTCTCAAATCCGCCTACCCGTCGAATCATCAGAGCGGCTGAAACCATGTCGCCCGAAGCCGTCACGACTGAGCGTGTCTACGCTTTGCTGAAAGCCGACATTGTGCGCGGGCGATATCCGCCGCGTACGGAGATCGTGATCGCTTCGATCGCCCGTGACCATGGTGTGAGCATCCAGCCCATTCGCGACAGCGCGCAGCGGCTCGTCGGGGAGCGATTGCTGGAGCCCTTGCATGGCGGGGGATTTGCCATCCCCGACATCACCGAGCAGGGGCTTCGCGATCTCTACGCCTGGCATGGTCAACTTATGCGTTTCGCGCTGCAGCCGGGCAAGCAGCTTCTGCCGGACAGCGGTGATCTGGATGTCACCCTGGACGAAGGCTCAGGTGAGAGTCTGGCCGCAGCGGCGACCTCCATCTTCCAACGGATTGCGTGCCGCTCGGGAAATCGAGAATTGTGTCGCGCCGTCGAAGCGGCCGGCGAGCGTCTCCACGCTGTGCGCATCAAAGAATTCAGGCATATTCCCAACATCCGGCAAGAATTGACGAGCATCCAGAGATTGGCTTTGCGCCAGGAGCAGGTTTCCCTGATGCGCGCGATCCGTGCCTATGAACGCAGGCGCCTGAAGCGGGCGGACCTGCTCGTGGAAGCGATCGGGGGCACATTGGAAGAGGCTGGTCGCTCGTTCTGAGGGACCAAGGCTGCCGACGGCGATGTCCAGCGCTACAATCAATTCAGTGACCGGCCATCGACCGGGAGCGGTGACGAAGAAGCAGCCATTATCTTGTCAAGAATCATTGTATAGGTGCCTCGATCTTCCAGTCGAAGTACCGCGCTTACAGTCGATTGTCCGATGCTGTCAGATTTGAGACCTTATGAGCTCTCGGATGAGTGGACTCCCCATTACAATCGGCTGGGCTGCATGGTGCAGTCAACCTGAATGGGAGAACCGACATGGATCGTGGTGACTATCGGCCGGATGATGGCCGCATCGACCTGGGCGTTGCCAGCGTCGAGACCAAGGGGATCGACGGCAATGACCTCGATTCCCAGGGCAAGCGCTACCAGTTCGGGATTTCCGACGACTGATCGCGTGGGCGCGCGGCTCCACAGGGTCGCGCGCCAAGCCGGGGGGAATGCGATGGGGTACAGCCTTCCGCCGAGCGTGACCTTCTGTTGGGTCGGCTCAGTTCCCTACTTTCTCGATTTGAAAGCGGACCGTTACTTCAAGCTTGCAGGACGTTCGGCTGAGCAATTTCGGGCACTCATCGCAGGCGATGAGATCGCTCAGGCAGACGCGGCGGATCTCGAGGCTGCTGGCGCTATTGTTTGCATCAATACGGCGCTGTCTGCGTTCGTCGCACCTCTATCGCGCCGTTTTACCCGGTCAATTGTCGAGGAGGCTTCCAGCTCGATCACACTCTCCTCATTGAGCCGCGCGATCTTCGACACCTGCCGTACTTCGTTCGCGCTGCGATCAAGATCGCTTTCCTCAGTCGTTGATCAATTGATGGCGGCCAAGACGCTCGCGTGTGGAGAAGTAGGACTCGATCACATCGAAATGGTCGCATCGACTTATCGAACCCTGGATTTTCTCGTTTCGTCGGAAACCCGATGTTTGGCGCGGTCGATCGCCATGGCGCGCACCCTCCTGACCGAGGGCAACAATTTCGAGCTCATTCTTGGCGTGCGCAGTGGTCCGTTCGGTGCGCATTGCTGGCTGGCACAGGGGGACGTTGTCCTGAATGATCGCCTGGACAAGGTCCGCGACTTCACTCCTATTCTGGTCATTTGAAGATGCGCGCCCGCTACATCGCGATTGTCGGGTCAGATCCGGATGTGATCAGGGCCATCATGGCAACAGACGACACCTTACGGCCCGTGCCCTGCGCGGACGGCGTCGTAATATTGAGCGACGCGGAGCCACTCACGATTGCGACCGGTCGCACAAGCGGCGTGGTGATTGGTTGGGTTTTTCATCGGCATTCAGAACGCGGCAAAGTCGCTGAATTGACGAGACAACAGCAGGCTGACGCGGCCCAGACTGGCGGCGCTGCGCTGTTGCAGGGGGTCTGGGGTGCGTATGTCTCGATCCTCTGCGATACGGACGGTGCAGTCAGGGTTACCCGAGACCCGTCGGGCGCGATGCCTTGTTATATTGCGCAAAAAGCCGGCATTGTGGCGGTTGTATCGGATTTGGACTTGTTGATTGATTCGGGTCTGGCGGCGCCGAGCGTCGACATGGACGAGATCGCCCGGCATTTGTTGGCGCCTGACCTTCGCCGGGCTCGAACATGTCTTGTTGGCGTCAATGAGTTGCTACGGGGCCAGACCCTCATAATCCGCGCCGGGGGAGGCAGCCTTGCCGAAACCTGGTTACCTTGGACATTCGCCGCCGAGAAGGAGCAGTTCCAGACAAAGGATGTCGCGATTGACGCGCTCAGATCGGTCACTTGTCATGCGATCGGCACCTGGGCGGAGTGCTTCGAGGGTATCGTACTGGGCGTGTCTGGTGGGCTGGACTCTTCGATTGTCGCGGCCTGTCTCTCGCGCACGCAAACGCCGCTCCATTGTCAGACATTCGTGACGGAGGAGAGCGCTGGTGACGAGCGCTATTATGCGAGGGAATTAACCGGCTCACTCGGCATCGACCTCCACGAAAGATTTCATGATATCGCGCAGGTTGATTTGACCCGAAGCCATGCAGCGCATCTCCCGAGGCCGGTCGCCCGCTTGTTTGCGCAATCGGATGATGTGCAGAGCATGGAAACCGCATCGGCCTGCAAGGCGGACGCGTTTTTTTCCGGTGCCGGCGGCGACAATGTGTTTTGTTACCAGCATTCGGTTTTGCCGATTGCGGATCGTTTACTCACCGCAGGTCCCCGCCGAAAAACCTGGATCACGGCCGGCGAGATCGCCAGAATGACCGATACCAGCCTCCCCAAAGCACTCGCGCTCGCCGTGCGCCGAGCATGGTTTCGGCCGCGATCCTATCGCTGGCAGCTCTCCCCCGATCTTCTGTCGCGCGACGCGATATCCCTGGCGTCCACCGCCCTATGCCATCCTTGGCTGGACGCTCCGCCAGATATCCTGCCCGGCAAGGCAGGGCATGTGGCCTATTTACTCAAGGTGGAGAATTATCTCGAAGGATTTTTGCGCGAGCGCACCCATCCGTTCATTGCGCCACTCTTGTCTCAGCCGATCGTCGAGACATGTCTGAAGATGCCGTCCTGGTTCTTCTGCCACGGGGGACGAGACCGTGCCATCGCACGCCTGGCTTTCCGCGAGATCCTTCCAGACACGATCATCAATCGATCCACGAAGGGTGGGCCCGATGGGTTCCTTCTCTCGATTTTCGAGAGGAAGCGGGCCCAAATCGCCGAGATACTGCTTTCGGGAGCGCTGATGCGACAGGGGCTTCTTGATCGCGCCGCCGTGGAGTACGCTCTCAGTTCCAGCGGCGATGCGGCGCGGCATCTACACTATCGGCTCTTGTCGCTGGTCGACGTCGAGGCTTGGGTGGGCGCAATGTCCATGCGCGTTTCGCGCGGATCGGGCTGACCGACCTTCAGCTTGTTCCAGCGAACATATTGCGGCGCCTTCGCGGTGGTGGTGTCCGTCTTGCCCAGCAGCCAGAAGCCGAACCAGTCGATCACGCGCTCATAGATTGCCAGCCTATGAGACGGCTTCTGCTTGATGTGATGCTCGGCCGGAAAGACATACATTTCGACAGCCCTGTCCCAGGCCCGCAAATGAGCGAAGGATTCCAGGGCGGTGAGATACTCCTCATCGGCGACCTGCATCAGGATTGGCGTTTCGATCGATTGCGCGTTCAGGGCAACCGAAATGGGCTTCCAGAATGCCGTTTGATCCTGATCCAGAGACGGATAGCCGAACGTCGCGAGTTGCTCCCCCCACGCGATACCGCCATAGATTTGCGTTGAACCCGGCTCCATAAAGCCGGTCGAGACGGCCGCGGCCGCGAACCGGTGAGGCCCGTTGACGAGGGCGAACTGGGTGGTGGTCGCCCCGTCGCTGAGACCGGTAATGCCAAGTCGTGCAGGGTCGGCGATACCGCGAGCGACCAGCAGATCGAGGCCGCCCATCAAGGCGGAATTCACCCGCGTCCGATCATTCCAATTTTGGGTGTCGGCACGCTGGGCGTCCGTGAATGACGTCAGCGATCCGTCTTTGATCGTCTCGTAGAAATCCGGCGGCCTTTGAAAACTGAACACGGCGAAGCCCTGGGCTGCCAACGGAAAGATCGGATATTCGTCGCCGACACCGCCGCGGAGGAATCCGCGGGTAAGATACTGGACCGTTATCGTCGGTAGCGGTCTGGCACCGTCATAGTCGGGCGGGAGCACAAGATCGCCGAAGCATTCTACGCCATCTGGTGTTTTCCAATGAAGCCGCTCCGTCCTTCCGAGCCGCAAACCACGATATTCGGGATTGGGATCGAAAAGCTCCGTTTGCGAGCCCGTGCGCGCATCGATCAAGACGATACGCCGCGGGCGCGCTGAGGCCTCACGTGCGCAAAGCAAGTGCTCGCGGACGAACTGGCAGCCGACCAGCAGGTCGTTGGTGGCGAGGATCTGCTGCGCAGCTCGGCCAGGCCTCCATCTGTAAAGCAACATCTGGCTGTCTGCCCAACCGCCGCGCCGCAAGAAGATGAGGCTGTTCTCCGCTTCGCTCCACCATAGACCTTCGATGCCGCGAGGACCCGTCATACAGGCCGCCTCCAAGCAGCGGACGGCACTCTCGTGCGGCGCCTGCACGAACAGGTCTGCTTGGCCGGCATAGGCGCCCGGATCGAGCCGGGCGGTCCAGGCCTTCCAGCCGCTTTTCGATTGCGCGACGAGCAGGGCGTCCTGGCTCCAAGTGATGTCGCGCGTCCGGTTCAGTATGGCCGCTTCCTCGGCGGTCGCCGGACGCTCCTTGTTCGTCTCAAGTCCAAGTGAATGAACGGCCTCCGGGACTGGCCCGGCAATGGAGGGCCGCGACGAGGCATTCGGCACGAAGGCCTCGTCGTAGAGATATCCTCTCAGCGCTTCATCTCGACGGGCCGCCTCGGCTGCTTCGATGCCGGGTTCGTTGGCGAAGATGAGTCGCCCCTGATCTGAAAAGCCGAGCTTTCGGACATCCGTTCGGGAAGCGGTCACCGTCCGGACGGATGGTCCGTCCGGTCTCACCAGTCGGGCCTGCACCAGGTCATTTTCAAGGCGCAAATAGGCGATCTGCTTACCATCAGGTGACCATTGCGGGGTGTTGATGATCGCGGACCCGCTGTTGAAGCGCGTTCCTCGCCACCAGGATTTGTTGGCGATGAGATTGCCGCCCATGTCCAGCAGCCTGGGGCTGGCGTCAGGCGTCAGGTCCATGACGACCAATGCCTGGCAATAGTCGTTGGCCTTCGGGTCGGCCCGGCTGAGGACGAACGCTATTTGCCGCTTGTCCGGCGAGAGTGCGAATGGCGAGGCGGGCAGACCCGTTCCGACACTCGGACCGATATCCCGCAATCGGACAAGATCATGGGTGGTCACGTCCCTGCTCGGCTGGCTCTCGCGATCAGAACCCGGCAAAATGCCCCGGCAGGGATCTGCCGCGAATGCCGGGTCCGACCCGCTTATCAAACCCAGGCCGAACCAGAGGGCCACCGTCCTGGCACCTGGTGAACGCAAGCTCATTTAGGCCTACCAGCTTTTCGAAATGGTGAGGCTGACATACCGTCCCCAAGGGGAATAGTTGGTGGAGTCATAGGGCGCCTGATAGCCTTGGCTGGTCTGGATGAGCGCCGGTCGCGCATTTAGCAGGTTCTGGGCCGTTAGCGTGAAACTGAATCCCCTCAAGAAAGGGGTGCTGTCGCCGGCTTCGACCCGCGTGGTGATGTCGATCGTCGTCATCGAGCCGACCGGGTAGCTCGTCGTCGCGCGAATGTCGGAGACGCCGCCGATATAGTTCACGAACGGCGACACGGTGATCTGGTCATGATGCCAACTTGCGCCGGCCCGTCCGCGAAAATGCGGTGGATTGAACAGGGTTCCGGCAAGGTCGAGTTCTGGCTGTAGGGCGCTGAGCCGCTGACTGCTTTCGATATAGCTCGCATTGCCAGACAGGGTGATCGACCCAAGGGATGCGGTTTCGATCCTGTAATTCAGGTCGAGGTCGACGCCCTTGATGCGCTGGTGCGTGGCGTTCGCGTACCGGCTGTAGATGATCGCGCCGACTTTGGCGGGATCGAACGCGCCGCTCGAATTGTTGAAGAAGAGCGCGCCAACCAGGGCCGTCGCGACCTCGCTGGCGCTGGGGTACAGGCTGACCAGATCGGCATAGATGGGATTGCTGAGTGCCTGAGTGATATAGGTGACCGGCGTGACGATCCGATCCTTATAGTCCGCGGAAAAATAGGTTAGATCGAGGGACAGGCCTGGGACCGACCGCGGATGGACAGACAGCGTGGCAGTCCAGGTCGTCGCGCGCTCGGGCTTGAGATTTGGGTTGCCTCCGCCAGCGTAGAGGCCGACGAAGCCCGCAGGATAGCCACTGCCACCGAACACGCCAATGTTGTAAACTGACGCGCCTCGTGCGCTGTAAAGCTGATACAGCGTGGGCGCTTTGAACGATCGGCCCCAGGACCCCTTGAGGTCAAAGTCGGGGGAGGGCGAGGCGATGATCCCGACCTTGGGCGTGACCACCTGGTCGATGTCGCGATAATTGTCGTAGCGCGCTGCCCCGCTCAGCGTCAGCTGACGGAGGAATGCGACCTCGCTGGCAGGCGAGACGATCGGAATGACGATCTCGGTGAATGCATAGATATCCTGCTGAGTTGCCGCGAAATCCTGCGATGTTGGCGCGACCCGGTTCGTATTGCGGAGATAATTCTTGCGATATCCGCCGCCAAACGCCGTCTTGACTGCGCCAGCAGGGAGAGTGAGGAGCTTGCCTCTGAAGATGGCTTCCAGCCCGATAGTGCGGTTGCAGTAGCAAAATGCGCGGAGGGGCGAAGGCGTACCCTCGCTATACTCGAGCGATTGGAGATCGCTCTTGTCCTCGGAGTAGACACCGTAAACCGACGCGCTCCAACTGCCGGGGAGTGCAATGGACAGGCTTGGTGACACCGTAAACGACCGGCTGTCATATGTCTGATAGCTCCCATTGATGTGATAATCGCTGGCGCCGCGGAGTGCGTAGAAGCGCTCTGTGAAGCGCTGGTTGAAGAGCCCATCCAGCTGCAACTCTACGCCGGGAAGTAACGTCTGGTGGAGCGACGCGGTCACGCTGTGACGCTTGAGACCCGGGTAGAGGGTCAGGCCGGGAGAGCGGGTCGCGGCATAGCTACGATGCCGGGACAATATAGGGGTGTCGCGCTCGAAATCATAAGTCGCGATGATACCGCCCGAGGACCAGCGGCGCCCGGCGACCGCGTTATATTGTTGCTGTCCGTTCCCGCCATCGGTCGATGCGCCCCAACGCGCGGAGGTGTCCAGCCCGTCAAAGTCGCGCTTCAAGATCACATTGACGACGCCGGCGACAGCGTCCGATCCGTAGAGGGCGGACGTTCCATCGGTCACGATCTCGACGCGGTCGACCGCCGCGAGTGGGATTGACGAGATATCGATGGCTTGCGCAAATCCGTTGAAAGCTAACCTTCGCCCATTGAACAGGGTGAGGGTCGCGTCCGATCCGAGGCCACGAAGGTTCACGGACGAAGCTCCGCCGAGATAACTGCCGACACTCTCAGGAACGTTCAGGCCGATGCCGGGATTCTGGCCAGCGCCGGAGGCTTGCGGAAGCGATCTCACAGCTTCCGCAAGGCTCGCATGCCCGGCGTCCCGGATCTGCTCCTGGCTGATGGTGATGGTGGGCGAAGCCGAGGCGGCTCCGGGAATCAACGAGCCGGTGATAACGATTTCAACCGCCTCGGCATCGCTCAGTGCGGCGTCCGCCGCCCCCGATCGCCCCCGGATATGGATGCTCCCGTTCCGCTCAACCGCGATCAGCCCACTGCCAGCCAGGAGGCGATCGAGCGCTGCTTTTGCTGTAAAGGATCCCTCCAGCCTTGCTGAGCCTTTGCCCTCCACCAGATCCGAGGCAAAGATGATCTCCTTACCCGAGATTTTCCCGACACTTCTCAGAGCATCTCCCAGGCTTTGCTGTTCGAGATGATAGTCTCGTGACGGTTCCTGCGCTGCAGCTGGGGCTGCAGCAATCAATGCTCCAATTGCGACGACACCGAAGAGCCCCAGTTTTTTTCCGAATTTCATCATACCCCCTTTGCCCAGTTATCGGGCTTCCAAGGGTGATCATGCCGGTTGGCACGATATTATGAGGGCGGGCGGCAGGGACCTTCAAATTTTGTCGGGCATGACCGGGCGAGAACGATCGAGTCTGCCCGTTCTATCACCGCAAGGCCAAGCGGATCACCCAGATTGTCGGCGAGTTTGTGCGTGTCATGCACGCGAAACGTGCCCGACACGCGGAGATCGGCGAGTTCCGAACTGGCGAGAAGAATTGGCTTGGTGGCGTAGCGGTTCGCCTCGGCAAGCAGGTCGGCCAAGCGCATCCGGTCGACATCCCGAAGCCGTTCCGACCACTGCTCGTCCCCGGGCTCTTCCTCACCGGCGGGCGGGAAGGGTGCAGGACCAAAGCCCAGCACCTCGCCTGCCTTCATGCCCGTGACCTCACCCGACATGGCGTTGCGCGACGCTCTTCTCGGCAGCGCGACGTCGATACGCCCCTGCAAAAGGCGCACGATAACTGCGTCGTGGCGATCCACCGCTACGTCAAACACCGTTCCGCGGGCGGTCACCGTTCCGCCAGCCGCTGAGACAGTGAACGGCCGCCCGTCATGCGCCACGGTGAAACGGCCGCGGCCGCGCAAGAGGTGGAGATCGCGCCGATCCCGTGAGATGCTCACCTCGACGAGACTGTCGCTGTCGAGCGCGACCGTTGAGCCGTCCGTGAGTACAAATGTCTTGCCCGATCCGACCGGAGTCGAAAGCGGGATGGCCGTCTGGGTTGCTCGATCCTGGCCATCCCCCTCGACCAGCTCGGCCGATGTGCCTGGATTGCCGCTATGGCTGGGGCCAAGAAGCTGCGAGCCAATGCCGATGGTACCCAGTATGAGCGCGACCACGGCGGCGCCAACCACCAGGCGGGGTCGCGTGCGAGCAGGGGGGAGGGGCTCTGAGTCAACAGACGGGGGTGCAGGCCGCTCGACCTCGCGCGACTTCAGTCCCTTTCCCAGGCTGAACGTCTCGGCGATCTTGTTATAGGCCGCACGGTGCAATTCGCCGCAGGCGAGCCAGGCTTCAAATTCTGAGCGTCTTTCATTAGCCTCCGGTCCTCGCATGACGGCGAACCAGTTGGCGGCGTCCTCGCGAAGTTGCCCTCGCTTTGGTGGTGAATCCTTGTCTTCGGTCATTCCTGGTCCAGCGCCGCGTCGATATGAGCAAGCGCACGCGCCACATGATATTGTACGGTAGGGATGCTGATGCCAAGCCGATCTCCGATCCTCTTGTAGGTCAGCTCTTCAACCCGATGCAGCAGGAAGATCGTCCGCGTCTTCTCGGTCAGTTCGTCCAGGGCCCGTTGATAGACGCGCATCACATCTCTGGCCTCAATCTGATGCGCTTGGTCGGGGTCAACCGCCGGATCAAACCCTTCGCCGATCGGAACATGGAACGATGCCATCCGTCGGGCGCGGCGGCGCGTTCTTTCGAACAACAGGTTGCGCGCGATGCTGTGCAGATACGGCGCCGGATTGGCGAGCGGCCGTCGGGACATGAAGCTGGCGAGGCGCGCGAATGTCTCTTGGACGAGGTCCTGCGGCTCGTCACTTCCCCGTAGCTGCCGGCGGAAAAAGCGGGTGAGCCGGGGAGCTTGCGTTCTGTAGATGTCGTCCAGGTCGGCGAGGGATGCCGCCGCCGGGTGATCAGCATCAGTCACCGCCATGGCGGCGGACGGCTCGCCGACGAGCCTCCGTAGATCAGAATTTGGGGGCATGCTACACATGGCCTCGTGGGGCCGACAAATGCCGCGCCCCGGAGTAATCCGTGGCTCACGACTAGCTAGCGATGCCTGGAGCAAGCTCCGGCCACCCGACCAACGGTGCGGGCGTAGTGATGCCTGGCAGGAAGATCCACAGGGGAGCGCCGGCAGTCATGCCCCTGCAACGGTCACAATACCGAAACCATTCGTGGCCGCAAGGGAGGGGGGCGCGTAAAACGTCGCGGTCGAGGATCGGCAGTTTTAAGGAGGTTGCTAACCTTCGGCAAGCCAGTGCCGCCTATCGTCGGCGAGCCGAACTGTCCGCTTTGCGGCGACCGAGTCGATAAACCGCTGTCCATTCAGGCCTGCGATCCTATGTCAGCGTTGTCGGACATGTACGAACCCGCTGGCGCGGGACTGGCGCCTGACTTTCAAGTTGCGCAGGTCATGCAAGGGCTGGCGATTGGTTGAGCGCTGCCCGGCATAGGCAGACCCTCAAGACTCCTTCCAATGATGAGGAGTCGACCAATGCCCAATATCCCTTCCGATGTTCCTGCCATGACGCTGCGCCAGCGGATGGTCGAGGACATGAGCCTGCATCGTCTGTCGCGGGCGACCCAGCGCAACTATCTGCGTGATGTCGCGCGGTTCGCGAGCTGGCTGGGCCGGCCGCCCGACACCGCCACGGATGAGGATCTGCGCCGCTACCAGATCGAGCAGAGCCAGACCGGCCAGGGCGCGCCGGCGATGAACGCGGCCGTGTCGGCGCTGCGCTTCTTCTATACGCGCACGCTCGATCGACCGGACCTGACCCGCAAGCTCCACCGGGTGAAGCATCCTCGCGCACTGCCGACGGTGCTCAGCCGCGAGGAGGTTACGCGGATGCTGGACGCGACCACCAGCATCAAGCACCAGGCGATCCTGTCGGTGGCCTATGGCGCGGGCCTGCGCGCCTCGGAGGTCACCAAGCTCAAGGTCCGCGACGTCGACAGCGAGCGCATGCTGCTCCGGGTCGAGTGCGGCAAGGGCGGCCGGCACCGCAACGCCATGCTGGCGAGCGACCTGCTCCTTCTCCTGCGTGAGTGGTGGAAGGTCGGTCGCCGGGAGGGCGTGATGCATCCCGATGGCTGGCTGTTCCCGGGGCAGCATTACCTCAAGCCGATCTGCTACCGGCAGGTCCACCGCATCGCCGCCGAGGCAGCCCATGCGGCAGGGATCACCAAGCGCGTCGGTCCGCACACGCTGCGTCACAGCTTTGCCACGCACCTGCTCGAGGATGGCATCGACGTCCGCGTCATCCAGGTTCTGCTTGGGCACGCGCAGCTCACAACCACCGCGCTCTACACCAGGGTGGCGACCCGCACCGTGAAGAGCGTGGTCAGCCCACTCGACCGGTTGGGCATGTTCCCTGGCTCACAGGCGGCACCGCCCGGCTGAGCCAGTGCGCGCCGACCTTGAGGTCGCCGACATCTTCCGCGCTGCTGGCCCGGCCTATCGCGCCGCCCATGCCGGGCATCTGAGCCTGTTCCAGCTCAAGGTGATGACGGCGATCGAGAACTGCCGCACTGCTGCCCTGGGCGGTCATGTCGAGGCCTGCACCGACTGCGGGCATTGGCGGATCGCCTATAACAGCTGTCGCAACCGGCACTGCCCCAAGTGCCAGGGCGCCGCCGCACGCACCTGGCTTGCCGAGCGCGAGGCCGACCTGCTTCCGATCGGCTACTTCCATCTCGTGTTCACGCTGCCGGCCGAGATCGCCGACATCGCCTTCCAGAACAAGGCGGCGGTGTATGATCTGCTGTTCAAGGCAGCATCGGAGACGATGCTCACCATCGCCGCTGACCATCGGCATCTGGGCGCGCGCATCGGTATCACCGCCGTGCTTCACACATGGGGCTCGGCGATGACGCACCATCCCCATGTGCACATGATCGTGCCGGGGGGCGGCATCGCACCGGGCGGGACACGCTGGATATCGTCGCGACCGGCCTTCCTCCTGCCGGTGCGGGTGTTGGGCAGGCTGTTCCGCCGCCTGTTCCTGACCCGACTGCTGGCGCTGTACGATGCAGGACGCCTCATGTTCAGGGGGCACATCGCCGGCCTCGTCGAGCGCCGCGCGTTCCTGCGTCACCTGTCACCGGTGCGCAAGAAGCGTTGGGTCGTCTATGCCAAGCCGCCGTTCGCCGGGCCGCAGGCCGTGCTCGCCTATCTGTCACGCTACACCCACCGGGTCGCCATCTCGAACCGGCGCCTCATCGCGTTCAACGAGACCGGCGTTACCCTGCGCTACAAGGATTATCGCCGCGACGGCGCCGAGCGCCAGCGGGTCATGACGCTGGCCACCGACGAGTTTATCCGCCGGTTCCTGCTCCATGTCCTGCCGCGCGGGTTCCACCGCATCCGCCACTATGGCCTGCTTGCGGCATCGTCCCGGAAGGCCAGCCTGGCGCTCGCCCGCAAGCTGCTCGAGGTCGCGCCGGACCCGGACGATGCCGAGATCGAGGAGCCAGCCGATACTCGCCCGCCATGCCCATGCTGTGGCGGGCATATGATCGTCATCGAGACGTTCGAGCGCTGGCGCCAGCCGCGCGCGCCGCCTCATGCCGTGCCACCAACCCGGGAGATCGCGCCATGAACGGGCATGGCCTGACTGCATGCCTTCCCGCGATCGCTCTAGCCCGGGAAACGACGGGATGCATCCAGCGCCGGGTCGAGGCTGTAATGGTCGCACCAGGATCGCTCCACCGACACCGACCATCGGCCTCATTGCGTCTGGAATCCCGGCCGCCGCGGCCACAGAACAGCAGCAACGTGGTCGCCACACCGCACGCGAGCCACCGCCGGAATCCTAAATCTCCATAGACAGTGCCCAGTCGGTCGCGGGTCGTACACGTCCGGGTTTAGTACGCCTGCCGGCGCCCGAAACCCTTCGACGTTCTGGACTATCCGCTTATCGACCTCCGAGCGCCTGAGCTGCCGTCCGTTCAGCGTCACTCGGACTGGCTGCCGAGCGGCGGCTTTATCGGACACTGCGTAGTTGATCTAACCATCCTGATGGCAGAAAGGAGGGTGCCAGTATGTTGCTATCTGACTGGGCGTGTTGTGGGATCTGTTCGCGACAGTAGTGAAACAATTCAATCGCAAGTTTGGGGCGGTTACGAAGAATAACGGTCAGTACCACCGCGAAACTCACAAAGAGTTTCGAGCGCTAACAGGCTGAGAAGCCGACGCCTGCGACCGAGCTCTCACGTTCGATAAATACCAGTGGCTCAGCTTTGGCCGGGCGCATCAATCCGAGCCATATCGATTGGTAACCAATGATCAGAAACAGCATCGGGGCACCCCGTCTGTGCGTGATCAGTCGCCAGCTTGCAAGATCGATCCCGGATGGTGATGGGATGGCCTCGGGATGCGAATGCCATTCTCCCAGCCAATCAACGCGATGGGCAGATTGACGCCAGCGTGCGCGAGCAATCTGCTGATGACCGGCGCGACCTCGTCGAAATGCGAAACGGGAGCCACGATCGCCGGTCATCGGCAAGGTTGCCTGATCGACATGAAAATGCTTGCCCCGGCGCATGCCCAGAAGAATGCCGCCGCGCTCTTCGCGTCCAGCGAGCGCTGCGGCATCTGCCTTGATTTCAAGCAAGACATTATGCGCGATCAAGATCAACGGCCCTGTTACGAGCGGCATGCAGGACAATCGTCGAGCGACTTGGGCGACACCCATGGCAGGCGGTCACGACCCTCCCCGGGGTCGACGATTGTCGTGCGAAGCCTGTGACCCGGGTTTCCGCCCGCCCAGTCGATCGCGGCGCGAACCGCGAGCGCGGCGGCCGCGATGGGCGCATCAACCGGGAACGGCGTGTAGCCCCCCTCGCCGCAGCGAGCAGGGGCGCGTCGAACCTCCATGTCAGGATCACGCAGCGGATTATGCCGCCAATTTCCGCCAAATCCGGTGCGCAGACAGCGGTAGCAAGTGTGCCCATCGTCGAGATTGAGGAGCGACTGGGCTGCGGCGCCATTTCCAAAGACCCAGCTGTGCAAAAGGCAAATCTGACGACCGCCGCGCCGAGCAAGAATGAAGCGGTCATTGAGCGCGGTCGCCACATTGGCATCGCCCGTTGCATCAACGATGAGGTCGCATCTTTCGAGCGCATTCCACTCAGTCAGCGCATTACCAGTGTGATGATCCACCTCAACATCGGGATGGAAGCGTTGGACAAAGGTGTGAAGTGCTTCAGCTTTGGCGCGGCCGAGGTCATCAAATCCTAGGACATGTCGGCCCAGATTCCCCGGTTTGAGGATATCGGGATCGTAGAGCGACAGTTGAGCTTCGCACCCCGCGCCATTTTGAACTAGCATATGGGCAAGATATCCGCCGATTGTGCCGCAGCCAACCAGTGCGATATGTTTGCCGACCAGCCCCTGGCGTCCGTCAAGATTGCGCGCCACGCAATATTTGAGATCGGCCTGTGTCGCCATCATATTGTCTATTGTGACCTCTCCCATCCTATCCGGCAATGCCTTGCGCAGTGCGCCCACCCGAAAGCCGCGCGGATGGTTTTTGAGGAGAGCCAAGGTCCCCCCAAAGGCCGATCGCCATCCCAGTATCCCATTGGGTGCTGCGAGGAACATGTCCTCACCGCGGGCGATTCCATCAAGAATGGCCTGCCGCCAGCCGGGCGGAGGGAGCTCCTGGGCGTCGATATAGGCAAGAAGATCCTGCAGGCGCGAAGGAGGGAAGGACGAGCCGCACCTAAGAGCTCGATCGAATGTCAGCATTGTCGCAGCTGTGCGCGTGACGTCGCTGAGAGGCCAGGCGCCTCGGGGAGCGAGAATGAGGCTGGCTGGCTTCTTGTCCTTGAAACTCAGGAGGTCGGCGGCGACGATCTCGGGTGTGGGAGGCGGGGATATCGCGCAGTATAGCGACTTTCCGCCCCAATAGGCTGCAAGCTCTCCTTCAAATTCCCTCAGCGCATTCGGTCCAAAAGACCGTTCGAGCGCCTTGGCGGCGTCCGCAAGAACGCGCAGCGCAGCGCCGCCCGGATCGTAAAGATCAAGAACCAGCCCGCCCTCATCCGTGTAACAAATGTCGCGGTTGCGCATCAAATGCGCAAGTGATCGATCTCCCAGGGCGGCGGCATCAATCGATCGGACAGTGGGCAAGGTGGCAAAGGTCAAGTCCGAAAAATTGACCTCGACCGTTACTGTCTTCCCATGAACCGCTACCGGGCCTCTATAGGTTGCCGGCGGCCCGGCATAAGTGAACCCCTTTGCCTTGAGAGTGCAGTCTATTGTCCAGAGGGGATCTGGCGGCATCAGCCCGAGGTTGACGGGTCGACCGAAGGCGATGCGACTTTTGCCGGACGTTCCGATGCCACCGTGGCGGCAATAGAGGGGATGATTTCGACAGCGTCGGGTCTGAAAGGCAGGCGCTTCCCGAATGCCCGCTGCAACGCTTGGACAACGAGCGTGGCATCGAGCGTTCCCTTGAGCGCTGCATGAAGATCACCGGCAAGCTCATCAGCGCCACCCAGGATAGCCTCGCGATCCTCGACGGACCATGCATTCAATACGACGCGCTGCCCTGGAAAGACCGGATTGAGAAGGTCGCCTCGAAGGATGGCGGGCAGCCTCTGTGTAACTTCGTAGAGCAGATGGTCGTTGGAAAGAGTGCGGTGGGCGCCATTCAACTGATCGAGAGCGGTGTCCACTGCAACCATCAGCGTGATTGAGGACAGGCTGGTTTTGGGCCAGCGATGATCACGCCAGCCTTTGAGATAGCGACAGACACGCCGAAAGTCGGCGCCATAACGCTGCACGCAGCCCTCCACCCAGTCCTTGAGCCGAAGCGGATCTGACTGAGCCCAGCGGCCATCTCGATATGCCAGCAGGATCTTGTCGGCGGGCAAACGCTGAAAGCGCTGGGTATGACTCTTTGCAAGGACCGAATCCCCCGCCGTGTCGGCCAACGAAATATGGACAACCTCCGGAGCTGAATAGATGGGCAAGTCGATATGCGCGTCCGGCCTAATCTGGATGCGCACGCAACAATCCTTTTCGGGGATCGTCCAGCCGCGCAGCTCGCACAATGGCGTGAGCGCCTCCTCGACAAAATCGAATAAGGCGCGCGCTACAAGAGCCGGCTGGCCACTGTCGAGGTACTCGACGTTGAAATAAACGCCGTCGTCCAGGTCTATTTGCTGTGGCGGCAGGTGCGAGGGGTCGACCAGCAACTCATAGTCAAATGAACCTTGGGTCTTGAACTTGGGCACGACCGACGGACGGGCGCTCGCGGAGGCAGTCGAGAAGCGGCCTTGCCAGAAGCGGCTTTCGTAAGGCAGCTTTCGTGCGGCCTCGCGCAGCGCGTTCCGAATCTCGCGCTGCGCGGCAAGCAAGACAGCCTGACGAGGCGCTTCGACCTGAATTGCTTCATGGTAACTTTGAAAGCGCGATGCGCCGATAAACAAGGCGCTTGCGCGCGCTAGAAACCCCATTTCTTCCTCCCGGCCGTTCATCGGTCCCGATTGCGTATTTGTTGCCCCTCCCGCTATGATGACGTAGGGGCGTTCTACTTATGTTCAAGATGCTCCATCCGCTTTTTTTTGTGGTGCCGGCCGCCTGGCTCGCCATCCTGTTGCTCCTTGGTCTCAATGCGGTGACACCGACTCTTGAGGCCTTCGGTCTCGCCCCCAATTTCCGCTGGGTGGTGTTGGTGGTCCAGGCCTTGCTTGGCCTACTGTTCCTCACACCGCTTTGGCGGATCGTCTGGAAGATCGTGCCGGGCCTGAACCGCTGGTTTTACCCTGACCTTGCGGGCGAGTGGCATGTTGAGGTTGAATCGAATTTTTCACGGATCGAAGCCCTGCTGGACGCTGCCGCTGACCAAAGCGCCAGTATCGACCTGCGTTATTGCCCGGCCGCCATGTTACCGCCGCTCCAGCGCGGGCTGATGCGAGCTAAGATCAAGCAGAGCTGGGTGCGGATGGACATGGAATTGTGGGACCCGGCCAATGAGGGCCCAATCAAGCGCTCCGAAACGATTGTCGTCGATCCGTTCCGCGGCTCACAAGGCGAGCATGGGCTGGGCTACATATTCGACCAGGAGAACGATACTGACACGCCGAGCGACGCTGCCTGTTTTCGTGGCGCTGCTTGGATCATCCGTGATCAAAATGACCCCAACATCCTTCATGGCCGCATGTGGAACGACCGGATGTGGCGGCGTGGCATGAACACAGCTGCGAATATCAAACTGACACGTGTGCGACCGTGGCGCTCTTGCTATCAGTGGCTCGGCTCTTTTCGGTCGAGGACGCCTGCAGCATGACGAAAGGCGCTTCCAGCGAGGAAGATGAGATAGTTTCTGGCCGTCTCATGGATTTACTGTTGATGATCTCGCACTCGGCGGGACCTCGCTTTACAGGGATCGGGATCATCGTGTGCGATAACCCTCGGTCTTTGCCGATCATGCCTCTCCGGCTCGCTCAGCCCGATCTCAAGGATGTCGATGCCGTTACCTTGCTCTCAGCAATCTCACGGCCACACAGTGACTATCATGACGGATTTCACATCCTGTCGGCCATGTTTGCGCCGGTCCTGCTCGCGCAATATTTCTCTCCGCCGATCGTTCATGGTCTCCCGATCGATCGCTCCCGTCGTTTTGGGGGACGTTACGTCGCGGCACTCTATGGCTCGATGCTGCCGGACGTGCTGCTTACCGGCGTTGCCAGCCTAGATTTTGGAAGAGCAGTCTTCAAGCGCGGCTGCGAAGTATTGTTTGACCGCGCTTCATGATTGGCCTCCTGCCCATTCTGCTTGTCATTCGATGGATCGCAGTCATCTATGCCTGCCTAACTGCCATCACATTTGCGGTGCTGGTCGTCCTTGGCGGAAAGACTATGGGCATCTGGCCCGCGGCAACATTTGCCTTCGCGGGGGCCGGACTTCTGCATGTCGCGCTCTTCCTGCTGTTCTACTTTGGATGGCGCAAATTCTGGGCCTGGTTTCCGCAACTCAATCAGTGGCTTTATCCTGACATCCATGGCACCTGGGATATGGAGATCATTCTGGGGGGATTAACTGGAGGCGGCCGCACTATCGACGCGCAAGCGATCATCCGCCAGGATTTCTTGCGCATCAGCATGACGGTGTTTGCCCCGGATTCGCGATCTACCTCCTTGTCTGCAGTCCCCAAGAAGGATCCGGAATCAGCATTTCCGCAATTGCATTATTTCTTTCTAGTCACGACAAATCCCAAGGCCGGGGTAGCAAGCAAAAGCTATCGCGGATCGGCCATTCTTGAACTCGATAATCTCGAGGCGGGTCTGGTCACGGGCATTTATTGGACGACGGCAGAAACCAGTGGCACCTACCGGCTCGTCAACCGCAGATCATAGCGAAACGGCTTCTGCGTCGGGCGGTCAGCACCAACCCCGCCACAACGACGGGAGCGAGCGACTTGATATCGCAAATGGAGACCTTCTGGGTCTGACGATCGCGGTTAAGGTGATCGGCCACGTCGCACCTTTGTTGTGCGCCCGACTTTCAAACGTTCCTTGTCGACCTTCCAAGCGAGATAGTCCTCCTCGTTGTCGAAATCGGGCTGCTCGAAGTCGGTGAGCTCGTCACAGTTCAAACAGTGAAACATCTGTGACGCGTCCTGGAAATTCATGCCGCAAAACGGGCAGCACTCGTCGAGCTCCAGATTGCTCCAATCCCAGACGCCAAGATACTCGGGTACGCCATCGCGATCGTGACCGACGACTTCAAAGGCATTCGCATTCTTCTCGACGAACCCGTCAATACCAGCTCGTTGTAAGTCCGCGAGAATGTCTGCAGGCTGAAGATGGAACCACTCCCTGGCGCTACTTCCGCCATGCCGGCCGATGTTGCGAGCTGCATATTTCGCATGAAGCCGCTTCTCTGTTTCTGCCTCATTCTCAGCTTCGATCCACCCCACAACCTTGAGCGGGCGCGAGTTGCCAGTCTGCAAGGTTCCTCGCCTGCCTCGAAGGTTCGTGGCGCGCCCGATCTTCATCCGCCAGTCGGCGTCGTTCTCCTCGAGGATGAAATAGACGGGCATTGCGCTTTTCGCTCCAATCTCAGACGTAATAAGCTGCTCTCTGGCCCTCAACGCCGAGATCGCTGTAGCGATACGTCTACCAATTCCCTCACACTGGCACGCCAGCGCCTGTCATTGCGAACGATAGCTAATCATCCTACCGCGGCCATCCGGTTCGCCCGTTTGGCTGCCTCAAAGCTGGCTGTCAGGACACGACGACAAACAGGACTTAGCCCCTCCTCTTCAGAGGAGGGGAGAATGGCAGCTCCCCACGCCCAATTGGCCGCTCGCGCACTGATCGCCGTATCCTAAACGCTGTCCTCTATTCGCCCGACACTATCCTGAACGAGTGTCCGCTATCAGGAAGCCGCAAGCTCGGTTTGATCGTCCGGAAGGAGGGCGGAAACTGCCGTGTCGCTGAAGCGGTAGCGGGCCAGCTTATTTCAAGATCGCCCGCGCGGTCCTTCCCGCGAGCAAACTATCGTTACTTGGTAAGCGTAGCGCGAAGGCTGCGGTTACGTATGCCGCCAGACCTTGACGGCGGATATGAAGAGGATCGCGGCCAGCGCCGGTAGCAGGACGGATGCCGGCACGATCGCCAGGAGCAGTCCGCCGACGAAGGTTCCGCAGATTGAACCGAGCGCCATCACGAGAAGGAACAATCGGTTGCGGCCGAGCACGGCGAAACTCTGGTCGCGGCTGTAGCGAGTGAAGCCGACAAGCATGGTCGGCAGGCTCACCGCGAGCGAAAGGCTGCCGGCCAGCTTTATATCGGCGCCGAACAGCAGAACGAGCGTCGGGATCAGCAATTCACCGCCCGCTACCCCCAGCAGCGACGCGACCACACCGATGGCGAGACCAGCTACAATGCCGGCGACGAATTGTGCGGTCCCGGTCAACAGTGGCTGACCTGCGTTGGAGCCGTGCCCGAAGAGCAGCACGGCCGCGATGACCAACAGCAACACGGCAATGATCTTGTAGAGCGTCTCGGACGTTGCTCGCACCGCCCATCCGGCGCCGAACCAGGCGCCGATGAGACTGCCCGCGAGCAAGTTGAGAATGATCGGCCCGTGCACGGCGACAGCATCGAACGGGACCGTCCTGGTGCGGAAGACGAGGGCCGTGGCAACCACGATAAGGCTCATGGCCTTGTTGAGGATGACCGCCTCTAGCGCGGCAAACCGGAAGGGGCCGATCAGGAGCGGCAGGCGAAACTCCGCGCCGCCCAGGCCGATGAGACCACCGAGTGAGCCGATCACCGCCCCGCCGCCAAATGCCATCGGCAGGTTGCGGGCGGGCGTTGCGGTGGCGGTATCCTGAATCATCGCGCCGTGGTTACACAGATGCCGAGCCCGATGCAGCTACTTTGCGTGGCCGGGCCGGCGCAGAGTGCCTTAGGCAGCCTCAGTGATGGCGGGCTCACCGGCAGGGCGCCAGTTCCAAGGCATGAGATCGTCCCAGCGCGAGGCGGGCCAAGGCCGGTGCCTTGATCCCGATCAGCTCCCCCGACATCGCCTGCCGCCGCCAGGTATAAAGCTGGCCGCTGCCGACCTCGTGCCGTTCGCATGCCGCCCGGAGGGAGCCTTCTGAGCCAAACGCGTCGCGCAGGATCGCCAACTTCTGTTCCGCCGTCCAGCGGCGGCGACCCGACACCCGCCCAACGATCTCGATCCGAGTGCGCATACGACCACTCGTATGAGCACTCGCTTCGTCGTCTTCGATATCGTCTGCCATCACCGCTCCAAACTGAGCGGCAATCAGCCTAACCCAGCAACATCGTGCAAGGCGGCCTCCAGGCCACGCTTACGTTACTTGCCCGGCACGGCATCTGGTTCCCAGCCCCAAGCTTTCATCATCACTTCGAACAGATAGGTGTTCGGAAAATATCCATGGACGCGCTCGGCCCCTGCCCCAATCGCCAGTGCAGGAACTTCTTCCCCGGTGTGGGTCCTGTTGACCATCACATTCTTGAGCCGGACGAGGTCATTCTCTTTGTCTCTGGTCGCCGCTTTCCAGACGTCGTAGCCTGCCAGCAGTTCCTCACCACGACGGCCGCCGTCCACCTGCAGGCCGAAGCTATGGTCGGCGGTGAAAAGGAGCAGCGTGTCGTTCAAGTCGACGCGAGCTTGAACCTCGGCAATTAACTTGTCGAAATCGACGACGTTCTGGAGACCTTCGCGCGGATCATCGCTATGCGCATCCCACTCGATCACGAGCAGATAGCCCTTGGGCGACTTCTGCAGGATATCGAGCGCCTTGAGCGTGGCGGCACGGACATCCATCTGGTCCGCCACGACGACTGGGCGTCTTTCGTTCGCCTGCACATCGGCAAGCGCAGCATGGATCGGCCGACTGTGAGTGCGGCCGAGTTGTTCGAAGCTGGTGCCGGCGGCAGCCAGTTGTTCGCCAATCTCCCGCCGGCCCGCGCCGAACAAGACATCGACCCCGTCCCCGAAGCGAGGCGTGAAGGCCTGAGAAAATATTTCACCCCATTTTCTGCGGTCGTTAGAATGAGCATATGTGGCGGCGGGCGTGGCATCCGCAATTGACTGGGTAGTAATCACACCGGTCAACAGACCGTGCTGCTCGGCATATTCCAGCACCGTCTTGGTCGGTAGGCCGTCCTCCTTTCCACGCGCACCTCCAGGGGCTTGGCTGATGACGCCGTTATGTGTCTTAACACCGGTAACGATCGCGCTCATGCCATTGGCGGAGTCTGAAACGAACGCATCGACAGGCGACGTCTCGCTCAGCCCCAAATGAGGCCATTTCTGGATCCGCAGGCGAAGCGGCTCGCCATAGCCAAGCAGGCTGGCGCCATTCACGGTCGCGACGCCGCCGGCATCGGCGAGGAACAGGATGACGTTCTTCGCCTTCTGCCCGGATTGCGGCGGCGCCTGTCTCTCGCTGACCCGGTTCTGCTGCGCGTGGCCAGCCGTCGACATGATGGTCGAAGCGGCAACGAAGCCCAGCAAGGGCAATAGAGCGTTTCTCATCTGTTACATTCCTCTGGTCAAAGCCGGCCTCTGGTCCACAAGCGGCGCTCCTCAACTGGCGGCCCCCGAAAGACAGGGGCCGGCATGCGCAAGCGCCTGCCGGCCCCGGACGACGGGATCAGAACTGGGCGCGGACGCCCAGGCTGACCCGGCTTCCCGAGAGTTCATAGGTGGTCGGGAAAGAAGGATCCATCGTGTAGCCGGTGGTCTTGGCATTGCCGACGTTGATGCCCTGCAACTCGACGCGGAAATTGGGGGTCAGCTGATAGCTAGCCGCGAAGTCGAACTGGCCATAGGCATCGCGATAGACCGGATACATATTCCGCTCGATCCGCTCCACATATTTACCCCTGCGATTGTAGGAAAGGCGCAGTGAGAGTGGGCCTTTATCGTAGAAGATAGTCGCGTTGTAGGCGTTGTCCGACAGGCCGATCGGAGAGGTCGGAACGTTGAGGTCCGACTGACCGGTCAGCGAGCTGTCGAGGAAGGTGGCGTTGGCATTGATGCCGAAGCCGTCGGCCCAATCGGCGAACATGCCGAAGGGGATCACGGCGTTGAGCTCGATGCCGCTGACATCATAGGACCCCTCGGCATTGACCGGCTGATAGACGTCGAAATCATAGACGCCGTTGACCGTGCCGTTGGCGTTATACACCGTCACGTCGGGCACGACGCCGGTCAGCCGGCTCTGCACCACGCCCTTGATCTTCTTCCAGAAATAGGAGGCCGACAGAACACCGCCACGGCCGAGATACTTCTCGACGCCGACTTCCCACTGATCGGCATAAGTGGGTTTCAGGCCGGGATTTCCATCGGTGTAACGAAAGCTGCTGTAGCTCGCCGTACGCTTGTAGGCGAGGTCGGCCAAGGCCGGGCGAATTAGCGTCTGCGAGGCGGCGGCGCGCAAGAGCAGGCTTTCAGTCAGCTCAGCATGGGCGTTGAACGAGGGCAGGAACTTCTGGTAGCTGCCTTCGCTCGACACAGGCGCCGGGGTGAGGCCAGTGGTGCCGTTCGGGTTCTGGACCTGGTGGAAACCCTCCGAATGGATGGTGGTGCGCAGATAGCGGCCACCGAGGTTGACGAAGACCGGCACCGCAATGTCGAACTCGAAATCGGCCATCGCATAGCCCGCGATCGTCTCTTCCTTCACCTTGGCATAGTTTGCGTTGGCGAAGGGCGTGACGAAACCGTCAGGACGGAAGAAATCGCGCGCATAGTCGTTGGAGATCTGTGACCAGCTGAGATTGCGCGCCTGATAGGCCTTGCCGCCGACAATGTCCGTCACATTGGTGAGCGGGCTGTCGCCGAGCTTGCGGATGTTCACATAAGCGGTACTGCCGCGCGTCGGGCCCTGGATCTTCTCCTCGCCATATTGGCGCTCATTGCCCTTGCTGGTGTAGCGACCGCCGAAGTTGAAGCGCTTGAGGATCGAGGATTCAAAGCCGTAGCTCACATCGATCTGGCCGGCATATTTGTCGTCCTTGATCTGCTCGCGCGTGGTTTCATAGGCCTCGAACAGATATTTGCTCGGCGCATTGTACATATCGATCGTATTCGGATTGGCGCTCGGGATCGTCTCGCCGCCCGTCTCGGTATAGCGGGTGCGCGAGGGCGCATAGGCGACATGCTTGAGATTGGCATAGTCCAGCATTCGCTCGGCGCCCGAATAGCCACCTAGCGCGTTGATTTTCCAGTTGCCGGTTTCCCAGTTCAGCTCGCCACCGAACTGGCGATAGTCGGTCTCGGTGATGTATTCCTTGCTCAGAAATTCGTGCTGGGTGTTGGTGTAGGACACGTCACGCAGAACGATGATGCCGGCATCGGACAGCGTCGTCTTGTCGAAAGCATGGATGGTTTCGAGCGTCGAGTTGCTCGAGGCCGAATAGCCAGCCGCGTCATATTCATCCTCGGTCGTGTCGAAGGAGCCGATGAACGCGTCGAAGGCGAGGCTGAAATTGTTGCTCGGCTTGTACTGGATCGAGCCTGACAGGCCGAGACGGTCCTGATCGTTCTTGTAGACGCGGTCGCCGACCTTATCGAGGAAGACGATCTTGTTCTTCATCGCGTCGGTGAAAGTCACGCCGGCGTCGCGCTGGAGCACGGCGATCGCCTGGTTGCGATAGACGGTACCGGCGCGGTCGGTCCAGCGGGCGATCGGGCGGAAGTTGATGCCTGAATTGGAATCGGTGCGGTTGGTGCGCTGCTGTTTGGCGACGGAGAGCAGCACGCCGAAATCGCCGAAGGTTTTGCTGGCGAGGAACGAGAAGCTCGGGTCGATCTTCTCGGAGATTGAATTGTATGCGCCCTCGGCGCTACCGACGAGACGCAGGCCGGGATTGTCGAACGGGCGCGCGGTGCGGATGGAGACCGACCCGGCAATGCCGCCTTCCTCGTCCACCGCGCTGGGCGATTTCTGGACGGTGACGGACTGGATCAGTTCCGAGGCGAAAATGTCGAATTCGACATCGCGGCCGCCCGAACCCGAAGCGGTGGCGAGCTTGTTGATCGAGACGAAGGTGAACTCGGTCGGCAGGCCGCGCACGTTGACGCGCGTGCCCAGACCCCGCTCGCGCTCGATCACCACGCCGGGAATGCGCTGTAGCGCTTCGGAGAGGTTCTGCTCTGGGAAGTCGGCAATGTCAGTGGCGATGATCGAATCGGAGAAGCCGATCGTCTCGCGCTTCATGTCGATCGCTTCCTCCAGGCTGCGGCGATAGCCGGAGACGATGATTTCCTCGGCTGCCTCCTCCTCAGCCGCTTCGGCAGCAGCTGGCTGTGCCATCGCGGGAAGGGCCGCCAATGCGGTCAAGGCGACGCCGACGGAGAAATGCGCCGTGCGCGCAGGACGGTTGAAATTGCTGTACATTGCTGGACCCCTTTGCGTTTCCCGATGTCGGGATATTGGCTCGCCGCCGCTGTTCCGCGGACGAACGCCTGCGGCTCCCGGTCTCGGCGAGATCGGGATTGTGGCACGTCTTGCGAGCTCGTTTTTCGTATCGGCGCTTCATGGGCCTTCTGGCCTCAGAGCGCCTGCCTCTCCAGACCAGACAGGCGGCGTTGACGCTTCGGCTTGCACCCGCAAGCTTCCCCGATTGCCAGTCCCAGAGTCGTCGCTATCCCGTCCGGTTCGGCGTCGGTGCAGAAGAGATGTTACGTGCCTGTGACGAACGGTGAATATGTCGGCTGACAGAGGTCCAAGGCGACCGGGAGAGCAGGAAGGCGATCAGCGCGATATCGTCCGGAATGCGGGCACGTCCAAGGGCCGTCATGTGTGCGACTGTTTGTCGATGTCCCGATTATCACGAATCATCCCGGCTATGAGGCCGGTCGTATCACGTCAGGGGAAGGGCGATCTGCTCGACAGCTTTTTTCGCCGCGAAGTCCCCACGCACCAGCAACCCGCGAAAACGAAAGTCTTTTCCCAGATGGCGACACGCGGGAGTCATATTTCCCGGCCATGGTTAACAAGTCGGGACAGCGTGACGTCCCGATCGCCGACCTCAAACGGCGCACAGTGGGAGAACATAATGAACATTCTGAAAATTTCGGCGCTTACCTTTGCTGCCTTCGTGGCAACGAGCGCTCAGGCCGCAACCTATACCGAAGGCTTCGACCAGCCTTTCGCCGGTTGGGAAAGCCGCTGGTTCGGCACGCAATCAAACGCGTTCAACTATTATGTCTCGGAAACGCCCAGCAATCCCGATCCGAGCTATCAGGGCGCGCCGGATGTGACCGGGCTTTGGCTCAGCGATGGTGACAGCTATCGCGACGGCGGAGATTATGGCCAGATCCATATCAGCTTCGACAAGGCCTTTGGCGCGCTGCTGACGTCGTTCAGCATGGACGTCGCCACCGCGCTGCCGAGTGGCGCCGCGCTCGTCTTCTTCGACATTGATGGCATGCAGATCGATTCGTTCCTGGTGCCCGTCTCGCCAACGTCAGTCTACTGGACGCCCACCGGCTATAACAATGTATCGGTGACCTCGGCCAACGGCATTGGCGGCTTCAGCTTCACCGGCTTCGCGCAGGGCAATACCATTGTCGACAATCTCGTCGCCACGACGGCCCCTGTTCCAGAGCCGGCGACCTGGGCAATGATGATGCTCGGCTTCGGTGCGATGGGCGCCACGCTGCGTCGTCGCAGCAAACTCAGCTCGACGATCCACTTCGCCTAATCGAGACAGATGACGCCGGCTTCCTGATGGCGGCCGGCGTCTTCTTTTGGCTGCAATCGCGTTGTCGCACGTCTCTGAACGAGGCAGCCCACATTCGGTCCATCAGGCTACCATGCCCTTGGAATTGATATTTATTGCGAAATTGATGGAGGCCCGCAGGCTCGCGGCGTCTGTCCTGAACGGCCCAGCAAGCGCAGCAAGCTCTCCATCGGTGGCTTCCTGATTTCGCCAGAGGTCATCCAGCCGCGCTGCGGGAATCCCGGATCTTTTGCTCAGCTTCTCCATGGCGACGGCCTGCTGAGCGATCCAGGCATAGAGCCAGTTGTCACCCGTGCGGATAGCGCGGGCAATCGTGCAATCCTCGGACCAAAGCAACGGCTCATGCACGACAGGCTTCTCGCCCTTCCGCAGGATCCCCATGGCTGCTTCAAGCCGCTTCAGGAAACAGCGGCAACGGTTCGGGCCGGCGCTCGATGGTGATGGCCTGGTTCATGCCGGTAACCGTGAGCCACTCAATGGGCCATTTAACTTCCGCGCGATCCTCGGAAAGCAGCACGATCCCCGCGCCGTCCTTGATGACCTTGAAGCGCTCGTCCGATCCTTTCGCGAATGAAGCCTCCAGGAGGGAGCCGTCGCTCACCGCTATGAAGAGGGTGCCGCCAGACTGCCCATTTGGCAGCGGAATGATGCGCGAGACATCGCCCGACAATATCAGAGCGTCCAGGTCGTTTGCGGGGGCGATGGTGACCGGCATGAGCTTCTCCTGAGTCGGGAAGCGATAATAGAACAAAGAAGGAACAAGCGAAAGCACGAGCTCGATGTCGTGGCGAGATTTTGCTTACCGAGCAGCTTGCCGGTCGTCCGGCCCTCTGGCGCTCGTGCGATGCTCCGTGCGCCTGTTGCGACCGCTCGCTCAAGGCGCAGGCGAAGCTGGCTCACTCCTAGTTCAGCGTCGCCTGTCGCAATTGCTCAAGTCGGGCCGTGCAGATGTCGTGAACCTTGCGGCCGAGCTCCTCGACGCGGGTGCTCAGCCAATCGAGCTCCTCCCTCGAAATCTCATAATGTTTCGAGTAACGCGCCTTGCGATAGGCATCCTTGAGCTTCTGATACATTGCGCGCTCGGCGCGTGTGCCACGCGGCCATACGTCGAACAAGCTGTGATCCAGCCCCTCGGCCAGCGACCGCAGGAAGATGATGTTATGGTCGTAAGGCGTGTAGAGCGTCGTGACGAGCAGAACGCACTGGTAGAGCGGCTCGGTTGCTTGGTGAAGATCGAAAGCAGCCTTCTTTAGGTCGTTGTGAGTGAGCGCATCCCGGAAGCCTCTGAAAAAGCTTTGGGAGTGCGGCAGATACTCGTCGAAATAATCTTTCGCCGCCCGGTAGATTTCATCGGGCGTCTTTGGCTTGGGGGTGGCGAGGGGCTTGTCGTCCGACTGATAGAGCGCGATCCCATCCTTGGCGATTTCCATGAAGATCAGCCGGCCATGCGCCAGCCCGTCATTGATCTGCTGGAGCGAGTGCACGATGAAATTGACCGGCGTGCGGATGACCTTCTCGTAGAGATAGGCATCGACCAGGCGCTGCTCGGTCTCCTCCCAATAGCTCGCCCGGTCCGCCAGTTCCTTCTGATTGACGATGATCAATATGTCGAAATCCGACTTATACTGGTTGGCGTCGAGCGGTGCATCGACCCAGTCGCCGCGCGCATAGGAGCCGAACAGGATGATCTTGACGATCCGCGCCGACTTCTTGCGGCCGGTCGCATTCTGCGTGGCCTCCCGGAACCCCTGGAAAATCATCTCGACGATGCGTTCGAGCTCGCGCTGCTTGGTCGCTGGAAGATGGCCAAGATCAACCCGCATCAGTTAGCCCTCCCGATTGCGGGGTGGTGACCGCTTTTTGGTGATGGGGGCGGGCAGGGCGCTCATGCGGTCTCGATGTCCGTGCGGGGAAAATCATCCCCTTTGTAGAGCAACGGCATGCGGGCCAGCCGTGCACCGGCATAGGCGAAGCAGTCCCCGAAATTAAGCGCAGCGGGATGCCGTGATTTCCCGAACTTCTCATAGGCCTCGACTGCAATTGCGCGGGTCTCGGGCGACACCGGCATCACCTTGATCTCGGCAAGCCGCATGAAGGCCTCGACCGCGTCATGGGCTTCTGTAATCTCGAGACCCAGGTTGCGCGCGACCGCTATCACCGTCTCCCACACCGCGAGCGGGGAGGTGATGCGTTCGCTCGCTTTCTGAAGCCGCGCAAGAAGCTCATAGGCATCCTTCTCGTCCGACAGGATCGCCGTCAGTGCCGAGGCATCCACGAACATCAATTGTCCTCGTACAGACCGTCGATGAAGGCCTTGTCGCTCTTGCCGGCCTTGGCTGGATTGCCGCGCGCGCGCAGGGACCGCGTGAACGCAAGGCCCCGTTCGACCAGGGACGGCACGGCCTCCTCGCGTTCCAGCTCGTGCTGCAGCGCGCTCCTGACCGCTTCGGTCTTGCTGACGCGGCGCAGCATTGCCAGCCGCTCGGCCAGACGATCAACTTCGGTATCTCGTACATAGAGAGGCATCGATATATCCTCATTCAATATATGATATATATGGATGCATTGCTCGCTGCGCAAGGTCGATCCTAGAGGCTGTCGTCACGTCTGGCCAGTCAGCCATGTCGGTGCCAGCAAGTCCATGATCATATCAAGCGCCTGACGTGTGTCGGGGCTCAAGGTGACGTTCATGCGTCTGTGATCAGCTTCGTCCAGCGCGCGCTCGACAGCGCCCAGCTTCGACAGACGGGCAGACTGGCGGTGCGCTTTGGCAGGCGGCGCGCTAGGCGCCAAGCAGGATTGATAGACGAGGCGCCGCTCATATTCTGCCAGATAGAGATCGAGCAGGATGTCCCAATAGGGATTGGCGCCCAGCGTCGCTCCCAGGAACCGCTCGACGATCTGTCGCTCGGCAATCAGCAGCCGGCACATCTGCGCGCGCAGCATGGCGCGCGCCCGGTCATCGTCATCCTGTGTGGGAGGGGCCGACCTGCGCTCGCTGTTCATCCCGCGCCTGCCGCCGCCTGGAAATCGGCCGCGCTGACCGTGCCGCTTCGCCATGCCGCGATGAGGTCTTCCTGATGGGGCAGCAACGCATCGACCGCGCCGATCTCATCGCTCTCCTCACAGAGCAGAAGGGACGGGCAGCGGCCTTCATACACGCCCAGATTGGGCCGGTGGACGCGGTAGCCTGCCAGCCGCGCGAGGCTGGGCGGGAATGTCCGGGCAACCTCGGGCGGATAGGCCAGCCATGGCAGTTCATACGGCTTGAGCCAGCCCAGGCAGTAGCTCACGATGACACCGCGACGCGGCAGCCTCGTGCGATTGGCGCCGCCGGCATGGAGGGTGGATCCAAGGAACATCAAGGCCGATCCTGGCATCATCTGCGCGGTCACCGCCTCGGCCGGATCGATCAGCAGCTCGGCCTGCCGGCGGTTACTGCCCGGCCAGATCTGCGTCGCCCCGTTGTCCGCCGTGAACGCCGTCAGCGGCCACATCACATTGACGAGCAATTCGACGCCCCGCTCGGCCGGGATGAGCTGGCTGCAGGGCCACATATCTTGATCGCGGTGCGGCACCTGCGCGAGCGAGCCGGGCACCAGTTCGATGCCCTGGGTCAAGTTGAGCGTGACATGGTCGCACCATGGACCAAGGATGCCATTCACGATCTCCAGGATGAGCTCATGCTCGACCAGCGCGCCGGCCAGCGGTGAGCGTCGCAGCAGCCGCCCGAACCGGCGCGTATCATTGCCCGAGAACGCACCTTGGGACAGACCAGCTCGCGCGAACTGAGGCTCCAGATCGGCAGAAAGCCCCTCGATGACCGTGGGCGCCAGCGCGTCTTCGATGATGCAATAGCCGTCCCGCTCAATTTGCGCCGCATAGGCGGACGTGTGGGAGGTCGGTGCCATTCTCGCCTCCATCAATGCGTCCGTTCGCCAAGTGGCGCGGACGAGGGCGACCAGACCCCGGCCGCTGCCATGAGTGCCGGCGTGTCATCGTCGATGAGGATCTTGAGCGCGGCGATCATGCTCTTGTCGATCGGCTGCGGCAGCCCAAGCGGTTCGCAGCGCCATCCGAACGAGAGCAGCTGGCCATACCAGGGCATGTCCGCCACGCAGCAATACGCCCGAATGCCTTGCTCCAGCGCGAACAGCGTAACCGCCGTCGCGAGCTGATCGCGCACGAAGCGGCGCTCGCAAGCCCGGATGCTGCGCGAGAGGCACAGGCGCGAAATCTCCCAGATGTCAGGCGCGCAGGGCGCATCGCCGTCACACAGAAACGGAAAGACCAAGCCCAACAGGTTGGGGCCGCTGCACGGCAACAGCCGTAACGATCCCAGATGCTCGCCCTGCGCGCTGGCGCAGATGATGTAGCGGGTTTCCGGTATGTCGAACTGGTCGACCTCATACCGGCCGGCGAGGGCGGGCAGGTCCCAGCCGAGCAGGTCGATGAACACGCGTTTGCGTTCCTGGAACATCTGGGCGAACAGCGCGTCTTCAGACACGCCTCCGCCGCCACAAATGACGTGGGTCATTGGTCATCTCCTTTTGCGATAAGCCAAGGATTGACCAAAAAACCGCCGCCGACCATTCCCCTAAAAAGGGGAGGGCTCAGCGACCCTTATAAAAGCAGATCTGACCGTCGAACAGCGCGCGAAACACCAGCGCCGTCCGCTTGAACACCCCGTAGCGGCGCATTGCCTCGCTGACATGCTGATGGACCGTATCCTCCGACAGGCCCAGCATTGCCGCGATCTGCGTGTCGCCCAGGCCCGATGCCACCAGTCCGACGCAATCGACATGGCGCGGACTGAGCGAGGGCACGGCCGGGCGGCTCTGGTCTGAGCGCGCATAAATGATCCGGCGGGCCGCCTCGAACGAAAAGACCGCGATGAGCTGCACCGCGGCCCTCACCTGGGGCGACAGGACGACCAACTCCTTGCCCCCAAATGAGCAGGTCCCGCGATATTCGCCCGGCGAATGCACGGGCACGGTGATACCGTCATTCAGTCCAAAATCGGCCGCTTCGCCAAGGATCCCCGACTGCCTTCGCGTCAGCGCGATCATGCGCGGGACGTCATGCCAGGCGAACCCGATGCGCGTCTTCGTGCTGGCCGCATGAAGCGGATCGTCGAGATAATAGCGTTGGGCGAATATCCGGTCGATCCATCCTTCCGGATAATTCGAAATCGCCACGACCCCGCTCGTCTCTTTCAGGAGGTCGACATGGCTCACCAGCGCAAATCTGGGGAAGCCTAGTTGGAAGCCCATCTCCGCGACAAGGTCTTTGACATCCGCTTCACTGTCGACCTGGACGGCGCGCGTGAGAAACTCTGTAATCTTCGGTCCGACGTACATAGCTGCACCCCTCATTAAGCGCAGGCGTCGAAAATCCAGCCCCTCCCTGGAACAGACCGTCTAAAAGCGAAACTATTCCATCACGGACTCCGACACCTACCGATTGCGCAAAGTCGGGATAGCGCCGCCTCCGTCGAGGCCCGTCCGGCATGCCGAACGTTTTGGTCCCGAACGCACTGAGCATGGGAATATCTCGCAGTCCCGACATGACAAAAAGATGACATATCAAAATGATTTGGCGAGCTTTATTTGTGATTGTCTCCAGAACGGACGTTCTCGGCAGGAACTCGCTGCGATGGCTGCCGCTTGCTCACCCGAACTGACCAGGCTCAACGCCTGATTAGCCAAACGCGTCTAAACGGCCGTTCTCGGTCCCCATAGTATGACGGCGCCACCCACGAGACAGATGCAGACTCCAACCACATCCCACCGGTCTGGCCTCACACCTTCTGCTGCCCAAAGCCACAAAAGGGCGGCCATTATGTAGATCGCACCATAGGCCGCATAGGTCCGGCCGGCATTCTCCGCTTCGACGAGCGTGAGCAGATAGGCAAACAAGCACAGGGCCGCGATCCCGGGAATTATCCACCAAGGCGATCTATCCATCCTCAGCCATGCCCAGAACGCGTAACAGCCAGCGATTTCAGCGAGTGCTGCACCGATATATAGGAGAATTGCCATTCGAAGGCAGTGCCATTCGCGCGAGGGTATCGCAAGGCCGCGCGCCTCAGCTAGGGTCAATGCGTTGCAACATTGGCGGGAGAGGATGCGCGATTCTCTGGGCGACCAATGTCGCGGCAACGCAACATATCAGCAATGCAGCTGACGCATTGCGCAACTAATGCGCCCCCATCCAAAAAATGGGGGATCATAAATGTCGTTCCGCAAATGCCTCGTCGCGTCCAGCCTCTTTGCCTTGGCTTTGGCCAACGCTACCCCCATTCTTGCCCAGGACACCGCAGCGGTTGCACCGGCCGACGAGGCTGCCGATGATAGCGGCCTTGGCGTCATCACCGTTACGGCCCAGAAACGCAGCGAAAACCTCCAGGAGACGCCAATCTCCATTTCGGTGCTCGGCAGCGCCGATCTCACCAACCGCCATGTGCAGTCGCTGCTCGATCTCGGGGACGGCGCCATCCCGTCGCTTCGCATCGCGCCCTTCTATTCCCGTCCCAGCGCTTTGGTCGTCAATGTGCGCGGCGTCGGCGTTCTGTCCGACAGCAATCAGCCCGCCCGCGACCAGGGCGTCGGCGTTTACATTGACGGCGTCTATTTCGGCCGCGCCCAGGGCCTTGGCGCCGCCTTGTTCGATGTTGCGAATATCGAAGTCCTCAAGGGACCCCAAGGCACGCTATTCGGCCGCAATACCGAGGGCGGTGCGGTCAACATCGTGACCCGCCGTCCAAGCGGCGAGTTCAGGATGAACTCGACCTTCGGGCTCGGCAATTATGGCAGCTACAAGGCCGAAACGCATATCGACCTGCCGGAATTTGCCAATCTCAGCTTCAAGATCGATGCGATCGTCAGCCACCGCGACGGGTTCGTGAAAAATCCCCTCGCAGGCGCATCGGATTTCAACGCCTATGACAAGCATGGCGTCCACGGCGAGGTGCTCTGGAAGCCGACCTCCAACGTCAGCGCGGCTGTGTCCTACGACAATAGCTACGACGCGACGACGACACTGTACATGCAGTTGATCTCGCCTGGAACCGGTCTGGCCGCCACAGCCACCGCCCCGGCAATTGCCCCGAACAAGCTTGCAGCCATCGGCCCGCTGCAGCCCAGGCGCGCATCAAGGGCTATCGTCGGGTCTCCTGAACAACCCAGCATCGGTAAGACGCAGGGCGGCCGCCTCAACCTCGACTGGGAGGTGGCGCGGGACGTCACGCTGAAATCCATCACGTCGTACCGCACGCTCAAGCAGAGCCAGTATGACAATGGCGGCGCTTCGCCCACCCTGCAGACACCGATCACGGCCGCCAATCCCACCGGCAGCTTCACGGGTCTGGCCTTCTCGCGATACAGTCTGGCAAAGTTCACCCAGAACCAGTTCAGCCAGGAAGTGCAGGCGGTGGGCGATCTCGAGCGCGTGAAGTTTGCGGTCGGCGCGCTCTATTATCGCGAGAATGTGTCGGACAACGCCCAGACGGTAAACACCAACCAGTTCACCGATGCCGCCGGTACGACCTACATCCTGCGCACCTATGATCTGAATAGCCTCATCCTGGATCGTGCCAGCCATATCAGGACGACCAGCATCGGCGCTTATGGCCAGGCGACCTATACGCCACCACTGGCAGGCGATCGCTTACATCTTACCGTCGGCGGCCGCTGGACGCGCGACGAGAAGAAGGGCCACTTGTTGACGGTCAACGGCGCAGTCCCGGTCGTTCCGGTCAACGGCGTGAACGTGACCGGGCCGGTGGTTCTGGACGCGGCCTGGTCGCGCGTCGATCCAATGATCAACCTGGCGATCGACGCCTCGGACGATATCCATCTCTACGGCAAGTGGAGCACAGGCTATCGATCGGGCGGGGCCAATACACGGTCGCTGACCCTCGCAAAGTTCGACCCGGAAACGATCTCCATGTTCGAAATCGGCGCGAAAACGGAGTTTTGGGATCGCCGGGCACGCTTCAACGTCGCGGCTTATGCGGGTAACTACAAATCCATCCAGCTGGATTTTTTCGGCCTTTACGAGGACGTTGTGAACGGCGTGCGGGTCACGACGACTCGCACGACCTCCGACACCGTCAATGCGCCCGGGACAGGCAAACTGAAGGGCGTGGAAGCCGAGTTCACGCTGGCGCCGGTGCGCGGCCTCACGCTGAGCGCAAGCTATGCCTATAACAGCGTCAAGATACCCGCCACGGTCAATCCCTTCCCGCAGACCGGTGGCGTCTTCATCAGCACGCCGATCCCGATCTATCAGGTCTACACGCCCAAGCATTCCGCAAGCGGCTCGATCGACTACGAATTGCCGTTCAGCAGTTTCACGCTGCGCGCGCATCTCGATGGCAATTATGACTCGGGTTATTATGCCAACTATAGCGATGTGACCTACGACCCTGTGACGCGTGCGGTCCGCTATGCCCAGCCCAAAGGGGAAAAGGCGCTCGTATTCAACGGGCGCGTGGCAGTTGCCGATATCGATCTGGGGACAAGCGATGCCAGGCTCACCGTCGCACTCTGGGCGCGCAACCTCTTTAACGAGCAGCACCTGTTCTACAAGACGGGGGCCCCCAACACCGGAATCAGCGGGTTCTTCAACGATCCGCGCACCTTCGGCATCGAAGCCAATATCAAGATGTGATCGGGACAATGACCATGACCAACCGGACATTCCTGCGCCTCGCGCTTCTCCTGTGCGCGACCTCTCCCATGGCCGTTCTGGCCGCTCCCCCGGCTTTGCCGCTGGTCGAGCGGACCGCGGCGGATCACCTCGCCATCTCCTGGACATCGCGCGATCCGGTCGATGTGCTGGTGGCGGATCAAGCCGACGCGCCGCTTGCCAAAGCGCGCCTCATCTCGGCGGCGGACCGTGACGGGCAGGCGGCGATCGAGGGCGCCACCGCGTCGCGCACCTATGTGATTTTGCGCAACACGAGGACGGGCGAGCGCGTGCGGGTCGCCGAACGCGTATTGCCGCTGGAGACAGGGTCCAATTTCCGGGACATTGGCGGTTATGCGACAGCCAGTGGCAAGCATGTCCGCTGGGGCCTCATCTATCGCTCCGGGGCGTCCGCAATGCTGAGCCCAGCCGACCTCGGGCGCGTGAATGCGCTCGGCCTTGCCAATCTGGTCGACCTGCGCTCGGACGAAGAGCGTCAGCTTGCACCGACCAGGATCGACGGCGTCCCTTATACGGCGGTCGGCTATTCGATGGCGGCCCTGCTCGCCGGCATGGGCAACGGCGTGCCGCAGAACGGCGTGGCCCTCTATCACAACTTCCCCACCCTGCTCGCGCCCCAGATGAAGGTCTTGTTCAATGTCCTCAAGCGCAACGAAGGTCCGGTCCAGTACAACTGTTCGGCCGGCCAGGACCGGACCGGCTTCGCCACAGCCCTGATTCTCTCGGCCTTGGGCGTACCACGCGAGACGATCTACAAGGACTATCTCCTCTCGGTGACGTATCGCAAGCCGGGGAACGAGATGCCGCGCATCGATCCCGCAAAGTACCCGGGCAATGCTGCGGCGCAGCTGTTCGCGCGCTATCAGGACAACCCAGCCTATCAAAAGCCGCAGCCCCTACAGGAGGCGGGCGGGACGCCCTTTCTAAAGGGCGCATTCGACGAAATCGACGCCAAATGGGGCTCGGTCGAGGCCTATCTCGAAAAGGAAGTGGGCGTCACCAAAGTCGATCTTGCGAGGTTGAAGATGCTCTATCTCGAATAAGGGACGACCCAGAAATAGCGGCCAGGAAATGGGCGCGTGGAAGCCGCAAAGGCTCCGCGCCCCAAACGTCAATGTCCTCCTAGAGCCGGCGCGAGGAAGTGCGGCGGCATATAGGCGAAGGGCACTGCTTCCTGGCAGCGAAGAAAGGAGCGGCGTCCAGCTTTTGCCGGACGGGCTTCCAACGCCTTTCAGAGCGGCTTTGCGAGTTGGACGGCCAGATCGCGCGCGGTGCGTGCTGCGCCCATCAAGGTTGCCGATCCGGGGCCACACCAATCGCCATAGCCGGCGAGCCAGAGGCGGGGCTCCCTGATCGCACGTTGCCCCGACACCAGGACGCGGCCATCGGCTTCGACAATGTCGAGAGCGTCGAGATGGTCAAGCGCCGGACGAAAACCCGTGCACCAGATGATGGCATCCACGGCCGTTTCCCGCCCATCAGCCCAGACAACACCCGTCGGCGTCATCGAGACGAACGGGCGGACAGCGTTGAGCGCCCCGCGCTGCCGGGCCTCCTTGACCGGCGGCACCATGACGATGTCGCCTATACCGCCTACCGGCGGGTTATTTGAGCCCGTCTTGAGGCGGGCCGTGGCGCGCTCGAAGAGGACGCGGCCGTCGACATCGTCGGGTAGGTAAAGCGGCTCTTGCGTCGTGACCCACATGGCGCGGGCGACCAGAGAGACTTCAGCCAGAATCTGCGCGCCACTATTGCCGCCGCCCACGACCAGCACCGACTGTCCGGCAAATGCGCCGGGATCTGCATAATGGCTGGAATGGCGTTGGGTGCCTGTGAATGAAGCTCGTCCGGGAATGTCGGGGATAAAGGGCTTGGACCATGTCCCGGTGGCGCTGACGACCTTGCCCGCTCGATACTCACCCCGATCGGAATGGATCACCAACGCGTCGGGCACGCGTTCGACGGACTGCACTTTTACGGGCCGCTCAATGGGCAGGCTGTAGCGCTCTTCATAGCGGGTCAGATAGTCGATCACGTCGTCGCGCGTGGGATATCCTTCACGCGTGGGCGGCGGCATCAGCCAGCCCGGAAGCGAACTATATCCCGCCGGCGAGAAGAGCCGCAGCGAATCCCAGCCATGCCGCCAGGCGCCGCCTGGCCCCTCTTCGCGGTCGAGGATGAGAAAATCCGCGGACGCCCGATGCAGATAATATCCAAGCGCCAGCGCCATCTGTCCGCCACCGATGATGCCGATGTCGTGGGACGGCGCGCTCACGCGCGCCACGCGCGACGATCCTTCACGTTTGCGAAACCGCCCGCAGGCGCGACCTTACCGTCAATCATGATGCCCTCATGCTCTTACCTATGCGCAAGCGACCCTATTTGGGCATTGACGTATATCAAGGGTGTCGTCGCGCTATCATCCCAGTAGGGGCCCTCTGGTCGACCGATATTCGAGTGGACGTAGAGGAAGCCCGCGTCGAGAGCCATGTTGAACGGGCGCGGTCTGCTGGCATGAGCCGACCGAAAGGGTGCCCCTCCTCGTCGATTTTGCGACATCCAAAGCATATCGTGCCATGCGCCCCGCCGGACGGCGGACGGGCTCTCACGCGTGCCGCGCCAAGCCCCTGCGGGTCTTGGCCCTTCGGGTGTCGATCCCTGGCGCGAGGTGGACGCCGCTGACGCGGCGACATCTTTGATAGGCCTCCCCTCAAAGCGGGTGAGCGGCGCTCCCGTCTGACCCCGTCGCGGCCCGCGGCAACCCGCGTCGCTACGCTCGCGGGTGCTTCACTGACGTTTCGCCCGCCAGAGCGGTGCCACGCGCCGCTGATCCGGGGTCCTGTGGTCGCTTTTGCCGCCCACCCCGCTTTGCGGGGGGCCTGTTGCGAAGGGGGGCAGATCAAGGAGGATCGCCATGCGCCAAGCCACCAACCGTCAGACCAGCCGAAAGGGTGCCAAAGACCAAGCCGACGACGCCGCGACCGGCCCCGATCTCTACGAAGCGGTCACCGCTCGCATCATCGGCGAGCTTGAGGCTGGCCGTTTTCCATGGGTGCAACCTTGGGGCCTACCGGGACCGGACAGCGCCGCGCTCGGTCTGCCCTACAACGCGCTGACCGGCCGCAGCTATTCCGGGATCAATATCCTGATCCTGTGGGGCGCGCTCTTCGAAAGCGGCTATGGCGCGCAGGGCTGGATCACGTTCCGGCAGGCGCTGAGTGCCGGTGGCCATGTCCGCAGGGGCGAGCGGGGCGTCACGGTCGTCTATGCCGACCGCTTCATTCCCGAGGCCGAGAAGGAGCGGGCGCTGACGCAAGGCGGGGAGGCGAAGGCGATCCCGTTCCTCAAGCGCTTCACGGTCTTCAATGTCGATCAATGCGAGGGGCTGGTGCTCGAGCCGCCCGCCAATCTCTCGCCGCTCCCGGAACGGGACGTCGTCCCCTTGGGCGAAGCGGTGATCGCAGCCTCCGGCGTCGATTTCCGGATCGGCGGCAGCAAAGCCTATTACGCGCCCGCTACCGACGTCGTTCAGGTTCCGCCGCAGACCGCCTTCTTCGAGCAAATCAACTATTACCGCACCTGCCTGCACGAGCTGACCCATGCGACCGGTCACGCCAAGCGCCTGAACCGGACCCTCGCAAACAGCTTCGGCAGCAAGGATTATGCCCGCGAAGAGCTGGTCGCGGAAATGGGGTCCGCTTTCCTGTGTGCAGCCCTCGGCATCATGCCCACTGTGCGCCATGCCGACTATCTGGGCGCTTGGCTCGATGTGCTGCGCGAAGACAATCGCGCCATCGTCCGCGCCGCCAGTCAGGCGAGCAAGGCGGCTGACTGGCTGCTGGAACGCCTCTCCCAATCCGTTTCGCGCGCCGACCTGCCGATCCTCCGGATCGCAGAGGCAACGCCGCCCGAGCTTCCGCCCGAATAGGCGGATGACGCGCGGCGCGTCTCGCCGCAAGCAAAGCCGGTCCATCGATGCGTTGGAACCGCGATGGACCGGCACACTATAGGAGTGTGTTCTCATGAAACTCGATTTTATCAGCCTCGACAAGCTGCTCATCGCCAAGACCAATATGCGCCACGGCAAGCAGCCCGACCTTTGCGACATATTGCCCACCATCCGGGCACGCGGCGTCCTCCAATCCCTGATCGTCCGCCCGCATGGCGACACCGACCTGTTCGAGGTCCTCGCGGGCAGCCGTCGTTATCGCGCATCGATGATCGTTGCCGAAGAGCGTCGCGTAAACGGCGATCCCGAGCCGGTCATGCTCCCCTGCGCCATATTGGACGCCGGGGACGATGCCGCCGCCGTCGAAGCCTCGCTCATCGAAAATCAGGCGCGGCTCGATCCCGACGAGATGACCCGGTGGGAAGGGTTCGTGCGGCTGATCAAGGAAGGGCGATCCCCCGAGGATATCGCCGCGACGTTCGGGCTTCCCGACCTTGCCGTGCGCCGCATCCTCGCGCTCGGCAATCTCCTGCCGCGCATTCGCACCCTCTACCGCAAGGGGGACATTGATGGGGCCAGCATCCGGCATCTCACCCTTGCCAGCAAGAGCCAGCAACGCGACTGGCTGGCCTTGGTCGACGATCCCAATGTCCGCGCGCCCACCGGCCAGATGCTGCGCAACTGGCTGTTCGGCGGCCAGTCAATCTCGGTCAAGCAGGCCCTGTTCGATCTCGCCACCTATGAGGGCGTCATCGTGGCAGACCTGTTCGGCGAGGGCGGCTATTTCGGGGACAAGGACGCCTTCTGGGCGGCTCAGAATGCCGCCATTGCCGAGCGGCGCGACGCGTATCTGGTCGAGGGCTGGCGCGAGGTCGTTTGCCTCGAACCGGGCGAAACCTTCCACACATGGCAGCATAACAAGGCGCCCAAGCGCAAGGGCGGGCGGGTCTATATCGCGACCCGGTCGAGCGGCGAGGTCACCTTCCACGAAGGCTATGTAACCGAGAAGGAAGCCCGCGCCATCGCCAAGGGCGAAACCATCGAGAGCGGGACCAAACCGGTTCGCCCCGAACTCTCGACGTCGATGGTGAACTATATCGACCTGCATCGTCATGCAGCGGCGCGCGCGGCCTTGCTTGCCTCGCCGCCGCTCGCCCTGCGCCTCATGCTCGCTCATCTGATCCTCGGCTCGCCCCTCTGGTCGGTGCGGGTCGAGAGTCAGATCGCGCGCAACGATGCGACCACCGAGAGCGTCGAGGTCAGCGCAGGCGAAGTGCTGTTCGACACAAGGCGACGGGACGCCCTGGCTTCCCTCTCCCTGTCCCCCGAGCAAGGCACTTTGGTTCGCAGCCATGTCACGTTCGCGACGCTGTTCGCCAAGCTTGCGGAACTCGACGATGACAGCGTGATGCAAATCGTTGCGCTCAGCATGGGCGAGACGCTGAGCGCCGGAAGCGAGGCAGTGGAGTTGATCGGCCTGCAACTGGAGGTCGATATGGCCGACTGGTGGGAAGCGGACGACGCTCTGTTCGATCTGATCCGCGACCGGGCGTTGCTCGTGGAAATGGTCGGTGAGGTCGCGGGATCGGTGGTCGCGCAGGCCAACAAGGCGGAAAAGACCAAGGTCTTGAAGCAGATCATCCGCGACCATCTGGACGGGGCCGGCGGGCGTGCGAGGCGCGTGCGGTGGGTGCCGCGCTGGATGCAGTTCCCGCCTGCTGCCTACACCGAACGGGGCGGCGTTCCGACGATCACCGCGCATGCACGGGCGACGTTCATCCTGCCGGACCATGAGGTGCCCTTCGTCACGGACGAGGAAGACCGGCTCGCAGCCTGACACGGGGAGGGCGGCGCTACACAAGCGTCGCCCTCCTTTTCCAATCCTGTGTCAAAGATCGGAGGATATCATGGCAGATCGTGTCTCAGCATCGATCGAACTGGGCGGAACGCTCAACGCCGGTCAGTTTGAAGAGCTTGTCGAGATCATCGCATGCGAAGGTCTCTCAATCGAATGGGATGGTGACCCTTTCGAACCGCGCCATCGCATCGAGGGTCAGTCGCTCACCCTACTATGCGCATCAGGTTGCCGGAGGGACGTTCGAACAACTGGAAGACTGGTGCGTGGAGCAACGATTGTCCTTCGCCCGCTGGTGCGGCGGCTATCCCGGATCATGGGGACCGCAACGGGTTATGTTCACCGCAGACGGGTACGCCTGCGATGAAGAGGATCATATCGTGGTGCCCCGCGAGACGGTCGAAAAATTGGCGTCGTTCGAGGCGGTCATCGCCTATTTCGACAGGGCCGATTTCAAGGTGCCGCCGTTCGTCATCACCGACGAACCGCCGACCGCCTCGAACGACGCAGGGGACGCGCCATGAAGCACAAGATCATGGTGACGCAGCACCTGAAGGTCGAGACATGGACGCTCGTCGAGGTGGAGGGAGCGACCCTGACGGACGCCATCGAGGCGCTGGACAATGGCGAGGTCGACCTCCCTTCCGCCGTCGACGATATCGACAATGTCTGGATCGTCGAGCGGTGCAGCCTCGAACATGAGGATTATTCGCCAGCCTGACCAAGCACCGGCTCGCTCGCGTGCCGGGCAACCCCGTCGGGTTGCCCGGCGCTACGCATTGCCGGTTCCGGAGGGAGCAATCTCTCATAGATATCCCAGTCTGGCAGACCGCCTGTCGCCGCCTCAAGGATCGGTGGCCCCCCCAATTTTGCCGGCTGCGCCAACAAAATCGGTTCCCCCACCGCCCGCTGCGCGGTCGCCTTTGGCGATCCTTGACCCGGCCTTGCCGGCCCGCCGCCCGCCTCGCGTCATTCAAGACAAGAGGAGATTTCCATGCAGATCACCGAGCGATCCCACAGCCAAGCCTATCATGCCGCCATCGCCCTGGCCGAACGCCGCGCGCGACACAGCTACTATGACCAGCATGTCATCAAAGACCGCGAGGCGGGCTATCTCGTCATCGACGAAGGGGATCATCCCCTGCTGCCAGAATGGATGATCGACGCGGTCGTTCATACCGTGGCGGGCACCCTCATCGACGAATATTGAGGACAGACCGAAGGGGAGGGGCTGGTGAAGCCTCTCCCTCGGCCCCTTCATGCTTTGACGGAAAGCGGGGTCAGCGCAGCGATCGACATCGCCCCGCCAAGCCGGATCGCCTGGGTCAACAAGTCGCGAAATTCGCGCTCGGTCAGGGTCTCAACGGCAAGGTCCAGCACGATAGCACCATATTTGCCGCGTAGCGCGCGACGGACTTCGATGATCTCGTCGCCGACCTTGCGCTGCCTGGCTTCAAGATCGGCCAGACGCTCGCGTTCACTCATTTTGGGCATGGTCACTTCCTCATGGGGAAGTCTGCCCGCCGTCCTTGATTATCGCTGTTCGCCTGTCGCCGATCAACCGCAAAGAGAAGGCAAGGAAGTGCCGCGCCCCTACCCGGTCGAGGCAACGCAGCGATAGGATCGCTGCGCAGGAAAGGACGCACGCCTGAAGCGTTTGTAATGCACCCCACGCACGGGTGCTGTCCAGCAATTCATCGTGTATTTATAGTAGTTTATCGGCGGCACAGAATGGCAGCCATTTTGACGCAGTTTGGCTGTCAGTGGCAGCCAGTCGATGGGCGTGGTCGATCCAAGTCTTTGATCTTCCTTGGCGCTAACCAAATACTGCGGCTGCCAGCACAAATCCTTGAGATTAGGCGCTAATGCTGGTATGATTGCTCCGCTTCATCGTGATCGTCAGGGTGCCAGAGCGGAGTCTCGCCTTGGCCCGTATTACCATCCGCGTCGATGACGCCCTCTTCATGCGGCTTGATGCCCGCGCTCGCGATGCGGGCACACCCACGGCAACTTATTGCCGCAACATCCTCGAACGCTTCGAGGGCACCGACCCGTCGGGATACCACGCGCGCTTCGATGAACTCCACGCGACCGGCATCCAGACCCTTGCGATCCTCGCCGCCTCGGTCGGTAAGCGCTCTCCAGACATTCTCGAGCAGGGGCTTGCCGACGCGCGACGCCTGCTCCGGGAAAGGGGGCTGCTCGATCCAGAGCAGGACCAGGCGTGAGCATCTTCCGGCATGACACCCTGGGAAGCTGGACTCGCGGCGGACAGGCTATCGTCCACAATGTCCGGATGACCACGCAGGTCTTTTATCAGACCCTGCTGGCCGGGCTGGTCATCTGGATCGGCGGGATCATCTGGTACGGGTTGGAGAAGTCCACAGACTATGAGCGCTATGTCCTGCTGAAACTGGGCCAGGCCAACTTCATGGGGGACGCAGTTCCCGGCAATGCGACCCCGATCCTGTTCAAGACACCGGTTGGCCGGGAGTATTGGACCACCGCCAAAGGGCTGCTCGACTCCGGAATCGCCCACACCACGCTAGAGGCGTTCGAACGCTACCTCATCCATGGCGCAGTGCTCTCGGGCGTGTTCGCGCTGGCCATGCTGTTTTGGGCCTGGTTCTATTTTACCCGGACGGGGCGGGGGCTCGGCTCCGACCAGTTCCTGCGCGGAGCACGGTTCGGGACCGTGCGCCAGGTCCGTCGAGCGCTCTGGCGCCACGCACGGGGCAGCTTTGAGATCGGCGGGGTCAACGTGCCCGATGTCTTCGAGCCCGAGCATATCCTGATCTGCGGAGCTCCCGGCACCGGCAAGACCAACATCATCATCAAAATGCTCGCCGGCATCCGCAAGCGCGGCAAGCGGGCGATCGTCTATGACACCGCCGGCACCTTCGTCGAGAAATTCTACCGCCCCGGAATCGACGTTCTGCTCAATCCGCTGGACGTCCGGTCCGACCGCTGGTCACCCTGGGTCGATGTCCCCAAGGACTATCACTACGACCAGATCGCGGAGTCGACGATTCCCGACAAGGCGGGCGATCCATTCTGGGCCAAGTCCGCTCGCGGCACGCTCGTGGCGGTGCTCCGCAAACTCGCACGTCAGCAGCGCACGCTGGTCTCGATCCTTCTTGATACCCTGCTGCGCTCCAAGCTGAAGGATCTCGCTGCCTTTGCGCAGGGGACCGACGCGGCGGCATTCATCTCCATGGAAGGGGAGCGGACCTCGGCCGGCATACAGGCCGAGCTGGCCTCGGTGATGCGGTCCTTCGCCTTTCTCGACGATACCGAGGATGGCCTGTCGATCCGCGACTGGGTGGCGAACGAGCGGGACGACAGCTGGCTGTTCATCACCGTGAAGGCGGACCAGCTTCCTTCGCTCCGGCCCCTGATCACCGTCTGGTTGGACATCGCGATCAGCGCGATCATGAGCCTCACGGCCGATCGCAACCGGCGCCTCTATTGCGTGATCGACGAGCTTCCCTCGCTCCAGAAACTGCCGAGCCTCTCCGACTTCCTGGCCCGTGCCCGGAAATATGGCGGGTGCGGCATCCTGGGCTTCCAGAGCTATCCGCAGCTCGAGGCGACCTACGGCATCCAAGATGCCGCGGCGATCACCGGCTACTGCTCGACCTGGGTGGCGCTGCGCGCGAATGACACCCCGACTGCGAAGCATGTCAGCGAGAATCTCGGCCAGGTGGAGCAGGTCGAAGCGAATGAAGGCATGTCCTACGGCGTCAACGACATGCGGGACGGCGTGAACCTCTCGCGGATGCAGGTGACCCGGCCGTTGGTGATGCACACCGAGGTCACCAACCTACCCAACCTTTGCGGCTATCTGCGGTTCGGGCGCAATCTGCCCGTGGTGCGCTTCGAGGACAGCTATAATCGCATGCCCTCCATCGGGACTGCGTTTGAGGAGCGCACGACCGGTCCCGTGCGGATGGCTCTGGAGCCGCTCGCGCCACCCGAGCCACCCGCCGAACCGCCGTCGCCGCCGTCGCGTCCGGCGACGCGCCGGCGCCGCTCGGTCCCTGCGGACAGCGGGCCCGAACTGCCGCTGGGCCAGCCCGCTCCTTCACCAGCAGCGGAGGCAGCCGGCCCGGGCCGCACCGCAGATGTCGCACAGCCATCGCCCCCGCCGCTCACGCTTTACGGAAAGCCGACCGCTTCCCGACTGCGCCAGCATGGTCGCCATGATGGCGACCGGAATTCGGCGACGCCGGCATGATCAATCCCATCCGCCTCAAGGGCAGGCCCGCCAATATCAGCCGTTACTATACGGTCGGAGATTACTACACCAAGGGCACCGACGAGCATTCGGAGTGGGGCGGCCAGATCGCCGCCGAACTCGGGCTGGAGGGAAAGGTCGACCCGGCTATCTTCCAGGACCTGCTCGCCGGGAAAGTTGGCGATCTTCAGCTCGGCCGTCACCGCGCCGAGGGGAAGATCCAGCATCACCCCGGCTGGGACTTCGCGGTCAATGCGCCGAAGTCCGTCTCGATCATGGCGCTCGTCATGGGCGACGAGCGTATCCTCGCTGCCCATGAGAAGGCGGTCGGCGCGGCGCTCGGCTATCTTGAGGAACATGCTTCCTTACGGCACAGGGTCGATGGCGAAATCGTCCACGAGACGACCGGCCGGTTGATCTTCGCGCGCTTCACCGAGCATGCGTCGCGCGAACTCGACCCGCACCTCCACACCCATGTCGTCGTCATGAACATGACCAATCGCCAGGACGGCGATCGGATGGTCAGTCTCGAAACCAGGGCGATGTTCGTCGAGCAGATCGTCGCCGGCCAGGTCTATCGCAACGAACTGGCGCACGACCTTCGCGCGCTTGGCTATCAGATCGACTTCGATCCCCGCACAGGCCTCTTCGAAATCCGTGGTGTTCCGTCCGAACTGGCCAAGGCCATGTCGCAGCGAGCCGAGCAGATCAACGCGCATGCCAAGGAGCATGGCCTGACCGGACAGGCCGGCCGACAGAAATCCTTCTATGCGACGCGTGGTCCGAAGGAGAAAATCTCACTGGAGCAGTTGCACGACCAGTGGGCGTCCAGATCGGCGCCCTATCGGGAGATACTCGACGCCACGCGAGAAAATGCAGACCGCAGCGAGCATGACATCGGGGCCCCGGATAATCGCACCTCGGCCCGCGCAATGCTGTTCGGTATTCGCCAGGCAGAGACCCGGGAAGCCGTCAACAATCTGGGACGCATGTTCCGGCTCGCGCTGGCTTCTCATGTCGGAGAGGTCCGGCTCTCGGATATTCGCCCCCTGGTCGAGGAGCATGAAAACCGCTTCAAGCTGCTCGCGACAAGGCATCAAACCGGAGACGATATCCACACGAGTGGGCGCACCACCCGGCGCACCGCTCGTTTGGAACTGGCGCTTTCCGAGCATCTGTCGCTTTCGCTGGGCGACGCGACGCCCATCGCGACGGCCGAACGCATCCGGGCTGTCATGGCCGACGCGGGACTCAATCCCGCCCAGGAGGCAGCGCTCCTCCACATCGGGACGACCAATGATCGGCTGGTCGGGGTTCATGGTGTAGCCGGCGCGGGAAAGTCGACCTTGGTGAAGGCGCTGAACGATGTCGCGCCACAGGGCATGACACTCGTCGCACTCGCTCCAACCTCGTCGGCCGCCGCCAGTCTCGGCGCCATCGCAGGGATCTACTCCCGGACGGTTGCCAGCCTCGTTGCCGGGGGTGGGCGCAACATCGATGACAGCTATACCCTCGTGCTCGACGAGGCCGGCCAGCTTGGCAACCGGCAGGCGCTGCGCGTGCTGGAAATCAGCCGTATGACCGGCGCGCGACTGATCATCCTCGGCGACAACAAGCAGACCGGGGCAATCGAGCAGGGGAAAGCCTTCTGGCTATTGCAGAAGCTGGGCCTCTCGACGGCCGAGCTCACCGAGTCCGTGCGCCAGGAAACCCGCATGATGAAGGCCGCGGTGACCCAGGCTCGCCTGGGCAACTACGCCGCCTCGCTGGAGAACCTCGACAAGGTGACCAGCGGCGAAGATGGAGAAGCCCTCGCCAGGGGACTGGTCGGCGAATGGACCAGACTGAAACCCGAGAACCGCGCGAACACCAACATCCTCGTGCTGGAAAATGCCACCCGGTTGATCGTCAACACCAAGATTCGGGAAGCGTTGAAGACCGAGGGCGCCGTCGCAGCGGAGGAGGCGCGGCTCTCGGTGCTCACTCCGGCCGGCATGACCGATCAGGAGAAGCATTTTGCCCGCTTCTATTCGGGCGGACAAGTACTGATCTTCTCGCGGGACAATGCGGGCCTGGGAGTCGCCCGCGACACCGAATATCGTGTTGTTGGGATCGGCCGTGACGCGAACGGTCGGCAGGTGGTCCGGATGGTCGACGAACACGGTCGGACCATCCGGTGGGACCCTCGTATCGGACGCGGCTCGCGGGTCAATGTATTCCGCAGCGAAGAGCGCGATTTGGCCACGGGTGACCGCATCCAGTGGCGTTTGGTGAACCATGACCTTGGTTTGAAGAACGCCGAGCGCGGCACCGTCGAGCGCCTGGATGGAGCGGTCGCGACGATCCGCTGGGACCGGGAAGGGCGAGTCCAGGATATCGACCTTTCCCAGCACAAAAGCTGGGACCACGGCTACGCGGAGACGGTCTATTCTGCCCAGTCGAAGACCTATGACCGCGCTTATGTGCTCGCGCCGGTGAATTCCGGGCTGGTTACGGGCCAAAATTACTACACGGCCATCACGCGCGCGCGTTTCGGCGTGAAGCTCTGGACTGAGGATCGGGAGCGCCTCGTCGACAAGCTTGAACGCCACTCCGGGGAGAAGACCTCCGCTCTGGAAGGCCTCGGCCGCCTCGATCGCGACAGTCACAGGGCTCGCGAGGAGCGCCATGGAGAGCGGTGGGATCGGCTGCGCGATCAGCAGCGCAGCGAGCGCCAGGAACGCAAGGAGCGGATGCGTGCGGAGCAGGAGGCTCGCAACCGGCCCGAACAGGGTGGCCTGGCCCATCTGCTTGCCGGTCGTGCGCAGTCTGCGGTGGAGGCTGTGGATCGGTGGCTTACGAACATCCTGACCCGGAGTGTTGAGGAGGGGCCACACACCCAGACGACGCCTCCACGCGTTGATCGGGGCCTCGCGCAACAGCACGACCATGCGGCTGGCCATGATCATTAGGGCCGCCTTCCACCTCAGGTTCGCGTCGACCCTCTCCAGGGCGGTTCTGGCTGCCTTTGTGCTCGCTATTCCTGTCCATTCAGCGGAAGCTCGAACGACCCGTCAAAACACGATCGATGAACAGACCGTCGCGACGTGCATCGCCCGGTCGGCCGCCGGCCGAGGCTGGCTTGCCAAGACGCTCTGGGGATTGCGCGATCAGGAGGGCGGCTGGATAGGCGCGGAAGTCGCAAACAGCGACGGCAGTCACGACCTCGGACCATTGCAGGTCAATAGTTGGTGGGTGCCGCGGCTGGCGGCGGTCACCGGTCGGCCGGAGCGACATGTCCGCCATTGGCTCAAACAGGATGCCTGTTTCAATGTCGAAGCCGCGCGCTGGATATTCCTCTCCGGGTTGGCGACCACGCGCGATTATTGGAAGGCGATCGGTGTCTATCACAGCCCGACGGGGTGGCGGCAACAACGCTACACCTCGAGCGTCGTTGTTCATCTGCGGCGGCGGTTCGGGTCCAGTCTCTTCGCTCGTCCGTCAAAAAGGCCACCGCCAGTTTCTGGGTCCACGCGATGAGAAGGCGTCGTCGGCCCAAGGTTTTGGAAATCAGTTCACCACCGCCTCCGCCCGTAGAGGCAGAAGCTCTCGTCTCACCGTCGGTATTTGCTTCCCCGCATGATTCTAAGCCCGTCGGAGAGCCATCACCACCCTTGGTGACAGTATCGTCGGCGGTGCGAGGCTCATCGCTTGGCTTTGGGTCACAACGGGTTTCCAGGCGCGCAATGTTCTCGGTCGCCCTCGTGGCTGACGCCAAGGCCTACTTCGAACGGCACCTGGATCGCCCTGTCAGCGACGACGAGGCGAGAAACTTTCTCGGGAATTTCACGGACTTTTTCACGGCTTTCGACGGCCGGAGGCAGGATCGCCAACAGAACTGTCCGTGCGAAGTAAATCAGAACAACCCCAAGTAATTCACATATCGAACTTTCTGAATGTCTTTCAAAAATGAGAGGGAGAATGGTATATTGAGAGTAAGGAGATCGATTGATATGACAAAACCCCGCACCAAGATCGTACAGGCAAAGGCAAAATGTATCGCGCAGGAGCGCAACAAGGCCGTCATGTACGCGCGAGTATCAACCAGTGAGCAGGAGAAGGAGGGGTTTTCTATTCCAGCACAGCAGAAGTTGATGCGAGAGTATGCGGTTCAGAACGGTATTACGATCGCCTCGGAGCACCTTGACGTGGAGACGGCGAAGCGCGCTGGTCGTACCGGATTTGAGGAGATGCTTCGCTACATCAAGTCCCATCCGAGCATCAGAACCATTCTGGTCGAGAAGACCGACAGGCTTTATCGCAACCTCAAGGATTGGGTGACGGTCGACGGACTGGATATCGAGATACATTTCGTGAAGGAGAATGTGATTCTCTCTCGCGATTCGAGATCGTCGGAGAAGTTCATGCATGGCATCAAGGTTTTGATGGCCAAGAACTACATCGACAATCTCTCTGAGGAGACCCGCAAGGGAATGCTCGAAAAGGCAGAGCAGGGGATTTGGCCGTCCTTCGCTCCCCTCGGCTACGTCAATGTGATGGGCCCGCTCGGCAAGAAGGTCATCACAATCGATCCGGATATCGGTCCGTTGGTGACCCGCGTGTTCGAATGGTTCGAGAGCGGCCAATATTCGATCAAGGATGTGACCCAATTGGCCGTCAGGGTTGGCCTTCGGTACCGCAAGAGCGGAAAACCGGTGGGCGTGAGCACGATCAACACAATGCTACGCAGCCGGATCTACACGGGTTCGTTCGAATGGCTGGGCAAGACCTATAAGGGCTCGCACACTCCGCTGACGACCTTTGCCAGCTGGTCCAATGTGCAAGAGATCCTGGATGGCCGGTGCATTTCCAATGTCCACGGCAATCGGCTCCAATTTGCATACACCGGTTTGATCACCTGCGGTCACTGCGGTTGCGCGGTCACGGCCGAGATCAAGAAGGGCCGTTACATCTACTACCACTGCTCCCGGTTCAAGGGACGCTGCCCAGAGCGCTACTTACGGGAGGAGGCGCTCGACGACCAGTTCGCTGCTGTCCTCAAGCGGCTTCAGTTGGATGATGAGTCATTTGGGCTCATTGAGCGAGCCATCCGTGAGAGTCATGCAGACGAGCGACGCGACCGCGACGAATCGGTTGAGCGCTTGCGGTCCGAGGCCGATCGACTTCAACACCGATTGGACACCCTCTACCTCGACAAGCTCGATGGTCGGGTCACTGTCGAATTCCACGACCGGGTTTCTGCGACCTGGCGCGAGGAGCGGGATCGGACGCTGCGAGACATGGAGAGCCTGCACACCGCGGAGGACGACCTGATTGATGATGGTCTTGCGTTGCTGGATTTCGTGAGGACCGCGCACAACCGGTTTGCCGAACAGCCCTTGGCCACCAAGCGTCGGGCTTTGAATTTGGTATTATCGAACTCTTCATTTGCGGGTGGCGCGCTAACCGTGACGTTCCGCGAACCGTTTGGAATTCTTGAAAAAATCGGGGGAGCTGGCGGCTCGGGTTTGACCCCAAAAGGGGACGACAAACCCCGAATTTCAGAATTGGCTCCCCGAGTAGGATTCGAACCTACGGCCATTCGATTAACAGTCGAATGCTCTACCGCTGAGCTATCGGGGAGCAACCGGGCTTAACCCGGCGAGGACGGGCCTATAGCAGCGGCTTTCTTAACAATGCAAGAGCGTCAGGCGATAAATTGTTCGGCAGCGATGCGATCGTCCAGCGTGTGTTCGGGGTCGAACAGCAAGGTGAGCGGCATGGCGAAATCGATCGCGATTTCCACCTGCGCGACATCGCGGACTTCGCGCTGGTCTGCGACGGCGGAAACGGGGCGTTTCACGGGGTCGACGACCCGCAGCTTGACCTTCGTGCGTTCCGGCAAAATCGCGCCACGCCAGCGGCGGGGGCGGAAGGGGCTGATCGGAGTCAGGGCGACCAGGCCGCAGCCGAGGGGCAGAATCGGCCCTTGCGCCGAAAGATTATACGCCGTGGAGCCCGCTGGGGTGGCGACTAGCGCGCCATCGCAAACGAGCTCGGGGATCACCACCCGATTGTCGACCGAGACTTCGAGCCAGGCTGTCTGGCGCGTCTCACGCAACAGGGAGACCTCGTTGATCGCGGGGAGCGTGAATTGCTCACCGCTAACCGTGGTCGCGTGCATGCGCAGTGGGTTGACCTTGAAGACCTTCGCGCGATCGAGTCGCTGGTCGAGGCCTTCCAGCCGCCACTCGTTCATCAGGAAGCCCACCGTTCCCAGATTCATGCCGAAAATCGGCACGGTCCGGTGCGTTTCCAGCATGCTGTGCAGCGTCTGGAGCATGAAGCCATCGCCCCCAAGCGCGATGATGGTATCGGCCTGGGCGATGTCGACGAAGTGAGAGGCTGAGCGCAGCCGTTTGGCGGCCTCCTGCGCCGCATCAGTGGGCGAGGCGAGAAGCGCGAGCTTGCGTTCCATGGTCCGGGTCAGATCAGCCGCCAGTCACGTTCATGTGGCGATGTGTCGCCGGCGCGGCGCCTCTGGCCACGGTGAAATCATGCGCGAGCGGCTTGGCCGCCAGGGCCTGGTCGAGCAATGTGTCGATCCCGGCGACGCCATGCGTGCGGAAGGCCGCCTTGAGATCGATATGATCCTCATGCCCGAGGCACATATAGATGCGGCCCTGGCAAGTGAGGCGCATGCGATTGCAATCCGCGCAGAAATTGTTCGACAGCGGCGTGATCAGGCCCAGCTTGGTCTTGAGGCCGGACAGGGCAAAATAGCGGGCCGGCCCGCCGGTGCGCTCGTCCAGAGGGATCAGATCATGCCGCGCCCGGATCGGCGCGATCGCCTCGATAAGCGGGAGGAAGTGATCGGCGCGATCATCCGCGACGTCGCCGAGGGGCATGGTCTCGATCAGGGTCAGATCATGGCCGTGCGCTTCGCAATAGTCGAGGATCGGCAACACCTGGTCCTCGTTGACGCCGCGCAGCGCCACCATGTTGAGCTTGACCTTGAGGCCAGCCTCCTTCGCGGCGCGCAAGCCCTCCAGCACCTTGGCGATATCGCCGCCGCGCGTGATATGCCCGAAGATGGCCGGATCGAGCGCGTCGAGGCTGACATTGATCCGACGCACGCCTGCGTCGAACAGCATATCTGCATGATGAGCGAGCTGCGTGCCGTTGGTGGTGAGCGTCAACTCATCGAGCGCACCGGATTTGACATGGCGGCCGAGCGCGCGCGCAAGGTCGGCGAAATCTCGCCGAACCAGTGGTTCGCCCCCCGAGAGGCGAATGCGCCGGACCCCGCGGGCAATGAACCGCTCGGCGATGATCGCTGTTTCCTCGAGCGTCAGAATTTCTCGACGCGGGAGAAACTGCATCACCTCGTCCATGCAATAGCGGCAACGCAGGTCACAGCGGTCCGTCACGGAAATGCGCAGATAGTTGATCTGTCGCCCGTGGGAATCGCGCATGCCGCTTTCCGTGTCCGGACGGGTCCCGATTGCGTTCGCCATGCGCATGAATTAGGCGATGCGGGTTACTGGTGCAACCTTCTGGCGCCATCCGGTTTTTTTGGCAGGGGTACGGACGCGATTGTGACGGAAGCCGCTGCCTCGCGAAAGGATGATGGTAGCGGAGGGTTTTCCGCGCCGGAAGAAGAGGCTGACGCCCTTCCGCTGTTCATTCTTTCCTTTGCCCAGCGTGACGAATTGTCGCTGCTGGCCAGTCGAACGGGCTGGAAGCCGGTGGCAGCGCGCAGTCTCGATCGGGCAGAAAGCCGTTATCTTGGCAGCCTTGCGCGGACGGCGCTGGTCGATCTGCGCGGCCTTGAGATCGATCGCACGCTCGCCGTGGTCAATGCGCTTGCCGACGCTGTGGAAGCGTCCGGAGGGGCGATGCTTGCGCTCGTCGACGATATCGGCGCCCCGCATGTTGCGGATCTTGTCGCGGCCGGCGCCACGCATCTGCTCGACGGGGCCGTGACGGAAGCACGCCTGGAAGCAGGCCTCAAAGCAGCGGACAAGCTGGCTGCCCGGTTGATCGGCAGTCTGGCCGCCTCGCGCAATCGCCATGCCGTGCAGCGCAGCGATGCGTTATTCTGGCGGTGGAACGGCGCGGAGCGAACCTTGTCGATCAGTCCGGCGCTGGCCAAGCTGCTCGATCTGATGGCGCCCGGGGTCGATCACAGTCGCTGGACGATCAGCGATCTTGTGCGGGCCCTCGACAGGCGGGACCGGGCGGGCGCCATCGCCGCTATTCGCCATGCCGTTGATGAACTCATGCCGGCAGCGTTCGCTCATTCGGTTCCCGGCACAACCGGACGGCGGCTGGTCCAGCATCTCTACCCCGACTCCAGGGGTTTCAGCGGTGAGGTGGAAGAGCTGGATGCGCAACGGCGCCCGAGCGCCCGCGATCGCGACCCGATGACCGGCCTTTCGAACCGACCGGCTGTGATCCGCTGGCTGGACGACATGCAGGCTGCTGCGCGACAGCCCGTCGTGCTGCTGGTCGGGCTGGGTGAGTTCGACCGCGTGAACAGCGCTTATGGCCGGCTGGTCGGCGATGCGATGCTGACGCGCGTGGCCATGCGCCTGACGCGTCTCGTCGATGCCATGGCCCAGCGCGATGCGCTGGTCGCGCGACTGACGGGAACGGAATTCCTGATTGGCCTGGCTGGCGACGGCGGGGGGCTCCCCCAACTGGAGCGCGCCTCGCTCCTGGCGCAGCAGCTCATTGCGGAGATCAGCCGGCCGTTCAATGCGGGCGATTTTCTCATTCGTCTTTCGGGTCGCTGCGGGATCGCGCTTGCACAGAGCGGCGATTCACCGGAAATCATCCTGCGCCGGGCCAGCAATGCCCTGGCAGATGCCCGACGTGGTGGCCCGCAGGGTGGTATCCGCGTCCGTGTCGCAGACAACAAGAGCCGGATTGTCGACGATGACCGGCTGCATAACGACCTGCGACACGCGCTCGATAGTGGCCAGATTCAGATATTGTTCCAGCCGCAATATGACATGGCCAGTGACGGCATCATCGGGGTCGAGGCGCTCGCCCGCTGGCAGCATCCGCATTATGGCGAGATTGGCGCCGGCGCCTTGTTCGCCGTTGCCGAGCGCTCCGATTTCATGCTGCCATTGTCTGATCATATCCATGCGCGCGCGCTCGCTGAAGCAGCGGCCTGGCCCGAGGCACTCGGAGCGCTGCGGCTCGCGGTCAATGTGACCGCGGCGGACATTGCCGAGCCGGACTTCCTCAGCAGCTTCCTGCAGCTGGTGGATGAGACGGGGTTTGCGCGCGAGCGGCTGACGGTCGAGCTGACCGAGAGTGGGCTTGTCGAAGATCTGGACAGTGCAGCCCTGCTGCTGACCCAGCTTCGTGAGGCAGGACTTGCGGTTGCCGTCGACGATTTCGGCACCGGATATTCGAGCCTCGCCTATCTAAAGGCCCTGCCGCTGGATTATCTCAAGATCGACAGCAGCATCGCACGGGACATCACGGGATCGGGGCGCGACCGGATTATCGTGAGGGCAATCATCGACATGGCCCGTGAGTTGGGCCTTGGTGTCGTGGCGGAAGGCGTGGAGACGGAGCAGCAACTCGCCTTGCTCGCGCGAGCAGGCTGCACGGTCTATCAGGGATTTCTGCGCTCGCCGCCGATCACGAGCGAGGCGCTCGCCCGTTTGATGGAAGAGCCGAAGTCCGGCTGAGGATCAGCGGGCTCTGGCTTTTGTGGCGAACCAGATGACGTGGCGCGGTCCCTTGCCGTTGGTACGCGCACGCACGGCCACTTCCTCCACGGCATATCCAGCCTGAGACAATCGCCGGGTGAAGGCGTTGTCGGGCGCCGCAGACCAGATCGCCAGCACGCCGCCCGGTTTCAGCGCGGCGCGAGCCTCGGCGAGGCCGCGCATCGAATAGAGTCGGTCATTCTCGAGGCGCGTGAGTCCATCCGGTCCATTGTCGACATCAAGCAGGATCGCGTCATAGGTGCCGTTGCCGGCCTCGATCACGCCGGCGACATCGCCTGCCACCAGATGCACGCGCGGATCGTCCAGGCAGCCGGCGGCGACGCTTGCCATTGGTCCGCGCGCCCAGGCAATGATTTCCGGCACCAGTTCCGCCACCGTCACGTGCGCTTGCGCACCCAGCCGGGCCAGCGCGGCGCGCAGGGTAAAGCCCATGCCATAGCCGCCGATCAGGATATGCGGCGCGCTTCCGCCACTCAGCCGATCGCACGTCATATCCGCCAGAGCGATCTCCGAGCCGTTCATGCGCGTGCTCATCAGTTCGTTCCGATCAAGGACGATCATGAAGTCGGTACCGCGCCGGAAGAGCTTGAGCTCTACTCCGCCGGGCACGGCTGCGGTGCCGATCAGTTCGCGCGCTTGCATGAGGAATCTTCTCCGTGAGCGGGGTTTACGGTTCGATCGCACCTCGCCATAGCGCCCTTATGCGCTATTTTCTGGATACGGAATTCAACGGCTTTGGCGGTGCGCTGATCAGCTTGGCTCTGGTCCCGGAATTTGGTGACGAGGAATTCTATGTTTCGCTCCCGCTCCCGGAGGAGGTCCATCCCTGGGTAGAGCGCCATGTCATTCCCTATCTGCGCTTTGTGCCGTCAGCGGTCGACTATCAGTTGAGCCGGAAAGAAGCGACGCTTCATCTCGAAGCCTATCTGGCAATGGATCCCGATCCGGTCATCATTGCCGACTGGCCGGACGATCTTGCGCATTTCTGCCAGCTATTGCTGATCGGACCGGGGCAGATGGCGGCGCTCGGCGGATTGCGCTTCGAGTTGATCGACGGCACCGGTTTCAGCGCTGCGGTCAACAGCAAGGTCCCGCACAACGCGCTGCACGATGCGCGCGCGCTGAAGGACTTCTGCCTCGGCTGAGCCTGACCTTCAGGCGGCCTTGCGGAATTCGAGCTCGAGCCGGTCCCAGATCTCGACGAGACCGCTCACGAGTTCCCGCATCATCTCTTCGCTGTGCTGCGGGCCGGGGGTGAAACGCAGCCGCTCGGTTCCGCGCGGCACGGTCGGGTAATTGATCGGCTGCACATACACGCCATATTCGGCAAGCAGGATATCGCTGATCCGCTTGGCCTTGATCGGATCGCCCACCATCAACGGCACGATGTGCGTGACAGAAGGCATGACGGGCAGGCCATTGGCGGCCATTTCAGCCTTGAGGAAAGCGGCGGCGGCCTGTTGCGCATCGCGCTCGGCCTGACTTTCCTTGAGGTGGCGGACGGCCGCGAGCACGCCGGCGACCAGCACCGGCGAAAGCGAGGTCGTGAAGATGAAGCCCGGCGCATAGCTGCGGATCACGTCGATGATCATCTTGTCGGCAGCGATGTAGCCGCCCATGACGCCGAAAGCCTTGCCGAGCGTGCCTTCAATGATCGTCACGCGATTGGCGGCTTCGTCCCGCTCGGTGATGCCGCCGCCGCGCGGGCCGTACATGCCGACGGCATGGACCTCATCGCAATAGGTCAGCGCATTGAACTCATCCGCCAGATCGCAAATCGCGTGGATCGGCGCGATGTCGCCGTCCATCGAATAGACGCTCTCGAATGCGACAAGCTTGGGCGCGTCTGGATCAGCCTCTTCCAGCAACTCGCGCAGATGAGCGAGGTCATTGTGACGGAAGACGCGCTTCTCGCAACCCGAATTGCGGATGCCCGCGATCATCGAGGCATGGTTGAGCTCGTCGGAGAAGATGATGCAGCCCGGCAGCACCTTGCCAAGGGTCGCCAGCGTCGCTTCGTTCGACACATAGCCCGAGGTGAAGAGCAGGGCGCCTTCCTTGCCGTGCAGATCGGCAAGCTCGGCTTCGAGGTCGACATGATAGTGCGTGTTGCCGCCGATGTTGCGCGTGCCACCCGAACCGGCGCCGACGTCATGCAGCGCTTCTTCCATCGCTGCGATCACCTTGGGGTGCTGGCCCATGGCGAGATAGTCGTTGGAGCACCACACGGTGATCGGCTTCGGGCCATTGTGGCCAGCGAAGCACCGCGCGTTGGGAAACATGCCCTTGTTGCGCAGGATGTCGATGAAGACGCGATAGCGCCCTTCGGCATGCAGGCGCTCGATGGCTTGGCTGAACACATGCTGATAGTTCATTGTCGGCAGCAACCCCGTCGTCTTTTTCGAGCCTCTAGCGGCGATTTATCTCGAACGCCACTGTTTAACGCTCGTTTGGATGCACTTCGGCCACTAGTGCTCTGCTCTTGCGCCGCATTGATCTGCCTCAATCAGGTCGACACATGGCAGGCAGAAAAGCCCGCGATTCCATGTTTCGCATCGCGGCTTCACAGGCTCTGAATCTGGTCCAGGCCGAAGCGGGCCATGGCAGGGCGCAGCGCTTCGATGGAGGCATCGACCCGCGTGAAGACAGCCTTTCCGGGCGGGGGAGTCGTCGGCCAAGCCGCATCGCCATTGAGATAGGCGATTCGTCGGGCGATACCCGCTCCACCATCCAGGAACGTCAGCGGTCGCGGCGCGGCGGCGGCAAGCTCATCTTCGACCAGCGGGAAATGGGTGCAGGCCAGGACGACCATGTCCATCCGGTCGCCACCCGGCTGATCGAGCAGACCGGCAAGCGCATCCGCCGGGACGGCCGGATCGGCAGGCTCGCCACGCAGGCGCGCTTCGGCATAGGCGACGAGCGCCGCGCTGCCGTGGCGCAACACGGTGCAATCGGCGCCGTGCTCCGCAGCCAGCCGATCGACATAGGGCTGACGGACGGTCGCCTCGGTGCCGAGAACGCCGATCACCCGGGTCTTCGAGGCAAGGGCTGCAGGCTTGATCGCCGGGACAGTCCCGACGACGGGAATGTCGAGAGCGGCACGCACATGAGACAGGGCGATGGTCGCGGCGGTGTTGCAGGCGATGACGGCGATGCGGGGGCGGTAGCGCTCGACGAGCCGCCCGAGCAGGGCCGGCACACGCGCGGCGATCTCGGCGTCGCTTTTGGTGCCATAGGGAAAGCCAGCGCTATCGGCAGCGTAGACGATTGGCATGGCGGGCATCAGCGCCTTGGCCGGACCGAGGATCGACAGGCCGCCGACTCCCGAATCGAAGAACAGCACGGGCGCATCGGGATCATGCTGGGCATCGGCCATGGGCGCACCTTGTGACGTGCGACGCGGGCAAGTCAACATGGGTGGGCAGAAGGATCGAACGAACAAGATCGTTGAGAACTCATCAAATATCTGTCAAGAAGGGGGCAGACCAAAAAGAGGGAGAGGAAGAGGCATGGCCACAGCTGACGTGCGTGCTGACCGGGATGCTCTTGTCGAGATGATCACCGGCGCCTGGAAAACCCGTGTGATCGGGGAAGGGGTGCGTTTCGGCATCTTCGACCTGCTGACGAACGGGGCGAAGTCTGCCGATAGTCTCGCCAAGGCGGTCGGGGTAGATGAGGACGGCATCAAGCGGTTGCTCCGGGGCCTTGCCGTGCTGGGGTTGCTGCGCCACGAGCCGGACGATTGTTTCGCGCTGACACCGCTCGGTGCGTGTTTGCGGAGAGAGACGCCGGATTCGCTCAACGGCTTTGCCGGGCACTGGGCGGGTCGCATGTGGGAGAGCTTCGCCGGGATCGGGCATAGTTTCCAGACCGGTGAAGCGTCTGCGCCGTCCGGTCCGGAGCATTTCGTCTCGGTCCAGGCCGACCCGGCGCAATCAGACGTGTTCAATCGGGCCATGGCAGAGGGGAGCCTGCGCATCGGGCGTGCTCTGGCTAAGAGCTATGACTTTTCGGGCATCGCCCGGTTGCGCGACGTTGGAGGCGGCTATGGCGCGCTCCTCGTCGGGCCGCTCGAGGCAAATCCGCACCTCGCGGGCGACATCTACGATCTGCCATCGCTGGCCGATAACGCCCTTCGGTATCTGTCCGAGCAGGGGCTGGACGGGCGAGTCGATTATCTGGGCGGCAGCTTCTTCGACCATGTGCCGCCCGGCGCCGATTGCCTTTTGCTCAAATATATCCTGCACGACTGGAACGATGCCAAATGCCTGACGATCCTCCAGCATTGCCGGGTGGCGCTTGGGAAGGGGCGACTGCTCATTATCGAACGGATCGTGCCGGACACGGTGAGCGAGAAGGATGTGGAGGTGATCCGCGGTGATCTGACCATGCTGACTGTCGGCGGGAAGGAGCGGACGGAGGCCGACTATCATTCGCTGCTTGGGCAGGCGGGGCTCGTCATATCCAGGATATTGCCGATCGACGGCGTCTTCTCGTTGATTGAAGCCAGGGTTGCCTGACTTAGCGCGGCTGGAATGCAATCAGCCCCATGCCGGTGAGCGCGACAAGCACGCCCGCCAGGTCCCAGGCCGTTGGGCGGATGCCGTCAACGCCCCAGAGCCAGAGGATCGCTGCGCCAATGTAGACGCCGCCATATGCGGCATAGACCCGCCCTGACGCCGTGCCGTGGAGTGTCAGCAGCCAGGCGAACAGCGCCAGGCTGAGCGCGGCCGGGACGAGCAGCCAGAGTGATCTATCCTGTTTCAGAACAAGCCAGGGCAGGTAGCAGCCGACGATCTCGGCCAGAGCCGTCACCGCATAGAGCAGGAGAGTTTTCATGCGGGCATCGCTCCCTCGCACCGGGCGATGGAGCGATGATCCGGATCAGGCAGGCTCGCCACTGGCCTGACGTTCGGCCGACTGGATGGTGTTCTCCAGCAGCATGGCGATGGTCATCGGCCCCACGCCGCCGGGGACGGGCGTGATGTAGCTGGCCTTCTTGCGCACACCCTCGAAGTCGACATCGCCAACGATGCGCCCGTCGGGTAAACGATTGATGCCAACATCGATAACGACCGCGTCGGTCTTCACCATCTGCGGGACGATCAGGTTCGGTACGCCGGCGGCAACCACGAGGATATCGGCGAGGATGGTCCACTGGCCAAGATCGCGGGTCTTGGCGTGGCAGATGGCGACCGTCGCGTCGCGCGCCATGAGCATCAGCGCCATGGGCTTGCCGACGATATTGGAGGCGCCTACCACAACGACATTGCGGCCCTCGACGGGGATATCGCTATATTCCAGCAGGTGCATGACGCCGTAGGGCGTGCACGGCGGGAAGATCTGACGACCGACGACGAGCGCCCCGACGTTGTAGAGATGGAAGCCGTCAACGTCCTTCTCGGGCGCGATCGTCTCCAGCACCTTCGCCATGTCGATATGCGCAGGCAATGGAAGCTGGACGAGGATGCCGTGGATATTCGGATCGGCATTGAGCTTGCCGATGAGGACGAGCAGTTCCTCATTGGTGATGGTGGTCGGGTGACGATAGCTCACCGACTTGATGCCGACAGCCTCGCAGGCCTTCACCTTGCGGGAGACGTAGATGGCCGATGCGGGATCATCACCGACCAGAACGACTGCGAGACCGGGCGTGATTCCCTTCGCCTGGAGCGCCTCAACACGCGCCCGTTGCGTGGCTCGCATCTTGAGCGCGACGGCCTTGCCGTCGATCAGCTTGGCGCCGGTGGTCTTCTCGGCCTGCAAGGCGGTCGTGGTCACGATTGTCCCTTTCGTGCTTTTTCGGGAAACGAGGCGGGCACTGTGTCTGTGCGCGTCGTGTCTCTCAAAGTCGATAACGCTGTTAATTGTGCTCGTCGAGGCACTTGCGTGGCGGACAGGGTGGGATTCGAACCCACGGTGAGCGTAAACCCACGGCGGTTTTCAAGACCGCTGCCTTAAACCACTCGGCCACCTGTCCGCGTGCGCGCCTCTCCATGCGTCGCGCGCAGCGACCTAGTGCAAAGCCGCGCGCAAGGGAAGGGGAGAGGCGTTGTTGCATGGGTGAGTGACCAAAACCCGGCCGATTTCGAACCGGCCGGGTCTCAATGGTCCGTTTGCAGGAGCAACCTCAGGCGAAGCGGATGCTCAGCCCGCGCCGGCGGGCAAGGCCGCCGACGAAGGCGAAGCCGCCAATCATCATCGCCCAGCTCGCCGGTTCCGGCACAGCGGCGACGCCGTCGTTGAAGCCGGTCACCAGCCCCTGGTTCCAGTTATAGGGGTATGCCGAGAAGCGGCTGTTGGTCGTGCCGTTATTCTGATCGACATCGAAGAACGCCGAACCGGATGACAGGCTGAACTCGCGCACGGTGAGCAACAGATTTCCCGCCGCCGGATTATAGCTGAATAGGCTCGAGAGATTGAGATCGAGCCGATTGCCCGAAATCGACGGCAGGCTGCCATTGAAAACCTCGACAAAGGAGCTGTCGAGCCAGGGCGCACTGGTGTTGGTGTCGAAGGTAGCGATGTCGGTACTGATGGTCGAGAGATAGATGACGAACGTGCCGGAACGCACGGCGCCGCCGGGCGCCTGTGACGTGTAGAAGCTCAGCTTGCTGATATCGATACCGCTGCCAAAGCTCGCGGCATTGTAGATCTGCTGGTAGTAATAGCCGCCCAGATTGCCGCCGAACGGAATGGAATTGCTGCTGTCGGCCGTGCCGATGACGAGTGCCTGCGCCGGTGTCAGCGCCGTGCCCGCACACAAGGCCGCGAGGGCGAACCCGATGAAGTGTTTCATGTTTCTGTCTCCCACTTGTGAAAATCGGCGCTACCGGACAGCGCGAGTGTCGTCGGCGCCGTCCCTGCGCTCGCATCGCTTCGTGACCGGATCGTCTCGGTTGTGCGTCAATCGCGTGACGTCATGAGGGCCTGTGCCGATCCGGGACGAGGCTCATGGTCGCATCTTGCGGGCGGGCCGCCGCGTCGCTGCCTTGCGTCCGGGGCGTGATGTCTGCCACTATCGCTTCATGTCCCGCTTCGTTCTCCCGCTCCGCTCCGTCCGCAAGGCCGGTCTCGTCCTGATCGCGTCCCTTGCGCTGGGGTCTGCCGCCTACTGTCAGCAGGTGCCGACCTCGACGGTCGGTGCGGATGTCGAGGCCGGTTTCGCGGCGTATCTGGAGAGCTTGCGTCCAAAAGCGAAGGCGCAGGGCGTGAGTGATGCGACTTTCGATCGCGCGATGACGGGCCTGACCTTCAATCCACGCGTGGCGGCGCTGGATCGAAGCAATCTGCCGACGGCAGCCGATGCACCGATACCGGATTTCGAACCATATCGCCGCCAGCATATCGATGATCGCAAGATCGCTCGCGGACGTGCGGTCTATGCGGCCAACCGTGCTCTCCTGAGCGGAATCGAACGTGAGACGGGCGTGCCGGAGGAAATCATGGTCGCGATCTTCGGTCATGAAACCAACTACGGGACGATTACCGGCGATTTCGATCTGCTGCGCTCGCTGTCCACGCTGGCTTATGAGGGGCGTCGTCGCGCGCTCTTCGAGCCGGAAGTGCTGGCCGTGCTGCAGATGCTGGAACGCGGCATCCCGCGCGAGCGGCTGGTCGGCAGCTACGCCGGCGCGTTCGGCTACCCCCAGTTCCTGCCGACTGTATATTTGCGTGATGCGCGTGACGCGGACGGGGACGGGATGCCCAGCATCTGGTCGAGCCAGGCCGATGCGCTTGCCTCGATCGCCAATTATTTCGTGCGCGCTGGCTGGCGCAAAGGAGAGCCATGGGGGATCGCCGTCCGGCTGCCGGATGGCTTCGATCGTTCAGGCCTCATGGCCAAGACCAATCCACCACGTTGCAAGCGCGTGTTCGACCGGCACAGCCGCTGGCTCAGCATGGCGGAGTGGCGCGCCTTGGGGGTGAGTCCGGCCAAGGCCGTCTGGCCGGATGACCGGATCATGGCAACCTTGCTGGAGCCCGACGGGCCGGGGCGCACGGCCTATTTGCTCACGGGCAATTATCGGACGATCCTGGATTATAACTGTTCCAATTTCTATGCCTTGTCGGTGGGGCTGCTCGCCGACGAGGTCAGGCAATAGGGTGTTTGGCACATTTGGCACGGCTCCCGGTCTGCGGGCGCCCTCGGTCTCGTGAAATTCAATGCACAGCGCTGCGAAATGCTCAGATTGATCCGTGCCGAGGGCTATGCAGAACTTCGCCTGATGGCTAAACGCTCCGTGAGCAGCGGTGCTGCCGCTGCCCTTCAGCATTCGTCATGACCGGATTTCTTGATGCGACCTTTTCTGCCGTTTGCACTGGCGCTGCCGTTCCTCGTTTCGGCTGCGGCTGCGAGCACGCCCAGTTACACCAGTAACGCACCCGTGGCCTATATGATCGACCTGGCTTCTGGCCGGGTCCTTTATGATCGCGATTCCAATCGTCGCATTCCGCCCGCATCGATGGCGAAAATGATGACAGCGCACGTTGCGTTCAAGTTGATCAAGGACGGCAAGCTGCGGCTTGACCAGAGCTTCACCATGCGCCCGGAAACCTGGCGCAAATGGCATAGCCAGGGCTCGACCATGTTTCTTGCCGCCAACGAGCAGGTGACCGTCGAGAACCTGCTGCACGGGATCGTCACCCTTTCCGGCAACGATGCCTGTGTCGTGCTGGCCGAGGGGATCGCAGGATCCGAGGAAGCCTTCACTGACCTGATGAACGCCGAGGCAAAGCGATTGGGCCTGACCAACAGTCATTTCGGCACGAGCAACGGATGGCCGGACGAAGGGCGGACCTATGTCTCCGCAAGGGATCTGGCCGTGCTTGCGCGCGCCTCGGTCGAGGAAACGCCGGATCTTTACAAACGCTTCTATGCCACGACTTCGTTCACCTGGGGCAAGACCATGGGGGGATCGGACATCAGTCAGGCGAACCGCAACCCCATCCTTGGCAAGATCGCCGGGGCAGACGGGCTCAAGACTGGCCATACCGAAGAAGCTGGCTTCGGTTTCACAGGATCTGCCGAGCAGAGCGGGCGACGACTGATCATGGTGGTTGCCGGCCTGCCGACCTTCAATGGTCGGATCGACGAATCGGCGCGCTTCATGGACTGGGGCTTCAAGGCCTGGCGGCTGCGTCCGCTGGTGAAGAAAGGTGCGACGCTGGCCCAGGCGACTGTGCAGGGCGGCTGGGCTCGCAGTGTCGATCTCGTCGCGCCGCGTGATCTCGCTGCCACTATCCCCGCCTCGGCCAACGGCGCGGTGCGCGGAAAGGTGGTGTATTCCGGCCCGATCAAGGCGCCGATCGCTCAGGGGCAGGAAATCGCTCGCCTCATCGTGGATGCCGGGGACGGGCAAACCCAGTCTCTGCCGCTTGTCTCGGGCGAGGCTGTGCCGCAGGCCGGCTTCTTTGGCCGGCTATGGACCGGCTTCCTCTCCCTGTTCGGCTGATCGAGGCGATGCCACGCGGCCGTTTCATTTCGCTGGAAGGCGGCGAGGGGGTAGGCAAGTCGACCCAGGCGCGCAGGCTGGCAGGTGCGCTGGCCGAACGGGGCATTGACACGGTTTTGACACGCGAGCCGGGTGGCAGCGACGGGGCGGAAGCGATCCGTGGACTGTTGCTCTCAGGGGCAGCCGATCGGTGGACGATCCGCGCCGAAGCCCTGCTCTTCGCCGCCGCCCGTGCCGATCATGTCGCGCGCACCATCCTCCCGGCCGTTGATGCGGGCAAATGGGTGATTTGCGATCGCTTCCTGGACAGCAGCCGGGCTTATCAGGGCGTCGGCGCTGTGCTGAGCGATGCCGACATCCTGGCGCTGCATCAGGTCGGTTCGGCCGGCCTCCTGCCGGACCGGACGCTGCTTCTGCGCTTGCCGCTCGATGAGAGCAGCGAGCGCGCCGGCGCTCGCGACGGCGGAGAGGCAGACAGGATCGGCGGGCGTGACGCCGAGTTCCACCAGGCTGTAGCGTCAGCGTTCGAACGCTTTGCCGACGATGAGCCCGAGCGTTTCCGGCGGGTCGATGCACGCGGCTCGATCGATGCCGTGAGCGCGCGGCTCCTTGCTGCGCTCGCCGACTGGCTGCCATGACGCGCTGGCTGGGGCACGATAGCCAGATCGCCGAGTTGATTGCGGCAAGTTCTGCGGAACGAATGCACCACGGCTGGATCTTCGCCGGGCCGAAGGGCGTGGGAAAAGCCGGGGTTGCCCTCGATTTCGCCAAGCGGCTGCTTGTGACCGGTGCCGGGCGACCGGTGCCGGAGAGTCGGCTCGCGCCGGATGAGAGTGACGTCAGCGTGCGCTTGCTGGCCGGCGGCGCTCATCCTGATTTCGTGCGACTTGAACGACTGGAGCGCGACGACAAGAAAAGCGATAGCGGCCAGCTCGCGCGGAACATCACGGTCGATCAGATACGAGGTCTGGCGCGCCTGCTCCATAGCGCCCCGTCGATGGGGAACCGCCGGATCGTGCTGATCGACAGCGCCGATGATCTGGAAACCGGTGCTGCCAACGCCCTGCTCAAGAATCTGGAGGAACCGCCAGCGGGCGCCCTGTTCCTCCTCATTGCGCATCGCCCGGGGCGCTTGCTGCCCACGATCCGGTCGCGCTGCCGCGTGTTGCGTTTCATGGCTTTGAACGACGACCTCATGACAGAAGCCTTGAGCGAGGCGTTGCCCGATGTGCCAGCTGCCGAGCGCGGGAGACTTGTTGTCGGTGCCGAAGGATCGCCGGGGCAAGCGATTGCGTCGCGCGATCTTGATGTGGCTGGGCTGGAACAGGCTCTGGCCGTCATCGTGAAAGGTGGGCGCAACGTCGAAAGCGAAAGAGCCAGGCTGATGGCCGCCCTTTCCAGCGTCGCGGCCCGGCCGAGGCTGGAGGCATTTGTCGATCTTGTTCCTCGCTTCATTGCGCGGCAGATGCGTGGCTTGCCGGCCGACGCGCTTGGGCCGGCCATCGCGGCGGTCGAAGAAGCGCAGCGGCTTGGCGCAGGAGCCGTCACGCCGCTTCAGCTGGAACCGGGTGCGCTCGTTTACAGGCTATGTGATACGGTGGCCGGGCTTGCCTCGGCCGGAAACGTGGCAGAGCGGGTCTAGGCACAGCGTGCCCGCGCGGCTAGAGAGGCGCTTCTCCGCAGGGCCGCGCCAGACGGCCAAACGCTCCAGCAGGACATCATGCCCAAACCGCTCACCATCACCACTGCCATCAGCTATCCGAATGGCCGTCCCCATATTGGCCATGCCTATGAAGCGATCGCGACGGATGCCATCGCTCGGGCCGCACGCATGTCGGGGCGTGACGTCTTCTTCCAAACCGGCACGGACGAGCACGGCCTCAAGGTTGCTCAGACAGCGCGGACAAAGGGCATTACACCGAATGCTTTCGTTGATGAAATGTCATCTTATTTCAAGGAAATGGATGACATTCTCAATATCAGCTATGATCGGTTCATCCGCACCAGCGAGCCGGCGCACCATGCCGCCAGCCAGGCGATCTGGGAAGCGATGGCCGCTAATGGAGACCTGTATCTGGATCGCTACGAGGGCTGGTACTCGGTTCGAGACGAAGCCTATTATGATGAGAGTGAACTGAGCGAAGGGGCAGATGGCGCCAAGCTCTCCCCCCAAGGCACACCGGTCGAGTGGACGATCGAGGAAAGCTGGTTTTTCCGGCTCTCGGCCTATCAGCAAAAGCTGCTCGATCTCTATGAAAAACAGCCGGATTTTATTCAGCCGGAGAGCCGCCGCAACGAGATTCTCCGGTTCGTCGAGGGCGGCTTGCGGGATCTCTCGGTCTCGCGCACGAGTTTCGATTGGGGCGTGAAGGTCCCCGGCTCGCCGGATCACGTGATGTATGTGTGGGTGGATGCGCTCACCAATTATCTCACAGGATGCGGCTATCCGTCGGATCCCGAAAGGCTGGAGCGCTACTGGTCTGAAGGCGGCGATATCGTTCATATCATCGGCAAGGACATCGTGCGGTTCCACACGGTCTATTGGCCGGCGTTCCTGATGAGCGCGAAACTCCCTTTGCCCCGCACCGTCTTTGGCCATGGCTTCCTGCTCAATCGCGGGGAGAAGATGTCCAAGTCGCTCGGCAATGTCGCGGACCCGAAGGATCTGGCCGAGACATTCGGCGTCGATCCGCTGCGCTATTTCCTGCTTGCGGAAGTGAGCTTCGGCAATGACGGCAGCTACAGCGCCGAAGCGATTGTTCACAAAACCAATACCGAGCTCGGCAATGCGTTTGGTAATCTTGCCCAGCGGACGCTGAGCTTTATTGCCAAGAATCTGGAAGGGCGCTTGCCGGTTCCTGCCCCGTTCCCGGAGGATGAAGCGCTACTGGCGACGGTGCATGAGGCGACCACCTGCGCCGTTCCTCAGGCCTTCGCCTCACTGGCGCCGCAGGACGCGATCCAAGCCTGGTTGCGCGCGGCGTATGCGTGCAATGCCTATATCGATGCGCAAGCGCCCTGGGCGCTGCGCAAGACGGATCCTGCCCGGATGGAAGCGGTGCTCGCGACGCTCTATGTCGCCATCGCTGATCTCGCCATTGCCATTTCGCCGGTCATTCCAGCGAGTGCGGGCAGCCTGTTGGATCATATGGGTATACCGGCTGAGGTCCGCAGCTATGGCGCACTGGGTACCGACTGGTACACGGACCTGCATTCGCGCGGTTTCGTTGTTGAGGCGCCCAAGCCTCTGTTTCCGCGCCTGGAAATGCCAGTGGAGGCTCAGGCCGAGTGATGCTGGTCGATAGCCATTGCCATCTCAACTATGAAGGTCTCGTCGAGGATCAGACGGGCGTCCTGACGCGCGCCCGCGCAGCTGGCGTGGGGACGATGCTGAACATCTCCACCCGCGAGCGCGAATGGGCTCAGATTATCGGCACGGCCGAGCGTGAGCACGACGTCTGGGCCAGCGTCGGCATCCATCCACATGAAGCCGATGCCCATGCCCATGTCGATACCGCCAAGCTGGTGGCAATGGCCTCGCATCCGCGTGTCATCGCGATCGGCGAGACCGGGCTCGATTATTATTACGATCATAGCGACCGCACACGCCAGCAAATCAGCTTTCGAGCCCATATCGCCGCCGCGCGAGAGACTGGCCTGCCACTTATCGTCCATACGCGTGATGCGGAGGATGACACCGCCGCCATCCTGCGCGAGGAGATGGAGGAGGGCGCCTATACGGGCGTCATCCATTGCTTCACCGCGAGTGGGGCTTTCGCTGACATCGCCCTGGAATTGGGCTTATTCATCAGTATCTCCGGCATCGTAACCTTCAAGAACGCGAAGGCACTGCAGGAGACAGCCGCGCGCATTCCTGCCGGCCGCCTGCTAGTCGAGACGGACTCGCCGTTTCTGGCGCCTGTGCCTCATCGTGGACGACCATGCGAACCGGCTTTCGTTGCCGATACCGCTCGGTTTCTGGCCAATCTGCGCGGCGAGTCTTTCGAAAGCCTGGCGGAAACGACGACCCGCAACTTCTTCGCGCTGTTCGGTAAAAGTGCGCCTGTCGCGAGCTGAGCCATGACCCTGACGCTTCAAATGCTGGGTAGTGGAACTTCCTCCGGGGTCCCGCGCATCGGCAATGATTGGGGCGCCTGCGATCCCTCCAATCCGCGCAATCGGCGCACGCGCGTCTCCATCTTGGTTGAGAGTGCGACGACGCGCTTGCTCGTGGATACCTCGCCAGACATGCGTGCGCAGTTGCTTGCTGCGGATGTCGTGCAAATTGATGCGGTCTTGTGGACGCATGACCATGCCGATCACAGTCATGGCATCGACGATCTACGGCAAATCATGCACCACCGCGGCGCGCCGGTGCCCGGCTATGCACACAGGGCGACGATGGCAAAGCTGCGCGCGCGCTTCGACTATGTGTTTGATGGCGGGCAGGGCTATCGCGCCACTGTTGAAGGCATGGATTTGCCCGTGGATGGTATGACGATCGGCGACATTGGCGTGCGACATGTCGATCAGCCGCACGGTCCGATCTTTTCGAGCGGATTTCGCTTCGATTTTAACGGAAAATCTATCGCTTATGCGACGGACTTCCATGAAATGACGAGCGACATGCTTGCGCTTTATGGGGGCGTGGATTGCCTCGTGATCGATGCGCTGCGCGAACGACCGCATCCCACACATCCGCATCTGGCGCTGACGCTGGAGGCGATCGCCGCGATCCGGCCCGGCCGGGCAATCCTGACCCACATGGATCAAAGTCTCGACTACGACATGCTCGCGGCCACGCTTCCCGATGGCGTCGAACCGGGCTATGATGGCTTGCTAATGCGGCTCTGAGCAGCGGGCCGCCAGGAAGGAGACGTCGCGATTTCGCCCGACATCCTTGCCCATAGTGTATGGATCATGCTGGCGCTCGTGCTTGTGGGCAGCAGTCTCATGCTGCGGCGAGTGGGAAGCGGCAATCTCCTGAAGCTCATCCTGTTCTGGGCGCTGATATTCGGCCTCGTCTGGGTCGGTGCGCAATATTACACGGTCTGCTGCGCCATGCCTCGCTGAATGGGGCCGTTCACGGTCGCTGCCCAGCTTTCCGGCACCGTGGCCCTGCTTGAGGCGGGAGCGCATAATATACATCCCTTCTTCACGTGCCGGCCTGCGCGGCCGCAGCCGGACATGGCTAGTCGCTGCATTCCGGTAACTGTGGCAACGTCTGGAGCGACGGAGGGATCACAAGGCATTCATCCGGGCCAATGCCTGTAAGGCGCGCCACCCAGGCGACACAGGTCGGTTGGATATCGACAAGGCGGTGGTGGTCGATCCCGGCATCAAGGTTCATGGCATCAATGGGCTGGGAGCGCGGACGCATCCGTCTTCCCGCTTGTCATCGGCGAGATCACGAAGGCGCCTACCGGGATGGCTGGCGAACGCGGCGCCGACAAGATCTCCGGCAAGCCAGATTCGACGCCTGTGGCACTGTGGACTGAATCTTCGGCAAGGAAACCGTATAAAATCTTTTTATAATAGAATAATGCACCTGGAACTTCCAAAAGTGCTGGAGGATTGGTGCGGTGACGATCGCACCGCTCCTCGAGCTATGGAACCTCACCGATCACATCAACATGACGATCGCTCCAGCCGTGCCGAAAGAAGGTGGTTGTGATGCGCTCGCTGCATCCGCACTATGCAACGCTCTATGAGAAATTAATTTATAATTATCAGTATTTTATTTGCTATTCTTGCCCGATGAGACTGTCCGGAACGCTTGAATCGACAACGGCCGCTTTGATCAAGTGGATTAGAACACTTATTGGGATCGGTCCAAAGGGGCACTGACTTTCCCGAACGCAGGCTCATTGATTGATCAGTCCGAATTTGATGCTCGCACGGATATGCATCGTCACGAGGACCGTGCCCTCTACGATGTGTGGCATCTGGCTGACTCGACCGATCCTATTCTGAAGCACGGCCGGGCTGATTTTGCTGAGGCCGATCCTCGGAACAATTTAGCGCTATGGGCCGAGCCGAGGTACGGGCCTTGTCTGGGGCGATGCGGGGTTATCACCGCGACTTAATGCACAATCCTACTAAGACAGATTTACCTTATCGCTTTACGCGCTTTGGCAGGGATATGGCGAAGGGGATCAACACCCGAGCCCGATTTGCGGTCGGGTGTAAAGATAGTGGTGTTTTGGTGATCAGTGCGCATTTCTCCAACCCGACGGCGGACTGGATCTGCACGGAAGCGGATGGCACCCGCTTCTTTGATGTCAGACCTGGAGGCTTGACGTCATGACTCTTCCGATCCCAGGCTATCCGATAGCCAGCTTCACTCATGTGGCTGTTCGCGCCGCTTTGCGGGCGATGGGCGAATGTTGCGCTAATTGCCCCGGCCTGTGCGGCTTGCGGATGGGGCTGTGCTGATCGGACGGCGTGCGCATATTGCTGCTGGCCTGATGGAGGGGAAGAGTCAGTTGAACACGTCGCGCTCTGGGCGCAATCCTGCATCATCGCGCTTGGAAACTCTGCTGGCCGACAATCCGCCGTAGCATATCCATGCCCGCATGGTGATAGATCATAACTTATCAAATGAGCGCGGGATTCGATGATGGCTATTTTCGGGGTGGGTGCTGATAGGCTGGTTTAATCGCCGGTTAGTGATAATGTTTATATTATTAAATTGTTTGGAGACGTCACGCATAAATGCGTATTCGCTGCCTTCTCTGATGCACTGGGTCTGCCGCCGGGTGCCGCACCCACATGCAGGGCTTTTCCAATCTGGTATGATTCAGATGGGGATCGGAACGCGCACTTCCGGGCAGCGATGGTCGAGGATGTCGGACCGTCTTCCCGTGACTGAACGAGGTCTGCAATTGCGATGCGCTTGATCCCGGGGGCTTCGGCATGTGCCACCAGGCGCGGCATTGGGCACGAGGTTGTTTGCGTGCCTTCGGTGCTGGGAAGACGACGGCACATGGGGGCGCGCCCTGTGAGTGCCGAGGCTGAAGATCAATATTATGCTGCTGCGGACAACATCGATATGGCAGCCTGACTCACAACCAAACGCCTCCGGCAAACCCGGCGCGGTTCACATCAGTCCAAAATCCCGATATTCGACCGTGTAGTTTACGGGGCAAGGGCGGCCCCGGACCATGATCATCCCGGTCCACGAGACGGTCCGTAGCACTCGAAACTCTGTAGGATGGGGCATCGCCAAGACGCGCATCGCATCAAGGTCAGCTTCGCCGAACATGTGGTGAGGCGCGCCCGGGTATATTTCGGACACCGACCCATTTCCGAGATCGTGGATGCTGACATAATAGATCCGCTTAAATCGGGGCGGAGTTTCCTTCAAGGCGCGCCGCATTCCCTCGATTGTCAGGGGATCGAGCCAGAAGCCGTGTTCGGTGTTGTAAATCACCAAGAAGCGACCCTCGCCACCCTGATGGTCAGATTTCATCCCGACTAGTTCGAGTGCAAGCGCAGCTTTTTCCGGCGGTTGTAGTGAAGGGGGCGCATCTGCGAAGCGTGGCCCGTGCTCCTTGAGTGGCGCGAACTCAGCCAGTTCCATCCGCATCGCGCCGAGGGCGGTATCAACGGTGAAGTCGAGGTCGTTTTCCTCGTTCTGCGCGGGTTTGCCAAATGGGGCGAGCGAGGGCTCGCTTTGACCGGCAACCCATTGGTCGAATGCTTTCACGAATAGGCCTGCTACGAGAACCTCTCGCTCGGCCTTCTCTTTCGGGAACGGGATGACCATCCAGTCCACGCCATTCGGGCCGGTTCGGATCGGGCCACTCTTGCCCTGAGGTTTCTCTCTCGGTTTTCGCATCCGCACACGTAAGCGTGTCGGTGCGCGTAAGTCCAATCACATGTTCCGCCGTCCCGACGATTAGGGGGCGAGAGTGCGGCGTCAGGAATAACGTTTATGGCTGTTGCCCCGAAAGTTGCCTTAGGCTGCATCCCGGCCAAAAACCGCTTCCTCTGGTGCAGGAGATGCGTCTGATCTCTTTGGGTTCGGGCTGCGAAAGGGCTTGGGAATGCAGTCGGAACAGCCTCGCTCGCAAAAGCGATGCAATGTTGCCCCCGGCGTTGCCCCGGAAGGGGTGTTGCCCAGGTGAAGGGCTAAATATCCAACTAAGTCATTGAAAAATGGTGGACGCACTTGGGCTCGAACCAAGGACCCGCTGATTAAGAGTCAGCTGCTCTACCAACTGAGCTATGCGTCCACACGGCCGGATTTTTGCAGCTTTGGTGAGGCTGCCGTCGCGGTGAGCGGCGCCGTTAGCATGGGGTCATATCCTTGCCAACATAAAAATGCGTGCCGCAGAGCGCTTTTTGCGTGGCGGGGCGTTCGCGGTCTGAAATGTCAGCGCCAGCGGTCGCTCAGTGTGTCGCGATTGCGGCTGATGTTTCGGATGATGCCGATGCAAAGCATGACGGTGAGCATTGAAGATCCGCCATAGGACATGAAGGGCAGCGGGATGCCGACAACGGGGGCGAGGCCCATGACCATCATGAGATTGATCGAGACATAGAGGAAGATATTGATCGTCAGGCCGCCCGCAACGAGACGAGCGAAGCGATCATCGGTCTGCTGGGCGACCCGCATGCCCCAGCGCAGCAGCAGCATGAACGCGACGATGAGGGCCACGCCGCCCATCATGCCCCATTCCTCGGCCATGGTGGCAAAGACGAAATCGGTATGGCCCTCGGGCAGATAATCGAGATGGCTCTGCGTGCCGTTGAGGAAGCCTTTGCCGAACAGGCCGCCCGATCCGATCGCGATCTTGGATTGGCTGATATGGTATCCCGCGCCGAGCGGATCACTTTCCGGGTCCATGAAGATGAGGATGCGGTTCTGTTGATATTCGTGCAGGAAGCTGAACGCGATCGGCACGATCGCCGCGCCGACGAGGCCCGTGCCCACGAACAGGCGGAGCGGCAATCCGGCGAGGAACATGACGGTGACGCCGCCCATACTGATCATGCTAGCCGTGCCGAGATCGGGCTGGATCAGCACGAGAATCGCCGGGAAGCCGATCAACGCCAGCGCAGGCCAGATCGCGGTGACGGTGCGCGTCTGGGCGATCGGCAGCACGGAATAGAAGCGCGCGACGGCAAGGACGACGGCAACCTTCATGAATTCCGAAGGCTGAAGCTGCATGAAGCCAAGATTGATCCAGCGCTGGCTGCCGCCTGCGACACCGCCGATCAACTCAACCAGAATGAGCGCCACGAGGATCGCCCCGTAGAGGGGAAAGGCGCTCATGCGGATCAGCGAATGGGGGATGCGCCCGATCACCTCGGCCATGATGAGGAAGAGGGTGAAGCGGGCCAGCTGCATTCCGGCCCAGGGCATCATGTGACCGCCGGCGGCACTGTAGAGCACCACGCCGCCGAAGCTGGCGATGCCGATCAGCAGGGCGTAGAGTCCCCAAGGCAGGCGCGCGATCGCATCGGGCACAGGAACGAGCTTGTTCATCGCGGCTCCGGCACGGGCGGGGTGGGCATTGGTGACGGTGCAGAGTCGGGCTGTGCGCGCGTCGCTTCGGGCTCGGCCGCAGCACCGGCGTCCTCGCTCTGGCGGGCCTGATCGGGATCGGGCACCTCGGGCTCGGTCGCTTCCGCAGGCGCGGTCTCATTAGCGGCACCGGCTGCATTGTCTGGCGCGGGCGCTGCGGCGAGGCCCTTGGCGATACGGAACTCGTTCAGCTGGCGCTCCAGCCGCTCCTGCGGCGTCCCACCCCATTCCTTCTCGAACTTGGCCAGCTTCTCCATCGCTTTCGCCGGGTCGTAGAGATAGGTGATGCAGTCGCCCACGATCATCGGCGAGTCCTGGATGCGGTTGGTATGCCCACCATGCTCCAGAATGCAGGAAATAGCGTAGCGCGGATTGTCGAACGGCGCGAAGCCCTGAAAGAGGGCATGATCGCGCAGCTTGAACGGCAGACCGGCATTGCCGCGCACGCCCCGTGCGCGCTCGGCTGCGGTGATCGCGCGCACCTGCGCGGTGCCGGTCTTGCCGGCGAGCAGCACGCCCGGCACATCGAGCCGTGCCGCGCGACCGGTGCCGCCGCCATTGACGACATCCTTCATGGCGTTGCGGATGACGGTGAGATGATCGAGTGGAATGCCGAGCGGGCTTCCCTCATGCCGCTTGCCATCAACAAGGTAATGCGGATTGAGATCGAGCCCTGTCGCGAGCCGCGCCGCCATGACGCACATCTGCGTAGGATTGACGAGCATATAGCCCTGGCCGATCGTCGCGTTGACCGTGTCGTACGGCTGCCATTCCTGCTTGTACTTCTTGAGCTTCCAGGCCGGATCGGGGACCGTGCCATAGCTCTGGTTGGGGAAGGGCAGGTCGAACTTCTGGCCCAACCCCATGCGTCGCGCCATCGCGGCGATGACGTCCATGCCGATCTTCTGGGCGAAGTAATAGAAATAGATGTCGCAGCTCTGCTCGATGGCGCGGTGCATGTTGACGGTGCCGTGGCCGCGCCGGCTGTGACAGTGGAAAACGCGATTGCCGACGCGCAGACCACCGGTGCAGACCGTCGATTCCTCCGGCGACAGGCCCGCCTCAAGGAAGGAAAGGGCGACCATCGGCTTGACGGTCGAGCCAGGCGGATAGAGGCCGGCCAGCGTCTTGTTGCGCAGGGGCACGTGATCGTCCTCGGAGAGCATCTGCCATTCAAGATGCGAGATGCCGTCCGAAAAGCTGTTGGGGTCGAAGCTCGGCATCGAGGTCGAGGCGAGAATGTCGCCGGTCAGGCAGTCCATGATCACCACAGACCCGCTCTGCGTGCCTAGCCGGCGCCCGGCAAACTCCTGAAGGCCGGCATCGACAGTGAGCCGAATGGAGTGGCCCGGCGTGTCCGGCCGCGTGGTCAATTCACGGACGATCTTCCCGCGAGCTGTTACTTCGACCCGGCGCGCGCCCGGCTTTCCGGTGAGGAAGCGCTCGAGGGATTTTTCGAGCCCCTGCTTGCCGATCTTGTAGCCTGGCGTAATCAACAACGGGTCCTTGGTCTTCTGATAATCTTCCGCCGAGGCGGCGCCAACATAGCCGATCAGATGGCCGACTGCCGGGCCTGCCGGATAGAAGCGTGAAAAGCCCTGTGCCGGAGCGACTCCGGGGAATTCCGAGAGACGGACCGAGAGTGCGGCATATTGCTCATAAGTTAGGTCATCCGCCACCTGCACGGGCTGGAAGCCGGCTGCCTTGTCGAGATCTTCGTTGATGCGATCGACCTGATTAGGGTCGAGCTTCAGCATCTCGGCCAATTCTGCCACGACCTTCTCGCGATTTTGCAGGCGATCGGGAATCAGGTCGACGCGAAAATTGGTGCGGTTGGATGCGAGAGGCCGACCCTTGCGGTCGATGATCCAGCCCCGGCGGGGCGGAATGATCGTGAGATTGACGCGATTGCTCTCCGACAGAAGATTATACTTCTCATTCTCGGCAATCGCGATCCAGCCCATCCGGGTGACGAGCAGTCCGCCGACCGTGACCTGCGCGGCGCTGAGAAAGAAGGCGCGGCGACTGAACGTGAAAGACTGGCTCGCCTGCGTGACAGTCTTGTTGCCGAAAAGATGGAAATTTCGCAGTTTCAAGGCAGGCGCCACCGGTCAAGCATCGCACAGATGCGCACGACGAAGGGGAATAGGCCGACACTATAGGCAAGTTGCGGAAGAATCTGAAGGATTGGCCCGCCATTGCCGGCCAGCCGGACAAACAGCCAGCCGCCGGCCAGCGTGAAGGCGATCGCGCCCACCGCCATGAACCAGCCATGCCAATAGTCCCGCCAGAAATGCCGCTGACTTTCGAAATCGAGCGCGAGGAGCACGACGGTCCAGAGAAAGACCGCGCTGCCCAACGGCTGCCCACTCATCAAATCGTCGAACAGGCCCAGCGGTGCACCGATCCAGAGCGGCCAGACGTCGGTTCGCAGCAGTCGCCAGGCAACGAAGAGCATGAGGCCAAAAGGCGGCATGAGCGGCGTCTGCGCTATGACGGGCGCGAGTGCAGAGAGCATCGACCCGATCATGACCGAGACGATCGGCGTACCGCGAATGTGCAGTGGCGTTCGCCAGCGCCCGATACGATTATCGTAGCGGCCGATCATGGACGTGCGGCATTGGCTGCTTCGCTGACGCGAGCGGCCTCTTCCCGTTCCGCTTCGGCCGGCCGGAAGGGGGTCTGGACCACGACAAGTTCGACGCGCGATGGATTGGCCAGCGGAATGGCAATGGCGCGATCACCCTGAAGCCGCGCGACAATGGCGACCGGGATATTCGGGCGATAGAGGCCGCCGATGCCCGAGGTGACCACGACATCACCCGGCTTGAACGGGTTGCTCTCGGTATTGAGTGCCCGGATCTCAAGCGTGCCGTCGCCGCGACCGGAACTGATCCCGGCGATGTTGTCGCTGGTGCGACGTACAGGCACCACATTGCCTTCGTCGATGAGCAACAGAACATCGGCCGTATTTGGGCCGGCGCGGAGGACGCGACCTACCAGGCCTTCCGGCGCGCGCACCGGCATTCCTGGCGCGACGCCGCGCGACCGACCGATATCCAGTCGTGCAAGGCGCGCTGCGCTGGATGCCGTTGAAGAAATGAGATGGCCTGCAGAGACGACGCCACTATCCGTCTCGGTGAGACGGAGCAGGCGCTTTAGGCGGAAATTTTCCTGTCGGATGGCGTCGGCTTCGATGAGTTTTGTACGATTGGCGTCGACCTGCCGACGCAGGGCCGCATTTTGCGAGCCCGCGTTGACATAGGCGGCCACTTCTTCATCGAGATTGCCGATGCCGACGACCACAGCGCGCAAGCTGGCCGAGATCGGACGCGTTACTTCCGCACTGGCCGAGCGCAACGCGTTGAAGCCTGTTGGATCAGCAATCGAGACAATCAGCAGCAGCAGGCCGACGAGCGCGCCGGCGATCGCAATCACATAGCTGGCAAATAGCCCATATTGCGCCTTCCGGTCATATCCGGGGCGCCTCTTGGCTGGTGGCGCCATACTGGCGCGTCCTCAATCAGGCGGTCTGGAGCACGCCGCGGAAGACCGGGTCCTCCATTGCGCGCCCCGTGCCGATCGCAACGCAAGTCAGCGGATCCTCGGCTACGGTAACCGGCAGGCCGGTCTCGTCGCGCAACTCCTCGTCCAACCCTTTAAGCAGCGCGCCACCACCGGTGAGCACAATACCCTGATCGACGATATCCGCAGCAAGTTCGGGCGCCGTATTTTCGAGCGCGATGCGCACGCCTTCGACGATGGTGCCGATCGGCTCGGCCAGCGCGTCGGCGATCTGGCCCTGATTGATCGCGATTTCCTTGGGGACGCCGTTCACCAGATCGCGGCCCTTGATGTGGATGGTGGCGCCCACGCCGTCAGCCGGCTTCTGGGCAATGCCATATTCCTTCTTGATCCGCTCGGCGGTCGCTTCACCGATCAGCAGGTTGTGATGACGGCGAACATAGGAGACGATCGCCTCGTCCATCTTGTCGCCACCAACGCGCACGCTGGTCGTATACGCGAGGCCGCGCAGCGAGAGAACCGCGACTTCCGTCGTGCCGCCGCCGATGTCGACGACCATCGAGCCGATCGGTTCGGTCACCGGCATGTCGGCGCCAATCGCAGCGGCCATCGGCTCCTCAATCAGGAACACCTGGCTCGCGCCAGCATTGCTCGCAGCATCGCGAATGGCGCGGCGTTCGACACTGGTCGAACCCGACGGCACGCAGATCACGATTTCGGGAAAACGCAGGAAGCGACGGTGGCCATGGACCTTACTGATGAACCACTTGATCATCTGCTCGGCGATGTCGATGTCGGCGATCACGCCGTCACGCAGCGGACGGATTGCTTCGATCGAGTCAGGCGTCTTACCCATCATGAGCTTAGCGTCGTCGCCAACTGCCTTGACCCGCTTGACGCCGTTCAGCGTTTCGACGGCGACAACCGAAGGCTCATTGAGCACGATGCCGCGACCGCGCACATAAACGACGGTATTCGCCGTACCGAGGTCAATCGCCATGTCGTGGGAAGTGAACTTGAACAAACTGGTGAGAAACGACATTGAGCGTCCTGTTCATGCCAGACGCGCCGAAGATGACGCGCTTCGCGATCCTATGGGAAACTGCGACCTGTCCGAGTCCGGCCATCCGAAAAATGGACGGCTTTCGCTCGCTTAGGACGCTCGCTTGGTCTAGTCGCTAGGCAATGTCAATACGCCGCCTCCCAGAGACTCTCGTGAATCGAATCGCCGCCGGTGAAGTGGTCGAAAGGCCCGCCAGCGCGCTGAAGGAATTGGTCGAAAACGCGCTTGATGCCGGCGCACGTGCCATTTCCGTCGGTCTACGTCAGGGCGGGCTGGACGGTATCGTTGTGACCGATGATGGGCATGGGATCGCGCGAGACGAAATGCCGATCGCGCTGGAACGTCACGCAACCTCAAAGCTCCCGGACGAAGCGATCGAGCAGGTCAGGACGCTCGGTTTTCGCGGCGAAGCGCTCCCTTCGATCGGCAGTGTTTCACGGCTGACCTTGTCAAGTCGGCAAGCCGGTGGCGACGGATGGCGGATCGTTTGCGATAATGGCGTGCTAAGCGACGTTGAGCCCTGCGCCATGCCGTATGGCACCCGGGTCGAGGTGGAGGGGCTTTTCGCACGCGTGCCGGCCCGGCGTAAGTTTCTGCGCAGTCCGCGCTCGGAATATGCGGCCTGCCTCGACATCGTCCGGCGCCTCGCCATGGCGCGGAGCGACGTTGGGTTCGTCTTGGAGCATGACGGTCGCCGCGTTCTCTCCTTGCCGGCTTCACAGGAGCGTGAGGATCGGGTCGCGCAGCTGATCGATCGCGAGCTGGCTGACAATCATGTCATCGTGGAGCTTGAGCGCGAGGGTGTTTCGCTGGCGGGCGTCGCGTCTCTGCCGACGTTCCATCGCGGCAGCGCCGATCATCAATATCTGTTCGTGAATGGGCGGCCTGTGCGGGATCGGCTGCTGGTCGGTGCGGTGCGCGGTGCCTATGCCGATTTCGTCGCGCGCGACCGGCATCCGGTACTTGCGTTATTCCTGACGATTCCCGTCGAGGAGGTGGACGTGAATGTCCATCCGGCCAAGACCGAGGTGCGCTTCCGCGACCCGGCGTTCATGCGCGGCATGATCGTCAGCGGGTTGCGGCGTGCGCTGGATGCCGCGGGCATGCGGGTCATCAATCGGCCTGATGCCGGATCGACCGAGCTCTGGCAGCGCGATGCGGAGCCTGGCTTTGGTCCCGCGCAGCTGCCATCGAGTGGAACCTTCCTGCCCGACTGGTCATCACGGGGCGGGGCTGGCGGCGGCACCCCGCTTTTTGCTGACCGGCAGGCGCGCTTCTCGGGTTTCGCGCCTTCGGGACGTGCCGAGCCGGCGGTGGCAATGCCTACGGACGAGGCGAGGGCATTTCCACTCGGCGTTGCGCGCGGACAGGTGGCGCGGACGTATATCGTTGCGGAAGCCGAGGATGGCCTCATTCTCGTGGACCAGCATGCCGCGCATGAACGCCTCGTGCTGGAGCGGATGCGCAAGGCGCTGGCGGACGGCTCTGTCGCTAGGCAAGCTCTGCTGCTACCGGAAGTAGTCGAGCTGGACGAACCTGCCTGCGACCGGATCGAGGCGCGGATCGACGAGCTTGGCGAACTGGGGCTGGAGGTCGAGCGCTTTGGGCCGGCGGCGATGCTGGTGCGGGCGGCGCCGGCCATGCTGGGGCTGAGTGACGTAACCGGTCTGGTGCGGGATCTGGCGGACGACCTCGCAGCCTTGGGCGACGCAACCTCGCTTAAGGGGCGGCTCGATCTCGTTGCCGCGACCATGGCCTGCCATGGGTCGGTGCGGGCAGGCCGCGTGCTCTCGGTGGCCGAGATGAATGCGCTGCTGCGCGAGATGGAGGTAACCCCCCATTCCGGGCAGTGCAACCATGGGCGCCCGACTTGGGTCAAGCTCGCCCATGGCGACATCGAGAAGCTGTTCGGTCGCCATTGACGGCCGAACAGGACGGGCTCAGGCGGGCTTCAGCCGGTGGAACTCGCGGCGGAACACCGCTGCACGAATGTTGGTGTAGAGATCGCCCTCATATTCGTAGAGCGCGAAACTGTTGATGTGATAGCGGTCGCCCTTGGCGAGCGGGCCGGAGGTGAAATCGGGCGCATCGATGAGCGCCACGAATTCGGACTCCAGCTCGGCGACCAGGCGCTTGCCGTCCGTGAAGGTGTTGCGGACTTGGATCGTGCGCTTCGTCTGGATGTTCACCTTCTTGTAGAAGCTGACGATGGCGTCATGCCCGACCATTTCGGTGCCATTGCCGATGACGAGGCGAACATCCGGCGCATAGTTGGTGACGAGCCTAGCCCAATCCTGCGCGTTGAAGGCCGCGATATAGGCGCGGAAGCGCTCTTCCTGCGTCATGCTGCGCGTCCCTTCTGCGGGCTGAACCGGGCAGAGCGCACCCGCGAAAAGCGCCCGTCCTTGATGTCATACATGACGAAGCTGACGCTTTCGCGCCGGTCGCCAGCCTTTAGCGGGCCGGTGGGCATATCCGGCCAGTCGCGATGCGCGGTCAGCGTGGTGCGAATGACGGCAAGGGCGTGCTGGCGCGCCGGGTCGCCGACATAAGTCAGCAGCTCGACCCGTTCCTGCAGGTGCTCGCGCACCTTCCGGTAGAAATCGAGGACGGCCTGCCGGCCGGTCACTTGTGCGGCCTGGCCGAAAAACTGGATGTCATCGGTATAATAGCTGCCGAAGACGGCTTCATCCGCCCGGTTGAAGGCCGCGAGATAGGCCTCGAACCAGGCTTGTGAGGCAACCTCTGGAGTGCCAGCTCCGGCGGCGATTGCGCCCTTGGCGCCCAGGCCCATCACCGTCGCTCCCGCGATGAAGTGCCGTCGAGATGTTGCCGCAGCGGGGCTTTCCTGTGCCCTCTCATCACTCATGTTCCCCTCCCGATGGTCCGCCTCATGCGACCAGCGCGGATCGTGCCGGAAAGGTGTTGAGAGATCAATACTTCTCGTCGTCCGCCGTGCTCGTTGGTGGACGCCGCTTCTGCATGACGATGGAGACGAGGCTGAGAACCGGCTCGTCGTTCTGATTGATCAGGGTCGTGCGCCACTTGTTGATGCCCATTTCGGGTCGGGTGCGGCTCGCGATCCGCTCGATCAGCTCGCACGTGCCGCGCAGCCTGTCGCCGGGGAAGACGGGGCGACGCCAGCGCAGCTCATCAATCCCCATCGCGCCCAGTGACTGGTCCTGCCAGCCCGGCATCTGCTGCCAGCGCTCGACCATCGCGCCCATCATCATTGCGCAGCTATGCCAGCCGCTCGCCGCCAGGCGGCCGAAATGGGTCTGCGCCGCTGCCTCATCGTCGAGGTGGAAGGGTTGCGGATCATATCGGCGCGCGAAAGCCAGAACTTCTTCCCGGTCGACCTCGATCGGCCCGAAGTCGTAGGTCCAGCCGACCGTCAGATCGTCCCAATAGTAACTCTGCGGTTCGGTCATGGCGTCAGCCGATCGACAGAGACGCGCTGCCGCGCGGGACGGTGGCCGTCGCGCGGCGGCTCAGCGTCCCGCCGGGCTTCGAGACCTTGTCCAGCACCATGAAGTGCGTTTTCCAGGCTTCCGGGGTTACTTCGCACACCGCATAGCCGCGCTGATCGTTGATGAACTTGAGCTGCGGGTTGTTGGCGAGCATCGTGTCGCTGCCCGGCCGCACATCCTGCCCGTCGCCGCCGCTGGTGATCGAGGTCACGACGCTTTCGGCAGCAACCGGCTTGTCCCGATCATAAAGCAGGCCCGCGAAATTCTGATGCTCGTCGCCGGTCAGGACAACGGCGTTGTCGATCTTGCCAAGGCGGCTCATCAGGCGATTGCGCGGGGCATCATAGCCGGCCCAGCTATCGAGATTGAGGATCTTCTCCTTCTCGTCGGCGTAACGGCGTCGATCAAGCGGCATGACCATGATCTGCTGCGCGATGCAGGTCCAGGTCGCATCGCGGCGCCCAAGATTGGCATCGAGCCAGGCCTCCTGTGCCTGTCCCAGCACGCTCGCCTTGGGATCGGACACACCGGGGCAGTGGGGCTTGAAGCCGTCGCCGCAGGGCTGGTCCGTGCGGAAACTGCGCGTATCGAGCAAGTTCATGGCGACCAGATTGCCATAATTGAACGCGCGATTGGCCGTGATGAGCGGGCCGCGCGGGATCATGGCGGCACGCACCGGCATATATTCATACCAGGCCTGCATGGCGGCCTGACGGCGCAGCGCGAAGATCTCCGGCGGCACATCGCCATTCTGAACGAGATCGCTCACCCAATTATTCTCGACCTCATGATCGTCGAAGGTCGAGAGGAAGGGGTGACGCGCGCGCGCGGCCTGCAAGTCGAGGTCGAGTAGATATTGCGCATAATGGGCGCGATAATCGTCGACCGAGTAGAGCGCCCGCAGCCGATGATCGCGTACCTTGGGCACGGGCTGGCCTTTGTCATAGGCGTAATCGTAGCGATATTCGTAGATGAAATCGCCATAATGGAAGACGAAGGCGAGGTCTTCCTGCGCGAGGTGGCGGTAGGCCGTGAACAGGCCGGATTCATAGTGCTGGCAGCCGCACACGCCGAATTTGAGCGCCGAAACAGGCGCGCCGGGCCGGGGCAGGGTGCGCGCGCGGCCCTGAAGCGAGCGATCCGATCCGAGCTTGAAGCGATACCAATAGGGCCGGTCGGCCTCGAGGCCTGATACCTCGACATGGACGCTGTGGCCGAGTTCCGGCCGGGCCAGCGTTTCGCCCTTGGCGACGATGGTCGCAAAGCGCTCGTCGCTGGCGACTTCCCATGCAACGGGCAGGGCCGAGAGCGGCATGCCGCCATGGGGCGCGAAAGGTTCCGGCGCCAGCTTGGTCCAGATCACGAAGCCATCAGGCGCCGGATCGCCAGACGCGACGCCGAGCTTGAAAGGGTAATCGAGGAACCAGCTCTGCGCCTTGAGGATGGCAGGGGCGCCGGCAAGGCCGAGAGCCGTGACCGTACCGCCGGTGGAGAGGAAGTGTCTGCGCGTGAACATCGGCGGGACCCTAGCTTTCATATGTGACGGAACGCGGTCAGGACAGGCAGGCCTCAGCTGTGCAGGAAGTGCATGACGTCACCATCCTGCACCACATAGGCCTTGCCCTCGGCGCGCAGCTTGCCCGCTTCTCGCGCCTTGGCCTCGCCCCCGAGCGCGACATAATCGTCGAAGGCGATCGTCTCGGCCCGAATGAAGCCCTTCTGGAAATCGCTGTGGATTTCGCCGGCAGCTTCCGGCGCATGGGCGCCCTTGTGGACGGTCCAGGCGCGGGCTTCCTTGGGGCCGACCGTGAAGAAGGTCAGCAGATGCAGCAGCTCGTATCCTGCGCGGATCACGCGGGCGAGACCGGCTTCTTCCAGCCCCATGGCTTCCAGAAACTCGGCACGCTCTTCGGGCGGCATCGTCACCAGATCGGCCTCGATGGCGGCGGAGACAACGACAGCCTGTGCGCCTTCCGCTCTCGCCTTTTCGAACACGCGAGCGCTGAAGGCGTTGCCCTGCGCCGCGCTCTCTTCCTCGACATTGCAGACGTACAGAACGGGCTTGGAGGTCAGCAGCTGGGCCTGGCGGAAGATGCGCGCTTCCTCCTCGTCATTGGGTTCGACCAGCCGCGCGGGCTTGCCATCCCGCAGCAGATCGAGCGCGCGGCCGAGGACGGCTGCGGCGATCTTGGCTTCCTTGTCGCCACCGGTGGCCTTCTTCTGGAAAGCGGGAACGCGCTTCTCAAGGCTCTCGAGGTCGGAGAGCATCAGCTCGGTCTCGACCGTGTCGGCATCCGCGATCGGATCGACGCGATTGTCGACATGCTGGATGTCGTCATTCTCGAAGCAGCGCAGCACATGGACGATGGCGTCCACTTCCCGGATGTTGCCGAGGAACTGGTTGCCGAGCCCCTCGCCCTTGGAGGCGCCACGCACGAGGCCCGCGATATCGACAAAGGCGAGCTGGGTCGGGATGATCTTCTGGCTGCCTGCGATGGCCGCGAGCTTGTCCAGCCGCGCGTCCGGCACGGCGACCTGGCCCACATTGGGTTCGATGGTGCAGAAGGGATAATTGGCGGCCTGCGCGGCTTGCGTCTCGGTCAGCGCATTGAAGAGGGTCGACTTGCCGACGTTGGGAAGGCCGACGATGCCGCATTTGAAACCCATGGCGATGCTCTTGTCCTGAAAAGGCGGGAAAGCCGCGCAGATAGTCGCTGGCGGCGCTTTGCGCCAGCCCGTTCCGGCATCGCGCGCGAACCGGTGCCTGAATACCTGAAGTTACCGAAGTTCACGCCACGGGGGGCGTGAACTTCCACCGTTATGCAGGCGCGCTGTTGGATGAGCCAAAGGGGCATTTGGAACAAACTGAACAATCATCGCCGGTGACGATGCCACGGTTCGAACGGTGTAGGACAGCCGGGCTTGCGGAGGATGCTGTGGCGGGATGGCTTCAACCTTCCGCGCCCTTCCGCTAGACCGCTCGCATGGCAACGAGTTTCATCGACATAAGCCGGTCTGCCCGCGGTTCCCGGCAGCACCCTCTTCTGATCTGGCTCTGTCTGCTGGTCCTTCCGTTGCTTGCTGGATGCGCCTCGACCACGAAGTTCCGCCCCGTGAGCGACACGCCGGTCCGCATCGGGCCGCCCTACCAGATCAAAGGCGTCACCTACGTACCACGGGATGACCCGGCCTATGACATGCTGGGTTATGCCAGCTGGTATGGCGAGGAATCGGGCCGGATGACGGCCAATGGCGAAAAATTCCGCCACGGCTCGTTCGCGGCCGCCCATACGACCCTGCCGCTGCCGAGCTATGTCGAGGTGACCGCGCTCGACACCGGGCGCACGATCCTGGTGCGGATCAACGATCGCGGGCCGTTCATTCCCGGGCGAATCATCGACCTCTCGCCGGCAGCGGCCAGTGAACTCGGCATCCGCCAGAAGGGTGTCGCGGCGGTGCGGGTGCGGCGAGTGGAGCCGCCCGAACGCGATCGCAAGCGCCTGCGCGATGGCGGCGGCGCGGAGCTGCGCGCGCCCGTGCCAGAGACGACGCTGAGGCTGTGGCGCACCCGATTGGACCGAGCCATGATGCCAGCGGCGAAGTGAGCGAAACGCTCAGTCTGCGAGGCGCAGCGCGACTTCGTTCATGAAGCGGGTGTCGTCACCGCGGGCCAGCCACTCCGCCTCGCGAGACAGGGCGCCCAGAAGGTCTGAGAGCGGATCGATCTCGCTCTTGGCGTAATTGCCGAGTACATGGCCGGTCACGCGATCCTTGTGGCCGGGATGGCCGATGCCGATGCGAACGCGGCGAAAGGCATTGCCGACATGCGCGTCAGTCGAGCGCAGGCCATTATGGCCCGCCGTACCGCCGCCGCGCTTCACTTTCATTTTCATGGGAGCAAGATCGAGCTCATCGTGGAAGACGGTCACGTCCTCGACGCCGAGCTTGTAGAAGTCGCAGGCTGCGCGGATCGAGCGGCCGCTTTCGTTCATGAAGGTCTGGGGTTTGAGGAGAAGGATCTTCTCCGGGCCGATGCGCCCTTCGGCCGTCAGGCCCTGAAACTGCTTTTTCCAGGGCGAAAAGCCATAATCCTCAGCCATGACGTCAAGCGTCATGAAGCCGACATTATGGCGGTGGAGCGCATATTGCGGACCGGGATTGCCGAGGCCAACCCAGAGTTGCACGAATATGCGCTCCCCGTCGAACGCGCGATCAGGCCGCGTCGTCGTCCTTGCTGGTGTCGCCCTCTTCGGACTTCAGCGAGGACGGTGCCACGACAGTCGCGATGGTGAAATCGCGATCCGTGATCGCCGACGTCGCGCCCTTGGGCAGCGCAACCTGGCTGATGTGGATCGAATCGCCGACGTCATAGCCGGTGAGGTCGATCGTGATGTCGTCCGGAATCTCGGCCGCATCGCAGATCAGCTCGAGCTCGTGACGCACGATGTTCAGCACGGCGCCGCGCTTCAGGCCCGGCGAGGCTGCCTCGTTCGCGAACACCACCGGCACGTTGACGTGGATGGTGGCATGCTCGGAGACGCGCAGGAAATCGGCGTGGAGCGGACGGTCGGTGACCGGATGGAAGGCAACGTCCTTGGGCAGGGTGCGGATCGACTTGCCGCCGACCTCGACCATCACCACCGAGTTGAAGAAGTGCCCGGTGCCCAGCAGCTTGTTGAGGAGCTTTTCCTCGACGTGGATGGACTGCGGCTCTTCATTGTTGCCATAAATGACGGCGGGAACGCGGCCCTCGCGGCGGAGAGCACGGGAGGCTCCCTTGCCTGCCCGATCGCGTGCCTCGGCCGACAGCGTAAGCGTATCGCTCATTGCGTGTCTCCAATAGCATGATTGAGTGTCTTCATTCCGCCACGCCTCCAGGGATGACCATGACGGAAGGCGGCGCGCTTAGCGGCAAATTCCCGGAAAAGCAAGCACTGCTCGGCTCATTGCACGCGCTCGATCCGCCAGCCGAGCGTAGCAAGGCGGGCTTGCAGACTCGCCGGGCCGATCAGATGCCCCGCGCCGACCGCGATGAATCGGGTGCCCGGCTGGCGGCTCACGGCGGCGTCGATCGCGCCCGCCCAGCGAGCGTTGCGATTGTCGATGAGCGCGCGCCGCAGGCTCGGCGATCGGGAGAGCGGGGCGAGAAACTGCCGTTCAAGCCGCGCCAGATCGCCGCGCGCCCATGCCTCGTGCAGATCGCCGTAGAGCCGCTCCGCGTCGCCGGCCTCGCTTACGGCCTGCGCGAGAAGCAGGCGCTGGTCGGCTTCCGGCAGCGCATCGAACAGGCCAAGCTGGCCCGATATCGTTTCCAGTCCCTCGATCGGCTTGCCCTCCTGGGCAAAGCGCTCTGTCAGGACGGCTTCGCCTGCCTCCTGTGCCGAGAGGTCGAGACCGGATGAACTTGCGGCATTGATGAGCAGGGCCGCCGCCCAGCTCTTGTAACCATCCAGTCCGTGGAAGGCGGATGGGGTAGCCGCGACCAAAGCCTTGAACCGGGCCGCGTCTGGCGCATCGAGCCGCTCTGCAATCGGCGGCAAATTAGGTGCGTGGCCTAGCCTCTCGAAGGTCGCACGGCTGCGTCGTTCAGCTTCCAGGCCGGTGACTTCAAGCATGAGCCGGTCACTGTGCGCGAGCGCATCGGCAATGCGGGGAGAGAGCCAGCGCTCGCCGTGCGGCACAGCGTGAATGGTGCCGAACAGCCAGGCCTGCCGCCCGTCCTTCTCCATCCGCCAGAGCGCCGGGCGGGCATCGACGACCGGGCTGACCGACGGCGCGCCCAGTCGCCAGCCGAGCCAGGCAAGCCCGGCCAGCGCAAGCAGTGCGCCAAGCAGCAGGAGAGGCCGGCCGAAGACGGGACGTGGGGCGGCGCCCGCCATGGGGCGTCAACGCGCGCGGTTGGGAAGCTGTGCGGCGACGAGCCCGCGCTGCCGGAGCATGGCCTGCACGCTCTTCTCGCCAGCCAGATGCCCGGCTCCGACAGCCATGAACACCGTGCCCGGCTTTTCGAGCCGCGCCTTGATCCAGTCCGCCCATCGCGCGTTGCGATCGGTCAGCAGGCGCTTCTCCAGCTCCGGATTGGTCTCGACCGATTCGTTGAGGAGCGAGGCCAACATCTTGGGTTCGCCCTTGGCCCATGCGGCCATCATCTTCTCGATCATGTCCTGCAGTTTGGGCAATTCGTCGAGCGTTTCGCCGAGCAGAGCGATCTGCAGATCGTCCGGCAAGTCGTCGAAGAAGCCGATCTGCTGGTCAGCCGTCTCCAGCCCGGTGAGCGTCTTGCCGGCCGCGACGGCGTCAAGCTCGATCTGGTGATCGGCCCCGCTGTTGGGATCATAACCATAACGATGCAGCGGCAGGACCGAGAGCGTGATCGTGGCGAACCACGGCTTTGTGCGGTCGAACACCGGCACCGGAAGATTGTTGGACGCGAGGGCATCCAGAAACCTGGTCCGCGCCGGCTCCGGCAGGCGGCTCGATATGGTCGGGCCATCGGGGCGGAGCGCCCGCTGCATGAGCTTGGCTTGCCGGTCAGGATCGTCCCGGCTCACCACTTCCAGCACGACTTCCTGCGACGAATCGAATGCCTTGCGCACCGGCCCTTCGAACCAGCGCACCTCGGGCTTGAGCAGATGGATGGTGCCGAAGAGATAGATGGTCGTGTCCGCATCCTTCACGACCCAAAGGGCAGGGTGGGCATTGACCGCCTGGGTCTTCGGCTGCGCAAGCGGCTCAGGCGTGGACGTGCAGCCGGCCAGCGCCAGTGCGGCACCGAGGATCAGGGATTTCCAGTTCATCATTGTCTTTCTCGCCATCTTGCGGTCCATCGCGGAGTTGCGTCTGAGGCGCAAGGGCTTGCACCGGGCGCAACTGGCCGAAAACTTGACCGCGCTGCCCCCATGCGCCAAAGCGCGCCCGTTCGTCGGCACAGCAGGCCGACCGGTAGAATTGGAACGGTTGGGCATGGCGGATACAGCATCGACGCCGCTGAGTTTTCAGCGATTGATCCTAACATTGCATGACTATTGGGCGAAGCAGGGCTGCGTGATCCTGCAACCCTTTGACATGCGCGTGGGCGCCGGCACGTTCCACCCCGCGACGACGCTGCGCAGCCTCGGCCCCGATCCCTGGAACTGCGCCTATGTGCAGCCCTCCCGCCGGCCGACCGACGGCCGCTATGGCGAGAATCCCAACCGGCTCCAGCATTATTACCAGTACCAGGTGATCATGAAACCGAGCCCGCCGGACCTGCAGGCGCTGTATCTGGGCAGCCTCAAGGAAATCGGCATCGACCCGCTGCTGCACGACATCCGTTTCGTCGAGGATGACTGGGAAAGCCCGACGCTCGGCGCCTGGGGTCTGGGCTGGGAAGTCTGGTGCGACGGCATGGAAGTCACCCAGTTTACCTATTTCCAGCAAATGGGCGGCTTCGATTGCAAGCCGGTGGCCGGCGAGCTGACCTACGGGCTGGAGCGCCTCGCCATGTACATCCAGGGCGTCGACAGCGTCTATGACCTCGTCTTCAACGATGCGGTGGGCGATCGCCCGGCCGTGACCTATGGCGACGTGTTCCTCGCCAATGAGCAGCAGATGTCCAAGTGGAACTTCGAGGTGGCGGACACCGAGAAGCTGTTCCGCTGGTTCAAGGATGCCGAGGCGGAATGTCAGGCCAGCATTGCCGCCAATGTGCCGCTGGCGGCCTATGAGCAGGCGATCGAGGCGAGCCATGTGTTCAACCTGCTGCAGGCGCGCGGCGTCATCAGCGTTCAGGAGCGCGCCAGCTATATCGGCCGCGTGCGCGATCTCGCCAAGGGCAGCTGCGAAGCGTGGATGAAGCATAACGGGTGGGCGGAATGAGCGCGGATTTCCTTCTTGAGCTGCGCTGCGAGGAAATTCCCGCGCGCATGCAGGCCAAGGCGAGCGACGATCTCGCCCGGCTGTTCACCGAGGCATTGGCGCAGGCCGGCCTCAAGCCCGAGCGCCTGACCAGCTTCGTGACGCCGCGTCGCCTTGCCCTCATTGCGCATGGCCTGCCGCTGGCGACGCAGGCGGTGAGCGAAGAGTTCAAGGGGCCACGCACCTCCGCTCCGGCGCAGGCGCTGGAAGGCTTCCTGCGCAAGACCGGCCTCACGCAGGACCAGCTGGAGGATCGCGACGGCATCTGGTTCGCGACAGTCGAAAAGCCCGGCCGCGCAACCACGGAAGTTCTGGCCGAAGTCATCCCCGCCATCGTGCGCGCCTTTCCCTGGCCCAAGTCGATGCGCTGGGGCGATGCCAGTGCCACGACCGAGAGCCTGCGCTGGGTGCGTCCGCTGCAGGGCATTGTCGCGCTGCTCGGCGGCGAGATCGTGCCCTTCGCCATCGAAGGCGTCGGCGCCGGGCGTGAGACGGTCGGCCACCGCTTCCATTCGAGCGGCGAGATCGCCATCGAGAGTGCCGAGACCTATGCCGATCAGCTCCGCGCGGCTTATGTGATCGTCGACCAGACCGAGCGCGCGAAGATCATCGAGACCCGTGCCGGCGCGCTCGCGCATGAGGCCGGGCTGGAGCTGATCCCGGATGCCGGGCTGGTCGCGGAGAATGCGGGCCTCACCGAATGGCCGGTGCCGCTGCTTGGCCGGTTCGATCCCGCGTTTCTGGAGGTGCCGCCGGAGGTGATCCAGCTTACGCTGCGCATCAACCAGAAATATTTCGTGCTGCGCGATGCCGTCGGCAAGCTGGCCAATGCGTTCATCTGCACCGCGAATATCGAGGCGAAGGACGGCGGCAAGGCCATTGTCGAGGGCAATGGCAAGGTGCTCGCCGCCCGTCTCTCCGACGCGCGCTTCTTCTGGGAACAGGACAAGAAGACGGCGCTCGCCGTGCAGGCGCAGAAGCTGGAACGGATCACCTTTCACGAGAAGCTGGGCACGGTCGCCGACAAGGTCGAGCGCGTTGCAAAGCTGGCACGCTGGCTGGTGGAAGAAGGCATCGTCGGCGCGGATGGACCGTCCAGTGCTCCTGCGGAAGCAGGAGGCCAGGGCGATGGCGCCCAAGCTGGCCCTGGGCTCCTGCGTTCGCAGGAGCACGGTAGAGCACAACTGGCCGACCTCGCTGAGCAGGCCGCACGCCTGTGCAAGGCCGATCTCGTGACCGAGATGGTCGGCGAGTTCCCCGAGCTACAGGGCCTGATGGGCGGCTATTATGCCCGCGCGGAAGGCCTGCCGGATGCGGTCGCCGACGCGATCCGCGATCATTACAAGCCGGTGGGGCAGGGGGATGATGTGCCCACCGCGCCGGTGACGGTGGCAGTAGCGTTGGCCGATAAGCTGGATACGCTGTTTTCATTCTGGTTCCTCGACGAGAAACCGACCGGTTCAAAGGACCCATTCGCACTCAGGCGTGCCGCCTTAGCGATCATAAGAACGGGGCTCGAAGCGCGCATTCGGCTACCGGTCTCTATGATGATCAAACTTTGCTTGGGAGCTTGGCACACCGACAAGGGCAGCATGCCGAAATTCTCCGAGGTAGAAAATGAAATCCGCGATTTGCTGAACCCTCAGCATTGGATTCGTATCACTACGCGCCAAGAGTCAATAGTTCTCGGTGGAGGGCTTGAAAATCGATCCGTTTCAGAGAGGATCCGTTTTAACATACAGCCGTTTGTGGTTCTGGAAGACGTCCGGAACTTTTTCGCCGACCGCCTCAAGGTCCAGCAGCGCGAAGCTGGTGTCCGCCACGACCTGATCGACGCGGTGTTCGCGCTGGGCGGGGAGGACGATCTCGTCCGCCTGCTCGCCCGCGTTCATGCGCTTCAGGCGTTCATCGGCACCGATGATGGCGTCAACCTGCTGGCGGGCTACAAGCGCGCGGCGAATATCCTCAAGAAGGAGCAGCCGGCCGGCGGCAAGGCGCAGAGCGAGGCGGGGGAGGAAGACCCCGGCGTCGCGCTGACCGATCCGCAGGTGGCCGATGCGATGCGCGTGCATGAGAGCTTCACGCCCGAGCCGGCTGAGGCGGCGCTGATCGCTGCGCTCGATATGGCCGAGCCGCGCGCGGACGCGGCCGTGGCGGCGGAGGATTTTGCCGGGGCCATGGCGGCGCTGGCGACCCTGCGCGGGCCGATCGACGCCTTCTTCGAGAGCGTGACCGTGAACGATGACGATCCGGCCAAGCGCGCGGCGCGCCTCAATCTGTTGACCCGCATCCGTGCTGCGGTGCACAAGGTTGCGGACTTTTCAAGAATTGAAGGCTAGGGGCGGGCGCAGGACTGAAGCAACGACCGTGCGCGCCGCGCGGCCCTGACGACAGATCATGTCGCGGGGATCGACCGCCGGAGCGCCCAGCATGACAGGGTGGAAGGTTTTCGATGACCAAATATGTCTATCGGTTCGGCGGCGGCATCAATGACGGCGGCAAGGGCGACAAGAACCTGCTCGGCGGCAAGGGTGCCAATCTGGATGGCATGGCGGCCATCGGCCTGCCGGTTCCCCCCGGTTTCACCATCACGACCGAGATGTGCACCCGCTATTATGAAGATGGCGAAACTTATCCCGAGAGCCTGAACGCGGAAGTGGCGGGCGGCATTGCCCACATCGAGGCGGTGACGGGCAAGTGCTTTGGCGACAAGGCTGATCCGCTGCTGGTTTCCGTCCGCTCGGGCGCGCGCGTCTCCATGCCGGGCATGATGGACACGGTGCTGAACCTAGGCCTGAATGACGAGACGGTCGCGGGGCTGGCCACGGTCTCCGGTGACGCGCGCTTCGCCTGGGACAGCTATCGCCGCTTCATCCAGATGTATTCGGACGTGGTGCTGGGCCTCGACCATGGCAAGTTCGAGGAAGCGCTCGAAATCGCCAAGGAAGACAAGGGCGCCTATCTCGACACCGAGCTGGAAGCGAGCGACTGGCAGGCGCTGGTCGCGGAATACAAGAAGCTCGTGCAGGCGGAGTGGGGCAAGCCCTTCCCGCAGGATGTGAACGAGCAGCTCTGGGGCGCGATCGGCGCGGTGTTCGGCAGCTGGCAGGCGGACCGGGCCAAGGTCTATCGCCGGCTCAACAACATTCCCGGCGACTGGGGCACGGCGGTCAACGTGCAGGCCATGGTCTTCGGCAACATGGGCGAAACGTCGGCCACGGGCGTCGCCTTCACGCGCGATCCGGCGACCGGCGAGAACGCCTATTATGGCGAATATCTCATCAATGCGCAGGGCGAGGACGTGGTGGCGGGCATCCGCACGCCGCAATATCTGACCAAGGCGGCGCGCGAGCGGGCGGGCGCCAAGCCGCTCAGCATGGAAGAGGCGATGCCGGCAACCTATGCCGAGCTCGCCAATGTCTTCCAGATCCTGGAAACGCATTATCGCGACATGCAGGACATCGAATTCACCGTGCAGCAGGGCAAGCTCTGGATGCTTCAGACCCGCTCGGGCAAGCGCACGGCCAAGGCCGCGCTCAAGATCGCGGTGGACATGGCCAATGAAGGGCTGATCACGCGCGAGGAAGCGGTGGCCCGCGTCGACGCGAGCGCGCTCGACCAGCTGCTCCACCCGACGCTCGACCCCGAAGCGCCACGCGATGTATTGACCAAGGGCCTGCCGGCCAGCCCCGGCGCGGCCTCCGGCATGATCGTGTTCGATGCCGAGACGGCCGAACGCCGCGCCGAACTGGGCGAAGCGGTGATCCTCGTTCGGATCGAGACGAGCCCTGAGGACATTCACGGCATGCACGCCGCCAAGGGCATCCTCACCGCCCGCGGTGGCATGACGAGCCACGCCGCCGTGGTGGCACGCGGCATGGGCCGCCCCTGCGTCTCCGGCGCGGGCAGCATCTCCATCGATGCGCCGAGCAAGCTGCTGCGCATCGGCGAGCGGCTGCTCAAGGAAGGCGAGATCATCACCATCGACGGTGCGACCGGCGAAGTCATGGCCGGCAAGGTTCCGACGGTGCAGCCGGAACTGGCGGGTGATTTCGGCACGCTGATGGTCTGGGCGGATTCTGTCCGTCGCCTGAAAGTGCGCGCCAATGCCGAGACGCCGCTCGATTGCAAGACGGCGCGCGAGTTCGGCGCGGAAGGCGTAGGCCTGTGCCGAACCGAGCACATGTTCTTCGATGCCGCGCGCATCACGGCCGTGCGCCAGATGATCCTGGCGGAGAATGAGGCCGGCCGCCGCGAGGCGCTCGCCAAGCTGCTGCCCGAGCAGCGCAAGGACTTCACCGCGATCTTCGAGGTGATGGCCGGCCTGCCCGTCACCATCCGCCTGCTCGATCCCCCGCTGCACGAATTCCTCCCGCACGAGGACGACGATTTTGCCGATGTCGCAGCGGCGGCCGGTGTCGGTGTCGGTGTCGAGCTTCTCAAGCGCCGGGCGGCGGAACTGCACGAGTTCAACCCGATGCTCGGCCATCGCGGTTGCCGGCTTGGCATCACCTATCCCGAGATCTACGAGATGCAGGCCCGCGCCATCTTCGAGGCGGCGCTGGACGTGGCGAAGGCGACTGGCGAGGCGCCGATCCCGGAGGTCATGATCCCGCTCGTGGCGACCAAGCGCGAGCTGGAGCTGATGAAGGCGGTGGTCGACGAGACGGCGGCCAAGGTGTTCGCCGAGCGCGGCACCCGCGTCGACTATCATGTCGGCACGATGATCGAGCTGCCGCGCGCTGCGCTGATGGCCGCCGAAATCGCTGAGGTCGGCGAGTTCTTCTCCTTCGGCACCAACGACCTCACGCAGACGACGATCGGTATCAGCCGCGACGACGCCGGGCGGTTCCTCACGCAATATGTCGACAAGGGTATCTTCGCGCGCGATCCCTTCGTCAGCATCGATGTCGAAGGCGTCGGCCAGCTTATCGAGATCGCCGCAGAGCGCGGTCGCAAGACCCGGCCCGGCATCAAGCTGGGCATCTGCGGCGAGCATGGCGGCGACCCTGCAAGCATCGCCTTCTGTGAGAAGACCGGCCTCGATTATGTCAGCGCCTCGCCCTATCGCGTGCCGATCGCGCGGCTCGCGGCGGCGCAGGCCGCGCTCAAAAGCTGAGGGAACGCAAATACCGTCCGTCATGAAGATGACAATTGCTGTCATCTTCATGTTGTTTGCCGATAGGCTCGGTAAATTGCGGTTAACCGCGATTGTCACTGGCAGCTCGCCTCGTCAGGGATGTCTCACAGTTTCATGTGGGAGACCTGAAAATGATCGTTCGCCGTTCCCTCGCTTTGGGGGCCGCTTTGCTTGCCTTCGCCACCGCACCGGCCCAGGCCGCCGTCGTAGCCGACAGTCTGCCGTATATGGGCACGCCCGACTGGACTGATGTCCACGGTCTTGGATCGTCCATCATGCTGGAGAACGGCGTCTCGACGCTCACGGCCGGCGGCACAATCATGCCGGTCTATTTTGGCTATGCCAATGTGCTGAACAACATGCCCGCATGGGCGCCCAGCAATTATGCGATCGGCAATATGCTGACGCTGACGGCCAAGTTTGCCGCCCTTCCCGGCGGCCCGGCGGCGACGGACTGGATCGCTGAAATCTACGACAGCATGACGCGCGCGACGATGGTCTTCAATCCCAAGACCTGCGGCGCCGCGGCCTGCGCGCCGGGCGTCCAGATCACCTTCGGTCAGGTAGGCACGCCGTCTATCGCCACGCAGATGTTCATTCCCATCGATACGAGCCTCTATCAGGACTATGCCATCCTGCTGAAGGGTGGCTCGGTCTGGTATCAGGTCGGTGATCAGGTCTTTTCCGGCACGGCCCTGTTCAATTCGTCGGCGTCGCCACGCACCGTGCGCGTCGGTGATCTGACTTCTGGGTCGGCGATCGGGGTTGGCCAGATGATGATCACCGATGTGGCGTTCGACAATGGTCCGTCGGTTGATCGTCTGGTCGCGCCGGGCACGCCGGTCGCCGGTGTTCCCGAGCCGGCGACCTGGGCGATGATGATTGGTGGGCTCGGCCTTGTCGGTGCCTCGATGCGCCGCCAGCGCCCCACTCGGGCCGCGCGGGCAGTCGCCTGAAAATAGCGGAGGGAGAGGCGCAAAAAAGGGGTTGCCATAGGGTGGCCTCGGGACTATCTGCGCCTCTCCCACGGCGCCCCGGCGCCGGGAAACAGGCAAGCACCCGTAGCTCAGCTGGATAGAGCATCAGACTACGAATCTGAGGGTCGGACGTTCGAATCGTTCCGGGTGCGCCATTTCCCTCATTGCCAGACGGCTTGACAGGGCGGCCTCTTGAGGCCGCCCTTGCCGTATGTGCGCGGGTCGCGCTGACTGATCAGCGCTTGATGATCAGGGAGTCAGGGCGCTTGCGCGGCACCCACTGCCCTTTGCCCGGGAAGTTCTTCAGCACCTCGCCATCCCAGAGGCGCACGGTGCGGCGATGGAAGCGCCACTTGCCATCCGCGCCCTTCACAGCGTGATCGTCATACCAGCCGGTGAAGCGCAGCAGATAGGGCGGCTCGCCCTCGCACTCGGTGACGAAGGCGAAGGAGCGCATTTGCACAGAGCCATCGGACTGGGGCCGATACTGTGTTTGCGTGACATGGTGCTGGCGACCGGGAAATCCGGGGGCGTTGCGATAATGCTCGGCAATCCCGCGAATGCCGTCATGCCCTTCCCAGATATCGGGATCGTCGAACACTTCCTCGACCATGCGCGCGTCCGGCGTGAAGCAGGCGACAAGCGCGTCGACATCGCCCGTATCCAGCGCCCAGCTATAGTCGGCGATCAGATCCTGTAGGCCAAGCCTGTCCTCGATCGGCAATGTCACGTGGATTCTCTCCTGTGTGTTCGCCCTGTCCGGGCTGTTGTGGTGCGGCAGCATGGCGACAATTTGATACAGTTTCAACGATTGCTGCCCTGCAACATTTGTTGCAGTTCCCAGGCGAACATAGGGCTGCTCGCACCGGGTCAAAGGCCTTCGAGGGGCCCACGTTGACGACCTTGCCGAACGAAATGCCCAACAGAAAGGGATCGATGTCTAGATTGCGCCAACGTCCGATGCTGCTCGCCTTCGCATCGCTCTCCGCCATCGGCGCCACGCAGGGTCACGCGCAATCGGCCCCCGTGCCGCAGGCGCAAGATGAGGAAGAGGAAATCGTCGTGACCGGCGCGCGTGAGCGCGGCGCTGTCATCGGCGACATCAAACCGGTGGAACAGCTTAACGCGGCGGACGTGAGGGCGCTTGGCGTCAGCAGCATCTCGGAATTGCTGACTGAGCTCGGCCCGCAAGTGCAGAGCGCGAGCGGCAAGCCGCCCGTGACGTTACTCGAAGGCAAGCGCGTCTCCAGCTTCCGCGAAATTGCCTCAATTCCAGCGGAGGCGATTGCGCGCGTCGATATCCTGCCCGAGGAAGTCAGCCTGCGTTACGGCTACAGCCCTGACCAGAAGGTCGTGAACATCGTTCTGCGCCAGCGCTTCCGCGCGTTCAGCACCGAAGTTGACGGGCGCATTCCAAGCGGCGGCGAAGGCAAGTCCCTTGAGCTCGACGGCGGCTTCCTGGGTATCCGGCGGGGGCATCGCGTCAACATCAGCGCACAATATACGACGCAGGACGGCATCCTCGAGAGCGAGCGCGGCCTCACGCGACCGGAGAGCGTTGCACGCACGCTCCGTCCGGCCAGCGAACAACTGACTTTGAATGGCTCCTACAATCGGCCGCTCGATGATAGGACCCAAGCCACGCTGAGTTCCGAAATCGTCACCACCCGGAGCGAGAGCAATGTCGGACTGACTCTGCCCGCCGTCATCATCCCCGGCGGCACGCCTTATGCCAGCGGAGCGGCGGACAGCAGCTTCTATCCGAACGCCGCCGGTCTGCCCAAGGCGCTGGACCGTTCATCAAGCACGCAGAGCGGCCAGATCGGCCTGACGCTCAACGCTCAGCGCGAATCCGGGCAGTGGACGTTGGCTGGGACCTACAGCCGGCAGGATGTCCGCGGAATCACGGGGCAGCCCTATGATCTGACGGCCTATGCAGCCGCAGTGGCGCGAGGCGATGCCACCGCCAACCCCGCCCAGGACATCCAACCCATGTTCCTCGTGGCCCGTCCGGCCGACGAGACGCAGAGCCGGACCGATACCGGCAATCTCGACCTTCTCTATAATCGCACGCTCTTTTCCCTGCCGGCCGGCATGGTTGCGGCGACCGCAAAGATCAGTGGTTCCACAATGGAACTCGAAAGCAGCCTGGAGCGCAATTTCGTCGTGACGAGCCGGCGTTTGTCGCGCCAGGGGGCTAGCGGTTCTCTGAGCCTTGATTTCCCCTTGACCAGCGCCAGCAGTGCGATCGGACGCCTGTCGGCCAACGCCAATGGGGGCCTTGACCATTATTCCGATGTGGGCACGCTGAGAAGCTTTGGCTTCGGCTTCAATTGGGCGCCTCACAAAGGCATCGCGTTCACCGGCAATTACCGCGATGAGGAAAGCGCGCCGACGCCCTCCCAGCTCGGCGATCCGCGCGTGGTCACGCCGTTCGTGCCGGTGTTCGACTATGTTCGCGGCGAGACGGCGCTGGTGACGACGATCAGCGGCGGTAATTCCGCGCTGGCCAATGCACGCGCCCGCAATTTCCGCCTGGGTGCGGTTTTGACTCCGCTGCAGGATCCGAGCGTTTCGATCAGCCTGGATTACAGCCACCGTTCGACCACTGGCGGGATTGCGAATTTTCCCGGTATCACCGCCGATACGGCGGCGGCTTTCCCCGGACGCTTCATTCGAGACAGCAACGGTCGATTGACCGAGGTCGATCTGCGGCCGATCAACATCACCTCGCAGAAGCGGGATGCGTTGCGCTGGGGGATTAACTTCAGCAAGCGTCTGAAGACGCCGCAGAGCCAGATCGACGCGATGCGAGCCGCTTTCCAGCGCCGCTTCCCGAATGGCGTGCCGGGCAGACCGGACGGTCAGCAAGGTGAGCCGCCCGCGCCTGCGCCGCCGGGTTCGGCCGGGGCAACGCCTCCGCCGCCGGGCGGGGCGGTCGGGCCTCCGGGTGATGGTCCACCGCGCGGATTTGGCGGGCCACGCGCCTTTGGTGGAGGCGGTGGCGGAGGCGGCGGTCGGATCAATTTCGCCGTCTATCATGAGTGGGTCTTCACCAATACGACCCAGCTTGCCTCGACTTTGCCGACCCTCGATCTTCTTGACGGGGACACGCTGGGCAATGGCGCAGGACCGTCGCGTCACTCGATCGAGGTACAGGCCGGAGTCAGTCAGAGCGGCTATGGTCTGCGGCTCACCGGAAACTGGAAGAGCGCGACGCACATCAACGGGATAGTCGGCGTGCCCTCCAGCCAACTCCGCTTCGGCGATCTGGCGACCGTGAACCTGCGCCTCTTCGCCAATCTTACGCAGATGCCCAAGCTGATCGAGAAGATGCCGCTCCTGCGCGGCGTGCGGGTCCAGCTCGGCGTCGACAATCTGTTCAACGTCCGCCAGCGGGTGACGGATGGTAATGGCGCGGTGCCATTCGCTTACCAGCCGGCCTTTATCGATCCGCTCGGGCGCGTAATCCGGATCAGCATCCGCAAGCTGATGTTCTGACCTGAGAGGCTCAGTCGAGCGCGACGATCTCGCAGCCCAGAGGGGCTGAGGTCGCGCCGGCGAGCTGCTCGGGCCAGTGCCGGAACGGGCGCACGGCGCCAGCCTCTCGCCACCGGGCGACGCGGGCGGGATCGACCGTGCCATAGACCCATTGTCCCGCGCCAAGCTCGCCGAGCGCCAGGATGCCGTCATCCGGCGCATCGCCATCAGGCGGGGCGAACAGGCCGGCGGCGCCATAATTCTCGTCCAGAACCGGCGACCAGGGCGCGATGCCGACGGTGGGCGCTTGCGCGACGAAGCACTGACCCTCAAGTGCCCGCGCCTGCGCGCCGATCCGAACGCGCCAATAGCCCTGCATCGTATCCGTGCAGGACGGCGCGAGAATGAGGGCCGCGCCCGCTTCCGCCTGCGCGCGCGCGATCAGCGGGAACTCGACATCATAGCAGATGGATATGCCGATCGGCCCCAGCGTGGTGCGGAACAGGCGGATGGTGTCGCCCCCATCGATCATCCAGCGCTCCCGCTCGAAGCGCGTCATCACGATCTTGTCCTGGATGCCGATGCTCCCTTTCGGCGTGAACAGGCGCGCGCGGTTGACCACCCGGCCATCGGACAGGGGGCAGGGCAGGCTGGCAGCGAGGATATGAACGCCATGGGCCTGCGCCAGCGCCTTGTGGTGCGCGTCGATCCGGTCGATCAGGCCGGCAACGAACCGCAGCGATCCTTGCAGATCGCCCATGCTGGCAGGATCGAGCGAGGCGAGGTCCATCGCGCCATATTCCGGAAAGACCAGCAACTGCGCACCGTGCCCCGCCGCATCGCCGACCCAGCGGGCGATCCGCGCTTCCCATTGCGCGAAACTATCGAGCCGCTCGATCCGATATTGGGCGAGGGCAAGCGTGAAGGCACTCACAGCGCGCGCATCCAGAATTGCATGGGGTGGGGCGTCTCAGCGGGTTGGTCGATGTCCTTCCAGTCATAATGCGCGATCGCGCCTTCCACCGGCGCATAGCCGCGGCCTCGCCAGAAAGGTGACAGATCGCGTGCCCCGGCCGGACGGAGCGGGTGATCGACGGGGCGGACGACACCGCAGAAGCAGGCCGCCGTCGCGCCCGCCGCACGCGCCGCGGCCTCCCGCGCATCGAAGAAGGCATGGCCGAGGCCATGGCCGCGATAGTCGCTCAGGAGGACGGATTCGCCGAAGTAGAAGAGGCTCGCGATGTCGTGGCGGCGATGCTCGAACGGGTGCCGGATTACGGCCTCCTGAGTCGCCATCGGCGAGGCAGTGGCAGCGCCGACGATCCGGTCCCCATCGCGTGCCACGACCAGAACGGCGCCCTCGTCCGCCAGAAAATGGGCGAGATACTCACTCTCGTAGTTGAGTGAGCCATCGTAGAGATAGGGCCAATCGCGAAACACCGCGATCCGCAGCCGGGCAAGATCCGGCAGGGCTGCCGCGCGCGCGGCCGGCTCGCTCAGCGTCTCGACCTGGAGGGTACTCACGCAGCCTCTGCGGGCTCGCTCACCTGGGCGATCCAGTCCGCGAGATTATAATAGACGCTGACCCGGCTGATCAGCCCGTCGCGGAAAGAGAAGAAGGCGCCGGCCGGCAGCACATAGCCCTGCCCATGGGCCGGCGGCAGGCCTTCATCCGCGACCAGATAAGTGCCGTGGACGACAAATTCCGCCGCGCCGCGCTCGCCGCGCTCATCAGCCATCAGCACGATGTCGGCCAGACGCTCGCGATAGGCGCGCTCCATCCGGCCGAGAAAGGCGCGAAACGCGGCCTTGCCGCTCTCACGCTCGCCCTGATTGATGTCATGGGCGATATCGTCCGTCAGGCAGGCCAGCATCCCTTCGTGATCCCCTGCGTTGAAGGCGGTATAGTAACGCTCAAGGATGGCGAGTGCGCTTGATCGGTCGGTCATATGCGGTCCTGTCCGGCAGAGAATGATAGGATTACTGGTCTGATCCCTGGCTTGGCGCCGTCCGCAGCGCTCCAGATGGTCAGGACCAGGACGACGCAGGAGAAATGCCATGCTTGTCGGCACCGTCAAGGAAATCAAGACCCATGAATATCGCGTCGGCCTGACGCCGGAAAGCGTGCACGAACTGGTTGCCCATGGTCATCAGGTGCTGGTGGAGACCGGCGCCGGGCTCGGCATCGGGGCCAGGGACGAGGATTATCGCGTCGCTGGCGGGGAAATCGTCGACAGCCCGCAAGTCGTGTTCGAGCGTGCCGAGATGGTGGTGAAGGTGAAGGAGCCGCAGCCCGCCGAACGCGCGATGCTGCGGCCCGGGCAGATCCTCTATACCTATCTCCACCTCGCGCCCGATGCCGAACAGACCGCCGATCTGGTGAAATCCGGCGCGGTGTGCATTGCTTATGAGACGGTGACTGATGCCCATGGCGGGTTGCCGCTGCTCAAGCCGATGAGCCAGGTTGCCGGCCGCATGGCGATCCAGGCTGGGGCGACGGCGCTGGAAAAGGGCCATGGCGGGCGCGGCGTGCTGCTCGGTGGCGTGCCGGGCGTTCTTCCGGCGAAGGTCTGCGTGATCGGCGGTGGCGTCGTCGGCTTCAATGCCGCGCAGATGGCAGCCGGGCTGGGCGCGGACGTGACCATCCTAGATCGCAATCCGGAAGTGCTCGAGAAGCTCGGCACCTATTTCGAGGCGCGGGCCAAGACGCGCTTTTCCAACAAGGCCAATCTCGCCGACTGCGTGGCGCAGGCGGATCTGGTGATCGGCGCGGTGCTGATTCCCGGCGCGGCCGCGCCCAAGCTGGTCTCGCGCGCGATGCTGGGCACGATGAAGCAAGGCGCGGTGCTGGTCGACGTCGCGATCGATCAGGGCGGCTGCTTCGAGACGAGCCATCCCACCACCCATGCCGAGCCGACCTATATCGTGGACGGTATCGTGCATTATTGCGTGGCGAACATGCCCGGCGCGGTCGCGCGCACCTCCACTTATGCGCTGAACAATGTCACGCTCCCGCATGCGCTGGGCATTGCCGATCTGGGGTGGAAGGAGGCGATGCGGCGCGATCCGCATCTGCTTGACGGGCTCAATGTCTGGAACGGCCTCGTCACCTGCTCGCCCGTCGCGCGCCAGCATGGCTATGAAGTGGTGCCGACGGACATCGCGCTGCAATGAGCCGGTGGCGCGGCGGCTGCGCCAGGGCGATGGGTTCGCGCCGCCGGTCCAAGAGCGCGCCAAGCGCCGGAAGTTCACGAAGTTCACGGCACGGGGGCGTGAACTTCCGCTTCTTTCGACTTTCGCGGCGGCCGGATGAGGTGGACACCAGACCCAGTCCCGGAAAGTCTGCGCGGTCTGACCGGACGATGCGAACAGTTTCAATGAGAAAGAGCCGCACTATGCGCCACGTGTTGGCAAGAATGGGCGTTCAGCAGGGCTGCCACGACCGGGGCGGTGTAGGACAGGCGAAAAGTGATGCCGCAAGGCTTTGGGAGGCCGGCATTGAACTCCTACTGAGAAATTGCGAACACGAGGAATGCACACCTTCCCGCCATCTTCCAAGCTTCAGTTCCTGATTGGCAAGGAGTTGGCGCAAATCGCGCTTGACCCACATTCAGTGCAGTTCCGCTGGAGTGAAAGCGGCCAGATCACGGCTCAGTTTGATTTTGAGCACATTGACGGAGAACGCAACGCGCACCGCTATGATTGCACCGCGTTTAACGGCCCTCCGCTCCTACTGCACCGTCTGATCGGACGGAAGGTTCTGGTGGTGGAAGTGGAAGCACTTTGTCTGACACTTGTGTTCGACGACGGGCAGCTGCTGCGCCTCTGGTCAGAGGAGGGGCCTTATGAGTGTGGACTAGTCCAGTTCACCAATAATCTTGCGGATGGATGTATCGTTTACTGAGCATCCGCATTGCCGCCATCGAGTGACGCGACACGGTTCCCTTGCGTCAGCTTTCGTAGGCCTGCTTCAGCGTCACCCCGTCGATCATCAGGCCGCCCACGACCATGACGGCGCTGCAACAGGCGAGAAACAGCAGCTCACCGCCAAGGCCGGGATATTCGGAGAGATAGTGCAGGCCACGCGCGCAAGCCCCCAGGGCCATGGCGTAGATGGCCAGAAAGGCCTCGAACTTGGTCTTGATGGTGAAGAGGCGCTTCAGTCTCAGCATGCCACAATAGACGCAAGCGCCATGCCACTCCGAGATTTTGGTGGATGACGATGGTTAATGGTTAAAAAAGTGTAAACGCTGCCGACGCTTTTGGCCCTTGTCAGGGCAGCATGTGTCCGTCCCGCGCTCAGAGCAGGTGGCGGAATTCCTGCACCACCTCGCGATAGACCGGTCGCTTGAACGGCACGATCAGATCGACAAGCCGGTCCGCCTCAACCCAGCGCCAGGCATCGAATTCCGGATGATGAGTCGCGATGTTGATGTCCTCGTCACGCCCCTTGAAGCGCACGAGGAACCAGCGCTGTGCCTGGCCGCGATATTTGCCGCCCCACAGCTTGCCGATCAGCGGATCGGGCAGGTCGTAGAGGTGTTCGTTCGCCGAGCGGGCGATGATATCAACCATGAAGGCGGCCACGCCGGTTTCCTCGTCCAGCTCGCGCAGCGCAGCCTCTTCGGCAGACTCGCCCTTGTCGATGCCGCCCTGCGGCATCTGCCAGGCATCGCCCTCCTTCGAGTCGATCCGCTGCCCGACGAACACATGGCCGTCCCGGTTCGCCAGCATGATGCCGACGCAGGGCCGATAGGGCAGGGACGTCTTGTCCACCGAAGTTTCGCTCATTGTCACTACCTGATTGCTGTCCCGAGGGCGTCTTTTCCGTCGCCCTGACAATCGCGATGGCAAGCCTTGCGGAAAAAGGCAACGCTCGGGTGGCCCGCAGCTTTTCTACTTTGATTGGTGGCGCGTGAGGGACTAGGGGCGTGGCATCCAACAATTCTCAAGGTTCGCCATGGCATCCGCCGCATCACAAACGCCCGCACCGTTCGTCAGCGATGACGCCGTGCCCGAAGCCGTCGTCGTCCGCTTTGCCGGGGACAGTGGCGACGGCATGCAGTTGACCGGCGGCCAGTTCACGCTCTCGACCGCACTGGCCGGCAACGACCTTGCGACCTTCCCGGATTTTCCGGCCGAGATTCGTGCGCCGCAGGGCACGTTGTTCGGCGTCTCGGCCTTCCAGATCAATTTTGGCTCGTCGGACATCACCACGGCCGGTGATGCGCCGGACATGCTGATCGCGATGAACCCGGCGGCGCTCAAGACCAATGTGCCCGACCTGAAGGCCGGCGGACTCATCATCGCCGACAGCGGCGAGTTCAACGATCGCAATCTCGCCAAGGCGAAATATGAGAGTAATCCGCTCGAAGACGGCTCTCTCTCGCGCTGGCAACTGCTGGCGTTCGACATTTCCGCTCTGACGCTGGAGAGCGTGAAGCCCTTCGGCCTGGGCAACAAGGAAGCCCTGCGCTGCAAGAACATGTGGACGCTGGGTCTGGCGCTCTGGCTGTTCGACCGGGATCGGCAGCCGATCGTCGACTGGCTCAAGGCCAAGTTCGCCAAGGCGCCGGAACTGGCGGAGGCAAACATCGCGGCGCTCAATGCCGGCCATGCCTATGGCGAGACCGCCGAGCTGGCCGTGCCGGTGAAGCAGCTGCACCTGCCGCCCGCACCGGCACCCGAAGGGCTGTATCGCACCGTGACCGGCGCCGAGGCGATTTCGCTCGGCCTCGTTGCCGGGGCGCAGCTTGCCAGCCTGCCGATGTTCTTCGGCGGCTATCCAATCACGCCGGCGAGCTCGATCCTGCATCATCTCACGCGCCTCAAGGAATATGGCGTCACCACCTTCCAGGCGGAAGACGAGATTGCCGCGATCGCCAGCGCCATCGGCGCGGCCTATGCCGGCTCGCTCGGCGTCACCAGCTCGTCCGGCCCGGGCATCGCGCTCAAGGGCGAGGCGATGGGTCTGGCGATCATGACCGAGCTTCCGCTGGTCATCGTCAATTCGCAGCGCGGCGGCCCATCGACGGGCCTGCCGACCAAGACCGAGCAGTCCGACCTCTATCAGGCGGTTTATGGCCGCAATGGCGACGCGCCGATGCCGGTCATCGCTGCCCGCTCCCCGGCCGATGCCTTCGATTGCGCGATCGAGGCCTGCCGCATCGCCATCGAATATATGACGCCGGTGATGCTGCTGACCGACGGCTACATCGCCAATGCCGCCGAGCCCTGGAAAGTGCCGGACATGGCGGGCTATGCGCCGTTTGCCGCGCAGTTCCTGACCGAGAAGCCGGAAAGCGGCCTCAAGCCTTATGCCCGCAACGAAAAGCTGGCGCGTCCCTGGATCAAGCCGGGCACGCCCGATCTCATGCACCGCATTGGCGGCATCGAGAAGGAAGTGAACACCGGCCATATCAACTATTCGCCGGCCAACCACCAGGCGATGACGGAGCTGCGCCGGGACAAGGTGCTCGGTATCGCCAAGGGCCTGAAGCAGGAGGTCTCGCTGGGCGAGGCCACCGGCAAGCTGGCGGTGGTGGGCTGGGGCTCGACATTCGGGCCGATCCATCAGGCCGTGCGCCGCGCCCGCCGCAAGGGCCATGACGTCGCGCATATCCACATCCGCCATATCTGGCCGCTGCCCGAAAATCTGGGCGATCTGCTCAAGGGCTATGACAAGATCCTGGTGCCGGAGATGAACACCGGCCAGCTCAAGACTGTGCTGCGCGACCAGTATCTGGTCGATGCCAAACCGCTCAACAAGATCTCGGGCCAGCCGTTCCGCATCGCGGAAATCGAGGCGGCGATCGAGGGGATGCTCGCATGAACGACATGACCACCATGACCAAGCCCCGCGTGGAAACCACGCTCAAGGACTGGGAGACCGATCAGGAAGTCCGCTGGTGCCCCGGCTGCGGCGACTATGCGATCCTCAAGGCCGTGCAGCGCACGCTGCCGATGCTGGGCGCGGACCCGAAGAACACCGTGTTCGTCAGCGGCATCGGCTGCTCCTCGCGCTTCCCTTATTATGTCGAGAGCTACGGCTTCCACACCATCCACGGCCGCGCGCCGGCGGTGGCGACAGGCGTGAAGCTGGCCAATCCCGATCTCGACGTGTGGATCATCACCGGTGACGGCGATGGCCTGTCGATCGGCGGCAATCACACGATGCACATTCTGCGGCGCAATCTCGATTGCCAGATCCTGCTGTTCAACAACGAGATCTACGGGCTGACCAAGGGCCAATATTCGCCGACCAGCCGCGAGGGCACGCGCACGCCGTCCTCGCCGACCGGCTCGATCGACCACCCGGCCAAGCCGGCGGCGTTCGCGCTCGGTTCGGGCGCCCGCTTCATCGGCCGCGCCTTCGATATCGCCAAGCAGCTGCCCGATGTGCTCAAGGCCGCCTATGCCCACAAGGGCGCGGCGTTCGTCGAAATCTTCCAGAACTGCATCGTCTATAACAAGGACGTGTTCGCCGACTTCACCGAGAAGAAGAATGCGGACGACGGACAGCTCTGGGTGGAGCATGGCAAGCCGATGCTGTTCGCCAAGGGCACCAAGGGCATTGCGCTGGATCGCATCGCGCTGAAGCTCAAGGTCGTTGATGTCGCGGACGGCGACTGGCAGGCGGCGGACGTGATCGTTCATGACGTCACCAACCGCTCGGTCGCGCATATGCTGGTCGAGATGCCGTTCGGTGCGTTCCCGATGGCGCTGGGCGTGCTGTACGACGATCCGACGCCGAGCTTCGAGGAAGCGGTGGTGGAGCAGAACGCGCGCCTCGCCGCCGGCAAGACGCCGGACCTGCAGAAGCTGGTAAGCCAGGGCCAGACCTGGACCGTGACGAAGGACGGCCCGTCGCTCTGACGCGGCCTGTCCCTTGACCTGAGCCGCGCAGCCGGGGAAGACCGGCAGCATGGACAATCTCACGCACAGCATGGTCGGCGCCATGCTCGGGCAGATGGGCCTCAAGCGCCACTCTGGCCTCGGCATGCCGACGATCATCATCGCGGCCAATATCCCGGATATCGACGCGACCTGCACGCTACTGGGCACGCCTTCGCTCGCGATGCGGCGCGGGCTGACCCATGGGCCGATCGCCATGGTGCTGCTGCCGATTGCGCTCGCGGGGATCATGCTGCTTTTCGATCGCTGGCAGACCCGGCGCGGGACACGGCCGGCGGATCGCGCGCCCGTGCGCTTCGGCGCGCTCTGGCTGATCGCTCTGGTCGGCACGCTCAGCCATCCCGCCTTCGACTGGATGAACAGCTATGGCATCCGGCTGCTGTCCCCATTCAACGAACAGTGGTTCTATGGCGACACGCTGTTCATCATCGACCTGTGGCTGTGGGCATTGCTTATCGGCGGCTACATCTGGACGCGGCGTGGCGAACGGATCGCGACCGGCCAAATGGTCCGCCGGGCCGGGATCATTGTCGGGCTGGCTTGCGCCTATATCCTCGCCAATGGCGTCGTGACCGGCGTGGCGGAAGCGCGGGCCGCAGCGTGGCTGGCGGGGGAAGGGCGCCGCCCGGACATGGTCGTCGCCAACCCTTTGCCCTTCACGCCCTGGCGAAGAGACATGCTCTGGCGCGGCGAGGGGCATTATGGCCAGTTCAGTTTCAACCTGTTCGATCCGGCCACGCCGGACCGCGCGGCCTCGATCGGGAGCGCCACGGGGCTGGACGATCCTGGTGTCGAGCAAGCCCGCCAGCACAATCGCGATGCGCGCGCTTTTCTGTTCTGGTCGCGGATGCCGCTGGCGCGCCGCGACGCCAATGGCGATCTGTTGCTGAGCGACCAGCGCTTTCAAGGGCTCGCGATGCGCGGGGGCTTTTCCGTCCGCGTGCCAGCGGACGCGCTGCGATGAAGGCTTGTCATGGCTGATCCGGTCATCCTCTGGTTCCGGCGCGATCTGCGCCTTGCCGATCAGGCCGCGCTGCTGGCGGCCTGCGCGCAGGGGCCGGTGATCCCGGTCTATGTGCTGGATGACGAGACGCCCCGGCATCGGCGCATGGGCGCCGCCTCGCGTTGGTGGCTGCATCACAGCCTTGCCAGTCTGGACGCTGACCTGCGCAAGCGCGGATCGCGACTGATCCTGCGCCGTGGCAAGGTCGAGGACGTGCTCACGGCTCTCGCAGCGGACACCGCCGCCGCCTCCATCCACGCCCTGCATCATTATGAGCCGTGGTGGCGCAATGCCGAGGCTGCGATCGGCAAACGGGTCCCCCTCACGCTTCATGACGGCAACTATCTCAGCCCGCCCGGCGTACTGCGGACGGGCGGGGGGCAACCCTATCGGATCTTCACCCCATTCTGGCGCGCACTGCGGGAGATCATGCCGCCACCCGGTCCTGCGGCTGCACCGCAGGTCATTCCGGCTCCGGTTTCATGGCCCCACAGCGACAGGCTGGAGGATTGGGCGCTGTTGCCGACGGCGCCGGATTGGGCGGACGGCTTCGCGGCGGAATGGACGCCCGGCGAGACCGGCGCGCTCGGCCGCCTGGACGATTTCGTCGACCGGGCCAGCGCCTATGACGAGGCGCGCAACCTGCCCTCAATCGAAGGCTGTTCCCGCCTGTCTGCCCACTTGCATTTCGGCGAGATTTCACCGGCGACGATCTGGCATCGGTTCGACGATCCGCAGCGCAAGGCCGATGCCTATCTACGTGAGCTGGCCTGGCGGGATTATGCGCAGACCGTGATCCTGCAATTGCCGGATTATGGCCGGGTCAACGGGCGCGCTCAGCTCGATGCCCTCGCCTGGCGCGACCTGAATGACGCGAAGGGCGACTTTGCCGCCTGGAAGTCCGGCAAGACCGGCTACCCGATTGTCGACGCTGGCATGCGCCAGCTCTGGGCGACGGGGTGGATGCACAACCGCGTGCGCATGATTGCCGCCTCCTTCCTCATCAAGCATCTGCTGATTGACTGGCGGCATGGCGAACAATGGTTCTGGGACACGCTGGTCGACGCGGATTACGGCAACAATGCCGTCAATTGGCAATGGGTCGCGGGGAGCGGCGTCGATTCGAACATGTTCGTGCGAATCATGGCGCCGCTCAGCCAGTCCGAGAAGTTCGACGCCGGCGATTATATCCGCCGATGGGTGCCGGAGCTGGCGCATCTGCGCGGCCCCGCAGTCCATGATCCGGACGCCTTTGGATGCCGGCCGAAGGATTATCCGACGAAGATCATTGAACATCGCGCGGGGCGTGAGCGCGCGCTCGCGGCTTTTGCGACGCTCAATGGCTGACGAGGCGGGCTTGCCAATTGTGTTTTCCGTTCTTTTGGAGCCATAACGCCTCATGACCCTCCACAATCCGCGAGCGGCTCGCCAGCGCGCTTTTCTGCGCCGGGCCGGCGCGCGGGTCGGGCGCGGCGCCTGGCGGGGCGTGCCTGTCGGTTTGTTCACGCCCGTCTTGAACCGGGTGGACAGGGGATTGATCGCCGGATCGCTCGAACTGCACCTGCCGGATGGCTCCGTGCGGTTGCTCGGCGGAAGGGAACCGGGCTTTTCCGCCGTCGTGCATCTCACGAGCGTGCGTGCGCTGGTGCGACTCATGACCGCGGGATCGACGGGCTGGTATCGGGCCTGGGCATCGGGCGACTGGTCCAGTCCCGATCCTGTCGCGCTCTTCGCGCTTTTCGGCGCCAATGCCCGCTCGCTTGGCTCGGCGGCGCGCTCGTCCGGTCTGCCGCGCCTCATCGGCAAGCTCAAGCTGGCCCGGCGGCACAACAGCCGCAAGGGTGCGCGCCGCAACATCGCCGAGCATTATGACCTCGGCAACGATTTCTACAGCCTGTGGCTGGACGAAACGCTGACCTATTCGAGCGCGATGCCGGCGCATCCCAATGAGCGGATGGAAACGGCGCAGCTGCGCAAGATCGATCAGCTTTTGGACCGGCTTAGCCTCAAGCCGGGCTACCGGCTGCTTGAGATTGGCTGTGGCTGGGGGAGCCTTGCGCAGCGTGCGCTCGAACGGGCGCCCGTACATTATGTCGGCCTCACGCTCTCCAGCGAGCAGCGCGCGCATGTCCTTTCCCTCCCTGCGATCCAGGCGGTCGCTCCGCGCGCCGACGTGCTGCTGCAGGACTATCGGGACACTCAGGGGACCTTCGATGCCATTGCCAGCGTCGAGATGGTCGAGGCCGTGGGGCAGCGCTACTGGCCGGTCTATCTGGAGACGATCGCCCGGCTGCTGCGCCCCGGCGGACACGCCGCGATCCAGTTCATCAGCATCGATGACGCGGTCTTTCCAGCCTATGCCAGCCGCGCCGACTTCATCCAGCGCTATGTTTTTCCCGGCGGCTGCCTGATCTCGGAGCGCCGCTTCCGCGCCCTCGCAGAGCTGTCCGGGCTGGAATGGCGCGACCAGACGCGCTTCGGACTCGATTATGCCTGGACCCTGCGCAAGTGGCGCGAGCGGTTTGACGCCGTCGTGGAAGCCGGCCTTTTGCCGTCCCGGTTCGATGCGCGATTTGTCGATCTGTGGCGCTATTATCTCATGTACTGCGAGGGCGGTTTCCTTGGCCGCAGCATCGACGTGGCTCAGGTCACGCTGGTCAAGCCGGAGGCATAGCCGCGTCAATTTCTGCGCGTATCTGCGCGATCTGCGCTTCCATCAGCGGCAACCGTCCGGTTTCTTCATCAAGAATGGCGTGAAAGGCGCGGCGTTTCCAGTCGGCAGTTCGCCCGGCCTCGGTCAGCGGCCCCGGCGGCAAGGTGGAAAGCAGGATGTCGATCAACCGATCCGCGCCATGAAGGCGACCCCACAGATAGTCGTTCTCGCGATAGGCCCGGCTGAAAAACGCACCGAAGCTGTTGAACTCGATGCCGCGCAGCGCCGCCGCTGCGCCGCCCTGACGGATGGCAACGGCGTCCTCCGGTGAAATGCGATCGACCTTGATCGGGTCATATTCGTCCAGCCCCTCACCCTGAAGCAGCGGCAGCGTGGCAATGTCGTAGAAGGGGAAGCCGAGATAGGCCTTGAGCAGCACGCGCCTGTCTTCCGGCGTCAGTGCCATGGCGGACTGGGCGAAGCGCTGGTCGACCAGCGTATCCAGCGCCTGCATATCCCGCGCGGCGCCAATGATCGCAATCGCTGCGGCGGGATCGTCGAGCGTGTCGGCGACCCGTCGGCGCGTGGGCTGATTGAACCAGTCCGGCAACTGACGCTCGGAATAGAGCGCGATCGCTTCGTAGAGCATGTCGAGCATCGCCGAGCGCGGGGCATCGGCCGGCTCGCCACTCTCATTTTGCTCCCGTGTTGCCGACAGCCGGCGCGTGAGGAAACGCAGGCGCCGGATCCGGAAGGCGACATCATGCGTGCGGTAGAAAGTGATCAGCGCGGCACTGGCACCGTCGGCCGGGCCATCGCCGACCGAGTCGATGCCTGCAGCGTGCAGCCGGTCACGGAGCTTGTGCCGCATCTGCTCCCGGTCGAGCGGTTGGCTGTCGCCGGCCAGAGCAAGCGCAAGATCTGCCAGCTCGTCGACAATGCCGGAATATTTGAGATAGCCATAAGCGGGGTAAGCAAATCCCGCTGCCTTTGACGCTTTCTGCTGCAATTTGGCGCGCCAGCCCGCGATTCGGCGGGGTGTCGGCCAGCTCAGGAAGAGCGTCCGTCCCAATGTGCGATCGACGGTGCGGTCGATCTCCGGGCGCAATGCCTCGACGATATGCTGCATCCGGCGGATGCGAGCGGAGCGGGCAGCGATCTCCTCAAGATTGTCCCGGATCGGCTGCTCGCGGGGGATATCGCTGACGGCGCCCAGGATTGTGCGGAAGAAGCCGGGGAGGGGACGCGCGCCGGTTGAATCGCGGGGGCCGGGTGAGGTGAGGCGGAAGCCAGCCGCGCTCGGCGTCGGCTCGATATAGACGAAGCGCCGATCGACAAGGCGCCGCGACGGCCGGTCCTTGAGCGCCTCGATCGCCTGGGCGAAGGGGGCGTTGGCCAGCACCGACCCGTCGATCAGCACCGCATCCTGCGCATTGCCGGCAAGGGCGTGCCCCGGCAGGATGCGGCGCAGGAACGCCTCACGCCCCGGCCAGAGACGGCCACGCTTGGCCAGCACCTCATCCAGCTCTCGCACCGTGAAGGGCGGAAATGCGCCGGGGAAACTGGCCGTTGCGCGCGCCGCGAACACGAGTTCGGCGGGATCGGCGAGGTGACGCGGACGGATGCCACGCGCACGGAAGCTGATCGTGAGGCGATGCTCGGTCTCGCTGATCTGCGGCGGACTGTTGAGCCGCAACGTTTCCTGATGGCCGGTAAAGTCGGTCGCTGTCACAAACAGGTCGAGTGGATGCCCGTTCGGCAGCAGCGGCTCGCCCGCTTCACCAGCGGCCATCGCATCGAAGGCATCGAGCAACAGGCGCGAGAAGCCCTTGCCGCCAAAAGGGGGCGCGAACCAGCGGGCGCGCACGAAGTTGGAAAGCTTGCGCCGCACTTCCTCCCGCGCTTCGGGCGAGACGGTAGCGTTCACTGTGTCGCCACGGCGGCGCATGACCAGCCACAGCAGCGGGGCCGCCCAGAATTTGGTGAAGCGGGAGAGCGGTCGTGCGTCGGGATCGAGCAGGATGTCGGCGTCGGCACAGCTCAGCCACAGATCGGTCAGCGGATCGAGCGACTGTCCGGTCTCGATGGCTTGCGCGAGGAAAACGCCGTTGATCCCGCCCGCACTCGCGCCGGCAATGATGTCCGGCAGCACGCGCAGCTTGATGGCCGCCTCGTCATGACCGGCCTGAAGGATTTCGCGATAGACCGATTGCGGGCCGGAGGCAGGCAAAGCGCACACCGGACCGGCGCAGAAATCCTGGCTGGCACGCCCCAGCCGCCAGATTTCCTTGGTGACGCCATGCATGTAGACGGCGAGGCTCACACCGCCATAGCAGACCAACGCCAGCCTAAGTTCCTTCTCCCGCATGGGATCAGATTGGCGCGCCGGAGCGAATTTGTCGACCCGTCAGGCGTTTGGCTCGAATTGCGCCCATACCGGCAGATGGTCCGAGGCGCGACGGGCGAGCGCCGTCGCGTGCACGCCGCTGTCGATCAGGGTGAGGCCACCACGCCACATGATCCGGTCGAGCTGGGCGACCTGGCGGCGGGCATGGAAGCTGCGACCGCACGGTGCGAAGTCATAGTGCCGCGCGAAATCCTGCAGGCAGCCGCGACGGCCGGTCCATTCATTGGTGTCGCCCATCAGGATGGTCGCGCCGGCGGGATCCTGCGCATGGAGATGATCGACCTGATGGAGCACGGCTGCGGCCTGCCGCCGGCGCCAGAGGCCGGAGAGGTCCAGATGCATGCCGACCACACGCAGGCGGCTGCCCTTGAGATCGACCGAAGCGGTCACCGCGCCGCGCGGTTCGAGGCAGGGCAGGTGCATGACGTCCCCCGCCGCCTCGGCCTGATCTCTCCGGACCAGCAAGGCGTTGCCGTGCCAGCCCATGCTTTCGGTCCGCGTCGGCAAGTCGACCGCGCGATAGTCGGAATGGAGCTGGAGCAACCAGTCGGGCAGCACGGCATGGCGTGGGCCAAAGCGCCGGTCGGCCTCCTGCAAAGCGACGATGTCGGCGTCCAACTCATTGAGAACGTCGATAATCCGCTCTGGCGAGCGACGCCGATCGGTTCCGATGGCCTTGCGGATATTATAGGATGCAACCTTGATCATAGTCATGTTCATCCGGTCCCCGGAGGCGCATGACAAGCCTATTCGGACGCGGAGCCGCAACGGATCTGCCCGCTGGGGATGTCCGCTCCCGTTTTGAAAGGAGCGAGAGGATGAAAATTAATCATGGCACGCTCGTGATGGTTGCGGACGGCAGCAAGATGCTGCTGTTCCGCAATGAAGGCGACCCCGCCTATCCACGCCTGGCACTCGAGGAGCAGGCGAAGCTCGACAATCCGGCCGGACGGGATCAGGCGAGCGATGCGCCAGGGCGCGCCTTTTCGTCCGTCGGCACGGCACGCAGCGCGGTTGAGCAGACCGATTTCCACCAACAGGCCGAGGACCGATTCGCGGCGGATGCCGTCGCGTTGCTCAATGCCCGCGCGCTCGCCGGCGACTATGAGCGGCTCATCATCGTGGCGCCACCCCACATGCTTGGGGAAATGCGCAAACACTATCACAAGGCACTGGAGGAGCGGCTCGTCGGCGAGATTGCCAAGGACCTGACCGGCCACCACCCTCCCGAGATCGAGAAAGCGATCAGCGACTATTGAGAGACCTCTGCCGTCACTTGCCCCTTTCGTTCCCTCTTCGTTCTGGTATGAGGGCGCATGGTCAAAGTGAAGCGCCGGTTCGTCTGTCAGGCCTGCGGGTCGCTTGCCTCCCGTTGGCAGGGGCAATGCGACGACTGCGGGGAATGGAACACCCTCGTCGAGGAGGCCGCGCCGACGACCTTCTCGGCCAAGCATGACCTGCAGGAAGGCGGCCGGGCGATCACACTGATCGGGCTCGACAGCGACATTGCCTTGCCCGAGCGCATGGGCACAGGGCTGGCAGAATTCGACAGGGCGCTTGGCGGTGGGCTGGTGCCCGGCTCCGCGACGCTGATCGGTGGCGATCCGGGCATCGGCAAGTCCACGCTGCTGCTTCAGGCCGCTGCGGCCCTGGCACGGGCCGGGCGCAGCGTCGCTTATGTGAGCGGCGAGGAAGCGGCCGATCAGGTGCGCCTGCGCGCCCGCCGGCTGGGGCTGGGCGACGCGCCGGTGCAACTCGCCAGCGCCACCTCGGTGCGCGATATCCTGACCACGCTGCGGCACGGGCAGGGGCCTGACCTGCTGGTCATCGATTCGATCCAGACCATGCACAGCGACATGATCGAGGGCGCGCCAGGCACGGTGAGCCAGGTGCGGGCAAGTGCGCAGGAACTGATCCGCTTCGCCAAGAAGGGCGGCACGGCACTCATCCTCGTCGGCCATGTCACCAAGGACGGGACGATCGCCGGCCCCCGCGTGCTGGAACATATGGTCGATACGGTGCTGAGCTTCGAGGGCGAACGCAGCCATCAGTATCGCATCCTGCGGGCCATCAAGAACCGTTTCGGCGGCACGGACGAGATCGGCGTGTTCGCGATGGCGGAGGAAGGACTGACGGAAGTCGGCAATCCGTCCGCGCTCTTCCTGACCGAGCGCGACGAGCGGATCGCTGGAGCCGCCGTCTTCCCTGCGCTGGAAGGCACGCGCCCCGTGCTGGTGGAAATTCAGGCGCTGACCGTCCGCCTCGCCAGTGGCGCGACGCCGCGCCGGGCCGTGGTCGGATGGGACAGCGGCCGCCTCGCCATGGTTTTGGCCGTGCTTGAGGCGCGTTGCGGGCTCAGCTTTTCCGCCTGCGAGGTCTATCTCAACGTCGCCGGCGGCTATCGCCTTCAGGACCCGGCAGCCGACCTTGCCGTGGCGGGTGCCCTCATTTCAGCACTGACCGAACGGCCGGTGCCGAAAGACGCCGTTTTGCTCGGCGAAATCGCGCTTTCCGGCGAAGTCCGGCCCGTCGCCCATGCCGCGCTGCGCCTGCGCGAATCGGCCAAGCTTGGCTTCTCACGCGCCCTGCTGCCGGCCGCCAGCGCCAAGCAGGCGGCAGGGCTGACGACGTCCGGTTTCGCGCGACTTGCCGATCTGGTTGACCATATGCTTGGGCGGGACTAGCCAGCGGGGCATGACCGCTCTCGACATCGCAGTCCTTCTCCTCGTCGGTGGCCTCGGCATTCGCGGGTTCATCGCCGGTTTCGTCACGGAATCGCTGGCGCTGGCCGCGCTGGTCGCCGGCATCATTGCCGTGCGGCTGTTCCATGCGCCCGCGACCAGCATGTTCGCCGGTTTTGTCGGTTCGGACTATGGCGGAGCGCTCATCGCCTTCGTGCTGGTGTTCGGTCTGGTCTATGGCCTGGGCAAGTATCTCGCTTCCTATGTCGGCGGACGGACCAAGGGATCGGCGCTCGGCATGATCGACCGGCTGCTGGGCTTCGGGTTCGGCGCGGTGAAGGGCCTGCTCGTGGCCACCATCGGCTTCGTGCTGTTCACCATCGTTTATGACGCGCTCTACGGGGTCGATACCAACCGTCCCGACTGGATGCGCCTTTCGCGCTCCTATCCGCTTTTGCGCGCAAGCGGATCGGCCATGAGCCAGTGGGTAGCGGAGAACAGTGCTCAGGGCGGACTGCTCGGATCTGGCGAGAGTGACGTGCACAATGTCGCCGTCGCGGACGATGCGCTGTGAGTGCGACGCTCTACAGCATGGACGTGCTCCGGCTTGCGGCGGCCGTTGCGGACTACCCACCGCTGGCTGATCCCGACACAATCGAGGAGCGGCGCTCGCCGACCTGCGGCAGTCGCATGGCCGTCTCGCTCAAACTGGATGACGAGGGGCAGGTGGCGGCGATCGGTCTCGATGCCAAGGCCTGCGCGCTGGGGCAGGCTGCTGCTGCAATCTTCGCGCGCGGCGCACTCGGTGCGGACCGTGCGACCATTGCCGCAGCAAGTAACGCCTGGCGGGCCTATCTCGCCGGCGAGACCGAAACGCTGCCCGACTGGCCGGACCTTCATCTGCTGGCTGCAGGTCGCGACTATCCGGCGCGCCATCCCTCGATGCGCCTCGCTTTCGAGGCTGCTGCCGCAGCCATCGAACGGGTGGGAACTCCCAGGCAAGCGCATGGCTGAGCCGGTCGCGCCGGTCTCCGCCACGGAACTGCTTCTCGGCGAGGGCGTGATCCTGCTGGCGATCGCGCTCGCCTTCGTCCTCCTGTTCCGGCGCCTCGGACTGGGGGCGACGCTGGGCTATCTTGTCGCGGGGGCGCTTGTCGGTCCGCATGGGCTGGCGCTGGTCGGGGGCGGGCAAAGCAAGATGGACATTGCCGAGATCGGTATCGTCCTGCTGCTCTTCCTTGTCGGGCTGGAACTAAATCCGCAGCGGCTCTGGCGGCTCAAGCGTGATATTTTCGGCCTGGGCGTGCTGCAGGTGGTGATTTGCGGATTGGCGCTCACGGGGCTCATCTTCCTCTCGACCGGCTTCAGCATCGGCGCGGCCATCGCGCTCGGCATGCCACTGGCACTCTCCTCAACGGCACAGGTGCTGCCGAGCCTCAAGGCCAGCGGCCGGATCAATTCGCCTTTTGGCGAGAAGGCCTTTTCCGTCCTGCTTCTGCAGGATCTCGCCATCGTGCCGATGATCACCATCATCGCCGCGCTCTCGCGCGCGCCGGCCAGCCCCGATGCCCCGCCGGGATGGATGCTCGGCCTTTACACCGTGGGCGCGATTGTCGGCCTGGTTCTCGCGGGGCGGTTCATCCTCGGGCCGCTGCTCCGCCTCGTCGGCAGCTTCGGCGAGCGCGAGATGTTCGTCGCCGTGGGCCTCTTCGCCGTGCTGGCTTCGGCCTCGCTCATGCACGCGCTGCACCTCTCGACCGCGCTCGGGGCCTTCATTGCCGGCGTGATGCTGGCCGATTCGCCTTACCGGCACGAGATCGAATCGGATGTGGAGCCGTTCCGTACCATCCTGCTCGGCCTGTTTTTCGTTGCCGTCGGCATGGTGCTGGACATCGGCGTCATCGTGCAGGAGCCATTGTTCATCATCGGCATGGCGATCGCGCTCGTCGTGGTGAAGGTCGCCCTGATCACGCCGCTTGGCCTGCTGTTTGGCATGTCACGCACGCAGGCACTTGGTCTTGGCCTGCTGCTCAGCCAGGGCGGCGAATTCGGCTTCGTCCTGTTTGCGCAGGCGCAAGGGGCGCTGCTGATCGCGCCGGAAGCCGCCAGCATGTTCAGCGCCATCGTGACGCTCTCCATGGCATCGACACCGTTCCTGCTGATGATTGCCCGGCGCCTTGAATTTTCCAGCAAGGAGCCAGACGCGCTTTCTCTCGAAGGGCCAGACAAGGCGCCGCGCGGCAGAGCGATCATCGTGGGCTATGGCCGTTTCGGCCAGACCGTGGCGCAGATGCTGATGGGACAGGGTTGCCGGGTGACCCTCATCGACCGGAAGCCCGCGCAGATCGAGCAATCGCGCCTGTTCGACATCAAGGTCTATTATGGCGACGGCACCAGCATTGACCTGTTGCGCCGTGCTGGCGCGGATGAAGCGAACCTGTTGATCTTCGCCCATGACGACCGGAACTTCTCGAGTTCTGCCGTCCAGGAAATCATGAATGCTTTCCCGCAAGCGGCTGTGCTGGTGCGCGCGTTCGATCGCCGCCAGCTCATAGACATGTCGGAACTCGACATCGGCGGAACGGTCCGGGAGGTCTACGAGTCGGCCGTGACCATGGGCCGGATGGCACTCGAGGGTCTGGGACTCGATCCTGCAGCGGTTGACGAGATTGAGCGGCAATATCGCGCCAATGACCGCGAGCGCCTCGACGTGCAGATCGCGTCCGGCGCGCTGGTTGCAGCAAAGGACCTCATGTATCGCCCGGGCAGGACGATGGTGTTGCCCCAGCGGCAAATCGTGGGAGACGAGGCATGATCGCGATCCTGGCCTGTTTGAGCGCGGCGCTGGCGATCGCGGCTTCAGCGTTCGGCGCCCATGCAGCGCCCAGCATTCAGGCCGCTGACTGGCTTCGCACGGGCGGAACCTATCAGCTGGTCCATGCGGTTGCAGCGCTCGCGCTTGCTGGCCTTCCGGGCGGAACGGGGCCGCGCTGGGCTCTGCTGGCCGGCAGCACGCTCTTTGCCGCGACCCTTTACGCGATGGCGCTAGGGGCGCCGCGCTGGCTGGGCGCCATCACGCCGCTTGGGGGATTGCTGATGATCGCGGGCTGGCTCTGGGCCGGCTGGCGGTTCGCCAAGGCGCGCGACTGACCGCTCAGCGCGGCAGATCATCCAGATAATCCGCGACATCGTCCAATAGCACGTCCTTGGCGAGATAGGTCTCGCCGATCCCGCGCGCGAGCAGGAACGGCAGCGTTCCGGCGCTCATCTTCTTGTCGTGGAGCATGTGCTCGACCAGCCGGGCGCCGCTCGCGGTCACGCCGACATCAGCGAGCGAAACCGGCAAGCCAACTGCGCGCAAATGCGCGGATACGCGGCCGGCATCCTGCCCCGAGCATTCGCCCCGCCGCACGGAATAGCCGAAGGCGAGCGCCATGCCCGCCGCAACGGCCTCACCATGGAGCAGCCGGTCGGAAAAGCCGGTCTCGGCCTCCAGCGCATGGCCGAAGGTGTGGCCGAGATTGAGCAGGGCGCGCTTGCCGCTGGTCTCGCGTTCATCCTGCGCGACGATGGTGGCCTTGGCCGCGACGCTCTTCGCAATGGCATAAGCGCGTGCCTGGCCGTCGCCTTCGAGGAGAGCGGGGCCGTTGGCTTCGCACCATTCGAAAAATTGCGTGTCGTCGATCAGGCCATATTTCACGACCTCGGCATAGCCGGCGGCAACTTCACGCCTTCCCAGCGTATCGAGCGTGTCCGGATCGATCAGCACCAGCGAGGGCTGATGAAAGGCGCCAAGCAGGTTCTTGCCCGCGCGGCTGTTGATCGCGGTCTTGCCGCCGACGGAACTGTCCACTTGTGCGAGCAGAGTCGTGGGGATCTGGATGAAGTGGCAGCCGCGCTTCACGATCGACGCGGCGAAGCCCACGAGATCGCCAATCACGCCGCCGCCCAACGCGATGACATGATCGCGCCGCTCGATGCCATGCTCGATCATCCGGTCGGTCAGGGCTTCCAGATGCCGCCAGCTCTTGGTGCTCTCGCCTGCCGGCAGGACGACCAGCTCCGTTTGCAGCCCGGCTTTCGCCAAAGACGTCTCAAGGCGCGGCCATTGCCGGGCGGCGACATGCTCATCCGTGATGACCAGAAAGGGCCGGCTCGTCGCATAGGACTCCAGCGCATCGCAGGCGCGGTCGAGCAGACCGGCTTCGATGCGCACGTCATAACTGCGCTCACCCAGGGAAACGGGGACAATGGTCATCGGCCGATCGCTCTCAATATCTTGTCTATCGTGGCATCGTGCGGCGTATCAGAACTCATCACCCGGATCGGCGCCTGTTCGTAAAATGGGCGCCGCTCCTCGGCGAGCTGGCTGAGCACGGCGCGGGTATCGCGGTTCTTGAGCAGGGGCCGCCCCTCTCGGCGCGAAACCCGTTCGACCAGGATATCGATATTGGCATCGAGCCAGATGGCAACGGCCTTCTCCAGGATCAGGCGGCGCGTGTCATCGTTGACGAAGGCACCGCCTCCGGTCGCGATCACTTTCGGCGTACCGTCGATGAGGCGGGCAATGACGCGCCGTTCGCCGTCTCTGAACTGCGCTTCCCCGAAGGTATCGAAAATTTCCTGGATGCTCATGCCCGCGGCTCGCTCGATTTCGTCATCGGCATCCACGAAGGGCAGATTGAGGCGTGCAGCCAGCCGGCGACCGATGGTGGACTTGCCGACCCCCATCAATCCGACGAGCACGAGGGACGGCAATGGCTCCCGTTCCTCCGGCGGCTCACATTTATCGTTTCGCCCCATCACGGGCGCGGCTATACAGCCCCTCACGCTTGAGGCAACGGCGATCCATCGTCCTCAGGCCCCTGCTAATCGACAAGGCCTTATCGTTCATCATGAAACTCAGCCGTCGCGATCCCTATCGTCCGCGCCGTCACCCCGTCGTCTTCCTTGGCTGGATTGGCGCCCTGCTGCTGGTGGCGCTGCTCGTCCTTTCCTGGTGGAAGGGCGGTGAAAAGCCGTTGGGCGAGGTGGAAATCGCTATCCCCGCCGAGAAGCTTGGCGGATAAGGGGCGCATCGTGCGGATCAGCCGAACGCAAGCACTGCTGGGCCTGAGCGCCATCGCACTGGCGATCCCCGTGCTGGCGCAAGGCGGTCCGGAATCGCTTTTGCCGCCCGGTTTCGAGGATCAGCCTGCCCAAGCGCCGCGCCAACCCGCATCACCCTCACAGGGCGGGCAAGCGACGCCATCTGGGCAGCAGACCACAACACCGACCTCGATCCTGCCCGGCGCTGCCGCCACCGATCAGGCCGCTGCGGCGATGCCCGCTGCCGACAATGGCGCGATGAACGAGGCGCAGGCTGACGAAATTTCGGAGAAATACGACCTGCCACCCACGGCACGGCGATCGCTCGATGTCATCGGCCCGTTGACGCCGGCGCTTGGCGGCCTCGATCGTGCCGCCTTCGGCACCGGCAATGGCAGGGCGCTCGCGCGCATCATGCAGGCGACCCGTGCGCCGTTCCTCTCCCGCTGGAGCAGCATCCTGCTGCGCCGCGCCTTGCTCTCGCAGACCGATACGCCAAGCGACATCAATGGCGCGGACTGGATCGCCGAGCGCGCCTGGCTGCTGCTGCGCATGGGCGAGGCGGACAATGCGCGGCTGCTCATCCAGAACGTCGATTCGGACCGGTTCACCAAGCGGCTCTATTCCGTGACGATGCAGGCGCAGCTTGCCGCCGCCGATCCGGCCGGTTTCTGCCCGCTGCTGCCTCGTGCCCGCGATTTCACCGATGAGCCTGGCTGGTTCATGGCGCAGGCGATCTGCGCGTCCTTCTCAGCCGATCAGGGCACGGCGAGCGCCTTGCTCAATCAGGCTGAACGGCGAGGAATCGCGCGCGGCATCGACTATCGTCTAGCAGAAAAGGCGGTAGGTTCGGGGCCGAACAGCCGGCGGTCGGTCAAGATCGAATGGGACGGCGTCTCCAATCTCACGACCTGGCGATTCGGCCTGGCAACGGCAACCAATGTCGCCATCCCGGATGCGCTCTACGGCACGGTCGGCCCGCAGGTGCGCGCATGGGAAGCGCGGGCGCCGATGCTCTCGCTGCAGCAGCGCCTGCCGGGCACGGCCGTGGCGACGCGGCTGGGCGTTTTTTCCGGGGCGACGTCGCTCGGCTTTTATGCGGCCCTTGCCGACCGGGATGATGCCGATGACGCGGCTACCGAACGCGCCGACCTGCTTCGCGCGGCCTATGCCGGCGATTCGGTGAGCGCCCGCATTGACGGGATTAGGCAATTCTGGCTGGTCCGTCCGGCAGACAACTGGTTTGCGGGGCCGGGGGGCGTTTTCTATGGCGCTTTGCCGGTCGTCGCCCGCGCGGCCGCCACTCTGCCGGCTACGCTCGATGCGGGCGAGGACACCCCTTGGCTGATCGCTGCCATGCTTTCGGGCGGTTATGATCGCAGTGCGGCCCGCTGGGGCTCGATGCTCGGTCAGCTCGACGGCACAGCCCGCGAGCGTAGCTGGGCTTTGCTTGCAACGGGCCTGCCCGAAGCCCGGCTCGACCTTTCCGCCGATCGCATCAGCGCCTTCGTCTCGGCCGACGGGAGCGAGGGGCAGTTGCTTGGTCACTGTCTCGTCGCGGCGTTGGGCGGACTGGACAGGCTTCCGGCGGCCGAGCGGGCACGCCTGCTGAAGGAAGCGGGGGTTGATCCGGCACCCAAGCGGCCATGGGCCAGAGCGATCATGGCGGCGGCGCAACGGCGTGAGCGCGGCACGGTCGCCTTGCTTGCGGCAGTGGGCCTCCAGGGCCAGAACTGGCGCGCCGTGCCGCCGCAGCAGCTCTATTTCGTGATCTCGGCGTTGCGCCAGGCTGGTCTCGATCCTTATGCCCGCATGATCGCGGCCGAGGCCATGGCGCGGATCTGATGGGCCGCAAGCCTGCGGAACATCCCCCCATCAGTGCGCGCGATGCAGGATTGATTGACCGCTATCTTGCCATGCTCGCCGCAGAACGTGGCGCAGCGCGCAATACCTTGCTCGCTTATCGCAACGACCTGACCGACGCGGCTGCGCAACTCGGCAATCTCGGCGAGGCCGATCGGACGGCGCTTGCGACGCTCGCCAAGCGCTGGGCGGACCTTGCCTCGTCCAGCCTCGCCCGGAAATCGTCCGCACTCCGCGGTTTTTTCGGCTTTCTGGAAGCGGAAGCGATCCGCGACGACAATCCCGCCGATGCTCTGGCAAGGCCAAGCCTGCGCCGCCCCTTGCCGAAGGTGCTCAGCCATGGGGATGTCGACGCAATGTTCGCCGTCATTGCCGGGCGCATTGACTGCGCATCGCCCAATCCCCTGGATTTGCGGCTCTCCGCGCTGATCGAGCTGCTCTACGGGTCGGGCCTGCGTGCCAGCGAGCTGGTGTCGCTGCCGGCCCGTGCGCTGGCAACAGACCGGCCGTTCCTCATCCTGCGCGGCAAGGGCGGGCGCGAGCGGCTGGTGCCGATCTCGGACCGGGCGCGCGCTGCAGTGGCGGCATGGCGACCGCATGTGCCGGACGGCAGTCCCTGGCTCTTCCCGTCGGGAAAATCCCATCTCAGCCGCGTGCGTCTCTTCCAGCTCGTGCGGTCTCTCGCGGCGGAAGCGGGGATCGACCCCGCGCGGGTGAGCCCGCATGTGCTGCGCCATGCCTTCGCGACCCACTTGCTGGAAGGCGGCGCGGACCTGCGCGCCTTACAGGCCATGCTGGGTCATGCGGACATTGCCACGACCCAAATCTACACGCATGTCGACGCCGCGCGGCTTGTCGCGCTGGTGAATGCCCGTCATCCCCTCGTTGACCTCAAGCGGCCCGAGGCTTAACGCGCTTCCGATGATCAGTTACCTCGACTTTGAGAAGCCTGTGGCAGCGTTGCAGGCGCGGATCGACGAGCTGCGCGAAACGGCGGACAGCGGATCGATCGATATCGACGCGGAAATCGAGAAGCTCCAGCAGCGCTCGACGACCATGCTGGCCGAGCTCTACACCAAGCTCACGCCCTGGCAGAAAACCCAGGTTGCCCGTCATGCCGAGCGTCCGCATTTCCGCGATTTCGTGACGCATATGTGCAGCGACTTCGTTCCGCTGGCCGGCGACCGCGCCTTTGCCGACGACAAGGCGATCCAGGGTGGTTTTGCGACCATCGCGGGCCGCAAGGTCATGCTCATCGGCCATGAAAAGGGCAACGACACCGCCAGCCGGGTGAAGCATAATTTCGGCATGGGTATGCCCGAAGGTTATCGCAAGGCAATCCGGTTGATGGAACTGGCCGATCGGTTCGGCCTGCCAGTGGTGACACTGGTGGACACATCCGGCGCCTTCCCGGGCGTGCAGGCGGAAGAGCGCGGTCAGGCCGAAGCCATTGCGCGCGCCACGGAGGCTTGCCTTGCGCTGGGCGTGCCCATGGTCGCCGCGATTGTCGGCGAAGGGGGCTCGGGTGGCGCTGTGGCGCTGGCGTCGGCCAATCGCGTGCTGATGTTCGAACATGCCATTTATTCCGTCATTTCTCCGGAAGGCTGCGCATCGATCCTCTGGCGCACGGCCGACAAGGCCGCAGACGCTGCACAGGCGATGCAGGTGACGGCGCAGCAGCTCGCAACGCTGGGCGTGATCGACAAGATCGTGCCGGAACCGGTCGGCGGAGCCCATCGCGATCCGACAGTTGCGATCCAGTCGCTCCAGAAGGCGATCGTCGAGGATCTGCGGGGGCTGGATGGACTGGGCGCCGACCAGCTCCGCCGTCAGCGCGCCGACAAGTTCCTGGCGATGGGGAGCTAAGGCGCCCGCCTTTCACTCCACTTCGGCAAAGATGTAAAATCGTCCGCCTGGAACGTTCCGGCTGCCTTTGCATTCCTCTGCTGTGCGACTATCCAGCGAACAGGATGCAAAGGGGAGGGGCATGGCTCGCAAATATCTGACGCTCTGGCTTGGCGGCGCGCTGGTGGCCGGTTGTGCGACGACGCAATCCGGGGATGCTCAGCAACGACAGATCCAGACCGCGAGCGCCATGAGCCAGGCGGAGCGCGCGGAAGGCGCCAAGGCACACCCCGAGTTGCTTGCGGAATTTGGCGGTCTCTACCAGGGGCCACAGGCTGCTTATGTGACGAGCGTCGGTCGGCGCATCGCCGTCCAATCCAGCCTGTCCAGCCAGCAGAATGATTTCACGATCAGTCTGCTCAATTCCTCGGTCAACAATGCCTTCGCCATTCCCGGCGGCTATGTCTATGTGACGCGCCAGCTCATGGCTCTCATGAACGATGAGGCGGAACTGGCTGGTGTCCTTGGGCACGAGATCGGCCATGTCGCTGCCCAGCACAGCAAGAAGCGGCAGAGCGCGGCGCAGCGCAATTCCATTCTTGGCGTGCTCGGGCAGGTTCTTGTCGGCGCGGTGGCGGGCGACAGCGGCCTTGGCCAACTGCTGCAGAAAGGCATCGGCACCGGCGCGCAGCTTCTCACGCTCAAATTCTCCCGCACGCAGGAATATGAGGCCGACGATCTTGGCATCCGGTATCTTGCAAAGGCGGGTTATGATCCCAAAGCTCTGTCCTCGATGCTTTCGTCGCTCGCGGCCCAGAATGTTCTGGATGGGCGGGTGCGCGGCCAGAGCAATGCAATTCCCGAATGGGCGAGCACGCACCCCGATCCGGGTGCACGCGTCAATCGAGCACTAACGAATGCCAAGGCGACCGGATCGACCAGTACGCTACGCAATGCCGCAACCTTCATCGGCAATCTCGACGGGCTGCTTTACGACGACGATCCCAAGGAAGGGATCGTACAAGGCAGCCAGTTCCTGCACCCCGTGTTTCGGCTCAAGTTCACCGCGCCGACCGGCTTTTCCATCCAGAACGGCACGAGCGCCGTTTCGATCGTTGGGCAGTCCGGCCAGGCACAGTTCACCGCCGCTCAGTTCAACGGTGATCTCAACAGCTACGTCGAGAGCGTGTTCGCGCAACTTGCCGGACAGGGCCAGCAAGCGCCGGCCATCAACATCCAGCGTAACACGATCAATGGCCTGCCCGTCGCTTATGGCACTGCGAGCATGAGTAATTCGCAAGGCACGCGGCTTGATGCGACGGTGGTTGCCTATCAGTTCGGGCCGTCGACGGCGTATCATTTCATCGTCGTGACGCCGGCGGGGCAGGGGCTGGGCAGCCTTTCCAGCCTCGTCAATTCCGTTACACGCATGTCGGAGACGGAAGCGGCCGCCATTCGTCCGCGGCGCGTTCGGCTCGTGACGGTGAAGTCGGGCGACACGGCCCAGAGCCTTGCAAGCCGCATGGCCTATAGCGATTATCAGCTGGACCGGTTCCTCGTCCTCAACGGACTGGCGGCGAACACACCGCTCAAGGCGGGAAGTCGGGTCAAAATCGTCTCTTACTGATCGTTTCGAGCTAACCTGGCCGCGTGCAGGTCCTCTGGACGCAAAAAGGGCGGCGACACCAGGTGCCGCCGCCGCTTTGCTGTTCGAGGGGAGTCGTCGAACGCCTCGAACGGGAGATTAGTTCAGGTTGTTGGCAACGCGGTTGAACGTCGTGTTCAGCTTGCCACCCAGGCTGCTCATGGCGCCGATGGCGGCCACGGCGATCAGAGCGGCGATCAGGCCGTACTCGATCGCGGTCGCACCCTTGTCGTTCTTGAGAAACTTGCGAATGGTCTTCATGTCAGGTCTCCTCAGTCTGCAGTACTTCATCACCCGGCTACTGATGGATCAGTAAGCAGATCGGTCTTAAAGCCAGACTGGTTTAGAAAATCCTAATTCAAAAGCCGAACTGTAAAGAAATAATGGTTAATGATTATTTACTTCGTTCGACACCCGCGTCCACATGACGTTCGTCTTGGTAGCGACCGTGCCAAGCGCGCCTAGAAGGGCGATAACAATGAGCGAGAGGATGAGGCCATATTCGACCGCCGTCGCGCCTTTATCGGACTTCATGAGCTGTTGAACGAATGAGCGCACCGGTCTTCCCCTGTGGACAATGAGCACGGTGTTGTTAGGGGCAAGATGTTAACAATATGTAGAGGCCTACTTTTGTGTCATCCCTGAGCCTGCAAAGTCCTGGTCCGCTGCTCGTCGTGGCGGCCGCTCTTGTCGATGCGCAATCCAGGATTTTCGTGCAGCAGCGGCCCGCGCACAAGAACATGGGGGGACTGTGGGAATTTCCTGGCGGCAAGATCGAGCCCGGCGAGACGCCCGAGGCTGCTCTGGTACGCGAGCTGCGCGAAGAACTTTCGATCGAGACGCAAACCGCCTGCCTCGCCCCCGCGACCTTTGCCACGGGGCTCATCGGTGATCGTCCGCTGCTGCTGCTGCTCTATGTCTGCCGGAAATGGACCGGGATGGTGCAACCCACCGAGGCGGCAGACAGCCGATGGCTGCGCAGCCATGAGCTTTTCACGCTCGACATGCCCCCCGCCGACCAGCCGCTGGTCGCCATGCTGGACGCGCTGCTTTAGGGCTTTTGCCAGTCATGCGCGTAAGGCGGCGAGGAACACCGCATATTGCGCCTCGAACGCACGCTGGAATGCCGGGCGTGCCTCACCGCGAGCGACATAGGCCGCAAGATTGGGGTAGCCGTCGAGCAGTCCCGATCCGCCCAATCTGCGCAAAACCGTCACCATCATAAGATCGGCGGCGCTGAACGGGCCGTCGAGCCAGTCCGCATCGCCAAGACGCCCGGACAACGGCGCCAACCGGCTCTCGATGCGCCGCTCAAGCAACGGTCCGCGTGCTTCATGCCAGGGCTCACCGCGCTCGGCATGCCCTGCGGCCTCCCGATCCAAAATGGGCGGTTCAATCGTGTTGAGCGCGGCAAAGATCCAACCGATTGTGCGTGCGCGTGCGCTGGGATCGCCGGGCAGCAGACCCTCGTGGGTTTGCGCGATATGGAGCACGATAGCGCCGGATTCGAACAGGAGCAGATCGCCTTCCTGATAGGTCGGGATCTGTCCGAACGGCTGCAAGGCCAGATGCTCAGGCTCTTTCATCTCCGCAAAGGTGAGCAGGCGAACGTCATAGGGCTGACCCACTTCCTCCAGCGCCCACCGCACCGACATATCCCGGGCCAGCCCGCGTCCCCGATCAGGCGATTGCGCAAAGGCGGTCAGGATGGGGCGCATGACCGGATTAGCTGTCTTTTGGCCGCAGCGCTTCGGCAAGGGACATGGTTGCACTGCCCCGCCGGGCTGGACGGGGTTGCGCGTCGCTTGGATGCCATCCGCTGCCATGCAGGATCACAAAGCGCTCGGTCACACGGCCATCGCTGTCCGCCTCCTGCGCGAACCGATCCGCAGCGCGGGCCAGGGCTTCGCGGGTCAGTGGCGGCGGCGGGGAAGCCAGGCATTGCGCAGCGCCCATGCCGCGCAGGTCCGCCAACAGACCGAAGAGCGATCCATAGCGAACATCGAGGGTCTCGCTGTCGGCGACGGGCATGGTGAAACCGGCACGGGCGAGCAGATCGCCAAGTGCACGCACATCCACTTGCGGATGCAGGCGCTGGGCAGGGCGATCACCATCGGCCGCCAGCAGAGCCGCGCGGAGCTTCGGCAACGAACCGGCGCCAATGAAAGCGGTCAGCAGCAACCCATCCGGCGTGAGCAGGCGGTTCATCCCGATGAGCGCGCCCGGCAGATCATTGACCGCATCCAGCGTGCCGCAACACAGGATGAGATCGAAGCTGCCGGCGTCGTAAGGCAGCACCTCCTCACGAATTTGCTCTCCGCCTGCCTGCCGCGCCCAAATGGCGCCCGGATCGGTGCAAGTCACCGCGCAGCCAAGCGCCAGCAGCGCGTCAGGCAGGCGCCGATCCGGGCAGCCGATGACGAGCGCGTTCGAAAAAGCGCGCGTGACGTCCCCAAGCCGATCGAGGATGTCCTGCGCCATCGCCCCATAGAGAAAATCATGTTCATGGAAACTTGCCGCCGCGCGATCCCGGCGACGAGCCCTGAGATGGGGATTGAAGATATTGGGCACACTCATGGTCGGGCTTGTGCCGGGTTGCGTGCCGTGGGACAAGCATTTGCGATGGCCGTCATTCCGCTCCTGCAGGCTGCCGCCCGGCCACTGCTCGATTATGCCCTTCCGCCGCGTTGCTCCGCCTGCGGTGTCATTGTCGCTGAGCCGGGGACGCTGTGCGCCACCTGCTGGTCCTCCATCGCGTTCATTGGCGAGCCGATCTGCGACACCTGTGGCCGTGACCTTCCTGCGATGGCCGGAAGCGGAGCGCTCTGCGGGGCATGTCTCGCAAGCCCGCCGCCTTATGACCGGGCGAGGGGCGTGATGCGCTACGGGGAGGTCGCCCGGACCATGGCGCATCGCCTGAAATACGCCCGGCGCCTCAGCCTCGCACGCGTGATGGCGGCGCACGTCGCCCGGCTCGTGTCAGAGCAGGGCCGCATGGACGGATTGCTGGTGCCGGTGCCTCTGCATCGCTGGCGGATCTGGTCGCGCGGCTTCAACCAGAGCGCGCTCATCGCCGCGCAGGTCGCACGCCTTACCGGGCTGCCGATCGAGCGGGACCTGCTGCGGCGGGTCCGCAACACGCCGCCGCTGCATGGGTTGGGTGCGCGCGACCGTGTGCGCACCGTCCGTGGCGCCTTCTCGCTCGCGCCCCGAGCCCGCCCCAAGCTGGAAGGCAGGACGATCATCCTCATTGACGATATCTGGACCACCGGCGCGACCGCCACAGCCTGTGCCCGACTGCTGCGTCGAGCTGGCGCCAGACGCGTGGAAGTTCTGTGCTGGGCAAGGGTTTCATCGCCGGAAGATTGACATTCGCGCCCGTCTTTCCAACATCGCTTACCGAACAGCAAAACCCGGACGACATCATGGCTCATGTGGAAATATATACGCGTGCCTTTTGCGGTTATTGCGCACGCGCGCTTGCCCTTCTGCGCGACAAGGGCGTGGCCATCGAGGAGTATGATCTGACGATGGGCGGCCCCCAGCGTGCCGAAATGATCGAGCGCGCGCACGGTCGGGCGACTTTCCCCCAGATCTTCATCGATAACGTTCATGTCGGTGGCTGTGACGATCTGGTCGCGCTGGATGCCAGCGGCAAGCTGGATGCCATGCTCGGTGTCTGAACAATCGCGGCCGGCCATGCGAATTGCGCTTTTCCAGATGACAGCGGGTGTCGACCCTGAGGCCAACGCGCGCGCGCTCGTCCATGCTGCGGAGGAGGCGCGGGCAGGTGGCGCAGACATGCTGTTCACGCCGGAAATGTCCGGCTGTGTTGACCAGAACCGGGAGCGCTCGGCGCGGGTGATCGTGCCCGAGGAGCAGGACCCCGTCCTTTCTGCAATGCAGGATGCGGCACGACGTACAGGCCTGTGGGTCCATCTCGGGTCCCTCGCGCTTAGCGATCCGCAAAGCGGCAAGCGGCTCAATCGCGGCTTCCTCATCGACGACCGTGGCGCGATCCGCGCGCGCTACGACAAGATGCATCTGTTCGACGTGGACCTCCCGTCAGGAGAGACCTGGCGCGAATCGAACAGCTATGTGGCAGGCGACCAAGCTGTCGCAGCGCAGACACCGTGGGGCAGGCTCGGCCTGGCCATCTGCTACGACCTGCGCTTTCCGGACCTGTTCCGGGCGCTCAGTAACGCGGGGGCGGATATCATCTCGGTGCCGGCCGCCTTCACCGTGCCGACGGGCGAAGCGCACTGGCATGTGCTCCTGCGGGCGCGTGCCATTGAGTCTGCCGCCTTCGTGGTCGCCACCGCACAGACCGGCCAGCATGAGGACGGTCGCGCCACATTCGGCCACAGCCTCGTGATCGACCCATGGGGCACGGTCCTGCTCGATGCCGGCCGTGCGCCGGGCCTCTACTTCGTCGATCTGCCGCTGGCACGCCTCGATGATGTGCGCGCTCGCATCCCGGTGCTGCGGCATCGCAAGCCGATTGGCGAGGTCATGCTGGTATGATCTCGTTCGATCTCAAATGCGGGCACGGCCATGTGTTTGAAGTCTGGTTCCGGTCCAGTGCTGACTATGAAGCGCAGCAGGCCGCGAGTCAGATCGCCTGCCCGACATGCGGCTCCCCTGAGATCGAGAAGGCGGTGATGGCGCCCGCCGTCAGCGCAAAGAGCAATCAGCGGAGCGCAATGCCTGCGACACAAATGGCCCACGCCGCAGTGGACGATGCAACGCGGGCGGAGATGCACGCCCTGATCGAGGCCCTGGCCCAGGCTCAGGCCAAGGCGCTCGAGGGATCACAATGGGTTGGTGAACAATTCGCCGATCGCGTCCGCGCCATGCATTATGGCGAGGCCGACCATGCTGCGGTGCACGGAACGGCGAGCCTCAGCGATGCGCAGGCAATGATCGAAGAGGGGCTGCCGGTTGCCCCACTCATCGTGCCGGTCGTTCCGCCAGATCGGCTCAACTGACCCGGCTGGTCGCGCTTTCGGGCGATGTCGCGCCGCTCTTGAGCGAGCGCAACGCACGCGGAACGAAAGCCAAGCCGGCGAAATAGAGCGGCAGCATTGCACCGGCCCAATAGAAATTGTCAGGGCGCGCCACAATCGCCAGCAGTGCCACCATGCCGAGAAACCAGGCAAAGGCCACCCGATCATGGTCGAGCCAACCCAGGAGCGGCAGGAAGCCAATGCACGCGGCCACGGTATAAGGGAGGTAATGCAGCGGGGTCGTCAGCCGGATCGCGTCAATGACACCCGATGGTCCCATCAGCCCCATCCAGCCCTGCGACGCAACGTCCCTATCATGAACCAGACCGGTGATGATGAGTGCGTGACAGGTAATGCCCAGAGCGAAGATAAGGAGACCGCCAGCTGCGATGATCGTGGCACGTCGCTCGCGCTCCGCAATGGCTTTCAACAGACAAATCGCGGCGAAACCAGCCGCGAATTCCCGGAAGGCGAGAGCTGCCAGGGCCGCGCCGGCGCGTGTAGACGTTGTTCGAAATGTGAGGGCGAGCGAGACCAGCAAACCGCACCAGACGTCGGCAAACATCAACGCGTCCATATAAAGCATCGATCCACCCAGGATCGCCACCGGCGCCACGGACGAGAGCCTGATGGCGGCACTTTCCTCGCCAAGTCGCCGATGCCAGAGAACCACAATGGCGAGAAAGAGACCCCATGCGAGGGCCGGCAACGCAGGCCCAAGGCTTGCGACCAGCATGGTAAGCGTGGGCAAGCGCACAGTGAAGAACGGCTTGACCGGAAAACCGTTCTGCCGCTGAAGGGAGAGCGCCGCGCTGTAATAGGACTGCCCCTCGGCGACGGAGCTTGCGATCGCCCTGTAGAGCTCGGCATCGCGCATCAGAGCAGGCCGATCTGCCGCAGGATCGTATGAGGGCGTGGAACGCACGGCCGCCCACAGGCTGCACATCAGGCAGGCGACGAGGACCGCAAAGGTCAGCACACGCGCGCCCGGTCCTGTCATGCTTGCCCCCTTGTTTCGTTGTCATTTCATCGTCGGCTGGCCGCCCAAACGGCCGATCACCGTTAGCGAAACCTGGCGGCTAGATGAAGGCTCGGCTGATCGGACACCTGAAGCCTCGCCCAAGCCAGATTGACACCCTCCTTGCCGCAACCTAATCGAAGCGCGCGGAAATCAGCGATTTTCGCCGGCGCGCCCGTAGCTCAGCAGGATAGAGCATCAGATTCCTAATCTGGGGGCCACAGGTTCGAATCCTGTCGGGCGCACCATTTGCCGCAAAGCTTCAATAACCTTCTTCCGGGCGTTGTCCGACTGGTCGCGCTTTTCGTTCGCTCAAATTTGTCGCAACCGTGCCATTAACCCGTTCTAAGCAAGTGCCGGCTATTGCCGCGTTGTGGCGGTCGATCCGTCCTCGCCCTGCGCGCCGTCCGGCGTGAGAAAGGGGCAGCCGAGCGGGCCGTCCGGCCCGGCGAGGCGCCGGGGATGGTGGGCTTTGTTGACTTGCGCGTTGCTGCGGTGCGATAGGCTCCGAGCTCGCAAAGTGGAGACGAGTTTTGGCGATTAGAGTTGCGGTGATAGGCCTCGGGAAGATGGGTCTATCCCATCTGGCAATCGTCAATGCGCTCAATGACTTCGAGGTCGTTGCGATCTGTGATTCCGCCGCGCTGGTGGGCGAGGTCATCCAGAAATACGGCAAGCTGCGCTACGTCTCGAAATTCGAGGATGTGCTCGCGCTCGACGACGTCGATGCGATCATCGTCGCTACGCCGACGACATCGCACGCGCCCATGGTCCGGCAAGCGCTTGAAAAGGGCCTGCATGTCTTCTGCGAAAAGCCGCTGACCCTGACCGCTGCTGAAAGCGAAGCGCTCGCCGAGCTGGCGAAATCGCGCGGACTTATTGCGCAGGTCGGTTACCACAACCGCTTCATCGGCACGTTCAACGAAGTGAAGCGGCTTGTGGAGAGCGGCGCGCTCGGCCGCGTCACCCATGTTCAGGCGGAGGCCTATGGTCCGGTCGTGCTTAAGCCGACGAAGCCGACCTGGCGCGGCAAGGCCGGGCAGGGCGGCGGTTGCCTCTACGACTATGCCGCGCACCCGCTCAATCTGGTGAACTGGTATTTCGGCCGTCCCGAAGCCTGTTCGGGCGCCATGCTCAAGAGCGGATTCTCGGCCGAGGTCGACGACGAAGTCTACGCGGCCCTCAGCTTTCCGGAGGGCGTGACGGCTCAGCTCTCCGTAAACTGGTCCGACGCGTCGGTGAGAAAGATGACGACGCGCATCTCCATCTGGGGTGAGGGGGGCAAGATCTACGCCGACAGGCAGGAAATCCAGGTGTTCCTGACCGGGAGTGCGCCCGTCCCGGCCGGCTATCAGGAAGGCTGGACGGTCAAATACATCACCGAGCTGACGCCGCCAGTGAGCTTCTATCTGCGCGGTGAGGAGTACAGCGCCCAGCTCGAAGCGTTTGGCGAGGCGATCCTCGGCAAGCGCAAGGACACGCAGAACGACTTTGCCGGCGCGGCGGACACGGACGCGACGATCGAGTTGATCCGCGCGGCAGCGGCAGCGGGTGGCGCTGCCGGCACCGTTAGCGCGCAGCCGCAGCGCCGCGCGCCGGGCCTCCTCGGAAGGCTGCTTGGCCGATGATGGAGAAGACCCGGACAACGTCGCGTCCCGGCTTCGGCAGCTGGCAGCAGTCGAGGCTGCTCAACGCCTGGGTTGACGCGCTGACGATCCCGGAGATCATCGAGCGGCTCGATGAGGGCATGCTCTTCACGCTGAACCCGGATCATCTCTACCATTTGCAGCGCAATCCTGACTTTGCGGCGGCTTATGCCGATGCCGTGATGGTCTCGTCGGATAGCAAATATGTCTTCTGGGCACTCGGGCTGATCGGCCGGAAGATCAAGTGCAAGACCTCCGGCTCGGATATCGTGCCGGCCTATTACAAGCACCACGCAGACAATCCGGACGTGCGGATCTTCTTCCTTGGCGCGCGGCCCGGCGTCGCTCAACAGGCGCTGGAGCGGGTGAACGGCATCGTGGGTCGCGACATCGTCGTGGGTGCCCATGGTCCGTCCTTCAACTTCGTCAATGATGCTCAGGAAAGCGCCGAGGTGATCGACATGATCAATGCTTCCGGCGCCACCTGCCTCATCGTCGGACTGGGCGCGCCCAAGCAGGAAGTTTGGATGCACAAGCACCGGCACCTGATGCCGGGCGTGAAGGTGTATATGGGCGTGGGAGCCGTCATCGATTATGAGGCCGATGCCGTGAAGCGCGCGCCGGGCTGGATGAATCGCAACGGCCTGGAATGGGTCTATCGCATGGTGACCGAGCCGCGCCGCTACTGGCGGCGCTATGCACGGACGCTGGAGTTCTTCTGGCTCGTGTTGTTCGATCGCCTCGGCCTTTATCGGCCACCAGCCTTTCCGTCGCCCGCGACAATCGACCGCAAGCCGCCAATGGGTGAGGGGACTACCCCGTCCGCCAAGCCGCATCTCGCGCCTGAACGCGCCTGACCAGACAGTTTCGAGAGTATCTGAGCTATGGAACGCATCCTCTTCGGCGATAACCAGTTTTTCGGCATCAACCATATGTCGGAGGAGAAGGCGCGCCAGCAGGCGATGCGTTTCCAGGACATTGATGCCATCATCGAAGTCCTCCAGATTGCACTCAAGGCCGGCGCCGGCGGGTTCATGTGCACGACGCACGACAAGATCGAGAAGATCGCGGACGACGTGCGCGCCAATCCGGCCAAGTGGGAAGGGTTCACCTTTTACCCGGGCATGCCTTACGCCCACAAATACGCCAATGCCGTGACGGAGCTTGGCTATTTCGACGCGGCGCGCAAGTTCCTGCCCAAGGAAGGCCTCGTCGATACGCTCCTGCGCGGTTCCAAGGCCGTGCTGAACAAGGACATCGAGAGTATGATGACGCTGCTCGTCGATGCCGAAATGAAGATGTTCGAGGGATTGAATACACCTGTGGTGTTCCTCCAGAATGTGGTCACTGATCTCGTCCAGGGCCTTGGCTTTGCCGATGCCTTCCGCGTGTTTTCGGACCATATCCGCACCCGCTACAAGGCCGAGGCCGGCTTCATCACCATGAACGTGCCGAAGTTGCTGCCGATGCTGAAGGATGCCGGCGTCGAAAACCCGATTGTCTGCGCCAACTACAACAAGATCGGCTTCCGTATGTCGGGCGGGATCGAAGGTTATCGCGACGTCCTGAACAAATATCCGGCTCGCATGATCGCCATGTCCGTCCTTGGTTCCGGCGCGATCCGTCCGCGTGAAGCAATCGAGTGGATCAGCCGGGAGCCGCATGTGGAATCGATCCTGTTCGGCGCATCGAGCCGGGCGAACATCGAGCAGACGGTGAGCCTGATCCACGAGTTTGACGCAGCGCGCGTTCCGGCCTGAAGATCAAAACCAGGCGTCAGTTTCTGCGTTGGCACAACGGCGCCCGGATTGGCTGACTGATGTGCGTCCTTGCAACCGCGCGCGGGGAAGAGCGAGGATGCACGACATGGGCGCAAATCCCGCCCCCTTCGCCAGGTCCGTATTTAACATAATATATATTATCGGACTTATCGATGTCTCCGAGGTAGGCCTCAAATGAAGCGCCGCCCCTCGCAGCACGCGCGGTTCACGCGTTCGCATCAATCAAATCGGCAAAGCCTATAAGAACTCAATGCGCCGCAGCGTGACCAGCCCGCGCAGCGTTTTCTTGACGCTTGGTCGCGCGGTTTGGTCGACCTGTCCGGTGTAACGGTTCGAGTAAGGGCGCCCCTTCCCCGCGCGGGCAACAAGCCGCCCGATGCGCGAGCCATCCCGACCAGCGCAGCAGCGCGATCGCATGCGAACCTGCCAAGGTTTGGCATACGTAGTTTGAAGCATTGTCTACGAGCGGAGAGTTTCTACGCTTCCTGAGAACAGGGAGACTTTCATGCAGCGTCGAATTGGCCGGTTGCGTATCTTTTCGTCCGTCGGCGCGATGGCCCTGGCTTCAGCCGCGCTCGCCCAAACGCCTGCTGGACTGATGCCGCCGGGCGGCGCCACACCAATCAAGATCGATGTGCATGAAGGCACATCCATGTCCGTCTCCATCTCACCGGATGGACAGCGGCTTGCGGTCGATCTTCAGGGCAGCCTCTGGATCATCCCGGCCAAAGGCGGCCAGGCTGTCCGCATTACCGACTATTTCAACGATGCGCGCCAGCCCGTCTGGTCGCCCGATGGCAAGAAACTTGCCTTCTTCTCCTACCGTGAGGGCAATTACGACCTTTATACGATCGACCCTGACGGCTCGAACATGCAGCATGTGACCAATGGGCTGGCGGATGATCGCGAACCGGCCTGGTCGCCGGATGGCAAGATGCTCGCCTTCTCTTCCGATCGTCCCGGCAACGGACCTGCGGGCTACAATATCTGGACGATCGATCTGACGACCGGAAAATTGCAGCAGCTTACGGCCGATTCCAATGAGGACCGGTTGCCGAGCTGGTCGCCGGACGGCACGGAAATCGCCTTTTCCAGTCAGCGGGGCAGCGCGACCGGGCTGTATGCGGTCACTGTTTCCGGGGGACGCGAGCGCACGTTGAAGGATGGCGCTGGGACGTTCTCCGCGCCGTCCTGGTCATCCGGCGGGCAGCTTGCCTATCTGTCGTCCACGCCGGCGAGCAGCCATCTCGAAGTGGATGGGAAGCTGGTTTCCGGCAGTGAGAATGTCTTCCCGTTCCGGGTTTCATGGCTCCCGAAGTCGACCGACTATGTCTATGTTTCTGATGGCCGAATTCATTATCGGAGCGGTAAGCGCACGCGCGTCGTGCCGTTCGCGGCCAGTCTCGAAGTCACGCGACCCAATTACGCGCGCGCGAAGCGAGACTGGGATTCGACAGCCCCCCGCAAGGCGCTCGGCATCCTCAAGCCTACGCTCTCGCCCGACGGCAAGAGCATCGCCTTCATCGCGCTGGGCGACCTTTATGTCGTGCCCGTCACCGGCGGTGTGCCGCAGAACCTGACCAAAGATCATGCCCTGGACGCCGACCCATCCTGGTCGCCGGACGGGAGCAAGATCGCCTATACATCCGACAAGGGCGGCGGGCTTATCCAGCTTTGGGTTCGTGACGTGAAAACCGGTGCGGCGCGGCAACTCACGGATATCGACACGCAGCCGCTTGGCGCTGCCTGGTCGCCGGACGGAAAGCGCATCGCGTTCATCGATGTCGACGGGCGCTGGGGCGTGGCCGGGCTTGCGCTGGTCGATGTCGACAGCGGCAAGATTACCCGCCTGCAAGGTTCCCTGCCGCAACCGGGTGAACCGAGCTGGTCGCCAGACGGCAAATATGTCGCCATCACGCTCTCCAAGCTGATGTCGCGCAGTTTCCGCGAAGGGACCAATCAGGTCTATGTCGTCCCGACCGACGGCAAAGGACAGCCGGCTTGGTATGAGCCCGACCCCAATGTCTCGATCGACACGCGCGGTGGCGGCGGGCCGGCGTGGTCGCCGGACGGCACCAAGATGGCCGGCATTTATGAGGGACTGCTCAAGGTCTGGCCGGTTGCCGCAGACGGCAAGCCGCTAGGCCCGCCGCGCAGCTACACCAATGAGATATCCCATTATCCGACCTGGTCCGGGGATTCCAAGACGATCCTCTATCAGAATGCCGACAAGCTGAAGACCGTCGATGTCGAGACCGGCACGATCCGCGAGGTCCCGCTCGACCTCACCTACACGCTGGCCAAGCCGAGCGGACGGATGGTCATCCACACCTCGGCACTGATCGATTCCGTGCGTGACGAGACGCAGCGGGACAAGGACATCGTGATCGACGGCAATCGCATCGTCGAGATTCGCGCGCACGACCCGGCGCTGCATGCCGGCGCGAAGGTGATCGACGGAACAGGCCTCACCGCAATTCCCGGCCTCATCGAGCATCACAGCCATTCGCAGAAGGACTTCGGCGCGGCGGGCCATCGCGTCTGGCTCGCTTATGGCATCACCACCGTCCGAGATCCCGGCAACCAGGTTTACAGTGGCGTCGAGGATCGCGAAGCGCAGGAAGCGGGCGTCCGCATCGGCCCGCGCATGTATGAGAATGGTCCGCTGCTCGAGTGGCAGCGCGTCTTCTATAAAATGGGCGTCGCGGTCGCTGGCCCTGCTCACCTGGAGCGCGAGCTGGAGCGGGCCAGACTGCTCAAATATGATGTGCTGAAAAGCTATGTTCGGATGCCCGACATCTATCAGCGCCGCATCGTCGAAGCTGCGCACGAGATGGGCGTGCCGGTGACCGGGCACGAGATCTTCCCGGCGGCCTTCTCGGGCGTCGACGCAACCGAGCATACTGGTGCGACGAGCCGGCGCGGTTACTCGCCCAAGCAGGGGCCGCTCGGCCGCTCTTACGAGGATGTGGTGAAGCTGTTCGGCGTGAGCCAGCGCACACTGACCCCCACCCTCTTCGGATCACTGACTCCCTATCTCGCCAAGCATCCGGAGTTTATCGCCGACCCACGCGTCAAGCTGTACCCCAAATGGGCGCAGGAGACAGTGACGGGCACCGATCCGATGGCCGCCGCGATCGGCCCGACGCTCAAGGGCTCCCTTGCCCTGGTGAAGGATGCCTATGACGCTGGCGCGCTTATCACGGCCGGTACCGACACGTTGATTGCGACGAACCTCCATTCCGAGATCGCTGCCTATGTGGATGCGGGACTGACGCCCTTCCAGGCCTTGCAGACGGCGACAGTCAATTCGGCCAAGTCGCTCAACCTCGACGCAGGCACGCTGGAGGCCGGCAAGCTCGCCGATATCGTGCTGGTGGAGGGCGACCCGCGTCAGGATATTTCCGCGACGTTCAAGGTCCGCAAGGTCATCATCAACGGCGTGGCCTATGACGAGGCGGAGTTGCTCAAGGCGCCGAAGGACTGACAGTCCGAGAAAGGCCGAACTGGCCGGTGAGACAGCCGGACTATCATCGCTGAGCAGGATGTTGTTCGGAAGCGCGCCCCCTCGCCGCGATGACGGAACGGCCGATCGCGACGCTGGGCCCCCGCAATTCGGCCCTTCTCACCGGTCCCCTAAGAGGCCACGCAAAACCCTATACCGCTTCCCCTTACCTCACCAGGGTCCGGAACCGCTGCGATGAGAAGCGCCACCCTGCCCTCGCCTTGTCGTCTGTCGAGAGATAGCAGTGAAATGGCTGGTCAGGCGTTGGATCGGGTAGACAGCGAGGAGGCTTACGGGGCTCCTCTGATCCCTGCCGTCCGCGCCAAGCCCACCGCGTGCCCCAACGGCCAGACCGCGCCAAAGGCGTCGCCCCTGCCCGGCTGGCATTTCCTCATGTCGAGCGTGAGCGTCATCCAACTTTGTGCGCGCATCACAGGGGCTGCAGGAACAGGGAGTAGAGCGTGCGAGCGCCCTCAAAGTAATTACCGATCCGCAGATTTTCATTCGGAGCGTGCTGATTATTGTCGTTGTTCACAAGAGGGATGAGAAGGATGGGCACCTTGAGACCGTCGGCCAGCGGCGCCGTCGGGACACTCCCTCCCATCATGGGGATACGCACAGGTTCCTCGTGAAACTCGGCAAGCAGCGCCTTATGCGCCCACTCGCCGAGCGGAGAGTCGAGCGGCGTCATCAGGGCCCGCCCGCCTCCCCCGCCTGTCACTGCGGCCAGACGCGGATAAGTGCGCCGATCCTCTTCGGTCGGGGCGCCGTTGACGAGATGATAGCCTTGATCCTCGACCCATTTGCGGACCAGCGCGACCTGCCGCGCGCTGGGTGTCCCCGGAACGGTGCGGGCATCGAAGCTCGCACTGGCCTGCGCCGGAATGATTGTGCGGGGCTTATCGATGTCGGCCGCACTGATCGCAGTGATGTTCAGCGAAGGAAGGTTGATGGCTTCCTGATAGCTGGCGCCCACCTTCTCGTTCTGCGCGATCCCGATGCGAGCCCGCAGGGCGGGCTCATCGTCGGGGACCGAAGCGAAGGCCTGTTTCATCGCTGGCGTCGCTTCGGCGCCATCATAAAAGCCCGGAATACGCACACGGCCATCGGCATCCTTCATCGATGCGATCAGCGTGGCCAGGCCGAAGACCGGATTCGGCGCATAGTTGCCATAATGACCGCTGTGCAGCTCCGAACGCGCACCAAAGACGGTCAGCGTGAAGCCACCACCGCCGCGATGACCGAACACGATCGTTGGCTTGTTGGTGGCATGCATGGGGCCGTCGAGCATCACGATCGCATCTGCACGCAGCAAATCGGCATTGCGCGTCACCACATCCTTCAGAGTGGGTGGCCCCCCCTCCTCATGGGAATCGATCAGAATTTTGATGTTGATCGCCGGCGTCTTCTTGTTCGCCTTCAGCGCTTCGGCAGCCGCCATCAGCATCATGATCGGCGCCTTGTCGTCCGCCGCCGAGCGCGCGAAAAGACGCAGCTCTGGATCGGGATTTGCGCCCGTCAGTGTCTCCAGCGGCAGTGTCTGGAACGTGCCATCGGCCTTCCTGGCTTTCAGGGTCGGGTTGAACGGATCGGGCTGATCCCACTCCGCGGCAGTGACGGCCTGACCATCCATATGGGCATAGAAAAGAACGGTCTTGCTGGCTTTCGGCCCGCCTGACAGCTCGGCGAAGACCATCGGCGTCTCGCCGTCCTCCAACTCCTGAGCGACGAACCCATGCCTCTTGAACGCCGCGACGGTCCAGGCAGCATTGCGTTGCATGTCCTTGGCGGACTGGCGCATGACGTTGGGAATTTTGAGATAGTCGATAAACTCGGGCAAGGTTGCGCGAGCGGCCGCCTGGATGGCGGCTTTTTCCTTCGCCGTGGAAGCAAATGACGGGGTCAGCGACGCGCCGATGAGAAGCAATGTCAGCAGGCGTGGATAGCGGGTGGGCATGTGGGTCCTCATCGAAAGTATCGCTGGACGGCGGAAGAAAACCGGATGGCTCCGGGTTCCGATTATCCAAGAAGTCGCCCCGGACCTCTCGATCCGGGGCGCGAATTGCCGTCAATCTTACCAGAATTTGCGCTTGATGCTGGCATACCAGTAGCGCGCGGTGGGTGAGTAAAGCTGCGAGAGATAGCCCGCCGACGATAAGGGCGGATCCTTGTCGAAGATGTTCCGCGCGCCGATCTGGACCGTCGTGCCCTTCAGCCATTTGCTGCCTTCCTCGCCAAAGCTGTACTGGGCATACAGATTGACGGTCGTTTGGCTTTTGACGGGGAACGGCACAGCGCTGGCATTCAGGACGGCGCTTTCATAGACGTCGTCGATGAACTGCGTGAATGCGCCAATCATGACCGGGCCGGAAGACCAGTTCAGCGTCGTCGAAATCCGCCAGCGGGGCTGGCCGTCTCGACCCACGACATCGCCGCCGCCCTGCACCGGGACGCCCTGGTTGATCTGACCGGCCGCTTTAGCATCCAGCACCTGCTGCACGCCCGGCGGCACGCCGATGACATAGCTTAGCAGCTTGGAGGCATTGATGTTGAACGAGAAGTTTCCGATCGGGGTGTTACGGATACGGTAATCGAGCTGGAAGTCGATGCCCTGAACGGTGACCGGCAACAGGTTCTCAAAGTTCGCAACGACATAGAGCAACCGTCCGACCGGCGCGAGGCCGGTGCCGGCAACCGCCGCGATATCATCGGCCGTGGGGGCCTCGCGGACGACATTCGGATTGCTGCTTCCCTGGGTGCGCAGCAGATAGTCGAGGTTCATGCCGTTCTGATAGTCGAGCAGACCAATCACGTTCTCCTGACGGATTCGCCAGCGATCAACCGTGAAGGTGAGCTTGCCCCAGCCTTCTGGAAGAGGGGGTTCGATCACGCCACCAAAGCTCCAGCTCGTCGATTCCTCGGGCTTGAGATTCTTGTTGCCGCCACTGCGACGAAGCACGGAAATGCTGCGGTTGCACTGGGAGAAGTTGGTGATACGCCCTGCGCGCAGATCGGCTTCGCACAGGACATAGTCGACGCCAGTATTCACACCGTCGAGGACCGAGATGTTGATCACCTCCAGATTTGGCGCACGGAAACCCTGCGACCAGGACCCACGCGCCTTGAGACCTTGGAGCAGCTCCCAGGACCCCGCGATCTTCGGCTTGGCAACGCTGCCGACATCGCTGTAGCTCTCATATCGGCCCGCCGCCTGGAAATCGAGCCGGCGCATCAAGGGCACATTCATATCCGGATCGACGAGACCAACGGCCAATTCGGCATAGGCCGACTTGACGGTGCGCTTGCCGTAGATGTCCGGTCGGGTACTCGCGCCGCCGAGGTCTGAACCATAAAAAATGCCGGTAACAGCGTCCGTATAGGTGTTATCGACACCAAGAACGCCGGCCTGATAGGATGAACGATCGTCGGTGTAGGTTTCCTGACGGATTTCGATACCGGCGGCGACACCCACCGTGTTGCCCGACCAAAGATTCAGCAGGTTCGGGGTGGACAGCTTCAGGTCTGCCAGAGCAAGCGTCGTCTTGTTGCGCCGCGTTGCCTCGATGCGGAAGCTATCGATCGTCGCCGGGTTGTTTGGTGTGCAATCCCCGATTGACGGCGTGGTCGTACAGCCGCCGTTGAAAGGGTTATAGGCATCCGGCGTCGTCCGGTTGATGGCCGCCTGAAGCTTCGTACTCGAGAAATTGACCTGCGTATCGGCCGCTGTCGCCCAGGTATACAGTGCTGCCGTTTCCCAGCGCCAGTTGCCGATCTCCCCCTTCAACCCGGCGAGGAAGCGATATTGATAGTTGGTGACGACGACTGGGCGCGAGCCCAGATCGACATAGCTGAGCGAGCTGATCGTAACCGGAAGACCAGTGGAGGGCACGCCGACAAGGCCAGGGAGACGATTGGGAGATCCAACGGGGCCGAAGGGATTCCAATAGGCGTTGGCGGCCACCGTGATCGGAATGTTGGCCAGGCTGCCCGCCGAGCCGACCACAGCCCTCGTCTTGCCACGATAGAATCCGGCCTCACCGAAAAAGCTCACAGCGTCACTGAGCTCATAATTTAGGAAGGTGAATATGTTGATGCGCTTGACCGATGGTTGCTGGGTCAGGTCGGAGAAGGTCCCGGGGCTGTTGAACCGAAGATTGGCGTCCGGCGGATTGGCTGCCGGGCTGGTCATTTCGGTCGTACCAACACCGTTGTCGAAGCACACGCCCGAAACTGCCGTCGGAGCCACACAGCCGGCGTTGGTGTTGGGCTGGACATGGAACTGGCGCGAGGCGTTGGTCAGCGCGACGCCGTTATAAGTAATAATGCCGGAGCCGGACGCGCGGAACGTGCCCCACGGGGTGCTGGTGGACGTGCCATTGAAGGCGTTGAGACCGGCATAGGACGTCCCGGCCACATAGGCACGCCGATCCGGATTGGCGGTGTAAGGATTGTCGCTGACGAGAAGAGCGGTCTTCTGAGCATAGCCGACAAACACGGAGATATTGCCGCGACCCTCGTTGAAATCAGTCCCGTACAGTCCGTTGATCTGAAACTCCCTGAGATGGGTCCCTTCGGCGCCGCCGAACTGGGTATCCATCTTGAAGCCCTTATAATGGGACTGCAGCACGTTGTTGACGACGCCCGCGACGGCATCGGAGCCGTAAAGGGCTGCTGCGCCGTCACGTAGCACCTCTACCTGTTCGATTGCGCCAACGGGGATCGCGTTGGCATTGTAGCCGAAAGTCGGGATACCGGAATCAATCACACCGGTAATGGCTTGTGAGGTCGGGTGCAGGACGGTGCGGCGGCCATTGATGAGGATCAGCGTGTTGCCCTGGCCAAGCCCACGCAAGCTGATCGTCGACACGTCGCCACGCGCGGCGTTGGCACTGCCACCGCCCAGCACCTGCTCGTTGAAGGTGACACCACCAAGCTGCGGCACGGAGCGGAACAGGTCGGCACCCGAGACGGCGGCGACGGCCTGGATCTGCTCGGCCCCCACAACGTTGACCGGCAAGGCTCCGGTGACACGCGCACCGCGGATCTGCGAGCCGAGGACGACAATGTCCCCGCCGGTGTCGGCGTCGCCACTGCTCTCGTCGGCTGGCGTCGCTTCAGTCTGTGCGGCACTGGTTGCCGGCTTGGAGGCCTCCTGCGCGAGCGCTGACTGGGTCCAGGCTAGCGCGGCAAAGCTCACCCCAAGCAGCGTGGCGGTCATCATTTTCGATTTCGACATCAGCGATTCCCCCTGTTTTGTGTTGAGCTGCCCTCGTCCGCCCGAGACGAAGACAGCCTTCGCGGTTCAACCTGATCGACGCGCACGCAAAAGCGGCAGCGACCCGACCCGGAAAAGGCCGCACGCTCTCACTGTCATGAAAGGTGATCCAGATTTGACGCACATTCGGCCCTCCCCGTTGGAGTTCCGACATCCCATCCTGCTTCGGCGGTCAGGCAGCCACCTCGGCTGGTCGACAAGCGCTCAGAGTTGCCTCCTGGCCCACCACCGCCGCGAAGAACGCATTTCGTAAGCGTCAAAGCTATGAGGAAACGAAGCAAGGGCCATATAAGCTGAATGACGTATTGTGACTGAGAGCGCCTGGCCGCTGTTTCTGTGTCCTTTCGGGGACGATAACGGGGCGGCAAATGACCAGCGATAACGATGGCGGGGTGGACCGGAGTCAATTCAGTCGGCGCGAACTTGCCGGGCTGATCGGCGGAGCGAGCGCCGCCGCAATGATCGGCTTGGGCGCCGCCGAACCAGTTGTCGCGCAAACAGCCGCGCCGATGCCGACCGAGCCCACCCGGCTAAAAAGTGCGGGCGAAACGTTGCGCCCGGAGATCGTCGGCAATTTCGGTATCGTCGCGGCCGGACGACATTATTCCGTCGCAGCGGGCACGCGCATCCTCATGGCGGGCGGCAACGCAACCGATGCGGGCGTGGCTGCGGTTTTCGCGGCGTCCGTCTGCGAAATCTCGCATTTCGGCTTTGGTGGTGAAGCTCCGACAATCATCTACGACGCCAAGGCGGCGAAGGTGTCGGTCATCAACGGACAGGGTTATGCCCCTCGCCTCGCGACGCCGGCCTATTTCGCAAAGGACGGCATCATTCCCGGAAACGGCCCCAATGGGGGGACCATTCCGGCAGTGGTCGATGCCATGGCTCGTGCGCTGCAACTCAACGGCACGAAGACTTTGCATGAAGTGATGCAGCCCGCGATCGAACTGGCCGACGGCTTCATCATGTACAACTTCCTCTCCGAGGTGTTCGCGAGCCAGAAGAAGGCGACGTCCAAATGGGCGAGCGCTTATGAAACCTATTATCCCGGCGGGCATGTGCCGCAGACCGGCGAGATGTTCCGCCAGCCCAATCTGGCCCGGACGCTGCGCATCATCGCCGACGCGGACAAGGCCGAGTTCGACCGCTCGAAGGACCGCAACGCAGCCATCCAGGCGGGACGGGACGCATTCTACAAGGGGGAGATCGCCCGCCGTATCGGCGCGGCGGTAGAGAAGGACGGCGGCCTCATGCGCTATGAGGACCTTGCCGAATATCAGGGCAAGATCGAAGCGCCGGCGACGACCACAGTCTTCGGCTATGAAGTGTGCAAGGGCGGGTTCTGGAGCCAGGGGCCGGCGATGCTCATGACGCTCAACATTCTGGAAGCCGCCGGCATCGACAAGATGAAGCCGGGCAGTGATCCCTATCTCCACACCGTCACCGAGGCGTTCAAGCTCGCGTTCGACGATCGCAACATGTATTTCGGCGATCCCGACTTCGCCACCGTGCCGGCCAAGGGCCTGCTTTCCAAGGCTTATGCCGCGGAACGCGCCAAGCTGATCGGCGAACAGGCGTCGCTGGAGCATCGCTTCGGCGATCCCTGGAAATATGAGGGCCGCAAGCGAACGACCAAGCAGTTCATGCCGCATGTCCTAAAGCCCAAGGGCGGCCCGAGCGCCGACACGACGGCCATCGAAGTGGTCGACAAGGACGGTAACCTGTTCAGTTGCACGCCCAGTTCAGGCTGGCTGCTCGGCGGTGCCTATATCGCTGGCGACACCGGCATTCCGCTGAGCAACCGCATGACCATTTTCGATCTGGACCCCGAAAGTCCCAATGTGCTGGCGCCTCACAAGCGCCCGCGAACCACGCTCTCGCCCGCCATGGTGCTCAAGGACGGGAAACCCTTCCTTGCTATCGGTACGCCGGGCGGTGACAATCAGGATCAGCAGATCGTCAATGTCCTGTTGCGCGTCCTGGCCTTTGGCGAGCCGCTGCAGGCCTCGATCGAGGCGCCGCGTATCAATTCCAACCATTTCCACGGCTCTTTCCAGCGCAAGGTGGACGAGCCTGGCGTGCTTGAAATCGAGGATCGCGTGCCGGCCGATGTGCGGGATGCACTCACAGCCAGAGGGCACAAGCTTAAAGTGCTCGGCCCCTTCGGCGTCTCGACCGGTATCGTGGCGGCGGGTGTGGAGCCCAAGACCGGATCACTGCGTGGCGGCGCCGATGTGCGCCGCGAGCGCTACGCCTTTGGCTGGTAATCGGGAGTTCCCTGTAATGACGCGTTTCAAAGTCCTGAGTGTTGCCACCGCCATCGCACTGTCGTCCACCGGTCCTGTCCGTGCGCAGGAGCCCGGCGAAGCGGCTTTTCGGTCGCTCTTCAAGGAGATGGTGGAAATCGATTCCAGCATGGAGAGCGGCAGCTGCACGCCGGTGATCGACAAGCTCGTCGCCCGCATGAAAGCCGCCGGCTATCCTGCTGACAATCTTCACGTCTTCGTGCCGCCGTCGGACGCGAAGGCCGGCATCCTCGTCGCGGTCTATCCGGGGCGCGATCCCAAGCTCAAGCCGGTTCTCATGCTCGGGCATGTCGACGTCGTGAATGCCCGCCGCGCCGACTGGACGCGCGATCCTTATACGCTCATCGAGGAAGGCGGCTATTTCTATGCCCGCGGCGTCGCGGACATGAAAGCGCAGAACGCGATCTGGGCCGACAATCTGCTGCGCTACAATGCCGAGAAGTACAAGCCGCTGCGCACCATCAAGATGGCGCTTACTTGCGGCGAGGAAGGTGGCGGCTTCGTGAACGGCGCCCGCTGGCTGGTCGAGAATCAGCGCGAGTTGATCGACGCAGGCTTCGCTCTCAATGAGGGCGGCTACGGCGAGTTCGATGAGACCGGCACGAAGAAGCTCAACCAGACATTCCAGGCGGCTCAGAAGGTTTCGATGACCTTCACGCTGGAGGCGACCAATCCGGGCGGACATTCATCCGTCCCGCGGCCTGACAATGCGATCTACAGTCTCGCCCGCGCCCTCGACAAGCTCAGCCAGTATGATTTCCCCGTGAGGTTCATTGACGCGAACAAAGGCTATTTCAGCCGTATGGCGCCGGTGATGGGCGGAGAAATCGGGGCGGCCATGACAGCCATTGTCGCCAATCCGCAGGACAAGGCGGCGAATGCTGTGCTCAACCGCTCGCCTACCTATCATTCCATGCTGCGTACGACCTGCGTCGCCACGCTGCTTTCGGGCGGTCATGCAGGCAATGCTCTCCCGCAGCGCGCAACGGCCAATATCAATTGCCGCGTCATGCCCGGGACAAGTCAGGAAGAGGTGCTCGCAACGCTCACCAGCGTCATCGCAGATCCGGAAATCAAGATCACGGGCGGACGCAGCTACATGCCCTCCCCGCCGCCACCGGTGACCGAACGGCTGCTCGCTCCGGCCCAGAAGATCACTTCGAAAATCTGGCCTGGCGTTCCCGTCGTGCCGCACCTTCAGCCCGGCGCGTCGGACGCGGTGACCTTGAATGCGGCGGGAATCCCCACTTTCGGCGTGTCAGGCCTGTTCCGCGATCCGGACAACAACGGAGTCCATGGCCTCAACGAGCGCATCCGTGTCCAGTCGGTCATGGACGGACGCAAATTTCTGTATGAACTGGTGAAAGCCTATGCCGACCAGAAGGACTGATGAGGCCGCCCGGCGCCAGACCGGCGCGTCGATGAACGGATGGTGAGATTTAAATCCCCATCCGGACGCGCCTGATCTTCCGATCCGACGCCCCGGGGATTAAGCGCCTGCAGCATCGAAAAATGGCTGTTTTCTGCGACGCAGCAACGATATCGCCTTGTCCGGTGCCCGTGACGCCTGTAAAATCGGCTCAAACATGTACGAACGGTATTGCCGGTCTGGTGATGCGCAAGTCTTGGGAACCGAGGATTGTCATGAAGAAGCTGATCATCGCGGCGCTCGCCGCCAACCTTGTCGCCGGCACCGCCTTTGCCGCAAACTCGCAGTCGACAGACGCGACCGCGCTTCGCGTCTCGACGGCAGGTCTGGACCTGAGCAATCCGCGGGACATCGCGACGCTGCAGGCACGGGTCGACAAGGCCGTCGAGGCGGCCTGCAGCCCGCATGGCAGCTATTTCTCTCAACTCGCGCCCAAACGCGACTGCCTCGCTCAGCTGAGCGCACACACCAACCGGATTCTTGCCAGTCGCATCAACAAGGCCGACAAGAGCCGCATGGCCGAATTCTGATAGCCAGCCCGTCCAGCTGAGCCTTTCGCGCGGACAATCCGCAAGCGTTTGGAAACCAGCGCCTGTATCGTCGGCGCTGGGTCAAGCTCTTTGCGGGATCTGGCTCTCCGAAATACGGCAAGAGTGCCATTGCCAGTCAGCGGTCTCATTTCTAACGTCGTGAGATGAGACTCCCCTGGAAACGGTGCTGATCCGGATGGCCGACACGGCAGCTGACATTCTGCCCCTGCAGCAGATCATGGCACGATTGCGCGACCCTGAGAGCGGCTGTCCGTGGGACGTCGCCCAGGATTTTGCGACGATTGCGCCTTACACGATCGAGGAAGCCTATGAGGTGGCGGACGCGATCGAGCGTGGCGACATGGTGGCGCTCAAGGATGAGCTTGGCGATCTGCTCTTCCAGGTGATGTTCCACAGCCGCATGGCGCAGGAAGCCGGCGCCTTCGACCTGTCCGACGTGATTGCCGCCATTTGCGACAAGATGATCCGGCGCCATCCCCATGTTTTTGGTGATGGACGGCCTTCGCCAGGCTGGGACGAAATCAAGGCCGCCGAGCGGGCAGGCAAGGATGATGAGGATAAATCCGCCCTTGCCGGCGTCACCGGCGCGCTTCCTGCGCTTGCTCGGGCCGAGAAACTTCAGAAGCGAGCGGCACGGGTTGGCTTTGATTGGGATGATGTCGCAGACGTGCGCGCCAAGATCCTCGAAGAGCTCGACGAAGTCGATGGAGCTCAGACCCCTGCTGATATCGCCGAAGAGATTGGCGACCTGCTTTTCGCCGTCACCAACCTGGCACGGTTTCACAAGATCGACCCGGAAACGGCGCTGCGTGCTGCAAACATCAAGTTCGAGCGTCGTTTCCGCGCGATGGAAGCACGCGCAGGCGCGGCCTTTGCCGGGCTGTCGCTTGATGACAAAGAGGCTCTCTGGCAAGCGGTGAAGCAAACCGAGGGCTGAGCGAACCGGTTTAGCCGGGCTCCCCCGCTTCCGCGAACAACCGCACGAAGCGCTCATGATCGGCTGGGGCCATCCGCACGGATAGCTGAACCTGGGGCGCCTCAGCGTCACTTTCATGATCTTCGGCCAGCACGTCGCCATGAGCGTGTAGCCAGGCAATCGCTGCACCGGCGCTGCTTGGCAGCACCAGCTCGTAGCGCCGATGCCCCTTCCCCAGAATATCCGCGAGCTGACGCTTGAGCGCGTCCACCCCTTCCCCGGTCAATGCAGAAACGATCGCGACAGCGCCATCCTGAGCGGCGCGCGCTCTCACGGCGTCCAGATGATCCGGGTCGTCGATCAGATCGACCTTGTTCCAGATTTCGATGATGGGCGCCGAACCGCCTTGCGCTTCACCCTCTTCATCCGGCGCCGCGCCAAGATCGGCCAGCACGTCGAGGACATCCGCCTTCTGCGCCTCGGTGTCGGGATGAGCGATATCGCGCACGTGCAGGATCAGATCTGCGGAGAGCACTTCTTCCAGAGTGGCGCGAAAGGCCGCGACAAGCTGGTGCGGAAGATCGGAAACGAACCCGACCGTATCGGAAAGAATGGCCTTGTCGATGCCCGGCAGGCTGATCTGGCGCATGGTTGGATCAAGCGTGGCAAACAGCATATCCTGCGCCAGCACGCCGGCGCCGGTCAACCGATTGAACAGCGTCGATTTGCCCGCATTGGTATAGCCGACCAGCGCAATCACCGGCCAGGGCGCGCGCTGGCGACGGGCGCGATGCAGGCCGCGGGTCCGCGTGACCTGCTCCAGCTCACGACGAATGCGGGCCATGCGGTCGCGGATCATGCGCCGGTCGGCCTCAATCTGCGTTTCGCCCGGCCCCCCAAGGAAGCCGAAGCCGCCGCGCTGCCGCTCAAGGTGAGTCCAGCTGCGCACCAGTCGCCCGGCCTGATAATCGAGATGCGCCAGTTCGACCTGCAACCGCCCTTCCGCTGTTGCGGCGCGTTCGCCGAAAATTTCGAGGATCAACCCGGTCCGGTCTATGACCTTGGCGCCCCAGGCTTTCTCAAGATTGCTCTGCTGGATGGGGGTCAGGCCGTTATCGACGACGACCAGCTCTGCGCCCTTCTCTGTTACCAGATGGCCAACATCCTCGACCTGTCCGGAGCCGAACAATGTCGGCGGGCGCGACTGACGGACGCGATAAACGCCCGTCGCGACCACATCGAGGCCGATCGCCACGGCAAGGCCGCGCGCTTCCTCGATCCGCGCAGCGACGTCGCGCCGCTGCCGTCCACCCAGATCGGCATGAACGACCAGCGCGCGCGCGCCGCGCGAGACTTCCTCACGTTCTGAGAAGTGCGCGATGGGTCAGCCCCGCCGTTCAGTCCTCGTCATCGTCCGACTCTCCGGAGAGGTCGAGCGGATGCGCGGGCTGCACCGTGGAAATAGCATGCTTGTAGACGAGCTGGACGAGGCCATCCCGCTGGAGGAGCATGCAGAAAAGGTCAAAGGCCGAAATCTCGCCCTGGAGCATCACGCCGTTGACCAGAAACATGGTCACCGGATCGCCGGACTTGTGCACCGCCGACAGGAAGATTTCCTGCAGCAGCTTCGGCTTGCGATCATTGGCGGAAAACGCCGACTCGATGCGCGAGAGGTCGAGCGGATGCGCAGGCATCACAGTTGAGATGGCATGCTTGTACACAAGCTGGGTCTGACCATCCCGGCGCAACAGCACAGAGAAATTGTCAAACCAGGTGACGATGCCCTGCAGTTTGACGCCCTTGACGAGAAACATCGTGACCGGGGTCTTGCTCTTGCGGAGACTGTTGAGAAAAATGTCCTGCAGATTGTTCAGTTTATCGGCCATTTTCTACTCCGTTATTGGCGGGTCGCTGCCCGCATCGCGTCCAATCTGGACGTCGATTGTCTACCCAGACAAATGGGAACCTATGCGATTCCCAACGGGAAATCCAGCACAGCTTTGCCGCACTGCACAAAAATCGAAAAACGCGCCTTCACTCCTTCCCTTCACCCAGGCCGAGCGACTTGAGCTTGCGGTGCAAGGCCGAGCGCTCCATGCCGATAAAGGCGGCCGTCCGGGAGATATTCCCCGAGAAGCGCTTGATCTGGATTCGCAGATATTCTCGCTCGAAATTCTCGCGGGCCTCTCGCAAAGGCGCGCCCATGATAGCGTTGGAAAGTCCGGTGTCGTCCGTACCGCCCGCCGCTTCGACGGGCAGCATCTCCAGCTCAATCATGCCATCGGGCTGCATCGGCGCGAGGATGATCGTCCGCTCCACCACGTTGCGGAGTTGGCGGACATTGCCCGGCCAGTCTGTCGATTGCAGCGCTGCCAGCGCATTGGTGGCCATGCGCGGAGCGGGCATGCCGCGCTCCGCAGCGAAGCGCGCGAGATAATGGTCCACAAGGCCGGGAATGTCATCGCGTCGCTCGGAAAGCGGCGGAATGGCGAGCGGCACCACGTTGAGCCGGTAATAGAGGTCCTCACGGAAGCGCTTGGCCGCAATCTCTTCTTTCAGGTCACGTGCGGTCGAGGAAATGACGCGAATATCGACCTTCACCTGCCGTTGGCCGCCAATACGCGTGAAGCTCTGGTCGGTCAGCACGCGCAGGATCTTGCCCTGCGTGGTGAGCGGCATGTCGGCAATTTCATCGAGGAACAGCGTGCCGCCATGCGCCTGTTCCAGCAGGCCGGGCCGAATGATCCCGTCCGAGCCCTCAACGCCGAACAGCGCTTCCTCGGCCCGCTCTGGCTCGATACGGGCTGCGGTGACGATCACGAACGGACCATTGGCCCGGCCCGACCAGTTGTGGAGCATCCGCGCGGCGACTTCCTTGCCCACGCCGGCCGGCCCGCTGATCAGCACACGACTGCCGGTGCCGGCGACTTTCTTGATCGTCGCGCGCACCGTGTTGATAGCATTGCTCGTGCCGGTCAGCTCCTCTTCCTGGAAGCGGGCGCGCAGCACCTGATTTTCGCGCCGCAGCCGTTCCGTCTCTGTCGCGCGGGCGACGATGTGGAGCAGCTGATCAGACTCGAACGGCTTCTCGATGAAGTCGACCGCGCCATGCCGGATGGCCGCCACCGCGGTGTCGATATTGCCATGGCCAGAGATCATCAGCACCGGAATGGTGGCATCGCGCTGCTTGATCTCGGCGAGCAGTTCCAGCCCGTCCAGCCGCGATCCCTGCAGCCAGACGTCCAGCAAAACAAGCGAGGGACGGCGTGCCGCCAGCGCGTCCAGCGCTTCGTCGCTGTTCGCGGCGAGCCGCGTTTCAAACCCTTCATCTTCGAGGACGCCGGCCACCAGCTCGCGAATGTCGGCCTCGTCGTCCACGATCAAAACATCAAGCGCCATTCAACGTCTCTTTCGTCATGTCTACGGGGCGGTCCTCGCCATCCTCTCCGAGGCGGGCAAGGCGCGTCAGGTCAAAGCGCAGCGTCACAACCGTGCCGCCGCTCTGGGCATCGCCGAAACTCATCGTGCCATAATGTTCTTCGACGATCTTCTTCACGATCGCGAGGCCAAGGCCGGTGCCCTTGGCTCGTGTCGTCATATAGGGTTCGATAATCCGTTCGCGTTCGTCCGGCAGGCCAACGCCGTCATCGGTGACGGCAATGACGATTTCGCCCTCCTCGTGGCTGATGGCCATGCCTATGTGGCCGCGCGTTGCGTTCTCCGGTGCGTCCCCCTCGCCTGCCGCCGCGACGTCATTGAGGTGGCGCTGCTCGATCGCTTCCACCGCATTCTTCACGATGTTGGTGAGCGCCTGGCCGATCTGGCGGCGATCGCACACCAGCATCGGATCAGCTTCTTCGCTGGCAAAGGAGAACGCGATTTCCGGATGAGCCACCTCGTGCAGGAACATGGCGTGCCGGGCGATATCGATCAGCGCCTCTTCCCGGAAGACAGGCTTGGGCATGCGGGCGAAGGAGGTGAATTCATCCACGATGCGGCGCAGATCGCCCACCTGACGGACGATTGTTTCCGTGAGCCGGCGGAACGTGCCGGGATCGGACTCGATCTCCTTGCCGTAGCGCCGTTGCAGCCGCTCGGCAGCGAGTTGGATCGGCGTGAGCGGGTTCTTGATTTCATGGGCAATACGCCGCGCAACGTCGGACCAGGCGGCACGGCGCTGGTCGAGCAATTGCTGGGTGATGTCGTCAAAGGTCAGCACGCGGTTGCCGCCTTCCGCCATGACGCGGACTGCCAGCGTACGCACTTCGCCGGCCGCTCGGATCTGGATGATATCGCTGCCGGTGCCGGCCGCCATCAGCTCGGCGAGTTCCTCGGAAACTTCCGAGAGCGGCGCACCGACCGCCTGTACGCCGGGATGCACGAGCAGCGTGGTCGCCGAGCTGTTGAGAAGCTGGATCACGCCATTCTGATCGACCGAGATGACGCCGGCGCTCACACCGGAGAGCACGGCTTCGATGAGTGCGCGCCGATTGGCGAGCTGGCTGTTGGCCGAGACCAGCGCACCCGTCTGCGCTTCCAGGCGCTGCGTCATCCGGTTGAAGGCGGTGGCGAGCGTGCCCAACTCATCGCGCGTGTGCGAATCCGTCACCCGCGTCGAGAGATCGCCAGCGGTCACGCGGCGGGCCGCATCCACGAGTTCACCCACCGGGCGTACGAGCCTGTCCGCGACTGCCAGCGCAATCCAGACAGCCGTGCCCACCAGCATGAGCGTGCCGATGAACAACGCGATGTTGAAGCGCAGCTGCAGCTGGCGCGATCGAGCCGCAAACTCGTCATAATCGGCAAGCACCGCCTGCGCCCGCTTCATTTCGCTGAAAGCCGAGGCAGCGGAATCCCGCGTTGCGTAGAGGAACGTGTTCGAGCCGGGGTAAAGCAGGACGAACGCCTCGATCTGGTTCGGCTTGGCCTGCGTCACCACGGGCTCGCCATCGCGCAGGCGGCGCACGACTTCGGGCGTCACGACGTCCGCCGCCGTTCTGCGCTCCGGATCCACTGTTGCCGCCGTGCGCGCCACGCCATCGCGCCCGATCTCGATGATGGCCGATCGATTGAGCTTCCGCGTCACAACCTGGTAGATATAGCCTTCCGCGAAGGACGGGCTGGCGATGGCGGATTGCGCGAGATAGTCGCGGAGGTCGCTCGCCATGGTGACCGTTTCGTCGCCCAGTTCCTTGAGGTTCGACTGATAGTAACCGCGTGCAAGGTCGCTGGCGTTCTGGAGCATGCCGCGCGCATCGGCCGAGAACCAGAATTGCACGCCATATTGAAACAGCAGCGACGCGAAAATCACCACCAGCAGGAGCGGCAGGCTCGCGATCATGGAGAAGAGCGCGACCAAGCGGACGTGCAGACGCCCGCCGCCGCCGACCAGACTGCGCTCGGCGCGGCGACGCGCGATGCGCTGACCGGCCAGCACCAGCAGAATGATGGCAGGAAGCAGGTTGAGCACGAGGAGCAACGCCACGACCGGCGCGCTCAGCAAGGTGTCGTCCTGTTGCGGACGGTTGATCAGCCAGTATGTGAAGCTGGCCGTGGCGAGCAGCGTGAGGCCCGCCAGCAAATCCGAGAGACGCGCGAGCCGCGGCGAGCCGAACAGCGTCGGCGGCGACTCTTCCGTTCCTCCTTGCAAGCCAGCACGTTGGTCCATCGTGGCAGCAATACAACATCGGCGTGTCTCTGAAAACACGCAAGGCGCACGAACCGTCGATCTGTCAGAAATAGGGACGATCCAACCCTCGAACCCATTTTACCCTAAGGGAATTTTCTGAATTTTCGGGCGTCAGGATTCGCGCAGGGGCATGGCCGGGTCGATATCGTAATGGGTCAGTTTCTTGCGCAGGGTGTTGCGATTCATGCCCAGCGTTGCCGCCGCGCGAATCTGGTTGCCATCCATCGCGGCCAGCGTCTCGCCGAGCAGAACGGGTTCGATCACCGCGAGCAGGCGATCGTGCAGATCGATGGCGATGATACCGGTGCCGACGGCAAGTTGTTCCCGTGTCCAGCGCCGGGCCGCCTCCCGCAGTTCCACCATACCGACCCCTGCGGAGCCACCCACCGTCTCGGCAAAGGTCAGCACCTGCCGAAGATGCTGGACCTGAATTTCCTGGTCGCGGGTAAGCACGGTCAGCCGCTTCATCAGGTTCTGCAGTTCGCGCACGTTGCCGGGCCAGTCATAGAGCTCGAGCAACGCAGCGGCTTCATCCGAGAGCAGCTTGCGGGGCAAGCCACCTGCCGCAGCGCGATCAAGGAAATGGCGGGCGAGCAAGGGCACGTCGCCGGAGCGCTCCCGCAACGCTGGCAGGCGGATCGGCACGACGTTCAATCGGTAATAGAGGTCCTCGCGGAAACGGCCCTCACCGATCAGCGTCGTCAGATCCTGATTGGTCGCAGCGATAATACGGACATTGACGCGTACCGGCCGCGTTCCACCGACGGTGGTGACTTCGCCGGACTGCAGTACGCGCAGCAGACGGGTCTGCGCATCCATGGGCATATCGCCGATTTCGTCGAGGAACAGCGTGCCACCCTCGGCCTGCTCGAACTTGCCGGCCGAACGGGAGACCGCACCAGTGAAAGCGCCCTTCTCGTAACCGAACAGCTCGGATTCGATGAGCTCGCGCGGAATCGCCGCCATGTTGATCGCGACAAAGGGGCTGTTGCGGCGCGGCCCGAGACCATGGATCGCCTCGGCGACCAGCTCCTTGCCGGTACCGGATTCGCCGAGCACGAGAATGTTGAGATCATTGCCGACGACGCGGGCGATCGTGCGATAGACCTCCTGCATCTGTTGCGAGCGCCCGATGAGCGGCAGTTCTTCCTGGTCGCCCTCTTCAGCCGACCCTCCGGGCGCCTGCGCGCTCGTCCGCACGCTCATTGCCTCGGCCACGGCGCGGCTCAGCTCGTTGAGATCGAAGGGCTTGGGCAGATACTCGAACGCCCCCTGCCCTGTCGCGCGCACAGCCGTGTTGAGCGTATTCTGGGCGGAAAGAATGATGATCTTGAGATTGGGGTCTTCATCGAGGATCGCGCCCACATCATCGAGACCATCGCCATCCGGCAGCATGACGTCAGTGATCAACACGTCCGGCGCGAAGCGCGGCAGTGCATCGGCCCGCTCGGCAATGGAGCCGACCGTGCGCACAATATGCCCCTGGCGCTTGAGTGCCTCGGAAATCACGACGCAAATGGCCGGATCATCGTCAACAACGAGAACTTTGCCGGTGAGGCGTGTCATGGCTGGATGCCCATTGGGAGGAGGACGCGGAAGATGGAACGGCCGGCGGTATGATCGCGCTCATATTGGACGAGACCATTCATGTCGCGCACCAGCTTGTCGACGAGGGCGAGGCCAAGACCCTGCCCGCTGCGCTTGTTGGAAATGAACGGGTTGAACAGCACGTCGCGAATATTGTCAGGCACGCCTGGCCCATTGTCGATGACCTGGATCTCGATCTGCAAGGGCGACGTTCCCTTGCCGCGCGTGCTCAGCACAGAGAGACCGTGGCGATAGGCCGTGGCGACCTGGACCGTACCGCCCTTGATGCCGTCCACCGCCTCGACCGCGTTCTTGACGAGATTGAGCATGATCTGGACGAAGGCATCGCCATTCACTTGCGCATAAGGCAGCGAGGGATCGTAGGTCCGCGTGATCGGACAATTGCGCGCAAAACCGGCGACCGCGATCTCGACCGCGCGGTCAAGGAGCGGGTAGATGTTCTCCGGCCGGCATTCGAGCGGCTGATTGCTCGTGAAATGCTGCATCCGGTCGATGAGCGCGGCGATCCGATCGACCTCGTCGACGATCAGCTTGGTGAGTGGCCGCGTCGCCTCGCTCGCATCGCCTTCCAGCAGCTGCGCGGCGCCGCGAATGCCCGAGAGTGGGTTCTTGATCTCATGAGCCAGCATCGCCGCCGCGCCCGTCGCCGAGCGAGCGCCAAGCGAGGCGCGACGCATCCCCATCGACTGGGTCTGCCCATGCACGTGTAGCGCCACGATCCGCCAGCGCTCGTCGTCCAGCAAGGGATGGATCAGAATGTCCATTTCCAGCGCTTCATTGCGGCCGGCATGGACCTGGATATCATAAGCCGAGAGCGGCTTGTCAGTCATCCAGATGGCGGCATCCATACGCGGATCGGCCACGCGCAGCACACGGCCGATGACGCTGCCGACCAGTGCCGATCTTGCCATGTTGAGCAGGGATTCGGCGCGGGCATTGGCAGTCACGATCCGGCCATCGGCATCGATCAGAAGCGTTGCGACGGGATGAGCGGAAATGAGCTCGGCTGCCGCCGGCTTGCTGCCCTTGACGGGCAGGCTCGTGAGGCCACTCCGCCCGGTTTCAGGCGGCATTGCGCGTTGGCTCGGCGCGCAGATGTTCCGGCCGGGCCAGTTCAGGCCGCGCCAGGAACGGCTCGTAGAAGCGCGCGAGCATATCCAGCACCTTGCCCGCCTCGGGCACCTGATTGACCGCGTTGCGGAATTCGGCGGAGCCCTGCAGGCCCTTGGTGTACCAGCCCAGATGCTTGCGGGCCATATTGACGCCTGTCGTCTCGCCATAATGGTCCAGCATTGCGCGATAATGCTCGACGATCAGGTCATACTGTTCGGCGATCGAGGGGTCGGGGTTGTGAACGCCCTGGCCGAGCGCCTGCATGACCTGACCGAGGAGCCAGGGTCTGCCATAAGCGCCGCGACCGATCATCACCCCGTCCGCGCCGCTTTGCGCCAAGGCCGTGCGGGCATCCTCGATCGAGCAGATATCGCCATTGACGATGACGGGCAGTTGGACTGCCTGCTTGACCTTGGCGACGAACGCCCAGTCCGCTTGCCCCTTGTACATCTGGTTGCGGGTGCGGCCATGGACGGTGATCATCTTCGCGCCGAGATCTTCGGCGATCCGCGCCAATTCCGGCGCATTGAGGCTGCCATGGTCCCAGCCCATGCGCATTTTGACGGTCACCGGCACGTCGACGGCCTTGACCGTCGCTTCGATAAGGCTCGCGGCCAGCGGCAGGTCACGCATCAATGCGGAACCCGCGTCGCCATTGACCACCTTCTTGACCGGGCAGCCCATGTTGATGTCGATGATTGCCGCGCCACGGTCCGCATTGAGCTTGGCCGCTTCCGCCATCTCGGCGGGCTGACAGCCAGCAAGCTGGAGCGAGACCGGTTCCTCGACGGGATGCCAGGCGGCCTTCTGCAGCGACTGGCGCGTCTCGCGGATCATCGCCGGCGAGGCAATCATCTCGGTCACATTGAGCCCCGAGCCATAGCGACGCACGATCGTGCGGAACGGCATGTCGGTAACGCCGGTCATGGGCGCCAGCACCACCGGCATGTCGATCGTCACGGGGCCGATCTGGATGGGCGAGAGCATCGTCATGGTCAAAATTGCCTAAAAAACAGGCAGCGCCATTAGCGCGAATGCGGCTGGCGGGCAAGCGAGCGCTCGGCTAGGGGCAAGCGCATGGCGGATGGGCGTTCCAATATTGCACTGATCGTCGCGGCGGGCTCAGGCAGTCGGGCCGGCGGCGATGTCCCCAAGCAGTTCCGCCGCATCGGTGGGGAGGCTTTGCTCGCCCACAGCGTCGATGCCTTTGCTGGCCATCCCAAGATCGACGGCATCGTTCTGGTAATTGGCGAGGGACAGGAAGACGCGGTGCGCGCAGCGCTCGGCGCGCGCCCCTGCCCGCCTCTCGTCACCGGCGGAGTGACCCGGCGGGACTCGGTCCGTGCTGGACTGGAGTATCTGGCCGCTCAGGGCGCGCCATCCGCCGTTCTCATCCATGATGCAGCCCGGCCTTTTGTAAGCTCTCATGTGATCGATGGTCTGCTCGCCGCCCTGCAATCGCACGAAGGTGCGTTCCCCGCCCTCCCCGTTGCCGACACGCTGGTGCGCTTTGAAGCAGTGATGGGCGACACCGTTCCGCGCGATCATCTCTACCGCGTGCAGACGCCACAAGCCTTCCACTTCGAGGCCGTGCTGGCGGCGCACCGGTCTTGGCCCGAAGCGCGGGACGCGACCGACGACGCGCAGATGGTTCGCGATACGGGCCATAGCGTCACGATCATTCCGGGGGATATCATGTTGGAGAAGATCACTCATCCGGAGGATTTCAGGCGGGCCGAGGCGCTGCTTGCCAGCCAGCCCATGATCAGCCGCACCGGGATGGGGTTCGACGTGCATCGGCTTGTCGCAGGCGAAGAGCTGTGGCTCTGCGGCGTGCTGGTACCGCACAGCCACGGTCTTTCCGGGCATAGCGATGCCGATGTCGCCATTCACGCGCTGGTCGATGCGATCCTCGGCGCACTGGCAGAGGGCGACATTGGCAGCCATTTCCCGCCGAGCGATCCGCAATGGCGCGGCGCTCGCTCGGACCGGTTCCTCGCCTTCGCGGTCGAGCGCGTCCGCGCACGCGGCGGCCTGATCGACCAGGTCGACCTGACGATCATCTGCGAGGCGCCGAAGATCGGTCCGCACCGGGACGCGATGCGCGCGCGACTGGCCGCGATCATGGAGCTCCCGCTCGATCAGGTCAGCGTCAAGGCAACGACGACCGAACGGCTGGGACTTGCCGGGCGCAAGGAAGGCATCGCCGCGCAGGCCGTCGCCACATTGCGCCTGCCGCCCGCCAATGTGGCCTGAAGGCCTCAACTCCCACATCAAGCGCGCCACGGAAACCGCGATATCAGGCGGAATCGGGTTAATATGGTTGCAATCAGACGAGATCGGCTCATGCAGGAAGGCATGACAGGGGCGCAGCAAGGTACGATTCTGCCGGACGAACTGGTTTCGCTGGCGCGCAGAGTCATTGAGGCGAATATCAGCCTTGGGCGGCGTGTCGTGGTGGCAGAGAGCTGCACGGGCGGCCTCGTTTCCGCTGCGCTCACGGAAATTCCCGGATCGTCCGCCGTCTTCGATGCCGGCTTCGTGACCTATTCCAACGACCAGAAGAAGAGCATCCTCGGCGTCTCGCAGGATGTGCTCGATACGTTCGGGGCTGTTTCCATCGCCACGGCCTGGGCCATGGCGCAAGGCGCGCTGGAGCGTAGCGGCGCTGATATCGCCGTGTCCATCACCGGCGTCGCCGGGCCGGATGGCGGCACCGAGATGAAGCCGGTCGGCACGGTCGTTTTCGCCCGCGCCGAGAAGGGTAATGATAGCGAGAATGTCGTCGCGGACTTGCGCCGATTCCCCGACGAGGGTCGCGCGAAAATCCGCCTTCAGGCTGCGCTTTGCGCGCTTGAACTGCTGTTGCCAGACGAACCTGAAGCGGACGACGCATAAAGCTCCGCCGCGCGTTCCTCGAACGCGTTGATCATCTTGCGCAGTGCCCGATCAAACATCTGGCCGGCAATCATTTCGAACACGCGGTTCTTGAACGAGAAATCGACCTCGAAGTCGATCAACACGCCGCCTTCGCCATCTGGCCTAAAGCGCCAGTCATTGCTCAGATGCTTGAGCGGCCCATCGACATAATCGACATGGACGCTCTCGGACGCCCGCTTCACCACACGCGAGGTGAAGGTTTCGCGCAGGCTCTTGAAGCCGACGACCATGTCCGCGAGCATTTCCGTCTCGCTGTTCGAGCGGACCCGGATGGCACTCACCCAGGGCAGGAACTGGGGGTAAGAGGCAACGTCGGCCACCAGAGCGTACATCTGCTCCGGGCTGTATGGCAGTCGGCGGGTCTCGTGGTGCCTGGGCATCAGCCGGTCAGCGCGCCTTGGCCAGGGCTGCTTCACGCGCAGCGCGCATCTGGGCGAAATCCTCACCGGCATGATAGCTGGAGCGGGTGAGCGGGCTGGAGGCGACCTGGAGGAAGCCCTTGGCCCGCGCGATGGCGGCATAGGCCTTGAAACCCTGCGGCGTGACGAACTCGATGACCGGCGCATGCTTGGGCGTCGGCCGCAGATACTGGCCCATCGTCAGGAAATCGACGTCTGCCGAGCGCATGTCGTCCATCACCTGATGGACCTCCAGCCGCTCCTCGCCCAGCCCCAGCATGATGCCCGACTTGGTGAAGATCGACGGATCGAGCTTCTTGACCGTCTCCAGCAGACGCAGCGAGGCGTAATAGCGCGCGCCGGGCCGAATGGTCGGGTAGAGGCGCGGCACGGTCTCCAGATTATGATTGTAGACGTCCGGCCGGGCCGCAACGATTGCAGCCACCGCCGCCTCATGCTTGTTGCGGAAGTCCGGCGTCAGAATCTCGATGGTCGTTTGCGGCGTCGTGCGACGCAGCGCCTCGATGACCTTTACGAACTGCCCGGCTCCGCCATCGGGCAAATCGTCCCGGTCGACGGACGTGATGACGATATGCTCAAGCCCCATCTCCGCAGCGGCATCGGCCAGGTTCTGTGGCTCGCGGGCATCGACAGGGCGCGGCATCCCGGTCTTGACGTTGCAGAAGGCGCAGGCCCGCGTGCACACATCGCCCAGGATCATCACCGTGGCGTGCTTCTTCGTCCAGCATTCGCCGATGTTCGGGCAGGCCGCTTCCTCACAGACCGTCGCCAGCCCCTTTTCACGCATCAGCTTGCGGGTCGCTTCATAACCGGCGCTCACGGGCGCCTTGACGCGGATCCAGTCTGGCTTGCGGGGAGTGAGGCCGCGCGGATCGGAGGAGAGATCGTTCATGGCGCCCAGATAGCGATCCGCGCGCCACCTTGCCAGCCCCGACGAAACTGGGCAGATCGATTCGCATGGTCACATTCGCAAACATGCTCGAGGGCTATCACCGTTTCCGCGCCACCGGCTGGACGAACCAGCGCAGTCGCTGGAACGAACTGGCGGACGGACAAAGCCCCCGCGTCATGGTCATCGCCTGCTCGGACAGCCGCGTCGATCCGGCGGAAATCTTCGACACGAACCCGGGCGAGATTTTCGTCGTCCGCAATGTGGCGGCGCTCGTCCCGCCGTTCGAGACGAGTCCCGGTCGCCATGGCGTCTCGGCCGCCGTCGAGTTCGCCGTCCAGTTTCTGAATGTCGAGGAAATCCTCGTGATGGGACACGGCCTGTGCGGCGGCTGCCATGCGGCCCTCACGCGCGCGATGGAGGACGCAGCCCCCGGCGAAGGCGGGTTCGTCGCAAGCTGGATCTCGCTTCTGGACGATGCGCGTGATGAGGTTATCGCCCATCACGGCGCGGACATGGCGCACGCCGCCCGGGCTATGGAGCAGGCGGCAGTCAAGGTCAGCCTCGCCAATCTGCGGACCTTCCCCTGGATAAGGGAAAAGGAAGAGGACAACGTCTTGTCTCTAAAAGGCGCCTTTTTCGCGATTTCGGATGGGCTGCTGCACATACTTGACGAAGGGACGGGCCACTTCCAGCCTTATGAATGATCCAATTCTGCTGTTCGTTTATGGATTGCTGATGTCTGGCGGATCCGGCTTCCGCGCGCTGGGTCTCGAGACCAAGGTGCGACGGCTCGGTCCGGAACGCGTCGCTGGGCGGCTCTATCACCTGGGGGATTATCCCGGATTGATCACCGGTCGTCACGGGCTCGTTCACGGCGAGCTTTTCAGCTTCAGCGATCCGGCGCTTATCGAGGCTCTGGACGCATACGAACTTGCCGATCCGGACAATCCAGTGCGCTCGGAATATCGCCGAATCGAGGTAGACCTGCTGCACAGCGGCCAACGCGGTTGGACCTATGAGTATAATCGCTCGGTCAAGAACCGGCCGATCATTGCGACGGGGAACTGGCGCACGCGGTAAACAGCCGTTGCGCGCCAGCCCCTCTATCAGCGATTCAGCGCGTGAGCTTCTTGTAGGCAAGACGGGTCGGACGGTCCGCCGCGTCGCCCAGACGGCGGCGCTTGTCTTCCTCATACATTTCGAAGTTGCCCTCGAACCATTCGACGTGGCTGTTGCCTTCGAAGGCGAGGATATGTGTCGCGAGACGATCGAGGAAGAACCGGTCGTGGCTGATCACCACGGCGCAGCCGGCGAAATTCTCTAGCGCATCCTCGAGCGCGCGCAGCGTCTCGACGTCGAGATCGTTGGTCGGCTCGTCAAGCAGGAGGACGTTGCCACCCTCCTTGAGCATCTTGGCGAGGTGGACGCGGTTGCGCTCACCGCCTGAAAGCTGGCCGACCTTCTTCTGCTGGTCCACGCCCTTGAAGTTGAATGCGCCGACATAGGCCCGCGTCTGGATCTCGTGCTTGCCGATCGTCATCAGATCGTGCCCGCCGGAGATTTCCTCCCAGACATTGTGGTTGGGATCGAGGGAGTCGCGGCTCTGATCGACATAGCCGAGCTGCACAGTCTCACCCACCTTGATGCTGCCTTCGTCCGGCTGCTCCTGGCCAGTGATCAGCCGGAACAGGGTCGACTTACCCGCACCATTGGGGCCGATGACGCCGACGATGCCGCCGGGCGGCAGCAGGAAATCGAGATTTTCGAACAGCAGCTTGTCGCCATAGCTCTTGGTCAGGCCCTTCGCCTCGATCACCTGCCCGCCGAGACGCTTGGGTGTCTGAATGACGATCTGGGCCTTGCCCGGTGCGCGATTCTCCTGCTTCTCGACCAGTTCGTCGAACGCGCGGATACGCGCCTTGCTCTTGGTCTGGCGCGCCTTGGGCGATTGCCTGATCCACTCCAGCTCTTCCTTGATCGCCTTCTGCCGGCCCGCTTCTTCGCGCTCTTCCTGCTCCATGCGCTTGGCCTTGGCTTCGAGCCAGGCGGAATAATTGCCCTCGAACGGGATGCCCCTGCCCCGGTCCAGTTCCAGCACCCAGCCCACGACATTGTCGAGGAAGTAGCGATCGTGGGTGACCAGGATCACGTTGCCGGTGTAGTTGATGAGATGCTGCTCCAGCCACTGAACGCTCTCGGCGTCGAGATGGTTGGTCGGTTCGTCGAGCAGCAGGATGTCGGGCTTCTCGAGCAGCAGGCGGCACAGCGCGATGCGGCGCTTCTCACCGCCGGAGAGATTTTCCACGCTCCAGTCGCCCGGCGGGCAACGCAGCGCCTCCATGGCGATCTCGAGCTGATTATCGAGCGTCCAGCCATCGACCGCGTCGATCTTTTCCTGAAGTTCGCCCATCTCGGTCATCAGGGCGTCGAAATCGACATCCTCCGGCGGATCGCCCATGATGTTGCTGATCTCGTTGAAACGGTCGACCAGATCCGCGACGCCGCGCACGCCATCCTTCACATTCTCGATCACCGTCTTGCTGGCGTCGAGCTGCGGCTCCTGCGCGAGATAGCCGACCTTGATGCCCTCACCCGCCCAGGCCTCGCCCTGAAACTCGGTGTCCAGGCCGGCGATCACCTTCATCAGGGTCGACTTGCCGGCGCCGTTGACGCCGATCACCGCGATCTTCGTGCCGGGCAGGAACTGGAGGTGGATATTGTTGAAAACCGGCTTCTGGGCACCGGGGAAGGTCTTGGTGAGACCCTTCATGACGAAGCTGTACTGGACGGCCATCGGAATCGGTCCTTCTGGAAGGCAAGGCGCTGTTTTCGGGAATCCGCGCCCGGTTAGCGGAGGGAGCGCTGGTTGGCAAATGCCAGCTGCATCACGCGTCTCGCTGTGCTCGCAATTGCTTTCCAATGCGGGCATTTAACCGATCCAAAGATGTTGCGCCGCAACATTTTCTAATTGGTTCGGTTGATAAGACTATTGATTTCCCCGCTGCACGCGGTATTTGGGCGGCTCGTGCCCTTCGGTGGAGCACGCACTTTGCTATGGGAGCCAAATAAGATGAACAAGTTTGCTGTGGCCTTCGCCGCTGCCACGCTGATGAGCCTGGCCGCGTGCGGCGAGAAGCCGGCTGCTGAGTCGAACAACGCGACGAACGAAGTCGTGGTGAACGAGCTTGAGAACGCTGCGAACGCCGCCGACAACGCCGCGAACGCTGCTGGCAACGCTGCCAACGCTGCGAACGCCGCTGCCAACGCGACCAACGCTGCGGAGTAATTGCAGACGGGCTTCGGCCTGATCTAGCAACACCGAAGGGCGGCTCCGCATGTGCGGTGCCGCCCTTTCCGTTTCACCGACACCGGGTTTCATGCAGGCTGACTGTCATCACCGGTCGGTATTTTTGCCAACGCTTTTGCCAACGCTTTTGATTGCCGCGCCCATCCGGCTCGGCTAAGCGGGCGGCCGTCGGGGAGTAGCGCAGCCTGGTAGCGCATCTGCTTTGGGAGCAGAGGGTCGCAGGTTCGAATCCTGTCTCCCCGACCATTTTCCTGACATTTCCAGCGAGCAAGCGGAGCGAACGATCGTTTGCCTCACACCAAATCGACCGACCGCGGATGGCGCGCCCAGATGCGTCCGCCGGCTTTCAGAAAATGGTGGGCCCGGCAGGACTCGAACCCGCAACCTAGCCGTTATGAGCGGCCAGCTCTAACCATTGAGCTACAGGCCCCGATCCCCAGCTGAGGCGGGTCAGCGAGGCGTTAGCCCGCCCCCTGCCCTATTGGCAAGCACCGATCCGTTCAGCTGCGGTCGCGCAGCGCACAGCGCAGCCCGTAGGCATACATCGGGTGACACCCGTGCTGATTCGGCGCCCCGAATAATCTCACTTACGCAGCGATAGGTGGCTCGAAGCCCGACTTCGCGCCCGCTCCGCCCTCAAGCAAAGCCCCGAACCGGCCTCTTAGCCCTGATTTTCCCGATCGCCGTCAGCGGCGGCGGCCACCGGCAGTGTCAGGCTGAAGCTCTCAGGCCCGATCTCGAACAATCCGCCCAGATGCGTCGCGATGCCGCGCACGAGCTTAAGCGTAAACGCCAGACCAAGCGGCGGTGCCTCGCGCAACTTCTGGTCAACCAGATCACCATGATCCAGCAGGGCATCTGCCGTGAGATTGCGCAGGGCCTCCGGGCGCTGCAGCCGCAGTTCCAGAGCCGTCCCCGCCGCGCTCACATCCAGCGAGAGGCTAAGCGCCTCCTCAGGTGCAAGGGCAGAAAATCCAGCACGCAGCAGATGCGTCAGCATACGGTCCGTCTGGGCGCGGTCCCCAACCACTTTCGGCAGATATGGCGCGATGGAGAATTGGACGGGCGACTCTCCTGCCCGAGCAAACAGGGCGATGATCGCGCTCAGCATCGACCCCAGATCGAGATGCTCGCTATGACTGCGATAGTCGCCTCGTTCGATGCGGCTGGCGAGGTCCAGATCCTCGAAGGTTCCCAGCAACGAGCGAGCGTCGACCAGGATGCGCTGGGCCATGTCCCGATAGGCCATCGACACAGGCCCCAGAAGCTGCGCGTCGATCATTTCCGCATAGCCGTGGATGGCGTTGAGCGGCGTTCGCAGTTCGTGGATGAGTTGGCGCGTGCTGGCCGCAGACAATCCCGACCAGCCATCCTCCGGCGCTGCGGTGCGCACGAGCCCTTCATGCGCATATTCGCGCCGTGCGGCACCGGCATAGCCGAGGAACCGGCCGCTGGCCCGGTCGAAACGCGGCTCAGCCGACATGCGCCAGGCGCCTTCCAGCGCGCCTTCGCCAATCGTGAAGCGCGCATTCTGAAAAGCGGCGCGGCGGCGAAACGCGCCCAAGGCCGTGCCGTCGGCGCCGTTGCGACTGTCGAGTGCCGGCGCGCCTATGCTCAGCCCCACCGAAGCGGCTCGATGAGCGCCGGACGTGAGACGCAGAACGCCGCCCACATCCGTTTCGAACGCGAAGGCATTGACCGGTGCGGGAAGCGTCGGGATTAGATCCATGGCCTCAAGATCGGTTGCCACAACCGGTTCGGGCTGGGCGGCAGAGATCTCATCTGCCGGCGTATCCGCGTCCTGCCGGTGCGTGCGCGCTTCGGTAAAGCGCTCGATGCGTTCAACGATGCGGACAATCTGGCTTTGCTCGTCGGCGTCGGCCTCATCCCTTGTGTCACTGTCTGCCGCGCCAGCGCCGGCAACGTCGTCGACCATATCGACGAACGGCTGTTCGACCGGAACGAGCGAGGTCAGGGCCATATCGACATTGCCGAACTGACGCAGGGTCGCTTCCGCCAACGGCTCAAGATCGGCACGGCGGCGCAGCACGCTCCGCGCCAGCGGTCCCAGGTCTGGAATGATGGCCGCCCAGTCCGCATCGCTCAGATGCACCTGAGCCATCATCGCAGCGACCAGCGTGGGATGATCCTGGCTCAGCAGTCGGACCAGCCCCGGCGACCGCAGTCGGCTGCCCAGTTCCACCACCGAGGCAATGCGCTGATCCAGGCTGATATGCGGACGCATCTGCGCGACGAGATCGAGAATGGCCTGCCGGTCGCCCTCGTCCAGCGCATTGGCTGTGCTGGCGCCGGACACATCATATTGAGCAAGCAAGTCAATGCACTGCCGCCAGCGTGTTACCGTGGCACCCGTGCCCTCGCTCATATTCGCGAGCACGGTCCGCAGAAGATCATTGAAACGCATGCCCGGTCAGTCCCCGTTCGTTAACGTGCGAGTAACTCTGCGCGACCGGGCGCACTAGCTGCAAAAAATGGGACGTTGCATTGTGGGACAATTGCATTGTAGCGACATTATCTTGTGATATAGCTGGCTCCAGCGAAAGGAAATGTCAGGCTATGCCGGGCACCGCCATCGACGACATTGATCTCAAGATTCTTGACGCGCTCCAGACCGACGGTCGTATGACAAATGTTGATCTCGCCGCCAAGGTCGGCCTGACCGCGCCGCCTTGCCTGCGCCGGGTGCGGACGCTGGAAGAGCGCGGCTATATCGCCTCCTATCATGCCCATCTCGATCCGGTTGCGCTTGGCTACACCATCACAGTGTTCGCCATGGTGAGCCTCAAGAGCCAGGCGGAAGCGGATCTGCGGGCCTTTGAAACCTATGTGGCGGAGCTGCCTGAAGTCCGCGAATGCCACATGCTCAACGGCGAAATCGATTTCGTGCTGAAAGTTGTCGCACGGGATCTGCGCAGCTTTCAGCAATTCCTGACCTCGAAGCTGACGCAAGCCCCGAACGTGGCCAGCGTCAAGACATCGCTCACGATCCGCACATCCAAGAATCTGCCCGGCGTGCCTGTCGAAGGGTAATTGCCTCGTCGCAATGAAAAACGCCGGCGGAAGCGATCCGCCGGCGTTCACACTTGAAGACCGAAGCGACGGTCAGGCGGTCGGCGCGTTCACCCAGACCGACCAGAGATCTGCGATCTTGCGGCGGAGCGGACCGTTGACCTTGCCGAAGGCTTCCAGCGCGCCAGCCTTGTCGCCAGACCTGGCGAGGGCGATGCCAAGGCGCGTGTTGACCTCGTCCGCGTCCACACCGCCCTTCTGCAAGGCAAGGCGATAGAGCGTGGCAGCCTTGGCATAATCGCCATAGCTCATGAAAGCGTTGCCCGTGCCGGCTGCCGGCTTGCCGGTGGCGGCGGCCGCAGCGGCTTTCTCGGAGGCAGGCAGCGAGGCCTGATCCTTGGGCACCGCAGCCGTCGCCAGCTTGTAGAGGTCGTCGAGCGCCGTCTTGTCGACCTCGCCGCTCGTACGGCCGCGCTCGATAACCGACTTCACTTCGCCCGGAAGGCCGACGCGCCACGCGGCTTCAGCATATTCATTGTAGCTATAGGCATTCTGCAGGGACTTGCTGGCAGCCATCAGGCGCAGAATGTCGAGGTTCTCGTCGCGCGACATGTTCGGATTGTCGTCCTGCAAACCGCGCAGTGCAAAACGCCAATTGTCGGTGGTTCCAGCCTTGGCGAGAGTCAGCTTGGCCCATTCCGGAAAGCTGGGATCCTTGGCGAAACCGGCCATCTTGAAGCCGCGATTATACCAGCTCGGGTCGACAGGCGCGCCGCTGGCGGCCTGGAGTTCGATCGCCTTCTTCAGGTGCGGCAGGCCCTGCGCCACCAGTGCCTTGCCGGCCGGCGAGAACTGGTTGTTGGTGATCTGATTCTGCGCTTCGTTGAAATAGGTTTCCGCCACGAAGACTTCCGGGCTCGGGCCGCCATAGCCGGCCTGGGCAGCAGCCAGCAGATGCGTGCGTGCGCCCGGATAATCCTTGGCGTTCAGAGCGAACTGACCGACGAAGAAGTGATATTTCGCTGCGTCGGCGGGAGCTGCCAGGCCGGAATCCAGCATGGTCTCAAGCCCCTTGCGCTGCATTCCCTCGTCCTTGAGGTTCAGGCCCACGGTGAGCATGAAGTTGCCGAGGTAGAACTTGTCGTCCGGCTTGGTCGCGGTCGCTTCGGACTCCGCAATCTTGGTCTTCGCGCCGGCGAAATCGCTGGCGGCGATCAGCTTCTGGATTTCCTGTGCACTCGCCATGAAGGCCTTGCTCGGCGAGAGCTTCGGGCCGGCGTCAGCCTTCTTGTCTTCCTTGGCCGCCATGGCAGCCGATGGCACGACCATCCCGACCGAAACGGCCGCAAGCACAAGCGACAAGGCAGTGGTAGGCAACAGGCGCATCGATCATTCCTCCAAACTAAGACTGACAGTCCGGCTCTCCGGTCGCCGCGGATCGACAGGCAGACACATGTCACAAAAATGACCATGGCGATGAGCGCGTGAACGGCAATTGAATGGCGCTATAGTGATGCATTGCGGGCTTGTCATTCGCAAGACTTCGTATGGTCGCAGCCAAGGCACGGAATGTCGACGATGACACCCCATCGCGCGCCTTGGGGAGGCACGCAGGTTACGGAAAGCGCCAGGGCTGCGCCCAAGGGGGGCATCCAGCGGGAGCCGGGGTCCTTTTTGCTGGCAATCGGGGTGTCCGGCGTCTAGTCAGGTCCATCCAAATTCCCATGCAACAGACATAAGAGAAAACGCTTGAGCAGCGACGAGACAGTCCTCGCCGAACCCTCGGATATCAGCCCGATCAGCATCGTCGATGAGATGAAGTCGAGCTACCTCGACTATGCCATGTCGGTCATCGTCAGTCGCGCCCTGCCGGACGTGCGCGACGGGCTGAAGCCTGTGCACCGCCGGATTCTCTGGGCCAGCCATGAGGGCGGCTTCGTCGCCGGGCGCCCCTATCGCAAGTCCGCCAAGATCGTCGGCGACGTGATGGGTAATTATCACCCGCACGGCGACTCCGCCATTTATGACGCCCTCGCCCGCCTTGCGCAGGACTGGTCGATGCGGGTCATGCTGATCGACGGCCAGGGCAATTTCGGCTCGATGGACCCCGATCCGCCGGCCTCGATGCGGTACACCGAGGCACGGCTGGCCAAGGTCGCGACGACGGCGCTGCTCGCGGATATCGACAAGGACACCGTCGATTTCCAGGACAATTATGACGGCGCCCATCAGGAGCCGACCGTCCTCCCCGCCCGCTTCCCCAACCTGCTCGTCAATGGCGCGGGCGGCATCGCGGTCGGCATGGCGACCAACATTCCGCCGCATAATCTCGGCGAGGTGCTGCGGGCCTGCAAGGCCTATATGGACAATGGCGGCATCTCCACCGAGGAGCTGATGGAGATCATTCCGGGGCCGGACTTTCCGACCGGTGCCCTGATCCTCGGCCAGGGCGGCGCGCGTAATGCCTACACCACCGGGCGCGGCTCGATCATCATGCGCTCGCGCCACATCATCGAGACGATCCGGGGCGACCGCCAGCAGATCGTCCTCACGGAAATCCCCTATCAGGTCGGCAAGTCCGGCCTGGTCGAGAAGATCGCCGAGGCCGCCAAGGATAAGCGGATCGAGGGCATTTCCGACATCCGTGACGAATCGAACCGCGAGGGCGTGCGCGTCGTCATCGAGCTCAAGCGCGATGCGACGCCGGACGTGGTGCTGAACCAGCTCTGGCGGCACACGCCGGCGCAGTCCAGCTTCCCGGCCAACATGCTTGCCATTCGTGGCGGACGGCCGGAAATCCTGACGCTGCGCGAGATCATCGATAGCTTCGTGCGCTTCCGCGAGGAAGTGATCACCCGGCGGACCAAGTTCGAGCTGGCCAAGGCGCGCGAGCGCGCCCACATCCTGCTCGGCCTCGTCATTGCCGTCACCAATCTGGATGAAGTCGTTCGCCTCATCCGCGCTTCCGCCAGCCCCGCCGCCGCGCGCGAGGCGCTGCTCGCGCGTGAATGGCCGATCGGCGATGTCGCGCCTTATCTGCGCCTCATCGAGGCGGCCGAAGTCGATGCGACCGGCGATGTCTATCGCCTGTCCGAAGCGCAGGTGCGCGCCATTCTCGACCTGCGTCTGCATCGCCTCACCGCGCTTGGTCGTGATGAAGTGGGCAGCGAGCTTGAAGGCCTGGCCACGGCCATTCAGGGCTATCTCGAAATTCTCGGCAATCGCGCCCGGCTCTATGAGATCATGCGCGAAGAATTCGACGCGATCGAGGCCGAATTCGCCACGCCGCGCAAGTCCTCCATCGCTCCGGCGGCCGACGGCATCGAGGACGAAGACCTCATCGAGCGCGAGGAGATGGTCGTCACGGTCACCATGGCCGGCTACATCAAGCGCACCAGCCTCGACACCTTCCGCGCCCAGGCGCGCGGCGGCAAGGGCCGCGCCGGCATGGCGACCAAGGACGAGGACGTCGTCACCGAACTGTTCGTGACCAGCACGCACACGCCGGTGCTGTTCTTCTCTACGCACGGCAAGGTCTATCGCCTCAAGGTCTGGCGCCTGCCCGAGGGCGGACCCGCAACCCGAGGCCGGCCGATGGTCAACCTGCTGCCGCTGGCCGAAGGCGAGACGATCCAGACCGTTCTGCCGCTGCCCGAAGACGAGACCGAGTGGGCCAACCTCCACGTCATGTTCGCGACCGCCAAGGGATCGGTGCGGCGCAACAGCATGGATGCCTTCTCCAACATCCCCTCGAACGGCAAGATCGCCATGAAGTTCGAGGGTGAGGATGCCGACGATCGCCTGATCGGCGTCGCCTTGCTCAGCGAGGATGACGACGTGCTGCTGGCTTCCCGCCAGGGCAAGGCGATCCGCTTCAAGGGCGACGATGTGCGCGAATTCCAGAGCCGCGCCTCCACCGGCGTGCGGGGCATGACGCTGCGCGAGGGCGATCAGGTGATTTCGCTGTCGATCCTGCACCGCGCGGGCATCCGCGACATGGATGAGCGCGAGGACTATCTGCGCTTCGCGCCGTGGAAGGGCGAGAAGGACGGCGAACCGGCCATGTCGGCCGAACGCTATGAGGAACTGAAGGCCAAGGAGCAGTTCATCCTCACCGTCTGCGCCAATGGCTATGGCAAGCTCTCGTCTGCCTTCGAATATCGGCGGACGGGCCGCGGTGGACAGGGCATCACCAATATCGACAATATCGAGCGCAACGGCCTGGTCGTGGCCAGCTTCCCGGCCGCCCAGGCGGACCAGCTCATGCTCGTCACGGATCAGGCCAAGCTTATCCGCATCGGCCTGGACAGCCTCCGCGTGATCGGACGCGGCAGCGCGGGCGTGCGGCTGTTCGATGTGGCGGGTGACGAGCACGTCGTCAGCGTCGCGCATATCGCGGACAGCTCCGAGGAGGGACCGGACGCTGATCCAATCGCCGACAGCCAGGGGAATCCCGACGGCGAGGCAACACCGGACGCATGATCAGGGCTGGCGCTTCCGCCGCCTTCAGGCGGTGGAGGCGCGCTCCAGCACGCTCGTACCTTGCGTCGATCAAGCCCAGCATTGCGCGAGGCTCGTTTGGCGATGCTGCGCGTCGATGCCTCCCTGCTGGCTTGGTCACTCTTTCACCGGCTGACAGCGAAGAGGCCCGTGGTCCTGCTGTCCGGTTGTGCGTCTCAGGGAGATGGATTGGGCGGCATTTGACAAGTCTCGATCAGCACCGATGTTTATCTTGAGAGTGCACAGTATGCAGCCATCGGGAGTCAGCCATGTCCGTCGTCACCTCTGTGCCACCAGTCAGCACCGCTGCGGCTTGGCGCGGCGATCGCCTCACCGAGAAGGGGGGCTGGATATACGAACTGTCCACGACGCAAATCGACGAACTGGAGGCGCTCGGCACGCGCTTTCTGGATGAGGACCCGGACCTGCGGGTTGTGAGGGCCGAGGACTACCCGCTCGATACCGTGCGCGAAGCGGTCGACCAATGGCGCGAGGAAGTCGATTTCGGGCGGGGCTTCATCCTGGTGCGGGGCCTGCGCACGCAACTCTATTCCGACGCGCTCTCGTCCGCGATCTACTACATCCTGGGCCTCCACATGGGCGACCCGATCCGGCAGAATGAGATGGGCGACCTGATCGACCATGTCTATGCAACGTCGGACAAAACCATGGATGACCCCACGGCCAAGTCGTCCAAGGTGCGCGACCAGCTCGTCTATCACTCCGACAGCTCCGACATTGTGGCGCTGATGTGCCTGCGCCCGGCGAAGTCGGGTGGCGCTTCCTGCCTCGTCTCGGGCGCCGAGATCTACAACGAGATCTTGCGTCGCCGACCCGATCTCGCCCCCCTGCTGCTCGAGCCGTTCCACTGGGACTGGCGCCGGCAGGACCGCGAGGCCCCTGCCGACACCTATGTTTCACCGGTCATCTCGATGGTCGACGGGGTGTTCAGCATGTATGCCGGCTCGCTCTACATCATCACTGCGCAGGATTATCCAGGCGTACCCAAGCTGACCGAAGATCAGCTCGAGGTCCTGCGCCTGTTCGACGAGATCACTTACGAGCCGGGCATGGCGATCGAGATGGATTTCCGCCCTGGCGATATCCAGTGGCTGTCCAACTATGCCGCGCTCCATGCGCGCACGCGGTTTGACGATTGGCCCGAGCCTCAGCGCCGCCGTCACCTGCTGCGCCTGTGGCTCAGCAGCAAGACCGACCGGCCGGTCGTGCCAAATTTCGGCAAGAACGGTGTCGTGCAGGTGCGCTCCGCCCCGCGCGATGGCAAGGCCGAGCATCCCGAGGCCCGTTTCTCCGTGAAGACCATGTCGGTACCACGCCTGATCTACTGATCGGCCGAAGCGAAACCCTCGCCTGCGCCCAGCATAGCGCAGACCTCATCGGTCGATCGCACGTCCGCGAAGGTCAGCCGCAGGTTTAGCAGTGCGGCGTTATGCTCGGCATCGCTCACGGCTGCCGTCGCGTCGGCAATCAGCATCACCTTGTGCCCGATCATGTTCCCGTCGCGCGCCGTGCTTTCGCAGCACACATTGGTCAGTGTCCCCGCGATCAGCAGCATCTCGATATCGTGCGCTCTCAATGTCTGTTCGAGCGCCCCGTCAGGGCAAAGGAAGGCGCTGTAGCGATATTTGTCGATCACGATGTCGTCCGGCCCGACCGCCATGCCGGGGTGCAGTTCATGAGCATGGCTGCCCGGCGCCATCGCCTTGACCGCGCGGGCGACGCGCGGATCGCTCATGTCATATTGCCAGGGCGGCATGGCGCGAGGCCGCACCGCACTGACCGTCTGGCGCGTCCAGATCACCAGTCCTCCGGCCCCCTGCATCGCCGCTGCGAGCCGGTTCACTTGCGGAATGATGCCGAGGGCATAAGGGTTCCCGAACACTTCCTCCGGAGAGATGAAAACGCGCTGCATGTCGATCACGACCAGCGCGGTCCGGCACGGGTCGATCTTGTCAAACAGGTTCAGCGCCTTGCCGCGCGCCACCGCCCAGTCCGGAAGATCGATCCGGTGCTTCACGCGTCGTGCGCAATGGACAGTGACAGCGACTCCCAGCGCTTCATCTCACCCTCGATCAGTTCGAAATGCTCGTTGGCGTGACGCAGCGCATCCTCACCGAGGAACAGATGCTGAACAGGCGGATCGGTCGCCAGCGCGACGAGAATCGCGGCCGCCGCCTTCACCGGATCGCCATGTTCCTTGCCGCGCCCCGCGAGCAGGCTTTGCTTGGACAGGCGCGCACCGTCGTCATAGTCGGCAATCTGCGTTGCTGCTTCGACAAGCCCCGCCGAGGCGAAGCCGGTGCGCATGCCGCCGGGCGCAACATTCACCACCTGAATGCCGAGCGGTCGCATTTCCTGGGCGAGCGTCTGGCCGATACATTCCAGGGCATATTTACTGGCTCCGTAGATGCCCGTCCCCCACCAGGGCGCAAAACCGCTGAGCGAGGTGATGTTGACGATCCGCCCTCTGCGCCGTGCGCGCATTGCAGGAAGCACGGCCTGGATCATCGCCATGGCGCCCCAGAGATTGACGTCAAACAGTGCTTTCGCTTCGGCGATGCTCGTCTCCTCGATCGCACCCACCATGCCATAGCCCGCATTGTTGACGAGCGTATCGATCTGCCCGACGACCTTTTCCGCCGCCGCGACCGCTCCGGCTGCCGCGCCATGATCGGAAACGTCGAGTATCACGGCGAACGCCCGTCCCGGCGCCAGCGCCTCAAAGGCTGCGCAGTCGGCGTCGCGGCGGCAGGTCCCGACCACGCTGTCGCCCTCGGCAAGCACCGCCTGCGCCAAAGCTCTGCCGAGCCCGTTGCTCACGCCGGTGATCATCCAGTTCGCCACGATTTTCGTCTCCCGCATATTTGTGCAGATTCAAAATAGAGAGCGCGGGCCGGTGCAGGCTTTACAGGCTGACACTCAAAACTTGCCGCGCGGCGCATGGCCGTGCTCACCCCCTTGCACCGACGCGGACGACATGCTCGGCTGTGGCCATGGAGACAGCAATGCGCGTTACGGTGCTGGGTTCGATCAACGTCGACACGATCCTCTCTGTGGTCGAACTGCCCCGCCCTGGCGAAACGGTGATGGCGAGCGCCAGCGTGCGTGCGCCCGGCGGAAAGGGCGCCAATCAGGCCGTGGCTGCGGCGCGCATGGGTGCATCGACCAGCATGATCGGCGCCGTCGGCGACGATCCGGACGGCGCGTGGATGCGGAGCCTGCTGGAGAAGGACGGCATTGCCGTCGCGTCCGTCCTGGCGCTTCCGGGCGTCGCCACCGGCGCCGCGGCAATCGCCGTCGATGCACGGGCGGAAAATCTCATCATCGTTTCGCCCGGTGCGAATTCCGCGCTAACCCCATCAGCCCTGCCAACTCCCACGGACGACGTGCTGCTGGCCCAGTTCGAAGTGCCCGTCGCAACAATCGCGGCAGCCTTCGCGGACGCGCGCGGGCCGCGTCTGCTGAATGCGGCGCCCGCAATGGCTGAAGGCGCCTTCCTCTTCGCACAGAGTGACGTCGTCATCGTCAATGAACATGAGCTCGCATTCTATGCCGGTTGCGACGCCATCGAGACACGAGAAGCAGCGGAAACGGCCGCTCGGCCGCTGCTCTCGCGTGACGACCAGGCAATCGTCGTCACATTGGGTGCGGATGGCGCGCTTGCCATCTGGCGGGACCGGGCGGTGCATGTACCGGGCTTGCCCGTTACTCCCGTCGACACCGTTGGCGCAGGCGATTGTTTCTGCGGATCGCTGGCAGCCCTGATCGCGGAGGGCCGATCGCTCGAAGCCGCACTTCCGCTCGCCAATGCAGCCGCCGCGCTGTGCACGCAGGCGCGCGGAGCCGCGCCGGCTATGCCGCGCCGATCAGCCGTGGAGGCCTTCTGTGACGCGCCAAAAGATCGTGCGTCGCCAGTCAAGACCCCACCCGACGCCGGGATAGATTAGGTCGCGAAAAGCCGTGAGAGAACCACAAGCATGACCGATTTACCGCCGACCGTGCCTTTCGGCCTCCCGTCCGACACAGGTGGCAAAGATCTCGGCGTCTTCATGCCGATGGCCAATGGCGGCTGGATCCTGTCGAAGAACGCGCCGAAGCTAGACGGTTCCTACGACTATAACCGCAAGGTTGCGATCGCGGCCGAGGCAGCTGGCCTCGACTTCATCATGGCGATGGCAAAGTACAAGGGTTACGGTGGCGAGATACGCCAGTGGGAGTCCACGCTGGACTCCGTGCTGATGATGGCCGCGCTGGCCGAAGCGACAAGCCGGGTGAAGGTGTGGGCCACCATTCACACCATCCTTCAGAATCCCGGCGTCGCCGCGAAGATGATCGCGACACTGGACCAGATCAGCCATGGCCGCGCCGGCCTCAACCTCGTCACCGGGTCTTACAAGGGTGAGTTCGCTCAGTTCGGCGCATGGCCGGAGGGCGTGGACCATGATGGTCGCTACGACCTCGCTTATGAGTGGATCGGCGCGATCAAGCGGCTCTGGAGCGAGGATAAGGTGACCATGCACGGCACCTATTTCCAGCTCGAGGACGCAACGTCATGGCCCAAGCCGTCGCGCCAGCCCTTCACGGTCTGCGCCGGCACATCGGGCAAGGGCATGCAGTTTACCGCGGACGAGATGGACGCGATCTTCCTGTCCGGCGGCGATCCGGTCCAACTCGGCCATGCAAGCCGCGCAGCCAAGGAAACTGCCGCGAAGCAGCAGCGCTACATGCGTACCTATTCAATGATGACGGTCGTCTTCGGCGAGACGGATGCGCAGGCCCAGGCGACCGCCGACCATTTTCGCGCCGGGCTGGACGAAGAAGCGCTGAACGGCATGCTGCGCGCTTACGGCTTCTTCGACCGCGAACAGGGCGGCAAGGAAAACGCCTTTGTCGAAAAGGCGCGATCGACCTTCATGGCGCCCTACGTGCTCGGCACGCCGGAAACGGTCACGGACAGGCTCAGCGAGCTGTTCGAGGTGTCTGGCACCGACGGGCTGATGCTGATCTTCCCGGACTATCTGACCGGCGTCCCGCTGTTCGGCCAGGAAGTGCTGCCAAAGCTGCGTGAGCGCTTCCCGGGGCGTGTGCCCGAGGTCGCGCATGGCTGATGCGGCGACCCTGCCGCATGTAGGGGCGGACGCATTGAAGGCGATGCTCACGCCGTCCACGACCGCCCTGGTTGTCGTCGACGTGCAGACCGACTTCGCTGCGCCGCATGGCCTTCTCGGCCGCGTCGGCGTTGATCTCTCCTCGGTCCCGCCTGCGCTCGCCAACATCACCGCCCTGATCGGCACCGCTCGCGCGGCTGGTGCAACGCTCGCTTTCATGCGCGTGGTGACAAGCCCGCAAACGGATTCCAACGCCCTCAAGACGCTGATGGCCCGCAAGGGCATGCCCGGCGGCGAGGCCATCTGCCGAAGCGACGATGGCGGCTCGGATTACTATGTCGTCGCGGCCGAACCGGGCGATATCCAGATCGACAAGCTACTCTACGACAGCTTCCACGGCACCGATCTGGACGCGCAACTGCGCGCACGCGGGGTCGAGACTTTGGTCATGACCGGGTTCAGCACGGATTGTTGCGTCGACCAGACAGCCCGCGCCGCCTTCCATCGTGACTATCATGTGTTCATCGTCTCCGACGCCTGCGCCGCCTATGACGATGAACTTCACCAAAGCGCGCTCAACATCCTCCAGAAGAATTGCGCACTGCTGGTTTCCACTGAAGACGTCGTCGCGTCATGGATGTGACGCTTGCGACATTCGCTTTCTTCGCGCCGGGCGTCGATGCGATCGAACAAAAGATCGCCAAGACGCCCTGCGCCACTTCTTTCGGAGAGTGGATAACTGTGTCCCGCTATCCCCGAGGCGATGCAGTTCCCCAGAGCGCGGAACGACCGGCATGATCCCCTACCAGCCGCCATCGGTCGCAAAACAAATCCCGGTCATCGACCTGACCGGGAGCTTCACCAATCCGCAACTGCGTCAAGCGGCCGCCGATGCGATCCATCGCGCCTGCCGGGAGATCGGCTTCTTCTATGTGTCCGGCCATGGTGTCGACAGTGATCTCCTCTCGAGACAGCTCGAGAGTGCACAGCGCTTCTTCGCGCAGGATGAATGGGCGAAGCGCGCCGTTTCGCGCTCCAACTCGCCATGCTGGCGCGGCTATGAAGGGCCGGGCGCGCAAACGCTCGATCCCGGGTCGGCACCCGATCATAAGGAAAGCTATTCGATCGCCGTCGACCTCGCCGAGGATCATCCCTGGGTCATCGCCGGCCTGCCCGGGCAGGGCGCAAACCAGTGGCCCGAGGCCATGCCGGGATTTGCCGAACAGATGCAGGCCTATCAGGCGGCGATGATCCGGCTCGGCCGCCACCTCATGGGGCTGCTCGCGATGTCGGTGGAATTGCCTTACAGCTATTTCCGCAGCGGCCTCGGCCAGCCGCAATGCGGCGTCCGCCTGCTGCGCTACCCCCGCCAGCCGGCCGGTGCCCCCGGCAATCTGCTGGGCGCGGGCGCGCATACCGACTGGGGCTCGATCACGATCTTGCTCCAGGGTGGAATCGCGGGACTGGAAGTGCGAAATGCCGATGGCGACTGGATTGCGGCGACGCCGATTCCCGGCACCTTCGTCATCAATATCGGCCAGATGATGGAGCGGTTCACCGCCGGCATCTATCGTGCGACCATGCACCGCGTGTGCAACAACACAGCTGAAACGGCACGCTACTCGGTGGCGTCCTTCTTCGAGCTGGAGCCGCTCTACCGCATGGGCCGGGCACCCACCTGCCCGGCCGATCCGGCCTATCCGGACACCGCCGAATTCACCATCGGCGACCATATCGAACAGATGGCGCGCGCCTCTTATGCGCCAGCATGAGGGGCCGCCTGCATGAGTAGCGTACGTCAGCAGAAGGTCGGCGTGCTCGTCGCCTGCACCATCGGCAACATCGTCAGCAAGACGCCCGCCGTACAGGCTGTGTTCGGTACCTTCCTCGTGCCACTGTCACAGGCCTTTGGCTGGCCGCGCGCGGCGATCTCGGTCGTGCTGACGATCATGGCGCTCACTGCGGCGGTGATCTACCCGCTGGCAGGGCGTGCGGCGGACGCGCGTGGTGCGCGGAAAATCCTGATCCCGAGCCTGATTGTCTATGGCCTGGCGGTCGCCTCACTCGCCTTGATGAATGGAACGTTGTGGCAATTCTATGCCGTGTTCCTCGTCATCGGCAGCTTCGGATCGATCGCCTCGACGCCGATCTATTCTAAGGTCGTCGCCGAATGGTTCGATCGCGGGCGCGGGACGGCACTCGGCATCAGTGCCGGGCTGGGCAACGGAATCGGCGCGGTGTTCTTTCCGGTTATCGCGGCCATCGTGGTCAGCCAATATGGCTGGCGGACTGGCTATGCCGTCATCGGCACGCTCATTTTGCTGATCGGCCTGCCTACTTTACTGCTGCTCCTGCGCGATGCGCCTCGGTCGACTCTTGCCGCGACGAGCGAGATATCTGTGGCATCGACCGGCATGGGATTGCGCGAAGCGCTCGGCCTGCCCCGTTTCTGGCTGATCGTGGTCGCTGTCGCTTCTGGCGGCGGGGCAACCACCGCCATCTTCAGCCATGTCGTGCCGATCCTCACCGATCGTGGCTATGGCATCGACGTCGCGACCACCGTGCTCAGCATTTTTGCCCTTACTACCTCGGGCGCGCAGATCCTGTGCGGGCGGTTGATGGACCGGTTCCAGACGCCGCGCATCGTCATCCCGACCGTGGCGATGGCGATCTTCGGCCTGCTTCTGCTGGAGTTCGGCACAGGCCTCGCGGCGCTGGCGCTGGCGGGCCTGCTGCTCGGCATCGGCATGGGCTCGCAATATGGCGCGCTGCCCTATTTCATCTCGCGCTATTTCGGGATGCGCGCCTTCGGTGCAATCATCGGCACGATGTATTCGGCCGTCATCGCGATCCAGGGCATTACCCCGGTCCTGCTCGACCATGGCTATGACGTTCAAGGGACCTATCGATTCGCGGTCCTCGTCGCCTGCGCGGCGCTGGCCGGGGCGACGGCGCTGCTCGTCCTTCTGCCGGGCTATCCAGACCCCGCCGAAGCCGGACCGGCCGCACCGGCCGCGCCCGGAACCAATGCCGCGCCGGCAACGACATGACACGACCAACGAACGAAGCGGACCGACAAAATGGCTGAGCGCCCTGACTCTATCGCCGCGGCCTTGGCGGATCCGGCCCAAGCACCCTATCAGGTGAGCGAGGCGGAACGCGACGCGATTGCCGCGCAGATCGACGTCGATGAGCTTGTCGAGCTAGCGCTCACGCTCGGAAATATCCCCGCCCCCTCACGCTCCGAGGCCGCCGCCGCCGCATTTGTCCACGACTGGATGGCTGATGAGGGCTTCGCGCCCCGCAAGGTTGGCGCGACGCCCGAACGGCCCAATGTCATTGGCGAATATGGCGGCCATGGCATTGGCGCCAACCTCCTCTTCACCGCCCATCTCGACACCGAGAGCCCCAGTGGCATCGCGCACCAGGATCGGTTCCGCTACCGGCCGAGCACGCTCGCCGACCCCGAATGGACAAAATGCTGGATCGAGGACGGCCAGCTGCGCGGTTATCCCATCTCCAACGATCGCGGACCAATGTCCTGCTTCCTGATTGCAGCCAAGGCGTTGCGCAAGGCGGGGATCACACTGGCCGGCAAGACCTGGATCACTGCCTGCCCCGGCGAGATCGGCCCCGAACCCATCGAGGAATATGAGGGCATCCAATATTGCGGGAAGGATATCGGCGCCCATTATCTCTTCCACCATGGCGGTGTCGCGCCCGACTATGCCATCGCTGCGGAAGGCACGGATTTCGGTGTCACCTGGAACGGCTGCGGCTACGCGCTGTTCCGCATCCGCCTTTATGGCCAGGGCGTCTTCACCCCGATCCTTGACGCGCCGGCCAATCCGGCCGCCCATCCCAATCCTATCTATCGCCTCGGCCCCGCAATCGACGCCATCCATCGCTGGAGCCAGGAATGGGAAGCCGCGTCCATTCTCGATCTGCCCGGCGGGCGTGTCGTGCCAAAGGTGCAGATCGCATCGGTTCGGGGCGGCGCGCCCTTCGACTTCGGCGCGGGGACGGAAGTTTGCGCGCTCTACCTCGATGTGACCCTAAACCCACGCCAGAAGGCGGCGGATGCGATGCACGGCATCATCGCCGCCATGCGCACCGTGGACCTTGCGGGTTTCGACGTCGAGCCTGTGGTCGTGCGTCATGGATTTGAGGCGCAGGACGGAGAGGTCGCGCCGCTCGCGGGCGCGCTCGATATCGCCACGCGGCTGGCGCGCGGCGTGCCGGTCGAACGCGCGCATCCGGTCTATTCGAGCATGTGGCGCGATCACAATGTGTTCAACATGCACCGTGTGCCGGCTATCACCACCGGCATGCCGCGATGGCGTCCGACACCTGCAGACATGGCTTCGAGTGCGCTCGTCTATGCGCTCACCATGCTCGCAGTCTGCGGGCGCGGGCCGGACGGCGCCGGCAGGGCGGTCGCCACTTCCGTGTACGGAGACGATACAGCCCCGTTCGAAGCCTCGCCAAAGGACGATTGACGCGGGGCGCCAACCCAACCTAGCTTCCCCACAGCCGGCGTCAGGTCGGCAATCTCGGGAGAGGCGGCCACTAACATGGATGCTTTTACCCGTTGCGTTTCACGACGAACACCTATCCGAAAGAGCAGCGTCGCGACGCCTGGCGTTTTGCGCTCCAGCGTCTCTCGCTCTCGCTGAACGAGGCGCAGGAAGAGCTTTACGGCGAACTCATCCATTTCCGAAGTGGCCAGGGTATTGAATTCACCCGACTGACTGGTACGCCACAAGGCTGGACGATCGACTTCAGCGAGAAGCCCGGTGCTTTCTGGCTCGCTCTGTTGCTCGATGGCGCCGGGACGGTCACGACGTCGGAAGAGACGTTCTCGCTTGTGGACGGGGACCTGATGGCCGGGCGAAGCGAGGCCGCTGCGGCCCTGCGATTCGCGGGCGATCATCGCGCGCTGATCGTCCGACTGCCGCAACCCCTGCTCACGTCGCGCCTTAAGGCGCCGCTTCCCGTCCATCCACGCCGGATCGGAACCGAGAGCGGCAGCGCCCGCGTCTTTGCCGGCATGCTTCGCTCGCTCGCGGACACGATCACCGACATAACGCCCGAGCAGGCCGCCCCCGCCGAACTCGCCCTGCCCGAGTTCCTGCTCACCAGCCTGCTGGACAAGGCTCCTCCCAAGGCACTCGGCGGAGCGGCTGGCATGCGCGCCGCGCTGCTGGAGCGCATCTTCCAGACAATCGAAATGCGGTTGGCAGACCCCAATCTCAATTATCGGCAGGTCGCGGCGGAGCATGGTGTGTCACCGCGCTACCTGCAAAAGCTGTTCGAATCGATCGACGACAGCTTCGGCCATTATGTGAAGATGCGTCGGCTGGAGCGCTGCCGGCTCGATCTGCGCAGCCCGCTTCATGTGCAGAAGTCGATCTCGGACATCCTGTTCCAATGGGGGTTCAACGATTCTGCATCGTTCAGCCGCGCCTTCCGCGAGCAATTCGGCATGTCGCCGCGCGAGTACCGCAAGGCATCGGACGAGGCGCAGCCCGCGGGCACGCTGCGGCGCGGTCGTCCCGCGCGAAGCGAATTGCCCCCGCCCGATCCCGAGCTTTCGGTGGAACGGGAGGACGAGGAGATCGATGCGGCCGCAATCGATATCGAGGCCGCGCCGCCGGTCACCGAGCCGGTCCGCCACCATTTTCTCCCGGTCAATCCAAAGACCGTGCATTGGGGCTATTTCAGCCGCGCGCTGAAGCCGGTGCTCGAGATCCGCTCAGGCGACTTCGTGACGATCGAGACGCTGACACATCACGCCAATGATGACCCCGAGCGCATGGTGCAGGGGGATCCCGGCGCTGAAAGCGTCTATCACTGGGATGTCGAGCATATGGCGGTCGAGCGACGCGGCGCCGGGCCGATGGATGCCAGCGCACTGGGGCGCGGGCCCGGTGAAGGCTTCGGCGTCCATATCTGCACCGGCCCTATCGCAATTCAGGCAGCGATGCCGGGCGATGTGATCGAGGTGAGGATCCTCGACCTCAAGCCCCGCCCCTCCGGCAACGAGCGGTTCGCCGGCAAGGCGTTCGGCAGCAATGCGGCCACCTATTGGGGCTTCCAATATGAGGACCTGCTGACCGAGCCCAAGCCGCGCGAGGTCGTCACCATCTACGAAGTTGAGGCTGGCGGCGGTCGCCCGCCCTCCGCGCATGCCGTCTATTCCTTCCGCTGGACACCGCAGACCGATCCTTCTGGCCGGGTCCATACGCGCTACGACTATCCGGGCGTGCCGGTCGATCCCGCTACGACCGAACGGAATTACGACGTGCTGCGCAACATCGAGATCCCGGTCCGCCCGCATTTCGGCGTGATCGCCGTCGCGCCGGCTCATAGCCGGCTGGTCGATTCCGTGCCGCCCAATGCGTTCGGCGGCAATCTCGACAATTGGCGTTCCGGCCCGGGCGCCAGCGTGTACCTGCCGGTGCAGGTACCTGGCGCCTTGCTGTCGCTGGGCGATCCCCACGCCTCACAGGGCGATTCTGAGCTGTGCGGCACGGCGATCGAATGTTCTATGACCGCGCTGATCCAGGTCATCCACCATCCGGCCAAGGATCTGCGCGACCACCTACGCGATCTCGATTATCCAATGATCGAGACGGCGACGGAATGGGTCATCATGGGGTTCAGCCATTCCGACTACCTCAAGGAGTTGGGGGAAGACGCGCAGAGCGAAGTCTACAAGACCAGCTCGATCGACGCAGCCATGCGTGATGCCTTCCGCAAGGCGCGCCGCTTCCTGATGACGACCAAGGAACTGACCGAGGACGAGGCGATTTCCTTGCTTTCAGTGGGTGTCGATTTCGGCGTCTCGCAGGTGGTGAACGGCAATTGGGGCGTCCACGCGATCATTCGCAAGTCTCTCTTCAATCTCTGAGGCGCACAACCGCTTGGTTGAGCGCCTTGCGTAACGCGTCCGTCCGTTCGCCCGCCATGAGGATGTTGGTCATCACAAGCGCCGCAATGCCACGCCGGGTATCAGCCACGAAATAGGTATTGCCCGAACCGGACCAGCTGACCGCACCGGCCGGTAGCCCCCCTATCGCTTCGCTCCGGGCATCGCCGATGGCGAAGCCGAGTCCGAACTGTGTATCCTCCAGACCCGTCCCGCCGGTCGGGAGCAATGGCTGCACCATCAGTGCGACAGTCTCGCGCGATAGTAACCGGCGGCCGTGCCAGCTGCCGCCATTCGCGATCATCTCGGCGAAATGGAGATAGTCGCGCGCCGTCCCGGCCAATGCGCCGCCGCCATCCCGCAGCCGCGCCGCATCGCGATACTCGGAGACATCCGCGCGCTCGATCGGTACCTCGCCCGCACCGGAACTGCGGTAGAGCGTCACGAACCGGGGCAATTGGGCATCCGGCACGACGAAACCGGTGTCGCGCATGTCGAGCGGATCGAGAATGCGATTCCTGAGAAAAGCATCGAGGCTCATCCCCGAAGCCCGCGCAACCAGTGCGCCGAGCATGGTCGTGGAATAGCCATAAGAGAAACGCGCGCCCGGCTGGTGAAGCAAGGGCGCCTTGCCAAGACGCGCCACGAGTTCGTCGAGGTCAACTGCTGGCACTGCGTCGCCCGGCAGCAGCCCGACTGCGGTATCGCGCATGGCACCGTGTCGCCGATAATATCGCTGTACCGGCCTGTCGCCCATGAATTGATAGGTCAGCCCGCTGCTATGGGTCATCAAGTCGCGAACCGTGACCGGTCGCGCAGCGGGAACCGTCACCATGTCGTCCAGCCCGCCGCTGGCATAGACGCGCACGTCGGCGAATTCCGGCAAGTAACGGCTGACCGCGTCGTCCAGCGAAAGACGCTTTTCCTCAACCAGCATCATCACCGCGACGCTCGTGATCGGCTTGGTCATCGAATAGAGGCGGAACACCGCATCCTTCGGCAGCGTCGAGCGATCCTCGACATCAAGGTAGCCAAGGCGAAAATCAACAACCAGCTTGCCGCGGCGCGAGATCATTACCTGCGCATTGGGCAGCTGACCCGCGTCTACCATTCTCGCCAACGACGCCCGCAACTCCGTCTCGACCTCTCGCGGCGTCGACGATGCGACCGCGGGAACGCCGCACGATATCAAAGCCGGCGCTAGGACAAGCGTCAGAGCGAACTTCAATATGGCTTGTCGCCCGCGATCGTGACACGATAACCCGACCGGGTCTCCGGGAAATAGTCCCATGTCGCGAAATGCTGGGTGCAACGATTGTCCCAGAAGGCGACCGAATGCGGCTGCCAGCGGAAACGGACCTGGAAGTTCGCATCCTTGACATGCTCGAACAGGAAATCGAGCAGCGCCTTGCTCTCCGGCTTGGCAAGCTCGTTGATCCGGGTCGTCTTGGACTGGCTGACAAACAGGCATTTGCGCTTCGTCACCGGGTGCGTCCGCACGACTGGATGGACATTGCGTGGATATGTCTTCTCAACCTCCGGAAACAGCTCCCGGTAGATATGATTGGAATCGTGCACGGCGGTGAGGGGGTCGACGAATGCCTTCATCGCCGGCGACAGTGCGTCATAAGCGGCATACATGCTCGACCAGAGCGTATCGCCGCCCGCGGGCGGCACTGTGTGCATGTAGAGAATGCTGCCCATTGGCGGTTCGGCGTCTTCGCTCAGGTCCGAATGCCAATTCTCACCCGCCACGAACTTGCTGTCGGCGTCGGCATGGATGGCGACGATCTCCGGATGGTCGGGCAGGCCCGAGACGCCGCTGTGCGTCGCAAGGTCACCGAAATAGCGCCCGAGACGCTTGTGCCCCTCATGCGTCAGCGGCTGGTCGCGGAAGAAGATGACCTGATGAGCCATCAGTGCGTCGTGCAGCTCGCTCACGGCCTTGTTGGTCAGCGGTTCATTCAGATTGACGCCGAAAATCTCCGCGCCGATCCGCTTGGTCATCGGCCGGACATCGAGCACTTCATAGCCCATAGACTGTCTCCCGAAACGCAATCGCGCGGCGCGACGACGCGCGCGGCGCCGCGCCCTTTCTCATGATCTCATAGTCGATCCGGGTCACGAACCGTCCCCTTCCCGCCGAAGATGCGCCGCTCTATCCGGCAATGGATGCCCTGCGTGCCATCCACGACCTGAGTGACTCCGAAATCGCTTGCGATGCTCATCAGCGAATAGCCGTCGACGGCGGAGAGCCCCTGATGCTCGGTCAGCAGGTGGAGCATGTCCTTCGACGCGCTCTTCATCGCCTCGTCGAGATCGGCGCCGAAGCCGTGGACGATCCAGCACTCCGGCGTTTCCAGCAGTGGCGAGGGAAAACTGAAGTCCTTGCGCAGCACGATCTGGAACAGAACATCGAGCGAAGATTCGATCGCCGTACCGCTGATCTCGCCGTCGCCCTGGCTCACGTGCGGATCGCCGATCGAGAACAAGGCGCCCTTGACCTGCACGGGATAATACATCTTCGAGCCGGCGCCGATCCGCCAATTGTCGATATTGCCACCATGCAGGCCGGGGGGAATGGTGCTGACCGGTTCGTCCACCGCCGGCGCGACGCCCGCTGTGCCGAGATGCGGGCGCGCCGGGATGGTGATGCCCGGCAAGGCCGGCTGCCGGTCGCAGACAGGGCAATTGGTGATGCGCCCCGGCACGAGATATTTGTCCGGTACGTCATAGGCGTAGACCGCGCTCGCCGTATGGGCGTTGGGATCGATCCGATAGATGGTGACGCGCTCTGTCTCGCCGAACTCCTGATAGAGATGACCCCAGTTGGCCTGCAGGTTCGACCCGTAATTGAAGCGCGGCGTCATCTGCAGATAGCGCACTTCGAGCATGTCACCGGGCTCCGCGCCCTCGACATAGACCGGCCCGGTCATGATGTGGCAGCCGGGCGCGCGTGTGGCAGGATCAATCTCGGTGAAGATGCGGCGGATATCGTCGTCGAACATGAGCTCGGGATCGTCGCCGGCGTGATGGGTCACAGCCTGAGCCTGGATCAGGTCCCCGCTGCGCACGACGAGCGCTGGTTTGATCTCCGGCGAGAAATAGCCCCAGTGCACGGTCTCCGGCGTCGCGCGCAGCTGATGCAGGGCAGTCGGCTGCACATCGTCTCGAACCATGCCCTTATGAAGGATCAAACCCATTGATAACCCCTGTGTTGCCAACCGTTCACTGTTGCAGCGCGCCCTGCGAAGCGCCGATCAGGATGCTCGTCATGCCGATCGACTTGTATGCAATGAAATTGGGACCGAGCTCGGCCGCTTCCCCGGGATAGCGGGCGCCAAGGACGTAAAGCAGCGGCCAGAAATGGTCAGGATGCGGGACCGCGAGCATCGCCGCCTCGCCCTGCGCGCCATAGTTGATCACCGCTTCCGGACGATCCTCGAGGACAGCCTGCGCAATCGCCTCGTTAAAGCTGTCGGCCCAGTCGTAAGGTGGCGCATCCGCATCACCCCAATCCATGACGCCGAGATTGTGGACGATGTTGCCCGTCCCCATGATCAGAACGCCTTCTTCGCGAAGCGGACGAAGCGCCTCTCCGACCTTCAGATGCTCCTCGGCGGACTTCCCGGCATCCATGCTGAGCTGGACGACCGGCACGTCAGCCTCCGGCCAGGCGTGGACGAGGACGGACCAGGTGCCGTGGTCAAGCCCCCAGCGCTGGTCCATTGCGACCGGCATAGGCACCAGCAGCTCGCGCACACGCTCCGCCAGCCAGGGAGCGCCCGGTGCGGGATACTGGACCGAGAAGAGTGGTGCAGGCAGCCCGCGGCCAAAGTCGTGAATGGTTTCCGGCCGTGCCATGCCGGTCACGGCGGCCCCGCGAGTCAGCCAGTGGGCGGAGATGCAGAGAATCGCCTTGGGCTTGCCGATGCGATCGGCAATGCCCTTCCACGCCCGCGTCGCCACATTGTCCTGTAGCGCGTTGATCGGGTGGCCATGACCGAAAAAGACGATCGGCATCCGGCTCATCGCAAATCCCCGTCACCCAATTGCATGCGCGTCCGTCCCACGGTTTGCCGATGATGACCCGTCCGATTCCATGTTTGCAAGGCTACGCATTTGCGGCTTTCCCGGTCTTGAGCGGGCGCGCACAAGAAATTGCGCGAAGGATCGGCACGTCGCAGTCACTCGGTTGTGAAGCTGGCAGGAATCTGCGGATTTTCGCCCGCCTTGCCCCACAGCACGATCTCGTTGCCCCATGGATCGGAGAAGGCGTGGTTATACCCGTTGAACTCCTTCCAATAATGGTCGCGCCAGAGGATCGTCGCGCCGAGCGCCTGCGCGGTGGAGAGGATGCGATCAGCACTGTCATCGTCGCTGATCAGCACCCAGATGCGCGGCTTGCGCCCGTCGCGGGCGATTGTCCGTGGCTCGACACCGGCAGGCTCGGGGTGCGGACGGGCATTGCCCGCGTCGAAGATGCCGAGGTGCAGATTGCCGATCTGGCTGTCGCTCCCGTCCTTGTGCTTGAAGAAGCCGCCCGGCACCATGCGATGATAGACTCCCTGCGGTCGCGCATCATTCTCCCAGCCGAACACCTTCGCGTAGAATTCACCCGCCGCAGCGGGATCATCACTGGCCAGATCGACAAAAATCAGCGTGTTGGTCATGGGAAAGCGAAGGCCTTTCTCGGTTGTCGTGACAGGAGCGCCCGCTTGGGCGCGAAAGCATCGGCGGAATTGACCGGCCGCAGACTCAGGATGCGCGCTTGATCTCACTCACGGGCGCAGTCGACCCCCGGCGGCTTTGCCATTCGCGCCAATAGCGCTCGACCAGCCACTGATTGAACTGGTGCTGCGCGTCTTCCTGCCAGCTATAGCGGCCACGCGGGGCGAATTTGGACCCCAGCCCCTGCTGGACGAGCAGATCGACATGCAGATCCTGAGCGACGATATGCGCGGTATATTCGTCGTTCACCGCCCGCTTTTCTTCGAAGGCGGGGTCTTCCATTGCTTCGGGCAGATAGAGGCTGCCGAAGGTGAGCCCGTGAAGCGCCGCACCGCGTGCATCCATGATGAGATAGATCACGACATCGTTCAGCACCACCAGCGAGAGGCTCGGCGGCAGGTTCACGAAGAGGAGGCGGTTCTGCTCCTCGTCCGTAAGCTTGGGGAAGACCGGAAAGAGCGCCTTCTCGGTCGGATTGAAGCTGGCATTGGCGTGGAGCGACCCGTTGAGCCTGTAATAGCCGGCGGTCCCCGGCGGGACCGGGGGAAAGCTCGCGAGCGAGCTTGGAATATAGTCGTGCAATCCCCTGTGCAGTCGATTGGCATGATAGCCGTCGTTGTTGTTCTCGAACTGCACCTTCCAGTTCCAAGCGAATTCATGATGCGCCGGGGCCGGGCCGCGCAGACGCTCGAACTCGTAATTGGCGACCACCGGCTCGATCGCGGCCAGCCTCGGCGCGAGCGGTTCAGCGTCGGCATCGAGATTGACGAAGATGAAGCCGTGCCAGATCTCGACCTTGAGCGTCGGCAGTCCATATTTTTTCCTGTCGAAATTGCAGGTCTTGCTCATCGCGGGGGCGTTCACCAGCCGTCCGTCGAGATCGTAGGTCCAGTGATGATAGGGGCAGACGAATGAGCGGGTATTCCCCTGCCCTTCGGCGACGAGCATCGCGCGATGCTGGCAGACGGACGACATGGCGCGGATCGTGCCGCTGCGGTCCATTGCGATGACCAGCGGTTCGTTCGCATGGGTGCAGGTGAAATAGTCGCCCGCCTTCTCCAGCCATTCAACGCGGCCCACGCACAGCCATTCATGATGGAAGAGCGCCTCCTTCTCGAACCGGAAGAACTCCTCGTCCGTGTAGCATGCGGGCGGCAGCGTTTCCGCCTCGAGCGTGCCGGAGATCGAGCTGGCGAGACTGTCGAAGAAGCTGTCGGTGAGAACGGTCATGTTCGTTTCCCAGGTCGGTACAATATGTCTGCGGTTGCTCAGTCGGCCAAGGCCAGAGCGGGCGTCTCACCATCGGCCAGCGAAACATCGCCCTTAGCCCGGTCGGGCAGGCGCGGTGCCCGCAGGAAGAAGATGGTCGTGAAGGTCACGAGGACCACCAGGCCGGCAAAGACCATGAACACCGGCACAAAACTGCCGGTCGTGTCCGCGATCCAGCCCGCCGTAAGTGGGCCGAGCACGGCAAGGGTGGTCGCCGCCGTCGCCATCGCCGTCAATTCACCGGCAATCGATGAGCCGAAGTAGCGCAGCAGCAGGATATGCGGCGCCACCCAGGCCAGGCCCCAGCCGACCCCGAGCACGACGGAGGCGACAATGGCCCAGGCCGGTGCTGCAGCAACGGAGAGGATCAGCATGGCGAGGGTCATAGGGATCAGGCCCAGCACGGTGAGCCACTTGGGGTCGAAGCGCTCCGAAAGTCCACCGGTCAGCCCTTTCGACAGGGTGGCGCTCAGCGCCAGCAGGCTCATGGCCCAGGCGCCAAGGTCGCTCCCCATCCCGAAATTCGCGATATGTGCGACGAGGACGGAGTGCATCGTCGTGATGACAGTCTGCACGACCAGCAGCGCCAGCGCGATCGCAAGGAAGCTTGAGCTCAGCAGCGCCTGCTTGGCAGTCCACGGCGAGGTCTCGGTCACCGCCGACCGTCCATGGGCAGCCTGCTTGACCTGCTCGGCGGATTCGATGCGCACGGCATCGCGGACGGTGGCGAAGAAGATGGCCGCGAGGGAAATCGCAGCAAAGCCCATCACCATCCAGTGCATGCGCCAGCTTCCGCTCAGCGTCACGATCGTCCGGACGATCAGCGGTCCTGCAATGCCGCCCGCTGCACCAGCCATGAAATAGAAACCGATCAGTCGGGAAGCCCGCTCGGGGAGCCAGGTCGCGATCAGGTAGACGCCGGGCGAAGTCGCGATCAGCGAGAAGCCGATCCCCATCAGCGCCGTTGCAACGAAGAAGAGGCTGAGGCCGTTCACCACCGAAGCAAGCAGGAACCCGGAGGCCAGCACGAGCCCGCCGATGGTCATGGCCATGCGCGTGCCGACCCACTTCATCAGCAGCGGTGCAAGCGGGCTTCCGAGACCGCAGGCAAGGCCGAGCAGCGCGAAGCTCGCCCCCGCCGCCGCGTGCGACCAGCCCAGCTCGGCGACCATCGTGTAAAGAACATAGCCCAGCGAAGTGAAAGTGGTCGCGGTTACGAAGAAGAAACCGAGCGACACGGTCAGCAGGATGATCATTTTCCGGGTCATATGTCGCCGTCCTCTGCGCTGTTCTGAAGCCCGACGACAAACTATGTGATCCGCGTCGCAAGGCTTGATCGCCCGCGCCCGAACACTTGATCGCTCCGCCATCGGTCGCGAGTACCTTTGCACCGAGCGCCTTTGCACAAGGCCACGGGCGCGAAACGGCAGGTCCCGGCGAGTCGAAAACAATGGGGCGGCGTGTCGCCACGCCGCCCCATCGGGATCACGGTTGCGTTCGCGTCAGAAGGCGTAGCCGATCGAGAAGATCGCCTGACGCGGCGCGATGTACGTCTCGTAGGTCTGCGCACTGCCATAGGGGTCGGAGAAGCGCGAATTTACGCCGTTCGTGTCGAACAGGTTCGTCACGCTCAGGCTGAACGTCAAATCGGTGTCGTCCGGCTTGTACTGCATGAACAGGTTGACCTGCGTATAGTCGGGCGTCGTGTCGTACTTTGAGTTGTTGAACAGGCGATACTGATATTCACCGCGATAGGTGACGGATGCCTTCGCCGTCAGTTCGCCCGGGCCGACCTGATTGACATAGGCCACCGAAACCGTCCCCTGGACCTCGGGGATCTTCGGCACCTCATTGCCATTGATGTTGGCACGGGCCGAATCGCGGGCAAGCGACGCCGCGTAGAAGTTCGCAAAGAACTCGCCTGTCCCGTAATAGCCCGCCGCATTCTGCGCGAGAACCGCGGCGGCCGGATCGAGCGCAAGGAAATCCTTGGTGAATTTGCCGTGCGTGAAGGCCAGCGATCCTTCCAGGATCCAGTTCGGGGTGGGCTTCCAGCTTCCTTCGATTTCGAGACCGTAGATTTCGGCGCCGGGAGCATTTGCCGTGCCTTCGCCGAACAGGATCGCGTCCTCGTCGAGGAACTGCATGTTCTGGTAATCATAATAGAAGGCGGAAAGGTTGAGTTTCGCCGTTCCGTTCGCGAACATATTCTTCGAGCCGATCTCGAGCGAGTTCACGATTTCCGGCTTGTACGTCGGGCGAATGCCGTTGGTGAAGCCCAGCACCTGCGGCGCCGCACCGGATGCGGAACTGTTGAGGCCGCCCGGCTTGAAGCCGCGCGTGTAGCTCAGATAGACCATGTTGTTGGGCGTGATCTTGAAGTCGATCGCCGCTTTTCCGGTCCATTCCTCGGTCGTCAGACCGGGGGAGACGCGCGGCTGCAGATATGCGCCGGAGGTGAGCGTCGGCCCGCTGCTGTTGCTGTCGCTAACGCCGGAATATTCGTCATGGTTGTAGCGAATGCCGCCGGTGAGCGTCAGCGCATCGGTGATGTCGAACGATGCTTCGAAATAGCCCGCATACGCCTCGCGCGTGATCTCGGAGAGCTCCGCGTAGGTCACGGTCGGCACCAGCGCACTGTTATAGGGCGTGTCAACCGGCAGGGGCGCTGCGTAGGGATTTCCGGTCGCCGAGCGATACTCGACGATATATTGCGGGTTCTTCGACCAGAGATAGACGCCGCCGACGATCCAGGACAGCGGGCCCGATCCGTTGGACGCGAGATTCACTTCCTGCGTCCAGCTCTCGGTCTCCATCTTCCAAAGGGCGACGTGATCGTATTTGGAACCAAGCCGCTCCGGGCTGGTCCCGATCGCAGGCTTGTAGCCGCTGAGCACATTGCGCTCAAACAGATTGCCGGTCAGGCCGTCGCCGTCCCAGGACTGCGCGCTGTAGAGCTTCTGGTAGCTGGTGATCGACTTGATGACCGCGAAGGACGTGTCGAGCTTCACGACGCCGTAATAGAGCTCCGTGTCCACGATTGAGCGGCCGGGATAATCCTGCGTCAGCACGCGTGGATCGGGCGAAGGATCGAGGATGTTCCGTTGTGCCGGCCCGTGGGTATCGCTCTGGTTCTGGATTGTCGTGAGCGTGATCGAGAAGTTGTCGGTCGGCTGCCAGAGCGCCGCCAGCTTCCAGCCGAGTTCGTCCTGGTTGTCGAGCTCATAGTCGCTCGTCCCGGGCGTGCCCGTCGCGGTCGCATAGCCGTCATGTTTCTGATATTGCACGGCGCCGCGGATCGCGAACTGGCCGACCGGCACGTTGAGCGCCATGTCGCCCTTCATCATGCCGTAATTGCCGACGCCCACGCTGAGCGCGCCCCCGAAGTCGGTGAGGCTCGGCTGCTTGCTCACAACGTTGATCGTGCCGCCCGTCGATCCCTGACCGAAAGTGGTGCCCTGAGGCCCACGCAGCACTTCGATTTGGGCCACGTCGATGAAGGCAGAACTCGCGGCGATCGAGTTGAAGATGTAGACGCCGTCGACGTGGAACGAGACACCGGGCTGCGTGTTGGCGTTTTCCGGCGTTTCCGATCCGACACCGCGGATCGAGATCATGCGCTCGCCGCCGCCGCTCCGCGCCACGACGAGGCCCGGAACCAGGCCGTTCAGCCCGGTGATCTCGGTGATATTGGCCTCTTTAAGCGTGTCTGCGACCACTGCTGTGGCTGACAGCGTCACTTGCTGCAGGGTCGTATCGCGCTTCGATGCGGTCACGATGATGTCGCCGCCCGGCCGGTCCTCTTCGTCGGGCGCGACACTCGCGGTCGCGGCTTCCTCAGCGAACGCAGGCGTGATGGCGAGCCACGAGACCCCCGCCGCGATGATCAGCAATTTTGCATTCAGTCCCTTTGACATGTTCCCGTCCCCTGAAGCGGTTTTCCTCTCCGCAAGGGCTTCCGCAGGCCGGAATGCTCCTTCATTTGATCGTCATTGAGACATTTCAGGGTCGGAACGGTCTTGTTCACCTGCGAATAACTCTTTGACCGCGACGGCCAGAATGACGCGCGCAATCACCAGAAAGGGCTGGAGGGGTCGGGTGAATGTGTAATCAAGACACTGCGACGGCGTGACGCGAGCGCCGCTCAGGGCAGAGGCGGTGTGGGCAGGAGCGCCCATCAGAATCACGCCGCCACTTGCCTTGTCATTGCGGCAAACAAGCTCACCTGGCTCGATACCAATGGAGCGGGCTGGTTCGTCGGCTGCGCCACGGCAGGATTCATGCTCTCGCATTTGGGTCTCGGCCCGGCCCCGGTATTGGAGGCTCGCCTGATCCAGACTCATGCGGGCTCAAAAAAAAATGCCGCACTCGCCGTGCGGCATCTGCACTGGTTAGAGCCCGCTTTGCGACAAGGGACGCTGAAATAGCGCTTGGACGCGCTTCATCCACCGGCAAGAGGACTTTAGGGGTTTGCGCGGAATTCAGGACTTCCGCCATCCTGAGAACAAATGGTGGAGCCGAGGGGGATCGAACCCCTGACCTCTACACTGCCAGTGTAGCGCTCTCCCAGCTGAGCTACGGCCCCGATCATTTGCCTGCGACGGGTGGGTCCGTCGCTGCGAGGCGCTGCCTTTAGGTCAGGCTCCGCCCCGCTGCAAGTCCATTTTTCACTATGCGGTGAAGGTTAAAGGAAGCTTAGTTTTCCTCGTCGCCATCATCGCCAGCGTCGACGCCCAGATCGTCGTCGCCGCCCAGGTCAACGTCGTTGTCCGGCGACCCTTCGGCGTCATCGACGTCGATATCGATGTCCAGATCGTCATCGGCATCCGTTTCGGCTTCCACCGCGACGGCTGCCTTCTGCGGCAGCTCCTCGAACGGCAAGGGCTGCTTCGACTTGAGCACCGGCTCGGGCGTCCAGACATTGCCGCACTCGATGCAGTTTACGGGCTCGTCCTTGCCGAGATCGTAAAAGCGCGTCGCGCACTTGGGGCAGGTCCGCTTCGTTCCCCATTCAGGCTTCACCATGTGCCGCCTCTATCCTTCTTTGATAAAATGATGCCGGCGCGGACAGGCACCCCTGCCGCGAAGTGTCGGGCGCCTTGCCATAGCAGGCTCGCACTGTCAAAAGCGCTGCGCCATTTTTTTCTTCCCGCTGCACGCCTCCGCGCCGCTGCAGCCGTTTTCCGGAATTGAGTCTGATGACCGAGATTGCGCGCAACATGCTCTTCGAGCCTGGGGCTCCGCTGCGTGGCACCGTCCAGGTGCCGGGCGACAAGAGCATATCCCACCGCTCGCTCATGCTCTCCGCCCTCTCGGTGGGGGAAAGCCGGGTGTCCGGCCTGCTGGAGGGCGAGGACGTGCTGGCCACCGCTGCGGCGATGCGGGCGCTCGGCGCGCAGATCCACCGCAGCGACGATGGCGTCTGGCATGTGCATGGCGTTGGCGTGGGGTCGCTCGTGCAGCCGGAGACGGCGCTGGACATGGGCAATAGCGGCACCTCGACGCGCCTGCTGATGGGCCTGCTCGCCAGCCACGATCTCACGGCCACCTTCGTGGGGGACGCCTCGCTCAGCAAACGGCCGATGGGGCGCGTCACCACGCCGCTCGGCCTGATGGGCGCAGAGTTCATGACATCGCCGGGCGGACGCCTGCCGCTCACCATGCGCGGCCTCGTGCCGGCCGTGCCGATCGAGTATCGCCTGCCGGTTGCCTCGGCGCAGGTGAAATCCGCGATCCTGCTCGCCGGCCTCAACACGCCGGGCATCACCCGTGTGATCGAGCCGGTGCCGACGCGCGACCACAGCGAGCGGATGTTGCGCGGCTTCGGCGCGCAGCTCACCGTCGAGACCCAGGCGGATGGCACCCGGATCATTTCCCTTACCGGAGAAGCCGAGCTGAAGCCCCAGACGCTGGTCGTACCGGGGGACCCCTCCTCCGCCGCTTTCCCGGTCGTCGCCGCGCTCATCACGCCGGGGTCGGACGTCACCGTCACCAATGTCGGCATGAACCCGACCCGCACCGGCCTGTTCCGGCTGCTTCGGGCGATGGGCGCCGATCTCACCATCATCAATGAGCGGGAGGTCGGCGGTGAGCCGGTGGCCGATCTGGTCGCCCGGCACAGCGCGCTGACCGGCATCGACGTGCCGCCCGACATCGCGCCGAGCATGATCGACGAATTTCCGGTCTTCTTCGTCGCTGCCGCCCATGCCAGCGGCACCACACGCACCAGCGGCCTCGATGAGCTGCGGGTCAAGGAATCCGATCGCCTCGCCCTCATGGCGCAGGGCCTCGCGCGCATCGGTGCCTCGGTCGAGGAGAAGGAGGACGGCCTCATCATAGCGGGCCGCGGCGGCGATCCGCTGAGTGGCAGCAACGGCACGCCAACCATCGCGGCCGAGCTGGATCATCGCATCGCCATGAGCTTCGCCGTCGCCGGCCTTGCCACGCGCGGCGGCCTCATCATCGACGATATGAGTCCTGTCGCCACGAGTTTCCCCGGCTTCACCGCAATGCTCGACCGACTGCGGGACGCGGCGGCATGATCTGGCTGGCGCTGATCGCGCAGGCCGGGCTGGCCAATACCGGCTATCTCTATCTGCCCTCGCCCGATCAGGCGCGGATCGACCGCAGCTTCTCGATGATCGCGATCGACACGCCGCTGATCCTCGCGCGGCCCCGCCTCAAGCCGGCGGTCAGCGGCGATTGCGCCACAGCCTGCGAGTGGATGGATCGGGACGGCGTGCGCTACAGCTTCCGGGGTGAGACGGCCGGTCGGCAGTATCTCGTCGCCAAGACGGTGCGGGCAGCCGACTATGTCTGGAAGTCCATTCCAGCACTCGGCATCGGCCAGGCGCGCGATCGGGCACTGGTGATCGCGGCGGTGCAGCGGCAAGTGCGCGGCCTCCGGCTCGATTGCGCGCCCGCAAGCGCTTCGGGCGGCACGGAAACCTGCCGCGCCGACCTCAAGCCCGGCTGGATCACCCTCTCCTTCCAGGCCGACGGCAAGCTGATCGACGCGACGCTGGTGGGATATCCCGCGCCATGATCATTGCCGTCGATGGTCCGGCCGCTTCCGGCAAAGGCACGATCGCGCGCGCCCTCGCTGCGCATTATGGGCTCCCCCATCTCGATACCGGGCTGCTCTATCGCGCGGTCGGCGTCAGCGTGGCGCGGGCCGGCGGCGATCCGGACAGCGCCGAGGATGCAGCGGCAGCCTGCGCCTTCCCCGATAGTCTGCTGGCCGATCCGGCGCTGCGGACGGAAGAGGCCGGGCCGCTGGCGAGCCGCGTCTCGCGCCATCCCGCTGTGCGCGCCGCGCTGCTGGAGCGCCAGCGCGCCTTTGCGCGGCAGCCCGGCGGGGCAGTGCTCGATGGGCGCGATATCGGCACGGTGATCGCGCCGGATGCCGATGCGAAACTTTACGTCACCGCCAGCGTCGCTGTCCGCGCACAGCGCCGGCATGACGAGCTCCTGCGACAGGGCGAGGACGTCCTGCTCGATACGATTGCCGCCGATCTCACCGCCCGCGACGCGCGGGACATGGGCCGCGTCGATGCGCCGCTGATGCAGGCAGAGGATGCGGACTTGCTCGACACGAGCAATTTGAGTATAGGCGCGGCCGTTCAGCGTGCGATTGCGCTCGTGGATATTCGCCTGAAGGGCCGCTCCTAGCCGGTCCGGACGAGGCGCTCCGTGTTTGCGGGGCGCCCTTTTGCTTTTCCGGCATCAAGCGAACCACTGGCCTTTCGGGCGCCGGATGCCTGGCCGGCATGCGGTCGTCCGGGCAGTTTGGCCAAAGACCGCCGGAGACAACCGGCTGGCCAGCAACGACTTGAAGGAACCATCTCCATGGCCTCAACGGCAAACCCCACGCGCGACGATTTCGCCGCGCTTCTCAACGAATCTCTCGGTGGTGCAGACGGCGGCTTCGAAGGCCGCGTCGTCAAGGGCACCGTCACCGCTCTCGAGAATGATCTGGCTGTCATCGACGTTGGCCTGAAGAGCGAAGGCCGCGTTCCGCTGCGCGAATTCGCCGCGCCCGGCCAGAAGGCTGACCTCAAGGTCGGCGACGAAGTCGAAGTCTATGTGGACCGTGTCGAGAACAGCAATGGCGAAGCCATGCTGTCGCGCGACCGCGCCCGCCGCGAAGCCGCCTGGGACAAGCTCGAATCCGAGTTCGCCGAGAATGCGCGCGTCGAAGGCGTCATCTTCGGTCGCGTCAAGGGCGGCTTCACGGTCGATCTCGACGGCGCCGTGGCGTTCCTTCCGGGCTCGCAGGTCGACATCCGCCCCGTGCGCGACGTCACGCCGCTCATGGACATTCCGCAGCCCTTCCAGATCCTCAAGATGGACCGTCGTCGCGGCAACATCGTCGTGTCGCGTCGCGCCATCCTGGAAGAGACCCGCGCCGAACAGCGCAGCGGCCTCATCCAGACGCTGAGCGAAGGCCAGATCATCGAGGGCGTGGTCAAGAACATCACCGATTACGGTGCGTTCGTTGACCTGGGCGGCATCGACGGCCTGCTGCACGTCACCGACCTCAGCTACAAGCGCATCAACCACCCGAGCGAGATGATCAACATCGGCGACACCGTCCGTGTCCAGATCATCCGCATCAATCGCGACACGCAGCGCATCAGCCTCGGCATGAAGCAGCTCGAGAGCGATCCGTGGGAAGGCGCTTCGGCCAAGTATCCGGTTGGCGCCAAGCTCTCCGGCCGCGTCACGAACATCACCGAATATGGTGCGTTCGTCGAGCTGGAGCCGGGCATCGAAGGCCTCGTCCACGTCTCGGAAATGTCCTGGACCAAGAAGAACGTGCACCCCGGCAAGATCGTCTCCACCTCGCAGGAAGTGGACGTCATCGTGCTCGAGGTCGATGCCGAGAAGCGTCGCATCAGCCTTGGCCTCAAGCAGGCGATCTCGAACCCCTGGGAGAGCTTTGCGGAGCGTCACCCGGTTGGCTCGACCGTCGAGGGCGAAGTCAAGAACGCGACCGAGTTCGGCCTGTTCATCGGCCTGGACGGCGACGTCGACGGCATGGTCCACATGTCGGACATCGCCTGGGGCATTTCCGGCGAGGACGCGCTCAACCTGCATCGCAAGGGCGAGGTCGTGACTGCGGTCGTGCTCGACGTCGATGTCGAGAAGGAGCGCATCAGCCTCGGCATGAAGCAGCTCGAGAAGGGCGCGCCGGCTGCCGGTGCGGTCCGTGGTTCGGGCATCAACAAGAACGAGACGGTCACCGTCACCGTGCTTGAGGTTCGCGATGGCGGCCTTGAGGTGCAGGCGGGCGACGATGGCGTCACCGGCTTCATCAAGCGCAGCGACCTTGGCCGCGATCGTGACGAACAGCGTCCGGACCGCTTCCAGGTCGGCCAGAAGTTCGACGCGATGGTGATCGGCTTCGATCGCTCGAAGAAGCCGAACTTCTCGGTGAAGGCGCTGCAGATCGCCGAAGAGAAGGCCGCCGTGGCACAATATGGCTCGTCGGACAGCGGCGCATCGCTCGGCGACATCCTGGGCGAGGCCCTGAAGGCGAAGAACTAAGCCTTCGCTTTCGCGGCACTCACCGCAAAATATACCGGCCCGGTCGACCAGCGTCGACCGGGCCGTTTCATTTTGGACGCTTTCCCTTGATTTCGCTTGATTTGAGGGATGCCTGTGGCAAATCCAGTCTGTTTCGGCCTGTCCGTTTCGGGGGAAATTAGGGCGGCCGCAGACAATCACTTGGGGGCAGGCTTCGGCCTAATTGGAAAGATTCCAGAGATGATTCGATCGCAGCTCGTGCAAAAACTGGCAGTGCTTCATCCAGATCTCAACATTCAGGAAGTCGACCGCATCGTCGATATCGTGTTCGACTCTATCGGCGCGCGGCTCGCTGAGGGTGGCCGCGTCGAACTGCGCGGCTTCGGCGCATTCACGACGCGCTCGCGCGATGGCCGTACGGGCCGCAACCCGCGCACCGGCACGGCTGTCGTCGTTCCGCCCAAGCGCGTGCCGCATTTCAAGCCCGGCAAGGAAATGCGGGTTCGCCTCAACGCGCAGTAACTGACGAGAGGACGCGCCTTCACTGGCGCGTCTTTCTCTCCTTGTGAGTGCCAAGGCTCTGGCACTGGGCCGATCCGCGTGGCATGGACGCACCCGCTCCCCGATGTTTGCGGGAATGCGGACGTGGCGAAACCGGTAGACGCAGCAGACTTAAAATCTGTTTCTCGGCTGAGAGTGCGGGTTCGAGTCCCGCCGTCCGCACCAGCTGTCGCGCTGCGCCAGAGAGACAATCGGCCCGGCATCCGCATTGCCAGTTGGCCCACTCCGCGTGCCGGGCTAGACGTGAGCCATGTCGTGCAGACCGTTCAGCCGTTTGACACTCGCTTTGCCGAAGCGCGCGATCGCCGGCGGGCTCCTGCCCCTGTGCCTTCCATTCCTGCTCAGCGGCTGTCTGTCCCTCCAGGATGATCGGCCGATCGACGTCGATGTCATCGGATCGCAGCGCCAGATCGCGGAGCCGCTGCGCGATTCCATGCCCGCTGCCGCCAAGGCGCTGCTCGGTGCGACGGCACAGGGGTTGCTCGCTTATGATGCGCGGGGAGACATCGTCGATGCGCTCGCGGAAAGCTGGATCGTCGAAGATGGCGGCAAGAGCTACATTTTTCGATTGAAGCGTCTCACCTGGCCGGACGGCAAGCCGGTCAAGGCTGAAGACGTCGTCCGCCTCCTGCGCGAACGTTTCCGGGCCAACCCCCTCTCGCTGGCGGGCCTCAAACCGGACGTGCTGGCCATGACCGACCGCGTGATCGAGATTCGGATCGACACGGCCCTGCCCACCTTCATCCAGCTCCTCGCCCAGCCCCAATTCGGCATCCTCAGCCGGCAGGGCGGCGCCGGGCCTTATCGACCGGTGCGTAACGGCAATGTCGTCGCTCTGGCGCCGGTCAAAGCCGACGCCGATGCCGCCGATCCGGCACCGAGGGACAGGCGACGCCTGCATGTGGACCGGGCCGCGCTCGCCCTCGTGCGCTTCGAGGCTGGCCGGACTGATCTGGTGCTCGGCGGGCGCTTCCAACATCTGCCGCTCGTGCCTGCGACTGGCCTCACCGTGAAGGATCTCCGGGTTGATCCGGTGATCGGCCTGTTCGGCCTTGCCTTTACCGGCCCGTCCGATTTTCTCTCGAGCGCGGCCGTGCGGGACGCCCTGTCTCGCGTCATCGACCGGGCCGCCCTTGCCGAAGCCCTGGGTCTTCCGGGTTGGCAGACCGCCGATCGCCCCCTGCCCGCACCGCTCGGGCTCGATCGACAGCCCAGCGTTCCGGGCTGGAGCAGCCAAACGCCGGCTGATCGTCTCACCGCGGCGCGCGGCGTCATCCGCCGCTGGACGGAGAGCAATGGCGAGCCGCCTGTGCTCCGCGTCGCCCTGCCGGCCGGTCCGGGCGCAACCCGCCTGTTCCTGCGGCTCGCGCTCGATCTGGGGCAGCTTGGTCTGCGTCTCGACCGCGTGGCCCTCGACGAACCGGCCGATCTGCGCCTGATCGACGAAGTCGCGCCGTTCGACAGTGCGCTATGGTATTTGAGTCGCCTGGATTGCGCGGCCAAGGTGAGCTGCGATCCCGTAGCCTCCGCCCTGCTGGCCGAAGCCCGCAAGGCCGGGAATGAAGCGGATCAGGCGCGTCTGCTCAGTGAGGCCGAGGAAAAGACCATGGCCCATGCCGGGTTCATCCCGCTCGGTCTGCCGATCCGCTGGGCGCTGGTGAACCGGCGCCTCACCGGCTTCCAATTGTCGCCGCGCGGCATCCATCCATTGAACAGGCTGGTCGCGGTCCCCAACTAGGGGGCGCTGCCCGCGCAATGACGGGCCTGTTTGAGGATGGCTTGAACGACGATGGCCAGGACCAGCCCACGCTTCGACGACATGATGGCGCAATTCGGCCAGATTCCGGGCTTCGGCCGGGACCCGCAGTCCGTGCGTCAGCGGATCGAGATGATGGAGCAATTGCTTGAAGGCGTGATGCATCTGCCGGGAACGCGAATGCGCGTCGGGCTGGATGCGCTGCTCGGCGTTATCCCGGTGATCGGCGATCTGATCTCGGCTGCGATGGGCGCCTGGATCGTGTGGGAAGCCCGCAATCTCGGCATGTCGCGCTGGCAGCTCATCCGCATGAGCGCCAATGTCGGCGTCGATACGGCAATCGGTGCAATCCCGCTGGTGGGCGACGTGTTCGACTTTGCGTTCCGGTCGAACTCCCGCAACTTGCGGATCATCCGCAAGCACCTCGACCGGCATCATCCGCAGACGGCGATCATCGACGGCTAAGCGCCCTCAGCCGGGCCGTCGAATCCTCAGGGCGCGCTCGCCATTCGCGCCGCGTGCCTGATTGGCCCGGCATGGCGCGAAACGCAGGCGCTGATCGAGGCACAGGCGCACTTCGTCGAGCCAGCCATCGCGCGTCACAGCGAGGCTGATCGCCTCCCGCCGCAGGGCCGGATTGGCTGATCGGTTGGCGGCCAGCAACGCATCGGTGAAGCGCGCCGCTGTCAGATCGGGATCCGTGGCCAGCGCTGCCATCTCCGGGAAACGCAGCTTGGCGTAGAGACCGCGCGCAAGATCGAAATAGCGCTCCGGTGTTCGGCTCATGCACACGCCATGCTTGGTCCACTGGTGCTGGAGCAGGCCGGCGGACGGCGTGGCACACAGATTGCGCCGGATGAGCGCGGGCGACAGGCGCTGCGCCGGCCGGCAATATTGCGGCCAGTCGCGCCCCTGACCATCCGGCCACAGGCCATGCAGGATGAAGCCGAAGCGGTTGGCCTCTCCGTCACACTGGAAGCCATCGGAGGCGCGCGCCCGGCTGCAATGCTCCGGCGACCAGCTCAACGCGAGCGTGTAGGAGCCGATAGCCACGGTCCGCCGTTGCGAGGGCTGGACGGTCTCAACCCTTGGCACCGGAAGGACGCTGGGCAAGGTGCAGGCAGTCATCTGCGCATGCGCGGGCACGGCGACCAGTCCTGCGATCAGGACCGTCGCCGACCACCCGAGCGGGCGGCTAGCCATGCGTGAAGTCGAGGCCCACGTCGGCCGCCGGCGCGGACTGGGTCAGGCGCCCGACGCTGATATAGTCCACACCGGTTTCCGCCACGGCGCGGATATTCTCCAGGCGAATGCCGCCAGACGCTTCGGTCGGCACGCGCTTGCCGACCAGCGTCACGGCGCCGCGCAGCACTTCCGGCGGCATGTTGTCGAGCAGCAGATGGGTCGCGCCGGCCGCGATCGCCGGCTCGATCTGGTCGATCCGGTCCACCTCGACGATGATCTGCGCAATGCCCGCGGCCCGCGCCGCCCCGACAGCGGCCTCGACCGATCCGGCGACGGCGATGTGATTGTCCTTGATCATCGCCGCATCCCACAGGCCCATGCGGTGGTTCTTCGCGCCGCCCATGCGGGTCGCATATTTCTCCAGCACGCGCAGGCCGGGAATGGTCTTGCGGGTATCGAGCAAGGTTGCGCCGGTTCCCGCGATCCGGTCGACATAGCTGCGCGTCATCGTCGCGATGCCGGTCAGATGCTGGACGGTGTTGAGCGCCGAGCGTTCGGCGGTGAGCATGGCCCGCGCCCGGCCATGCAGGCGCATCAGATCGGTCCCGGCAGGCACCTGATCGCCATCCGCCACCAGCGTCTCGATCTGCACATCGGGATCAAGCGCACGGAAGAAGGCCTCGGCGATCGGCAGTCCGGCAACCGTCACGGCGTCCCGGCTGTCCATCACACCGGTGAACATCGCGCCGGCGGGAATGACGCTCTCGGAGGTGACATCCCGCCCGCCCGCTCCGAGCGGGCCGCCCAGATCCTCGGCGAGCGTTGAAGCGATGAAAGCGTCGAGATCGAAGCCGGGAAGGGAAAAGGTCATGCGCGCTCGCTCGCCTGATGGGAATGGAAATGGCGGCGGGCGCGCTCAGCGCGCGCCCACATCGCCCTTGCCGACCGTGCCGCTCGCCATTTCCAGCATGCGGTCGAGCGGCTTTTTGGCGGCCACGCGCAGCGCCTCGTCCATTTCGATGCGGGGACCAAGGTCACGCAGCGAGATGTAAAGCTTCTCCAGCGTATTGAGCGCCATATAGGGGCACACGTTGCAGTTGCAGTTGCCGTCCGCGCCGGGCGCACCGACGAAGGTCTTTTCCGGCACCGCCTTTTCCATCTGGTGGATGATATGCGGCTCGGTCGCCACGATCAGCGTGTCGCCGGGCATCGCCTTGGCGAAGTTCAGGATGCCGCTGGTCGAGCCGACATAATCGGCATGGTCGATGATCGCCGGCGGGCATTCCGGATGGGCCGCGACCGGCGCGCCGGGATATTGCGCCTTGAGCTTGAGCAGTTCCGTCTCGCTGAAGCTCTCATGCACGATGCACACGCCCGGCCAGAGCAGCATGTCGCGCCCCAGCTTGCGGCTAATGTAGCCACCCAGATGCTTGTCCGGGCCGAAGATGATCTTCTGGTCCGCCGGCAACTGGCTGATGATCTGCTCGGCCGAGGAGCTGGTGACGATGATGTCCGAGAGCGCCTTCACCTGCGCCGAGCAATTGATGTAGCTCAGCGCGATATGATCCGGGTGCGCCTCGCGGAACGCCTTGAACTGGGCGGGCGGGCAACTGTCCTCCAGCGAGCAGCCGGCGTCCATGTCCGGCAGGATCACGGTCTTTTCCGGCGAGAGGATCTTCGCCACCTCGGCCATGAAGCGCACACCGCAAAAGGCGATCACGTCTGCGTCCGTTTCCGCCGCCTTGCGAGACAGCTCCAGGCTATCGCCCACGAAGTCGGCCAGATCCTGAATCTCGGGCTTTTGATAATAATGCGCGAGGATCACGGCGTTGCGCTCCTTGCGCAGCCGGTTGATCTCGGCGAGCAGGTCAATGCCCTTCAGGCTCCCGCCTATGCCGCCTCGTGCATCCATGGTCGAATCTCCCGCGTGAACCTGCCTCGCAGATGGCCCCATGGACGCGGGGGTTCAACCCGTAATCGTGTGCGCCAGTTCCGCAAAGGCCGGGATCGCGGCGAGCGGCCGGATCAGAAGGACGAAGACCGCAAGGACGGCCACACCCACGCCATAAGCGGGGTGGATGCGTCCGCGCGTGCGCAGATCATAGATCATGCCGGCACCGAAATAGAGCAGCAGCAGCGCCGAGATCGGCCAGACAACGCCCTCGCGCAGGATCGGCAGAGGCATCAGGCGCCCCCATGCCGGCCCGAGTACGATGATGGTGGCGCCCAGCATCAGCCGGCGGTGCCAGTCGGTGCGGCGCCGCAGGGCAATGCCCGCCCAGGCCGTGGCGGCGAAGGCAACGATATTGAGCCAGTCCATCGCGAGGAAGAACACGGGATCGAAAAAGGGCGGCGCCCGCCGCGTCCCAAGGGACCATGCCGTCGCCAGCAAGCCGACGATGAGCATCCAGCCGATCCACACCGCACCGACATGCCCCAGCCGGCGATGCGCCGCGACCTGCCTCTGCCAGATGAGGCCGGTCTGTGCGAGGAACAGCCCGACCCAGCTCATCATGGTGAGCGCGTGAACATGCACCCACCAGGGCGCGCCGAAACTCGAAAGACCGATCAATCGCGCGAAACTGAAGCCGACGATCGCCGTTGCCGCGACCACGATCGCCATCACGAAGAAGAATGTCTTCTCGCTGTCCGGTGTCGTCGCGCTGTCTTGCCCTGAAGCGTCCGATGCTGAAATCGCCATGGCTGGTCCGTCCCCCTCCAAGCCGTTGCGAGAGGTGGAAGATGCGCTCGTCGGACTTTGCCGTCAAGACGCCGCGAGAGGCCTCACGAGCGACCAGATGTCGCCCTGCCCGCTCACCAGCGCGCGCCCTTCCAGGTCCAGCAGATGGGCGAGGACGGATCGCCCCGCCGCCCCGTGCAGGCGCGGATCAAGCCCGACATACATGGTCGCCACCATGTCCGCGATCAGGGACGGGCCGTTGCGATCGAGATAACGCAAAATCTGCCCTTCCCGCATCTTGCGATGCCCGAGCATGCCGCGCGCAAAGCGGCGGGGCTCGGTGATGGCATCGCCATGGGCGGGGTAATAGATGCGATCGGTCCGCTGCACGAGCAGATCGAGGGACTTGAGATACGCCGTCATGTCACCGTCCGGTGGCGACACCACGCTGGTCGACCAGCCCATGACATGATCGCCGGTGAACAGCGCCCCCTCTTCCTCCAGCGCGAAGCAGAGATGGTTGGAGGTGTGCCCGGGCGTCGCGACGGCGGTCAGCGTCCAGCCCGTGCCCGTCACCCGCTCGCCATCGCCAAGCACGCGATCCGGCACATAGTCGGCGTCGAAGGCCGCATCCGCCCGTGGCCCGTCATCGTCGAGCGCCAGCGGTGCGCAGCCGATGATCGGCGCGCCGGTGAGCGCAGTCAGCGGCCGGGTCGCCGGGCTGTGATCGCGATGGGTGTGGGTGCACAGGATGGCGAGAACCGGGCGCCCGGCAATAGCGGCCATCAGCGCGGCAATGTGGCGCTCGTCCGCCGGGCCGGGGTCGATGACCGCAAGATCGGTCTCGCCAACCAGATAGCTTTGCGTGCCTTGATACGTGAAGGGCGATGGATTGGGCGCGAGAATCCGCCGAACCAGCGCAGAGAGCGGCATCGCAATGCCGGTGTCGAGCGAAATCGGGGGAGCCTGGCCAGCCATGCTCCCCCATGCGCCACGTCAGGACGCGAATGCAAGGGCAGGCAACCCTCAGTCCCGCTCGGCGCGCATATGGGCGATCTGGCGGTCGAGATTGGCCAGGATCTTGCCGCGCATGTCGCTCGACAGCGCCGTCTCGCCCGCCAGGCTGTTCCGCGCGCTCTGCAGGCCCTTGATCGCCTCTGCGCGCGCCTCCTGCGCCTTGGCCTTGCTGCAGATCAGGATGCGGATCCGGTGCCGCTCCTTGCCGTCCACGGCGACGGTTTCCGTGCTGGTGGTCACGGCGTCGCCGCCGGCGCACTGCCGCGCTTCCTTCACCTCAATCAGGGGAACCATGGCGTCAATCTCGGCCTTGCTGGGCGGCGCGACGATCTTGCCATCGCGAAGGCGCACGACGTGGCGATAGTGGCTGCCATTGGCTTCGCTGACCACAGGCGGCACCGGGGGAACGGGCGGGACCGGAGCGCCGGCGATCGCAGGCGGGGCCGGCGGCGCGGGCGGCGCGCTTGTGACGGCAGGCGGCGCAGGCGGAGCCGGCGGTGCCGGGGTTGCATCAAGAGCAGCCGCCAGTTTCAGGGCCTTGCTCCACCGCTCATCGCCAGCGGCCAAGCTGTCTTCCATGACTGACGTGTCCCTGGTCTGCGTCGCGTGGGCCGAGGGGATGGCCGGGAACGAAGGGAGCAGGTCTGCCTTGCGAGGGATCGGCAGAGCCTCGCTCACCTTCGTCCCCACCCGGGCGGCCATCCCTTCGCCGGACGCAGTGAAGGCAAGGCCACCGATCATGATCGCGCTCGTGACCGCAAGGCCGGTCAGGCGACGGCGCGCACTGGGACTTTTCCTGGACAACATGGACAATCTCCGTTTCAGACGATCGACAGTGGTGAGGTGGCAGATGGCCGAGAACTCGCGGCCCGCCGCACATTTGACGAGCGCGCGCCCATAAGCGTGGCCCAGCCCCTGATCGCGGATCGCCGCAATCACATCGGCGTCGCACGCCATCTCCTGATCGGTGCGGAAAGAGCCATGCGCGAACCACGCCAGCGGATTCCACCAATGCAGCGCCAGAAAGCCAAGCGCGAAGGCATTGGCGAGGAGATCGCCCCGGCGATGGTGCGCCATCTCATGCGCCAGCGCCATGGCATGCTCCTCGACATCGAAGCGCATCAAGGCATCGGGCGGGAACGCGATGAACCGCCGGGTGAGGCCGAAGGCCAGCGGGCCGCTTACATGCGGGCTGGCAATCAGCCTGATTCCCCGTGCGGGCGAGCGCCGTACCCGCGCTCCGCTCAGCACCTGCCGGCAAAAGCGGCGATAGCTCACCACTTGCCACAGCACGAACGCGACGACGCCCAGCAGCCAGAGCATCGCCAGCACAAGCGGCCAGGGGACGCTCGCCAGCAGGCCCGGCGTACTGCCTGCCGTGGTTGGCGCCGCGACCTCGAGCTGCATCACGCGCTCGCGGATAAGCTGCGACAGCGCGCCCGATGGCGGCGCGACGCCGGCCAGCGGGAGTGCTTGCGGCATCAGCGCGTCGATCCGCGGCATCAGCAGGCGCAGCGCCGGCAGCAGCCAGAGCGCATAAGCGACCTTCGCGCCAAAGGCGTGGCGCACCGGCCCTCGCAGGAGCAGCACCAGCGCCATCAGCGCGCTGGTGACGATGAGCGTTTCGACCAGCCAGGCGATCATGACTTGAGCGCCTTCAGCAACGCCTCGATCTCGGCGATATCCTTTTCGGACAATTGCTGGGTCTCGGCGAGATGGGCGACGAGTGGCGTCACCTTGCCGCCGAACAGCCGGTCGACGAGCCGCTGCGATTCATGCGCCACATAGGCGTCCCGCGCGACCAGCGGGCGATAGAGATAGCGGCGGCCATCCGCCTCATGCGCGACGACCTGCTTGCCGACCAGCCGGCCGAGCAGCGTCTTGACGGTCTGCAGGCTCCAGCCACGCTCCGGCGCCAGAGCATCGCTCACTTCGATGGCGGTGAGCGGCGCGCGGCGCCAGAGCACTTCCATCACCGCATGTTCGGCATCGCTGATGCGTTCGGCCATCTTTCGCCTTCCTCCCTCGAATCCGGATGACTACATTCGTAAACAACATCTACGCTTGTAGTCAATAGGGTCGGAAAACTGCACGCAGGATGAACGCGGCTCATGCCTCGCCTGTCGGAAATCTTTACAGGAGAACAACGCAGTTAAGGCCGGTTAACCGCGGAAGTCGCTGGATTTCGGGCGGTCCGCCAGACTGGCACGTCGCTTGCGATAACAAGGGTACACCCGCTACTGGGGGACGTGGCTCAGGTCTCCTCGCCCGTCCCCCACCTTCCCTTCCGAACGAGGGAACCGGCTCAGGCCATTTGCGGGATCACCAGCAACCGTCGGACGACCGACCGCCCGCTCCGCTCCCACATGCGGACAACACAGAAAAGCCCACGCCCACAGGTGCGGGCACGGGCTTGTCAGCCGCGTCGCGGCGCGGAGATATCAGGCGCCGATGACGCCCTGTTCGGTCAGCAGCTGCTCCAGCTCGCCGGCCTCATACATTTCCATCATGATGTCCGAGCCGCCGAGGAACTCGCCCTTCACATAGAGCTGGGGAATGGTCGGCCAGTCGGAAAAGCTCTTGATGCCCTGACGGACTTCCTGATCCTGCAGCACGTCCACCGTCTCATAAGGCGCGCCAAGACGCTCGAGGATGGCCACGGCCCGGCTCGAAAAGCCGCATTGCGGGAAAAGCGGCGTGCCTTTCATGAACAGCACGACGTCATTCTTGCCGACGATATCGGCGATGCGGGCGTGGACGGGATCAGTCATCTTATCGGGTCTCCGGGCAGCGGGGATGGCAGTCGCGCGCCCCTCAGGCGCTCACTTGGGAACGGATGTCGTCAGTTGCAAGGCATGGAGCACGCCGCCCATGCGCTCGCCCAGCGCGGCATAGACCGCGCGCTGCTGCGCCAGCCGGCTCTGCCCGCGAAACGCCTCGGACGTCACATGCGCGGCATAATGATCGCCATCGCCGGCGAGATCGGTGATCTCGACGACGGCGTCAGGTATCGCCGCGCGGATAAGCGTCGCGATCTCGTCGGCGGCCATGGCCATCGGGCTTGCCCTCAGCCTTCCTGCATGAACTGGCGGCGGGCTTCCGCAGCCTTGTCGCTCAGCGCCTGACGCACGCGGCTCTCGTCGATATCGACGCCGGCCGACACCAGATCGCCCAGCACCTTGCGGATCACGTCCTCGTCGCCGGCTTCCTCGAAGTCGGCCTGAACAACCGCCTTGGCATAGGCATCGGTCTCTTCCTTGGTCAGGCCCATCAGGCTCGCGGCCCACTCGCCGAGCAGCCGGTTGCGCCGCGCCGCGATCCGAAATGCCAGATCCTGCTCCTTGGCGAACTTCGTCTCGAACGCCTTCTCGCGATCGTCAAATCCACTCATGCTGAAAGGCCCTCATCTTTTGCTGTGTCTCATGAATATCTAGGGAGCGCCTGGCCGGATAGCAACGCGCAGCTCCCCCTTTTCACGCCGCCTTCGGCACCAGCCAGGGTCGCCGGTCGGCATCCGCCCGCTCGAACGCGGCGATGGCACTGTCCCGCGCCATGGTGAGGCCGATCTCGTCCAGCCCGCCGATCAGGCAGGACTTCCGGAACGGATCGATCTCGAAGGTGAAGCGATCCTGAAAGCGCGTCGTGACGGTCTGGTGTTCCAGATCGATCATGATCGGATCGGTCTGCGCCACCTCCATCAGCCGGTCGATGGCCTCCTGCGGCAGAACGACGGTGAGGATGCCGTTCTTGAAGGCATTGCCGGAGAAAATGTCCGAGAAGCTCGGTGCGATCACGGCCTTCACGCCCATGTCGAGCAGCGCCCAGGCGGCATGCTCGCGGCTCGATCCGCAACCGAAATTGTCGCCCGCGACGATGATCGGCGCACCGGCATAGCGCGGATCGTCGAACACATTGCCCGGCTCCTTGCGCAGCGCCTCGAATGCGCCTTTGCCGAGGCCAGTGCGGCTGATCGTCTTGAGCCATTCCGCCGGAATGATGATGTCGGTATCGACATTTTTCATGCCGAACGGATAGGCGCGGCCTTGCACCTCGTTCACCGGCTCCATCAGCGTGCCTCCGCGTCTCTCTGCATAAGGATCATGAGCGCGGCTCGTGGCGGATGATCGCGGCGCCGTCAAGGCCGCAGGTCCGCGCCGTTTCGCGCACTACTGCGCCGCCTTGGGGAAGGCCGGCAGCTTGGCGATGTCACGCGGATCGTGCTGGATGATCACGCGCGCCTTGAGATGGGCAGCAATGTCCTTGAAGCGATCGATCGACGCGAGCGAATCCGCCCGATCGGTGTTGAAGGTCGGCACGCCGTTCGTCTCGTAATTCTCGTGAAAATGCACGACATCCCCGCTCAGCAGCACCGGCCCGGTCTGCGCCAGGCGGACGAGCAGGCCGTGATGGCCCGGCGTGTGGCCCGGCAGGTTGAGGATGACGACGCTGCCATCGCCGAACACATCCTTGTCGACGGCGACTGTCTCGACCTTGCCGCCACCACTGATCCAGTGCGCGAACGGCCGGGGATCGGCATTGGCATATTTCGGTGGGGTCGCGCGCACCACATCCCAGTCCCCTGCGCCAATCAGCAGCGTCGCATCGGGAAAGTTCGGGAGCTGGCCGGTATGATCAGCGTGATAATGGCTTATGCCGACGAACGCGATCTTGTCCGGCGTGACGCCGACCTCGGCGAGCTGCTGCACCACTGTCTTCGGCAAGGCGACCAGATCGCTGGGAGCGGCAAAGCCCGCGTCCCACAGCATGAACCGGTCGCCATGCCGGATGAGATAGCAGCTGGCCGTGAAGGGCAGCGTCTTGGGCGGGTTGGAATAAGCGAAGCTGTCCGAGAAGCCGCTCACATCGCGCGGCGCCTTGAACGTGCCGCAATCGAGGCGGGTGAGCGAGACGCTGGCCTTGGGCTGGGCGCTGACCGGTGCGGATGAGGCCGCGGCCAGCAGCAATCCGCTCCATGCTGCGATGAGCGCGCGGCGCGCCGAATAAGAACCTGTCATGGTGATGCCCCCTTCCGGCGATCAGGATCGGGACCATTTGCCCGACGACTCCGACACCCTGGAAAAGAAGGACAAATCAAAGCACGTCCGGTGTCAATCCGGACCGATCCCCGCCAGCCTTGCCGCCGTGGATCAGGGACGCGTCTGCGCGCTGTCCTTCTTGGCCGCCGCGTGACCGAGGCCAACGGCCATGGCCGCGCTGCCAACGGCGCCCAGAACAAGTATCCAGAAGATTTTCTTCATGCGCCCTTCCTTAGTCGTTCCCCATTAGGTCACGAACATCGGCAAGTCGACCCCTGATCGCGGCGGCGGCGGCCATGACGGGCGAGACCAGATGCGTGCGCGCGCCCGGTCCCTGTCGGCCCATGAAGTTGCGGTTGCTCGTCGAGGCGCAGCGCTCGCCGCTCGGCACGCGGTCGGGATTCATGCCCAGGCACATCGAGCAGCCCGGCTCGCGCCACTCGAAGCCCGCTTCGATGAAGATGCGGTCCAGCCCTTCCTGTTCCGCCTGTCGCTTGACCAGACCGGAACCGGGGACGACCAGCGCCTGCTTGATGCGATCGGCGACACGGCGCCCCTTGAGCACGGCGGCGGCGGCCCGCAGATCCTCGATGCGGCTGTTGGTGCAACTGCCGATGAAGACATGCTCGATCGTCACGTCCTCCATGCGCTGCCCCGCCGTCAGCCCCATATAGTCGAGCGACTTGGCAGCGGCGGCCCGCTTGGAGGCGTCCTCGAAGCTCTCCGGGTCCGGCACGGCGCCGGTGATCGCCACGACGTCCTCGGGGCTGGTGCCCCAGGTGACGTTGGGCGCGATGTCGCTGGCGGCGAAGCGCACGCTCTTGTCGAACCGCGCGCCCTCATCGGTCACGAGCGTCTTCCACCATGCGATGGCGCGTTCCCACTCTTCGCCGGAGGGCGCCATCGGCCGGCCCTTGAGATAGGCAAAGGTCTTCTCGTCCGGAGCGAACAGGCCCGAGCGCGCGCCGCCCTCGATCGCCATGTTGGCCACGGTCAGCCGGCCTTCGATGCTCATGTCGCGGAAGGTCGAGCCGCGATATTCCATGACATGGCCCGTGCCGCCGGCCGTGCCGATGCAGCCGATGATGGCCAGGATCACGTCCTTGGCGGTCACGCCGAAGCCGAGCGTGCCTTCCACCTCGATCTCCAGCGTCTTGCTGGGCTTGAGCAGCAGCGTCTGCGTCGCCAGCACATGCTCGACCTCGCTGGTGCCGATGCCGAAAGCGAGCGCCCCCAGCGCGCCATGCGCGGCGGTGTGGCTGTCTCCGCACACCAGCGTGGTGCCGGGCAGCGTGAAGCCCTGCTCGGGACCGACGACATGGACGATGCCCTGATTGACGTCGGTCGCGCCGAAATAGGTGATGCCGAACTCGGGCGCATTGCGCTCCAGAGCGGCAAGCTGCTGGGCGCTTTCCTTGTTGGCGATGGGAATGCGGTTGCCCTGCGCGTCCACCCGCGCGGTGGTCGGCACGTTATGATCCGGCACGGCCAGCGTCAGGTCCGGCCGGCGCACCTTGCGCCCGGCGAGGCGCAGCCCCTCGAAGGCCTGCGGGCTGGTGACTTCATGCACAAGGTGGCGGTCGATATAGACAAGCGCCGTCCCGTCCTCACGCGTTTCGACGACATGGGCGTCCCAGATCTTCTGGTAGAGTGTGCGTGGCGTTGTCATGACAGCCTGACCTGATCGTTGCGCGCCGGGCGGCAGCGCCCGGCATCAAGAAGAAAGCGCGGTAAAGACCTGCCCCGGCGGACACGTCAAGACCCAAGCGCCTATATCGGGCGCGCGAAGTCCGCTTCAATGGTGCGCGAGGCGAGCCAGTAGTGCAGCGCCGCCCAGAGATAGCAGGCCGACATCGTCGCCATGGCGAAACCGAGCGCAATCCCCGGCGCGATGCCGGACGCCGCATAGCCATCGCTGACCGCCCCAAGCACGAGCGGGCCGATGCCGCCGCCGATCAGCGTGTAGATCATGCTGGTGAAGGCCGTGCCCGTCGCGCGCATCCGGGGACTGAGCATGTTCTGGAACGTCCCCTGCGTGGGGCCGAGATAGGTGTACTGGAACAGGCCGGCGATGCCGACGAGCGCCACGATGAGCGCCGGCTGATCGCGCGTGATCGCAAAGGCATAAAGCGGCGCGGAGACAAGCAGCGTGACCGCCGGCATCAGCGCATAGCCGCGCCGGTTGCCGCGCCGGGCCAGACGATCGGACAGCCAGCCGGACCCGAGAATGCTGAGCGTGGAGGGCAGGCTCGCCACGAGACCCGCCACCAGCCCCGCCTCCACCAGCGAGAACTGGAAACGGCGGATCAGATAAGCGGCGAGGAAGGCATTCAGGCCAAAGCCGACCATGCTGGCGAGGCTCGATCCGAGCAGCATGTTGCGCATGGTGGGCCAGCCCAGATAGCGCCCGATCACCGCACCGATGGGCGGAACGTCGCCGCCGGCACTGGCCTGCCCGTCATGCCCCCCGCGCCGTGGCTCCGCGACGAACAGCGTGAGCAGTAGCGCAAGGACAAGCCCCGGGATCGCGGCAACGAACAGGGCGGCCCGCCATCCATAGATCTGCGCGACCAGCGCGCCCCCGCTCGCCCCCAGAAAGGCGCCGATCGGCGCCGCGAGATTGAGCACGGACATCATCGTCGCCCGCTTCTCGCGCGGGAAATAATCGGAGACGACCGAATAGGTCGATGGCAGGCCAACCGCCTCGCCCACCCCCACGCCGATCCGCGCCAGCAGAAGCTGGACGAAATTGCCGGCGAGGCCACAGGCCCCCGTGGCGATCGACCAGAGCACCGTGCCGACCGATATCAGCGTGAGGCGCCGCTTGCGCTCGGCCAGGCGCGCCACCACCAGACCCAGCACGACATTGAGCACGGCGAAGGCAAGGCCATTGACCACGCCAAGCTCGGTGTCGCTGAGCGTGAATTCCCGCTTCAGCGGCTCGGCGAGCACATTCATGATGATCCGGTCGATGAAACCGACCACGCCAATGGCCGTCAGCAGCACGAGCGCCAGATATGGCCGCTCCTTGATGGTCTTGATGGCCATGTCCCTCCCCGTGTTATTCTCCCCTGTTGCCTGAGACTTGCGCATGGGAGCAACGAAAATTGTCGCGGGAGGCGGCACGGCAGCAAAAAGGGCGCACTCCCATGGGGAGGCGCCCTCTTCAAATCAGGCTGGCGAGCGCACTCAGGCAGCCGCGAGCGCAACCTCATATTTCGCGGTCGTCTTGGCCGCGACTTCCTCGGCCGTGACGCCCGGCGCCAGCTCGATCAGCCGGAAGGACGAGGCATGGTCGAGGCGCTGGAACACGGCAATGTCCGTGATGATCATGTCGACCACGTTGCGGCCAGTGAGCGGCAGCGTGCAGGCCGGGATGAACTTGGGGCTGCCATCCTTGGCGACATGCTCCATCACCACGATGATCTTCTTCACGCCGGCCACCAGATCCATGGCGCCGCCCATGCCCTTGATCATCTTGCCCGGGATCATCCAGTTGGCGATGTCGCCCTGCTCGGAGACTTCCATGGCCCCCAGCACGGTGAGGTCGATATGGCCGCCGCGGATCATGGCGAAGCTGTCGGCCGAGCTGAAATAGACCGAATTGGGCAGCTCGCTGATCGTCTGCTTGCCGGCGTTGATCAGGTCGGGATCGACCTCGTCATCATAAGGGAACGGACCGATGCCGAGCATGCCGTTCTCGCTCTGCAGCGTCACTTCCACGCCCGGCGGGATGTGGTTCGCCACCAGCGTCGGGATGCCGATGCCGAGATTGACGTAGAAACCATCCTGCAATTCGCGCGCGGCGCGCGCCGCCATCTGGTCGCGGCTCCAGCCCTTGGTCAGGCCATCATGCTCGGTCATCAGGCGGCCTCCCTCTCGCGGACGGTGCGGAACTCGATCTTCTTGTCGTAGGGCGCGCCCACGATCATGCGCTTCACATAGATGCCGGGCACATGGATGCTGTCCGGATCGAGGCTGCCGGTCGGCACCACTTCCTCGACCTCGGCGACGCAGATCTTGCCCGCCGTCGCCATGGGCTGGTTGAAGTTGCGGGCGGTCTTGCGGAAGACGAGATTGCCGCTCTCGTCGGCCTTCCAGCCCTTGATGACGCACAGGTCGGCATAGATGCCCCGCTCGAGCACATATTCCTGCCCGTCGAACACCTTGGTCTCCTTGCCTTCGGCCACCTGCGTGCCGACGCCCGTCTTGGTGTAGAAACCGGGAATGCCCGCGCCACCGGCCCGGCACCGTTCCGCGAGCGTCCCCTGCGGGCAGAATTCGACTTCCAGCTCGCCGGCCAGAAACTGCCGCTCGAACTCCTTGTTCTCACCGACATAGGAGCTGATCATCTTCTTGATCTGGCGGGTGCGCAGCAGCTTGCCCAGCCCCTCATTGTCGATGCCGGCATTGTTGGACGCGACCGTCAGGTCCTTCACGCCCGAGTCCCGGATCGCGTCGATCAGACGCTCCGGAATGCCGCACAGGCCAAAGCCGCCAGCGCAGATCAGCATGCCGTCGAACAGCAGGCCGTCCAGCGCCGATGCAGCGTCTGGGTAGAGTTTCTTCATGCACACCTCCCTGGCACGAACAACGCGCAATCTGGAGCCAGCCCATAAGCGGCACGCGCATGTCGGTCAAACGGCTGGCTTGCCGAAAGCGGCACGAAATTGAAATTTGGTTCAACTTACCTGCGATGAAGGGCATCACCCTGCCATGGCCCGCCCCTTCGACGGATACTTACGAAAAAACAGGCCACCCGATCGAGATCGGATGGCCTGCAATGCAGCCGGACGAACACATGGTCCATCGGCGCGAAAGACTGAGGGCTTAGACCTTGTCGCCGAACGCGCCCTTCACGGAGCCGGAAACCTTCTGGGCCTTGCCCTTCAGCTCCTGCGCCATGCCTTCGGCCTTGGTCTTGGGATTGTTGGTCGCTTCGCCGATGGCCTGCTTGACGTTGCCGGCAGCTTCGTTGGCCAGGCCCTTGGCCTTGTCGATCAGTTCGCCCATCGCTTTGTCTCCATCTTCCAGGCTGGCCGGCCCGTCCGGCCGCCTCTGTGAAAACAATGACTGGACGGCAAAGCTGTTCCGAAAAATGAAGCC
>JAFKLY010000002.1 GCA_017304655.1 Sphingomonas sp.
AGAGCGCCCGCTCGGCCTGTGTCATCTCCCGCCGAAGACGGCCTGCATGGGGGCTGATCTGGCGTCGCACCGGGAACATCGGTTGATGTCATAAGAGAAGAAAGACCCTCACCCAACCCTCTCCCGCGAAGGCGGGAGAGGGCTAAAGGGACGCCCGCTATGGCGTCGTACCCCGACATGCCGCGTTCGAGTACCAACCTCTGAAAAACCGACACCCATGGCGGCATGGACCCTGCCCACGCCGCCCGGGTTTTCGACCGCGCCCGGCGCGATCGCGCGGACCGGCCGGGTTGGCGGCTTACAGGATCGACTGGCCGGTCTTGGCCCAGTCCGCCTCGAACTGGGCGAGGCCCTTGTCGGTCAGCACATGGTTGAACAGCGACTTGATGACGGCGGGCGGCGCGGTGATCACGTCGGCGCCGATCTTGGCGCATTCCAGCACATGGATGGGGTGACGCAGCGAGGCGGCGAGGATTTCCGTCTCGAAGCCGTAATTGTCGTAGATCAGGCGGATGTCGGAGATGAGCTGGATGCCATCGAAGCCATTGTCGTCATGCCGGCCGACGAAGGGCGAGATGAAGCTCGCGCCTGCTTTCGCGGCGAGCAGCGCCTGATTGGCCGAGAAGCAGAGCGTGACGTTGACCATGCAGCCATCCCCGGTCAGCGCCTTGCAGGTCTTGAGGCCATCGATCGTCAGCGGCACCTTGATGCAGACATTGTCCGCGATCTTCCGCAGCACGGCCGCTTCCTTCATCATCGTCTCATGATCGAGCGCGACAACTTCGGCAGAGACGGGGCCATCGACCAGCCCACAAATCTCGGCGACCACTTCCAGGAACTTGCGGCCCGACTTGTGGATGAGGCTGGGATTGGTGGTGACGCCATCGAGCAGGCCGGTGGCGGCCAGATCACGGATTTCGGCGGTGTCCGCAGTGTCGACGAAGAATTTCATGGCCGTCCTGGCTCCTGTGGGTCTGGTGGAATGCCGCGCCTATAGCGCCCTATGCGGCGGCGCGTAAGGTCCGTTGCGCTCGGATTGTCCTCCCTCTAGCTTCGTCGCTCAGCGGGGGACGGGCATGAGCGGACTGTTACGGACACGGACGGGGCATGAAGCCCGGGTCGGCACGGTCGAGCTGTTCTTCGACCTGATCTTCGTCTTTGCGATCACGCAGCTCTCGCATGGCCTGCTGGCGCACCCCAGCCTGCTCGGCGCGGTCGAGACGCTGATCCTGTTCCTCGGCATCTGGTGGGTGTGGATCTACACGAGCTGGGTAACGAACTGGCTGGACCCCGAGCGGTGGCAAGTGCGCATGATGTTGTTCGGCCTGATGGCGTGCGGACTGGTCCTCTCGATGACGATCCCGCAGGCCTGGGGCGCGCGCGGCCTCTATTTCGGTGTCGCCTTCGCCGTGATGCAGGTCGGCCGCAGCCTGTTCACGATGCTGGCCCTGCGCGGCCATGATGCGGTGCGCTACCGCAATTTCCAGCGCATCACGCTCTGGCTGGTCGCGTCCGCCCTGCTCTGGATCGGCGGCGGCCTGTCGGACGGGCCGATGCGCATGGCCCTCTGGGTCGGCGCGTTGCTCATCGAATATGCCGGCCCGTTCGCGCTGTTCTACGTGCCGGGACTGGGCGGGTCGACCACGGCCGACTGGAATGTCGCGGGCGAGCATCTCGCCGAACGGTGCGGGCTGTTCATCATCATCGCGCTGGGCGAATCGATCCTCATCACCGGCAGCACCGCAGCCACGCTGCCCTGGACCGCGCCGGTGCTGGCGGCGTTCGCGAGCGCCTTTCTCGGCACGGTGGCGATGTGGTGGATCTATTTCAACATCGGCGCCGAGCGGGCGAGCCACCTGATCGCGCATCATGACGACCCCGGCCGGATTGCGCGGATCGCTTATACCTACGGCCACATTCCGGTGGTGGCCGGCATCATCGTCAGCGCGGCAAGCGATGAGATGCTGGTTGCCCATCCCACCGGCCATATCGCGCCGGCCGCTTATGCCATGACGCTGGGCGGGGCGGCCCTGTTCATCGCTGGCAACATGATCTTCAAGGGCCTGACCTGGACTCACCGGCCGCTCAGCCACTGGATCGGCCTCGGCCTGCTGGCGCTGCTGGCCGTGCTGCCGTTCCATGATGGCTATGCGCTTGGCCTGGCGACGGCCGGCGTGCTGCTGTTCGTGGCGGTATGGGAGACCTGGTCGCTGCGCGGCAGCCTCAGCGCCCCGCCAGCGTGAGCGCGGCGATCAGCATCGGGTCGTTGGTGGCGCGGGGATTGGCGCGGATCTCGGCTTCTTCCGCACCGATCTGCGCATAGATCGCGTCTGAGGCCTTGCGCGTCACATCGTCGCGCAGGCCGGCGAAGTTGATGCCCGTGGCGGCGCGCAGCGCGGTGGTGACGATCTCGCTGTCGAACAGGCGCAGCCCCTCGTCGATGCCCGGCAACATGGCGGAAATCAGCGCCGGGCCCATCTGCCGGCGCAGCAGGTCCGTCGCCGCGCTGCCGCCGCCGCGCAGGATGCCGAGCGCATCGGCGACGGCCAGGGTGCGGATCGTATCGGCCACAATCGGCGCAGCCCGTTCGGCGCCACGCTCGGCCGCCCGATTGACCTGGCGGGTCAGCCGTTCGCGTACGATGGCGGAATCGAGGACGGCGCCGAGGAAGGATGAACCGCCCGTGCCGAACCGGTCCGGCAGGGTAATGCGTGCCACCTGGCTGTCATAGAAACCGCCCGGCGCCATCAGCGAGGCGAAGGCGCGCTGCGAGCTGATCGTCAGCAGTCGCCGAATCACCTCGACCAGATCGAGACCCGGCGATTGCGCGCAGCCCGGCAGCAGCAGAAGCGGCGATGCCAGCAGCGGCCACGAGCAGGCTGCGGACAGGATCGTGCGGCGATTGAACGGATGGTCGGTCAATGTCGGCATGGCTTTCCCTCTCCTCTGGGCATGAACTTATCCCCGACCGGGCGTGCTGACCATAGCCGGGCGGTTCCGCTTCGGCGCGCGGGGCGCTAAGGCCTTGGCATGAGCCGCGCCCGGATCGTCCTTCTCAATGCCGCCCTCGGTCCGCTCGACTACCGCGTGCCGCATGGCATGACTGTCGAGCCGGGGCAGATCGTCGTGGCGCCGCTCGGGCCGCGCCCGATGGTCGGCGTGGTGTGGGACGAAGGCAGCTTCCCCGATCTGCCGACGGTAGGCGACAACCGGCTGCGGCCCTTGCTGGACGTGCTGGATGCGCCGCCGCTGCCCGCGCCGCTGCGCCGCCTCATCGAGTGGACGGCGGACTATTATCTCGCGCCGATCGCCGCCGTGCTGCGCATGGCGCTTGCCTCCATGTCCGCGCTGGAGGGTGGCAAGACCGTCATCGAATATCGCCAGACCGGAGTGCTGCCCGAGCGGCTGACCCCGCAGCGCGCGCAGGCGCTGGAGCGGATTGGCGAGCGGCAGGGGCTGGTGCGCGAGCTGGCGGCGATCGGCGGCGTGACCGACGCGGTGATTCGCGGGCTCGTGAAGCAGGGCGCGCTGGAAGCGGTCGAGGTCTCGACCGACCTGCCCTTCCCGGAGCCGGACCCCGACCATGTGCATGTCGCGCTGAGCGCAGAGCAGCAGGCGGCGGCGGACCGGCTGGTCGCCCATGTTGCCGATCGGCATTTTCAGGCCGTTTTGCTGGATGGCGTCACCGGCTCCGGCAAGACGGAAGTCTATTTCGAGGCGATTGCCCAGGCGCTGCGGCAAGGCGACCAGTCGCTGGTGCTGCTGCCCGAGATCGCGCTGACCGAGCCGTTTCTGGATCGGTTCGCCAAGCGCTTCGGCGATGTGCCGGTCGCCTGGCATTCCGGCCTCAAGCAATCCGAACGGCGGCGGGCCTGGCGCGCCATTTCGCGCGGGGAGGCGCGGGTGGTGGTCGGCGCGCGCTCGGCCCTGTTCCTGCCTTATCCCCGGCTCGGCCTCATCATCGTGGATGAAGCGCACGAGACCAGCTTCAAGCAGGAAGAGGGCGTGCGCTATCATGCCCGCGACGTGGCGGTGATGCGCGGGCTGATGGAGCAGATCCCGGTCGCGCTCGCGTCCGCCACGCCGGCGATCGAGACGCGCCATCAGGTCGAGCTGGGGCGCTATGAGGAAATCAAGCTGCCGGCGCGTTACGGCGGCGCGGAGCTGCCGGAGATTGTCGGCATCGACCTGACGCGCGACCCGCCGGATCGCGGCCGCTGGCTCGCGCCGCAACTGGTGCAGGCCATCCGCGAGACGCTGGAGCGGGGCGAGCAGTCGCTGCTGTTCCTCAACCGGCGCGGCTATGCGCCACTCACGCTGTGCCGCCATTGCGGCTATCGCTTCCAGTGCCCCAATTGCTCGGCCTGGATGGTGGAGCATCGCCTGACGCGCCGGCTGGCCTGCCATCATTGCGGCCACACGATTCCGACGCCGGACGCCTGCCCGGAATGTCATGAGAGCGATGCGCTGGTCGCCTGCGGGCCGGGCGTGGAGCGCATCGCCGATGAAGTGAAGGCGCTGTTCCCGGAGGCGCGCACGGCCATCGTCACTTCCGACACGCTGTGGTCGCCGGCGCGGGCGGCGGCCTTCGTGCGGGACATGGCAGGCGGCGCGATCGACATCATCGTGGGCACGCAGCTTGTCACCAAAGGCTATCATTTCCCTGAGCTGACGCTGGTCGGCGTCGTCGATGCCGATCTTGGCCTGGATGGCGGCGATCTGCGCGCGGCGGAGCGGACCTTCCAGCAGATCACGCAGGTCTCCGGCCGGGCTGGGCGCGGCGAGAAGCCGGGGCGCGTCTTCATCCAGACCCGCGCACCCGGCGTGCCGGTGATGGAGGCGCTGCTGCACGGTGACGAGGCGGCATTCTACGCAGCCGAAACAGCCAGCCGCCGCGCCGCCAATGCGCCGCCCTTCGGCCGGTTCGCCGCGATCATCGTGAGCGATACGGATGCCGCGCTGGCGCAGGAAACGGCACGGCGCATCGGCCAGGCGGCGCCGCGGCAGGAAGGGCTGGATGTGTACGGTCCGGCGGAGGCGCCGCTGGCGGTGCTGCGCGGGCGGCATCGCTATCGGTTGCTGGTACATGCCCGGCGGAGCGTCGACTTGCAGACCATCGTGCGTGGCTGGTTGTCGGGGCTCGATTGGAAATCCAGCACGCGGGTGAGCGTGGACGTCGACCCCTACAGCTTCGTTTGATCCCGGAGCATGATGCAGCCGCCCGGCGGTTGGGAGGGGGTAGGGTACCGGGCGGCTGCGCGACCACGACGACGTGATCGTCTCTTCAAGCATGGTCAGGTTGTAGCGGGCTTCCAGCCCCTCGACCGGTAGGAGGCCTGGCCGCCAAAGCTGTAGACCGGCTGCGCCGCCTTTTGGGGCTGTTGGGCCGGGGCAGCAGCAGCGGCCGTGCGGACAGGCGTCGCCGCCTGCGACGTGGCGGGCAGCTGGCCGTTGCGCAGCAGGAAGTTGGCGCGACGCAGGCGATTGCGGCGCGTCAGGAACGGGTTCTCTGCCGACGGCGCGGCGGCGACCATGGCTTCGAGCGAACCGAAGCGCGCATCGCCGGCATGGAAGGCCGGTTCGGGCGGGGGCGACGCAGGCATCGCTGGCATGACGGCAACCGGCTCCACGGCAACCTGTTCCCGTGTGACGGCGCGCGGCGCGATCGCGGCAGGTTGCGGCGCCTCGGCGCGTTCGTGCTTGCGCCGCAGGGCCGCGATGGCTCCCGCGCCGAGCAGCAGCGCGATACCGCCACCGATGGCCCAGTAGGCCGTGTCGTCAGAGCCGGCCTCGGGGGGCGGTGCCGTCTCGGCTGTCTGGGGGGCCGCGGGCTGATCCGCCTGCGCTTGCATCGCCATCATCTGCGATGGCGTCACGTTCGGCAAAGGCGTGGCGGCGGGCTGGGCGGTGGCCGGCGCGGCGATCGGTGCTGCAGTCGCGGCGGTCGACGCGCGGGTCAAGGCGGGCGTTGCCGTTCGGGCGGCCGTCGTGCGGGTCGTGCTCTCGGCAGCTGGGGCGGGTGTCACCTCGCGCTGCGTCAGAGCATTGGGGCGCGGGGTTACAGTCGGCTCAGTGGCGGTCGCCGTCGGCGCCAGTCCGGCGGGAGGCGTAGGCATCACGATCTGCGGCGGCGTGACGCCGGGAACCGGAATCGCGGCAGCGGGCGCCGCCGTGTCCGGCACGATCACAGGATCGGCCGCAGGAGCAGACGCGGTGTCCGCCGGTGCGCCGACCGGATCGGCGACCTGCGCGATCGCGGGGGTTGCGAGGAGCGCCAGGACGGCGGCAATCGCCGTCTGCGCGGGGCGGGCAAAGAGGGCTTTCTTGGTCATAGCCCCAGTGAAACGGCCGGGGCAGACGGGCGGTTGCACGGCAAGGCGGGGTTATCGGCGGCGCGTTTGAATCGTGCGGTCAGCCGACCGCCTTGCCCTCCCTGGTTTCTCGCGAGAGCAGGGCGGCCTTGCGATCCGGCCCATAGGCATAGCCGCCAAGCGACCCGTCAGCGCGCAGCACGCGATGGCAGGGGATGAGGACGGCCAGATTGTTGCCGCCACAAGCCGTCCCCGCCGCGCGCACCGCGCCTGGCTTGCCGACCGCTGCGGCGATCTGCGCGTAGGTGCGGGTCTCGCCAGCCGGGATGGCGCGCAGGGCGCTCCACACGGCCTGCTGAAAAGCGGTGCCGGCCACATCGACCGGCAAGTCGGCCGACCGGCCGGGATCATCGACGAGCGCGACGACATCGGCGACCAGTGCGGAGAAGTCCGCCGCGCCGGGCAGGATCGTCGCCTTGGGAAAGCGGGCGCGCAGATCGGCTTCGCTCTCGTCGAAGGCGATGCGGCACAAGCCCTTGCGCGTCGCCGCGACGAGCAGCGGCCCCAACGAACTGGGCGCGACGGCAAAGAAGATGGTCGTTCCCTTGCCGCCGTTGCGCCAGGCCGACGGGTTCATGCCGAGCCGCGCCGTCGCATCGGCATAAGCGCGGCTCGGCGCTTCATAGCCGGCATCATAGATGGCGTCGGTAATGCGCCCCTTGCCGTCCAGCGCCTGTGCGAGCCGGCGTGCGCGCAGGGCGCGGGCATAAGCGGCGGGGGAGACGCCGACATCGCGGGTAAACAGTCGCTGGAAATGATGCGGCGCATAGCCCACTGCCTGCGCCAGCGTCGTGAGGGGAAGGGGCGCTTCGCTCTCCTCCAGTAGCGCCAGCGCGCGGGCAATGGCGATGCGGTCCCGCCCGGCCTCGTCCGGCTTGCAGCGCAGGCAGGGGCGATAGCCGGCGCCGCGCGCAGCTTCGGCATCGGGGAGCAGCGTCACATTCTCGCGCCGGGGGCGGCGGGCCGGGCAGCTTGGCCGGCAATAGATGCCGGTGGTCTTGACGGCGATGACGAAGCGGCCGTCCATCGTCCGGTCGCGCGCCTCGAAGGCCGCAAAGGCGGTGTCTTCGTCGAGATCGGGAAGGGCCGGTGGCATGGCGTCAGTTCCTGTCGATCCGCGCGGCGAAGCAGCCATGCGCGGCGTTGTGTGCGTGAATGTAGGCAATCTCGTCCCGGGCGAACAGGGCGCGGATCGCCGCGTCCGCTTCGCCCGGCAAGGCCAGCCGCGCGTCGCGCAGCATCCCCTCCGAATCGAATGCCCGCAGTCCGAGCGGCCGGCCCTCGAACACCGGCGGCGTGCAATCGACGAACGGCTCTGCCTCGCGCGCGTGCTCGCGCACGTAAATAGCGTAGGCCGCGCGATAGGGCGTGGCGACGTCATGGCTGACATGATGCAGGAGCAGCAACGCTTCACCGCATCGCGCGTCGACCAGGCTCACCCGGCAGGGAAAACCGCGATCGGCGGTCGCGATCAGGCGCCGGGCGCGCATCGCGGCAAGGCTGCCGTCATCGAGCGGGAAGAGCGGGGCGAAGGGCGTCATGGGCAATCCGGTGATGCGATAGGTCATGGGGCATGGGGTCCGGCTGTGATGTCTGCTGCCTGGCTATATCGAAGACGCGCGCGCCGCTTCCCGCCTCTTGCGGTCAAAACCGCCGCCCTGCGCGAATCCCCCTGTCGGGACGGGCGGCCTCTCGCTAAGAAGCGCGCATGATGCAGCGCTTCTCCGGACTGATCGCGCGGCTCGCGATGGTCCTGTGCCTCGCGGCGGCCGCCTTGTTGCCGTCCTCGCCCGCCCGTGCCGACGTTCAGGATATTGCTGCGGCCTCACGCAGCGTGGTGCGCGTGGCGCTGGTCGCGACGGATGGTGACAATGCCTATTTCGTCGGCCATGGCAGCGGCGTGGTCATTGCGCCCGGCCGGGTGCTGACCAATGCCCATGTCGTCGAACTGACGCGCAGCGAACAGAACATCGTCATCGGCATTATCCCGCCGCAGGGCGCCAAGAGCTATGGCGGGCGGGTGATCGCTTATTCGCCGGGCAATGACCTGGCGCTCATTGCCGTCGAGGGCGCGGACCTGCCGGTCGCCACCTTCTTCGCCGCCGCGCCGGTCGACGGGCAGCAGGTGACGGCCATCGGCTATCCCGGCTCGGTCGACCGGGCGCAGGGCATGAACATCGAGGACATCATTCACCCGATGAGCGCCGTGCGCACATCCGGCACTGTCTCGGGCGGGCGCGCCTCCAAGCAGTTCGACACGGTGCTGCACACCGCGCCGCTCGCCTCCGGCAACAGTGGCGGCCCGCTGGTCGATGAGTGCGGACGGGTGCTGGGTATCAACAGTTTCGGTTCGCTCTCTGACGGGGCGGATGCCGAATATGGCTTTGCGGTCTCCAACCGGGAGATCGCCAACTTCCTGCGGCAGGCGGGCGTGCAGGTGCACCGCTCCAGTGAGCCGTGTCGCTCCATGGCAGACATCGAGGCGGCGCAGCAGGCGGCGGACGAGCGTGCCCGCGCCGAGGCGGAGAAGCAGGCGGACGCTAAGGCGATGGAGCGCCGCGAACAGGCCATCGCGGCGCGCGAGCAGGCGCAGCAGACCGTGATTGCCCGGCGCGAGAACATGATGGCGCTGGCGGCGCTGCTGCTGGCCGGCGCGGCCGTGGCGGCTGGTGCGGCCGTGGTCGATCACAGCCGGCGGGCGAGCGAACATGCGCGCAAGCTCGGCGGACTGGCCGGCCTGCTGCTGCTGGGCGCCGTCATCGCCTTTGCCTTGCGCCCCGGCTTCGACGGCGTGGAGGAACCCGCAGACAATGGCGCGGGCAATATGAGCAACATGGCGGCAGCAGATGGCGCAGGCGATCAGCTTTGTCGGTTCGATCCTGCGCTCAGCCGCGTCACGGCCTCCGAAACCGAGGATGTGCCGTTCCGCTGGTCGGCGGAAGGGTGCCTCAACGGGCAGACCCAGTTCGTCTCCGAGCAGGACCGCTGGAGCCGCATCTTCGTGCCGGCAGGCGAGCCCTCCATTTCCGTGCGCAGTTTCGATCCGGTGATCGGCCGCTATCGTACCGACAAATATCTGGTGGACGCGGACACGGCGGAGAAAGCGCGCGCGCTGCGCGAGCGGATCAACTGGTCCGGCTGCACGGCCGATCCGCAGCGGCTCACTGCGCTTGCACAACTGCAGACGGATATAAAGGCCATGTTGCCGGCTCAGCCCAATGAGCGACTGGTCTATCGCTGCACGGCCAAGCCAGAGGCGCAGCCGGCGGAACCGACCGCGGCGCCCTGACCGGCGCTCAGGCCGCTGCGCTCAGATTAGAACGCAGCGCCGTAAATTCCGCATTGAGATCGCCGATCTGCCGCGCGATCGCATCGGCCGTGTCCAGCAGCTGGCGTGCGGCATCGACCAGTTCGGCCGATCTGGTCCGCGCTTCCTGCGCAGCGGCAGTGATCTCCCGCATTTCGCTGCGCGTGTCGGCGATCGACGATGCCATGCGCTGGCTGGCGCTTTCCTGGCTGCCGGCGAGCGCCTCGACCGAATCGGCCTGCTCGCCCACGCGCGTGGCGAGCGCTTCCACAAGCGAGGCACTGGCGAGGAAATCGCCAGCGGTGCGGTTCACTTGCGCGAGTTGCCGGGCAATCTCCCCGGCGGCCTGACTGGAATCGATCGCGAGCGTCTTGATCTCGCGCGCGACGACGGTGAAGCCGGCGCCCGCCGCGCCGGAGCGATGCGCCTCGATATTGGCGTTGACCGAAAGCAGATTGGTCTGCGCCGCAATCCCCTGGATGAGGCCAAGCGCACGGCTGATCCCGCCGACCAGCTCGGAGAGGGCCTGTGCCTGCGCCCGGTTGTGGCCGGATTGCTCGATCACCTCGCCGCTGTGGGTTCGCGTCGTGGCGGCACTGCCGCGCACATCCGTGACCAGAGTCAGCAGGCCCAGGCTCTCGCGCTGCACCTCGTCGATGCGGGCGGCGGCGGCGCTGACGCTATGTGCGACGGAATCGGCCATGTCGCGCGACTGGGCCGAGGTGCTGGCCAGCGTCGTTGCCATGTCGCGCATTGTCGTGGAGGCGCTCCCCAAGGCTGAGACGAGCTGGGACAGCACGGCATCGAAGCGGGCGAAGTGCGAATCAATCAGCCGCGCACGGGCCTGTCCCGCCCGGGCTTCCTCCAGCTCCCTGGCGTGCAGGGCCTCTTCCAGTTCGCGCCGGCGCATCGCTTCTTCCTGCTCGCTGTGGCGCAGGGCTTCCTCGGCGCGTTGCTGTTCCTGCCGGGCGCGTTCGGCCTGTTGCGCAAGGGCATCGGCCTGGGTGAGTGCCTGCGCGATGGCGCCGATCTCGTCGTGACGGTCCGTGCCGGGCACGCCCTCGTCCGTGTCCCGCTGCGTGCGGCGCAGATGCTCGGCAATGGCGGCGAGCGGCCGCACCAGTCGTGTCTCGCCCAGATGCGCAATGAGCGTGCCGCCGGCGATCGCGCCAATGGTGACGGCGAGCAGCAGCAGCTCGGCGGCGAAGTTGACCCAGCGCAGCACGGCGCGGTCCTGCGTTGCGGTGGCCTTCAGCTCTTCGGTCGCGCGGGCGATTCGGCCGAGCAGTGGATCGACCCCGCCGAAAAACTGGCCGGAGAGGAAAAAGTCGAGACGGTCGTGGTCATTGGCCTCCAGCAAGGTCTGCAAGCGGTCGAGCGCCTTGTCCGCGTCCGGCCGCTCGTCGCTGAATTGCCCGGCGATCTCGGGCGCGGCGGCGTCCAGCTCGCGCCATTCCGCGCCGAGCCCGGCCTGGATGTCGCGCAGCGCCGTTGCGCCGCCCGTTGCGTCGATCGTGCCGATCCGCACCTTGTCGGCAATCGCCCAGCTTGTTTGATAGGCGGTGGCTATGGTCTGGAGCTGACTCATCGGGGCGATGCGCTGTTCGACGAGTCGCGTGGAAATCATGCGATTGACGGTAAGCGCGCCGAGCTGCGCGACGATCAGCAGCAGCAAAATCGACCCAGCCGCGAGCAGCAGCCGGGCCAGCTGCCGCGAAAGCGAGAGGCCCTGGCCCCGCTTCGCGCGGGATGACGGCGGTAATTTCCAGCTGCGCGGCAGACGCATGGTTTTTGGTCTCTCGTTCATGGCGGCCCGGTTCTGTGACCTGGTTTCGCCGCCGCCATAGTGAACGAGCTCTTGAGGAATAGTTATTTCGACCAGGAAAATGATGTAATATCAATGTCATCAATGTGTAACATCTTCTGCTATGCCGCTGCGCCAGCGCGCGAGCCCGGCGGCTGGCCCAACGGCAGGAGCGCCGCGCTCGGCCGGCGGGCGTGCCAGAGAAGTTGCGCTTCCGCCGCGCCTTTCACCTATCGGCCCGCGCCGGTCCCTCCCGGCTTGCATCGCGGGGCGACCCCTGCTAACCGCCCCCGCGTGTCAAGGGGGGCGCCGCAACGCCTCCCCATTTTTGGCGCATTCAACTCGAATGAGAGGCATAGGCGCGCGTGGAGACTTCCAGCGGTATTCAGGCTAGCTTGGCGGGGCGTTATGCGCTCGCGCTGTTCGAGCTGGCGCGGGATGGCAAGGCCCTCGACTCAGTCGCGGCCAGTCTTGCCACGCTCAAGGCGGCGCTGGCCGAATCGGCGGACCTCAAGGCGCTGACCCAGAGCCCGCTGATCGGGCGCGAGGCAGCAGGCAAGGCCATCGCTGCGGTGGCGGCGACGCTGCAGGTCGATCCGCTCACCACCAAGACGCTCGGCGTGCTGGCGCATAATCGCCGGCTCTCGCAGCTTCCCGCCGTCATTCGTGCTTTCGGCACGCTGCTCTCCGCCCACAAGGGTGAGACGCGCGCGGAAGTGACCAGCGCCTTCGCGCTCACCAAGACGCAGCAGACCGCGCTGGCCAAGCAGTTGAAGGTCCGCACCGGCCGCGACATGGCCCTCGATCTCTCTGTCGATCCCGCCATCATGGGTGGCCTCATCGTCAAGATGGGCAGCCAGATGATCGACAGTTCGCTCCGTACCCGATTGAACAAGCTCGCCCAGGCGATGAAAGGCTGAACATGGACATCAACGCCGCAGAAATTTCGAAGGTCATCAAGGACCAGATCGCCAACTTCGGCACCGAAGTGGAAGTCAGCGAAGTCGGCACCGTGCTCAGCGTCGGTGACGGTGTCGCCCGCATCCACGGCCTCGACAATGTGCAGGCCGGCGAGATGGTCGAGTTCGCCAACGGCGTGCAGGGCATGGCGCTCAACTTGGAGGCCGACAATGTCGGCGTCGTGATCTTCGGTTCGGACTCGGAGATCAAGGAAGGTGACGTCGTCAAGCGCACCGGCACCATCGTGGACGTGCCCGTCGGCAAGGGTCTGCTCGGCCGCGTGGTCGATGGCCTCGGCAACCCGATCGACGGCAAGGGCCCGATCGTCGCCGAGAAGCGCTCGCGCGTGGAAGTAAAGGCGCCGGGCATCATCCCGCGCAAGTCGGTGCACGAGCCCGTGCAGACCGGCCTCAAGGCCATTGACGCGCTCGTCCCGATCGGTCGCGGCCAGCGCGAGCTGATCATCGGTGACCGCCAGACCGGCAAGACCGCCGTCGCGATCGACACCTTCATCAACCAGAAGGCCGCGAACGCCGGCACCGACGAGAGCAAGAAGCTCTATTGCATCTATGTCGCCGTCGGCCAGAAGCGCTCGACCGTGGCGCAGATCGTCCGCCAGCTCGAAGAGAATGGCGCGATGGAATATTCCATCGTCGTGGCCGCCACCGCGTCCGAGCCTGCGCCGCTGCAGTTCCTCGCGCCCTACACCGGCGCCGCGATGGGCGAGTATTTCCGCGACAACGGCATGCACGCCGTGATCGTGTTCGACGACCTTTCCAAGCAGGCCGTCGCTTATCGCCAGATGTCGCTGCTGCTGCGTCGTCCTCCGGGCCGTGAAGCCTATCCGGGCGACGTGTTCTATCTGCACAGCCGTCTGCTCGAGCGTGCGGCGAAGATGAACGACGTCAATGGCGCCGGTTCGCTCACCGCTCTGCCGATCATCGAAACGCAGGCCGGCGACGTGTCCGCCTACATCCCGACCAACGTGATCTCGATCACCGACGGCCAGATCTTCCTTGAGACGAACCTGTTCTATCAGGGCGTCCGTCCCGCCATTAACGTGGGTCTCTCGGTGTCGCGCGTCGGCTCCTCGGCCCAGACCAAGGCGATGAAGAAGGTCTCCGGCTCCATCAAGCTGGAGCTGGCCCAGTATCGCGAAATGGCAGCCTTCGCCCAGTTCGGCTCGGACCTCGATGCCTCGACGCAGAAGCTGCTGAACCGCGGTGCGCGCCTGACCGAGCTGCTCAAGCAGCCCCAGTTCAGCCCGCTGCCGTTCGAGGAGCAGACCGTGTCGATCTTCGCCGGCACGAACGGCTATCTGGACAGCATCGCGACGAGCGATGTCGTCCGCTACGAGGCGACGATGCTGGCGCACTTCCGCTCGCATCATGCCGATCTGCTGGCCGCGATCCGCGACAGCCGCGACTTCGGTGATGACGTCAAGGCCAAGGTCAAGGACGCGCTCGAAGCGTTCGGCAAGACGTTCGCCTGAGTTGGTTCGCTTTCCCCATCCGGCTCCGGCCGGTTGGGGGCATGGATGCCGGGACATTCCCGGCATGACGTTGAAAAGGTAGGTTGAGCCAGTGGCTTCGCTCAAGGAACTCAAGGGTCGGATCGCCTCGGTCAAGTCGACCCAGAAGATCACCAAGGCCAAGCAGATGGTCGCGGCGGCGAAGCTGCGCAAGGCGCAGGCTGCGGCGGAAGCGGCGCGGCCCTATGCCCAGCGGCTCGAAAAGGTCGTCGCCAGCCTTGCCACCAAGGTGAGCGGTGACAGCGCGCCCCGGCTGCTGGCCGGCACCGGCAAGGATCAGGTGCACCTGCTGCTCGTCGCCAATGGCGACAAGGGCCTTTCCGGCGCGTTCAACGCCAACATCGTGAAAGCCGCCGTCGCCAAGGCGAAGGCGCTTCTCGCGCAGGGCAAGACGGTCAAGTTCTACCTCGTCGGCCGCAAGGGCCGCGCGGTGATCGCCCGCACCTTCCCCGGCATGATCGTGGGCGACTATGACACGACGGCCGTGCGCATGCCCGGCTTCGATGAAGCCCATGCCGTGGCGCAGGACGTGTCCGCGCGTTTCTTCGCCGGCGAGTTCGACGTGGCGCATCTCTTCTACTCGGCGTTCCGCTCCGCCCTCGTGCAGATCCCGACCGAGCAGCAGATCATCCCCGTCGCCGTCCCGGCCGACGCTCCGGCGTCTTCGGGTGCCGCGGTGGAATATGAGCCGGACGAGGAAGCGATCCTCGCCGATCTGCTGCCGCGCAACATCACGATCCAGATCTTCAAGGCTCTCCTTGAAAACATGGCCTCGGAGCAGGGCGCCTCAATGACGGCGATGGACAACGCCACGCGCAACGCGGGCGACCTCATCAATCGTCTCACGATCGAATATAACCGCAGCCGTCAGGCCGCGATCACCACCGAACTGGTGGAAATCATCTCGGGCGCTGAAGCGCTCTAACGGATAAGCAGGCAAGGAAGCACAGTCATGGCAGCAACCAACAATGTCGGCAAAATTGCCCAGGTGATCGGCGCCGTCGTCGACGTGATCTTCGAGGGTGAACTCCCGGCAATTCTGAGCGCGCTGGAGACCAGCAACAATGGCCAGCGGCTGGTGCTCGAAGTCGCCCAGCATCTCGGCGAGAACACCGTGCGCACGATCGCCATGGACGCGACCGAAGGCCTGACGCGCGGCCAGGAAGTGACCGATACCGGCGCGCAGATCTCGGTGCCGGTTGGCCCGATGACGCTCGGCCGCATCCTCAACGTCGTCGGTGAGCCGATCGACGAGCGCGGCCCGGTCGGCGCCGCCACCACCGCTCCCATTCACGCCAAGGCTCCCGAGTTCGTCGATCAGGCGACCGAGACCAGCATTCTCGTCACCGGCATCAAGGTCATCGACCTGCTCGCGCCTTATGCCAAGGGCGGCAAGATCGGCCTGTTCGGCGGCGCCGGCGTGGGCAAGACCGTGCTCATCCAGGAGCTGATCAACAACATCGCCAAGGGCCATGGCGGCACCTCTGTGTTCGCCGGCGTGGGTGAGCGTACCCGTGAGGGCAACGATCTCTACCATGAGTTCCTCGACGCGAACGTGATCGCGAAGGACGCGGACGGCAACGCTATCTCCGAGGGGTCGAAGGTCGCGCTGGTCTATGGCCAGATGAACGAGCCGCCGGGGGCGCGTGCCCGCGTCGCCCTCTCGGGCCTGACCATCGCGGAGTATTTCCGCGACGTCGAAGGCCAGGACGTGCTGTTCTTCGTCGACAACATCTTCCGCTTCACCCAGGCGGGTGCAGAGGTGTCGGCGCTGCTCGGCCGTATTCCTTCGGCCGTGGGCTATCAGCCGACGCTCGCCACGGACATGGGCGCGCTGCAGGAGCGCATCACCTCCACCAACAAGGGCTCGATCACCTCGGTGCAGGCCATTTACGTGCCGGCAGACGACTTGACCGACCCGGCGCCGGCCACCAGCTTCGCGCACCTTGACGCCACGACCGTGTTGAACCGCGCGATCTCGGAGCTGGGCATCTACCCGGCCGTGGACCCGCTCGACTCGACCAGCCGCGTGCTGACCGCCGCCGTCGTGGGCCAGGAGCATTACGACACGGCTCGCCGCGTTCAGGAGACGCTGCAGAAGTACAAGTCGCTGCAGGACATCATCGCCATTCTGGGCATGGACGAGCTCTCCGAAGAGGATAAGCTGACCGTCGCCCGCGCGCGCAAGATCCAGCGCTTCCTGTCGCAGCCGTTCCACGTGGCCGAGGTGTTCACTGGCATTGCCGGCAAGTTCGTCCAGATCGAAGACACGGTGAAGAGCTTCAAGGCCGTGGTCGACGGCGAGTATGACCATCTGCCGGAAGCCGCCTTCTACATGGTCGGCGGCATCGACGAAGCCGTCGAAAAGGGCAAGAAGCTGGCCGCCGAAGCGGCCTGATCGCCCGAGCATAAATAAGGATCCCTCCCTGCCTCTGCGGGGAGGGCCAACACAGAGGTTTAAGGCATGGCCCTGCATTTCGAACTCGTGACCCCGGAACGCCTCGTCCTCTCGGAAGAGGTGTACATGGTCGTCGTGCCCGGCACGGAAGGCGAATTCGGCGTGCTGGAAGGCCATGCCCCCTTCATGTCCACCGTGAAGGACGGCGCGCTCAAGGTCTACGCAACCGCCAGCGCCGAGCCGCGCATCGTTCAGGTCGAGGGCGGCTTTGCCGAAGTGAGCGAAAGCGGCCTTACCGTGCTTGCCGAGAAGGCGGGCTGAGGGGCGCGCGCTGGCGTCTCACACCGTTTGTTAACCAATCTGCCATAGCCGTGCTCCCGACCATTTCGGGGAAGCGGCCTGCATGTTCCAGTCCGATCGTGCACAGTTTCGAGTAGGCGTCACCGATGTCCAGGTGACCATTGTGATGCCGTGCCTCAACGAAATTCAGTCTTTGCCGCATTGCATCGCCAATGCGCAGGAGGCTCTGCGTCGTATCGAGAAAATTCATGGTTTTGCTGGCGAAATCGTTATCGCCGACAATGGTTCGACGGATGGTAGCCAGGCGCTCGCTCTGTCGCTCGGCGCGCGCGTCGTGCCAGTCGCGGCTCGCGGATATGGAGCGGCGTTGATCGGCGGTTGCCAATCAGCGCACGGGCGCTTCATCCTAATGGGTGACTGCGACGGCAGCTATGACTTTATCGATGGCGTCGAGATGATCGGCCAGCTGGTCGAGGGACATGCCCTGTGCATGGGCTCGCGCTTCGATGGCGGTATTGCGCCAGGCGCTATGCCTTGGAAGAACCGATATATTGGCAACCCAGTGTTGACCGGGATACTCAATCTCTTTTTCCGGGCCGGTATCAATGATGCACATTGCGGATTGCGTGCGATCCGGAAGGAGAGCTTTCTCCGCCTCAAGCTCACGGGCACGGGTATGGAGTTCGCCAGTGAGATGGTTATCAAGGCGGCACTGCTGAAATTTCCGATCACGCAGGTCCCGGCAACACTCTCGCCCGATCTGCGTGATCGCGCTCCGCACCTGCGCCCTTGGCGAGACGGATGGCGCCATTTGCGCTATCTGCTGATGCTCTCGCCTACATGGGTGTTTGGGATGCCGGCGTTGTTTGCGCTCGGCTTGGGAATGTTGGTCATGCTGACCGCAGTGTTATTTACATTCGGAGTTATTGGCGGCGAACGTGTCTTTGGAGAAAGCTGGATTGTCGGCGCTGGCTTCCTTATCACTATAGGGCATCTCAGTGCGGTGATGGCAATGGCGACGCATTTTCTTGGTGTGGTCAGTGGCTATCGCACAATCCGGCCATCTCTGAGGTTTGCTCGTCGTTTCCTGTCGCTAGAGGCGTCGCTTGCGATTGGGTTTGTTGCTCTTGCCTTTTCTACTGTCACACTGCTGGCCGTTGGAGATTATTGGCGATCAACGGGCTTTGTCGCGCTGCCTTCCATTCTTCCGGTAGTCATTGGTGCAGTTTCTGGCGTCATCGGCATGCAGACGATTCTGGGGGGCTTTCTTCTCGCCATCATTGCTGGGCACAAGGCCGAGTTTGGCCGTCAGCTCACGGAATTTCTTCCGAATGACGGGGAGCCAGATGTGCTAACCTTCGATGACGCTCCCATTGTCTCGCGATCGGTCGCATGATCGGGCAGGTGATACGTTTTTGCGTGGTCGGCGCGCTTTCGGCGGGGTTGAATGTCGCAATCATCATTTTTCTGACCGAAGTTTTCAGATTCCATTATCTCGTCTCGATCGTCGCTTGCTTCGTCCTTGTGACGTTATTCGGGTTTGTGATGAACCGAGGTTGGACATTTGGTGTGACGGGTCCTGGGAAAGGAACGCAATTCCTTCGCTATATGATGATCGCAGGGCTCGGTGTCGCAATCACACTAATTTTCTCTATGGTCATGGTTCGCGCTGGCCTGCCATATTATGGCGCCGCTTATGGCGCTGCGATCATACTTGCGCCTTATAATTTTTTTGCACATCGCTATCTGTCGTTTCGCGTTCATGATCTGTGCAAGGAATAGATATATTCCAGTCAAGGATCAGGGTTGATTCAGTGCCGGCTTTCGATCTTTCACCTTATGCCAACTGCCCCGGCCGTTCGCGTCGTTGCCAATTCGTCGACGACGCGCACCTTGCGATCGAGACCGGACACCCGCTCATGCCGGTCGTAGACATCTATCGATGCGCATTTTGCGGCCACGGCGTTACGAGACCGGCGATGGCTGATGTTGCTCCGCTGTATGCAGGGCGACAAAGTGATGACTTTCTCATGCGCGACAGGGGCTGGATCCGGGCGTTGAAATTGCTGAGCTTTCGTGCGCTGGCAAAAAGGCTCTTGCGGCACTTGCGCAGCGACGAAAGACCCTGTGTGGCTGACTTCGGGACCGGGAATGGGATGCTTGCGGCCTGCCTCGCTGAGGCGCTGCCGTCCGGAGATATCTATGGTCTCGACTTTTTCGATAGCGCGCCATCCGAAATTGGAGCAGCCCGCTATCTAAAGTTCGACGACACGGAGATGCTCAAGACACGGGTGGACCTACTGACCTGCTTTCACGTTCTTGAGCACGATGATGATCCTCATGCTTTCCTGAAACGCCTCGTCGGCTTTCTCAAGCCGGGCGGATGCCTCGCCATCGAGGTGCCCAACGTAGATTGTGTTTGGACTGGTTGGTTTGGGGCGGCCTGTGCCAACTGGTACGCACCCTTTCACCGGGTCCATTTCAGTCGATCGAGTTTGCGCGCCTTGTTGGCGTCACAAGGCCTGAAGATTGAACGAGAGGACGACATTTGCGGGCCGACGATCGCCATGTCACTTGCGGGGCTGCTGCGCTGCCGCCCCAATGCCTGGCTCTTTGCAGCAGGAATCGCGTTTAGGCCAGCGCAGTGGTTGGCCGAAAAGGTGACCCGGCGACCAAGCGCACTGAGGGTGGTCGTCAGGAATTGCTAGGTCGTCGACTCATAAAAACGGAGCCACAGTCGCATTGAAGCGAGCTGTACCATTGCGAAGAAGTTCTCGGCGAGCTTGTCGTAGCGTGTGGCGATGCGCCGGAAATGCTTGAGCTTGCTGAAGAAGCGTTCGACCAGATTACGCTCCCGGTAGAGCCGCTTGCTGAAGCATGGTTTCCATTTGCGATTGGATTTCGCCGGGCTGTTGGGCACCGCCCCCTGCGTCTCGATTAAGTTGCGGATGCCATCGGCATCATAGGCTTTGTCGGCCAGAACGATGGTGCGCGGGTTGAGCCGGTCGAGCAACTGATACGCCGCCGGTCCGTCATGCGCCTGCCCAGCGGTCAGGCCAAGCCGGATCGGGAGGCCTTGCGTATCAACGACGGCATGGATTTTGGTCGTGAGGCCTCCTCGGGAACGACCGAGACAATGATCTCGATCCCCCTTTTTGCCGTCGCAGCCTGTTGATGCGCGCGGATAGAAGTGCTGTCGATCATCTGGATGTCTCCGTCATGGGCGGCGGTGATGGCGTCCATCATTCGGTCCCATACGCCTGCTTTGCGCCAACGCACGAAGCGGTTGTAACAGGTGGTGCGCGGGCCATAGCGTTCCGGCAGATCGCGCCATGGCGCACCAGAGCGCAGAACCCAGAAGATGCCGTTGAGAACGCGGCGGTCATCGACGCGCGGCACACCTCGCGGTTTGTTGGGCAACAGCGGCTCGATCGCGCGCCATTCGAAGTCAGTCAGGTCATATCGGCTCATGCTGACGCTGAATCAGAGTTTGGCACAATGGGAAAGCGGTCAGTCCGCCAACACCCCTTGCAGATATTCCGCTGTGGCTGCACGATTGGCGATGACTATCGAAACACTGCTGTTTGCTGGCGTGATTTTTGGCCTTATTGTTGGGCTGGCTTTCCGCAGTCATAAGCTTGGATGTGCTGCCCTATGGATCGTACCCATAGCCGTATTCGCCTATGTGGACTGGTGGCAGAACGCTCATCCTGAAAATCTACGATCTACCAGTGGGCTTGATTTCGTCTTTAGCCTCCCTTGGCCCAGCATGGGTGCAATGGGCGGTTATCTCGTCGGGATCGCGATCAGGTATGCGGTGGTTGAAAAACGGAACGGCAACTGACCATCAATGTCGATCATATCCGTTTATGGGTTCACAACCTAGTTACGGATCATCGAGTGCAGACTAGCGCGCACGTGTGCGACAGAACTTTCCATCGAGAGCCTCTCGGCGTTTTTCCCATACCAGTTGCGAGTGCTTTGGCGGAGCGTTGAACTTCGGGCCAGGCACCGCGTGATGGCTGATGCCAGCGTGTCAGCGCTGGCGTCCGGTGCCTTGTATCCGTTCTGGCCATCATCGACCAATTCGGTGGCTGCGTTGTCTTCCCCATCAATGACGACAACGGGGATTCCGCAGGCCGATGCTTCAGCCACAACGATGCCATAACCCTCGCGTTCGGAAGGCTGCACCAGCACACTCGCTGTAGCGATGGTCCGGTCCATCAGTTCTTGATCTACGAAGCCGGGCAGGTCGATCCGTTGATTGAGCCCTAGTCCAGTGATTTGAGCTTTGATTGAGGCGAACTCCGGACCAGAACCAAATATCACGGCTTTGAGTTCGCGCTCTCCAGCCATGCAAATCGCCAGTGCCTCGACGAGCAAGGACACGCGTTTTTCGGCTATCAGCCGGCCGGCATAAACGACGACCGGCGGATTGGATGCCTCCATCAGCGGATGGCGGCCGGAGCCGGGGAAAAAGCCCGTTAATGGAATCACATTTTTCAGTCCAAGCAGCTCGCGGGCTCGCTGAGCGTGTAACTGACTGAAACTATAGGCTGATTGCGGAATGTAGGCGCAGAGCTTCTGAGTGACCCACCCCAGCTTGCCGAGGCGGCCTAAATAACTTTCCCAATAAGTCTTTGTCCAAACCTCAATCCAATCAACCGCTATCCTGAAAGAGAAGATTGGCTTTAGTATCCCGACTGCAATGAGAGAAAAAAATGGGAAGGATGCAGTGTGAATATAATCATATCGACGTCCGTGGCGCAGCATGTGCCAGAAAATACCGAGCCCGAACATCACAGGTGGAAGAATTCGCCGCCGCCCGCTCACATATAGCGCCATTCTCGGCGAAACCGCGACAACCCTCACGCCTTGAATGTCCGGCTCGTCGGTGCGTTCCCATTGGCGCATCGTGAGGTAGGTGACTTCATGGCCGTCTGCGGCCAGCCCCTCTGCCAGCCGCCTGTACCAGCGCTCGGCGCCGCCGATTGTCCAGGGGAAAAGGCAATCATAAATGACGCAAATACGCATGGTGGCCGGGCTTGCCTGAGAGTTTATTTGAGACATGAGTTGGTCGCAATGGTTGCCACGAGCTTCTCAAACCGGGGGCTGGATACCGGGGAATTGAGACCGAAGCCAATGCCATGCATGTCTGCCCGTGTCACCGTGGCAACGGTCCCGCGACGGCAGAGCTCTTCGAGCATCGCAGGTTGCATGGAGCGGCTGGAAAAGCGCAGCGGTCGGTTCGACAGGTCTGGGCGGTTGCGCACTATGTCGATGGCGTTTGCTGACCAGGCACCGTCGGTACTCGGCAGGTCGTCCGTATCGATCAGCACGAAATCACTCATCTGTCTCGCGACGAGTTGTTCGACTGCGAGATGCTGCGCAACGAAGTCACGGGTGTGCGCCAGCAAAGTAACGGCACCGACCAATGTCGCACCGCTCATAAGGAGCACGGCGCCGTCGGTCCGGGCACCGGGCTCGGCGGCGAGTTGCTGGTAGCCGAAGCCCGCCAGGAGCGCAAAGCTGCCGAGATAAGGGTGAAGATAGCGATAGCCCCAGCCGTGACCCTGGAACGGAAGTACCAAGGTGAAGAATAGGATGGCGATGAATATCCCCCAAGCCAGCGGGCAAACGATGCTCCGAGTCCGAAACATCAGAGGAACTGCGCCGGCTACCAAAGGTAAAAGCGCAAAATTTTGCCACGCGAGGAAGCGTAGCAGGTTGAGCGTCATGAACGGGATGGTCATTGAGTCGCGATGGACCAGCAACGGCCATACGCGATCTCTCAAGAAGTCATCTTGTTGTCCGCCGCCCATGGCCGCAACGCCTGTCTGCAGCGTTGCGATCACGGGATAACTTATCCAGAGGGCAATGATAAGCGCATAGGCTGTGCCGTAAATCAGCGCCAACCTCCATTGGCCCTGCCGCAGTCGCCAGAGTACGAAAGGCGCTGCGAACAGAGGATGAAAGGCCAACTGATGCAGGCCGGTTGCGAAGGCCGCGGTTGCAATGGCTCCCGCATGACCCCAGAAGCGTCCGCGCAAAAACGCGGCCAGCCAGATGAGGTTTAGCGCCATATGGCCAGTCATCGCATAGGTTGTCATCGCGTTGACCAGCATTTGCGTTGAGAGCAGGTAGATCAACAAAGTAACCCAGATCGCGCGATTGTCGTTCGCAAACAGTCGTTTCGCGATGTCGAACAGAGCAAGTCCTCCGGCGAGCACGAGGATCGGATTCATTAACGCCGGGTCTGTAATGAACGAAAATCCGAGGCGTAACCACGCGTTCACCGGAAGGTACGCGGACACGAAGCCACGGGGGTGATCTTCGTTGAGCAGAAAGGCCGGTACCAATTCTGTCGCAAATTCGCGCCATTGAGCTGGAACAGGTTCTGCGAGATGTCCTTTGGCGAATACCGCCATGTCGAAAACCACCATTTCTTCGTCACGGGAAATGGGGAAGTTGCCCATCAAATCATAGCTTCCCCAGTAGAGCGCGAATGCCGTGACGATCCCGACAAGGCAGAGATGCCATAGCCGGGGTTCGACGTTAGGAATTTTCCAACCTGGCGCCCAGCGTGCCGTGATCACGAAGCCCAGCATCAATCCGACGATGATCGGCTTGTCTGAAACCTGGAACCAATAAAGGGGCATTACGTCGCCGCGAGCGAATAAGACCCACAGGAATGGAATAAGCAGCGCAACAGCGATTACATCATTTCGGCGTAACCGGTTCGCGGGGGAGACGAACATCGTTTGCGAAGCTTCAGAGGTCATCGCAAAGTCTTTAGGGCGGGATGGTTAACAAATGTGGCGGGTCGCCGCGACCGAGAGGCTGACGAGGCCGCTGGAAGCGTAGCTGAGCTCTCATTAGTCTTTTCTCAAAGACTGTCTCTTAATCATGATCGTTGCTCCGGCTTTCCGAGCCGAGCTTGAACGAGTTCAAGGTCACAAAATGAGCGCATTTGGACGTAAGAACGGTTTGGGTGGGAAGTCGTCCTTCGGTGTGGCGCGGCCCATGCACGCGCCAAGCGTCTCGCCGCACGGCGCAAGCTCGGCGGTGCCGCCGCCCTTGGGTGGGGCGCAGTTTCCGCCGATTCCGGCCGATCAGCCATTGTCGCCTTCCGGTCCACTGCCGGGGCAGGATCGCAACTCCGATGCGATGGCCCGCCTGACCGAGCGGATGAATACCGACCACAGCGAGTCGGGTGAAAAGAATCAGGGCTTCGAGGCGAGCGTCCACAAGATCAAGGAGCAGGTGCTTCCGCGCCTGCTGGAGCGCGTCGATCCGGAAGCCGCCGCAACTCTCAACAAGGATGAGCTCGCCGAAGAATTCCGGCCGATCATCATTGAAGTTCTGGCCGAGCTGAAACTGACGCTCAACCGGCGCGAGCAATTCGCGCTGGAGAAGGTGCTGGTCGACGAGCTTCTCGGCTTCGGCCCGCTGGAGGAGCTGCTGGGCGACCCGGATGTCAGCGACATCATGGTCAACGGTCCGGACCAGACCTACATCGAAAAGAAGGGCAAGCTGCAGCTTGCCCAGATCCATTTCCGCGACGAGGAGCATCTGTTCCAGATCGCCCAGCGCATCGTCAATCAGGTCGGCCGCCGTGTCGACCAGACGACCCCGCTGGCCGACGCCCGCTTGCCGGACGGCTCGCGCGTCAACGTCATCGTGCCGCCGCTCTCGCTGCGCGGCACGGCCATCTCGATCCGTAAATTCTCCGCCAAGCCGATCACGCTCGACATGATGGCCAAGGGCGGCTCCATGTCGGACAAGATGGCGACAGCGCTCAAGATCGCGGGCGCGTGCCGGTTCAACATCGTCATCTCGGGCGGTACCGGCTCGGGCAAGACGACGATGCTCAATGCGCTCTCCAAGATGATCGATCCGGGCGAGCGCGTGCTGACCATCGAGGACGCGGCGGAACTCCGCCTGCAGCAGCCGCACTGGCTGCCGCTGGAAACCCGCCCCGCGAACCTGGAAGGCCAGGGCGCCATCACCATCGGCGACCTTGTGAAGAACGCCCTGCGTATGCGGCCGGACCGCATCATCCTGGGCGAAATTCGTGGCGCCGAGTGTTTCGATCTGCTCGCCGCCATGAACACCGGCCATGATGGCTCCATGTGTACGCTCCACGCCAACAGCCCGCGCGAGTGCCTGGGCCGTATGGAGAACATGATCCTGATGGGCGACATCAAGATCCCCAAGGAAGCGATTTCCAAGCAGATCGCCGACTCGGTGGACCTGATCGTGCAGGTGAAGCGTCTGCGCGACGGCTCGCGCCGTATCACCAACATTACCGAGGTGATCGGCATGGAAGGCGAAGTGATCGTCACCCAGGAGCTGTTCAAGTTCGAGTATCTGGACGAGGACGCCGACGGAAAGATCATCGGCGAATATCGCTCGCTGGGCCTGCGCCCCTACACGCTGGAAAAGGCGCGCAGCTTCGGCTTCGATCAGGCGCTGCTCGAGGCCTGCCTCTGAAGGGGGAGCTGCGGCGACGGTCCATAACCGCCGCCGCAACCGCATGGGACCTCGTCAGGCGATGGCCGCGATGCGGGCGCCGCGCCGCGTGCGCAGCCGGGCGCCGGCCAGGCCGAAGCCGGCAATCATCAATGCCCAGCTCGCCGGCTCGGGCAGCGGCGCCTGCGGAACCGACTTGTCGACCACGATATTGTCGAACTGCCACCAGTTTCGGGGGGCCGCGGCCAGCACGAAGCGCCGGACTCCCTTCGCATTGAGCGTCACCGTTTGCAGGCCGGGGCTGCCGTCGCTGATAACATTGGTGTTTTCGATCGAGCCGTCCCCATATTCCAGGATCAACTGGTTCAGGAAGGCATTGCCGGTGTTGTAAAAGTCGGCGATGTCGATGGACGTGAGATCGAACAACTCGCCGTCGGCGCGAGACATGTACATTACATTATCCCACCGGTGCGCCAGGGTCGCGTTGCCCATGTCGGCGTTTAACGCGCTCATCCTGTCGGGGACGATGAAGCCTCCAACATTGGAGTAGTCCGACGAGAAGACATAGTCGCCATAATGGAGCGGCCCATCGACATAGCGATAGGACGTGCCGTCCCGGGCCAGATCATCGAAAGTGAGCACGGTCGCGGCGGCTGGCGCGCACAATGGCAAGGTTGCGGCCGCAAGGGCCAGTGCAATGGACAATCGCATCATATGTCTCCCACATTTGCGGGAGGCGGGTTGCCAGCGCGCCGCGCCATCGCACAGTCTTCTTGCGACCAATCCGCAATCCGGGGCGACGGAGCCGCGCGCCCGCCGGCCCGGGCCAGCTTGCCTCGCGGGAGGGCATGCGGCATCATCTTGGTGCCACTCAACAAATGAGAGCTGCCATGCCCCCCGCCTTTCCTCGTATCCTCTTCGCCGGTGCGCTGTTGCTTGCCGGCGCTACCCTGACCACCGGGCTTGCGGCCCAGACCGCTGCCATCAAGGTTGATCCCACAATCGCTGCCGCCGTCGCCGCGCCCACGCGCACGCCGGCCAATGCCGCGCGCGACGTCTATCGCCACCCCGCCGAGACGCTGAGCTTCTTCGGCGTGAAGCCGACGGATACGGTGGTGGAAATCTGGCCGGCTGGTGGCTGGTACACGGAGATTCTGGCGCCTTATCTCAAGGACAAGGGCACGCTCTGGGCGGTCGATTTCTGGCCCGATGGCCTCAAGGGCATCCAGGCGCGACAGGCGAAGGATGCCGCGCTGTATGGCGGCATCAAGCTTGCTGCCTTTCCGGCGAGCGCCGGTCAGCCGACGGTGCCGGCGGGCAGTGCCGACGTGGTGCTGACCTTCCGCAACGTCCACAACTGGCAGATGGGCTACAAGCGCGACAACCAGACTTACGCGCAGGAAGCGTTCGACCAGATGTTCGCCATGCTCAAGCCCGGCGGCATATTGGGCGTGGTCGATCACCGTCTGCCCGAAAGCGCCGACACGGCCCGCGAGAAAAGCAGCGGCTATGTGAAGGTGTCGACGGTGCGCGCGCTTGCCGAAAAGGCCGGTTTCGTTTTCGTCGGCGCGTCGGAGATCAACGCCAACCCGAAGGACGACACGGATCATCCCAATGGCGTTTGGACTCTCCTGCCCGGCCTGCGCGGTGGCGAAGAGTTCCGCGCGATTGGTGAGAGCGATCGCATGACGCTCAAGTTCCGCAAGCCCCAGGGCTGACTCGCCCCGGACGGGCGGAAGGCCGATTGGCCCTAGTCTCTGCCTGGCTGTCCGTTGTCCGGCGCGAGCCAGCGCAGGCGGATGGTGTCGGAGCGGCTGTCATCACTCGTCACGCTGGCCGTAACGCCTTGCGCGGCCAGTGCGTCGGCCACGCGCCGGGCCGCGTCGGGAGGGCCTGATACGCCGATCGGCGTTCCGATGCGGTGTGCCGCCCAGACCGCCAGCTTGATCGGGGCCGAGGCTGCCAGCGTGGCTGCAGACTTGCTGTCGTCCTGCACATCCGCCGGCGTTGCCGCCAGCGTTGCGGCCACGTCCGGCAAGGCGCTGGCCGGCGGCACCATGCGGATGTCCCAGCCGGGCATCGTCGCCGCGATCCGCTGTTCAAGCGCACGATAAGCGGCGAGTCCCGCATCCGGCAGGCGGGCGGCGCGGACCGTGGCGACGCGCTTCGCGGGATCCACCACCACATCATCGCTATCCGCGCCCGCAACCATGGCCAGTTGCGTGGCAATGGCCTGGCGCGCCTGATTGAGCCGTTCGCGCTCGTCATTGCGGGCCGAGGCGAGGAGCGCGGTTTCGGCATCGCCGCTGCCCGTGCCCACTCGGAACTGGCGGATCGACACGTTGATCTTGCGCCCGAGTTCGCGCGCGAGAATGCGCTCGGCCAGCGCTTCCGCATCCGGCTGAATGGCTGGCGTGAATACCGTTGCCGTCACATTGATCGGATCGACCGCAAAATCGGGATCGATCTGGGAGAGGCGGGCCGATCGATCGAACTGGTCGCGGATCGCGCCACTGATCGCGTTGCTCGCCCGCGTCTCCCACGCGATCTGGCGCAATGAAATGCCAAGCGGGATGGCCAGGGCAATGAAGGCAATCACGATGCCGAATGTCTGATAATAGGTCTGCTTGGCGGAGAGATTGGCGCGAAAACGATAAATGCGCGCCATAAGCGCCGCCGAGAGCGCGATGGTGACCAGATTGGTGATGAACAGCGCGAAGGCGCCGCCGAAAACCGTCCAGTTCCAGGTTGCCAGGCCAAAGCCGACCACGGCGAGCGGCGGCATCAGCGCGGTGGCAATGGCCACACCGACGATCGTTTCGCCACGCCCGCGGATCATCGCATAAGCGCCCGCCAGCGCGGAGAAGAGGGCCACCAGCAGATCGAAGAGATTGGGACGCGTCCGCGCTGCGATTTCACTGGTGACGGTCTGAAGGGGGGAGAGCAGCACGATCAGCGCGCAGAACGAAATGGCAAGGAGCGCGCCGAACACCAGCGCGCGGGTCGATTCCTTGATCCAGACGGCATCCCCGGTCGCCAGCGCAAAACCAATGCCGAGAATGGGGCCCATGAGCGGGGACAGCAGCATCGCGCCGATGACCACCGCCGGCGAGGACAGGATCAGGCCGAGGATGGCAATGCCTGCGGACATGCAGATCATGAAGCCATAGCGGGCAGACCAGTCGCACTCGGCCCGGATCTTCTCGATCACCGCCACCTGATCGACGTTCCGCGTCTGGAATCGCCACCATGTGTGCAGGGCTGTCCAGATGTGGGCGAGTTCAGGTCTGTCGAGGGCTGCCGTCCATCCGGGGCGCTTGCTTTGATCGTCAGCCATGTCCGGCAGGATAGTCGCAATGCCCGGGAATGCCAGCATGTTGCGACCGGCGGGCGATCAGGCCGAGCGGGTCCGCCAGATGCGCCACAGCGCGAAGAATCCGATCGCGCTCCAGATGATGTTGAGCACCATGGAGGGAATGGCGCCATGCCACCAGGTGTTGAGCACGAAGAAGCCGGCGCCCACCGCGTTCATCCATTGGAACGCGGCTGAGGCGCCGGAAAGCCGGCCCATCGAGACGAGGATATAGGCGCCGAGCACGAGGACGGCACCGGTCCAGCCGACGATCTCGACGAAGAGGTCCAGACCGGTCATGGCTGGTCAGGGCAACGCGGCATGGTCGGCCGGGCTTGCGCCCGGCCATCCCATCAGGCCGCGAGCTTCCTCAGCACATAGTGCAGGATGCCGCCGTTCATGAAGTATTCGACCTCATTGGCGGTATCGATGCGGCAGAGCGCCGTGAAGGTGAAGCTGCTGCCATCCTTGCGGGTGACCTTCACCTCGACATCCTGACGCGGCTTGATGTTGCCGACGCCGGTGATGGTGAAGCTGTCGTCGCCAGTCAGGCCCAGGCTGGTGCGGGTGTCGCCATCCTTGAACTGGAGCGGCAGCACGCCCATGCCGACCAGGTTCGAGCGGTGGATGCGCTCGAAGCTCTCGACGATGACGGCGCGCACGCCCAGCAGATTGGTGCCCTTGGCCGCCCAGTCGCGCGAGGAGCCGGTGCCATATTCCTTGCCTGCGACGACGACCATCGGCGTGCCGTCGGCCTTGTGCTTCATGGCGACGTCATAGACCGAGCCGATTTCCTCGCCATAGCGCGAGAAGCCGCCCTCGACGCCCGGCACCATCTCGTTCTTGATGCGGATGTTGGCGAAGGTGCCGCGCATCATCACGTCATGATGGCCGCGGCGCGCGCCGTAGCTGTTGAAGTCGGCCTTGGCGACCTGATGCTCCATCAGCCACTTGCCGGCCGGGCTGTCCGCCTTGATCGAGCCGGCCGGACTGATGTGGTCGGTGGTGATCGAATCGCCCAGGATGAGCAGCGGCTTGGCCTCGATGATGTCGGCGACCGGCGCCGGCGTCATGGACATGCCCTCGAAATAGGGCGGGTTGGCCACGTAAGTGGAGCCGGCGCGCCAGCTGTATGTTTCCGAGCCTTCCACGTTGATCGCCTGCCAGTGCGCATCGCCCTTGTAGACGTCCGCATAGCGGGCCTGGAACATCGCGCGGTCCATGCAGGATGCCATGGTCGAGGCGACTTCCAGATTGGTCGGCCAGATGTCCTTGAGGAACACGTCCTGCCCGTCCTTGCCCTGGCCGATCGGGGTGGTGGTGAAGTCCTCGATCACCGTGCCCTTGAGCGCATAGGCGACGACGAGCGGCGGCGAGGCAAGGAAGTTGGCGCGCACGTCCGGGCTCACGCGGCCCTCGAAGTTGCGGTTGCCGGAGATGACGGCGGCGGCGACGAGGCCATTCTCGTTGATCGCCTTGCTGATCGGTTCGGCGAGCGGGCCGCTGTTGCCGATGCAGGTGGTGCAGCCATAGCCGACGAGGTTGAAGCCGATATTATCGAGGTGCGACTGAAGGCCGGCCTTCACCAGATAGTCCGTGACGACCTGGCTGCCCGGGGCGAGGCTGGTCTTCACCCAGGGCTTGGGCTTCAGGCCAAACTCGTCCGCCTTCTTGGCGACGAGGCCGGCTGCGACGAGCACGCCGGGATTGGAGGTGTTGGTGCAGCTCGTGATCGCGGCGATCATCACGTCGCCATCGCCAATGTCGAAGTCCTTGCCCTCGACTGGCACGCGGGTGTTCGCCTTCTTGTAGGTCTCGGCCATGTCCTTGGCGAACACGTCGTCGACCTCGGTCAGGTTCACGCGGTCCTGCGGGCGCTTGGGGCCGGCGAGCGATGGCACGACCGTGCTCATGTCCAGCTCCAGCGTGGAGGAGAAGATCGGATCGGCCGCGTCGGGCTCGATCCAGAAGCCCTGCGCCTTGGCATAGGCCTCGACCAGCGCGATCTGCTCTTCCTCGCGGCCGGTGAGGCGCAGATAGTCGAGCGTCTTGTCGTCAATGCCGAAGAAGCCGCAGGTCGCGCCATATTCCGGCGCCATGTTGGCCAGCGTCGCGCGATCGGCGAGGCTGAGCGAGGCGAGGCCAGGGCCATAATATTCGACGAAGCGGCCGACGACGCCATGCTTGCGCAGCATGTTGGTGCAGGTCAGCACCAGGTCGGTGGCCGTCACGCCTTCCTTCAGTTCGCCGGTGAGCTTGAAGCCAACGACTTCCGGGATGAGCATGGAGACCGGCTGGCCGAGCATCGCGGCTTCGGCTTCGATGCCGCCCACGCCCCAGCCGAGCACGCCCAGGCCGTTGATCATCGTCGTGTGGCTGTCCGTGCCGACGCAGGTGTCGGGATAAGCGATCACGGTGCCGTCCGGGGCGGTGCTGGTCCACACCGTCTGGGCGATGTTCTCCAGGTTCACCTGATGGCAGATGCCGGTGCCCGGCGGCACGGCATAGAAATTGGCGAGCGACTTGGAGCCCCACTTCAGGAAGTCATAGCGCTCCATGTTGCGGTGATACTCGATCTCGACATTCTGCTCGAAGGCCTTGGGGTGGCCGAACTCGTCGACCATCACCGAGTGGTCGATCACCAGATTGACCGGCACCAGCGGATTGATCTTGCTCGTGTCGCCGCCGAGCTTGGCGATCGCGTCGCGCATCGCGGCCAGATCGACCACGCAAGGCACGCCGGTGAAATCCTGCAGCAGCACGCGGGCAGGGCGATACTGGATCTCGTTCTGCGATTCCGTCGGGTTCTTCTGCCAGTCGACAAGCGCCTGCACGTCCGCCGTGGAGACAGTGAAGCCGCCATCCTCGAAGCGGAGCAGATTCTCCAGCAGCACCTTCATGGAGAAGGGCAGGCGCGAGACATCGCCGAGCTTCGCCGCCGCTTTCGCCAGCGAATAATAGCCGTAGCTCTTGCCGCCGACGTCCAGCGTATCGCGGGTGCCAAGCGTGTCCTGTCCGATCGCGGTCATCAGCGGGGTCTCCTCAAATGTGTCTGGTCTCGCGCGGGGCGCGGACGGGCTGAGCGCCGGGGTCTTTGCTGCGCTGCATCACCCCTGTCGGGTTCTGGGCCATAACGCCTGAAAGGACCGTGTCAACGGGCGCGGACCGGCAAGATCGCGGCGTCGGGCGTCCATCGCCGGGGTCGGCCCGCGCGAGGGCGTTTCCTCCGATATGGATGCAAACGGCCTCATTCCGGATGCGTTGTGCACACGTTACGCCAAAACGGAACAAACAGGGTTCAAATTGACCTCCGAATCACGCATAAACCGGAACAAAGGCGGTACGAAGGGGGACGTGACCGAATGACTTGGCTGGATAATGGGGATGAAGCCGGTGCGGTGCCGGTCATGGTGGCCGGCGACGGCTGGCTTGCGGCGCCGGAGCAGCGCATTGCGGTCGACCGCCGGCCCACCTTGCTGATTGTCGGCGCGGCGGCGCGAGCGGACGCCCTGGCGCGCTGGGGCGAGCGGGCCGGGCTGCGAAGCCTCGGTCGAGTCGCGCTGGAGGATGTGGCGGAGCGCCTGTCCCGCGCAGCAGCGTTGGACCTCATTGTGCTGGATCTGCGCGGGCTGGATGTCCCGGCCTGCCTGGACCGCATGAGCGCCTTTGCCCTGGCGGCGCGGCACGGGCTTGCGCAGGCGCGGCTGGCGGTGATTGTCGACATGGCGGGGCTCGATTGCGCGCTGGCCATGCTGGACGCGCCGGGCGCGGACTTCCTGTGCGAACCGGCTGACTGCGATATCGTCTCCCTGCTGGTGATGGCGGGGCTGCGCGAGACAGCATCGGGCAGCATGTTGTTCGACGATTCCTCGCGCGAGAGCGAAGCGACGCGGCTGGAGCAATTGAGCGAGCAGGTGCGCCGTCTGGCCGAGACGATCGAGCGCATGTCGCTCGGCGGCGGCCATGGCCAGGACAGGGGCAATGGCGCGGACGGATCGCCCGAGACCGTGATGGATCGGCGCGGCGGCTATCGCATGAGCGGACATGGGGCGGGGATTGGTCCCGGCGCTCAACCCTCGCGCCTGTTTCAGCCGCGCGCGGGTCACCGTGCGGTTGAGCCGGCGGGTGGCGTGCTGCCGACTCATGCCGAAGTGCGCGCGATCATCCGGGCGCGGCGGTTGCGGGATCAGTTTCTGCCGACGGACCTGTTTGCCGATCCGGCCTGGGACATGATCCTCGACCTGATGGCCGCGCGGCTTGCCGGCCAGCGCGTGTCGGTCTCCAGCCTATGCATCGCCGCCGCCGTGCCGCCCACCACGGCGCTGCGCTGGATCCGCCAGCTCACCGACCGGGGCGTCTTTGCGCGCATCGACGATCCGGCTGATGGCCGTCGCGTGTTCATCGAGCTGACCGAGCCGGCGGCCGAAGCCGTGATCGGCTGGGCGCAGATGATCCGCCGCAATGGCGGCCTCCTCGGGGTCAGCGCACGCTGACTCCAAGCGTCGACCGCAAGCCGTGCTTGACCGGCATCGGATCAGGCCGATATGGCGCTCCCCACCTGACCGCGCGACCGCACATTGCGGATTCGTGCCAGAGGGGCGATTAGCTCAGTTGGTAGAGCGTCTCGTTTACACCGAGAATGTCGGCGGTTCGAGCCCGTCATCGCCCACCACGCCTTCTTCCGCGATCGAGAACGGCCAGAAGCGGTTTAACGGCGGCTGTGTGGTCTCAGCGGGAAGGAGAGGCTAAAGCCGGGGCTCTGGCAGACCCGTGAGATTTCTCTGCCACTGGCGAAGAAATTTGCCTAAGGGCCGAAGCATGATCGCCCGCATTCTTGCCATTTTCGAGCCGTTCGTCCTCGCGCTGATCGGCACCGTCCTCCTCGCATCGCTGCTGCCGGCACGCGGTATCTGGGTGCCGATCATGGACACGGTCGCCGATGCCGGCATCGTCCTGCTGTTCTTCCTGCATGGCGCCAAGCTTTCGCGCGAGGCGATCTTCGAGGGTGTGCGGGCCTGGCGCCTGCACCTGGCGACGCTGTCGGTCACTTATGTCGTCTTTCCGTTCCTTGGCCTCGGTTTCGCGAGTCTGCCGGTCATGCCGGAGGTGATGGCCGCGGGCATCCTGTTCCTCACCCTGCTTCCGTCGACGGTCCAGTCCTCCATCGCCTTCACCTCGATCGCGCGCGGAAATGTCGCGGCAGCGGTGTGTGGGGCGGCCTTTTCCAACCTGCTCGGCATTTTCCTGACGCCGCTGCTGGTCGCACTGTTCATGCAAAAGGCCGGAGTCGGCTTTTCGGCCGCCTCGCTCGAGAAAATCCTTCTGCAATTGCTGTTGCCGTTCGTACTCGGGCATCTAGCGCGGCCGCTGATTGGCGGCTTCGTCGCTCGGCACAAGACGCTGGTCGGCCGGGTTGATCGCACCTCGATCCTGCTGGTGGTCTATACCGCCTTTGGTGCGGCGGTCGTGGAAGGGATCTGGCAGCGTGTCTCGGCGACCGACCTGCTGTTGCTCACGCTGCTCTGTTCTGCACTGCTGGCGCTGGTGCTGAGTATCTCAATGATGCTGGGGCGCCTGCTCGGCTTTTCCCGTGCTGACGCCACCGTGCTGTTATTCGCCGGATCGAAGAAGAGCCTTGCCTCCGGCGTGCCCATGGCCGGCGTGCTGTTCCCGGCCGCGCAGGTCGGCCTGCTCATCCTGCCGCTGATGCTGTTCCACCAGATCCAGCTCATCGTCTGCGCCGTCATTGCCCGCCACATGGGCAAGAAGGCCGATGCGGAGGCTGCGGCCGAGGCTGCTGTGGTCTGATGCCCGCTAACCCGCCGGCGAAAGCGATCGCAGATGATCCCGGGCGGTGTTGGCCGATCTAGAGCACCTGAAAATAGTGAATGCAATTGGCGCCGGGGAGCTTCTCGGCCACGCCGACGAAGACATGGCGATCCAGCCAGTCGTGCGGGCCTGTCGGCACGTCGAAACGCGGCGTGACGCGCATATAATATTCGCTGGGATCGACCGGCTCATTGCGTGCGAGCCTGGCCATCACCTCGTCTGACCCCCAGCGGAAGCCGCGATTGTGGAGCATGATCGGCGTGCCGTCGTCCAGTTCGAGCAGATATTTCGCGTCGAAGTCCAGCACGCCATCCGCGCGGACCAGGGGGAAGTCGCCGCCGCTCATCGGCACCACCTTGCCGGTGATCCGGCCCTCGACCGTGCCGCTCGCGGCGTAGATGGCCGCGCGCATCTGCCCGGTGTGCGAAGGGCGGATATAGGTCGCCTTGGTCAGTTCGATGGCGATCGAGAAGGCGTAAACCAGATTGGGCTGGAAAGGGTGCGTCTTCGTCTCGGTCATGATGTCTCTCGGCAGCGACGCGGCGGACCTGGAGAGGCCCGCCGCGGTCATCGGTTACAGTTTGGTCTCAGCTACAGGCTGGCACGGATACCGAATTTGAAGGACCGGCCCAACACATCATAGAGTACCGGATTGGTCGCGCCGAAGCTTGACGGCAGATAATTCGGCGGATCCTTGTCGAACAGATTGCTGACCACGCCGAAGATCTCGATGTTTTCCCGGATCTTGAACTGCGCGTTCAGGTTCACATAGGTTACCGCCGGCACGCGGTTGTTGCTGATGCTGTTGGCCAGCAGCGGGCTGTAGCCGGCTTCATCCGGGCCGATGTTCGTGACCTGATAGCGGCCCGACGAGATATGCCGGATCTGCACCTGCGCGCCGAATGGCCCGCCGGAATAGCCGACCATCGCGTTGATGGTGTAGCGCGGCAGGCCCGAGGGCTGCGACACGCCCGAGCCGTTCTGGCCAGCGCGGTCGATCGCCACGCCGGCGGTATCGACGGTGATCAGGTCCTTGAGCACGGTCGCCAGCGCGCGGACATTCAGCTTACCGGACCCGAGAGGCACATTATAGTCCGCTTCGAAATCCCAGCCCCGCGTGATCTGCTTGTTGAGGTTCAGGTTGGCGTTGATGATCTGGGTGAGCTGGCCCGCCCCGTTCCGCGTCACATACTGGCAAAGCGCCGCATTGCCCTGATAGCAGCGTGTCACGATGATCTGCGCGCCGAGGGTGCTGATTGCCCCGTTGAGCGAGATGTCGAACCAGTCGGCCGAGACCCGCAATGTGCCGAGCCCGCCCATGCGAGCGGTGACGACAGCACCGGCGGTCCAGGTGTCGGCAATTTCCGGCACCAGCGCCGTGTTGCCGCTCAGCAAGGTTGGTATGAGCGCGCGCGCGCCTCCATTCGCGGGATCGTCCACTGTCTGGAAGGAGCTCTGCGGCGCACCGTACAGTTCGAACAGGTTGGGCGCGCGGATGTCACGCGAGCGGGTGCCACGGAAGCGCAGGAAGTCGGTCGGCTCCCAGTCGGCGCCGGCCTTCCATGTCTCCACCGAACCGCTGAAGCTGTAGTCCGTCACACGCACCGCACCATTGAGGCCGAGGCTTTTGGCGAAGGGCAGGTCCTTGGCGAGGGGCAGCGCCAGCTCGACGAAGCCTTCCTTCACATTGATGCTGCGCTTGTTGCCAGTGATGCCGCCACCCGGGCTGGTGTGGAAGTCATTGGCGGCGGAAATCGGGTCAACCGTGCTGGCGACCGAATCTTTGCGATATTCGCCGCCGGCGGCGAAGGAAAGCGGCCCGGCCCAGAGCTCGACGAGATCGCCACGCAGGGTGAGCGAGAACACGTGCTGCTTGAGCGTCGTGTCCTGCATCGCCGTCGCGGTGACATATTGACGGGCCGCTGCCGACGACGCGCCGCTACCGAACGGATTGAGCGGTACGCAGCCTGCCGCCGCCGCCCGGAATGCCGCGCCGGGAAGGGTGGCGCGGCAGACGATGTTACCACTGATCGGATCCCGCACGGAATCGATCGCGAAGGCCATGCGGCTGTTGACCGTGGTGTTGTATCCGCGCTGCGAATAGTCGGTCTGGCCGAACTGATAATAGCCCTCAAGCGTCAGCTTGCTGGTGAAGCCCCATTCGAAGCCGGCGACGAAGCGCTTGGTCTCGCGCGTCACGCTGCCGATCTGCGGCCCGATGTCATTCCATATGCGGCCAAAGGGCAGGCTCGTGACATTGGCGGCAATCATGCGCGTGACGACCGAAGCCGGCAGGAACGCATTGTCGCGCTGGATCTGGTAAGACCCGGCCGGCGAGACGTCGCGACGAGAGGCGCCAAGCACTTCGCCCTTCACAAAGCCATAGGAGCCTTGCGCCGTCAGCTTCAGCGTATCCGTCACCTCATAGTCGATGTTGCCGAAGGCATTTGCGCGCTTGCTGGGCGCGGACAGGGGGAAGAACTGGTAGAACGGCAGAACGGGATCGCCGCCGCCGCTCTGGAACAGGCCGGACCCGTAAGTGCCGTAATCATGCGCATAAGTCGTCCCGTCCGCGCGGAACTCCGTGCCACGCAGCGGGCCGGCAATCACGAGACCGTTCAGCGATGAGGTCGCGGTGCGGGCGTTGGGAAGGATGAGCGTCGCCGGCTGGCCGGCAATCACGCGCGTCGTCGTGCTGCCGGTGACAAAGGGATTGCTCACGGTGTTGTAGCTCTGCGCGCACCATTCGCGCGTGTAACAATCACCCGTGCCCTGATTGTCGACATATTCGACACCCAGGACGACGCTGAGCCGTCCAATCTGCGCGCCACCGGCCAGCGAGGCCTGGAACTCGCGATTGTCGCCGCGCTCGGTAAGGCCGTATTGGACCGATGCCTTCACGCCGCGCAGCTTGCGGTTGAGAATGAGGTTGGTCACACCCGCGACGGCATCCGACCCATAAGCGGCCGACGCACCGCCGGTCACGACTTCGGCCCGTTCCAGCAGCGATGTCGGGACCAGGTTGAGGTCGACGGTGTTGGCCGGCGTGAAGGAGCCGCCGGAAACGGTCGAGCCGACGACCCGGCGCCCATCGATCAACACCAGCGTGCGGTTGCCGCCCAGGCCGCGAAGGTCGGCCGTCGAAGCGCCGAGGTTGCTCACGAAAATGGCAGACGTGCTGGGCGAGCTCTGCGCGCGGAAAGCAGGGATTTCATTCAGAATTTGCGCGACGTTGGTCACGGCCTGGCGCTCGATCTGCTCGGCGCCGAGCACAGTGATCGGCGTGGGCGCGTTGAAACCGGAAGCCTGAATCCGCGTGCCGGTCACGATGATGCTGGCGTCCTCGTCATCGGCGGCGGCCTGCGGCGCGGTTGCGGACTGGGCGTGTGCCGCCTGCGCGGCCAGCAGGCTGGCAGCAAGCGCGAAACCACTCAGGCACCCGGATAGGGTGCGCACGCGACAAGACGAACGATGCTGAGCCATGGGATTTCCTCTCCTCCACGATCTGATGAACGGCCGGCTTTTCCCGACTCATTTTTTTGTTGAGCTCTCAACCGACTATTGATTACTCAACGGTTTGGGCGGTTACAAGCCGAAAATGCGATGGCACGTGCTGCTGTGGCGGATGAGACACAGAAGGGAAGGGGCCAGGATGTCCGAAAAAGTGAGGCCGGTTGCCGTGCCTAGCCAGCGCCTGCGGCGTTACTGGGACAGTTACGGCCTGACCCATGTGCCTTATCGTCTGCTCATGGTCACCAAGATGCTCGATCGCTGCATCTCTGTTGCGCTTGATCAGGACGCCGGCATCTCACTCGCTGAGTGGCGCGTGATGGCCAATCTCAACCGGCTCGGGGCCTCGACCGTCACGGAGCTTGCCGACCAGGCGAAGGTCGACCCGGCCGAAGTGAGCCGCGCGGCGCGCAGCCTGGAAGCGCGCGGGCTCGCGATCAAGAGTCCCTATCCCGGCAGCAAGGCGAAGAAGAGGATATCCCTGACCGAGGCAGGCGCCGACATGGCCGGGCGGATCAGTGCGGAGCGGCGCGCCTTCTATGGCTATTTGCTCGAGGGACTGGACGAGACACAGCGCCAGATGTTCGACGATCTGCTGCTGCATGTCGCCACCCGCATCGAGCATTTCGAACAGGCGTCAACCGCGAAAGGCAGGAAGAAGGGGGCATCCGCCGCCCGTTCCCTCACGCCCGAGCCGGCTCCCTGAGCAACAGGACCGCCACCGCCACGATGAATGGCATCACGGCTATGATCGCCATGGTCATTTGCAGCGAATAATGTGCGCTCACCGCCAGCCCGCCGAGCAGCGGAAGCATGATTCCGCCAATGCGTCCTGCACCGCCCGCCCAGCCAATGCCGGTGGCGCGCATGTTGGCGGGATAGACCCTGGTCATCAGCGTGTTGAGCCCGGTCTGCCCACCTGTCTGGAAGAAGTTGAAGGCAATGAGCACGCCCAGAAACATCGGCGCCTGGAACGGGACGAGGCCGAGCAGCAGGATCATGCCGGCCAGCAGGAAATAATAGACCGGGATGACGCGGGAGGCACGCACCCGATCGAGCAGCCAGCCCATGACGAAGGTACCGGCCAGTCCGCCGACGAAGCCGATCATGGCAAACACCGCGAACCGCTGGATCGGAATGCCGGCCATTTCCTGAAAGAAGGTCGGCAGCCAGGCCGCCATGAGGGCGATGTTGCCCATGGAAAGCACGCAGGCGAACCAGATGATCGTGGTGGTGCGGAAGCGGCCATCGCGGAAAATATCGAGCACATGCGTGTCGTTGGCCCGTTTGGCGCCGCCCGCCGCCTCGAACCGCTCTGCGCCTGTGAGCGGGGTGTTCGGGGCCAGTCGCCTGATGGTGGCCGGGATACGCGGATCGGCCGGATCGCGCAGGGCCATGAACGGCAATGATTCCGGAAGCAACAGGAGCATGATGGGGATGCTGAGCAGCGGCAGCAGGCCGCCGATCCAGAAGCCGCTCTGCCAGCCATAAGCGTCGATCACCCAGGCGGCGATCGCGCCACCCGCTGCGCCGCCGGCACTATAGCCGGCAAAGGAGAGGGCAATGAATGTCCCCCGCCGGTTGCCCGGCGTCAGCTCGGCCAGCAGCGAGACGGCGATGGGCAGTCCGCCGGACATGAAGATGCCCGAGAGACCCCGCATGAGCGCCAACTGGGTTATCGAAGTCGTGAAGCTGGTCAGGAAAGTGAGCGTGCCGAAGATCGCCGAGCACAGGATGAGCATCCGTCGCCGGCCGAACCGGTCCGCTAACGGCGTGGCCGCGAACGCCCCGATCGCGAGGCCGATCTGCTGGCAGAAGAAGACCAGCGTCATGGCCGCCGGCGTTTCGCCCAGACCGCGCGCGATGGCTGGCGCGATCTTGCCGACCATGAAGATGTCCAGCCCGTCGATGAACATGATGAAGACGCAGATCGCCAGCACGCGCAGATGAATGGGCCGCGTCGGCTGGGAATCGATGAATGCCTGAATGTTGAATGCGCTCATTCGACCCTCTCCGTCATGGCGTCATCTGCTGGGGGTTTCAGATCGCCGCCCGAAACAGGGCGGCCGACATCAGATCACCACGGGTCTTTCGCCTGCTCCATGAACGGACGCGTATCGGCCGGCGGCGATGGATTGGGCGGCCGGCTGTCGATCATGAAATCGCCTTTCCAGGGCACCTGATCGGCGGCCGTCCAGGCGTTGACGTGCAGTTTGTAGAACACCCAGCGCCCGTTGCGCTTCACCAGCCGATCATCGCGCGTGCCGATGCCGAAGACGAAGTTGTTCTTATACTCGACGTTGAACTGGATGATCTGGAAGAAGCAGCGCACCCGGGCGCCTTCCGGACGCGGATCCATCACGAAATGATTGAACAGGTGCTGGCGTCCATACCACCAGGCCTGTCGTCGGTTCCAGAGCTCATCCATGCTCTTCATGATCGCCTCATGACCGGAGGCCACGCCTTGCCAGAGATGGTCGAACTGCCCGTCTTCTGCGAAGGTGGAGAGCAGCATCTCCTTGTCCGCCAGATCCAGGCCCCATGCATAGCGGGCGTAAAGCTCTGTAATTTCGCCGCGATCGGCCGGAGGCATGATGGCCGGAACGCCCTCCGGCCAGAATGTGTCGCTCATCGCTGCCTCGCCTTTCCCGTATCCATGTCACTTGCCGCCGACTGTCGCGGCCTGCCACTCTTCGAGCCTGTATTCATTGATTCGTCAACGCATTTCGTCGTTGCGGCGCTTGGGCAGTCGGGTCGCGCGGCCGGAAGGAGGCAGAGGAGCAGGGGCGAAGGCGCGCGGCGACGCCCCGTCTCGACAGGTTGATGGGGGAGCGTTCGCTCTTGCCTTAGTCGGTCTCGCCGAGCGGAGCCCAGGTGACGTGGGAATCGATTTCCAGCTTCAGGATCGCGCGCAGCGCCTCGCTCCGGGCATTGATCTCGGCTCGGCGCGTATCCTGCGCCTGCCGCTCCGCATAGAGCAGGTCGGCAAGGTCGATAGCGCCGAGCGTATAGCCGCGCGCTGTGCGTTCCGTCACGGCCTGCGCGCGTTTGCCAGCCTCGGCGACCTCCCGCCACACGGCGAGGCGCATCTTCGCATTCGAAAGATCGGCATTGGCCGTCGCTTCCACTTCGCGCTGAACCACGGACATTTCGAGCGCTGCCGAGCGGGCGACGGCATCTGCTTCGTCTGCCGCGCGCGCCCTGTAACGTCCGCCGATCGGAATGGAGGCGACGATGCCCGCGCCCTTCTCCATCCCGCCGCGTTCGCTGAACAGGCGGACGCCTAGCGAGGGGTCGGCCACGCGATCCGCCTTCGCGCGGCGGGCGACGACGGACTGGCGATCCGCTTCCGCTCGCGCTGCGCCAATCTCATGGCTGCGTTCGATCACCAGATCACGCAAGGTCTCGAAGCCCTGTGCCGAAACCTGCGGCTCTGTGAGCGCTGGCGCGGCGAGCGGCAGGGGAAGGTCCGGGAAGGTTGCGGCGAGCGTCACGCGCGCCGCGGCGGCCAGCGCCTGCGCGTCCGCCAGCTGTCCCTTGACGAGTGCGAGCGCGGAAGCGGCCTGATCGGCGTCCAGCGGGGAGGCATCGCGTAACTCGACCCGGCGCTGCACCGCAGCCATCGCGCGCTCAAGACCCGCGACGCTCTCCGCATTGGTACGGGCCAGCGCTTCGGCTGTCAGCCAGTCATACCAGAGCCCGGCGAGCATGAGCGACGTCTGGTGGCGCACATCCTCCATCCGGTTCTGCGCGGCGTCTATGCCGAACGCGCCGGCCTTGCGATCCAGACTGGCCTTGCCGGGCAGGCGGAGCGGCTTGCTGACTGTTGTGTCGAACTCATTGTAACCGCCCTCGACATCGACTGTGCGGCGCAGGTAGCTGCCGGTGACGGTCACTTCATGCGGGCCGGCGCGCAGCATGTCTGCCTGCGCGCGTGCTGCGGACAGCCGCGCCGTCGCGGCGAGGACGGACGGGTGATTGTCAAGCGCCGTCGCCACCAGCTCGGGCGGCGGCAAGTCGGCGCGCTGGGCCAGAAGCGGGCCGGGCAGGGCCATGCCGAGCAACAGGCCGAGCAGGATCGGGCGGAACGATCGGATCATGGCAAGCGCCCTCCGGCGACAAGGGGAGTCACGTGCCAACGCACGGGTGCGGCGCGGTTCAGCCGCTCAACTGCGCCGATCACGCTGGTGACGCTTTCCTCCGGCAACGTCACGTCGATGGCGCGGCGATCGAGCTGCCCGGTCACGCGCTCGGCCGTACTGGCATCGCTGAAATCATGGCCGAAGACCGTCTCCTCGCGCAGATGGACGGCTCGCCCCGTGGCGCTGCGCAGAGTGCCGGCGATCAGCGCCCCGTCCGCCCCGGCGCAATAGAGCGTGAGCAGAACGTCAGGCATCCATGGTCTCCTTGCGGCTCTCGCCGAACCGCTCGAACAGGATCGGCAGCAGCACAAGTGTCAGCAGGGTCGATGTCACCAGGCCGCCGATCACGACGATGGCGAGCGGCCGCTGGATCTCCGAACCCGGCCCGGTCGCGAACAGAAGGGGCACCAGCCCGAACGCGGTGATGCTTGCCGTCATCATCACCGGGCGCAGGCGCCGCTCGGCCCCCAGCCGCACCGCTTCCGCCATCGGCCGCCCCTCGGCGCGGAGCTGGCGGAAATAGGCGACCAGCACCAGCCCGTTGAGCACTGCGATGCCAAGCAACGCGATGAAGCCGACCGACGCCGGCACCGAGAGATACTCGCCTGAGGCCCAGAGCGAGAAGAGACCGCCGACCAGCGCGAAGGGGATGTTGGCGAGGATGAGCAGCGAGGCGCGCAGCGACCGCAATGTGGCGAGCAGCACGAGGAAGATGAGCAGCAGTGCGATCGGCACCACCAGCATGAGTCGGGCCGAGGCGCGCTGCTGGTTCTCGAACTGGCCACCCCAGACGAGGCGATAGCCCTGCGGCAGCGGCACGTCACGCGCGACCGCCGCCTTCGCCTCATCGACATAGCCGACGAGATCGCGGCCCGAGACGAACGCCTGCACCAGCGCATAGCGGGAGCCATTTTCATGATCCAGCTTCACCGGCCCGGCGACCCGGCTTACCTTCGCCAGATCGCTCACGCGAGCGAGGCTGCCGTCCGGTGTGCGGAGCATCAGGTCGGCGAAGCGGGCGGGGTCGTTGCGCAGCGTCTCGTCGCCCTTGATGAGGATCGGCGTGCGGCGCTGCCCTTCGGCGACGATGCCGGCATTCAGCCCTTCGAGCTGGGCGCGCATGGCATCCTGCAGCGTGTCGACGGGCATGCCGGCGCGGCCTGCCGCGAGCCGGTCGACGTCAACCTGCAGATAGTCGACACTGTCATTGGCGACGGTAAGCACTTCCGATGCGCCGCGCACCTTGGCGAGTGCTGCCTGCGTCCGTCCGGCCAGATCAGCCAGAGTGGCGAGGTCCGGCCCGAAGATCTTGACGACGAGGTCGCCGCGCGCGCCTGTCAGCATCTCGGAGACGCGCATCTCGATCGGCTGGGTAAAGGTCGGCTCGATGCCCGGCAGCATGTGCATGGCCTGCCGGAGGCTCTCGACGAGATCGTCCTTGCTGCCGCGCCACTCGGATTGGGGCTTGAGCGTCAGAAACGTATCCGTCTCATTGAGGCTCATAGGGTCAAGACCAAGCTCGTCAGCGCCGGCCCGGGAGATGGCGCCTGTCACTTCCGGCACCTTGGTCAGCAAAATCCGCTGGGCCGCCATGTCGGCCTGAACCGAATGCGCCAGGCTGACACTGGGGTTCTTGGTGAGCTGCACGATGACGGAACCCTCGTCCATGGTCGGCATGAACGTCTTGCCCACCGCGCCATAGGCCAGCACGGCGAGGGCGAGGCCGGCGGCGGCCAGGCCATAGACCAGCGGCTTGCGGGCGAAGGCGCCATCCAGCAGCGCCCGGTAGCGTGGCGTCATGACCCGCATGATCCAGGGGTCGCTGTGATGGCCGGTCTTGAGACCGAAGGAGGCCAGCACGGGCACAAGCGTGAGCGCGAGCACCAGCGAGCCGATGAGCGCGAAGACGATGGTCAGCGCCACGGGTCCGAACAGCTTGCCTTCCAGCCCTTCCAGCGAAAGCAGGGGCAGGAAGACCAGCGCGATGATGAGGATACCGGCGGATACCGGCACGGTCACGTCGCTGGTCGCCCGGAAGATGTGGTTGAGGCGTGGATGATGATCCTGCGTGTCGACGGTGTTCAGACGTTCGACGACATTCTCGACCACGACCACCGCGCCGTCGACCAGCATGCCGATGGCGATGGCGAGGCCGCCGAGGCTCATGAGGTTTGCCGTGAGCCCGGCGCCGCGCATCACGAGGAAGGTGATGAGCGCGGCCATGGGCAGCGTGACCGCCACGATGGCCGCTGCGCGCCAGTCCGCCAGGAAGATGACGAGCAGAACGACGACGAGCACGGTCGCTTCGAGCAATGCCTTCTCCACCGTGCCCACTGCGCGCGAGATGAGGTCCGACCGGTCATAGAAGACATGAATGTGCGTGCCCTTGGGCAGGCTCTTTTCCAGCTCGACAATCCGCGCCTTGACGCCGGCGACGACTTGCCGCGCATCCGCACCGCGCAAGGCGATGACGAGACCCTCCACCGCTTCGCCCTTGCCGTCCTTGCTGACAGCGCCGTAGCGGGTGAGGCTGCCGATGCCGACCTGCGCGACATCGCCCAGTCGCACGACCTTGCCGTTTTGCGCGCGCAGCACTTGCGCCTGCAGGTCCGCGACCGACTGGATGGCGCCCACGGCCCGCACGATCAACGCGTCCTCGCCGTCGGTCAGGCGGCCCGCGCCATCGTTGCGATTGCCGGTTTCGATCGCTTGCCGCACGTCGGCGATGGTGAGGCCGGCAGCGGCCAGCGCCACAGGATCGGGCCGCACCTCGAAGGCTTTTGCATAGCCGCCCAGCGCATTCACGTCTGCGACGCCGGGCACGTTGCGCAGTGCGGGGCGGATGGTCCAGTCAAGCAGGGTGCGCTTCTCTTCCAGCGAGAGCGGCCCTTCGATCGTGAACATGAACAGCTCGGACAGCGGCGTGGAAATCGGCGCGAGGCCGCCGCTCACCGTCGCCGGCAGATCGCCCATCGCGCCCGACAGGCGCTCGGCGACTTGCTGGCGCGCCCAGTAGATGTCGGTCCCGTCCTCAAAGTCGATGGTGATGTCCGCAATGGCATATTTGGCCATGGAGCGGAGGCTGGACTGGCGGGGAATGCCGAGCATCTCCATCTCGATCGGCGTGATGACGCGCGTCTCGACTTCCTCCGGCGTCATGCCCGGCGCCTTGAGGATGATCTTCACCTGCGTCGGCGCAATGTCAGGATAGGCATCGACCGGCAGCTTGACGAACGCCCAGGCGCCCAGGCCCGCGACGATCACGGCCAGCGCCAGCACCAGCAATCGGTAGGACAGCGCTTGCGCGACGAGGGAACGGAGCATCGGCCCGGCCTATTCGGCGGAAGCGAGCGCCTTGAGCTCGCTCACTGCGCTGATGGCCACCCGTTCGCCGGCCCTTAGGCCGGACAGCACGACCCGCTGGCCGGCGGCGCCATTGCCACCCTCCGCGAGCATGACCGGGCGCGCGACGACGCCCCGGCCGCTCTGCACGAAGACCACCGTCTCGCCGCCAAGCTGCGTCACGGCATCACCCGGCACGCTGACCGCGCCAGCCGGCGCCGGCCCCATGACCGACAGGGAGACGGCCTGCCCGGCGCGCACTTGCGCATTGGCTGGCAGCCGCGCCGTGAGCGTGGCGGAGCGCGTCTGCGGATCGAGCGCGGAGCCGACGGCGAGGACGACGCCCTGCGCGCCCGCACCGATCTGCACGGACATGCCGGGCTGCACGGTGCCGATCAGTCGCTCGGGCAATTGCGCCTGCACCTGCAGCTCTCCGCCGCCATCGATGACGAACGGCGCGGCGCCGGGATCGAGCGCCTTGCCGGTCTCGATCGTCATTGCGCTGATCCGCCCGCTGATCGGCGCGCTCAGGGCATAGCCGCCGCCGCTGGCCGATCCATTCGCCATGCCGATGAGGCGGGCCTGTTCCTGCACGTCGACTTCCGCCTGACGCAGCGCGGCCTGCGCTTCCTCGCTGCGGGCCGAGGCGACGATGCCTTCGCGGCTCAGCTGGCCGATGCGGCCGGCATTGGCGCGTGCCACGGCCAGCCGTGCCCGCGCCCGCGAGAGTTCGGCGCCGAGCGAGACCATGTCGCGGCTGGAGATGGTCGCGAGAGTCTGGCCGGCGCGCACCATGTCTCCCTCGACCACGAAGACGCGCGTGACGACGCCGGGTAATTGGGCGGCGACCGCGACGCGGGCATTGGGCGGCGGCACGACCATGGCCGGCAGCGTGGCGACCGGGACTGCGCTGGCCGGCGCGGCGGCAGCGAAGCGCAGCGAGAGGGCCTTGGTCTGCTCGGGCGAGAGGGTCAGTTCCTTCGGCCCCGCCGGCGCGGCGGCTCCAGCCGGCGGTTCAGACGTCTCCGTCACGGCCTGCGGCCGAAGCCACAGCCAAGCCAGCAGAAGGGCGGCGAGACCAATGCCGCCAGCGATGAGCCATTTGGACCTGTCCATACTGCTGGCGTTATCGCCTGCGGCTGACCGGTTCCTGACGAGCGATCAGCTTTTCGCGAAGATCAGCCGCAGCTCCCGCCGATCCGCATCGGTGTCGAGCCGACCGCCATGCGCCGCCATGATCCGCGCGACGATCGAGAGGCCAAGGCCGGCGCCCGTCTGACTGGCATGATCCGCGCGGCGCAGACGCTGGACAAGCGTATCGAGATAGGCCGCCGAAAGGCCGGGGCCGCCATCGCGCACCGCCAGTTCGGCCGGACGATCGGCCACGACGATGACCGGTGTACCGGCTGGCGTCACGCGCAAGGCATTCTCGACCAGATTGCGCAGCGCCGCTGCGATTGCCTCGCGCCGTCCCTTGATGATGCCCGCCCCTTCGCCATGCAGTTCCAGCAATTTGTTCTCGGCCAGGGCTGCCGGCGCCATCTGGGCAATCACGTCACCGGCGACCTCGACCAGATCGACCTCGCCCGGTGGGAGGTGAGCGGCGCTTTCCGCATCGATCTGGGCCAGCAGCATCAGCTGGTCGATGAGCCGGCGCATCGCGGCCACATCCGCCCGCAGCGCCTCTGCGCGGGGGTCGTCCAGCCGCTCCAGTTCGAGTGACAGGAGCGTCAGCGGCGTGCGCAGCTCGTGCGCAATATCGGCAGCGAACGCCTCGTGCATTGCCGCCGCCCGATCTACCCGGTCGAGCAGATTGTTGACCGACACGGCGAAGGGGACGGTCTCGACGGGCAGGGTCGACGCGTCGATCCGCACCCCACGCGCCTCGCCACTGCCGGCGTCGATCCGTTCCGCGGCGTCCTGCAGAGGCTTCACGGCCTGGCGGATCGCCCAGCGTCCGGCAAAGGCCATGGGCGCAGCGAGCAGGATCATCGGCAGCACCACATGCTCGGTCAGCTCATAGAGCGCCCGGCGAAAGGCGATCGCGTTGGCAAGGTGGCTGAAGGACAGCCGATACTCGATCCAGATGAAGATGAGCAGCAGTAGTGCGCCCACACTGGACACCCCCGCCATGCTGCGCATGAGCCGGCCCCGGATCGAATTGCGGCGCATCATGCGGTGCTCTCCCGCAGCAGATAGCCGACCCCACGCACGGTGTGGAGCTGGCCGGTCGCGCCGGCCTCGTCCAGCTTGCGGCGCAGGCGCGAGACGATCGCCTCGATGGCATTGGGCGTCACGGCCTCGTCGAAGCGATAGAGCGCGTCTTCAATGGCCGGACGCCGCACCACCTGACCGGCCTTGCGGATCATCAGTTCAAGGAGATCGGCCTCGCGACGGGCAAGGTCGAGCGTCCGTCCTGCGACCGAGGCGACGCGGTTCGCGGTATCATAGGCGATGTCACCCACGCGTAGCACCGTCTCGGTGCGGCGACCGGGCCGGCGCAGCATCGCGCGCAGCCGGGCGGCCAGCTCGTCGAGTGCGAAGGGCTTCACCAGATAGTCGTCGGCGCCGGCATCCAGCCCCTTGATCCGATCCTCCAGGCCGCCGCGTGCGGTGAGGATGAGCGCAGGCGGCTCCCCGGCCGGATGGCGCGCGCGCAGCCAGTCCAGCCCGTCGCCATCGGGCAGGCCCAGGTCGAGCACGATCGCATCGAAGCGCCCTGCCGCCAGCGCCGCATCGCCATCGGCCAGTGACGCCGCGATGTCGCAGCGATAGCCGCGCGGCCCCAGGCCCTCGGCGATCAGCCGGGCCAGTCGGTCATTGTCCTCGATGATGAGCAGTCGTGCCAAATGCCTCTCCGGCCTCCCTGTCCTGCGCGGGCACTTTTGGCGCGGCAGTCTTGTTCATGGATAGAGCCAGCTGCGTCATGCCTCAATCCGGCTGACGGCAGGCTGACGAAATGCAGTGGTTGAGGGCGGGAATTGCCGTCTTGCGGTCGATGACGGGAGGGTTGGGGGCCACTTCTTCGCCGCACGCGCCCGAGTTTGTGCGGATCAACGAAAGTCGATCTGCCAGATTTCTGGGTATGTAGCTGATTAAATATGAAAAATGGCGGAGCGGGAGGGATTCGAACCCTCGATACGCTTTTGACGTATACTCACTTTCCAGGCGAGCGCCTTCGACCACTCGGCCACCGCTCCGCGTGCACTGGAGCCGTGCGCCCTAGCGGCCTTGCGCGACTTTCGCAAGGTGCCTGACTATGCCATGTCATGCCGGTCATGAGACAGGCATTTCTCCTTACGCTTGCTGCCTTGTGCGCTGCCGGATCGGCCAGTGCGCAGCCGGAGCCGGCCGCAGCCCCCTCGCCCGGCGAGATCGTCGCGGCGGCACCTGTGTCCGATTGGGTGGACATTCCCGCCGGCGATCTGCTCGTCATGACCCTCGCGCCCGACGCAAAGGGCAAGGCGCGGCGGGCATTCATCCAGCTCATGCCGCAGCCGCTCGGCCAGGGCTGGGTGGAGAACATCCGCCTGCTGACCAGGGCGCGCTGGTATGACGGCCTCAGCATCAATCGCGCCCAGGACAATTATGTGGTGCAATGGGGCGACGCGGAAGGCGACGACCCGAAACGTGCGAAGCCACTGCCGGCGGGGCTGAAGACCGTGCCGGAGAGCGAGTATGTCTCGTCCGTGTCAGTCGCGGAACGGCAGGCTGCCTTGGCGGCTTTGCCAAACCGGACTTCTCGCAGCGATCCCTTCTCCGGCTTTGCGTTCTTCTTGAACGGCTGGCCACTTGCGGCTGATATCATAATGCGCACGCCGATCTCAGTGGGGGGGAGCAATCGGGCTGTGCCGCCGCCAACGAGCGAGCCGGCATGGCCTGTCCATTGCTATGCCATGGTCGGCGTCGGCCGCGGCCTCTCGCCGGATACCGGCTCGGGCGCAGAGCTTTACGTTGTGATCGGCCATGCCCCGCGCCACCTCGATCGCAATATCGCGCTGGTCGGCCGGGTGGTGGAGGGGATGGAGCATCTTTCCAGCTTGCCGCGCGGCGCGGGCGCGCTCGGCTTCTATGAAGAGCCCGAGGAGCGCACGCCGATCCGCTCGGTGCGCCTTGCCAGCGATCTGCCGGCCGCCGATCAGCCGCACCTCCAATATCTCGCGACCGGGAGCGCGAGCTTCGCGCGTTATGCCGATGCACGGGCCAACCGGCGCGATCCCTTCTTCCTGGTGCCGGCCGGTGGCGCGGATATCTGCAATATCCCTGTGCCAATCCGCCGCAAGCCGTAGGTGCACTTCATGATAAAGAACCTTCCAGATGCGGGCTCGCGCGCGCTCGCCGGCAAGGCGCCGCCGGTCAGACCGGAGCAAGCGCGGTGAGCGCGGCCGGGTTTGAAACGATCGAGGCGGAGGCCGTCCTCTGGCGATGGAGCGGCGTTTCGACGGCCGGGGCGTGGTATTTCCTCACCATCGAGGGCGAGGCGGCCGACGCGATCCGCGTGGCGGCGCTTACCGGGCAATGGATTGACCGCGGCAAGGGTGGCTTCGGATCGGCGAAGGTGACCGCGACGATCGGCGAAACGGGCTGGCGCACCTCCGTCTTTCCCCACAAGGCCAGCGGCGGCTGGCTGCTGCCGGTGAAGAAGGCCGTCAGGCAAGCGGAAGGGCTGAATGAAGGCGACAGGGTGCGCGTGCGGCTGACGCTTTGATTCTATTTGGGGAACTCCGGCGCGGCCCGCACGTTCTCTCTGGCATGAACCGCCATGGAGATTTGTCATGATCCGTCTAGCCATCATTGCGCTGATTGTCGCGGCGGTTGCCGCGCTGCTCGGCTTTGGCGGTGTTGCCGGCACATTCGTCGGTATCGCCAAAATCCTGTTTTTCGCCGCGATCGCGCTGTTTGCGATCTTCCTCGTGTTGGGCCTGCTCGCCGGCAAGGGCGTCTCACGCATGGTGGACTGACGGGCCGATCCATGTCCTCCGATGGGACAGTTTCCGATTGAAACGGTCCCATCGCTGGTCGACTCGGGCTTATGGTGTTACCCCGTTCGGGTCATCGGCCGGAAGGGGGACCTCGGAGGCAGAGGCAGACAAATGTGGGAGCGGAGGCCGCCTTCGGGGGGCCTCCGTTTGTTTTTGTGACGCAAGAGGCTCAGGCTCGCGCGCCATAGCGATGCGGTGTGGTGCGCGCGTCGTTTACGGGCGCAGCATCGCCTTCTGGCGCCGCCGTTGGACTGACGAGCCGAGGCCGATTGCCTCGCGATATTTCGCGACGGTCCGCCGCGCGATGTCGAAGCCCTTCTGGCGTAGCATATCGACGAGCGTATCGTCGGAGAGGATCGCGTCCGGCTTTTCCTCCGAGATAAGCTGGCGGATATGGCTCTTCACTGCTTCGGCCGATGCCGCCTCGCCGCCGTCGGCGGACTGGATTGCCGAGGTGAAGAAATATTTGAGCTCGAAGGTGCCGCGCGGGCAGGAGAGATATTTGTTGCTGGTGACGCGGCTGATCGTCGACTCATGCAGGTTCACTTCATCGGCGATCGCCTTCAGCGTGAGCGGGCGCAGATGCGTGACGCCATGGCGAAAGAAGCCGTCCTGACGCCGCACGATTTCCTCGGTCACCTTGAGGATGGTGCGCTGGCGCTGATCGAGCGCCTTGATGAGCCAGTTGGCGCTGGCCATGCAGTCGGAAATCCAGGCCTTGGCCGCCTTGTCACGCGCGCCGCCGGAAAGCTGAGCGTGATAGCGCCGGTTCACCAACAGGCGCGGCAACGTCGCGCCATTGATCTCGATCGACCAGCCCTTGCCGGCCGGCGTCACGAACACGTCCGGCACCACCGCCGCTGGCCGGTCGCCACCATATTGCAGGCCGGGCTTGGGATCATAGGTCCGCAATTCGCGGATCATGTCCGCCATGTCCTCCTCGTCCACGCCGCAGATGCGTCGCAGATGCGGGATCTGGCCGCGCGCCAGCAGGTCGAGATTGTCGATCAGCGTCGCCATGGCGGGATCGTAGCGGTCCACTTCCCGGGCCTGGATGGCGATGCACTCTGCGAGGCTGCGCGCACCGACCCCGGCGGGATCGAATGTCTGGATGGTCGCCAGCACGGCTTCGACGTCGGCGAGCGCCACACCGAGCCGATATGCGGTCTCCAGCAGGTTCGCCTCCAGATAGCCGGCATCGTCGATCTGGCCAATGAGTTGCGCAGCGATGACCAGCGGCATGCCTGAGAGCGCGGCGCCGGCCTGCTGCATCAGATGCTCGTGCAACCCGATCTCGGGCGCGGCGAAGCTGTCGAAGTCCGGCCCTTCCTCGCTGCCGCCAGCGCCGCCGCTCATCCAGTCGCTGCTGCTGCCGCCGCCCGCCAATGCGGCTGTCACGGCGTCGCCAGGACCATCGTCGATGAAGGTCTCCGCGCCATAGTCGACGTCAAGCGGCGCATCCGCTTCGCCCGCGCCACGGCCCATGAGCATGTCCGCGCCGGCATCTGGCCCGGACACAGGCTCGGCCCCCTCGACCGGTTCCGGCCGGTCGGGCGTGGCCTGCGCCACCACATCGCCAGCCTCGAGCAGGGGATTGCGCTCCAGCTCGCCGCCGATGAAGGCTTCCAGCTCCAGATTGGAAAGCGCCAGCAGCTTGATCGCCTGCTGGAGCTGCGGCGTCATGACCAGCGACTGGCTCTGGCGGAGGTCTAGGCGTGGCGCCAGCGCCATGGTCAGCCCTCGTCCCTCAGGCGGTCCGGATCATAGCGAGAAGCTCTCGCCCAGATACAGGCGGCGAACCTCGCTGTTGGAGACCAGCTCCTCGGGGCTGCCCGCGAACAGCACCTTGCCATCGTAGATGATGCAGGCGCGGTCGACGATTTCCAGCGTTTCGCGCACATTGTGATCGGTGATCAGCACGCCGATGCCGCGCGTCTTGAGGTCCTTCACCAGATCGCGAATGTCCGCGATGGAGAGCGGATCGATGCCTGCGAACGGCTCGTCGAGCAGCACGATCGACGGGTTGGCCGCCAGGGCGCGCGCGATTTCGCAGCGCCGCCGCTCGCCGCCCGAGAGCGCCATGGCGGAACTGGTGCGCAGTCGAGCAAGGCCGAATTCGTCGAGCAGGGTTTCCAGCTTCTCCGCCCGTGCCGTCGCGTCCGGCTCAGCCAGTTCCAGCACGGAGAGGATGTTCTGCTCAACCGTCATGCCGCGGAAGATCGAGGTTTCCTGCGGCAGATAGCCCAGGCCCAGGATCGCGCGGCGATACATGGGCAGGCCGGTGATATCGACGCCTTCCAGGATGATGCGCCCGGAATCCGGCTTCACCAGGCCCATGATCGAATAGAAGCAGGTGGTCTTGCCCGCGCCGTTGGGGCCGAGCAGGCCAACGACTTCGCCATGGCCCACTTCCAGGCTCACATCGGTCAGCACCGCGCGCTTATCGTAGCTCTTTGCGATGGAGATGATCTGGAGGCGATGTTCGGCGACATCCGGGGCCGCGCCATTTGGGCGCAGCGGGGCGACAACATCGTTCATGCGCAGGTCCTCGTCATGTCCGTCCACCGTCATGCCATGCAAGGCGTTGCTGGCACGTTACGTCGCGCTCTGCAATCGCGGATTGGCAGGAATTTTGCATGGAAATTCGCCAAGTATCGAAAAAGACACGCTCTCTTGCGCCAGTGCGGCGGTTGATGTCGCGTCAGTCAGCCTTCTGGCGCACCTTGAACGTGCCGGAAACGCGGCCGTTGGCCGAGGTGGTGGTGCCAGCCGGTGCCCCCGCAGCCGCGCCATCGACTGTCGAGCGGCCCGTCGCAAGGTCGATCACGAGGCGCGAGCCGGCGAGGCGATTGCTGCCCTGGCTGAGCTGCACATTGCCGATCAGCGTGATGAGCTTGCGATTGAGGTCGTAGATGGCCACCGATCCGCTGGCCCGCTCGTCGCCACGCGTCACGGTGACGCCACCGGAGGCGTCGAGCCGGTCGATCTCGATGCCGTTGGCGTCATGATAAGCGACGGTCAGGCGCTGCGCGGTCATGGTGAGGCCGGCCTGCACCACTTGCACGTTGCCGGAGACGACAACCCGATCGGCGCGATCCTGCACCTCGATCCGGTCGGCCGAGAAATCGACGGGCGCGCTCGTGTTGTGGCCGCGCAGTACCTGTGCATCCGCTTCCCCGCTGAACGGCGAGAGCAGGACGAGGCCCAGCCCGGCCCCGGCGGCGAAGAGGATCAGCGACTTGCGCAGCATCACGGCCCTTTGCGTTGAAATTGCTCGATGCGCAAGCGGGCGTTGCCGTCCAGCGTGACCGTCCGTGCCTCCAGATCGGCATTGAGATGGTTGGCGCTGAAGGTGCCGGTGGGCATCCGTCCCTCGACGGTGCCCCGGCTGCGCAGGCTTCGCTGATCGAGCTGAATGTCGACATCGCGCGTGGTGAGGCGATAGCCATTGGCGCTCTGGAACTGGATCGGTCCCTCGATGGCGACCGTTTCCTTGTCCATGTTGTAGTTGCCCCGCCGCGCCGTCACCACCGCCCCGCCATTCTCCATCTGCAGTCGCGCTTCCAGCTCGTTGAGCTGCACGACCGGATCGCGTGAGCTGCGCTGAAGCGCCGAGCCGGCGCGCAGCGAGAAGGGGCGGCCGCGTGCATCTTCGCCGCGATACAGGGCCTCGACGACCTTCAGTCGCTCGCTGGCCATGTCGACGCGATTCTTGTCGAGCACGAAACTCACTTCGGCCTGATGCGTAAAGGGTGCAGTGAGCAGAAAGGCCGTGAGCAGGCCGACCGCGACCGGAAGGCTGCGCTTGAGCAGCGTGATCATCCGGTCATGCGCACCGCCCGGCGTTGCCCACAGGCGTCTTTTGCCCAGCTCGGCCGTGCCCTGCGCGGAAAGTGTCAGCTCCTCGCCGGTCAAAATCTGGCCCCGCCGGTTACGCATGGGCGAAGATGTCGGCCTCCGGCCAGCCCGCCAGATCGAGCAGGGCGCGATGCGGGAGGAAATCAAAACAGGCCTGGGCGAGCGCCGTCCTGCCCTCGCGGGCGAGGCGGACGTCCAGCTCGGTCTTCAGCTGATGGAGATAGCGCACGTCGGAGGCAGCATAATCGCGCTGTGCGTCGCTCAGCACCGGGCCACCCCAATCGGAGCTCTGCTGCTGCTTGCTGATGTCGAAGCCGAGCAGTTCGCGCACCAGCTCTTTGAGGCCGTGCCGATCGGTATAGGTCCGCGTGAGGCGCGAGGCGATCTTGGTGCAATAGACCGGCGTCGCGAGCACGCCCATGTAATGCTGGAGCGCTGCGATGTCGAAGCGGCCGAAGTGGAAGAGCTTGAGCCGGTTTGGATCCGCTATGATTGCGCGCAGATTGGGCGCGGCATAGTCGCTTCCGGGTGCGAATCGGATGAGATGTTCATCGCCTTTTCCATCGCTGATCTGCACCACACAGAGCCGGTCGCGCGGCGTGATGAGGCCCATGGTCTCGGTGTCGATGGCGACGGGGCCGTCGGCGAGCACGCCGGCAGGCAGGTCTTCTTCATGGAAATAGACGGTCATCCGGACTCCTTAGCGGCATGTTGCGCTTGAGGAAACCTCCCAGAGTCCGGCTCGATTCGGTCGTCTCTCCCAGCGGTAAAGCGGCGCCGGGTGTCCCGGCAAACAGTGAAATAGACGCGCGCGCGAGCGTGCGGCCAAAATCATTCGCGCTTGTGGATAAATATCGTTATAGCGAAACTCGGCTGAGTTTGGCTTCAGCCGAGTCCCTGTGCACGTCGTCCAGCATGGGTGAGGATCAAGGATGGACGAGCGAAAGTGACTAACAGGGCATGAGTTTCGACAGAGGGCGCCGTGGGCGCGGCAAGGACAAGCGGGACGGCTTCGGAGAACCGCAGTTCGAGGGATATTCTGATTTCGGCGGTGGTTACGGTGCTCCCCGTGGTGGTGATCGGGGTGGTTTCGGCGGCGGCGGCGGCGGCGGCTACGGTGACCGTGGCGGTTTCGGCGGTGGCGGCGGTTTCGGTGATCGCGGCGGCGGCGGCGGCGGTGGTTTCCGCAGCGGCGGCGGTGGCGGTGGCGGCGGCGGTTTCCGCGGCGGTGGCGGCGGCGGCGGTGGCCGCGGCGGCATGCCGGCCCAGGTCGTTGGCGAAGGCTCCGGCGTGGTCAAGTTCTTCAACGGCCAGAAGGGTTTCGGCTTCATCGTCCGTGACGATGGCGGCGAGGATGTGTTCGTGCACATCAGCGCAGTCGAGCAGGCCGGCCTGACCGGTCTGGCCGAGGGCCAGCAGCTCAAGTTCACGCTGGTCGATCGCGGCGGCAAGATCTCTGCGACCGAGCTGCAGATCGAGGGTGAGGTCCTGCCCGTTCCCGAGCGGCCGGCTGGTGACCATGGCGATCGTGGTGACCGCGGTGAGCGTGGCCCGCAGCGCCAGCTGACCGGCGAGCGCGCAAGCGGCACGGTCAAGTTCTTCAACGCCATGAAGGGTTTCGGCTTCATCCAGCGTGACGACGGCCAGCCCGATGCCTTCGTTCACATCAGCGCTGTCGAGCGCGCCGGCATGTCCTCCCTGCAGGAAGGCGACCGGCTGGACTTCGAGCTGGAAGTTGATCGTCGCGGCAAATATGCCGCCGTCAATCTTCAGTCCAAGGCCGACTGACGCGCTGTCCGGCCGCGTGCCGGACGAGGAAATCGAAAAAGGGCCGGGGGCTTAGCTCCCGGCCCTTTTCCTATGGGGCACCGTGCGCAGCTGGCGAGGATCAGGCTCCCCGGCTGGCCTCGAACAGGAACCATGCCCGCTGCTCGGCCTGGTCGGTCCAGTCATCAATGATGCTGTCGGTTGCGTTGTCGCTGGCCGCGCCGGCCAGTTCCTTGGCGGCACGCAGCGATTCGACCAGCGCGAGATTGTCGTCGCGCAGTTCGGCCAGCATCTCCGCGGGGGCGACGAAATCGGCGTTGTTATCCTTGATCGACTGCTGCTTGGCGACCTGTCCGATGGAGCGGAGTGTCGTGTTGCCGGTCTTGCGGACGCGTTCGGCGATCAGGTCCGTCGTCGCCAGAATTTCGGCCGCCTGCTCGTCGAACAGCAGGTGATAATCGCGAAAATGCGGGCCGGACACATGCCAGTGGAAGTTCTTGGTCTTCAGGTAGAGCGCATAATAGTCCGCCAGCAGCCCGTTGAGGGCATGGGCGACGGCTTTTACCGCATTGCCCTTGAGGTCGGTCGGGGTTTTCAGAGCGCTATCTGTCATCATGGTCTCCATCAACGCCGACGGCAAGTTACGGCGGCTGTGCCGTTTTCTTATGCCATGCCAGCGTCGATTCGGCGAACTGATAGCTGCGCCCTCAGTGATCGAATGAAGCGATTGTTGCGTCAGGCGAGTCGCGGCTCTGCCTCAGCGACAGCCACGCAGGGCAGCCGCTGCCAGATAGACGCGCGCCGACTCGGGTGAGACCATGCCACCCTGCGCCGCGTCGCGCATCAGCGCGAAATAGGTGAGGGCGATTTGCCGGTGACCATTATAGGCCACGACCGATTCGAGCAGGCTGGCCAGCCCCTCAACTGCCAGGAAGCCGTTGCGGCGGGCGAAGGATCGCAAATCGTCGAGCTGTTCGCACAGCATGGCCAGCGACAGGCCGGCGCATTGGTCCTGCAAGGCCTCGATACGGCCCAGCAACTGGCTCTGGATGATCAAGGCCGCGTCGTGTCGCATGCATCCCTCCCTGCACCGGTCGTCGGCGGCCGGCCCAGGCCGCCTGACCATCACCATCCTGCACGCACATAGTTAACGCGCGGTTTCCGAAGGGGGCCGGCACCGCCAGGCCCCATCCTATGACGAAGTCGATGGCCTTGCGGCTTGACCGAGCCTTGACAAAGCCCGCCGATTCCCGCATTGGCCGCCGCCGAACCGGGTGTTGCACGAAAGCGTTGCGCCCATATTTCACGAGTTTGAGCGCCTTCCTCCTTGTTCACGCAAGGCAAGGCGCGCTTTTTGTTGAGGGAATGGCCATGGCGAAGCCCGCCACAGTGAAGATCAAGCTGGTCAGCACGGCTGACACGGGCTTTTTCTATGTGACCAAGAAGAACCCGCGCAACCAGACCGAGAAGTTCACCTTCCGCAAATATGATCCCGTCGCGCGCAAGCACGTCGAGTTCAAGGAAGCCAAGATCAAGTGATCGACGGTCTCCGGGCACCCGCCTGAGGGGCTCGGAACGCAGGATATTCGCCAAGGCCCGGATCGTTCGATCCGGGCTTTTGCATGTCCGGCGTCGGTGCGGAGAGTCAGAGGTTGCCGGTGGACTCCGTCAGCAGGCCGTTCACGACATCCATGAAGCGCAGCACCGAGATCGGCTTGGAGACATAGGCGCTCGCGCCTGCCGCACGGATGCGCTCCTCGTCGCCCACGCCCGCATAAGCGGTGACGGCCATGATCGGCACGGCGGCAAGATCGGCGTCGCCACGAAACGAGGCGATGAGATCCAGCCCGGTGACATGGGGCAACTGGATGTCGGTAATGATGAGGTCGGGCCGAAACGCGCGAGCTTGCGCATAGGCATCGCGTCCGTCGCGCACCGCGCCGGTTTCGTGGCCGTGGGCGCGCAGCAGATCGCAAAACAGCTTCAGGTTCAGCTCATTGTCCTCGACAACCAAAACACGTTTTGACACGAACAGTCCCTATGCCGACGACCAACGCCCTTGCCCGACAGGTTCCCCAAGCGGAGGGACGGGCGGGATGAGTGCCGGATACCCGAATAACGAAGCCGATGAAACCTTGGCGCTGCGGCTTATCGGATGGATCGTGGCCGATTCCGCCCGTGCCGATCGGATGCTGGCGCTCACCGGGCTCGATCCCGATTCGCTCCGCCACAGCCTTGCCGAACCTGCGACTCAAGGCGCGCTCATGGATTTCGTCATCAATCACGAGCCGGACCTTATGGCCTGCGCGGCTGATCTGGCGGTCGATCCGGCGGCGCTGGTCGCCGCGCGCGGCCGGCTCGGTCGATGAGCCGCCCGCTCATCATCAGCGATTGCGACGAAGTGCTCATGCACATGGTCGTGCCCTTTCGCGCCTGGCTGGATGAACTGCACGACATTCATTTCAGCTTCTCTGGCGGCTTCGAGCGCGCGTTGCGACACAAGGACAGCGGCGATCCGGTGGAGCGGGCACGGGTGTGGTCGCTGCTCAGCGCTTTCTTCGAGACGGAGATGCATCGGCAGACACCGATTTCTGGCGCGGTAAAGACGATGCAGCGCCTGGCTGAGCGGGCCGACATCGTCATCGTCACCAACATCGGCGAGGAACTGGCCGGCGCCCGCGCGGAGCAGATCCACGCCCACGGGCTGCCTTATCCGGTCATTGGCAATCGCGGGGGCAAGGGCCCGGCAGTCGCACGGCTGCTCGCAGAACGTCAGCCGCCCATTGTCTTCTTCATCGACGATCTGGCAGGTAATCACGTCTCGGTCGCGGCGGATGCACCGCAATGCTGGCGGCTGCATTTCGTTGGCGAACCGGAAATGGCGCCGCATGTCGAACCGGCGCGGGAAGCCCATGCCCGCATCGACGACTGGCCCGGTGCGCTCGACTGGATCGAGATGCGGCTCGATGAGTTCGATCTTGTCACCGGGACTGCGCGCCACGCTTGACGGCGCGGGCCGCCCCTGCTGTAGGACGCGGCCATGAGCCGCATCGAACTCCACATTGCCGCCGAGGGACTGACGCTCCCCGCACCCGCCGCACCCGTCGCCGCTTATGTGCCCACCGTGCTGGTCGACAACCTGCTGCACATCAGCGGGCAATTGCCCTTTGCTGCCGATGGTCAGCTGATGACCGGCAAGCTGGGCAGCGAGCGCGATCTCGCCTGGGGCCAGGCCGCTGCCGAGCGCTGCGGCCTCATGCTCATCGCGCAGATGAAGGCGGCACTCGGCGATCTCGACCGGGTCGAGCGGATCGTCAAGCTGGGCGCCTTCGTGGCGTCGAGCGCCGATTTCACGGATCAGCCCAAGATCGCCAATGGCTGCTCGGAACTGATGGTGCGCGTGTTCGGCGAGGCCGGACGCCACGCCCGCAGCGCAGTCAGCGTCCCGGTCCTGCCGCTGGATGCCTCGGTAGAAATCGACGCGATCGTCGCCGTCCGCCCCTGATGCCGGGCGGGCAGGCGCGGCACGAGTGGTTGACCGCGCAGCCCTACGCGCATCGTGGCCTGCACGGGGCCGACACAGCTGAGAACAGCCTCGCTGCGTTTCGCGCTGCCATCGCCCATGGGCATGGCATTGAGTGTGACGTGCGCCTCAGTCGGGATGGCGTGGCGCATATCTTCCATGACCGGCGGCTGGAACGCCTCACCGGATCGTCCGGTTCGTTCGCGGCGCTGACCGCTCAGGACATCGCTGCCCTGCGCTTGCCGGGCGGCGATGAGGTCGTGCCGCCGCTTTCCGCTCTGCTCGCGCTTGCGCCGGAAACACCGCTGCTCATCGAGATCAAGTCGGACGCTGGGCCGCTTTCCTGCGCCCGGCTCTGCGCTGCTGTCGGCCATGATCTGGCCGGCCATGCCGGGCCAGCCGCGATCATGAGTTTCGATCCGGTTGCGGTGCACTGGTTCGCGCGGCATCGGCCCGCCATCGCGCGTGGCCTCGTCGTCAGCCGGCGGCACCGTACTGGTCTGGTGGCGCGGCAGGGTGCAGCGCTGGCAATCGCCCGGGCCAAACCCCATTTCATCGCATGCGATGTTCGTGATCTGCCCACTGCCTGTGCCTTGCCTCGCCGTCTCGGCGTACCGCTACTGTGCTGGACGGTACGGACGCCACGCGACCGCGCGCGCGCGGCCCGTGTCGATAAGCCCATCTTCGAGAGCATGGCCTGAATGAGCGAGGGGCTGACCGTCCGCATTGCCGATTCGGTCGCCGCGCTGGACAAGGCCGCGTGGGATGCCTGCGCAGGCCCGGACAATCCCTTCGTCTGCCATGACTTTCTTGCGATCCTGGAAGGATCGGGCAGCGTCGGCCCCGGCACCGGCTGGTCGCCCGCGCCGATTACCGTGCATGATGGCTCGGGCGCGATGGTCGCTGCCGCGCCTGCTTATCTCAAGAGCCACAGTCAGGGCGAATATGTGTTCGATCATGGCTGGGCGGATGCCTGGGAGCGGGCAGGCGGGCGCTATTATCCCAAGCTTCAGGTCGCCGCACCTTTCTCCCCCGTGCCGGGGCCGCGGCTGCTGCTGCGTGAGGTGTCGGCGGGGCCGGCGCTGATTGCCGGCTTGCAGGCGGTGACGGACCAGAACGGGCTGTCCTCGGCTCATGCCACCTTCATTACACCCGATCAGCGCGACCTGTTTCGCGAGGCGGGCTGGCTGATCCGCCAGGGCAGCCAGTTCCATTGGAGCAACGATGGCTATGCGACGTTCGAGGATTTCCTCGCCGTGCTGTCCAGCCGCCACCGCAAGGATATGCGCAAGGAACGCGCCAAGGCGCAGGCAGGGCTGGAGATCGTCCACCTGACGGGTAGCGACCTGACCGAGGCGCATTGGGATGCCTTCTGGTCCTTCTATCAGGACACTGGCAGTCGCAAATGGGGGCGCCCCTATCTCACCCGCAGCTTCTACTCGCTGCTTGGCGAGCGCATGGCGGACAAGGTGCTGCTGGTCTTTGCGTTGCGTGACGGCCAGCCCATTGCGGGCGCGCTCAATCTGATCGGCGGTGATACGCTCTATGGCCGTTATTGGGGGTGCTCGGAGGACGTGCCCTTCCTGCATTTCGAGCTATGCTATTATCAGGCGATCGACGCGGCGATCGCGCGGGGCCTCAGCCGTGTCGAGGCCGGCGCGCAAGGCGAGCACAAGCTCAGCCGGGGCTATCGGCCCGTGCCGACCTTCTCGGCCCATTATATTCCCAATGCCAGCTTCCGCCGGGCAGTGGCCGATTTTGTGGAGCAGGAAGCCGACGCGCTCGAAAGCGAGCGCGACTGGCTGGATGACCGGACGCCGTTCAGAAAGGGCGGGGAAACGCCCTGAAAGCGCGCCTTAGGCGGCGCGGCGAGCGATCTGGAACAGCCACGCCCGCGCCTGGCGCTGAGCTTCGGCAATCTCGCGGGCCGTCATCTCCTCGCTGATTTCAGCGCGGCAGGCCTGGCCTTCCTCGCTGCCGGCGAGCGCCGCCAGATTGAACCATTTATGGGCCTCGATCAGGTCAACATCGACCCCGCCGGTGCCGCAGCTAAAGGCCACGCCCAGGTCGAAGCGCGCCTGCGCATCGCCAAGTGCCGCATCCCGGATGCGGCTTTCAATCAGAAAACGGGCACTTTCCACGCTATTCGCCACGATGATCCCCCCAGGATGCAAAAGTTCGCGATGCAGGGGACCTTCCATGCTGGCCGTTGAGAAATGGTTAACGCAACGGGAGAGTTTACAAGAGGAAAGCGGTGCTGGCCGCGCCGTTCAAGGGTTAACGGCGATGTTATCGATCAGCCGGGTGCCGCCGATGCGGGCGGCCACGAGCAGGCGGGCCGGCCGGTCCAGTCGGGCAAGTGGCGTCAGGCTCTCCGCATCGCACAGCGCGAAATAGTCGACCGAGTGGAAGCCATGCTCCAGCAGGTGCTGTTCGGCCCGGAGCAGCGCCGAGGCGACATCGCCGCCGGAAAGGATCGCTTCGCCCGTCATCACCAGCGCTTCCGGCAGGGCGATTGCCCGGGCGCGCTGATCGGAATCGAGATAGGCATTGCGGGAGGACAGGGCGAGCCCATCGACATCGCGCTGAGTGGGGACGCCGACGATCTCGATGCCGAGGTCAAGATCGGCGACCATGCGGCGGATGACGGCGAGCTGCTGATAATCCTTCTCGCCGAAACAGGCGACGTCCGGCCGCACCTGGTTGAAGAGCTTGGCCACCACCGTAGCGACCCCATCGAAATGGCCGGGGCGCCAGACGCCGTCCAGACCCTCGGAAACACCGGCGACGTGGAGGTTGCTGGCGAAGCCCTCCGGGTACATGAGCGAGACTTGCGGCGTCCAGACGATTGAGACGCCGGCCGCCTGCAGCATCGCGATGTCGGTCGCCTCGCGCCGGGGATAGACGCTGAAATCCTCGTTCTGCCCGAATTGCAGCGGATTGACGAAAATCGACACCACGACATGGTCCGCGCGCGCCCTCGCGTCCGCCACCAGGGCCATGTGCCCGGCGTGCAGTGCGCCCATGGTCGGCACCAGGGCGATGCGGCCGCCATCGGATCGCAGCGCCGCGATGCCGGCCTTCAACTGGGGAAGATCAAGGAAGATTTGCACGCCGCCAAAGGCTCCGATAAGGCCGGTCGAGAAGGACCCGCCGCTGGCTTCGCTTGTCCGGGCCAAGCGGTCAAGGGGCCGTCTTCACCAGAAAGAGTTTCGACCCAAGCCATGTCCAGCGCCTCCGTGCCCACTGCCCGGCCCAGCACGCCGCACCTCGTCGTCTTCGCCAACGAGAAGGGCGGCACCGGCAAATCCACCACCTGCGTGCATACCGCTGTGGCGTTGGCGGCGCAGGGCGTCTCGGCGGCCGTGATCGATCTCGATCATCGTCAGCGCACGGTCGCCCGCTATCTGGAAAACCGCGCTGCGACCGCCAGCCGTCGTGGCATTGATCTCCCCGCGCCCGCTTACAGCGTCTATGCCGGGGACAGCACTGCGGGCCTGAACGAGGCGATTGCCCAGGCGGCGCTGGAGGCCAGCGTCGTCATCATCGACACACCCGGCCGTGACGATCCCATCGCTCGCTATGCGGCAACCTGCGCCAACACGCTGGTCACGCCGATGAACGACAGCTTCGTCGATTTTGACCTGATCGGTCAGGTTGATCCGGAGAGCTTCAAGGTCAAACGCCTCAGCTTCTACTCCGAGCTGATGTGGGAAACCCGCAAGACCCGCGCCAAGGCTGATGGGACCACGATCGACTGGGTGGTGCTGCGCAACCGCCTCCACCACATGGAAGCGCGCAACCAGCGACGCGTGGGCGACGCGCTGACCGAACTGGCCAAGCGGGTCGGCTTCCGCGTCATTCCCGGTCTCTCGGAGCGCGTGATCTTCCGCGAGCTGTTTCCCTCGGGGCTCACCTTGCTTGATCGCGGCCATCTGGGCGAGTTGGGCGTGAGCCACATCGCCGCGCGGCAGGAGCTGCGGGAAATGATCGCCGGCCTCGCGCTGCCCATGCTTGGCAGTGCCGGCCAGGCTCAGAGCGCCGCCTGACGCCATGCCGCTTCTGCTCGTCGCAGCGGTCGCCATCGGCTTGTGGTACTGGCTCGGCAAGCGCCGCAAGAAGATCCCGGCCATGTGGCTCGGCATCGGTGGTACGCTGCTCGGCGCCGTGATGGTCGCCAAGGGGATGCCTGTCATCGGTGCGCTCGTTGCGACCGGATCTGGCCTGTGGCTGCGTTATGGCGCTCAGCTCCTGCCCGGCGGGGCGCAATCGTCGCCTCCGGCATCGCCTGCGCCGGTCGCGCAACTCAGCCATCGCGAGGCGGCCGACCTGCTCGGTGTCGCGCCCGATGCGGATCGCGAGACGATCCTCTCCGCCTATCGTCGCCTCATGGCGCGCAATCATCCCGACGCGGGGGGCACGGCCGGCCTTGCCGCCCGGCTCAACGCAGCGCGCGATCTGTTGCTAAAATCGCAAGACAATTGACTTAATGGGGCGGCCCTGATTCGACGCCGTCAGCCGACAGACGAGGAGCCTGCATGTCACACCAGTTCCACCCGACCACCCTGCGCGAATATGACATTCGCGGGATCATCGGGGAGACGCTCGGCGAGGCTGACGCTTACGCCATCGGTCGCGGTTTCGGCACACGCGTGGCGCGGGCCGGCGGCAGCCGCGTCGTGGTGGGCTATGACGGGCGGCTGTCCTCGCCGGTGCTGGAAGCGGCGCTGGTGCGTGGCCTCAACGAGAGCGGCATTCATGTCATCCGCGTCGGCATGGGGCCGACGCCGATGCTATATTATGCCGAGGCTGTGCTGGATGTGGATGGCGGCATCCAGATAACCGGCAGCCACAATCCCGCCAATTACAATGGCTTCAAGATGGTCCTGCAGCATGGACCGTTCTTCGGCGCGGACATCCAGTCGCTCGGCACGCTGGCGGCGAGCGGGGACTGGGCCGAAGGCACGGCCGGTAGCGAGCATGTCGACATCATCGACCGCTATGCCGCGCGCCTTGTCGAGGGCTTTGACGGTCAGGCGTTCCGAATCGGCTGGGATGCGGGCAATGGCGCGGCCGGCCCGGTGGTGGAGAAGCTGGTCAAGCTCCTGCCGGGTGAGCATCACACGCTCTTCACCGATGTCGACGGCAATTTTCCTAATCATCATCCCGATCCCACGGAAGAGAAGAATCTGGCCGACCTTCGCGCGCTCGTCGCGGAGAAGAAGCTCGATTTCGGACTGGCTTTCGATGGTGATGGCGATCGCATCGGCGCGATCGATGGCGAGGGCCGGGTGATCTGGGGCGATCAGCTGCTCGCCATTTTTGCCGAGCCGGTGCTCAAGGCTGTGCCGGGCGCCACGATCATTGCGGATGTGAAGGCCAGCCAGGCGCTGTTCGATCGGGTGGCGGAACTGGGCGGCCAGCCACTGATGTGGAAGACCGGGCACAGCCTCATCAAGTCCAAAATGAAGGAAACGGGCAGCCCGCTCGCCGGCGAGATGAGCGGCCATATCTTCTTCAAGCACCAATATTATGGCTTTGACGACGCTCTGTATGCTGCGGTGCGGCTGATTCGCGCGGCAAGTGACCTGGGCAAGAGCGTGACGGCACTGCGCGGCGCCATGCCGGCGATGGTCAACACGCCGGAGCTGCGCTTCCAGGTCGATGAGAGTCGCAAGTTCGCCGTGATCGATGAAGTGCTGGCCCGCCTCCGCGAGTCGGGCGCCCAGATCGACGCGACGGACGGCGCGCGCGTCAACACTGCCGATGGCTGGTGGCTGCTACGCGCTTCAAATACGCAGGATGTTCTGGTTGCTCGCGCGGAAGCCAAGGACCAGTCCGGGCTGGACCGATTGATGGCCCAGATCGACGAACAACTGGCGCTTTCCGGCCTCGAAAGGGGACCGCAAGCGGGGCACTGAAGCCAAGCGGTTGCGTTGAGAAATGCTTACGATTGCAAAAAATGCAATTTATTGGTTTCATTTCGCAATTGCACGAACTTTGTATGTAACGCATACGGAACGGGCCTTTCAGGCATCCTCTCCTAAAACTTCCAGGCCGTCCTTCGGGGCGGCCTTTTTTTTGCCCGCCGCTCCTCGCCTTGTCCGTCACCTCATCGCGTGAGAGGGCTTGTCCGCAGGGGCTTGAGCCTGCCCGCCACCCGGCCCAGATTGGCGGCATGAGCCACTCTCTCCCGAACCCCATCGCCGCCTGGTTCGCGGAGCGTGGCTGGACCGTGCGGCGTCACCAGCAGGCGATGTTGGCGGCGGCACGGCGGGGCGATCATGCCCTGCTCGTGGCGCCGACCGGGGCCGGCAAGACGCTCGCCGGTTTCCTGCCAAGCCTGGCCGATCTGGTCGAGCGCCCCGGAGACGGGTTGCGCACGCTCTACATCTCGCCGCTCAAGGCGCTGGCGGTCGATGTGCAGCGCAACCTGCTGACGCCAATCTCGGAGATGGGTCTGCCGATCCGGGTCGAAACGCGCAGCGGCGATACGCCCTCGGACCGCAAGGCCCGGCAGCGCGTCCGTCCGCCGCACATGCTGCTGACGACGCCCGAATCGCTCTCGCTGCTGCTCTCCTATCCTGACGCGGAGCATCTCTTCGCCGCGCTCGACACCGTAATCATCGACGAGATCCATGCTTTCGCAGCGGAGAAGCGGGGCGATCTGCTCAGCCTGTCGCTGGCCCGGTTGCAGGCGCTGCGCCCGCAGCTTCGCCGCGTCGGCCTTTCCGCCACGGTGGCCGATCCTGATGCCTATCGCCGCTGGCTCGCGCCGGGCGGGGAAGCAGACAAGGTGACATTGGTGGAGGGCGATCCCGGCGCGCCGCCAGACCTCTCGATCCTGGTGCCGGAGGACCGGGTGCCCTGGTCGGGCCACAGCGGCAAATATGCGGCGCGTCAGGTGATCGACATCATCGCCGCCAATCGCATGACGCTGGTGTTCAGCAACACCCGCGGCCTGGCGGAACTCATCTTTCAGGAGCTGTGGGCGCAGAATGACGACAATCTGCCCATCGGCATCCATCATGGCAGCCTGAGCCGCGAGGCACGGCGCAAGGTCGAGGCGGCAATGGCGGATGGCAAGCTGCGTGGCCTCGTCGCGACTGCCAGTCTCGATCTGGGGATCGACTGGGGCGATATCGACTGCGTGGTGCAAATGGGCGCACCCAAGGGCAGCTCGCGCCTGCTCCAGCGCGTCGGCCGGGCCAATCACCGGCTGGACGAGCCGAGCAAGGCCATCCTGATCCCCGGCAACCGGTTCGAGTATCTGGAGGCGCAGGCGGCCTTCGACGCGGTGATGGCGGGCGAGCGTGATGCCGAGCGTTTCCGCCCCGGCGCGCTCGATGTGCTGGCCCAGCACATCATGGCGCTGGCCTGCGCCGGCCCGCTCGAACCCGACGCACTGCTGGCCGAGGTGAGGAGCGCCACGCCCTATGCCGAACTCACCCGCGCCCAGCTCGACGATCTGCTCGGTTTCGTGTCGACCGGCGGCTATGCCCTGCGCGCTTATGATCGCTTCCAGCGGCTGGTGCGGGAGAGTGACGGGCGCTGGCGGCTCGCGCATCCCCGCTTTGCCCAGGCGCATCGGCTCAATGCCGGCATCATCGTCGATCAGCCGGCGGTGGACGTGCGGTTTGCCAATGGCCGCAAACTCGGCACGGTGGAGGAAATCTTCGCCGCGACCCTCTCGCCGGGGGATCGCTTCTTCTTCTCCGGCATGAGCCTGGAACTGGTCCGCCAGACCGAGGCGGAGCTGATCGTGCGGGCGAGCAGCAAGTCGGCGCAGATCCCGAGCTGGGGCGGCACGCGCATGGCGATGAGCACGCATCTGGCCGGGCGCGTGCGGCAGTTTCTGGCTGATCCGGCCCAATGGCACCGCTTTCCGGCGGACGTGCATGAATGGCTGGCGATGCAGGCGGTTCGTTCCGTGCTGCCCCGGCCGGACCAACTCCTCATCGAGACTTTCCCGCATGAGGGGCTGCACTATATGCTGATCTACAGCTTCGAGGGCTGGAACGCGCATCAGTCGCTCGGCATGTTGCTCACCCGCCGCATGGAAGAGCGCGGGCTCAAACCGATCGGCTTCGTCTCAAACGATTATGCGCTGGCCGTTTACGGGCTGGAGCCGATCGACGATCCGGCGCCGCTCTTTTCCGCCGATATTCTCGATCATGAGTTCATCGCCTGGGTCGAGGAATCGAGCCTGCTCAAGCGCGCCTTCCGCGACGTGGCGGTCATCTCCGGCCTCATCGAGCGGCAACAGCCCGGCGCACGCAAGACCGGCCGGCAAGTCAGCTTCTCGACCGACCTCATCTATGATGTGTTGCGCCGCTATGAACCTGACCATCTGCTGCTGCGCGCCGCCTGGGCGGACGCGCGGGCGCGGATGACCGATGTCGGCAGGCTGGGCGAGCTCATTGACCGCGCCGCCGCGACCCTGCTGCATGTGCCGCTCGATCGGGTGAGTCCGCTGGCCGTGCCGGTGCTGATCATGATCGGGCGGGAGCATGTGGCGCAGCCGGGCACGGACGAGGCGCTGCTGATCGAGGCGGAGGCACTCGCCCGCCTCGCCATGACGCCGGACTGAGATCGTCGCGCCCGGTCAATCCAGCCATTTGCTGCCGACCCGGATCGTGATAAACTCCGCGACTGGAGAGGGTCGGCCAATGCGGGTCCACACACGTCTTTTGCTTGCGGCTTTGGCCGCATTGTCGCTGCCCGGCGTCGGGCGCGCGCAAGCAGTGCCGGCGGGGAGCGCCCCGGGTGGGCCAAGTCCCTTCGTTATCACCCCGGGCGATCCTGATATACCGGCGGACCCCGCCCGGTTCGATCTCAGTGACAAGCCGCATCCGCTCGGGCTCGATCATGACGACCGGATGACGATGGAAGTGCGGATCGGCGATGTCGGCCCCTATGATTTCGTGATCGACACCGGATCGCAGCGCACCATCGTCGCGCGCGAGCTGGCCCAGCGTCTTGCCCTGCCGGAGCTGCCGCCGGTCGAGATCGTCAGCATGGCCGGCCGCGTGACGGTCGGTGCGGTCCGCCTTGGCGGTCTGCGCTTTGGCGATCACAGCATCGGCGCGCTCGATGCGCTCAGCATCGCCCATACCGATCTTGGCAGCGCCGGGCTCATCGGTCTGGACAGCCTCAAGAACAAGCGGCTCACGCTCGATTTCAAGAAGCGCCGCATGGACATCGGCCAGAGCCGCCGCGTGGCGCCGACCAATGATCCCGACACGATCGTGGTGCGCGCGCGCAGCCGCATGGGGCAACTCATTCTCGTCGATTCCCGGATCGACGGGCGCAAGGTCAATGTGATCCTGGATACCGGCGCGGAGCTGAGCGTCGGCAATATGGCGCTGTTCCGTAGCCTCAAGCTCCAGCGCTTGCTCGTGCCGCCGCAGCCGACGGTGCTCACCAGCGTCACCGGCGTCGCGGTGCCGGCGCAATTCACCGTCGTTCGACATATCACCATCGGCTCCGTCACGCTCGACAATGTGCCGATGGTGTTTCTGGACGCCGCGCCTTTCGATGAGCTGGAGCTGGGCGACAAGCCGGCCATGCTGCTCGGCATGAGGATGCTGCGGCTGTTCGACAAGGTCGCGATCGACTTTGGCAATCGCCAGGTCGATTTCCACTTAGGGGAGCGCGCCGCCCTTGCGGATGGCGATCGCTTCGCCGCTCTCGGCGCACTGGGGGCAGCGCGCCGCTGAGGACGCACGCGGCTGGCCGCAGTCCGGGCAGATCACCGATGCGCCTTCCCTTTCGCCATGGGTGAGCGAGACGCGCTCGTCGAACACGAAGCACTCGCCGCGCCACAGGCTTCGGTCTTCCTCGATCTCGGCGAGATAAGCGAGGATGCCACCCTGGAGATGATAGACATCGTCAAAGCCGCGCGCGCGGACGAAGGCCGTCGACTTCTCGCAGCGTATGCCGCCCGTGCAGAACATGGCGATGCGCGGCGTGCGTCCCTCGGCTCGCCACTGCTCGGCCTGTGCGTCGAACCAGGCCGGGAAATCGCCGAAGCGGGCGGTCTGCGGGTCGATGGCGCCCTCGAACGTTCCGATCGCCACTTCGTAATCGTTGCGAGTGTCGATGAGGATGGTGTCCGGATCGCTGATCAGCGCGTTCCACTGGGCGGGCGGCACATGGGTGCCTACTTCGCGGGTCGGGTCGATTCCCGCCACGCCCATGGTCACGATCTCGGGCTTCACCTTGATCTTCCAGCGGGCGAAGGGCAGCTGCGCGGTGCGGTGGCGCCGCGCCGTCAGCTCTGCGCAGCCCGGCTCGGCGCGCAACCGGGCGAGCAGTGCGTCGACCGCCTCGCCGGTCCCGGCGATGGTACCGTTCAGTCCCTCGCGCGCCAGGATGATGGAGCCGACCAGCCCGTCCGCCGCGCCCTGTGCGCGCAGGGCCTGTGCCAGCGCCTGCGGATCGGCGATCGGGGCGAAACGATAGAAAGCGGCGACATGAATGGGCTGGTCCGGCATGGCGTCCCTCTAGGCAAAGCGGGGCTCCGCGTGAACGGCAAAAATGCTAGGAATGGCGGGACAGCAAGGCAAAAGTTCTGCCTTTGTTCGACTTTGCGATTGAAAGCCCGGCATGCGCGCGGCATATCCGGCAGATGCTTGCCCAGCCGTCCCTGTCAGCGCTCCCGCAATCGGACTTCGATTTCGCCGGCCAGAGCTGGACGGCCCTGCCACAAGGCGCGCTTTACTGGCGCGAGCGTGCGGCACTGATCGTGGCGGACCTGCATTTCGAGAAGGCGAGCGCTTATGCCGCACGCGGGCAGATGCTGCCGCCTTATGACAGCCGGGCGACGCTGGATGTTCTCGAAGCGCTGGTCGACAGGATGGCGCCGCGTGAGATCTGGTGCCTGGGCGACAGCTTTCACGATACGGCGGCAGCCGCGCGGTTGTCGGACGATGATCGTGCGCGGATCGCTTGCCTCACCGCGCGCTGCCGCTGGGTGTGGATCACCGGGAATCACGATCCGCTGCCGAGTCGCGATCTGGGCGGCGAAACGATGCACGAGGCGCTGATCGATGATGTAAACTTTCGTCACGAAGCGAGGCCCGGAGAGGCCGGTTGGGAAATTTCGGGACACTTTCACCCCAAATGGCGCCTCAGTTTGCGGGGGCGATCGGTGTCGCGGCGCTGCTTCGTGCTTGGCGCGCGCAAGCTCATCATGCCAGCTTTCGGATCGCTGACCGGCGGACTTGACGCTGCGGCACCGGCCATTCGCGGGCTCATCGGTCACGGCGCGCAAGCACTCGTTCCGCTCTCCGACCGTTTGCTGCGCTTTTCCGTCACAGCCTGAAAGCATCGCGAGTGTCGCCGGCGCGCAACAGCGCCTCCGCCTTAGTCAAAGAGGGATTTCCGGGTTGTTTGTCTTGGCGTATGTCTATGGACATACAGGCGCCCTAGCGCCGGAGACAAGATACAGGAGAGAACAGATGCAAAGGTCGCCGATCTTCGCCTCAGCCAGCCTTGTCGCGCTGCTTTGCGCGCTTGCAACACCCGCCATCGCTCAGGACACGGCGTCTCCTGCCACGGGCAGTGCCGACGACGCCGAGACGACAGGCGAAATCATCGTCACCGCCACACGTCGCGCCAGTCCGCTCTCGAACGTGCCGATCGCTGTTTCGGCGGTGACCGCGCAGTCGTTGCAGAACAGCGGCGCTAACGACATTCGCCAGCTCAACCAGCTGGCCCCGTCGCTGCTGGTCTCCTCGACCGGATCGGAAGCGAACGGCACCGCGCGCATCCGCGGCATCGGCACCGTGGGCGACAATCCGGGCCTCGAAAGCTCGGTCGCCGTGTTCATCGATGGCGTCTATCGCTCGCGCACCGGCGCGGGCCTCACTGATCTTGGCGAGATTGAACGGATCGAGGTGCTGCGCGGCCCGCAAGGCACGCTCTTCGGCCGCAATGCCTCGGCCGGTCTGCTCAACATCGTCACCAAGGGGCCGAGCTTCAAGTTCGGCGCGAGCGGCGAAGTCACTTATGGCAATTATGATTTCTGGCGCGTCGCCGGCCGTGTGACCGGGCCGATCAGCGAGACGGTGGCCGCCAGCCTCGATGGCGTCTATTCGCGCCGCAACGGTTTCCTCGACGTGGTCGACGCAACCGGCGCCAAGATCGGCGACACCAATGATCGCAATCGCTACCTGCTGCGCGGCCAGCTGCTGTTCGAGCCGTCGAGCGATCTCTCCGTCCGCCTGATCGCGGACTATACGAACCGGGACGAGAGCTGCTGCGGCGCGGTCTTTATCGACACGGGCGAGGAAGTGGGCACGTCGCCCAGCAACTATACGCAAAATCCGACCAACCGCATCGTCACCATCCTGAGCGCGCTCGGCACGAAATTCCCGAACGGCGCGACGCCCTACACGCAGGATCCCTATGCGCGGAAAGTGAGCGTCACCGCCGGCCGCAACTATGTGAGCGACCTCAAGGACTGGGGCCTCTCGGGCGAGATCAATTATGATTTCGGCGGGGCCAAGCTCACCAGCATCACGGCCTATCGCGATTACAAGTCCAAGGACTACGGTGATTACGACTATGCCACGGCGGACCTGCTCTATCGCGATCCGGGCACATTCCGCCAGTTCCGCACCTTCACGCAGGAGCTGCGCCTGCAAGGCTCGGCCTTTGGCGAGGCGCTCGACTGGCTGGTCGGCGGCTATTACGCCAACGAGAAGCTGACGCTGCGCGACAACATCCGCTTCGGTGCCGATTATGGCCGCTTCGCGGCCTGCCGCCTGATGGCGGGCGCGGGCAACACGAGCAATCTGCCGGCTTCCAGTCTGGCGCTGTGCGGCGTGCCGATCGACGGCAATCCGCTGACGCCGGACGTGGGCAATCTCATCGCCGGCACGCAGGCGAGCCTCAATGCCGCGCTGACCCCGGCGCTGGGCGCTACGCAGGCCGGCGCGATTTCCGGCGGCCTGGGCGCGGGCCTCACCGCGCTGGCGAACATCCCCTCGGGCGCGGGTGATACGGACACGCGCTATTATCAGAAGAGCGAGAACTGGGCGCTCTTCACGCACAATATCGTCCACCTGATGGACCGGCTCGATCTGACTTTGGGCCTGCGCTATACACATGAGAGCAAGCGCTTCAACGCCGCCCTCAACAACAACAACGCGACCTGCGCCGCGCTTCAGTCGACGAGCCTGCCCACTCTCGCGTCCAATGCTGCGCTGGGCAGCGCCGCCGCGCTTGCCGGCGGCATCCTGACGCTGGGCTGCCTCGGCAACGCCAGCACGAGCCTCAACAGCCTCAACCTGCGGGACAGCTTCAGTGACGGGGAGTTCTCCGGCACGGCCGTCCTCTCCTACAAGCCGACCAGCTCGACGTTGCTCTACGGCAGCTATTCGCGTGGCTACAAGGCGGGCGGCTACAATCTTGATCGGTTCGAGCTGGGCAATCGCGGCGTTGCCCCGGCCATCTCGCCGATCACCTACTTCACCCCGCGCACCAATGCGGATGCTTCTTCGCTCCAGTTCGGGGCCGAGACGGTCGACGCGTTCGAGGTGGGCTTCAAGGTCAGCAAGCGCAACTGGGGCGTCAATGCCGCGCTGTTCCTGCAGGAGTTCAGCAACTTCCAGCTCAACACCTTCAACGGCACGAGCTTCGTGGTGCAGAACATCAATGGCTGCAAGAGCGCCAAGGCGGCCAATGGCACCTGCTCTGACACCAAGCCGGGCCTGACCAGCCGGGGTGTGGAGCTTGAGGCCTATGTCGCGCCGACGCGCAATTTCCGCGCCACTGCCGGCCTCACTTATGCGCGCACCAAGTTCGCCAGCCAGCTGGTCGGCAATGCGAACGGCACCCAGCCGCTCGATCCGGCGCTGTTCCTGCTGGAAGGCGCGGACAACAGCAATGCGCCGCGCTGGGTGACCACCGCCAGCATCACCTGGACGCCGGAACTGGGCGGCGGCCTCTCCGGCCTCGTCTATGTCGATAGCCGCATGACCAGCGACTATAATACCGGTTCGGATCTCTATCCCGAGAAGCGGCAGGACGGCTACACCGTCACCAATGCCCGCATCGGCATTCGTGGTCCCGACCAGCGCTGGGCGGTGGAGTTCTGGGGGCAGAACATCTTCAACAGCGATTATACGCAGGTGGCCTTCAACAGCCCGCTGCAAAGCTCCAGCCCCAACAACCAGTCGACGGGCCAGCTCGGCCGGTTCGGTACCATGTCGAACCAGCTCTTCTCGGCCTATCTGGCTGAGCCACGGACCTATGGCGTGACGGTGCGCGGCAAGTTCTGAGCTCGTCCCCGCGCTGAACCTTGATGACCGCTCCGGCTACGGCCGGGGCGGTTCGTCGTTTCAGGCGAGGCCCAAGCTCCCGGCAAGATCCGCATAGCTGGCGAAGACGCGCTCGACGCCTTCTGCCTCCAGTGCGGCGGTCAGGCTCGGCCGGGCATGGCTCCCTGCCGCAAGCCCGAAGACGCGCGCACCCGCTGCCAGCGCGGCGCGGGCGCCGACCGGCGAATCCTCGATGACCAGCGCGTCGCCCGGCGCCACGCCCAGCGCATCGGCGGCGTAAAGGTAGAGATCCGGGAAGGGCTTGCCCCGCGTCACATGTTCCCTGCCGGAATAGATATGGTCACCGAACTGGCCGGTCTGGCCCAGATGGTCGAGATGCGTGCGCAGATAGTCGGTCGAGCTGGACGAGGCGATGGCGCGCGGCAGGTGCGCCGTGCGCGCGATGAAGGCGAGCGCGCCGGGCACGGCGGGGATCGGCTTGCGGAGCGCCTGTATCGTGGCGACGGAGAGCTGGTCGGCCATGTCCGCCGGAACGCGCGTGCCCCACTGCGTGGCGATGGCGGCCAGCGTATCGGCGCGGCTGAGGCCGATATAGGCCGCAAGCGCCTCTTCTTCGCTCGTCGGCAGACCGGCAGCGGTCAGCGCGCGGCTGAAAACCTGCGCGGAGACGATCTCGCTATCGACGATGACCCCGTCGAAATCGAAGATGATCGCGGCGGGGCTCACGCGGCGACGGGTGGCCGCGTGCCGAACAGCGCGGTGCCGATGCGCACATGCGTCGCGCCGAGCATGATCGCCGTCTCATAGTCGCCGGACATGCCCATGGAGCGGCCGGGCAGACCATGGTCGCGCGCCAGCTTGTCGAGCAGCGCGAAATAGGGGGCGGGCTCCACATCGGCCGGCGGCACGGCCATCAGGCCGACGATCGGCAGGCCGGCGTCGCGCGCCTGCGCCAGGAGCCCCGGCAGATCGGCGATAGCGCAGCCGCCCTTCTGTTCCTCCGCGCCGATATTGACCTGGATGAAGCAGTCCGGCCGCCGTCCGACCTTGTCCATCGCCTTGGCCAGCGCCACGATCAGCGAGGGGCGATCGACCGAGTGGATCGCATCGAACATGGCAACGGCGTCCTCCGCCTTGTTCGACTGGAGCTGGCCGACGAGATGCAGCACGATGTCGGGATGAACCGCTCGCAGTGCCGGCCACTTGGCCTGTGCTTCCTGCACGCGATTTTCTCCAAACACGCGCTGTCCGGCGGCGATCAGCTGAGCGATCGCCTCGGCCTCGTGCGTCTTGCTGATCGCGACGAGCGCGACTGAACCCGGCGCACGCCCGGCCACCTGCTCCATTCGCGCAATCTCTGCGCGGACGGCGGCCAGCCGTGCGGTCGCTGCCTGCTGATCCTGTTCGTCACTCATTGCTGCGCTATGCCCATTCATCGGCGCCGCTATAAGAGGCGCCATGCGGCAAGGCCAAGGCAAATCGCGCGGGCGCGTACCCGGCATCTGGCTGATGACGGACGAGCGGATGGCGCCGGGCGATCTGTCGCGCGCGGTTGCGCGCCTGCCGCGCGGATCGGCGGTGGTGCTGCGGCATTACGGACTCGCGCCTGCCGATCGGCAGGCCTTGTTCGTGCAGGTTGGGCGCACCGCGCGGCGGCGTGGTTTGGGCCTCCTGCTGGCGGGCGATGCGGCGCTCGCACGAGCCTGGAGGGCGGATGGACATCATGGCCCGGGTTGCCGGCCAGTTGGCACGGGGCCGGCGCGCACGCGCTGGCTGCATAGCGCGCCGGTGCATGACGTGCGGCAATTGCGCGCGGCCGTTCGGGCTGGAGCGGATGCCGTGCTGGTCTCGCCGCTCTTTGCGACGCGGTCCCATCCCGGTGCCAAGCCGCTGGGTTCGGCGCGCTTCGCCGCGCTGGCACGACTGTCGCCGGTTCCGGTCATCGCACTGGGCGGCGTCAAGCCGCGCCATGCGGGTCTGATCCGCCGGCTCGGGGCAGCCGGCTTCGCGGCCATTGACGGGCTGGTTCCGCGACGGCGTGGCGACAGGGTCACCTGACCGGTGCCTCAGGGGCGCCCGTCAGCTCAGCCGCACGTCAGGAAGAATCAGAACTTGAAGGTTGTGCCGACGTAGACGGCCTGGCTGTCCTGCGCCTGGTCAGTCACGGTCGGCGCGAGGCGATTGCTCGGCCCCTTGTAGCGGACGCCAGCCTGCAGGTTGAGGTTGCGCGTCAGCGAATAGCTGCTCGACACATCGACCGCATAGGTCTTCTCCGTTCCGAGCGTCGCCGGCGTATCCTCGGTCGGCGAGGCAACGGTCGCCTCACGGTTCTGGAGCTGGATATTCGCCGAGAAGCGGTCGCGCTTCGGCCGCAGCGAATAGCTCGGCATCGGCTCGAGAATCGATTTCTCGATCAGCGGATCGGGAATTGCCGGGTCGAGGCGCTGGCCGGACGAGAAGCGCTCCAGGCCTTTGGTCACGCCAAGGCGATAGGCGACTGGCGCAACGCCCAGATTGGGCAGCACACGCTCGGACGTGCCCGCGCCGGTCTGCGCGCCGGCGCGCACGAGGATGGTGAGCGAGCGGCCATCGCCGCTAGCCGGGGTGAAACGGAAACCACGGCTCTGCGATTCGCGCGCAGCCTTGGCATAGGCCTGGGCCAGCTTGTCGTCATTGGTGACGGGGGTGAACGAGCCGATGCTGCCGAGCATCCGCAACGAGACGTTCGGCACCTTGGCTTCCGGCGTCATGGCGCCGATTACGGCAGCGATCGCCGGCGAAAGGGCGAGCGAACAGGCGAGCGCACTGGCCCCCAGTCCCGCGATCCTGCCCTTGGTCAAACGCACGTCACAACTCCCGCATTCAAATTTCAGCTGAAGTTCGCTTAACCGACTCCAGTCATTACCTATCTCTATAGCATGGTGTCGGCGATGGAACCAGCGAAGGGGACGATTTGGCCAAGAGCGTGACCATTTCTCCACAGTTGCGCCTGTTCCGGTCGATACCCGCCCGTCTGTCCACTGCTTTCGCCGATTGGCGGCATCCGGGCAAGGGAGGAATCCGCCACTTGTGCCCCGGACGCGGTCGACTATAGAGGCTGATCGACAGGGAGCCCGGTTGCGACCGGACATCACAGGAACGAAACGACATGGCGCGTAGAGACTATCTGAAACTGACGGGCGTGGTGCTGGTGGTGGCATCCTGCTGCCTCGTCAGCGCCTGCGGCGGCCGCAGCAAAGCGCGCCCGCGCGCCGACATCGCGGCCTCGAAGGTCACGACCATCGGCGTCAATGGCTATCTCTGGCGCGCCAGCCTGGAGACGGTGTCGTTCATGCCGCTGCTCCAGACCGATTCCAGCGGCGGCGTGATTCTGACCGACTGGTATATCAATCCCGGCGCATCCAACGAGCGCATGAAGCTCACCGTGACGATCCTTGATCAGGATCTGCGGGCCGATGCGCTGCGCGTCGCGGCGAGCCGCCAGACGCTGCAGGGCAATGACTGGGTCGACGCGCCGGTGCAGGCGGCGACGACGCAGAAGCTGGAAGAGATCATCCTGACCCGCGCCCGCGATCTGCGGCGCCGCGCCATCAACGGCGGCTGAACCGGTCAGGCCCGGCCGGTGCGGCCAGGCATCACGGAAAAGAGGCAAGAGTGAGCGAGAGACGCTTCAACCCCGCGCAGGCCGATGCCCGCTGGCAGGCCGTGTGGGACGACAAGCAGACCTTCAAGGCCGGCGTGCGCCAGGGCGCGCCGAAAAGCTATGTGCTGGAGATGTTCCCCTATCCCTCGGGGCGCATCCACATCGGCCATGTCCGCAATTATTCGATGGGCGACGTGCTGGCCCGCTTCCGGCGGATGCAGGGGCATGACGTGCTCCACCCGATGGGCTGGGACGCGTTCGGCATGCCCGCCGAAAATGCGGCGATGGAGAAGAAGGTCCATCCCGGCAGCTGGACCCGCGCGAACATCGCGGCGATGAAGGCGCAATTGAAGCGCCTCGGCTTCGCGCTCGACTGGAGCCGCGAGATCGCGACGTGCGAGCCGGATTATTACGGGCAGGAACAGGCGCTGTTCCTGGACCTCTATGCCGCCGGTCTCGTCTATCGCAAGGAAAGCGCGGTCAACTGGGACCCGGTCGACATGACCGTGCTCGCCAACGAGCAGGTGATCGACGGCAAGGGCTGGCGCTCGGGCGCGCCGGTGGAGAAGCGCAAGCTCAGCCAGTGGTTCCTCAAGATCACCGATTTTGCCGACGATCTGCTCGATGGCCTCGGCACGCTGGAAAGCTGGCCGGACAAGGTGCGGCTGATGCAGGAGAACTGGATCGGCAAGTCGCAGGGCATGCAGTTCCGCTTCGCGCTGGAAACGCCGGTGGACGGCATCGCGACGCTGGAGGTCTTCTCCACGCGGCCGGACACACTCTTCGGTGCCAGCTTTGCTGCCATCGCCGCCGATCACCCGATCGCGCTGGCACTGGCGCAGGACAATGCCGATCTCGCCGCCTTCGCCGAGGAATGCCGGCGCAGTGGCACGGCCGCGGCCGAGATCGAGACGCAGGAGAAGAAGGGCTACGACACCGGCCTTTCCGTGGTCCATCCGCTCGATCCGGACTGGAAGCTGCCGCTGTTCGTCGCCAATTTCGTGCTGATGGATTATGGCACCGGTGCTGTCTTCGGCTGCCCGGCGCATGACCACCGCGACCTTGATTTCGCGCGCAAATATATGCTCCCCGTCGAGCGCGTTGTCGCGCCGCAGGGCGAGGAGACTGCGCCCATTCATGACGAGGCCTATACCGGCCCCGGCCGCCTGGTGAACTCGCGCTTCCTGGACGGGATGAGCGTGGAAGACGCCAAGGCCGAAGTGATCCGCCGCGCGGAGAGCGAAGGCTGGGGCAAGGGCACCACGGTCTGGCGCCTGCGCGACTGGGGCGTCTCGCGCCAGCGCTACTGGGGCACGCCGATCCCGTTCATCCATTGCGCCGATTGCGGCGTGGTGCCGGTGCCCAAGGATCAGCTGCCGGTCGCGCTGCCGGAGGATGTCAGCTTCGACATTCCGGGCAATCCGCTCGATCGGCACCCGACGTGGAAGCATGTCGATTGCCCGACATGCGGCAAGCCGGCCGTGCGCGAGACGGACACGCTCGATACCTTCGTCGATTCGAGCTGGTATTTCATCCGCTTTGCCAGCCAGCCGGACGATCAGCCGTTCGATCGCGCCGAGGCGGAGAGCTGGCTGCCGGTCGGCCAGTATATCGGCGGCATCGAGCATGCGATCCTGCATCTGCTCTACGCCCGTTTCTGGACTCGTGCGCTCAACCACATCGGCAAGATCGGCATCACCGAGCCGTTCGCCAGCCTGTTCACGCAGGGCATGGTGACGCACGAGACCTATCAGTCTCCCGATGGCCGCTGGCTCTCCCCGGAAGAGGTAGTCCGCCGCGAGGGGGCTTATTTCGTCGATGGCACGGGTGAGCCGGTGACGCTTGGCCGCGTGGTCAAGATGTCCAAGTCCAAGAAGAATGTCGTGGACCCGGACGAGATCATCGAGCGCTACGGCGCGGACGCGGTGCGCTGGTTCATGCTGTCGGACAGCCCGCCCGAGCGCGATCTGCCCTGGACGGAAGCCGGCATTGAGGGCGCGTGGCGCTTCGTCAACCGGCTGTGGCGCCTGTTCGGTCAGGCGGGCGAGCGCGGGGATGGCGGCGAAGACAAGGCGCTCACCCGCAAGTTGCACCAGACCGTGGATGGCGTGGCCAAGGACATCGAGGCACTGGCCTTCAACAAGGCCGTGGCCAAGATCTACGAACTCGCCAATGCCATCGAGAAGGCCAGTCCCTCCGCCAGCCGTGCCGAGGCGATCCGCGCCATGGCGCTGCTCGTCGCCCCGATGACTCCGCATCTGGCCGAGGAGGCCTGGGCGGAGATGGGCGAACAGGGTCTGATCGCCGACGCCATGTGGCCGCCGGTCGATCCGGCCTTGCTTGTCGAGGACGAAGTGACCATTGCCGTGCAGGTGCAAGGCAAGCTGCGCGATACGCTCACCGTCCCCAAGGGCACGGACAAGGCCACGCTGGAGAGCCTCGCGCTCGCAGCGCCCAATGTCCTGCGCACGCTGGATGGCGCCGCGCCCAGGAAGGTGATCGTCGTGCCTGATCGCCTGGTCAATCTGGTCATCTGATGCGCCGCATCGCGCTTTGCCTCGCTGTGCTTGCCGGCCTTTCGGCCTGCGGGCTGCAGCCGCTCTATTCGGGTGGGCGCAGCGGCGCGGCGGCGCAGGCGCTGGCCGGCGTGCGGGTCGACCCGATCCCCGGCAAGACCGGCTGGCTGATGCGCAATGCGCTGCAGGACCGGCTGAAGGCCATGGGCGAGGGCAGCGCGCGCTATGTGTTGAAGATCCAGCTCGATGATCGCATCGAAGGGCTGGGCGTGCGTGCCGACGATACGGTGACACGCGAGCGGCGCACGCTGCGCGCCCGATATCAGCTCGTCGACACGAGCAATGGCGACACGGTGCTGGACGAAACGACGGGCTGGGATGCCGGCATCGACGTGGCATCGAGCGAATATGCCACCGTCGCGGCCGAGGACAGCGCAATCGAGCGGCTGACCGAGATCGTCGCCGATCGCGTGCTGGCGCGCGTCGCGCTTGGCGCCACCCGGGAGTGAGCCTTCGGGCGGACAATCAGGCGGCGCTCAAGGCGCTCGATGCGCCCGCCGACACGATTCGCCTCTATCTGCTCTATGGCCCGGACGAGGCCGGCAGCGAGGCGCTCGCCGCTCGCTTCGCGAAGGCGATGGGCGCCGGTGCCGAGCGGATCGATCTGGATGGCCCCACGCTGCGTGGTGATCCGGCGCGCCTCTCGGATGAGGCGGCGGCCATCTCGATGTTCGGGGACAAGCGCTGGATCCGCGTGCAACCGGCTGGCGAGGAGGTGCTGCCCGCCGTCGAGGCGCTGCTTCAGGCCTCAGCAACCGGCAATCCGGTGGTGCTCATCGCCGGCAATTTGCGCAAGACCAGCAAGCTGCTCACGCTGTGTGACGGTCACAAGGCCGTGGTCGCCATCGTCAGCTACGCGCCCGAGGGCCGCAATGCCGAGCAGCTCGCCGTCACCATGGCGCGCGAGGAGGGGCTGGAACTGCCCGGCGATCTGGCTCGCCGGCTCGTTACCCTGACCAGCGGCGAGCGCGGCCTGCTGGCCCGCGAGATCGAGAAGCTGGCGCTCTATCTGGACGCCACGCCGCAGAGGCCCCATGCCGCCACTTCCGAGGCGCTGGATGCGCTGGCGGCCGAGGGCGGCGAGCAGCAGCTTTTCAAGGCGGCTGCCATCATCCTCTCAGGCAATATTCGCGCGGCGGAGCATGAGCTGGCGCGGCTGCGGCAAAGCGGCGGCTCACTCGCCGGTCTGCTGCGCCTCACGCTCCAGCGTGCCGTCGGTCTCGCGCAGGGGCAGGCCGGGCAAGGCCAGCGCTTCGGCGGACGCGGCGAGGATGATCTGGCGGCGCGCTGGTCCGGCGAGGCTCTGGGTCGCGCCATTCACCGCCTCGCCGAAGCCGAGCGGACCAGCCGCCTGTCGCACGGTGTCGGCGAAACCGTGCTGGCGCAGGAACTGATCACCGTCGCACGGATGGCGGCGCGCGGGCGCTGAAGCGGGCAGACGGGATGACGCATGCCGGCTGAGGACGCTCGGCTTTGCAGGTGAGCATGGCGTGAGAGCCGTCATCGCCCATCGCTTCATCGTCATTCCCGCGCATGCAGGAACCCAGTCACCCTGGCGACGAGAGGCGGGGTCTATGGCGAGATCCTGCCAATCCGGATTGATCTGATTTTCGCGGATGACTGCGGCCGGGGAGCATTCTGCCTCATCGCCCGGCCCGCGTTTCGCTCTGTCCTACAGCCCGCGCGCCGTGCCATCCTCGCAGGATGACTTGTCTGTCCTTCAAACCCCGATGGTCGGGCGCGGTGCGGCTGTTTCTTGGTGCGGGGTTGCTGACGGCCCTGGCGCGCAAAGCATGGCGCGCGGGTTGCGCCTTCGCGCCCCTAGGTTCGCGTCGCAAAGAAGCGGAAGTTCACGCCCCCGTGTCGTGAACTTCGTGAACTTCCAGCGACGAGGCTGCCCTAGTTGGAGCGCGTCGGGTCGGTCATCGGGTCCGCCAGTTCGCGCGGGCCGAGCATCCGGCCGAAGGGCAGGAGGCCGGTCTGGCGCTCGATCATCCGGTGGACCACCGGCTCGCCCTCGCCCAGCCGCAGCGTCCGCAGATCGTCGCTGTTCGGCATGTCGGCCAGGGTGCGGCGCTGGTTGTGGCGCACATAATCGAGCCAGGTCGGCACATGATAGCGCTCGATCCATAGTTGCGGATCGGCCAGATCGCGCAGCAGGGTCCAGCCGCGCGCGCCATCGCGTCGGCGGATGCGGCGGCGTTCATCCATCGCGGCGAGGAAAGCGGGGACATTCTCCACGGCCACGCGATGCTCGATGGTGATGACGATCGGCCCGCTGCGCGGTTCGATGGGGACGGTCGTGTCCGGCTCGCGCCAGCGGTCCTGGGGATCGAGATTGCCGGCCTCGATCGCGGGCATTGCCAGCCACAGGCCCAGCAGGATGCCGCCCAGCTGCAGGGCGGCGGCGAGATGCAGGGCCCAGACCGGTCCCTGATGTTCGGCGACGATGCCGAACATCCAGCTGCCGCCCGCCATCGCGCCGAACACCGCCATTTGATAGACGGCGAGCGCGCGCGCCACGACCCAGCGCGGCGAGGACATCTGCACGCTGACGTTGAAGGTGGAGAGCGCGATCACCCAGCCCCCACCGGCCACGGCCAGCGCCAGGAATGTGATGGGCAGGAACGGGCTGACGCCGATGGTGGACGCGCCGGCGGCCATGGCGATCGTGGCGACGCGCACCAGCGCTTCGGTCGACAGGCGCTGGCGCAGCCAGCCGCTGGAGAGCGCGCCGCCCACCGCGCCCAGGCCGAAGCAGCCGAGCAGCAGGCCATAGGTCAGCGCGCCGCCCTGGATCACGTCGCGCGCGACGAGCGGCATCATGGCCGGCACGGCGCTGGCTGCGAAACCGAAGATCGTCGCGCGGATCATCACGAGGCGAATGGAGGGAGACATGGCGACGTAGCGCAGCCCCGCGCCCATGGCGACGCCGATCCGCTCGCGCGGCAGCAGGCGCGGCGGCTCTTCCGGGCGCCACCGGGCCAGCACGACCATCAGGCCGACATAGCTCAGCGCATTGACGAGGAAGGCGGCAGCCGCGCCCGCCATGGCGACGATCGCGCCGCCCACTGCGGGGCCGGCGCTCCGGGCGATGTTGAAGCCCATCGAATTGAGCGCAACCGCGCTCGGCAGCGAGGCACGCGGAACCATGTCGCCGACCGAGGCCTGCCAGGCTGGCGAGTTGAGCGCGGTGCCGCAGCCGATGAGGAAAGTGAGCGAGAGGAGCAGCCAGGGCGTCATGATGCCGGACCAGGCGGCGGCGGCGAGGCCGAGTGAGGCGATGAACATGAAGGTTTGCGCCGCCAGCATCACCTTGCGCTTGTCGAGATTGTCCGCAATCGCGCCGGCCCAGAGCGAGAGCAGCATGATCGGCAGGCTGGTCGAGGTCTGGACGAGCGCGATCATCTCGGCCGAGGCGCCGAGCGAGGTCATCATCCAGGATGCGCCGACCGACTGGATAAGGCCGCCGAAATTGGACGCCATGCTGGCAAGCCAGACGGCGCGAAAAATCGGAACAGCCAGCGGCGAAGGAGCGGGGGCAGTGTCGCTCATCTGGGCTCTATGCACGAAAACGCGGCAAAGGTGCGCGCTTTCTTTGCGGCGTTTTTGCGCTTCGTCGCGGGTTCAGGCGATAGACAGCAGCCGCAGGAAATCGCCGCGTTTGTCCAGCAGATCGGCCAGCGTGTAGCCATCCAGCACGGCGAGAAAGGCTCTGAGCGCCTCGTCGAGCGCACCAGTGAGACCGCAGGCGGGCGCGATCACGCAATCGCCGCAGCCGACCAGATCGAAATCATCCTCCGTGTGGCGGATGAGCGCGCCGACATTGATCTCGCTTGCCGGTCGCGCCAGCCGCACGCCCCCGGCGCGCCCGCGCACACTCTCCAGATAGCCGGCGTTCACCAGATCGTTGACGACCTTCATCAGATGGTTTTGCGAGATGGCATAGGCCCGCGCGATCTCCGCAATCGGGCAGAGCCGCTCGGGCCGCGCGCCCAGATAGAGCAGCACGCGCATCGCATAATCGGTGTAGCGCGTCAGGCGCATCGGTACGGCCTCCAATAGATGTATTTTATTTGCATGTTTAAGCGTGTCCGTATAGATGCATTCGTGATACATGATTTCGGAGTCGCGACGATGAGCGGACTGAGTCTGGATGAAGCGGGGCTGGCGACTCTGGTCGAGGCATTCTACGCCCGCGTTCGCGCCGACGCGCAGCTCGGCCCGATTTTCAATGATGCGATTGGTGACTGGCCCGAGCATCTGGAGAAGCTCGCCGCCTTCTGGTCTTCCGTCATGCTCACCAGCGGCCGCTACAAAGGGCAGCCGGTGCCGGCCCATGTGAAGCACAAGAGCCGCATCACCCCGGCCTTATTCGATCGCTGGCTGGCACTCTGGGCTGAGACGACCAACGCGCTGATGGCGCCGCCCGCAGCCGCCGCGCTGCAGGATCGCGCTCGCCGGATCGCCCAGAGCCTGCAACTCGCCCTGTTCTTCCGGCTGGACGATCAGCCGGTGCCCCGACCCGCCCCGCACTCTTCCGGCGCGACGGACCATCCTCTCAGGAGTGTCCAGCCATGACTGATATCCCGTTTGTGGACCTGAGCGTCCATCACCAGCCACGCGATCTGCGCGACCGGTTTGCGCTCGGCATCACCAAGCTGCTGCGTCTGTGTGCCGATACCTTCTTCGCCAGGCGCTACGGCCATCGGGCCATCGTGCTGGAGACGGTCGCGGCCGTGCCGGGCATGGTCGGTGCCACGCTCACGCATCTGCGCTGCCTGCGCCGGATGTCAGATGATCGGGGCTGGATTCGCACGCTCATGGAGGAAGCCGAAAATGAGCGGATGCACCTCATGACCTTCATCCAGGTGGCCCAGCCCACGCTGTTTGAGCGGATGGTGATCCTGGGTGTGCAATGGGTGTTCTATCTGGCGTTCTTCGCGCTCTACCTGCTCAGCCCGCGCACGGCGCATCGGCTGGTCGGCTATTTCGAGGAGGAAGCGGTGATCAGCTACACCCTCTACCTCAGGGAAATTGACGAGGGCCGCAGTGCGAATCCGCCGGCGCCCGCGCTCGCGCGCCATTACTGGCACTTGCCGGAGGATGCGACGCTGCGGGATGTCGTGCTGGTCGTGCGCGCGGATGAAGCGCACCACCGCGACGTCAATCACGGTTTTGCCGGCGAACTGGCCGGCCTGTCCCCCGCCGTGGCGCCGGCGCCTTATCCCACCCATGCGCAAGACATCCGGATCGCGGCCTGATGGCGCCGCAACCCTACCGCTCGACGCCGGTCTTCGATGAGGAGTCGCTGCCCGTCGCCCTGCGCGCCCGGCATTCCACGAAGGCGGGCGTGTGGGGCGTCATCAGGCTCATCGAAGGACGGCTACGCCTGACGCTGCTCGAGCCGGAGGAGGAGCATATGCTCGATCCCATGCGGCCCGGCCTCATCACGCCGCAGCGGCCGCACTTCGTGACCGCGCTCGGGCCGATGCGGATGCAGGTGGACTTCTACGATGAACAACCTGCAGCCTGAACGGCCTCAGGGCTTGCCGCCCGTGCCTTCCTCGGTCTTCTGATACTCGACCGCCAGCGACGGGTCGCAATCATAAGGGAAGACATACTGGCCCGGCTTCTTGTCCCAGCGGATGAAACGCGCGCCGCGATTGTCGAGCACTTCAGGGTCCTCAAACCACTGGATAGCGATCAGCGACTTGCCGTCCGCGCTCAGCTTGTAGCGCTCGATCATGTGGATCTTGTCGCTATGGTCGAGACCGTTGTTGGTGATGGTTGCGGGCACGAAATGCGTGGTGTCGATGACCAGCTCGTCGCCTTCCCAATGGCCGACCGAATGACCGGTCTTGCTATGCGGCGCATCGGCCGGGGGATGCGCGCGCCCGTCCATGAAGATCAGCCGTACCTGATCGAAATACTCATATTTGAAAACGATGAGCTGCGGCGTCTGGTAGATCTCGAAGGGGAACGGCCCCTGCATCGCATAGACGGTGGATGGCGAGGCGCACACGCGGGTGAGCGTCATCTCGTCCTCGGGCTTCCAGGTCTTCGCCTTGGCGAGCGCCTCGGGCTTGAGTTTCAGCGCACCATAGTCGCCGCTGCCGAATTCCTTCACGCCGGTGTCGTCGACTACGACGGTGTTCGGCGGCAGCTTAGCGACCAGGTCTGGCTGGTCCGCGCGCGGCGGAGGGCCGAGGTTCCAGAAGCCCGAGAAATCGGGATGCTTTTCAGCATGCGCCTGCGTCCGCGCCGGGGCGGCGCTGATGAGCAGGCAGGGGACGAGAGCCGCGGCAGCCAGCCGCGCGAGGGAGGCCGAGCGCATCATCGCGTCAGCTGTCCGTCTGACCGAACGGAGAGAGGCCGATGCGCTTGCCGTTCGCATCAAAGGCTTGCCGCAGGCGCAGATACGGCTTGCCGTCCCGCGCAACCCAGCCCTCGATCGTCACCGTCTGGCCGGGCTTCACGCTGTCGCGCGCCCAGCCGCGCCGCATCAGCACGACCGGTGCGTTGGTTTCCGCGCGCCATTCCTGCACCTTGCCGTCGGGGCCGGTGACGTCCAGCGCGATGGTCCCGTGCGGATTGGTGAAGCGGAAGCTGGTCACCTTGCCGGTGACCTTGATGATCTTGTTCTCGTCAAAGAATGCCGCAAAGCTGTGATGCGCCTGCGCGCCGGCGGCGCAAAGCGCCATGAGGCTAAGCCCAACCCGGAACAAACGTGTCGACATGCCTTCTCATCCTCCTCCCGTTGGGCCGACGCTATGTGATCGGATCGTTGTGTTTTGGCATTATTTTTGGTTTCGGGCCAGCCCGTAATTGGGCCGGATCACGCCGACATCGCCTTCGATGTGCAGAGACGTGCCGAAAGGGCGGGAGAGCGCTTGCAGCCGGTTCAAAATAGCCGTCGCGGCCGCGCCCGTCGCCCGGTGCGGCAGACCGCCGCCCGGCCCCGCATCCGGGTCGATCCGGGCGGGATACAGCCGGATTTCGGCCAGCGTCCCGTTCCGGTAGAGCAGGCGTGGCACGACCGTTTCATACCAGCCCTCGGGCAGGGTGATCGTCTGGCCGCCCGGTGCTGTGTAGCTGCGGCGCCCGCCGAAATCGAAGATCAGGCTGCCGAGACTGTAGAAGATCGGCTTGCCCTTGTAGAGTTCGATGCCGCCCAGCGAGTGCGGCCCGGTGCGCACAGCCATGTCCGCTCCCGCGTCGATCGCGCCGTGCATCAGGCGCGGCACATAGTCTGCCGGCACCGGATTGTCGGCATCGGGCGCTTCATTGGCCCGGTGGAGGATCAACGGCTCGAAGTCGCCGGGCGCCATGGCGTCGCGCGTGCCGTCCGTCTCATGCGCATGGACAGCGAAGAGGCGCAGCGTGCCCGCCGGCTGGTCGGTGCGCAGCGCAGTCTTCACGCGCTCCAGGTCTTCCGGCTTCATCTCCCAGCGGCGACCGGGCGCCTCGGCGCGGCGGAAGATCTGGTCGCCCAGCCGCACGTCGCGACCGTCCGCTCCTGCGGCCCGTGCCAGTGGCCCGGCGATGGCGCGCAGCGTGTCGAGCTGTTCGCCCGTCGCCATGCCGACCTGCTGCACCTGGATGGCACAGATGCCCGGCCCGGCTCGTGAGGTCTGGCCGCGCCGCTGCACGGGCGCGACCGGGCGCGACATCGGGGGGAAGGTGGTGGCGGCGCTGACCAGCACGACGGTGCCGCGCGCAGCCGGGGCACAGGCCGCCTGTGGATCGGCGCCGGCGCCAGCCTGAACGATATCGGCCTCGGCCAGCGTCGCCAGCGTCGCAATAAGGCCATGCGTGCCCCAATCGGTGCCGTGATTGTTGGCCTTGGAGACGAGATTGATGCCGTGGGCGCGCAATTGCCGGGCAACGACGGCGGGCGAAAGCGGATAGCCGCCGCCATTCTCAGCGGCCGGAAAACCGGCAAAGCCCGCCAGATCGAATATGGCACCTTCCTGATTGGCGAAGCCGACATCGGCCTCGCGGAAGAGCGCCATGACGGCATCGAAGCCGGGATCGGCCGGCCCGTCGAGCGAGCGATAGGGGCCGATCATGTCGCCGCCCAGCGTCACGACGATGTCTTTGGCTTGCCCGCCGCTCGCGAGCATGGCGGTCAGTACGAGGGCGGCGGAACGCAGGCGCTTACGGAGCATCGGCGCGGGGCATCCTTTTCGGCGAGTGGAACGGGCGGAACGCCGGGGACAAGGCTGCCCCGGCGCGACGGGAAAGGCAATGCCGACGGCCAGCCGAAAGGCGACATGCGTCAGACGTTGACGGCTTCGGTTGCAGCACCGATATTCCGGCCATGGACAAAATGGACCTGAGCGATGCGGAATGGCGCGAGCGCCTGACGCCCGAGCAATATCATGTGCTGCGCGAGCATGGCACCGAGCGTGCCTTTACGGGCCGCTACAATGCCTTCAAGGGCACCGGCCTGTATCATTGCGCCGGCTGTGGCCTCCCCCTGTTCGAGAGCGATCATAAATATGACAGTGGATCGGGCTGGCCGAGTTTCACGGCGCCGGTCGAGGAAGAGGTCGTCACCGAGGTGACGGACAGCTCGCACGGGATGCGGCGTGTCGAAGTGCGCTGCGCACGGTGCGATGGGCATCTGGGGCATGTCTTCCCGGATGGTCCGGGGCCGACGGGCTTGCGCTATTGTATGAACAGCGCGGCGCTCGACTTCGAGCCCAAGGCCGATTAACGGCCCGCCTCGATTAACCATTCAGCGCTTGTAAAGGCGCGAGACGCTTGTAGCGTCTTGCGTGAGACGGGCGCTCTTCACGGCGTAGCGGAACAGGGCGAGGCATGGCCAAGGCACAAACGGGAAGCCGCGTGCGGATCTGGTTCTTTCGATTGCTCAAGACAGGCATCGCGCTCGGCATTGCCGGGCTGATCGCGCTGGTGGTTGCGGTCGTCATTGCCATGCAGTCGTTGCCCAGCTTCGATGCATTGAAAAGCTCGCCCAACGGTCAGATGATCCGCGTCCATGCGGCGGACGGCACCGTGATCGTGTCGCTCGGGCCAAGCTATGGCCGCTGGCTCTCCTATGACCAGATTCCCGAGGTGATGACGCGTGCGCTCGTCTCGGTGGAGGACAAGCGCTTCTACATGCACCCCGGCGTCGATCCGGTCGGCATGAGCCGTGCTGTTTGGGTCGGCTATATCCGCCGGGGCGAAGGACGCCGGCTGCAGGGCGCCTCGACCATCACGCAGCAGCTTGCGCGCAATATCTTCCTCAACAACAGCTACTCGGCCGGGCGCAAGTTTCGGGAGATCATCCTGGCGCTGGCGCTGGAACGCAAGTTCACCAAGCGGCAGATCCTCGAGCTGTATCTGAACAAGGTCTATTTCGGCGGCGGCGCTTATGGCGTGGATGCCGCCAGCCGCAAGTTCTTCGGGCATTCCGCCAGTTCGCTGAACCTTGCCGAGGCGGCGATCATCGCGGGCCTGGTCAAGGCGCCCTCGCATTATTCGCCCACGGCCGATGTCGAGGCAGCCGCCGGTCGCGCAGGTGTCGTGCTGGACGTCATGCAGGACAATGGCGACATTACCTCCGCCGAGCGTGCCGCCGTCGATCTGGCAAGCGTCAAGATGGCACCGGAAAAGGCGCAGGATTCCGTGCGCTACTTCACGGACTGGGTGCTGCCGCAGCTCGACAATCTCATCGACGAACAGGAGCAGCCGCTGGACGTCTACACGACGATCAATCTCCAGCTTCAGCGCGCAGCGGTGAGCGCGATTCAGGGCAATGTGCCCGGCGGCGCCCAGGGTGCGCTCGTCAGCCTGGATCGGGACGGCGCCGTCCGTGCCATGGTCGGCGGGCTCGACTATATCAGCTCCAACTATAATCGCGCGACGACGGCCGAGCGCCAGCCCGGCTCGTCCTTCAAGCTCTTCGTCTATCTGACGGCGCTCGAGGCGGGCTACACGCCTGAGACCGCCGTCACCGACAGCCCGGTCACGATCAACGGCTGGAGTCCGCGCAACGACAATCGACGCAATGTCGGCGAGATCGACGTGCGGACGGCCTTCGCTTATTCGATCAACACCGTCGCCGCGAAGCTGGGCATGGAGGTCGGCTTCGCATCGGTGGCGGACATGGCGCGGCGCTTCGGCATCTCGACGACGATCAACACGCATCCCTCGATGGTGCTGGGGACCTCCGAGGTGCATCTGATCGACATGACTCAGGCCTTCGCCTCCGTCGCGCGCAAGGGCGTGGCAGTGAAGCCCTACGGCATTCTGAAGGTCACCACGGCCGACGGCGAGACGCTGTATGAGCATAAGGACGATACCAGCCGAGTGCTCGTCGCGCCCTGGGTGGCGGCCGGTATGACCGACCTCATGCAGACCGCCGTCAACACCGGAACAGGCCGCAATGCCCAGATCGGCCGCCCCGTGGCCGGCAAGACAGGCACGACGACCAGCAACAAGGATGGCTGGTTCATCGGCTTCTCCAGCGGCCTCACCACCGGCGTGTGGATGGGCCGCGACGACAACAAGTCGATACCGGGACTGGCTGGCGGCCGGGCCCCGGCGCGTGCGTTTGCGTCCTATATGAAAGTCGCCGTCGCCAATCGTCCGGTCGAGAAGTTCGAGACGGAAGTCACGCTGCCCGAGTGGCAGCTCGAACCCGACGAGGAGGCCTATGGCCAGCCCGACAACGGCATGATGGTCGATGAAAATGGCTTGCCGATCGAGCGGCCCTCTGCGGAGGAGCAGCCTGATCCGGCAGCAAGCGACGAGGCGGCGCCGACGGCCAGCGCCCCGCAGAAGATCGACCAGCGCTGGATCGACGACGTGCTTGGCCGCAACCAGCGCTCGCCACAGCCGACGCAGCCAGCGCGTCCGCCCCGGCCGACCCCGCAGCAGACGCGCCCTTAGAGCCACGCGTCGAAGGGATTTAACGGCTCCCGCCCACCCTGTGCCAGCGCCGGATTGGTTGTTTCGATTGTCTCGCGCTTGGCGTCCGCGCCCGGCAGCTCGGATAAAGGCAGATCGTCAGGATATTGAAGTACCGTGAATTATCGCCACTCCTTCCATGCGGGCAATAGCGCCGATGTCGTGAAGCACAGCCTGCTGATCGCGCTCGTGCGGGCCTTGCAGCAGAAGCCGGGCGCGCTGACCCTGATCGACACCCATGCCGGCTGCGGGATGTATGACCTCAACGGCGACGAAGCCCAACGCACCGGCGAGTCCGCGCAGGGCGTGGCGCGGGCCTTTGCCGACCGCAACCCCTTGCTGGACGAATACCGTGCCGCCGTTCAGGCGGTGAATGTCGGGGCCGAGCCTCAACTGTACCCCGGCTCGCCGCAGATCCTGGCGCAGCTTCTGCGCCCGCAGGATGTCCTGATCCTCAATGAAAAGCATCCCGAAGATGCCCATGCCCTGCGCGGCGTGATGCGCGGCACATCCGCTGCCGTGCATCAGCGCGACGCATACGAACTCTGGCTGGCAATGCTGCCGACGCGCACCGCGCGCGGCGTGGTCGTTGTCGACCCGCCATATGAGCAGACGGACGAGCGCGCACGCATCACCGCGACCCTCGCCGCCGCTCACCGCAAATGGGCGCATGGCGTGACGGTCATCTGGTATCCACTGAAGGACCGCGCCACGCATCAGCGGTGGAAGGGGCAGTTGCGCAGGCTCGGTATCCCGAAATTCCTGTGCGTGGAGCATTGGTTGTACGATAGCGATCAGCCCGAAATCTATAACGGCGCGGGGCTCTATATCATCAACCCGCCTTATGCCTTGACCCAGGCGCTGCCGCCGCTTCTGGAGGCCCTGCGCGCCGCACTGGCGCCGGAGGGGCGCAGGGGCAAGATCACTGCCAATTGGTTGAGCGACCCTATTTAGGCGGCGTGGACAAGTGGGCCGGCAGCGTCCGGTTGCAAGGCATCTCCCAGGAGATCGGGACCACTGGATCGAGCCGCCTCGCTTTCCGCTGTCCTACACCCTGTCCGCCGTGGCAGCACCGACCTGACGCCGATTCCTGTCCAAACCAGACAGGCGCGGGCGAAACATGGCTCTTTCTCAATGCGGCATGTCTTGGCTCCGGCGGCACAGGCTTTGCGGGTGGCACGCTGGCGTCCGCTAAATCGGTGGCGCGCGAAAGGTGCGAGAAGCGGAAGTTCATGCCCCCGTGTCGTGAGCTTCGTGAACTTCCAGCGTCCCGCGCGCTGTTGGACTGGCGCCGGTGCGACCGACTTGCGGGCCGCTGCCGCCGCCCCGTCTCCACCGCCTCGGGTTTTGGCGGCGTCTGCCTAAACGGTGTAGCGATGCAGCCCGGCGCCATCGCGCCGCAGCCAGGCTCGCGCAGTGTCCGGATCGACCGGAGAGATCATTCGCACCAGTTCGTGGAATTCCGGCCCATGATGCATGTGGCGCAGATGCGCGACTTCGTGCGCGACTGTGGCGAGCCGCACGTGCGGCGGCGCCAGAATGAGCCGCCAGCTGTAGCGTATGTCGCCGCGCCCGGAGCAGCTGCCCCAGCGCGCGCGCGGATCGCCGATCGAAACCTTGCCGAGGGGCAGGCCGTGCCGACCCGCAAGCAGTGCGGTCTCCCGCGAGAGCGTGTCGCGCGCGTGCGCCTTGAGCCAGCGCATCGCTCGTGCGCCGGCAAGATCGGCCGGGCCACCGACGAAAAGCCAGCCTTCTTCGCGCCGGACCTGCCGACCGGCGAGACCCGTTGCGCGGATGACCAGCGCTTCGCCTTCGACCGGAACGACCGCGCCATCGCTCAGCAGCACCCGTCCGCGCGCCCGGCTGCGTTGGTCCTCGACCCAGGCGGATTGGGTGCGCGCCCAGTCCAGCGCCGCCCGGAGCGAGGCGCGGGCGGGTATGGTGAGCAGCGCCCGGTCCGCCAGCCCGTCGAAGCGCAGCTTCATGCGGCGCGCCCGGCCGTGACGCTGGACGACCAGCGCGACGGCCGCGCCGTCCGTCAGCGTCAGGCTGTGCTCAGAGCGGGCGCTCGACAATATGGTTCTCCAGGTCGCCAGCGAGCGTTTCCGGAATGGTCCAGCCGCGCACGGAGTGTCCCTCGCGATGCACCGCCTCGCGATCCCCGCAGACGAGATAGTGCCAGGACGGCAGGGACTCGCCTTGCGCACGCAGCTTGTAAGCACAGCTTTCGGGCAACCACTCGATGCCTGCGAGCTTGGCGGGTGTCAGGCGCAGGCAATCGGGAACGAAGGCGCGGCGATGCCGGTAGTTGCTACAGCGTGCAGTCTCCCGGTCGAGCAGGCGGCACGCGACGTTGGTAGGGTAGATGCGGCCGGTATCCGCATCTTCCACCTTGTGCAGGCAGCATTTGCCGCATCCGTCGCACAGGGCTTCCCACTGCGCGCGATCAAGCGTCCCGAGCGGCTGCTCCCAGAAGCTCATTGCACGAAGCGGGCGAGGAAATCCCGCACCGCTTCCGGCGGTGCATCGTCGTGCCCGTCCTGCATCGTGTCGTCCACCGGCACGAGCGCGATGGGCTTGCCATCCGGGCCGAACAGGGCCGGGGTACGCGAGTGGCTGACGAGATAGTCCTTCGTGGCGGCCGGGTCGCCCGTCTTGCTCGCAACCACGACAAACGCCTTCTTCACGGCCTCGATCTGCTCCGCCGTGCCGGTGAGGCCAATGAGGCGGGGGTGGAAGGCAGTGACGTAGGTCTTGATGACCGCGGGCGTATCGCGCTGCGGATCAACCGTGATGAAGATCGGCTGGACCTTCGCCGCTTTGGCCGGATCGGATTTTTCGAACAGGCGGAAGCCGGCCATGATCTTGTTGAGATCGAACGGGCAGACGTCCGGGCACCATGTATAGCCGAAATAGACCAGCCGATACTGGCCGTTGAAGTCGGCCCAGCGCACGGTCTTTCCGTTCTGGTCGGTGAGCGTGAAATCGCCGCCCATGCGCGCGCCGACCAGATTGCCCTCTGCCGGTGCCTGCCCCTCGTTCGCCGGCTGGCACCCGGCCAGGGACAAGGCCGCTACGAGGAAAAGGAAATGTTTGCGGGCTTTGTTCATGACATGGCCAGCCATGCCCTGCTAATGGGCCAAGCGCAACCGCATAGGCGGGCCCGAACCTTGAGGGGGAAGAGAGACGTGACGCAGCATCGCCGACACCTGACAACGCGCCCGGCGAGGCGTTGGCTCGCTATTGCGCTGGCGACAATTGTCGGCCTGATGGCCGTGCAGCCGGCAGCAGCGCAGTTCTCGGACAGCTACAAGTTCCTGGAGTCGATCCGCAAATCGGACAATGATGCGATCATCAAGTTCCTGGAGCAGCCCGGTGTCACGCCGATCAACACCAAGGACAAGACGACCGGGGAGACGGCCTTGCTGATCGTCGTTGGTCGGCGCGACCTGACCATGACCAATTATCTGCTGGCCCGCGGCGCGCGCCCGGACCTCTCGGACAATAACGGCCGCACGCCGCTGATGCTGGCCGTGGAGAAGCGCTTCCTGGAAGGCGCGCAACTCCTGATCGGGCGTGGCGCCAACCTCAATCAGGCGAATGGCAGCGGCGAGACGCCGCTCATTCGCGCGGTGCAGATCCGCGATCTGGAAATGGTGCGTTTGCTGATGACCAACGGCGCCGATCCCAACAAGCGCGATGCGCTCGCCGGCATGTCCGCGATCGATTATGCCAAGGCCGGTGCGCCCGTTGCCGGTATGATGGACGCGCTGACGGCCAAGCAGGTCGCGCCCAGGAACAAGGCGGTGCAGGGCCCGACGCTCTGACGTCCATCCGGCAGGCCGTCCGCCATCAGCCGAACGCCAGCCTGAGCTGAGCGCTCTCTTGCTCCTCCTCGTCATCACTGGAATCGACGAGGTTCGAGAGCCCGAGGCCGAGCAGTCTCGCGCCGATGGGCAGCGGCATTTGCGCGCGCAGCAGTTCCGTACCGATCGCGAGCAGATCCTCGGCATTGACCGGCGGGGCGGAAAGCGTGCGGGAGCGGGTGAGAATCCGGAAATCGCCCAGCTTGATCTTGAGCGTGACCGTTCGCCCGGTCGCGCGGGCAGCGATGACGCGCTCCCAGAGGCGGGCGGCGATCTTTTCCAGTTCCGCGATCAATCGCTCTTCGGCGCCAATGTCCGTCTCGAACGTGTCCTCGACGCTGATCGACTTGCGCACTTCCCGATCCCGGACAGGCCGCTCGTCGATGCCGCGCGCCGCACCGTGATAGAAGGAGGCCGTCCTGCCGAAATGACGTTGCAGGGCTGGCAGCGTCCAGGCCTTCAGGTCCTCACCGCTATGAATGCCGAGCGTCGCCATGCGCCGTGCCGTTACCGGGCCGATGCCGTGGATGCGCGCGACAGGCATGGTGCTCATGAAGGCTTCGGCATCCTCGGGTTTCACGACGCAGAGTCCATCGGGTTTGTTCTGGTCCGAGGCGAGTTTGGCGATCAGCTTGTTGCAGGAGACGCCAGCGGATGCAGTGAGGCCGGTTTCCTCTCGGATCAGCCGGCGAATTTCCTGCGCGATATAGGTCGCCGAGACGATGCCGAGCTTGTTGTGCGTCACGTCCAGATAGGCCTCGTCCAGTGAGAGGGGCTGGATGACGTCCGTGAACCGCTCGAAAATGGCCCTGATCTGTTGGGACACTTCGCGATAGGCGTCGAAGCGCGCGCGCACGAAGATCAGATCGGGGCACAGGCGCCGGGCCTGCGCGCCCGGCATGGCCGAACGCACGCCGAACTTGCGCGCTTCGTAGCTCGCTGCCGCCACCACGCCGCGCGGTCCGCCCCCGCCCACGGCGATCGGCTGGCCGCGCAGCACCGGGTCGTCGCGCTGCTCCACGGACGCATAAAAGGCATCCATGTCGATATGGATGATCTTGCGGTGCTGGCCACACGCCTCGGGCATGGCCGCCTTATGTCATGATAAATGATCGAACGAAAGGGGAACATGGCGGGCTTGGCCTTGTCGATGCCGATCCCCTTGACTACCCATTATTCCCGGCAATTTCAGAAAGGATCCGATGGCGAGCGAAGCGCAAACTCATGACGGCGCCTGTCACTGCGGCGCGGTGCGTTTTCGCGTGCATCTGCCCGAGGGGCTGGCCTCCGCGCGCCGCTGCACCTGCTCGCTTTGCCGGATGCGCGGTGCCATTGCCGTCAGCGCCCCGCTGGATGGGTTCACGATCCTGGCCGGCGAGGATGCGTTCAGCTGCTATCAATTCAACACGCGCACGGCGAAGCACTATTTCTGCGCGCACTGCGGCATCTACACGCATCACCAGCGCCGCTCGAACCCCCAGCAATATGGGGTCAATGCAGCCTGCCTTGCTGGGGTGAGTCCGTTCGATTTCGCCGAGGTGATCGTGAACGATGGCGTCCATCATCCATCCGATACGGGCCGATCGCGCGTCGCGGGCATCCTGCGCTTCACGCCGAGCGCGTAAGGCTCGCCGCTGTTGCCGCGTCCGTTGTTCCACCCGCTTGCGCGAAGCGTTTCCAGAGGGCGCGATCGCGCAGGTGAGAGCGCCGCGCAACGCTGATCCAACAGCGCACCGGGCGCCGGAAGTTCACGAAGTTCACGACACGGGGGCATGAACTTCCGCTTCCCGGCACTTTCTCGACGGCCGGATGCAGTGGATGCGAGCACCTGCTCCACGAAGTCTGTGCTGCCTGATGGTAAAGATGTTGCACCGAGAAAGAGCCATGTTTCGCCCGCGCCTGTCTGGTTTGGACAGGCCCGGGCCCTGTTCGCACTGCCACGACGGACAGGGCGTAGGACAGCGGAAAAGTGAGACTGAGGCGGCATTCCTTCATGCCGTCCCCCGTGCGGGACCCTGGGAGTGGCGAAGGGGAGCAATGGATCATCCGGTTTGGCGCCGATGTCATGTCGTGCGGACGGGCGATCCGCCCCAGGCGCCCTAATCGCCGGATTTGCCGAGCTTCAGTCCTTTGAGCGCAGCGAAGGGGCCGGCGTCTTCCTCGCTCAGGACGCCCATCTTGCGCAGCGTCGCGTCTGCGTCTGGCGCGCGGGGATAGGGATCGAGATTGAGGGCCAGCGTCTGCGCGACCGTCTCGCCCAAGTCGATGCGCTCATTCTCAAGCGGCAGCAGATCGCAATCCTCGTCGCTCAGCTCGATTTCGTCCTCCGCCGCTTCCGCTACATCGCCGGTGTCGAGACCGCGCATGAAGCGCACGGTGAAGGGCACATCGAGATGCGCGGGCACATCCTCGCCCGTCGCCACGCAGGCCTGGACAAGATCGGCGGTCAGCGTGCCGGTGACGCGGCATCCGGCGGCTTCCTGTATGACATGCAGCCGCGCCTCCAGCCGATCGAGCGCGCGCAGGCTGAACCGGCGCGCCAGGGCTGCACATTCCTCCGCCGTGGCGCTGACCACCCGTTCGCGGCTGCCGTCGCCAAATTCATTGGCGCGCAGGGGGCGAGAAAATTCGCTGGAGGACAGTGCGGACACGATCAGTCGCCCAGCTGCCCGGCGAGCAGCGCGGCGAGATCCCGCTGCGCCAGCCGATCGGCGAGCGCACGCAGTTGCGCCTCGGCATAAGCGAGCTCGTCCGCTGCCGGCGGCTGGCCGCGATAGAGATTGCGCACCAGCGCCTCGGCAAGCGGTGCTTCGCCGGAGAGGCCGGCGCGATAGGCCGCCAGCCGCCCGCCGAGCGCGCCGACCATGCGGCCGACATGCTTGCCCACCACCACGTCGCCAAAGCCGATCTCGCGAATCTGCCCATCCATGTCGTCGATGAACAGCTCTGTGAGCTTGACCGACTCCGGCTTGGCCTCCAGCGCGTCGAGCCGGATGAGGACCAGCGAGAGGATGGCGGCGACCATGTCGAACCGCCCATCGAGCGTATCGGCGACACCGCCGTCCAGATACCAATGCGGTTGACGCGCTGTCTCGACAACGGCGGCGTAAAGCGGCCGCAGTGGCGCGCGATCATCCTTGCGGGTGAAAAGGGAAGTGAGAAAACTCATGCTCGGTTCAGCTTCGCGGCGGCAGGGGAAAGGTGTCGGCGAAGGACCCGCCCTTCGTTGCCCGTCGCACTTGCATATTGATTGCGGCGGCTGGCAATGCAATGGGCGGCAGACTTGGCCGGCGTGTTTTTCGGCGTTGACGGTATTTCGGCAGGGACCTGGCAGGAGATGAGCATGCAGCGTGGCATTGGGCGACCGGTTCTGGTCGCGGGCGCGGCGGCGATCCTGCTGCTGGCCGGCGGGTGCACCCGCATTCGCGCGCATCAGGGTTTTCTTGTCGATTCGCTGATCGTGAATTCCGTTCTGCCCGGCGTCGACAACAAGGCATCGGTGGAAGGCGCGCTTGGCCGACCCACCTTCGTCTCGCAGTTCGGCCCGGAGCGCTGGTATTACGTGTCGCGGGACACGCGCGCGCTGGCCTTTGCCTCACCGCGGGCCACAGACCAGCTGCTGGTGACCGTCCAGTTCGATCCCAAGGGCAATGTCGCCAGCATCGATCGCAACACGTCGCTCGATCAGGTCGCCAATATTTCCCCGGTCGGGGACAAGACGCAGACGCTCGGCCGCAAGCGCAGCCTGATCAACGAGATTTTCGGCAATATCGGCGCTGTTGGTGCTGCCGGCGGTGGCGCCGGGGCCGGGCCGGCCGGACCTGGCCCGAACGGAAGCTGAGGCCGGGCTCGCTTCGTCGCGTCCACACCTTCGGGCGGGCGCGGTTTCCCTTGCAATTGCTCCGGTCTTGCAGTCAAATCGGTCGATTGAGGAGGGTCCGCGATGCAGCATATGGGCGATCTGCAGCCGCTGCGGCAGCCGGATCGGCTGGCCGGGGCCGCGCCCATTGGCCGCTACAGCGCCAAGCGCAGCCGCTGGCGGTTTGCCGTCGGTTCGCTTGAGGTCGGTTTCGATCGGGCGAGCGAGGAAATCCATGCAGAAACGCCGCGACAGGCGCCGGTCGCGCCACGCAGCGACTTTGGCCGACGCCTGATGATTCTGGTGGGCGGCATGACGACCGCCCTGCTGGCCGTCGCCCTCGCCGGCTGGCTGTGGTCGACTCGCGGCACGACCGTTTTCGGGAGCGAAACCGTCTCGGCCTCCATCATCGACCGGGGCGAGGCGATGCCGAGCGCCAACCTTGCCGTTGCGCCGTCCGGGCCGCTCGTCATTCCGACCGAGCGGCCAGTCGCGCGCCTGAGTGCCGTCATCGAGCAGCGCCAGCCCGCGCCGGCCGTGGCGCCGGCACCCCGCGCTGCCGTGCCCATCGCCAGTGCCGCAGCGATCAGGCCGCAGCCCGTCGCCGAGACGGCGAAGGCTGATCCCGAGCCGGATGAAGCGGTGATCGGCTCCGGCAATTTCCTCCTTGTCCCCAGCGTGGCACGCGCGGTCAATCAGGCGATGGCGAGCGGCGAGGCGCAGGACTGGGTGGCCGGTGGCTATCACGGCCTGGTCGTGGTGGGCGATGCTGAGCCGCGCGACGGCAAGAGTTGCCGGCAGGGCACCGTGCTGCTGCGCGACGGCTCCGATCAGGGCCGCACGCAAAAGTTCGAGCGCTGCATGGCGGCGCGCAAGAGCTGACACCCGCTGCGCTGACATCCGCTTGCGCCGCGGCCTCCGTCCCTTACTTACATCGACATTGGCAGCCCCGGCAGGCTGATCCCGCCGGGGCGCGCTGTCGTTAGCGGGCGATACCGCCAGCGGCGAGCACTGCGAGCGTGACCAGTTCGGATGCCGTCGAAGCCATGGTAGCGACCTGCACTGGCTGGCCCATCCCGATCAGCATCGGGCCGATGACCGAGTCGCCACCCAGTTCGCGCAGCAGCTTTGCCGAGAGATTGGCCGATTGCAGGCCCGGCATCACCAGCACATTGGCTGGCCCGGAGAGGCGACTGAACGGATAATTGCGGGCCACGCGTGGATTGAGCGCGACGTCCGGCGCCATCTCGCCTTCATACTCGAAGTCCACGCCCCGCTCGTCGAGCATTTGCACGGCTTCGCGAATACCCTCCAGCCAGGTGCCCGGCGGGTTGCCGAACGTGGAGTAGGATAGGAAGGCCACGCGCGGCTCATGGCCCATGCGCCGGGCGACGGCGGCGGTGCCCATGGCGATGTCCGCCAGTTCGGCGGCGGTCGGGCGCTCGTTCACTGTCGTATCGGCCATGAACACGGTGTGCGTGCGGCCCACGAGGATGTGGATACCGAAGCAGGTGCGATCCGGCGCGGGGTCGATGACGCGGCGCAGCTCGCGCATTGTCTGCGCGTAGGTGCGCGTCGTGCCGGTGATCATCGCGTCGGCCTCGCCCATCTTGAGCAGCAGCGCGCCGAAGATGTTGCGATCACGATTGACCATGCGTTCGCAGTCGCGGCGCAGATAGCCACGCCGCTGGAGACGCTCGTAAAGGGCGTCGACCATCTTCGGCACCAGCGGCGAATTGACGCTGTTGTAGAGCTCGAAGCTCTCGGGATCGCGCACGCCTAGCTCGCGCAGCTTGTCATAGACATCCTGCCGGCCGACTAGCACCGGAATGCCATAGCCGCCCTCGCGGAACTGGATGGCGGCGCGCAGCACTGTCTCTTCCTCCGCCTCGGCGAAGAGCACGCGCTTGGGGCTGGCCTTGGCGCCTTCATAGGCGAGCGTCAGCACCGAGGTCGTCGGGTTGAGCCGCGCGCGCAGGGACTGGCGATAGGCGTCCATGTCCTCGATGGGCTGCTGGGCGACGCCCGAGTCCATCGCGGCCTGCGCCACGGCGGCGGGCACCACTTCCATCAGGCGCGGATCGAACGGTGCCGGAATGATGTAGTCGGCGCCAAAGCTGTGCTTTGTGCCATAAGCCAGCGCCACTTCCTCGGGCACCTGCGCACGGGCCAGTTCGGCAATGGCTTGAGCGGCGGCGATCTTCATCGCCTCGTTGATCGCCGTTGCACGTACGTCCAGCGCGCCGCGGAAGATGAACGGGAAGCCGAGAACATTGTTGACCTGGTTGGGATAATCCGAGCGGCCGGTAGCGATGATGGCGTCGGGCCGCGCGGCCTTGGCGTCCGGCGGCAAAATCTCCGGATCGGGATTGGCCATGGCGAAGATGATCGGCTTGGCCTTCATCTCGCCGATCCATTCGGCCTTGAGAGCATCCTTGGCGGAGAGGCCGAGGAAAATGTCGGCGCCCTGCAGCGCATCGTGCAGTGAGCGGGCCTCGGTCCGCGCGGCATGGGCGGACTTGAACTGGTCCATGCCATGCGTGCGCCCCTGGTAGATTACGCCTTCGCGATCGCACATGATCACATTGTCGTGCGGGACGCCGAGCGCCTTGATTAGCTCGGTGCAGGCGATGGCGGCAGCGCCGGCGCCGTTCACCACCACTTTCGCCTTGCTGATGTCGCGGCCGGTCAGGTGGCAGGCATTGATGAGCCCCGCCGCGCAGATGATCGCCGTGCCATGCTGGTCGTCATGCATGACCGGGATGTTCATCCGCTCCTTGAGCGCGGCTTCGATCATGAAGCATTCCGGCGCCTTGATATCTTCAAGGTTGATACCGCCGAAGCTTGGCTCCAGCAGCGCCACCGCATCGATGAACGCCTGCGGGTCCTCGGTGTCCACTTCGATGTCGATGGCATCCACATCGGCGAAGCGCTTGAAGAGGACGGCCTTGCCTTCCATCACCGGCTTGGAGGCGAGGGCGCCGAGATTGCCCATGCCCAGGATTGCGGTGCCATTGGAGATGACGGCGACAAGATTGCCCTTGGCCGTGTAATCATAGGCGGCCTGCGGATTGTCCGCGATCGCGCGCACCGGCACGGCGACGCCCGGCGAATAAGCAAGCGCCAGATCGCGCTGCGTCGCCATTGGCTTTGACGCGATGATCTCGATCTTGCCGGGACGGCCGAACGAGTGGAATAGCAGCGCTTCGCGCTCGGAAAATTCAATCGATGCTTTGTCGCTCATGGAGTACCTCTCCAAACCGCCTCAGCCCTAACGACATTCCCGCATGCTTCACAAGGGGGGAATGCCGCCTTTTCCGCAGCGCTTGCGCCTGCTACGGGTCGGCGGTGAACAAGCCTGCCGCTTCCATGACCAAGGCCGCCCCGGCTTCCCAGGCCGCGCCCACACCGATGATGGCGCAATATCTTGCGCTCAAGGAGGAGGCGGGTGGCGATCTGCTTTTCTATCGCATGGGCGATTTTTTCGAGCTGTTCTTCGACGACGCCAAGATCGCCGCACAGGTGCTGGACATCGCGCTGACCAGTCGCGGTGAGCATCTGGGCGAGCCGATTCCGATGTGCGGAGTGCCAGTGCACAGTGCTGATGCCTATCTGGCGCGGTTGATCCGCGCCGGGCACCGCGTCGCCATCGCCGAGCAGACCGAGACACCGGAACAGGCGCGCGCGCGTGGCTCCAAGGCATTGGTCGGCCGCGCCATCGTGCGGTTCGTGACGGCCGGCACGCTCACCGAGGATGCGCTGCTCGACAGTCGCCGGGCCAATCTGCTCGCCGCCATTGGCGAGGCGGGCGGCGCGCTGGCCATTGCCGCTGCGGATATCTCGACAGGCCGGCTGGAAGTGGTGGCGCTCGACGGCAGCGGCATCGAGGCCGAGCTGGCCCGGATCGGCGCGAGCGAAGTGATCGCCCGGCCGACCATGGCGGAGCGCGTGCCAACCGCGCACGCCTTTGAAAGCCGGGGCTTCGACAGTGGCCGGGCAGAAGCGGACATCTGCCGCCATTTCGGCGTCACGACGGTGGAGAGCTTCGGCAGCTTTTCCCGTGCCGAACTGTCCGCGCTGGGCGGCTTGCTCGCCTATCTGGAGCATGTCGGCAAGGGGCGCATGCCGTTCCTCACCGCGCCGGTGCGTGCGGGGGCGAGCGATCATCTCGCGATCGATCCGGCGACACGTGAAAGCCTGGAGATCGTCCAGACGCAGAGCGGCCAGCGCGCCGGCAGTCTGCTCGCCACGGTTGACCGCACCGTGACGGGCGCCGGCGCGCGCCTGCTGGCGGCGGACCTCGCCGCGCCGCTGATGAACCGCCCGGCCATTGAGGCGCGGCTGGCGCTGGTGCAGTGGTTTCATGACGAAGGGGCGCTGCGCGAGGATGTGCGCGCGCGCCTGCGGGCCTTGCCGGACATCGGGCGAGCACTCGGGCGCCTCGCCATCGGTCGCGGTTCGCCGCGTGATCTCGGGCAATTGCGCGACGGGCTGGATGCCGCGCGGACGCTGCGTGAGAAATTGGGGCGATTGTCGGATCGCCCGGCCCTGCTCGACGCGTTGCTGCCTGCGCTGGACGGGCATGGCGCGCTCGTCGACACGCTGTTCCGCGCGCTGGTGCCCTCTCCGCCGACCGAGGCGACGAATGGCGGCTATATTGCCGATGGCTATGACGCGGCGCTTGATGAGTTGCGCCGGCTGGCCGGCGATGGCCGCCGCGCCATTGCCGCACTGGAAGCGCGCTATCGGGACGAGACCGGCATCGCCGCGCTCAAGATCCGACACAATGGCGTGCTCGGTTATCATGTCGAAGTGCCGGCTCGTCATGCCGACGCGCTGATGGCGGCCGGCAGTGGCTTTACGCATCGGCAGACGCTGGCCGGCGTGGTGCGCTTCAATTCCGTCGATCTGCACGAGCAGGCGAGCCGCGTCGCGCAGGCCGGCGGTCATGCGTTGGCGGCGGAGGCCGCGCATTTCGAGGATCTGGTCGCGCAGGTGATCGCGCGCCGTGACCCCATCGCCGGCGCGGCCGAGGCGCTCGCGCGGATCGACGTCGCCACCGCACTGGCCGAGCGCGCGGTCGAGGGCGGGTGGACGCGGCCGGTTTTCATGGATGAGCCCTGTCTCGACATCGCCGGCGGGCGCCACCCGGTCGTGGAGGCCGCGCTGGGCAAGGACGGCACGGCCTTCGTCGCCAATGACTGTTCGCTGGGAACAAGCGATCGGCTCTGGCTCGTCACAGGTCCCAATATGGGCGGTAAATCGACGTTCCTGCGCCAGAATGCGCTGATCGTCATCCTGGCGCAGGCCGGCGGCTTTGTGCCGGCCCGCGCGGCGACACTCGGGCTGGTCGATCGGCTGTTCAGCCGTGTCGGCGCCTCGGACAATCTCGCGCGTGGCCGCTCCACCTTCATGGTCGAGATGATCGAGACCGCCGCCATCCTCGCGCAGGCGACCGCGCGCAGTTTCGTCATCCTGGATGAGGTGGGTCGCGGAACCTCGACTTATGACGGCCTGGCGATCGCCTGGGCGGTCGTCGAGGCGATCCATGACGTCAATGCCTGCCGTTGCCTGTTCGCGACGCATTATCATGAGTTGACACGCCTCGCCGAGCGACTGGACGCGCTTTCGTTGCATCATGTGCGCGCTCGTGAGTGGAATGGCGACCTGGTGCTGCTGCACGAACTGGCGGAAGGCCCGGCCGACCGCAGCTATGGTCTGGCCGTCGCGCGCCTGGCGGGCCTGCCCGCGCCGGTGCTCTCCCGCGCCAAGTCGGTGCTCGCCAAGCTGGAAGCCGGCAAGGCGCAGACTGGTGGCATCGCGGCGGGGCTCGATGACTTGCCCTTGTTCGCGGCGACGCTCGCGCCAGAGGCCGAAAATGTGACCGATCCGCTGCGCGAACAGCTGGAAGCGATCGATGCCGACAGCCTGTCCCCACGCGAAGCGCTGGATCTTGTCTATGCGCTCAAGCAATTATCAGCCTCTGCCCCTATATGACGTAAGCGATGAACAAGGTTCATGATTCCCTGCCCGGCCGCCGTGCGATCATTGATCGCCGCCAGATTGCCGACATGTTGAACGCCGAGCTGGGCGCACTCGGCGATGTGGGCGCGCGCCGGCAGGCGATCGTTTCCGCGCTCCGCACGGCGCTGGCGGAAGGGCGCGAGGAGGTTTCGCGTCGGCTCGCCCGGAACCCGACGCGCGGGCGGGACGCCGTGACGGCGCAGGCCTTCCTGATGGACCAGATCATCCGCCTGCTGTTCGACGCGACGGTGACCTGGCTCTACCCGATCAACAATCCGACCGCGTCCGAGCGCCTCTCCGTCATTGCCGTGGGCGGCTACGGGCGCGGCGAGATGGCGCCGTTCAGCGATGTCGATATCGGCTTCATCACGCCCTACAAGCCGACGACCTGGACCGAGCAGGTCATTGAATCCATGCTCTATGCGCTCTGGGACCTTGGCCTCAAGGTCGGCCATTCGAGCCGCTCGATCGACGAGACCATGCGCATGGCGAAGGCGGACCTCACCATCCGCACCGCGCTGCTGGAGGCCCGGTTCATCTGGGGCGATCGCGGCATTTACGAGGAGTGCGTGCGCCGCTTCGATACCGACGTGATGCAGAACTCGGCCCGTAATTTCGTGGCGGAGAAACTGGCTGAGCGCGAGGCGCGCCACAAGCAGATGGGCGACAGCCGCTATGTCGTCGAGCCGAACGTGAAAGAAGGCAAGGGTGGCCTGCGCGATCTGCACACGCTTTTCTGGATCGGCAAATATGTGAACCGGGTGCGGTCCGTGGCGGAGCTGGTCGATGTCGGGCTGCTCACGCGTGCGGAGCTTTCCCAGTTCCAGCGGGCCGAGAATTTCCTCTGGGCCGTGCGCTGCCATATGCACGAGGTTTCCAAGCGCGCCGAGGACCGGCTGACCTTCGACCTGCAGATCGAGGTGGCGCGGCGCATGGGCTTTACCGAGCGGCGCGGGCGCTCGTCGGTCGAGCGCTTCATGCATCTCTACTTCCTGATGGCCAAGACGGTGGGCGACCTGACCGGCGTGTTCCTGGCCCATCTCGATGACAGCATGGCCAAGCGCGGGCGGCGCTATGTTCCCGCGATCTTCAACCGGCCGCGCAAGCTGGACGGGTTCGTGCTGGACCGGGGGCGGATTACCATCCCTTATGACGACTTTTTTCGCGAGCAGCCGTCGCGAATGATCGAGATCTTCGCGTTGGCCGACAAGCATGACCTCCAGATTCACCCCAATGCGATGCGCGCGCTCAATCGCGATGCGGTGCTCATCGACAGGAAGGTGCGCAACGATCCGGAAGCCAATGCGCTGTTCATGGGCGTTCTCACCTCGCCGCGCGATCCGGAGAAAGTGCTGCGCTGGATGAACGAGGCCGGCACCTTCGGCCGGTTCGTGCCCGACTTCGGCCGTGTCGTCGCGCAGATGCAGTTCGACATGTATCATCACTACACCGTGGATGAGCACACCATCCGCGCGATCGGCCTGCTCTCCAGGATCGAACGGGGGGACTTCAAGGACGATCATCCGCTGGCCAGCGCGATCATCACCAAGATCAATTCGCGCCGCGTGCTGTATGTCGCGGTGCTGCTTCACGATATTGCCAAGGGTCGAGGCGGCGACCATTCGATCCTGGGCGCGGAAGTGGCGGAGAAGCTTTGCCCGCGTCTGGGCATGAGTGCTGCCGAGACCGAGACGGTCGCCTGGCTGGTGCGCTATCATCTGCTGATGTCGGCCACCGCCTTCAAGCGCGACCTGGCCGATTACAAGACGATCCTCGATTTCGCCGAGGTGGTGCAGAGCCCCGAGCGGTTGCGCCTGCTGGTGCTGCTGACCATTGTCGATATTCGCGCGGTCGGGCCGGGCGTGTGGAACAGCTGGAAGCGCCAGCTGCTTGCTGAACTCTATGATTCAGCCGAGGAAGTGATCCGTCCCGGCCACAAGCAACGTGGGCGGCAGGAGCGGATCGAGGCCAAGCGGGTGGCGCTGGCCGAGCGTCTCGCCCTGGAATCCAAGGCCTTTGACAAGCTGGTCAAGCGCTTCCCCGATTCCTACTGGATCGCCGAGCCCGATCACATCCTGGAGCGCAATGCGCGGCATTTGCTGGCGGCCGGGCGGTCTGACCTGTCGATCGACGCGCAGCCCTATCCGGAACGCGGCGCGACGCTCGTGACTGTCTATGCCTCCGACCATCCTGGCCTCTTCTACCGGATTGCCGGCGCCATCCATCTCGCCGGCGGCAACATCATCGACGCGCGCATTCACACGCTGCGCGACGGCACGGCGCTCGACAATTTCCTGGTGCAGGATCCGTTCGGTGGCCGCTTCGACGCGCCCGAGCAGCTGGATCGCATCAAGACCTACATCGAGGATGCGCTGCTCAACCGGCAGAAGCTGATGACGCGGCTCGACCAGCGTCCGTTGTCGCGCACCCGCGCGGAGGCCTTCGAGGTCGTGCCGCATGTGCTGATCGACAACAAGGCGTCCAACCGCTTCACCGTGGTGGAAGTGATGGCGCGCGATCGTCCGGCCTTGCTGCTCAGCCTCGCCTTCGCGCTGTTCCAGTCCAAGACCATGGTCCACAGTGCTCATGTAGCGACCTTCGGCGAGCGCGCCGTCGATACCTTCTACCTGACCGATCTGTTCGGCGGAAAGCTGGAGAGCAAGACTCGCCTCGCCACGCTGGAGCGGCGCCTGGTCGAGGCGGCGACCATCACTGCGGGCGACCTGATCGACGCCAACAGCTTTGCCATGTCGCACTAAGCGGCGGCGCCGTGCGCGGCGCCAGCCTGGCGGCGGAACGCTTAGTGCGAGATCAGCAGCGGGATCGGCGCCTTGGCGAGGAGCGTCTTGCTCGCGCCGCCGAACAATTGCTCGCGCAGGCGGCTGTGGCCATAGCTGCCCATCACGGCCCAACTCGCCCCGGACGTGCGCAGCGCATCGAGCAGTTGCTCGCTCACGTCACCGGCCTTGGGGAGGATGCGGCTCGTCACCTTGCAGCCATGGCGGTCCAGATAGGCCGCCACGTCATTGGGGTCGGCGCTGCCCTCGCCGATGGTCAGCACTTCCACTTCGGCCGCGAGCTTGAGCATGGGCACGGCGGCGCGAATCGCTGCGTCAGCCGCGGCAGAGCCATCCCATGTCACCAGTGCCTTGCCGAAGGGGTCGAAGCTCTTCTGCTCGGTCGGCACCAGCAGGATCGGCGCGGAGGTCAGCTCGGCGAGGCGCGCAGCGGCGCTGCCCGATTCGGCGATCTCGCCCACTCCCTGCTTGCCGATCACGATCAGGTCGACGAGGCGGGCATTGTCGGTAATGGCGAGGTCCGACTGGCTGTGGACACGCGCCCACTCATAGCTGACGCCTTCATTGGCCAGGCGGGGTTCGAGTCGCTCGACATTGCTGTCCTCGCGTTCGCGCTCATCCATCAGCAGCACGCCGGTGCCGCCACCGACGCCGAATCCATCGGCCACCACCGGCATCTGGACGACATCGAGACAGACAAGGTGCCCCTCAAAGGCCCGCACCACGTCCAGCGCGCATTGCAGGCGCGCTTCCTGACAAACATCGTCGTGGATCACAACCATCACGGTCTTCATGGCAGCCTCCTCTCACCCGCAGGCTGGATGCCCGCTCGGGACATATCGCATATAGCGCTGCATCGGCCCAGCATTCCTTGACGCGAGTCAAAGGAAGCGGGGCATTTTTCCTTGCCTTGCCGGGGTCGCGCGACTATAGCGCCGCGCTTCCATGGCCTCCATGGGAGACAGTCAGGGACGGGCCGGCCGGTAAGGGCTGCCGTGTTCGTCCGCAATCGTCTGCGGTCCGGCTTTGCCGGAAGCGCGATAAGACAAAGGAGACGAAAATGCCCAAGCTCAAGACCAAGAGCGGTGTGAAGAAGCGCTTCAAGTTCACCGCTACCGGCAAGGTCAAGCATGGTGTCGCCGGCAAGCGTCACCGCCTGATCAGCCACAATGCGAAGTACATCCGGCAGAATCGCGGCACCGAAGTGCTGTCCGACGCCGACGTCGCCCACGTGCGCCTCTGGGCGCCCTACGGCCTCAAGTAAGGAGTAGAGCGACATGGCACGCGTCAAGCGGGGCACAACCACCCGCGCCAAGCACAACCGGATTCTCGATGCGGCGAAGGGCTATTATGGCCGCCGCAAGAATACGATCCGCATCGCTCGTCAGGCCGTCGAGAAGGCCGGCCAGTACGCCTATCGCGACCGCAAGGTTAAGAAGCGCAGCTTCCGCGCGCTCTGGATCCAGCGCATCAATGCTGCTGTCCGCGTCGAGGGGCTGACCTATGGCCAGTTCATGCATGGCCTGAAGCTCGCCGGTGTCGAGCTGGACCGCAAGGTTCTGGCCGACCTGGCGATGAACGAAGGCGCTGTGTTCAGCGGCATCATCGCGCAGGCCAAGGCGGCACTTCCCGCCGCCTGAGTGTCCTGAAAAACCAACAAAAAAAAGCGCCGGGGAAACTCGGCGCTTTTTTTGTCCCTTTTTGGGAACAAGCTTCCGGATTTTCCCGTTAGGCTGTGCGAAACCTTTTTTGCACTGCGGCATTAACCATACGCTAGGGCGGTGGGCCGCCCGAGTGGGAGAACTCGGATGAAGTGGTTATTTCTTGGATTGGCCGCCGCAGTGGCGATGCCTTCCGCGGCGAATGCGACCGCATTTATGAATGGTGACTTTGAGCTTGGGGTCGATACCGGTCCCTGGTTCACGACCCTGGAGGCCGGATCGACCGCTTTGACCGGCTGGACGATCCTGTCCGGATCCATCGATTACAAGGGCGATTACTGGCAAGCGGGTGACGGCAAGCGCAGCATCGACCTCAACGGCAATTCTGCCGGGGCGATCTCGCAGACGTTCGATACCGTTGCCGGCACCAGCTATATCGTCGACTTCCTGCTGTCGGGCAATCCGGACGGTTCGCCGGTGGTCAAGACCCTGGAAGTCAGCGCGACTGGCAATGCTGCGACGCAGTATCTCTTCGACACGACCGGGCTGACGCATGGCGACATGGGTTGGGAAGGTCGGGCCTACCAGTTCATCGCGACCGGCGCATCCACCACGCTGACCTTCGCATCGCTGACGGCCGGCAATTTCTATGGTCCCGCACTGGACGCCATTTCCGTCGCGCCAGTGTCTGTCGTGCCCGTTCCGGAGCCGGCGACCTGGGCCATGATGATTGGCGGGCTGGCCGTTGTCGGCACCACCATGCGTCGTCGTCGCACGACCATCCAGTTCGCCTGACCTTAAGGCAAGCAAACGGATAGAGGGCGCCGGGACTGTCTCCGGCGCCCTTTTCGTTTGCGGCATTTTAGGCTAGCGGACCGGCCCATGACTGAGATCACATCCCTGAAGGACGGCCTGATCGCCGACATCGCACGTGCGGATACGCTGGACGCAGTCGAGGCGCTGCGTGTTGGCGCGCTGGGCAAGAGCGGTGTCGTGACCGCCCTGCTCAAGACTTTGGGCGCAATGACGCCGGAGGAGCGGCAGACGAAAGGCCCGGCGATCCACGATCTGCGCGAGAGCGTGACCGCCGCGATCGCTGCGCGCAAGGCCGCGCTGGAGACCGCGGCGCTCGATGCGCGCCTGGCCGCCGAACGGATCGACATGACCTTGCCGGCTGACCCGCAGCCGCAGGGCAGCATCCATCCCGTTTCCCAAGTGATGGACGAGCTGGCTGAGATTTTCGCCGATCTCGGCTTTTCCGTCGCGACCGGGCCGGAGATTGAGGACGACTGGCGCAACTTCACGGCTCTCAACATTCCCGAGACGCATCCCGCGCGCGCGATGCACGACACCTTCTACTTCGGCGAGAATGATCGCGCCGTGGGTGGTGATGGCAACCCGGCCGCGATGCTGCTGCGCACGCACACATCGCCGGTGCAGATCCGCACGATGATGGCCGCGCCGCCGCCGATCCGCATCATTGCCCCCGGCCGCGTCTATCGCTCGGACAGCGACGCGACGCACACGCCGATGTTCCACCAGATCGAGGGTCTGGTGATCGATCGGGGCATTCATCTCGGCCATCTCAAATGGACGCTCGAGACCTTTCTCAAGGCCTTCTTCGAGCGCGATGACATCGTGCTGCGCCTGCGCCCGAGCTATTTCCCGTTCACCGAGCCTTCGGTGGAAGTCGATGTGGGCTACAGCGTCGAGAACGGCCAGCGCGTGATCGGCGGCAGCGGTGACGCGGAGAACGGCGGCTGGATGGAAGTGCTGGGCAGCGGCATGGTCCACCCGGCGGTCATCCGCAATTGCGGCCTCGATCCCGATGAATGGCAGGGGTTTGCCTTCGGCACGGGTGTCGATCGGCTCGCGATGCTCAAATATGGCATGAACGATCTGCGCGCCTTCTTCGACGGCGATCTGCGCTGGCTGCGGCATTATGGCTTCTCCGCGCTGGATGTGCCCACGCTGAGCGGAGGAGTAGGGGCATGATCCACGCCTCGCCGGTCAGTGTTCCTGCGAAAGCAGGAACCCAGGGCGCAGCCGCCGTCCTTCACCGCCCTGGGCTCCTGCTTCCGCAGGAGGACGGGTTTGATCTTACCGGCAATCCCGGAGCCCGCGCATGAAGTTCACCCTGTCCTGGCTCAAGGAGCATCTCGAAACCGCAGCCACTCTGGAACAGGTGCTGGTCGCGCTGACCGACATCGGCCTGGAGGTCGAGGGCGTGGAAAATCCGGCAGCGAAGCTGTCCGGTTTCCGCATTGCCAAGGTTCTCACCGCCGCTCCGCATCCGCAGGCGGACAAGCTGCAGGTGCTCAGCGTCGATGCCGGCGATGGCCCGATGCAGGTCGTCTGCGGCGCGCCCAACGCGCGCGCGGGCCTCGTTGGCGTGTTCGGCCTGCCCGGCGCGACGGTGCCCGCCAATGGCATGGTGTTACGGGTCGCAGCCATTCGCGGAGTCGAATCGAACGGCATGATGTGCTCCACGCGCGAACTGGAGCTGGGCGATGACCATGAAGGCATCATCGAACTGCCCGCCGATGCGCCGGTTGGCACGGCCTTTGCCGATTATGCCCATCTCGATGATCCGGTGATCGAGGTTTCGATCACGCCCAATCGACAGGACTGCATGGGCGTGCGCGGCATCGCGCGTGACCTCGCCGCCAAGGGTCTGGGCCGGCTGCGCGCACTCGACGATATCGTGGCCATGCTGCCGCCGATCGCGGCGCAGGGTGCGGGGCCGGACGTACGCACGGACGATGTCGACGGTTGCCCCGCATTCTATGCGCGCAGCGTCCATGGCGTCACCAATGGCCCTTCGCCCGACTGGCTGCAGCGGCGCCTGAAAGCGATTGGCCAGAAGCCGATCAGCGCGCTGGTCGATATCACCAATTTCGTGATGATCGGCCTTGGCAGGCCGCTCCACGTCTATGACATGGGCACGCTCAAGGGCGGCCTGGTCGCCCGCAAGGCCAAGGATGGCGAGCAGGTCCTGGCGCTGAATGGCAAGACCTACACGCTCACCGCGCAGATGACCGTGATCGCCGACGATGCCGGCGCGCATGACATTGGCGGCATCATGGGCGGCGAGCATAGCGGCGCGCAGGATACGACGACTGACGTGCTGATCGAATGCGCCTATTTCACGCCGGAGAACATTGCGCGCACCGGCCAGGCACTCGGCCTGACCTCGGATGCGCGCCAGCGCTTCGAGCGCGGGGTGGACCCGGCCTTCCTCGACGACGGGCTGGACATTGCAACGCGCCTTGTCCTCGCCTTGTGCGGCGGCACGCCGAGCGAGATGACGCGTGCGGGCACGCCCCCGGTCGAGGCGCGTACGATTGCTTATGATCCCACGCTGGCCGAGCGGCTGGGCGGTCTCGCCATCGCGCCCGATCGGCAAAAGGCGATTCTGGAGAGTCTGGGCTTCGCTGTTGGCGCGGACTGGCAGGTCACCGTGCCGAGCTGGCGGCGGGACGTGCATGGCCCGGCCGACATCGTGGAAGAAGTAATCCGCATCGAGGGCCTGAATGAGGTGCCTTCCGTGCCGCTGCCGCGCACGCCCGGTGTTGCCCGGCCGACCGCCACGCCGCTCCAGCTCGTCGAGCGCCGCGCCCGTCGTGCCGCTGCCGCGCGTGGGCTCACGGAAGCGATCAACTGGTCGTTCATTTCCGAGGGCGAGGCCGCGCCGTTCGGTGGCGGCGACTGGACGCTCGCCAATCCGATCAGCGAGGACATGAAGGTCATGCGCCCGACGTTGCTGGCGGGGCTGCTGTCCGCTGCCCGCCGCAATGCCGATCGCGGCGCATCGGCTATCCGCCTGTTTGAGGTCGGCCGGCGCTACTTCCGTGCGGCGGACGGCGCCAGCAGCGAGCATCTGACCCTGGGCTTCGTGATGGCTGGCGAGAAGCGTCCGCGTGGCTGGCAGACGGGCAAGGCGCAGGGTTTCGATGCGTTCGACGCCAAGGCGGACGTGCTGGCGCTGCTCGCTGCTGCCGGTGCGCCGGTCGCCAAGCTGCAGATGATGGGGGATGCCGGCGCGGCTTATCACCCCGGCCAGTCCGGCACGCTGCGCCTTGGCCCCAAAACGGTCCTGGCGGCTTATGGCGTGCTGCATCCGCGTCTGGCCAAGGCCTTTGATCTTGATGGCACGGTCATCGCGGCGGAGATCTATCTCGACGCGATTCCCCTGCCCAAGAAGAGCGGCTTCATGCGCGCGCCTTATGCGCCGCCGGCACTGCAGGCAGTGACGCGCGATTTCGCCTTCCTCGTGCCCGAGGCGCTGGAAGCCGATGCGCTGGTGCGGGCCGTGCGTGGCGCGGACAAGGCGACGATCGTCGATGCGCGCCTATTCGATCAGTTCGCAGGGCAGGGCGTGCCGGAGGGGCAGAAGAGCCTTGCGGTCGAAGTCACGCTCCAGCCGGGCGACAAGAGCTTCACGGACGAGGAGCTGAAGGCCATTGCCGACCGCATCGTCGCGGCCGCCGGCAAGCAGGGCGCGACACTGCGCGGCTGACGACCAGCCGCGCGGTGCTCGCGGCCTTAATGGTCGTGATCGTCGGGATAGTCGAAATGCTCGTAGACGGGGCGGGGGTTCACCTTGCCCTCAATCGTGAGCAGCAGGCCGAGCGCCAGCACGCAATCGGGGCCACTGTGCGGATCGAGCGCCTGCGCCTCCAGCCAGCCGGTGAGCGCGCGGCTCTTCTCGAACACGCTCATCGCCATGGTCTCGATGCTGCTCATGAAATAGCTCGACGGTGGTGCGGGATGCGCGGCGCCGTCGCTGCCCGCGTCAAGCAGATCGAGGATGCTGTCCTTGATAGAGACCCTGGTGTCGCTCATGCCGTCCTCTGATGTCGCCGCAGGCCATGCGCGATCCTCTCTCGCGCCGGGATGGCCGCAACCGGCGGCCATCTCCTTGCCAATGGCATGTTGCGTCGCACCGCACCAGACCGCACTATCGTGGATGAGGCAGACAAGCTGGCGGAGCAGTCTGGAATGACGCTGACCTATCGGATCGGGCAGGGGCTTATGGCGCTGGCGGCGCTGGGCGCCGCGGCCGCCTTTATCGGGGGCGTGGGCCATATCGCCGACGCGCCGACGGATCGGCTGTGGATCGAAAGCTGGCGGACCTTCGGCTTCATGGTCTTCGCCGGCCTGTTCACGCTGCTCGCATGGCGCCCGACACGCTCGCCGCTGATCTGGGAGCTCGTCTTCCTGCACAAGGTGGCCATGGCGACTACTTACTGGGCAGCAGGCGCTGTGCCCGAAGCATCCCAGGCTGGCCCCGTCGATCTGGTCCTGTGCCTGATGATCCTCGTCGCCTGGGGGTTGACCGGTGGCTGGCAGAGCTGGCGCGTGCAGAAGGGCGCCGTCTCGTGACCATGATCCGGCTCGAAGCACCCGCCCTTACCGCCACGATCAATCCGCTCGGTGCGGAGCTGACCAGCCTGCGCGACGCGGAGGGGCGCGAGATGATGACGGATGCCGATCCGGCCTTCTGGACCGGGCGGGCGCCCTTGCTCTTCCCGGTCGTGGGCGGATTGGTTGGGGATCGCTACCGGCTGGACGGCGTCGATTATGCCCTGCCGCGCCATGGCTTTGCGCGCCGGATGGACTTTGCGCTGGTCGAGCATCAGCCGGATCGGGCCGTGCTGCGCCTCACCGATACGGAAGCGACGCGCGCCGTTTATCCCTTTGCCTTCACCTTCGATGCCGAGTTTCGGATCGAGGGGCACGTGCTCGTCATGGCGCTCACGGTTACCAACCGGAGCGATAGGGATATGCCAGCGAGCCTCGGCTATCATCCCGCCTTCGCCTGGCCGCTGCCTTATGGACAACCGCGCGCTGCGCATCGCATCCTGTTCGATGAGGCTGAGCTGGACAGTCTCGCTCAGCTCGGTGACGGGCTGATCGTGTCCGGGGATCGCCCAAGCCCGGTCGCTGGCCGCATGCTGGCGCTCGACGACGCGCTGTTCACCGAGGATGCGCTGATCTGGACGGCGTTGCGCAGTCGCGGCTGCCTTTATGGCCCGGCGGACGGCCAACAATTGCGCCTCGACTGGAGCGATATGCCCAGCCTCGGCATCTGGACGAAGCCCGGCGCGGCCTATGTCTGCATCGAGCCCTGGGATGGCCATGCCGATCCGGCGGGTTTTGCGGGCGAGATATGGGAGAAGCCGGGCATTCGCCGCATTGCGCCTGGCGAAAGCGTTGCGCACTGGATGCGCGTCACTTTGCCGCGATAATATGGCCCTGCGCGCCGGGGCACCCGCGCGCCATCGCCATTCCCCGGATATAGCCGCGCCGAGCGATCCCGGCGTTGATCGCGGCAGCCTTGCGCCGGTCGGCTGGAGCGGCACCGCTGATCTCGCGCACAAGACCGCGAAAGGGGATGAGCGAATTGACGATCATCTCACCGCCGGCAAGGGCCAGTTGCTCGGCCTTGTCCTCGTTCTTCTTGCGATTCTCGTCGAAATCCGGCCCCAGCGCGGCGTTGAGCAGAGCCAGCTCATCATCGAGCGAGGCGCAGTTCAGCCGCTGGGGCGGGGCGTAGGGCGCAGTGATGGCCTGTTGCAGCACTGGCGGGATCTTGCTTTTGGTGATGCCGACGTCGCGCACCGGCTGGGTAGCGATATGGCCGGCCTTTTCCAGCGTCTTGTCGTCTTCCGCGTCCTCACGCGGGGCCGGTGTTTCGCTTGCCGACGGGTCGGGCTTCTGAGCCGCGCCGGGGGCGGGGCAGGCCAGCAACGCAGCCAGAGCCGGCACCGCCAAATGGCGGCCCGCCAGGGTCCAGGCGAGGCGTCGCTTGCGGTCCATCCGGTCCCTTCCCTATAGGGGCGCACATGTCGTGCTCCTGAATGCGAAGAACGCCGCCGGAGCCAATCCGATCCAGGACTTGCAAAACACCCATGACGCATCCCTCCCGCCGCACCTTCGCGATCATTTCCCACCCTGACGCAGGCAAGACCACGCTCACCGAAAAGCTGCTGCTGGCCGGTGGTGCCATCCACCTGGCCGGCGAGGTGAAGGCGCGCGGTGCCAATCGCCGCGCCCGCTCGGACTGGATGAAGATCGAGCAGCAGCGCGGCATTTCCGTCACCAGCTCGGTCATGACCTTCGAGCGCGCCGACGAGAATGGTGACATCGTGACGTTCAACCTGCTCGATACGCCGGGCCACGAGGATTTCTCCGAGGACACCTATCGCACGCTGACCGCCGTCGATTCGGCGGTGATGGTGATCGACGCGGCCAAGGGCATCGAGCCACAGACGCTCAAGCTGTTCGAGGTCTGCCGTCTGCGCTCGGTGCCGATCATCACTTTCGTCAACAAGGTCGACCGGGAAGGGCGGGACGCCTTCGAGATCCTCGACGAGGTGGCCGACAAGCTGGCGCTCGACGTTTGCCCGATGAGCTGGCCGGTCGGCATGGGCGGCGAGTTCGAGGGCATTTATGACTTCGCCACGAACCGTCTGTTCCAGCCGGTCGGGCCGAGCAAGGAGTTTGACGGCAGCTTTTCGCAATTCACCGGCCTTGATGATCCCGCGCTGGCGCAGAAGCTCTCGCCGGCCGGCCTTACGCGTCTGCGCGATGAGGCAGAGCTGGCGCGGGGCGGTTATTCGAGCTTCGACCTTGGCGCCTATCGCCATGGCGATCTGACGCCGGTCTATTTCGGCTCCGCGCTCAAGCGCTTCGGTGTCGGCGAGCTCATCGATGCGCTCAGTCGGCACGCGCCGCCGCCGCGCACGCAGCCGGCCGAGCCGGTGCCGGTCGAGCCGGAGCGGGGCGACGTCACCGGCTTTATCTTCAAGGTGCAGGCGAACATGGATCCCCAGCACCGCGATCGCATCGCGTTCATGCGGTTGTGCTCGGGCAAGTTTCGGCGCGGCATGAAGCTCACGCCTTCAGGCAGCGGCAAGCCCATCGCCGTGCACTCGCCGATCCTCTTCTTCGCGCAGGATCGTGAAATCGCCGATGAGGCCTTCCCCGGCGACATCATCGGCATTCCCAACCACGGCACGCTGCGCGTGGGCGATACGCTGAGCGAGAAAGCGGATGTGCGCTTCACCGGCCTGCCCAATTTCGCGCCGGAAATCCTGCGGCGCATCGCGCTCAAGGACCCGACCAAGACCAAGCAATTGCGCAAGGCGCTGGACGATCTCAGCGAGGAAGGCGTGATTCAGGTCTTCTACCCGGAGATCGGCAGCCAGTGGATCATCGGCGTGGTCGGTCAGCTCCAGCTCGATGTGCTGATCAGCCGGCTGGAGGCGGAATATAAGGTAGAGGCCGTGCTGGAGCCCGCGCCGTTCGACACGGCCCGCTGGCTGACCGGCGAGGCGCGCACGCTCGATGATTTCGCCAGCATCAACCGCAGCAACATGGCGAAGGACCGCGACGGCAATCCCGTCTTCCTCGCCCGCTCGGTCTGGGATGTCGGCTATCAGACCGAGCGCAACCCGGACATCGGTTTCAGCGCAACCAAGGAGCGCTGAGTGGGCTCAGAGGCCCTTGCGGCCGAAACCGCCGCGAGCCGGGCTGGACGAGGGCGGCTGGCGGAAGCGGCTGTCAATGGCGAGCGGCTCGTGGATCACCGGCTCGGCGGGAGCAGGATCGCGGGCGTAAGCCGCAGCCGCGCGCGCCGCGAAGGGATCATAGGCGTCCGGTGTCGGCGCGACGGAGGCATAGCCGTTGCCTGCGTTGACATAGACCTGCTGCACGATGTTCTGGGGCTGCGCGCTCCAATTATCCTGCATCGGGCGGAAGCCACGCTGGACAAGCTCGTCGCGATAAAGCGCGTTATAGGCAAAGGCGAAAGCGATGTTCGCCAGGCCGCCGCTGATGATCGCGGCCGCGAACATGAGCATCGCCCATTTGATGTCGCCACGGAGCAGCGGGACGAAGAAGCCGAAAAACAGCACCGTCCAGGAAAAGCCGACCGGCGCGCTCTTCATCTCGCCGGTGACACCGTGCTTCATGTAATTCAGCATTGAATTTCCCGCCTTTTTCCGGCGGAGACCCTATCGGCGACACGTTAAGGCCATCTTAAACGGGTCGGTCCGTGCAACCGAACCGGTTCAACTCGCGTCGGTTTTCACCAGCTTAAGGTCGGTCGCGCGCGCGCCGCTCATGTGGCTCATCTTGCCGTCGATCTGGCCGCCGGTGGCGATGCTGATCACATCATAGCTCACGTCGCCCGTGATCCGCGCCGTTGCTTCCACGATGAGTTCCTCGGCACTGATCGATCCTTCGACCAGGCCCCCAATGCGCGCCGTCCGGGCGGTCACATGGCCCTTGATGCGGCTCTCTGCGCCCTGGACGAGCGCGGCGCAGCTGATGTCGCCGTCGACCTTGCCGTCGATATGGAGATCGACGCTCGCCTCGACATTGCCGGTGATGACCACATCGCCGCCGATGATCGAGAAGGGCGTATTCCTAGCCCCGGTCGCCGCCACCGGAGAGCCGCCGTTTCGCGAGTTGCTGGACTTCGAGAACATCCTGACGTGCCTCCAGAAAGGGGCGCGGATTGACCGCCGCGCCGTTGACGCGCACTTCGAAATGCAGATGTGTGCCGGTCGATCGGCCAGTCGAGCCCATGCGGGCGATGCTCTGACCGCGCGTGACGGCCTGCCCCACCTTCACGCCATAGCCGGAGAGGTGAGCATAGCGCGTCATCAGGCCCTTGCCATGATCGAGTTCGACGACATTGCCATAGCCCTGACGCGGGCCGACATAGCTGACCTTGCCGGGCGCGGCGGCGAGGATCGGCTGGCCATAAGCGCCGCGGAAATCGATGCCGGCATGGAAGGCGAGCATGCCGTTGAATGGGTCGCGCCGATAGCCATAGGAGCTGGTTTCCATCGGCGCTGCCGTCGGCCGGCTGGAAGGGATGGCGGCAAGCGCGGTCTCCATGGCATTGAGCCGCGTCAGCAGCAGCGCCAGATCGCGTAGCTCCGGCTCGGAAGCGATGGAGCGGGCGACCGGCTCGAACGGACCGCCCTGTCCGCGCGCCGAACCGGCGAGCACCGCCGGATTGAGCCCGAAACTGCGAATGGCCTGTTCGACCTTGCTCAGCCGCGCTTGCGCCGCGTTGGCGAGGCGGCTCTCCAGCGTGAGCTGGTTCTGGCGCAGGGTCTCGAGCCGCTGGGTTTCAGGGGAGGCCGCGCTGAGCGGCTTGCCGGTGACCGCAGTCTTGCCGGAATCGCCGGAGCCAGCAGGGGCGCTCGCGCCACCATCCATTTTCGTGCCGAGACTGGCGCGCATGATCTCTTCCAGCGCTTGCTGGCGTTGCTCGATGTCGCGTGCGATATCATTGACCGAGCGCTTGTAGGCGTTGACCTGCGCCTCGCGCGAGGAGAGCGCCGCCCGGTCCTGCGCGACGTCGCTGCGTTCCATAAGCAGGCTGGCCTGGCTCCACAGCATCGCCAGCGTGCCAAGCGCCCATAGCAGCGCCACAGCCAGCAGCGAGCCAGCCACGCCGAGCTGAAGCCGTGTTGAAATCCGAAGGAATCTTACCTGTCCGCCGGTGCGGAGAAAAATCTCGCGCTCTGGCGCCAAGGATCGCAGATATGCGATGACCCCTCCGGGAGTTGTCTTGTTCGATGCCACCCGATTGCTCTGTTCTATATCATTTATTCAGAGGCGTTGCGGCTACCAGATGAGTCCCGTGCGCGCGAATCGCGCGGCTTGAGTCAACGACGAATCGAACCGCCCGCAGGATGAGTCGAATGTGCTTTAGTGCTCAGAGCGGGATGTTCCACCTTGGTTCCGCGCAGAGGCGGGCAGATGCGCATGAGTCCGAGTCGCGGGTTCGCCGGCGGGCTGGCAATGGGCGCGAAGGCCGGTTTCGCGCGCTTTGCCCGGCCATTCCGGCCCTCTGACCGGATGGGAAAGGGCTATCGCGAAGATCACAGGCAGGTAGGATACGCGAGCATGCCAAGGAGCGTTGCCACGGCCCGATTGCCCGGTTATAGGCCCAGTCTCGCCGCACCGGGCTGCCACTGCCCAGCGGTAAAGCGCGGAGACGTGGGTGAGTGGCTGAAACCAGCGGTTTGCTAAACCGTCGTAGCCTTAAGGGGCTACCGAGGGTTCGAATCCCTCCGTCTCCGCCAACACTCTTGTGACGTTAGGCTCAGGCCAATTGATCTGAGAGGCGTGATCTGATTCAGGCTCCGCAAGGAGACTGAGCTTGAGCGACCTGTACTGGCTGACGGACGAGAAGATGGCGCGGCTCCGACCGTATTTTCCCAAGAGCCACGGCAAGCCGCGGGTTGATAATCGGCGGGTGCTGAGCGGGATCATCTTCGTCAATCGCAACGGGTCGCGCTGGTGTGACGCGCCGAAGGAGTATGGCCCGCACAAGACACTCTACAACCGATGGAAGGGGTGGGGCGAGATGGGTGTCTTCCTCCGCATGATGGAAGGGCTGGCTGCCGAGGGCGCCGATCCGAAGACGGTCATGATCGATGCGACTTACTTGAAGGCGCACCGCACGGCATCGAGCCTGCGGGTAAAAAAGGGGATCTTGGACGGCTGATCGGCCGCACCAAAGGGGGCATGAACACGAAGCTCCACGCCGTCACCGATGCCAACGGCCGTCCGCTCAGCTTCTTCATCACCGCAGGCCAGATCAGCGATTATACCGGCGCTGCCGCGCTACTCGACGACCTTCCCAAGGCGCAATGGTTGCTGGGAGACCGCGGCTACGACGCCGACTGGTTCAGGGATGCCCTTCAACAAAAAGGGGATCAAGCCCTGCATTCCTGGGCGGAAATCCCGTCTCGATCCCGTCAAATACGACAAGCGTCGCTACAAGCGCCGCAACCGCATCGAGATCATGTTCGGTCGCCTCAAAGACTGGCGCCGCGTCGCAACCCGCTACGATCGGTGCCCTACGGCCTTCTTCTCCGCGATCGCTCTCGCCCCCACCGTCATCTTCTGGCTCTGATCAATAAGTCCTGAGTCTAGGGCTTGCCGATCCTCCGGTTCCACTCGAATATCCGCCGGTCATGCAACTCACTCTTCGTCAGCTTCGCTGCCTCATCGCCCTCGCCGATCACGGCAGCTTCACGCGCGGCGCGGCGGCCGTCGAGGTCTCGCAACCGTCCTTTTCCCAGCAGATCCAGCTCCTGGAGACGCACCTGCGCGGACGTGTCGTCGAGCGCGGGGGTGGACGGGCAATCCTCACGCCGCTCGGACGTGACGCCGTGGCCGGTGCGCGCCGCGTCCTGGCCGAGGTCGCGGCGTTCGAGGCGCTCGCCGATGGGCGCGATGACAGCCTGTCGGGCACGATCCGCCTTGGCGTCTCGCCTACCCTCGGCCCCTATATCCTCCCTCAGCTCGTTGCGCGGCTGCACGCGACCAGCCCGGACCTGCGCGTCCATGTTCGCGAGGGGCTACCCAGCGTTCTCGTCGAATTGCTGGCCGATGGCTCGCACGATGTCATTCTGGTGCAGTTGCCGATCGAGGATCGCGGGCTGCACGTCGAGCGCCTTTTCCGCGAACAGCTCTACCTCGCCATGGCGGCCGATGATCCGCTGTGCAGACGGGAGCAGATTGCGGCGAGCGACCTCGCCGGGCGCGGCTTGCTGACGCTGCAGCCGCAATATCGGATGAGCGATCAGGTCGCGGCGCTGGCCGCGCAGGCCGGGGCGCATGTGCTGCGCGATTATGAAGGGACCAGCCTGGACGCCATCCGCCAGATGGCCGGCATGGGCATGGGCCTGGCGCTGCTGCCGCATCTCTACGTCCGGCAGGAAATCCGCGATGGCGACGATGTGGTGGTGCGCCCATTCACCGGGGGGCGCCATTATCGCGAGATTGGCTTGGTCTGGCGCGCGGGCGCCGGGCGCACGCCCGCCTTCCTGGCCCTTGCCGACCTGCTTCGAGAGGTTGCGCGATAGGAAAAACCTATCGATAATATAGATTGTCCAGTGTTGTTCCGATGACGCGCCATGCGCAGATTGCTCCCTGGCTTCAGGGAGACGAGAACGATGGTAGAGGCGCGCCCGGGCGTGAGAAGTTTTTTGGACTGGATCGCTCTGGTGCTGGCGCCGGATGCGGCGTTCGTCCGGCTCGCGATCATCTATGGCGTGGCGATTTCGCTGCTTTCGCTGGCGACGCCGATTTCGGTTCAGTTGCTGATCAATTCGGTGGCGAACATCGCCCTGCCGACACCGTTGTTCACGCTTGCGGCCATCCTCTTCCTGCTGCTCTTGCTGGCGGGCGTCCTCTCGGCCTTTCGCGTCCATCTGCTGGCGTTGTTTGAGCGGCGGCTCTTCGCGCGGATCGTCGCCGAGATCACGCTGCGCGCCGTGCACGCCCAGAATCCCTTCTTTGCCGATGCTCGGCGCGGCGACCTGTTCAACCGCTTTTTCGATCTGATGACCGTCCAGAAGACGCTGCCGAGCCTGCTCATCGGCGCCTTCACCATCGTTCTGCAGGGCGCGGTGGGGTTGATCGTCACCAGCTTCTATCACCCCTTCTTCCTCGCGTTCAACGCGGTGCTGGTGCTTGCCCTGTTCATCACCTGGCAGCTCTGGGCTTCTGGGGCGATCTGGAGCGCCGTGGAAAAAAGCCACACCAAACATGCGGCTGCGCATTGGCTTGAGAGCGTCGGCGGTTCGAACGGCTTCTACAAATCGAGCCGTCACCTCGATTATGCGATGGACCGGTCGGAAACGATGATCGCGCGCTATGTTGCCGCGCATCGCCGCCATTTTCGCTACACCTTCGCCCAGACCCTGGCGCTCCTGTTCATTTATGCCAGTGCCAGCGCGGCGTTGCTGGCGCTGGGCGGCTGGCTCATCATCCAGGGCCAGCTCTCCATTGGCCAGCTCGTCGCCGCAGAGCTCATCCTGTCGAGCGTCTTTTACGGCATTGCCCAGTTCGGGCCTTATCTCGAGGCGCTTTATGATCTGGCGGCGGGCCTTGAGGAGCTTTCGCTGTTCTGGGCCGTGCCGCAGGAGAAAGGAGAGGTCGAGGGCGCCGGGCCATCCGACGGCGCGATCCGCCTGCGCGGTGTCGAGCTGCAGAACCAGCGCTTCGATTTCGAGGTGGCGGCTGGCGAGCAGTTGGCCCTAGTCGCCGCGCCCGGGGTCGAGCGCCTGCTGACCATGCTGCTCAAGCGCCATCAGTCGCCTACGCGCGGTCTCGTCCTGATCGGCGGGCGCGATATTGCCGGGTTTGACATGTATCGCCTGCGTGCCCAGGTCATGGTGCTGGACCGGCCGAGCTTCGTGGAAATGTCGATCCGGGACTATCTGAGGCTGGCCGCGTCCGGCGATGCGGCGCGAATGGTCGATGTGCTCGAACGGGTCGGGCTTGCCGAGCGGCTGGGCGGTCTGCCGGACGGGCTGGACACCGTGATATCGACATCCGGCTGGCCGCTTTCGGTGGGCGAACTGATGGCGCTCAAGCTTGCCGCCGCCCTGCTCGCGCGGCCGCGCGTGCTCGTGCTCTCGCCGCTCTATGACCTGTTGCCGCCCGCCCGCGTCGATACTGTGCTGGAGGATTTGCGGGGGGAGACGACCATTCTCCAGTTCACGCGTCGTCCGCAGGGATTGAAGCGTGATGGCGCCTTGTGGCTCGGCGAGCGCGAGCAACGGCGCTGCGCCGACGAAGCCGAGCTTGTCTTCCGCGCGAGCGAGGGAGGTTCCCATGCCCTTTCGGCCTGATCACATCGTCCATTTCCCGACGCTCGCCAGCATCCAGCCGCCGCGCGCCATGCGGGTGCTGGCCTGGCTCATCACGCTCGGCATCGCCATCGTCACGGCCATCCTGTTGTTCGTTCCCTGGGTCCAGACTTCGGCCGGGGCAGGGCAGGTCGCCGCGCTCGCGCCGGAAGACCGGCTGCAGGACGTCACGGCCCTTGTGCCGGGCCGCGTCGAGCGCTGGTATGTGCGCGATGGCGACCGGGTGCGTCGCGGCGATCCGATCGCGCGGATCATCGACAACGACCCGAACCTGCTGGCCCGGCTCGCCGCCGAGCGCGGGCAGGTGGAGGCGGAAATCGCGGCCGCGCAGCAGGCGATGGCAGTTGCCCAGATCGATGTCGGCCGGTCGGCCCAGTTGCTTGCCGACGGGCTGATCGCGCGGCGCGACTATGAAGCCTCGCAGATCAAGGTCGCTGATCATCGTGCCAAGCTGGCCGAAGCGCGCGCCAAGCTCAGCCGCGTCGATGTGGCGCTCAACCGTCAGTCGGCGCAGACGGTCCGCGCGCCGCGCGACGGGCGCATCCAGTCGATCAATGCCGCGGCCGGCGCGACCCTGGTCTCCGCCGGCGACAGGCTGGCGACGCTGGCGCCCGAGACGTCGGCCCGCGTCGTGGAGCTGATGGTCGACGGGCGCGACATCGCCGTCATCCGCCCTGGCCGTCCCGTCCGCCTGGCGTTTGAGGGCTGGCCGGCGATCCAGTTCAGTGGCTGGCCGTCGATCGCGCAGGGCATGTTCGATGGGCGCGTGCGATCCGTCGATCCCTCGGCGCAGGCGACCGGGCTGTTCCGCGTTCTGGTCGAGCCGATGCCCGGCAAGCCCGGCTGGCCCAGCGCCGATTATGTGCGCCTGGGTGCCAAGGTGCGCGGCTGGATCCAGATGGAGACGGTCAGCGTCGGCTATGAACTCTGGCGTCAACTGAACGATTTCCCGCTCGAATTCCGCCGTCCCGGCAAGGAAACCGCGCCCAGTTCCGCCGCGCCGGCGGAGGCGGAGAAGGGCAAATGATCCGCGGTCTTGCGCTGCTGCTGGTCCTGCTGGTTGCTGCCCCGCTCCGGGCGCAACCGCTCACGCTGGACGAGGTGCTGCAATCTTCCGCCAATCATGCGCCCGCGATCATGGAGGCAATGGCGCGGGAGCGGCAGGCGGATGGGCGGCGCCTGTCGGCGCAGGGCGCGTTCGATCTTCTGTTCGAGGGCGAGGCGCAGTCCCGGTTGCTTGGCTATTATGACGGCACCAGCATCGAGGCCCGGGCCAGCCGGCCGCTCACGACCAATGGCGGCTCGGTCTATGGCGGCTATCGCGTCTCGCGCGGCGCGTTCCCGACCTATGAAGACAAGTCGTTCACCAACCAGTTGGGGGAAGTGAAGGTCGGCGCCATCTTCTCGCTGATGCGCGACCGGCTGATCGATGAGCGGCGCGCGCGGGTGGGGCTTGCGCAAGACGATGTCGCGCTGGCGCGGCTTGAACGCGAGATGGTGGCCATTGGCGTGCAGCGGCGTGCGATCGAGGCCTATCAAGCCCGGGTTGCGGCGGGCATGCGCGTTGCCGTCTATCGCGATCTCCTGTCGCTGGCGACGACCCGGCAGGAATCGATCGAACGCCAGATTGCGCTTGGCGCCCGCCCTCAGATTCTCTGCATCGAGAACCGCCAGAATATCCTGCGTCGCCAGACCTTGCTGGTGCGCGCCGAGCAGGATCTGGCGTCAACGGCCAATGCGCTGTCCTTCTATCTGCGCGATGCGCAGGGCCAGCGGATCACGCCGGGGAACGATCGCTTGCCGGGGACCTTTCCGCCCCTTCGCCTGCCCCGCCTGACCGGCGACCTCTCCGCCGGCATCCAGCGCCCGGATCTCCACGCAATCCTGGTGCGGCTGCAGCAGGCAGAGGCGCGGCGCTTGCTGGCCGAAAACGAGCTGCGCCCGCGCCTCGACCTCAAGGCCGAGGCCGCCAAGGACATTGGCCCGGTGGGGCTGGGCGGCCCTTCGCGCACGCCGATGGAAGGCATGGTCGGCTTGCGCTTCTCCCTGCCGCTGGAGCGGCGCCAGGCGCGTGGCAAGATCGCCGAGGCGACCGCAGAAGCGGACAGCCTGCGCCTGCGCCGCAGGACGATCGAGGACCAGATCCTCGTCGAGGTGAACGGGCTGGCGATCCAGGCGACCAATGCAGATCGCCTCGTCGCCCTCGCCGCCGATGAAACCGCGCTTGCCGATCGGATGGCCGAGGCCGAGCGTCGCCGCTTCCAACTCGGCGCCAGCGACTTCATCGTCGTCAATTTGCGCGAGGAAAGTGCGGCGGATGCCCGGTTGCGAGAGCTGGACGCGGAGTATCGTCGCTCTGCGGCGCGCGCCGAGCTCGTCGCGGCAACCGCAGATAGGGAGCAGCTTGGTCTGTGACTTGGATCCAAGAATTGGGTTGGCGGTCCGACAGAAGCGAAGGCAGGGTCCAATGATATCCGCCGTTGGCCCGAGGAAATCCGGGGCGGTGCGGACCTTTCGTTAGATGCACAAGTCGGTTCTGCAGGTCCTTCTTCGCCACAACCTAGATATTGCTAAGTCCTAAACGGACGGCAGCTCAATGCCTTTTGGTCTCCAATAGCGGACTGTGCGGATCGTTCCAAGTCCAGTCGCTCGCGACCGAACGCCCGGTTGATGAACGAAGGGCATGTGTTAGGGAGCTGTTTCGAGTGGTCGAATAACCGCTTTGTTGGCGAATGGCACCTAATCTTGGCACGACATTATCTTGCATCTTCGCGCCAGAATGATCGGCGAGAGTCGGCGCTTTGAACATATGGGTCGATGAAATGGATCGAGCGGCAGCGTCCGCTTATTCCAAGCGCTATAGGCAGCGCCAGCTTCTCCGACATCCGGTCTTTCATGTTGGCGCGTTCCAGCGACTATGTTGGCGACGGCATTTAAAACATTACGGATACCGGACGGCACAATCGGCCAGCGGACAAGCGAGCTGCGGCCTTTTTTCTATATGTTTGCCTTGGTGGTCCGTTCCGCTATCTGGCCGATCGGGTTGATGAATCGTTCTGGTTATGAAGGCCAGATTTTGCAGATGTTTTCGTAGGGCGTGAAACCGTTGAGCGCCCTGCGGCTGCGGGCAATATTGTAGGCTGCCATGAAGGCAGCGAAATGCGTCTTCAACTGCCCGAAGCCGCCGACAAGTGCGGTTCAGTCGACTCGCAACTTGCGATAAGATGGCAGGGCTAGGAGGAGAAGTCCCACCATCAGCGGCGTTGCAAGGCTGACAATGAGCGTGAGCGAAAAGCGAATATCCTGGGGATCGTTGAACAGATAGTCCGTTACGGCACCGATGATGATGGGTCCGAACGCCAGGCCAACCAGTGTCGTCACCGTGATGTAGAGCGCGCTCACCTGTGCGCGGGCGCGATTGGGCGTGATGAGCTGGATGGCCGCAGCGGCGCAGGGATAAGGAAAATTGCCGAAGAAGATCGTGGGCGCAAGCAAGGCCAGCGCGCCATTTGCGGTGGGCATGAGCGGCGCCAATGCTCCTGTAACGCCCGCTATGGCAAAGCCGCCGATTGCCACCCGCAAAGGCGCGTCACGATAGCCGCGGGCGGAAAAATGATCGTTGAGCCAACCCGAGGCATAGACACCCGTCATTCCGAAAATGATCAGCAATGGTCCATAACCCCAACCAATCTCGTCGGGCGCCAGGCCGTATGTGCGTGTGAGCAATGCTGGCGTCCAGATGGCGAAGGCATAGGAAACCAACGATACCAGTGCAAAGCTGGCGAACATGAACGTGAAGGCATGCCGCCGCTCGCGCACGACGGCAATCACGTCGCGCAGCGGCAACTGCTCCACGCCGCCAGTACCGCGCCGCAGCGGTTCCGCAATAAGAAGAAAGATCGGAACGAGCAGGAGCCCGGGCGCCGCAATGATGATGAAAGCGACCTGCCAGGGCTCGAATCCCGCAAAGAGCCCGTGGCTCAGCATGTCGGAGGTCGACAGCGTGGTTAGCAGGCTGCCGCCGCCAATGAAGGCAAGTCCCTGGCCGATGGGCGCGCTCATAAGAAAACCACTGACCGGGCGTCCGAGCTTCTCCGGCGGAAACTGGTCGCTCAGCATCGAGAAGGCGGCGGGCGAAAGACTCGCTTCCCCCACCGCGACACCGATCCGGCTGAGGAACAATTGCCAGTAGCTTCGCGCCAGGCCCGATCCAATCGCAAACAGGCTCCACAAGGCGAGCGCGACTGCGATGATGATGCGGCGCTGGTAGCGATCCGCAAGGCGGCCGATCGGAATGCAGGCGAGAATATAGAAGATACCGAAAGCAATGCCCTGCAGCGCACCGAACTGCGTATCGTTGAGATGGAACTCTGCCTTGAGCGGCTCCACCATGAGATTGATGACGGTGCGATCGAACTGGGAAACTACAGAAGCAAGCGCAAGCAGGAACACCAGAAACCAGCCACGCGCGGCACTCGGCCAGGGTGTCGCCTCCTGCGGCGTTTTGCTCATGATGTTTTTCTCTCCCATTTGTTCGTTTGTTGTCTTGAGATCGTGTCGGCTAAGGCTGTGCTTTTATTGCTGCGAGCACGGCTGAAAGTTGCTCGTCTCCGCCCAGGGCGCCATTTATGTGGACCACCCGTTCGTCGCCTGTGGGCGGTTCAAGCGTGGCCAGCTGGCTGTCCAGAAGCGCTGGCGGCATGAAGTGGTCTGCGCGGTGCGCCATGCGACGTTCCAGGTCCGCACGCGACACGTCGGGAAAGACAAACAGCAGATCGCCAGCGCCCGCGCGCAAGCGATCACGGTAGCTGCGCTTGAGTGCCGAGCAACTCGCGACCGCCGGTGCGGGCGAAGTGGCGAGGGCGAGCGCGACATTGTCCAGAAAGGGCCAGCGATCCTCATCGGTTAGTGGCCTCCCGCTGGTCATCTTGGCAATATTTGCGGCTGGATGCAGCGTGTCACCCTCGATGAACGGACGGTCGAGCGCATGTGCCAGAGCCTGCGCAAGAGTCGTCTTGCCAGCGCCGCTCACGCCCATGACGATGATCGGCAGGATCAAGGTTGGGGGCGTCCGAAGTCGAAAAGACGTATGTACTCTGCGCTGTCCGCTGCCCCCAGGCCGCCCGCGACCAGCATTCTGTGGAGGTCCGTGGCAAGGGACGTCAGCGGCAGCGGGATACGCCCGGCTAAGGCCGATGCCTGAGCTGTCTCCAGGTCCTTCAGCATGTTGTCGATCCGCCCGGTCGGACTGAAATCACGCCGCGCCATCTTGGCCATGAACTCCTGCAGGATGCGCGAATCCGCGCGCCCGCCCGCCAAGGCGTCCGGAATCTGCGCAGCATCGATGCCATTGCCTTCGGCGAAACGCACAGCCTCGGCCACGGCGAGAAAATTTAGCGCACAGAGGATCTGGTTGATCAGCTTGACTGTCTGCCCGGCGCCGGCCGGCCCCAAATGTGTGCGCCGTGCCGAAAGCAGGGCGAGGACCGGTTCGGCGCGTGCGACATCAGCCTTGTCGCCGCCCAGCATCAGCGTCAGCTTGCCCTCCCTCGCGGCCGGCGCACCGCCGGAAAGCGGCGCATCCACCCAGCCCATGCCGGTTGCGTCCGCCAGACGCTTCGCAAGACGGGACGTCGCGCCGGGATCAATGCTCGACATGTCAATCAGCAGCTTTGCGCTGTTTGCCGCTTCCGCCACGCCGCCTGCGTCAAAAACGGCGGCCTCGACGATCGCAGCACTGTTCAGGCTGGTGATGACGACGTCTGCCGCCGCCGTTGCCGCAGTAGCGCTCTGTGCCCGTTGTGCCCCGCGTGCCAGCAACTCGCGCCCGGCGTCGGGCTGCCGATCATGGAGATGGACTTCGGCACCGCAATCGACGAGACGCCCGGCTATGGCCGAGCCCATGACGCCGACGCCGATAACTGCGACCTTCATGATCGACGCCCCACCGAATCCCGCTCGACGATACGCAGTCCAACATCCACGATATGCGTCGTGTCGCGCTCGCCATTGGTGAGCAGATCGAGGATCATCTGGCCGGTGCGCTGACCAAGCGCGCTGAAATCGACATGGATCGTCGTCAGCGCCGGATTGATCTCGCGCCCGATCTCGAAATCACCAAAGCCGATGACCGAGATATCTTCAGGAATCCGGATGCCACGCCGCTGGCATTCCATGACAGCGCCGACGGCAGAGAGATCGGACACGGCAAAAACGGCTTCGACATCAGGAGCAATCCGGAGCAATTCGCCCATCGCCTCCGCGCCGTGAGAAAAACTGACGGGCGCCTGGCCGTGCCGCAGGACGCGATCAGCGCTGACGCCAGCCAGTTCAAGCTCTTCTTCAAAACCACGCATGCGCTCTTCACCGCGATGATCGATGACTTCGCCGATATTAGAGCCGCCGACTGCGCCGATTTTCCGGAAGCCGCGGTTGAGCAGGTAACGGGCCGCCGTCCGACCGACCTGATAATTGGAGAAACCGATGGCATGCTCGATCGGCCGCTGCGGGAGGTCGGCAATCTCGATGATGGGAATGTCCGCTGCGATCAGCAGACGGGAGAGCGTGCGTCGATGCACGGCGCCCGTGAGCACGATGGCCTCGGGCCGGCGCGCGAGCAGGTTGCGGAGCTGCCGCTCCTCCTCCGCCATGTCATATTCGGTATATGCGATGAGCAGATGATAGTCGGCCTCTCGCAACACTTCGGTCAGGCCGTGCGCCACGGCCGCGAAGTTCGCGTTGGTCAATGTCGGTAGGATCAGCGCGATAAAGCCTGTGCGGCGACTGGAGAGGCTTCCTGCTGTACGGTCAGGCACATAGCCGAGATCGGCTATAGCCTTGTTGACGCGATCACGCGTCGCCGGCAGCACCAGTTCGGGATCGCTGATGACGCGCGACACAGTCATGCGCGAGACGCCGGCGAGCTGGGAAACATCGCTGATTGTCGGGCGGCGAGTAACGGTGTTGCGCTTGAGCCCTCCTGCTACCTTGCTGTCGGATTTGCTCATGCCTCTGCGCCCTTTTTGCCGTCGCCGGCGAGACTATAGTCGCAGGTAGTGGGCACTGAACAGGCATGACTCTGGGGCAGTCTCATGGTTTAGCGCCGGCCCCCTTCGCTGATGAAATGATAGAAGCTGCCATCCAGCAACGTCATAAGGTCGAGCGTGACCGCGCGCGACTGATCGCGGATGGGGGAGGCCACCGCTTCGGCCAGTGCCTCGTGCGAGGGATAGTCGATCTGCTGGATCATCACGATCGGCCGCGCGTCGGCGTCCGCCGTGTCCATGCGGAACCAGCGGACATCGACCGCATGCGGAAACTTGCGCCACAGCGGCGCGAGACGCTCTTCCACTCCGGCGAAGAAACGTGCCTCGTTGTCGCCGGAAAAGCGACCTTCGAAAATGGCTGTACGCGTGATCATCAGGCGGGCTCCGAGAGGGCGATGTGCAGTTTGACCACATGGCTCCGGTCGCCGGCCCGCTCCAGCGCGGTGGTCGCATCGGCAAGCGCATAGGTGCCCGACAGGATCGGCCGAACGTCGATCACGCCTTGTGTGATCAGCTGGACCGCGAGGCGGAATTCATCGTGTGCCCGAAACGCGCCGACCAGTTCAATCTCGCGAGATTGCAATAGGTTGACCGGAATGGCCGCCAGGCCTGGCGGCAACATGCCCACCTGAACGATCCGACCGCCCCGGCGCACGACGCCAAACAGGGAAAGCAGCGCTGGCTGTGAACCAGAGGCCTCGAAGGCGACATCGAAATGGCCGCCGGTCTTCGCATAGGCGTCGAGCGCCTCAGGATCAGAGCGCACGTTGATGGCGCTGGTCGCGCCCATCGATTGCAGCGCGACGGTGAGCGGCGCGTCCTCGATGTCCGTGCAAACGATCTCGGCAGCGCCAGCCAGGGCTGCCGACCGCGCCGTGAGCAGCCCGATCGGCCCCGATCCAGTGACGATCACGCGCTTGCCGAGCAGCGGCCCGGCGCGATTGACGGCATGGAGCCCTACGGAGAGGGGTTCCGCGACGGACAATTGCAGCAGGTCCGTCTCAGGCGCGACCGGCACGATCTGATCCTCACGAAGCACGAGATGCTGGCTGAAGCCGCCCTGGACATGGGGGAAGCGCCCGGCGCTGCCGAGGAAGAACATGTTGGTGCACAGATTGCTCCGGCCTGCGCGGCAATGGTAACATGTCCGGCACGGCCGGCTGGGATCGAGTGCAGCCTTCATGCCTGCCTCAAGCCCCTGCACGGCGCTTCCCCACTCAATGACCGTGCCGGAAATCTCGTGGCCGAGCGTCATCGGCTCACGCAGCGCGAAGTCGCCAACGGCACCGCGATGATAGTAGTGGAGATCGGAGCCGCAGATGCCGCCATAGGCAACCGAGACGCGCACTTCGTCTGCCGCCAGTGGGCGATCGGGCACCCATTCGACTCGCAGGTCCTTGGCTCCGTGACAGACTGCTGCAAGCATCCTCTACTCCTCTTTGTCTGTTATCGGTATCATTCGACTTCCGAAAGAGCAATCTGATTTTGGCTATCCGTTACGCCATCAATAGCGAAAAAGGCCAAATAACTGACTCGTATTGCCCAATCGAATCTCTAATGATATCGATCTCATAGAAAAAGGGAGAGTCGATGTCAGGCGCATTCAATTCGGAGCTTGAGCCGCTATTCGAGCCGCTGCAACTCAACGGCACACAGCTGGCCAACCGATTCGTCATGCCCGGCATGCAGCGCGGCTGGTGCAGGGATGGGCGTCCCGAGCCCCGCTTGGCTGATTATTATCGCGAACGTGCGATCGGCGGGGTTGGCCTGATCATAACGGAAGCTTGTGCCGTGGATCACGAGTCCGCGACCCAGGGGCCTTATTATGGTCGCCTGAATCGCGCGACGATGGAAGGTTGGCGGGATTGCATCAAGGCCGCACATCAGGGTGGCGCGCATATGCTGGTGCAGCTCTGGCATGAGGGGGCCATTCGCCGGAGTGGCGGCGATGGCCCTTATGCGCACTTTCCGACGCTCAGCCCCTCGGGTCTTATCCAGCCCGGCAATCCCAATGGGCGCCCCGCCACGACCGCCGAACTGTCCGACATCCGTGATGCCTTCGTGCGCAGCGCGATGCTTGCTCAGGAAGCCGGCGCCGATGGCGTGGAGGTCCATGGTGCACATGGCTATCTCCTCGATCAGTTTCTTTGGGCTGGCACGAACTTGCGCGAAGATGGCTATGGCGGATCAGACATCGCCGCCCGCGTCCGTTTTCCTGCCGAGATCGTGGCGGCCATCCGCGAAGCTGCAGGTCCGGACTTCATCATTTCCTTCCGCATGTCGCAATGGAAGGAAATCGACTTCTCCGCACGCGTGGCTGACACGCTTGACGATTTGCGCATCATGGTGGAAGCCCTGACCTGCGCCGGTGTGGACCTTTTCCACGTCTCCACCCGACGCTTCTTCCAGCCGGAATGGCCGGGCAGCGATCTGGGGCTGGCGGCATGGGTCAAATCCATGACGGATGCCGCAGTCTGCGCGGTCGGAAGCGTTGGCCTGAGCACGGATATCATGGAGAGCCTGGAGGCCGGCAAGGAGACAAGCTCAGAGCTTGAATCGAGCCTGGCTGAGCTTGCGCGGCGCTTCCGGCGCGGCGATTTCGATCTCATTGCGGTAGGCCGCAGCAACATCAGCGATCCTCATTGGGTCGCGAAAGTGCGTGCGGGACGTTTCGACGAAGTGCGTCGTTTCAATCGCGAGGATGTGTTGCGTCCGGGGCAGGACAATTCCGCGAATGTCGCGCCAAGCTTTCTGACCGCGCGCAAGGCCGAGGCAGAGCGGGATGCGCTGGAAAGTCAGAAAAAATGAGCGACGCAGTCCGGACGTTCCGCCCTTCCTCCTCACAATCAGGCCCGAAAGCCGCAGCCTCTTCCGGCTACAACCGACTGCTTGTCACGCTGCTATGTGTTGCCGGCCTGTTCAATTTTACCGATCGCAATCTTTTTCCGGTGCTTGCCCAGTCGATCAAGCAGGATTTGCGGCTGAGTGACCTTGAGCTTGGGCTAATCGGCGGGCCGAGCTTTGCTTTTGTTTACGCCTTTGCCGGCTTGCCTGTCGCGCGCTTGGCCGATCGCGCGAACAGAGTGCGGATCATCGCCGCAACGACGATCATCTGGTCGATCTTCTGCACGACTTGCGGGCTAGCCCAGAATTTCGTGCAGATGCTCGTCGCGCGCGCCGGGGTAGGCATTGGTGAAGCGGGCTTCTTTCCGGCGACCACGTCTCTTGTCGGGGATCAGTTTCCAGCCGAGCGCCGCGCCTCGATCCTTTCAATCATCCAGCTTGGATCGCCCGCATCGACCATTTTTTGCGCAATTCTCGCCGCGACGATCGGGACCATGTGGGGCTGGCGTGCCGCGCTCATCGCGGCGGGATTGCCCGGAATTCTCATCGGACTCGCAGTCTGGGTCTTGCTGAAAGAGCCCAAAAGGGGCGTCTTTGATGGTGAAGCCGCCGTCACGGTCGTCTTGCCTTGGCGCGCCGCGATCGGGCAACTGTTGCGTCAGTCGACCTTCCTGCGCGTCACGACTGCTGCGGCTCTGGTGACCTTCTGCGTCAATGCGATCGCGGTTTTCTACGTGTCCTATTTCGTGCGGATTCACGGCTGGACGCTGGCACAGGGCGGCTATGCTTTTGGGATCATCCAGTGCATCGCCGCGACGGTCGGCCTGCTCGCCGGAGGCTTTGGTGCAGACCGGCTTGCGCGCCGCGATCCTCGCTGGCGGTGTTGGCTTCCTGCGATCGGCCTTGTTTTCGCCACCGCAGCTTATGTGGTCGCGTTCCAGCAGAGTCAGGCGCTCGCGGCTGCGGCCCTGATCCTCGTCGGCGGCATGTGCCTGTTCACTTTCTACACGCCGTCGATCGCCATCGTTCAGGACCTCGCCGATCCGCGCTCCCGCGCCACCGCTGTTGCCATCTTCCTGCTTGCCGGCACTGTGCTGGGTGTAGGCCTCGGCCCGGTCGCGGCCGGCTTTGCGAGCGACTTCTTCGCGCAGCGCAATTTCGAATATGGTTCGTTCCTGGCCTTGTGTCCGGGCGGAAAGGCGCTGCCGGGCGCGTCGCCCCTTCTCTTCGATGCCTGCGCTCGAGCGTCTGCCACTGGCCTCACCTCTGCCCTGACGATCAGCCCGTTGCCGCTGCTCCTGTCATCCATGACCTACGTCCTGGCGTCTCGCACCCTAAAGCCGAACGAGTGTCCAGCCGACTGATTCGGCATCAATGGTATCGGAAACATTGCCGTTATGGCGTCGTCTTGGTGGACCGAGGCCAATCGTCAAACAAGCATATGAATCAAAACATTTTATCTGAAAATTTTAGGTTTCAAGAGCGTTAAAAAGCCCGGTAGACAAATGCAAATCCTGATGTTATCGATATCATCAACAACAAAATCACGGGCTTCGCGACCCGTGCAACCTTGGAAAGGGGATTCCTGATGCTGCCCTCCCGGTACACCGCGTCGCGCACCGCGCGCTTCGCCATCAATGTAGCGCTCAGCGCGCTTGCGCTCGCATCCAGCGGCGCCTTCGCCCAGCAGGCGGATGACGATACGGACTCCAACCAGGCGATCGTCGTGACCGGCTCACGCATCGTGCGCGACGGCTTTGAATCACCATCGCCGGTTACGGTGGTTGGCCAGGGCCAGGTGCTGGCGCGCGCGCAAACCAACATTGGCGAGGCGCTGAACGAGCTTCCGTCTTTCCGGGCCCTGATCACGCCGGCAACGCAGCAGGCGCAGGGTGGCAACATCGGTGCTCGCATCCTTGATCTGCGGGCCCTCGGCTCGGCCCGCACGCTGGTCCTGCTCGACGGCAAGCGCTTCGTGCCCTCGACTCTTCAGGGCACGATCGACGTGAATCTGATGCCGACAATGCTCATCGAGCGGACCGAAGTCGTAACCGGAGGCGCCTCGGCCGCTTACGGGTCGGACGCCGTGGCCGGCGTCGTCAACTTTATCGTCGACAAGAAATTCACCGGTATCAAAGCAACGGCCCAGATGGGCATTTCCCAGCGCGGCGATGGGAAGGAATATAATCTCGGCGCGGCTTATGGCACGGGCTTCGCGGATGGGCGGGGTCACTTCGTCGCCTCTATCGAGTATAACGAAACCAAGGGCATGGGCGATTGCTACACGCGCTCTTGGTGTCCTCTGGAGCAGTTGCTGAGTAACTCGCCGGCCGGGACAGAGGGTTTGCCCGCGAATATGCGCGTCGGGCCCAATTCTCTCGGAAATCAGGCGATCGGCGGCCTTATCAACGTGCCGACCGGCCCGCTGCACGGTATCACCTTCAATGCCGATGGCACGCCGCGTCCGTTCGTCTATGGGCGTATCTTCGGCACGAACCCATCTCCGCTTCTCATGCTTGGTGGTGAAGGGTCGACCGCGCAGGGCTTCATCGTCGGCATCCTGCTCGCGCCGCCGGTCAAGCGGCTGACAAGCTACGCGCATCTTGATTATGATTTCAGCGACGCTCTCAAGGCCTCGCTCGACGTATCCTTCGGGCAGGTTAAGGGTTTCGTCAAAGGCTCCGCCGGCCGCATCGTCGATGCGGTGATCCAGCGCGATAACGCTTATCTGCCTGGCGGTGTGGCGACGATCATGGATGCCAATGCGATCAGCTCGTTCACGCTTGGTCGCTTCTTCACCGACATCGGCGGATCGGACAACAACTCCGATAACAAGACCTACCGCGCCGTCTTCTCGCTCGAGGGCAGTCTTGGCGGTTCATGGGGATGGGATGCTTATTATCAGTATGGTCGCAACGAATTCTCGCAGCGCTATACGGGCAACATGGTCGTCGCCCGCCTGCGCAACGCGCTTGATGCGGTCAATTCGGGCGGTCGCGTGCAGTGCCGGATTAATACCGATGCAAGCACGGCGAACGATGATCCCGCCTGCGTCCCGCTCAACATCTTCGGGCCGGGCAACGTCTCGAGCGCGGCCTGGTCCTATGTCGCTCCGTCCGGCTTCCAGACAGCGAACACGACCGAGCATGTTCTGGCGGCGAACCTCCATGGCGATCTGATCCCCCTTCCTGGCGGTCCGCTGTCTGTTGCTGGCGGCGGTGAGTATCGCAGCGACAAGCTGGTCGGCACGGCCGATGCGTTGTCGACCGCAAACCAGTTCTGGTCGTTCAACGGCAAGGCAGTTAACGGCAAGATCGAGGTGACCGAGGGCTACATCGAGGCCGTGGCGCCTGTCCTCAAGGACATGCCATTCTTCCATTCGCTTGAGTTGAACGGCGCGATCCGCCGTACGCACTACAAGCGCAGCAACCCGGTCTCTGGTTCGTCGAGTCTCAGCGTGACGACCTGGAAGGTCGGTGGAGTATGGGAGCCGATCGAGCAGCTGCGCTTCCGCGCGACCCGTTCGCGTGACATTCGTGCACCCAATCTCAATGAACTGTTCGGTCCGGTGACGTCCGGCCGCGTGTCGGTGATCGATCCACAAAAGGCCGGCCTGCTGGTCGAGGCGGTTGCGTTCAGCGGCGCCAACCCCTCGCTGCGTCCGGAAAAGGCGGACACCTTCACGATCGGCGCAGTGCTGAAGCCTGATTGGTTCGTCCGGAATTTCAGCGTCTCGGTCGACTATTTCGATATCAAGTTGGACGGTGCGATCGCGACACTAGGCTCGCAGACCATCGTCAACCGCTGTTCGTCCGGTGCGACCGAATTCTGCCCCTATGTCACACGCAACGCAGGCGGTTTCGTCACCGAGGTTCGCGACGTACTGAACAACGTCAATCAGCAGAAGGTGCGGGGGCTCGACATCGAGGCGAGCTATCGCACCGAGCTATCCGCCGGTACACAGCTTGGCCTTCGCCTGTTGGCGACACACTATATGGAACTCTCGACCCGTGACTCCATCGGCGTAACCGACCGTGCGGGCCAGACCGGCTATCGCGGCGGTGCGACGCCGGGCGTTCCGGACTGGATCGTCGACGGCAATATCGATCTGAGTTTCAACAAAGTCAGGCTCGGCGCTCATGGTCACTTCATTCCCAAGGGCAAGTTCGACGTGCTGCTCGTCGGCCCCGAGGATGCGGGCTATTCAATTACTCGCCCGGACAGCGTGAATACAAACCGCATCAACAGCCGCTTTTATCTGGATCTGAGCGGGACAGTTAAGATCAACGATCAGTTCGAGGTGTTCGGCGTGATCAACAACGTTCTCGACAAGGATCCGCCGCGCGCATTCTCTTCGCAGGGCGGCACTAATCACGTCTGGTTCGACACGCTGGGTCGTTATTTCAAGGTCGGTGTCCGCGTCACGATGTAAGATCGTCTCCTTGCTGCGGCAGGGTGTCTCCGTCGCCTGACCGGGGCTTCCCTGCTGCAGCACCCTTTCCGGGCGTCATGAGCTATGTCGCCATCCCTATTAGAAGGTCCATTGTCGTGAAGAACAAATCGCTTCTGCGCCTGCTCGAACAAACCAACAAATGCATCGTGGCGCCCTGCGTCTATGACTGCGCCTCGGCTCGTGCCGTGGAGATGGTCGGCTTCGAGGCCATGATGCTCAGCGGTGGCGAGGTCTCGATCGCGATGAACGGTGTTATCGACTATGGCTTCTCGAACCTGACCGATATCGAATGGATCACCAGCCGCATCAGCCAAACCTCCGCCATCCCGCTGGCGGCTGATATTGAAGATGGTTTTGGCGGTCCGCTCGCCGTCTATCGCAGCGCCCGGCGCATGGCTCAGGCGGGCGCGAAGGCGCTGCAACTCGAAGATTCCGGCGACATGGAGAATTCGACCCAGCTGCTCGATCGTGAGAAGTTCTACGAAAAGGTCCGGGCCGCGCTTGCCGCGCTCGAAGGGACAGATTGCTTCCTCATCGCGCGGACCAATGCCGATCCCGAGACGCAGATGGACGAAGGCTGCGAGCGCATGGCTACGGCCGTCGCGATGGGCGCCAAAATGTCCACCGTGGTTCGGATCAGCACGCTCGATCACGCCAGATATGTCGCGAGCAAGGTGCCTGGGTGGAAGATGTTCCCCGACGTGCGGAATATCGACGGCAAGCCCGGTGTGACGGTCGATGAGATATATCCGCTCGGCTTCAACTTCCTGACGATGCACTACACGCTGAAAGCCGCGATGGATGGGATGCTGGAGCATGGTATCCAAAACTATGCGCAGCAGGGCTGCGCCTATACTTGCGAGAAAGTCGACGCCACCGGCATCATGGGCATGAGTGCCACGCCGTTGTTCGATCCGCACGCTTACATGGAGCTGGAGAGCCGCTTCGGGAGCGAGCGCAAAGCGTTCACCATCGTCGGCAACGCCGTTGAAGATTTCCCCGAGGGCTTCGTGCGCTCGTCCATCGACGACCGGCTCTGATCCTGTCTGGGATGGACATGTTCGACCTCTCGGGCCGCACCGCGCTGATCACAGGCGGATCGCGCGGCATAGGCCTTTCGCTGGCGCAGGCGTTCGCCAAGGCTGGGGCCGCCGTCATCCTCAATGGCCGTGATCATGCGGCGCTTGATCAAGCGGCGGCAGCCATGCGGGATAGCGGAAGCGGCTCCGTCACCACGGCCGCCTTCGACGTCACGGACGTCGCTGCCGTGCGCGCGGGCATCGCCGCGATCGAGGCCGATGGGACGGCGATCGATATCCTTGTCAACAATGCTGGCATCCAGCGTCGCGCACCGCTGCATGAGTTCTCGGACGATGACTGGCACGAACTCATGCGCACCAATCTGGACAGCGTCTATTTCGTCAGCAAGGCGGTAGCGCAGGGGATGATTGCGCGCGGACGGGGCAAGATCATCAATATTGCCAGTGTCCAGGCCGAGCTCGCTCGCCCGACGATTGCGCCCTATACCGCCTCCAAAGGCGCGATCCGCAACCTGACGCGCGGCATGTGCGCGGATTGGGCGCGCTTCGGTATCCAGACAAATGCTATCGCGCCGGGCTATTTCGATACGCCCCTGAACAAGGCTCTCGTGGAGGATCCGACGTTCGACGCCTGGCTCAAGGGTCGCACGCCCGCTGGCCGATGGGGCCGTCTTGAGGATCTGCATGGTCTCGCCACCCTCCTTGCATCTCCCGCTTCCGACTTCATCTGCGGCCAGACCATGTTCGTGGATGGCGGCGTCACGGCGGTGATCTGAATGACATCGAACCAGCGTCCCCTGGCTCTCCAGATGTGCCCCTTTTCGCCGATGCTCGATAAGGGGGTGCAGGCCCTGTTCGACGTGGTGCGCTGGGACACGCTTGCTGCCGATGCGCAGGCCGCGTTTCTGCGCGGTCGCGGTGCGCAGGTCCGCGCCATGGCGACCGGCGGACATATCGGCTGTCCACCACCGCTCATGGCCGCGCTGCCCGCACTCGGCATCATCGCGATCAACGGCGTGGGTGTCGACAAGGTCGATCTCGCTGAAGCCGCGCGTCGTGGCATTGGCGTCACCAACACGCCGGATGTGCTTACGGCCGATGTCGCCGATCTGGCGATCGGTCTGGTGATCGATCTGTTGCGTGGGATTGCCCGTGGCGACCTTCATGTCCGCGAAGGCCATTGGCCCTCGGGCGATCGCCCTCTCGCGCACCGGGTTAGCGGCCGGAAATTTGGTATCGTCGGGCTTGGCCGTATCGGCCGCGCCACGGCGGATCGCCTCGCGGCATTCGGTCCGGTGCGCTATAATGGCGGCAGTGCCAAGGACGCTCCTTACGACTTCGAGCCGGACCTCCTCGCGCTTGCAAGCTGGGCGGACGTGCTGCTGCTCACCTGCCCAGCCAATGCGCAGACGTACCGGCTGATCGGCAAAGACGTGCTCGATGCGCTCGGTCCGCAAGGCTTTCTGGTGAATGTCGCGCGCGGTGCCGTCGTTGATGAGGCGGCACTGATTGAGGCGCTCGCGCAGCACCGGATCGCTGGCGCGGCGCTCGACGTCTTCGAGAATGAGCCATATGTGCCGGATGCGCTGCAACAGAGCGAACATGTCGTTCTGACGCCACATGTCGCCAGTGCCACCATCGAATGTCGGAAGGCCATGGCAGAGATCGTGCTCGGTAACCTGCAAGCGTTCCTCGCCGGCAAGCCGCTGCTCACGCCTGTAACGTGAAGACTTGACCGGGCGCGTCGCGATCATCACCGGGGCCGGGTCGGGCATTGGCCGCGCCGCCGCCCTGGCTTTTGGGGAGCGCGGTTACCGTCTCGTGCTCGCGGGGCGGCGCGTGGGCGCGCTTGATGAAACGATCGATCTGCTTGGTCCAGCCGCTGCGCGCGCCATTGCTTGCGGCACAGACGTGGCCGACGCGACGTCTGTTCAGGCCCTCTTCGATCGCGCGGTGAGGCAATTCGGCCGGATCGACCTGCTGTTCAACAATGCGGGAATCAGTGCGCAAAACGCATCGATCGACGCGGTGGACGAAGGCGACTGGCGCCGCGTCATCGACATTAATCTGACCGGTGCGTTCCTCTGCCTGCGCGCCGCCTTCCGTGCGATGAAGGATCAAGCGCCGCCGGGCGGACGGATCATCAACAATGGCTCGATAGCGGCCACTTCGCCTCGTCCGAACAGCATCGCTTATGCCGCCAGCAAGCACGCGATAACCGGTCTCACCAGATCGGCTTCACTCGAGGGGCGTGTTCATGACATCGCCTGTGGCCAGATCGACATCGGCAATGCCGCCAGCAACATGGCCGAGCTCATGATGCAGGGAACGCTCCAGGCCGACGGCACGACAAAGGCCGAACCAACAATCGACCTTGCCCATGTTGCGCAAGCCCTAGTCTACATGGACAGCCTGCCGCTCGAAGCCAATGTCCAGTTCCTTACCATCATGGCCACCAAAATGCCATTCGTAGGCCGTGGCTGACCTGATCACCAGCCCGGCCTTTGTGTTGATTAAGGCGGCGAACGAGTTCCACGCCAAGACACGCGCCCGAACGAGATGCGGCAGGCCGACTTCACCTACTTCAAGATCAGGCGCTCCGATGCATCCCCAGACCCAGGGCAAGATCGAGCGCTGGCACCAGACACTGAAGAACCGCATCCTGCTGGAAAATTACTTCCTGCCCGGCGACCTCGAAGCCCAGATCGAGGCCTTCGTCGAGCAATATAATCACCTGCGTTATTACGAGAGCCTGAGCAACGTGACGCCCGCCGACGCCTGCTTCGGCAGGGCACCAGCCATCATCAAACAGCGTAAAAGGATCAAGCGACAGACCATCGAACATTGGCGCTTGCAGCACCGCAGGCTCGCCGCCACAATGAACTACGCGCTATATGTCCCTTCAATGCAACAGCGAGTTTTTGATCGCCACTGGTTCGCCAATCGTCGACTCCCGGTGCACGAGCGCGGCTACCACAGCCGGGACATCGGAGCCACGACACCCAGGCCAGGCTCCGGCCATCCTTGCATAAAACGTCCGTTTGAACTCAACACGCAGAGCCTTGGCGTACATGCATGTGGGAGCAATTGTGGGAATACAACGAAATAAAAAAATTAAAATATTAAATATCAATTATTTATATTGCAGTCATGACGGACTCCGTCTCCGCCACCGCGCTTGATTTTGCTGGATATTTACCCAGAAGGGCCCTTGGCTCCCATAAAGGCTCTCCGATAGCGCTCTTGCTTGAAGCCGGACGCCATCGGACCAATCGGCGCAGAGATGCGCCCATAGCGGAGTCGCCCGCCAATCGCCGGGGCAGCCCCCTGGCAGCAAAATCACCTGTCGGATTTTCGGGGATCAAACACGCCAGGCGGCTTGGCCAGTCCGATTCAGGGGAAAAGGTCCTCATTGAATGCGGGAGCATCGAGAGTGTGTTGTAGAGCTTGCGATCGGCTTCGGCGGCTATCGTATCTGCAAGGCTGGCCGGATTTTGTGCGATTGGAAAGGTTACGGCGAAGCGCCGGTCCCTTAGGCGGCCATGGTGCGCGTCAATATTTCGCACCGTCGCTAGGTGTTTAGTCCCGGCATCTGGTGGATCGGGTTGACGATGAACCGTTCTGGCTCTGAGGTCTAGATCCTGCCGATCAGAACGCACGGCTATCGCGCGAGCGGGTCAGCGGCTCGTAGGGACGAGAGGCCGCCACCCGCTCGTTGAGCACGGTGCCCAGACCCGGCCTGGTGGGCAGGGCACAGAAGCCGTCAGCGATTTGCGGTACCATGCCTTCGTGCAGATCGTGCTCGAACTGCGAGCTGTAGTCCCGCACTTCCTGAGCGAAGAAATTGGGAGTCGCGGCATCGAAGTGGAAGTTGACCAGGGCGCCCGCTGCACCGTGCGGGCCATGGGGGGCCAGCTGGATGCGGTTCGTCTCGGCCAGCACCGCGATCTTGCGGGCTTCGGTAAACCCGCCGCAAGCGCACAGGTCCGGCTGGGCAAAATCGATCAGGTGGCCGTTGAGATAGGGCGCGAAGTCCCACTTGGTCAGCACCCGCTCGCCCGTCGCGAGCGGGGTCGTCGTGCGGCTACGCAGCATCTGCCAGTCTCCAATATCATCCATCTGGATCGGTTCCTCCACCCACAGCAGGTTGAGATCCTCGACCCCGTGGAGGTACGACATCGCTTCCCGCGTGGACAAGCTGCCGTCCATGTGGACCGCCAGTTCATGATCGGGCCCGGCAATCTCGCGCCAGCGCCGGGTGGCTTCGATCATGCTGGCAACCGAGCCGCGCGGTGCTTGCACGCGGGTGGCGGTGAGGCCCTGGCTGCGCTGTTCGGCAAGAACCTTGGGGGTCAGATCATTAACGGAGCCATAGATGCGGATGTTGTCTCGCACCGCCCCCCCGAAGAGCTGATAGATCGGCTGGCCCAACGCCTGCCCCAGAATATCCCACAGGGCGATGTCGATGGCGCTGATTGCAGCGACGAGCGGGCCGCCGCGCCAGCGGGGCGCATCGTACAGCTCCTGCCAGATCGCTTCGATCCGCGTCGGGTCCTTGCCCACCAGCACGCGCTCGTTCTCGAGGATGGCGGCGGCGGTGGCCACTTCCTTGCTGGTCTGGATCGCCACGCCCAGCCCGGTGATGCCCTGGTTGGTGTGAACTTTGACGAAGATGGAGCGTGGCGCGACCAGGAAGGTCTTCATCCCGGTGATGCGCAGGCCCAGAGCGCGGGCGCCCTCCAGCCGCTCGGCCAGTGCAGCGACCGGTGCGGCCAGCAGAGCCAGACCGGTGGCAACAACGCCACCACCAATCATTTCGCGCCGCGACATGTGCATAGCCTGCCCTCCCTTTCGCGTGATGCTAGGATCCTCATCCCTATGCGCCAATGCCATGATCTGCATTGAGCGATGCCGTTTGTGAATTGGCCATTCCGCGTTTCCGGACGCACCATCCCGCAAAACTCGGGAGGATGACCATGAAGGCACTGCGGACTCTGCTGCTGGTGTCACTGGCGGCTTTAGGCGGGCCGGCGATCAGCCAACAGGCACCGGCGATCGGCGACTTTCCCCGTCCGGCCGAATTTCCGAAAGAGGACCCCGTGCTGGCCGCCGAGTATCTGGCCCGCGCACGAGCAGTGGCAGGCGATGACCTGCGGGCCGATTTCATCCACCGCTGCATTACCGATGCGCGCTATCGCCAGCGGGCCAATGCGCTTCAGTTTGACGGCATGCTGGGCCCGGCCAAGGTCTTCGACCAGCTCTATTTCGTGGGCCAGAATGCGGTTTCCGCCTGGGCCCTCGATACGCCCGACGGCATCATTGTTTTCGATGCCCTCAATAACGAGGCCGAGGCTCGCGACATACTGGTGCCGGCCATGCGGCAGATGGGGCTGGACCCGGCGCGCATTCGCTATGTCGTGATCACGCACTCGCACGGCGATCATTACGGCGGGGCGGCGTGGTTGCGGGAAACCTATCGCGCGCGGCTCGTCTCGTCCGACCTGGACTGGAAGGCGATGGACGAACTGCGCCGTGATGGCGGCGGCCCGGCCCGGTTCGCTCCCCCGCCGGCTCGCGACTTGACGATTGCCGACGGTGAGGTGCTGACCCTGGGCGGAACGCGGCTGCAATTCTTTGTGACGCCCGGGCACTCGGTCGGCACGGTGTCCACGATCTTTCCCGTCACCGATGGCGGGGCACGACACATGGTCGGCTTCTTCGGGGGCTTCGGCGCGCCGCGCGATCCGCTGCAGCGCTATGTGCACATCGCGTCCATGAACCGCTTTCGGCAGCTGGCCGGCGCGGCCGGAGTGGACGCCATGATCGCCAACCATCCGCTGCAGGATGGCGCATTCGAGAAGATGGAGCTGCTGCGTTATCGCCGACCGGGCGATGGCAACCCCTTCGTGATCGGGCGGGACCGGTATGACCGTTACCTGCAGGTCCAGATGCTGTGCAGCCAGCTTGGCCTGGTGCGCGCGGGCCTGAACCCGGAGCGGCAGGCGCCATGATGCCGAAAGGCTATTGATCGAAACAGCATTAGGCTTGGATGGTCACGGTGAGCCGATGATAGCCAAGCGCCATAACAACTAGAGATGGATCACCATGATGTCGCCGCAGGAAATGGCCACGAGGATTGGATCTGGCCTGCTTTCGTTCCCCGTTACGCATTTCGATGCGGACCAGGCATTTGCTCCAGCCCCCTACCGGGAGCATTGCGCCTGGCTTCTCGAGCATGACGTCGCTGGACTGTTTGCCGCCGGCGGGACGGGAGAGTTCTTCTCCCTGAAGCCGGCAGAAGTCGCCCAGGTGGTGGCCGAGGCCGCCAGCGAAACTGCGGGGCGTGTCCCGGTGGTGGCCGGCTGCGGCTATGGCACCGCCATTGCCACCGATATTGCGCAACAGGCCGAGAAGGCCGGTGCCGATGGCTTGCTGCTGCTGCCACCCTATCTCATGGTACCCGGCCAGGACGGGCTGGCGGCGCATATCGAGGCCGTCTGCCGCTCGACCTCACTGGGTGTCATTGTTTACAACCGCGACAACGCCGTGGTGGATGAAGATACGCTTGCCCGCCTGTGCGAGCGCAACCCCAATCTGGTCGGCTACAAGGACGGCGTGGGCGACGTGGAACTGATGATGCGGATTTATTGCAAGCTGGGCGACCGGCTGACGTACATCGGCGGCCTCCCCACGGCGGAAACCTTTGCCCCGGCCTATCTGGAAATGGGCGTGACCACCTATTCCTCGGCGATCTTCAACTTCATGCCGCAATGGGCCGTCAACTTCTATCGTGCCGTGCGCGCCCGCGACAAGGCGACGATCGTGCGTGAACTCAACGAATTCGTGCTCCCCTACATCGCCCTGCGCAATCGCGGCCGGGGCTATGCGGTATCGATCGTCAAGGCCGGCTGCGACCTGATCGGCCGTCCCGCCGGGCCGCTGCGTCCGCCGCTGACCGGGCTCAACAGCGAAGAGCTGGCGGAACTGGCTGCCCTGATCCAGCGCGCCAATGCGAAGGTCTCTGTGGCCGCATGACACACGCCCCCGCAATCGTGGCGATGCGGGTCGTCCCCGTGGCCGGCCACGATGCCATGCTGCTCAACCTCAGCGGCGCGCATGCACCATTCTTCACCCGCAACGTGGTCATCCTGACTGACGAGGAAGGGCGCACGGGCCTGGGCGAGGTTCCCGGCGGTGAACCAATTCGCCAGACGCTGGAGGACACGCGGCCAATCGTGGTGGGTGCCCGCCTGGGCAGCCATGCCGGCGTGGTGACAGAAATCGGCCGTCGCTTCGGCGCGCGCGACGTAGGCGGGCGCGGCTTGCAGACGTTCGACCTGCGCACCACCATCCACGTCCAGACGGCGGTGGAATCGGCCATGCTCGACCTGCTGGGGCAACATGTAAACTGCGCCGTGGCGGACCTGCTGGGCGAGGGGCGCCAGCGCGACCGGGTCGAGATGCTGGGCTATCTCTTCTATCTGGGTGACCGGCGCCTGACCGACCTGCCGTATCGCGACGAAAGCCATTCCACCGACGCCTGGGAGCGCTTGCGCAACGAGGAGGCCCTGACCCCGGCTGCGGTGGTTGAACTGGCGCGGGCAGCGCAGGCCCGTTACGGCTTCCGTGACTTCAAGCTGAAAGGCGGCGTGCTGAGCGGCGACGAGGAAGCGGAGGCCGTCCGCGCGCTGAAGCAGGCCTTCCCCGACGCGCGCATCACGCTCGACCCCAACGGCGCCTGGAGCCTTGAGGACGCGGTGCGCATCTGCTCTGGGCTCACGGACGTGCTGGCTTATGCCGAAGACCCGTGCGGGGCAGAAAACGGGCGCAACGGGCGCGAGGTGATGGCCGAGTTCCGCCGTCGTACCGGCCTGCCCACTGCCACCAACATGGTCGCCACCGACTGGCCGCAGATGGTCGAAGCCCTGAAATTGGGAGCGGTAGACATCCCGCTGGCCGATCCGCATTTCTGGACCATGGCCGGATCCGTCCGTGTCGCGCAGACCTGCCGCGACTGGGGACTGACATGGGGGTCGCACTCCAACAATCACTTCGATATCAGCCTGGCCATGTTCACTCATTGCGGCGCCGCGGCCCCGGGCCAGGTGACGGCGATCGACACCCATTGGATCTGGCAAGACGGTGAGTATCTGACGCGTAATCCGCTGCAGATCGTGGACGGGCATGTCGATCTGCCGGCGCGCCCGGGTCTCGGCATCGAACTGGATGAGGACGCGCTGGAACGCGCCCACCAGTTCTATCTGCAGCATGGGCTCGGCGCGCGCGATGACGCGCTGGCGATGCAGTATCTGATCCCCGACTGGACCTTCGACAACAAGCGCCCCTGCCTAGTGCGCTGACCGCTCCTGACCGCCACCCCGGATGAGTACCCGGAGTGGCGGAAGAGGGGAAGATCGCGGTCACAAATCAGGCGAGCGCGTGCTCGGCGGCCTGCATCAATCCGCGAATATGGCCATAGGCAAACGCGAAGCTCTGGTCGCGCGCTTCGGGGTGGCCGGGCACTTCGGGCACATGATCGGGCATCAACATGCCGTCATAACCCACCTCATGATACGTCAGCAGCGCGCGATAAAGATCGACATCGCCCTCGTCCGGAAAGGCCTCGCGGAAATGACCGCGCCCGCCGATGATATTGCGGAAGTGGACGTTGAAGATCTTGCGACGGTTGCCGAACCAGCGGATCACGTCGAAAATCTCGCGGCTGGGATCGACGAGATTCTCGCTGACTGTGCCTTGGCAGAAATTGAGGCCATGATAGGGGCTCTCGTTAATGCCCACAAAGCGCTTCAGCCCGTCGATGGTGCCCAGCACCCGGTGCACACCTTGATAGCCCTCGGGCGGAGTGCCCGGATCGTGCGGATGGCAGGCAAGGCGCACGCGATATTCGTTCGCCACCGGCACAACCCGGTCGAGGAAATAAGTGATGCGTTCCCAGAAGGCATCCTGGCTGACCACGCCGGCGCGGGTCAGCGGCGTAGCGGGCCGCGCCTCGGCAGCGTTCCATTCCCCGAACTCGGTTCCGCCGCGCCCTTGGACCGTGCCGGTACGCAGCACGCCCAGAATGCTCATGTTGTACTTGATGCAGGGGATGCCCGCTTGTGCGCAGTTGCGGATCAGTTGCTGGAACTGCTCGATGTCGCGGTCGCGCTGCGGGCTTTCGCCCAGCATGATCGCGGGATTGCGCTCACGGTCGATGTGCGAGCTGGGCAGCATGACGGGATCGAGGATGTCGAACGACAGGCCATGGCGCTCAGCCAGACCCTTCAGGTCGGTCAGTTCGGCCACGGTCGAATACAAGCGTCCATCGGATACCGGCGCGCGTGCGCAGATGTTGGTGACGCCGTAGCGGGCGAGATAGGCGAAATGTTCGTCGGTCGACGGGCCGCTCTGGCAGCCCAGCTTGAGCTTGAGGCGCCCGGCCGGCTTGGGCAGCGGCCCAGGGCTGGTTGACGCTGCCGGGGCGGCGACAAGGTCCGGCGCACAAGCCGCCACCACCATGCCGGCGCCGATCGTTCCGAAGAATTGGCGACGATCCATTTGTTCTCTCCCTATTCCCAGATTTTTCTAGGTAAATCCCATGCATTTGCGTCCGTGAGCGATTGGGGAAGCAGGTCCTCCGGAAAGTCCTGCAAGCATATCGGGCGCAGAAAGCGATCGATTGCCAAGGTGCCGACCGACGTGGTGCGGCTGTCCGTCGTGGCTGGATAAGGACCGCCGTGGACCATGGCCGGCGACACCTCGACCCCGGTACCGAAGCCGTTGGCCAGCACCCGCCCTGCCCTGTCCATCGCCAAGGGCAACAGGTCGCGGACGAGACCGTGGTCAGCATCGGCAAAATGGACAGCGACCGTCAACTGCCCCTCAACCGCCGCCAGAACCTGCGCCAATTCCGCGGCATCGGCGCATTGGACGAGTAGCGCAGCCGGACCAAACATTTCCGCATGAAGCTGTCGATTGGCGAGATAGGTGGCGGCGCTGGCGGTGAACAGGCGGGCACCGGCACGGCCGGGCGCTGTCTCGCTTTCGGCGACACAAGTGACGCCAGGCACAGCGCCAATCGCCTCTGCAACACTGGCGAAATTCTGGCAAATGCCGGGGGTCAGCATGACTCCGGGTGCCCAGGCGGCAATGGCAGTTTTGACAGCAGCGATGAAGCGGTCACAGTCCGGCCCGGCAATGGCCAGCAACAGCCCGGGATTGGTGCAGAACTGGCCGCTGCCCAATGTCAGCGAGGCGACAAAGGATGCGGCAATCGTCTCGGCCGCTTCCTCCAGCCGTGCCGGCAGCAGGATAACCGGGTTGGTCGCGCTCATCTCCGCATAGACCGGGATCGGTTCCGGACGGCTGGCAGCGATGACGGCCAGAGCTTCACCAGCACGGCGCGAGCCGGTGAAGCCAACTGCCTTGATCCGCGTATCGGCGACCAGCGCCTGGCCGACGCCGATGCCATCATCCTGCAACAACGCGAACGTGCCCGCCGGGAAGCCGCAGTCCGCGACTGCCTGGCACAGCGCACCGGCAACCAGCTCCGCAGTGCCCGGATGCGCCGGATGGCCCTTGACCACAACCGGACAGCCCGCGGCCAATGCCGAGGAAGTGTCCCCGCCCGCAACCGAGAAAGCGAGCGGGAAATTGGAGGCCCCGAATACGGCCACCGGTCCGAGCGCGCGCATGACAAGGCGCAGGTCCGGCTTCGGTCCGGCCGGGCGAGCCGGATCGGCACGATCGATCCGAACACCAGCAAAATCGCCTTCCCGCAGCGTGCGGGCGAACAGGCGCAACTGGTTAGCCGTGCGCATGCGCTCGCCTGCGAGCCGCCCCCGCGGAAGGCCGGTTTCGGCCATGGCGCGGTCGATCAGGACATCGCCCAGATCGATAATGCGGTCAGCCATTGCCTCCAGCAGCTGAGCTCGTGAGGCCGGGGCGCTTCCGGCCAGATAGCCTGCGGCAGCAGCAGCGGCCACCAGAGCGGCCTCCACCTGAGCCGGCGAAACCGCGTGGAAAGCCGGCTGCAACAAGGCGCCGCTGGCCGCCTCTATTCCATGAAATGTGGCGCCTTCTCCGGCGACCGAGACACCTGCGATAAAACTGTGACCTGATACGGGCATTCCTGGCTCCTGCAGGGGCATTGTGAAAGCCCGAGCAGGCCATGACCAATCGCAAGCCGTGATTGATCGATACCGGTCCGCTATTGCTCCTCGCGCGCTTCCGTGGAGGGTTCCCGCCAACTGCGCAGAATCTGCAGCAGCACCGCCAGCGCAGGGTTCTCATTCTCGGGCCGCCAGGCCGCGTTGAGAGCGACAATCGGCTCAGCATCTTCCAGCGGGCTGAACACCACGTCCTCCGGATGGAGGCGGAGCGAGGTTTCAGGCACCAAGGCAAAGCCATGGCCGGCACTGACCAGCATTAGCGTGGTGTGAATCTGTGCCACATGCTGGACCAGATGCGGCTCGGCCTTCGCCTGAGCGAACAGGCCGGTCAGCAGGTCATGGAAATAGCGGGCCTTGTCCTGGGCGTACATGATCACCGGCAGCTGATCGAAATCGGCCAGTCGGCGTGGCCGGTCGGCCTCGGGCACCGACGCGTGGCTGCACACCACGAACCGCTCGCGCAGGACAGTCATCGACTCCAGCTCAGAGCGACGGGTGGGCGGACGGAGGAAACCGATATCGATCCGGCCCGAAAGCAGCGATTCCACCTGCTCGGAGCTGACCATCTCCTTCAGCAGGAAACGGACGCCGTCCATCGCCTCCTGGGTATGCGACATGAAGCGAGGCAGGAAGCTGTAGCCAGATGCCGCGGTAAAGCCGAGGGACACCGCGCCTCGCTGACCCTGTGCTGCCGCGCGGGCCGTGGTGATCGCGCTGTCGGCCATTTCGACAATGCGGGCCGCTTCGGCCAGAAATGCCGAACCTGCCGCTGTCAGGCGCACCGAGCGGCTGGAACGGTGGAACAATTCAACCTTGAGGATGCGTTCCAGCACCTGGATATGCCGACTGAGCGGCGGCTGGGTCATATTCAGCCGCGCGGCAGCGCGGCCGAAATGCAATTCCTCAGCCACCGTCACGAAACACCGCAGCTGGACCAGTTCGAACATCCTCTCCGCCCCTTCAGTAGCGCGGCTTGGCGGCGCTGAAGGCAGGATCGTAGCGCCTCATCTGGCCCAGGTCATCCCGTGTGCGAATGGCGATGCGGTTAAAGGTGTCGTGGCCCCTGGCGAGCCGGTCACGGTCCAGCGTCACGCCCAGCCCCGGCGTGTCACCCAGATGCACCGCACCGCCCGTGATGGGCACTTTTCCGGCAGCCACGACTTCGTCCGCCTCTTCCACCCACGGATAATGGGTGTCGCAGGCATAAGTGAGGTTGGGTGTCGCGGCAGCCAGGTGGCTCATCGCCATCAGGCTGATCCCAAGGTGCGAGTTCGAGTGCATCGACAGGCCCAGCCCGAAGGTCTGACACATGGCGCCCAGCGTCTGGCTGGCCTTCAGGCCGCCCCAATAATGATGATCGCCCAGGACAATCTGCACTGCATCCAGCGCGACCGAGCGCCGCAGGTGATCGAAACAGGTGACAACCATATTCGTCGCCAGCGGCAAGCCCGTGCGGCGGTGGAGTTCGGCCATCGCGTCCAGTCCATCGACCGGGTCCTCGTAATATTCGATCAGCGGCCCCAGCCGCTCTGCGCAGGTGATGGCCGTCTCCATCGACCACGCGCCGTTGGGATCGATGCGCAGCGGCAGGCCAGGAAAAGCCCGGGCCAGTTCCTCGATCGCCGCTACTTCGATGTCCGGCGGCAGGGTGCCGGCCTTCAGCTTGATCGAACCGAAGCCATACAGATCGATCATCCGCTTGGCCTGCGCCACGATCTGACCGGGAGTCAGCGCCTCGCCCCAGGCATCCGGCAGTTCGTCATCGTCGATGTGGTGGGCATATTTGAAGAACAGGTAGGCGCTGAACGGCACGGCCTTGCGCACCGCGCCGCCAAGGAGGTCATACAGCGGTACGCCGGCATATTGCGCCTGGAGGTCCAGCAGCGGAACCTCGAAAGCCGCAATGCAATTGGCGAGGCGTCGCGCGGGATCAGAGCCTGGCGCCAGTTCGGCTCCGGCATCCGGCGGCGCCAGGCTGGCGACGACCCTGGCGCAAAGAGTGGCCAGCCCGTTGATGTCAAACGGATCGTGGCCGAGCAGATGGGGCGCCAGCGCCGTGAAGGCATTCAGTGCCGCTGCATCCCCGAAACTTTCACCAAGGCCGGTGCGGCCACAATCGGTTTCCACCTCGATGATCGAGCGCAGCGCATAGGGTTCGTGAATGCCTGCAGCGTTCAGCAGGGGCGGATCGCGGAAAGCGATCGGGGTTACGCGGACGTGACTGATACGCATGAGAGCGCCTCCTCAGCGATACTGATTTACACGCAACACCGGTCAGATCATTCCCAATACGCTATTGATCGATAGAACTGGCGACCTTGATCCCCAGATGCCCCCGCGCGCAAATTCCGCCAACAGAGTCTGGAGAGGAACACGCGGTGGTGCAGTCACGGATTGTCGACGTCAGGATCAGTCTGGCCAATCTTCCGCTCAGTCAGCCGATCAGCGATGCCAAGGTGCTGACCGGCAGGCAGAAGCCATTGACGCAAGTGGCTATGCTGTTTGCTGAGATCACCACCGACGACGGCCAGCACGGGATTGGCTTCAGCTATTCCAAGCGCGCCGGCGGACCGGGCCTCTATGCGCATGCCCGCGAAATCGCCGGTGAGTTGCTTGGCGAAGATTCCAGCGACATTGCAAGGCTTTGGACCAAGCTGTGCTGGGCGGGCGCATCAGTCGGCCGCGCCGGCTTGTCGACCCAGGCCATCGCGGCGTTTGATGTGGCGTTGTGGGACCTGAAAGCGAAACGCGCCAACCTGTCGCTCGCCAAGCTGCTCGGCTGCCACCGTGACGGCGTGCCGTGCTACAACACATCGGGCGGCTTCTTGTCGAGCCCGATTGAGGAAGTTCTGGAGAGCGTCGAGCGCTCGATTGCCAGCGGCATTGGCGGCATCAAGATCAAGGTCGGGCATCCCGATCCGGCTGTCGATCTGGCGCGCCTGAAGGCTGTTCACCGCGCCATCGACGGTCGCGTGGCACTGATGGTGGACGCCAACCAGCAATGGTCGCGCGCGAACGCACTGCGCATGTGCCGCCAGATGGAAGAATTCGGCCTGGTCTGGATCGAGGAGCCGCTCGACGCCTATGACGTCGAGGGCCACGCTGCGCTGGCGGCCACCTTCGATACGCCCATCGCGTCGGGCGAGATGCTGGTCAGCGCGGCAGAGCATTTCGCGATGATCGATGGCAGGGCCGTGGATTTTGCCCAGCCGGATGCGGCACGGGTTGGCGGCATCACGCAATTTCTCCGCGTGACCGCACGGGCAGCAGAAGCGCATCTCTCGCTCGCGCCCCATTTCGCCATGGAGTTGCACCTGCATCTCTCGGCGGCCTATCCGCACGATGCCTGGGTGGAGCATTTCGACTGGCTGGACCCGCTATTCAACGAACGGCAGGCCTTGCAGGACGGCCGGATGATGGTCAGCGACCGGCCCGGCCTTGGCATCAGCCTGTCGGACCAGGCACGGGCGTGGACAGTGGCATCCTGCCGGATCGATGCCAAAGGCCTTTCGGACACCGCGCATTGATGCGTACCCGGCATGGGTTGATTGAACCAGCGGAATGGACGCAGATTCTGACGCGGGCATAACCGTCAAAACGGTGGGTAGAGAGGATACCGGGATGGAACAGGCGCCAAGGATCGGTCGCACGCGCTGGACAGTGCTGGCCATGCTGTTTGCGGTCACGGTGATCAACTACGCAGATCGCGCCACCCTGTCGCTTGCCGCCCCTTCGCTGTCGAACGATCTGGGCATCGACAAGCTCGAGCTTGGGATCGTGTTCTCGGCCTTTGGCTGGGCTTATGTGGCTGCACAGATTCCAGGCGGCTGGATGCTGGACCGGTTCGGTGCGGTGCGGGTCTATCTGAGCGCGATCATGCTCTGGTCGATGTTCACCGCCGCGCAGGGAGCAGTGGTTTGGCTGAGCGGCTCGGCCGCGATCACCGCGCTGTTCGCCTTCCGCTTCATGGTAGGACTCGCCGAGGCCCCGTCGTTTCCCGGCAACGCCCGCATCGTTGCTACATGGTTCCCGTCGCGTGAGCGGGGAACGGCATCAGCCATCTTCAATTCGGCGCAGTATGCGGCCACCGTAGTCTTCGCCCCTGTCATGGGATTGATCATTTCCGGGTTCGGCTGGCCCTGGGTGTTCGTCTTCATGGGCGTGGCCGGCCTGATTGCGGCAGGCGTGTGGACCAAGGTCGTCCACGAACCGCGCCACCATCCTCGCGTGAGCGAAGCCGAACTGGCCATGATTGCCGAAGGCGGCGCACTGGTCGATCCACCGGCAACGGAGGGGCCCCGACCGAAGGACGCCGACATTGGCCGCAAGGTGCGCGTGCTGCTGACCACCCCGACACTGCTTGGCCTTTACCTCGCGCAATTCTTCATCAATGCGCTGACCTATTTCTTCATCACCTGGTTCCCGGTCTACCTCGTCGAGGAGCGCGGGATGAACGTAATCAATGCCGGACTGTTCGCCACGGTGCCGGCGGTCTGCGGCTTTATCGGCGGGGTACTGGGCGGGGTATTTTCCGACTGGCTGCTGCGGCGCGGCTTCAGCCTGACGGCAGCCCGCAAGATCCCGGTGGTCGCCGGCATGCTGCTGGCCCTCACGATCCTTGGCTGCAACTATGCGACAAGCAATATCGTGGTGCTCATCTTCATGAGCATGGCCTTCTTCGGCAAGGGCATCGGCGCCCTTGGCTGGGCAGTCATGGCCGATGTCGCGCCGCGCGATAGTGCAGGCCTGTCCGGCGGCATCTTCAACATGTTCGGCAACCTCTCGTCGATCGTGACGCCGATCGTCATCGGCTATATCCTGTTTCACACCGGCAGTTTCGACCTGGTTCTCTCGCTGGTTGCCGCCTGCGCGCTGGCAGCGGCGCTCAGCTACCTGCTTCTGGTCGGCAAGATCCAGCGCATCGGCGCGGACTGATGCAACCCGACGCTGCCGATCGGTTCCTGATCGGCATTGGTCCATGCGCGCTTGGAAATGGTCTTGGGTGGCGCCCCGCGTCAAGGTGACGCTCGAAATTTTTCGTAATCCCGCAGAGGGCTGCCGATCCTTCCGGTTGGCGGCTAAAGACCGGGATGCGGTTGGAGGAGAGAGACATGACCCCATACGCAATCACTTCCTTGTCGACGAAGGCGCTGCTGCGGACCTCGCTGTGCCTGATGGCCGTTGCCGGCATCACTTTCGCCGCCCCCGTCGCCGCGCAGAATGACGATCAGCGCACCGCCAGTGACGAAGCGATCGTCGTCACGGGCACCCGTCTTTCCGCCAGCGGCTTCGATGCGCCTACACCCACGACCGCCGTTTCAGCCGAGCAGCTGCAGCAGGCCGCTCAGCCCAACGTGTATGAAGCGATTGCGCAGCTGCCTGCGCTGGCCGGGTCGGTCGGCACCACCAACACACGCAACAACGGCGGCACCAGCTTCGGCAATAACGGCATCTCCTCGCTCAACCTGCGCGGCCTGGGGCAGAACCGTACGCTGGTCCTGATCGACGGGCAGCGGGTGGTGTCCTCGCACGTCACCGGCCTGACCGATGTCAGCCAGTTCCCCCAACTGCTGATCCAGCGGGTCGACGTGGTGACCGGCGGCGCTTCCGCCTCATGGGGCTCCGACGCGGTCGCCGGTGTGGTCAACTTCGTGACCGACACGCGCTTCGAGGGGATCAAGGGTAACGTGCTGGGCGGCATTTCCACCTATGGCGACGACCAGAGCATTCTTGCTCAAGTCGCCGGTGGCTTCGCGGCGATGGACAATCGTCTGCACGTGCAGCTTTCCGCCGAATACTACAATAACAAGGGCGTGCCGGGCGGCGACATCGGTGGCGCCCAACCCAATGGCCGGCCCGATGCCTGGCGCTCGGGTACCACTTCCTATGGTCTCACCAGCACCCCTGCGGGCTCCCCTCAGAACTTTGCCTGGCCGTATGATGCACAGAACATCACGCTCGGCCGCACCGGCCTGATCACCGCCGGACCGCTGCGCGGCATCGGTTTCGGGGCCAACGGCGCAACCTACAATTTCCAGTATGGCACTCCCTGCGTCGCCACGACCTGCCTTGGCGGTCAGCAGGACAACTTCCTGACCACGATCACCATCGATAACCCGATCACCCGCAAGATCGGCTATGGTCGCATCTCGTACGAGATCGCACCTGAACTGGAGCTCTTCGGCACTCTGACCGTAGCTCAGGTCAACACGTTCAACAGCCCGCTGGCCTTCCCGCGCAAGCCGGGCAACCTGACGATCAAATGCTCAAACGCCTTCCTGGCCAACGTGACGCTGCCCAACAGCACGACCACGATCCCGCAAGCGTGCGCCGCCAACAACATCACAACCTTCCTGGTAGGCACGATCAACGCCAATTTCCCCTCGCGCGAGCAGATCTACACTGACCGCCAGCAAATCCGCTGGGTCGTCGGTGCGAAGGGCGAATTCGCGATCGGTTCAATGCCGGTTTCCTACAATGCCTACTTCCAGCGCGGCACGACCAAGGCCAACCTGCAGCTGAAGGGCATTACTCTGAACGGCCACTATAATGCCGCCATCGATACGATCGTGCAGGATGGCAGCATTGTCTGTGCCTCGGCAGCGGCACGCTCGGTGGGCTGCCGCCCGGTCAATATCTTCACGAGTGCCCCCGTGAGCGTACCCCAGTTCCTGTGGATGGCGCCTGACGCCGGGCCTTATCAGCACAACACGTTCAAGCAGGACGCAGCATCCCTCTCATTCAATTTCGAGCCGTTCAGCACCTGGGCAGGCCCGGTTGCGGTGGCGATGGGTGGGGAATGGCGCAAGGAAAGCTACGTCACGACGGCGGACCCCTATGGAAATGGCTGGACGGGCGACACGCCTGCCACGGCCGAATATCCTGTCGACCCGACGCTGAGTTCCTCGGGCAACAACTGGTTCGCCGGCAATTTCCGCAACGGTCGCGGTTCGTTCAGCGTCAAGGAAGCCTTCCTGGAGCTGGGCATTCCGCTCGCAAAGAACAGCTCGATCGGCTCGATCGACCTGAACCTAGGCGGACGGGTGGCCGAGTACAGCACTGCGGGCAGCGCAACCACCTGGAAAATCGGCGCAACCTGGGCCACGCCGCTTGAAGGCCTGCGCCTGCGCGGCGTGATGTCACGGGACATCCGGGCACCCAACCTGAACGAACTGTTCGCGCCGGTCACGGCCGCTTCACAGAACGTCACCAACCGGGCGACCGGGGGCAATGTTCAGGTTCTTGCCACCACGATCGGCAACACCGATCTGGTGCCTGAAGTTGCCGACACCTGGCAGCTTGGCGCCGTTTATCAGCCGGAATTCGTGCGAGGCCTCAGCCTGTCGTTCGACTATTATAATATTTCGCTGGAGAAGGCGATTGCCTCCCTGACCATCCAGCAGATCGTGGACCTGTGCTACAACGGCAACACGGCATATTGCGCATTTGTTGACTTGGACGGAACCTTCGGCTCCGCGACGAACCCCACCTCGGTGATTCAGAAGCCCTTCAACTTTGCCTCGCTGCGCGCCCGTGGGTTCGATATCGAACTCAGCTACCGCATTCCTCTGGGCAGCGGCAACCTGACCTTCCGGGCGATCGCTTCGCGGGCGATCGACCTGATCAATGACACCGGCATCGCCGGGCAACAGGTCGCCCAGCTGGCGGGGAACAACACCGAGCTGGGTGTGGCGCAGGGCGTGCCGCGGTGGAAAGGAATGCTCAGCCAGCAATATAGCAACGATGTCCTTCGCCTGACGCTGACCGAGCGTTTCGTCAGCTCCGGCTACATCGACCCGGAGGCCATCGTCTGCACCAGCGGCTGCCCGGCAACCACGGTGCAAAACCCGACCTACAATTTCAATCACGTCCCGGGCGCGCTCTATGTGGACGTAGGCGGCGGCTACAACCTGACCAAGGAAGTCGAAGTCTACTTCAAGGTCGACAACCTGTTCAACCACCGTGCCCCGCCGTTTGGCGCCTCGTCGCTCTACGATGTGGTGGGCCGCATGTTCCGGGTTGGCGCGCGGTTCGAATTCTGATCCAGAAACACCAACCGCCCCGGCCAGCGCGCCGGGGCGGCACATTTTTTTGGCGAGGCTCGGGCACTTCGGGAGAGAGACATGCGGACAGGACTGATCGGCCTTTGCACCCTGGCCTTGGCTATCGGCAGCTGTGTAACAAGCGCACAGGCGCAGTTCGGTGGCGATCCGGCCACCTATCCGGCTCAGACGAAATTCCCCAAGGCCAATGAGGCGGCGGTCTCCCGCTGGCTTTCTGCCGCACGCAAGGTGGCTGGAACCGATCTGCAACCCGAATTTAACTGGCGCTGCCTCACCAGTCCGCTTGACCGGACAATGGTCGCGGGCGTCCAGCATGACGGCCTGGTGCAGCCGACGCGCGTGTTCGACCAGCTCTATTCGATCGGCCAAAATGCCGTATCCGCCTGGGTGCTCAAGACGAGCGCAGGGCTGATCGTGATCGACGCGCTGAACAACCCGGACGAAGCGCGCGAGATCCTGGTGCCAAACCTGGTTGCCATGGGTCTCGACCCAAAGCAGATTCGCTATGTCATCGTCACGCACGGACATGGTGATCACTGGGGTGGAGCCAAGTATCTGCAGGACACCTATGGGGCGAAAGTCGTGTTGTCCGATGCCGACTGGAAAATGCTCGAATCGCCTGAACGCGGCGGTGGCCCCGTGGGCAATATGGTTCCGCCCACCCGCAATGTTACGGCGGCGGACGGCGACACGATCACGCTGGGCGATACGACGGTGCGCCTATACGTCACCCCCGGCCACACACCGGGCACGCTGTCGCTGATCTTCCCGGTCACCTCCAATGGCCAGCGCCACGTGGTGGGCCTGATGGGCGGGAGCGGCGGCGGGCAGACCGGCCCTGCGGCGCACCAGCAGGTCGCAACGCTGATCCGCTGGCAGCAGCTGACCCGCGCGGCTGGTGTCGACGCAGCCATAGCAAATCATCCGGCACACAATGCCGCCAATGAACGTATCGCCCTGCTGCGCAACGCCCAGCCTGGAGACAGCAACCCGTTCGTCTATGGCGCCGAGCGCTACGGTCGTTTCATGAAGGTGCTGGAGCTCTGCTCGCGGGTGCAGCTGGCGCGGATGGGGGAAACTGGTGACTGAGACGCCGGCGAGATTGCTGTGCAAGGCGAAAGCACGAAAAGGCGTCACGGCATGACTCGAGAGCCGACGCGGGACCATCCATGACTTCGCCTTCCCAAGCCGCATCGTCATCTTGGGGACCTGAGTAAACGGCAGTACGCGCGCCTCGTGGACGAATAGCTTTTTGTCAGTAGGTTGGATAAGCGTGAGTTCGGTCCTCATTCGCTTCGCCGACTGAAGGCATCGCTGATTTACAAGGCGACTAATAACCCTCGGGCCGTTCAGATGCCGCTGGGTCATCCCAGCATCGAGAACACTATCCGGTAGCTGGGTGCCGATATTGATGATGCGCTGACCCTATGCCGTCGATCAAGGACGGCCGCCACTCACGAACGGAGCAGAGGCGCTGGCGACACAGGCACTGAAAGAGGCGATCGTCGCGGCGGCGTCGTAGCTATTGATGGCGAGGAAAGCGTCAGCTCAGCGTTTGGCGCTTACCAGCAGCTTGTCGATCTTGCGCCCGTCCATGTCGACGATCTCGAAGCGCCAGCCCTGTTCAGTGAAGTGCTCACCTTCCTCCGGCAGTCGCTTCAGCACATGCAGCGCGTAGCCGGCGACGGTCGCAAAGTCGCGGTCTTCCGGTAGGGTGAAGTCCAGTCGCTCGGCGAGAGCGTCCACCGGCATCTGCCCCGAGACGAGCAACGATCCGTCCTCGCGCTCGGTCACCAGCGGCTGGGCATAGAGGTCCTTGTCGGACACGAACTCGCCAGCGATGGCGGACATGAGGTCGGCCGGGGTCACGATCCCCTCGAAATGCCCATATTCATCATGGACCATCACCATCGGCACGTCCGCCTCGCGCAGGCGATTGAGCGCATCCATCGCGTCCACCTGATCGGGCACGATCGAGACCGGGCGCATCAGGGCGCGCAGGTCGAGCGCCTGCCCGCGAAACAGAGCGGCCATCACGTCGCGCGCCTGCACGACGCCGATGATATCCTCCACGCCGCCCTGAGCCACCGGCAGACGCGTGTGCGGCGTGGCGAGCAGCGTCTCGCGCAGAACCTCGGGCGCTGCGTCCGCGTCGAGCCAGTCGACATCGGTGCGCGGGGTCATCACTTCGCGCACCGGCCGGTCCGCCAGGCGCACGACGCCGGAGATGATCGCGCGTTCGCTCTCCTCGATCACGCCATGATGGCTCGCCTCGGCGACGATGAGCTGCAGTTCCTCCGCCGTCACGTGGTTGGGCGCGTCGCTCTTCATGCGGAACAGGCGGAAGATGAGGGCGCTCGATTGTTCGAGCAGCCACACGAGCGGCGCGGTCGCCCGTGCCAGCAGCACCATGAGCGGCGCCATCAGCACGGCGAGCGGCTCCGGATTGCGCAGCGCATATTGCTTGGGCACCAGCTCGCCGATGATCAGTGACACATAAGTGGTGAGGATGATGGCGACAGCAAAGCCGACATTCTCGCCCGTTTCGGCGGACAGGGCGAACAGATGCTGCAGGATCGCGCCGAGCGGCCCGCCCAGCTTCTCGCCGGAGAACGCGCCGGCGAGAACACCGATACCGGTGATGCCGATCTGCACCGTGGAGAGAAACTTGCCAGGATCGGCCGAGAGATCGAGCGCGGCCTTGGCGCCGCGCTTACCGACCTTGGCCATGGCCTGCAGGCGCGGCCGGCGCGCCGAGACGATGGCCAGTTCGGACATGGCGAACAGGCCGTTGAGCGCGATCAGCGCGAGCACGATCGCGGCGTCGATCCAGGGGAAGGCGGGAAAGGTTTGAGCGGCGTCCATGGCTGCGATCCCTTTAGACATTTTTTTACGCCGCGCCACAACCGCCTGCGTCAATCCGTTCAGGGAACGATCAGGCGCGCGCGCTGTTAATGCAGCGGGTCTCGCGCAAGGGCGGGACGGAATTTTGATGGGAGAAGAACCATGACCACTCGCAGCCATTCGCGCGTTGCCCTGACGGCGGCCGCCATTGCTGCCCTGACTCTGTCGGGCTGCGTGACCGATCCGGAAACCGGCAATCGCAAGATTTCCAAGGCCGCGATCGGTGGCGTCGGTGGTGCTCTGGGCGGCTATCTGCTGGGCGATCTGCTCGGTGGCCGCAACGACCGCACGGAAAAGATCGTCGGCGCCGGCATCGGCGCGATCGCTGGTGCCGGCGTGGGCGCCTATATGGACGCTCAGGAAAAGAAGCTGCGTGAGCGCACCGCCGGCACGGGCGTGGACGTGGTGCGGCAGGGCGACGATCTGCTGCTTCGCATGCCCTCAGGCATCACCTTTGCGACAGATCAGTCCGCCATCCAGCCGCAGTTCCAGCCTACGCTCGATCAGGTCGCCACGACCCTCGCCGAATATCCCAAGACGATGATCGACGTGCTCGGGCACACCGATTCGGATGGCAGTGAGGCGTATAATCTGGCGCTGTCGGAGCGCCGCGCGCAGAGCGTGGTCGCCTATCTCTCCAGCCATGGCGTCGCCTCCGTGCGCATGGCGACAAAGGGATATGGCGAAATGCAGCCGATCGCCAGCAACGAGACGGCGGCGGGCAAGGCGCAGAACCGCCGGGTCGAAATCAAGATTGTGGCGGCCGTGGAAGGCGCGAGCTGAGCGCCCTTCCCGACCTCTGACCCGGTCGGCCTGACGGGCTGGAGCAGGCGTATTCGCTAGAGAATGCTTCCTTCCAGCCCGTCGAGCACGAACTGGACGGCGAGCGCGGCGAGGATGACGCCGAGCAGCCGGGTAATCACCGCTTCCACCTGATTGCCGAACAGTCGCATGATCGGCGCAACGGCAAGCAAGGCGATGAGCATCAGCGCCAAATTGACGCCAAGCGCCGCGAGCACGATCGCGCTTTCCTCGGCACCATGTGCCCGGGCCATCAGCAGCATGACGGTGGCGATCGATCCCGGCCCGGCGATCATCGGCATGGCCATGGGGAAGACAGACACGTCCTCGATCTCAGGCGTTTCCTTGATTTTCTGCGCCCGGTCCTCGCGCCGCTGGGTGCGCTTTTCGAACACCATGTCCATGGCGATGAAGAACAGCATGATGCCGCCCGCGATGCGGAAGGCTTCCAGGCCGATGCCGAGCGTGCGCAGCAGGTCCTCGCCGACGATAGCGAAGCCGAGCAGGATCAACGTGGCGATGAGCACCGCGCGGATCGCCATGCGGCGACGTTGCTGCGCGTCCGCGCCGGTGGTGAGACCATAGAAGATCGGCGCGCAGCCCGGCGGGTCGATCACCACGAACAGCGTGACGAAAGCGGAGAGGAACAGCTCCATCATGGCGCGCGCATCGCCGCCACGATCATCGCGCCGCGACCGGGACGACGACGCGTGTCACTGTCCGCTCGCTATCGCCTTCGCGCGTGGTCACTTCAAAGCTGTTCTCGGTCGCGCCTTTTATCCAGCGCCAGCGCAACGATCCGTCAGCGGACCGGCCTTCCCCGCTCAAAGGTGGCGGATTGGGAATAAGTTCGGCCTTCTCGCGCGCTTTCTCGTCGGCCTTGCGGTCGCGGCGTCGCTCACCGGCCGATGGCCCGTCGCGGTCGGGTCCCATCATTGCTCTGCCACGGCCGCATTGCGCCACCTTGCCATCGATGATCGGGTCCTCCTGGCGCGGCGTCTTGGCGTCACTGCCGAAATCGAGGATCCATTTGAAGCTGCCGTCCGACTGGCGACGCCAGATGGTGTTGAAGGTTCCGCTCTGACCGTTGGGACCGGTCCACGGACCGGTCGAGAGCGCATAGCCGCCGTCGCAGGAGACGACCACGCGATAGGGTTGCCAGGCGAGCGCCTTTGGCGGATCGGCGCGCTTCTTGAGCCAGCTCTGCGCATTGACCGCGTCCGGCACGAACATCACCGCATCCTTGTCCGCTGTTTCGCGGAAGGCGGTCCATTGACCCTTTTCCTGAGCGAGGCGCGCAAAGCCCAGCTCGGCGGCGACGACGGCGCTGGGATTTGGCATGTCGGGGCCTGCAGGGCCGCGCCGGCCGCGCGGCTGCGCATCGCCGGCCGCCGCGCTGGCAAGCAACGCGGCGGCGATGGCAAGGCTGAGAACCCGGATCAAATGTCCTTCGGCGCGGGGAAGCCCGCGCGGATATAGGCCGCGACCAGCGTGTTGCGCAGCAGCACGGCGATGGTCATGGGGCCAACACCACCCGGCACTGGCGTGATCGCGGCGCAGTGGCTGATCGCCTCGGCCGTGGCGACGTCGCCGACGATCTTGGTCTTGCCTTCCTCTTCGGCCGGTACGCGGTTGATGCCCACGTCGATTACGGTCGCGCCGGGCTTGATCCAGCTGCCCTTGACCATTTCCGGGCGGCCCACCGCAGCTACGACGATGTCGGCGCGGTGGACGACGCTTGCGAGGTCATGGGTGCGGCTGTGTGCCACCGTCACGGTGCAGCTCTCGCCCAGCAGGAGCTGCGCCATCGGCTTGCCGACGATGTTCGAGCGGCCGACGACCACGGCTTCCTTGCCGGAAAGGTCGCCCAGCTCGCCCTTCAGCAGCATCAGGCAGCCGAGCGGGGTGCAGGGCACCAGCGCGGTCGGGTCGCCCACGGCCAGCTTGCCGGCGTTGACGACATGGAAGCCGTCTACATCCTTGGCGGGGTCGATCGTGGCGATCACCGCCTTGTCGTCGAGATGCTTGGGCAGCGGTAGCTGGACCAGGATGCCGTCGACGCGGTCGTCTGCGTTCAGCTCCTCGACCAGCTCGATCAGCTCTTCCTGACTGATTGTGGCGGGGCGCTTGAACTCCAGGCTTTCCATGCCGACTTCAACGGTGGCCTTGCCCTTGGAGCGCACATAGACGCTGCTCGCCGGGTCTTCGCCCACGAGGACGACGGCCAGGCCGGGCTTGCGGCCGGTCTTGCCGGTGAAGTCCGGCACGATGTCGGCGATGCGCCCGCGCAACTTGGCCGCAAATGCCTTGCCGTCGATTTCCTTGCCCAACGTCATTGTCTGTTTCGCTCCTCTTCAGCGATCTCTCTCAAAGACTCCTCGGTCCGCTTGTCCGCGTCCGAAATACGCAGGCGCTTTAGCCGGTTGGTGTCACCTGTCTCCAGAAAAATCGTCGAGGACGGCACGCCGATCCGCTTGGCGAGCAGTGCGATCAATGCCGCATTGGCCTTGCCCTTGTCGGGCGGGGCGGTAACGCTGGCCTGCAGCCAGCGCTGCCCGGCAGCATCGGTGAACAGGCCGCCGATTCGCGCGCGGGCCGCCTTGGGCGTCAGGCGCAGGGCCAGCAGCAGGTCGGCTCCGTCGCGACGGACCGGCATGGGCCTGCCTACATCATGCTCTGAGCAAGGGCGGGAACGACGGCACGCTGGAGGATGATGATGATCAGCAGCACCACCATCGGCGAAAGGTCCAGCGCCCCCAGATCCGGCATGACACGGCGGATCGGCCGGTAAAGCGGCTCGGTCAGCTTATCGAGCGCGATCCAGATGCTGCGGACGATGTCATTGCTGGTGTTGATCACGTTGAAGGCGATGAGCCAGCTCAAAATGGCCTGCACGATGATGATCCACCACGCGACGTTCAGCAGGATCATCAGCGTTTCGAGAAGGGCGAAAGCCATAAGGGCGTCCTGTTTTACAAGGGGGAGGGGGAAACACCGAGAGTCTAGCCCAGCTAATACACCGGGGACAAGTCGGTTGGATGACCGGGGACTTGCCGGTGCCAGGAGCGGGCGGAGCGGTGGGCGCTCCGGGCCGCTTACAGATGCACCAGCGTGCCGGCTCCCTGCCGCGTGAAGATCTCCAGCAGCATCACATGCGGCACGCGCCCGTCGAGGATGACTGCTGCCTCCACGCCGCCCTCGGCCGCGCGCACGCAGGTCTCCACCTTGGGGATCATGCCGCCGGAGATGGTGCCGTCCGCGACCAGCGTCGCGATCTTGGCGGGGTCGAGGTCGGAGAGCAGTTCCTTGTCCTTGCTCAGCACGCCGGGCACGTCTGTCAGCAGGAAGAAGCGCTTGGCCTTGAGTTCGGCGGCGATGGCGCCGGCCATGGTGTCCGCGTTGACGTTGTAGGTCTGGCCGTCCGTGCCGATGCCCACCGGCGCGACGACGGGGATGATGCCTTCGCGCGAGAGCGAGTCGAGGATACGCCGGTCGACCTTCACCGGATCGCCGACAAAACCCAGGTCGACATTACGTTCGATGCCGCTATTGGGGTCCGCCTCACGCTTGCCCGCCACCTTCTCGCACAGGACGAGGCTGGCATCCTTGCCGGAAATGCCGACCGCGCGGCCGCCGGCGCCGGCGATCCAGCCGACGATTTCCTTGTTGATCGAGCCGGCGAGAACCATCTCGGCCACGGCCGCCGTCTCCGCGTCGGTCACGCGCAGCCCGCCGACGAACTTGCTCTCGACACCCAGCTTCTTGAGCATCGCGCCGATCTGCGGCCCGCCGCCGTGCACCACCACGACATTGATGCCGACCATCTTCATCAGGACCACGTCCTCGGCGAAGTCGCGCGCCGCTTCCGGGTCACCCATGGCATGGCCGCCATATTTCACGACGAAGGTCTCGCCCGCATATCGCTGCATGTAGGGCAGCGCTTCGGTGAGGGTCTCGGCCTTGGCGAGCAGGGCGGGGTCGGGCGCGTAGCGATCGGTCATGCGCGCGCGTTTAGGGCCAATGGCCGAAGCACGCAAGAAAAGGGGTGTGCTGCCGGAGAGCCGGTTTCAGTCCGCCGCCGCACCAAGGCGATCGAGCCAGGCGCGTGCCTGCTTCGGCTCGCCAACGGCATGGGCGCTCACCTTGCCGCGCGCGCCGAGAAATTCCTGATGCAGCGGAAAGGGCGGCATCGCCAGCCGCTCACGCAATGTGTCGATCGCTTCGGCGATCTCGCTCAGTTGCGCGATCACCGGTGCCGCACTGGCGCGTGCCGATCGATCGTCATTGTGTCCGAAGAGACCCCATTTGCCCGATGCGGTCACGGTCAGCGCGGCGATGAGCGCTGTGCGATACTCATCCTCCAGTTCTGCGCGCCGGCTCTCCATCCGTTCCAGTCGATCGGCTCTGGCCATCGTTTTAGCGCTGCCCGTCCAGCTTCTTCCCCAGCGCCACGAAGGCGGTGATGAGCGGCGGCACGAGGATGATCGAGAGGACGACCTTGGTTGTCATCTGGCCGATCATCAGGTCGAGGATCGGCCGCTGGCCATAGAAGCTGATTGTGATGAACAGCAGCGTGTCGATGATCTGCGAAATGACGCTGGCGATCATGCCCCACACCCAAACCAGCCGACCGGTGCCCCCGGAGAGCCGGGAAAAGATCAGCACGTTGAGGCTTTGCGAAATGCCGTAGGAAATGAGGCCGGCCAGCATCATTCGGACATTTTGACCCACGACGATCGGAAACGCCTCGGCCAAAGGAGGATACATACCTTCATCAGTCGGTAGTTCTACGACAAGCCATATGAGCAGCGCCGAAACGATCAGCGGTACGAAACCGAGGCGCACGAGCAAGGTGGCGATGCGCTGGCCATGGAGCGCCGCGACAGCACTGGAGAGAATGACCAGGAGCAGGAAAGCGAAGATGCCGGCTTCCACCGCCAGCGGCCCCAGTGCCACCTGTTTGGCGCCCAGCACACCGGCGATGCAGACCATGCCGCCATACAGCACCGAGAAGACGAAGAGCGACCAGGAAAGCGGCGACTGCGCGGTTGCGCTCGGTGTGGGTTCGGCCATGGCCTCGGCTTATCGGCTTTGTGCTGCGCTGGAAAGGGGTGAGCCGCGCGGCCCGCGCGTCGGCAAAAAGCCCTGTCGGTCGGGCGATGGACGCGCGCTCACGCGCCTGTATAAGGGGAGACCGTGCGCCGGTCGCTCGGGCAGGCGCGTCAGGGGACCCGTTTCATCTTCATGCCCATCCTGATCGGCCTCGGCGGCATCGTCGCCATCCTCGCTCTTGCCGTCCTGCTCTCCAGCAATCGTCGCGCCATCCGCCCGCGCATCGTCGCGGCCGCGTTCGGCCTGCAGGCGGGCATTGCCGTTCTGGTGCTGTATGTGCCGGCAGGCAAGGCCGTGATCTCGGCGATGTCGGCGGGCGTCTCCAATCTGCTGCATTATGCGCAGGCCGGCACGGATTTCATCTTCGGTCCGCTCGCCCGGCCAGACGTCGGTGGCACGAGCTTCGCCATCGCGGCGCTGCCGGTGATCATCTTCTTCGCCAGCCTCGTCTCCATCCTTTATTATCTCGGCGTCATGCAGTTCATCGTGCGCTGGGTCGGCGGCGCCATCGAGAAGGTGACCGGAGTCTCCAAGGTCGAGAGCCTGTGCGCGGCGGCCAACATCTTCGTGGGCCAGAGCGAGAGCCCGCTTGTCATCCGCCCTTATCTCGCCGGTCTCACGCCCGCGGAGCTCTTCACTGTCATGACCAGCGGCATGGCGGGTGTCGCCGGCACCATCCTTGCCGCTTATGCCTCGATGGGCATCAGGATCGACTATCTCCTGGCAGCCAGCTTCATGGCGGCGCCGGGCGGCATCCTGATGGCCAAGATCATCATGCCGGACGATCGCGCGCCGCCACAGGGCGAACTGCCGCTGGAGCCGATCGGCGAGAGCGACGTGCATCTGCCCGACGTGCGGATCAGCGGCCGGGGGCCGGCGGCGCTGTTGCCGGAAGGCACACCGGGCGAGCCGATGCCCGAGGCGAGCCATGACGAGGAGAAGCCCGCCAACATCATCATGGCGGCGGCGCAGGGCGCCCAGACCGGCGTCAAGCTCGCGGTCGCGGTGGGCGCCATGGTGCTGGCCTTCGTCGCACTGGTCGCGCTGGCCAACGGGCTGCTCGCCGGTGTGGGCGGCTGGTTCGGCTATCCCGATCTCAGCTTCCAGATGCTGCTTGGCAAGCTGTTCGCGCCGGTCATGCTGTTGCTCAACATCCCGTGGAACGAAGCGCAGATTGCCGGCGGCCTGTTCGGCACCAAGGTCGTGCTCAACGAGTTCGTCGCCTATATCGAGCTGGGCGGCGCGCAGGCGCATCTCTCGCCCAACACCATCGCCATTGCCACCTTCGCATTGTGCGGCTTCGCCAATTTCTCGTCGATCGCCATTCAGATGGCGGTGACAGGCAATCTCGCGCCCAATCAGCGGCCGATGATCGCGAAGCTCGGCATCAAGGCGCTGATCGCCGGCAGCCTTGCCAACCTGATGAGCGCGGCGCTGGCCGGATTGCTGCTGAATATCTGACCCGGTGGCGGCCGGGCCGGGCCGCGCTTCAGCGCGTCGGCACCGGCTCCTCGCCGCTGTAGTCGTAGAAGCCCTTTCCGGTCTTGCGACCGAGCCAGCCGGCCTCGACATATTTGACGAGCAAAGGCGCGGGGCGGAATTTCGGGTCTCCGGTCGTCGTCTGGAGCACCTTGCAGATCTCTAGGCAGGTATCGAGCCCCACGAAGTCGGCCAGCGTCAGCGGGCCCATCGGGTGATTGAGGCCGAGGCGGATCGCCGTGTCGATGTCCTTCACATTCGCCACGCCCTCGCCGAGCGCAAAGATCGCCTCGTTAAGCAGCGGCATCAGGATGCGGTTCACGATGAAGCCCGGCGCATCGAAGGCGTGGACGACTTCCTTGCCGAGCGACTTGGCGAAGGTTTCAACTACGCGCACCGTTTCCGGCGCGGTCGCGAGGCCGCGGATCACCTCGATCAGCGCCATCACCGGCACGGGGTTGAAAAAATGCACGCCGATAAAACGCGCCGGGTCGATGCTCGCCTGCGCCAGTCGCGTGATAGGAATGGAGGAGGTGTTGGTGGCAAGAATGGCGCTCTCGCCCAGCAGCGGGCCAAGCTCGGCAAAGATCGCCCGCTTGATCTCCTCGCGTTCGGTCGCTGCTTCGATCACGAGGTCGCAGCTCGCAAAGGGGGTCAGATCGGCGAGCGGGGTGATCTTGGCCAGTGCCGTCTCCGCGTCGACGGCGTCCAGCTTGCCGCCGTCCACCGCGCGTTTGAAACGCTTGGCGATGCCTGCCTTGCCCGCTTCTGCGCGGGCGATGTCGATATCGCGCAGCAGCACGTCGTAGCCCGCCTGGGCAGACACCTGGGCAATGCCGGCGCCCATTTGCCCGGCTCCGATCACACCGATCTTGCGCATGTCGCTCCTTCCGCCGAAATCGCGCGACAATCCGCGCTTGGCTCTACCTCACTGCCGTCAACTGCATTATGATGCATGCGATGACAAGTTGTGTGGCCGCGCTCGGCCGAATCGGAGCGCTTGCCTTTTTGCTCGCGGCGTCGCCGCCGTCCCCGGCGCAGACGGTCCGTCCCGACGAGGCGCCGCTGCCCGAACCCGGAGCGCCGCGTGCCGGCGAGCCGACGCTGGGGCGCATCCAGATTTTCGAGGATTGGGCAGTGGGGTGCGACAATCGCCTCACCTGCAGCGCCGTCTCGCTTGTGCCCGATGGGGCGGGCGCGGCCTATTCGGTGCTGGTCACCATCCAGCGCAGCGGCGGCCCGGCGGGCGCCAGTGTGTTGCGCTTTCTGGGCGCGGACCAGCTCCGGGGAAAGATCGATATCGTTGTTGATAACCGATCATTGACCCGCGCCACGGCGGCACAGGATATGATCGAACTGACCGGCTCCAGCGCACTGGGCATCATCCGCGCGCTCGGCTCCAGCTATACGTTCGAACTGCGCGAGAAGAAGAACGTCATCAGCGCGCCGTCGCTCCGGGGACTCTCCGGGGCGCTGCGCTACATGGACGAGCAGCAGGGCCGTGTCGGCAGCAAGGGCGCGCTGGCCGCGCTGGGCGAGGGCGCGGCCGATATGGCCAAGCCGGTCCCGCCCGATGCGGGTGTCGTCGGCATCCCGGTAGCGGTGGCCGACGATGTCCGGCCCGTTCTGACCGCGAGCGAGGAGGCCTCCGCGCGACACCTTGCCATGTGCGAGCAGCGCTTGGGCACGGACTATCCTCTCGAGACCCACATGCTTGACGGGCAGCACGCGCTGGTGCTGCTGCCCTGCAATGCAGGCGCCTATAATGTCAGCGCTGTGCCGCTGATCGCGGTTGGCGGGGCTGGCCAGTGGCAGTTCCAGATCGCGCGGTTCGATCTCGCACCCGGTTTTACCGGTGATCCCGGCACGCCGCCGCTGATCGTTAATGCTCGCTGGAATCCATCGCGCGGCGAGTTGTCGAGCTTCGCCAAGGGGCGGGGCCTGGGCGACTGCGGCACAGCAGAGACCTATCGCTGGGATGGCACCCGCTTCCGCCTGACGGAAGCGCGCTCCATGCCGGTGTGCCGCGGCGCCTGGGAATGGCCGGTGCTCTATTCGGCGACCGCGCAGGGCTGAACAAGCTGCCCGGCGCACGCACCAAAAAAGGGCGGAGAATTCCCCGCCCTTTTTGTGTCTTTCGCAGCTGTGCTTACTGCTTGCCGGCCACCGAATAGGTGATCGCCGCATTGCGCGTTTTCTGGAATTCGGGAACGGTCAGGCCCTTGAAGGCGGCATAGACGTCGATATTCCCGATGCCGAGCACGGCGGCCATTTTCTCCAGCATGAAGAAGATCACGCCATAATGGATCATGCCGATCCAGTTGCGGCTACGGACCAGCTCCTTCTCTTCCTCGGTCAGGTCGCTCTCGGCGAAGAGGCCTTCCGGATCCTCGACGAAGCGCTTGCGGAAGTCCGGCTCGATCAGCCGGTGGAGGAAATGGTTGAGCCGGAAGCCCTTGACTGCGCGGTCGATGGTGAAGGGATAGGTGCCCTCGATCTCCTCGACGCCGGCCAGCTCGTGCTTGGCGCGCTTGCGCAGCTCCTCGTCGCTCTCTGCAGGGGGAGTCTCATCGCCCAGATCCTCGAACAGCATCGTGGCGATCGCCGTCATCGAGGGCAGGAAATAGCTCTGATGCAGCTTGTTGACCTTGGTCGAGAGGGCGCCGCGCATCAGCATCCACATCACGATTTCGGCGCCTTCCCAGCCGCCCAGCTTGGCAAGGTCGGTCACGGTGGCGCTCAGCAACGACGTCGGGTCGTTGGTCAGCTTCTCCATGAACTCCATGTCCCAGGGGGTGTTGTTGAAGCCGGCGCGCTCGCCATGGACCTGGTGCGACAGGCCGCCGGTGCCGGCGATGACGACCTTGATGTCCTTGGGGTAGCTCTGGATCGCGCGGCGCAGGGACCGGCCGAAATTCCAGAAGCGCTTGGCCTTCGGGATGGGGTGGTGCAGCACGCCGCACTGGAGCGGAATGAGGCGGCAGGGCCATTCGGTCTCATGCGGGAGCAGGACGGAGAGCGGCGAGAAAGCGCCATGGTCGAGGCCCATGCCCTGCCAATAGGCGAGGTCAAACTCATCGGCGACCAGACATTCGGCGATGTGCTTGGCAAGATCCGGGTCGCCCTTGATCGCCGGCAGATCACGCGCGCCGCCGCCTTCGTCCGCCGGCGAGAATTGCTCGCCAATGCCGAGTGCAAACGCGGAATAATGCGTGAAGAAGGAGGTCATGTGATCATTGTAGACGTACAGGATCACATCGGGCTTTTCGCGTGCAAGCCATTGCTTCACGGGCTCGAAACCCTCGAAGATCGGCGCCCAGACCGGGTCGTTCTGCTTGTTCGCATCCTTGGCGAACGCAATGGTGGGCGTGTGGGAGACAGCGAACCCGCCGAGAATCTTTGCCATGATACCTCTCCTTCAAGCCTGCGCGCGATTGGACTCGCTGCGGCCGGCACAATGTGTGTCGCATAACATTTGTAAGCAAGGCAAACGGAATTCCTTGACTCAGGACAAAGCCGGGCCGGCAGGGCTGTCCGTCACGATCGGAGCGTTCAGCGCCATGAGCTGGGAGGGGAAAGCTTCGACGAGCCGCCGGGCTTCCTTCCAATCCGCGCGCAGCCAGCGGTCATGATCCGCGCGGTGCAGGATAACGGGCATGGTGCGGGGATTGACGGAAGTGACGAGTCGATTGGGCTCACAGGTCAGCAGGGCAAAGCTCGGCACCTCGCTGTCGCGGCAGAGACCAGCCATGGCGAAAACAGGCTCGTCGGCGACGCGGAAGCGACAGGGCGTGCGTTTGCCGGTGCGTGGATCGGGCGTCTGCGACCATAGCTGGAAAGATGTGGCGGGGATCAGGCAGCGATACTCTGTGTGTCGCAGGGAGCCGATCCAGAACGGGCTATCGAGATTACGCACATGGGCCACCGGCGGCTCGCCCGCGAGCATTGCGCCGGGCGGGGGAGGGACGCCCCATAATCTTGGCGCCAGGCGTCGCTTGCCGTCGCGTCCTCGGAGCACGACCGGCGCGAAACAGCCAGGCGTTGCATAACCGCCATCCCACGGGTCGCGCTCCGGATCGGCGCCCAAGGTCCGAGCGGCAAGCTCTGCCGATGTGTCGAGACGGTAAAGGAATGTCATGGCCGCGCGATCCTGTGGGTGGGCCATGCCGGTGGTCAAGGCCCGTTGACTTGACCGGGCGTGAAGACGGGGGGATGACGATGGCCATGTTGCTCAATCTCGTCATTTCCACCGCGATGGTCCTGTTCACTGTCATGCTTCATGGGCTTGGCATGGCGTTGCTCGGACGATTGCTGCGCAATGAAGTGCAGGATGAACGGGCCATGCACTTGCCGGCACTCTCGCCGCGCAATCTCGCCTTCACGCTGATCACCGTGCTTGCGCTGTTCTTTTTGCACGGGCTTGAAATCTGGTCCTACGCGCTGCTGTATCTGGCGAACGGCGCGATCCGGTCGCTGGAAGTCGCGGTCTATTTTTCGACGATCAGCTATGCTGCCATTGGCTATTCGGACCATTATATCCAACCCGGCTGGCGGCTCGTTGCGGGCATCGAAGGGATCAACGGCCTGCTACTGCTCGGCTGGTCGACTGCCTTCTTCGTGACCATGGTCGCGCGACTGGGCCGATGATGATGCCGGCAAGCGGAACCGGCGCTTGCAGCGCAGGCCTCCCCTCCGCCAGAAGAGGGTATGACCGACCCGCAAGCCCGGGCGCTGATCGAGCGCCTTCACCTCCAGCCGCATCCGGAAGGGGGCTGGTATCGCGAGACCTGGCGTGCGCCCGCGCTACTCGACGAGCGAGCCGGCGCGACGGCCATCCATTTCCTGATCGAGGCGGGGCAGCGCTCCCACTGGCACCGGGTCGATGCCGCGGAGATCTGGCTCTGGCATGCCGGCAGCGCGCTTCTGCTCTCGACTGCGCCGGGCGATGCGGGACCTGTCAGCACGCTCCGCCTTGGCGGGGACGTCTTGTCTGGCGAGGTGCCCCAGCAGGTCATCGCGGCGCATCACTGGCAGGCGGCGGAAGCCGACCGGGGCTGGGCGCTCGTTTCCTGCGTCGTGGCGCCCGGCTTCGACTTCGCCGGCTTCACCCTTGCCGCGCCGGACTGGTCGCCCGGTGGTTGACGCGATGGCGCGTGGCGTTCCTCAGAAGCTGTAAACGAGCGTCGCGCGTGTCGCCGTGTCTGTCGGTTGTCTGTCAACGGCCGGGCTGGTTTCGTGCTGGACATTATAGGAGATTCGGCCGGACAATTTGGTGTTGATCTTGGCAGTCAGCGCGGTGGTGGAGATGAGCGTCGTATTCTCGCCGCCAGCGAGCACGGAGCCGTCCTCCGACAAGGCAATGCCATCCCGCAATGTCCAGCGATAGGCCATGGAGGCGCGCCCGGCGAACTCGTCTTCCTCGAGGCCGCCGGTGTAGCGTGTCTGACGAAGGGCGGGGCCGGCTTCGAGGTCGAGCGTCATATGGTCGCGATTGATTGCGCGGTAGCCAAGGCCAAGGGATTCGGTGAAGCGCCGTGCATAGCTCGCGAAGACGTCGCGCTCCCAACCCAGTGTCGAGACAAGATAGAGCCCGTCCCGAAAGATGTAATTGAGCGCATAGCTCGCAGCATATTTCTGGCGGGTCGTCGTGCCGTTGGAGCGCAGATAATCGACCAGCCCGGTGAGCTTGTGGCGCGTCTTGGGGCCTTCCTTCATCAGGCTCACGCCAAGGATTGCGCTCGTCTCCTTGGTATTGCCGCTCGTCAGGCCAAAGCCGGCCTGTCCTTCGCCCTTCCAGCCCTCGAACATATTGCGTTGCGCATAGTGCGCTGCTTCTTCGCGCTTTGCCCTCGCCTGTGCCTCGGCGAACAGGCCGGCGCCGAGCGCTTCGATGGCGTCGGCATCATCGGGGTTGGTCGCCTTGGCGACTTTCATGACCGCTTCATAGGTGGCCTTGTCATGGCTTGCTGCTGCCTCGCGGATCATCGCTTCGACCGCGGTCGGCACAGCCGCCTGGGCCGGGATGCTCCAGATTGATAGCGTTAACATACGGCAGAGGGCAGCAACGCGGTGACGTCTCGCGATCATCTTATCTCCTGTGTCGTCCCGGCCATCGGCCTCGCTTGCCAATCGCCCACCGGGGCATCCTCCGTCAGGGTGCCATGACGATCCTTTTGATAAAAGGCCGGTGGGGCCATGGCAATTCGTCTGGCTGCGGACCGCATGTTCCGTGCGGCTGACTGCCAATGCCGAGCGATTGATCCAGCGCAAGGCAGGCGCGTCTCCTTCTTGTCAGGAGGTTTGCGTCTGACAGGAGAGTCGCGCGATGAATGAAGCCGGTGCTGAAGCCACGATGCTGCCGTTCGAGGAGATTGGGGGGGCTCCGGCTGTCCGCGCTTTGGTCGAGCGATTCTACGATCTCATGGACGGGGACGATCGCTTCGCAGCGCTGCGGGCTATTCATGCGCCTGATCTGACCCCCATGCGGCAGTCGCTTGTCGGCTTTCTCACGGCGTGGCTGGGCGGTCCGCGCGACTGGTTCGAGATCAATGCCGGCACCTGCATCATGTCCGCCCATCGTCAGCTTGGCTTTGGTGCGGTGGAGACGGCGCAGTGGCTTCAGGCCATGGGGCAGGCCCTTGCCGAGAGCGGCATCCCCGCCGATCTGGCAAGCCGAATGAACGACGCATTCGAGCGCATGGGCCACGCGATGCAGGCGGGCTGAGCCTCTTCAGAGCAGGCGCGGTTGAACATCTTCCTCGGCGCCGCAGAGTCGCCAGCGCGCGAGGATGTCGTGTCGATGCCAGCCGACGAAGCTGTGGATCAGCACAAAGTCTGTCGCTTGCCAGCGAAAGCCGGTCACTGCCTTGTCTATTGGGCCTGCACCCTTGCGATAGCAAAGCGTCAGGTGCGGGCTGAACCGCCAGCCTGCTCGCACCGCAATGCGCTCCTGCGTCATGGCCGCTGCGATCTGCGCTTGCAGTGCCTGGAGGGGACGGATGACGCGGGCCGGCCGCAAGGCAACGGTACCGCTGCCGCCGGAAAGGTGATCGAGCAGCACGTCGAATGCCTCCGCGCGGACAGCCGCACCGGCACGCTGCAGGGCGTCGATTAGGCCGCTCGGGACAGTCGGCATGTCGGCCGTGATCGCGAGGGTAACGTGCAGGCGATCCGGTTCGAGCAGGCCCTTGGCGCCAAGCTCTGCTTCCGCGAAGGCATGCGTTTGTCTTGCTGCCACGGGGTCGGATTTCAGCGCGAAGAAGAATCTGTGCAAAACCGGTGGATCGAACAAAGCGGGTGGCATGTCGCCTCTCCGAATCGGAATTTGTTCTTCTTATGTTCTTGCGTTCTCCAAGAGTCGAGTCAATCCGAGCCGCGCGTGTGGCACGAGTACAAGAGAGCCCCGCGCTGGATGGCGCGAGGCTCTCGTGATTGGTCAGGTTGCTCGATTGATCAGGCGAAGCTGACTGTCGTGCGGGTGCGGCGCGCGCGCATCGCGCAGCCGACGGCACCCATGCCCAGGATCATCATGGCCCAGGTGGCCGGCTCCGGAACGGCAGGCTGGTAAGTGTAGAACAGCAGGTCCTGCTTGTCGCTGTTCTTCGCGACGTAGAGCTTCAGGTTCGGATCGATCGAACCGGCACCCGCCACTGCTCCGTTGAGATAGCTGTTCGCCGTGCTGGCAAGCGAACCACTGTTCGACCAGTAGGAGTCGAAGTGGTTTTTCGTCACGTCCATGTTGTTGCTGGTCTCGTAGACCAGCTCCCAGATGGCCATCTGCATCGCGGCCTGGCTGAGCGAGCCGCTCGTCGCGCCATAAGTGTCTACCAGGGAGGAGATGCGATTGTAGCGCGTGGTGTCCCCGCCCAGATAGCTCAGCAGGTCAACGACCTCGAACGTGCCCGTGCCGGCATAGTCGAACAGGTCGACGCAATAGGCGAGCATCGACACAGCATTGCCATCCCAGTTGCCGGTCACGTTGAACGGCGAAACGCGCACATCGTCGAAATCATAATTGCTCATCTTGAAGCTCGCCAGCGGCGCGTTCGCATTCACGACGTTGATACCGGTGATCGTCAGGGCGGCATTGGCGCTGGTTGCGCCAGCGAACAGGGCGGTGCCGGCAATGGCAAGGGAAAGAAGCTTGTTCATGTCAGTGCTCCCACAGAAACTCTCGTTGGAAGTCACCTGACGCGCATCGGCCTGATACTAAAGACCTTTAACCAATAAAATCATGAAATTAACTATCATTCCCCGATGCGTTAATGCGCATTAACTACGGCGCTTCTTGTCTGTTCGCACGCCTGTCCCGATTCAGGACAAGGCCGCAACCGAACCTTTCCAGGCCGACTGACAGACCGGCCGGCACTCCCGAATCAGGCGAATCGGTAGCCGGAGATTGCGCTGCCCAGCACCAGCTCGCTGAAATCGCGGTGGCCAGGTTCTGATGATGCCCCCGCGGCCACCATGAGCGGGAGGAGATGGTCCTCTTGGGGATGGCAAATACGGGCATAAGGCGCGTCCGCCCAGTGCGTCAGCAGATCGGCGCGTGCATCCGGAGCGGATTGCGCCGCGCCGGTCAACCATGTGTCGAACAAGGTAGAGGGCGCCTGAGCGCGCGGATCGCGAAAGGCGCGCAGATTGTGGAAGCTCATGCCGGACCCGATGATGAGCACGCCTTCGTCACGCAGGCTGGCGATCGCTTCGCCTGCGCGCAGGTGCAGCGCGGGATCGTAGCCGGCCTCGATGGACATCTCGACGACAGGAACATCCGCATCAGGAAAGGCGACCTTCATCGGGATGAACACGCCATGGTCAAAGCCCCGGGTCGGATCGACCTGAGCTGCAAGACCAGCATCGCGCAGCAGGCCTGCTGCACGCTCCGCCAGCCACGGTGCTCCCGGTGCGGGATAGGTCAGCTCGTAAGTGTGTGGTGGGAAGTTGTAATAATCGAAGATGAGGCCGGGATGCTCGGCACCCGTGAACGCGAAGCCGCGCGTTTCCCAATGGCCGGAAATGATGAGCAGCGCTTTCGGCCGCTCGGGCAGGTCCTCGACGATGGAGCGCAGATAGGTTTCCATCCCACGCCAGACACCTTCTGGATCCGGCATGAAAAAGCAGGGACCACCGCCATGTGGGATATAGAGGCTGGGCTGGCGGGCAGTATTCATGGACGAGCATTCCATCGTGGATGATTGTTCGGGCGAAGATGGGGTGTGCTGATCGGCTGCGCAATGATGGCGATCAGCGGTTTGCCGAAGGCTCCTCTCCCTCAGTTTCGTCGGCAGCCATCAAGGCCTCAAGCTCCACCGGCGTGATCTCCTTGTTTTCCTTGAGGCGATCGAGCAGCTTGCGCGCCTTCTCGGTGCCGCTCCCATGCGGGTTGTAAGCAATGGGAGCCAGGTTGAAGGCTGCGTCCTCGTAACGCTTGTCGCGGATCTGCTGCATGACGAGCGTGTAGCGCAAGCCCAGATCAAACGGTGCGAGCTCCGATGCGCGCTCAAGCGCGTTGACGGCATTCTCGCCGGGCACCGCGCCCTGCCTCAGATAGGACATATAGAAGTACATCAACGGGAGCGGGTGATCGTTCTCGATCTGGTTGAGCTTCAGAAAGGCAGCGCGGGCATCGCGATAGGCCTTCGCCTTGTCCTGCGCCGTTTCCGCCTTCTCGAACAGGGCAAGACCTTTCTGGATGTGGGCATTGACCTGACGAGGGTCGAGCGCGAGGGCTGCATCGGCTGCGGTAATCGCCGCATCGGGATTGCCGGAATCGACTTCCGCCTCCGCGAGCGCCGTCAGCACTGCGGCGTCGCTAGGGAAGCGCGCTGCGATGGCACGCGCCTCGGGCACCAGTTCGATCGCCTCTTCCCGGGTGACCCCACGACGGGAGCGGATACGCACCGGCATGATCACCGCTTCGCCTGCACTGAGTTCACGCAGTGTGACGGGGCTTGTCTTTAGAAGCCCCGGATTGAGACGCAAGGCGGTCAGCTTGCCAAGCTTGTAGCGCTCAACATCCTTCTCGAGCACAGCCAGATCGCCAAAGGCTGCGCGAGCGGCTTCGATCGAGCTTTTTCCGCTTCGCAGGAGCCTTAGATACTCAGGGAACTGGCCCTTCCGGCTCTGGCTAAAGGTCAGATAATGATAGAGCAACCAGGCTTTGCCATAATAAGCGTCAAAGCCCTTGCGACGCCGCTTCTCATAGGTGTCCGGATCAAGCAGGTCCGTCACGGAGACGTCCGGCGCGTGAAACAATTCTGCAGCGCGATGCTGCGCCGCAAGGCCGAGCGTGAGATTGCCATCCTTCTCGAACTTGGCCGACGCAAAGAATTCGGCCGATCCCTCGACGAACCAGCGCGGCCAGTTTTCCCGCGATGTTGAGAGCTGGAAGTGATGCGCATATTCGTGGAGCAGCGCAATCATCGAAAAAGAGAGGCTGTCGCCATCCGAACTGATCGTTGGCACGATCGCATAGGAGCCGCCGGCTCGCGGTTGATAAAAGGCGTAGGTGAAGCCGGTCTTGTCGCCGGCCAGCTTGCGCACTTCCCTGTCGCTCTTCACCACATAGACGGTTACCCGGTTGGACGGGCTGGGCGGGCCGTCTTCCGACCGCTCGAGCATGAGCGCCATCGCGCCGTGAAATCGCTCGAGCTGCTGGGAGAAGCGCTGGATATCGGTCGGCGTATCGTCTGCATAAATGACGAAATGCGGACTTGATGCCTCCATCCATTTCGCGGACCCGGCCATTGGCATGGCCAGCAAGGCAAGCGTCGTCAGCAGGCGTAACATAGTATCTCCCCATTACACCCACCTGATGTAAGGCTAAGCAGAGCGTGGAGCGGAGGCAAGCGCGAAAGGCGTGCTTTCAGGCGCTTATCGACCCGGCCGATCAGACTGAGCAGGCTTGCTCGCTGGCGCGTGCAAACGGATCGGATTAGGTCCGGTGCTCCCTCCACACAGGACAGCCGGCCATGACCCGTGATCTTGCCAAGACCATGACCTATCTTTCGATCCACCTCACGGTCGGCTTCTCGGTGGCCTATGCTGTCACTGGTTCGATCGAGATGGCCGGCGGTATCGCGCTCATCGAGCCGTGCATCAATGCGGTCGCCTTCTTCTTTCACGAGCAGGCCTGGAAACGGGTGAGCGCGCCGGCCGGCCCGGCCGGAAGCACTCTTGCGCCCCGCGCGCGCGGCAGGATGGCGCAAGCGTAATCCGCCACCCAGAATGTACAGTTCCGTCGAGCGGTTGTAACCAAATCCGCGCCCGCGCATTGAGGGGGGATGAAACTCCAGATTCACGCCACGCTCGATTACGCCCTGCTGCAGCCAACCGACCTTTTGCTGCAGATGGAGGCGGCGCATCTGCCGGAGCAATCGGTCAGCGATGCGGTGCTGACGATCGGGCCGCACGAGCACTTCGCCCGCATCGCCGCGCAGGACGGGATTGGCGAGCGCATCCTGCTGCGTGCCAGTGAGCGGCTGACGGCGGAGTATCGTGCCACCGTGACCATTCAGCGCTTGCTGGCGGACGTGAGCGCGCTCGAGGCACTGCCCCCACATATGTTGCCCGGCGAGACGGTGCCCTATCTGCTGGACAGCCTCTATTGCCCGGCGACGCAGTTCCGCTGCTATGTGGATGCCGAATTCGGCGACCTGCGCGGTGGGGCGCTCGTGGCGGCGATGCGCGATTATGTGGCGCGCCGCTTTGCCTATGTACCCGGCACCAGCGACAGCACGACCACGGCGCTGGAGACATTCGTGCGACGGCAGGGCGTGTGCCGCGACTTTGCGCATGTGCTCATCACGCTCGCGCGGGCCGCCACCATCCCCGCGCGCTTTGCTAGCGTCTATGCGCCGGACGTCAACCCGCAGGACTTTCATGCGGTGGCCGAGGTATTTCTGGATGGCGCCTGGCACCTGGTCGATGCGACCGGCATGGCGCGCCAGGGCGACATCGCCAAGATCGGCATTGGCCGGGATGCGGCGGACGTGGCGCTGCTCACCGCCTTCGGTCCGGTCAACCTCATTGCGCAGCAGGTGTCGGTCACGCGGGTCTGATGCGGGTCTGACCCGGGCGCCTCGCGCCTGCGGGCTGGACTTCCGGCGATGGAGCGCCCAACGGGGGCCGGCTGCCTTTCCCATGTCCAGACCCCACAGGAGCGATGATGGCCGACGACGACTATGTCTATGACGAGGAAAGCGGCGAGTGGCTGCCGGCGGCCGAGCTGGCGGCGAAGCGTGCGGCCGGTGCTGGCGATGGCAGCGACACGGTGGAAGTGCGTGACGCGGTGGGCAATCTGCTGGCCGATGGCGACCAGGTGACCCTCATCAAGGACCTGGAAGTGAAGGGCGCGGGCCAGACGCTCAAGCGCGGCACGCTCATCAAGTCCATCCGCCTGACCGGCGACCCCCAGGAAATCGACTGCCGCTACGAGGGCATCAAGGGCCTGGTGCTGCGCGCCGAGTTCGTGAAGAAGCGCTGATCCACGCCGCCGCCGCGCCGCGCGCGTTGCCGGTTCAGGGCGCGCGCGGACCCTCTGCCGGCTGCTTGTCCGACCAGCCGCATCCATCGCGCGGTGCCCCCTCGCCCAGCTGCAGCGTGACGACGAAGGGATAGATCCGCTCGGACATCCCGTCGCTGCACTTGCCGGGCGTCACCGCCATGGTGAAGCCGGCGCCGTCGATCGTTCCGCTGTAGGAGAAGCCGCCGCGCCCGTTGAAGCGCGAGAGCGGCAGGCTCTGCCCGTCCGGCTGCTCCGGCGTCTTCCAGATCATCGTCTCGCCCCGGATCTCGCCGGACCAGAACGGCTCCGTGCCGGTGACGTGCAGCGTCTCGTCCGCCGCCACGCCGGCATAAGGCCGCGTATCGTGCCGGTCGCCGGGAATGTCCGCGCCGTCCTTGCCCGCTGGATGGCAGGCCGCGAGCGCGGCCACCAGCGCCAGCGCCCCGGCGAGCGGGAGACGGGCAAAGGCGGCGGGAGCGGCGATACGAAAGGCGCGGCGAGCAGCGGGGCGGGCAAGGGTCATGCCGCGCCTATGCCACGGGCCGGGCGGAATAGCACAGGGGGAAAGCGCGAGGGCGGACGGGCGACCGCTCAAGGCGCCGGCCCGGCCACCAGCCCCGGCGCGCCGGGCGCTCGCTGAGGCTCGGAAGTTCACGAAGTTCACGGCACGGGGGGCGTGAACTTCCGCTCCCTTACCCTTCGCGCTCCCCACTCGGCGCGGCCTCGCCTTTCGGCTCGGTGCCGTTGATCCGGGCCTTTTCCGCCTCCAGCCGCGCATCGAGCTTGGCCCACAGATCCTCCATGTTCTCGAGCATGGTCCCGCGCGGGTTATAGGGCGGGTGCTGCGGGCGCGGATCGCCACCGTCATGCGCGTGGCCATCCTTCCATACGCGCAGCAGCAGGCGGGAGAGGACGTGCACGACCGCATCGCCATTCTCGCGCTCGAACAGCAGCTGGTCATTATATTTGCCGTAGCGGACGGGATCGCGATAGCGCAGCAGGAAGCGGGTGAGATGCTCGTCATAATAGCGCCGCTCGCCGATCTGCTCGCCCTGGAAGAAGACCGGGCGCGCGACGCCATGGAGCGCGCGGCTGAACGCGGCATCGGACAGACGCTGAATGGCATGGTCCAGCGCTGCCTCCCATGCGAAGCGGAAGCTCTGGCCATCCATCCGCGTGCGCAGGGCATAAGCGGATCGAACCGACATGCCCACGCGCTCGCACGCCTCCGTCACGCAGCCGCTCTCGGCCAGCGCCTGGATGAAGGCAATCTGCTTCTCCGCGTACCAGCCATCATGCCGGTTGCGCATGATGATGGGTTCAAAGGAAAGGTCTGGGCCATCAAAGCCGGCCCCGGGCTGCTTGTGCTTGGTCATGCGGGCATCCGGCCAAAAAATGCCCGGTGTAGGACAGCGTTTTTTCCGTCGTGCGCATCCCGGCGCGGGCGGGCCGGCGGCAAGGGCGCTCAGGCGAGCGTGACGAAGAGCTCCGCCTCGATCACCCATTGCCCGGCGATCTCCCGCCACTTGGCGGTGTAAACGCCCGAGGCGGCGATGCTCTGCGCGCCGACTGCCACGCCCTCCCACGTGCCCTGCTCCAGCGCGATCGGCTCGACCGGGGAGAGGGTGATGGCGGTGGGCAGGCGCGTGTAGATGAGGCGGCCAGCGCCGGATTTGCTCGCGGCGAACTCACGCTGCCAGACCTTCACTTGGGCGGCTCGCCCGGCGATGACGGCGCTGTCCGTGCCGGTGACCATGACGCAATCGCGCGCGAGGATGGGGCCGATGGCTTGGGCGTCGCCCTCCGCGATGGCGCGATTGAAGGCAGCGCGGCGGGTGCGGATGGCGAGATCGGGGGTCATGGAAATTTCAGAGCGGAAGCCTTGGAGAGATGCAACGAAACTAAACTACGAGTTTACTTTCGTTGCAATATGTACAGAAATATGTACATAATTGACTTATGAAAGCCCTCAGCTTCTCGGATGCCCGCGCCAACTTCAAGGCGGTCATGGACAGGGTGGTCGCCGACAAGGCGCCGATCACGATCACGCGCCGCAAGGCGGAGAGCGTCGTCATGGTCTCGGAAAGCGAGTGGGCCTCGATCGAGGAAACGCTGCATCTGCTGTCTTCGCCCAGGAATGCCGAGCGGTTGCTGGCGGCCATCAAGGATTTGGACGCCGGCAAGGGCGAAGCGCGCGAGTTGATCGAGCCGAAAGGCTGACCATGCGCCTCGTCTTCGCGCCGCAAGCCTGGGAGGATTATCTCCACTGGCAGGCCGAAGATCACAAGGTGCTGGTGCGCATCAACGTGCTGCTCAAGGAGATCATGCGCGATCCCTTTCGCGGTACCGGCAAGCCCGAACCGCTGAGCGGCAATCTATCCGGCTGGTGGTCGCGCCGGATCACAGGCGAGCATCGGTTGGTGTATCGAGTGAGCGGGAAGGGCGAGACGCAGGCGCTGGAGGTGGCGCAGCTGCGGTATCATTATTGAGCGGGCAGCTTTATGAAAGCAGCACCATTTTGATTTTCAACCATTTTGGCCGCACCACTTTCCCCAAGGCTATGCATGAAACAGTGGTGGACCGTCAAAACTGCCTCTTGAAGCTCCTGATCGTCTTCAAGATGTTCAATTTTGAGCCCGAGCGCTTCACATTTGTCGATATGGATATGACGGGCATGCGATTTGTTATCATCCACGTCTGATAGACCCGTAACGATCGCGTCGGCTTTTTGAGGCGCCTCTGGATCATCCTTGAGCATATTATCCAGCAAGCGATCTCTTACAAATTCTGCTGCCATTATGACGGCTTGCTCACACTGACCGATAAATGTCGGCGTATATTTGCTCAGGACGAATTGCCAAAATTGAAGACGCTCTGGGCTAGCTTTGATCTCAGCAATTGCTCGCTCAATTTCCTTTTTGACGGCGGCCGCTGGCAATCCGCCAAGTTGAGGGTCAATAGGTCCGAGATTGGATTGTTTTCCCATGATGATGGATTTGCAGGTGCAAGCAATCATTGTGCCAGCTGACATCGCGAGATGCGGGACGATAGCACGAACGTCGCATCCAAAGACTCTTCTAAGGTAGTCAACAAGTGATTCTGCTGCTGCAATTCCGCCGCCCGGCGTATGCAAAATGAGATCCAAGCCTTTAGTTTTATCCAATCCATGAATCGCCATCATGAAAGCGGCTTTGTCTTCGTCGTTGACATCAATACCAAACGCGCTGGGATTGGTCAGCCAGCCAGAATAATAGGCAATAACATTCCGGCCCGTTTTCTTGTGAAGCTTTTTTAGATATTTTCGCCGAACCAAATCGACAGCGCTCTTTGCGCCGTTAGCGAGCCTAGCGTCCTGAGCTTCGATTTCGGTTAGAACCTGCCCCCAGTTTGGCATTATGCCCCCTCTGATTTATCGCCTCACCGACGCTGTAAACCGTACGGGTCCGTTGGGGCTGAGGGGATGGGCCTCGAAGGAGGTCAGGCACAGATCGGTCTGGCCGATTTGCAACATCCGCCATCAAGAGCGCGAATTGCTCTTCTAGCGTTGTCACAGCGAACCTCCTTCAAATGACGTCATGCCAGAACCCCCCTTGGCGCGACTTGGTTCACATTTTACCGCCTTGAATCGACACAGTGGGCGATTGTCAAGCTGTACGCACTCCTGAGCCCTGTAGGACAGCGATTATATCATTTTTCCCCCCTAAATCTTGCACCAAAGATAACGGTTTCAATCTCGCTCCCGATCACCAGCGCCCATGTAAAGCTCCCGCCCGGTCTCGTTATAGACTTCGCTCATCTGCTTCATCCCCGCTTCCGCCTCGCTTGAAGCCACAAATCCATCCGCAGGCTGGTTCTGCAATCGGGCAAAATCCCGCACTTCCTGCGTGATCTTCATCGAGCAGAACTTTGGCCCGCACATTGAGCAGAAATGCGCCGACTTGGCGCCTTCGGCGGGCAGGGTCTGGTCGTGATATTGCTCGGCGGTGTCGGGATCGAGTGACAGGTTGAACTGGTCGCGCCAGCGGAACTCGAAGCGGGCGCGACTGAGCGCGTCGTCGCGGACCTTGGCGGCCGGGTGGCCCTTGGCAAGATCGGCGGCGTGGGCGGCGAGCTTGTAGGTGACGACGCCGACTTTCACGTCGTCCCGGTCGGGCAGGCCCAGATGCTCCTTGGGCGTGACGTAGCAGAGCATCGCGGTGCCATACCAGCCGATCATCGCGGCGCCGATGCCGCTGGTGATGTGGTCATAGCCGGGCGCGATGTCCGTGGTGAGGGGGCCGAGCGTGTAGAAGGGCGCCTCGCCGCAGACCTGCAGCTGCTTGTCCATATTCTCCTTGATCTTGTGCATGGGCACATGGCCCGGCCCTTCGATCATCACCTGCACATCCTGCTGCCAGGCGCGGTGGGTGAGCTCGCCCAGCGTGTAGAGCTCGGCGAACTGGGCCTCGTCATTCGCGTCCGCGATGGAGCCGGGGCGCAGGCCATCGCCAAGGCTGTAAGCGATGTCATAGGCCTTCATGATCTCGGTGATCTCGTCGAAATGCTCGTAGAGGAAGCTCTCCTTGTGGTGCGCGAGGCACCATTTCGCCATGATCGAGCCGCCGCGCGAGACGATGCCGGTCACGCGCTTGGCCGTGAGCGGAATGTAGGGCAGGCGCACGCCGGCGTGGATGGTGAAATAGTCGACGCCCTGCTCGGCCTGCTCGATGAGCGTATCGCGGAAGATCTCCCACGTCAGCTCCTCGGCGATGCCGCCGACCTTCTCCAGCGCTTGATAGATGGGCACGGTGCCGATGGGGACGGGCGAATTGCGGATGATCCACTCGCGCGTGTCGTGGATGTTGCGGCCGGTGGAGAGGTCCATCACCGTGTCCGCGCCCCAGCGGATCGACCAGACCATCTTGTCGACTTCGCTCGCGACGTCCGATGCGACGGCGCTGTTGCCGATGTTCGCGTTGATCTTCACCAGGAAGTTGCGGCCGATCGCCATCGGCTCGCTCTCGGGGTGGTTGATGTTGCTGGGGATGATCGCGCGGCCGCGCGCCACCTCGTCCCGCACGAACTCGGGCGTCACATAATCGGGGATGGCGGCGCCGAAGCTCTCGCCATCGCGGATATAGTCGGCGAGGCGTTCGCGGCCCAGATTCTCGCGCTCGGCGACATATTCCATCTCCGGCGTGATGACGCCGCGGCGGGCATAATGCATCTGCGAGACGTTCTGCCCGGCCTTCGCGCGCAGCGGGCGCTTCACGACATTGGGGAAGGGGCGCACGCCGCCGGAGCGATCCGGGCCGAGCTGGCCATTGTCCTCCGGCTTGATCGCGCGGCCGTCATAGGCCTCGACATCGCCGCGGCCGAGGATCCACTCGCGGCGCAGCGCGGGCAGGCCGGCCATGATGTCGATGGTCGCATCGGGGTCCGTGTACGGGCCGGAGGTGTCATAGACGCGGATGCTCGGCTCGCCGGAGGAGGGCTCCAGGTCGATCTCGCGCATGGCGACGCGGATGCCGCTGCCGGACTTGGCCGCGACATGCACCTTGCGGCTGCCGCGAATGGGGCCGGTGGTCACGCCGATTTCGGCCTTTGCGGGAATGTCTGCCATGCGTCTTCTCTCCAATCGGGCGGAGAGCGGCAGGGACATAGGCTGGCTGGCAGGCCGTCCGTCCACTTCCTCCGCCGGTATGAGCCGGTTCAGGTTCGACGGGTCGGACGGCGCGACCCGTCCCTCTCAGCTCCAGCGAGCTCCCCGGTGGTGACGGCGACTGTAGCAGGCCCGATCAGAAAGTATAGGCCAGTCCCATCCCCGCCATCCATTGCGCGCGGGAGCCGGCGATGCTGGTGACGGGGCTGTCGGCGAAATCGTTGAGCAGGCGGGTGTAGGCGACGCCGCCGACCAGCGAGAGGCCGTGCGTGAGATTGCCGGTGAGCGAGACATTGCCGGCGGCGGCGAGCGTCCAGTCCTTCCAGCCGCCGCGCGCGGCGAAGGTCGGCAGGCCGCTCGCGCCGCCCTGCGCCGGCGACACGCTGTAGAAGGTGGTCGCATAATGATCGTCGGCATGGTTGGCCGAGGCGTAGAGCCCGATCATCGCGGTGGTGCTGAGCGGGGTCATGTAGCTGATCGAGGGCGTGACGAGCGTGCCCTTGTGGCCGCTGGCGACGTCGTGCCGCACGGTGATGGTGGCGGAGAGCCGGTCATAATCGCTGGTGATCACGCCCCAGCGCGCGATGCCGGCATAGCCGCCCAGTTCGACCGAGGGATCGACCTTGCCGAGCGCGCGGATGCGCGAATCGTGGATGCCGCTCAGGAAGGCGCGATTGAGGCCGACGGACGCGACAGGGCCGAGCTGGATATCCCAGCGGGAGTCGCGATTCTCGCGGATCAGGTCGAACGTGAAGCGATTGCCCAGATAGACGAAATTATGGCCGCGCACCCGGCCCACGGCGCCAGGCACCGGGATGGCGCGATAGTCGTTCGACCCTTCATAATCAGGCAGGACGGCGAGGCCGAGGCCCACCGTGACGAAATTCTCGCCCATCGCGCTGCCGCCTGACGCGGCGACGGCCTGCGGGGCCTCCGTCTGGGCAAAGGCGCTCGGGGTGGACAGCAGGGCAAGCAACGCGATCAGGCAGGGGAAGGGGCGCAAGGCGGGGCTCCGGCAAGGGCAGTCTTAAAGGCAACGCAGCACCGGCCACTTGGCTCCCGCTCCCCCGCTGATCCTCGCTCCGGGCTGCGGACCGATCTTTGCGACTTTAGCGCGGGATCGCAAGTCCTTGCGATCCAAAGGCTTAGGTGGATGCGACGGACAGAGCGTCCTGCAAGGCCGCGAAACACTCCCCGTCGATCGCCTTGCCGACTTCGCCGGCCATGATGGCGAGGGCCTGCTCCTGCGGTATCGCCGCGCGATAGGCACGGTCCGCCGTCAGCGCGTCGTAAAAGTCGCAGACAGTGATGATCCGCGTCTCCCGCGAGATCATGCGCGCGTCAAGGCGCAGCGGATAGCCGGTGCCATCGAGCCGTTCATGGTGCGACCCGGCAATGAACGCCATGTCCCGCAGCACGGAGACCCGACTCAGGATCTCGGTGGTCTGGCGGGCATGGTTCTGCATGACACGCCACTCGTCCGCCTCCAGCCGGCCGGGCTTCTCCAAAATTGCGCTGCTCACGCCCAGCTTGCCGACGTCATGGAGGACAGCGGCGCGGCGTAGCACGCGGCGATCCGCCTCGGCCATGCCGAAGATGCCGGCGACTTGGTCAACATAGTCGCCCACCCGCTGGCTGTGTCCGCTGGTATTGGGGCTCTTGGCGTCGATCACTTCGCCAAAGGCCGCCGCGATGTCGTCCAGATAGTCGTCATCGACGACCATGCCCGGCCCGGCAGGCTCGATGGCGGTGACGCGGGGAGCGATGTCCGCTGATGCGAGATCGCGCCACAGGCTGCCGTCCTGCGCGATTCCGACGAACGCGCGGCACAGCGAGGGATCGAGCCAGGTGCCGCTGCGCGCCGTCACTTCGGCCAGGGCGGCAGGGGCGCCTCCTGCGGAGAAGAAGGTGTCCGCGATCTGGGCGAGCAGCGCGATGCGCGACCCGAGCGGAATCGCCTCACCGGAGAGGCCTGCCGGTTTGCCGCCGCCGTCCCAATGCTCATCCAGGCTCTGGATCGCTGCCGCGACATCGCCGGAAAAGCGCAGCCGCCGGGCAATCTCCGCACCCCGCACGCAGCGCGTCTGGATGAGCGAGCGGGCGATCTCCTCGCCGTTGCCCAGAATATGTCGGATAGCGCGCGCCCGCGCGATCAGGCCGTGCCCCTCGCCAGTCTTGCGCAGCACGAAGCCGAGCACGGCGGGCAGGCCGGTGCCGATCTGCTTGAAGTCCCGCTTGAAGGCGCGATCGTCCGTCAGATACAGCTCGGCCACGCGCGCGGCATTGCTGGAGCAGCCCAGGTCCTTGAGCATCACCGCATAATAGAGGTCGCGCCGCTCTCGGCCGGCGATGCCCAGCGCGTCGGCGAGCCGCATCGCGATCCAGCAGCAACGCAGGCTATGGCCGGCGGGCTGCCCTTCCGTCAGGTCCAGCGCATAGCTGAACGCGCCCAGAATCTCCGAGAGGGAGGTCTGCTGGTCGCCCGCGGCCTCGGCTGACCGGGCCGTGAAAGGACGAGAGGCGTGAAACATGGCGCAGGCCTGTTAGGCTCGCAGCCCTCAAGGCAAGCTTGCCGCTTATGGTTAACCAAAATCTCCTGACCGGGCGATCAGCCCAGTCGCGTGAACCCGGCCACCGTCAGCCCCAGCCCGCCGATCAGCGTCGCGATGGCCCAGATGCGATGCATCGAGGCCAAATTGCGCAGCCAGAAGTGGAAATAAATGTCCGAAAAACCGGTGACGGCCAGCGCCTCGATCATCATCAGGCCGCCCAGCGCCTTGACGATGCAGGTGAGAATGTCCGCCGGCAGCCAGGGATTGGCGAGGTAGATGCCCGTGCCCAGCATCAGCTCGACAAGGCCGCACAGCAACTGCAGCGTGGGAGACGCTTCAACTTCCTGCACCATGGTCTGCCACACGCCCGGCTTGCGCAGCGCGCCGATGGCGGCGAACAGCGTGAAGCCGCCAAGCAGCATCGCTGACCAGGCGGTCGCGTCAATCAGGTCAAATTCCGTCATAGCCTCTCCATGTCCGCCGCGCCCCTGGCAGCACGGGGCGGAGCATGTGATGTGTGCTCCCTGCGCGATCTTCCGTGCGCTTTCGGGCCTGGCGCGACTGTAACGGCGCGGCAGCCGCGGTCCAGCCGGAAAATGCGCCATCTCCGGGTGGTTAGGGTCCGTTAACCATTTTATCGCTAGCATCGGCGCCATGATCCGCAATGATGGCACCATCGTCCGCGTCTCCCTCGCCATTCGCCTGGCGGATGGTGCGACGCTGCCGGTCGAGGCTTCCTCGGACATGCTGCGGTTCATCGGCCGCTACAGCCGCCTCTCCGCCTTCGGCCGCCCCGGCGCCCCACTCAAGGCGCATGTGCTCGGCTGGCGCTGACGCGCGACGCCGCTCGCAACTCCGCGCTTCCCTTCCCGCCCCGCCGCGCTATGGCGCGAGCATGAGCGACAGCGCTTCCACACTTCCCCCTTTCCGCGTGCCTGCCGATCCGGGCAGCACGCGCTTTGCCTTTTCCGTCCTTGCGACGGACGGCAAGGCGCGCACCGGCGCGATTGCGATGAAGCGCGGGACGATCCGCACACCGGCCTTCATGCCCGTGGGTACGGCGGCCACGGTGAAGGCCATGCGCCCGGCCGAAGTTCGCGCGGCGGGCGCGGACATCATCCTGGGCAACACCTATCATCTGATGCTGCGCCCCGGCGCCGAGCGGGTGGCGAAGCTGGGCGGGCTGCACGCGCTCTCCGGCTGGGAGCGGCCGATCCTGACCGATAGCGGCGGCTATCAGGTGATGAGCCTCTCGGACCTCACCAAGGTCACCGAGCAGGGCGTGGCTTTCGCCAGCCATATCGACGGATCGCGCCACATGCTCAGTCCCGAGCGATCCATGGAAATCCAGCGGCTGCTCGGCAGCGATATCGTGATGTGCTTCGACGAACTGGTGCCGACCACATCGACGCGCGACGTGCAGGCGGCGGCGATGGAGCGGTCCATGCGCTGGGCGCGGCGATCGCGCGAGGGCTTCGACAGCGGCGTCGATCATGCCGCGCGCGCGGCGCTGTTTGGCATCCAGCAGGGTGCGCTGGATGAAGGACTGCGAAAGGAGTCTGCGCAGGCGCTCGTCGACATCGGCTTCGATGGCTATGCCGTGGGCGGTCTCGCGGTGGGCGAGGGGCAGGAGGCGATGTTCGCCTGCCTCGACCATTGCGTGGGTCATCTGCCGACGGACAAGCCGCGCTACCTGATGGGCGTGGGCAAGCCGGACGACATCGTCGGCGCGGTGGAGCGCGGCATCGACATGTTCGATTGCGTGCTGCCCACCCGCTCCGGGCGCAATGGGCAGGCCTTCACCTGGGCAGGGCCGCTCAACATCCGCAACGCCCGCTTCGCCGAGGACGAGGGGCCGCTCGATGCGCGCTGCGACTGCCCGGTGTGCACCAGCGTGAGTCGCGCCTATCTGCACCATCTGGTGAAGGCCGGCGAGATGCTTGGTGCCATGCTGATGACCCAGCACAACCTGCATTTCTATCAGGCGTTGATGGCGGGGCTGCGCGCGGCGATCAGCGAGGGGCAACTGACCGACTTCGCGAACCGCTTCCGCGCGGACTATGCGAGCAAGGCATTTTGAGCGCGCCCATGCAGCTCGCCGATTTCGACATCGACTTGTTCCTGCGCGAGTATTGGCAGCGCAAGCCGCTGCTGATCCGCAATCCCTGGGCACAGTGGGCCAATCCGCTGGAGCCGGACGATCTCGCCGGCCTCGCCTGCGAGGAAGAGGTGGAATCGCGCCTCATCACGCAGGCGGGCACGGACTGGGCGGTGGAGCATGGCCCGCTGGACGAGGCACGCTTTGGCGACCTCGGCGATGCGCCCTGGACGCTGCTGGTGCAGGCGGTCGACCATTATGTCGCGGAGGTCGCCGCGCTGATGGCGCCGTTCCGCTTCATCCCCAACTGGCGGATGGACGATGTGATGGTGAGCTACGCCACCGATGGCGGCGGCGTGGGGCCGCATTTCGACCAGTATGACGTGTTCCTGATTCAGGGCGCGGGAAAACGGCGCTGGCAGATCGGCGACCTGTGCGACGAAGCGACGCCGCTGCGCCCGCATGACGATCTGCGCCTGCTCGCGGACTTCACGCCGACGGAGGAGTGGGTGCTGGAGCCGGGCGATATCCTCTATCTGCCGCCGCGCATCGCGCATGATGGCGTGGCGGTGGGCGAGGACTGCATGACCTACTCCATCGGCTTTCGCGCGCCCGCACAGCGCGACCTGATCGAGGACTGGAGCGCACATGTCGCCGAGGCGCTCGACGAGGATGATCGCTATGCCGATCCGGGCCTCGCGCGACAGGGCAATCCCGGCGAGATCACGCCGGAGGCCCTGGCGCGGCTGCACGGCATGGCGACGCAGGCGCTGGCGGACGGCGCGGCGTTTGCCCGCTGGTTTGGGCAGGCGAGCAGCACGCCTAAATATCCGCAGGCAGACTGGCGGCCGCAAGAGCCGCTGTCAGCCGAGGATGTGCGTGATGCCCGTGAGGACGGCCTGCCGGTGCGGCGCAATCCGGCCAGTCGCTTCCTGTTCGTGCGCGACGAGGGGCGCGCGGATGCACTGACGCTGTTCGTGGATGGCGAGGCGTTCGACTGCGAAGGCGCGGCAGCGCAGTTCGCGCAACAGCTTTGCGCGCAGGACGAGCTGCCCGCCGAAGTCGAGGACGCCGCCGTGCTGACGCTGATCGTTGCGCTCGCCAATCAGGGTAGCGTCACCCTCGAGCCGGAGGGCTGAGCGGGGCGATGGCGCGGCTCATCCTCTTCAACAAGCCTTATGGGGTGCTGCCGCAATTCACCGATGCGCGCTCGCCCTCGCCGCGCCCGACACTCTCGACCTATATCGACGTGCCCGGCGTCTATCCGGCGGGACGGCTGGACCGGGACAGCGAAGGGCTTCTGCTGCTCACCGACGATGGGCGGCTGCAGGCGCGCATATCCGATCCGCGCTACAAGACGCCAAAGACCTATCTGGTGCAGGTGGAGGGCGAGGCAGACGAAGCCGCGCTGGAGCAGTTGCGCCGGGGCGTCACGCTCAATGACGGCCCGACCCGGCCCGCGCGGGCCGAGCGCATCGCGCCGCCCGATCTGTGGGAGCGCGATCCGCCGATCCGCGTGCGCAAGAGCGTGCCCGATTGCTGGCTGCGCCTCACCATCAGCGAAGGCCGCAACCGGCAGGTGCGACGCATGACGGCCGCAGTCGGCCATCCGACACTGCGCCTGGTGCGCTGGCAGGTGGGCGAGTGGACGCTCGACGGGCTGGCGCCGGGGACATGGCGTGAGGTGGCGGTCTAGCAACCCTTCCCGCCCATCGCTCCCGCCGCTAAGAGGCGGCGATGGAGAGCCTGACCCCCCATTCGATCGCCGAGGCCGTTGCGCGAGCGCGGGCGCATTCGCCCTTTCTGGCCCGGCAGATCGATGTCTATCCCGATCTTGTCGGCCTGCTGCACGCGGGGCAGGTGGATGCGGCTTGGGACGCGGCGCGGGCGCTCGCGCCGGAGGATCCGGTCGACCGCCGGCTGCGCGTGCGGCGCAGCGCTGTGGCGCTGGTCGCGGCGATTGCCGACCTGTCGGGCCGCTGGGATCTGGATGCAGTCACGCGCCATCTCTCCGACTTTGCCGACGAAGCGATCGACGATGCGCTCGCTGCCGCCTTTACCGAGCGATATCCCGATGAGGCGCCGCGCGGCGTCGCGCTCATCGCGCTGGGCAAGCACGGCAGCCGGGAACTGAACTACAGCTCGGATATCGACCCGATCCTGATCTTCGATCCCGAGACGGTGCCGACGCGGGCGCGCGAGGAACCGCAGGACGCGGCACTGCGCCTTGCCCGGCGGATGGTCTCGCTGCTCTCCGAGCGGACCGGCGATGGTTATGTGTTCCGCGTGGACCTGCGCCTGCGCCCCTCGCCGGAAGCCACACCAATCATCCTGCCGGTCGATGCGGCGATCAGCTATTATGAGAGCGCGGCGGTGGGCTGGGAGCAGGCCGCGTTCATCCGCGCGCGCGCGGCGGCGGGCGATCGGACACTGGGGCAGGGCTTCCTCTCCGCCATTCGCCCGTTCGTGTGGCGGCGCACCATCGATTTCGGCGCCATCCGGGCGATCAGCGATGTCTCGCGGCGCATCCGCGCGCATTATGCGAGCGGCCAGCGCTTCGGCCCCGGTTTCGACCTCAAGCGCGGGCGCGGCGGCATTCGCGAGGTCGAGTTCTTCGCGCAGGCGCATCAGCTCATCCATGGCGGGCGCAACCCTGCCCTTCGCGCGCCGGCCACGCGTGACGCGCTGCGCGTGCTGGGCGAGGCGGGGCTGATCGCGCCCGAGGTCGTGGCGCAGCTCGATGCCGCCTATGTCATGCTGCGCACGACCGAGCACCGGCTGCAGATGGTGGACGATCGCCAGACGCATAGCTTGCCCGAGCAACCGGGCGCGCTCGACAATGTTGCGCGGCTCGACGGGCGGGCCGATGGCGCGGCGCTGCTCGCGGCGCTGACGCCCCATGTCGAGGCGACGGGCCTGCGCTTCGATGAACTGGTGGGCGAGGACGAGGAGGGCGACCAGCGCCTGCCGGACGACGAGCGCGCGCTTGCCCAGCGGCTCGCCGACATCGGCATCGAGGAGACCGAGCCTTTCGTTGCGCGCATCGCCCGCTGGCGTGACGGGAGCCTGCGCCAGCTGCGCAGCACGGCCGCGCGCGAGGCGCTGGAGGAGCTGCTGCCGGTGCTGATGCGCGAGATCGCCCGCGCGCCGGCGCCGCTCAATGCGCTCAACAAGCTGGATCAGGTGATCGAGGGCCTGCCGAGCGCGGTGAACTTCCTGCGCCTGCTCGTCGCGCGACCGGGGCTGGCCGAGACGCTGGTGCTGATCCTGTCCCACGCGCCGACGCTGGCCGACGCGCTGGGGCGCCGCGCCGCGCTGTTCGACGGGCTGATCGACCAGAGCGCGCTCGATTTGCCGCCGGACGTGCCGGCGCTGGTGGCGGACATGCGCGCACGCGACACCAGCGAGGATTTTCAGGGTCGGCTTGACCATGTCCGCCAGATCGTCGGCGAGCGGCGCTTCGCGCTCGGCGTGCAGATCGTCAGCCGGGAAGTCGACCCGCTGGAAGTGGGCAAGGGCTATGCCCGCGTCGCGGAGGCGGCGGTGGACGTGCTGGCGGCGGCGGCCGTCGCCGAATTCGAGGAAACGCATGGCCGCGTGCCGGGCAGCGAACTGGTCATCCTGGCGCTTGGGCGCTTTGGCGGCGGCCTGCTTACCCATGCCTCTGATCTTGATCTCGTCTTCCTCTTCACCGGCGATTTCGCGACGGAATCGGACGGGCGGCGACCGCTCGGCGGCACGCTCTATTTCAATCGGCTCTCGCAGCGGGTCATCAATGCGCTCTCCGTGCCGACGGCGGCGGGCGCGCTGTACGAGGTGGATACGCGCCTGCGCCCCTCCGGCAATCAGGGACCGCTCGCGGTCAGCTTCGAGAGCTTTGCGCGCTATCAGGCGGAGAGCGCGTGGACCTGGGAGCATCTGGCGCTGACGCGGGCACGACCGGTGTTCGGATCGGACGCGGCGCGGGCGCAGATTGGCAGCATCATCGGCGAGACATTGTGCGTGGCGCGCGATCCGGCGGCCTTGCTGCGCGAGGCGGCGAAGATGCGGCGCGACATCGCCACGCACAAGTCGCCGGTCGGGCCGCTGGACGTGAAGCTGATGCCGGGCGGGCTGATCGACCTCGAATTCCTCATCCATGTGACGCAGCTCACCCACCGCACCGGCTTCTCGCCCGATCTGGGCACGGCGCTGGATGCGCTGGCCGGGGCCGGGCTGATCGACCCCGCGCTGCGCGGCGCGCATGATCTGCTCACGCGCTATCTGGTCGTGTCGCGCCTCGTCGCGCCGCAATCGACCGAGCCGGCGGAGGAAAGCCACTGGCTGGTCGCGCGGGCCTGTGGCGCCTGCGACTGGGCCGAGCTGCTTGCCCGAATCGATGGCGCGCGGCAGATCATCGGCGAGAACTGGACGGCGCTGGCGAACCAGGCCGGCCCTGCGGAAGGAACGGACTGATGCTGAGCGAAGGCGAGATGCTGCCCGATGTGACCCTGACCGGTGCCGATGGCGCGCCGATCCGCCTCGCCGATTATCGCGGCAAGCCGGTGGTGGTCTATTTCTACCCCAAGGCCGATACGCCCGGCTGCACGACCGAAGCGATCGACTTTACCGGCCTTATCGACGACTTCGGCGCATTGGGCGTTCCGGTCGTCGCGGTGTCCAGGGATACGCCGGCCAAGCTGAGGCGCTTTGCCGAGAAGCATGGGCTTGCCGTAACCCTTGCCTCGGACAGCGACGAGAGCGTGTGCGAAGCCTTCGGCACCTGGGTCGAGAAGAGCCTCTATGGCCGCAAATATATGGGTATCGAGCGCGCGACCTTCCTCGCAGATGCGCACGGCAAGGTCGTGCGCGTGTGGCCCAAGGTGAAGGTGAAGGGGCACGCGGATGACGTGCTGGCGGCGGTTAAGGCGCTGGGCTGAGCGGCGCGAACTCGGGCCGCCTCACTGGTAGCCGGGATGAGGTTGCGCTCGGTCTGCCATCCTTCTCCCGCGAAGGCGGGTGGCCCGCGTGACGCGCGCGCGCTTTGCCGCTAACGGGCTGCGCGCATGACCGGTCCGATCATCATTGTCCTGGCATTCTGCACGGCCTTCCTCTCCGGTATTCTCGGCATGGCCGGGGGGCTGGTGCTGATGGGTGGGCTGGCACTGCTCCTGCCGGTCTCGGCTGCTTTCGTGACGCATGGCATCCTGCAGCTTGTCGCCAATGGCTGGCGGGCGATCCTGCACCGGCATTTTGTACAGTGGACGATCATCCGCAATTATGCGCTGGCTTCTTTTGTTGCAGCTGCGTTGGTTCTGTGGGTCGGTTATGCGCCCTCGCGCGCGCTGCTCTTCCTGCTGCTCGGGTTGGTGCCGATGCTCATCTGGCTGCCGCGCAAGTGGATCCGGCTCGATGCTTCGCGCCCGGCGGATGCCATGGCCGCCGGCTTCTTCGTGACCGGCATCAGTCTGCTCTCCGGCGTGGGCGGGCCGGGGCTGGACATCTTCTTCGTGCGCACGGACCTGACGCGGCACCAGATCGTCGCGACCAAGGCCGCGACACAGGTTTTCAGCCATATTGCCAAGATTTTCGTGTTCGGGGCACCGCTGCTGGGCGTGGCGCGCGGCGGGATGCCGCCGGCCTGGGTCTTCGCATTTGCCATTCCCTTGTCGATGCTCGGCACGGTCGCGGGCGGATGGGTTCTGGACCGGATCAGCGACGCCAATTTCAAGCGCTGGACGGCGTGGATCGTAACGGCGGTGGGGATGCTCTATCTGGTGAAGGCGGCACAAGCATGGACATGAAGAGCCTCGGCGCGGCGTGCGTGGATGTGTTGCAGTGCAGCGATCCGCTGGCCAAGGTGATGGCGGCGCGCAAGGCTGCGCGCGACTGGCGGCTGGGGCGGCTCGCCCATCGCTTCGACGTTGCGCCGCCGGACCGGCCGGGGCGGCCCGAGCGACCCGAACTGCTGCCGCCGAACCGGATGCCCAAGCGGGGCAAGGGTGGATCGGAGCGGGCACGCATCGCGATGATCCATGCGCTGGCGCACATCGAGTTCGTGGCGATCGACCTCGCCTTCGATCTCGTCGCGCGGTTCGGCGACGCGTTTCCGCCCGAATTCGCCGACGACTGGCTGCGGGTGGGCGCGGATGAGGCGATGCACTACGCGCTGCTCGCCCGCCGGCTGGCCGAACTGGGCAGCGCCTATGGCGCGCTGCCGGCGCACGACGGGCTGTGGGAAGCGGCGATCGAAACCGCGCATGATCCTGCCGCGCGGCTCGCCATCGTTCCCATGGTGCTGGAAGCGCGAGCGCTCGACATTACGCCGGAAACCATCGTGCGATTTCGGCGTTTCGACGATGAGCGGACTGCCCGAATGCTGCAGCGAATCGTTGACGACGAAATTCGTCATGTCGCCGCAGGGACGAAATGGTTTTTGTGGTCGACGAACCGAGCGGGCGCAAACCCGCAGAAAATCTACCAAAAGTTAGTCCGGCGGCATTTTCGCGGTGCCGTTAAGCCACCGTTCAACGACTCGGCGCGGAGTCAGGCCGGTTTAACGCGCGATTTCTACGGCCCCCTTGCCGATTAACCGATTCTTCGCTCGAACGTCCCCAACCGGTGACTCAATGTCCCGGATTAAAACAGTTTTGAGGGGCCCGGCTAACCGGGTTCGTTATGGGGTCCGCATGATTCAGTCGCTCACCGCCGCGCTCGTAAAGGACGGTTTCCTGAAGGGTGCTGCGAAGCTGATGGCGCTGGCAGGGCTGATGCTCGCCACGCCGGCCATGGCCGCTGAATCGGCCAGCGATGCCCAGTTCTCCTCGCTCTTCTCCGCCTGGGTGAAGATGGAAGCGGACACCGAGCAGAGCGCTGCCAGGACCAAGGCCTCGATCCCGTCGCGTGAACCGGTCGACAATGTCACGCTCACCTCCAGCTTCGGCACCCGCCGCGATCCGTTCAACGGCCGTGCCCGCATGCATCAGGGCATCGACATTCCCGGCCCGCTCGGTACCCCGGTCTATGCAACGGCTGATGGCGTCGTGCAGCGCTCCGAATGGGCCAATGGCTATGGCAACCTCGTCGAGATCAACCATGGCAATGGCCTTGAGACGCGCTACGGCCACCTCTCCAAGCTGATCGCGCAGCCCAATGAGCGCGTTCGTCGCGGTCAGCTCATCGGTCTGATGGGCTCCACGGGTCGCTCGACCGGCAGTCACCTGCATTATGAAGTGCGGATCGCCGGTGCGGCCGTGAACCCGACTCCCTATATCGAGGGAACCAACTACGAACTCGCTCTGGCGAAAGCCAAGGCTCACGACGCGGAGCAGATCGCCATGGGTGGTCCGGAAGCCCGCAAGAGCACCGACAATATGGACAAGTAAGTCATAGGGCCGGGTTTCTCCGGCCTTTTGACTGTCCCATGGCCTGACCGAAGGCGCGCCGCAACAGCGCGCCTTTTTGTTTGTCAGACGACGCGTCGGCCCGTCACCAGCTGATAAACCAGCACCACTGCCGCGACGACCAGCAGAAGGTGGATCAGCCCGCCGCCAACGTGGAGGGCCAGAAAACCGAGTGCCCAGAGAACGAGCAGTATGACAAAAATCGTCCAAAGCATGATCCATCTCCCAAAATCGTCTTCGCGATAAGAGAACGCTTAACCGCCCCTTAAGGTTCCGCGCGCAGCGGCGGGGCCTTCCTGGTGTTCTTCGGGCGCTTTCGATCCGCCCGCGGCTGCGCGCGACCGCACAGGGCGATCACGCCGACACCTGCCGACAAGAACACTGATAGGGCCATGATCGTCCAGAGCATGGGACTTCTCTCAACTCCATTTGCCCCGTTCCAGCTGTTGCCTCCCTGTGGATAACTCGCCGACGTTCCTCGAGTTCCCGGAGATTGCGCGCTTCCCTTGTCCCGCGGCCGTCCCGCGCCTATTTAGCGGCTATGGACATCGCGCTTTCTCCCTCCGCGGCCGCCCGTGTCGCCTGGATTGCCGAGCGGCAGAGCAAGCCCGCCATTCTCCGCCTCGCAGTGGAAGGCGGCGGATGCTCGGGCTTCCAGTATCGCTTCGGCCTCGCTGATGCGCCGGAGGCCGACGACGTTGTCGTGGAGACCGATGGTGTGCGCCTTGTCGTCGATACGATGAGCCTGGAGCTGGTGCGCGGTGGCACGGTCGATTTCGTGGACAATCTCGGCGGCTCGGCCTTCAAGGTGGAAAATCCCAACGCGACGGCCGGCTGCGGCTGCGGCTCCAGCTTCTCGGTCTAGGATCGGCGCCGGGGGGCGCGCGCGCTCTTTCCCCGTCCCGGCGAACCGGGTAGGGCAGACGCCATGCGCATCGCCACTTTCAACATCAACGGCATCAAGGCCCGCCTGCCGCGCCTTGTGGAATGGCTGACCGAGACGCAGCCGGACGTCGCCTGCCTGCAGGAAATCAAGACGCAGGACGAGGGCTTCCCCATCGGCGAGATCGAGGCGGCCGGTTATGGCGCCATCTGGCACGGGCAGAAGGGTTTCAACGGCGTCGCTATCCTCGCGCGCGGACAAGTGCCCAAGGAAGTGGCGCGCGGGCTGGAAGGCGAGCCGGAGGACGAGCACAGCCGCTATCTCGAGGCTGAGGTGGACGGCGTGCGCATTGCCTCCATCTACCTGCCCAATGGCAATCCGGTGCCCGGCCCCAAGTTCGACTACAAGATTCGCTGGATGGCGCGGCTGCGCCAGCGCGCGGCGCAGATCTGGGCGGAGGAAGTGCCGGCGGTGCTGGCGGGCGACTATAATGTCATTCCGTTCGACCGGGACGTGTGGAAGCCTGAGGCGATGGCCGCCGACGCGCTGATGCAGCCGGAGAGCCGCGCGGCCTACAAGGCGCTGCTGGGCGACGGGTGGACGGACGCGCTGGCGAGCCGTCACCCTGCCGGGGGCGTGTGGACTTACTGGGACTATCAGGCCGGCGCCTGGCAGCGCGACGCGGGCTTCCGCATCGACCATCTGCTGCTCTCCCCGGCTGCGGCTGACCGGCTGGTCGATGCGCAGGTCGACAAGGCCTATCGCGGCCGGGAGAAGGCCAGCGACCACGCGCCGGTGTGGGCCCGGCTGAAGGACTGACCGCAGCGCTCCAACAGCGCGCCGAGCGCCGGAAGTTCACGAAATTCACGACACGGGAGCGTGAACTTCCGCTTCCCTCACCTTTCGTGGTGGCCGGATGAAGCGGGCGTCCGGGTATGTCCCGAGAAGCGTGTGCCGGTGGGGTAGTAAAAAGCTGCCATCAAAAAGAGCCTCATGTCAGTCCGCCTGTCGCGTTTTAGACGAGCGCGGGCTTGGGTTCCTGCTGCCATGGTCGGCGGGGTGTAGGACAGAAAAAAGCGAGACGGATGCCCGGATTTTGACCGGGAGGACGCTGTGTCTGTTTCCTGGATGCCTCTGCCCTCGTGACAATGTCAGGAATGGGTTGGGGAGGGGACGCGTGAGTTTGCTCGTGTTAGAAGGAGATTGCGCGGTCGTTTGGTAGTTCGCCAGCGAAGCCAGCATCTCCTATGGAGCTTCCGCACAGGACAAGAACGATACCGAGGTCCGCTTCAAGCTTTCCGGCCCACGCGACGTCCGCACTCTCCGCAATGGCGACGTTGCATTTGTTGTGCACCTTTAGATCGCGGACAGAAGCAAGGAAATGTCCGTAGGTAGTCATTGGTGCCAGACGAACGATCCAATACTTTCTCTTTCGGCCGCTCATATCTTCAGTCCACGCTTCTGCGTCTTGCAGGGAGTGCTGCCATCGGCCGTTCAAAAAGATTGCTCCCCCTTTCAAGTCGGAGATTGCTAATGCGAATGAATCCAATCCTACATAAGTAATCGATGTGAAGCTGCGATGGGCCAGCGCCGCGAGAAAGAGCCCATCGAATACGAAGAGCGTAATTGCGGCCATCACTAAGAACATGCGAGTGCGGTGCGACATATGCCATAGGCTAACGCTCCCGAAAGATTCCGCAATGTCGTCGGGCTTGGCCGGGCGGCTTTCAGGCGGCGTCTTGCGGCGCCGGAACGGCGAGACCGGGTCGAGCGTGGCCCGGAGGCTTTCGGCTAGCGCATAGCGAGACCAGAACGGCAAATTCGGGGTGAGACGCGAACTCTGGAAATCACTCTTGGGTTTGCAGGTACCTAACTACGTCAACAAAGCGATCGATCGCAGCGCGATTACAAAAATCTTCGCCAAATATCGTAATCCATTCCGATTTTCTGTTGGGCAGAGCATTCAGAAGAGCTTCGATTTTCAGGAAAAACTCCTGATCGACGACACCCTCAACGACCATCGAGGAAGTTGTGATCGATGGAAAGTTCGCGATCGGCAAGCTGGTCACGCAGCGGGAAAATTTGAATCTTTCAGAAGGTGGGCGGAGCCGTTCAATATCTTTGTCGAAAACCGCTAGCAGATTGCCGATGACCATACGGTCCTGTGCAGTTCCTCCCAGCATCCGCTTCGAATATGGTAAGAACATTTTCCAAGTTTCACCGCGCTCGAACAGAAGACAGTCAAAGTGCTGAAATGAGACCACGTCCAAGCCCGCCTGGCTTGCTAATTTAGCGGCTAAGGTACGTTGCATTTCGCCAAGCTCGAATTTCGGTCTGCCCGGACCTATCTATCAAAGGACGAATGACCGCAATGTCGTCACATCCGGAGCGGCCGCATTCGCGCGGGATAGCCAAAAGCCGGCAGCCGAAGCGTCGCTGGCATGTCCCTTGGCTGTTCAGGCCAGCGCGGCGGCTATCACGCTGCGCATCGGCGTGGTGGGGTGGCCGATCAGCCGCTCCAGCGTGCCGCCTTCCTCAAGCAGGCCGCCCTCGGCCGCGCCATGGTCCGACTTGGCGATGAGCCCGGCGACGAATGGCGGCGTGCCTATCTTGACCAGCGCTTCCTCGAACTCTGCCTTGGGGAGGTTCACGAAAGCGACCGGCTTGCCGCTGAGGCGCGCTGCATCGGCGGCGAGATCGGCGAAAGTGAAGCTGGTGCTGCCGGCCAGCTCATAGACCTTGCCGGCCTGCGGCTCGGGCGCGGTGAGGATGGCCACCGCAGCCTCGGCATAGTCCTGCCGGGTGGCCGCCGAAATTCGCCCGTCGCCCGCGCAGGTGACGAGCGTGCCGCTCTCGACGGCGGCAACGATGCGAAACACGTAATTCTCGCAATACCAGCCATGGCGCAGCAGCACATAAGGCACGCCTGCCTCGCTCAGGATCGCTTCGGTCGCCTTGTGCTCGGCGGCAATGGCGAGCGGCGTCTCGGCGGCGCGCAGCACGCTGGTATAGGCAATGAGGCCGACCCCGGCTGCCTTCGCCGCCGCGATCACCGCACCATGCTGGCGCGCGCGTTCGCCAACCGCATTGCCGGAAATGAGTAGCAGCTTGTCCACCCCGGCCAGCGCTGGTGCCAGCGTCTCCGGCTGGTCATAGTCGAACAGGCGGACCTGCGCGCCCAGCGCCGCCAGATCCTGCGCCTTCGCCGGATCACGCACGAGCGCGATCACGGGCTGATCGGGATGGCGCTCGCGCAGCAGGCGCACGACGATGCGGCCAAGCTGACCGGTGGCGCCGGTGACGGCGATGGTGGGCGTGCTCATGCTCTTCTCTCTCCTGAGGCGGGTCTGCTTTCGGCTGGCCCGTTATCGGCGGTTCGGATGACGGCGGAAAGATGAAATCACGCGACGTTGCGTTGCCTGAAGCGCGCGCATCAGTTCACGGGCGCGCGGCGCCGGTAGCTGAGCGCTTCGGCGACATGGACGCGGGTGATGCCGTCCGTCCCCGCCAGATCGGCGATGGTGCGCGCGACCCTGAGCACGCGGGTGTAGCCGCGCGCGCTCAGCTTCATCGCGGCGGCGGCCTGGGCGAGCAACTCGCGTCCGGCGGCGTCCGGCGTGGCGATGCGATCGAGCGCGTCGCCATCCAGCTCGGCATTGGTGCGGGCGCCGCCACTGTCGGCCGCGCGGGCGGTCTGGAGGGCACGAGCGGCGGCGACGCGCGCGGCGACCTCGGCCGATCCTTCGGCGGGCGGGGGCAGGACGAGATCGGCAGCGGTGACGGCGGCGACCTCGACATGCAGGTCGATCCGGTCGAGCAGCGGGCCGGAAACCTTGGCCTGATAATCGCTGGCGCAGCGCGGGGCGCGCGAGCAGGCAAGCGCCGGATCGGCGAGATGGCCGCAGCGGCACGGGTTCATCGCGGCGATCAGCTGCACGCGCGCGGGGAACGTCACATGCGCATTGGCGCGGGCGACGCTGACCTCGCCGGTTTCGAGCGGCTGGCGCAAGCTGTCCAGCACCGCGCGCTGGAACTCGGGCAACTCGTCAAGGAACAGCACGCCCAGATGCGCGAGGCTGACTTCGCCCGGCTTCACGCGCAGCCCGCCGCCGACCAGTGCGGCCATGGAGGCGCTGTGATGCGGCGCGCGATAGGGGCGGGTCTGGCTGATCCGTCCGCCCGAGAGCGTGCCGGCGACCGAGGCGACCATGGAGACTTCCAGCGCTTCGGCCGGGGTGAGCGGCGGCAGGATGCCGGGCAGGCAGCTTGCCATCAGCGACTTGCCGGCGCCGGGCGGGCCGATCATCGCCAGATTGTGCCCGCCGGCTGCGGCAATCTCCAGCGCGCGCTTGGCGGTCTCCTGCCCCTTCACCTGGCGCAGGTCCGCGCCAGGGCGGGCCTCGTCCGCCTCGCCGGGGGCTGGGCGCGGCAGGATGGTCGATCCCTTGAGATGGTTGATGAGTGCCAGCAGGTCTGGCGCGGCCAGCACGCCATCGGAGCCGGCCCAGGCGGCCTCGGCGCCTTGTGCTGCGGGGCAGATCAGCGTCAGCCCGCGCCCGGCGGCATGGAGCGCGGCAAGCAGCACTCCGGGCACCGGCGCGACGCGCCCATCCAGCCCGAGTTCGCCCACGACCAGATGGTCGGCCAGCGTCTCGGCATCGACCACGCCCATGGCGGCGAGCAGCGCCAGCGCGATCGGCAGATCGTAATGCGAGCCTTCCTTGGGCAGGTCCGCCGGAGAGAGGTTGACGGTGATGCGCTTGGGCGGGAGCGAGAGGCCGATGGCGGCAATGGCATTGCGCACCCGCTCGCGGCTTTCGGCCACGGCCTTGTCCGCCAGGCCGACGACGATGAAGTTCGGCAGGCCGGCGACAAGCTGGCACTGCACTTCCACCGGCCGCGCCTCAAGCCCCAGAAATGCCACGGTATTGACCGTTGCGATCACGATTCGTTCTTCCCCTTGCGTTCCGTATGCGGAGGCGCAGCGCGGGAGTCGAGCCTATATTTTCGGCACAGCCTTCGGCGGCAGTTCGAACAGGGTGGGGAAGAGGGCGATAAGCGCCGGATCGCCCTCGGCGCGGAGCATGCCCTGCGCGGCCAGCGCTGCGATCGGCACCTTGCCGTGCACATAGGCCGCGACGCCTGGCGCCGTGCCGATGAGGGTGAGGTCCGCATCATCCGGTTCCTCGCGGGTGATGGCGATGTCGCCGGCGGTCACATGCCCGCGAAAGGCGAGCGGGCCGAAGCGGAAACCTATGACGAAATCATGCGCGCCCACGCGCGGCCGTACGATCATGGTGCGCAGCGAGAGCATGATCGAGGCCGGGCTGATCGGCAGCGTCGGGTCATGGCCGGGCGACCGGCAGGCGAAGCGGCCAAGCTCCTGCACCACAGGCTCGGCCTGATAGCCCCATTCGGTGAGGCCATAGACCTGCACATTGGCGGGCGGCGGCAAAGTGCTGCGCTCCACGATGCCGCGCGCTTCCAGCTCCTGCAGGCGCTGGGTGAGCACATTGGCGCTGATGCCGGGAAGATCGCCGCGCAGATCGCTGAACCGGCGCGGCCCCATCATCAGCTCGCGCACCACGAACAGCGCCCAGCGCTCGCCGAGCAATTCCAGCCCATGCGCCATGCCGCACGCATCATGGAAACGACGAGGCGTTGCCTTTTCGGACCTATTGGTTGTTTTTTCTAACTTCATTGTTGCCAAAGGTAAGTCTCGAGGTCAGGATCGTCAAGGTCAGGCGACTCGCCCGGCATGGACGGAAGGACAAAGGAGAGCCTGCCATGGACCGCATGGTCTTCATCAATCTGCCGGTGCGCGATCTGCCGGCATCGCAGCGCTTCTACGAAGCCTTGGGCTTCACGCGAAATCCGCAATTCTCGGACGATGCCGGCGCCTGCATGGTGCTGACGGACGTGATCCATGTGATGCTGCTGACACATGCGAAATGGGCGACCTTTACCACGCGGCCGATCCCGGACAGCGGATCGAGCGAAGTGGGCCTGGCCTTCAGCTGTGACGACCGGGATGCGGTGAATGCGCTGGTCGAGGCCGGCGCGGCGCAGGGCGGCACGGCGGATGCGAACCCGCCGGAAGACCATGGCTTCATGTACCAGCGCACCATCGCCGATCCGGACGGACATATCTGGGAGCCGTTCTGGATGGACATGGCGGCCGTACCCGCAGCCTGACCCCCTCTCTTCAGCAAGGAGCTCGATCATGACCTATGTCGACGGTTTCGTCTGCCCGGTGAAGCCGGGGCGCAGGGATGACTATCTCGCTATGGCGCGCGAGGCCGCGCCGCTGTTCGCCGAATATGGCGCCCTGCGCGTCGTCGAGACTTGGAATGACGATGTGAAGACCGGCAAGGTCAATGACTTCCGCACGGCGGTGATTGCCGAGGACGGCGAGGATATCGTCTTCTCCTGGATCGAATGGCCGGACAAGGCGACGCGCGACGCGGGCTGGGAAGGCCTGATGCAGGATGAACGCATGAAAGGCCCGCAGGACAACCCGATGGCCGGCGCGCGCATGATTTATGGCGGGTTCGACGTGATCCTCGACGCGCGCAAGTGAGCCGCACGGCCGGTTTAAGGAGACAGGCAATGACGAACAGGCATGGCGAGTTCATCTGGTATGAACTGATGACGACGGACATGGACGCGGCCCGCGCCTTCTATGAGCCGGTGGTCGGCTGGACGATCGGCGCGACGAGCGGCATGCCCGGCATGGACTATCGCATGATCGAGGCGGCCGACGGGCCGGTCGGCGGGATGATGCAGCTCGATGCGGACATGATCGCGCATGGCGCCCGGCCGGCGTGGATCGGCTATATCGGCGTGGACGATGTCGATGCGACGGCGGTCGCGATCGAGGCCGCTGGCGGCACGATCCACCTGGCACCGCGAGATATTCCCGGTGTCGGTCGCTTCGCGATGGCGGCGGACCCGCATGGCGCACCTTTCTATGTGATGCGCGGATCGACGGAGGGAGGCACCAGCACGTCCTATTCGGTCGACGGCGTGGGCCATTGCGGCTGGAACGAGCTTTCCTCGCCCGACCAGAAGGCGGCGCTGGCTTTCTACCTGCCGATCTTCGCCTGGACCAATCCTGACTCGATGCCGATGGGTGCGATGGGTGACTATCGCTTCCTCTATGCCGGCGACCTGCGCATCGGCGCGAGCGTGGAGCAGAAGGGCCGCCCCGCAGGCTGGCTGCATTACATGCGCGTGCCGTCCATCGCGGCGTCGATCGCGGCGGTAACAGCCGGTGGCGGCGCCATTCTCCACGGACCGCACGAAGTGCCCGGCGGCGATCGCATCATCATCGGCACCGATCCGCAGGGCGCGGCCTTTGCGCTCGTCGGCGGGCAATAAGGGACGCTGCCATGACCAGCCCGATCATCCCATGCCTCTGGATGAACGATACGGCCGAGGAGGCGGCGGCCTTCTATGTCTCGCTCTTCCCCAACAGCCGGATCGACCATGTGTCGCGCTATGCCGAGGATTCCCCCTTCCCGCCGCACTTCAAGGCGGGGACGGCGATGCTCGTGACCTTCACGCTCGATGGGCGCCCGTTCTCCGCGCTCAATGGCGGCCCGATGTTTCCGCAGACCGAGGCGGTCTCCTTCGTCATCCCGGTCGAGACACAGGCTGAGCTGGACCGCTTCTGGACCGCGCTCATCGCCGATGGCGGCGCGGAGAGCATGTGCGGCTGGTGCAGGGATCGCTTCGGCGTCTCCTGGCAAGTGGTGCCGCGCAAGTTCCTGGATATGCAGGCCAGCGGCACCGCCGAGCAGAACCGGCGCATGGGCGCGGCAATGATGACGATGCGCAAGCTGGACATTGCCGCGCTCGAAGCGGCCTATGCCGGCGAGGGCGTGGCATGAGCTATCAGCTCTTCGCGCACCCCTTTTCCTCCTACAGCTGGAAAGCGATGATCGCCTTCCACGAGAAGGGCCTGGCTTACGACTTGCAGATGGTCGAGGATCAGGATGTGATGGCGCGGCTGCGGCGCCACTGGCCGCTCGGCAAGTTCCCCGTGCTGGTGGACAGCGACGGCGAGGGCGGCGCGCCGGTGATCGAGGCGACGACGATCATCGAATATCTCGACCTGCGCCACGGGGAGCGCGCGCCGCTCATCCCGGCCAATGCGGTCGATGCGCTGGACGTGCGCTTCATGGACCGGGTGTTCGACAATCATGTGATGACGCCGGTGCAGGCCATTGTGACCGAGGCGCTGCCGGGGATCACGCCCGATCCCGCGCGCGTGGAGCGAGCCGGGCAGGCGCTCGATACCATCTATGGCTGGCTGGAAGTGCGGCTGGCCGGGCGCGAGTGGGCCTGCAGCCATGGCTTCTCGCTCGCCGATTGTGCTGCGGCGCCATCGCTTTTCTACGCCGACTGGGTGCGGCCGATCCCCGAGAGTTTCCCGTTGCTGCGCGCCTATCGTGCCCGGCTGAATGCCCGTCCGTCCGTGGCGCGCTGCATCGAGGGAGCGCGGCCCTATCGCCATTATTTCCCGCTTGGTGCGCCGGACCGCGACTGAGCGCGGCGCCTTTTCGACAGGATGACTGACATGACCGACATCGCCGATCTCGACCTCAGCGTCACGACCTACATTGACGCCCCGCCGGAGATGGTGTGGCAGGTGATGACGCAGCGGCAGGAGGAGTGGTGGTGCCCCACGCCCTGGCGGGCAGAGATTGTCGAGCAGGACTGGCGGCCCGGCGGCCGCGCCGCGATGATCATGCGCGGCCCCAATGGCGAGGAAATGCCCAACGAAGGCGTGTTCCTGGACGTCGTGCCCGGAAAGCACTTCATCTCGACGGACGCCTTCACGGTCGGCTGGCGTCCGGCCGGGCCGTTCATGGTCGGCATATGGGCGATCGAGGCGGAGGGAGAGGGCACGCGCTATACCGCGTCCGCCCGGCACTGGAGTGCCGAGGCACGCGACCAGCACGCCGCCATGGGTTTCGAAGCCGGCTGGGGCGCTGTCGCACAACAACTCAAGGCCTTGTGCGAAGCGGCCTGAGCAGGCCGGTGGCTATTCGGCGGACGTCTCCGCCATGACCGGCTGTAGCAGCGCCACGATCTCGTCGGTCGACATGACATCGGCGAAGAGGAACATCATGTTGTTGAGCGTCGCATTATGCTCCGCGTCGCTCAGCGCGGCATTGGCATCACTGGCGAAGATCACGCGGTAGTTGAGCTGCATTGCGTCCCGCGCGGTAGATTCGCAGCAGCAATTGGTCAGCGTGCCGGTGATGATCAGCGTGTCTATGCCGCGCGCGCGCAGCGCAGCGTCCAGATCGCACGTGCCGGGAATGAAGGCGCCGAAACGCGTCTTGGGCATCGCCTTGTCGAGTGCCATGTCCACGTCCAGCGCGGGCCAGAGCCGCCAGTAATGCGCGCCGGGCGTGAAGGCATCCTGATGCCCCTGGGCGATACCGGGGGAAAAGCGGCCATAGAAAGTGGACCAGCTTTCAAGATTGCCGACCGGCGTCGTGAACTGCACGAAGTAATTGGCGCCGCCAGCCTTGCGGACGGCCTGGCTGATCCGGTTGACCGCAGGCACGATCTCCCGCGCGGCGGGCACTTCCACCGGGGCGCCCGGCTCGATGAAGCCGTTCTGCATGTCCACGACGACGTGCGCGGTGCGGGCCGGATCGAGACGATCGATGACATGCAGTCGTCCGCCGCGCTCGGCGGTGAGGCGTGCGACCAGGTCCGGGTCGAGCATGATTTTGTGCATGGGCCTCTCTCCTCTTTGTTGCCGCCCTTCTAGCGGTTGGACGGATGCTTGTCGAAAGGCCAGGCGCGGTGGTCGCTTGTTCCAGACCGGACTTGAAATTATTGAATTTTCAACCGAAGGCGCGTTTCCATCTTGCGCCAACAGGCTACAAGGATAGGATTCGTCGCATCAGACCGGAGGGGGCATGGCGACCGACAAGCGGGCGGCCAAACAGAAAGAGGCGCCGATCGAGCGGATCGGCGACTTCGATGATTGGGCCAGCCATTACAACGACTTCTATCCGCTCGGGAGCCGGCTGGACCGCGAATATCGCCTCTCCCGCCTGCTCGTGATGGCCGGGCGATCCTGGACGACTCACATCGACAATCGCCTGCGCGCGGCGACGGGCCAGAGCCGGGCACGCTGGCAGGCGCTGTTCAGCATCGGCTTCGGTCCTCAGCCGGTGACGCTGACGGACCTGGGCCAGCGCCTGTTCGTGCAGTGGCCCACGCTGGTCCGTGTGATCGAGGGGCTGGCGGCTGACGGACTGATCAAGCGAATCGACAATCCGCGTGACGGTCGTTCCAAGCTGGTCTCGCTAACGCCGGAGGGCGTCGCTGTGCTGAAACGCATCCAGCCCATCCTCGATGCCGAGCGCGAGAAGATGCTAGCCGATCTGGACGATGCGGATCTGGAGCGGTGCGCCGATCTGCTGCACCTCATGTTCGCACGAGTCGCCCGGGTCTGACGATCGGGACCAGTCCGGCCCGCCCTTGATTCCGATCAAGGCGGCTTTTCCTATGATGATAGATAAAGCCGGCGTCGGGCTGCATGCCGCCGCCCGTGAACGATCATGGGAGAGGCCGCAACATGCTCAAGGTCCAGCCGATTCTGCCGCGCTTCGGTGCCGAACTGTCCGGTGTCGATATCAGCAAGCCCCTGTCCGATGCGGACAGCAGGGCGATTCTGGATGCCATGGCGCAATGGGGCGTCTGCGTCTTCCGCAACACCGGTCTCGACGATGAAAGCCACATCGCCTTCAGTCGCATCTTCGGCCATATCGAGCTCGCCCCGCTGCGCGGCGGCGCGCGCACGCGCCTCAACCACCGCGAACTGTTCGACGCAAGCAATCTGGATGCGGATGGCAACATCCTGACCGATCCGGGCATGTTGCTGCACAAGAAGGGCGACGGGCTGTGGCACTCGGATAGCAGCTTCATGGAGATCCGCTCGTCCTACGCCCTGCTGCTTTGCCACGAGGCGCCGAAAGAGGGCGGCGAGACCTGGTTTGCCGACACGAGATCAGCTTACGACGATCTGCCGCAAGCGATGAAGGATCGGATCGAGGGGCTCATGGGCGAGCACAGCCTGTGGGAATCGCGCCGCAAGGGCGGCGTGCCGCTCACCGATGCGGATGTGGTGGAACGCGGGCTGGTGCGTCATCCGGTGGTGATGGAGCATAAGGCGTCAGGCCGGAAAGCGCTCTATGTCGGCGCGCATACACGCTCGATCGTCGGCATGGGCCTGGAGGAAAGCCGCGCGCTCATCCGCGACCTCGTCGAATTCGCGACCCAGCCGCAATATGTAATCAAGGTGAAGTATGCGCCGGGGGACCTGTCGATCTGGGACAATTTGTGCACCCTGCATCGCGGTGGCGACTATGACAGCCTGCATGATCGCCGGGACATGCGCCGCACCACCATCCGTGAAACCTATGAGGCCGGCCAGCCGGAGGACCCCTTCGCCAGGGTGCTCGACTTCAAGCTCAAGACGCTCGAGGACGCCTGAGGGTGTCTGCATCGCCGCCCTGTCTCAGGATGTGGCGGACGGGGTTGAGAGCATCTACCTATTATGATAGACAACAGGCGTATCCCGGGGATGGTGGCGCGATCAGCTCTGTCGCCATGCCCGGCCCTGAAATCTCGTCCTCCCCTCCAGTGACGAGAATCTGACCCCCTGCCGGTTTCGCGCCGCAGGGGGTCTTTTCATGGAGGCCTCCGCGCTCTTCGCCATGGCATTCGGCCATCGCTGCTGGCATGAGAGCGCCATGCCAACGATCGCGCTGCTGCTCGCTTCCAACATCTTCATGACGATTGCCTGGTACTGGCATCTCAAGGGCGGCATGACCAAGCCGCTGCTCATCGTCATCCTCATCAGCTGGGGTGTCGCGCTGTTCGAATATTGCCTCGCCGTGCCGGCCAACCGGCTGGGCTATGCGAGCGGCTGGAGCGCGGGCCAGCTCAAGATCGTGCAGGAAGTCATCGCCCTCACCGTGTTCGGCGTGTTCATGGTGACGTTCCTTGGTGAGCCGCTGCACTGGCGGCATCTGGGCGCGTTCCTGTGCCTCATGGGTGCGGTCGCTTTCCTGTTCTGGGGACGCAGCTAGGCGCGGCAGGCGATCAGGGCCGCGCGCGGCCGCTCAGGTGCACGGCACTGGCGCGCATGTGCGCATGCGTGATCGCAACAGCGAGCGCATCGGCCGCGTCCGGCCCGGCAATGCTGCACCCCGGCAGCAGGCGGCAGACCATGGCGTGGACCTGATCCTTGCTCGCATTGCCCACGCCAACGACGGATTTCTTGACCAGGCGTGCAGCATATTCGCCGACCACCATGCCCGATCGTGCGGCACCGAGCAGCACGACGCCGCGCGCTTGCCCAAGCTTGAGCGTCGATTGCGGATTGGCGTTGACGAACACTTCCTCGACCGCCGCTTCGTCCGGATTGTGCGCAGCAATCAGGCCGGCAAGTGCAGCATCGAGCGTAACAAGGCGCGAGGCCAGCGCGGCGGAACTCTCCGTGCGGATCTGGCCGTTAGCGATGTGCGAGAGGCGATTGCCCTGCGTGTGCACCAGTCCCCAGCCTGTCGTGCCCAGGCCCGGATCGAGGCCAAGGATGATCACAGCCGCAGGCCGAGGCGCGGGCCGACCGCGATCATGGCGAAGTATAGAAGCATGGTGAGCGCGCAGCCGAGCAGCAGGGCGATCCAGAAGCCGGCGCCATGGCGCAGCATGACCGGGATCAACAGGAACATCGGCAGCGACGGCAGCACGTACCAGAAGGTCGCCTGCGCATAGCGCGCCATGTTCTCCGCTTCCGGCCGGCTCCACCAGAGCAGCATCATGCCGAGCACCGAGACAAGCGGGAGCGCCGCGGCCAGCGCCGCCAGCGCCGGCTGGCGCTTGCCGATCTCCGCGATCGCCACGACGAGCGCGCCCGAGAGCAGCGCCTTGGCGATCAGCGCCAGCATTATCCCAGCTTTTCCATCACCTCGTCCGAGACATCGTAATTGCCCCAGACGGTCTGCACGTCGTCATCGTCTTCGAGCGTGTCGACCAGCTTGAGCAGCGTGCCGGCATTGCTCTCGTCCAGCTCCACAGTGGTCTGCGGCTTCCACGCGAGATTGGCGCTCTCTGCCGGGCCGAGCTTTTCCTCAAGCCCCTTGGCGACTTCGTGCAGCGCGTCCATCGCCGTCCAGATCTCGTGCGCGTCATCGTTCGATTCCACGTCCTCGGCGCCGGCTTCCAGCGCGGCCTCGAAGATCGCGTCGGCATCGCCCGCGCTCGCCGGATAAGTGATGAGGCCCATGCGATCGAAGCCATGGCTCACCGCGCCGGACGCACCGAGATTGCCGCCATTCTTGGAGAAGGCCGTGCGCACGTTGGTCGCGGTGCGATTGCGATTGTCGGTCAGCGCCTCGACGATGATGGCGACGCCGCCGGGGCCATAGCCCTCATAGCGCACTTCCTCGTAATTCTCCGCGTCGCCCTTGCTCGCCTTGTCGATGGCGCGCTGGATATTGTCCTTGGGCATGGACTGGGCCTTGGCCGCATTGACCGCCAGGCGCAGGCGCGGGTTCATGTCCGGATCGGGCGTGCCCATCTTGGCCGCCACGGTGATCTCGCGGCTGAGCTTGGAGAACATGGCCGAGCGCTTCTTGTCCTGCGCGCCCTTGCGATGCATGATGTTCTTGAATTTGCTATGGCCTGCCATGGGTCGACTTCTTCGATTGTTGCACCGGAAATTTTGATCGCGCCTCCTAGCTTGGCGGGCGCCAAGAGGCAACTCCGCGCATTCCCCGCAGGCGAGGCACGAAGCAGGCGCCATGGCCGGATCGCGCACCGTGCCGCTAGCATCGCCACCATCCCCGCGCTATCCCCCGGCGCATGACCGAGACTCATGCGCGCAATCACCTCTACCTTGTCGATGGCTCGGGCTATATCTTCCGCGCCTATCACCAGCTTCCGCCGCTCACCAACCGGCACGGCACGCCGGCGGGCGCGGTCTATGGCTATACGGCGATGCTGTGGAAGCTGGCCGACGCGCTCGACAAGGCGGAGGGGCCGACGCATCTGGCTGTGGTGCTGGACAAGGGTTCGCACACCTTCCGCAACGATCTTTACGATCAGTACAAGGCGCACCGGCCGCCGCCGCCGGAAGACCTCGTGCCCCAGTTCCCGCTGATCCGCGAGGCGACGCGTGCCTTCTCGCTGCCCTGCATCGAGGAAGCCGGGTTCGAGGCGGACGACATCATCGCCACCTACACAAAGCAGGCCGTGGCGGCGGGGTGGGACGTGACCATCGTCTCCTCCGACAAGGATCTCGCCCAGCTCATCCAGCCGGGCGTCGACATGCTCGACACCATGAAGAACGAGAGGCGCGGGCCGGGCTATGTGCAGGAGAAGTTCGGCGTGGCGCCCGAGCAGCTTGGCGACGTGCTGGCGCTGATGGGCGACGCGGTGGACAATGTGCCGGGCGTGCCGGGCATCGGCCCCAAGACCGCGAGCAAACTCATCCTCGAATATGGCACGCTGGACGCCGTGCTGGCCGCCGCGCCGACGATGAAGCCGAGCAAGATGCGCGACAATCTGATCGAGCATGAGGCCATGGCCCGGCTCTCGCGCGAGCTGGTCGAACTGCACGCGCAGGTGCCGGTACCGCACGCGCTTGACGAGCTGAAGCTGGACGGCATCCCGGCCGAGCCGCTGCGTGCCTTCCTGGAGGATCAGGGCTTCAAGTCGCTGCTCTCGCGCATGGCCGGACACGCACCGGGCAAGCCGCAGGCGCAGTCGGGTGCCGCCGCCGAGGCTGGCGCACCGGCGGCGCTGGCACTGGGCGAGCCGGAGACGCCGGCCTTCCTGCCCCTGCCGGCCATTGATCTCGATGCCTATGAGACAGTGACGACGCTGGAGCGGCTCGATGCGTGGATCGCGGAAAGCTACGCCAGCGGCATCATCGCGATCGATACCGAGACGGACGCGCTCGACGCGATTGCGGCCGGTCTCGTCGGCATCTGCTTGGCCACCGCGCCGGGCCGTGCCTGCTATATTCCACTGGGGCATCGCAGCAGCGACGATATGTTCGGCGAAGTGCCGCCGCAGATTCCGCTAGGCGAAGCTGTCGCGCGGCTGCGGCCGCTGCTCGCCGACCCGGGCGTGCTGAAGATCGGCCACAACATCAAATATGACCTCAACGTGCTGGCGCGGCATGGGCTGGCGGTCTCGCCGATCGACGACACGATGGTGATGAGCTTCGATCTCGACGCCGGCCAGTCGCTGGCCGGGCATGGCATGGACGAGCTGGCGCAAGCGGTGCTCGATCATACCTGCATCAGCTTCAAGGACGTGGCCGGGACGGGCAAGAAGGCGATCAGCTTCGCGCAGGTGCCGTTGGACATCGCCACGCGCTATGGCGCCGAGGATGCGGACGTGACCTGGCGGCTGTGGACGCGCTTCCAGCCGCGCCTGCACCAGGAAGGGGCAACGCGCGTCTATGAGCTGGTCGACCGGCCGCTCATCCCCGTGGTGGCGGGCATGGAGCGCGCGGGCATCAAGGTGGACCGCGATCATCTCTCGCGCCTCTCGGGCCAGTTCGCGCAGGAGATCGCCCGGCTGGAAGAGGAAATCCATGCCGAGGCGGGCCAGCCCTTCGCGATCGGATCGACCCAGCAGTTGGGCGCGATCCTCTTCGAGAAGATGGGTCTCAAGGGCGGCAAGAAGGGCAAGTCCGGTGCCTATTCGACTGACGTGACCGTGCTGGAGAAGATGAAGGCGGACGGCGTGAAGATCGCCGGGCTGGTGCTCGATTGGCGGCAGCTCGCCAAGCTCAAGTCGACCTATACCGATGCGTTGCAGGCGCAGATCAACCGGGAGACCGGGCGCGTCCACACCAGCTACAGCCTCACTGGTGCCCAGACCGGGCGCCTCTCCTCGACCGATCCCAATCTCCAGAACATCCCGATCCGCACCGAGACCGGCCGGCAGATCCGCGACGCGTTCATCGCCGAGCCGGGTCATGTCATCTTGGCGGCGGACTATAGCCAGATCGAGCTGCGTCTTGCCGCGCACATGGCGGACGTGCCACCCCTGCGCGACGCGTTCCTGCGTGGCGAGGACATTCACGCGGCGACCGCCAAGGAGCTGTTCGGCGAGGTCAATCGCGATACGCGCGGGCGAGCGAAGACGATCAACTTCGCGATCCTCTACGGCATTTCGCGCTGGGGCCTCGCTGCCCGGCTGGAGATCGACGCCGACGAGGCGCAGGCGATGATCAGCCGCTATTTCGACCGGTTCCCCGGCATCTCGGCCTATATCAACGAGACGCTGGAAAAGGTGCGGCACGACGGCTTCACGCAGACGCTGTTCGGCCGCAAGACCTGGTTCGCCCAGATCAAGTCGCCCATCCAGCATGTCCGCCAGGGTGCCGAGCGCGCGGCGATCAACGCGCCGATCCAGGGGACGAGCGCGGACATCATCAAGCGCGCCATGGCCCGCATGGGGCCGGCGCTGCGTGAGGCCGGGCTGGAGCGCGTGAAGATGCTGCTGCAAGTGCATGACGAGCTGGTGTTCGAAGTGCCGGAAGAGGACGTGGCGACGGCCAGCCCGATCATCCGCGACGTGATGGCCGGTGCGGCGCAGCCGATGGTCCAGCTCTCCGTGCCGCTGGGCGTCGAGATCGGCACGGGGCCAAGCTGGGGGGCGGCGCACTAAAGGCGGGCAAGCGCTGATCCGCCTGCGGCTGGACCGGGGCGGTTCGCTCGCCTAAGTTGCTCATCGATCTTGCAAATGGATCGAGAGTCGCATGCCCTTTCGTTTCAAGGCATCGGACGAGACGGTCGAGGCGGGGTTCCGCCGGATTGCCTGTCACGAGATGGATGAGGCGCTGGCGCTTGTCCGCGCGGGCGCGCTGCCGCCTGAGCGGATCGTCCATCAGATGCGACGCGCGTGCAAGGCCGTGCGTGGGCTGCTGAGACTGGTGCGGCCGGTCTTTCCCGCCTTCGAGACCGAGAATGCGGCCTTCCGCGACATCGCTGGCTCGCTCTCCGGCCTGCGCGACAGCAAGGTGCTGGTCGACACGCTGGATGGGCTGGCGAGCGGGCCGGACATGGCGAGCGCCGCGCCGACCATTGCTGCGCTGCGCCGCCATTTCGGCGCGGTGGGCAGCGGGCAGGCCGTTATGGCGCGCGCGCTCGATCATTGCGCCGAGCAGTTGCTGGCCGCGCGCGTGAGGGCTGCGAGTTGGTCGTTGAGCGCGCTGGGTTGGGAAGCGATCGGCCCCGGCCTCACGCGCAGCTACCGTGCCGCGCGCCGGGGGATGTCGGCGCTCGCCCAAAGCGGTGAACCGCATCTCAGCCATGAGTGGCGCAAGCAGGTGAAATATCATTGGCAGCATATGCGGCTGCTCCGCGCCGTCGCGCCCCGCCCGGCAGGCGCGCGCGTCCGTCAGGCCGCGCGGCTGGGCGATCTGCTGGGCGAGCAGCATGATCTCGATCTGCTTGTGGAGCGGCTTTCCGCAGGTCCGCCGGTGCCGGATGCGGCGGTGGTCGACCGGTTGCGTGCGGCCGCGCAGAAGCGCTCCGCGCGCCTCCATGCCAAGGCGCTCAAGCTGGGTGAGCGCCTGTTCGAGGAGAAGCCGCGTGTCTTCGCCGACCAGTGGCACGCGCATTGGCGGGACTGGTCGAGAGAGAAAGCGCCAGCCTGAGCGGTCAGCCGCCCCGGATCTCGCTCAGCTTGCGTTCCCAGGCGAGGGCGTGGGCGACGATGGTGTTGAGGTCCGCATAGGCCGGCTGCCAGGGCAGCGTCGCCTTGATCCGGCTGTTGTCGGAAATGAGCGCGGGCGGATCGCCGGCGCGGCGACCCTCGATGCGGCGCTCCATGGTCATGTTGGTCACGCGATCGACGGCGTCGAGCACTTCCAGCACCGAGAAGCCCCGGCCATAGCCGCAGTTCATCGTGAGGCTCTGCTGCGGCTGCGCGATCAGCGCTTCCAGCGCCAGCACATGCGCGGCGGCAAGATCGCTCACATGGATATAGTCACGCACACCGGTGCCGTCCGGTGTCGGATAATCCGTGCCGAAGACCGCGACATGGCTGCGTTTGCCGAGTGCTGCTTCCACCGCGACCTTGATGAGATGGGTCGCGCCCGCCGTGGACTGGCCTGAGCGGCCCTGCGGATCGGCGCCTGCCACGTTGAAGTAGCGCAGCGCGCAGAAGTTGAGCGGATGGGCGGCGGCGACATCGGCCAGCATGATCTCGGTCATCAGCTTGGACATGCCGTAGGGATTGATCGGCCGCTTCGGGCTATCCTCGCGCACCGGGCTTTCCTCCGGCTCGCCATAAGTGGCGGCGGTGGAGGAGAAGATGAAGTGCGGCACGCCCTGATTGACGGCGGCCTCGATCAGCGCGCGACTGTTGGCCGTGTTGTTGCGATAATATTTGAGCGGGTTCTCGACCGATTCCGGCACGATGATCGAGCCGGCGAAATGCATGATGCCCCGGACGCCATGTTCCGCGATGACCCGCTCGACGAGCGGAATATCGCCGATGTCACCCTGCACGAAGGCTGCCTTCTCATGCACCGCCCATTGGAAGCCGGTCGTGAGATTGTCGATGACGACGACCGGCCAGCCCGCGTCGACCAGCGCCAGCACGGCATGGCTGCCGATATAGCCGGCGCCGCCGGTGACGAGGATGGTCGGCTTGTCGGTCATGGCGGGGTCCTGTGGGTCTGGGTCAGTAGAAGCGGGCGATGACGGGCACGATGATCATCATCAGGGCGAGGATCGCGAGCGCGACCAGCCAGTGACGGCGGGTCGATCCCGGTTCGCCCTGCGGCCTTGTCACGGCTTGGGTGCCCGTTCGGCCAGCGCGGCCACGGCCTTGCGCACATCCTGCGAGCGGCCGCGCGGCAGGATGAGAATCTCGTCGCCCGTCGCGATGACGATGAGGTCGCTGGCGCCGACAACGGTAACGTTCGGGCCATCGCTGCGGATCAGGCAGCGCTCCGCCTCGATGGCGTGCGCCGACCCTTGCAGCGCATTGCCGCCGGTATCCTTGGTGGCGAGATCGTACAGCGCGTCCCAGCTGCCGACATCCGACCAGCCCATGGACACGGGCACGCAAGCGACCTTCTCGGCGCGCTCCATGACGGCATAGTCGATCGAGTCGGAGGGGCAGGTGGCGAAGGCGTCCTGCGAAGGGCGGATCGTCCCGTCCGCCTGCGTGCCCTCTGCAATGGCACGCCGGGCGGCGGCGAGCATCTCCGGCTGGTGTGTCGCCAGCGCATCCAGAAAGGCGCGGGCGCTGAACAGGAAGATGCCGGCGTTCCAGACATGACCGCCCTGCGCGAGCATGGCCGTGGCGCGGGCGAGGTCCGGCTTCTCGACGAAGCGCGCGACCCGGTTGACGCCGGGCGCGAGGGCCTCGCCAAGTGCGATATAGCCAAAGCCGGTTTCCGGCGCGTCCGGCTCGATGCCGAACGTGACCAGCCAGCCCTGGGCGACCAGCGCGCGGGCGCGCTCGATGGCTGCGTGGAAGGCAGGCACGTCCGTGATCACATGATCGCTCGGCATGACCAGCATCGCGCTGTCCTGCGCTTCGAGCGCGAGGGCGGCGAGCGCGATCGCCGGCGCGGTGTTGCGGGCGCAGGGCTCCAGGATCACCGTCATGTCCGGGCTGCCCTGCGCGCGGATGATGTCGGCATGAGCGGCATTGGCGACGATGACGGGGGGCGTGGCGCCGGTCAGCCCGTCGAGCCGGGACAGGGTCAGTTCGAACATGGTTTGCGGCGCGGTCAGCGCGATGAACTGTTTGGGGCATTCCGCGCGGCTGACCGGCCAGAGCCGGGTGCCTGACCCGCCGGAGAGAACAACGGGCGTGATGGGTTGCGTAACGGTCACGATCGTCGGGCCTCCAGCATTTTATCGTCGGCTCGCCTACTGGCCCAGCCGGCGTCAGCCCGCAAGGGGGCTGCGCCGAAGGGTTTTAGAACGCCTTGCTGATCGAGCAGGCCGCCGGGCCGAGAATGACCACGAACAGCGTCGGCAGGATGAAGAGGATCAGCGGCACGGTCATGATCGCCGGCAGGCGCGCGGCCTTTTCCTCGGCGCGCATCATGCGGGCGTGGCGGAACTCGGCGGAGAGGACGCGCAGCGCCGAGGCAAGCGGCGTGCCGTATTTCTCGGTCTGGATCATGGTCGTGACCACGCCCTTGAGCGCTTCCAGTCGCACACGCTCGGAGAGGTTCTCGAAGGCCATGCGGCGTTCGGTCAGGAAGCTCAGCTCGATGGCGGTGAGCTGGAACTCTTCGCCAAGCTCGGGATAGGCCGCGCCCAGCTCCCGCGCCACGCGCTGGAAGGCAGCATCGACCGTCAGGCCCGCCTCGGCGCAGATCACGAGCAGATCGAGCGCGTCGGGAATGCCCTTGCGGATCGCGTCCGAGCGCTTGGTGATCTTGTTCTCGACATAGAGATCGGGCGCCTTGTAGCTGAGCAGCAGTGCGCCGGCGAAAATGCCGAACTTCTTGAACTCGCCCCAGTCTGGCCAGAGGTTGAGGCCATAGATCAGCAGCGCGGCCGTGCCGCCGACCACGATCGGCAGGACGAGACGACCGAAGATGATGGCGATGGCCCATTCCTTGGACCGGATGCCGGCCTGGGCCAGCTTCTTCTGCGCATCCTTGAGCTGATCGTCCTGCAGGACCTTCATCGAGGACAGGAGGACGCGCATGCGGTCCGTGGTGTCGCTCTGGTGGACGATCTTGGCGCGACGCTTGCTGGTCGAGGCGGTGATGCCGGCCTTGAGCTGCTCGCGCCGGTCGTTGAGCGCCTTGACCCGACGCCCCATCGGATTGCGCACGGTCGCGGCGACATAAATGGCCGCGAGCACGGCGAACGTCGCGACAGCGGCCAGCAGCGTGCCGATGTCTTGGGCCGTCATGCCGAACAGGGTTGCACCGTTGGAAGCCATGGTCCGGGATGCCCCTCAGATCTCGAAGTTGATCATCTTGGCCATGATGAACACGCCAATGCTCATCCAGCACATGCCGCCGATCGCGACCATCTGCATCAGGCCGAGGCCGAAGAGGCCGCCCGGATCGCCGGTGAAGAACGGCGTCATATAGGTGAAGTTGATCCAGCAAATCAGGCCGAACACCAGGAACGGCAGCGCGCCGATGATGTAGGCCGAGGCCTTGGATTCCGAAGACATGGCCTTGATCTTCAGCTTCATCTGCGCGCGCTGGCGGAGCACCGTGCCGAGATTGGCCAGCGTTTCGGCGAGGTTGCCGCCCGTCTCGCGCTGGATCGCTAGCGTGATGCAGAAGAACTGGAACTCCGGCGTGCCGAGGCGTGCCGCCGTTTCCTGCAGCGACTGGTCGGTGGTCTTGCCGATCTTGATCCGCTCGGTGATGAGTTTGAATTCCTCACCCACCGGGCCGGGAATTTCCTGGCTGACGACCAGCATCGTCTCACCCACCGGCAGGCCCGAACGCAGGCCGCGCACCAGCAGATCGAGCGCATCGGGGAAGTTCGCATTGAACTTGTCGATGCGCCGCTTGATCAGCTTGCCGACGAACACGTGCGGCAGGCCGAAGCCTGCGGCCATCCCGACGAAGAGCGATGGCAAGAAAGAAAAGCCGCGGATCAGCATCAAGGCGAAGATGAAGATGGCGAGCCCGGCGCTGGCGATCATGAACTGACCGAGCGTCCATTTACGACCGGTCATGGCGAGGCGCTTGGCAAGCTGCTCGGGATTGGGGACCAGCGAGGCAAGGAGCTGGTGTGGCTCCTGCCGACGCGAGGCGATCGCTTTGCGCATGCGCGCTTCGATCTGGTTCAAGTCGCTGCCGGTGTAACGGCCGCGGATCGACGCGATGCGACGGGCGCCCGCGCGATCTGCGGACGGACCGGCGAAGGCGAAGAAGAGCATGGCGATCATCGCCACCGAGAGCAGGATCAGCAGAAGTAGCCTGGCATCCATCGTCGTCTCTTCCACTCAGTCAGTCGTCATGCGTTTGCGGGCATTCCCCGGCTTTGACGCCGGGGCTTGCCGCGCCGCTCACTCGGCGATCAGTTCGGCGTCGGTTTCGGTCTTCGCCTTGCCCTTGCCGGGCTTGGGCAGCTTGACCTCCAGCAGGCGGCTGATGAGCGAGTTGCCGTTCTTCTTGCCCGCGCCGTTGCTGCCGCTCACCATCTCGGCGCCGGAGGACGCGATGAGGCTGCTCAGGGTCAGGAATGCCTGGCCCAGCTTGCTGGCGCGGCCGCTCTCGGCAACCGTCTTGCCCAGCTTGGCCGCCTGGGTCGTGACCTTGGCGTCAAAGGGCATGATGAGGTCGACCTGCCGCTCAATCGAATGCTCGAAATCCTTGCGGGCGATCTCCGAAATGCCGACCTGCGCCTTGTTGACGGCCACCAGTACCTGGGACTGGGGGGCATTCGACTTGAGCCAGGACAGGATGCGAATGGTATCGCGCGCGGCGGCCAGCGTGAACTCGGTGACGACGATCACCACGTTCGATTCGTGGACGAGATGCGGGTGCTGGACCAGCATCGACCGGGGCAGGTCGATGAACGTCCATTCGAAGGCGCTGCGCAGCTCTTCCTCAAGCTGGTAATAGGCCGAACCGTCCGTGATGAGCGGCTGGCTGATCGGCGCTTCGGCGGAGAGGATGGCGAGCGTCTCGCTGGCGCGCACCATCGCGCGCTCGATGAACAGCCCGTCGATGCGGCTGGGATTTTCGACCGCGTCGGTCAGGCCGCGACCCGGCTCCAGATCCATGGAGAGCGCGCCGGTGCCGAAATGCACGTCGAGATCGAGCAGTGCGGTCGGGCGCTTGCCCTTGGCGCTGGACAGATAGGCCAGCGATGTGGCGACCGTGGAGGCACCCACGCCGCCGCGCGTGCCGATCACCGTGACCATGAGGTGCGGACGATCGTCGCTGATGTCCACCTTGGGCGCCGCAAAGACGGCCTGGGCATTGACCAGCGCTTCACGCACGGCGTCAACGGACAGGGGCTTCAGGAGATAATCCTGAATGCCGCTCGCCACGAGATCGCGGTAGAGGCGCACATCGTTCACCTGGCCGCTCGCAATGACGACCGTGCCGGGTTCGCACACCTCGGCGAGGCTGTTGATGTCGTTGAGCGGATCGCCGGATTCGGAGAGGTCCACAAACAGCACGTTCGGGCTCGCCGTCATCGACAGCGACTGCACGGCATTGCGCAGGCCGCCCTTGTGGACCCGCTCGATCGGCCAGCCCATCTCCTGCACCACCGCCCGGAGCAGATCGAGGCTGTGATCGTCGCAGACATAGGCGTGGAAGGGGTCGCGCCCGTTGGGACCACCGGGCTTCCAGGGTGCGTTCATCTTAGTTCCCTCCCGCCGACATGGATTGCAGGCCGCCAGCGCCGGTCGGCGCCTTGTCCTTATATGCCTTGATCGCCTTGCCGCTGACCGTGTTCAGGGTATCGAGCGCGGGTGCGCGGCCATCGACCAGATCGCGCGGATCGGCGATCATCGCGGCCAGGTTCGAGGCCGAGGCGCAGCCATAATTGTCGCTGAGTCCGCCATGGAAATTGGCTTCGGCCCGGTCGCGCCAGGTCGGGCAACCGGGTACGCTCGCGGTCGAGCGGCTGACGACGACGCGCACGCCACCCGCAGGAGCCTCGCCGGCCGTCGCGGGCGCATCACCCTCGATCAGCAGCCCGTAGCGGCCGACCACATCGCCGATGGAATCCTGCAAGGCCCGCGTGCCGCCATTGGCGCCCGCGAGCGAGACATGGTCGCCATAACCAAGGCCGAGCGCATCGAACCAGGCGGCCAGCTGCCGCTGCTGAATGGGGCTCAGGCCATCGGTGCCGTCGGCCGCCACATCAAAGACGAAATCCGTGCGCGAGACGACCGGCTGGTGGGTCGGCTCGACGCCGCGCTCTACCTTACGGCCGGCCGATGCCGGTGTCGCGGCGAAGGCGGGAACGAGGAGACCGAGCGCCAGCAGGGCGCTGGTCGGGCGGCGGAAGAAGCTCTTGGTGTGCATCTTGGTCCCTCCTCGTCAGAAGCTGAAGCCGGGGGTGGCCGACTTGCGGTTCACCTTGCTGGCGCTGCCGATCTTGTCCGGCGTCACGGTCGTGGCGGGTGCAGCGTCCGGCTTGGGCCGGCTGCCGCCTGTCTCACCGTCATGGATCTGGCCGACGAGGCGCTGTGCGTCGTTCGCATTGCGGAAGCCATCCGTCGGCAGCGCGATGTCACGCGCGTTGACCGGCTTCACGAGATAGGGCGTCACGACGATGACCAGCTCCGTCTCCTGCCGCCGGTAGCCCTGCGACTTGAAGAGATTGCCGATGATCGGCAGGTCACCCAGGAACGGCGCCTTGTCGATCGTGTTGCCGCTCGATGTGCTCAGTAGGCCGCCGATCACGAAGCTCTGGCCGGAGCCAAGCTCCACGGTCGTTTCTGCCCGCCGGGTCGAGACGCCGGGGATCGAGAAGTTGCCCAGGCGTACCGCGCTGCTCTGGTCGAGCTGCGAGACTTCCGGGCGGACGCGCATGGAAATGCGGCCATCGGCGAGGACCGTGGGCGTGAACGCCAGGCTGACGCCATATTGCTTGTATTCCACCGAGACCTGGCCGAGCGAGCTCGACAGCGGAATGGGAATTTCGCCGCCGGCCAGGAAGCTGGCAGTCTCGCCCGAAAGGGCGGTGAGATTAGGATTGGCGAGCGTGACGGAGAGGCCCTGCGCCTCCGCCAGATCAAGCGCACCGAGGATGGTCAGGCCTGCCAGCTTGCCTTCGCCGAACAGCGAGGCGCCGCTGGTGATCGGCGACGCGGTCGTGGTGCCCGTCGAGGAGGTGGTGCCGACAAGAAGCGGGCCGCCCACAGTCCATTGCGGATAGAAGGCGCGACCCTGACCAAGCCCGAACTTGAAGCCGCCAGTGGCATCCGCCGTCGCCAGGTTGAAACCGATATTCTTGGAGAAGCTCTTGTTCACCTCGGCGATGCGCACCTGCAAATTGACCTGCAGCGGCGTCGCGGTCTTCAGGCGGCTGACGACATTGGTGTCCTTGCCGGCGAAAGCGGTGACGAGGCGCTCGACTTCTGCGGCGTCCTCCGGCGCGGCGACCGTGCCGGTGAGCAGGATCATGCCGTTCATGGTGCTGACCTGCACGTCGGCGTCCGGCATGGCGAGGTGCAGCATCTGGTCGATGCTGGTGAGATTGTTGCCGACGCGGACGGCATTGGCATAGAGCATCTTGCCGTTGCCCGAGGTGACGAACACATTCGTCTCACCTGGCGCCTTGGCAATCAGGTAGATCTGCCGCTGCGAGCGGACATGGACGTCCAGAACCGCAGGATTGGCGATCACCACGTCGGTCAGATTTTCCGGCAGGTTGATGACCCGGCTTTCGCCGACGGCGAGGAGCAGGGCACCATTTTCCTGCTGGGCAGGACCGGCAGCGAGCAGAGGCAGCGGAGCGATGGCGGCACTGCCGGCGATCGCCAGCGCGGCGGCCAGAGCGCCGGTCGCGGCGCGCGCCAGGCTGGGCTTGAGGGCGAGGCTCATCTTATTTGCTCCCGAGCGGAACGGTGGTGACATTGGCGCCGCGCGCGATACGCACGACCGGACCGGTGGCCGCGCCGCTGCCTGCGGCAACGCCGGGTGCGTTGGGATCGACCGGCTTGGCGGGCACGCTGCTGCGCTGGTAGCGCGAGACGTCGGCACCGGTGGAGTAGCTGGCGCGGCGATCGGACGGATGGTTCGCAAGCGCGGCAAGCATCGTCTTCTCGGCATTGGGATCGCCTGCCTTGGGCGCCTGAACTTCGCCGGAAGCCAGCGCTTCCTCAAGCTCCTGATTGTTGTCCGCGATTGAGCGCAGCGACAGGGTGATGGCACCGATGGTCTGGGCGACCTGGATGCGCTCGGCCATGCGCGGCGTCACTTCGATCGTGACGTTGGAGAAGGTCTGGACAACCGGCTTGCCATCCTCGCCCAGCGCGTTGGTGCGCTGGTCGGTGGCGAGCACGCGCAGGTTGCGCAGGATTGTCTCGGAAACCTTGAGCGGCGGACCATCGCCACCGCCAGCGACGCTCTGCGTCAGCATGAGGTCGACGCGGTCGCCGGGGAAGATGAAGCCGGCGACGCTGCTCTGCACCGAGACCGGCACCGTGACGGCGCGCATGCCCGGACCAAGTGCGGCAGCGAGGAAGCCGCGATCGCCCGGCTGGATCAGCGAGCCGCTGGTGACCGGCTGGCCAGCAGCGATGGCGGTGCGGACGACCGAGCCGGCCAGCTTGCCGTCGTCGGTCTTGCCCTGAATGTAATAGGCTTCCTCGACCAGTTCCTTGGGCCAGGGCTGATAGCGATAGGCATCCGGCCCGACGATGGTGCCGACCGGCAGCGACTTGGTCGCGACAAGGACGTGCGGCATTTGAGACGGGTCAGGCATCGCATTCGCCGAAGCCTCTGGCGAGCCACCGTTCATGAACATGGATCGGGCCAGGAACGCCGCGGCAACGGCTATGATCAAGGCGCCGGCCAGAAGCGCGATCTTCTTAGGTTCCATGTCGACTATCGCCTCCAAATGGGCGGGGCTTTCGGAGCCCCGGTCGATCCGATTATTAAGTCAAAGGGTTAAGATACGGTTCACCGACAACCCACAGGCCGGCCAGAGCGATCGCCACGCCGTAGGGGATCTCCGGTCGCCCGATCCGCCGGGTTGCGCGATGATGGATGACGGTGACCAGCGTCACCACGCCGCCGACCAGCGCCATGATGATGATGAGCGTCGACATGGCCTGCAGCGGCAGCCAGAGCGCCAGTGCGCCGAGCATCTTCACATCGCCGCCGCCCATCATGCCGAGCGCGAACAGTCCGGTGAACAGGACGAAGATGAGCAGTGCGAAGCCGAGCTGGATGGCGACATCGGGGTAAAGCGACAGGTCGTTGGCCCACCACCAGAGCGGCGCGAGCAGCGCGATGACGATGTTGAGCTTGTTCGAAATGATGCGGCTGCGCAGATCCGTGGCCGCTCCCCACAGGAGAAGCAGCGCAAGCGTTGCGCTCAGCAAAGATGGCAGCCACACCCCAGGCATAAGGAAAAAGGCTAGACGTTACGCCTTACCAAATCGTAACCAGCCCGCGATGCTTCCCCACCGCCGACCCGATCATGGCGCCACCCGGCCCGCCATGAGCCAGGACAATTTGCCATGACAACAGTCGACATCCTCATCGTCGGGGGCGGCATGGCGGGCTTCAGTCTCGCCGCCGGCCTCGCTCCCCATGCAAGGGTGCTGCTGATCGAGCAGGAGGAGCAGCCGGGCTATCATGCCTCGGGTCGTTCGGTCGCTTTCTGGGAAGAGAGCTACGGGGGGCCGGGGGTGCAGCCGCTGACCAGCGCGAGCGGGCCGATCCTGCGTGCACCGGACCCGGATTTTGCCGAGCACAGCCTGCTCCAGCCGCGCGGCGCCATGCATATCGGCCACGATGGCGACCGGCCTCTGCGCGACGCGATGCTGGCCGATTTCGCGGCGAGCGGCATGGCTCTCCACGGGATCGAACGCGCTGAAATTCTGGCCGAATTGCCCGGGCTGCGGGCGGACTGGACCATCGGTGTCGCCGAGCCATCCTGCTGTGACATCGACGCTGCCGGGCTGCTCGCCGCCTATCGCCGGCAGGCGCGGCGAGGCGGGGCGCAGGTGCGGCTTTCGACCCGGCTGGAGGCAGCCGTGCGCGAGGGCAATGGCTGGCGGGTCGAGGTCGGTGCGGAGACGATCCGCTGCGACGTTATCGTTAATGCGGCGGGGGCCTGGGCCGATGATGTGGCGGGGCGTTGCGGGGTTGGCCCGCTCGGCATCCGGCCCTATCGGCGCACGGTCGTGCAGCTGCGCTGCCCGTCCGCGCCGCCGCAATTCCCGGTCATCGCCGATCTTGCCGGCACCTTCTATTTCAAGCCCGAGGGGCAGGGCCGGATCTGGCTCTCTCCGCACGATGAGACGCCCGATACGCCGCGCGACGTGGCGCCGGAAGAGCTGGACGTGGCGCTGGCGATCGACCGCTTCACCCGAGTCGTCGACTGGCCGATTGCGGCCGTCGAGCATAAATGGGCTGGTCTGCGCAGCTTCGCGCCGGATCGTTTGCCTGTCTATGGCCATGATCCGCGCGCGGAAGGCTTCTTCTGGTTCGCGGGGCAGGGGGGCTTCGGCATCCAGACCGCGCCTGCCGCCGCCCTGATCGGCGCGGCGCTGCTGCGCGGTACGGCACTGCCGGCTCCCGTCGCGCAGATCGACCCGGCGGTCTATGCGCCCGGCCGACTTGTCAAATCATAGCACATGCGCGGATAGCGCTGGCCTGTCTTGCGCCCGAGGGCTACCTTCCTGCCGGTTCCCAGCAGCAGGAGAGCATCATGGCCCACAAGTTCGTCATCGAGCAGAACAAGGCCGGCGAGTATGTCGCCAAGTTCAAATATAACAGCGAAGTGATCTTCTGGACCGAAGGCTATTCGAGCAAGGCGAGCGCGCGCAACGCGATCGAATCGATCCAGAAGAACGGACCGGCCGCGCCGGTCGAGGAAGGCTAAGGCCGCCCCGGCATGATGCCCCGGCTCGCGCCGGGGCAAAAGCTTTTCCGGCTTATTTCAGCGTGTCGAGATAGGCGATCACGTCGGCGCGGTTCTTGTCGTTCGCGATGCCGGCGAAAGCCATCTTGGTGCCGGGCACCTTCTTCATCGGTCCCTTGAGATAGTCGTCCAGCGTCGGGTCTGTCCAGGTGAGGCCGCTGCCCTTCATGGCCGGCGAATAGTTGAAGCCGGCCAGCGTACCGGCCTTGCGGCCAACGACGCCGTGAAGCGATGGGCCGAGGCCGTTCTTGTTCTCTTCGGTCGAGTGGCAGATCTTGCACTGGGCGAAGAGCTTGGCGCCATTCGCGGCATCGCCGGCGGATGCGGTCTCGGCCGGCTTGGCCGCTGCGGTAGCCACCGGCGTCGCGGTCGGCGTGGGTGTCGGCGTGGGCGTCGGTGCCATCTTGGGCGCCTCGGCCATGTTCACGCTGTTGGTCGGTGCGGCTTCGTTCACCGCCGCATTTTCCGCCACGTTGACGGCATTGGCGGCGTTGTCGGTGACGGCGGCGGCATTGTTGGTCGCTTCCGGCTTGCTGCCGCAGGCGGAGAGCAACGCGACGAGGCTGAGGCCGACGGTGAGCGAGGCAGTGCTGACGCTGAAACGATTGGCGCGATGAAGCTTGGGCATCATGAAGGAGGCTCCCGGTTTGATCATGCCGTCCTCTCCTGCCAGGACGGGGTGAGTTTGCCGCTCCTCTGCGCTGCCGGATGGACAGCGTCAACGGGGAAAAAGTCGCATGGCGGTGGCAAGTCGCTCGCCTTATCGCATGGAAGCGAGCGCTTGACGTGGCCGGGCAACATGCCGATGACAGCTTGAACTATTGACGATCACGGGGTCGGAGGGGTCAAGTTTGAACGACGCGGAACAGGGGGAGGCCAAGGGCAGCATTCCCAAGCCGGCGATCGACGGCACATCGCGGCTCGACCGGGAATATGGCTTCACCTTTCGGATCATCCTGGTTGCGCGGCGGTATCGCGCGCTGCTGGATGAGCAGCTCCGCCCGCTCGGCTATGGCGCGGCGCGCATGGAAGCGCTGTCCACCATCGCCCGCTCGACCGAGCCCAGCGCCCAGATTGCCATCGCAAAGCGCATCGGCATCGAGGGGCCGACGCTCACGCGCATGCTCGATACGCTCGAGGCAGACGGCCTTGTTCGCCGCCGGCAGGACCCGGACGACCGGCGCACCAAGCTGATCGAACTGACCCCGCAAGGCGAGGCGGCGCTGGAAGAGATCATGCGCGTTGCCCACGCCTTCCGCGCCAGCGTGCTCAAGTCGCTGAGCGACGAGGAGCTGGATCAGGTCAATGGCGTGACCGACAAGCTGATGCGGCTGCTCTCCGACGCCACGCTCTGAGGCGTCCGGCGCTGCCTGCGTCGCGGACGGCTGGACTTACCTATCATGCATAGATAATTGCAGGGCGAACGATCGACCCTGGGAGAGATGCGGATATGGCGGACACGGACGGGACACAAAGCGGGGCTGTGCCGCGCATCGTCCATCTCGACAAGATGACGATGGGCGGAGTCGCCATTCCGCGACCCGCCATCGCGCATGACTGGGCCGAGCATGTTTTTACCGAACCGCATGAGGTGGTCGAGCGGCTGGCCGGCGCGCAGGTCGCGATCATCAACAAGGTGCGGATGGATGCCGCCACGCTGGCCGCGCTGCCCGACCTGCGGCTGATCGCCGTGACCGCGACCGGCACCGATGTGGTGGACAAAGCGGCGGCCGAGGCGCGCGGCATCGCGGTTCGCAATGTCGTGGGCTATGCCGGCACGACGGTCGCCGAGCATGTCATCATGCTGGTGTTCGCGCTGGCACGCGGGCTCATCCCGTTCCGTGAGTCGGTGATCGACGGGCGCTGGGAGACGGGCAAGGCCTTCTGCGTCTTCGCCGCGCCGGTGCGCGATCTGGTGGGCCAGCGCCTCGGCCTCATCGGCAGCGGTGCGATCGCGCAGGGGGTCGCCAGCCGGGCGCGGGCGCTGGGCATGGAGGTGGTGTTCGCCGGCCGCCAGGGCGCCGAGCCGGGCGAAGGCAAGCTGCCCTTCGAGGCAGTGCTGGCGACGAGCGACATCATCAGCCTGCACTGCCCGCTGACGCCGGAAACGAACCATCTGTTCAATGCGCGGACGCTGGGCCTGATGAAGCCCGGCGCGCGGATCATCAACACCGCGCGCGGTGCGCTGATCGACCTGGAAGCGCTGGAAGCGGCGCTGGACAGCGGCCAGATCGGCGGCGCCGGCATCGACGTCGCGCCGGTCGAGCCGCCGCCGCCGGGCAGCCCGATCCTGCGCCTCGCCCGCCGCAGCAATGTGATCGTGACCCCGCATTCCGCCTGGCTCAGCCATGAGGCCGTGACCGAGGTGGCGCGCATCACTGGCGAGAATGTCGCGACGTTCCTGGCCGGCCAATGAACGGCTATCTCAACCGGCGGGCGCTGCTGGAAGCGGCCTATGACGCGGCGGTTGCGGCCTGCAAGCGGCCCGAGACGATCATCGCGGCGCTGCCGCCCCGGCCCAGCGGGCGAGTGATCGTCATCGCCGCCGGCAAGGGTGCGGTGCCGATGGCGCAAGCGGTCGAGGCGCATTGGCCCGACGCGACCGGCATTGCGGTGACACGCACCGGCTATGGCGGCCCGCTCAAGCGGATCGCGCTCGTCGAGGCGAGCCATCCCGTGCCGGATGCGGCGGGGCTGGCGGCGGCGGCGCGCTGCCTGGCGCTCGCCGAGGAGGCGCAGGAAGGCGACCTGGTGCTGGTGCTGCTCTCGGGCGGGGCCTCCGCCCTGCTCGCGGCGCCGTCGCCCCCGCTCGACCTGCCCGCCAAGCAGGCGGTGACGCGCGCACTCGTGCGCTCGGGCGCCAGCATTGGCGAGATCAATCTGGTGCGGCGCCATCTCTCCCGCATCAAGGGTGGCCGGCTGGCCGCCGCCGCCTTTCCGGCGGACGTGCTGACGCTTGCCGTGTCGGACGTGGTGGGCGACGTGCCGGAGGATATCGGCTCCGGCCCGACCGTGGGCGACAAGGGGACGATCGCGGACGCGCAGGCCGTGCTCGCGCAATATGGCATTGCCGATCCGGGCGGCTGGAGCGAATCCGTGAAGCCGGACGATCCGCGCCTTGCCCGCAGCCGGTTCGCGGTGGTGGTGCGGCCGGACGATGCGCTGGACGCGGCGGCCGCCTTCCTGGAGGCGCGTGGCTATGCGCCGGTGGTGCTGGAGAAGGAAGCGACCGGCGATGCCCGGGTCGTCGCGCGGCGCCATGCCGAGGCGGCGATGCGTGCGCACGAGCGGGGCGAGCGCTGCGCGCTGATCTCCGGCGGGGAACTCACGGTGACCGTCACCGGCTCCGGCACCGGCGGACCGAATCAGGAATATGCGCTGGCGCTCGCTCTTGCGCTGGATGACGTGCCCGGCATGGCGGCGCTGGCGGCGGATACCGATGGCGTGGATGGCAATCGCGACGTAGCCGGCGCCTATGTGGATGGCGACACCGCGTTCGAGTTGGAAAAGGCCGATGTCGATATCGACGCGGCGCAGGCGAACAACGATGCGGGCGGCGCGCTGGGCGAGATTGGCGCGCTGTTCGTCCCCGGACCGACCCAGACCAATGTGAACGATCTGCGCATCATCCTGGTCGATCCCTGAGCCCCGACCTGGAGAGTTCTTTATAATGAAGTGCGGGCAAAAATAGGATCGAAAGAGGGATTTACAAATAATTTGAATCTGAATTAATAGCTGGCATAGCAAATGTGTCGCGTGCGCGGCCTGCGGTCAGTCACCCATCGTCCTGCGCCTCGGGCTGCTGCTCGAGGCCGGCAGGATCAGGCCTGACCGCGCGCCGGAGACGGACGGAGAAGGAGACGGGCCATGGATGTGAACAAGCTGCACCCCATTTTCGCGGTGGAACTCATCGGCCCCGATCTTGCGCAGGCGCCGGATCAGGCGCTCATCGACACCGTCGAAGCGCTGATGAAGGAACATGCGGTCGTCTGCATCCGGGGGCAGGGCCACATCACGGACGAGGAGCATCTGCGCTTCGCCCGCGCTTTCGGTCCGCTGGAACTGCCCGGCGCGTTTCGCGAAGGGCCGCGCCGCATGGCCTATGGCCTCTACGATGCCTCCAATCTGGACATCAACGGCGACATCATCGACCCGGAATCGCTGCGGGCGAAATTCTCCAAGGGCAACGAGATCTTCCATGCGGACAGCTCGTTCAACGACATGCCGAGCAAATGGTCGATGCTGCGCGGCGTGATCGTGCCGCCGGAAAAGGGCGACACGGAATTTGTCGACCTGCGCCATGTCTATGCGCAGCTGCCGCAGGCGAAGAAGGACCAGATCGAGCATCTGGTTGCCGAGCACAGCTTTGCCGCCAGCCGCGAGAAGGGTGGCGTCACGTCGACGGACGCGGCCGGCATCCGCGCCGTCATGCCCGGCGCCATGCAGCCGATGGTGCGGATGAGCCCGTCAGGCCATAAATGCCTGTTCGTCGGCAGCCACGCCTTCCGCGTGGAAGGCATGGCGGACGCGGAAGGGCGCGCGCTCATCGACGAGCTGCTCGCCTTCGCCAGCCAGCCCCAATTCGTCTATGCCCACAAGTGGAAGCAGGGCGACCTGCTGATCTGGGACAATCGCTGCACGCTCCACCGCGGCACCACGTTCGATTACGCGACCTACAAGCGCGACCTGCGCCGCGCCAACGTCAACGAATATGGCGAGGAGCGTAGCGCGGTTGCCGGGCCGCTGCCGGTGGCGAACGCGGCGACCGTGAAGCAGGACGCCTGAGGGGGAGCGTTCTCTCGTCCCTCGACCTGGCCCGCGCCGAGCGCTTCGCGGGGCTCCATGGCTGGCCGTTCCTCGGCATTTCTGTTTGAACGCCGACTTTCCGGATACACCTTAGACGGTCCCGACGGTGCCGCCGTCGATCACGAACTCGGCGCCGTGAATTGCGGCGGCCCGATCCGAGGCCAAGTAGGCGATTAGATCTGCGACCTCATGAGGCTCGGCGGCCCGTCCGATCGGGATGCCACCCAGACCGTCGAGCACGACTTGCCGCGCCTCCTCGATCGTTCCGCCATTGGCGGCCTGCAGGCGCTTGAGCAGGTCGACGGAGGATTCGGTCATGATCCATCCGGGGGAGACGGTGTTGACCCGTACGCCCTTTGGGCCCAGCTCCTTCGAGAGTGACTTGCTGTACGTCCGCAGAGCGGCCTTGGCGGCCGCATAGGCAGTGGTGGACTCCGGAAGGGGCAGGACCGACTGGATGGAGGTGACGTGCACCACCGTGCCGGCGCCTTGCTTGATCATGTACGGGATCAGAAGGCGGTCCAGGCGGACCGTGGCGAGAAGATTCAGGTTCAGCTCGGCGAGCCAGTGATCGTCCGTCAGGGCGACGAAGCCGCCGCCCGGTGCGGACGAGCCGCCAATGACGTGAGCGAGGATATCGACGCCGCCCATCTGCTCAAGCGCCGTCTTCGCCATCTTTTCCCCGCCCTGGGCCGTCGTCAGGTCGGCCTGCACGAACTCGACGCCGTCAATGGGCTCAGGGTTGCCCCGGGCGGCAGTCAGGACCCGGGCGCCGCCGGCCAGGAAACGGTGGACGGTTGCATGGCCCAAACCCTTGGTACCGCCGCTAACGAGAACGCGCTTTCCAGCGAATTCTCTCGGATCAGCCACGACGGTCACAGCGTGATCTCCAAGGTTTGGATGGCATCGCCTTTGAGCGTGAAGCCGTAAGTGAAGCGGAGGGGACTGCCTTTGAAGTCGCCATGTGCGGGGCCTTCGACGACCAGCTGACCATTCTCGTGGCGGACGGTATCCGGCGTAAAAATCGCCTTCACGGGGATGACCTCCGCTTCGAACAAGGTCCGTATTTCCGCTTGGCCCTCGTAGCGGCGACCGTTGTCCACGATGACTGCGTCGGCGGCGAAGGGCTTCAGCATCCCGGGTACATCGAGTTGGGCGTTGGCTTCGACATAGTCGGCTACGGGTTTGGGAAGGTCGATCGGCATTGCTGGGCTCCTTGACGTGACAAGGTCCATTTAGGGATTGATATTGCCCTGCATAATCGGGTCAAACCAGCATGTAGTGTTGCGGAAATCGGGATAATGACGAAGCATGGCCTGATCGAATTTGATGCTGTTCTTGCCATTGCGCGCACCGGATCGTTCCGGGCCGCGGCGCTGGAGCTTGGCCTGTCGACCACTGCGTTGAGCAACGCCATTGGCAAGCTGGAGCGCCAGCTCGGCGTCCGACTGTTCAATCGCACCACCCGCAGCGTTTCCCTGACGGACGCTGGACGGAGCTTCGTCGCTCAAGCCGGGCCAGCCGTGAAAGCCCTTCACGAGGCGATGGTTGCCGCGCGCTCGCAGCAGAAAATCCCGTCCGGAACCCTCAGGATCAACGCCTTCGCAACAGGCGCGCGGGAGGTTCTTGGGCCGCTCCTGTTGCGGTTCTTGCGACATTACCCCCAGGTTCACATCGATCTCGTCACCGAGGGCCGGATCGTGGACATCGTTGCCGAAGGGTTCGATCTTGGCCTGCGGAGCGCCGACCTTGTGCCAAGCGACATGATCGCCATCCCGGTAGGGCCGCCTCGCAGCGTCGCCGTGGTTGCCTCGCCAACCTATTTCGAAGCCAAGGGAAAGCCTCGCGTACCGCCCGACCTCTTGCGTCATTCCTGCCTTCGCATCCGGCTTCCGAATGGCGCGCTGCATCGCTGGCATTTCGAGAAGGAGGGGCAGCCCATTCAGATCGACGTGCAAGGTCCGATCACGCTCGACGAGGCCAGCCTTGCGCGCATCACTGTGCTTGATCACATCGGGATTGGGTATTTTATGGAGTCCGATGTGCGCGAAGACATCGAGACAGGGCGTCTCGTTCGGGTCCTGGAAGACTGGACGCCGCCGCTGGCACCTCTGTGCCTCTATTATCCCAACAGACGTAATCCTTCCGCCGCGCTCAAGGCTTTGATCGACATGGCCCGCGGCCACAGGGGATGATGGTTGGTTGGCCGGGGGAACGCTCCGGCAGAAGGCATTGAGGGCCAGAAACCAACCCTGATTGAGCCGAAGCGCTGACCCGCCGCCGAGTCGCTTGCATTTGTCCGTCACCATAGGCAATATCGTTAGGTCGCTAACGACATGGCCGCGCGCTGATTCGCGGCCTGTGGCGGACGGACGGTTCGGACGACAGCGCCCTGACGCTGCGGACGGAGAGAGAGGAGCAAGCGCGTGGACTATCCCCTGATTAGCTGTGACGATCATCTCGATCTCAACCAGCTCCCGACGGACCTGTGGACCAGCCGCCTGCCCGAGCACCTCAAGGATCGCGGCCCGCGGGTCGAAATGGTCGATGGTCGCGCGGTCTGGATGTGCGAGGGCCAGAATCTCGGCGCATGGTCCGGCAAGGCCAGCGGCATGACCGGCCCCAAGCCGATCTTCACTGCGCTCGATCGCGGCGGCATCGTCGACCAGACCGAGCGTCGCCCGGCCGTGGCCGATCTGCGCCTGGCCGACATGGACCGTGACGGCGTCTATGCCCATGTGATCTTCGGCCCCGTGACCTCGCTCAATTTCGAGGACACCGAGCTGCGCGACGCCTGCTACCGCGTCTATAACGAGTGGCTCAAGGACTTCTGCGCTGCCGCGCCGGACCGGCTGATCGGCGTGCCGATGCTGCCGCCCGAGCCGGAAGGCGCGATCGAAGGCCTCAAGCATATCATCGCGCTGGGCGGCTTCAAGCAGGCCAACCTACAGATCGCCATGGCGCAGCCGCGCCTGGAAGATGCGCGCTGGGAGCCGCTGTGGCAGATGCTGGAGGATAACAACATCATCCTCTCCTTCCACGTGACGGTGTTCGCCAGCGTCAGCCGCGCGTTCGACAAATATAAGGGCAGCCCGGGCGCCACCTTCCTGCACGTGAAGATGTTCATCGAGCAGTTCCTCGATCCGTTCGTCGACCTGTTCGCCTGGGGCATCCTCGAGCGTCACCCCGGCCTCAAGATCGTCATCGCGGAAAGCGGCATCGGCTGGCTGCCCTGGGTGATCGAGGAGCTGGATTATCGCCACTGGCGCCTGTGGGAAGCCGAGGAGTTCTGGGAAGATCGCGGCGGCATCCCGCACAAGATGAAGCCCTCCGAGCTGTTCAAGCGGCAGGTCTATGGCACCTTCCAGCAGAGCCCGACCGCGATTGCGCTCGCCAAATTCTATGGCGAGGACAAGCTGCTGTGGGCGACGGACTATCCGCACCCGGACAGCATCTGGCCGAACAGCCGCAAGATCCTGGCCGAGTTCACCGAAGGCGCCGATCCGGCGCTGGTGCGCAAGATCGCCTTCGAGAATGCGGCCAAGCTCTATGGCCTCAACCTGCCGGCGCAGGTGGACGCGATCGCAGCCGAATAAAGCAGCCTGACGGAGTCGCACAATCAAGAGGGGAGGAGGCCATGGCTTCCTCCCCCTTTTTATGTCTGCTTCGTGCAGGGGGAGGGTGCTTCGGCGCCTCACCCCGGCCCGTCACATCGTGACGACGACCTTGCCGATCTGCTGGTTGGATTCGAGGAAGCGATTGGCCTCGACGATCTCGCTGAAGGGGAAGGTCTTTGCGATCACCGGCTTGAGCTTGCCGAGCTTGAGGCCGAGCAGGATCTTCTCCTGCGCCGCCTTGTAGCGGGCCGGGTGGTTCCAGATTTCCGAGGCGACCCAGCCGCGCATGGAGAGCCCCTTGAAGGCCATGTTCCAGTGTGGATAGGGCGTGGGCTGTTCGGAAAGACCGCCATAGATGAACAGGATGCCGCGCTCCGCCATCGCGCTGGTGAGCGTCTGCACATAGGGGCCTTGCACCGGATCGAACACGAGGCGGGCGCCCTTGCCGCCGGAAATGCGCATGACTTCCGCGACGAGATCGGTTTCTTCCGTGGCGACGACATGCTGCGCGCCGAGCGCCCGGAGCTGATCCGCCTTGGCGCTGGTGCGCGTCGCGGCGATGGTGACGGCGCCGGCCCAGTTGGCGAGCTGGATGGCGGCGAGCCCCACGCTGCTGGACGCGGCGGGGATGATGACATAGTCACCAATGCCTGCCTCGCCGACCTCGATGATGGCGAAGGCAGTCATATACTGCATCCAGACGGCGGCGGCCTCGGCCGCGCTCAGCCCTTCCGGCGCGGGCAGCAGGCAGCGCGCCGGCACGATCGCCTGCTCGGCCCAGACGCCATATTGGCCGAGCGCATACATGGGCAGCGCGCTCACCCGCTGGCCGACCGCGAAGCCGGCAACCCCCTCGCCCAGCGCCTCGACAATGCCGCAGGCCTCATAGCCGATCAGAGTCGGCAGGGCCGGCTTGGTGGGGTAGCGACCGGCGCGGAACATCGCTTCCGAGCGGTTGAGGCCGACCGCCTCGACCCGGAGGCGCACCTCGCCGGGGCCGGGCGCGCCGATCTCCATCTCCTCGAAGCGCAGCACCTCGGGACCACCCAGTTCATGCACGCGAACGACCTTGGCCATGATGGTTCCTCTCCGCATCCTTATAAGCCCGTCCGCTTTAGGGCAGGGGGACGGGGTGGGAAATAGCCCAGCCGCGCCGAGCCGCATCGCGAGGGCCTACACCACCCCAACCCCTCCTCTAAAGAGGAGGGGCGAAGGTCGATCACAGCGACTCGGTCAGCGGCTGCTGCGTGTCGTAGATCGGGTTGTACATCAGCGTGCCGAACTGCCGCACCAGTGCCGCGCGGGCCTCGTTCGGCGCCTCGACCGGGATGGCGCGCAGCAGCGCCTCGTTGCGCGCGACGATGCCGTCGCGGAACTCGGGATGCGTCATGATGAAGAGGTCCTTGCGCCGGATGCCGCGCAGCACGCGCTGGCCCACTTCCTCGGGCGACATGAACAGCGAGGCATCGAAGCCCGGCGGCGGGCGGCGCGGCGGCTCGCCGTCCTTGGCCACGACGATCGGCGTCGGCGCCTCGTTTTTGAGATGCTCGGGCCGTGTCGCATTGGTGGTCTGGCCGAGGCTGGTCTGGACCGGACCGGGGAAGAAGACCGACGCGCCGATCGGCGTATCCTTGAGGTCGGTCGCGACCGTCTCCATCATGCCCGCCACCGCGAACTTGGCCGTGCAGTAGACCGAGACGCCGCCGACCGCAGAGAAGCCGCCGGTCGAGGAGGTGGTGACGATATGCCCTTCCTCGCCATGTTTGAGCATGCGCGGCAGCATGGTGACGAGCCCGTTGACGACGCCGCCGATGTTGACGCCAAGGCCGAAGTCCCAGTCCTTGTAGGTCATGTCCTGCACCAGCCCGCCGCCGCCGACGCCGGCATTGAGGCACAGCACATGGATGTTGCCGAACTGTGCTTCCGCTTCGTCCGCCGCTTTCACCCAGCCGTCGCGATCGGTCACGTCCAGCTTCACGGCATGCACGGCGAGATTGGTCTTCGAGAAGCCCGCCATCGCCTCGTCGAGCGCGTCCTGCCGGATGTCGGCGATCACCACCTTCATGCCCGCCTCGGCAAAGGCCTTGGCCATGCCCCAGCCCATGCCGCTCGCGCCGCCAGTGATGAAGGCGGTCTTGCCGCTCACGTCCAACATGGTCTTCTCTCTCCTCTTGCTCGGATGATCTGCGCGCGCCCGGCACGCGAGACGAGTCGGTCAAGGCCAGGCGCGGCGCCGGTCTTGTTGCGATTGTCTGCCGGGCCTTGCCGTGTCTGGAGCCAGATTGGCGGCCAAGGATGACAAAGTCCAGATAAACCTGACGCGCTGACCGGCGCGCTGACGCAGGTCTGGCACGGGTGGCGAGCGGGTGTCCCGATCCTGCGCGGGGCGGGGATGCGCCTCTCGCCGGGGATTACCTAGCGGATGCGCTGTACGCGCACGGCGGCCTGCTTGCCGACCTGCATCAGATAGCTGCCAAGCGCGCCCTTGCTGATCGTCACCGTTTCATTGGGGGCCGGCGGGCGGAAATTGCTGTCCCGCTCGGTCATCCGCCAGACGGCGCCATCGGTGAGGGTGAACTGCCACATCTGCAGGCCATTGTCCCGCGCGGAGGCGACGGCGACGGCAATCTCGCGCTCGCCGGCATCCTCGTTCCGGCCCGCGATCGGCCGCTCGATCTGCTCGGCGCCGAAGGTCGTTCCGGCCGGTTGCGTGCCGGGCGGCGGGGGTGGCGGCGCGCCCTGCGGCGTGCGGATGGAGGATGCGCCGAAGCTGGGCGTGTAGGCGCCCTGCGCAGCGGCGCGGGCGATGGAATCATAGCATTCCAGCCGCGCATCCTTCTTGCCGATGCGTGCGCAGGTGGCGATCTGGTCCGGCAGGCTGCCCTGAGCCAGGACCGGCATGGCCTGTGTGCCAAGGCCAAGAACCGCGACGGTCAGGCTCAAACGTCCAATCAGCATTCCTCACTCCTCCCGCCCCCGTGTCTGGCGGCTGTTCTACGTTGAGTCTGTCTGCCCGGTGGGGGGCGAGTCGTCAATTTCTGTTCGAGCCTGTCATGCGCGCGGGCCGGCGCCTGTCGCGGGATTGCAGCGGTTGCAACCATCAACGATTGACCATCGCGAGAAAATGCGGTCTTCGTATCCGCTTGAGCGGCCGCCATGCGGCGACGGGAGGGCAAGACAATGACGAGCGGCAAGGCGGGCCTGAACCGCTTGGGCGCCGGCGTGGACAAGGATGCGATCATCGCGGCGGCATTCGGCCTGCTCGACCGGGCCGGACTGTCCGGTTGTACGCCGGAAGCGATTGCGGCGCGACTGCGTGTGGCGCCCGGTGACCTGACCCCTCATGTCCCGGATGCCGAGGCGCTGTCCATCGCCATGGCCACGCAAATGGCGCAGGCCGCCCCTGTCCTTGCGCCAGCCGACAATTGGCGCGATCAACTCGCCCAGCGCGCGGCGGCGGCCCGTGCGGCCATGCTGTCACGGCGCGACGGCAGCCTGCTCTTCGCGCGATTGCCGCCGCTGTTTCCGGTCGCCGGTCCCGCCCTCGACAGCGTCGCCATGCTGGGGGCCGCCGGCTTTTCGGCTGCCGATGCGCAGGCCGCAGTGCAGCTCGTCGACCGCTTCACGATCGGCTGGACACTGGCCGAGCAAAATGCGGGCCAGGCCGTCGCCGGCGGGCAAAGCTTCGCCAGCCAGCTTGACATTGTCCTTTCCGGTATCGCCGCATCGCTCGGCACGGGGCTGACCGGCGGGCTGGACGAGCGGCAGAGCGATTTCCAGTCCGCGCTCTGGGTCTTCCTGCGCGACGCGCGCGAGAGCGCCAACATCGCCTTCGCGCGGACGGCCCATATCAACGAGCTTGATCGGCGCATCCTGCTGCTGCTGCAGGCGCAGGGCGCGATGACGCTGGCCGCCATTTCCCTCGCTTGCGGTGTCGACAAGGCGCAAGTGAGCCGCGCGATCAAGCGGATGGGCGAGATGTCGCTGCTTTCGCGCGGGGGCATTCGCGCGCCGATCCGCCTCAGCCAGACCGGCCGCCAGCTCGCCGAGCGGCTGCTGCGCCAGGCCGAGCTGCGCAACCGCGAGCTGACCTTCGGCATCAGCGACGAGCAGCTGGAGACGGTGTCCACCGTGCTCGACACGCTGCTGGCGCGCGCCATTGCCTTGTTCGAGCAGGAGCGCAAGCGCCAGCTCAGCAATCTGGGGCCGGAGACGGTGGACTTCCAGGATCTGGTCGACGAGGGACTGCCGGGCGAGAATGGCGTCGCGGTGGATCGCTCCCGCATCCTGCCGCCCTTCGTCACCTTGTGTTCCTACATGCTGCGCGGCGGTGCGCTGGCCCACAAGCGGCAGACCGGCCTCTCGAACTTCGAGACCTGGGTGATGAGCGAGATCTGCCGCAACCCGCCGATCAGCTGGCCGCAGCTGGTGCTCGCGCTCTACCGCGACCAGAGCCAGGCCGGGCGCACGGTCAATCATCTGATCGAGATCGGGCTGGTCCAGCGCGAGGGCAAGCCGGGCCGCCGCCACGGCTTCTTCTCGCCCACGGCGGAAGGCGCGCGGTTGAGCGACATCATCCGCGAGACGGCGATCAAGCGCAGCGAATTCCTGTTTCAGGGCATTCCGGCCGATCAGTTGGAGACCTTCATGGGGGCCTTCGACATTCTGGCGCGCAATGCGGAAGTGCAGGTGGCGCGTGAACGGGCCATCCAGGAAATGAACCAGCCGATGGATGCGGGATCGGGGCTTTCCTGAGGGGGCGGGATTGCGCGCGAAACGTCTTTAATGGTCCGCGTGTTCGGCGCAGTCGGATGAAGTCCATCCGACCCTTGAGGCGGGCCAGTCTCGTGGACAGAGCGGTTATTCGGTGAACACTCAGCCCGCATTGAGTCCGGCCTTTCTTTCCCGACGCGCCTGATGCTAGGCGTCGCGCTCAGGGGGACGCATGCGGATACTGTTGCTGGGCGCGGCCGGATTTATCGGTCGGCATATCCTCTCCGATTTATTGGCCGCCGGACATGACGTGGTCGGCGTTGCCCGCTCGACGGGTTCGCTTGCCTCTGCTTTTCCCGATATCCGATTTGTTCAGATCGACCTTGCCCGCGCTTTGCGCCCTGAGGATTGGACTGAGCACCTCGCGAATGTTGATGTGATTGTGAACGCCGCGGGTTTGTTGAGAGGCCGTGATCTCGAGGCTGTCCATATTGCGATGCCCCGCGCGCTCTATCAGGCTGCCGAAGCGTCTGGCGTGCAGCGTGTCGTCCTGATCTCCGCCATCAGCGCACGGCCCGACCTCGCGACGGACTATTCACAAACCAAGTTGGCGGGCGAAGCGGCCTTGCGCGCGTCCACTCTCGACTGGACGATCCTGCGCCCCTCACTTGTCTATGGCGACGGTTCCTATGGCGGTACGTCGCTGATGCGCGGCATGGCCGGCCTTCCCCTCCTCACGCCCATACCGGGTGACGGCAATTTCATCTTTACGCCGATCCACGCCCGCGATCTCGCGCGGACTGTGCGTCTTGCCAGCGAGGGGCAAGTGCCGCCCCGCCAAACGCTTGATCCGGTGGGACCGGAGACCTTGACCCTGCGGCAGATGCTGTCGCGTTATCGCAAGTGGTTGGGGTTCGGTGAAGCACGTTTTCTGCGGGTTCCGATGGTGCTGATGGCCCTGATGGCGCGTCTCGGAGACGTTCTTGGTAACGGACCGATCTCGTCCAACAGCCTTGACCAGATGATCGCAGGGAATGCGGGCGACAGTGCCCAATTTGCGCAATCGATCGGCTTCACGCCGCGCAGCCTCGACATGGCGCTCCGCGATCGCCCCTCGCAGGTGCAGGATCGCTGGCATGCGCGCCTGTTCTTCCTCGCGCCGTTGCTGAAAGCCGCATTGGCGCTGATGTGGGTGGCATCGGCATGGCTGGGCCTGTTTCACGGTGCAGCAACGACGGCGCAGCTTGTCGGCGCGGCAGGCTTGCCGACAAGCTGGCGCATGCCGCTCCAGATCGGCGGCAGCTTGCTCGATCTTGCCATCGTAGCGCAGCTTCTGTTCGATCGACGCGCCGCGCGGTCAGCGGTCTGCCAACTGCTCGTCGTCGGCGGTTACACCGTGGTGATTGGAGCGATCCTGCCACACCTTTGGCTCGACCCGCTCGGACCATTGCTCAAGAACCTGCCGATCATGGCTGTCATCGCGGTTTACGGCGTGATTGGGGACAAGCGCTGATGGACGTCTATCTGCTCGTCAAATGGCTGCACATCGTCAGCAGCACAGTGCTCTTCGGATTCGGGGCAGGTACCGCATGGTATCTATGGAACGCGCACCTGACGGGCGATGCGGCGCTCATCGCCAAGGTCGGGCGCATGGTCGTGACTGCCGACTGGATCTTCACCGGAACCAGCGGCATCGTGCAGCCAGCAAGTGGCATCTCGCTCGTCAGGCTGGCTGGCTATTCCTGGACGGAGCCATGGCTCGTGGCGACCTATGTGCTCTACCTGCTGGCATTCGGATGCTGGGCGCCGGTCGTCTGGCTCCAGATCAAGGCGCAGCGATTGGCGCAAAAGGCAGCTGACCGTGGAGAGCTGTTGGGAGCCGACTACCGAAAAACGATGCGCCTTTGGTTCGCGCTAGGATGGCCTGCATTCCTTGGGCTGATGGTCGTCTTCTGGTTGATGGTCGCGAAGCCGCCGCTGTGGTGAGATCGCGTCTGTCGTCGACTCGCTCGGCCATCGGACAGTCTGTTACGGCTGCCTGATGACGGGCGATCATCCCCGCGCATTTCTCCACGGCCCTCAGGCCGGCAGGGGGATGAACTCGGTTTCGCCAGGGACGGCGGGGAAGCGCTGGGCGCGCCAGTCCGCCTTCGCCTGCTCGAGCCGTTCCTTCGAGCTGGAGACGAAATTCCAGAAGATGTGGCGCGGCTCGGCGAGCGGTTCGCCGCCGACCAGCATGATGCGGGCCGGGCCGCCCTCGGCGCGCAGCACGATCTCGGCGCCGGGCTTGAAGATGACGAGCTCGCTGGCGGCGAAGGCGCCCTGCTGGCCTTCCACGCCGACGGCGCCGGTAATCACGTAGACGGCGCGCTCGATATGCTCGGCGGACAGCTTGTAGCGCGCGCCGGGGGCGAGGTTCACGTCGACGTACAGCATGTCCGAGAAGGTCTGGACCGGGGAAGTCATCCCGTCCGAGGCGCCGGCGACGACGCGCAGGGTCACGCCCTCGGCATCGGCCTGCGGGATCGCGTCCGCGCCGTGGTGGAAGAAGGCGGGCGCGGTTTCCTCATGCGCCTTGGGCAGGGCCACCCAGGTTTGCAGGCCGAACAGCGGCCCGCCGCTGGCGCGCACATCGTCGGCGCTGCGCTCGCTGTGGACGATGCCGTGACCGGCGGTCATCCAGTTGACTGCGCCGGGCCGGATCGCCTGCACGGAGCCGAGCGAATCGCGATGCAGGATCTCGCCTTCCAGCAGATAAGTGACGGTGGCGAGGCCGATGTGCGGATGGGGGCGCACGTCCAGCCCGTCACCGGGCGAGAGCGTCACCGGCCCCATCTGATCGAAGAAGATGAACGGGCCGACCATGCGGCGATGATGCGAGGGCAGCGCCCGGCGCACCTGAAAGCCATCGCCCAGATCGCGCACGGGCGGCAGGACGATCATCTCGACGTCGGGAATATCGGTCTCGCGCAGAGTCATGGCGGCAGCCTCTTCTTTGGTCTCGCGGGAGCCTATCAGGGGCAGTCGGCCGCGTCGATGATCGCCCGGCGCTCCCTGCGGGGAAAACGCCGGGCCGATGCGTCAGGCGAGCCTGGTCATCCAGCCATGCGTATCCGCCTTCGTGCCCAGCTGCACGCCGACCAGCGCCTCGCGCATAGTCCGGGCGACATCGCCGCCATCGCCATTGCCGATGACGAAGCCGCCGCGCGTGGAGCGCACTTCACCGATCGGCGTGATGACGGCGGCCGTGCCGCAGGCGAAGGCTTCCTTGAGCTTGCCGGACTTGGCGTCGTCCATCCACTGCTCGAAGCTGTAGGGCTCTTCCTTGACGGTATAGCCGGCCTCCGCAGCCACCGCGCGCAGCGAATCGCGGGTGATGCCGGGCAGGATCGAGCCGTTGAGCGGGGGCGTGACGATCGTGCCGTCATTGAAGACGAACATGATGTTCATGCCGCCCAGCTCCTCGATCCACTTGCGCTCCACCGCATCGAGGAACAGCACCTGGTCGCAGCCATGCTCGATGCCGACCGACTGGGGCTGGAGGCTCGCGGCATAATTGCCGCCGCACTTGGCCGCGCCCGTGCCGCCGGGGACGGCGCGGACATAATCATGGCTGACCCACAGGGTGACGGCCGACTTGCCGCTTTTGAAATAGCCGCCCACCGGCGAGGCGATCACGCAGTAGATATATTCGCGCGCCGGGCGCACGCCGAGGAAGGCCTCGCTCGCGAACATGAAGGGGCGCAGATACAGGCTGCCCTTGTCGGCGGACGGCACCCAGTCGACATCCGCGCCGACGAGCTGGCGGATGCTCTCGACGAACAGTTCCTCGGGCAGGTGCGGCATGGCGAGCCGGGTCGCGCTCTCGTTGAAGCGGGCGGCATTGGCCTCCGGGCGGAAGCTGGCGACCGATCCGTCGGGCAGACGATAGGCCTTCAGCCCCTCGAAAATCTCCTGCGCATAATGCAGCACGGCCGCCGCCGGATCGAGCGGGATCGGCTGGCGCGGCCCCAGCACCGCATCATGCCAGCCCTGCCCCTCGGTATAGCGGATCGTCACCATATGATCGGTGAACAATGTGCCGAAGCCGAGCGAGGCCATCGCGGCGGCACGATCCTCGGCCGAAGTGGGGGCAGGAAGCGGCAGGGTAGTGAAGTCCAGCATGTCTCTCACGTCTCTCTTGCGAACTTTTATTGCTCAAATCGCGCGCCAAATGACATAAACAAACGAAAATGTCATCAGAAATGTTTTAAAGGTGCAAGGTGTGCGCATCGCTGCGGTCATGCCGGCCGCCGCCAGTCGCTCGCCCTTGCCCTTCTCCGCCTGCGCGGGATTGGCGGCTCGGTATCAGGAAGTGGCCTGGCTGTCATGCCCCGCTTGCGTGGCCCGACGACGCGGTGCCTGCCTCTTTCACGCCGGTCGGCGCGCCTTATATCAGCAACATGATTGCGGTCGGCATGTAGACGCCGGCGCCCTGGAGACAGCCTCATGCAGAAAACCATTCTCGGCCGGAGCGGCCATGTCGAGGGCCATTGGGTGGGGGACGGCTTCCCCGTCCGCTCGCTCTTTTCCTATAATGCGGCGGGGCAGGCGATCAGTCCGTTCCTGCTGCTCGATTATGCCGGGCCGCATGTCTTCGAGCCGACGAGCGCGCGGCGCGGGGTGGGGGAGCATCCCCATCGCGGCTTCGAGACGGTGACGATCGTCTATGACGGCGAAGTCGAGCATCGCGATTCGGCGGGGCATGGCGGCATCATCGGCCCCGGCGACGTGCAGTGGATGACGGCGGCGCGCGGGATCATCCACGCGGAATATCATGCGCCCGGCTATGCGCGGACCGGCGGGCCGTTCCGCATGGTGCAGCTGTGGGTCAACCTGCCGGCGAAGGACAAGATGGCGCCGGCGGGCTATCAGGGCATCGTGGCGGCGGACATTCCATCCGTTGCACTGCCGGGCGGCGGGACCGCGCGGGTCATCGCCGGTGAGCTGCTGGGCGCCAAGGGGCCGGCGCGCACTTTCACCCCGATCAATGTGTGGGACGTGGCGCTGACGGCGGGGGCGGAGACGATGCTCGCGCTGCCGGAGGGGCACAATGCCCTGCTGGTCGTGCTCACCGCGCGCGTGCGCGTGAACGGGGGCGAGCCGGCGGGCGAGGCGCAGGTGATCCAGCTCAGCCGCGAGGGGAGCGAGATCACGTTGCGGGCCGATGCGGCGGCGACGCTGCTCGTGCTGACCGGTGAGCCGATCGACGAGCCGATTGCGGGCTATGGTCCCTTCGTGATGAACAGCCGCGAGGACATCGTCCAGGCGATCGACGACTTCAACAACGGGCGCTTCCTCGGCGAGCCGGCCTGACCCCGGCCGGCCTCACACCACCGCGAGAACGCCGAGGCCCGCGAGCGCGGCAATGAGCGAGGCAAGCAACGGCGCGGCGGCGACGAGGCCGCTGCGCCCGCGCGCGATGACCATGGCCATCACCGCCTTGGCGGCGGTGTTCGCCAGCACCGGCGCGGCGAGGACGAGGCCGGCCGTGCGATCATCGAGCGCCGCCTGCGGCATGCCCGAGAGGGTGAGCACGGCGGCGTCGACATCCATCATGCCGGTGAGGCCGAGCACGACGGCGACGCCCTGACCGCCATAGGTCTCCAGTGCCCAGCGCGCGACGAGCGAGAGCAGGGCGACGAGGCCGGCAAGCAGCAGCGCCGGCCCGAAATCGAACGGATTGCCCAGCTTGAGGTCCGCGCCGTCCTGCGTGCTCTGGCGCCGCCAGGCGATGAGGGCGAGCAGCGCGGCGACGACCAGCGCGGGCGCCATTACCAGCGCCAGCGTGGGCAAGGCGCGGGGCACGAGGATGAGCGTGAGCAGCTGCACGCGCACGAACATGACGATGGAGGCAATGGCGATGCCGGCGGTCAAGGCGCCGCGCAGGGCCGGCTCGCTGCGCAGGCGGCGCGCATAATCGGCCGTGACGGCGGTCGAGGAGACGATGGCGCCGGTGATCGCCATTACCAGCACGCCGCGATTGGCGCCGAACTTGCGCGCCGCGACATAGCCGATGAAGGAGAAGGCGGCGACCATCACCACCACCATCCAGATGCGGCGCGGGTTCCAGGCGCCATAAGGCCCCATGTCGGCATCCGGAAGCAGTGGCAGGACGACGAGCGCGACGAGCGCGAAGCGGGCCACGCCCTCGATCTCGGCCTCAGTGAGGCCACGCAGCAGGGCGTGCATCGATTGGCGCGAGGCAAGCAGGGCGAAGGCGGCGGCCGCAGTGGCGAGCGCGACGACGGGCGTGAGCCGCACAGCAGCGAGGCCGATGGCGAAGGTGAGCAGACCCGCGATGGTGGTGGTGGCGGAGAGCCTGTCCGCCGCGAGCTGCGCGGCAAAGCCGATGAGCAGCGCGCCGGCGATGGCGAGCGCCAGCACCACGGCCACGCCATCGGGCATCAGCCCGGCCACGCCGCCCGCAAAGCCGATGAGGCCGAACGTGCGGAAGCCCGCCACCCGATGCCCGGCCGGCAAGGCGCGTTGCGCCCAGCCGCGCTCCAGCCCGATCAGCAGGCCGGCCGCCATGGCGGCGATGAGCCCGGTGAACGGCTGGGTGAGGGTGATGTCCATGATGTCAGAGCGAGAGCAGCCGGATGTCCGGCCCCGCCGCGGCGAGGAAGGCGACCGGGCCGGTGAGGGCGATCCGCGAATCGAGATCGCGCGCGTCCATGCCGGCCATGGCGAGGCCGCTCTGGCAGAGGCTGATCGTCACGCCATCGTCCAGCGCCGCATCGAGCAGATCGGCAAGCGTTGGTTCCCCGGCGGCTTGCCAGGCGGCATCCTGCGGCGCGCGGATCGGCGGGCGAAGCAGGGCGGCAGCTTCCCCCTGCAGGAAGATGCGTGCCGCGCTGCCCAGCGCCACTTCCGCCCGTGCCAGCGCGAGCGCGGCGCGCAGCCGGGTCGGATCGGGGCTGACGAGGACGAGGGCGAGAGGCGGGCGGGCGCTCATGCCTGCGCGAGCATGGACTGGCAGGCCGGGTCTGCCGGAATCTGCATCTCGCGCAAGCGGCGGGACAGCAGATCGAACACGATGAGCTTGCCGGTGGCCGGGGTGCCGAAGGGGACGAGCGCGCGGATCGTCTCCAGCGCCGCCATGCTGCCGATGATGCCGGTGAGCGCGCCGACGATCCCTTCCTCCGCGCAGGTGCGGGCCGGGTCGGTCGTCGTCTCGCCCACAAGGCAGCGATAGCAGGGCTGGCCCGGCTCCCAGCCGCGCCACACGCCGATCTGCCCCTCGAACTGGCCGACCGCCGCGCTGACCAGCGGGATGCGCAGGCGCGTCGCCGCGTCCGACACGGCCAGGCGCGTCTCGAAATTGTCGCAGCCATCGAGAATGATGTCCGCCTCGCGCAGCAGGGTCGCGGCATTGTCCGCGTCGATGCGCGCGTTGATCGGGATGATGTGGCAATCCGGGTTGATCCGGCGCGCGGCCGCCTGCGCGGCCTCGGCCTTGGGCTTGCCGATATCCTCCGTGCCGAACAGGATCTGGCGCTGGAGATTGGAGAGGGAGACGGTGTCCGGATCGATCACCCGCAGCGTGCCGATGCCCGCTGCGGCCAGATAAGCGATGGCCGGGCAGCCGATGCCGCCCGCGCCGATGATCGCGACATGCGCCGCGCGCAGCCGGGCCTGCCCCGCGCCGCCAATCTCGCGCAGCACGATATGGCGGGCATAGCGCTCCAGCTGATCGTCGCTGAAATCCATCAGGGCACCTGCTGGCCATGCGGGGGCGAGCAAGGCCGTATCCAGACCCTGGCCGCACTGCTCATGCGCCCTGGGCTCCTGCTTTCGCAGGAGCACGGGCTGGGCCAGGAGCCGATGGCGGAGGCCCGCATCGGGCTACGCCACGCGCACGCCGGTCGAGCCGAAGCCGCCGGCGCCGCGCACCGTCTCGTCCAGTTCGTCCACCTCGATCATCCGGCCGGTCTGCACCGGGGCGAGGATGAGCTGGGCGATGCGGTCGCCGCGCCTGATCTCGAACGGCTCGCTGCCGAGGTTGATCATGATGCACTTGAGCTCGCCGCGATAATCGCTGTCGATGGTGCCGGGCGTGTTGGGCAGGGTGATGCCATGCTTGAGCGCGAGGCCCGAGCGCGGGCGCACCTGCACTTCATAGCCATCCGGGATGGCGAGGGCGAGGCCGGTGGCGACGGGATGGCGCCCCATGCTGGGCAGCGTCACATCCTCGGCGGAGACCACGTCCATGCCCGCCGCGCCGGCCGTGGCATAAGCGGGCAGGGGCAGGCCCTCGCCATGGGGCAGGCGCTTCACGCGCACGTCAACGGCCGGCAAGCTCATCGGCAATCCTTTCGATCAGCCGCGCGGCGACGGCCTGTTTGGGCATTTCGGGCCAATCCTCGACCCCGGCGGCGGTGACGAGGTGGACGGTGTTGCGCGCGCCGCCCATCACATCACCGGACACGTCATTGGCGACGATCCAGTCGGCGCCCTTGCGGCTGCGCTTGGCGATGGCGTGATCGACGACCGTCTCGGTCTCGGCGGCAAAGCCGATGAGCAGGCCGGGGCGCTGCGCGCTGTGGCCGAGCGTGGCGAGAATGTCCGGATTTTCCGCAAGCGCCAGCGGGGCGGGCTGGCCCGATCCGTCCTTCTTGATCTTCTGTTCCGCTTCGTCCGCCACGCGCCAGTCCGCCACGGCGGCGACCATGATCGCGACGTCGGCAGGCAGCGCGCTCTCGACGGCGGCCAGCATCTCGCGCGCCGTCTCCACGTCGATGCGGGTCACGCCCGGCGGGGTCGGCAGGGCGACCGGCCCGGCAACGAGCGTCACGCGCGCGCCGGCCTGCGCGGCGGCGGCGGCGATCGCAAAGCCCTGCTGGCCCGAGGAGCGATTGGCGATGTAGCGCACCGGGTCGATCGGCTCGTGCGTCGGCCCCGCCGTCACCAGCACATGGCGCCCGAGCAGGTTGCGCTGCGAGAGGTCGGGCGCGTTGATCGTGCGCGTCGTGTCGGTGAGCAGGGGCTGCGGCGCCACCGTGGCGTCCGCCAGCAGCCGCTCGATCTCGGCGGCGATCTCGGCCGGCTCGGGCAGGCGCCCCTTGCCCCACTCGTTGCAGGCCATGGCCCCCACGGCCGGCTCCATGAGGTGAATGCCATCCTCCCGCAATTGCGCGAGGTTCCGCTGCGTCGCCTTGTGGTGCCACATGCGCACGTTCATCGCGGGCACGGCGAGCACCGGCTTGTCGGTCGCGAGCAGGATAGTGGTGGCGAGATCGTCCGCGATGCCGCCCGCCATCTTGGCGAGGATATTGGCCGTGGCGGGCGCGACGACGATCAGGTCGGCTTCCCGGCTGAGCTGGATATGCCCGATCTCGCGCTCCTCCTTGAGGTCGAACATGTCGCCATAGACATGATCCTCGGTGAGCACGCCGAGCGAGAGGGGCGTGACGAACTGCTTCGCGCTCTCGGTGAGCACGGCGCGCACCGCAATCCCCTTGCGCTTGAGCAGGCGGACCAGCTCCAGCGCCTTGTACGCGGCAATCCCGCCGGAGACGATGAGGAGGATGCGTTGGGTCATTCCGCTTGCGCAATAGCGTTTCTTCCCGCCAGAACCAAGCTGATCGGAGGAGGGTAAATTGCGATGAGTCTCCGTTCACTTGCCATCTTGGCTCTGCCGCTTGCTCTTTACGGTTGCCAGCCGCCGCCGCCGACGGTCTTTGCAGTTCTGGAGGACGGAAATCTTGTGTTTCATATCCGGGACGACGGTCTTTTCCTTGGGCGGATTTTTGGCTGGGACGACCAGCGTTACCCCATCGATCGATTTTGGCTGACGCATGGACGCCGCACGCTGGTCAGCCTCAGACCCGGCACTGGGGAGGAGTCAGGATGTGCCAGACGGAAGACCTTCCCCTTGCGGCTTGGCGAGAAACGATGTGGCTTTGACTGGAACGGCGGAAGGAGTGACCTAAATCCCGGCGTAATCTATGCAATACGATTGCGCGCGCGGGACGAACCGAACCGCTTCTGTATGGAGGATGGCGGAACTGCGGAAGCCTGCCGCTTCGATCATTGGTGGTCAGACGGCATCGTCGGTGCGTTCGTCGTCAAGAAGAACGGCCGCATCGTCAATCTGCGGTCCAGCGAATTTCCGGACGAGTGCGGCGCAGAAGACACCGATAAGAGCGCCGTTGAGGAGGAGTGGGCCGAGCATTGCCTGGCCGAGCTGCAACGGGAAGGAATAGAGAAAGAGCGCCGGGCCACCGATAACAGCGCCGGTCAATAGCCACACCGGCCAATCATGGCGAGGTTTTAGGTGGTGGACCAATCGGTCGGCAATTTCGGACGAGGCCACTGCCACAGGCCATACCGCGAGCATGGCAAAAATGCTGATGGGGATGGCCAGAAAGAGCATTACCGGAACGAACAAAAGCATCTTCATGGGCTCAGGCCAGTAAAATGCACCGAAATAGATGCCCGTGCTGAACGCATAGCAGGCGAGCAATGATGTGATGACTGCCGCGACCAGCGCTGGATTTGTGAAGGAAGAAAAGCGGGTCGGCTTGACGTAGCCCATCCAGCTCAGCCTATCATCCACATCGCCGCCGCGCCGGCCGCTGCCGCGATCGCTGCCACGCCGGCATAGCGCCAGAACCAGCCACCCTTGACCTGCACCAGCTTCATCTCGGGCAGCGGGGGCGGGGGCGGGGCGCCGCCGGCGGGGGGGAATTGCTCTTCCAGCCGGCGGACGAGGCCGGGCAGGCGCTTGAGCGTATCGACGCCTTCGAGCAGCGCGTCGGCGAGCTTCGCCTCGGGGCCAAGCTCGTCGCGCAGCCAGCTCTTCACATAGGGGCCGGAGACGTCCCACATGTTGATCGTGGGATCGAGCATGGTCGCCACGCCCTCGACCATGACCATGGTCTTTTGCAGCAGCAGCAGGTGCGGCTGGGTCTGCATGTCGAAATCGCGGGTGATGGCGAAGAGGCCGTCGAGCATCTGGCCGACGGAGAGCTCGCTGACCGGCTTGCCGCGCATCGGCTCGCCGACCGCGCGCAGGGCGGTGGCGAACTCGGCGACATTATGGTGGGCAGGCACATATTGCGCCTCGAAATGGATCTCGGCCACGCGCTGGTAATTGCCGGTGATGAGGCCGTAGAGAATCTCCGCGAGCCACAGGCGCGCGCGCCGGTCGATCCGCCCCATGATGCCGAAGTCGATGGCGGCGATGGTCCCGTCCGGCAGCACGAACAGATTGCCCTGGTGCATGTCGGCATGGAAGAAGCCGTCCGCGATCGCCTGGCGCAGGAAGGTGTTGACCAGCCGCGCGGCGATATCGCGCAGATCATGGCCGGCGGCGATCAGCGCGGCGCGATCGCTGATCTTGATGCCGTCGATCCATTCGAGCGTCATCACCCGGCCATTGGTGCGGTCCCAGTCGATGGCGGGAATCTTGTAGCCGGGCACGGCGGCCATGGCCTCGGCCAGTTCGGAGGCGGAGGCCGCCTCGCGCCGCAGATCCAGCTCGCGCGCGGTCCAGCGCTTCAAATTGGCGATGACGAGGCGCGGGCGCAGGCGGGAGGCTTCCCCGCCCAGCTGCTCCAGATGCGCGGCGGCCCATTCATAAGTCTCGATATCGCGGGTGAAGCGCTCGCGAATGCCGGGGCGCAGCACCTTGACCGCGACGGTGCGCCCATCGGTGGTCACGGCCTTGTGCACCTGCGCGATGGAGGCGGCGCCAACGGCCTGCTCGTCTACGCTGGCGTACAGCTCTTCCAGCGGCCGGCCGAAGCTGGATTCGATTTCTGCGCGGATCGACGCGAAGGGGACGGGCGGCAGCGCGTCCTGCAGGGTCAGCAGGTTGTTGGCGGCCTCCTCGCCGACCAGATCGGGCCGGGTCGCCAGCGATTGCCCCAGCTTGATCGCGGCCGGGCCGATGGCCTGAAACGCCTCTGCGTAGCGCGGCTCCCTGGGCACCCAGGCGCCGAAACGCGCGAGCCTGGCGAGGCGGCGCACCGGCGGTGGCGTGTTGCGATCCCGCTCGATGCCGCGCAGCGCGCCATGGCGTGCAAGCGTGCGCCCCCAGCTGAGCAGGCGCCAGAGATGCGTGGCGTGGGACGTCATGCGACTCGTCTCACCCTCTCTTCAGAAGAGAAGCCATGGTGCGCCGCGCGCTCATGCCTTCCAGCCCGAATGGATCGCGACGAGGCCGCCCATGATCGGCTCGGCCTTCACCTGCGTGAAGCCGGCCTCCTCGATCATGCGGGCGAAGCGCGGCATGTCCGGGAAGCGGCGGATCGATTCGATGAGGTAGCGGTAGCTCTCCTCATCCTTGGCGAGCAGCTTGCCGATCTTGGGCAGGAGCTTGTGCGAATAGCTGTCGTAGACATCGCCGAAGCCCGGCCAGGTGGTCGTCGAGAATTCCAGGCAGAAGAAGCGGCCGCCAAATTTGAGCACGCGATGCGCCTCGCGCAGGGCGGCGGGAATGTCGGTCACGTTGCGGATGCCGAAAGCGATGGTGTACGCATCGAACTGCCGGTCGTCGAAATCCAGCCGCTCGGCATTCTGGGGCCGCCAGGTCAGCCCGTCGATCCCGCGCTTGCGCGCGCGCTCCATGCCCACGGCGAGCATGTCCTCATTGATGTCCGACACGGTGACGGCCGCGCCCCTGGCCGCCATGCGGAAGGCGATGTCGCCGGTGCCGCCCGCCATGTCCAGGATCGTCTCGCCCGCGCGCGGCTTCACCCGGCGCACGAACTGGTCCTTCCACAGCCGGTGCATGCCGCCGGACATGGCATCGTTCATGATGTCGTAGTTCCGGGCGACACTGGAAAAGACGCCGCCGACGAGCTTCGTCTTGTCCTCGCGCGCGACCTCGCGATAGCCGAAGGAAACGGTGTCGCTGGATGCTGGCTCACTCATGGCGCGGGCTCTAGCGAGTCAGGCCGCACCATTCCAGAGAAAGCGACAGGTCCCGAGAAAGCGAGCGCCCATCCGTCCGCTCAGGCCGGCACGATATTGGGCGGCCCCATATGGGCGAGGAAATCCGGCTTGCCGATCTGGATGCCCTGCGCCCGCAGGATGGCGTAGGCCGTCGTCGCGTGGAAGAAGAAGTTGGGCAGCATGAACCGCGTCACATAGTCCAGACCCTCGAAGCGATAGCCACGGCCATTGGGGAATTTGAGGACGACCTCGCGCGTCTCGGCGCCGTCCAGCTGCGCGGGCGTGATGCTCTGGATGAAGGCGATGGTCTTGTCGCACCGCGCCTGAAGCTCCGCGAAACTCGCCTCGGTATCGGGCATGGCCGGGCTCTCGATGCCGGCGAGGCGAGCGACGCCGTTCTTCGCGCTGTCCGACGCCATCTGATATTGCGCCGTGAGCGGGCGCATGTCCTCGATCAGCCGCGCCTCGACCAGACTGGCCTCGGCGGCCTTCGCGTCGGCCTTGTCCAGCCAGGCGCGCATGTCGGCGAGGGTGTTGACGAGCAGGGGGACGGTGATCGCGTGGATAGACACGGGCATGGGGCGCAGCTCCTGTTGCAGACAGGCGAGGATGTGCGCGCGATCGGCAGAAATGGCAAGGTTGCATTTTGCAACGAAGATGGTTGCGCGCGAAGCGGCATCCGCGCCGGGCTGCGTCCGGCAGTCCACGCCCTGCGCTTGACCCGCCGGGTACCTCTCTGTATAGGCCCGCCTGCCTCGCGGCCCGCAACCTGTGCTTTTCCAAGGATTCGGTCGCTCGTCCGTCTGGGGTAATACAGAGCTGAACATTGCCTATGCTCTTGCGGGGCCAGGGGGTCGTCACGACCGCCGGGGCCCTTGTCGTTTAGGGTTTCCCGAGGCGGCGCAGGGGCGGAAAGCACAGTAACCGCCGGGTTTTCCGGCAGCGAAAGGTGAAGGGCTTCATGCCAACAATCAACCAGCTGGTCCGCAAGGGCCGCGAGCCGCAGAAGGCCAAGAGCAAGGTCCCTGCGATGGAGCAGAACCCGCAGAAGCGCGGCGTCTGCACCCGTGTCTACACCGTGACCCCGAAGAAGCCGAACTCGGCTCTCCGCAAGGTCTGCAAGGTGCGCCTCACCAACAGCCGTGAGGTCATCAGCTACATTCCGGGCGAAGGCCACAACCTCCAGGAGCACAGCGTCGTGCTGATCCGTGGCGGCCGTGTGCGCGACCTTCCCGGCGTGCGCTATCACGTTCTTCGCGGCGTTCTGGATACCCAGGGCGTCAAGGATCGCAAGCAGAGCCGTTCCAAGTACGGCGCGAAGCGTCCGAAGTAAGAAGGGGAGAACAGAGATATGTCACGTCGTCGTCGCCCCGAAAAGCGCATCATCCTGCCCGATCCCAAATATGGCGATCAGGTGCTGTCCAAGTTCATGAACAACATCATGCTGGATGGTAAGAAGGCTGTTGCCGAATCGATCGTCTATGGTGCCCTCGAAACCGTCGAGACCCGCGCCAAGAAGGATCCCATCCAGCTCTTCCACGATGCGCTGAACAATGTGAAGCCGGGCATCGAGGTCCGCAGCCGCCGCGTCGGCGGTGCGACCTACCAGGTGCCGGTGGAAGTCCGTCCCGAGCGCGCCCAGGCGCTGGCCATTCGCTGGCTCATCAATGCGGCGCGCAGCCGCAGCGAGACCACGATGGCGGCCCGCCTCTCCGGCGAACTGCTGGACGCAGCGAACAACCGCGGCAATGCCGTGAAGAAGCGCGAAGACACGCACCGCATGGCGGAAGCGAACCGCGCCTTCTCGCATTACCGCTGGTAATCACCATATTGGATGCCGGGGCCGACAGGATCGCGCCCCGGCTTCCACATCCTGAAACTCGCCAACCCGCCGCGCTTGCGGCAACGGAGTGAACACCATGGCCCGCAGCCACCCGCTCGAGCGTTACCGCAATTTCGGCATCATGGCGCACATCGACGCCGGCAAGACGACGACGACCGAGCGCATCCTCTACTACACCGGCAAGTCCTACAAGATCGGCGAAGTCCATGACGGCGCCGCCACGATGGACTGGATGGAGCAGGAGCAGGAGCGCGGGATCACGATCACGTCGGCTGCCACGACCTGTCTGTGGAAGGCGGATGAGGGCAAGGGCCCCGAGCATCGCCTGAACATCATCGACACGCCCGGCCACGTCGACTTCACCATCGAGGTGGAGCGCTCGCTGCGCGTGCTCGACGGCGCGGTCGCCGCGTTCGACGGCGTTGCCGGCGTGGAGCCGCAGTCGGAGACGGTGTGGCGTCAGGCCGACAAATATGGCGTGCCCCGGATGTGCTTCATCAACAAGCTCGACCGCACGGGTGCCAATTTCTATTATTGCGTGCAGACGATCATCGATCGCCTGGGCGCGACGCCGGCTGTCCTGTATCTGCCCATCGGCGCGGAATCGGACTTCAAGGGTCTCGTCGACCTCGTGAACGAGCGCGCGATCATCTGGAAGGATGAAAATCTGGGCGCCGAATTCTTCTATGAAGAAATCCCGGCCGACCTCGCCGACAAGGCTGCCGAATATCGCGAAAAGCTGATCGAGCTGGCCGTCGAGCAGGACGATGCCGCGATGGAGGCCTATCTCGAGGGCAATCTGCCCGACGTCGCGACGCTCAAGAAGCTGATCCGCAAGGGTACGCTGAACCAGAGCTTCGTGCCCGTGCTGTGCGGCTCGGCCTTCAAGAACAAGGGCGTGCAGGCGCTGCTCGACGCGGTCGTCGACTATCTGCCCAGCCCGCTGGACATCGAGGACGTGCAGGGCATCAACCCCGACACGGATGAGCCGGACAGCCGCGCGACCAGCGACGAGGCGCCGTTCTCGGGCCTCGCGTTCAAGATCATGAACGACCCGTTCGTCGGCTCGCTCACCTTCCTGCGCGTCTATTCGGGCACGCTGACCAAGGGCACCTATCTGAACTCGGTCAAGGACAAGAAGGAAAAGATCGGCCGCATGCTGCTGATGCATGCGAACAGCCGTGAGGACATCGATACGGCCTATGCCGGCGATATCGTCGCGCTGGCCGGCATGAAGGAAACCACGACCGGTGACACGCTGTGCGCCGAGCGTCAGCCGATCATCCTGGAGCGCATGGAGTTTCCCGAGCCGGTCATCGAGCTGTCCGTGGAGCCCAAGACCAAGGCCGACCAGGAGAAGATGGGCGTCGCGCTCAATCGTCTGGCTGCCGAGGACCCCAGCTTCCGCGTCTCCACCGATCACGAATCGGGCCAGACGATCATCAAGGGCATGGGCGAGCTTCACCTCGAAATTCTCGTCGACCGCATGAAGCGCGAGTTCAAGGTCGAGGCGAATGTCGGTGCGCCGCAGGTCGCCTATCGCGAGTATCTCAAGAAGGCCGTCGACGTCGACTACACCCACAAGAAGCAGTCGGGCGGCACCGGCCAGTTCGGTCGCATCAAGGTGAAGGTCACGCCGGGCGAGCGCGGCGCGGGCATCATCTTCAAGGATGAGATCAAGGGCGGTAACATTCCCAAGGAATATATCCCGGCGATCGAGAAGGGCATGCGCGAGACGGCGGCCACGGGTTCGCTCATCGGCTTCCCGATCATCGACTTCGAGATCAACCTGTATGACGGCGCCTATCACGACGTCGACTCGTCAGCCCTGGCGTTCGAAATCACCGGTCGCGGCGCGATGCGTGAAGTTGCGCAGAAGGCTGGCATCACGCTGCTCGAGCCGGTGATGAAGGTCGAGGTGGTGACGCCTGAGGAATATCTCGGTGACGTTATCGGCGACATGAACTCGCGTCGTGGCCAGATCCAGGGCACCGACTCGCGTGGTAACGCCCAGGTGGTTGAAGCGATGGTGCCGCTTGCCAATATGTTTGGCTATGTGAACACGCTCCGCTCCTTCACCCAGGGGCGCGCCAACTACTCCATGCAGTTCTCGCACTATGACGAAGTGCCGCAGAACGTCGCGGACGAGGTGAAGGCGAAGCTGGCCTGACGACACACGTCGGACGGCATCTTCGGGCTGGATTTCTCAAAATTTGCTGCTATGGGGGCGCCTTCGCGAGGCTTACCCGAGCGGTTGAACCCAAGCTATTTGGACGAAAAGAGGTAGGAAATGGCTAAGGCTAAATTCGAGCGGAATAAGCCGCACTGCAACATCGGCACCATTGGTCACGTCGACCATGGCAAGACCACGCTGACCGCCGCGATCACCAAGGTTCTCTCCGAGACCGGTGGTGCGACGTTCACCGACTATGCCAACATCGACAAGGCTCCCGAGGAGCGCGAGCGCGGCATCACGATCTCGACCGCGCACGTCGAGTACGAGACCGGCGCCCGTCACTACGCGCACGTCGACTGCCCGGGCCACGCTGACTATGTGAAGAACATGATCACCGGTGCGGCGCAGATGGACGGCGCCATCCTGGTGGTGAACGCTGCTGACGGCCCGATGCCGCAGACCCGCGAGCACATCCTGCTCGCCCGTCAGGTCGGCGTGCCGGCGCTCGTCGTGTACATGAACAAGGTCGACCAGGTCGACGACGAGGAGCTCCTCGAGCTCGTCGAGCTCGAAGTTCGCGAGCTGCTCTCCAGCTACGACTTCCCGGGCGACGATATTCCGATCGTCAAGGGTTCGGCTCTGGCCGCTCTCGAAGGTCGTGACGACGCGATCGGCAAGGACTCGATCAAGGCGCTCATGGATGCCGTCGACGCCTACATCCCGCAGCCGGCCCGTCCGGTCGACCGTCCGTTCCTGATGCCGATCGAAGACGTGTTCTCGATCTCGGGTCGCGGCACCGTCGTGACCGGCCGCGTCGAGACCGGCGTCGTCAAGGTTGGCGAGGAAGTCGAGATCGTCGGCCTCAAGCCCACCAAGAAGACCGTCGTCACCGGCGTCGAGATGTTCCGCAAGCTGCTCGATCAGGGTGAAGCCGGCGACAACATCGGCGCGCTGATCCGCGGCGTGGGCCGTGAAGAAGTCGAGCGTGGCCAGGTTCTCGCGAAGCCGGGTTCGGTCAATCCGCACACCGACTTCGACGCCGAGGTCTACGTCCTGTCGAAGGACGAAGGCGGCCGTCACACGCCGTTCTTCGCGAACTACCGTCCGCAGTTCTACTTCCGCACGACGGACGTGACCGGCGAGGTCGTTCTCCCCGAGGGCACCGAGATGGTGATGCCGGGCGACAACGTGAAGCTGGGCGTCAAGCTCATCGCGCCGATCGCCATGGACCAGGGCCTGCGTTTCGCTATCCGTGAGGGTGGCCGCACGGTCGGTTCGGGGGTTGTCGCGACGATCACGAAGTAATATAGGCAGCGAGCCGCTCGGGTCGGGTGATTCGGGCGGCTTACTGTTTTCTACCGCTTCGCGCGGGTCCTGAGTGCCGACCGGCACCGGACCATCAGGGTGGGGCGGTTTTGTTTTGGCTCTTTCGCATCGGTTAAGTGGACATGGAAACGCAGAATATCCGTATTCGTCTGAAGGCATTCGACCATCGCGTGCTCGACCAGGCGACCGGCGACATCGCCGACACCGCTCGTCGTACGGGTGCTCTTATTCGCGGTCCCATTCCGCTTCCGACGCGTATCGAGAAGTTCACGGTCAACCGTGGGCCTCACATCGACAAGAAGAGCCGTGAGCAGTTCGAGGTTCGCACCTACAAGCGTATGCTTGATATCGTGCAGCCGACGCCGCAGACCGTCGACGCTCTCATGAAGCTCGATCTGGCCGCTGGCGTGAACGTCGAGATCAAGCTGGCTTGATCCTTCGGTGCCCCGGTGAAAGCCGGGGCCGCTCGCCTTTCAGGCGATTGCCCTTCAGGGCACGAGATGGCGGCCTGAGGCCGGCATCGCGACAAAACGGATACCGCCGGGCATCCTGACCTTCGGGTCGCCCGGGCTGCGTCCTCCGTCGCTTCCTCCCGCTCGTCGGGTCAGGCAAGCATCCAGCCCGGACGGGGGAACGTATCGACACATGGGTTGGCCGCTTGGGCTCTCGGGCCTCAGGCGGTTTTTCGTTGGATAAGCCCCTGCCTTGAAAAAGCATGGGCCTCTATTGGAGGATTTGATCATGCGTACCGGCGTGATCGCGAAAAAAGTGGGCATGACCCGCCTGTTCCAGGATGACGGACGCCACGTGCCCGTCACCGTCCTGGCGCTCGAAGGCAATCAGGTCATTGCTCGTCGCGAAATGGATCGTGACGGCTATGTAGCCGTTCAGCTTGGCGCTGGCGTTGCCAAGGCGAAGAATGTCGCCAAGCCGCAGCGCGAGCATTTCGCCAAGGCCGAAGTGGAGCCCAAGGCGCAAGTCGTCGAGTTCCGCGTGTCCGAGGATGCCCTGCTTGATGTTGGCGCGGAAATCGCCGCCGATCATTTCATTGCGGGTCAGCTCGTCGACGTGACCGGTCACACGCAGGGCAAGGGCTTTGCCGGTGCCATGAAGCGCTGGGGCTTCGGCGGTATGCGCGCCACGCACGGCGTGTCGATCAGCCACCGTGCCCACGGCTCGACCGGTAACCGTCAGGATCCGGGTCGCGTGTTCAAGAACAAGAAGATGGCCGGCCACATGGGCGACCGTCAGCGCACCCAGCAGAATCTCGAGATCGTCCGCACGGACGTCGAGCGCGGCCTCCTCTTCGTCAAGGGCAGCGTCCCTGGCTCGAAGGGCACCTGGCTGCTCGTCAAGGATGCCGTGAAGGTGTCCCGTCCGGCTGATGCGCCGTATCCGGCCAGCATCAAGTCGGCCGCCAACAGCAACATTGCCGATGCTCCGGCCGAGACGCCCGCCGAGGACGTCGCGGCGCCTGAGGCGACCGAAGGCCAGGAGGGCTAAGTCATGAAGGTCAAGGTTCTCACCCTCGACGGCGGCAAGTCGTCCGGCGACGTCGATCTGAACGACGACGTGTTCGGCCTCGAGCCGCGCGCCGACATTCTGCACCGCGTCGTCACCTGGCAGCTCGAGAAGCGTCGCGCGCCGGCATCGGCCACCCGCGAGCGCTCGGACGTTGCCCGCACCGGCAAGAAGTTCGGTCGCCAGAAGGGCGGCGGTACGGCTCGTCACGGCGATCGCCGCGCCCCGATCTTCATCGGCGGTGGTAAGGCGCACGGTCAGCGTGCCCGCACCTTCGGTCACGATCTCAACAAGAAGGTTCGCGCCCTCGGCCTGAAAATGGCCCTCTCGGCCAAGGCCAAGAGCGGCGCGATCACCGTCCTCGACAATCTCGATGTCAAGGAAGGCAAGACCAAGGAGCTGGTGGCTCATCTCGCCAAGCTCAATCTCGGCAAGGCGCTGTTCATCGACGGCGAGGCGATCAACGTCTCGTTCGCCCGTGCCTCGTCGAACATCGTCGGCGTGGATGTGCTCCCGGCCATCGGCGCCAATGTTTACGACATCCTGCGTGCGGACAGCCTCGTGCTCACCCGCGCCGCGGTTGAAAAGCTGGAGGCGCGCTTCAATGGCTAAGAAGCAGGTAGCAGCGGTGGCGACGCGTCATTACGACGTGATCCTCGCCCCGCACATCACCGAGAAGGCGACGCTGGTCTCCGAACACAACGCGGTTGTGTTCAAGGTCGCGGGCGATGCCTCCAAGCCGGAGATCAAGGCCGCGGTCGAGGCGCTGTTCGGCGTCAACGTCAAGTCGGTCAACACGATCGTCCAGAAGGGCAAGACCAAGCGCTGGAAGGGCAAGCCCTATACGCGCTCGGACGTGAAGAAGGCTATCGTGACCCTGGCCGAAGGCCAGTCGATCGACGTCACCACGGGCATTTGAGGGCGGACTGAACAATGGCACTCAAGCATTATAACCCGACGAGCCCGGCCCAGCGCGGCCTGATCCTCGTCGATCGCTCCGCGCTCCACAAGGGCAAGCCCGTCAAGGCGCTGACCGAAGGCAAGCGCAAGACCGGCGGCCGCAACAACAAGGGCCATGTGACCTCGCGCGGCATCGCCGGTGGTCACAAGCAGCGCTATCGCATCATCGACTTCAAGCGTCGCAAGTGGGACGTGGAAGCGACGGTCGAGCGTCTGGAATATGACCCCAACCGCTCCGCCTTCATTGCGCTCGTGACCTACACGGACGGCGAGCAGGCCTATATCATCGCGCCGCAGCGTCTTGCCGCGGGCGACAAGGTGATCGCCGGCAAGAAGACCGACGTGAAGCCGGGCAACGCGATGGAACTGGGTCAGATGCCGGTCGGCACGATCATCCACAACATCGAGATGAAGCCGGGCAAGGGCGCGCAGATCGCCCGTTCGGCCGGCACCTACGCACAGCTCGTCGGTCGCGACCGCGGCATGGTGATCGTGCGTCTGGGCTCGGGCGAGCAGCGCTACATCCGCTCGGACTGCATGGCGACTGTCGGTGCGGTGTCCAACCCGGACAACGCGAACCAGAACCTCGCCAAGGCCGGCCGCAACCGCTGGCTGGGCCGGCGCCCGCTGACGCGCGGCGTCGCCAAGAACCCGGTCGACCACCCGCATGGCGGTGGTGAAGGCCGGACCTCGGGCGGCCGTCATCCGGTTACCCCGTGGGGCAAGCCGACCAAGGGTGCCCGCACCCGTCACAACAAGTCGACCGACAAGATGATCATCCGGTCGCGTCACGCCAAGAAGAAGAGGTAAGCGATGGCTCGCTCCGTCTGGAAAGGTCCCTTCGTGGACCTGCATCTGCTCAAGAAGGCAGAGACCGCGCAGGAGAATTCTGGCCGTGGCGGTCCGATCAAGACCTGGTCGCGTCGCTCCACCATTCTTCCGCAGTTCGTTGGCCTGACGTTCAACGTCTACAACGGCAAGAAGTTCGTCCCCGTCTCGATCAACGAGGACATGGTCGGCATGAAGCTGGGTGAGTTTGCGCCGACGCGCTACTTCCCCGGTCACGCCGCTGACAAGAAGGGCAAGCGCTAATGGGCAAGGCAAAGGCTCCCCGCCGCGTCGCCGGCAATGAGGCGCTCGCCGTCGGCACGCAGATCCGCGGTTCGGCCCAGAAGCTGAACCTGGTCGCGGCGCTCATCCGTGGCCGCAAGGTCGAGGATGCGCTCAATGTGCTCGCTTTCTCCAAGCGCGCCATGGCCGTGGACGTCCGCAAGGTGCTCGCCAGCGCGATCGCCAATGCGGAGAACAACCACAATCTCGACGTCGACGCGCTCGTCGTCGCCGAGGCGTCGGTTGGCAAGTCGTTCACGATGAAGCGCTTCCACGCGCGCGGTCGCGGCAAGTCGACCCGCATCCTGAAGCCGTTCAGCCGCGTGCGCATCGTCGTTCGCGAGCAGACTGAGGAGGCCTGATCCATGGGTCACAAGAGCAATCCGATCGGTCTGCGCCTGCAGATCAACCGCACCTGGGACAGCCGCTGGTATGCGGAAGGCCAGGATTATGGTCGCCTGCTGCTTGAGGATCTCAAGATCCGCAAGTTCGTGATGAAGGCGCTGCCGCAGGCCGCGATCTCCAAGGTGGTCATCGAGCGTCCGGCCAAGCTGTGCCGCGTCTCGATCTACGCTGCCCGTCCCGGTGTCATCATCGGCAAGAAGGGTGCGGATATCGAGAAGCTGCGCAAGAAGCTCGGCGAGATGACCTCCAGCGACGTGAGCCTGAACATCGTCGAGATCCGCAAGCCGGAAATCGACTCCAAGCTCGTCGCGCAGGGCGTCGCCGATCAGCTCGAGCGCCGCATCGCCTTCCGTCGCGCCATGAAGCGCGCGGTGCAGTCCGCGCTGCGTCTGGGTGCCGAGGGCATCAAGATCACCTGCGGCGGCCGTCTGGGTGGCGCGGAAATCGCGCGTACCGAGTGGTATCGCGAAGGCCGCGTTCCGCTGCACACGCTGCGCGCGAATGTCGATTATGCCGAGGCCGAGGCGCACACCGCCTATGGCGTCTGCGGTATCAAGGTCTGGATCTTCAAGGGCGAGATTCTCGGCCACGATCCGCTCGCGACCGACCGGCTCATGCTGGAGGCTCAGACCTCCGGCGTGCGTCCGGCGCGCTGAGAATTGAGAGCAAGGTAGAGCATCATGCTGCAACCGAAGAAAACCAAGTTCCGCAAGACCTTCAAGGGTCGCATCAAGGGCGATGCCAAGGGCGGAACCGATCTCAACTTCGGCTCCTATGGCCTCAAGGCCATGGAGCCCGAGCGGGTCACCGCGCGCCAGATCGAGGCGGCTCGCCGCGCGATCACGCGTCACATCCGTCGTCAGGGTCGTCTCTGGATCCGCGTCTTCCCGGACGTGCCGGTCTCCAAGAAGCCGGCCGAAGTTCGTCAGGGCAAGGGCAAGGGTTCGGTCGAATATTGGGCGGCCCGCGTGAAGCCCGGCCGCATCCTGTTCGAGCTGGACGGCGTGCCCGGCCCGCTCGCCGCAGAGGCTTTCTCGCGCGCTGCGATGAAGCTGCCGATCAAGACCAAGGTGGTGGCGCGTCTCGGCGACACCTCGCATCTGGGAGCGTGAGCGACATGACCAAGATCGCTGACTTCAACGCCAAGACCGACGACGAGCTGTCGACGCAGCTTGGCGAGCTCAAGCGCGAGCAGTTCAACCTGCGCTTCCAGGCTGCGACCAACCAGCTCGAGAAGCCGAGCCGCATGCGCGAAGTGCGCCGCGACATCGCCCGTATCAAGACCTTGCAGACCCAGCGCGCCAGCGCTGCGGCTGCGAAGTAAGGAAGGAACGTACCATGCCCAAGCGCGTGCTGACGGGAACGGTGGTTTCCGACAAGGGTGACAAGACGGTGGTCGTGAAGGTGGAGCGCAAGGTCAAGCATGCGCTCTACGGCAAGATCATCCGCCGCTCGAAGAAGTACCACGCCCATGACGAGGCCAATGCCTATCATGAAGGCGAGACGGTTCGCATCGAGGAGACCGCTCCGATCTCCAAGCTGAAGACCTGGAAGGTCATCGAGCGTGTCGACACGCACAAGTCGCCCGAAACGGCGGCCTGAGCGGACCTGGCAAGAGATTAACGGAACTACCGGGCCAGAACTGGACCCGGCAAGCCAATTGAGAAGGAACCGGATCGATGATCCAGATGCAATCCAATCTTGATGTCGCTGACAACAGCGGCGCCAAGCGCGTCCAGTGCATCAAGGTGCTCGGCGGCTCGAAGCGTCGCTTTGCCAGCGTTGGCGACATCATCGTCGTCTCCGTGAAGGACGCCGCGCCCCGTGGTCGCGTCAAGAAGGGTGACGTTCACCGCGCCGTGATCGTGCGCACCGCCAAGGACGTGCGTCGTCCCGACGGCAGCGTGATCCGCTTCGATGGCAACGCCGCCGTGCTGGTCAACAAGAATGCGGAGCCGATCGGCACCCGTATCTTTGGCCCCGTGGTCCGCGAGCTGCGCGCGAAGAACTTCATGAAGATCATTTCGCTCGCGCCGGAGGTGCTGTGATGAGCGCTGCCCGTATCAAGAAGGGTGACACGGTCGTCGTGCTCGCCGGCAAGGACAAGGGTCGCACCGGCACGGTCGCCCAGGTTCTGCCGAAGGAAGACAAGGTGATCGTCGAGGGCGTCAACGTCCACGCGCGTCACCGCAAGCCCGACCAGGCGAACCCGCAGGGCGGCATCGAGCGCAAGGCTGCGCCGCTGCACGTCTCCAACGTTGCGATTGCCACCAAGGACGGCACGGCCACGCGCGTGCGCTTCGAGGAGCGTGACGGCAAGAAGGTCCGCGTCGCCGTGAAGACCGGGGAGGTCATCTAATGGCTGACAAGTATATCCCGCGCTCCAAGAAGCTCTATGACGAGACCATCGCCAAGGCGATGACCGAGAAGTTCGGTTACAAGAACGTCATGGAAGTGCCCAAGATCGAGAAGATCGTTCTCAACATGGGCGTCGGCGAAGCGACCCAGGACAAGAAGAAGGTCACGCAGGCCGCCGAGGAAATGGAGCTGATCGCCGGTCAGAAGCCGGTGATCACCAAGGCCAAGAAGTCGATCGCGCAGTTCAAGCTGCGTGAAGGCATGCCGATCGGCGCGAAGGTGACCCTGCGTCGCGAGCGCATGTACGAGTTCCTCGATCGCCTCGTGACGATCGCGATGCCCCGCATCCGCGACTTCCGTGGCCTCAACCCCAAGTCTTTCGACGGTCGCGGCAACTATGCCTTCGGCCTCAAGGAGCAGCTGATCTTCCCTGAGATCAGCTACGACAAGGTCGACAAGATCCGGGGTATGGACATCATCGTGACCACCACGGCCAAGACGGACGATGAAGCGCGCGAACTGCTGCGCCTCTTCGGTTTCCCGTTCCCCGCCGAGGCGGAAAAAGAGGCCGCCTGATCGTGGCCGGACGCAATTTTTAAGGAAGAGAGCTTAAGTCCATGGCGAAACTGAGTTCGATCAACAAGAACGAGCGCCGCAAGAAGCTGGTGAAGAAATACGCCGGCAAGTATGCGAAGCTCAAGGCGATCGCGAATGACAAGTCCCTCGACGATACCGAGCGACTGATTGCGCGCCTCAAGCTGGCGGAAATCCCCCGCAACGGCAACCCGACCCGCGTGCGTAACCGCTGCGAGCTGACGGGTCGTCCGCGCGCTTATTATCGCAAGTTCCGGCTTTGCCGTGTCCAGCTTCGCGATCTGGCCAACAAGGGCCTGATCCCGGGCGTCACCAAGTCGAGCTGGTAAGGAATCAAAGCGATGGCATTGACCGATCCTCTGGGTGATCTGCTCACCCGCATCCGCAACGGACAGCGCGCCCGCAAGGACAGCGTTGTGTCTCCGGCCAGCAAGCTGCGTGCCCGCGTTCTCGACGTGCTGCAGCGTGAAGGCTACATCCGTGGCTATTCGGAAGAAGCGCTGGGCGACCATCCGGGCCTGCGCATCGAACTGAAATATTTCGAGGGCGAGCCGGCGATCAAGCATGTCGCCCGCGTCTCGAAGCCGGGCCGCCGCGTCTATTCGGGCTCCAAGGAGCTGCCGATCGTGCGTAATGGCCTGGGTATCACCATCGTCTCGACGCCTCGCGGCGTGCTCTCGGATACCGAAGCGCGCGCCCAGAACGTCGGCGGCGAAGTGCTGGCGGAGGTGTTCTGATGAGCCGCATTGGCAAAAAGCCGGTCACGATCCCCTCGGGTGTGACCGCGACCATCGAGGGCGGCCAGCTCTCCGTGAAAGGCCCGAAGGGCACGCTCGCGCTGCAGATGCGTGACGAGATCAGCTATGAGCTGCAGGACGGCGCCATCTCGGTACAGCCGGCCAACGCCACCAAGGCGGCTCGCGCGTTCTGGGGCATGCAGCGCACTCTGGTGCAGAACCTGATCACCGGCGTGACCGAGGGCTTCTCCAAGAAGCTGCTCATCACCGGCGTGGGCTATCGTGCCAACGCGCAAGGCAAGACGCTCAAGCTGCAGCTCGGCTACAGCCATGATGTCGATTTCCCGGTGCCCGAGGGCATCGAGATCAAGACCCCGGACAACACGACGGTCGAGATCAGTGGTATCGACAAGCAGAAGGTGGGGCAGGTCGCCGCCGAAATCCGCCGCTGGCGCAAGCCCGAGCCCTACAAGGGCAAGGGTATCAAGTACGACGGCGAGTTTATCTTCCGCAAAGAAGGCAAGAAGAAGTAAGCCATGGCGAAACTCTCTCTCTTCGATCGGCGCGCTCGCCGCGTCCGCACCGCCATCAAGGCTCGCGCCAATGGCAAGCCGCGTCTCAGCGTGCACCGTTCCGGCCGGCACATCTATGCCCAGATCATCGACGATGCGGCCGGCAAGACCGTTGCCGCTGCCTCGACCCTGGACAAGGACGTGCGTGGTTCCACCGGCGCGACCGCTGCGGCGGCTGCCGATGTCGGCAAGCGCGTCGCCGCTGCGGCGACCAAGGCCGGCGTCACTCAGGTCGTGTTCGACCGTGGTGGCTTCCTCTTTCATGGCCGCGTGAAGGCGCTGGCCGATGCCGCCCGTGAGGGCGGACTGGAGTTCTGAGCATGGCAGACGAAACCGAAATCCAGACCGCTGCTGTCGCCGTCGAGGCCGAAGCTCCCGCAGCCGAGGGCGAAGCCCGTCGCGGCCGTGGTGGCCGTGGCCGGGGCGGCGAGCGCGGTGAGCGTGGCGGCCGTGGCCGTCGCGACGACCGTCGCGGCCGTGGTGGTGACGAGGAAGGCGGCGAGGAATTCGTCGAGAAGCTCGTCCATATCAACCGCGTTTCCAAGACGGTGAAGGGCGGCAAGCGCTTCGGCTTCGCAGCGCTCGTCGTCGTGGGCGATGGCAAGGGCCGTGCCGGCTTCGGCCATGGCAAGGCACGCGAAGTGCCCGAGGCGATCAGCAAGGCGACCGCGGCGGCCAAGAAGGTCATGATCCGCGTTCCGCTGAAGGAAGGCCGCACCCTGCATCATGATGGCCTCGGTCATTTCGGTGCCGGCAAGGTGACCCTGCGTTCGGCTCCGGCCGGTACGGGCATCATCGCCGGCGGCCCGATGCGCGCCGTCTTCGAGAGCCTGGGCGTGGCGGACGTGGTGACCAAGTCGGTCGGTACGTCGAACCCCTACAACATGATCCGGGCGACGTTCGCGGCTCTCAAGGAGCAGACCAGCCCCAAGTCGGTGGCGCAGCGTCGTGGCAAGAAGGTCGCTGACCTGCTTCGTCGTGGTGGCGCCTCGGCCGAGGCCGCCGCGGCTGACGCCGAAGCGATTGCGGAGTAACTGACATGGCGAAGATCAAGCTGAAGCAGATCGGTTCGCCGATCCGCCGCCCCGAGGCCCAGAAGAAGATTCTGATCGGTCTCGGCCTGGGCAAAATGCACCGCGTCGTCGAGCTGGAAGACACCGCCGAAGTGCGCGGTGCCGTCCGCAAGCTGCCGCATCTGGTGCAGGTGGTCGAGGGCTGAAGCCCTCAACCCTGACGAATTTCCGCGAAAGAGGGGGCAACCCCTCTTTCGTTTTTTGAGTAACGGCGCTATCGGCGCCACCCTGTTGCCCCATTTGCGGGGCTGCGCGACAAAAGCGAAAGCGAGTGCACGACATGAAACTGAACGAACTCAAGGACAATGCAGGCGCCCGCAAGGGCCGGATGCGCGTGGGCCGTGGTATCGGCTCCGGCAAGGGCAAGACCGCCGGTCGCGGCCAGAAGGGCGCCAAGGCGCGCTCGGGCGTCAGCATCAACGGCTTCGAGGGCGGCCAGATGCCGCTCCACATGCGTCTGCCGAAGCGCGGCTTCAACAACATCTTCGCCAAGGATTATGCCGAGGTGAACCTGGGCATGGTGCAGAAGGCGATCGACGCCGGCAAGCTGGATGCCAAGGCCGTGATCGACCAGGCTGCGCTGCGTGCGGCCGGCATTTCGCGCGGTGGCAAGAATGGCGTGCGCCTGCTCGCCAAGGGCGAGCTGACGGCCAAAGTCAGCTTCGCTGTCGCCGGCGCCTCCAAGGCAGCTGTTGCGGCGGTCGAGAAGGCCGGCGGCAAGGTCGAGCTGCTCGTGAAGGCTGCTGCGGCCGACGCCGAATAATCCAGAGCCGGCCAGGCCAATCGCATGATTGCCAGCTTGCATAACCGACCCCTCCTGCCGATATGGGCGGGCGGGGTCGCTTGCATGATGCGTATGCGGCGGCCCATCTGATATTCGACATCGTCCCGCCCGGCGGCTAAGGATCACGATCCCCGCTCGGGCTTTCATCAAATTCGGGATTGCAAGCGACCATGGCATCACGCGCCGACCAAGTGGCAGCCAATCTGAGCCTCGCCAATTTCAGCCAGGCTACGGAGCTGAAGAAGCGCCTGTGGTTCACCATCGGTGCGCTGATCGTGTTCCGCTTCCTGTCCTTCGTGCCGCTGCCGGGCGTCGATCCGACCGTGCTGGCGCAGCTCTATCGGCAGACGCAGGGCGGCATCCTCGACATCTTCAACACCTTCTCGGGCGGTTCGCTGCAGCGCATGAGCCTCATCGCGCTCGGCATCATGCCCTACATCACGGCCTCGATCGTGGTGCAGCTGGGCGCCTCGCTCTCGCCGCAGCTCGCCGCCCTGAAGAAGGAAGGCGAGGCCGGGCGCAAGAAGCTCAACCAGTATACCCGCTTCGGCACCGTCGGCCTCACGGCCGTGCAGGGCTATTTCATCGCGGTGGGGCTGGAGAATTACGGCGCGCAGTCGGGGCTTCAGGCCGTGGTCGATCCCGGCATGCTGTTCCGCATGACGGCGGTCATCTCGCTGATCGGCGGCACCATGTTCCTGATGTGGCTGGGTGAGCAGATCACCAGCCGCGGCCTGGGCAACGGCGCCTCGCTCATCATCATGGCGGGCATCGTCGCGCAGCTGCCGGTGACGCTGAGCAATCTGTTCGAATCCGGCCGCACCGGCTCGATCTCGGGCCTGCTGATCATCGGCATCATCGTCATCGGTTTGGCGCTGATTGCCGGCATCTGCTACATGGAACGGGCGCAGCGCCGCGTGCTCATCCAGTATCCCAAGCGCCAGACGCGGCAGGGCGTGATGCAGGCGGACCGCAGCCACCTGCCGCTGAAGATCAACACGGCCGGCGTCATTCCGCCGATCTTCGCCTCCTCGCTGCTGCTGCTGCCGCTCACCATCACCCAGTTTGCCGGGGCCAAGACCGGCGCGACGACAGGGGCCTGGGGCGATGCGGTGCTGACGATCAACCAGTATCTCTCGCACGGCACGCCGGTCTACATGGCGCTCTACGGCCTGGGCATCGTGTTCTTCTGCTTCTTCTACACGGCGGTGGTGTTCAACCCCGAGGAGACGGCGGAGAACCTGAAGCGCAATGGCGGCTTCATCCCCGGCATCCGTCCCGGCAAGAACACCGAGAATTATCTCGATTACGTCCTGACTCGTATCACCGTGATCGGCGCGGCCTATCTGGCCGTCATCTGCCTCATCCCGGAATTCCTGATCGCGCGGGCGGGCATCCCCTTTTATCTGGGCGGCACCAGCCTGCTCATCGTGGTCAACGTGACTGTCGACACGGTGACCCAGATCCAAAGTCACCTGATCGCGCACCAGTATCGCGATCTCATCAAGAAAGCCCGGCTCAAGGGGAAACTCCGCTAAGGGCGCAGGCATTGACCGGCCGGGCGCGCCACGAGGCGGCCTGGCATCTGACGGGGGAGCGACATGAACATCATCCTGCTGGGACCGCCCGGCGCCGGCAAGGGCACGCAGGCGCAGACCCTGGTCGCGGAGCGCGGCATGGTCCAGCTCTCGACCGGCGACATGCTGCGCGCCGCCGTGAAGGCGGGCACGCCCATCGGCCTCAAGGCGAAGGCCGTGATGGAAGCGGGCGAGCTGGTCTCCGACGAGATCGTCTCCGGCATCATCGGTGAAGCGCTCGATGCGCTCGCGGCCGATACGGGCGTGATTTTCGACGGCTATCCACGCACCGCGCCGCAGGCGCACAGCCTCGACACGCTGCTGGCCGACCGTGGCCGCCAGCTCGATCATGTCATCGAGCTGGAAGTCGACGAGGACGCGCTGGTCGACCGGATCACCGGCCGCTTCACCTGCGCGAGCTGCGGTGAGGGCTATCACGATCGCTACAAGCAGCCCAAGGTCGCCGGAACGTGCGACAAGTGCGGCGGCACCGAGTTCAAGCGTCGTCCTGACGACAATGAAGAGACGGTGCGCACCCGCATGGCCGAATATCGCGCCAAGACCGCGCCGATCCTGCCGATCTACGAGGCGCGCGGCATCGTGAGCCGGGTCGACGGCATGGCGGACATCGCCGTGGTGTCGAAGGCGGTCGCGGCGATTCTCGACGCCTGATCCGGCCTGCCTCTCTTCCGCCCGGCGGGAGAGAGGGCACCGATCCTCCGCTGCCGTCAGCCCCCTATGCCTTGTTAACCCCGGGATGCTATGCCGCCCGGGCATGGCCAACAGCAGCGCATCGTCCGAAATCCGATTGAACGTGCCGGAAGCCCTGCGCTGCAGTTGCACGCGGCGGGGCGTGGCGCGACTTTGTGCAGCGCGACGGGCCATCGGATGAAGGGCGAGCACGAAGCGACGTCATGACGATAGCATCGGACACCACTATCGCGACCATGTCGATGAAGAGCGCGCGCCGCGAAGGAACGGCGCGAGCGTCGGACGCTGCTGGCTCGCTGCTGCTTGTCCTGCCGCTGGTGGTTCATCAGCAGGACGGACGCATCTTCATCGAAAACCAGGCCGGCAATGGCCTTGGTCAGTGGCTCCGCCATTTCGAGCGCATGACGCTGGCCGTGCCGCTGCAAGAGGGGCCACCACCCTCGGGGAGCGTGGCAATCGACAGCCTCGGTCTTGGCGAGCGGCTCGCCATCGAACTGTTGCCGGAAGCCTGGACCGCGCTCCGCTTCCTGCGCTGCTATCCGGCCGTTCGGCGCCGCCTCGGGCAACTGATCGACGCGCATGACTATCTGCAATTCGCCATCGGCGGTGCCTGGGGCGACTGGTCGGCTATCGGCGCACTGATCGCCGCGCGGCGCGGGCGCAAGGCCTCGGTCTGGACAGACCGGGTGGAATCGCAAGTGATGCGGATTGACGCGCGCCGCTTCAAAGGCGTCCGGCGGATGCAGCGTCTCTTCAATGCCTGGCTCGCGCATCATCTGGAACGGCGCGTGATCCGGCGCACGACGCTGGGGCTTTTCCATGGCAAGGATTGCTACACCGCCTATCAGGCGTTCAGCCCGAACCCGTTTCTGGTGCACGACATTCATCTCAAGCCGTCGGATCGCATCCCTGAGGAACGGTTGGCGAGCAAGATCGCGACCGCGTCGGAAGGGCCGCTCGATCTCATCTATGTCGGCCGGCTGCACCCTGACAAAGGCGTGATGGACTGGATCGAGACGCTGCGCATGGTCGGCGAGGCGGGCGTGCCGTTCCGGGCGCGCTGGTTCGGCGCCGGGCCGCAGCAGGATGAGGCCCGCGCCCGGGTGGAAGCGCTGGGCCTCGCGGACCGTGTGACGTTCCCCGGGCTGATTGTCGATCGGCCGCAATTGCTCGACCATCTGCGGGCGGCCCACGTCATGCTCTTCTGTCACCTGACGCCGGAATCGCCGCGCAATCTCATCGAGGCGCTGGTCTCCGGAACGCCGATCGTCGGTTATGGCTCGGCCTATTCGGAGGATCTGGTCTCCGCACATGGCGGGGGAGTGCTGACGGCGATGGACCCGCGCCTGCTCGCGGACGAAGTGATCCGCCTGGCAAAGGACCGGACCGCTTTGGCTGATCTCATCGGGCGGGCCGCGCAGGACGGACAACATATGAATGACGAGGCCGTCTTCGCGCACCGCAGCGAATTGATGATCCGCCACAGCTAAGCAAAAGCGCCCGCTCCGTCGCGGAGGAGGGTTCAGCCTCGGCTTCTATTGGCGTGCGCGCCGCCGTGCGAAGCCTTGCAGGATGCTGCTCACTTCCCGCTCGGGGCCGTCCGGCCGCCCGGCGAGATGCCAGATGGCGGCGTGGCTCATGACATAGAGCGCGCCGCCGAGCGCGATGCTCGTCAGGAGCGCTGCGAGATGCGACATCGCTTCGAATGCTGCGAGTTCCTTGAAGGCAAGCAGGCCAAGGGTCATGGCGCCCAGCGCGGCGATCGACCGGGAGGAGCCCGCCAGCTGATCGCGCACCGGAACATGGGCAACGTCCCGCGCGAGTGTCAGGAACAGACCGACACCGACCAGCATGGACAGGGTGCGCGCTGCCAGCACGCCCTCGATGCCGAACATCAGCAGCCCGATGATGATCGCGGGGGTACGACAGGCAAAGGTCAGGACATCGCGGCGGAACAGCGCGCGCGTCTGGCCCATCGCCATAGCCAGCGGCCGCACCGGAATGATCAGATTCTCGAAGGCCAGCGCAACGGCGATCACCTGAATGATCGGAATGATCGGCGCCCATTTCCCGCCGAGAAAGCCGAGGACGAAATCGTCCGCCACGAGCGCGAGCCCGACGCCGGCCGGAGCGCAGATGGCGAACATGAGCGACTGGATGCGCTTGAAGCCCGAAATGAGCCGTTGGGGATCGTCCTTCACCAGCGTGAGCCCGGGGAAGAGGAGGTGGATCATCGATCCGCCGATCTCCCGACTGGGCAGGGCTGCCTTGTCGTCGCCATAGCTGTAATAGCCGACGGCGCGCTGGCCGAGCAGGGCGCCGATCAGCAGCGTGTCGATTCGCAGATTGATGGTGTTGAGCATCGAACTGAGCGTCACCCAGACCGAAAAGGACCAGATGTCCCGCACCCGCCGCGTCGAGAGGCGTGGCCTGTAGGGGGCGTACAGGTACGTGATGATGACGCTGAGCAGCTGGAGAACGGTGATCGGGATGACAATCGCCCAATAGCTCCGGTAGAAATAGGCAATCGGGATCGCGACCAGAAACGAGGTAATGCGGCTCGCTGCTTCCATCACGAAGGCCGGCTTGAACGAGAGATGCTTCTGCATCAGCGGCCAGCGCGCGCTGTAAAAGCCGGAGATCAGCGCGTTCAACGCCATCAGCAGCAGGATGGGGATGAGGCGCGTATCGTTGTAAATGGCCGCTGCCGGCCAGGTAATGATCAGCAGCACCACGCACAGCATCACACCGCGTGCGAGGCCGAGCGTGAACGCGCTGTGGAAATGGTCGTCCTCCAGATTGTCGGTCTGGATCAGCGCCTCGGCAATCGGCAGCTGTGTCAGCGCGACGATCACGGCGTTGAGGCCGGTCGCCAGTGCCACCAGGCCGAAATCCTCCGGCATGAGCAGCCGCGCCAGGATGATCGAGGACGCGAAGGTCAGGAGATTGACGATGATCCGGGCTGCGGCAAACCAGGCAAAGCCCTTGATCAGTCTGTTCTTCACCGATGTCGTCGGTGCGGCTGCGTCCATCGTCAAAGCGTCTTTCGGCTGGAGCTTCTGTCAAGCAAGGTACAGGCGGCCTTTACCAGCAAAAAAGTCAGCTATTCGTTACGATCGCGGGGGTCATAGAGGGGTTGCAGGGCTTTTCCTACAGATTATATGTCGTGCCCCGGGCGGGTGCGTGCCGGCCATTGACAGTTCGGCCGACTCACGCTAACGCCCGCCGATCCCGAGACGCTTGGTCAAACGGCAGCGCGTGCAGGCGCCCGCCGTCCTTTTTGCGTCCTGGGTGGTAACGCGACGAGATAGGGCGTCCGCCACAGCGCCCTGTGGAGCAGGAGAACTTACGATATGGCACGTATTGCGGGCGTTAACATCCCGACCAACAAGCGCGTAATCATCGCGCTCACTTATATCCATGGCATTGGCGCCAAGACTGCGGTCGACATCGCCGACAAGCTGGGCATCGACCACAGCCGCCGCGTTCAGGACCTGAGCGATGCGGAAGTGCTGCAGATCCGCGAGACGATCGACGCCAGCCACACCGTCGAGGGCGACCTGCGTCGCGAGACCGCGATGAACATCAAGCGGCTCATGGACCTGGCCTGCTATCGCGGCCTGCGTCATCGCAAGGGCCTCCCGGTCCGCGGTCAGCGCACGCACACCAATGCGCGCACCCGCAAGGGCAAGGCCAAGCCGATCGCCGGCAAGAAGAAGTAAGCGCTTCTTCTCCAGCAGGGGCTGGATGCCGCAATGGCGCCGCCCCGGTTAGCACCAGCAGTTTCGAGTAGGATATACGTAGATGGCACGGGAACCCCAGCGGCTTCGCAGGCGCGAGCGCAAGAACATCTCGGCCGGCGTCGCACATGTGAACGCCAGCTTCAACAACACCATGGTCACCATCACCGACGCCCAGGGCAATGCGATCAGCTGGTCCTCGGCCGGCATGATGGGCTTCAAGGGCTCGCGCAAGTCGACCCCTTATGCGGCGCAGGTCTGCGCCGAGGACGCTGGCCGCAAGGCTGCCGAGCACGGCGTCCGCACCCTTGAGGTGGAAGTGAAGGGTCCCGGATCAGGCCGTGAGTCGGCGCTGCGCGCGCTGCAGGCGGTGGGCTTCACCATCACCTCGATCCGCGACGTGACGCCGATCCCGCACAATGGCGTTCGTCCGAGCAAGCGCCGCCGCGTCTGACGGGACCGAAGGGCCGGGGCGGGTCCCACGAAACCGCCCCACCGTCCGTTCGTTTTGTATGGTTTGAAACCGGACACGCTGCTCATCTCTTCCGGCTTTCAAGCCCAACTCCCAGGGGAAATACATGACTGTCAACATCAAGAACTGGCAGGAATTGAAGAAGCCCAACGGCCTGGAGATCAAGGCCAGTGGCGACCCGAAGCGTCGCGCGACCTTCGTCGCCGAACCGCTTGAGCGCGGCTTTGGCCTCACGCTGGGCAATGCCCTGCGCCGCGTGCTGCTCTCCTCGCTGCAGGGAGCCGCTGTCACGGCAATCAAGATCGAGAACGTCCTGCACGAGTTCTCCAGCCTCGCCGGCGTGCGCGAGGATGTGACCGACATCGTGCTCAACGTGAAGCAGATTGCGCTCAAGATGGAAGGCGACGGTCCGCGTCGTCTCCAGCTCAGCGCCACTGGCCCGACCGAAGTGAAGGCCGGCGACATCGCGGTGACCGGCGATATCGCCGTCATGAACCCCGATCTGGTGATCTGCCATCTGGACGAAGGCGCCAGCTTCAACATGGAGCTGACGGTGGACAGCGGCAAGGGCTATGTCCCCGCCGTGAACAACCGCCCGGCCGACGCGCCGATCGGCCTCATCCCGGTCGATGCGCTCTATTCGCCCGTGCGTCAGGTCGCCTACAAGGTCGAGAACGCCCGTATCGGCCAGGAGCTGGACTATGACCGCCTCAACCTGACGGTCGAGACGGACGGCACTGTGAGCCCCGAGGACGCCGTGGCTTATGCCGCGCGCATCCTGCAGGACCAGCTGCAGCTCTTCGTCCACTTCGAGGATGCGCTGCCGAGCGCCATGCCGTCGAGCGGCGCCGGTGCCGGCGCTTCGTCCGAGGAAGGCGAAGGCGACACCAACCAGATCAACCGCTACCTGCTCAAGAAGGTGGACGAGCTGGAGCTGTCGGTCCGTTCGGCGAACTGCCTCAAGAACGACAACATCATCTACATTGGCGACCTCGTTCAGAAGACCGAGGCCGAGATGCTCCGCACGCCGAACTTCGGCCGCAAGTCGCTCAACGAGATCAAGGAAGTCCTGAGCTCGATGGGCCTGCGCCTCGGCATGGATATCCCCGGCTGGCCGCCGGAGAATATCGAGGAGATCGCCAAGAAGCTCGAGCAGGAACTGCTGGGCTAAGGAATCGCGCTGTGCGGGTCGGGTTCTTCCCGGCCCGCGCGTCGCAAAAGGGGTCTTGGCAGTGCCCCGCTTCACTGCCTGGTACGGGGTTCCGTCAGACGGCCCCATAACGAACGAAGGAAACGACTATGCGTCATAAACATGGCGGCCGTAAGCTGCAGCGCACCTCGGGCCATCGCGCTGCCCTGTTCCGCAACATGGCGGCGGCGCTCATCAAGCATGAGCAGATCATGACCACGCTGCCCAAGGCCAAGGAACTGCGCCCCTATGTCGAGAAGCTGATCACGCTGGCCAAGCGTGGCGGCCTTTCCAACCGTCGTCTGGCGCATGCCCGCCTGCTCGACGATGCGCAGCTCACCAAGCTGTTCGAGGTGCTCGCCGCGCGCTATGCGGACCGCAACGGCGGCTACACCCGCATCATCAAGGCCGGCATCCGCGCGTCCGACGCGGTGCAGATGGCGATCATCGAATTCGTCGACCGCGACGTGAGCGCCAAGGGCCAGGATAGCGGCCCGGTGCAGACCGCGGACGAGGACGAGCTGGAAGCCGCCTGAGGCGACTGACTCCATCCAGGGATTTTGAGGAACCCCGCTGGCGCTGCCGGCGGGGTTTCTTCTTGTGCCTGCCATGCGCGCGAGCCGGGCTTGGCGCTTGAAAAGTCACGGCGCGGGAATAGGTTGGCGGCAGACCAGACCCAGAAAGAGTTCCCGTTCATGTCGCGTTCGCGTCTCCCCCAGTCTCTCCTCGCCTCCGTTTCCACCGCGCTGCTCGGGGCAGGGACGCTCGCGCCAGCCGCAGCGGCGGACAATGCCATTTCCACGGCCAGCGCCGTTGCTGACAAGGGAGCCAAGCCCATGATGCCCAGCTATCCAGCAACCCGTCGTCTGGATCTGGTCGAGACGCAGTTCGGCGTGCCGGTGGCCGATCCCTATCGCTGGCTGGAAGCGGACGTGCGATCCGACAAGGACGTGCAGGCCTGGGTCGAGGCGGAGAATGCGACGACGAAGCACTATCTCCAGACCCTGCCGGGCCGCGACATCCTGCGCGCGCGCATGGCGCAACTCTATGATTACGAGCGCTACGGAACGCCGCGAAAGGCAGGCACGCGCTATTTCTACACGCGCAACAGCGGCCTGCAGAACCAGTCGCCGCTCTATGTGCGCGATGGCCTGACCGGCGACCAGCGGCTGCTGCTCGATCCCAACAGCTTTGCGGAGGATGGCGCGACGGCGCTGGCCGAATGGCTGCCGTCCGAGGATGGGCGCTATCTGCTCTATTCGGTGCAGGATGGCGGGACCGACTGGCGCATCCTGCGCGTGGTCGACGTCGACAGCGGCAAGACGCTCGACGACCGGATCGAGTGGGTCAAATATTCCGACCTCTCCTGGAGCCATGACGGCAGTGGCTTCTATTATTCGCGCTTCGCCCCGCCGGCCGATGGCAGCAAGTTCCAGTCCATCGTCGAGAACCAGCAGATCTGGTTCCACAAGATCGGCACGCCGCAATCGGCCGACCGGCGGATCTACGCGACGCCCGACCGACCGAAGCTGGGCCACACCGCCGAAGTGACCGACGACGGGCGCTGGCTGCTCATCACATCGAGCCAGGGAACGGACGAGCGCTACGAGCTGACGCTCATCTCGCTCGAGAAGGCCAAGGCGCGGCCGGTGCGGCTGGTGAAGGGGCTGGACTATGAGTGGCAGCTGATCGGCAATGTCGGCGACACGCTCTATTTCCGCACCAATGCCGGCGCGCCGCGTGGCCGGCTGGTGACGCTCGAGGCCCGCCGCCCCAGCCTGCCGCCCAAGGAGATCGTCGCCGAGCGCCAGCAGACGCTTGTCGGCGCCTCGATGATCGGCAGCCGCATCGTGCTTGCCTATCTCTCCGACGCGCGGACGGTGGCGGAGCTGGTCGATCTCAAGGGCGTGGACAAGGGGGATGTGCCGCTGCCCGGCATCGGCACGGCGGCCGGCTTTGGCGGCAAGGGCGGCGATCCGGAAACCTTCTTCTCCTTCTCCTCCTTCACGGCGCCGCCGGTCGTCTATCGTTTCAATGTCGAGACGGGTGAGACCAGCGTGTTCGCGCAGGCCCGGCTGGCGTTCGACCCGGCCAATTATGTGACGGAACAGGTCTTCTATCCCTCGAAGGATGGCACGCAGATCCCGATGTTCATCGTGCGACGCAAGGACGTCGCGGCGGCGGGCAAGCCGGCGCCGACGCTGCTGTATGGCTATGGCGGGTTCAACGTCTCGCAGACGCCGGGCTTCTCGCCCACGCGCCTGGCCTGGGTGGAGCAGGGCGGCGTGCTCGCCATCGCCAATCTTCGCGGCGGCGGCGAATATGGCAAGGCCTGGCATGATGCCGGCCGCCTCTCCAACAAGCAGAATGTGTTCGACGATTTCATTGCCGCCGGCGAGTATCTGAAGGCGCAAGGCTATACCGGGCCGGATCAGCTTGCGATCGAAGGGCGCTCGAATGGCGGCCTGCTGGTCGGCGCGGTGGTCAATCAGCGGCCGGACCTGTTTGCCGCCGCGCTGCCGGGCGTGGGCGTGATGGACATGCTGCGCTTCGACCGGTTCACGGCGGGGCGCTACTGGGTGGATGATTATGGTCACCCCGACCAGGAGCCGGATTTCCGTAACCTGCTCTCCTACTCGCCTTATCACAACATCCGCGAGGGGCAGGCCTATCCGGCAATCCTGGTGACGACGGCCGATACCGACGACCGGGTGGTGCCCGGCCACAGTTTCAAATATACTGCTGCGATCCAGCATGCCGACCTCGGCCCCAAGCCGCGGCTCATCCGCATCGAGACGCGCGCGGGCCATGGCTCGGGCAAGCCGACCGACAAGATCATCGACGAGTTTGCCGACATGTACAGCTTCATCGCGCAGTGGACCGGGCTCAAGGTGTCGGCAAAATGATCGGCCGGATGCTGATGTTCGCCGCAATGGGGCTGGCCCTCGCAGCGCCGGCCCGTGCCGAAGTGAAGGAAGCGAGCGAGAGCGGCTTCACCGTCAGCCATGTGCAGGTGGTGAAGGCTCGACCCGATGCTGTGTGGGCTGCGCTGGTCCAGCCCGCGCGCTGGTGGTCCGGTGCGCATAGCTGGTCCGGCAAGGCAGCGCATTTGTCGCTCGATCCGCACGTGGGTGGCTGTTTCTGCGAGCGCTGGCCGGGCGGCGAGGCCGAGCATGCCCGCGTGATCTTCGCCAGTCCCGGCAAGCTGCTGCGCCTGCGCGGCGCGCTCGGTCCGCTGCAGGGCGAGGCACTGACCGGGACGCTCAGCTTCACGCTGAAGCCGGAAGGCGAGGGCACGCGGATCAGCGTGGACTATGTCGTCGGCGGCCATGCCCGCTTCCCGCTCAAGACTGTGGCGCCCGCCGTCGACGGCGTGATCGGCGAGCAGGCGGCGAGCCTCGCGAAACTGGTCGGCGGTTAAGCGCGCGCGGACAACACGGCTGCGCCGCGCCTTCAGTCCAGCAGGGTGAAGCTTGTAAAGGCGCCCTTGGCGGTCGCGGTGAGCAGCACGGGCTTGCTGCTGTTGTTCTTCCAGTACCAGCCGTGCCGCCCGTCGAAGCCGGCCCGGAAAGTGCCGCCAGCATTCGCGGCGCTGCCCTTCTCATAGCTGGTGTAATCGCCCTCGGCCGCGCCGGGGCGATCGCCATGGAACTCATAGTCGAGCTTCTCGCCATCCGTGGTCCAGCGCCAGACCATCGTGCCGCCCGCCTTCATCATGGCCTTGGCTTCCCGGCCTTCAAAGGGGCGCAGCACCAGCCGGATTTCGGTCGATCCGTCCGGCAGGACGGTCGTGGTCGGCGCGCCCGGCTGCGCGTTCGCGCCGGGTTGCGTTTCGGCGGCAACCGTCCGGCCGGCTGCCGCCTGCTTGGTCAGGCCCATGGGGGTGAGGCCGAGCGCGTTGCCGATACCGGTCGGGTCGATGCCATATTCTGCCGGCAGCACCGCGGTAATGAGCAGGACGACCGCGCCGGCGGCCGCGAGCAGCGTGGCGCGGTTGAGTTGCCGTACCGTGGGCAGGTCGGTCGCGGGCGGTATGGCGGGGTCTGTCAAGCGATCATCCTTCCACGAAATAGCCGGTCATCTGGAGACCGAAGAGGACGAACCCCGCCATCATCAGCAGGCCATTGGCGGCGAAGGCATGGCGCGCGAAGCTGGCGGTGCGGCGCCAATAGCCCATGGCGATCAGGATCACGGCGAGCGCGAGAAACTGGCCGATCTCGACGCCGACGTTGAAAGCGATGAGATTGGGCAGCAGGCCGTCAGGGGACAGGGCGAAGTCCTGCAGCTTGGTGGCGAGGCCAAGGCCATGGACCAGGCCGAAGAGAAGGACGGCGACTCGCGCGTCCGGCTGGAGGCCGAACCAGCGCTGCCAGGCGCCGAGATTATCCAGCGCCTTGTAGACGATCGACAGGCCAATGGCGGCATCGACGAGATGGGCGCTGACATGCGTGCCGAGCAGGACGCCCGCGATCAGGGTGGTGCTGTGGCCAAGCGCGAACAGCGTCACATAGGTCGCCACCTGCCGCAGGCGGTACAGGTAGAAGATGACGCCGAAAAGGAAGAGCAGGTGATCGTAGCCGGTCACCATATGCTTGGCGCCCAGATACAGGAACGGGCCGATCTGCGGGCCGGACACGGTCTCGATGAAGCCCTTGTCGCCCGGCGCGACACCATGGGCGAGGGCGGCGCCATGCAGCAGCATGGCAAGGCATAGCCCGGTGAAGACCGCAGCGGCGGGCCTTATGGTCGCTCTCCTCATTTGCCTCTGGTGCGGGACAGACGGGGCTTTGGCAAGAGGCAGCGCAAGCTGGGCAGATACGGCCCGGTGGGAAAGCGGGCGCGCACCGTTGCGCGCCCAGCCCTGTGTGCCGGCGTTGCAACAGTTCGGCACGGCTGGTCCATGCGTGCAAAAAAGTAGATTGCAACCTAATTGATTTCAGTGGATACCTATCACCCTACACAAGATCAAAAATTGACTGGGAGAGAGAGCCATGAAACGACCCGTCATCGGGCTGCGCCAGCATAGTTGTTTCCTTGCCATCGCCATGGGCCTTGCCGCACTTGCGCCGGCCCACGCCCAATCGAGTGCATCCGCCGGTGAGGCCGCCAGCGACGAGGATCAGGCGATCGTCGTTACCGGCTCGCGCATCGCGTCGGGGTTCGATCGGCCGACGCCGGTCTCCGTCATGGGCGCCGAGCGGCTGGAAGCGCGCGGCGCCACCAATCTGGGCGATGCGCTCAACGAGCTGCCTGCGTTCCGTGCCACCAATACGCCGGCCTCCACCGGCCTCGGCGCGGCGGGCGGCTATGTCGGTGGTCGTATCCTCGACTTGCGCGGTCTCGGCGCGGTGCGCACGCTGACCCTGGTCGATGGCAAGCGTTTCGTTCCCTCGACGACGCAGGCGACGGTCGACACCAACATGATCCCGTCGGTCCTGCTGCAGCGGGCCGAAGTCGTCACCGGCGGCGCCTCCGCCGTCTATGGTTCGGACGCTGTCTCGGGCGTGGTGAATCTGCTGATCGACAAGAAGTTCACTGGCTACAAGGTCAACGGCCAGATCGGCTTCTCGCAATATGGCGACAATTTCACGCGTCAGTTCGGCGTTGCCGGCGGCTGGGACATCGGCTCCAACTTCCACCTGGTCCTCGGCGGCGAATATGAGAATGCCGAGGGTGTGGAAGCTTGCCCGACACGGGACTGGTGCGCCAATGGCTATATCAACATCAGCCGCAATCCCGGCGTGACGAGCATTCCCGCCAACAACATCATTTCCGGCGTCTATCCCTGGACGGCGCCCTACAACGGCATCACCACCCCGCCGAGCTCGGCCTATACCGGTCGCCTCGTGCCCACCATGCGCGCGATCGACGGCATTGCGTTCCGTCCCGACGGCACGCCGTACCGCGCCACGCAGGGCACGCTCGCCAACAATCTGTATCAGGTGGGTGGCACCAATGACGGTGCTGGCGAGAACATCTATTTTGACTTCCCAATCGTTTCGCCGACGAAGCGCTGGAATGCCATGGGCTATGCCACCTGGGAAGCGACCCCGGCGCTGACGCTTGAGCTGGGTGTCAACTTCGGCCATGGCGAGGGCCGGCACCGCGCGGTACCCTATCGCAATACCGCGATCACCATCCAGGCCACCAATCCGTTCATCCCGCGCTCGGCTGATCCGACGCTGGATATCCCGACCATCCTCGCTGCCAACGGCCTCACCAGCTTCACGCTCGGCAAGGGCTTCCGCGATATCGGCGCGGGCGATCTCAAGGTGCGTAACGAGATGTTCCGCATCGTCGGTTCCGCGAACTACGACATCGGCAACGGCTGGAAGGCGGATCTCTATTACCAATATGGCCGCAACGACTTCCGCAGCGACATTACCGGCGGCACCATCACCTCGCGCATCCTCAAGGCGCTCGATGCCGTTGCCGGACCGGGCGGTCAGCCGGTCTGCCGGGTGAATGCGGATGCGAGCACGACCAATGACGATCCGGCCTGCGTCGCGCTCAATCCCTTCGGCTCCGGCCAGGGTTCCACCTTTGCGGCGGCCAAGGCCTATGTGAAGGCCAATGCCTGGCAGACCAACGTCACGACCGAACATGTCGTGGCAGCCAATGTCACCGGCCCGCTCGTCGAGCTGCCTGCCGGCAAGCTGGGCGTCGCGGTGGGTGGCGAATATCGCAGCGATCAGGTGTCGGGCGACGCCGATGCGCTGTCCAAGTCGCTCCAGTTCTTCACCGGCAACGGCTCGGCCATCTCCGGCAAGATCGAGGTGGCGGAAGTCTACGGCGAGGCGGAAGTGCCGCTGCTCGCAGACATGACCGCCTTTCAGGAGTTGAGCCTCAACGGCGCGATCCGCCGCACGCATTACAAGCGCTCGAGTGCGCTCGTGGCCAGCAGCACGGTGGATGTCACCACCTGGAAGGTCGGCGGCGTCTGGGCGCCGATCGACGCGATCCGCTTCCGCGTGACCCGCTCGCGTGACATTCGCGCGCCCAACGTCTCGGAGCTGTTCGGCCCGGTCGGCAGCTCGTCGGGCATCCTCAACGATCCCGCGCGCGGCGGCCAGCAGACGGTGGTGCCGATCACGACCGGCTCCAACCCCAATCTGCGCCCCGAGAAGGCGGATACCTTCACGGTTGGCGTGGTGCTGCAGCCGACCGGCGGCGTCCTTGGCCGCTTCCGTGCCTCGGTCGATTATTATGACATCAAGATCAAGGATGCGATCAGCACGCTTGGCCAGCAGAACATCGTGACACGCTGCTCGCAGGGCGATGCGCTGAGCTGCTCGCTGGTCACGCGCGACAGCCAGGGCATCATCACCAATGTCCGCGACACCGTGCAGAACGTGAACCAGCTCATCGCCAAGGGCTTTGACTTCGAGCTGTCCTATCGTCAGCCGATCGGCACGGACAATGCGCTCAACCTGACGGTGCTCGCCAGCCATGTGAAGGATCTGATCACGGTCGACGCCGTCGGTCCGGTCGAGCGCGCGGGGCAGACCGGCCTGCGTGGCGGCACGCCTCCGGGCATTCCGGACTGGACGGTGGACGCCACTGCCAATCTGGAGCTGGGCCAGCTCTTCGCCTTCTCCACCCACGTCCGCTGGATCAACAAGGGCTTCTACAACGCCGCCTTCATCGGTGCGGAGCAGCCCGGCTATGCGGTCACGCTGGCCAACAGCTCCAGCACCAACGCCATGCCCGGCCGGACCTATGTGGACATTCTCGGCACGGTCAAGGTGCCGGTGAGCGACAAGGCGAAGCTGAACGTCTATTTCGGCATCGACAATCTGTTCAACATCGATCCGCCCAACTTCCCCGGCGCGAACGGCAGCGGCAACAACGTGCTCTTCAACCCCGTGGGCCGCATGTACAAGGCCGGCATCCGGGCGACTTTCTGAGGCTTCCCCCCGTGACTGCGCCGGTCCCTTCCTGGACTGGCGCAGTCATTTCCTCGGGAGCGTTGACGGCATGATGTTGACGAGTGCCCCCCAATCGCGCGAGGCTGATGGCGCGTGAAGGATCGGTGGAGCGACCCGACCTGCGGCACATCGGCTGGGCAGGAAAGGCTTGGTATCATGGACAGGAAAGCACCGGCGAAAAAGGGCCGGGGCGAGGCGCGCTTCGGTGGCTTCTCCATCGAGCGGGCAACCAAGCATCTGCGCAATTTCTATGGCGGCGCGCAGCCCGATGCGCGGGACGAAATCTTCTTTCGCACCACCCGCGCGCTGGTCGTTGCAGCGCGGCGGTGGCGTAAGCTCACCAATGATCGGGTGCGCAATGTGGGCCAGAGCATGGCGCGCTGGGAGACACTCTATCTGATGGCCTGTTCCGACGATGCCCTGAGCCAGGGGGAGCTGGCAAAGGTGGTCGGCGTGGAAGGATCGACCATGGTCCAGATGCTCAACTCCCTGGAGCGCGAGGGACTGATCGAGCGCCAGCAGAGCCAGCAGGACCGTCGCGTGACGCATAATCGCATCACCGCGAAAGGCGAGCAGGCAACGCGCGACATCATGGCGATCACCAATGAGCTGCGCGCCGAGCTGCTGCGCGACATCGATCCCGAGAAGTTGCGCATTGCGCTGGAAGTGCTGGAGGACCTGCACGGCCGGCTCGACGACATGTGCTGACCGGCCCGCGAACGGCCTGCCCTTCATTCAGCCGCCGCTAATCGGCGAGTCGCTAGACCGCCATGCTGTCGGCAGATGGCCCGACGCCCGAATGAAGGGACAAGGAACATGCGGTTGGGGACGACGAGGCTGACGGGCGGTTTGGCCGCTGCGGCATTGCTGGTCGTGTCGGTGAGCCCGGCGAGCGCGCACGGCTATGATGGTCGCTGGGGACGCCGCCACAATGACGGGATCGACGCCGGGGCGGTGTTCGGCATCCTGCTGGGTGTCGGCGTTATCGCCGCGATCGCCTCCGCCAATGGGAAGAAGAAGGACGAGGAACGCCGCGCCGATACGCCGCGCTATGGCGAGCGGGACGGTGAGTATCGCGCGGATGACGGGCGGTACGCCGATGGCGATTATGACGATGGCCGTGGCTCGGCTGGCCTTTCGAGCGAGGATCGGGCGGTCGACGCCTGTGCGCTCGCGGCGCGGGACGAGGCGGCGCGCGGCGGCGGTTTTGCCGATATCCGCCGTATCACCGGCGTCACGCCACGCGGCAACGGCTATGACGTGACCGGAACGATCGACCAGCGCTCCAGTTACAGCGCGCGCGACGGCCGGGAACGCAGCTTCACATGCGCGTTCGACAATGGCCGGGTGAGCGACGTGCGGTTCGGCACGACTGCCTGACACAAGCATGACGCCAACGGGTGCGGGAGGCTGGACAGTCTCCCGCGCGCGCATTATCGGCCAACCATGTCAGCGCATCATCATCCCGATTCCATCCTGATCGTCGATTTCGGCAGCCAGGTTACCCAGCTCATTGCCCGCCGCGTGCGCGAAGCGGGTGTCTATAGCGAAATCGCGCCCTTTACGCAGGCGGAGGCCGCTTTCAAGCGGATGAAGCCGAAGGGCATCATCCTCTCCGGCTCGCCGGCCGGCGTGCCCGAGGAAGGCAGCCCGCGCGCGCCGCAGGCGCTGTTCGACAGCGGCCTGCCGATTCTGGGCATCTGCTATGGCCAGCAAGTGATGAGCCATCAGCTCGGCGGCACGGTCGAGGCCGGCAGCAATGGCGAGTGGGATGGCGAATTCGGCCGGGCCTTCCTGACTGTCACCGAGGAATGCGTGCTGTTCGACGGGCTGTGGAAGGTCGGCGAGCGCCATCAGGTGTGGATGAGCCATGGCGACAAGGTGACGCAGTTTGCGCCCGGCTTCCGCATCGTCGCGACCTCGGACGGCGCGCCCTTCGCGGTCATCGCCAATGACGAGAAGCGCTATTACGGCACCCAGTTCCACCCCGAGGTGGCGCACACGCCGGACGGTGGCCGCCTCATCGCCAATTTCGTGCGCCACGTCTGCGGTTGCGCGGGCGACTGGACCATGGCCGAGTTCCGCGCGACCAAGATCAAGGAAATCCGCGAGCAGGTCGGCGACAAGCGCGTGATCTGCGGTCTCTCCGGCGGCGTCGACAGCGCGGTCGCGGCCGTGCTGATCCACGAGGCGATTGGCGACCAGCTCACCTGCGTCTTCGTCGACCATGGCCTGATGCGGCTGGGCGAGGCCGAGCAGGTCGTCAGCCTGTTCCGCGGCGCCTATAATATTCCGCTGGTTCATGTCGACGCGAGCGACAAGTTCCTTGCGGGCCTCGCCGGCGTCACGGACCCCGAGGCCAAGCGCAAGTTCATCGGCGGCGCCTTCATCGATCTGTTCGAGGCGGAAGCCAAGAAGGTCGGCGGCGCCGATTTCCTGGCGCAGGGCACGCTTTATCCGGACGTGATCGAGAGCGTCAGCTTCACCGGCGGTCCTTCTGTGACGATCAAGAGCCACCATAATGTCGGTGGTCTGCCTGAGCGCATGAACATGAAGCTGGTCGAGCCGCTGCGCGAGCTCTTCAAGGATGAAGTGCGCGAACTGGGCCGCGAGCTGGGCTTGCCGGAGATTTTCGTCGGCCGCCATCCCTTCCCCGGACCGGGCCTCGCCATCCGCATCCCCGGCGAAGTGACCCGCGAGCGCTGCGATATCCTGCGCAAGGCGGACGCCGTCTATCTGGAGGAAATCCGCAATGCCGGCCTCTACGATGCGATCTGGCAGGCCTTCGCCGTGCTGCTGCCCGTCCGCACGGTCGGCGTGATGGGTGACTATCGCACCTATGACAATGTGCTGGCCCTGCGCGCTGTGACCTCCACGGACGGCATGACGGCGGACATCTATCCCTTCGACGCGCAGTTCCTCAGCCGCGTCGCGACCCGGATCATCAACGAGGTGAAGGGCATCAACCGGGTGGTTTACGACTATACGTCCAAGCCGCCCGGCACGATCGAGTGGGAGTAAAGCCGACACAGCAAGCGTCCGGGGGACGTTTGCCGGCTTTACTCGGCGGCGCAAGGCGCCGGCGTGGCTCGCGTGCGTTTGGACGCTGGCGGGCTATTCCCGCCGCGATCGGCCTCCCAAGGCAAGGCGGCCCGGCCAGCCGGCCGCATCATTCGCGCTCGAAGGTGATGACCAGCACATCGCGATAGGCCGGCAGGGCCGGGTCGATCGCGTGAATTTCCGTCACGCCGTGCAGGATGCGGTGATCGTCGAGCAGCACGGCGTCGCCGGGGTCGCTCAGGAGGAAGCTGCCGAGCCTCGTTCCATCCGGCGCGCCGATCATGGTCATGCCATCACGGACATTCCGCCGGCACAGCAACATGACGAACACCCAATCGACGCCGTCGCGGTGAAGGCCCTCGGGCGTCGGGCGGCCGACGTGATCGGGCGTGGTCTCGATCCGGAACTGATGGAATTCGATGCCCCAGCGCGGGGCAGGCGTCGCGGTATCGGCTGCCGAGAAGATCGCGGCACACAGCGCGAGCAGCGCGCGCGTGACGGGATGGTCCTCCGCCTCGACCAGCACCGGATCGAACCAGCGCTGCACGTCACCGTTGAGCGGATTATAGTCGCGGCTCTGGAAATGCGGCTGATGCGGCTTGCGCGTCAGCTGTCCATCGGCGTGCGAGAAGGCGGCATAGCGCCGCCGACGATAGCGTCCGCCGTCCGCCATGTAGCGATCCTGGCCCAGATCGTTCCACAGCGCACCGAAGCTCTTCCAACGCGCATCGGCCTCGTCATCCAGCAGCGACTTCAGCGCCGCCGCGTCAAGGCGCACGAAGCCATGCGCGCGCAGGCCTTCGACAATCATATCCGGCGTCTTCAACGACGGCGGAGCCGTGGAATCGGTCAAGCACGTCCTCCTGCAACAGGGGCAGCAGGTCCGCCAGGTCAGGCGGCGGCGGAAGGGGCTACCCGGACGGAACGGCGGAAGCCGATCGCCAGACGGCTATAGGCATTCATCAGGCCGATCGCGAGCGTGATATCCACGACGTCCCTCGCGCTGAACACCGGACGGGCCGCCTCAAGCGCATCATCCGCTCCATGCGTCTCGGCAACCTTCATCATGGCTGCCGGCCAGCCAAGCGCTGCAAGAGCTGCGAGAAGGTTTCCGGCCTTTACTCGGCTCCGGCTGGAGCGGCAGTGCGCAAGAGCATCGGGTCGATCGCGCCCATTGTCCCGACGTGCGGTCACAGGCCATAAGGGCGCCATGCCGACCATCTTCAGCCACGCCCTGATCCCGCTCGCAGCCGGCGCGGCGCTCGGGCGTCGGCGCGTGGCGCCGGCGATTGCCCTGGCTGGAGCAGCGCTGGCCGTGCTGCCTGATCTCGACGTCATCGGCTTCCGCCTGGGGATCGGCTACGAGAGCCAGTGGGGGCATCGCGGTTTCACCCATTCGCTCGTCTTCGCCGCACTGGTGGCCGGGATGTTCGCGCTGTTCTGGCGGCGGGCGCGCAGCCCGGACGCGGCGCTGTTCCTGTTCGCCAGCATGGCGCTGCATCCGCTGCTGGACATGCTGACCGACGGCGGTCAGGGCGTCATGCTGCTCTGGCCGTTCGATACGACGCGCTGGTTCCTGCCATGGCAGCCGATCCGGGTGTCGCCCATTGGCGGGCGTTTCTTCACCACGCGGGGGCTGGAGACGGTCTGGTCCGAGCTGCTGCTGATCTGGCTACCCGCTCTGGTCTTGCTGTGGTTGGCGCAACGGCACCGGCGCGCGCGGCGCTGACGCCTATCGTCTGACGGTGTGGCCGGAAAAGAAAGAAGCCCGCCTCCTGCGAGGCGGGCTTCATTCGCGGTCGGGACGGGTCGTGGGCACCCGTCGCGGCGAACCGTTTGTTCAGTAGCGCTGCTGACGCTCGTACAGCGTCTTGTAGTGCTGAATGCGCGTGACCCGCAGACCCGGCATACCGGACCGGTCGACGGCGCGCTGCCAGCCCGCGAATTCTTCCAGCGTCAGCGAATATCGCGCGCAGGCTTCATCCACGGTCAGCAATCCACCGTTCACGGCCGCCACAACTTCCGCCTTGCGACGGACGACCCAGCGGGTCGTGGTCGGCGATGGAAGCGACTCAAGCGTCAGGGGCTCCCCAAGGGGGCCGACAACTTGAGCGGGGCGAATCTTCTGGTTCTCGATCATTTTTGTCCTCGTTCACCGATGGGGGTCGGTCTGCACGTTCCTCGTTCGGATGGTGTTGACATCAAAGATTTTCTCCCCGCCTAACCCACAGGGTAAATCGCATCTTCACCTTCAGTTCCCACCGACAATCTTGCCGCGACCATTGCGTTGAACGGACCCGCCGCCCGCCGCAAAGCGGACGGATGACTGCCGCGCGCCGCGAAAATCAGGGTCAGCCGATCCGGTTCGTCGTTGAGCTCGACCGGCAGGTCGGCTTCGCGCACGATCCGGGCCGTCGGTGCCGTCGCCTGGCGCGTCGCGTGCATCGCGAGCAGCAGGCGCAGATCCGGAATCCGGGTCCCACGACCGCCTGCCAGGTTCAGGGGCAGACCCTGATCATCGGGGTTGGCACTCATGTCCATCGGCGGGGGAGTAACAGGTAAAGGATAAGCCCGCGTAAAGGCGACGGTGACGCATTGTTAGGCTTGGTTATCAAGCCGTGGGCGCGGTGGCCCCCTGCCGTTACGGCAAGTGCGGAACTGGCCGAGCGGGCTGCTTGCCCCTATATGCGCGCGCATGGACGATCTTTTTCAGCTCGGCGCGTCTCTCTCCGGCAAGCGTATCGTTGTCGCCATGTCCGGCGGCGTGGATTCGAGCGTCGTTGCGGCGCTTGCCGCGCGCTCGGGCGCCGAGACCATCGGCGTCACGTTGCAGCTTTACGATCATGGCGCTGCAGTCGGGCGCACGGGCAGTTGCTGCGCCGGGCAGGACATTCGCGATGCGCGGGCCGTGGCCGATCGACTCGGCATTGCGCATTATGTCTTTGACTATGAAAGCCGCTTTCGCGACTCGGTGATCGAACGCTTCGCCGATGAATATCTCGCCGGCCGCACGCCGATCCCCTGCGTCCGCTGCAACATGGGCGTGAAGTTCACGGATCTGTTCGCGCTGGCGCGGGATCTGGGCGCGGATTGTCTCGCGACCGGCCATTATGTGCGGCGCATGCTGGGGCGGGACGGGCAGGCAGAGCTGCATCGCGCGGTCGATCCGGCACGCGACCAGAGCTATTTTCTCTTCGCGACCACGCAGGCGCAGCTCGATTATCTGCGCTTTCCGCTTGGCGGCATGGAAAAGCCGGCGGTGCGGGCGATCGCCGCCGAACTCGGGCTGGGCGTCGCGCTGAAGCCGGACAGTCAGGACATCTGCTTCGTGCCGGACGGCGATTACGCCAAGGTCGTGCGCAAGGTGCGCCCGGATGCCGACGATGGCGGCGAGATCGTCCATGTCGATGGCCGCGTGCTCGGTCCGCACAAGGGGCTCATCCACTATACGGTGGGCCAGCGCCGGGGGCTGGAAGTCGGCGGGCAGGCCGAACCGCTCTATGTCGTGCGGCTGGAAGCGGCGGCGCGGCGCGTGATCGTCGGCCCCAAGGCGGCGCTGGCGGTGCGGGCGGCGGCGCTGGAGGAGATCAACTGGTTGGGCGGCGACTTCTCCGGGCCGGTGCAGGCCAAGGTCCGCTCCATGGCGCGTCCGGTGCCGGCACGGCTGGACGGCGCGCGGCTGGTCTTCGATCAGCCCGAATATGGCGTCGCGCCTGGGCAGGCGGCGGTGCTCTATGCCGGCGATCGGGTGCTGGGCGGCGGCTGGATCGCGCAGACCGAGAGCGCCGAGTTGACCGCGGCCTGATCTGCGCTAAGGCGGCGGGCTCAGTCGCCCAGCGCCGCGCGGGCGAAAGCGAGGAGCTGGTCGAAGCTTGCCAGATCGCCCAGCGATCCGCCTGGCGCGGGCAGGCGCGGGGGCGGTCCAAGCGCTGCGCCGGCAATGAAGCGCAGCCGCGCGCGCAGCGTATGCGCATCGAGCTGCGGCAGATGCGGCGTGAGGGCGCGTTGCACCGCATCGCTGGTCGCGACCATCGCGGCCATCACCTCGTCGCGCAGCTCGGCTGATCCGTGCGCGGCAATCTCGTCGAGGACGATCAGCGCGCGTCCCTCCGGATTGAACGCCGCCGGGCGCAGCAGCGGCCGCAACCAGGCGCCCAGCACTGTATCCGGCGATTCGCCAGCCGCAGGCAGGCCGGCCCAGTCGGCTACCATGGGAGCGAGATTGCGCTGCGCGAGCTCCGTGAGCAGCCCGACGATGCCGCCGAAATGATAGGTCACCAGCGTGCCGTTGAGGCCGGATACAGCGCCCACCCGGCGGACGGTGAGCGCATGCACGCCTTGCGCGATCAAAATGCGCTCGGCTGCCTGGAGCAGCCGCGTGCGGGTTTCGTCCGACCGTGATGCCTCGACACTCGCCATGGGTGGGGGATGCGGCGGGGGCGCCCTTGATGCAAATGTAAAAATCGTGCCTTGCCGAATTTTATACGTTTGTATAAATCAAACGAAAGCGCGAGGCGGACACGACCTCGCCAGGCAGGAAAGTGGATGCGATCATGGCGACTCTGGTGCGGCAGTGGGACGAGATCGAGGATGGTGCGCGGGAAGCGCCGGCGCTGATCCGCTATCTGGGCGATGGCGATTATGTGACGCGGCGCTATGTGAGCCAGGGCGCGGAGATCAACACCGGGGACTATGTCGATCACAAGGTCATCGTGCGCGATGCCATGCCGATCCGCGATCACTTCACGCTCGACACCCACGGCTTCCGCATCGGCAAGCATCGCTCTGCCGTGACCGATTTTGACGACAAGGACATGGTCAACCGGCTCTACAATGCCGAGGTGGAAGAGGCGGTGAAGGCGATGACGGGCGCCAGCTTCGTCGTCGCGCAGGGCTGGATGATCCGCACCAGCGCCGATCTTACTGCCCGTGCGACCGCGAAGGTGGAGAATTACCAGCATGTCGGCGGCATTCAGCCCCCGGCGGGCGAAGCGCATATCGACTATAATCCCCGCACCGGCGAGATGGTCGGCGCGCGTGGCTATCGCCAGCGCCGCCCGGATGGGCCGGGCTTCAAGCGGCACATCTGCTTCTCCTTCTGGCGCACTTTCTCGCCCGGCCCCCAGGACTGGCCCTTGGCGGTGATGGACGGTCGCTCGATCGTGGGCGACGAACTGGCCAGCAACACGCTCTTCGTGGTCGACGACTTCCCGACAGGGGACGCGCTGACCGCGCCTGTCGAGGGCGAGGACCAGATGATCGCCGCCAGCATCTTCCGCTACCGCCCCGAACATCGCTGGTGGTATTTCTCCAATATGGCGGCGGACGACGTGCTGCTGTTCAAATTCTACGACAGCGATCATGATGTGACGTGGCGCTGCCCGCACACGGCCTTCCATGACACCAGCCTGCCGGACACGCAGACTCGCTCCAGCATCGAGGTGCGCTGCACGGCCTATTTCGAATAGAGCCGACGCGCACGCACGCAGACGCGACGGGGCCGAGAATGGACCCGCCGCGCCGGTCCAACAGCCCCGGTGCGCCGGAAGTTCACGACACGGGGGCATGAACTTCCGTTTCCCTGACCGTTCGCGGGCCGCTGGTGTGGGCGGCACCAAAGCCTGTCCCGTGAAGCCAGTGCTGCCGGGTTCGTGAAAAGCTGCATTGAGAAAGAGCCGCGTGTCACCCGATCTGTCGCCTCTCGACGAGAGCGGGCGTCCGATCAGTCTGGCATGGCGGGCGGGGTGTAGGACAGGGAAAAGGAGCGTGTGCGTCGGACGGGGACGGGATGGGCGAGGGTCCGCTTTCCGACCGTGCCTTTCCTCGGTGCGACGTCTGGATTGGGGTGGGGAGCGGCCATTCCGAACCTTCGCTCAGCTCTTTAGCTGGGAGCACATGGCCGAAGCTTCTCCAAGCCAACATCTGCGCTAAACAGCGACGGTATAAGAGCACGCCGGACGCCGAAACGGCCAGTTTGCACCATCAGGATCAGGCAGTCGCGGCCGGGGTAACGGTATGTATCCAGTTGCGCATAGAGATCGTGCGTCACTGACACCCTAAGTTCACGCGAGGCTGGGTCAATTTTCACGATTGCGCGAGGACCTGATCTGCCGGACGTCATGTCAACGATCGGAGCAAGGACAGCCTTCTCCGAAGGCGTTACGCCAACAAACGCGATCACTTCATACACATATCGGCCAACCCACGAACCGATGAAAAGCGCGAAGAGTGGCAGAACAAACATTGCCACGACGCCGCGCCATCCCTGCCGCTCCAAACGGGGGGTGATCCGAAGTACGCCATATAGTCCGCTGCCTGCGCCAAGAGCACTGGTAGTGATCGCATACGGCAGCGGTACGCGCTCAACGAGCCCGTCGGCGTTAATTGTGATGAGGGCGCCCAGAATGACGATGATGCTGATTAAGAGCCATTTCGAGCGATCGAAGGGCTTTGGGGGTGGCTCGCCTTCAGCCTGAGCTTCCAATTTCGTCATCTGCCGTGAATTGTGGGCGGATTTAAAATCGTCAACGTCCAATTGGTCGTCGCATCCCGACAGCCCGCATTCGAGAGCAGACTCCCCCGTTTGTCAGCGTCTCGCCCCTTCACCGTCCGAAGCGCGCCTTCAGCCAGTCGTCCACCACCCTGGTCGCCGGATAATCGGGCAGGCCGAGCTTGCGGTTGATGTCCATATGGCCTTGCAGGCCGGTGCCGGGGAAGTCGGCAATCTGGACAGCCGTGCCGCCCTTGCGCAGCGCGGCGGCGAGTCCCTTCGCTTGCTCGATGCCGTCGCGGCGCTGGACGTGCAGGATCAGGAAAGCCGGCGCATTGGGCGCGTCCGCCTGTAGGGTGGGCGAGAGCGCGCGCTGGCGGGCGGGGTCGGTGCCGAAGGTCTGCTCGTAGGTCTCGCCCATCAGGCGCGCGCCGATCGCCATCTGCTTGGGCACGTCATAGGCGGCGCCATCGATGGGGACGACACCGGCGAGGTCGCTCTCGCGCAGACCCACGGCGGCGAGATAGCGCGGATCGGTGCCGACCAGCGCGACGAGATGCGCCCCGGCGCTGTGGCCCATGATGACGACACGGCGCGGATCGATATTGAGGTCGCGTGCCTGCGCGATCACATAAGCGATCGCCGTCGCGACATCGCTGGCCTGATCCTCGACCGTCCCGTCCGGCACCAGCCGGTAATTGATCGAGGCGACAGCATAGCCCTGCGCGATGAAATGCGCGACCTTGGCCTTGCCGGTGCCGTTGACCCGGTCGCCGCGTTTCCAGCCGCCGCCGTGCACGAAGAGGATGAGCGGCGCGGGGGCAGCGGTCTTCGTCTGCGGCGCCCAGAAGGAGAGCGTCTGCATCAGCCCCTTGCCATAGGCCATCTCGCGCCCGCCGGTCGCCTGATCCTCGGCGATCTGCTTGGCGAAGCGCTCTGCCATCCGCTCGCGCATGCGCTCGCGAAAGCCGCCCTGCGCGGAGACAGCGCTCCCCAGCAGGCCGATCAGCGCTGCGGCGACGATCATGCGCGGGGCGATATGGCGGGGCAGGACGGTCATGGCAGGTCTCCAACGATGCTCCGCTCGCGGAAATACGCGCCCGCCAGCGCAGCGGGAAGGCGGCTTAGGGTTACAAATTGTATCGCCCCGCCCAGGGTGCAGGTTGACTCGGGCGCATGGCCGGGGCTAGGGCGCCGCCGGACCGGGCGCGGGGCGCCCGACAGATCCAGTCCGCTCGCCGAGTCCTGTCGAAGGGCGAGCCGGATCCGCCCGGCAGGCGGAGACGTGTATCCATGGCAAATGTAACCGTGATCGGCGCCCAGTGGGGCGATGAGGGCAAGGGCAAGATCGTCGACTGGCTCGCCAGCCGGGCCGATTGCGTCGTGCGCTTTCAGGGCGGCCACAATGCCGGGCACACGCTCGTTGTGGGCGAGAAGGTCTATAAGATCAGCCTCGTGCCCTCGGGCATCGTCACCGGCACGCTCTCCATCATCGGCAATGGCGTGGTGCTCGATCCCTGGGCGCTGAAGGCCGAGATCGAGAAGCTGGAGGGGCAGGGCGTCACCGTCGATCGCTCCAACTTCGCCGTGGCGGACAACTGCCCGCTCATCCTCCCTTTCCACCGCGATCTCGATGGACTGCGCGAGACGGCGGCGGGCAAGGGCAAGATCGGCACCACCGGCCGCGGCATCGGCCCGGCCTATGAGGACAAGGTCGGCCGCCGCGCGATCCGCGTGTGCGACCTGGCCCATCTCGACGATCTCGACGCCCAGCTCGACCGGCTCTGTGCGCATCATGACGCGCTGCGTGCCGGCTTCAAAGAGCCGCCGATCGACCGTGCGAAGCTGATCGCCGATCTGCGCGAGATTGCGCCGTTCGTGCTGCAATTTGCCGAGCCGGTGTGGAAGCGCCTGCGCGACGTGCGCAAGGCCGGCAAGCGCATCCTCTTCGAGGGCGCGCAGGGCGTGCTGCTCGATGTCGACCATGGCACCTACCCGTTCGTGACCAGCTCCAACACGGTGAGCGGCACGGTCGCCGCCGGCTCCGGCATGGGCCCGAATGCGGCGGGCTTCGTGCTCGGCATCGTCAAGGCCTACACCACGCGCGTCGGCTCCGGCCCGTTCCCCAGCGAGCTGACCGACGAGACCGGCGAGCGGCTGGGCCAGCGCGGCCATGAATTCGGCACGGTCACGGCGCGCAAGCGGCGCTGCGGCTGGTTCGACGCGGTGCTGGTGCGCCAGACCTGCGCGCTCTCCGGCGTGACCGGCATCGCGCTCACCAAGATCGACGTGCTGGACGGCTTCGAGACGATCAAGATCTGCACCGGCTATCGCCTCAATGGGGAGATCATTGACTATCTGCCGGCCCATGCTGGCGATCAGGCGAAAATCGAGCCGGTTTATGAGGAAATGGAGGGCTGGGAAGGCACCACGGTCGGCGCGCGCAGCTGGGCCGATCTGCCGGCGCAGGCGATCAAATATATCCGCCGCATCGAAGAACTGATCGAGTGCCCGGTGGCGAGCGTGTCGACCTCACCCGAGCGCGACGACACGATCCTGGTCCGCGATCCGTTCGAGGATTGAGGGGGTTGCGATGGAGGGGGCTGGCCCCCTCCACGCTTGGTTTGCTCCAGGATCAGCGGAAGAAGAAGATCCAGAGCAGCAGAATCACCGGAAGCGGAATGCCGATCAGCCAGAGTAAGGCCGCTTTGCCCATGTGGGTCTCTCCTGTTTGTTTGAGAGAAGAACGTTCCGGCACGCCGCTTCGTTCCCACGGGCACATTGCCCTTTTCCGCCAATCCCCTTAAAGCGCGCCGATCATGAGCCGGCCGATCATCTTTGCCATTCCCAAGGGACGCGTCCTGGACGAGGCGCTGCCGCTGCTGCGCCGTGCGGGCATCGAGCCGGAGGCGGAGTTCTTCAAGAGCAGCAGCCGGGCGCTGCGCTTTGCGACCAATGTCGAGGGGCTGTCGATCATCCGCGTGCGCGCGTTCGACGTCGCGACGTTCGTCGCGCATGGCGCGGCGCAGATCGGCATCGTCGGGTCGGACGTGATTGCCGAGTTCGGCTATTCGGAGCTGTATGCGCCGGTCGATCTCGATATCGGCCATTGCCGCCTGTCGGTCGCCGAGCCGAAGGACGCGCAGCCCGAGGAACTGAGCCAGGCGAGCCATGTGCGCGTCGCCACCAAATATCCGCACCTCACGCGCGCTTATTATGAGGCGCAGGGCATTCAGGCGGAATGCGTGAAGCTGAATGGCGCGATGGAACTGGCGCCCTCGCTCGGCCTGTCCCGCCGCATCGTCGATCTCGTCTCATCGGGCGCGACGCTCAAGGCCAACGGGCTGGTCGAGACAGCGACGATCATGGACATTTCCGCGCGGCTGGTCGTCAATCGCGCGGCGATGAAGATGCGCGCGGCCGAGCTGGTGCCGATGGTCGAGCGCTTCCGCGCCGCCGTGGAGGCGAGCCGTGCCGCTTAGGCTGGATGCGCGCGATGCCGGTTTTGCAGCGGCGTTTGACGCGCTGGTCAATGGCCGGCGCGAGGCGGACGCGGACGTTGCGCAGGTCGTGCGGGATGTCATCCGCAAGGTGCGGGACGAAGGCGATGCCGCGCTTGCCGAACTGACCGCGCGCTTCGACCGGTTCGATCTGGACGCGCAGGGCTGGGCGATCACGCCCGATCAATGCGCGCAGGCTTATGCCGCCATCGACGACAGGCTGCGCGAGGCGCTGGAACTCGCGGCTGCGCGCATCGCGGCCTATCATGAGAAGCAGAAGCCGGCCGACAGCGGCTGGACCGACGAAGCCGGCGTGCGCCTGGGCGCGCGGTGGAGCGCGGTGGACGCGGCGGGAATCTACGTGCCGGGTGGTCTGGCGGCTTATCCCAGCTCGCTGCTGATGAATGCCATTCCGGCCAAGGTGGCGGGCGTCCAGCGCATCGTCATGATGTCGCCCACGCCGGGCGGACAGCTCAATCCGGCCGTGCTGGCAGCGGCGCACATTGCCGGCGTGACCGAGATCTGGCGCGTCGGCGGGGCACAGGCCGTTGCCGCGCTGGCTTATGGCACCGGCCGGGTCGCGCCGGTTGACGTGATCGTGGGTCCAGGCAATGCCTGGGTCGCCGAAGCCAAGCGGCAGGTCTATGGCGTGGTCGGCATCGACATGGTCGCCGGCCCGAGCGAGATCGTGGTCGTCGCGGACGGCAAGAACAATCCCGAATGGATCGCGGCCGATCTGCTGAGCCAGGCCGAGCATGACGCGACGAGCCAGTCGATCCTGTTCACCGACGATGCCGCCTTTGCCGATGCGGTCGCGGCGGCGGTGGAGCGCCAGCTCGATGTGCTCTCCACTGGAGCCCGTGCTCGCGTGAGCTGGACCAACAATGGCGCGATCATCCTTGTCGCCGATCTGGAGAGCGCCATGCCGCTGGTCGACCGGCTGGCGCCTGAGCATCTGGAACTGGCGGTGGACGAGCCGCAGCCCCTGTTCGACAAGGTGCGTCACGCCGGCTCGGTGTTCATGGGCCGGATGACGCCTGAGGCGATCGGCGATTATGTCGCGGGCCCCAACCATGTGCTGCCCACGGGGCGGCGCGCCCGATTCTCCTCGGGCCTCTCTGTGCTCGATTTCATGAAGCGCACCAGCTTCCTTCAACTCGATGCTGCGGCGCTCGGCGCCATCGGCCCGGCCGCGCTCGCCCTGGCGGAAGCGGAAGGGCTGCCGGCCCATGCGGCCAGCGTCTCGGTGCGGTTGCCCTAGCCGCCGCGCACCAGCATCGTTCGGCCTTCGACAAGCGCGCGCCGACCGGATAAAGATGGATCAATCATGACTGCCACACGCTCCAAGACCCGCTCCGCCGCGCGCCTCGCCGCCGTCCAGGCTCTGTATCAGAAGGACATGGAAGGCACGCCGCTGCCGCTGCTGCTGCACGAGTTCCACCAGCACCGCCTTGGCGCGACCATCGAGGACGTGACCTATCACCCCGCCGAGGTCGCTTTCTTCGACGATGTGGTGAAGGGCGTGGATGCGCGCCGTGAGGAAATCGACGAGCTTATCGCGACGCGGCTGGCCAAGGGCTGGTCGCTCGAACGGCTCGACAAGCCGATGCGCCAGATCCTGCGCGCCGGCACCTATGAGCTGCTCGCCCGGATCGACGTGCCGACGGGCAGCGTTATCAGCGAATATGTCGACGTCGCCCATGCCTTCTACGACAAGAAGGAAGCCGGCTTCGTGAACGGCCTGCTCGACGCCATCGCCAAGGTCGCGCGACCCGCCTCATGAGCGGCGAGGCGGATCTTCTCCGCCGCCTGCGCGCCATGGCCCAAGCCCCTGCGGCCCGGGGCCTCGCCGATGACGTGGCTTTATTGCCCACGCTTGGCCAGCAACTCATCCTGACGACGGACACGCTGGCGGAAGGCGTGCACTATCGCGCCGATGACCCGCCCGAGACGGTCGGCTGGAAGCTGGCGGCGGTCAACCTCTCCGATCTGGCGGCCAAGGGCGCAGCGCCCGTGGCTTGCCTGCTCAACTATGCGCTGTCGGGCGACGCCGGCTGGGACGAGGCGTTTCTGGATGGGATGGCCCGCGCGCTGCGCAGCTTCGGTATGCCGCTCATTGGCGGCGATACGGTTGCGCTACCGGCCGGCGCGCCGCGCATGCTCTCGCTCACGGCGCTTGGCGAAGTGCCGGAGGGGCAGCGCGTGCCCAGCCGGGCGGGCGCCCGTCCGGGCGATCGACTCTTTGTCTCCGGCCCGGTGGGCGATGCGGGCGCCGGGCTGGCGCTGCTGATGGACGGCGCGACCGAGCCGCCCGAGCTGATCCGCGCCTATCGCGTGCCGATGCCGCACCTGACGCTCGGCCAGTCCCTCGCGCCGGGCGCGCATGCCATGATGGACGTGTCCGACGGGCTGCTGATCGATGCCGCGCGCATGGCGGAGGCCAGCGACTGCGCGATCGAGATCGACCATGTGCCGCTGTCGGAGGCGTATGCGGCGCTGCGCGGCGAGAGCGTCGAGGCGCGGCTGGCGGCGGCGACGGCCGGTGACGATTATGTGCTGCTGGCTGCCCTCGCGCCGCAGCAGGAGCCGATCCGCGGCCTCATCGAAGTGGGGCGCTGCAAGGAGGGTGAGGGTCTGTCGCTGCGGCTCAATGGCCGATCCGTCCCGCTGCCCGCACGGCTGGGTTATGAGCATGGCTGAAAAGCAGCCCTGAATCGCCGTCGTTCTGGCCGGGGCTCAGATCCACCGCGCTTCCCTGGCTGTCGATCCGCAGGCCTTTGCACCGGTTGCCGATCGCCGCCGGGCAAGCCATCTGGCGCCGTCCCTTAATCCGCTTGACGCGGCCATTGCGCTCTATAGGCTCCGCCTCCGAAGAAAAGCCGTAAAGGGCGATTGAACGCCCTGGCGCCATCGCAGGGGAGTTTGCTGAACATGACTTCGGTCCTGATTGCCATAGGCTGCGGCCTATTGGCCGTGATCTACGGGTTCGTCACAAGCCGCCAAGTATTGAGCGCGTCGCCGGGCGATGCGAAGATGCAGGAAATCGCGGGCGCCATCCAGGAAGGCGCGAAGGCCTATCTGGGCCGGCAGTACACGACTATCGCCATTGTCGGCGCGATCGTCGCGATCCTCATCTGGGTCTTTCTCGACAAGATGGGTGGTCCGCTCTCGACCGTCGCGTTCCTGATCGGCGCGGTGCTCTCGGGCGTGGCCGGCTATGTCGGCATGAACATCTCGGTGCGTGCCAATGTGCGCACGGCAGAGGCGGCGCGCGGATCGCTGCAAGGCGGCCTGACGCTGGCCTTCCGCTCCGGTGCGGTCACCGGCATGCTGGTGGCGGGCCTCGGCCTGCTCTCCATCGCCGGGCTGTTCTGGTATCTGACCAGCGTCTCCGGCCTCGCGCCCAATGACCGGCAGATCATCGCAGCGCTCACTGCGCTGGCCTTTGGTGCCTCGCTCATCTCGATCTTCGCGCGTCTGGGCGGCGGCATCTTCACCAAGGCAGCGGATGTGGGCGCCGACCTCGTCGGCAAGGTGGAAGCGGGTATCCCCGAGGACGATCCGCGCAACCCGGCTGTGATTGCGGACAATGTGGGCGACAATGTCGGCGACTGCGCCGGCATGGCGGCTGACCTGTTCGAGACCTATGTCGTGACGCTCGGCCTCACCATGGTCTCCATCGCCCTGCTGGTGAAGGCCTCCTCGGCCGAACTGATGGCGCTCATGTCGCTGCCGCTCGTCGTCGGCGGCATCTGTATCATCACTTCGATCATCGGCACCTATTTTGTCCGCCTTGGCAGCTCGAACAACATCATGGGCGCGCTCTACAAGGGCTTCTGGACCACGGCGGCGCTCTCGGTTGCCGGCATCTGGTATGTGACCTGGCGCGTGCTGGGCGACATGAACGCCGTGATCGGCGCGGATCTGGATGGCAGCGGCGGCTACACCGGCTGGGCGCTGTTCTACTGCATGATGATCGGCCTTGCTGTCACTGGCGCGCTGGTGTGGATCACCGAATATTATACCGGCACCAACTACCGCCCGGTGAAGTCCATCGCGCAGGCAAGCGTCACCGGTCATGGCACCAATGTCATTCAGGGCCTCGCCATCAGCCTGGAATCGACGGCGCTGCCGACGCTCGTGATCGTCGTTGCGGTGATCGCGACGTTCCAGATTGCCGGCATCATCGGCGTCGCCTTCGCCGCGACGTCGCTTCTGGCTTTGGCCGGCATGGTCGTCGCGCTTGATGCTTATGGCCCGGTGACCGACAATGCCGGCGGCATTGCCGAGATGGCCGGCCTGCCGGACGATGTGCGCACGCGCACGGACGCGCTGGACGCCGTGGGCAACACCACCAAGGCCGTGACCAAGGGCTATGCCATCGGCTCGGCGGCACTCGCCGCGCTGGTGCTGTTCGGTGCCTATACGACCGACCTCAAGGAGTATTTCCCGAGCGTCACGGTCGATTTCTCGCTGAACAACCCTTATGTCATCGTTGGCTTGCTGCTGGGTGCGTTGCTGCCCTATCTGTTCGGCGCGTTCGGCATGACTGCCGTGGGCCGCGCAGCGGGCTCCGTGGTGGAGGATGTGCGCGAGCAGTTCCGCACCAACAGCGGCATCATGGAAGGCACGTCCAAGCCCGACTATGCCCGCACCGTCGACATCGTGACCAAGGCGGCGATCAAGGAAATGATCATTCCCTCGCTGTTGCCGGTGCTGACGCCGATCGTCGTCTATTTCGTCATCACCGCGGTGGCGGGTCAGGCCGAGGGCTTCGCGGCGCTGGGCGCGCTGCTGCTCGGCGTGATCGTCTCCGGCCTGTTCGTCGCCATCTCGATGACCTCGGGCGGCGGCGCCTGGGACAATGCCAAGAAGTACATCGAGGACGGCCATCATGGCGGCAAAGGCTCAGATGCCCACAAGGCGGCTGTGACCGGTGATACAGTCGGCGATCCCTACAAGGATACCGCCGGTCCTGCCGTCAATCCGATGATCAAGATCACCAATATCGTGGCGCTGCTGTTGCTCGCCGCATTGGCGCACGGGGCGATGTAAGAGATCCCGGCGTCCATCCCGGAAACGGGAGAGGAGAGAGCCCGTCCGGACGACCTGTCCGGGCGGGCTCTTGCTTTGGCGGAAAGAAATTTTCCGAGAAGTTCATGTAATCAATTCTCAAAAGTCTTTTGTTTTTCTCTTTTCGTCGTCAAGAAGGCGAAAACGGGGGAAGAAGATGAGAATAGTACGTGGTCGATGCGCGTCCGTTACATGCGCATCGTTGGCCGGACTTGCGGCTTTGGCGATGACCCAGACTGCGGGTGCCCAGACGGCCCCGGCGTCCCCTGTTGCCGGTGCCCCGGCGGGATCGGCGCCTGCCGCTAGCATCCCGCCCAAGATTCCGACCGCGGCCTTCGCTGCCATTCCCTCGATGAGCGGCTTCAAGCTCTCCCCGGACGGCAAGCGCGTGCTGGTGCGCGGGGAAGTGGACGGGCGGCCGCGCCTCGCCGTGGTCGATCTCATGGGCAAGGCGGAGCCCATCGTCATGTCGGTGCCGCTCAAGCATGAGCTGTCGAGCTATCGCTGGGCTGGCGACGGGCGGGTCCTCATCAGCCTCGCCAGGACGATTCCGTGGGGAGAAGACGAGGCGCAGGCCACGCGGCTGCTCTCCTATGACCTGACGACGCGCAAGGACACCTTCATCGGGCGCAAATCGCAGGGGCTGGAAGGCGACGACATTCTCTATGTCGATCCCGAAGGCGGCTGGATTCTGCTCTCCATCCAGAAGACGATCTATGACTATCCGTCCGTCTTCCGCTTCGATCTCGCGACCGGCGAAGGGCAGGAGGTCACGCCCCAGCGTGAGGGCATCTACGAATGGTATGCCGACAATAAAGGCGTCGTACGCATGGGGGTCGGCTTTTACGGTCAGAACTATCATGTCGTCTACCGGCGGACGGCCGAAGAGAAATTCCGGCTGATCGCCCGGCCCAAGCTGAGTGACGAGGGTGCGTTGTTCGACATGGTGCGGATCTACCAGGATTCGGATGAGGGCTATGTGCTCTCGAACGAGGAGACCGGGCGTTACGCGCTCTACAAGTTCAATCTCGCGACGCGCGAGCGGGGCGAGAAGGTGTTCGATCACCCGGTCAACGATATCGAGGATTTCGATACGACGCCGGACGGCAAGCAACTGCTCTACGCGACCTATACGGACGATCGCGCGCGCATCCATTATTTCGACGAGACCTATGCCAAGCTGCAGGCCGAGGTGGATGCGGCGCTCAAGGGGCGGGAGAACTGGATGACGTCCCGCAGCCGGGATCTCGGCATGATCCTGGTGTGGACCGGCGCCAGCAATGACCCTGGCCGCTATTACCTGTTCCAGCCAAATGCCAGCATCATGTCGCGCTTCGTCATCTCGCAGCCTGGCCTGAAGCCGGCCGAACTGGCGACGAGCAGCGCGATTACGTACACAGCGCGCGACGGGACGGAGATTCACGGGGTTCTGACGCTGCCGAAGGGGCGCACGGCCAAGGGCTTGCCCCTCGTTATCCTGCCCCATGGCGGCCCTTTCGGCGTCCGGGATGTGCTGGGCTTCGATACGGAAGTGCAGTTCCTCGCCAACCGCGGCTACGCCGTCCTGCAGCCGAATTTTCGCGGCTCCGGTGGTTATGGCAAGGCCTTCTCCGACAAGGGCTTCGGCCAGTGGGGGCGGGCAATGCAGGATGATCTGGACGACGGCATGGACTGGCTGGCCAAGGCCGGCACGATCGACCCCAAGCGCGTCTGCATCGTGGGCTCCTCTTATGGCGGCTATGCGGCCCTGTGGGGCGCGATCCGCAATCCCGAGCGCTATCGGTGCGCGGCCAGCTTTGCCGGCGTCTCCGACCTCCGCAAGCAGCTGGGCTACCAGCTCGATTTCTTCATTTCGCGCAAATATCAGAAGAACTGGCGGGACAAGGTACGCGGGGCCGCTGACTTTGACCTTGCGAGCGTTTCACCAGTCCAGCAGGCGGCCCGGTTGCAAGTGCCTGTGCTCATCGCCCATGGCGAGGAGGATACGACCGTGCCGTTCAAGCAATCGAAGTGGATGGTCGACGCGCTGACCAGGGCAGGCAAGCCGTTCGAGTTCCATGCCTATCCAGGTGAAGGCCATGGGTTCGACAAGTCGGAAAATCTGGCCGATTGGCTGAACCGGCTGGAAGCCTTCCTCACCCGCTACAATCCGGTTGCACCGTGACCGAATGCCGGTCGCGATATATGACAACTGTATAAAAGCCGGCTCTGAAGTAGTCCCGTTATGGGGCAACACGCGCCAAAACGTGTATTTTCAGAGATAAAGCGAATTGGACATAACGAATGTTATATCTCCCAAGTTAGTTAATCTTCCGGTAAGAAAAGTCTGCCGGGCAGGTTTTTGTCCAAGGGGGGGCGTGTGGCTCCCGACTGAACGGCGTGGGAGACGTTTCATGAAACTTTCGAAGATCCTGCCGGCTGCAGTGGTCATGGGCATGGCTGCCCTGGCTTCGCAGCCCGCCAACGCGGCTTATACCTTCACGGGTACGGCAAACTATTACTCGGTGACGTCGTCCGCCAATGGCGATTTCAAGTCGACCTATTCCGGCCCCTATGGCGTTTACAGCGACCTGGTGAAGACGACCCTCGGCGCCGATGGTCTGCCGGTCTTCAACAGCGCGTCCAGCGCGCCGGATCTGGTGAACCTCACCACCGGTGGTCAGCTCGCCTGGTGGACGCCGGGCACCAACAATCCGTCCGGCTCGGACAACACCATGGTCGTCACGCAGACCGGCACCAATGTCGCGTTCACGCTGCCGTTCAGCGACAACAGCTTCTTCGCTCCGAACGGCAACGGCGGCAGCGACAGCAGCGCGTTCCTGACGGCGATCTTCACCGGTACGCTGACGCTTGATGCTGCCAGCACCGTGACCTTCTCGCTGGGTGCGGACGACGATGCGTTCCTGTTCGTCGATGGCGTTTCGCTGCTTCAGCTCGGCGGCATTCACGAGCCCACCCCGGTTTCGGTGACGTCCAGCGTCCTCGGTGCCGGCGCGCACACCGTGAAGCTGTTCTATGCCGACCGTAACAAGTCGCAGGCTGCGCTGAACTTCAACATCACGGCCGTGACCAACGCCGTTCCTGAGCCCGCCACCTGGGCGATGATGATGGGCGGTCTCGCGCTGGTCGGCCTGTCGATGCGTCGTCGCAAGACGACGGTCAGCTTCGCCTGATCATCCGATTGATCGGATAAGGGGAGCCCGCTCCGACGATGGTCGGGGCGGGTTTCGCCGTTCTTGGAGGGTAGGCGAAACGAACGCGCAAGCGACTGCCGCACGAGGTGGAAACGCGGCGGCGCCATTCGGTAGCCCTTCGGCGCGAGCAGGGCTATAGGCCCGGTCATGACGATGGCTGCCGATCCCTTTGTCGCCCAGCTCGATGCGCTCGATCGGCGATCGCGGCGACGGCGGCTGATGCCACGCGCCGGCCGTGACTTCGCCTCCAACGACTATCTTGGTTTTGCGCATGATCCGGTCATAGCGCAGGCGGTTGCGGATGCCGTGGCGCAGGGTGTGCCGGTCGGGTCCGGCGGTTCCCGGCTTTTGCGCGGCAATGCGCCTGAACATGAATCTCTGGAAGTACGGGCGGCGGCAACGTTCGGCAGCGAAGCGGCGCTGTTCCTCGCCAACGGCTTCGTCGCGAACATGGCCATATTGGCGGCGCTGCCGGGACCGGAGGATCTGATCGTTGCCGATGCGCTGATCCATGCAAGCGCGCATGACGGGATGAAGCTCTGCCGGGCACGATCGGTGCTGGCCGCGCACAATGATCCTCAGGCGTTCGCGGATGCCATTGCCGGCTGGCGGGCGGCGGGCGGCACCGGGCGTGCATGGATTGTGGCCGAGACGCTGTATTCGATGGATGGCGACATCGCGCCCGTTGCGGCGCTGGCCGAGGTGGCGGCCAGGCATGAGGCAATGCTGGTGCTGGATGAGGCGCATGCCACTGCGGTGCATGGCCCAGCGGGGCGCGGTCTGGGTGCCGCGCTGGAAGGGCAGCCGCATGTCATCGCCCTGCATACCTGCGGTAAGGGACTGGGGGTCGAGGGGGCGCTGGTGACGGCCGCGCGGCCGGTCATCGATCTGCTGGTCAATCGCGGGCGGGGCTTTGTCTTCTCCACGGCACCTTCGCCGCTCATGGCGGTCGCGGTGGAAGCCGCGCTGGAGCGTATGGCGGGCGCGGACGCGGAACGGTCTGCGCTGGCTGGCCTCATCGATCATGCTGCGCAGCATCTGTGCGCGCCGCTCGGCCTGCCGGCCCCGACCAGCCAGATCCTGCCGGTGATCCTGGGTGACGATGCGCGGACGATGCGGATTGCCGGCGCGCTGCAGGATTCCGGGTTCGATGTACGCGGCATCCGTCCGCCGACCGTGCCGCGCGGCACGGCGCGGCTGCGCATCTCGCTGACCCTCAATGTCGACGCGTCGATCGTCTCGGCACTGGGCGAGGCGCTGCGCACGGCGCTGGCGGAGGCGCGCGCATGAGCGGCGTGCTGATCGTCTCCGGCACGGACACCGGCATTGGCAAGACGGTGGCGGCCGCCGGGCTGGCAGCGGCGCTGGGCGCCCATTACTGGAAGCCGATCCAGGCCGGCACGGCGGATGGCACGGACAGTGCGGACGCGCAGCGGCTTGGCGTGCCGACCGCACATGTGCTGCCGGAAGCCTATCGTCTGGCGCTGCCGGCTTCGCCGCATCTCGCGGCGGAGCGGGAGAGCGTGATGCTTGATCCCGCCCGGCTGGCCCTGCCGTCGCAGCGGCCGCTGATCGTGGAGGGCGCCGGTGGCCTCATGGTGCCGATCCGACGCGAGCCGCCCTGGCTGATGATCGATCAGTTCGCGCAGTGGCGCGCGCCAGTGCTGCTGGTCGCGCGCACCGGGCTGGGCACGATCAACCATAGCCTGCTCAGCATCGAGGCGTTGCGGTCGCGGGGTGTCACGGTGGCGGGCCTGCTGTTCGTGGGGGAGGCGCACACCGATAATGAGGCGATCGTCCCGCTGCTCGGTGGGGTGCGTAGCTTGGGGCGGCTGCCGGTGCTGGATCCGCTGGACGCGGCGGGACTGGCCGATGCCATGGCGCAGCATGTCGATCTCGAAGGGCTGCGGGCGGTGTTGGGATGATCTCCGCTGTTTGCTCGGTCGTCATTTCTGCGCAGGCGGGAATCCAGATTGCGACCCTGCGTGTCAACTCGACCTTGGAACTGGATTCCCGCGTACGCGGGAATGACGAAGTTTGCTGGTGGAACAAATGACTTCCCCTGTCTGGCATCCTTTCACGCAGCATGGGCTTGGCGAGCCGATCCCGCAGATCGTTTCTGCCTCCGGCGCATGGCTGACCGGCGCGGATGGCACGCGCCTGTTCGATGGCATTTCGAGCTGGTGGGTCATCACCCATGGCCATTGCGAGCCGCGCATTGCGGCGGCGATAGCAGCGCAAGCGGGCACGCTCGATCAGATGATCTTCGCCGGCTACACGCATCCGCAGGCAGAGATGGTAGCGCAAGCGCTCGTCGAGATGACGCCGCCGGGGCTGGATCATGTGTTCTTCTCGGACAGTGGCTCCACCGCCGTCGAGGTCGCGCTCAAGATGGCGCTGGGGCATTGGCATAACCGCGGCGAGGCGCGCCATCGCATCCTGGTGCTGGAGCACAGCTATCATGGCGATACGATCGGCACGATGTCGGTCGGTGCGCGCGGCGTGTTCAATCGCGCTTATGAGCCGCTGCTGTTCGCGGTCGATACCGTGCCTTTTCCGGAGCCGGGGCGCGAGCAGGCGACGCTCGATGCGCTTGAGCGCCTGTGCCGCGCGCCGGAGAAGCCCGCCGCGTTCATTGTCGAACCGCTCGTGCTGGGCGCGGGCGGGATGCTGGTCTATCCGGCCGCGATCCTGCGCGACATGCGTGAAATTTGTGCGCAGCATGATGTGCTGTTCATCGCCGATGAAGTGATGACCGGCTGGGGCCGCACGGGCACGATGCTGGCCTGCGAGCAGGCGCATGTGGTGCCGGACATCCTCTGCCTCGCCAAGGGGCTGACCGGGGGCGCCGTGCCGCTGGCGGCGACGCTGGCCAGTGCAGCAATTTTCGAGTCGCACCGCAGCAAAGACCGCTCGCGCATGTTCTTCCATTCGTCGAGCTTCACCGCGAACCCGCTGTGCTGCGCGGCTGCCAATGCCAATATCGCGATCTGGCGGGAGGAGGATGTGCCGGCCCGCGTCGCGGCGCTGGGCGCGGCGCTGGATGATGGGCTGGCGACGCTCGCGGGGCACAGGGCGCTGCGCAACGCCCGGCGGATCGGCGCCATCGCCGCGATCGACCTGCATGTGCCAGACGCGGGCTATCTTTCGGATGTCGCGCCGACTCTGCGGGCGCTCGCGCTTGCCGATGGGCTCTTGCTCCGGCCGCTCGGCAACACCATTTACCTCATGCCGCCCTATTGCGCGACCTGTGCGGAGATCATGCGCGTCTTCGCGACAATCGGGAATGCGATCGAGACAGTTGGGCGCTGACCGGCCCAGTCTGACACGGTCGGCGGCTCTATCGCTTTTCAATTGCCGCTTTTGCCGCTATGGGGCGCCATTCGCGAAAAACTGGAAGATTATGGCCAAGGAAGAACTCCTCGAAATGCGCGGGCAGGTGGTGGAACTGCTCCCCAATGCAATGTTCCGCGTCCGCCTCGAAAATGATCATGAAATTCTCGGGCATACCGCCGGCAAGATGCGCAAGAATCGCATCCGCGTGCTCGTCGGTGACGAAGTGCTCGTCGAGCTGACCCCGTACGATCTGACCAAGGGGCGCATCACCTATCGTTACATGCCCGGTCGCGGCGGCCCCGGCCCGCAGGGCTGATCGGCGGCGCGGTGGCCAGCACGCGGTGCGATCCCCAGCCGCCGCGCGATCCCCAGCCTCTGTGCGATCTCATGTCTCTCATTCTCGCTTCAGCTTCTCCGCGCCGGCTCGATCTGCTGGCCCAGATCGGTGTGACTCCCGATGCGGTGGACCCTGCCCATATTGACGAGACGCCTCGCAAGGGCGAATTGCCGGCACCTTATGCTGCGCGCATGGCGGCCGAGAAGGGCGCAGCCGTGGCCGCGCGTCATCCCGGCGCGCTGGTGCTGAGCGGCGACACGGTGGTCGCGTGCGGGCGGCGCATCCTGCCCAAGGCGGAAGATGAAGCGACAGCGCGGCAATGCCTCAATTTGCTCTCCGGCCGGCGCCATCGCGTGCTGAGCGCGGTCACGCTGATCGACGCCGCCGGACAGGCGCGGCACAAGCTGTCCACCAGCATCGTCACCTTCAAGCCGTTGCACCCGCGTGAGATCGACGCTTATGTCGCTGGCGGCGAGTGGCACGGCAAGGCCGGCGGCTATGCCATTCAGGGCAGCGCGGCGGGGCTCATCCGGGCGCTGGCCGGCAGCCCCTCCGGCGTGATCGGCCTGCCGCTCTACGAGACGCGAACCTTGCTGCAATCGGCGGGCTATCCCTGTGACTGACGCCCCAACCGGCCCGCACTGGCTCTATGAGGAGGGTATTGGCGAGGCGCGCGCCGTGCTCGTGCAGGGCGGCCGCATCGTCGAGGCGCAAATCGAGCGGGACGACAAGCGCGCCCGCACCGGCGGCGTGCACAATGGCCGGCTGGTCCGCACGCTCATCCAGCGCAAGCGCGGCATTGCCCGGCTCGACAGCGGCGAACTGGTGCTGATCGAACCCATCCCGCCCAAGGTGGCAGAGGGCGCGGTCGTGCGTGTCGAGATCCTGCGCGAGGCGATCGGCGAGCCGGGCTTGGATGAGGCGCGCGAGAAGCTGGCCAAGGGTCGCATCGCCGCGCCGGGCACGCAGGCCGGACCGGGGCCGAGCCTGTATCAGCGCCTGCAAGGGCTGGGCTTGCCGATCGTGCCATGCCCGGCGCATGAGGCGGACCGGTTCGAGGCGGGCGGCTGGAGCGAACTGCTCGCCGAGGCGATGACTGGCGAAGTGGGCGCGGAGGACGCAGCGCTGCGCATCTTCCCCACGCCCGCGATGGTGCTGATCGACGTGGACGGTAGCCTGCCGCCGGCGCAGCTTGGACCCAAGGGCGCAAAGCTCGCCGCGCAGGCGATCCGGCGCATGGGGCTGGCCGGCTCCATCGGCATCGACCTGCCGACCATGAACAACAAGGACGAGCGGCTGGTGGCGGCGGCGCAGATCGACAAATATCTGCCGCAACCGTTCGAGCGCACTGCGGTCAACGGCTTCGGCTTCGTCCAGATCATCCGCAAGCGCGAGCGCCCCTCGCTCATGGAGTTGCTGCGCGCCGATCCGGTCCGCGCGGCCGCGATGGCGGCGCTGCGTACGGCCGAGCGGCACGAGGGGGCGGGGGCGCTGACGCTCACCGTCGCGCCCCCCGTGGCGCGCGACATCCGCGCGCATCCCGACTGGATCAGGCTGCTGGAGCGGCGGCGCGGCGGCGGCGTGGAGATCGCCAGCGACGAGACGCTCCCGATCGGAGGCCATCATGCCCATTAAGAGCCGCTGCCCGATCTGCCGCAAACCGAGCGTGCAGGAATTCCGCCCCTTCTGCTCGCGCGGCTGCCGGGATCGCGATCTCATCAACTGGATGGATGAGGATTATCGCATGCCCGTCGCACCCGATGAGCAGGACAGCCTCGATCGCGAGGAGGGCTGAGCGAGCACAGGCTCGTTCATCGCCTGTTCCGGAACGTTTCGCCAACGTGTGCGTATTAGCACAGATGGTTTGGCGCGTCGGCGTCCACTGACGCGTGCCGCCGGAAGAAGGAATGTGTTTATGACGTACGGAAAGATCATGCTCGGGTTCGTTGCAGCCGGCCTGCTGACGCAGCCGGTGCTGGCGGCCACCACGCTCGGCCCTAAGGACCAGGCGCGCGTCGCTCGTTCCGCCCCCAGAGACCGTGACGAGGTGCGTTATTGCCTTATCCAGCGCAAGAAGGGCGCGAAGAAGGGCACGATCATTGGCGCGGCCGGTGGCGCGGGCGCCGGCGTGATTGCGGGCGGCAATGTCGGCGAGACGCTGCTGGCGGCCGGTGCGGGCGCTGTGGCTGGCAATCTTATCGGCAAGGGCAGCGGCACCAATGCTCGCTGTGACTCGGTCCTGCGCCGCAACCCCTGATCTCTCGCGGGGCTGGCGCTTGCCGGCCCCGCAGCGCCGCCTTTTCCGGTAAGGGGAGGGCGCCGGGTCAGGTCGCCCGATAAAAGCGGATGCGCACGGCGTTCAATGTGCCATTCTGCATCACCGGTTCCAGCGTGCCGATGAAACTGGTGCGGCCCAGCCACTCATATTTGCCGAGCGGCGCCTCGAAGACGGGATGCGTGCGGATCGGTTCCGGCTTGCCGTCGGCGCTCTGGCAGATCAGCCCTTTGTTCAGGACATTGATGATCACGCCATCGTCGGTCTTGAGGAAATAGTCGGCCTTCACTTCCAGGCAGCCATCCGCGCGCTGGAGCTGCCAGTCCCAGCCGTCGGGCATGATGGTGCCCTTGATGCCCGGTCCCTCGAACGTGCCGCCAGTGATGGGAATGATGAAGCGCTCGCCCAGCGGCGTCCGCCCCGCCGCGATGCGTGGCGCGAGCGTGACCACCTCCTCGAAGGCGAAAGCCATGCCCGGCGCCGGTGCGGCCGGCGCCTGCGCGCCCGCGCCTGTGGCCAGGGTCGATGCCAGGCCCATGGTCGCCGCCAGTCGCTTCATGCCGTCTCTCCTCACCTTGTGCGTCTTGCGCCATGGTAGCGGTGAAGCTGGCAGGCTTTCCAGCCTTTCATCGCACGCGGGATGCGGATTAAGCATCATTGGGGTGGACATGGCCCCGCCTGCATGCTTATAGCGCTCGCCTTCGCCCCGGCGTCCGCCGGAAGACGATCCCGTGCCCGGGTAGCTCAGTTGGTAGAGCATGCGACTGAAAATCGCAGTGTCGGCGGTTCGACTCCGTCCCCGGGCACCATTACCCCCTCCGTAGACATCCACCAGTGTCCGTCAAAGTCCACGTTTTCCGTGGTTTTTTGCCGCGCAGTGTCCGGCTACGACCGGGTCGATCCGTTGCCTGCCTTTCGCATTTACGGTATCCATACGGTATCTGATCCGACCTGTTGGAGGAGATACCGTAAATGCTTACCGACAAAGCGGTGCGTGCGGCCAAGCCCAGGGAGAAGCCCTACAAACTCTCCGATGGCCACGGATTCTATCTTTTGGTTCACCCCAATGGCTCCCGCTACTGGCGGATGGACTATAAACATGGCGAGAAGCGCGCGACGTTAGCCATCGGCGTATATCCCGAGGTCAGTCTCAAGGACGCTCGACTCGCGCAGACCAAGGCGCGAGACATGCTCGCTCAGGGTATCAATCCTTCGAGTTATAAGAAGCTCACACGCGGCGTGGGCAATTTGTCCTCGGGTGACAGCTTCCAAGCCGTGGCGGACGAATGGATAGCAAAACTTGAAGCCGAGGGGCGCGCCGAAGCCACGCTGGAGAAGATGCGATGGCTGTTGGGTTTGGCGGAGCCGCTTCTGGGAACCCGGCCGATCGGTCAGATCAAGGCACCAGAGTTGCTGACCGTGCTGCGGACAATTGAAGCGCGTGGCCGTTACGAGACGGCGCGACGTCTGCGTAGCACCTGCGGCAGCATCTTTCGCTATGCGATCGCAACTGGCCGGGCAGAGCGGGATGTATCCGCCGATCTCATTGGTGCGATCATTACCCCCAAGGTTACACATCGCGCGGCGATCGTTGAGCCGCAGAAGGTCGGCCAGCTCCTGCGGGAGATCGATAGCTATCAGGGGCAGCCCGTAGTCGAAGCCGCACTGCAACTTGCACCGCATGTCTTCGTGCGGCCAGGCGAATTGCGCATGGCAGAATGGAGCGAGTTCGACTTCGACGAGGCGATCTGGACGATTGGAGCCCAAAAGATGAAGATGCGGCGTCCTCATCGCGTTCCCCTCTCAGAACAGGTGATCGAAATCCTGCGGCGGTTGAAGCCGATGAGCGGAACATCCAGATATTTGTTTCCCAGCCTTCGCTCGCCGGATCGCTGCATCTCGGAAAATACCGTCAATGCCGCCTTGCGTAGGCTCGGCTACGATAAGACTGAAATGACCGGTCATGGCTTCCGGGCCATGGCCAGCACGCTCCTCAACGAGAGCGGCAAATGGCATTCCGATGCGATCGAACGGCAGCTTGCGCATGTTGAGAATAATGACGTTCGACGCGCTTATCTGCGTGGAGAGCATTGGGATGAGCGCGTTCGGATGATGCAAGCATGGTCCGACTATCTTGACCAGCTTCGCGATGGTGGAAAGGTTTTGAAAGGAAATTTCGCGCGAAGGAAGCGGTAGCTTTGGCGCCATCGGCCTTTATCCAGCCCGCGAGCTGGAAGGGCGGATTGCGACGGCTCATTTGCCACAAGCTTGCGCGCTAGCCCCCTCCCCAAAAAGGGGGATGGCGCAACACAGCGCCTGCACAAATCTGATTACGGCCGCCGCCCCAATCGATTGTCGATGACGCAGGGGGATGCGTGCGGGGTTTCAGCTTGATAGGGAGTGACGATGCGTACTGCCCTCGACCATCTTCCTGCCGCCAAGCAGCGCGAACTGGAGCGGATCGTGCAGATCGTCTTCGAGGAGTTCGGCGAAACGCTGGCGCTCGCAAAGCACCAGTGGAAGAAGCGCGGCCGGATCGAGAAGATCATCCTCTACGGCAGCTATGCGCGTGGCGGATGGGTCGACGAGCCGCATACGGCCAAGGGCTACAAGTCCGACTATGACCTGCTCATCATCGTCAACGACAAGCGACTGACCGATCGGGTCGATTACTGGCTGAAGCTGGAGGACCGGCTCAACCGCGAGTATGCGATCACCCAGACGCTGCACACACCGGTCAACTTCATCGTCCATACGCTCCAGGAGGTGAATGACGGCTTGGCCCATGGCCGCTATTTCTTCATGGACGTGCGTCAGGACGGCATCGCGCTCTACCAGTTCGAAGATACCGAACTGCACACGCCCAAGCCCAAGACGCCCGATCAGGCGCTCGCCATGGCGCAGGAATATTTCGAGGAATGGATGCCCAGTGCGCTAGTTTATCTCAACACCTCGCGTGATCTTGCCAATCAAAAACGGCCTAAAGAGGCTGCATTCCTCATGCACCAAGCCACCGAGCGCCTCTATCATTGCGTTCTGCTTGTGGTCACTTTTTACACGCCGCACGTCCACAATATTGGCTTCCTCCGGACGCAGGCCGAGCGGCTCGACATACGCTTGGTAGATATCTGGCCGGACGATACACGGACAGCCAAAGCGCGCTTCGAGAAGCTGAAAGAGGCCTATGTGAAGGCGCGTTATTCGAAGCACTACCGCATCACTGCCGACGAACTTTCGTGGCTTGGGAAGCGCGTGGAAGAGCTTGGTCGCGTCGTTCATGCGATCTGCTCGGAGCGGATCGCGTCGCTGGGCAGAACGGCCGGCGTCGATACCACCGCGCCCTGACCAACCTTCGATCAGCGGCGATGATGCGCCGTCGAGGCATGACTATCGCATCTCAAAGACCAATGCCGGCCATTCGAATTGCGCGAACTTTGCGGGCTTCTTGCTGCGCAGATGTGTCGCGGCGGCGGTTTGAACATGGCAGTAATGCAGTCAGAACTTGCCTGTGGCGCACCCGAAAGACGACAGCACCGATCAAAACCTGCTCCGTTCGCATGACGTCGCGGTCCGGCGTCGTTCAGGTCAGGATGTCTGGTTCTGGAGGAGAAATGGCGATGGCGAAAACCCGCAAAATCTCGGACCCAATTACGATGGCGAGATAAAAGGGCCGCCACTTGGGGCGCCTTATGTGGTTGTAAGTCGGGGGGATTTTCAGGTGGCATCCGGATTAGCCGGGTGGCGCATTGTAGTGATTATCGCGTGACATCAGCCGATTGGCGGGTGGCAGCGCGGAATTCAGGGTTGTGAGGGCGATCGGCGACGATGATTTTTGAGATGCGGCCGGGAAGGGTCGGCAACGCGGGCAGGGGGGAGGCAGGCGCACGTTCCGAGCCTTGCGGCACGGGTCCGCCGCGCAGCCGCGGAGGTGGGGTTCAGCCGGCAGTTGCCTTCATGCGGAGCCATCTGACGCCATCCCGGATTCGCAGGACAGGGGGATCATTGAGAGGCGTCGGCGCCGGGGCGTAGAACGCGCTACTCTGGCGACCAAACGTCATGTGGCGCAGCACAAAATCCTTTTCGATAATGAGCAGCGGTGGCGGAGCGATCAGCTCCCTCTATCCGGTCGCTTCGTCACCATCGTTCATCCTGATGTGGAGTTGCCAGCGATGCCACCGATCGAGAATGCCAGTCAGCGAGCTGGGCAGAGCACGCGCCGGATGGCACCCCAGGTCGCGCCGATCACGGTGCGCATCCCCGATGCCTGCCGCATGATCGGGATCGGCCGCTCGAAGATGTACGAGTTGATCCAGGAAGGGCGGATCGAAACCGTCAAGCTGGGCACCAGCACGCTGGTTGTGGTCGAGAGCCTCGCGGCGCTGATCGCCGGCATCAGGCAAGATCAAGATAGAGTGTCCCGCTGATCGAAAGCGCCAACTTGCTTCGCTGAATATGTCTGGCACTGGGGACGTTCTGAACTGTCCGCTATGAAGCTTTGTCAGGCGATGAGCTGCCGTCTGTTCACGTCACAGACTCGGCCGGACGGTCTGACTGGCAGATTCTGTACAAACGATACGTAGAGCCGCCCACCAACTTGCCTTAGCGGGTCGTTCGACGATTCACGACGGTCTGAGAGATGATGCGCCGGTTGATCTTCCGCTTCCAGTCGAGTTGTGCGGACGACAAATTTCTTTTGTAGGCGGTTTGACGCAGGAAACGATACTCGTTTTCGCCAAAGAGATAGCCCATCCGATAAGCGTATTCGATCAAGTCATGGTTGGCGTTCGCTGTTTCATCGGCGGCGATGCGTTTGAGGCCTTCGAACAAGCTACCAGTATCAATCTTAATGAATCGATTGATGCAAACGTTCCCAACGTAGGTCGAGTTGCCGTTAACGCCGTTGCGGATGTAGCAGTGCTCCTTGATTTCCTGGCCGCAGGGACAATGATCCCACTCCTCGCTGATTTCGATAGCTTCAAGATGCCATTCTTGACGCGCGCTCTCGAAATCATTCGCCATCGACAAAGGAAGGATGTGGGCTTTCAACCGCTCAAAGTTGTGCGACGCCATACCATTTCCTGCCAAAGTCCTTTTCAACGGAGCCGCGCGTTCCACCGTTCGGCGAGTCCATCGTACTCTTCCCGGTCTTCTTCTTCCGCCTCGTCGATATAGAGCAGAGTAACCTTGAAGCCGTTGCTTTGACAAACCACCTGCTCAAGGATGGTCGGTGCGCGAACGCCTGTTTCTATCTCAATCCAAGCCCCGCCATGTTGTTCGGCCCATGCCGAGTGAGTCCCGGTCTGATTGAACCGGCGCGTCAAGCAATTTTGCGGCAGGGGCGTACCTTTCCGCATGGCAAGCCTCGGGAACGATCTGGACGCACGACCATAGCGGACAATGCCATCACGCGAGAATATGAAGGCACAATTGTCCGGTGTAAGTTCAGCATAGCGGTTTGCGGATGCTTCCATGCTGACCTCGTAAAGATCGCTAAGCTGCCGTACGTGGGTGACCTCCACGCTGCCTAAGGCGCCCATGTCCTTCACGAAAATGGGCTTTGGCATTAAGAAGCCAGCGGAAAACCGGTTGGCCTCGGCTTCCTGCTGCTGATAGGTGGTGGTTCGACTGTTCTCCTCCAGATCCTCCTTCCGGCATTGGCGTTGGTAGCCGTGGGAGGGGATGAGGAAATGCCCGAGTTCATGACCTTGGGTGTAGCGTTTCCGCTTGGCGGAGAGCCCGTCCTTGGTCAGGATAATGCCTTGGTTTTTTTCAGGGTCGGCCAACAGGCCGCCAATGAAGCCCTCCACCTCGAGTGTTTTGAACTCAATGATGCCGACATCGGCCGCAATCGTTTCGACCGGCACTCGACGAGGAAGGTCGGGGTAGTATCTGAGGAGGACCTCGAGCAGACGCTCCGGGGAGCCGCAATCTGCCAGGTCCATCCTCAGATCGAGATTCACGGCTTGTTCGCTTTCAGGGCTTCGGCAACGCCTCTTAAGGCGTTCCAATCTTTTTCTGAGAGTTTGCCATCGAATTCCCGGAAGAAAGTCAGGGCAGCAGCCTGCTCGGGTTCAATGCTGTCGTCATTGAAATAGGCGACGGGCACGCCGAAGTGATCCGAAAGCCCTTTGAGAATTTCCATGCTCGGGTTGGAGCTGGTGCCTTTTTCTAGCTCCCAGACATGCACCTTCGAGATGCCGACCCCGTCGGCCACCTGTTGGAGCGACTGCCTGTTCTGTTCCCGTAACTTCTTCAATTTCGACGCTAATGACATGCGTTCGGCTCACTCTCGTTCCTGCCCCTGTCAGAATCATCTTACGCATTGGGAGATCCACTTGACAAGGAAAACAGCGTTAGGTTAATCTAACGGAGTGTCCGGTTTGGCATGGAAAGGAGGAAAAGATGGCGAAGAAAAATCAACACGTCGTGCCGCATGACGGCGCTTGGGCCGTTCGTGGCGCCGGCAACAGCCGCGCGACCTCGATTCACGATACACAGGCTGAGGCGATCAATGTTGCGCGCGAGATCGCACGTAATCAGCAGAGCGAATTGCTGATCCATGGTCGCGATGGCCAGATCCGCGAACGCGACAGCTTCGGTAACGATCCGTTCCCGCCGAACGGCTGATGGAAGAGGCTTCTTCGGAAGCCTCTTCTCCGTTTCGAAATGCTGTAAGGATGAATACGATGGCAGTTTATGTGGTGACATGGAATTTGAACAAGGAGGGCACGGCCTATCAACAGGCGCGCACAGCCTTCCTCAATCACCTAGCAAAGTACGACAACACCAAGGACTCTCAGTTAGAGACGGTGCGATGGGTTTCGACAACCGGCACCGCCAGCGAAGTGTCAGACTATTTGCGGCAAAAGCTCGACTCCAACGATCGATTGTTCGTGTCAAAGGTCAATTCCGATGCAAAATCTGGCTGGTTGGACAAGGCGGTTTGGGACTGGATCAACCAGCGGCTGTGAGACTGCCGGCGCTAACCGACTACATTCGCGCCCGTGAGCATGTAGCTATCACTATCACGCTGCGAGAGAATAAACCGGAATGGCCGAGTTCGGCGCTACCGCCGAAAAACCAAACGGGATAGAAGCATCCCAGAGCGATGGGGTCGATTGGCGAGAGAAAACTCTAAGCTAGTGACATGTCGCAAAGAGGTCGGCGTTGATGAGCTAGATGGGCGACGAAGTCCAAGGGAGATAGGAATGAGGCTTTCGACCGTATTCGCGCGCTTCTATAAGTCATTCAACTTTGACAGAATTAGGAAAGCAAAGCCAGGCGCAGTGCCACGGGGCGAGTGGGAGATGTACCGCGATCAGTGGTTTCCATACATCGAGGTGAGGATTGACGAGCGCCTGACGACTGTCGTCGGCGCGAACGAATCCGGTAAGAGCCATCTTCTTAGTGCGATCGAGAAGGCTGTTTCTGGTAAGGGCTTTGCCCGCCGGGATCTGTGCCGCTACTGCGAATTCTTCGGCGTTACGGCCGAGCAGGCGTGCTGGCCTCATCTTGGCGTAGCTTGGTCTGACGTGACACCGGAGGAATGGGATTCAATTCGTGGGGTCATCGGTAGAGCCGGACCCGTCGCTACCGAATTTATGATGTTCAGGGAGGGCCCGGACCTACTGACGGTTTGGACGCCGGCTGGAGAAGGCATTTGGGAAGCGCATCCGCTGGACAAGCCAACCGCGGACAAGTTCACTGCGCTGCTGCCCTGTACTTATCGCATTTACTCCGATGTGGCTTTGCCAGACAGCGTGCCATTCAGCTGGATCACCTCGGGTAACCCGATCGGAGGGCGTCGCTTGCGGGCATCGGTGCTGGACAGGGTATCTTCCCTCGCGGGAATGGTGGGGACTGACGCGTCGACGATCGCTGGCAACGCTCCAAGCATCTTCAAAGTACTCAAGCCTCTCGTAGACGAATTGGCTCAGCCTGCCCCGACCGCAGACGACCGCGCGCTGGATCTTGCTCGTCGATTGCTCGTCGATTTGGCGCAGATTGATCCCCTAGCGATCGCCGAGCTTGCCGATGCCATTGCAGACGGGGCGGATGGATATGCCAACGCCCTAGTCGAGCGTATTAATGAACAGATCAACCAAGCGCTAAACTTCAGGCGCTGGTGGGTGCAGGACCGAGACTTCACGCTCCGCGTGGACACACGCGAGCACGACCTAGTCTTCACGATCCGCGACCGCACCGGCACCGAGTATACCTTCGCTGAGCGCAGCAGTGGCCTCAAGTACTTCCTGTCTTACCTTATTCAATCTCAGGCTCACCGACCGGGCACGCGTGAGCGCATTCTGCTTATGGACGAGCCTGACACTTACCTATCGGCCGAGGCGCAGCAGGACCTTATGCGCATCTTGCGTGACCTCGCGGAGGAACAGCCTGATCGTCCCGCAGTGCAAGTAGTCTACGTCACGCATTCACCTTTCCTGATCGACAAGAACCATGCTGAGCGGATCCGAGTGCTTGAGAAGGGATGGGGGCGGGATGGCACCCTAGTCGTGGATAACGCCGCACAGAATCACTACGAGCCACTCCGATCTGCCTTCGGCGCCTTCGTCGGGGAAACGGCGTTCGTCGGATCGGCCAATCTACTGGTCGAAGGGATTACGGAGCAGGTCCTGCTTGCAGGAGCCTCACGTTCGATTCGCAAAGCCGGACGACCGGAAAACGAATCCCTCGACCTGAATAGCATGGTCATCGTGCCGAGCGGCTCGGCAAGTCATGTCCCCTACATGGTCCACCTAGTGCGCGGCCGGGACGCTGAGAAACCCCCGGTCATCGTGCTGCTCGATTCAGACACTGCAGGCGATGATGCGATGAAACTTCTTAAACGGAAGCCTCTGAGCGGGCTTTTGTCGGGAGATCTGGTATTGCAGCTGGGACGGGTGGATCAGGACGTCGAGAATATCGCCGAGATCGAAGATCTCTTGCCTCCTGCGCTCGCCGCGGCAGCGGCCAACCTGTGCCTTCGCGAACTCTCCATGTATCGCTCCGCAAGCGCAGCTACGTTGACCGCCGCAGAACTCGAAACGCGGCCGGCCGGCATTAGCATGTTCGATCATATCGAGGCGGTGCTCGATACCAAAACCGCCAGGATCGAGAAATTGCCGTTCGCGCGAGCCGTGATCAGACTATGTGAGGAGCCTGCCGCCGAATTGGCGAACGACATCGGTCTCTATCTCACTCGGATGGGAAAGCTGTTCGCCGTCCTCAACAAGCTCCGTCGTAAGGCCGAAACCGAGGCGGGCCGCGATCGCCTCAGTCACCTCGTCGACCGCGAGCAGCAGCTGTTCGTGCACGATCACCCGAGGGCCGCCACTAAAGAAGAAGTCGCCAACCTGATGGAGAAGATCGAAAACCTGCTGGATAGCTCGGTCGAGGCCGAAGCCATCCGTCGGTCTACTCAGCGAATCCGGCGCGAGCACAAATTGGAAGATGATCAGCTGAACCCGATAGCTGACATGCCCGCGCTGACGGCTTTGCTCGCAGCACTTAAGGACTCGCTCAAGATCGAACGTCGGGTCGAGGCGAACGCCGCGCGCAATATTTTGTTGCCAACAGATCCGACCCTAGACCCCATAATCGCGGCCACGGTCGAGGATGTGGCTAGCGATGCGGCGGCGAACGGAAGCGACACAGCCGCCTGATCTATAACCACCACAAGTGCATTTTCGGAAACCAGCTCAAGTCATGGACAGCTGCTCTCGGAGGGGAGCAAAACTTCTTGCCGAAACTGGCATTCCAAGGCTTCGAAGCAAACCGTCAGGAAGGCGCCTCAATTTAAGTCGTTCGGAACGCTGAGCTGATCCGCTCCCAAGAAGTTCAATGAGAGCAGTCGGCACCGGCGCCGATCGTGTCCGGAGACCATCAGGACAGAGTTACCGATCGGCCGACCAATGGGTTCCGCTCCCCCGTCAATCTAATTCGCCGACCAGTTCCGCCTCGATCTGGTCGGGCCCGATCTCGCTCAGGATGTTCGCCTCAAGGCGCTCGAAGTGTCGGATCAGCGAACTCATCTCCGGATCCGCGAGACGCTCCGACGCCTTGATCAGCCGGTCCATCGCATCGTCGAACACGGCGCGGTCGCCGCCATGGCGCAGGATGGCCACGCCGACTTTGCAATAAGCTGCGAAGACCCCGCTCGAGGTCGGATGTCTCGTCGTTCCGGTCGCCGCTAGCTCGCGGGCTTGCTCAAGGATCGCAAGGCGGTCCTCAACCAGCAGCCCTTCGCTCTCAGTCGCCCGCGCCAACATAAGCTCGATCTTCAGGCGTGTGACCGGCGCGTCGATCCTGAAGTCCTTTTCAAAGATTCGGATCTCGGTCTGCGCCTGATCCCAGTGGCCCATGTCAGTCAGATTGCGGATGAGGCGGTGGCGCGGCACCCGTTCGCCGGGAAGCAGCGAGATGATCTTTCGCAGAAGCCTGTTCTGCACACCCTTGTCAGGCAGCTGGGGAATGCCGGTGTAGACGTTGCAGAGCTCGATGAGAGACCTGACCTCGATGTCGTAGGAAGGGATCGCCGTATCGATGATCTGATCATACAGCGCGACGATCTTGCCGACTTCGCCGAACTTGTACCTTGCGATGATCGCGCTGATCACAGGATGGCGACCACGCCACCCGTAGATGTGACGCCGCCCGTTGATCGTGTACTCACTGACTATGTCGGTCATGTTCTCGAGCAGCGCCATCACGCTCGCCATGGGGATGCCAAGCAAACGGATGATCAGCTGGCGGTGGACCTTAACCCCCGCCGTCTCCAGCGCGGCGACTAGGCGGTAGACGTCCTGCAGTTCGACCTTTAGCTCGGCATATTCGCGAAGCATGATGTTGTCGAAGCTCTCTGACGCAAAGATGTTGCGCATGCAGACGAACATGTCCGACTCACAGCGATCCGTAAGTCGACGCCGCTTCTCGGCCCGGCTGAACCCCGAGAACCCCGTTTCCACGATTCGCGCCAGGTCGACGTTGGTGTCTACGAGCGAGATCAGCCGCTCGATCTCCGCCCCGTCCACCTTCGACAGGATGTAGAGCTTGCCCCGCTTGTAGATGTTCGGGGACTTGATCCGCGGCTTCCAGTGGTTGCGGCTCGACGCCGCCACTAGAATCAACGACTTGAGATCGGCATGGGCGAGCCCATCGACCAGTTCGTTTATCTCCCGGATATGCGCGTGCGCATCGTCGATGAAGAGCAGTCCGCGACGCGACGCCGCATCGAGTTCGCGCGCGACGGCCAGCCACGCCGCAGGGTCGAGCGTCAGGTCGCCACGGTGTTCCCAGCAGCTGAACCCCTTCCTCGCCAATCCGACGAGCACCTGCCGCGCCGCGGTCGTCTTTCCGACACCGCTCGCGCCGACTAACGTCAGACAGATGCTGGCCCCACCCTGAGCCTCCTCCGTCATGCTCATTGCAACAGAGCGCTCGAACGCCAGGCCGCGATTGACGTCGGCGAAGTTCGCCGGCCATCCCGCGAACATCCGGCTGACGTCCGGAACCGCCGTCTCCATCTGGTGCTTTACGTCGGTCACGGTCGGAACCAGCTTCGGATGGTTCTCCAGCACCGAGTCGGAGGGCGTATAGTCGAAGAGGGGCCCAGGCGACTTCTTCGTCATCTCTATGAAGAAGTCGTCGATCCCCCCGAATACCACGTTGATGCCTTGGCCGCGGTAGAGATCCGCGCGCGCCTCATCACGCTGAAACATCAGCAGAGTGATGCGTCCGCCGACCATCGCCTTCGTGTTGAGCTGCACCGCCCGAGAGATCAGCGGCTTGATATCCTCATCGGAGAGCGAGCTGCCGATGATGACCAGGTCTGACTCTGCCAAATCCATCTGGAGCGCGCCGAACATGTGCTCGCGATACTCGTGCGCGACATTGTAGTCCGAAGAGGTCAGGATCATCCGGGAATGATCGCCGAACGCCGCGTCCTTATCGATGGTGCCGTGGATCTTGTAGAGCCGGGTCTCGGCGTTGCGCGCGGTGTTCCCGAAGTCGAAGTTCGAGGTAAAAACCCCGAGCGGCTTCGACTTCTTGCGATACGCCTGCTCGACGAGGTCGTCATAATTGGTCGTGTAGATCGATTTCCAATCGTAAAGCGGTAGGTTCAGGAGGCCGGCAGTTGGCTTGAGGTGCCGGAACAGCATCCGGATCTCCGTAACCATACGCCGGCGGTCCTTGGACCGCTGCTCCACCAGCTCGGTGAACTCGGCAAGATTGAACCCCGCCGAAGGCAGTGCGAACCGGACGCCCAGGTGATCGATGATCGCCTGGGGCGTCGGCGCGTTGGAGGGCATCGACGAACCCGCACCGAACAAAAGAATGGTGTGTTCGGGTCGAAGACCCCGGACGAGCGTCTCAAGTTCCATACATCCCCCTTGTGAACCGCCCAGCCCGTAAACCAATCCTGTGCGATCAGCCGGTCGCTGGCTTTCCAACGGCCAAGTACAGCGCCGAGTTATTGCCACGGTCAATTGACTTAGCAAGGCGGCCCATGAACTTTGGTGCGGCGACTTCGTGGCTTAATTGGACAAGAATAGATGTGCTCGGACTTAAATCAATCGCTTCGCGCTTTCGGCAACTCACATTCCCGGAGACGAATCGCTTCCAACTACGTCAAGGCGGTGTCGCGCCGAAGCCCTTAATCCAGTGTGCGGATTTTTCGCCCTGCCTGCCGCGGATAGCAACTAAGGTTGCTCTGGATTCGAAGGTAACCGGTCGGCAATCGGCCCAGTCGTGGTTGCGTTTCCGGTCCAACGGATCGCGCCGTAAGCGTCAGCTTTTGGCGATGGACTTGCCGCTCATCCCGTCGCGCGGAAATGGCGGCTTCGTCCCCAGGCTCGGTCGATCACTGTACCGCGAAAGCAAGATGAACGAAGGACCGGTTTCAGCGAGCAGCTTTTTAGCCTGCGAATGTCGCCTTTGTTGGCGGGAGCAGTCGGCCCGATCCTGACCGAAGGGAATAGCGGTTCCCGACCAGAGCCGGACGGTCACGACAATTGCCGCGAACGTCCGGTATTGACGAAAGCCGCCGATTAGCCATCGTAGAAACTAAGGAAAACCGACTGTTCGGACGCAACGACCAGCCTTGCATGAGATTGCAGATTGCATTGAAGGATCAGGCAGCTTTGTCAGCTTAAGCTGCTGGCTGACCTGGATTGGCGTAGTGCATCGGCACTGCGGCGCGGTCGGGCCATGCCGGACGCTCACGGTCCAGAAGCGCGTCTGGACCGAACGGGTCTTCTGGGTAGGTCAGCTTGGCCGGCTGGAGCACGCTGGCTGAACGCGACCATCCCTTTTCATATTCGGCTTGCCACTGCAGAACATAGTCGAGCCGTTGGATCTTCCAGATGCCGCCTTCCTTCACATAGTCATTTTCGTAGATGCCGGCCTCCATGACCTGATCCGGCATGCCCTCGGGCTTATATGATCGGCTTTCGTGGCTGCCGGCGAACATAAGCGCCCGGAAACGCCCCTTGGCACTCAGGCCATCGTCTGCCACCGTGATGATGTCCTGCATATGATAATGATCGAGAAGGAAGCCGAAGACCGGTCCGACCTTCCCTTCGATGAAATATTCGCGGAACCACACGCCGTAGAGGCGCATGATGCTCTCATGACCGCGATAGACACCGGAGAGGAATATGACTTCTCCATCCTTTGAGAACAAGCGAGCGATGTCTTCAGCCATGTTGTAATCGGTGTAATAGCCGTAGGAAAAATGCAGCCGCCGGATGGCGTCGACATCTTCCAGTCGTTGAACGCGGCGAGACAGCGCTCGGAAGTCGTCGGCTGATTGGTCCATTTCTCGTCTCCAGTGTCAGGTTGAAGTATCGATTTTTTCGGTGTGAAGGGTTGCAGTCCCGAAAACCGTTGCCGTGCGACGCGCCTGTTGCCGGATCGCGAGCAGCATGCCGAGGCACAACAATATCGGGAGCATCGCCGCGATCATGAATGGAGCGATGCCCACAGTGCGGTCCAGAACCGCAGCTCCGAACAGTGGCCCCAAAATCGCACCAAATCTGGTGAGCGCAAGGAAGGCTCCCACGAAGCTCGACGTCAGCCGATCCGGGAAGAAGGACATACCGAAAATAAGAATTGCAGTATGTGCTCCCGTGATCCCACCGCCTAGAATGATCAGCAACGGCATCCAGAAAGATGGCGAATAGCGTAGCATGGCAAGACCAAGCAGCGCGCCAATCGCCGATACGTAACCGATATTGAAAGCAGGATAGGACCTGCCCTTATCCATTCCCTGAGCAATTAGCAGTCCACCTGCAATGCCGCCGGCCTGCATGATAGCGCTCAGTCGCGCGGCCATGTCCATTGTCATGCCAGCGCGCGGCAGTAGAGTGGGCAGCCAGTTGGCCAACATGTAGAGGAGGAAGGCGTTCGTTGAGCCGAGCGCAATCAGCAGGATCGTCGTCTTTTTATACGGTGCCCCGAAAATCTCGCGCAGGGGAGGTTTGGGTGATGAAGCGGACTGGAATCTCGCAACGGACGCACTCGGAGGCGGGGTGGCGTTTGCCACTTTCCCAAGCAGCAGGAAAAGAACAAGCGTCGCGATTGCCGTCAGCGCGCCTGCGGCAATGAAGATACCCTGCCATCCCGCCAGCGCCACCATCGGTCCAACCAGGAATCCTGCGATCACCGATCCGATGGGGATCGCGACGCTGATTAATGCCAGCGCGCGCGCCTTGATGTGCTTCGGAGCGATCGCTGCGGCGCACGCGGTGACGTTCGGCAGGCAAGCGCCTAGACCCAAGCCCGTCAGCAGTCGCCAAATCGCAAAAGCGAGAGGACTTCCTGCCGTCGCGGTGCCGAACGTGACGGCACAGGTGAATAGGCCGGATGACAGGATGAGCTGCCGGCGACCGAAACGCTCGCCGAGTGGGGCGATCAGGATTGCGGAAAGCCCGATGCCCACGATCACCGCTGAAAGACTGAACGCAAAAGATGCAGGCGGAACGTCCCATTGCGCAGCGACCCGGGGCACAGCGAGCGGCATGGCGGAGAGGTCGAAACCTTCGATCAACATGAACAGCGCGCAGCTGCCTAGAAAACCAATCCTACGCAGGTCCAGCGTTGATGTCGCGAAGACATGCGTACCGATCATGCTTTCCTCTCGCAGGACATAGCTTCACGTTGGATCGAGATTCTATTTGGTTGGGCTTCAGTCTTTGCTGCGCCTTTGACGTGCTTGCTAACCTTGCCATTTGGGTGGCGCAACTATGCGGGATGTAGCGTCGTGCCTTAGTCCAGGCGATAGCATTTTAGAGATCGCTACCTCCGACTTTCTTGGGTTCACACCCCATCCTTGGATCGACAGAATGGCGATCGCCCCCAAAGTCCGTTCGTAAACGGCAGTTGGGTATGGTCAGGAGGGGAGATAATGAAGAGCGTCCAGGCACTCGCGTGTGTGCACCCCAGGGGTCGTTTTCAGAAACTCTTGCGATGCGCGCGTCGGACAACGATTGTCGCCGCCTGCGCAGGCCTGATCGCTCTCTCGTCTTGCGCTCCAGGCGACAACGCATCCGTCGCGTCAGGCGACGACTGGCGTGTTCATGGCGGCGACCCATCTTCACAGCGCCATAGCCGGCTTATGGATGTCAATGAAAAGACGGTCGGGCAGTTGGGGCTGGCATGGTGGGTCGATCTTGACACGGATGCCGGTCAGGAAGCTACGCCGATCATGCGCGACGGAACTCTGTATGTCATCAGCGCCTATGACGTCGTACGCGCGGTAGATGCGCGCACCGGCAAGACACGCTGGACCTACGACCCAGAGGTTCGCGCCGCGGCATCGCGATCCTGCTGCGGCCCGGTTTCGCGAGGTGTGGCGGTCGAGGATGGCCGCGTCTTCGTGGGAGCGCTTGATGGCAGGCTGATTGCACTGGACTCCAATACCGGCAAACCGGACTGGCAAGTGCAGACGATCGATCAGCCTCACCCCGCGCCGGTGAACTATTCAATCACGGGTGCTCCTCGGGTGGTCAAGGGGCTGATTGTCATCGGTAATGGCGGAGCCGAGTTCGGTGCACGCGGCTATGTCACAGCTTATGATCGCAAGACCGGGCGCAAGGTCTGGCGCTTTTACACCGTGCCGGGCAAGCCTGGTGTCAAAGATGGTGAGATATCAGATAGCGCGCTCGCTAAGGCGGGCTCCAGCTGGCACGGCGAATGGTGGCGCTGGGGTGGCGGCGGAACGGTGTGGGATGCGATCGAGTATGATGCTGACCTCAACCTGCTCTATATCGGCGTCGGCAACGGGAGCCCGACCAACTACGGCCTCCGAAGTGAAGGCAAGGGCGATAATCTCTTCCTGTCATCCATTGTCGCGCTGCGCGCGGACACGGGTGAATATGTCTGGCACTATCAGCAGACACCCGGCGAATCCTGGGACTACACCGCAACCCAAAACATCATCTTCGCCGACCTGACGATCGCCGGGCAGCCGCGCAAGGTCCTGATGCAGGCTCCCAAAAACGGTCTTTTCTACATACTGGATCGGGCGACCGGCGAGCTCATTTCGGCAAAGCCGTTCGCGACGATCAATTGGACGAAGGGGGTTGATCGCAAGAGCGGACGGCCGATCGTCAATCCGGCTGCGCAATATTTCCGGGGTCAGCAGCCTGCCTTCGTCATGCCAAGCTCGGGCGGCGCTCATAACTGGCCGCCAATGGCCTATGATCCCGATGGCGGCCTTGTCTACATCCCGGTGCAGGACATGGGGCTGCCGTTCGCCGCGACTAAGGATCCCGAAATCCGGCCCGGCGTCTATAATACCGGTACCGCTATTCCAGGTGGTGATGTGATGCGCAAGGCGGAGCTCAAGGCCGCGACGCGATCCATGAAAGGCTATCTTCTGGCCTGGAATCCGGTCACCGGACAGGCGGCCTGGCGACGTGAGATGGTCTCGTCGTTCAATGGAGGCGTCCTGTCGACGGCCGGCGGACTCATCTTCCAGGGCAATGGCGAGCGCAAGTTTGTCGCCTATAGAGCAAAGAACGGGACGCCCTTATGGTCGTTCGACGCGCAGACCGGCATCGTAGCTCCACCGATCACTTATCGCCTCGATGGTGTGCAATATATCGCGGTGATGGCTGGTTGGGGCGGCGCCTGGCCGATGCTCGGCGGGCAGATGGCCCTGACGTCGGGCAATGCCGTAGGCCCCAATCGCCTGCTGGTCTTCCGTATCGGGGGAAAGGCGTCGTTACCGCGCCTCGCACCGCGTAGCGTTTCGGCTGCGCCGCCACCTGCGGACAAAGGGACGACACGGCTGATCGCGCGGGGTGATGGCCTATATGGACAATATTGCGTCCGATGCCACGGCATTGCGGCAGTCAGCGCGAGCATGGTTCCCGATCTGCGCCGTAGCGGCTTTTTGGCGGGCCCTGAACTCGAGACAGTTGTGCTTGGCGGAGCGCTTGCCGAGGCGGGGATGCCAAGCTTCCAGGGCAAGCTCACGCTGTCGGATCTCGAGGCCGTGCGGGCCTACCTGATCCATCAGGCGAACCGACCCACAGAATGATCATTCGTCGTTTTAAAGGAGGCATAGATGAGTTGGGAAACGGAGATTCAGCTGCTCAGAGCAGAGCTGGACGAGTTGCGAAAGAAGGCGGAAGCGTCAGAAGCCTATGTGGCCATATCCAATCTGCAGCGCGCCTACGGCTACTATGTCGATAAATTTCAATGGGATCACGTTGCAGACTTGTTCTCTCGCGACGCGGTTCTCGAGATTAACGGCCGCGGCAAGTTCTTCGGCCAGGATCGGGTGCGCGAGTATATGCATCATTTCGGTCCACCCGAGGACGGTATTCTGATGCACCATATCCAGGTGCAGCCTGTGATCCACATCGACGAAGACGGCCTGACCGCCAAGGGTCGGTCACGTGCGATGATGCAGGTTGGCCGAATGGGCGGTGAAGCGCTTTGGGGTGATGCCGTTTATGAGAATGCCTATCTCAAGGAAGACGGCGTCTGGAAGATTTCGCATCTAAAAGCCTATCAGACATACTACATACCTTATGAGTCTGGCTGGGCGAAGGAAGCGATGCCGCTGGCGAGCACTTTCGAGGACTTCGCACCGGATGAATTGACCGATCCTTATCCGGTCTATCCAACCTTCTTCATTCCGCCCTATCACTATCCCAATCCGGTAAGTGGTCGCAAATGACGGAGTGCGTATTTCGTGGTCACGTTTAGGCAGATGTCGATCTTCGTCGCGGTGGCCCGCCAAGGTAGCTTCCGCGCTTCTGCTGAAAAACTAGGCCTTTCTCAGGTAGTAGTGAGCACGCACATCCGTGAGCTTGAACGTGACCTCGGCACATCGCTGTTCGAACGTCGCTCTGGCCACCCCGCGGCGCTGACCGAAGCCGGTCATCACGCGCTCAATCGAATCTCCGCGATCCTCGCCGAGGTGGCAGATTTGCGTCAGGAACTGGCGGGGGAGCAGAGCTCCCGCCAGCTTCATCTAACAACCTATGGTTTTGTAATGTTGCGTCTTCAGGAGCGGTTGGAAGCCTTTCGTGATACGCGGCCGAACATCACGCTGACCATCCATCTAGATCCGCCTGACAATGCAACTCTCGCCAGCCAGGTCCAGCGCGGTGACGTTGATCTCGCCTGCTTCTTCGCGATGGAGGAAGACAAGATCGAGAACAGCGAATTTCTCTGGAGCGAGCAACTAGCCGTCTATGTCGGTGTAGATCATCCACTTGCCGGGAAGAGAGGAGTCACCAGCGAGGAGCTCGTGGCGCATGAGGCGATCGTGCTGGCGCGACATAATCCGCAGCGCAGGCTAACAGAACACGCCCTGTCGCTCGTCGGCATGGCGCCCCGAAGAATCCTGATGGAAACCGATGCTCTCGCCTTGATGCTTGCCAATGTGCGTCGCGGGCGAGCATGGTTCTGCCTCTTTCGTGATTCTATCGACGAAGCGATCTCGGGTCTCGTACAGGTGGACCTCGCGACCCCGCTCTCACCGGTCGAGGTGAGGCTTCTCAGCCGTCCATCACTGCGTCACGACACAAATCTGCGGGCACTCCGCGACTGTTTCAGGCGCGTCTGAGAAGCGTCAGCGTATCAGGGCGCGGAGAAAGGAAAGCGCGCGGACGCCATGGGGCCCTGGTGGCAGCCTCTGGAATGACAGACATCGAAAACCGCCGTCCAATGTGTCGCGAAGCCGGACCAGTCGGCCGGCTTGCTCATAGATCGCTGCCTCCTCCTCGAACATGATTCCCATGCCCATGCCATTGAGCACTAAGTCACGCCTGACGTCCGCAAACTGAGAGCGGGCAACGACATTGCTCGGAGCGATGCCGACCTTGTTGAGCGCCGCGCGAAACCAGTCGTCGACCACACTATGCGCGGTAGCCATGACGATCGGCACTTCATCGAACGTCGTGAGTTTCGAGACGCGCGAGACCAGACTGGGCGACGCGTAGAGCGCGACCTTAACCTCCCGGACGCGCTCGATCGTGAAATCGGGATCCTCAATTCCGGCCGCCGTGAACAACGCCACGTCCGCCGCACCGCTCCGGATCAGCGACAGCATTTCCCGCGCGCTCTCAACCACCGTCAATTCGAGCACGGGCATGTCTGAACGCGCATAATATTTCGGCAGCGCCGGGCGCAGGAGATGATCGACGATATATGTGCCGGCGACCACGCGCAGGACAGGCTGCTCATCGCCTGCAGGCCCTGCGATATGGCGAACCCCTTGAGCGTCGCGCAGCATCACACGCGCCCGGTCGAGCAGGCTTCGTCCGAGCGGCGAGAGTCTCGCGATGGACCCACGATTTCGGCTGAACAGGCGGCCTCCCGCCTTGGCTTCCAGTGCGGCGATATGTTTGCTGACAGCGGGCTGACTTATGCCCAGACGTTCCGCCGTCTGACGGAAATTCTCATCCGTCGCCGCCTCTACGAAAATCTCGAGCTGCCGAAACGTGAAGTGCACAGTTTATTACCTCCCGGCTATTACTGATAACCACCACGTGCGTTGCTATGCAATTCGAAAGAATGACACTCGGCTGCTGTTCTGAAAAAAGAATGGGAGAGAGATGCACATGCCGAGGAAGCACCGTTTTGGCCGTTTTGCAGCAGGCCTGAATTCCGCCGCGGTGATTGCGATCAGCAGCATCATCGCCAGCCCGGCAATCGCTCAATCGGCGCCGGTGCCGCAGAGCAGCGCGCAGCCTCGGTCGGACGGCAACTGGCGATATTATCCGCGCACGCCGGAAGCGCCTGCGCACGCGCCCAACGTGCTGCTGGTGCTGACGGATGATGTGGGTTTCGGAGCATCGAGCACCTTCGGCGGCCCTATTCCGACCCCGACGTTCGACATGCTGGCGCGCAACGGCCTCAAATATACCCAGTTTCATACCACGGCGATGTGTTCGCCCACGCGGGCAGCCCTGCTGACCGGGCGTAATCATCACGCCGTCGGATCGGGATCGATCAGCAACGTGTCGGTCGATGAGCCGGGATATACATCCGTCATTCCGGACAGCGCAGCTTCGCTCGGCCGCGTCTTGCGCGACAATGGCTATAATACGGCCTGGTTCGGCAAGAATCATAACACCCCCGATTGGGAGCTGGGACCCGTCGGCCCGTTCAATCACTGGCCGAGCGGCATGGGTTTCGACTATTTCTATGGCTTCAACGCAGCCGGCACCGACCAGATCAACCCTCCGCTCTATGAGGATCATCGCGCCATTCGGCGCGACACGAAGGATCCGAATTACATCTTCGAGCGCGACATGGCTGACAAGGCGCTTGCGTGGCTGGGCGCGCAGCATGGTGTGAACCCGGACAAGCCCTTTTTCCTCTATTACGCGCCCGGCGCTATGCATGGCCCACAGCAGGCGCCCAAGGCATGGATCGACAAGTTCAAGGGCAAGTTCGACATGGGCTGGGACGCGCTGCGCGACCAGACCCTCGAACGCCAGAAGAAACTTGGGGTCATCCCAAAGGCGACGAAGATGGCCGGGCCTCTCCCGGGCGTGCCGGCGTGGAGCAGTCTCTCCGCCGAGCAGAAACGACTATATTCCCGGATGATGGAAGTTGCCGCGGCGCAGCTCGCCTATTCCGACTTCGAGTTCGGCCGGATCATCTCGCGCCTGAAGGAGACGGGACAACTCGACAACACGCTCATCATTTTCATTCAGGGCGACAACGGCGCGGCGCTTCATAATATCAACGGCAGCGTTAACGCCTATTCGGGCTTCGCGGGTATCAAGGAGACCGACGAGGAACTGCTCAATTATTATGATGAGCTCGGTGGCGAAAAGAGCCTCGGCAATTATCCGGTCGGCTGGGCTTATGCTACGAATACGCCGTACCCCTGGGGCAAGACGGTGGCGTCGCAACTCGGCGGGCTGCGGGACGGCATGGTGATCTCCTGGCCGAAGCACATTGCCGAAAAGGGTGGCATCCGCACGCAATTCAGCCACGTCGTCGACATCGCGCCCACAATTTATCAAGCGATCGGCATCACGCCGCCAACGCAGGTTGATGGCGTTCAGCAGCAGCCCTTTGATGGCGTCGCTCTCAACTATACATTCGAGAATGCGACGGCTCCGACCCGGCATCGCGAGCAGTATTTCGAGATGCTCGGCAGCCGTGGCTACTACAAGGACGGCTGGTTCATCGGAACGGAAGTCAATTGGCAGCCTTGGGGCCCGAACAAGACGGACCCCTACAAGGCGCGTTGGGAGCTTTACAATCTCAACGATGACTATGCGCAGACCCGCAACGTCGCCGACAAATATCCGGCAAAGCTGGCGGAGTTGAAGGCTGACTTCGAGCTCGCTGCCCAGAAGAACCATGTCTATCCGCTTTCGGCAGACTTTTTCGAGCGAGTTGCGCCCCAGTATCGGCCGAAAGGACTGCAACCGGCGCAGGAGTATGTGTTCTTCCCCAGCGACATTCGCTATGCGCCGACCGCCTTTCCGGAGCTGAATGCGACCTGGAAGGCTGTCGCCAAAGTCAAGATCAATGGCGCAGCGGATAGTGGCCCGATCCTCGTTCAAGGCGGAAAGTTTGCTGGCTATGCTCTTGCGCTCGAAAACGGCGCGCCGGTGTTCACTTATGATCCGTCCGGTCGGGCACAGGAACGTCGGATTTTGCGCGGGCAGGATGCCCTGACGCCCGGCGATCATGAGATCGCGGTCAGTTTCGTGCCGGATGGGGCAGGCGCCCAGGTGTCCCTTTCCGTTGATGGCACAGTCGTCAGCACGGTGAAGACACCGCGTGTGATTCGAATCCTGGCTGGTGAAGCGCTCATCGGCCGACCTGCGGTTGACGACCGCTCAGGGCCAGCAAGCTGCGCCTGCGAAGTCAAAAGCGTGACAATTTCCGAAAAGTGAGGCCGGCGGACGCGAGGGCCGCCGCCATGAATAACCTCAACACCGCAATAATAAGTCTAGGAGGAGAGAGTCTGATGATCGCTTTTTGTAAGTCGGCCTTGCTGTCGGCAACGGCGCTCGGCGCGCTCGTCGCGATGCCGGCGGCGGCTCAGGACAAGTCTGCCGCCACTTCAGCTACGGCCGATGTGGATGGCGACATCGTGGTCACGGCGCAACGCCGCGAGCAGCGGCTGCAGGACGTGCCTGTCGCGGTGTCGGTCGTGACGGGGGATGCCCTGACAAGGCAGAACTTGACCAGCCTCAACGACGTGGCGGCGCGGCTGCCGAACGTCAAAATTTCTACCGGCACGATCGCCAACGCGATAACGATCCGTGGCGTCGGGTCGGGTCCCAATCCCGGCTTTGAACAGTCCGTCGCGACCTTTGTGGATGGCGTCTACCGCAGCCGCTCACGCTCGACCCGAGCGGCGCTGTTCGACATCGAGCGGGTGGAAGTGCTCAAGGGGCCGCAGACCACCTTCTTCGGTGCGAACGCGATTGCCGGTGCCTTGAACATCGTGACGCGCAAGCCTGGCGATGTCCTGAACTTTAATGCGGCTGCGACCTATGTCCCGTCGACAGAAGAATATGATCTCCAACTGGGGCTCGATGCGCCGCTGTCCAATACGCTCAGCGCCCGCGTCGCCGGCCGTGTTGCCGGCAGCAGTGGCTACATCAAAAGCGACTATACTGGCGACGAGGGGCCTCGTGACCGATCGGTGCAGGGACGCATCGCCTTAAAATGGGAGCCGGATGCGGATTTTCGGTCCGATCTGCGGGTTGATGCCGGGCGGTCGCGCAATCGCAATGCGGGAATGTATCAGCTCGTCGGCTGTCCACCTCCGGCGAGTTTCACCATCGCCGCAGTCAACACCTGCGGTCGTTATCTGGCGCAGAATGGCGGCCGGGTGGAGAACCAGCTTGATTATCATTCCTCGAGCGGCCGGACTTACGGCAACTATGATTTCATCGAGGGGGCCTGGACCAACAGCGTGAAGGTCGGCACCGGCTCAATCAACATGATCTCCGGCTATTTCTGGCATCAGAACCAGAATGCCGGACAGGGAATTCCCTTCCCGCTGACCGACGCTGTCGGCGGCACGAATGGCTATCCGACCTATCAGAACGAGACCTACCGGCAGTTCAGCCAGGAAATCAGATATCAGTCGGGCGTCGGCGGCACGCTGGAATATATGGTTGGCGCTTACGCGGCACATGGCGAACTTCGTCAAAGGTCGATTGCGGGCTTCCGTTATCAAGCCTTCGGTGCACGGGACACGACCCGCACCTTCAATGCCGCCTCGCCGCTGGCCGGCAACAATATCATCACGCAAAACGACACGACCTGGTCGGGTTTTGCTTCGGCAACGGTGCGACCCATCGAACGTCTGCGCATAAATCTCGGCGCGCGCTATTCCAGCATCCGCAAGCGGGCAGACCGACAAGTCAAGCCGGGTCTGAGCGATAACTTCGCATCGCCGGACACCTTCGTGCCAGTGACGCCGGCGCAAGAAGCCATCATCTCCAGCATTCTCGGCAGTGTCACTGCGAACTTCGCGAACCCGGAGAGAACAGACAAGAAATTCATGCCGTCGGCTAGCGTGCAATTCGACATCGCGCCGCGTGTGATGGTCTATGCAAGCTATACCAATGGATTCAAAGCCGGCGGATATAGCTTCGGCGCGAATAACGAGCAATTCTCGCCCGAAACAGTCGATGCTTACGAAGTGGGGCTCAAGGGCAGTTTCTTCGATCGTCGCTTGAACTCTGACCTCACCTTCTATCGCAGTGATTATAACAACCTGCAGGAAACCAGCCTGCAATTGCAGCCGAACGGCTCGATCAGCTCGCTCGTTCAGAATGTCGCGAAGTCACGATCGCAAGGCATAGAGTTTAACAACAGCCTTCGTGCCGCCCCGTGGCTTACCTTGAACGCCAACATTGCTTATCTTGACGCCACTTACACAAGCTATCCCAACGGGGCTTGCACGATCGCCGCTCTGGCTCAGATCACGGGATGCCGGCAAAATCTCACCGGCAAGCGGCGCCCCTTCGCGCCGAAATGGAGCGGCAATGTCGGTGCGCGCATGACGATGGATTTTGGTGATAATCGTCTCACCGTCGATCCGCTCGTCTATTTCACGACACGCTATTTCATGTCCGCAACCGCGGACCCGCTTCTGGAGCAGCGTGGGTATACGAAGGTCGATCTGCGGGTGGGCTTTGGCCCAAGCGATGGTCGCTGGGAATTGGCGATCGTCGGCAAGAACCTCACCGACAAGCTGACGACGCAGTACAAGCAGTCGATTCCCCTTGCGCCAGGCAGTATCGCAGCGCTGGTCGAACCGCCCAGAACCGTGGGTGTTCAACTTACGATCCGTTGACGCGCATAAGCTGACGAGCGGCGCGCTGACACAGGAGCGAGGAATGCCAGGCGGGCAGGGAGCCCGTCTGGCATAGCATTGGGAAAGAGGACGCCTTGGAATATCTGAGCTTTTCAACCCACGCGACCGATCGTTTCGAGCGTAGTGCGCAGTGGCGTTCCATGACCCGGGTGCCGCAAGCGGAGCTGGGTGACGATAGGGAAGCCTCAATTCGAGGATGTGATCTTGGACCGGTTCGCCTGTGCGCAGTTGCGATCGGCACGCACCGGCTCGCGAGCGACTACGAGGAGGCTGTTCCGACGGGGGAATCCTTGTTGAAATTCCTTTTTATCGAGGAAGGTCAATGCCATGTCGAACAGGATGGCTGCTCCGTCCTGCTTCACGCCGGAGACTGGAGCGTGATTGATAAAAGCCGACCGTTCCTTATTTCCGCGACTGCACCGACAAGGCAATTGGCGCTTGCTCTTCCTCGTCGCTGCATCGAGGGCTGGACGGCGGAGAGCTTGGCGAAGACCAGATCGCGCAGCTTCCTACAAGGTTCAGCCGCAGTACTTCATGGAAGCGCCGCCACCGCCGTCGATGCTGCAACACATATCGGCCGGCGCGATCGAGCGCGCCTCGGGGAAGCGCTCGCCCATCTCGTGTCGGTGGTCTGGTGCGCTGACTCTGTCATCGCAGGAGCTGGCTCCCAAGCTGCGCGCCGGCGCATGGTTTTGGACTTTATCGAACGGCATCTCGGAGATCGTGATCTGGACGTCGGCCGCATCGCCCGCGAACTGGGATATTCGCGCCGCACGCTGCACAAACTTTTCGCGGATAATGCAGTGACGCTGAGCCGCATGATTTGGAGCAAGAGACTGGAACGATGCCGGCAGGCATTGTTAGATCCAGCTCAGGCACGGCGCTCTATAACCGAGATTGCACATGAGCGCGGTTTCAGTGACTCTCAGCATTTCAGCCGATCTTTTAAAGCGCAGTTCGGCGTGTCGCCCCGCGATTTCCGCAATACGCATTTGCTGCACTAGCGCGTCGCAATATCCGTCAAATTGATCCGCGCCATGCCGCGTTTTCGGGAGCGATCTTCCATGCAAATACTCGGCTCCGTCTCAGGCGTTACTGCCTCGGGCATGTCGCCCGGAGTGCGTCGAATGGTTCTTTTTTTGCTCGCGGCCGTTTACGGCTTCGGCTTTATTGACCGGATCGTGATCGCGCTAGTGGCGCAGCAGATCAAAGCGGACTTTGGGCTGAGCGACTTTGAAATCGGCCTGCTCGGCGGCACTGCTTTTGCGATCGTAAATTGCTTGGCTTCATTGCCACTGGCGTCGCTGGCCGATCGATACTCCCGCAAATGGGTGGCAACAGCCTCTCTCTTGTTTGCGTCGGTCTTCACCATGATTTGCGGGGCTAGCGCTAACTTCCTCCATATGATCGGCGCTCGTATCGGCATGGCTGCGGGCAGTGCGGGCACGGAAGCACCCCCTCATTCTATGATTTCAGACATGTATCCGCCCCAACAGCGCGCTTCCGCGATATCGCTTTTCATGCTGGGCGTGCCGATTGCAGCGTTTCTTGGGTCAAGTATCGGCGGATCCATCGCTGCGACCCATGGATGGCGCGCAACCTTCTACTTGATGGGTGGAGCAGGCCTCTTCGTTGCACTGCTCTCTATGATTGTCATGCGCGAACCCGAACGTGCGCAAAGTGCCAAGCACGCAACACAAATGAAGCTGACCGATGTGTTCATGGTTCTCGTCGGCAATCGGAGCATGCGCCACATTTTGATCGCTGTTTCGATCATCAGCTTGGCCAGCTTTGGAGTGAACACGTTCCTTCCCGCATTCTTCTCGCGAATTTATCGCATGGGAGTAGGCGAAGCTGGCCTTGCGTTCGGCGCGCTCACAGGACTCGCCTCTGCAGGCGGGACCATCGCCGGTGGCTATGGCAGCGAGTGGCTCTCGCGTCGCGATCCGCGCTGGCTGGTGGCAGCGCCCGGATTTGGGGCGATTGTCGGCGCGCCGCTCTTCATGTTCGGAATGCTGCAGGACGATTTTGCGCGGGCTTTCGCCATGATGTTGGCCGGCTCAATCTTCTTCTATATGGCGATGGGTCCGGCGGTTGCTGCGCTACATGGCTTGTTGGACTCGCGTACTCGCGCGACCGGATCGGCGCTTTTCCTGTTGATCATGTATTTGGTTGGTCAAGGCTTTGGTCCTCCGTTGGCAGGTTGGCTCAGCGACTTCATTTCAGCCTGGTCGTTCGGTACATCGGATTTCACGAAGCAGTGCATCGGAGCCGCTGCACAGGCGCCGGGTTCGCCCTGTGCTGAAGCTGGCGCCGTCGGCGTACGCTATGCGATTGCCAGCTTCGGCATCTTGTACATCTGGAGTGGCCTGCATCTTCTTTGGGCCGCGCGAAACCGAGGACATGCGCCGGCTTGATGTAAGCCACGCGAAGCATAGGAATTTGGTATGAGAACACTATCGATAGGCGGAGCGATACTCATGGCGCTCTCAGCTCAACATGCCGCAGCGCAACCGCCCGCTCCGAACCCCGATCAACCAAACCGACTGATCTTGCTCGGAACGAAAGGCGGTCCGGTTGTCGACGTAGAGCGCTCCGAACCTGCCACGTTGCTGGTCGTTCGGGGTTCACCCTATCTGATAGACGTCGGAACCGGCACAGCGCATCAGCTTCTCAAAGCGGGATTCCCAACCACCAGCATCAACACCATTTTCATCACGCACCACCACCTCGATCATACTGCGGGCCTCTCACCGCTCCTGTCGTTGAACTGGATCAATCAAGGTTTGAGCGGTGCCAAGCCTTCGTCTTTGAATGTCTATGGGCCGCCCTCGACCGAATATCTTGTAAAAGCTGCCCTGAACGTTCTCAGTGTATCGGAGCGCATTTTTCGAGCAGGCATCCCAAGCTTACCGGCAGGTGAGACACGCTTCTTCGGACACGATGTTGAGCCGGGCATTGTCTTCCAGAACGGCGATCTGAAAGTAACCGCGGTCGAGAATACGCACTTCTCGCACGCCTCGATCGGACCGAGCGGGGTCAAGGATCGATCTTACTCTTACCGCTTCGACGCAGGAAAAACGTCGATCGTGTTCACCGGTGACACTGGCCCGAGCAGCGCGGTCAATGCCTTGGCGAAAGGTGCGGACATCTTGGTGAGCGAAGTGCTTTTGCCCCGGCCGGCCGCCGAGGCGAAACGGCCATTAACGGCTATCGGGAAGGAACTTACGGCGCATATGACATTGGAGCATCTCACCGTCGCCGAGGTCGCAAAGATGGCAGCGTCGGCCGGCGTAGGCCAAGTTGTGCTGACACATTTTGCGGGCGTTCTGACGCCTCAAGTCGAAGCTGCTACGCTCGAAGAGATGCGCCAATATTACAAAGGAAAAGTCGTTTTTGGGAAGGATCTCATGAGCATCAATCTTGACCAATAGCGACCAGATTTGGAATTTTCGGCCATGTTAGTCTCAGAAGAAGGGGTGCTGGAATCTTCTGGCGCCCCTTCCGCTTTTCAGGTGAGAGGCGCCGGGCTCGGCCCTTCCAATCGCTCTGAAGGTCAGCAATCTCATCGTTCGCTTTTCCGCATTCTTCTGGCTCGTTCGCGCCGTGTCATTGCGCGCACAGACAAGTCCTCTTCATTTGCCCAAGTTAAGGGGCGTGTAAGAGTGATGGAGAGGGCCAATGGTGACAGGAAGCGACGCGCGGCGGATACCGGGCGAAGGACGCCTCTTCATCGGGGGCGAATGGCGCAGCGCCCAAGCTGGCGGTGTCATTGATGTTGTCGATCCGGCGCTTGGTGAGCGGGTAGGACAAGTGGCTGCCGCTTCATCGGCAGATATCGATGCAGCAGTAGCAGCGGCCACTGCCGCGCTGGCAAGCGCGACGAACGGGAACTGGTCGCCAGAAAAGCGACAGAACGCGTTGCTTGCCCTCGCTTCTGCTATCGACGCCAATGCTGGTGAACTTGCGCAGCTGGAAATGTTGGACGCCGGCAAGCCCATCAGCAATGTGAATATGGTCGATGTGCCGCAATCAGCCGCCGGCCTGCGCTATTTTGCCGGCTGGGCTACAAAGCTTGAGGGCCAGACGATGGCTCTGTCTGTGCCGGGCGATTGGCATGCCTGCACGTTGCGCGAGCCAGTAGGGGTCGTCGGGCAGATTATCCCCTGGAATTATCCGCTGATGGGCGCGGCGATGAAAATTGGCCCGGCGATCGCAGCGGGCTGTGCCGTAATCCTGAAGCCTGCTGAAAATACCAATCTTTCAGCACTCCGACTGGCGGAGTTGATCCAGACATGCGGTTTTCCGCCCGGCATGGTCAATATTTTGCCCGGCTTAGGCACGGAAGCCGGCACGGCGCTGGTAAAACATCCCGACATTGCCAAGATCGCTTTCACTGGGTCCACAGCAACCGGCAAAGCCATTTTGCGCGACGCGGCCGATCTGCTGAAGCGGGTCACCGTAGAACTGGGCGGTAAGTCCCCAGTCATTGTTATGCCCGATGCCGATATTGAAAGCGCCGCCCGGGGGATCGCGATGGGCATCTTCTTCAATTCGGGCCAAACCTGTTCTGCCGGTTCGCGGTTGTTGGTTCATGCCTCCGTCGCTGGGCCGCTCATGGCGCGAGTAGCCGAAATCGCTCGGGCAATGTCGCTTGGGGATCCTGCGAACCCGAAGACCCAGCTCGGGCCCGTGATCTCCGATGTCCAGCGGGATCGCATCCTGGGATATGTTGACCGAGCGGTCGCCGATGGTGCGCGGTGTCTGGTCGGCAGCGAACGCCACCACGGCGCGGGCTTCTACATACATCCCACAATCCTGGATGATGTCCAGGCGCGGATGGAAGTCATGCGCGAGGAAGTCTTTGGGCCAGTTCTTGCCGCGATGCGCTTCGAGACAACGGATTTGGACGAGATCGCCGCCCTGGCGAACGACAACGATTACGGCCTAAGCGCCTATGTGTGGACAAGCAGCATCACCAGCGCCCTTGGCTTGGTCAAGAGGCTCAAGAGCGGCACAGTGCGGGTGAACACGGCGAGTGGCAATGATTTCGCAATGCCTGCCGGAGGCGTAAAGCAGTCGGGCAATGGCCGAGAGAACGGGCGCGCGGGAGTGGAGGCTTACACCGAACTCAAGTCCGTCACGATCGCGCTGTGATGGAAAGCCGATCGATGAAGCAAGCAAGCGCTGATGATATGCCAGTACCGCAATTGCGGGAAGCGTTCAGACTGACGCTCTCGTTCGGCAAGGCGGCGTTGATCGGCCGCCTGGCAACGGGCGGAGAGCGAAGGGTTTCGCTGGTGACGGCCGGTTCGATTACGGGCGAGCGGTTGAACGGCGAGGTGATCAGCGGAAGCGAAATCGAATTGGCTCGTGGCGACGGCGTCACGACGCTTGAAATATCATATCTCGTGCGCGCAAACGACGGCACGCTGATCCGCTTAATGGGGAACGGCGTGCGCGCGCGCAGCAGTTTTGCAGGCATACGCACTACGATCTCATTCGAGGTCGACGAAAATTCGTCACATGCCTGGCTCGCTACACGGGCATTTATCGCAGAACGCCCAGAGGGCAGCGATACCATCGTCATCACACAGATTGTCTGAGCCGAAAGGGCCCGCCTATGGATCTCGAATTCGCCCTCGAAATTCGCATCGACCTCGGACCACGCGTGCACATAGAAGTCGCGCCGGATTTCAAGCGCGGCGCGGTATTAATCCAGAGCGGGACCTTCACCGGCCCTGGGCTATCGGGCATCATTGTGCCCTCAAGTGGCGGCGATTTCCCTATGGTGCGCGCGGATGGGGGGGGGCGGTTCGAGTCCCAATATCTTTTGCAAACCGACGATGGCGCCACAATCTTCAAGCGTAGCACCGGCGTGCGGCATGCCCCGCCGGAAGTCGTTGCGCAGCTTCTGGCGGGCGAGCAAGTTGATCCTCATAGCTACTACATGCGTATGACACCGCGATTTGAAGCGCCGGCAGGACCATATGACTGGTTGAATCGCACGATTTTCGTCGGCGTAGGGCGGCGCAATCCCACGGGGTCGGTCTTCCGTTTCTGGAAGGTCGTCTGATGGAAGTTACCGATGAGTTTGATTATGTGATTGTTGGGGCAGGTTCCGCCGGCTGCACGTTGGCGAACCGCTTGTCGGAGGACGGCAGCACGCGCGTCTTGCTTCTGGAGGCGGGGGGCGAGGGCAAACGGCTCGATGTGACCCTACCGCTTGCCGTGTCGAAACTCTGGCCCAATCCGGCTCTTACCTGGGGCTTCCTTTCAGAACCGGAGGCGGAACTCGATAGGCGGCGATTGCCCGTCGCTCGCGGTAAGATGCTGGGCGGTACGTCGGCATTGAATGGCATGATGGCAATTCGCGGCCACGCAGCAGACTATGATGCATGGCGCGCTGCAGGTTTGCCAGGTTGGGGCTATGCCGACGTCCTGCCCTATTTTCGCAAGCTCGAAGCGCATTGGCGCGGCAACACGGCTCTGCACGGAGGCGATGGCCCGGTTTCAGTTCAGCAGCATCCCTCGCCTAGCCCAATCTTGCCGCTCGCACGAGCCGCAGCGCGGAATATGGGTTTTCCGCTGACTGATGATTTCAATGGCGATCGAACGGAAGGGTTCGGAATGCCGGATTTCACCATCACCCGGCGGGGACGGCGCGCGAGTACGGCGCAGGCCTATCTTCTGCCGGCCCGGAATCGTTCCAACCTGCGGATCATCACCGGCGCGGAGGCGCGGCGCATCCTGATCGAGGCGGGTGTCGCACGGGGAATCGTCTATCGGGTCGGCAGTGAGGACAAGGTCGCTCATGCAAGGGCAGAGGTGCTGCTATGCGGGGGTGCGATCAATTCGCCCCAGTTGCTGATGCTGTCAGGCGTCGGGGCGGGGGAAGCGCTGAAAGCGGTTGGGATCGAGGTCGCCGTTGATCGCGCAGAGGTCGGTGCAAATCTGCAGGACCATCCCGGCGCGGCCATGGAATTTGAGCTCGATCGTCGTTGGGCGTTCGAGGAGGAAGTACGGTTCGATCGCGTCGCGCGTTCCTTCCTGAACTGGTCAGTATTGGGTAAAGGGATCATGGGAGCGCCGCCGCTCGCAATCTCTGCAAATGTTGCCACCCAACCGAACGAACCGCAGATCGACATGCATTTCCTGTTGGTGCCGCTGGCGATGGAAACAAAAATGTGGTTTCCGGGCATCGCGCCGCGGTATGGTGCGCGGCTCAGTGCGATGTGGTCGCTCAATTACCCCAAGAGCCGGGGAAGCGTCTCGCTGGCGAGTGCAGACCCATCCACGCATCCTGCCATTCGCTTCAATCTTCTATCTGATCCGCGCGATCGGGAAGCAATGCTGCGCGGATATCACGTCCTGCGTGATCTAATTCGTCAGCCCGCGCTTTCGAACGTCACCGGTGCGATGACCAAACCTTCGCGCGAGCCTCGTGACGACGCGGACATCATGTCACATGTCCGGGCGACAGCAGGAACCGCCTATCATCCATCGGGTACGTGCCGCATGGGTGGAGATGAGAGGTCGGTTGTCGACGGCACGCTGCGGGTGCGGGGCGTCGACCGGCTTCGCGTAATCGACGCATCGATCTTCCCTCTGCTGCCGGGGGGAAACACGAACCTGCCGGTGATCATGGTCGCCGAGAAGGCGGCCGATCTCATCAAGCAGGGCAGTGTCTGAACCGTCGGAATTGGAAATGTTTGAATGATGAGGCGTGCGAATGCAGGCGCCGGTGACGAGAGGATAAACATGACTGGCTCAATCTCGCGAACCGAATTGATCGCTGCTGCCGAGGTGGGCGAGGGGCAAACGCCGCCGATGATCGCGGCAGACCATGCGGCACTTTTGTCCAGCGGAGATCCCGATCTCGCAGCAAACAAGCGGCTGTGCTACGATATGTATCGAACCCTGCTGCAAGCGGGCCAAGTCGATCAGACCTCCCGCTTCATCGCGCCTGGTTATATTCAGCATAATCCCAACGTCGCCAGCGGAGCTGCCGCCCTCGAAGCTTTCATTCGCAGCTCGCGGCCCGAACGGCCGCTGGAGGAGGGGGTCGCTCTGCCGCTCGTTTCGATCGTCGCGGAACGCGATATGGTCACGTTCCTGTTCGTCCGGAAAGAAACGGATGATGGGGGCAATCTGTATTTTACCACCTGGTTCGACACCTTCCGCATAGAAGATGGCAAAATTGCTGAACACTGGGATCCTGCGCTCAAGAGCGCGGAGATGCTGAAGTTCGACCCGAACAAGAAGCGCCTCGACGGCTGACAGCCGATTTTCGATGCAGGACAGCCTGCCTGTCTGCGAGCCTTAGCTTGTCATAAGGAGTATCTGATGTCGCGCTTCCCGCCAACGATCCACTTCACTGGATTGAATACCCCGGTAGGGATCGAGTGGGCCGCGCGCAATCTCGAAGTAGTCGGCACCATTCCTAAGGAAATTGAGGGTGCGTTCTTCAGGGCGGTTCCAGATCCAGCGCATCCGCCCAAATATGACGATGATATCGTGCTTTCGGGTGACGGCATGATCGCGAAGTGTGAGATTGTCGGCGGCGCCGTCGACTATGCGATCCGCTATGTCGGGACAGAGCGCTACAAGTTGGAAAAAGACGCGCGCCGGGCGCTATTTGGCCGCTATCGCAATCCTTACACCGACGATCCTGAGGTGATTGGCAAGGGCCGCACCGTCGCCAATACGACGCCCGTCTGGCATGCCGGCCGCCTGTTTATGACGAAGGAAGATGGGCTCGCATATGAGATCGATCCCAAGACGTTAGAAACGCTTGGCCGTTGGGACTTCTATGGTTCTTTGAAGTCGCAGACTTTCACGGCTCATCCGCGGATCGACCCGGACACCGGCGAAATGTTCTTCTTCGGGTACGAGGCTGGTGGCTTATGCTCGACCAAGGTCGCTTATGGTATCGCTGACAAGGACGGGCGGCTGATTTCAGAACAATGGTTCGACCAGCCCTATTGTTCGACGATCCACGACTTCGCCCTCACCAAAGAATACGCGATTTTTCCGATCTTTCCCACGACTGCCGATCTCGATCGGCTGAAGGCAGGGGGCGCACATTGGGCGCATCAGCAGGACCTCGACAGCTGGGTCGGCATCATGCCGCGCTATGGCAAGGTTGAAGACATGCGCTGGTTTCGGGGGCGAGCCGGCATCTCGGCCTTCCATCTCGTCAACGCCTTCGACAACGGCGACCTCGTGCATCTGGATGTTTGCCTCTCAGACACCAACGCCTTCGCCTTCATGCGCGAAGCTGGCGGCGTGCAACGCGACCAGAGGAACATTGGCGGAGGCCTCACTCGATGGACCTTCGACATGTCGAAGGCAGACGATACGTTCGAGGAGCGTGTTGTGGGGCCGCCGGGAGACATGCCTTGCTTGCGGGATGTCGACCAAGGCAGGCCGTATCGCGCGGCGTGGTATCTCTCGATGAATCCGCAAGGCGGCCCATCGCTGGCAGGCGGGCCGGTCGGCGCTGCCTTCAATGCGTTGCTTCGACTGGAGCCCGGCAATGGTCGGATTGACATGCTGGGGTTGGATCCAAGTTTGGCTGTAAATGAACCGGTTCACGTGCCGTCTCACAGGGATGATCATGAGGGCTGGTTGCTGACGATGGTCGATCGCCAGATCGGCGAGTCCGCTTTCCACTCTGAGCTCTGGATTATCGAAGCAGGTGACGTTGCTGCCGGCCCGATCGCCCGTGTTCCGATGCCGATGCCGATGCCGATGCCGATGCGTGCCCAAGTGCATGGTGCATGGGTGTCGGCGCAAGATTTGAAACGCGCGCGCGCCGAAGTCACCACTAGGCTGGCCCGGAACTAGCTTCTATGGTTGTTGCCGGTGCCGTTAGCGGTCCAGTCAAGGTGATGTGATGAACGCGAAGCTATCGGCTGATGAGGGGGGAAAGGACGGGCCTGAGGTTCCGGAAGAACTGCGCGGCATGCGCTTTCTGGATGGGGGCCGTTTCTTCATGGGCTCGGATCGTTTCTATCCTGAAGAACGCCCTATGCGCGAAGTGCAGGTCGATCCTTTCTGGATCGACGAGACGCCGGTCTCTAACGCACAATTCTCGCTGTTCGTGGCCGAGACAGGGCACGTCACGTTGGCGGAAGTCGCTCCGGATCCGAAAGACTATCCGGGTATGGATCCTGCCCTGGCTGAGCCTGGCTCACTTGTCTTTCAAAGAACGCGTGGTCCGGTCGATCTGCGTGATTACTCGCAATGGTGGTCTTTTTGCCTCGGAGCCAATTGGCGGAAGCCTTATGGACCAAATAGTACGATCGTCGGGTTAGAGGACCATCCGGTAGTCCACATCGCTTATGAGGATGCCCAAGCTTTTGCGACCTGGGCTGGCAAATCCCTCCCGTCTGAAGCGGAATGGGAGTTCGCGGCTCGGGGAGGACTAGATCGCCGTGAATACGCGTGGGGTGATGATTTGGCGCCGGGAGGCGCGACACTTGCCAATTATTGGCAAGGAGAGTTTCCGTTCGAAAACAGGAATGTCGATGGTTGGGAGCGGACCTCTCCAGTGCGCTTTTACCCGTCCAACGGATTTGGCCTTTTTGACATGATCGGAAACGTCTGGGAATGGACGAGCGACTGGTGGTAATTTCCAGCAGAAGCCCGCACGGTTTCCAAGCCAGCATGCTGTGTGCCATCGAACCCTAGAGGCGGGGACGAGCGCCAGAGTTATGATCCCTCGATGCCGGATATATTGATCGGTCGAAAAGTCCTGAAAGGTGGCTCGCATTTGTGTGCGGCCAACTATTGTCAGAGATATCGACCGGCAGCTCGACACGCGCAGACGGTTGACAGCGCGACCAGTCATATCGGTTTTCGCTGCGTTGTGCGCCTTTGAAGGTTTTGAGCGATGATGACACGGAATCAAGTGGCAGTCGCTCTGGTGTTGCTGGCAACCGTCAATGCATTCGGTTTCATCGACCGGGTGATGATCGCCTTGGTGGCGGAAAAGATAAAAGCAGAATTCCTAGTCTCGGATCTTCAGATCGGTCTTCTGGGCGGTACGATATTCGCCGTCGTGAACGCGTTTGCATCCATTCCGATCGCGCGCGCGGCTGAACGCTTTCAGCGAAAATATGTGACCGGGCTATTTCTGTTGCTCGCGTCAATCTTCACGGTCACGGCGGGCGCCACCAGCAGCTTTTTCCAATTGGTGGTTTGCCGTCTCGGCATGGCTGCAGGTAACGCCGCGACCGAGGCACCGCCACACTCGATGATCTCGGATATGGTGCCAGCAGAAAAGCGGGCATCTGCTATCTCGATTTTCATGTTGGGAGTTCCGATTGCGGCCCTGCTTGGATCTTTCCTCGGCGGAGCCGTCGCCGAAAGGTTTGGCTGGCGAAACACATTCCTCTTTTTTGGCATACTGGGCGTACTAATATCGCTTCTCTGTCTCGCTTGGCTCCGCGAGCCACCGCGTCAGACCTCGACGGCGAATGAGGGGCCTGCGGGCGGAGCGCTCAATGTCGCAAAAAAACTGGTCCGCGATGCCAAAATTCGCTGGCTGGTTCTTGCGGTGTCAAGCATCAGCTTGGGCAGTTTCGGTATAAATACTTTCATGCCTGCTTTCTTCTCGCGCTACCACGGCCTTGATGCGGCGCAGTCGGGCCTCGGCTTTGGTATTGTTTCTGGAGTTGCGTCGCTTGTCGGAACGATCGCCGGTGGTTTCGGCAGCGAACGTCTCGCGCGCTATGACCAGCGCTGGTTACTAGGTGGTCCGGCGATCGGCTATATAGTCGGCGTTCCAATATTTATTTTTAGTCTGAGCGTTTCGTCACTTTGGGTGGCATTGCCGCTGATGTTGCTAGGATCTTGCACCTTCTATACGGCGATGGGGCCATCTATCGCGACGTTGCACAATTCCCTCGATAGCTTCGAGCGAGCCACAGCATCCGCTCTTTTTCTTCTTGTCATCCACATGGTCGGTCAAGGTTTCGGGCCTCCGCTCATAGGGTTTGTCAGCGACAGCGCTTCTCATCTTATCTACGGGAATAAGTTCGCAGCGGAATGCGCTGGTGCGGCGGCACAGGTTCGCGGCTCGGTATGTGCGCAAGCGTCAGCTCACGGCCTGCGTTACGCGATGGCCACATTTGCGAGCTTTTTCGTGATTGGCGGCGGCTTGCTAGTTCTTGCCGCCCGCACGAATAATTCCGAGATTCGAGGCTTGAAAGGGTGACGGTTCGGCGGAGATCCACAACGGTGATCCCATTGGAGGCTAGGGTCGGATAGCGACCCGGACCTTGCCGCACATACTGGTGTGAGCGCAGCGGTCTGTTTGTCACCCAACACCTATCAGTCGGGATCTGCCCAACCTCTGTCGTTATGCGATGTTGATCGAGTGAAAGTTTAACGTCGGCTTCTGACAAGATCCGCCGTTCGACATTTCACTGGTGTATGACCGCTTTGTCCCAATAATGGTCGATCGCTAATCCGCGACAGCGTGATGAACAGATGGCCGGTTTTGGGGAGCCGCTTCGGGCAGTAGAATGTCGGCTATGTCGGCGACTTTTGACATACTGTTGAGGAACATCGAGGCGGGGCGCTTTTGGATCTATCTATCGTACTCACATACCGTCTTATCGATTGGTGGATTCCAACTCCCGCACACCGAGAACGCTACGGTATTTTCACGGTACATATTCGTCAAAAATTGCCATTTTTCTATGTAATATCAGTGGCATAATTTCTTATTTGGATCACGTCCCCGGCACCATTGGCCTCTCCAGAGGCATCCAGACCCCTCCATAAACGTCCATAAAACGCCCGAAAAACGGCGGTTTGCGCGTATTTTGCGTCCATTGCCGTTCGGGGGTGGTCCTGGAGAACCGACCGCAGTGATGGTATTTATTGATGGTATCGGCGAAATACCAACAACCGGATACCATCAAATGGCCCTCGGCGCTCTCGCGGTTCCCAATGCCGAGCCTCGCGGAAAAGCCGATAAATTGGCCGATTCCGGCGGTCTTTATCTTTTTGTCAGCCCAAGCGGCGGATGCCTCTGGCGCCTGAATTATCGCTTCGATGGCAAGCAGAAGGCCCTGACCTTTGGAAAGTACCCCGATGTGTCCCTGGCGAAAGTGCGCGATCGTCGTGCAGCCGCCCGTGAGCTGATCGCGGACTGAAAAAATCCCGGAGAAACCGGGAAGGAGAAAGCCCGTGAGAAGCCGGCGCGAGCCGAGGAAATGAGTCTATGCCCTAGCTCTGTTTGCGTTCTGATCGAACCCGTCTCACTGGACGCCCTTTACCGCTGCGGCGAAAGCTTGCAGTTCGGCGAGCAACGTTTCGAGGCGTTCATCTCCAAATCTGGTCCGGAATTCGCTCATAACGCGCCGAACGTCGCGGGCGATCTCCTTGACGAGTTCTTTCCCGGACGGGGTTAGCATCACCAGCGTTCTGCGACGGTCCTCCGGGTCTGGCTGTCTGGTCACCAAATCGCGGGCCTCCAGCTCCTTCAGAATTCTCGTCACGCTTGGCGCATGGAGCTTGGCTATTTCTGCCAATCCGCTGGCATCAACCGCTCCCCGGTCATTCAGCACCCGCATAACCCTGCATTGACGCTCGGTGACGTCAAACTCGCGCATCTTGGGGCGCATGGGCGCAATCGCCGCTTCCTTGGCGTCAATGAGCAATGCCGAGACGGTCTGCTCGTAACGAGGGAACTTTCTAATCTTGTTCATTTCAACTCGCGGTCAGCGCTGCATTTGCTCCTCTACAAACTTTGCTTTCCCGATCAATCGGAGATGACATTCAAGAGCGATGGTTTGATGTGCACGCTCCAGGCGAAAATCGATGCAGTTGAACGCGCAACGTTACGTTGCCGGGCACGGCCCGGAGCAACGCAACAGCTTGCACAGGTCAAGACTATCGAGGCACGCTAACTTGTCCGTGCGCGAAGAACTCAAACAAGTTCGCCGCCAATAAGCTCGCGGGCAAAAGGCCTTATTGCCTCGAAGTCTCCCGATCTAACCTTTTCCACGAAGGCGGGATCGGCGAGGATTGCACGGCCTACCGATACAAGATCGAATTCGCCTTGCTCAAAGCGCCTTACGAGTTCCGAGAGGGTCACGCTGCCGGTGTCCCCGGATTGGTAGAAATTCGGTTCGAGCCCGACGGAACCGACCGTAATCGTCGGCTTTCCGGTCGCCCTGCGTGCGATCCCGGCCAGGTTGGCATCGGCACCGGCAAAGGCAGGGGCGGCAAATTCCCTTTGAGAGCAGTGGAAGACGTCAACGCCGGCGTCGGCAAGCGGACCGAGCCAATCTTCCATCTCCTTCAACGAGGATACCAGCTCGCAGGCATAATCCTGGATCTTGTATTGCGAGATGCGCAGGCCGACCGGGAAGGAAGAAGGCACGGCGCGCCGGACCGCGCGCACGATCTCGACCGCGAAACGGGAGCGTTCGGCCAGGGTCGCGCCGCCCCAGCGATCGCCGCGGCGATTTGTCTGCGACCAGAAGAACTGATCGAGCAGATAACCATGCGCGCCATGCAGTTCGATGCCGTCAAATCCGACCGCCACCGCATCGGCGGCTGCGCGCGCAAAGGACGCGATCGTGTCGGCTATGTCGGAGTCCGTCATTTCGAGGCCGATCGGCTGCTCGGGAGACGACAGTCCGGACGGACTTTCAAATTGGGCCGGCCAGTCAGCCGGCGCGCGCGGATCAGGCAGCGCGCCCACATGCCACAACTGGCTCCAGATACGCCCTCCAGCATCATGCACGTCTGCGACGACAGACGACCATCCGCTGAGACCTGCCCCATGTATGTCAGGAATGCTCGGGTTGTTTCGCGAAAGAGGACGATCGATCACCGTCCCCTCGGTGATGATCAGACCCGTGCCACCCTGCGCGCGGCGCCGGTAGTAAGCGGCAACCTCGGCAGTCGGCACACCTTTTGGACTGCGTGTGCGCGTCATCGGCGACATGACGAAGCGGTTCTGCAACTCAAGTCCATTGACTTTGAACGGGCTGAAAAGAGGGGAAACGTCGATTGTCATGAGAATGTCCTGGACTGGCTGGCGGTGAGGGCGATTCTGACCGTCAGGTCAGGGGAAGTGCGCGGAGCGGGGCTGGATTGCGGGCGTCAACAAATGGGAATCATGACGACCCCCGGTTTGAATGATGTGCCTGCCGCATGACGGCGGTTTTCAGGCCGCATCGACGAAGGCCCATCGGGAATGTCCGTCGTGACGGCGGTGCGGTGTCATGTTGCTCTCGATGATATGCGGGCGGCGAACCGGACAGGACCGATAAGGCCCCGGCCCGGTTCGCCGCCCGAGCGACCTAGAACGACTTCTTGACGCTGATCGCCCATTCCCTGGGCCGGCCTGGCTGAGCCACGGTAAAACCGGGGCCGGAGGCGCGGTCGAAACCGGTCAGCAGGTAATATTTGTCGAAGAGGTTGGTCACCTCGGCCGAGATCGAGAGATCCTTGTCCTCATTCTCCCATGTGAGCCGGGCATTGGCGACTGTATATCCATCGATCCGACTGGTCGGCAGATTCACGCCATAAAAGATCTTGCTCTGATATGCGGCGTCAAACCTGGGAGTCAGCGATCCTGCCTTGCCGAGTTCGATCGCATATTGAACGCCGAAGCTCCACTTCCAGCGCGGGGTGTAGAGAGGATAGTCGCCGAACTGTGGACCGGAGGGATTGCCGGGGCCACCGACCGAGGCGGTTCCGAAAGACTGGAATTTCGTGTAGTCGAAATCAAGGAAGCTGCCTGAAGCGTCGATGATCATGCCGGGCACGGGACGCAGTGAGACCTCGACCTCCGCGCCCTTGAGATCCGCATCGCCGGAATTGATCACCAGATTGCAGGTCGAACCCAGCGTGGCGCCGATCAGTGCAATGCAGTTTGGCGAAAGCGTAAGCTGAATATCCTTGTACTTCGACATGAAGATCGCGGCGTTCAGTCGCAGCCGCCGGTCGAACAAGTCGCTCTTCCAGCCAAGCTCGTATGTCGTCAGCTTCTCCGGGCCGAAGGGCAGGGCCTGGGCCGCGTTGAAGGGGCGCGGGTTGATGCCGCCGCCCTTGATACCGGTCGAGACCTGTCCATAAACGGAAATGTCGTCCGTCAGCTTATACTGAAGGTTGAAACGATAATCCCAGTTCTGGCTGATCTTTCCATCGTAGAGTCCCACGACGCCATTGAGGAGCCGCACCTGCGAACTGGCCGGCAGCGGCGCCCCGCCCAGGCCGGTGCGGCCGAAGACATATTCCTTGAACTCGTCATTATAGCGCAGACCCGCGGACAAGGTCAGGCGTTCCACCGGACTCCAGGCCAGATGAACGAAGGCGGCCTTCGTGTTGGCTCTCGTGATGTCGTTGTTGAAGAAAGCCGCTTCGGTCGCCGTGCGAACGTCGGATCCGGCAAGAATGTGCGTGTACTGCTTCAGATAGAAGCCGCCCAGCGTGTATTCGAGCGTCTTGTCGAAGGCCGAACCGTTCAGCCGGACCTCCTGCGTAAACTGCCAATATTTCAGATCCGACGTGTTGTTCTGCATGGCGAGCGGTGACAGGTCATCGTCCGAATCCCAGTCCGACCGGTAGGCGCGATATCCCGTAATCGAAACCAGCTGGAGATTGTCCGTCAGATTATATTCAATCGATCCGGAGACGCCCCAGCCCTTGAAATTCAGCCGGCCGTCATAGATCGTCGCCGGCCTGACTCCTCCCGTGTTGGCAAACGCGCCCAATGCACCGGTCGATGTGTCGGCTGCCGCGATATAGGTGGCATAGTTGCAGTACGGGCCGCAGATGAAGCGAACATCATAGGGAATTGCCGCGCTGTAGGGATTGACGTCAGTGGCGCCACGGGCGTTTCCGGGGAGGCGGTCAATCCAGTTCGGGCTCCGACGGACGCCGGCGATGCTGCGATCGAGAAGAACGTTACCCGCATTGGGGCGATCTTCGACCGTATAGTCGCCGATGATGTTGATATCGAGGTCGGAATTTGGCTGAAAGCGAAGCTGCCCTCGCACCGCCGAGTATCCGGTTCCGCCTTCGCGGCCGAGCACGCAATCCGAGGCCGAGGTTAGCTGAGGAACGCCGCCGGCCGGATTGACGGGGGCGGTTGTGCCGGTGTTGGTGGTATAGACTGCGGGACCTCCGGCCGGATAGAGACAGCCGAAGTCCATGCGCTTGATATAGCCTTCCTGCTTCTTGGTGACGCCCGCGATCCTCGCGCTGATGGTGTCAGTCAGACCGAAGTCGGCCGAGGCGCGGAGATCGAGGCGATTGCGGCTGCCGTAGGTCGCCAGGATATATCCGGAATTGGAGCCTGTCGGCCGCGCCGAATACAGCTTGACGGCGCCACCGATCGAGTTCTTGCCGGCGAGCGTGCCTTGCGGCCCCCGCAAAATCTCGACGCGATCGAGATCGAGCAGGTCGAGAATCGATCCGGTCAGCGTGGCATAATAGACGTCGTCGACATAGAGGCCCACGCCAGGCTCAAGCGCGGCGCTGAAGTCATGCTGGCCGACACCGCGAATATTGCCCACCAGCGACGACCCGTAGGTCGCGCCCTGTCCCTTGAGGGTCACCGATGGCGCCTGGTTGGCGATCTGCGCGATGTTGGTCTGGCTCCTTGCCTCCAGCATTGCGCCCGACACGGCCGTGATCGCAATCGGCGTGTCCTGCAGATTCTGCGCGCGGAACTGAGCCGTGACGGTGATGACCTCGACCTCGTCCCGATTGGCGGGTTCCGTTTCGGATTTGCGCTCCGAACCGGATGTCTGGGCCTGGGCTTGATATGCGCCCATGAAACCCAGCACGACTATGCTTGCGCAACCAAGTGCGCGAACGCTTCCTTTCATCGCTCTCCCCTCCATCGTTACCTTGGTCGTTTAAGGACCTGTTGGTATGAAATATCGTTCTTGTTTGCCTGGCCGCGCAGGGTCGCCGGATTGTTCTCCGACCCAATCGCCGTGCGGGGCGTGGACTGCGTGAAGTCGAGGACCGCCCAGCGTTCCGCGATCTTCCATTCACCGTTGCGCCGCTCGAAGCGGTGCACGTAGCGGCCGAACATCTCGTTCAGGCGGTCACCCGCATTATGCACCGCGTGAAAATAGGCCTCGCACCAGGCCAGATCGCCCTCGACCTCGATGGAAATGTTGCTGAGGCGATGCTGGGTGCCCCCGGGAGCGACGGTCGGCATGCGCTCGACCGCAGCCTTGATGAAGTCGCCTGCCGGCCGGTCGTGACCGGCGTGATGCTCGATCGCATCTTCGTGATAGGCCGAGCCGATCAATTCAGCATCGAGCCGATCCACCCCACGGCAATAGCGCGTGAGAACCTTCATGATGAGATACTCGTCGAGCATCTCCTGACGATATGGCTGTTCGCCCAAAGACCTTTCCTCCCCTGCAGCATATTTCGCCGTCCTGTTGCGTCATCTGCGCGCAAGGCAGGCGACTCAGCTGGCGATAATTCATTTAACATTGCTAATAAACTTCTGGAGCATCGGCCTGTCAATGCCCAAAGTGACGAGGCCGGTTCGATGGATACGAGGCTGGTGGGACATAAGCTGGCAATGTACGAGAATCATGGAAATTTCCCCTGATTTCCATTGATATTCATGCTTCATGAGGCGGTGTGAGAAATCCGCGCCGTAGCATTTCGCCGTTGACAGCAACTCATTTGTTCCCCACTCATGCGCTGCGAATTCATTTCCATTTGAAAATATGCTGCGGTTCAAAGAAGCGCAAAAAATGAAATGTGCGAAGCGGCGGAGAGGCATGTCATGAGCGAAGATATTAGTTCTCGGGATGCGCGGATCGATCATCTGCTGACCACCGAAGACATCCGCGAAGTGCTTCGGCGCTATACGCGCGGGCTTGATCGTCACGACGACGCCCTGATGGCCAGCGCATTCTGGCCTGACGCAGAGATCAATTATCTGGATAACTTCAACGGGCCGACCGACGCGTTTGTCGAATGGGGCAACAAGTGGCACGAGGATCGTTATCTCGAGCACCAGCATCACATCACGAACGTGAACATCGACCTGGACGGTGACCAGGCGCATGTCGTCAGCTATGTGATTTTTATCCTGCGCCAGAAAGACAATCTCCAGGCATTTGGCAGCGGACGCTATATTGATCAGTTCGAGCGGCGGGCCGGCGAATGGCGGATCGCGGTGCGCGAGTTTCTTCCGGAGATGCGCATCGCGGTTCCGGTGAACCCGCGGCGGGAACTGCCCAGCCCGCCGGGCAATGGGCGATGGGACAAGGGGGACATTTCCTATCAGAAGCCGCTTCTGAGAAGGGCAGATCGCCCGAAGTGAGACTGGTCGAATAATGAAGAGAGGATAGGAAAGTGGCCGTTAAAAGGTCCACGGGACACGGAGGGGACAGCTTCAGCAACGCATATCGCGTATGGCTCCTCGTGCTGACCGTCTGCGTGGGGGCCTTCGGCTTCATCGACCGCATCGTCATCTCGACGCTGGGCGAAGCGATCAAGCGCGATCTGGCGCTCAGCGATTTCCAGTTGGGGATCCTGGGCGGGCTGAGCTTCGCCATCCTCTATTCGACGATCGGCCTTCCCATCGCGCGCCTCGCGGAACGAAAAAGCCGAATCACCATCATCTCCGTCTCTATCGGCCTGTTCTCGATCGCGACCGTTCTATGCGGTTTCGCCGCCAGTTTCTGGCAATTGTTCCTGCTCAGGATCGGGGTGGGCATCGGAGAGGCCGGGGTTCAGGCGCCGGTTGCGTCCCTTCTGACGGACCATTTCCGCCGCGAGCGGCGCGGCACGGTCATGACCATCATGAAACTGGGCAGCCCGCTGGGATCGGTGATCGGCGCGCTTTCGGCCGGCTGGATCGGGACACATTATGGCTGGAGGGCCGCGGTCGTCGCCGTCGCGGCACCGGGCATCCTGATTGCCATCCTGTTTCGACTGACGCTGCGCGAGCCTCCACGAGGCATGTCTGACCCGGATAGCGACCGGGGCGAACAGGAGCCGCCGCCCTTCCTCGCTGTCATGCGGACGATGGGAGCGCGCGCGGAGTTTCGTCAAATGCTCCTGGGCTTGTCGCTCGTCACGATAGCGTTGTTCGGCTCGGGCGCTTTCTATTCACCTTTTTTCATGCGGGCGCATGGCCTCAGCCTCTCCGAGATCGGGGTTTACTACTCGATCCAGAGCGGGATCGCCGCGACTGTCGGCTTCGCGATCGGAGGTGTCGGGATCGATTTTCTTTCCAAGAGACATCCCAGATGGAATTCGCTCATCCCCGCGATTGGCGTCGCCATCAGTGTGCCCTTCAATCTGATCGGCTACAGCGTCGACGATCCCCGCATGGCGCTCATCTTTCTGATCCTGGGCGCTATCGCTATTTTCTTTCATAACGTCCCGACGCTCGTTGCTTTTCAGAACATGGTCACGTCGCGGATGCGCGCGACCGCAGCCTTCGTATTTTTCTTCGTCACAACGATGATCGGGGTTGGGATAGGGCCGGCTATTGTTGGGCTCCTCAGCGACTTTTACGCGAGTATCGCCTTCACCGCAGGGGACTATGGAACACTCTGCTCTGGTCAGCAATTGGCGCGGTCGGGAGCCGACATCCAGAGCGCCTGTCTCACGGCCTCGACCGCCGGCATACGCTACGCGCTTCTGTCAGCAACGGGCTTTGCTGCGTGGAGTTCGATCCACTATTTCCTGGCTAGCCGGATCACCGGGCGGCCCACGCGTACTTAGCGACAATCTCTGCTCTTAATTTCAGGGACCCGGCCCCTTCCAGAATGCGGCGGCAAGCGCTTCATCGTAGCCGGGCGATCGATGAAGGCGATTGTGGCGGAGCGTCGAAAATAACATCGAGCTGGCGGTCTATCGACCGCCGTTCCCATAATTCATGATCGCGTTGCGAACCCGCTCAAGAACCGAAAGGCAAATCTCCATCTCCGAACGGGAGACGTTGCCGAGCAGGGCGTTCCTTATGTCGTTCACTTCCTTGGAGATCGCCTCGATGATCGGATGCGCGGCTGGTGTGAGATACAGGTTCTTGATGCGACGATCCGCCTTGCTTTCGCGCCGCTCGAGCAAGTCCTGACGGACTAGTTCGTCCACGATGGCGACCAAAGTGGCGCTGGTGACGGACATACGCTCCGCCAGTTCGGTCTGGTTGATGCCCGGCTGGAGCCGAGCCCAGGCGAGGACTCGCCAGCGGGGTTGCGTCTGACCCGAGAAACGCAGTCGCTCGTCCAGCAGATTGTGCCACGCCCGGCCGGTGCCGACCAGCCACCACGACATCTGCACGCGCAGATCGTCATCTGAGCCTGGCTCTTGACTGCGGTTCGTCGGAGGTCCGGGAACGAAGCGCCCCTTCGCATCTTTTGCAGAAAACGGCGCTATTTCAAGCGACTGTTCCGTGCCCTCCGGCCCACCCATCACAGCTCTCCTGCCCTTGTTCGGTTCTTGATGCCTCAACAACCATTGCCTTCCTTTTAAAAGATAGGATATGAATTACTAGCCAACCTAAATATTAGGTGAGCGAATCTTAACAGCCATGCATGTTCGGCGTCGCCCTGCGGGGGCTGTCGGACAAACGATATAGGCAGCGACTAGGGAGAGAATTGCAATGGTGGCGCTTCGTCAACGAGTTCGGGTTCTGAAAAATTCCGCGGCTATCCTGGTGATGGCCGTGATTGGGGCGGGCTCTGCCGCGCACGCGCAGGATCAGGTCGGTGAAGCGCCCCAAGCGGAAGGCCAGGCCACACCGGCGGCGCAGGACATCGTTGTGACTGGTTCGCGCATCACGCGCGGCGGTTTCACGGCTCCGACGCCCGTTACCGCCATCGGTCGGGACCGGCTCGAGACCACCGCCGCGACGAATATTGGCGACGTGCTGAGCCAGCTACCGAGCTTCCGGGCGACGTCCAGCCCTTCGGCCACCCAGACGACGCCGGGCAATGCCGTTGGCTCACGCGTGCTGGAGCTGCGCAGCCTCGGCACCGAGCGCACACTGGTGCTGGTCAATGGTCGTCGGTTCGTGCCGACGACGGCGCGCGGCACGGTCGACACCAATTATATCCCGGGCATTCTCATCGATCGTGTCGATGTCGTGACGGGCGGCGCCTCGGCAGCCTACGGCTCGGACGCGGTGGCGGGCGTGGTCAACTTCATCCTCAACAACAAGCTCGAAGGCATCCGTGCCGAGGCCCAGTCGGGCATTTCGCAGCGTGGTGATGATCGCACCATCTTCCTCTCAGCGGCCGGGGGCACATCCTTCGCGGGTGGCCGGGGGCACGTCGTGTTCGGCGGGGAGTATGAAGACAATAATGGCATGCGGGACTGCTATCAGGCGCGCTCGCTATGCGCACAGGAGTGGACGCTCGTCGGCCGCCCGGCGGGCGCGGCTGGTGCGGGCGCCCCGGCGCTCAGCATCCTCAACAATGTCCACACCGCCACCATGGCACCGGGCGGCCTCATCCTGAGCAATGGTCCGCTCAAGGGGCTGCAGTTCCTGCCGGACGGGACCACAGCGCCCTATCAGGTCGGCAATCTCGCCGGTTCACTGTTTCAGCAGGGCGGAAGTGGAGCCGGGCAGAACGCTTTCCTCGCGGGCCTGCTCCTCAAGGTGCCGGTCGAACGTTTCAGCACCTATGGGCATGCCGAATATGAGTTCAGCGATGCGCTCAAGGCCACGCTGGAAGCATCTTATGGCGAGGTTCGCGCCTTCTCGGTGAGCGCACAGCTTCGCGACAGCACCGGCTCGCTGATCGGCCCGGTCCGCCGCGACAATCCCTATCTGCCTAAGTCCGTCACGGACGTCATGGATGCGAACGGCATCACCCAGTTCAACATGGGACGTGCCGGGCTCGACCTTGGCAATGCACGCGGCGCGACCAAGAGCACCGCATTCCGGATCGTCGGCGGCCTCTCCGGCGCCATTACGGATCGCTGGAACTGGAACGCTTATTATCAATATGGCCGCAGCACCTATCATCAGGAAGCGACCAACAACCTGATCCGCTCGCGCCTGCTGCTCGCGGCCGATGTCGTGTCCGGTCCCGGCGGTACGCCGATTTGCCGCTCGACACTCACCAACCCCACCAATGGCTGCCAGCCGCTCAACCTGATCGGCGCGGGGCGCTTCAGCCAGGCTGCGCTCGCCTATGTCACCGGCACCTCGATGCTCGACCTGAAGATCACCCAACAGGTGGCCGCGCTCGACGTGCAGGGCGATCTCGTCGATCTGTGGGCCGGCCCACTGTCGCTGGCGGCCGGCGCCGAATATCGCCGCGACGAGGTGAAGGGCTCGACCGATCCGCTCTCACCGACCGGAGCCTTCTACGTGTCGAACTTCGCCGCCTCCAACGGCAAGGTGGAGGTGAAGGAAGCCTTCATCGAGGCGGTCCTTCCGCTGCTCAAGGATAGTGCCCTGGGCAAGAGCCTGGAGCTGAACGGTGCGGTGCGCCGCACGGACTACAGCACGAGCGGCGCGGTCACGACCTGGAAGCTCGGCGGCGTCTATGAACCGGTCGATTTCCTGCGCCTGCGGGGCACTGTTTCGCGGGACATCCGCGCGCCTAACGTGAACGAGCTGTTCGGCTCGGTCACGCGCAGCTTCTCGTCCTTTACCGATCCGGTGACGAGCAAGCAGGGCCTGATCGAAATTGTCTCGGGCTCCAACAACGCGCTGCGTCCGGAGAAGGCGGATACTTTCACCGCAGGCGTGGTGCTTCGCAATCTGCCGTTCCTGCGCGGCTTCAACCTCTCGGTAGACTATTACAATATCCGCGTGAACGACGCGATTGCGCAGATCGGCTCGTCGACCATCGCGACGCGCTGCCTGGTGAACAATGCGACTGAGTTCTGTCCCCTCATTACCCGGAATGGAGCGGGCGAAGTGACGCTCATCAACGACCGTCTGCAGAATGTGAACGGCTTCAAGACCCGCGGCCTGGACGTTGAGGCGAGCTATCGCACCAGCGTCGGCACCGCCGCGTCGCTCGACCTGCGCTTGCTTGCGACCAAGGTGTTCGATCTCATGATCGTCGACAGCGCCGGGTCGGTCGACCGTGCCGGTCAGACTGGCTTCCGCGCCAGCAATACGCCGGGCGTGCCAGACTATGTGCTGGACGGCATGGCGACCTTCAAGACTGGCCCGTTCAGCCTGAGCGCGCATGGCCGCTACATCCCCGAGGGCAAGTTCCTCGTCGAGTTCGTTGGTCCCGAGGATGCGGGCTACAGTGTCGGCTTGCCCAACAGCCTTAACACCAATCGCGTGGCCGGCCGCTTTTATGCGGATCTCACACTCGGCTGGAACGTGAAGGCAGGCCGCAGCGATTTCGAATATTTCATCGCGATCCGGAATCTGTTCGACAAGTCTCCGCCGATCGCGCCGAGCGCGGTGGGCATCACCAATCAGGTGCTGTTCGATCAGGTGGGCCGCGCCTTCCGCGTCGGGGTTCGCTTCAAGCGATGAGCGAGCCGGTCGGCGCGCAAGCCACGGGTCAGGCGCTGCCGGCATCCGCCGGCGCGCCCGCCACCGGCGACGATTGGCCGTCGCCGGCACGGGCCTGGTACACGATCTGGCTGATCGCCTTCGTGACGATGCTCTCTAATGTCGACCGGAACATCATCAATCTGCTGGTCCAGCCGATCAAGCGCGACCTCGCTCTGAGCGACACGCAGATCAGCCTCATCATCGGTTTCGCCTTTTCCTCGGCCTATATGGTCGTCGGTCTGCCGATGGCGCGTGTGGCCGATCAGCGCAGCCGCAAGCTGATCCTGTCGGCCGGCCTTGCCGTCTGGAGTCTGGCCACCGCGCTCTGCGGCATGGCCAGGAGCTTCGGTGGCCTGTTCTTGGCGCGCGGGATCGTGGGCGGCGCTGAGTCCGTCGCCGGCCCCTCGTCCATGTCGATGATCTCGGACATGGTGCCACGGGCGAAACTCCCGCGCGCCTTCGCCATCTATCAGCTCGGCATCAGCGCCGGTCAGGCCACGGCGCTGCTGGCGGGCGGCTTGCTGGTGGCGTTCTTCGCCGGGCTGGGGCCGGTCCATATCCCCGTGCAGGGCGAGATGCGCGAATGGCAGCTCGTCTTCCTCGTCTGTGCGCTGCCGGGCCTGGCAACCGCCTTGCTCTTCCTCGTAACGGTACGGGAGCCAGTGCGCCACAATCGCCGCAGCAAAGGTGGCGTCCCGCTCCGCGAGGTCGGCGCCTATCTGTTGTCCAATCGCGCGCTGTTCCTTCCCCTGTTCCTCAGCATCGGCATCGGCGCGATCGAGACCACGGGCCTCATGACCTGGCGCGCCGCCTTCTATGAGCGCACCTATGGCTGGGGACCAGCGCAGATCGGGCCGCTGCTGGCGCTCTCGCTCATTATCTCCACGCCGATTGGACTGACCCTCGGCACCTGGTTCGCGGAATATATGGGCAGGCGCGGCAATCCCGATGCGATGGCGCGGGTATGTTTCTATTCGCAGGCGCTCTCAGCGCCCTTCGCAATCGCGACATCGTTCATGCCGACACCCTGGCTTGCCTTCTTCTGCGGCATGATCTCCTCGATCATCGGCCTCGCCAGCGCCCCCGCCCAGAATGCCGCGATCCAGATGGTGACGCCGAGCGAGATGCGGGCTCAGATCAGCGCTGTCTATCTCTTCACAATCAGTGTCATCGGCAACGGTCTCGGCCCGCTGTTCGTGGCGCTCGTGACCGACTTCCTGCTGCAGGACGAGGCGATGCTGCGCTATTCGATGGCGTTCTTCGCAGCCGTGATGGCGCCGGGCGGCGCGGCGCTCATGTATCTGGCGATCAAGCCCTATGCGCGGGCAGCCATGAATGCCGGCATCGGGGATCATTCCCGTTGAAGGGCCACGCCGCGGCCATCGGGCTCTGCCCGTTCGTTTCCCGCAAGTGTTCAACCAACGGTCCGATGGCAGGTGCCACATGCCCGAAGCAGTGTCCGCGTGCGCAAGGCGCGCTTACGATTGCCTCGACAACGGGCGCGCAGACTTTTCCTCTTGTAGAAGGTCACGTCGTTGATGCCGTGCTTGCGGCACAACGCCGCCGCCGTCAGCCCCGCCGCGTGGTAGGTTGGTCGATGCAGAGCCGGCAGACGACCGATGTGGGGCTACAGGCGCTGCACATGGCGGTATGACGACGCAAACCGAAGCTGATCCACTCGGATAAAGGCTCGCGGTTCACCAGCATGGACTGGGCGGCCTTCATCCGGGCTCACAATCTTGGGCACTCCATGAGCCGGCCCAGCAATTGCCATGACGTCGCTGTTGCCGAGAGCGTCTTCTCGTCGCTCAAGTACCAGCGCATCCGGCGCCGAACCTCCAAAACCCGCGAGGAAGCCCGGCAGGACGTGTTCGATTACGTCGGGATGTTCTAAAACCCGATACGAAAGCAGGTCAGGAACGGCATGCCGTCGGCCGGGGCGTTCGAACGGCAGCGGGTTTTGAAAGCGCAAGGCGTCTGGAAAACCAGGGGCTACCCGATATGCCCAAACGAAGAGCACCGCCGGAAGTCCGGCGGTGCTCGAAGATCGGGATGCTGCAAAGTGGGGGTGCAGCCGCCCGAGTCTTGTCTTGAAAAATCAGGCGAAAGCGACCGAGGCCTTGCGACGACGCAGTGCCGAGCCGACAACCCCGAAGCCAGCCACGAGCAGCGCCCACGTGGCCGGTTCCGGCACAGCCGGAGCGCGCACGATGCCGATATCGGTCTGCTTCAGCTGCGAGAAGCGGTCCGGCGCAGCCGTCAGCGTCACGCTCTTGATGACCTCGCCGGCGTCGCCGTAAAGGTAGAAGGAGCGGTTGCCCGGGTTCGTGAAGTCGGCATAGGATGTCGACGCGGAGCCGCCCACATAATTCACCGTGATGCCCAGTGTGCCGGGGCTCTGCTGTGACACGTCGGCATTGAGGAACTGCAGCGCGAACTCGAGACCGGAGAAGCCCGAGCCATCGGCCATTTCGATGGTCAGCGAGTTCCAGTCGAGCACGTCGTTGGCGTCGAAAATCTGCGCATAGCCCGCGCCGTCCGTCACCGAGATGGTGGTGTTGCCGGTGAACTTCACCAGAGCGGATTCGATGTCGGTAATCCCGTAGACGCTCATCCCGGTCGAGGGGTAGGCATCCGTGCTGTACGCGTGCACCTTGTTGGAGATCAGCGCGCTTTCGCCTTCGAAGAAGAGGATCGTCGCAGAGGCAGACTGGGCGGCAAGCGTAACGCCCGCCAGGAGAGCAGCCTTGAGCGCTCCCCGCATGAAATTGCTGTTCATTTCGTCACATCCTTCAGTTCACAAAGATCCCACGAGTGGACCTGAAGTTTCTCCCACAACCGAGGTTTGCGACCATGGAGTTCCCGACTCCAGTATGACGCCTCGAATGTAGGTAAACATTAGATTAAAATGTGGATGTGATGCAATCGCCGTAACCAGGAATCCCGGTAAAATGGCTCATCAGGAGACAATAATTGACAGAAAAACTAAAGTTATATATCGTTTGACATATTAGATAATACTTTAATTATCTGTCCAATTTATAGAGCATATATATAATATAGAGGAAAAATATAAATAAATAATACAAAAGACCGAATCGAATTTTTCAATAGTGGGGTGTAAGAAGCAAAATTCTCCGCGGGCACGCCGCTGGTTCCCTGCCTCGGAGGGTGAGGGAGCGTGCGGCCAGGGAGTGGGGTTTGTGCTTCCGGGAACGGGATTGGATGTCTCGCTTGCGCTGTTTCAACCACAGTGACCCGATTGTCAGCGGGGGCGAGGTGCCGCAGGGGAAAGGCCGCCTGATGTCGCGGCAATGGCCGGTCAGATAAAGCTGGGCATCCGCTAGTCTGTTAAAGGATTTAACGAGCCTTGCCGTATATGCATTATCGAGGAGCCAAAGCAGGATCGAGCGCCGTGCAGACTGCCGACAAGGGAGACATATTGGGCAAGCGCCCGCTCCTTCTTTTCCAGGCCCTGACGCGCGTCATCATCGCCAGCGCTGTCGTCTTCCAGGCGCGCGCCCTGCCGCTTCCGCCCAATGTCACCTTCATCCTGCAGGGGTTCATCCTGTCCTGGGCGTCGATCGCCCTGATCGGGCTGTTTCTCGATTTGCCGAAGAGCCTGCCGGAGTTTGTCGCCGTCTTGCTGCTCGACTGGCTTTTTGCAGGGTGCACGCTGCTCCTCGGAGAGCCGGTGGCCGGCTTCCTGCTCCTGCTTTTCAGCGAGGTCGGGTTAAGAAGCATTGGCTGGCGCTGGCGACCGACCGCGACGGTGGCCGTCTCAGCGCTCCTGCTCGTGTGCGTGGGCGCCGCTCAACACTATTGGCAGATGAACTGGATGGATCTGCAGGTTCTGCCGTCGGACATTCCGCTCTGGGCTGCGGCATTGATCCTCTACAGCGTGACCCAGCAAATGTCCGCTCGCCGCGAGGCAAGCCTTGAGCGGCTGAGCGGGGATATCTGGATCGACCCGATCCTCGCGTCCGGCCAGCCTTTTTCTTCTGATTTCACCAAATGGATCGAGCAACTGGCCAGCCTGTTCGGCGAGAAGCGATCTCTCTGCCTGCTGGTCCTCGCCCAAAAGGGTGGGACCGTTCGCACCTTCAGCAACCTGCCGACCGAACGGTTCCACACAGAACTCGTCCAGGCTCTGGCAGATCCGCGCGATCATTGGCCGGAACGACTGCAGGTCGTGCGAGATCGCGAAGCGGGTGGCGGGCAGAGCGACAGCGATGAGAGCCTGCGGCAACTGCACGTTCTCTCCCTGCTCGATCATCGGATCATGATGGCCCGGCATTTCCGCCTCGGGCACAGGAACGGCCTGTTGCTGATCGCGCATGATCAGCCCAATGATGCGATCCTGACGCAGGAGGCGATCCAGATTGACCAGGCCCTCGACGACGTGACTGCGCGCATCGATCGCACCATGGAGATGCGGCGCGCGTTTCTGACCGAGGCCCGCGAAGTGGCGCGCCGCGACCTGCATGATGGCGTGCTTCAGTCGCTCGCGGCTTTGCGCATGCGGTTGCTCACGATCATTCAGTCCGAAAATCTTACCCCGGCGGCGAATGCCGAAATTCGCACGACGGCGGACATCATCGCGCTGGAACAGGCGCGGCTGCGCTCGCTGCTGGACGAGACCGTCGACGCGGACCAGCCGGTCAATCTCGTCGAAGCCCTGCGGCTGTGCGTCAAGACGGCGGCTCTGCAATGGGAGATCGAGGTGGAGTTTGTGAGCGACGAGACCGCCGTGCCGATGCACCGGGAATCGGCGGGCAATGTTGAATATCTTGTGAGGGAGGTCGTCGCCAACGCGTCGCGCCACTCCGGCTCCAAGCATTTGCGCTGCTCGCTGGCCTTGCGCGATGACAATCTGATCATCAGCCTGATGGACCTCTCGGTCACGCCGACGGCCCCGCTCGGCGATATCAACGATGGACCGCTTTCCTCGCAGTCGCTGCGACAACGACTCGCGTTGGTCAACGGTCGCGCCTATTCCGAAGGCTTGCAAACGGGCACGTTGCTCGCTGTCGCCATTCCGCTCGTTTATGATGAGGCTGACCTATGACGCAGAAAAAAGTCATGATCGTCGATGATCACCCCTTCTTCATACATGGGCTGGAGCGCTACCTGACCTCGACCGGGAAGTATGAGATCCGCTCCGCCTTGTCCGTTGCCGAGGCGATGGTGCGCCTTGAAGGTTTTGAGCCGGACCTGGTGATGATGGACGTGTCCATGGCCGATGGCGGCGGTATGGCCATGCTGCGCAAGGTCAAGGCGCAGTCACCGGTGAAGACGATGTTTCTCACGGTCCAGATCGATCCGGAAGACACGATCGAGGCGCTGCGCCTCGGGATCGACGGCATCGCCCTGAAAGACCGCGATCCGGAGGATATCGTCCGCGCGATCGACTCCATCCTTTCGGGACAGGCGGCGATCGATCCGGCCGTGACCGAGCGGGCGCTGCGCCATTCCGTCCAGAATCCGACGCCGACCCTGCGCCAGGATGATCTGCTGACTGCGCGTGAGGCGGAGATCGCCGATTTCGTCTGCATGGGCCTGCGCAACCGGGACATTGCGGACCGCGTCGGTCTCACCGAAGGGACGATCAAGGTCCACCTGCACAATATCTATCGCAAGCTCGGCGTCAGCTCCCGTTCCGAACTGATCGTGAAGCAGGGCGGCCTGCAGTTTCGCGGTAGCGCGGCCAGCTGAACGGGCCGGGCCGTCGTTCAGAGCATGATCCGGGGCAGGCTGAGAATGGCCCCGGCGGCGATGGCGACACCATAAGCGATCTTTCCCTCGCGCATTGCGCGCGCGCGCGTCTCGCTGGACTGGAACAGCCTGACGGCAAGGTGGCCGATGGCCAGAACCAGTCCGGCCATCACGACGCCGAAGAAGAGGTAGATCGCGCTGCTCAGGGGGAACCAGAGCGCAATGGCGGCATAGAGCTTGGCATCGCCGCCACCGAACCAGCCCAGCGCGAACAACGCCATGCCGATCAGCAAGGCAATGACGAAGTGCAGGCCGTGCGACAGCAGCGGTCCGCCGACGACACCCAGACCATAAGCGATCGGGAACAGGGCCAGGATGGCGAGCGGCCAGCCGTTCGAGATCGTGCGCGTGCGCACATCCTGAAACGCCGCTGCGGCCAGCAGAAGCGATACCAGTATCTGGCAAGCGATCGAGACGTTGTTCATGGAATTTGCGCTTCCGCCAGTAGTCGAGGATCATATCGCGGCGAGACCAGCAGAGCCTCGCTCATAAGGGCCTGTGCGAGAGATGGATGGTCCGCGCGGCGTGCACCCTGGGCGGCGTCGACCAGACGTTGCGCCCACATTTCATCGCTGTCAGCGGCGGCCCTTGCCGGTTCGAGCCCACGCATGCCGGCAAGAAAATCCTGCAGCCGGATCGTCTCGCGATCAGGCGCGGGCGCGCCATCGGCCACGCGCAGAACTTGCGCCGCCGCGTCGATATCGCCCGCGCGGATGAGCGCCCGGGCCTGATCGTTGCGGATCAAAGCGGGGGAGGGGCTGCCCTGCATCGCCTGCGTGAAGGCAAAGCGGCTGGCCTCCATCTGCCCCTTCTGCGCCAGCTGCGTGCCCAGCGCGCGCCAGATGCGCCAGTCAGCGGTACAATGCTCGGTCACGCCCGCCAGACTATCGATAGCGGCGTCGGTTTGCCCCCGTTCTGCCATGGCGAGCGCCCGGATCCGCTCCACGCTGCAGCGCGCGGGACCGCTCGCCGGCACGGCCCTTGTGAGCTCGTCCGCTTTGGCGGCCGATCCTTCCTCGAGCGCCAGCTCGCCCTTTGCCAGCACAAGCGAGGCAGGCTGGCTACCCGGATGTGCGGCGTCGAAAATGCCGATCAAGGCGGCGGCATCGTCCAGCCGTCCGCTGACGATGGCAGCGCGAATCTGGTCGATGTCCTGCTCATCCCGAATGGCAGCGGCGATCTCGGCCGTCGGCTGCGCCGGGGATGCCGCGCTGACGCTCTGGAGCGCCAGCAGAGACAGAATCAGGAGGGACATCGCGTTGCGGTGGCGGCGCTTCCCGCAAGTCCCGGAGCGGCCTGCCGGACGCGATTGCAGGACTGGAGCGCCGCCGCGGCAATCCCTCGTGCCGTGATGGTCTGGCGCACGCTGCGCACTGCGGCCCGGAAGGCATCCTGATCGCTGGGCACCTCGGCGCGGGCCGGCGCCTTGTCAGCCGCGCGGCTCCACTGGGCCAGATAATCGCGCTTCATGATCTGCGCGAGGGCGTCGCCCGGCTGGCGGGTGACGATGCGCACTTCCCTGATGCTGATACGCTTGAGGGCAGGGCCACGACCGGAGGCCGTGTCGGCGCGTCGTTCCTGCACGAGCGCGAAGGTCTGATTCGGCGCCTCAGCCGCGGCCGCTTTCGTCGTCAGCATGACGCCCGTGGCCTGCGCGACAAGCTGCGGAGAGGGTTTGGCGGCTTCCCGGGTCGGGATCGGCACCGAGATAGCCGCCGGTCCCTTCGTGGGCGAGCTGGCTTCCTGCCGCAACCGGTACCCCATTTCGGGTACGCTTTCCGTGAGTGCATTCATCGCTACGTCTTCGGCCTTGCCGGCTTCGGCTGCATTGGCGGCGAAACGGTCGAGATTGCGCTGGTAAGCGGCGGTCTGGGGATCGGCAGCGACGGCGCGCTCGAAGTAACGCCGTGCCAGATCGTCGCGACCGATCGATGCATAAGCGATGCCCAGCCCGTTATTGGCGGCGGCCGATCCCGCCTCGAAGGCGAGGGCATCCCGGAACCGGGCGATCGCCAGCCCATAGTTCTGCTCGGCCAGGAAGGTTCGGCCGGCGGCGATCAGTTTCGCGGCGTCCTGCGCTTCCACGGCATCCGTTCCCCCAAGCGGCTGGATAGCGACTGTCTCATGCCGACTTGAGCAAGCCGACATAGCAAGAAGCGCCAGCGCGCAGGTGGCGACGGCTTGTCTCTTCCCAGGCTTCATGGTTGCACCCCCCGCATCAATGGCATCACGATCCGCACCACCCGCAAGGCAGCCGGAAGCATCAGGACGCCGATCATCGTCGGCAGCATGAAGGCGACCAGCGGGATCGACAGCAGTACCGGCAGCTTGTGCGCCTTCTCCTCGGCGCGCAGGCGACGCTTCTCCCTCATCTCGGTGGCGTAGATGCGCAGCGTCTGGCCGATGCTGGTGCCCAGCTTGTCGGACTGGATGAGCAGAGTGGTGAAGGCCCTGATCTCGTCCACCTGCGCGCGTTGCGCCATGCTCCGCAGCGCCTGTTCGCGGCTCGCGCCGGCCCGCAGTTCCAGCGTGGCGGTCGAGAGAATTTCGGCAATGAGCGGGTGCGAGCGCAGGATTTCCCGGCCGACCCGATCGAAGGCCGCTTCCAGGCCCAGGCCGGCCTCCACGCAGACAAGCATCAGGTCGAGGCAATCGGGAAACCCGTTGACGATGTCGTTGCGGCGGCGCTCGGCGCGCGATGTCAGCCACAGATTGGGCGCATACATGCCGAACAGCGCCAGCCCGACCGAGATCACGTAGATCGTGAACAGCGCCGGGCGCTCGGGCTGCATCAGCACGATCGCGAGATAGAGGCAGGGAAAGCCGAAAAGCAGCAGCAGGCGGGCAAGCGTGAAAATGCGCACCGAGACCGGGGACCTGAAGCCGGCCATGGCCAGCTTGGCCTGGAGCGCATTGTTCTTCTCGTCGGTCAGCTGGATACCGGCCCGCTCGATCGCCGCGGTGAGTTTGTTCCAGCCTTCCATGCGTTCGCGCTCGCGCAGATAGCTGTTCTCCGCGATTGCGCTCAGCGCTGTACCACTGTCGGAAAGACGGCGGCGAATGGCGGCACGCCCGGAGACCAGACGGGCGACGAAGAGAACCGCGATGACCACGATGGTGAAGATCATCAGCAGCACCGTCAGGCGCAGCGGGGCGGAGGAGGCGAGAAGATCCATCATGTCAGACCTTCAGATCGACCATGCGGCGGATGATAATCACGCCGAGCAGATAGAGGCCGATCAGCACGGAAAAGCCGATAATGAAGGCCGGGTCGCTCGAATATTCCAGATAGAAGCTGGGATTGGTGAGGAAAACGAGCGCGAACGTGCCGATCGGCAAGGCCGTGAGCACTTTCGCGGACATCCGCCCCTCGGAACTGAGAGCCCGCACCTTCATGTACATCGTCGCCCGCTCGCGAATGACGCGTGAGAGATTTTCCAGGATTTCCGCCAGATTGCCGCCGGTTTCGCTCTGCACGGAGAGCGAGACGACGAACATGTGCATGTCCTCAAGGCCCCAACGCTCGGCCATATCCTGTAGCGAGTCGCGCAAATCGGCGCCATAGGCGACCTCGTCCGTCACCAGGCCGAATTCGCTGCCGATCGGGTCTTCCATTTCCGTCGCCAGCAGATCAAGCGCCGACGCGATGGGATGCCCGGCGCGCAGGCCGCGAACAAAGATGTCCAGGGCAATCGGAAACTGCTCCTGCATCTTGGCGCGCCGCTTCTGGGCGGCCTGCGCCATGAACAGCATGGGGAGGACGAAGCCGACGCAGATCGCCAGAACGAGCGCCAGCTGGATGGTGCCGAGCGACACGCCCAGGCCGAGTATCGCGGCGCTGATGAGGATGATGCCGAACAGGAACGCGGTGGCGCCGAGCATGATCGCCAGCGCCTGCTGCGGTGTGAGCGCCAGCTTGCTACTGCGGACAATCGCCTCGAACCGGCCCAGAAACCGTCCCAGCACGCCGGGCCAAGCGCCGAAGCTGTTCGTGCTCTGCTTGCGGATATGAGTGATGATGTCGCGCCGGTCATTGCCCTGCTCGATCATCTGGAGCCGCCGGTTGATCGCGCGTGCCGAGCCGCCGCGCGCGCGCCACGCGCTGAGGACCATTTCGCTCACCAGAAAGACGGTGCCGAAAATCAGGATAAGCACGAACGGCCGGATGAAAGCCTCGCTCATGTCAGCTTATCCTCAGTTCGGGCCGGAAGATGTCGGCCGGCAGGCTGACTCCGTGGGCATGCACATGCTCGAGAAAGCGGGGCCGGATGCCTGTCGCCTCGAAATAGCCGTCGACCCGATTGGCCTCGTCGCGACCGCGAATGCGATAGCGGAAGATCTCCTGCATCGTGACAACATCGCTTTCCATGCCGGTAATCTCGGACACGCTGACGACGCGGCGGGTGCCATCGAACAAGCGGGCGACCTGAATGACGACGTTGATTGCAGAGGCGATCTGCGCGCGCGCCGACCGTGGCGGAATGTCGATGCCGCTCATCCCGATCATCTGCTCGAGGCGAGAGAGCGCGTCGCGTGGCGTGTTGGCATGGACCGTGGTCATGGAGCCGTCATGGCCGGTGTTCATGGCCTGCAGCATGTCGAAGGCTTCACCGGCGCGCACCTCGCCCACGATGATCCGGTCGGGCCTCATGCGCAGCGCGTTCTTCACCAGCTCGCGCTGGCCGATTTCGCCCCGTCCTTCAATGTTGGGCGGCCGCGTCTCGAGGCGGGCGACGTGAATCTGCTGGAGCTGGAGCTCGGCGGAATCCTCGATGGTGACGATGCGCTCGGAATGGTCGATTGCGGCCGACATCGCATTGAGCAGGGTCGTCTTGCCCGCGCCCGTGCCGCCGGAAATGAGGATGTTGCGGCGTGCGACGACGATGGCGGAGAGAACATCCGCCACAGCCTGCGGAATGCTGCCATATTCGACCAACTTGTCCATGTTGATTGGCTTCTTGGCGAATTTACGGATCGAGAGCAGGGGCCCGTCGATGGCCAACGGTGGGATGACGGCATTGACGCGCGAGCCATCGGAGAGACGCGCGTCCACATAAGGCGATTGCTCGTCGACACGGCGGCCCACGGCGCTGACGATCTTCTGGATGATCCGCAGAAGATGCCGTTCGTCCTTGAACCGGCTGTCGACGCGTTCAAGCCGCCCCTTGCGCTCGACGAAGATGACCTCATGGCCATTGACGAGAATGTCATTGATGCTCTCGTCCTGAAGCAGGGGTTCAAGCGGGCCGAGTCCAAGCAACTCGTCGAGAATGTCCGAAACCAGCGCGCGCCGCTCCGCCTGATTGAGCGCGTGCTTCTGCAGCGCGAGCTGCTCGTGAACGATTTCGCCGACCTCGACCTCGATCTGCGGCCGGGTCATCGTTTCCAGCGCCTGGAGGTTGATGATCTCGATCAGGCGGCGATGCAGCTCGATCTTGAGATTGAGATATTCCGGGGTCGAGCGGTTCTTCGGCCCCGCGTTGCGGTCCTCCGTTGCTGCGGTGCCACTGTCAGTCAGGCTGTCGCGCTTGATTTGCCACATCACCGTTACGCCTGCTCGACCAGCGTGGTCACTGTTTCAGCGATCTTCGCATAATCCCGCGCGACTTTTGACCGCTTGCCGAGGTCCGCGAGCAGGACACCCTGATTATTCGCGCCGTTGACCAGCGGATAATCATTGTGGATCGACAGATCGACGGGATGGCCCAGCGCCTTTGCCGCGTCCTCCGGCCCAATTGTCTTGAACAGGCGTTGCTCGACGCGATTGATCAGCACATGGATTCTGGCCGGATCGATCCCCTGGCTGCGCAGCAGCTGGATCTGGCGCTTGCCTTGCCGCAAGCTGGCGATGCTGAGCGTGACGACCAGAAGCACGATGTCGGCCTCGGCGACGAGCGCCAGCGTCCAGTTGGTCCAGTTGGCGGGCAGGTCGGTCACGACATAATCGAATTCGCCGCGTGCCGTGCGAATGATCCGGCGGATCTGCGTGCCATCGACCGCCTCGATCGGCTGGATGTCCGATGGCGCCGGAACGAAGCGGAGACTGCCCGGCCCCTCCGAGGCGACGGCTTTCAGGAAATCGCCATCGACGCGCGCGCCGCCCTCCAGCAGATCCCGCAGCGACGGTTCGCTCTGCGCACCAAGATAGGTCGCGGCGCTGCCGAACTGGATGTCGAGATCAAACAGGCAGGTGGGGCGCTGTTCCCCCAGCGAGGCCGCGAGATTCACCGCGACATTTGTCGCGCCCACACCGCCGATGCTCTTCACGACGGCGATGAGCTTGCCGGATCGGCGCTCGACGGACGCCGGGCGCGACGCGACGCTCCCCAGAATCTCGCCGATGCTCTCCGTGAGTTTGCGGAGCGACAGCGGCAGGTCCACGACATCGTTCACGCCCTGGCGCAGAAGCGAACGCACCAGCGCGACATCCGCATCGCGCACCAGCGCGACGATCGGCAGGTTGGGATACTCGGCGCGCAGTTCGCCGATCCGCCCGAGGGAGCGTGGCACGCCGGCATGGACTTCCAGGCAAAGAATGGACGCCGACTGGACGATGGCCTTGCTGATCGGAGCCGATGGCTCCAGCTCGTTGACCGTGACGGCCAGTCCGGCCGACGCCGGGTCGCCCTGCTCAAGCTGGGCAATTTCCGCCGCGCCAAGGACGATCTCGATCTTGTGCTGGCTCAAGTCCAAGCGCTCGTCCTCCGAAGTGCCAAATTTGCGATCAAAATGTCCCACGGTTCCTGCCTGTCAGTTCAAACTCGTGCCGATCCCGTCTTCCATGGTGAGCGTCGCGCTGATGATAGGCAGCTGGAACGACGCCCCGAACACCAGCAAGGTGATCGGCTGGAAGGTAAGATTGCGCAGATTGACGGTAATAAGTGGTGAAACATCCGGACCATTCGGATTGCCGGCATAGCCCAGCCCCGAATAGTCGTAGCTCACCGTGACGTTGCCGGCGGCGATATCCGGCTTGATCCGGCTCATGTAGGTCACCAGGTTCGTGAAAGCCGTTGCGTTGCGAGTCAGGCTGAACGGGCAACTTCCCCCAGACTTGCAGGTGCAGGCCGTCGAGGTGCAATCGACGCCCGGAAAGGAACTTTGCGGGATGGGGTCGCCCTGCGCGATCCCGCCGCTCACGGCGTAGCTGTAGCTTGCCATGCCGGTGGGAATAACGTCCGTCGCTACGGCAAAGCGCGCACCCATCTGGGCCGCTTTTTCCGCCTCGTTCATGGTCCACATGAACCGGCCGACATCGATGGCGCCGAAGATGAAGAGCAGCAGAAGCGGCACGACCATGGCGAACTCGGCCGCCGATGCGCCGGTGCGGTCCTGCCAGAGGCGACGGGCCAGGCCGGTCATATGCCCATCACCGGCGATTGGGCCGAGGCCGCGAGGTTGAGATTGCCCGCGAAGATCAGGGTGCCGAACAACGAGGTGTAGGGCACGGTCGCGCTGACGGTGACACGCGGCGCGTTGCCGCCATTCGCGCTGTAGATGCCTTGTTGCGCCGACCCGGTGCAGGAGACGGTCACGCTGATCTGATTGTTTGTCCAGCCGCTTACGCGCGACACGGTTCCGGTCGGCGACCCGGTGCGCGTCAACGTCTTGATGCTCGTCTCCGCTGCGGAATCGGTCATGCCCGCGCAGGTGAATTTGGAGAAGGATTGCCGCCCGGCAAAGCGCGCGCCATCCCGCACCGCCTTGATGACGATATGCTCGTTCCAGAAATAATTGCCTGCCTCGAAGCCGCCGAAAGCGAGAATCATCAGCAGCGGAGTGACCAACGCCATTTCCGATGCGGCGGCGCCGCTGCGGTCCCGGAGGAACGAGGCGAGCTGCCGTCTCATTTGACCAGATAGGGCACGTTGCGCTGCACGACCTGTCCGGCCGTGCCGTTGCTGCCTGTCCCCGTCTCCCCGATGACCTCGACATAGACCTCGTCGCTGGCCGTTCCGGTCTTGTAGGTCTTGTCGCGCTTGAGCACCGGCTCGACCAGGAACACGTCCAGCCACTTCTCGACGGGCAGATTGGTGGAATTGCCGTTGACGCCATTGGCGGTGCAATTGACCACGGCCACGGAGAGGCGTCGCCGGTCAGGCGTGGAGCCGCCGGGAGTCAGGCCACCGGATGGGCTGCAATAGGGCGCGCCGCGCGCCTTCAGGGCATTGGCGCCCGATCCGCTGACAGTGCGCGTGCCCAGCACGGTGTAGCCGTTGAGCGGCGTGCCCGCATGCGCCATTTCCCAGCGATAGACCTCATAGCGCGTGGCATTGGCCGCGAGGCCCGTCGCCGCCATCCAGCCGCTGCGGTTCACGCCGCCATAATTCACGCGGAAATAGGCGTCGACATCCCACACGCCGTCGCCGATTTTGCTGCCGGCCGATTGCCCGGCACAGACGCCGTTAGAGGCGTGGCAGATGTCGCGCGGATAGCCCATCGCATTGGGGTCGGCCGATCCATTGCTCGGCAGCGCGGCATTGCTGCTCGGCACATAGGGCTTGCTTGCTTCCTGCCAGCCCTTGTTGTGGACGATGCAGGCATTGTTGCTCTTGCTGTCGTCCTTCACCAGATCCTTGGTGCTGTTGGCCGACGCGGGGCAACTGCCGCCCGAGGGGCAACTGCCGGCATCGCCCACGTCGAAGCGGGTGTTGAAGGCGTCGGCAATGGTGGAGCCCATATTGCCCGGCTTGGTGCTCACGCCCGTGCCCGGCGTGCAATCGAACGGCAGGGAAACCCAGCCCACTGCCTTGACGATGCCCGGGTTGCCGTTTTCCCCGCCCTGCAGGAAGCCGAAATTGCCCGGCGACCAGGAGCCGTTGCCGACCAGCAGCAGCCCCTTGCGCTCGTAATTGGCGACGGTGAAGTTGGGGTCGGTCGCTTCGGCCGGATTGCAGATCATCACCGGCGGCACCTTGCACACCGCTGAGCCCATGCCCGCCATCGCCGTGGCGTCGAGCAGGCCGGAGCTGAACGCGCCGACGATCGGCGTCAGCGCATAGCTCACTTCGCGGCCATCCACCCGCACGCGGACGAAACGGGCATTGGCGTCGCTCGTCGCGGCGGTCGTACCTTGATCCTGAAAGAACTGCACGGTTGGAACCGCGATCGCGCCCTTGTCGTCTGCGAGGCGGGAGAGGTTGGAGACGATGTCCGTGACGGCCGCTGTCGCGCGGCTTCGGGCGTCCGTCTTGCCGTCGAGCTGGGTCGCGGCTGCGAGCGCCGCCTGATCGGCCGCATTCTGCAATTCGGAGTGCATGCCGGCCATGCGGGCATAGTCGAACGCGACGCCGCCAATGCCGATGAGCGCGACCAGACTGAGCGCGACGGTGGGCGCTACGGCCCCGTCGGTTGCTTTCGCCCAGGCGTTCAGTCTGCTCCGCGGCATGACATTCCTCTTCGCCTACCGCGCCGTGCCGCCGGACGCGCCATTCGAGCCGCCACCGATCGTGTTGGTCGTGCGGATGCCCTTGGGCGGCTTCACCTTGTCCGTGCGGTAGCGCTCGACGGCTGCGGCGCCCTTCTGGCCGGAATAATCCGGCTCGGCGCCGTTATGCACCGGTTCGGGATCGATCGTCTGCACCGCCAGGTTCGTGCGCACGGAGTCGCCGAAGCCCGCGTCAACCGGGGTGCAGGCCGCGATGGCCAGCGAAGCGGTGAGGCTGGCGATGAGCTTAATATTCATAGCCATTGGCCTTCTTCTCCTTGGTCGCCGCACCCGCGCTGCTATCCGGCTTTTCAGGTTCCGCGATGACGGGCACCGTGCCGTCCGAGCGGCCGAGCAGGAACAGGTCGCCCTCGCGTGCATCCTTCACCCGGTCGGTGGGGAGCGAAATCTGCTGCGGCTTCACGGGCTTGACCAGGCGGGGGATCACCACGATCACCAGCTCCGTCTCGCCCCGCTCGAAGCCGGAGGAGCGGAAGAGCGTGCCGAGGATGGGAATGGACCCAAGCACCGGCAGCTGGCGGACGGTCGTGCCGAAATCTTTCTGCATCAGTCCGGCGATGGCGAACGCTTCACCATCGCGCAGTTCGAGCACGGTGCTGGCGCGGCGTGTGCGCAGGCCCGGAATGACGAGGCCGTTCACCTGCACGGCGGCGCTGGAATCGATCGCGCTCACTTCCGGCTCGACTGACAGGCTGATCACGCCATCGGCGAGGACGGTGGGCGTGAAGGCCAGGCTGACGCCGAATGGCTTGAACTCGACCGTGACCTGCGCCCCGGTGCCGTTGGTGTTGCCGCTCTGCACGACCGGGATGGGGAACTCGCCACCGGCCAGGAAGGAGGCGGTCTCGCCGGACAGCGCGATGAGCGTCGGCTGTGCGAGCGTCTTGACCAGCCCCTTGTTCTCCAGTGCGTCCAGCGTCGCCTCGATGCGGACACCGCCGATGTCGAACAGCTGGCGGAACACGCCGAACGTGTCCGTGATCGCGGAGCGCTGCATGATGCCCGCGCCCGTCGCCGGGTCCGGCACCAGTTGCGCGCCATTGCCGAACACGCCATCGAACCGGCCGCTTTGGCTGCCGATGAACGAGCCGAGGCCGAGCCGCTTGGCGGTATCGCGCTGCACTTCGGAGAAGCGCACTTCCAGCATCACCTGCTGGCTGGCGCCGACCGACACCATGTTGACGACCTTGTCGCCGGCATAAGTGCGCGCCAGCTGCACCGCGCGATCCACGGAGGGCGCGCTCGATGCGATGCCGGTCAGCACGATCGCGTCGTTGGAAATGCTGGCGCCGATCTTCTCGCCGGGCAGAAGCTCGGCCAGCTGGCGCCGCAGCGAGACGATATCCGGCCCCACCGCCACATCGACCACTGCCATCACCTTGTCCGCCTTGTCGAACACCGTGAGGCTGGTCGTGCCCAGCTTCTTGCCGAGCACATAGATGCTCTTGCTGGTGATCGGCATGATGTCCGCAATCTCGGGATTGCCGACCATCACCCGGCCCACCGGCTGATCCACCGTCAGCATCTGGCTCTTGTTGAGCGGCACATCGAGCTGCCCGGCGGTCGCTGGTCCGTCGGGCGCCTGCCAGGAGGAGGGGAGCGGCGCGGCATGAGCGGCCTGCCCGGCGATCCCGGTGACGGCGACGGTCAGAAGCAGCCCGCCGATCTGGCTGGTGGAGCAAGAACGCTTAGTCACGGGACACCTCGACCTTGGAAACGCTGAGACCCTTGCCCACGATTACGCTCGGCCCGGCGGGCCGGGGCGGCGCGGCGACACGCGGCCCGGCCCTGTAGACCGGCGCGCGCATCGCGGAGGGCGCCGTGTAGAAGGGGTAGCCGCCAGAACCGAGATCGGCGACGGTCACGGTCTTCGTCTCGGCCGGGTCGCGATTGGCGACATTGCGCAGGGCAAGCGATAGCTGGCCGATCTGTCCGCCGAGCGCGATCTTCTGCGCCTGCACCGGATCGACCTCGAGCGTCACAGTCTTGCTGACCTGGGGATCCTTGCTGGCATCATTGGCATTCTGGTCTGTCGCGATCACGCGGACATTCTCGACGATGGTGTCGGTGATCTGCTCGGCCTGCGTGGCGCCGCTGGTCGCGGGCTGGCGCGTGAGCAACACGTCGACACTGTCGCCGGGAAAGACGAACCCGCCGACGCCGGACGCTTCATTCACGCGGATGGCGACGGCGCGCTTGTCGGCGGGCAGCGTCGCGGAAATGACGGCGCGGCCACCAGGGCCGGAAAGCATGGCGGGAAGGAGCGGCACGCCCGGCTCGATGGTGCGCAGCGCGACGCGCGGGCCGCCAGTGCCGGAGAGCACGGCGCGAATATCCGTGAAGGCGCCCGCAGGCACCGAAGAGGATGGCCACTGCACGATCTTGAGCCTGTCGGCGCTGATCGCGTCGCCATAATTAAGGGTCGTGCTAGCAACGACAACGGCTGTCAGATTGAGTTCTTCGGCGATGCGCTGATTGCGGCGCTCCATCCCCGAAAAATATGCATTGACGATGTATACCGCCAGCCCACCAAGCAGTATGGCGACGACCAAGACCAGCATGTTGCGCCTGTTTGCCACGGCAGCGTTACCCCCTAAACGATCCAATAATCGGGCGCCCCTCACGATAGAGGGTCGCCCGATATTATTAGGATTCCCTTTACTGGGGCTTGTTCGCCGTCACCGTGTCGGCAGCCGCCTGAATCGAACCCGAGACCGCGTTCTTCAGCGCAACCGCAGCCGTTGCAATGCCGGCGCCAACGATCGCGAGGATCAGCGCATATTCAGCCGCGGCAGCGCCGCTATTGTCGGTCAGAAAAGTCTTGATGAAGTTCTTCATGATAAAGTTCCCATGCAACAAATAGAGCTTGAACCCATTTCATGCTCTGTTTCTCGCCCACCTGAGATTTTTATTGCGAAATTGCCGCGACCCACGTTTTTAATTTTGAAGATCCCACTCTTCCGCAGCACTCCCTCAGGGAACCACTTGAAAAGAAACCATTTTGACAGGTTAGTCAAATTTTAACTTTTGTATATTTTTCAGCAACTTATATGGTTAGCGTATTAACTATAGTCGTTTGCCGTCTGAAGTAAACACCAGTAAGGATATAGTTCAAACTAAAGAAAATTAACTATATACTTTATCATTTATGATATATAACTTTAGTTTACCATAAAATAGCGCATTGGATTATCGCCCTGATATCTCGTCAGAAAATCGGGTCGTCGGCACTCGGCCCTGATGGGTCTGCGCCGGGCGAATGAGAGTTTCAGGCCACATTGCGCCAACAGCGAATCACCTTGGAAAATCAGATGGATTCGCGGAACCGGCCGATTTTCGTCCCAAATGGGAACGTTAACTTTCAGAGATCGTTAACGGCGTGCCTTTAGGGCTTTGTGCCTGGCACGTGCGGAGCTAGTGTTCATGATTGTCATGGGTATGTTGCGAAACGGCAGACTTGCTCAGCTTTTGCGCCAGCGCTCGCTGCGCGCCGTCATCGGCGTCGAGCGGAATATCGGCCTGATTGTCTGCCTGTGGTCCATGGCCCTTGCTGCCCTCATTCTGACGAAGCTGGACATGAGCCAAGGGTCGCTCTCCTGGCAAAATATGGTGCTGCACGGCCTCATCGTGCTCTCGCCGGCGATCGGAATCACTTTGGCAGCGCGTTGCTTCCCGCAGGGAACATTGCTTGCGCTGCCTGAGGTCGTGCTCGCGCGGGTTGGCCGCTGGCGGCGCGTGGATCCGCTCACTGCGCAGCGTCACGCCAGCTTCGGGGCCCATGGGCTCATGGCTGGGCTCACCATTGGCCTGCTCCTTAACGTGCTGATGCGCACCGGCGAATTCCTTATGGCCGTGCCCGCACTGGCCGGGGAAGGGCCACCCTGGGCGCGCGTGCTGTTCATGTCGTTTGCGCTCGATTGCGTGGTCTTCAACGTGCTTTATGCCGCCGCGTTCATCATGGCGGTGCGCCATGTGCCCTGGTTCCCGCGCATGCTCCTGCTCATCTGGGGCATGGACATCGTCGCGCAATTGCTGATCGCGCAGTGGCTCAGCAGCGTCGCGCTGCCGCATCAGGTTGCGCCCGCTCTCTCGATGCTGCTCACCGGCAACATCCAGAAGACGCTGATCAGCATGGCGCTGTGGCTGCCCTATCTGTTGCTGTCCGAACGGGTCAACATCACGTACCGTCGACGCATCCGCGTCTGACCCGCCGCCGTCGCGCGCCTGCCTTCATCGCCTTTCTTGCCGGAAAGTGGGGAGGGCGAGCTGTTGGGTGGCTCGCCCTCCATGGCGTGAAAGTGGGAGACACGCCATTTCGATCTCTCTGCCGGACTGCTTCATTGACGATTCGCAGCCTCCAGACAATTCCCGGAAGGAGATAGGAGGAAAGTGGTAGAGGGTCTTTGCTGACTGGCTGATGCACACTTCCCGGAGGGCAGGTGTGGATAGCGATCTGTGCCGTCAGTCTGGAGCGGACGTGCCGTTTTTCATTACGGCGCCGAGTTGATAGGCGATCTTGGTGAGGATGCGGTCGAGCTCTGCGCGTTCCTCGCCGGTCAGCTCGGCCATGAGCGTTTCATGGAACGCGCTGCGTTCGGCAAGCAGGGGGCGGTAGACATCCATGCCGGCCTGGGTGATGTGCAGGATCGGCGTGCGGCGGTCGTCCGGATTGTCGCGCCGCGCGGTGAGGCCGCGCTTCTCCAGCGTGGCAGCAGCCCGGCTCACTTCGGCGCGGTCGACCCAGGCCATGTCCGCAACCTGACCCACAGTGGCCCCGGCCGGTACCGAGGCGAGGCGGCTCAGCAGCCGCCATTCGGCATAAGTGAAGCCATGATCGGCAAACTGGCGCAGGCTGTATCGGTCCATCGCCTTGGATACGAGCGTGAGGCGGAAGGTCGCGAAATCGAGCGAGGGCAGGACCCAGCCGGGCAAGCCGTCCTGCGTGGTTGTGGTCTGTCCGGCGTCGCTCATCGGGCTGGTGGTGGGGCTTGCGGTCACTGTGCCTCGCTTGTCGCGCTCCGGGGAGCGGCCTTCCTCTGGATATTGTCCGTCTATGGCTCTCTTGTGGCCGTCCTTCGGGCGGCACGCGCGAAGCTAGCCGATCTTCCGGGCAGACTCAAACATCCGACATTGATCAATCAACAGGACTGGCAATGCACCCGGTCGCCCTGCCGACGAACGCGGTATCGTCATCCACGAGAATGACAGAAAAGAGGAGGAATGAGCGCGAACACGCCTGCGGTTATCCCCCTCTGGCACATGGGACGCCACATTTTAGTTGTGTAGACAACGATTATCGTTGTCTTGACATCAAAACCCTTGTACGCGCAGCGAGGCAGGCCTCGCCGAAGTCGGCGCCGGACCTCAAGAAACCGGGAGGAGAGCAGCATGGGCACCGAATATAAGCGCGTCGAGAGTTTCTACGGCACGCAAACCCCTTTCCGCTTCGAGGCGGACGTCTATGATTGTGAAGTTTTCGGGGAGGTGCCCAGGGAGCTCAATGGCCGCTTCTATCGCGCCGGGCCGGACCGGCAATATCCCACGCTGGATGGCGACATCATCATCAATGGCGACGGGATCGTCTCCATGTTCCGCTTCGAGAACGGGCATGTCGATTTCAAGTCGCGCTATGTGAAGACCGAGCGCCTGCTGCGCGAGCGCGCGGCGCGCCGCCGGCTCTATGGCAAGTATCGCAATCCCTATACGGACGATCCCTCGACCAAGGGCACGGCGCGGGACAACACCGGCAATACCTATGGCTTCTATCACCATGGCCGCCTGTTCGCCCTGCGTGAGGACAGCCCGCCTTATGAGCTGGATCCCGATACGCTGGAGACGATCGGCGTCTGCAATTTCGATGGGGAACTCGCCGCCGCCGGCATGACCGCACACCCCAAGATCGATCCGGTCACGGGTGAGTGGTGGGGCTTCAACCTGTTCTCGGACAAGACCTATGATGGCGACATGGCGCTGCAGGTCATCGACAAGGATGGCCGGTTCGTCCGCCAGGAGTCGTTTCGCGCGCCGTATCCGGGACTCTCGCATGATTTTGCGGTAACGCGGGAGCACATCATCTTCCCGATCATGCCGCTTACGGTCGATCTGGATCGCGTGCGGGCCGGCGGCGATTTCTACGCCTTCGATCCGGCCTTGCCCTCCATGTGGGGCATCATGCCGCGCAATGGCAGCACGAGCGAGATCCGCTGGTTCAAGGCGCCGGGCAAATTCTCCGGCCACATCATGAATGCCTATACCGAGGGCTCGAAGGTTCATGTCGATGCGACGATCAGTCCGGGCAACGGCTTCCGCTTCATCCGCGATGTCGATGGGAACGCGACCGATCCGATGGGTGCGATCGCGACCGTCAGCCGCCTGACCTTCGATCTGCTGTCCAACGGGGACGAGGTGGAAAGCGTCGAGCCCTTCCCCGGCGCGATCGGCGAGATGCCGCGTTGTGACGATCGCTTCCAGATGGCGCGCTATCGCTATGGCTACATGAAGTCGCCGCAGGGCATCGCCCGGCTCGACTGGGATACCGGCGAACGCATCGTCCATGCGATTCCGGATGCACCCGGTGGCGCGCAGGAGCCGATCTTCGTGCCGCGCTCGCCCGACGCGCCGGAAGGGGACGGTTTCGTCCTCTGCGTGGTCAATCGCCATGCGCAGAATGTCGCGGACCTGGTGATCCTCGACGCGATGAAGATGGATGGGCCGGCGCTGGCGACGGTGCGCCTGCCGTTCAACCAGCACATGTCATTCCACGGCATGTTTGTGCCCGACTGAGTGGGGTGGGGCCGATGCGCTGGACTGGCTCCCGGTCCGGCGCTAGGTCGCCAGCCATGTCGCGAGGAATAGCCCGCAAGCCCAGATCAGAGGCCGCACCCGGCGCGGGGAGCGGCAAGGCGCTGACGCCCTTCGAGGATCTTACCGCCGTGCGGCTCTACCGCATTGGCGAACTGATCGCGCGCATCACCAGCCTGGCGGTCGAGGAGCCGTTCCGCATCCGCATCACGGATCTGCGCATCCTCAGCGTGCTGCAGGCGGACGATGCCCTGCCCATGGCCGAGATCAGCCGCCGCGCGCGGGTCGACAAGGCCTGGATCAGCCGGCTGGTGCGCGAGATGGAGGAGAAGGGCCTGCTCAGCCGCCGGCCCGACCCCTATGACGAGCGCGCCCGGCTGATCAGCCTGACCGATGCCGGGCGCCGTCTGCAGGAGGAGCTGATGCCCCGCGCGCGCGGCCGCGAGCAGCAATTGCTGGCCGATCTGGATCGGGAGGTGGTGACGGCCATGCTTGGCCGGATCGAGCAGAATGCGCAGGCCCTGCTGGACAGCCTGGATGTGGTGCTGCCCGCAGACCGGCCGGTCAGCGCGACAAAGCGGCGCGCTCCGCCGCGCTGAACACGCGGCCGCGCGTCAGGAAGCGGACTTCCCGGCCATTGTCGAGGCTGAACATGCCGCCCCGGCCAGGCACCACGTCGAGGATGAGCTGCGTGTGCGCCCACGCCTCGCCCTGCGCCCGGCCGATATAGACCGGCGCGCCGCCCACGGTGCCGAGCAGGATGTCGCTGTCGCCGGTGCGGAAGTCGCCCACCGGGTAGCACATCGGCGATGAGCCATCGCAGCAGCCGCCGGACTGGTGGAAGATCACCGGGCCATGCTCGGCCTGTATGTCCGCCAAGAGGGCCAGTGCCGCCGGCGTGGCGGTAACGCGAGCAACCGTTTCTGCGTGGTCGGTCACTGGCGCCTCCGGTGCGACCCTTGCGGGATCAGCTTGCCATGTCGAGGACGACGCGCCCCTCGATCTGGCCTTTGTGCATGCGGTCGAACACGGTGTTGATGTCTTCCAGCCTGGCGGTCTCGATGGTCGCGGCAACCTTGCCGTCCGCCGCGAAGTCCAGCGATTCCTGCAAGTCGAGCCGCGTGCCGACGATCGATCCGCGCACGGTGATGCCGTTGAGCACCATGCCGAAGATGTTGAGCGGAAAGTCGCCGGGCGGCAGGCCGTTGAGCGAGATGGTGCCGCCGCGCGCGACCATGCCCACCGCCTGCGCGAAGGCCTTTTCGCTCACCGCCGTCACCAGCACGCCGTTCACGCCGCCGCCGGTCTCCCGCCGGATCGCGGCGGCGGGGTCTTCGTGACGCGCATTGACCGTGATCGTCGCGCCCAGACGGCGCGCCAGATCGAGCTTGGCATCGTCGATGTCGATCGCCGCGACGGTGAGGCCCATCGCCTTGGCATATTGCACCGCCATGTGGCCCAGCCCGCCAATGCCGCTGATTGCCACCACGTCACCCGGCTTGGTGTCGGTCATCTTCAGGCCCTTGTAGACCGTGACGCCCGCGCACAGCACCGGGGCGATCTGGGTGAAGCTGATATTGTCGGGCAGGTGGCCGACATAATTGGGGTCGGCGATAACGTAGTCGGCAAAGCCGCCATTCACCGAATAGCCGGTATTCTGCTGCTCCTCGCACAGCGTCTCCCAGCCGCCCAGACAATGCACGCAGTGGCCGCAGGCGGTGTAGAGCCAGGGCACGCCGACCCGGTCGCCTTCCTTGATGTGCTTGACCCCGGCGCCCACCGCCGAGACGAAGCCGACGCCTTCATGCCCGGGAATGAAGGGCGGATTGGGCTTGACCGGCCAGTCGCCCTCGGCCGCGTGCAGGTCCGTATGGCAGACGCCGGAGGCCTGAATGGCGACCTGGATCTGGCCCGGCCCGACCTGCGGGATAGGCACTTCGTCGATCGTGAGCGGCTGCCTGAAGGCACGGACGACGGCGGCTTTCATGGTCTTGGCCATGGCGGAGCTCCTGCTGTGGTTGCCCGCGCGCCGGGCGGGGAGAGGTGGGAGAGGGCGCGCGGGCGAAGGGATGCGATCAGAAGAAGCCCAGCTTCTTCGGGCTGTAGCTCACCAGCATGTTCTTGGTCTGCTGATAGTGGTCGAGCATCATCTTGTGCGTCTCGCGCCCGATGCCGGACTGCTTGTAGCCGCCGAACGCCGCATGGGCCGGATAGGCGTGATAGCAGTTGGTCCACACGCGCCCGGCCTGGATGGCGCGACCGAACCGGTAGCAGGTGTTCGCGTCCCGGCTCCACACGCCGGCGCCCAGGCCATAGAGCGTGTCGTTGGCGATGCTCAGCGCCTCGTCGGCATCCTTGAAGGTCGTGACCGAGACGACCGGGCCGAAAATCTCTTCCTGGAAGATACGCATCTTGTTGTGGCCGCGGAACACGGTCGGCTTCACATAATAGCCGCCGGACAATTCGCCGCCCAGGTCCGCCGCCTCGCCGCCGATCAGCAGCTGCGCGCCTTCCTGCTTGCCGATGTCGATGTAAGAGAGGATCTTCTCGCGCTGTTCGGAGGATGCCTGCGCGCCGATCATCGTCGCCGGATCGAGCGGGCTGCCCTGCACGATCGCCGCGACCCGATCGAGCGCGCGGTCCATGAAGCGCTCGTAGATCGACTCATGGATGAGCGCGCGGCTCGGGCAGGTGCAGACCTCGCCCTGATTGAGCGCGAACATGACGAAGCCCTCGATCGCCTTGTCGAAGAAGTCATCGTCCTCGCGCGCCACATCGGCGAAGAAGATGTTCGGGCTCTTGCCGCCCAGTTCCAGCGTCACCGGGATCAGGTTCTCGCTGGCATATTGCATGATCAAGCGGCCAGTCGTCGTCTCGCCGGTGAAGGCGATCTTCGCGATGCGGCTGGAGGAAGCGAGCGGCTTGCCCGCTTCCAGGCCGAAGCCGTTGACGATGTTCAGCACACCCGGCGGCAGCAGGTCGCCGACCAGCTCGGCCCAGACCATGATCGAGGCGGGGGTCTGCTCGGCGGGCTTGAGCACCACGCAATTGCCGGCGGCGAGCGCGGGGGCGAGCTTCCAGCAGGCCATCAGCAGCGGGAAGTTCCAGGGAATGATCTGGCCCACCACGCCGAGCGGCTCGTGGAAATGATAAGCGACCGTATCATGGTCGATCTCGCCGATCGTGCCTTCCTGTCCGCGGATCACGCCGGCAAAATAGCGGAAATGGTCGATGGCGAGCGGCAGGTCGGCCGCCATGGTCTCGCGGATCGGCTTGCCGTTGTCCCAGGTCTCGGCCGTCGCCAGCTTCTCCAGATTGGCTTCCATCCGGTCGGCGATGCGATTGAGCACCAGCGCGCGCTCCGCGGGGGAGGCTTTGCCCCAGCCATCCTTGGCGGCATGGGCCGCGTCGAGCGCGGCTTCGATATCATCGGCGTTGGAGCGGGCGATCTGGCCGACGGGCTTGCCGTTGATCGGCGAGACATTGTCGAAATAGCGGCCGGAGCGCGGCGGCACCCACTGGCCACCGATGAAATTGTCGTAGCGGGGAGCAAAGGGGGCCTGCAGCGTGGCCGGCCGGTCCTCGACGAGCGTCGTCATGATCGTTTGCCTCTTCCTAAGCGTCGCGCCGGGTCATCCGGCTACTGTCGGAAGAGGAGTGTCCCACGGGATGCCCGCCACACAAAGATGGGGTGGAGCGATGGGCGCGCGCACCTGTCTCGCATGCGAGACAGGTCGGGGGATCAGTTGCGCAGGCCGGCGCGCGCCATGCGGCGATAGAGCGTCGCGCGGCCGATGCCGAGCAGGCGCGCCGCCTCGCTCGCATTGCCGCCGGCGCGGGCCAGCGCCTGCCGCAGCACCGTTCGGTCGCCCTGCTCGAAGGAAGGCGCCTCGTCCGATCCGACGAGTTGCTCCAGCGGTCGGGGCTGCGCGATCTGCCCTTCGCCCAGGTTGAGGCGCAGCCGCGCAGCGCGGCTGGCGCCGATCACCAGATTGTCCCGGTCGAGCGCAAGCAGTTCCGTGCCGGCTGGCGCATCGCCCATGATCATGATGCGCGCCTCGCCGAAATGGCTGCAGAAATAGTCCCGCTCGATCCGGCGAGCGGCATCGCGCACGAGCGCGGCCACCATGTCCGCGATCTCCGGGCCGTGATCGTCGCGGCAGCTCGACACGTCGAGCGCGGCGATCAGCCGGCCGTGCGGATCGTGCACCGGCGCATCCATGCAGCTGATGCCGATGTTGCGGCTGGCGAAATGCTGGTCGCGGTGGATGACCACCGGCTTGTCCTCGAACAGGCAGGTGCCGATGCCGTTGGTGCCTTCCTCCGCTTCGCTCCAGCGGCCGCCCTCGACCAGACCGACCTGCGTGAACGCGGCCAGATCCGCCTCGCCGATGCGATGTTCCAGGATGAGCCCGCTGGCATCGCTCAGGACCACGCCGCAGCCCGAGCGGCCGACCGCGCGGAACATCTGGTCGAGCACGGGGTTGGCGATGGCGAGCAGCGGTTCGTGCGCTTGCCGCAGATCGGCCAGCGCGCGCGCATCGAGTCGCTCGCGGTTCGTCTCGCTGGTCGGGTCGAGTCGGTGATGGAGCGCCGATCGGCACCAGGAGGCTGCGACTGGCGACAAGGCCGCGCTGCGCGCCGAGCGCACGGCATCGAACACGAGGTCCGCATGAAGATGGATCGCCTGGGGCATCTGTCCTCTCTACCCCCCAAACATGCGCCGCAACGGCGCGCCAGTCAAATCGGGCGGGGCGCGCCGCCTTAGTCGGAGATCGTTCCGGGATGACGAGCGCCGAGGACGATCTGCGTGAGCAGTGGCGCATTCCGGTCGAAATGGTGGCCGCCGGGCACCAGAAACTGCTGGGCCAGCCCCGCCGGTATCTGCGGGCACGCGCTGTCGCTCTCGTCTTCGCCCCGCACACATTGCATCGGCAGCCCGCGCAGACGCGTCACGGCCGGCACGGTCGGCAGGCCGTTGTCGGAGCTGATGTCGAGCCAGCTGCTCAGGTGGAACTGGAAGTCCGCCGTGGCGCTCAGGCCGAGCAGGCTCATCCGGGCGATTCGCGCGCGGGCGGGACCATCGAGCGCATCGACCATCAGCGGAAGCGCATCGGCGCCGAAGCTGTAGCCGACCAGCAGCACGCGTGGCCGCTTCCAGTGCTGGCTGAAGGAGAGGATGAGCTGCCGCAGGTCGCGGGCGGCGCCGGCAGGCGTGCGTGCGGTCCAGAAATAGGAAAGGCTGTCCACCCCGACGACCGGGATGCCGGCATTGGCGAGCTGGCCCGCCACGTCGCGGTCGATGCCGGCCCAGCCGCCATCGCCGGAATAGATGATCGCCATCACATCGCGATTGGCGGTGGTCTTGCGGGCGGGCACGAGCGTCAGCGGCATGTCCGGCACCGGGAGCATACCGGCCTGCGCGGGCAAGGCGGGGCGGGGGAGCAGGCTGACGACTGCGTCTGCGACCGGGGCTGGCCATTGCGCGCGGTCGCCGGGCAGCGCGGCCGCGCGGGCATGCGGCACGGCGGCGGTCAGTGCCGCGAGCGCCGGGCCACCGCTGCCCGGCGCGGAGAGGGCGATCCAGGGCAGCCGGGTCCGCTTGTTGGGGCCGAACCGCCAGGCCGTGCCCTCCTGCACATGCTCGGCGGAAAAGCCGGGCGCTGTGCACCATGGCCGGCCACTGGCGATCTGCGGCGAGAAGCCGACCGACACCACGCCCTGATAGGAGCCGTTCGGCCATTGCGCGAGGCTGGCATAAGCCAGCGTGCCGCCTTCGCCGGTGCCGAGGATGACGGGCTTCATATAGGCCTTCACGCCCGCACGGTGCTGCACGTCGTTGGAGAGGTCGACCAGCGGGTAATTGGCATTGAGGCAGCGCTTGCTCCAGGCATCCGGCGTGGCCATCAGCACGGGCGTGGAAACCAGCGCGACCAGCAGTCCCCGGTGTGCGAGCGTCGTCGCGATGCTGGTTTCAGTGGTCGATACCCCGTTGGAATCGGAGAGGAACAGCACGACGCCGCGCGGATCGGCGGCGGGGCGGAACAGGTGGACGGTGCCGAACGGCGCGGTGCTGTATGTCGATGCACCTGCGGTCGGTGGGGCGGGCTGGCCACTGCTCACGTCCGCGCCGATGAGAGTGAGACCCGTGATCATCAGCAGCAGGCGAGGGAAGAGGCGGGACAGCGGGTGGGGCATCGTCGTTTCTCCTCTCGTCAGCGGCGGGCCGAGATGAGCGCCTGAAGGTCGATAAGCCCGCGCCCGAGCGCCAGGCCCTGTGGCCCGGCAATGAAGCGCGGCTCCCAGACCGGCGAGAACTTGTCCTTGTAGCTGCGCAGCCCCTCGAAGCCATAGAGCGCCTCGCCATGCTGATAGAGCATGGAGCCGAGCTTCATCCACAGCGGCGCCAGCCGGCGCGCTTCCAGGCCGGAGAGGGGCGCGAGGCCAAGCGTGAACCAGCGATAGCCCGCCTGCTGCCCCCATTGCATCAGGCTGGTGAAAAGATAATCCATCGTGCCGTAGGGCATCTCGGCATCGTGCCGCATCAGGTCGATCGACAGCTCGGACTTGTCCTGCGTCGCCCAGATATTGGCGAAGGCGACGATCCGCTCGCCCACGGTCACGATCGCGCAGTCGAACCGCCCGATATACGCCGGGTCGAAGCGGCCGACGCTGAAGCCCTTTTCCCGATGGCCCTTCTCGCGCAGCCAATTGTCGGAAATTTCGGCAAGACGCGGCAGGATGGCGGGCAACTCGGCGGCGGGGACGATGCGGAACGCCGCGCCCTCCCGCTCGGCCCGGCGCACGGCATAGCGCAGCGGCTTCGCGTCCGGTCCTTCGAGCGTGAAGCGGGCAAGGTCGACCCGCGCCTCCTCGCCATATTTGATGATCTGCAGCCCCAGATCAATGGCGATAGGCAGGGCCTGCAGGCTGATCTGGTAGAGCAGCAGCCGGCCCTGCGCGGCGTCTGCTTCCTCCCGCAGCGCCCAGAGCAGGTCGCTCCACTCCGTCATGTCGCCCACCGGGTCGCCCATCACGATCCAGCTGTGGCCCCGGATCTGGAACATCAGGAAACTGCGGCCGGTGGCAGAAGCGAGGAAGCGCTTGTCGCCGGTGTAGGCGAGGTTCGCCTCGGTCCGCTCGGCAAGCGCCATGGCTTCGCCCGCGGGCGGTGTGCTGCTCGTCGCGGCCAGCGAGCGCGGTGCCACGGGGCGCAGCAGCCGCCAGATGGCGAGGGCGGAGAGCAGCACCGCGACCGACAGGCTGGCGCGCAGGAAGCGGGAGGCATCACCACGCTCGGCGAAATGCCACCACAGCTCGTTCTGATAATCGACCCGCTTGTAAGCGAACAGGCCGATCCACACGGCAAGCCCCAGCACCACCGCGACCGTGGCCAGCCAGCCGGGCGAGAAGACGTCGCGCGTCAGGCGGGTGTGCCGGTAGAAGGCGGCACGCGTCCATTGCAGCAGCCCCGCGAGCAGCAGCATGACCGTCGCTTCCTCATAATCGAGGCCCTTGAGCAGCGAGAAGGCGGCGCCGGCGAGCAGCAGCGCTCGCGTAAGCCAGAAGGCCCCGTCCAGTCGGCGGTAAAGGCCGGGGGCCAGGATCAGCAGCGCCGCGCCGACCAGGCTGGCCGCGAGATGGGACGCTTCGACGAAGGGCAGGGGCAGCAGCCGGTAGAGCGTTTCGATGCGGTTCGGAACGGCGGGTAGCGCCCCCGAGACCAGCAGCACGACCCCGCCCAGGAAGACCAGCGCCGAGACCATAGTCGGCGCGATGCCGGACGCCACGGCATGAAGGCCGCGCAGCGTCCGCCCCACCGGCCTGCGCCAGCGGCGCCCCTCCTGCGCGGCGACGATCAGGCCCGCGACAAGGAGGGGGAGCACATAATAGAGCAGGCGATAGGCGATCAACGCGGCGACCAGCTCCGGCCGGGCCGCGCCGGGCAGGGCGGCGACCATCACGGCCTCGAAGATGCCGATGCCGCCGGGCACATGCGTGATCAGCACGGCGATGATGGCGAGCGTGTAGCCCATGAAGAAGGTGGGCCAGGCGGCCAGCGTCACGTCCGGCACCAGCACGAACAGGGCGGCGCTGGCGGCGGCGAGATCGAGCGCGGCCACGGCGATCTGCGCCAGCGCGAGCCGATAGCCGGGGATCGGCAATTGCCAGCGCAGCACCCGCAAGTGCCGGCCGTCGCGCCCCGCCCAGAGGATGAGCGTCGCCAGCCCGGCGAGCACGGCGATGCCGATCGCGCGCCACAGCATGGGCGGAAAGTCCAGCGGGCCGAGGCTGATCCGGTCCGGGCTGAGCGCCAGCATTCCGCCCGCCAGCGCGAAGACGCCGCCCCAGAAGGCCAGACTGGCAATGGCGATGACCCGCGCGACATCGCCGATCGCCAGCCCTTCGGCGCTGTAGACGCGATAGCGGGCCGATCCGCCGGTCAGCAGCGAGAGGCCGAGATTGTGGCTGAGCGTGTAGCTGGTGAAGGAGGCGAGCGCCGCAACGCCATATGGCAGGGGCCGGCCGATCGCGCGCAGCGCCAGGGCGTCGTAGAGCGTCAGTGCCAGATAGCTCGCGCAGGTGAAGACGAGCGCCGCGATGAAGCGCTCCGGGCCGATCTGGGCAACGGCGTGGCGGACATCGTGCAGATGGACCTCGCGCAGCAGATGGGCGAGCGCGGAGAAGCCAAGCGCCGCGAGGATCAGGACGATGCCGACCGAGAGCGCCATGCGTTTGCGTGGACTGGCGAGAAACGTATCCATGGTTTTGATTGATCCGTTTCTCAGCCGCGCTGCTTGAGGTGCAGCGCAACCAGCAGGCCGGGGCCATTGTCGCCCAGCGTCATCTGTCCATGGTGGAGCCGCGCGACGGCTTCCACGAGCGAAAGTCCAAGGCCCGATCCGGGCTTGCCGCGCGCGGGATCGAGCCGACCGAAGCGCTTGAGCGCCGCGTCGCGCTGGCTTGCCGGGATGCCGGGGCCATTGTCCGCGACCGTGATGAGCAGATCCGCGTCCGGCGCGGCGGTGAGGGTGATGGCGTTGCCGCCCTCGGCATATTTGAGCGCATTCTCGATGAGATTGGCGATGGCCTGACTCACCAGCTCGCGATGGAGGGGGAAGATCAGCCCGTCCGGTGCCGCGACGGTCAGTGTGAAGCCGCTTTCCTCGACGAGCGGACCATAGACTTCCGCGAGGTCGCGCAGCAGGTCGCCCACATCGGTCTCGCGCATCATGCCGGCGCCTACGCCCGCTTCGGTGCGGCTGATCAGCAGCGCGGTCGCCAGCATGGTCTGCAGCGCTTCCGCTTCGCGCCGCACCGTTTCCAGCGCGTCGAGCGCGGTCTCGTCCTTCGTCCGCGCGCTCGCCTGTTCGACGACGGACATGAGCCGCGTCACCGGCGACTTGAGGTCATGGGCGAGCCCGTCCGTCATGATGCGCAATTCGCTCACCAGCGCGTCGATGCGCTCCAGCATCGCGTTGATCGACTGGCCGAGCCGGTCGAAGGCGTCGCCGCTGCCGTTGATCGGTACCCGCCGGTCGAGCGCCCCCACGGCCACATCCTCGGCCGTCTCGGCGATGCCGGAGACTTGCCGGGCGATCAGGCGCCCCTGCACGATCGCGATGATGAGCGAGAGGCCGAGGCTGGCGAGGAAGGCCATGCTGAGCGCTTCTTCGTAAATCCGCGTCAGGCGCAGTCTCTGCGAGAGGACAACGCCTGCGAGCAGGCGGTTGCCGTCCGGCAGACGCGTGGCAGTGACGCCGAGCGGATCCGGCTGGTCGCGGCCGAGGCGATAGAGGTCGATCACGCGCCAGCGGGCATTGTCCGGGACTGTCGCCGGCCAGGCGCCCAGATTGCCGGCCAGCGCCCGCCCGTCGCGCGTCGCGAGGAGAATGGCAATGTGATCGCCGCCAGTGCTGCTCAGCCTCTGGCCGATGGCGGCGCTCAAGGCTTTGGACCCGCCACTGCGATAGCCTGCGAGCAGTTCGTCGCGCAGGGCTTCGGTCGTCTCGCGCTCTGCCGAGACGACCGTGCGCTGGCTCGCTTGCTGGACGAACAGCAGCACACCGCCGGTCACGAGGAACTGGCACAGAAAAGCAAGCCCGACGAAGCGTGCGATCGTCGAGCGCGCCAGCCGGCGCCAGAAACTGGCGGTATCAGGTGTCGAGGCCAAGTCGGTATCCCGCGCCGCGCACCGTGTGGAGCAGCGGCCGGCCGGAGCCATCGTCCAGCTTGCGGCGCAGGCGGCTCACATGCACGTCGATCACATTGGTGCCGGGATCGAAATGATAGTCCCACACGCCTTCGAGCAGCATGGTGCGGGTCACGACCTGATCGGCATGGCGCAGGAAATATTCGAGCAGGCGGAATTCGCGGGGCTGGAGGTCGACCACCTGGCTGCCGCGCTTCACCCGGCGGGAAAGCAGGTCCATTTCCAGGTCGTCGTAGCGCAGTACCGTGACGACCTGGCTGCTTCCCGCGCCGCCACGGCGCAGCAGCAACTGTACGCGCGCCAGCAACTCGGCAAAGGCGAAAGGCTTGACCAGATAGTCGTCCGATCCGCTCGTGAGGCCTTCGACCCGGTCCTCCGGGCTGCCGAGCGCGGAAAGGATGATGACCGGCGTGTCGATCCCCGCGGCGCGCAGGGCCTTGAGCATCGCCATGCCGTCCATGGTCGGCATCATCCGGTCGAGGATGATCGCGCCATAGCTTCCGTCGCTGGCCAGGAAGAGGCCGTCGCGGCCATTGGCTGCCTGATCGACGGTGAAGCCGGCCTCGGTCATGCCTTTGGCGATATAGGCGGCGGTCGCGCTGTCGTCCTCGATCACAAGAAGCTTTTGACTCATCTCAGGTCCCCGATCGGTCCAGTGTCACCTGACGCATCCTGTTCTCGTGGATGAGCTCCAGGACCACCCTCTGCTGGCGACTCACTAGCAGATAGCGATTGGCCTGATCCAGCGAGTGTACCGGATTGCCATCCAGCGCGACAATGTCGTCACCCACGATGATGCCTTGCTGCGCGGCGGGGCTATCGGATCGGATGCTGGTGACGATCAGTCCGTCGTCGGCCGGCTGGCTGTTCGCCAGAGTCAGGCCGGGCAGGATCTGGGTGTGCGGCGCGGCGCCGCGCCGGTCGAGATGCACGAAGAAGGCGAGGCTCATCGTCAGCGCGCCAAGCGCCAGCGCGACGAGCGTGCCGCCATTGGCTAATCGATCCAGCGGGCTTCGCTTCATGGTGCGCTCCGGATCATCCGGGCATCAAGTTGGTCGATCATGTCGGCGAGGATGCGCTGGTTGCGGGCGATCTCGTCGAGCCGGCTGGAGAGCGAGACGTCGATCTTCTCGTGGACGCGCATCAGCTCGATTTCCGCGCGCAGATTGACCTCGTAATCAAGGCTGGCGGCGAGCCGGTCCTTCGCGGCCTGGCGGTTCTGGCTCATCATGATGATCGGCGCCTGGATGGCCGCCAGCATCGAGAGCATCAGGTTCAGGAAGATGTAGGGATAAGGGTCGAAAGCGAGATGCAGACGGCCCAGAATGTCGCTGTTCAGCACCATCCAGGCGACAAGCACGAGCATGAAGGCGATGATGAAGCCCCACGAACCGCCGATCGCCGCCACGTCGTCGGCGAGCCGCTGGCCCATCGTGGACTGTGCTTCCGCCACATCGGCGGCATCCTGGCTGGTCAGGCTGTGATCGCGAATGTCCTCGAGGACATTCTGTTCCTCGGGGTCCAGCGCGCCGACCGGCTTGCCGAGCAGCGTCCTGGCCAGCTCATGGATCTGCGCGTCGGTCATCGCTTCTCTCCTCGGTCAGCGGAAAAGGGGAGCCGGCTGGCTCCCCTCATAGCCGGGCGGCCTTTGCAGCCTCGCCGTTCACTTGGCCTTGGCGGCCTCGGTGGCCTTGGTCCGGTGATGATGGCGGGCGTGATGCGTCGCCTTCGCGGCCTTCGCCTTGTGAGGGAGACCTGCCGTGCTGATGCATTCGTCCTTCACGGTCTGCGAACAGGGCGGGTAGCTCTTCTCGGGGGCCGGGCTCTGGGCGAGGGCGGCCGTGCCGATGGAGAGAGCGGCGATGGGAATGAGCAGATACTTCATGGTCTGTACTCCTGCGAAGGCGGAACGGAGCAGGGGCATCGGGGGAGTGAGGGAGCGCTCCGTTCCGCCGAGTTGAAGATGCGCCGGGAGTCCGCCCAAGTCATGTTAAGCTTCGTTCATGCGCCAGCCAGCTTGTTGACCGGCCAATGCGCTAGAAAGGGCATAATTCAGGCGTTTGCGGCGCAATTGGACGGAAAGGCGCGCATATGAACTTCCTGTCATCGAACCGCCTGGAGGGCATGCGATGAGCCGGCGTCGGATGATGCGCCGCCTCGCCGCGACAGCGCTCGTGCTCTCCTCGGTCAGCGCCGTGATGCTCGCCCAGATCGGTGTCTTCGGCGGCGATCTCTATACGCAGGTGCCGGCCAGGGTGATGCCGCCGCCGGGGCAGCGCGATGTCGCGGCCCTGCTCTTCTCCGGTGACATGGGCTTTCGGGTCGGCATGGGGCCGGGCGTGTCAGCGCGGCTGGCGGAGGCCGGCCTGCCGGTCATCGGGGTCAGCTCGATGATCGAGTTCCGCGAACGGCACACGCCGGTCCAGATCGGCACATTCGTCGCCAATGCGATCCGCCACGCGCTTGCTGTCACGGGGGCACAGCGCCTCGTCCTCGTCGGCCAGTCCTTCGGGGCGGACATGCTGCATATCGGGCTGATACGCTTGCCGGCCGATCTGCGTGCGCGCATCGCCCTGGTGCTGCTCGTAGTGCCGACTGACACGGTCTATTACCGGATATCGCCCGGCGAAATGCTCGAATGGTCGAAGCCGGACGCGGACGCGCTGGCGACGGCGCGCAAGCTCGACTGGGTGCCGACGCTCTGCGTGCAGGGCGTCGAGGAAACCAACAGCCTTTGCCCGCTGCTTACTCAGGCCAATGTCGAGCGCGTCGCGCTGCCCAGCGGCCATGGGCTGCATCATGATACCGATCGGCTCTCCGACGTGCTGCTGCGCAAGATCGACGCGGTGCTTCCTCCGCGCTGAATAGGCCGTCAGGCGGCCGCGTGATGGCCGTCCACCGCGACGCGGCCCGAGCGCTCCAGCTTGCCCCAGCCCACGACCCAGCCGCCGATCGCCGAGGCGATGGCCCGGATGACGACCCAGTACATGATCTGCCGATAGACGAAGCGCTGGGCGACGAGCAGCAGGGCAGGGTAGGGTTGCTTGCGCCCGTCCAGCCGATAGGCGACCCAACCGCACAGCACGTCGATGGTGGTGAAGGCGACCCAGTAGAGCGCCATCATGCCCACATCGCCGCTGGTCTGCGCCCAGCCATGCTGCTGCACACGCATCACGGTGCTCACAACGGACACGACCAGCGCCAGATCGATGAGCGGGGAGATGGCGGCAAAGGCAATCTGGAACAGCCAGGCTTGCGGCAGACCGACCAGCGCGAGGCCGGTGGGCTTGCGCTCGCGCAGGATGGCGGCGTGCTTCCACAGGCATTGCAGCGTGCCGAAAGCCCAGCGATAGCGCTGCTTGGCCAGTGCCTTGAACGTCTCGGGCGCTTCGGTCCAGGCGACTGCCTGCGCGTCATAGGTCACGCGCCAGCCGGCGCGCTGGATGGCGATGGTGAGGTCCTGATCTTCGGCCAGCGTATCCTCGGGATAGCCGCCGACCACGTCCAGTGCGGTGCGGCGCCAGGCGCCCACCGCGCCGGGGACCACGGTCATGGCGTCGAAGCCGGCCAGCGCGCGCCGTTCCAGATTCTGCGCGGTGATATATTCGAGCGCTTGCCAGCGCGTGACGAGATTGATGCGATTGCCCACGCGCGCATCGCCCGCGACAGCGCCAATGGCGGGATCGGCGAACCAGCGCGCGAGGCGGCGGATCGTCTGCGGCTCGAACTGGGTGTCGGCATCGAGCGCGATGATCACGTCGCCATCCGCATGCAGCAGCGCGCGGTTGAGCGCCGAGGCCTTGCCGCCGTTCTGGAGCATGAGCAGCGTCACCCGCGGATCGTCGGCAAAGGCCCTGGCGACGATGGCGCTGGTCGCATCCTTCGATCCGTCGTCGGCCACGATCACGTGCAGCGCGGGATAATCGCTTGCCAGCACCCGGCGTACCGATGCCTCGATCACGCGTTCCTCGTTATAGGCCGGGATGATGATCGAGACGCTTGGCTCGAACTGGGGCGCCACGGATCGGCGTGTGCGCGCCTGCGCCCAGGCGAGCCCGGCCATCAGCACGGCGCGGGCGATGCCGAGCGAAATAGCGAGATAGAAGATCCAGCCCAGCGCCGCCGTGACGAAAGCCAGCAGCACGAAGATGCTGACGTCGATCCGCACCGCGAGCAGGTCGCTGGCCTTGACCGGCGGCATCGCAGCATCCCGCGACAGGCCGGCAAGCTGGGAGACCGGCACGAAGCGATAGCCCCGCGCCTGCAGGCCGGCGATGATCCGCGGCAGCGCGGCGACCGTCTGCGAGCGCTCGCCGCCGCCATCATGCAGCAGGATCACATTCTCCGAGCGGTCCGGCGAGGCGGATGCGACTTGCGACAGCACCTGGCTGACGATGGCGTCGGCTTGCGGGCGCTGCCAGTCATTCGGGTCCACATGCAGGCCCACGACGGTATAGCCCGCCTTCTGCGCTGCAAGCGCCGGCCCCAGCTCGTCCGCCGTGGTCGGTTCGGCATCACCGAAATAGGGCGCGCGGAACAGGCGCATGCTCCGGCCGGTATAGGCCTGCACCAGCCGCTGCGTCGCATTCAGCTCCAGCATGGTCTCGGTCTCGGAGGCATTGGCGAGATTGGGGTGGAGATAGGTGTGATTGCCGATCTCGTCGCCGTCGTCGACGATGCGGCGGAGCAATTGCGGATGCTCCAGCGCATTCTCGCCGACCACGAAGAACGTGGCGGGCACATGCGCCTTTTCCAGCACGGAGAGGATCTGCGGTGTCCAGGTGCCGTCCGGCCCATCGTCGAAGGTGAGGGCGACAAGGTGCGGCTGCTGCGCGCCGGTGCGCTTCACCTGATAGGGCGTTGGCAGCGCGCGATATCGCTCCTGCAGGATCATGCCGTCGCGATCGAAGCGCACGGCGCGCGCGCCCTGCGTGGGCGTGGCGGTGATGCGCAGGATTTCGCCGGAGCCTTCCACGTCGGTGTTGAGCGTGCTTTCCACCCGGTCGAGGCTCGGCCGGCCGCCATTGCGGTTCGCTGCCAGATCGCTCCAGTAGCCGGGGTCCTCGCTGCCCAGGCGCCACAGGGCGATGCTGCCGATGTGCAGGCGGCGCAGCGCCTGCATCTCGTTCCAGCTCGTCGCCGCGTCGAGCAGCCAGACCTGATGCCGGCTCTGTCCGTCCTCATAGGCAAAGCCGGCATTGCCGCTGGCATTGTCGAACGTCACTGGCGCGTCGCTGTCATGGGCGGCAAGCCAGGCCTCGTCGAGCGAGAGCGCGTCGGTCTCGCCGTCATGCCAGTCATAGGCATAGCTGCCGAGCGCGACGATCAGCTTGCTTGGCCCGACCCGGCGCAGGGCGTCTTCCACCTGATCGACGAACCACTCCTGCGCGGCGACGGGACCGGCCTGCCCGCCTTGCCAATGCTGGTCATAAGCCATGAAGATCAGCCGATCCGTCGCCTGGGCGAGCTGGTGCAGCGGCCAGCTCTCGTCACCCGCAGGCGCTGTCGCTACCAGTTGCGCACTGATCGGCAGCGCGGCGCGCAACTGGCGCAGGAAGCGCAGATAGTCGGCCATGGCCTGGGGCGGCAAAGCCTCGAAGTCCATGACGAGACCGGCCTGATGCTTCGCCGCGACGCTTCGGGCGAGGGTATTGATGAGCTGCCGGCTGGCGGACGGACTGGCGAGCAGTCGCGCGCTGTTGTCGCCTTCCCAGCCATTTGCGCCGACATTCTGCACCATCGGCAGCACCTTGGGCATGCGCTGGCCGTGGCGCTGCATCGCGCTCAGCATCCGGTCGAACTTTGGGTCCGGCAACGTCGTCACGGCGTGGCTGGGGCCGGTCACGGTCATCACGGCCGGCACGATCCAGTCGAGCTGGCCGACATGGCGCCGCAGCGAGGCGATGCTGCGCTCGTCGCCCGGCACGTAGAAACCGATGGAGACGGGCGCTGCATCCGCGCCGGCATGATGGCCGCCGAGCCAGTGGGGCAACCACTCGGCCAGATCGCGGCGCAGGCGGGAGGAAACGGTGAGGTGGGCGGCGTGAGTCTGCGGCAGCGGCAAGGCGAGGTCGCGCCCCGGCACGACCTTGATGAGCGTGGTGGCAAAGGCGAGCGCGGCGAGAACGATCATAGCCAGCAGAGCGGCAACTCCTCGCCGCGCCCACAGACCCCGCCGCCCGGTGGGGTCGAAAAAAACCGGTCTTGTCATGCCAGGCATCCCCGTGACCGTCCTTCATGCGGGACGACCCGGATTGCGTCCTACGCCCGGCCGCCTATTGGGGGCATGGTCCGGGCATGAACTTTTGGTCATGATGCCGGCAGGCTCCGGCGGGCGGTTGCGTCTAGACCGTCCAGCCGCCGCCCAGCGCGCGGAACAGGTCGATCTGCGCTTGCGCCACGGCGGCATCCTGCTGGGCCAGCGCGGCTTCGGCCTCGGCGAAGGTCCGTTCCGTGTCGAGCAGTTGCAGCGAGTCGATCGCGCCCTCGCGCTGCTGCGCGCGGGTGATCTTCGCGGCGGTCTCGGCGGAATCGCGCGCGGCCTTCAATGACTGGCGGCGTTCGAGCGACCGGGCATAGTTGGAGAGCGCCGTCTCGGTTTCCGCCAGCGCATTGAGCACTGCGCCGTCGAACGTGGCGAGCGCCGCCTGGCTGTCGGCGCGGGCTCCGGCAATGCGGGCACGCGCGGCCTCCTGATTGGGGAAGGACCAGCTGATCAGCGGCCCGAGCAGCCAGCGCAGCGGCCCGGCGCCAAAGGCGTCGGCGATGTTCGGGCCGGTGGAGCCGATCGACCCGCCCAGCGTCACGCGCGGATAAAGGCTGGCCGTGGCCACGCCGATCCGCGCCGTGTCGGCCGCCAGCCGCCGCTCGGCGGCGCGCACGTCCGGCCGGCGTGCAAGCAGGGTCGCACCGTCGCCGACCGGGATCGGCTGGCCGATCTCCAGGTTGAGGCTGCGCGCGGCGGCGATGGGTGGCAGCGCGTCGGGCGTGCGCCCGGTGAGCGTGGCGAGGCGGAACAGCGCTGCCTGCCGGTCCGCAGTGAGGCGCGGAATATCCGCGGCGCGCTGGTCGCGCAGCGTGGCGATGCGCGCGACGTCGAGCGTGGTTGCAAGGCCGGCGGACTGGCGCCGCCGCGTCAGGTCCAGCAGCCGATCGAGCAGCCCGACAATGTCGTTCGCCACCTTGAGCCGCGCCGCGCCGGAGGCGGCATCGGCATAGGCGCGGGTGGTGTCCGCCACAACGGCGACGCGCACGGCGTCGGCATCGGCAGCGGCTGCATCGGCGTCGCCGCGCGCGGCTTCCACGCCCCGGCTCACCCGTCCGAACAGGTCGACCTCATAGGAGACGCTCAGGCCGCCATCGACGGACCAGTCCTCCTGCGGTGCGCCCGGTGCGCGCTGGGTGACGGGCACGCGGCCATAGGTCGCGCCGGCGCTGAGGCTGGTCTGCGGCAACCGGTCGGAGCGCGCCCCGCGCAGGGCGGATCGGGCCTTTTCGAGCCGGGCCACCGCCACGCGCACGTCCGTATTGGCGGCAAGCGCATCGGCAATGAGCTGGTCGAGCACCGGGTCCTGATACAGGCGCCACCAATCCTGCTGGGCTGGCGCAGCCACGAAGGCCGGGTCCGTTGCGGAGAGAAAGGGGCCGGAGGACGCCGCGGGGGGCGTGGGGGCGACGTAGTCCGGCCCCGCCGCGCACGCTGAAAGCGCCAGCGCGGAAACCATGGGGGTGATGATGCGGGAGAGAGTCATGACGGTATCTCCTCACTCTGCCGGCAGCGGCGCGGCATGGGCAGGCGTGAACCGGGCGCGCAGCCGCGCGAACCGCTCGCCCAGCCCGCGGCTGACGACATAGAAGGTGGGGGTGAAGACGAGGCCGAAGATGGTGACGCCGGCCATGCCGAAGAAGACGGCGGTGCCCAGTGCCTGCCGCAGCTCCGCACCCGCGCCCGTGGCGAGCACCAGCGGCACCGCGCCCAGGATGAAGGCAAAGCTCGTCATCAGGATCGGCCGCAGCCGCTGCTCGGCGGCATGCACCGCAGCCTCGATGGTCGAGAGGCCATGGTCCTCGCCCTGCCGCGCGAACTCGACGATGAGGATCGCGTTCTTGGCGGCCAGCGCCACAAGCACGATGATGCCGATCTGCGTGAGGACATTGTTGTCCATGCCGCGCAGGTTGACGCCGATCATCGCGGCCAGCACGGACATGGGCACGATCAGGATGATCGCGAGCGGCATGACCAGGCTCTCATATTGCGCGGCGAGCACGAGGAAGACGAGCAGCACCGCGAGGCCGAAGACGAGCACGGCGGTGTTGCCGGCGGTCTTCTGCTGATAGGCGATGCCGGTCCACTCATGGGTGAAGCCGTGCGGCAGGTTGGCGTTGGCGATCTCTTCCATCTTGGCCAGTGACTGGCCGGAGGAGTAGCCCGGCGCCGTATCGCCATCGATGGCGACGGCGGGCGACAGGTTGTAGCGCTGCACGCGATACGGCCCCGTCGTGTCGCGGAACGTCGCGACCGAGCCGATCGGCACCATCTGCCCGTAATCCGAGCGGGTTTGCAGATTGGCGATGTCGGCGGGCGTGCGGCGGAACGGCTCGTCGGCTTGCGCGGTGACACGATAGGTGCGGCCGAGCAGATTGAAGTCGTTCACGAACGCCGAGCCGAGATAGACCTGCAGCGTCTCGAACACGCGCTCGGGCGGCAGGCCCAGCATCTGCGCCTTGTCACGGTCGATATCGGCGAAGATGCGCGGCGTGTTCGTCTCGAAGAAGGTATAGACGAAGAACAGGCCGGGGGTCTGGTTGGCCGGGCCGATCACGCTGTACGCGGCCTGCTCCAGGGCCTTGCTGCCCTTGCCGTCGCGGTCCTGCACCATCATGCGATAGCCGCCGGCCGAGCCGATGCCGCGAATGAGCGGGGGCTTGGCGAGCATCAGCCGCGCCTCGGTGATGTCGGCGGTCCGCTTGCGGGCCTCCTCCATCAGCGCGTCGATGGTCTGCCCCTTCTTCGCGCGGTCCTCGAAATCGTCGAGCACCCAGTAAGCCGCGGCCGAGCTGACGTTGCGTGTCTCGGAGGCGCCGTCAAAGCCGGAGAGCATGACGGTGTTGCTGATGCCGGGGATCGGCAGCATCCGCTCGGCGACCTTCTTCATCACCGCGTCCGTGCGCGCCGTGGACGAGCCGGGCGGGAGCTGGATGATGGTGAAGAAATAGCCCTGGTCCTGCGCGGGGATGAAGCCGGTGGGGGTCCAGACAAGCGCGCCGGCGGTAAGCGCGATGAGGCCGGCATAGGCTGCCATCATCTTCTTGGGCTGGCGCACGAGCCGGGCGGTGAGCGCCGCATAGCCCGCGCTGAACCGCTCGAACCCGCGATTGAAGGCATTGCCGGCCCGCTCGATCAGCTGGCGCCAGCGCGGTGCGTCCTCGGCCAGCGTTTCGCGAGGCTTGAGCAGCAGCGCGGACATTGCCGGGGAGAGGGTGAGCGAGAGCACCAGCGAGATGATCGTCGCCGCCGAGATGGTGATGGCGAACTGCTGGTAGAAGGCGCCGGACATGCCGCTGATGAACAGGGTCGGCACGAACACCGCGCACAGCACGAGCACAATGGCGATCAGCGCCGCGCCCACCTCGTCCATGGATGTGCGCGCCGCTTCCAGCGGGGTCATGCCATGTTCGAGATTGCGCTCGACATTCTCGACCACCACGATCGCGTCGTCGACGACGATGCCGATCGCCAGCACCAGGCCGAACAGCGAGAGGTTGTTGAGCGAATAGCCCAACCCTGCGAGCACCGCGAAGGTGCCGATGAGCGAGACCGGGATGGCAAGCACGGGGATGATCGCCGCGCGCCACTTCTGCAGGAAGACGATGATGACGAGAACGACGAGGATGACAGCCTCGACCAGCGTCTTGACCACTTCGTCGATCGACTTCTGGATGAACTCGGTTGGGTTGTAGACGATGCGATATTCCAGGCCCTTGGGGAACTCCTTGGCAAGGACTTCCATCTCCGCCTTGATGCCTTCGGCAGCGGCCAGCGCGTTGGTGCCCGGCATCTGGAAGACGGGGATGATGACGCTGTCCTTGTCGCCCAGATAGGCTGAGGTGCCATAATCCTCGGCGCCCAGCTCCACGCGGGCAACGTCGCTCACGCGAACCTGGCGGCCCTGCGCGTCGGTGCGGATCACGACCTTGCCGAACTGAGCCGGGTCGGTGAAGCGGCCCTGCGTCTCGACATTGAGCTGGAAGGCGGAATTGCCCGCCGGTGGCTGGCCGAGCGTACCTGCGGCGACCTGCACATTCTGCTGGCGCAGCGCGGTCACGATGTCGCCCGCCGTCAGGCCGAGCGAGGCCGCGCGGCGCGGGTCGATCCAGATGCGCATGGAGAGATCGCGCGAGCCGAACAGCTGCACGTCGCCCACGCCTTCAAGCCGGGCGAGCCGGTCCTTGATGCGGGTCTGCGCGTAGTTGGAGATATAGGCGCGGTCGAGCGACTTGTCCGGCGAGATGAGGTTCACGATCAGCAGGAAGTCCGGTGAGGTCTTCTTGGTGACCACGCCCAGCCGCTGCACTTCCTGCGGCAGGCGCGGCTCGGCGATGGCGACGCGGTTCTGCACCAGCACCTGCGCGGCATCCAGGTCGGTGCCCTGCTTGAAGGTCACGGTGATGACCACCCGCCCGTCGCCGGTCGATTGCGACGACTGGTAGAGCATGTTCTCGACGCCGTTGATCTCCTGCTCGATCGGGCTTGCGACCGTCTCGGCCACGGTCTCGGCAGATGCGCCGGGATATGTGGCGGAGACGGTCACGGTCGGGGGGACGACCTCGGGATATTGCGAGACCGGCAGGAAGAAATAGGCGATGGCACCGATGATCGTGATGATCACGGCAATGACCGCCGCGAAGATCGGCCGGTCGATGAAGAAGCGGGAGAGGCGCATATGTTCCTCCTGAAAAGCTGACTGCCGCGATACGGCCTTCCCCGATGTGCTCCTGCGAAGGCAGTAGCCCAGGGCGATTGAGTTCGTTGTTTGCGCCCTGTTCCTGCCTATGCAGGAACAGGGGAGCAGGCTTACCGCGCGAAGGTCGCTTGCCCCGCCAGCGTCACCCCTGTGGGTGCGGAGGGTGCTGCGGCCTGGGCTTCGGGCACGATCTTGCCAGCCTTGGCCTGCACCTTGCCGCCGGGCATCGCCATCTGCGTACCGCTGATGATGACCTGGTCGGTCGGCGCGATGCCGGAGCGCACAACGCGCAGACCGTCAATCACCGGGCCGAGCGTCACCGGCTTGGCGGCGACGGTGCCGTCCTTGCCGACGACGAGCAGCAGCTTGCGTGCCTGATCGGTCTGCACGGCGGTGTCGGGCACCAGCAGGGCATTCACCTTTCCGGCACTGGCGAGGCGCATGTTGCCGAACATGCCGGGCGTCAGGAACAGGTCCGGATTGGCCAGCACGGCGCGGGCGCGAATGGTGCCGGAGCGCGGGTCGAGGCCATTGTCGGTGAAGTCGAGCTGGCCCTTCCACTTGTAGTCCGTCTCGTCCTGCAGGCGGATTTCCACCGGCGCGCCCTTGCTCTCACCATCGCGCTTGGCCTTCAGGAACAGCCCCTCGGATCCCTCGAACGAGAAATAGATCGGGTCGAGCGCGTTGATCGTGGTGAGCAGCGTGCCGGCCGGGCCTTCGCCCGAGGAGACGAGGTTGCCTGCATCGATCCGCCGGTCCGAGATGCGACCGCCGATCGGCGCGCGCACCGTGGTGAACTCCATGTCGAGGGCACGGGCATGGACGCGCGCCTGCGCGCCTGCCAGCGAGGCGGATGCGGCCTGCACGCGGGCGCGCAGCCGGTCGACCTCGCTTTGCGAGACGGCATCGGCGGCGACGAGACGCAGGGCACGGTCCAGATCGGCACGGGCAAGGGCGAGGTCGCTCTGCGCTGTCGCCACGCCTGCGCGGGCTTCGGCCAGCGCGGCCTGGAAGGGGCGGGGATCGATCGTGAACAGCGGCTGCCCGGCGCGGACGATCTGCCCGTCCTTGAAGTGGATCGCCGTGATCGCGCCGGAGACGCGCGGGCGCACCTCGACCGAACGAACCGCCTCGAACCGGCCGATATAATCGTCCCATTCCGTCACTTCGCGCTGGAGCGGCGCGGCGACCGTCACCGTGGGCATGGCCTGCGCCATGGCCGGCGGTGCGCCGCGCTGGGTGAAGGCATAGCCCCCCGCGATGGCGAGGACCGGCAGGGCGATCCAGGCCACGCGGCGCAGGCGCTTGCGGTCGGAGGCGAGGGTGGTCGCCTCCGACTGCCGGGCATCGCCCTGCTTGAAGAGTTCATGCATGTTCATTTACGCCATCCTTCCCCGTCGTGCCGCACGCTCGGCAACGACATGCTTGGCCAGCCGCTCGTACTGGAGCTCCGAAAAGCCGGCGGCGAGAAAGCCACCAATTTCCGAGGGCGGGACATTGTAACCATGGTGCCAGCTCAGCACCGCGACGCGCCGCAGCGCTTCCAGCCGTTCGTCGGAAAGCGGGTTCTTCCGCTCGATACCGAAGATACGGCGAAACAGTCGGCCCCAACGGCCTTCGGGACGAAGCGAGTTCAGGCCATCCGTGCGGGCAAGGCGCACGATCGTCCACTCGCGCTGGCTCAGCTCGCTTGCCTCCCCGGCAGCCGCGCGGGCCGGCGGGAAGACGGGCTCGATCGCTGCTGCGTCGCGATATGCCGCAAAGTTGATATAAGCCATCTTCTCGTCTCCTCACGCGCCCCTGTGCACGGGATAAGACGGTCCGCTCCCGCAAGAGCCTTGGCTCTACGGGTGGAGATCGCTTGGCACAGAGGGTCGGCCTGCCGGACGCACGGGGATGCGGGCCGGGCCGGCCTGTCAGAACCTCAAAATTTTCCTCAGATCGAACCGTGGAGATCGCGCAGACCGAATCGGTTTGGCGGTGCCCCCAGCCCTTTTATGTACTGGCCGGTATGAAACTCGATCGATCCGGCGTCAAGCCATAATTTTGTACCGACCGATATTTTTATGCGCAAGCCCGAAAGTTGCGCTTAACGCCCCGGCCATATCGCCAGCGTGGTGTCGACCACGCGCTGCAAGTCGTCCCGGCTCATGCCGGCGCCCGCCTGCAAGGCCATGCCTTGCAGCACCGAGATCAGATAATTGGTCATGGCCTCGGGATCGACCGGGCTGTTGAAGTCGCCTTCCTCGAGGGCCCGCGCCATGCGTGCGATGAGCAGGGCGCGCACTTTCTGCCCGCGCTCTACCACTTCATCGCGGATGCACTCCGCTTCGGTGCCGCAGGCGGTCGAGGCGATAACGCGCAGGCAGCCGCGCGGCTCGCACTCGCCGGCAAAGGTTTCGATCGCACCGTGCAGCAGCCGCTGTGCGACGCCCTTGGCGGTGTCCGCATCGAGCGCATAGCCGATATAGGCCATTTTCTCGCGCTCGTAGAGGTCGAGCGCCTGGCGGAACAGAGCTTCCTTGTTGCCGAAGGCTGCGTAGAGACTCGGGCGCGTGATGCCCATCGCCTCGGTCAGGTCGGAGAGGGACGCGCCCTCATAACCCTTGCTCCAGAACACACGCAAAGCCGCCGCCAACGCCATGTCGACGTCGAACTCGCGGGGTCTGCCTCGGATTGCTACAGCTTCCATATCGACCGGTACATAATGCTGTTGCCAGCCAAAGTCCAGTGGATGATAAGCCCGTGATCGCGGGACAGGCTGCGCGCCGTCCGGCGACACATCGTCCGCGTGGAAAGGGAGGCCTAAGGGCATGAAGGCATTCGCATATGACGAGGCGCATGGGCTCGCCGATTTCGCGCTCACCCTGCGCGATGTGGCCGATCCGGTGCCCGGCCCGAATGATCTGCTCGTGTCCGTCCGCGCCTTCGCCTGCAATCCGGTGGATACCAAGATCCGCACGATTCGCAGCGGCAGCGGTGGCACCCCGGTCATCCTCGGCTGGGATGCGGCAGGCGTCGTGCAGGCGGTTGGCGCGGATGTCACCGGCTTCGCCCCCGGCGATGAGGTATACTATGCCGGCGATGTGACGCGCGCCGGCAGCTATGCGCAGTTGCAGGCGGTCGATCATCGCCTCGTTGCGCGCAAGCCGGCCACGCTGGATTTTGCCGATGCCGCCGCGCTGCCGCTCACCTCGCTCACTGCGCATGAGGCGATGCTGGAGCGTGGCATCGATTATGCGGCGGACAGCGTCGTGCTCATCATCGGCGGCGCGGGTGGCGTCGGTTCGATGGCCATCCAGCTCATGAAGGCGCTTACGCCCGCCCGCGTCATCGCGACGGCCGCCCGGCCGGAGACGATCGCCTGGGCGCAGGCCATGGGCGCGGATCATGTCATTGGCCGCGCGCTGGCGCAGGAGGTCGCGGCGCTTGGCCTCGCCGGCCAGCTTCACGCCATCTTCAGCACCACGCACACCAGCGATTATCTGGGGGATATCCCCGCGCTGCTGCGCCCCTTCGGCCATCTCATGGTCATCGACGATCCGGCGAGCCTGGACATCAAGCCGTTCAAGCAGCGCGCCCTCTCGGTCCACTGGGAGTATATGTTCGCCCGCGCGATGTTCGGCCAGCAGCCCGAGCGGCAAGGCGCCACCCTCGCACGCATCGCCGCGCTGGCGGACGCCGGCCAGCTCCGCACGACCCGCACCCGGACCCTCCCCGCGAGCGCAGACGCCCTGCGCGAAACCCACGCCGCGCTGGAAGCAGGCACGGTGATGGGGAAGGTGGTGATGGAGTGGTGAGGGGCTGCGTTCCTACAGGTTAGGTTGACCAGCATGGCCGCGTTTCCCAATCAATCGGGAAACCCATCGCCCGCAGTTGATTGGTCGATCTGGTCCTGACCAAGGCAACCACTCGTTGTGCGAACGAGGTGTCAGGACTCTGGCGGCTTAGCATGTGCGCCAAAGCCACCAGGGCGTTGTAAATGAAATTGGCCGGCTGAGTCTGGACGCCTTTGTCCGTCACGGTCTGGACGACGACCAGATCGTCTTTGAAGCGCTTGATATTCGGCAGGCGCTTGACTGTTTGACGGTTCCATAAGCGGCCGTGGTGGGCGCAGATATTTCGTATATAGGACAGGAGTTGTAATGTGCCTTCGAGCACTTCCCGGTTTGGTAGACCCAGGTCTTTTGCCACGGCAGATTTCACATTGAGATCTTTCGTCAGTGCGAACCATCGGGATAACTCACCAAAGGTCATAAGCTCGGTCACGACCCACAGCGGTGGCATAAAAGGTTCAGCATATTTCTGGCGGTAGTGCTCGACGAATACCTCGTTGCTGTCCTTTGCCCGGTTAGCCAAGGATGACAGAAGGCTGATATGATCATAGCCAGACTGGAAAGCTCCCGCATCCAGATGGGCATGTGATCCGTGGGCGAGTGTCAGTCTGTTGGTCCAGCGTGACCGCAGGGCAATCTCTATCCGCTCAATGCCTTCCATCACGAGCAAGCGTAACTTTCGGTCAAAGACGTAAATGTCGACAATTGTCTCGAATGAGGTGCCGGGCTGGAATCTCTTGGTTCGGGTCTGACCTGGCGGTGCGGGCAATTCGAATGGAAGCCAGTATGCGCTGAGGCGATAATAGCCGACTGTTTCCAGCCAACGACGAATGAGCGCCTCGTCACCAATCATGCCGCGCTCGGTCATTAGCGCGATCTGGTCGTTTATGGTGGTGGCTGGCTTATCATAAAGCATGGAGCCTCCCCGGTTACCCGGGAAGGCTCCAAAAAGTAACCCCCCGGTATTGGGCAAGCCGAAGCTCTAGGCCTGGGGGGTGTTGTTGAGCACCAAGTAAGAGCAGAAATCCTACTGGTCAATGAATGACCGATAAGAATTCGATGAATGACATAAAGTGGCGCTTGCCCGAAACGGCTCCACTTCTGCGCAATTCGCGAGTCTGGCGTATCCCTTTCGAAGGCAACGCGAACCGTCAGGATTGCCGGTTGGAGCCCCTGTCCTACATCCCCAATTCCATGCCACGCTGCTCGCCATGTCCATCATCCGGCCTTTTCTGCTGCGCGCGCTGTCTATCGCGGAAGGTCACGGGCGGAAGTTCACACTCCCGTGGCGTGAACTTCGAGAACTTTGGGCATTCAGATACCGGCGCGCCGCGCCCGATCAGGGCAGGCGCAGGCGGTCGGGGGTGAGGGCGGTCACGGTGGGGCAGCCCAGTTGCGCCATGGCGTGTTCCAGCTCGCTGCGTAGCATCAGCAGCGCGTGGGCGACGCCGGCCATGCCGGCGACGGCGAGGGCGTGGATTTGCGGCCGGCCAATCATCACCGCGTCGGCGCCCAGTGCCAGCGCCTTGGCGATGTCCGCGCCGCGCCGCACGCTGCCGTCGATCAGCAGCGGCAGGGCGTCGCCCACGGCCGCGCGCACGGCGGGCAGCAGGTCGAGCGCGCTAGGCATCCCGTCCAGCACGCGGCCGCCATGGTTGGAGACGACGAGGCCGTCCGCGCCCTGCTCGCGGGCGATGCGGGCGTCGTCGGGCGCCATCACGCCCTTGAGCAGGATCGGCAGCTTCGTCTCGCGCCGCAGCCAGGCGAGATCGTCCCAGCGCGGCGCTGCATCGGCGAGCGCGGTGCCGAAGAGGATGCGGCCGAGCGGCTGCGCGGTCTGCGCAGGGCGAGGCAGGCCGCGCAGGTTCGCTGCGTCCACGCCTGCCGGCAGGGTGAAGCTGGCGCGCTTGATGGCGGCGTCCACCGTGAGCATGATCGCTTGATACCCCGCCGCCTCGGCCCGCCGGACAAGCGCGAGCGAGGCGTCGCGGCTTTCCTGCAGGTAGAGCTGGAACCAGAGCGGCGCGGCCGGTGCGCCCAGCTCCCGCGCGGCGGCGGCGCGAGCGGCGGCGATCTCTTCCAGCGTCACGCTGGCGAGCGTGCTCACCACCATGCCGGTTTCCAGCGCGCTGGCAGCGCGGATGGTCGCCAGTTCGCCGTCCGGGTGGGCAATACGCTGATAGGCGACCGGCGCGAGCAGCAGTGGCGCGGCGTGGCGGGCGCCGAGCAATGTGGTCTGCGTGGTGCCGCCGCGCAGATCGGAGAGAATGCGGGGAAGCAGGCCGATCCGGTCGAACGCCGCGCGATTGGCGGCCAGCGTCAGTCCGTCGCCCGATCCTTCCTGGAGGTAGGTCCAGCTTTCCGCCGGCATGTGCGCGGCGGCGCGGCGCTCATAGTCGGCGAGGCTGCGGATGTCGGGCGGGATGGCCGCAAGGGGCGGCGCGGGCGCGCTCATGTCTCGGACCATTGGCGCAGCAGGTTGTGATAGACGTTGGTGAAGCTGTCGATCGTGCCATGCTCCGGGTGATCGCCGGTGAGTTGCTGGATGGCGCAATCCAGATCGAAGAGCATCCGCCGCTGCTGGTCGGAGCGCACCAGGCTCTGCGTCCAGAAGAAGGAGGCATTGCGCGTGCCCCGCGTGACCGGCGCGACCCGGTGCAGGCTGGAGCCGGGATAGACGATGGCGTCGCCGGCGGGCAGCTTCACGCCCTTCTCGCCATAAGTATCCTCGACGATCAGCTCGCCGCCGTCATACTCCTCGGGGTCGCTGAAGAAGATGGTGGTGGAGACGTCCGTGCGCACCCGCAGCGGCGTGCCGGGGATGGGGAAGATGGCGTTGTCGACATGGTTGCCATAGGTGCCGCCGCCCTCATAGCGGTTGAAGCGCGGCGGCAGGATGCGCAGCGGCAGCGCGGCGGCGATGAACAACGGCGTCTGCGAGAGGCGGGTGAGGATGCGCTCGCCCAGTTGCCGGGCGACGGGATGGTCGAGCGGGATCTGGAGATTGGCCTTCACGCTGGTCGCGCGGTGGCCGGCCGTCGCGCGGCCGTCTTCCCAGGGCGCGCTTTCCAGCGCCGCGCGGATGTCGCGCACTTCGTCGGACGAGAAGAGGGCGGGTATCTGCAGGAGCATGCGTGTCTTCCCCGAGGCGGGCTGTCGAAGTCGCCTCAGTCTCTAGCGGGGGCGGGGCGCAAGCGCCACCTCATGGCAGCAGCGATAAAAAGAGGGGCGACGGACCGAAGTCCGTCGCCCCAGGGGTGCTTCAGGGCACTCAGAAGCGGTAGTTGACGGAGAAGATGGCCGCGCGACCCTCGCCGGGGGTGGCCCAGCCATTGTTGCGGATGCGGGTGAAGTAGAGCTTGTCCGTGAAGTTCTTGATGTTGACCTGGGCGGAGAACGCGTCGGTGATCTTGTAGGCGATCGTGGCGTTGTGCACCCAATAGGGGTCGGACTTGAACAGAGTGGTGTTGGTCGCGGTCGGCAGGGCGAAGACGAAGCTGCCCTGATAGGTCGCGCCATAGCCCAGCGTCAGGCCGAAGGGGAATTCATAGGTGGTGAACAGGCTGCCGGAATGCTTGGGCGTGTTGGCCAGCTCCGCGCCGCTTGCCGGGTCCGGGTTCGCGACCGTGTTGGTGCAGCTGCCGGTGCCGGGGTTCGCCAGGCATTTGTCGGAGACGGACTGGATCAGCTCGCCGTCGAGATAGGTATAGTTGGCAGTGATCGTCCAGGCTGGCGTGATCTTGCCGGTCGCGCCGAGCGAGATGCCGTCGACCCGGCTGTGACCGTCGAGCTGCTGGTTCGGCACGGTCGGGTCGCCCGAGTCCACGCGGTAGCTGTCGCGCTCGTTGCGGAAGGCGGCTGCGGAAAGCAGCAGGCCGCCGTTGAAGAGTTCGGCCTTGGCGCCGATCTCGTAGTTCTTGGCGCTTTCCGGCTTCACATTGCACGTCGCGGCCGTGCAGGAGCCATTGACCGAGCTCTTGGAGGGCGTCTGGCTGTTGCCATAAGCGGCATAGAGGCTGACCGCTTCGATCGGCTTGTAGACGAGGCCGAAGCGATAGGTGAACAGCTCGTCGTCGTTCCAGAGCTTGGTGCCGGTCGTCACCGTGCCCGCGCTTGTCGCCGTGGCATTGGCGATCGTGTCGGCGCGATACCAGCCCTTGTTGCGCTCGTAGCGCAGGCCGACGGAAAGCTCGACCTGTTCGATCAGCTTCATCGTATCGAACAGATAGACCGCGTAATTCTTGGTCTCGCCATTCTGCCGGGCCGTGGGAATGAAGTTCACGGGGCCGGTGTAGATGTTGCTGCCATAGGTGCGGCCCGTGGCGGCGGGGCCAGGCACGATGACGCTGGGATTGGCGATGTTGATGAGCGGCAGCGTGCCGACTGTGGTGCCATCCGCGTTGCGCAGGCTGTTGCCGGACTCGAGCTGATACTTCTCCCAGGTCACGGCGCCGCCGAACACCAGCGTATGCTCGATGCCACCAGTCTCGAACACGGCTTTGAGGTCGAGCTGGTTGAAAGCGAGCTGGTTGCGGGAATCGCGGGTGGTGCCGCGCGGGCCCGTCGGCAGATAATAGCCCGGCGGGGTGGTGGCGGGACACGCCGCACCCGTCGCCTGCAAGCCCGTGCTGGCCAGGCACCAGGTGCCTTGCGGCGGGTTGACGATGGTGAGCTGCTCGACATTCTGCCAGCGCGCGAGGTTGCGGATGCTGACCGTGTCGCTGAATTCATGCTCGAAGGTCGCGGTGAGCTGGTCGACCGTGATCTCCTGCGTGTCGACATTGGCATAGCCATAATAGCCGCTGCGGCTGGCGCCCTGCAGCAGGCCGCTCTGCGTGGCGGACTTGTAATAGGGCACGCCATATTGCGGGATGTTCTCGTCCCGCTGGTGGAGATATTGTACCGTGAGCCGCGTCGGGCTCTCGATGCCGATGGTGATCGCCGGCGCGAAGCCCCAGCGCTTGTAATTCTCCACGTCGCGGCCGGGAATGTCATTGCGATGGCCCATGGCGTTGAGGCGGACGGCGATCAGATCGCTCACGCGCAGATTGGCGTCGACCGTACCGCGGTAATAGTCGTCGGTGCCGATGCCGGCATTGACCGTCACCTGATCGGTGGCGAGCGGGCGCTTGGTCACGAGGTTGATCGACCCGCCGACCGAGCCCGAGCCGGCGACGACCGAATTGGCGCCGTTGGTGACTTCGATCTGCTCGAGGTTGAACGGATCGGTACGGGTATATTGCGCGCTGTCGCGCACGCCGTCGACGGTGATGTCGGTATTGGCGGAGTAGCCGCGGAAGTTGATGCTGTCGCCATAACCGCCGCCGCCTTCACCGGCACCGAACGTGATGCCGGGCACGGTCGAGAGCACGTCGCGCAGGGTCAGCAGATTTTGCTGCTCGATCACCTCGCCGGTCAGGATCGTCACGGTCTGGGGCGTGTCGCGCAAGGGGCGCGTCGCCTTCGGGCCGGCCTGCTGGCGGCCCTGATTGTCCTCGATCACTGTGTCGGTCACGGTCACGCCGCCCAGCGCCTGCTGGTCCTGCGCGTTGGCGATCGTCGGCACGAGCGCCGATCCGACGCAGGAAAGGGCGAGGAAGGCCTGCATCTTGGCATGGCTGGATGAAAGCAGCGTCATTTTGTCCCCTGTTTTTGGATGTTTGCGCGATGCGGTTCCGATATTGAGAGTCATTATCGACGTCAATAGCTATTGCGAGTTAATCGCAATAATGTCTTGCAGCCAGCATCGGGGGAAACAGGGGAGGTGCGGGAGTGATCTACCGCGCGATGATCGCGGGCATGAAAAAAAGGGCGGCGAACGCCTTGACGTTCGCCGCCCCGCAAAGGCCGTTTGAGGATCTGTCAGAACCGCAGGTTGAGCGTCACCATGCCGGTGCGGCCAGCGGCCTGGCTGGCATAATGGGCGGTATAGGCGCGATCATAATAGAGCTTGTTGGCGACATTCTGTACATTCGCCTGAACCTGGATCGCATCGCTGATCTTGTAGGAGGCGCTCAGGTCAAAGCGCCAGTAGCCGGGCACCATGCGGCCGAAGGCGGGCGGAACGACCAGCACCCCATTCGACACGGTGCGTGCGGTGCTGTCCGCAAAGCCGCCATAGACCTTGCCGGTGTGGATGGCGCCGCCGCCGACCGTCAGGGCTGGCGTGACCATATAGTTTGTGAAGGCGGTGAAGCTGTGCTTCGGTGTGTTGGGGAAGGGCTTCCCGGTGTTCACGGACGGTCCGTAATAATTGACGCCGCCGATGGTCGTGGTGGTGATGCCGCCATCGACGATCACCGCGTCCATGTAGGTGTAGCCGCCGAACACGCTCCACTCAGGGGTGATATTGCCGTTGAAGCCGAACTCGACGCCGCGGATGCGGCGCTCGCCGATGAAGGCGACGACGCCGTTCTCGACCGTGGCGCGCGCATTCTTGGTTTCGGTCTGGAACAGGGCGAAGGTCAGCGCCAGGCTGTTGCCGAACAGGTTCCACTTCGTGCCGATTTCATAGGAGCGCGTGCGCTCGATCTTGAGCGCGTCCGTCAGTGCCTGGGACGTCGTGTTGAGTGCGTTGCCCTCCGCGCCCTGCGCCAGATAGGAACCGGGCGGTGTCGCCGCGCTGGATGTCGAGGCATAGATGCTGCTGTCCGGCGTGGGCTTGAAGACGATGCCGACCTGATAGTTCCAGAGATCGTCCGTGCGCGCGACCCAGCTGCGATTGGTCGTCTCCGTCGCCGCGAGACCGGGGCTGACCTGCGTCTCGTAGCGGTCGTATCGTCCGCCGAGATTGATCAGCAGGCTGTCGGTGATCGTGATGGTATCGAAGAAGGAGACGCCGATCGACTTCACCTTGGTCAGCGTCCACGTCTTGTCCGCGCTGCGGACGATTGGCGCGAGCGTGGTCGTGGTGTCGCTGCCGTAGCTGACCCACGGATCATAGGGGTTGGGGGCCGCCACCGTCGTGCAGTTGAACCGGGCGATCATTGCCGGGGTGCAGCGCGGGCTGATCGTGGAGCCTGTCGAAATGACCGCGCCGGTTGCCGCATTGGAGACATAAGTGCCGTTCGCGGCCTCTTCCTCGGCGAATTCGAGGCTTGCGGCAAAGCTGTGCTTGAAGCCGAGCGAGACCTCGCCGAATAGGTCGGTCTGGTTGATCAGGCCTTCGGCATAGCTGTAGCGCGTATTGGTGCGGCGCCAGACGAGGCCGCCCGCCGTTGCGGCACTCGCCGCGTTCGTGCCGTAAACATTGCCCTGCTGATCGTCCGGCTGGGTCCACACATAGCCCTGATCGCTGTGGCCATAACGCGAGGTGTTGCGGATCGTGATCCCGCTGTCGAACTGGTGCTGGAAGCGGATGGTCAGATTGTCCACCGTCCCGTCGCGGAAGTCGCGGTTCGCCAGGCCGTAATAGGCGCCTCGTGGACGATTGACCTGCGTGCCGCCAATGGTGGTGAAGCTCTCGGCCGGGCCGGTCTCGGTCACGCCGGCCGGCGCATTGGCCGCCGTGTAGAGATAAGGAATGCCCGAATCCGGCAATTCCTCGGATTCAAGATGATAATAGCCGATCGTCAGGCTGGTTGGCCCGTCGAGGCCGATCTTGAGCGATGGAGCCACGCCCCAGCGGCGCGACCAGATCGCGTCACGGCCGGCAACGTCCTGATCGTGCCACATCGCGTTCAGGCGGATGCCGACGAGATCGCTGATCGGCTGGTTGATGTCGATGGTCGCGCGCTTGTAGTCCGCCGTGCCGAGCACGCCGCTGAGCGCGACGAAAGGCTCCGCCGTCGGCATCTTGGAAACGAGATTGAGTGAGCCGCCGGCGCTGCCGCGTCCGCCCATGCTGCTGTCCGATCCCTTGACGACTTCGACCTGCTCGACGGCGAAGACTTCCCGGCTCTGCGCGCCAACGTCGCGCACGCCATCGAGATAGGTGCTGGCCTGGCTGTCGAAGCCACGGATGAACGGGCGATCGCCAAGGGGATTGCCGCCTTCGCCGGCGCCGAAGGTGATGCCGGGAACGGTGCGGAGCGCTTCGGTCAGCGAGGCGGAGCCGGTGTCGCGGATGAGTTGCGAGGGAATGACGGTCACCGAGCGTGGCGTGTCGACGAGCGGCGCCGTGAACTTGGGCGAATCCGCTTCATCCTTCTTGTAGCTCTCTTCCTCGATCACCGTATCGCTGACCACGACGCCGCCCAGCGATGGCTGATCGGAGGAGGTCTGCGCGGTCGCGGCGCCGGGCACGAAGGTTGCGCCAACATAGGACAGCGCGAGAAAGGCTTGGGCGGTGCCGGAGCGGGATCGGAAAGACGTCATCTGGGCCTCAATCTGAATCGATGGAAAGGCCGCTATTGCGAATTGTTATCCTAATCAACAGCTATTGCGATGCAGTCGCACTCCTGGCTCAAGCTGTTTCCCTTTGGCCACAAATGCCAATGGCTGGCGCTCAGATCCGATCGTAACCGGGCGTGTCGCCGGGGGACTGGTCCCGGTCACCGTCGCGGCCGTGGTGCCCGCGCCGTCCCCGGTCGTCTCCGCGCTGGAGGATGAAGGGAATGGTGACCATGCCCCGCACCATCACCGGCGTTCCCTCGCGCATCATCGGTGACCAGCGCCAGTCTCGCACGGCGTCGAGCGCGGCGCGATCCAGGCGGGGGAAGCCGCTCGAGCGGGCGACGGCAATGTCGGAGACGCGCCCGTCGATCGCGAGCAGGACGGAGAGGACGACCGTGCCTTCCTCGCGCGCACGGCGCGAATCGACCGGATAGCGCGGCGGCCGGGCCGAGATCATCTTGGCCGAGAGATCGCCCGCATTTTCCGGCCCGCTCGGGGCTGGCGGCGCGGCCGGTCTCGGCGGGGCAGGGGGCGTGACGGGCGAAGCCGTTGCCGGGGCCTGGACGACTGCGCGCTCCGGCATCGTGATGACTGGCGGCGGCGCGGAGACTTGCGCAACCGGAGGCGGCGGCAGGGCCGGGTCCGGCTGCTGCTCCGGCGGCGCGGGCGGCGGATCGTCGGGAAGCTCCATCAGCGTCACCACGACTGGCTGGCGCTGTTCCTTCTTCACGAACTGCGGCGACATGAATGTGAAGGCCGCGACTGTCGCCAGCCCGAGGGCGAGCGCGCCGATCGTGGCGACCGGATCCGCGCCGCGCGATCGCTTGTACACCGAGCGCACGGCAGGCGCCTGGCTGGCGGCAAGGTCCGCCCTGAAAGCTGGATCGAAATGCGCGTTCATTGTCACTCGCGGCGTTGATGGCCTGTAATTGCGAGTCATTCGCATAATAGCTTCGCCACGGCGCGTCCAGAGACTTTGGAGGTAAATAGGCCGCAATCAGGGCATTTGTGGCTCAGGTAACTGGAAATGTCGGCATCTCTCTTGCGAATGCTTCGCAATATGGGCAAAGCGTCTCCAGGTTAAACGAACGAATCGTGCGACGGATGGCGGCACGCGCTGTCTTCAAAACGACCCGAGGATGGAATGGACGGCCGGATCTTGAGCGGCGGATTGCAGGACAAGGACGCCGCCGGTGCGCGTACTGGGGCAGGCACGACGCCTGCGCCGGTCGTCCGGAAGAACAAGGCGCGGCGGACCTGGTGGCTCAAGCAGCTACACAGCTGGCACTGGATCAGCGCGGCGATCTCGCTCGTCGGCATGATGCTGTTCGCGATCACGGGGATCACGCTCAATCATGCCGCGTCGATCAGTGCCGAACCGCGCGTGAGCCAGGGCAGCGCTACGCTGCCGGCGCCGCTGCTGGCCCAGCTCGCCCGGACCCCCGGCGAGGCCGCGCCTTTGCCTGCCGCCGTGGCGGAGCATCTGCGGGGCGTCGTCAAGCTCGACGCGCGCGGCAAGCCGGCGGAATGGTCGGACGAGGAAGTCTATGTCGCGCTTCCCGGGCCGGGCCGCGACGCATGGATCGCCATTGACCGGGCCAGCGGCGCGGTCACGTCCGAGCTGACCGATCGCGGCTGGGTGTCCTATCTCAATGATCTTCACAAGGGCCGCAACACGGGAACCGCGTGGTTCTGGTTCATCGACGTTTTCGCGGTCGCCTGCATCGTCTTCACGATCACGGGCTTGTTCCTGCTTCAGCTCCACGCGCGGCATCGGCCCTCCACCTGGCCGCTCGTCGGGCTGGGTCTGCTGGTGCCCGTCATTCTCGCCATCCTGTTCATTCACTAGAGGTCTCGCCCCAGTATGAAAAAGACGTCTCTTCTGATCGCCGGCCTCGCCTCCGCGCCGGCCTCAGCCGCTACGGTGAGCATCACCATCCCGCAGCTCAAGGTCGCCGAATATCATCGGCCCTATGTCGCGGCGTGGATCGAGCCTACCGGCGGCGGCGCAGCGCGCACGGTCTTTGTCTGGTACGATGTAAAAAAAGGTGGCGCCGAGCCGGGCACCAAATGGCTCTCCGATCTGCGCAGCTGGTGGCGCAAGGGCGGCCGCAGCCTCAAGATGCCGGCCGACGGCATCAGCGGTGCCACCCGTGCGCCGGGCACGCACAAGGTGGCGCTGCCCACGGACCTCAAGCCCGGCCAATATACGCTCTATGTCGAGGCGGCCCGCGAGACCGGCGGGCGCGAGATCGTCTCGCTGCCACTCAATATTCCAGCCGCTACCGGCTCGGCCTCCGGCAAGGCCGAACTGGGCGCCATCACGCTCTCTCGCTGAAAGGTGACTTCCATGCGCATGAAGACTCGTCTCATCCTCGCCGCGACGCTGATCGCGGCGGCTGTGCCCGCCATGGCGCACCGCCAGTGGCTGCTTCCCTCCGGCACCATCTTCTCCGGCGCTGATCCCTGGGTGACGGTGGATGCCGCCGTTTCCAACGATCTGTTCTTCGCCGATCATGTCGCCATGCCGCTCGGCGGCGTGAAGGTGTGGCAGCCCGATGGTCAGGAAGGCAAGATCCAGAACGGATCGACCGGCCGCTATCGCTCCACCTTCGACGTGCAACTCAACAAGCCCGGCACCTGGCGGATCGGCACGCAGCAATCCGGCGTGATGGGCAGTTTCAAGGTCGATGGCGTCGAGTGGCGGCTGGGCGGGCGGCGTGGTCCGCCGCCGGGCGCCGGTCCGGCCGGCGGGCCGGGTGGACCCGGCGGCCCGGGCGGTGGCGCCATGAGACCGCCTGCGCCCGGTGCGCAGCCGGGCGGCCCCGGTCTGCAGGCGCGGCCGAGCGTATCCAGCGTGGACGAAATCCCGGCGAACGCCACCGATATCCAGATCACGGAGAGCTCGGGCCGCAACGAGATTTTCGTGACCTCGGGTGAGCCGACGCCGATCGTCCCGTCCAACAAGGGGCTGGAGATGGTGCCGGTGACGCACCCGGCCGAACTGGTGCAGGGCGAGGCGGGTCGCTTCAGGTTCCTCGTCGATGGCAAGCCGGCGGCCAATCTCAAGGTCACCGTTGTGCCGGGCGGCAAGCGCTATCGCGATGCCGAGGGCGCGTTCGACGTGACGACCGGCGCGGATGGCGTCGCCAGCATCGACTGGCCGATGCCGGGCATGTTCTGGGTGAATGCCTCGCTCACGGACAATAAGCCGAGCGTCGCCAAGGCGACCCAGCGCCGCATGAGCTACACTACCACGCTTGAGGTGATGGCCCCCTGACGGCCGCCTTGTCCGCCCGTATCGCTGTCCCGCCGATCGAGGCCGCCGCACTGGCCGGCCTCGATCCCGGCGCCCGCATCGCCGAATTATCGGGCGAGACGATGGGCACTTACTGGCGGGTGCGGCTCGCGGCGCTGCCGGGCAGCGACCTGATGGCACTGGGCGAGGCCATTCAGGGCCGGCTGGATGGGCTGGTGGCGGAGATGAGCCACTGGGACGATACCTCGCTGCTACGCCGTTTCGATCAGGCGCCGGCTGGAAGCTGGACAGACCTGCCCGCTGATTTTGCCACGGTGATCGAGGCAGGACTCGCCATCGCCGAACGCAGTGGCGGCGCTTTCGACCCTGCGATCGGACGCCTGACCGATGCCTATGGCCTTGGGCCGCGTGCGCGCACTGATGCGCCGTCCGACGCTGAGCTGGCGGATGCGCGTGCAGTCTCTGGGTGGCAGCGTCTGGCTTATGATGAGTCTGCCCATCGCCTGCGCCAGCCCGGCGGCCTGTGGCTGGATCTGTCCGGCATCGCCAAGGGTCTTGCGGTCGATGCGGTAGCGGCGCTGCTCGCCGCGCGCGGTCTGCTGCATTGCCTCGTCGAGATCGGCGGTGAATGCGTCGGGCGCGGGATGCGTCCCGATGGCGACCCATGGTGGGTCGATCTGGAAACGCCGTCGGGGCTGCGCGCGCAGCCGATCCGCGTGGCGCTGCATCAACTCGCCATCGCGACCTCGGGCAATTATGTGCGCGGCGACCATACGCTTGATCCACGCAGCGGGCGACGGGTCATGAATGGCGTCGCGTCGGTCAGCGTGCTGCATGCGCGGGCGATGGAAGCCGATGCCTGGGCAAGCGCCTTGACTGTGCTGGGCCTTGAGGGTGGCGCGGCGCTGGCCGTGCGGGAAGGGCTGGCCGCCCGCATCCTGATGCAGGACGGCGCGATGACACGCGAATGGCTCAGCCCTGCGCTGCTTGCCATGCTGGAAGAATGATCCGCCACACATATCGCTGTCCTACATCCCGTCCGCAATGGCAGTAAGACCGCACGCCTGTCCTGATGACAGGCGAGAGGACGAGGCAAAGTGCGGCGCATTCTCATTGGGACATTGACGGGCCTGGCAGCGCACGCAGGCTGCGCGGGACGGGCGCTGGCGACCGCCATATCCGGCTCCCCGGAGAACGGAAGTGCACGCCCCCGTGCCGTGAACTTCGTGAACTTCCAGCAGGTCACGCGTTGTTGGACCGGCCTCGCGCTGCGCGTGCGACCGGTCGATTGCCATCGCGAGATTCGACGCGGCCTTGCCATCTCGGCAGGCTGCTGAGCCGGTTCAGCGGAGGTCGGCGCGGTCGCGCGCATCCTCGCGCTTGCGCTGGGCGGTCGCCGGGGCGGCTCTCAGGATCGGGCCGCAGGCGGGCGCGTCTGCCTCGTCGGGATCGACGAAGCCCAGGATCGCCCCGAAATCGGGCAGGATCATCGAGAGTCCGAACAGCCGCGCCGGGCGGAACCAGCTCACCGGCTCGCGGATCGTCATGGGATCGCTCAGCGTGCCGCCGATCAGCAGCGGGCTGGGCCGGCCGAAGAAGGCGAAGCCCTTGCCCTGCGCGCTCAGGCGCATGTCCAGCCTCTCCGCGCGCAGGTCGATGCGGCCGCTGCCCGAGAGAACATGGTCGTCCGTGTCGATGAGGATCGGGTCAGCCGTGGCGACACCATCCCGCACGGTAAATGCGATCAGGCCGCAATTGAGGTCCGCCGGGGTCGCTTCCTGCGCCGTCTTCTGGAAGATCGCGTCACTCAGGCTCGCCATGTCGAGCGCGGAGGCGCTGGCGGGCCGCACGCGCACGGCCCCGGCGGGCAGGACCAGCGCCATGCGCCCATTGGCGGTCCCCAGCGCGTCGCGGAGCGTTTCGCCTCGCCCCGCGAGCTGGAGGCGCCCCTTCACCATTGCCGTGGTGCCGCCGGGTGCGATGCCCCAGTCCGCGAGCAGCCGGCCCATGGGCGTTGGCGAGAGGCGGATATCGGCGCGGACCAGAGCGGGGCGCTGCCGCGCGTCGATCAGCAGGTCGGACGAGACGAACCCGCCCGCGAGGTCGACGCTCATCGGCGAAATCTGCATGATGCCGCGCAGCAGCGCGAGCTTCATGGTCATGTGCGCCGGCGCATGGGACGATCCCGTGACACGATCGGCGTTGAAGTCCACGACGGCATCAAACTGGCCCAGGGCCTCGGGAGACAAAGGGGCATCGGGCAACAGCCGGGAGGCCGCAGGCACCCCGTCCTCGCCCGCGTCGACAGCACCGATCGCGAACAGGGTCTTCGCATCGGCAAGATCGAGCGTGCGCGATCTCAGTTGCGCAACGAGCAGGGGGCGGGCGCGGCGCCCGTCGAGCGTGACCTTGCCGGCAAGGTCCGTGTTGCCGATCCGGCCATCGACATGGCTGAAATGCCAGCCCTGCGCCACATGGCCGATGCGGGCGCTCAGGCGAAAGGCCGGCATGGCGGGCAGGGCAATGCCGCCGAGTGCCGCCAGCCGGGCAAAATCGCGCCCCTCGACCATGCCGGTCAGGCGCGCATCGGCCAGGCGCAGCGGAGCTTCGGCGTCGCCTTTGAGCGTCAGGGCAAAATCCGGCGTGCGGGCGCGCAGGTCGAACCGGGTGAGCCTGTCCGTGGCGGATTGTGCGGTGCCGCTCACGCGAAAACTCTGTTCGCCGGCCACACCGCTGCCGATGAGATCGACAATGCCACGCCCGCCATGCCGCAGCATCAGCCGCGCCTCGGTCTGGCGTGCGGGGTCGCGATAATGGACGGCAAGATTGTCGGCGTCGATCCGCTGGATCGCCTTGGCGTCGAGCAACGTGCCGGGCTTCGCGCCGGCCCAGTTCACCGCTTGGCTGTCTGCCGAGCGTTCAAGATCGAGCGCGCCGTCGTTGAGCGTGAGCGCGCGGATGCCGGGCCGACCGAGCAGCAGGTCCGCCGTGGCGATCTCGATGGTCGCGGTCCGCACATCGAGCAAGGGCTGGCGACTGGCCCAGCTGGCATTGGCGATATGCAAGTCCTGCACGAGCAGGCGCAGGCTGAACGGCGTGATGACGACGCGCAGCGGTCCGCTGATGGTGACGGTCCGGCCGAGGGCGGCGCTTGCGTGGCGTTCCATCACGCCCTTGAGCGGCGTGGCGGCCCCTAGTGCGAGCGCGGTCCATCCTGCCAACGGCAAGGCAAGCAGGCCCCAAGGCCACAGACGCCGGCGTCGTGGCATCGACACAAGAGGGGGATCGACGAGGAGCGCCTGCGACATGCCGGCGCTCATGCCGCGGACCGGCTGAACGCAGGCTGAGTGCGTCCGGTCGGCCTGCTCATGCCTTCAGGCGAGGGGGTGGGCGTCACGCGCCGGCCGCTCATGAAGGAAGCGGTCGGCGCCCTGAAGCGATCCGGGATGGATCAGGCCTTGGCGTTCGCGGCGTCTTTCGCCGCGCGGATCGCTTCGTCCAGATCGGCGGCGCTGTGGCGCTCTTCAACGCCGCCGCCCGGCCGGCCAGCGGCGTTGACGAGCTGGCCACGGCTCACACCGGTGCGCGCGTTGAGCTGCGTCACCCAGCGGTCGACATTCTTGTATTCATGGGTAGAGAGGAATTCGGAGCTATTATAGGCATTGCGCATGATGTTGCCGTACCAGGGGTAAATGGCGAAATCGGCGATGGTGATCTCATCGCCGATGATGAACTCGCGATCGGCCAGATTCTTGTCCAGCACATCGAGCTGGCGCTTGGTCTCCATCGCATAGCGGTCAATCGCATATTCGATCTTGAAGGGCGCATAAGCATAGAAATGGCCGAAGCCGCCGCCCACGAACGGCGCGGAGCCCATCTGCCACATCAGCCAGTTGAAGGTTTCGGTGCGCTTGCGGATCTCGGTCGGCAGGAAGGCCCCGAACTTCTCGGCCAGATAGACCAGCATCGAGCCGCTCTCGAACAGGCGAAGCGGCGGGTTCTGGCTGTGGTCCATCATCGCCGGGATCTTGCTGTTCGGGTTGATCGCGACGAAATCGCTGCCGAACTGTTCGCCCGTGTAGATCTTGATCAGCCAGGCGTCGTATTCCGCATCATAGCCGGCGGCGAGCAGCTCTTCGAGCATGATCGTCACCTTCTGGCCATTGGGCGTGCCCAGCGAATAAAGCTGAATGGGGTGCTCGCCCACCGGCAGCTTGATGGTCTCGCGGGCGCCCGCCGTCGGGGCGTTGATGCTGGCGAACTGGCCGCCATTTTCCTTGTCCCAGGTCCAGACCTTGGGCGGCTCATAGCCGACCGGCTGGTTCTTGGACGGATCGCTGTCGGCCATGTCTGCTTCTCCTGGGCACAAGTGGTAATTGACAACCAATGTAGCGCGCCCGCGCCGAGTGGCTAGACGGACCGTGGGATGTCAATTCTAGTGCGTGAAATAGGCGAGCTTTAGCCGCTGTGTGCTCGGTGATGGCTCAGAAGGGCAGCCAGCGGCGCTTCTCGGAGAATTTCATATAGCCTGCGTTGATACCGAGCCGGTAGCCCACGCCCAGGCGGATGGGGATCAGCACCACATCGCCGCGCCGCAGGTAGCTCGCGTTGAAACCGCCGATGAAATAGGCGGCGCCTTCACCGGCGGGGAAGCGCTTGTAGAGATTCTGCGAGTCATAGAGATTATAGACGAGAACGAAGGTCTTGCCCGCATTGCCGCCCAGATCGAAGCCGAGCGACGGGCCGGTCCAGTAGACGTCCCGCTGGCCTTCGACTTTGTGGAACATCGTGCCGGAGCCGTAGCGCAGGCCCACGCCGACTGCGCCGGAAACCTCGCGCCCCGCGATATAGGCGACGGGCTCGCCCTGGTCCTTGAGAACGCTTTCGATCATGCTGGCAAGGCCTTCGGCCCCCTTGCCAAACACGCCCTCGGCCGCGCCGATCAGGTCGTCCTTCTTGTAGGTGTTGGCCGCTGCGTTAGGCGGCACGCCGGCGGCCGCGACGGATGCGCTCGGGCTGCCCGAGGCCGGTGGCGGCGTGGCGTCGGTTGCGGTCGCCGGTGCCGCGCTTGTCGGGGCAGGCGCGGACTGGCCGGGTGCCGTGCCCGAGACGGCGGCATTGCTGGCCGGGGCGCCGGGGACGAGATCGGCATCAATCTGTGTGTTGGGATCGACCGTGCTGACCTGAGCCGATGCGGGCGCCATAGCGAGCCCGATGGACGCCATCGCCGCCAGGACGATGCCGGTCCAGCGGCGGCGCGATGATGTGTTCCGGTTCATGCCTCAGTCTCCCGTGGCGCCGGCGCGCGTGCATATCCGCGCGCAGGGCGCAACCCATTGTCAACCATGTCTATCCGGGTCCCGCGATGAAACGACAATGAACGAACGGTGAGTCGAATCGATTTCGCGTCAAACCGAGTCGGAATCCGTCTGTGCAGCCTGGCGGTTGAGCGCATTGATCGCGGCGTGGACGCATGCCTCGGCCTCCTTGCGGGGAAGGCCGGCGGGGATCGGTTCGCCAATCCGGTAGGTGATTGTGCCGGGGCGCTTGAGGAAGCTGTTGCGCGGAGAAAGGCGGCCGCTGTCCACGGCGATGGGGACGACAGGACAATCGAGGCTGCCGTAGAGGCCCGCGAACCCCGCCTTGAGGGGAGGCTCGTCGCCATGCGCAACGCGCGTTCCCTCCGGATACAGGATGACCGGGCGACCAGCCGCAAATGCCGCTTGCGCTTCGGTCCGGATTGCGCGCAGGGCGCTGGCGCCACCTTTGCGATCGACGATGATGAGGCCGTAGGATCTTGCGACCGAACCCCAGACGGGGATTTGCGCCAGCTCGCGTTTGGCCGCGATGATGGGGCGCCGGAACAGGCAAAGCGCGTCGAGCGTCTCGAACATGGATTCATGCTTGCAGACGATGAACTTGGCATCGTCCGGCAACGATCCCTCAATGGCGATCTTCTGGCCCAGGATTCGATGAATGAGCAGGCGGTGCATCCGCGCCCAGCTCTCTGCCACGGCGCCGACCGCGCCCTGACCGAATGGCCGGACAATCATGGCTGCGATAAGCAGTGGAACGGTCAGCCCATAGAAAAGCAGTGCGAACAGCGTCGAGCGCGCGAAGGTCAAGATCGTCTCGAAGCGGGAAAGCGGCGGCATGGCAGGTGCTTAGATGCCGAGCAGGCCGGCGGCGCGGCGCAGCAGATATTTGTGATATTCGCGCAGCAGCACGGTGAGGCTGGGGTTGGAGCGGACCGCGTCCGGAACGATCACGACAGGCTCTTCCAGCTGACGCGAGAGTTCATAGCGGGCGCGGCGCATGTGCCAGTCAGCGGTGATGATCCGCACTGAGCGATAATCATGCCGGGCAATCCAGCGACTGGTCTCAATCGCGTTGGAGCGCGTGTCGATTGCTTCGCGGCCGAGCGTGACGCAGCAGCTCATGAGCTTCTTCGGAACGCCGTAAGCCTTGGCGAATTCAGAAGGCTTTACGTCCCGGTCGACGCCGGAGACCAAGAGCTGCTGGCCTTGCTCACGGCGCAGGAGCGCAAGGCCGCGATCGATGCGCCCGGCCGATCCCGTCAGCACGACAATGGCGTCCGTCCGCTCATCGCCATGCGGCTGCGGCAGGAACAGCGCGAACCAGGCAAAACCGAGGGCCCAGAGAATGAGGGCAAGCGCGAGAAGCCGGCGAGTCATAGCGAGTGCCTTAGCGCGCGCTGCAGGGTGATGCGCGCGGAAATCCATGCGACGCCCACGCCGGCCAGCGGCAGGAGCGGCAACAGGGCCCAGGAGAAGCCGGGCAACGACACGCTCTGCACAAGATCGGATGCCACGGCTGCCATGGACCGACCGACCAGAATGATCACAATGACGGCCGCCGTGAAGCCGATAACCGTGCCGAACAAGGCGTCGAGTGTCATCCGCCGCTGGAACAGGCGTACGACCTGTGCGTCCGTCGCGCCAAGCATGTGCATGATGTCGATGGTGCCGCGATGGGTAGCATGCGCACCGCGCGCCGCGAGCACGACCACCGCCCCGGTCGCGACCGCCATCAGTGCCACGACGCTGAAGGAAAGCAGCCCGATCCCGCCGACGAGGCGCGCCAGCGGGGCGAGATAATTGGCGTGTGGCTCGACACGGGCCTGTGCGTTGATCGCTTTCACGGCTGCATCGAGCGCGGCGAGCCGCTCGTCGCGCTGATCTGCCGCCGCGATGAGGTCGGCATCGACCAGGGCAGGCAGGGGGATGTCGCTAATCTGCATGTCGCTGCCGAGCCAGGGGGCGAGCTGCGCGGCCAGTTCGCTATCCGGCACGATAGCGATATTGCCGACGCCTTCGGTCCGTTCGAGCAAGGTGACAATCCGGCGTACGGCGCGGCCGCGCAGTTCGGGGTCGGCTTCGGCGATCTGGATCGTGACCCGGTCGGATACATCGGCGCTCAGACTTTTAGCGCCGTGATCGAGTGCCAGCCCGGCGGCGCTTGCGAGTACGGTGAGGAACATCATGATCGCGATGACCCAGGGCATCGGTCCCGTCAGCCGCCCTTCCGGCAGCAGCGATCCGGGCGTGTAAGGCTTGGCTTGCGGCTGACTGGCCATGGCGTCAGCTGCCTCCTGCCTGGCGCGGCGGGGAGCGCAGGCTACCGGTCGGGCCGGCCATGCGGCCGCGCTCCAGGCGCAGCATCTGCGCATCGGCGACCTTGCCGAGAAGGTTGGTGTCATGCGTCGCGACCACGATCGTCGTGCCGAGCTTGTTCAGGGCCTCGAACAGCGTGATGAGCCGAGCGGCCATATCCTGATCGACGTTGCCGGTCGGTTCGTCGGCCACCAGTAGTTCCGGCCGTCCGATGACGGCGCGGGCGATCGCCACGCGCTGCTGCTCCCCGCCGGAAAGCGTGGCAGGCAGGGCGCGCGCGCGGTCGGTCAGGCCCACCCAGTTGAGCATCTCCTCCACGGGCGGGCGCAGTTGGCTGTCGGACACACCGGCGATGCGCAGTGGCAGGGCGATATTGTCGAAGGCCGATAGGTGAGGGACCAGCCGGAAATCCTGGAACACGACCCCGATCCGCCGGCGAAACCCCGGCATCCGTTCACGCGGCAAAGTCACGATGTCGGCGCCGAACAGGCGGATGCCGCCCCGGCTGGGCCGCTGGGCAAGGTAGAGAAGCTTCAGCAGCGAGGTCTTGCCGGCACCGGAGGCGCCGGTGAGGAAATAAAAGGCGCCTTCTTCCAGCGAAAAGCTAAGGTCGGACAGCGTTTCGGGGCCGGGTCCGTAGCGGAGCCCGACATTCTCGAACTGAACGATCGTTGCCATCGCGGCGCTGCTTGTCCCCAAATCCTGGACGCCCGTTTGTCGGCGCCACTGCTCGATCCGCCGTGCATGGCACAGCGATCCAGCCCCGGCAAGGCGAAGCGCGCACCGTCGGTGCCGAACCGCACAGCGCGATGAAACGCTCCCTTGCTCTCGCGCTCAAAGCGGTGTTTATGGAGCAACGATGATCCTTATTTGCCCGGCCTGCGCCACGCGCTACGTTGTTCCGGACAGCGCCATTGGCGCTGCCGGTCGGCAGGTGCGCTGTGCGTCTTGCCGCCATAGCTGGTTCCAGGAAGGCGCCGAGGTGCGGCGGCCTGAGCCTGCCATGGCAGAAGCGGCCGTTTCTGCGGCCAGCGCGCCGGGAATGCCGCCCGTGCCGCCGTTGCCGGACAGCGCCGTGGCTCCGCCTGCTGCGCCTGTTGCGCAGGAAACGCCTGTCGCACCGCCGCCGCAGCCTTTCCCCATGGACGAGCCGTCCGCGCCGCCCGCGCCTGTCTCCGAGGAGCAGACGGTGCCGCGCCATGATCCCGTCGAGCCGGCTCCATCGGCCGAGGCGCCCGAGGAATTTGTTCACTATCCGGACGAAGCCTTTGAGGCACCGACGCGTCCGCGCCGTAACCCTGCCAAGTTGTGGACAGCGGCGGCGCTCGCTTTCTTCATCGTGGTGAGCGCTGCCGGCGGCGCCCTGGCCTATTTCGGTCCGCCGTCCTGGGCGGTCGGTCTCGGGATTTCCGCGCGCAATGACGAGGCGGGGCTCAATTTCTACCTTCCCAAGCCACCTGAGCGGCGCAATCTGCCGACCGGCGAGGAATATTTCGCGTTCAGCGCGCGCATCCTCAACGACAGCGATCATGAGCTGGTCGTGCCGCCCGTGGTGGTGGAACTGCGCGACGATCAGGGCAGGCTGGTCTTCAGCTGGATGACCAAGGCCGACAAGGCCCGGCTCAAGCCCAATGAGGAAGCCCGCGTGTCTGAAAGCCGGCTGGACATTCCCAAGAATGCCCGCAACCTGGAGCTCAGGTTCGTCGATAGCGTGAACTGACCTGCCAGAAGCGGGCGCCCTGCAGCAGCATGGCGGCGGCCATGCCGAGCGCGGAAGCCAGCGCCAGACCGGCCGATCCCCAGCCAAGCTGGTAAGATGACCAGCCGGCGAGGCTCATGATCAGGAAAAAGGCAATGATGCCGTTCACGCCGGCAATCACCTGATCCCCGAGTGATCGCAGTGCCGAGACGAAGATCGCCTGCAGCCCGTCGCACAGGATGAAGGGCGCCAGGATGATCAGCATCACGATTGCCTCCCGCGCCACTGCTGCGTCGGCAGTCAGGCCATTCACGATTGGTCGGGCGAAGCCCAGATAGGCGAGCACCACCGCGCCCATGATCAGCAGGGAGAGGCCGCAGGCGATGAGCGTGCGCCCGCGCGCTGTCCACGGCTCACCCGCGCCCACGGCATTGCCGACGCGCACGCCCGTCGCAGAGCCGAGGCCCAGCGCGAGCGCGAAGCCGATATTGTGGAGCGACAGCATGACCTGAAAGCCGCCAGCCACGATCTCGCCCATGCGCGTGGAGAGGATCATGAGGTAGGAGAAGCCGAGCACCTCCAGCGCCGCGCCGAGGCCCGGCATGATGCCGAAGCGCACGATCGGCGGGACACCGCGCATGGCATTACGCCAGGCCGGCAGATCGTGCCGACGCAGATCGCGCGCGCAAGCGCTCGGCAGCGTCCAGGCCATCAGCGCCATGGCAAGGCCGCCGATCGTGCCCGCAATGGATGTCGCCAGCGCGGCACCGACCGCGCCCAGCTCTGGCAAGCCGAAATGGCCGAGCGTCAGGCCCCAGGCGAGCAGGGCGTTGAGCGGTAGCGTGCCGATGTTCACCCAGAGCACCCGGCGCGGTGCGCTTACGCCTTCAAGGAAGAAGGCGCAGGCGATCGAGAGCATCTGGCCCGGCAGGCCGATCATCATGGCGACGAGCACATGGGCGCCGGGCGTGACGAGTTCGGGCGCCACGCCGGTGAGCAGCAGCAAAGGACGGGCCGTGAGCGCGATCATCAGGGCGCTGGGCAAACCGAGCAGCAAGCCGGTCAGTACAGCCTCGCGCCAGAGGGCTCCGGTGCGGGGCAGGTCTCCGGCGCCGTCTGCCTGACTGGCGAAGACGAGAATGCCGGACATGCCGCTCAGCAGCAGCATGAGGATGACGAACATGACGACACGCCCGGCTGCCAGCGCCCCCAGCTCGTGCGTGCCGGCCTGCCCCACGACCATCACGTCGATCAGGTGCATGATCGTCCAGTTGAGGTTGGTCAGGATGATCGGCCAGGCCAGGCGCGCGATCCGCCGCGCCTCGGGCAACAGGCCGGTCAAGCCGGCTGGGCTGGTCTGTGACATGATGGGGGTCCGGCTGATGGTTAAATGGGATGGGCAGGATGCAAGCCCGATTCGGGCGCGCGACCGGTAGCTCGGTTGTCGGGCAGGCAGGCGCACCGGATCGTTGGGTCGGCCATGATGCCGATGCTCTCCTGTATGGTTGCCAAAAAAGGGGGCTTCAGGGTTGCCGGCAAAGGGTCGGTTTTCCTTGCCCGCCAGCGGTGCTGGCGCTGGATTGCTTGCCGGCGCGGGCAAGTCAAGGCGCCGGTTTGCCGCTCTGCGAAAGCGGACCGGGCAATGCCAGACATTTCAAGTGATATGGATGGTTGCATCCCCCCAACCGCTTTGCTAATGGCCGCCGCCTACCTGGGGGCCGTCACCGGCTCACCTCCCTGATGTGCGGTCGTGGCGGAACTGGTAGACGCGCAACGTTGAGGTCGTTGTGGGCGAAAGCCCGTGGAAGTTCGAGTCTTCTCGACCGCACCAGACAGTCTGTGAAAACCGAGGTTGAACGGCAGGCCAGTGGCTTGCCGCAGGTTTGTCAGGCTTGCCCTGCTTCCCGGATTAGCCAGTTTCGAAAGCGCGCGAGCGTGGTGTTGTGCCATCGGTCGGATCGCGCGGTGAAATGATAGCTGCCGATCGAGGCCGGCCTGAATGCAATGTCCGTAGGCTTGAGGGCGACGAGTTGGCCACTGAGCAAGTCGTTGCGGGCCAGGAAATCGTTGGCAAGTGCGACGCCCTGGCCACTTTTCGCGGCGTCCAGCATGACGTGGGCGTGCCAGAAACGAGGGCCCGCGATCGTCGACGGCGGCAGGGCCAGGCCCTGGCTCTCGAACCAGAGTCGCCACTCGATGTCGCTTTCCTCGTGGAGCAGTCGCATGCTGAGAAGGTCGCGTGCTTCGCGCAGGCGGCCCGATATAGACTCGGCGAAGGTCGGGCTCGCGACAGGATAGACGGATGGTGTCGCCAGCTTCAGCCAGCGACAGCCGGAGGGCTCCGCCATCGCGTCGATGTGACGGACATAGCGTATGTCTCCATCCGCCTCGTTGATCGCAAAGTCGGGGCCGTAGTCCATCGGCCGCAATTCGATGGCGATGTCGTCATCCTGCACGGCGAAGGTCGACAGGCGGGGGCTTAGCCAGTGATAGGCGAAGCCGGGGCTGCACCAAATGAGCAGTTGCTGATCCTGGCGCTTGCGCAGCATCAGCGTGGCGTTCGATATCTCCTGGAATGCTGCAGAAATGCGGCGATGATATTCCGCGCCATCGCTGGTCAGACCGCGAATTCCGGTGCTGCGATCCACAAGAGACGTGCCGACGAACGCCTCGAGGGCGGCGAGGTGACGACTGATGACCGCATGGTCGACTTCCAGCATCTGGGCAGCTTTGCGGATGCCTCCGGCACGTCCGAACGCGTCGAATGCGCGCAGCATGGCGAGGGATGGAACGGAGCGAGTCGAATTCACAGCGGAGATGTCCGTTCTTGGTGACTGATCGGCACGATGAGGGAAGGGGGCAATAACTCGGTTAGTAAAATTGCTGATTTTTCTCGGCGATTGCAAGGGCTCTTCAGCGGTGTCGGTGAACCAGTGGTGTCTAATTGACACCATCGTCAGATGGAAAAACACCTTCTGCCGATCAACCGCCGCCATAGGATTGCAGTGGAATTTGGACGGGCGAGCCTCACAAGCCAAAAACGATAAGAGGCCCCGTCATTCAACCAGCTAAAAAGGGGCTTAGCATGCGAAATTTGGATTTGTTGAATGGTGGCGTTGCGAAAATGGCGCTCGCGCTGATGATCGCTGCCCCGGCGATCCCGGCTTACGCGCAGGGCGTGCCGGCCGATGAGACGGATGATGGCGGTGAGATCGTCGTCACGGCCACGCGCAAGAGCGAGACGCTGTCCAAGGTGCCGATCAGCATCACCGCGCTGACGCAGAATGAGGTGGTGAAGCAGGGTCTGCGCAATGTTGATGACATCGCGCGCCTCACGCCCGGCGTCTCGATCCGCAAGAGCGGCACCTCCGTCAGCAACGTCTCGATCCGCGGCATTGCCTCGGCCTCCGGCGCCTCGACGATCGGCGTGTATATCGACGATACGCCCATTCAGGTCCGCGCGCTCGGCGTGGCGTCCTCGATCATGTATCCTGCCCTGTTCGATCTGGAGCGGGTCGAGGTGCTGCGCGGTCCGCAGGGCACGCTGTTCGGTGCCGGATCGGAAGGCGGCACGATCCGCTTCATCCAGCCCGCGCCGAGCGTGACGGAGTGGAGTGGTCTGGCGCGCGGCGATGTCGCGACCACGACCAATGGTGCGCAAAGCTATGAGGCGGCCTTCGCCATCGGTGGCCCGCTGGTCACGGACAAGATCGGCATCCGCGCCAGCGCCTATTTCCGTCATGATGGCGGGTTCATCGACAAGGTGGTCGGCACCCCGGCGGTGCAGAGCACCACGGGTGCGCTGGGTGCCCGCTCGCTGACCTTCAGCAATGTCAGCCTCTACAAGGCGGACGTCAATTCCTCCGACACCTTCGCAGCGCACATCGCGATGACGCTCAAGCCTTCCGATAGCGTGACGATCACGCCGTCGATCAATTACCAGAGCTTCTACACGCCGGACGCGGTGCCGAACGCGTGGGCTTCGCTCTCGAACTTCGACACGGCCGATTATGTGACGCCGCGCTGGAATCCGTCGATCGATGCGACGCACCTCGCGCTCGCGCCGCATCCGGGCGAGCCGCAGAAGGACAAGTTCCTGATGCCGGCGCTGAAGGTCGAGGTGGAGCTGGGCTTCGCGAACCTCATTTCCACCACGTCCTATTTTAAGCGCGATACCAGCCAGACGCTCGACTACACCCAGATCTACGCCGTCTCCTATGCCGGCCGTCAGATCGTCAATCCCGGTGATTCGGCCGTCTCCACGGTCAGTAACAGCCAGCGCAACTGGACTCAGGAGGTCCGCCTTCAGTCCACGAATGACGGGCCGCTCAGCTGGGTGGTCGGCGGCTTCTACAGCCGCAACGTGCAGCAGGCGATCCAGCTGTCCGAGACGAACTTCCTGCCCTTCCTCAATCCCCTGTTCGGCGTGAGAGATGGCGGTGCCCCATTCGGTCCCGGCTACAGCGCCTTCATCAATTTCTATGGCGTGCCGCAGATCAACGGGACGGGCAGCTATTATTCGAACTTCAAGGCGATCGACAAGCAACTCGCCGGCTTCGCGGACGCCACCTATGAACTGACCGACAAGCTGAAGGTGACGGCCGGCATCCGTGTCGCGCGCAACGAGATCAGCTACACGGCCTTCTATGATGGTCCCGCCAACAACCTCAATGCCCCGCGCGGCCTGGCCTGCGTGCCCGGCACCGGCACCGGCAATGTCCCTTGCACCGCCGTTGCCATCGGCCAGTATCAGCCCGGCCAGGGTCCGTTCGCGCCGCGTTATTTGAACAGCAGCGCAGGCGGTTCGGACACCGCCGTCACGCCGAAGATCGGCGTCAGCTATCAGGCGACGCCGGACAGCATGGTCTACGCGACGGCCAGCAAGGGCTTCCGTCCGAGCGGCGCCCAGATCGCCCTGCCGGGCAACTGCAATGCAGAGCTGGTGCAGCTTGGCTATGTCAATGCCCAGGGTCAGGCCAGCTCTCCGCAGACCTATGGCGCGGACTCGGTCTGGTCCTATGAGCTGGGGGCCAAGACCCGCCTGTTCGGTGGGGCGCTGGCGCTCAATGGCAGCGTGTTCCACATCAAATGGTCGAACATTCAGTCGTCGGTCCCGGTCAACACCTGCCTCCAGGCACTCACGGACAATCTCGGCTCGGCGACCAGCGAAGGGTTCGATCTGTCGGCTGTCGTGAAGCCGGTGACGGGCCTCAGCCTGGCCGCGCAGGTCGGTTACACCAATGTCCGCTTCGATGCCGATACGATCATCAACGGTCGCAAGCTCTACACGGGCGGCTCGGCGCTGCCCAACTCGGGTTCGCCGTGGACGGTGACGCTGTCGGGCGACTTCCGCCTGCCGATCGACGACCGGACCTATTATGTGCGTGGCGACTACACCTTCAAGAGCCGCGAGCGCCGCACCGGCGCGACCGATCCGGGTTCGTTCTCCTACGATCCGAACGCGCCGGTCACTGGCTCCTACGAGATCGTGAACCTGCGCAGTGGTGTGGAGTTCGGCAAGCTGGATCTGTCGCTCTACGTGAACAACGCCTTCAACGCCGCGCCGCAGCTCGGGCTGAGCCACACCCGCAACCAGCCGGTGTTCACGACCTTCGTGGTGCGGCCGCGTACCGTTGGCCTGACAGCGGCGCTCGCTTTCTAACGCGCCACGTCGCGGGACGATGGCCGGAGCTCCTTCCTCCTCCGGCTCCGGTCATCGTGCCGAGCGCTTGTTTTTGACCTCCCTTTGAAAGACCTTGTGTTCATGTCGAATGATGATCTCCTCGGAAGGCGCCAGAAGGCAGTCCCCCGGGGTGTCGCCTCCGCGACGCCGATTTTTGCCGATCGTGCTGCCAATGCCGAGCTCTGGGACGTCGATGGCAGACGCTATGTCGATTTCGCCGGCGGCATCGCGGTTCTGAACGTCGGCCATCTCCATCCCCGCGTTGTCGCGGCGGTGAGCGAGCAGTTGACGCGCTTCTCGCACACCTCCTTCCAGGTGATGGGCTATGAGAGCTATGTCGCGCTGGCCGAGCGGCTGAATGCGCTGGCGCCCTTCAAGGACGAGGCGAAGACGATCTTCTTCACCACCGGCGCCGAGGCGACCGAGAATGCGGTGAAGATCGCCCGCGCGGCGACCGGGCGCAGCGGCGTCATTTCTTTCACCGGCGCCTTTCACGGCCGCAGCGCGCTGGCCAGCGCCATGACCGGCAAGGTCAGTCCCTATAAATGGCAATTCGGCCCTTCGTTGCCTGATGTCTTCCACGTGCCGTTCCCCAATCCGGCTAATGGCGTCACCGTGGCCGACAGCCTGAAGGCGCTGGAGTTTCTGTTCGCGGCGGACATTCATCCGCGCAGTGTCGCCGCCATCATCATCGAGCCGGTGCAGGGCGAGGGGGGCTTCAACGTCGCCCCCATCGATCTGCTGCATGCCCTGCGCGCCCTGTGCGATACGCATGGCATCAAGCTGATCGCCGATGAGGTGCAGAGCGGGTTCGCCCGGACCGGCAAGATGTTCGCCATCCAGCATAGCGGCGTGGAGCCGGATCTGGTGGCAGTCGCCAAATCGCTGGCGGGTGGCTTCCCGCTGTCCGGCGTAATCGGGCGGGCGGAGCTGATGGACTGCGTCGAGCCCGGCGGTCTTGGCGGCACTTATGGCGGCTCGCCGATCGGTTGTGCCGCCGCCCTGGCTGTGCTTGATGTCATCCGCGATGAAGCTCTGCTGGACCGCTCGCTTGGCATTGGTGCCCGCATTCGCACCCGGGTCGAGGGATGGCGCACGCGCAACGACTTGCAGAGCATTTCGGCGCCGCGCGGTCTCGGCGGCATGATCGGCTTCGATATCCTCGACGCTGGCCAGGGCATGACCCCACTGGCCAATGGCGGCAAGATCGTGGCTGCAAAGGCGCTCGACGCCGGCCTTATCGTCCTGAATTGCGGCAGTCGCGGCGAGACCGTGCGCATTCTCGTGCCGCTCACCGCATCTGACGAGATTGTCGATGAGGGGCTGGATTGCCTCGAAACCGCACTATCGGCGGTCCTGTAAGCGAGGAGATACCGGTGATGGCGGGATCGATCGCGCTCAGTCGCCCCGATCTGCTGCGGCAGCGGGCCTATGTCGGCGGCGCCTGGTTGGACGGCACGGCGACGATCACGGTCGTCGATCCGGCGACGGACGAGGCGATCGGCACCGTCCCCGCGCTGACCGCCGCTGATGCGGAGCACGCGGTCGCGGCGGCAGATGCGGCACTGGCGAGCTGGCGTGCGCTCACGGCGGGCGCGCGCGGCGCGGTGCTGCGGCGCTGGGGCGATCTGATGCTGGCCCATCAGCAAGACCTCGCCCGCATCATGACCGTCGAGCAGGGCAAGCCGCTGGCCGAGGCGCGCGGGGAAGTGGCCTATGCCGCCTCCTTCCTGCTCTGGTTCGCCGAGGAGGCGCGGCGCGCTTATGGCGATGTCATTCCCGGCCATGGGGCGGACAAGCGGCTTGTCGTCACGCGCGAGCCGGTCGGCGTGGTCGTCGCTATCACGCCATGGAACTTCCCGCTGGCCATGATCACGCGCAAGGCCGGGCCGGCGCTTGCGGCTGGCTGCACGATGATCGTCAAGCCATCGGAGCTGACGCCCTTTTCCGCGCTGGCGCTCGCCGCGCTGGGCGAAGAGGCGGGCATCCCGGCTGGCGTCCTCTCGATCCTGACTGGCCTGCCGCAGGATCTGGGGGACGTGCTGGTGTCTCACCCGACCATCGCCAAGCTCAGCTTCACCGGCTCCACCGCTGTCGGCAAGATGCTGGCCGCGCGCTGCATGGCGACGGTCAAGCGCGTCTCGCTCGAACTGGGCGGCAATGCGCCGTTCCTCGTGTTTGACGATGCGGATGTCGAGGCGGCGGTGGATGGCGCGATTGCGTCCAAGTTCCGTAACGCCGGCCAGACCTGCGTCTGCGCCAACCGCTTCCTCGTGCAGGCGGGCATTTACGATGCGTTCGTGTCCCGTCTCACCAGCCGTGTGCAGGCCCTGCGCGTCGGGCCTGGCCTGGCCGATGGCACGGAGGTCGGGCCGCTCATCAATGCGGCGGCGGTGGACAAGGTGGCGAGCCATGTCGCCGATGCGCTCTCGCATGGTGGCGTACTGCTGGCGGGCGGTCAGCGGGTCGATGGCGCGGGCCATTTCTTCGCGCCCACGCTGATCGCGGATGTCCCGCCCTCGGCACGGCTCTGCAATGAGGAGACCTTTGGCCCGCTCGCCGGCATCGTCCGCTTCGAGACGGAGGCGGAGGCAATCGCGCTGGCCAACGATACCCGCGCCGGCCTCGCCGCGTATCTCTACACGCGCGATCTCTCGCGCAGCCACCGGGTCAGCGAAGCGCTGCAATATGGCATGATCGGCCTCAACACCGGGCTGATCTCGACCGAGGTCGCGCCGTTCGGCGGGGTCAAGGAATCCGGCTTCGGGCGCGAGGGCTCGCGCTACGGCATGGACGAATATCTCAACATGAAACTGGTCTGCACGGCCGTCTCGTCAGCCTGAGATCACGCGAACAAGAGGCACCGGCAAGGAACATCATGGTCGAAGAACAAGAAGGTCGCCTCAGTCATTCGCTGAAATCGCGCCACGTCTCGATGATCGCCATCGGCGGCATCATCGGGGCGGGGCTGTTCGTCGGTTCCAGCACCTCCATTTCGCAGGTCGGCCCGGCGGTGGTCGTGAGCTATGGGCTGGCCGGCATCGTCATCCTCATGGTCATGCGGATGCTGAGCGAGATGGCGAGCCTGCTTCCCGGCGCGGGTTCCTTCACCGAGCTGGTGCGTGCCGGTCTGGGTGATCGGGCCGGCTTCGTCTGCGGCTGGCTCTACTGGTATTTCTGGGTCGTCGTGGTGGCGATCGAGGCGATTGCCGGCGCGGTCATCATCGCGGGTTGGATCGCCGCGCCGGTCTGGCTGATCGGCGTCGTGCTCCTCGCGGTTCTCACGGGCGTGAACCTCCTCTCGACCCGCTCCTATGGCGAGTTCGAATATTGGTTCTCGCTGACCAAGGTGGTGGCCATCCTCGCCTTCATCGCCATCGCCGGCCTGTGGGCCTTCGGCGTGACGTCCCCGTCCGGCCCGACGTTCGCCAATCTCGTGGATCATGGTGGCTTCGTCCCCAAGGGCTGGGGCGCGGTGCTTGCCGGCGTCACCAGCGTCATCTTCGCGCTCTGCGGGGCCGAGATCGCGACGATCGCCGCAGCGGAATCGCAGGAGCCTGCCCGCACGATCGCGAAGATCACCGGCAGCGTCGCGCTGCGCATCCTGCTCTTCTACCTGCTGTCGATCGGGCTCATCGTCTCGGTGATGCCGTGGACCAGCATCGTGCCCGGCCAGTCGCCCTTCGCCGCGACGCTGGGCTACATGCAGATTCCGCACGCCGCCGATATCATGAACTTCGTCGTGCTGGTCGCGGTGCTGTCCTGCCTGAATTCGGGCATGTATGTCACCTCGCGCGTGCTGTTCGTCCTCGCTGCCAAGGGGGATGCGCCCCAGGCGCTGGTGGCGCTGAACAAGCGGCGGGTGCCGGTGCGCGCGACGCTGATCGGCAGCCTCTTTGCGTATGTCGCGCTGGCCGCTTCGGTGCTCTCGCCGGCGCTGGTGTTCAGCTTCCTCGTCAATGCGTCCGGCGCGATCATGCTGTTCATCTACCTGCTGGTGTGCTTTGCGCAGGTGCGCATGCGCAACCAGATGGAGCAGGAAGCGCCCGAGCGACTGGTCATTCGCATGTGGTTCCATCCCTTCGGCAGCTATCTGACGGCCGGCGGGATCGGCATCGTGCTGATCGCCATGGTCATCAAGCCGGCCCTGCGCATCGAGCTGATGAGCAGCCTGATTCTCCTCGCCATCGTGATCGGCTTGTCCCTTCTGAAGGACCGGCGCCGCGCGCAGGCGCTTGCGTCCGCGGTTGAAGGGCATCCTGTCCAGTGATCCGTCATGTCCCCTCGCCGGCTCTGCGCTCATCCTCTCCTGCCGGAGGAGGCGATCTTGAAGGCGCGGTCGACAGGACGATCATTGACGGAGAAGCCGTGTCCAAGCGTTGAGCCTGCTGGGTCGCAGGTGAAAGAGGGGCAGTCGCCTTTCAGGTGGCTGTCTTTTTTTGTGCCCGTGCGCGCACTGGTGACGATCAGACACCATCCTGCGCTAGGAAGGCACCTTCCAACCAGCGGATTTCTCGGCACTCTCCCGGCATTCAAGGGAACAGGGGAATGTCTGTGACAGCAACATGGTGCCGTCAGATCATCGCGGCTGGCTTGCTTGGTGTATCGGCGCCGGCGCTCGCGCAGGCGCCGGTGGATGTGATCCTTCACAATGGCAAGGTGCTCGTCGCCGACAAGAGCTTCCGCACTGCGCAGGCGATCGCGATCAAGGGGGAGCGGATCGTGGCGGTCGGGCCGGAGAGCCTGACCAAGCGCTATTCCGCGCCGCTCGTGATCGATCTCAAGGGCCGGGTCGCGATGCCCGGCTTCATGGACACCCATCTTCATCCGGGCTCGGCGTCCCCTCGGTCCGTCGACGCGGCAAAGGCGACGTCGATTGCCGAGCTGCAGGCCATGGTGCGGGCCAAGGCGGCGCAGCTCGGGCCGGGCGAGTGGATCACCGGCTATGGCTGGGCCGAGGCCAATCTGGCCGAGAAGCGCAATGTGCTGCGTGCCGATCTCGATGCCGCGGCCCCGAACAATCCGGTCGCGCTGGCGCGGGCGGGCGGGCACAGCATCGTGGGCAACAGCCTGGCGCTCAAGGCGGCGGGGATTGATCGCAACACGCCCAATCCCGAGCGCGGCCTCATCGAGCATGATGCGCAGGGCGAGCCGAACGGCATCATCCGCGAGCGGACCAATCTGTTCATGTCGCTGGTGCCCAAGGATAGCCCGGCCCAATTGCGGCAAGGCTATATCGACGGGCTTCACAAGCTGACCCATCTCGGCATCACCAGCCTCATCATCGCCTCGGCCTCGATTGGCGACGAAGTGGATGAGAAGCTGCGGCCGGAAATGCCCAAGACCGAGCTGACCTTCAAACAGCTCCGCTCCATGTATGCCGAGCATGGCGCCATGCTCCCGCGCGCCTCCGTGGAAATCAGCTATCCCGGCGCGGCCGCGCTCAAGGCCTATCCGCACAAGACCGGCTATGGCGATCTGCGCCTGAAGCTGGGCGCCATTGGCGAGGCGCCGGCCGTGGATGGCGGCTTCACCGGGCCGACCGCCTGGACGAGCGAGGATTATGTCGGCCAGCCCGGCTTCAAGGGCCAGCCCTTCTTCAACGACGAGGCCGACCTGCGCTCGTTGACGGACGATGTCGCGGCGAATGGCTGGCAGCTTGGCCTGCATGCCATTGGCGATGCGGCGATCGACAGCGCGGCGAAAGTCTATGCGCAGAGCCTGAGCAAATATAAGCGCACCGGCGCCCGCTGGTATCTCGCCCACTTCACCATGCTGCCCAAGGATGAGACCATGGCGACGATGGTGAAGCATGGCATTCTCGCCGCCGCGCAGCCCAATTTCCTCTACACGCTGGAAAACCGCTATGTCGAAACACTCGACGGCAAGCGGCTGGAGCATAACAATCCCGTCGCCGTGCCGGAGGCGAAGGGCGTCTTCATCGCCTTCGGCTCGGACAATCTGCCGATCGATCCGCGCGTCGGCCTCTACGCGGCGGTGACGCGCAAGGGCATCAGTGGCCGCGTGTTCGGCAAGGAGGAGGCCGTCAGCATCCAGCAGGCGATCCGCGATTATACCGCCGCCGGCCCCTATCTCACCTTCGAGGAGAAGGAGAAAGGCACGCTGGAGCCCGGCAAGCTTGCGGACCTCATCGTCCTCGATTCCGATCCGACCACCATCGCGCCCGAGCGCCTGCTCACGATGCAGGTGGATCTCACCATGATCGGCGGGCGGGTCGTCTATGACCGGCTCAAGCCGGCGCCTCAAAACTGACTTTACGGAGAAAAAGGCCATGCAGGGACGTAACAGGGGATTTCGGCTGATCGCGCTCGGCCTGCTCATCGGCGCCAGTGCGCTGCCGGCGATGGCGAAGGAAAAGGTCGACCTCATCCTGCATCACGGCAAGGTGCTGACCGTCGATCCCGCCTTTTCGGTGAAGTCGGTCGTCGTCGTGAAGGGTGACACCATCCTTGCGGTCGGCGGCGAGGAACTGCGCGGCAAATATGAAGCGGCGAAGGAGATCGATCTGGGCGGGCGCACGCTGCTGCCCGGCTTCAATGACACGCACCTTCACCCCCAGCCGGTTGCGCCCAGCGATATCGACAGTGGCGCCGCCCGCTCGGTGGCGGAGGTGCAGGCGATGCTGCGCAAGAAGGCGGCCGAGCTCGGGCCGGGCAAGTGGATCACCGGCTGCTGCTGGCAGGAATCCAATCTCGCCGAAAACCGCAATCTCAGCCGCGCGGACCTGGACGCCGCGACGCCGAACAATCCCGTCATCCTCGTGCGCAATGGCGGCCATTCTTCGGTCAGCAATTCCATGGCGCTCAAGATTGCCGGGATCGATCGCAACACGCCCGACCCCAAGAGCGGCCTGATCGAACATGATGCCAATGGCGAACTCAACGGCATCATCCGCGAGCGCAATGACCTCGTCCGCAAGTTCGTGCCGCCGGCCACCTGGGAGGAGATGCGCCCGGCCTATGTCAGCTGGCTCAAGCACATCCTCTCGCTGGGCATCACCAGCTTCAACAATGCCAGCGGCACGATCGACGACGAGCCGGTCGGCAAAGGCGGCATCGAGAACCCGCCGCCGAACCTCACCTTCCGCCGCGCCCGCGCGCTCTATGGCGAGATGGGCGCCGATCTGCCGCGCATGACCATGTACATCAATTATCCCGGCGCCGAGCGGCTCAAGGCGTTCGGCCTGCATACCGGCTATGGCGACACGCGCGTGCGGCTGGGCGCGATTGGCGAGATGGCGGTCGATGGCGGCTTCACCGGCCCCACCGCCTGGCTGCTTGCCGATTACAAGGGTCAGCCCGGCTTCCGCGGCAAGGGCCGCTTCACCGATGCGGAGCTGCAGGATGCGGTCGATACCTCGGCGAAGCTCGGCTGGCAGATGGGCCTGCATGCCATTGGCGACGCGGCGATCGTGCAGACCGTCAATGCCTATGCCAAGTCGCTGGAAAGCACGGGCGTGGTGAAGAAGGACCATCGCTGGTTCCTCGATCATTTCACCATCATGCCGCCCGACGCGACGATGGCGACGATGCAGCGGGACAAAATCCTGATCGCCCAGCAGCCCAACTTTCTCTATAATCTGGAGGATCGCTACGAGCAGACACTGGACGACTGGCGCCTTGCTCATAACAACGCAGTCGGCACGCCTGCGCGCAAGTTCAACCTGTTCGTCGCGTTCGGCAGCGATAACCTGCCGATCAACCCGATGGTCGGGCTGTATGCGGCCGTCACCCGCAAGGGGCCGAGCGGCCGCGCGCATGGCCTGACGGACGAGGCCGTGTCCCGCGCGGAAGCGATCCGCATGTACACCGCGAACGGCGCCTATCTCTCGTGGGAAGAGAAGATCAAGGGCACGCTGGAGCCGGGCAAGCTTGCTGATATGGTGGTGCTGCCCTTCGATCCGCTGACCGCTGATGAAGACACGCTGCTCAATGGTAAGGTCGACATGACCTTTGTCGGCGGCAAGCTCGTTTTCCAGCGGTGATGCCGGTGTCACGGGATTGCTGCACGGCGCGCAAGGGGCGGCGGATGCTGAACCTCGTGCAGCTTGAGCCGGACGCCGTGGCGCGCATGCAGGCCCATCTGGATGGGCTGACGGATGAAAAGCTCAACGCCCGGTTCGGCATCAGCTACAACACCTGGCGCAAGATCGCCGCCGGGCAGCGGGTCCGTGCCTCCGTGGCGGGGCGTCTGATGACGCGCCTGTCGCACCTGGAAACGGGGGAGCGGCAGTCGGCCCATGGCTGAGCCGCTCACGCTCCTGCCGTTGCGCGCGGCGGACCGGGCGGTCTGGGACCGTCTCTGGGCTGGCTATCAGGCCTTCTACAAGGTCGCGATTCCGCAGGATGTCTGCGATACGAGCTGGGCGCGGTTTCTGGATGCGGATGAGCCGATGAATGCCCTGCTGGCCTGGCAGGGGGCGCGGGCGGTCGGCCTCGTCCATTTCATCTGGCACCGGTCGACCTGGACAGCCGGCGATTATTGCTATCTGCAGGATCTCTTCGTGGAGGCGCCTGTGCGCGGCACCGGCATCGGGCGGCGTCTGATCGAGGCGGTCTATGCTGCCGCAACGGACAAGGGATGTTCCCGCGTCTATTGGCTGACGCACGAAACCAATGCCGAGGCCATGGTGCTTTATGATCGGATTGCCCAGCGATCCGGCTTTCTCCAGTATCGGAAAATATTATGATTTTTCAATATTTTAATAGTGATTCCGGGTCGCGCGCCAAAACCATGAGAGACACTTTTATGTATAGAACTTTCTATGTCGCCCTGGCGCTCGCCGTTGCCACGCCCGGTGCGTCCGCCTTTGCGGCGCCTGCCGACATGGTGCTGTTCAATGGCAAGGTGCTCACGGTCGACAAGGCCTTCAGCGTCCGCTCCGCCGTGGCGGTCAAGGATGGCAAGATCGTCGCGGTGGGCGGGCCGGAACTGCTCAAGCGCTTCCCCGAGGCGAAACGGATCGATCTGACCGGCCGCACGCTCATGCCGGGGTTCATCGACACCCATCTCCACCTTTTCGGGTTGGCGCATCGTGCCATCGAGCCGGACAAGGCAAAGTCGATCGTCGAAATCCAGCAGATGGTCGCCGCCAAGGCCAAGGCACTCGGGCCGGGCGAATGGATCAACGGCTATGGCTGGGACGAAGCGCTGCTGGCCGAGAAGCGCGTTCCGACCCGTGCCGATCTCGACGCGGCTGCACCCGACAATCCGGTGATCCTGACGCGCGCGGGGAGCCACTCCTCGGTATCCAATTCGATGGCGCTCAAGCTCGCCGGGATCGACGCATCCACGCCGGAGCCGGACGGCGGCGTGATCGAGCGGGGTCCCAACAACGAGCCCACTGGCATCATTCGCGAACGCAGCGATCTCGTTGCTCGTCTCGTCCCGCCGGACACGAAGGAGCAGATGCGGCCGAGCTATGTCGCGCGGCTCAAATGGCTGCTCAGCCTCGGCATCACCACCTTGATGGAGGCCTTCACGTCCATCGACGACGAGCCCATCGGCAAGGGCGGTCTGGACAGGAGCAAGCAGGGCGGCCCCGCCTCCGGCCTGCACAGCTGGGCCGAGTTTCGCGCGATCTACAGCGAGATGGGGGCCGAGCTCCCGCGCATGATCAGCTACATCGCCTGGCCGGGCGTCGAACGGCTCAAGGCCTTCCCGTACAAGACGGGTTATGGTGATGATCGGCTGAAGCTCGGGCCGATCGGCGAATCCCCTTATGACGGCGGCTTCACCGGGCCGACTGCCTATACCAAGGAAGACTATAAGGGGATGCCCGGCTTCCGCGGCAAGACCTTCTATTCGCAGGATACCGCCCGAGAGATCGTCACCACGGCCGGTGCGCTGGGCTGGCAGGTCGGCATCCATGCCATTGGCGATCAGGCCATCGAGGACATGGCCAAGGTTTACGATGATGCCTTGAAAGCTCATCCGAAGAAGGACCATCGCTGGTTCCTCTCGCATTTCACCATGATCCCGTCGGTCGCGACGATGAAGATGATGGCGGCGAACGGCACCTGGGCCGCCGCCCAGCCGAACTTCCTCTACAATCTGGAGGGGCGCTACGAGCAGACGCTGGATGGCTATCGCCTGCAGCACAACAATCCCGTCGCGCTCCCGCTCAGATATGGCGTGAAGATGGCCTTTGGCAGCGACAATTTGCCGATCGGGCCGATGGTCGGGCTGTATACCGCGATCACGCGCAAGGGTGCGGACGGCAAGGTGTTCGGCGCGGACGAGGCTGTCAGTCGGCAGGAGGCGATCCGCCTCTACACCGAGAAGGCGGCCTATCTGGGCTGGGACGAGAAGAAGAAGGGCACGCTTGAAGTCGGCAAGTTCGCGGACATGATCGTGCTCGACAAGGACCCGATGACGGTGCCCGTGCAAGACCTGCTGACGACCAATGTGGATATGACGATTGTCGGTGGCCGCGTTGTCTATCAGCGGGCGGCGCTTTGATGGCCATGCGCCCTGCGCGGGTCAACACAGACAGACGGTCGGTCAGGGGCGATCGAACCGCCTGAAATCCGGGTGGTTCTGACTCGATGCCGGCATCAAGCGTGCTGCGTAGGGGCAGGACTGTTTCCCGCGCCTGAGCGCGTTCGCCCAGCTCCGCTTCGCGTGGGGGAGGCGTGCGCCCCCCGGGGGGCGCCGGTCTGCCCTCCTGACGCTCGCCTCAGCCCATGTAAATCACCCCTGCTGGCGCGTCCTGTTTCAGGGCTCCGGCCCCTTTGTCGCGATGCCGGAAACTTTATCGGGAGGGATTGCGTCGGCGCTGCGTCTTTAACCGAGAGAACGCAATGCGGGGGCGCGCACGGGACGGTCTGCGGACCGGGGAGGCGCTTCGGCGACGGGTTCTGTCGTTTCGCACGCCTGCCAGGGGAACTATCTCGATGCTCAGAACGAAGTCCGGCCCGGCCGTAGCCATCATTGCCTTGCTCTGCTCGGTGAGCACAGCCCTCGCTCAGATGCCGACCCAGCCGACTTTGGAGCGCGGTAGCGGCGGCGACATCGTCAATTACAGCCAGATCCACGGCCCCGTTATCGGGCGGGACGGCATGGTTGCCAGTCAGAGTGCTCCAGCCACGGACGTCGGTGTCGAAATTCTGCGCCAGGGCGGCAACGCCGTGGACGCTACCGTTGCTGTTGCCTTCGCCGAAGCCGTGACGTTGCCTCGCGCCGGCAACATCGGTGGCGGCGGCTACATGGTGATCCACATGGCGGCAAAGGACGGCAAGCCCGCCCAGACCATCACGATCAACTATTACGGCAAGGCGCCGCGCGCGACCACGCCGGACCTGCTGGTTGGTCCTGACGGCAAGTTTGATCGCAGCAAATCCATGACGTTTCTGAACGTCTCCGTGCCGGGCACCGTTGCGGGCATGTGGGAGGCCCATCGGCGATATGGCAGCCTGCCCTGGAAGAAGCTGGTGGAGCCGGCCATCAGGCTGGCCGAGCAAGGATACCGGCTGAGCGACGGTGAGGCTGAGGCGACGGCCGGCCGGCGCGAGGTGATGATCAAGGATCCGGGTGCGGCGAAGGCGTTCTTCAAGCCGGATGGCTCGGCCCACAAGGCCGGCGACATTTTCAAGCAGCCCGATTTGGGCTGGAGCCTGCGGCAGGTGGCGGCGCGCGGTCGTGACGGGTTCTACAAGGGCGTGCTCGCGCAGAAGATGGTCGACGGCATCCGCGCGGGCGGCGGGATCGTGGATAGCCAGGATTTTGCCGATTATGATGTCGAGGTTATGGAGCCGATCTGGGGCAGCTATCGCGGCCTCAACATCGCCTATATGCCGCCGACCTCATCCGGCGCGACGCTGGCTGAACTGATGAACCTCATCGAATATTATCCGATGAAGCAATATGGTTGGGGCAGCAGCCAGAGCTTGCATGTCCTTTCAGAAGCGATGAAGATCGCGGGGTCGGACCGGCGGTTGATTGGCGGTCTGCCGAACTGGAAGACGCCGGCCAAGGGGATTGCCAGCAAGAGTTACGCTGCCGAGCGGGTCAAGCTGATTTCCCTGACCGGATCGCTCACCGAGGCAACGCTGCCCGACGGCAACCCCTATCCTCATGAAAGCGTCGACACGACCCACTATTCGGTGGCGGACAAATATGGCAACGCGGTCAGCAACACCTACACGCTGACGGCTTCTTATGGCGCCCATGTTGTGCCGCCCGGCACAGGGGTGCTGCTCAACAATTCACTCGGCAACTTCAACTGGGGCAGCAAGGATCCGGCCAAGGAAGCGAACTGGCCGGCTCCCGGCAAGCGGCTGGGTTCAACGATTACGCCGCTCATTGTCTTTCGCAGCGGAAAGCCCTGGCTGGTCACCGGATCGCCGGGGGGTGGCTACATCATCTCCGCTATGGCGCAGGTGCTCGTGAACACGATCGATCATGGCCTCAACATTGCGGAGGCTGCCGAGCGGCCGCGGATTCATCAGTCGAGTGCCAACGATCCGCTTGAGCTGGAAGAGGGCTTCTCTCCCGATCTGGTGCCTCTGCTGGAGGCCAAGGGCCACAAGGTTCGGCTGTCCGACACGATGGGCAGCACGCAGTCGATCATGATCGAAGGCGAGAAGTTCCTCGGCGCGGCCGATACGCGGCGCCCGGACGCGCTGGCGCGCGGGGTCCGCTGACCACATGGGGCCGGTCGCGGCCGAGCGGGTCTCCGCCGCGATCACCATCTCTGTCGGGGTAAAGATTTCAGCGAGAAAAAATGCGCTCCCCGCGCCAACAAAAAATGAAAATGGCGGGCATGAGTGACGAGGAATGGGAGGGGTCTGAGAGGAGAGGAAGGGCGTCGGCTAACCAATTCAAGGGGATCAAAATGGCACCGAAATTTTTTGAGAAGCTGGCGACGACCAGCCTGTTGGCGATCGGTCTTGCGCTGACCGGAGCTGCATCTGAAGCCAAGGCTCAGGAACCGCAGGCGGCGGATGCGTCGCAAGACTCCGGCGAAGAAATTGTCGTCATCGGGTCGCAGATCAAGGGATTGAAGGCCAGCGGCGCCTTGCCCGTGAACACGGTCGGCGAAGAACAGATCAAGGGCGTGGCGGCCGTCTCGGGCGCGGACCTGTTCCGGTCCATTCCCCAGTTGGGCGGTTCGTCCTTCACTGAGCAGGCGATTGGCGGCAGCAGCCCCAATGCCGCGCGTGGCGACGTTTCCTCGATCAGTCTTCGCGGCATGGGGCAGGGTAACACCTTGCTGCTCATCAACGGCCGCCGCACGGTCCTGCATCCCACGACCCAGTCGATCAGCGGGTCCATCGATTCAGGCGTGCCGATCTTCAGTTACAACGCCAACGCCATTCCGGTGGGCGCACTCGACCGCGTGGAAGTCCTCCGGGACGGTGCTGCCGCACTTTACGGTTCGGATGCCGTCGCCGGCGTCGTCAACAATGTCCTTTCATCCGATTATCGCGGCGCGAAATTCGACATGCAATATGGCGGCGCGGAAGGGACGCACCTGCGTGACTTCTCGGCCAACGGCATGGTCGGGACGTCCTTTGCCGGCGGTCGCGGCAACATCTCGCTCTTTGCCGGCTATGCGCGCAAGACCAAACTTCTTTATGGCGATCAGGACTATACCTCCACGTCGGACCTGCGCAGCTACGTCGTCGGGACGCCGTTCGAGACGGTCGCGGCATTCAACGGCACGAGCACCTCGACTCCCTGGGGCACGTTCCGCGCGTCGGGCAGTGGCATCATCACAAGCAATGGCGTGGCCATCACCAACTCGTCGCGCCAGTTCCACGTCCAGCCTTCCACCAATTCGGGCTGCCGCGTAGCGAGCAGCACGGCTGGCGTCTGTTACGACGACGGCAGTGGAACGACCGAGATGGCCACGGTGGATTCCAACCTGCGCTTCGACTCCAAGGCGTCCGATCCAAATCTGTCCGTGACGCCTTCGGTTGAACGGATCAATCTGTTCACCACGGCGCATTACGACATCAGCGATTCTGTGACGATCTACGGTGAGGCCGGCTTCTACCGTGGCGAAACAAATGCTGATGCGTCGTCGGGCGGCGCGCTCTCCACGTCTCCGATCACCGTTTCGGCCAATGCCTATTGGAACCCGCTCGGGGCCGTGGGCTCCCCCAATCGTTTGCCCGGACTGAACATCTCCACTGCGGGTCTGCCGGTGACGATCAGCTCTCTCACCTATTTCGATTTCGGTCCACGACCGGTGAATGTGGTGAACTACCAGTATCGCTTCCTGGTCGGGCTGAAGGGCAGCCTTGGCAACTGGAACTATGACACCGCAGCCCTCTATAACTGGGCGACGGTGCGCGACAGCATGATCAGCGTGTCCAGCACGTTGCTCCAGGCCGCGATCAATCGCACGACGCCGGACGCCTATAATCCCTTCAATGGCGGCTGCGTCGCAACGCCGTCGATCGGCGATTGCACGGTCAACAACGCCGCTGTGATGGACAGCGCGCGGATCGAGAGCGTCCGCAAGAACAAGACGACCCTTGCCCTTTGGGACTTCAAGCTGTCCAATGCCAGGCTCCTGGGGCTGTGGGGCGGGGGCAACCTCGGTATCGCCGCCGGTGTCGAGGTTCGCCGCGAAACCTATCAGGATGATCGCGACACGCATCAGGATGGGTCGACCAAATATACCGACAGCGTGACCGGGCTGGTTTACGACAGCGACTTGCTCGGTGCCAGCGTCAGCCCGGACGTGCATGGAACGCGCACGGTCTATTCGGCCTTCGCCGAATTCGCCATTCCGCTGGTCACGCGGGACATGAACGTGCCGCTCGTGCGCTCCTTCGATGTGCAGGTCGCCGGCCGCTACGAAAACTACAGCGACGTCGGCAGCATCGCCAAGCCGAAGGTCGCTGTGTCGTGGGATCTGTTTGATGGTGTCCGTCTGCGCGGCTCCTGGTCGCAGGGTTTCCGCGCGCCCAATCTGGAAGTGCTCAACACGCAGACGCTCGTGCGTTCAGGCAGCGGTATCGATTACGTGTTGTGTGAAGCGGATCTGCGCGCGGGCAGGATCACCAGCTTTGCCTCCTGCAATCGCAGCCTCTCGGTGCAGCGCCAGAGCGGCGGCAATCCGAACCTGAAGCCTGAGGAGTCGACCAGCTGGAATATCGGTGCCGTTCTGTCACCGCCTTTGCCGTCGCGCTTCGGCAGCCTCACGCTGACCGTTGACCGGTGGCGCATCAAGCAGAAGAATGTCATCGGTCTGGTCGATTTCCAGAATGCCATGACGCTCGATTATCTGCTGCGCACGCAAGGCAGCAGCAATCCCGACGTTGTGCGCGCCGCACCGACGGCGGCGGATGCGGCAGTGGTGGCCGGCACCGGTCTCGCGCCCGTCGGCGAGCTGCTCTATGTCGTTGCGCCGTTTGATAACCTGCTTCCGGTTCAGGTCGACGGCATCGACTTCAATGTTGAGTATCGCATCAGGACGGGCTTGGGCCGGTTCTCCGTCAACCTCAACGCGGCCCATCTCATCGGCTATGACGTGCTTGCCGCGAGCAGCACGCAGTCGATCATCGATGCTGTGTCCAGTGGCGCGATCAATCCGCTCGTGTCGGTGCAGGGCGGCGGCAGTGTGCTCAATCGCGAAGGGCAGCCGAGCTGGCGCTTCTCGGGAAGTCTCAACTTCTCGTCAGGCCCGGTCGAGTTGGGCCTGTTCACGCAGTATCTGAGTGATGTCTACCAGAACAGCATCGTGAATGCGGCCGGCGACCGTTTCATCGTCAAGGGACAGACGACCTTTAACCTCTACGCGAGCTATCACTTCGAGAGCGAGGGAGTGCTGAAGGGAACGAGCCTGACATTGGGTGTTCGCAATCTCTTCGACAAGAACCCACCGATGGCCGCGAGCACCCTGGCGGCGAACGGCGGTGGTTATCTGTCCACGCTGTATGCCCCGCAAGCCCGCTACTGGTATGTCGGCGTGAAGAAGTCGTTCTAATCGTCCATTCCTTACCCCCGGTGCGGCGTCGCAGTCCTTTCACGGACTGCGGCGTCCGCACAAGGGGGGCAGGATGATGGCACCTGGATGGCTAACCATCCGCTCTCCAGTCACACATGATTGCTCGACCGGCCCGCTTACGCCTGCCTGGCTTTCCCCTCGCGCTACTTTGATGGAGTTTTACGATGAAGTTCCAGTCGCTCTTGCTCACGACTGCGCTGTTCGCGCAGTGCGCCACGGTGGCGGCGCAGACTGCACCGGAGAACTTTTTCAAGCAGAAGCCGGGTACGGACTACTATCTCGCCAACTACACGGAATATGAGGCGTATCTGAAGCGTCTCGCCGGCGAGTCAGATCGGATGAAACTGATCGACATTGGCAAGACAGCGGAGGGGCGCTCCCAATGGATGGCCATTGTCTCCTCCCCTGCCAATCTCGCAAAGCTGGATCACTACAGGGACATTGCTGGAAAGCTGGCGCGGGCGAAGGGCTTAAGTGAGGCCGAGGCTCGCCGTCTGGCAAGTGAAGGCAAGGCCGTCGTGTGGATCGATGCGGGGATGCACGCGAACGAGACGGTGACCTCGCAGGGGCAGATCCAGGTCATCCACCGCATGCTCACCCAGTCCGACCCAGAGACGATGCGCCTGCTTGAAGACTGCATCATCTTGTTTGCGCATGACAATCCCGACGGAATGGAGCTGGTCTCCAACTGGTACATGCGCAACGCTGATCCCAAGAAGCGCGAGTTCGCGACATTGCCGCGCCTTTATCACAAGTACATCGGCCACGATAACAATCGCGACAGTTACATGATGGCTATGCCCGAGACCGAGAACGTCAACCGGGTGCTGTTCCGCCAATGGTATCCGCAGATCATCTACAATCAGCATCAGACCGGCCCTGATGGCATGGTGGTGTTTGTGCCGCCGTTCCGCGATCCATTCAATTTCAACTATGATCCCATTGTGATGTCCCAGCTCAGCGAGGTGGGTTTTTCCATGCACTCCCGTCTCATTGCAGAAGGGAAGGCGGGGTCAGGTACGCGTAGCGCAGCGCGTTATTCGACCTGGCACAACGGCATGGAGCGGTCGGTCGCCTATTTTCATAACAGCATCGGTTTGCTGACCGAGATCATCGGTGGCCCGACCCCGACCCAGATCCCCCTGGTCCCCTCGACGCAACTGCCGCGCGGCGACGAAATGATGCCGATCGCGCCGCGGGAATGGCACCTTCAGGATTCGCTCGATTATCAATGGACGCTCGACAGGGCGGTTCTCGATTATGCCTCGCGCAATCGCGAGCGCTTGCTGTTCAACATCTGGCGGATGGGCATGAACAGCATCGAGAAGGGTAACAAGGATAGCTGGACCGTCACGCCGGCCAAGGTCGATCGGTTGCTCAGCGCCGCGCCGGTCAAGGCGAACGGCGCCGACGAATATAATCGTCCACGTGCGAACGGCCCGAAGAAGGTTGACCCGGCCCTGTTCAAGACGCTGCTGCAGGATCCGTCCGAGCGCGATCCGCGCGCCTATGTCATCCCGGCCAATCAGGCAGACCTGCCGACCGCCGTCACGTTCCTCAACGCGCTCATCAAGAACGGCGTGGAAGTGGAACGGGCCGCCGCGCCATTCGAGGCGGCCGGGAAAAGCTATCCCGCCGGCTCGTTCATCGTTCGCACCGCGCAGGCCTATCGTCCGCACATTCTCGACATGTTCGAGCCCCAGGACCATCCTCATGACACGGCCTACCCCGGCGGGCCGCCCACGGCGCCTTACGATGTCGCGGGCTATACGCTCGCCTACCAGATGGGTGTTCAGTTCGATCGTGTTCTGGACCCGATCAAGGGCGATTTTGCCGCGGTCTCCGATGTGATGGCGCCACCACCCGGACACATTGAGGGGCGAGGGAAAGCGGGCTGGGTCGTCGGGCACGAGACCAACAACAGCTTCATTCTCACCAATCGCCTGCTCAAGGCGGGCATCCGCCCAGCGTGGATGCGCTCCGCGATCAATGTGGACGGACAGGCGATGCAGCCGGGCGCGATCTGGATCCCGGCATCCGCAAAAGCGCAGGAGATCATTGCGCGGAGCGTCGTCGAGCTGGGCATCACCGCGCACGCCGTCGCACGGGCGCCGGGCGGCCAAACCATTGCCCTCAAGCCCGTTCGGATCGGCCTGGTCGATCGCTATGGCGGCCTGATGCCGGCGGGCTGGACCCGCTGGCTGCTCGAACGATTCGAGTTCCCGTTCCAGCAAGTGTTCCCCCAGCGGCTTGACGCGGGCAATCTCGATCGAGACTTCGATGTGCTGCTATTTGCCGACGACGCGCTGCCGCCGAAGGGCGCGTGGGGCGAAGACCGTCCCGTCCGCCAGCCGGATGCCGCGACCGTGCCGGCCGAATATAAGGCGATGCTGGGCGTCGCGACCGACGCCAAGACTGCCCCGGCCGTCGCCACATTCGTTCGCGGCGGTGGCAGCGTGGTTGCCATCGGCAGTTCGGCCCGCTTCATCGAGTTGATGGACACGCCACTCAAGCCGGCGCTGACGCACGAAGTCGATGGCGAGGCCAAGATGCTGGATACGCGCAGCTTCTATATTCCCGGCTCCATTCTGCGTGCGCGGGTCGACAATGGGCAGCCGCTTGCCTTTGGCTTGCGGCAGGATGTCGATGTATTCTTCAATCAGGCACAGACCTTCGTGGCAGCTCCGGACGCATCGCGATTGACCAATGTGTCCTGGTTCGATGGGCGTGATCTGTTGCGTAGCGGCTGGGCCGTCGGTCAGGAAAAGCTGGCCGGAACCATAGCGGTAGCCGATCTGGACGTTGGAAAGGGCAAGTTGTTCGTTATGGCCCCGGAAGTGGCCCAGCGCGGACAATCCTATGGAACCTTCAAATTCCTGTTCAACGCGCTGCTGTACGGTCCCGCAAAGCGCCCCTGAAAACGCGCCTGGCGGCCGGGCTGTTTCGTCCGGCCGTCAGGTCGCGGGCCGGCAGGCGGCGGGAGCGCTGCCCGTCCTGCTCAGCATGATCCTGCTGCCATCGCGGCGCACTGTGGTGAGCGATTGCTGTTCGAGCGCCTCGGCAAGCCCAGCGCCATTGTCGAGATCGAACACGCCGCTGATCGCGATATTCTCGGCATCCTTCGCAACGATCAGCGTGGATTTGCCATAGCGGTTCATCTGGCTGGCGACCTCACCCAGACAGCGGGAAGAGGCAATGATCTTGCCGTTCGTCCAAGCGGTTTCCTGGATCGGGTCTGCCGATATCACGACAACGGAAGCTGTCAGTTGCGTCAGCTTCATGCCGGCATTGAGCAAGGTCTGTCGGCCATGGTCGGCAGCAGGAAACTGCGTCACGACACGTACAACGCCTTCCGAGGTCATCACCTCTTCGCTCTGTCCGGACAGGCGCACGTCAAAAGCGGTACCAACGGCAGTTGCGGTTAGTCGTCCCGCCGTCACCACAAAGGGGCGATGCTTGTCCTTGTTGACCTCGAAATGGGCGCGCCCCTTCTCTAACGTCACACCACGTCGATCCGCCGAGAAAGCGATACGAACAGAACTGCCGACGTCCAACGTGACGTGCGATCCGTCGTTGAGCAGCACCGTGCGTCGACCGTTCGGCGCCTCGATTAACCGCGTTGCGTGGATCGCGATGGTCGATGCGTTGTTCATCACCATGGGCTGGTTTTGAGGCGTGTCGAGCAACCAATATGCCGTCGGGATCGACAGCACAGCTGCCAGTCCTGCTGCGACGGCCCATCCCTGCCAGCGCGTGCGCCCCTGTTTTTGCGGAGCCTCGGCAACGTCGTGGCGCGTGCGCATCTCCGCGAGCATCCGCTGGATTTCAGGGGCGTCGCCTGCCGCGCCGACAGTCTCCCATGCCGCGAAGACACGGTCGGCGGCGTCCTGATTTTCCGGTGCATTATGCTGCCAGTCGTCGAGTTCCTTCCGGGCGGACGCAGTATCCGAGCCCGCCAGGATGCGCGCGAGATAGGTTCCGGCGACGTCGAACCTGTCGGGCATAAGAACAATGAAACCTTTCATTTGGACATTCGTCGCGCAAGATGCGCGGCTGCTTTCGCGATCTGCTTTTCTATTCCACTGACCGACAGTCCAATGCGGGCCGATATATCGGTGTAGGATAGTCCGTCAAAGCGCCTCATAAGGAAAATATCACGCGTTCTCTGGGGCAGTTCCTCTAAAGCGGCTATCACGCGCGCAATTTCTTCTCTGCCGGATATGACGCGCTCGGGAGAAAATTCCTCAACAGGATGTTCGAGCTCAGTGAGTTCGTTGTGCAATTCTGTCTTGCGAACCAGGTCGCGGCGCGCTCTGTCACGTAAAACGTTGGCTGCTGTGCGAAACAGATAGGCTTCGGGGTTTTCGATTTGATCCTGCGCGCGGCGGGCAAGCATGCGGACCATGACGTCCTGAACGAGATCGTCCACGGAGCTCATATTTCCGGTCTGACGCATGAAGTATTTGCGGAGCGCCGGGATGAACGCGGCCAGATCCTGGTTCGTACCAGGAGATGCTGCCAATATGCCTGCCCGTGAACCTGCGCTGCCGTCCATCGTTGCCCACCCGATAAATTCGTCTTTGTCCTCTCACTTCCGTGCGTTGCCCGCTCTTATCTAGGCTGACGGCTCTACCACTGCTGTTTCCATGTCAGACTAAGTTCCCGTGGTCTAGCGCTCAGCGTCTGGCCTACGCCAAATGCATTACTCAAGGCGCGCAAATCAGCTTGCGCATTGAAAATGTTGGTCAGCGCGGCGGTGAAGGTAGCCTTGTCGGATTGATAGCCGATTTCGGCGCCGAACAGGGTGAAGCTGCCGGTGGCGAGGAACAGCGGGTCTTCCCTGTTGAAGGTCGATCGGTAGCCGGACTGATACTGCATGTCCGCCTTCGCACTGATTGCTCGCCCCGAACCCAGCGCCCATTTTCGAGAGACGCTGACGCGTGACCGCACCGTCGACGTGAACGGAATCGGATCGCCAACTTTCGCTCCGCTCCCGAGCGGTCCGGACTCGCTGACACTTTCAACGCGGCTGGAAATCAGGCTGCCGGCGAGCCTGATGGTGGTGTGTGGTTCCGGCCGGGCTACCACTTCCAGTTCGCCCCCGCCGATCACCGCTGTCCCCACGTTGACAATATACGCGTGCGCGAAGTTCTCCTGAAGAGCACGATATTGCATGTCCTGCCAGCGATTGAGGTAACCGACGATCGTTACAGACAGCTGGGGCGACCAGCGCATTTGAGCTCCTGCCTCGAAACCCCAGAGCGTATCGCTTTTGAAAGTGCGAAGCTGTTCGACCAGCAAGGCTGCGGTATTGACGCCCGCAGGTCGAAAGCTACGGGTTATCTGGGCATGGAGCGCGAGGCGTTGATCGATCGGCACGTCGATATGCGCTTTTGCGTGAATGCCTCTCGACTGTTTGATCGTAAGCGGCCAGCTTTCCGCAGAACCGCTCAGGAAATTCGGCACGAGCACGTCGTTGCGCGAGGAAACCTTGTGCCAGTCATAACGCAGGCCGAGCGACGCTTGCAGCCCCGAACCGCCGCGATAGGCCCAATCACCGAACAGCGATGCCTGCCAACGATTGATCGACAGCTGCCGCAGCCCGAAATAGTCGTAGGGTTCTTGTTCGTCCGGGGAGTAGATCGACAGGCCACTGCGGAAATGCTCTTCCCGACGGTCGACGAGAGCGCCCACCTTCCAGAGGAAGCCCTGCGTCCCGACATTCTCGAAGCGAATTTCCTGCGATGCCCGTTGCAGGACGATGGGGAGGGTCTGGAGCGTCGGTGTGAGCGTCGCCACATGCGCTTCGAGCGCATCCATTTGCGTCGCGTCGCAGGGCTGGTCGCCCAAATCGAAATAGCGCTGACAGGCCGCAGGATCCTGTCCTTGCACTAATGTGGCGTTGGTCCGGTCGTAGTTGCGGTCGAGCTGCCAGCGGTACCAGGCCGAGATGCTGGTCAGACGGATGCCCGAGAAGTCATATTGCGTTCTCAGTCGGCCCAGCAGGAAATCGTGTGTGGTGGGCGCGCTGAAATATCGGTCGGTGCGATAGCGCCCCAGAGATCGGGTCCACAAGGATGTGTCGGCGATGCGGCGATGTTGCCATTGCAACATGACCGACATGTCGAGCTCGGTGGCCGGCGTGTAGCGCAGGATGGCTCGGGCGCCCTGCATCTCGTCATCGTTGACGTTGCGATCAAGCGTGCGAATGTTGTCGACATAGCCGCCGACGCGTATGCCGTAGCTTGTCAGGCGGATCGCGGCGTCCGGGCCAAGTGGTGCGTTGAGGGTTCCCGATAGCTGTAAGCCCGGATTTCCGCCATCGAGCAACGACAGGCTAGCCGTGCCGATCGCTTCCAGTGTGTCCATCTTGGGCCGCTCGGGCTCTATTTCGATCTCGCCGGCAAGCGCGCCAACGCCGTGCTCCGTTCCGCGGGACGTTCGCGATATTTGTATGCTGGCGATATCGACCATTGCCAGGTCGATGGTGCTTCGCGCGGCATCGCTGCCGGTGCCCGAAGGCCCTGTGACGGCGACATCGCCGAAATACACAATCGTGGTTGCTTCGCCTGCCGTCCCGATGCCGCGAACGAGAATCGCCTGCTGCCCGGAATTGCCGGGCTGGGCGCTCGCGGAGACGCTGTTGTCGACGATCCCGTCGAGAGACACGCCTTTGGGGTGAAGTTGCAGATCGCCAAGGAAGCTGACGAGATCCGTATTTGGCGTGCCCACGACAACGATTTCGGCGCGGGCGCTGCTGTCATCGTAAGATGGGAGGTCCTCGCTCGGTGTTTTGTCGCGCTTGGCGGGTTCGACCAGCGTTATGCCATTTGCCGTCTGGCGGAAGGTCAGGCCGGTTCCGGCCAGTAGCTGTTTCAGCGCGTCTTCGAATGCAAGGCGACCGCTGATCGGCTTGGAGGACTGGAGCGTAAGGCGCGAGGGTAGGAAAATCACCTGCCGCCCTTTTTGGAGCGCGAGTTGCTGGATCGCTTTTTCGAGCGCCTGTCGGGGAATCGCGACGAACGATTTTAGGTCGGTGCGGGCCTGGGCGATGGCGGACGAGAAGATCAGGCAAAACGACATGACGACGGCCCAGCGTCCGCCAGGCCGTAACAGTTGCGCTAACCTCGTCCGTACCAGCAATCTGCGCGACCCCGTTGAGTCTCCTGTCTATCCATCGCTCTCCCCACGCTTCTTTGCCGGTTCGTTCACCTTTTGACATACGTGATTTGACGGTGTCGGTGCCCGACCGTCGAAAATATATAAAAAATCGACCGAGTCATTTTTCTGGGGGCGTTTGCCCAAACGCTGCGTCATCCAATTAGCAGGCATTGCAGGGAGGCTCACATGGGACGGACGCGGAACACGGTAGCGGCAAAGATTTCGCGGGCTGTCGGGGCGACATGCCAGTTTGCGCTTCTTGCAAGTCTGTTGAGCGGGACTGTGTCGGCGCAGGATTTCAACGATCGCCGCAAGGTTCAGTTTCCGACCCAGGTGACTGCCGACAATCCGCAGCGCACGCCCGCGGTGGCGCGCAAGCAGGGCTTCGCCGGCACGCTGGTTCTGACCGGTGGGCGGATATTCGATGCGGTCAAGAGCGAGGCTTATCCCGGATCGCTGGTGATCCAGCAGAACAGGATCGTCGCGGTGTTGCCGGCTGGTTCAACGGATTGGCCTGCCGATGCCACAGTGATGAACGTGGCCGGAAAGACCGTGATGCCCGGTCTCATCGACATGCACGTGCACTCCACCTATCCCACGCCGGAAACGCCGGCCGACCGTCAGGCGAGCGAGGGGCATGCCACGCTTCGGGCCCTCCGGAGCCTGCAGATGCTGCTCGAGAACGGCATCACGTCCGTGAGGGACCAGAGCGGGCCGCTCGAGGCGCCTTACATTATGAGCGAATGGCTGGAAAAGGACATGGCCCCGGGGCCGCGCGTCTTCGCTGCGGGTCACATCGTCACGGGCACGGGTGGGCATGCCGCTGACCGGCCGCTCACGCCCATTCACAGCGCCGCTTACACGCGGGAGGCGGACGGAGCGGATGACTGGCGCAAGGCGGTGCGCGAAACTTTCAAGCTGGGTGCGAGCCATATCAAGATCGCCAGCCATTTCGCGCCGGATGAGGTCAAGGCAGCCGTGGAAGAGGCGCACCGCCTTGGACTGAAAGTCACCTGCGACTGCGAGACCATCTACACGGCGATGGCGGTGGAGGCTGGGGTGGATTCCATCGAGCATCCGCTGCCGCGGACGGATGCCACCATTCAGATGATGGCCAAGAAGGGCATTGCTTCCATTCCGACCATGCAGGTTTATCAGGGCGGTTTTGACACGCGCGGGGATTATGCCGGCACGGCGTCGCGTCGTTTCTCGATGAATTCACAGGCCAATTTCGATGTCCTCAAGAAGATGATCGCCGCCGGCGTCATCATCGGCGTCGGGACCGACAACATCAACGCGGCCTTCTACAGCACGCCGAACATCTACATCGCCGATCTCAAATTCCTCCAGAAAGCCGGATACACCCCGGCCAAGGCACTGATGGCCGCGACGCGGGTGAATGCCCAGATTCTCGATATGGGGGACAAGCTCGGCACGCTGGAGCCGGGCAAGCTGGCCGACGTGATTGTCGTCGATGGCAACCCGGATCAGGATCTTGATGCGCTGGCAAAAGTGGAAACGGTCATCCGCAATGGCAATATCGTCATCAAGGACGGACGCCTTTACGTTCCCCGCCATGTTCCGACGCCGCTCGCCAAGCCTTCGCCGCCAGACACGCTCCATTGAGCGCGGTGAAAATGGGCGGTCGGAAAGGTGACCGCCCTTCCGGATTCAGCGGGCAAATTCTTACATTTTCGCGACCGGCGATTAAATCAAAACCGGACAATTCTGCGAGGTGCCCGCAGTCTCAAGCTCTCGCCACAAATCGGGAGGATTTGAAAGGCTGCCTCCGATGCCCTTCATCTAGCTCAGCCTAGTCCTTCCAGTCTCGCAACTTGTCCGTCCAGCGCTGACAGGTCCGCGAAAAGCGTGGCTCATTGTCGTTTCGGCTATCTTTCCTTGTCCGCTCAGGGCCGCGCAAGCTGGATGGGGCGGCTCCTGATGTCTGTGTCCTCTGCCGTTTGGTGGAAGTGAGGGGGATACAAAGGTCAAAGAAGCGGATCTGACCTTTGCGCCATGTTCCACGGCATACACCCGGCTGTTGAGGCTTTGCCTCTCCGGCGTCATCGTCACACGTGTCCTCGAGTGCTAACCCGTCGAGATGATCCCGCGTTGCATCGTCGATCACGCAGCCAAGCCGGCGGGCGCCAACGCCTGTTCAAGCTTGCTACGATCGAGCTCGTTCTCCCACGCAGCGACGACGATTGTAGCCGTTGCGTTGCCGATCAGATTGGTGAGTGAGCGACATTCGGACATGAAGCGGTCGATGCCGAGGATCAGGGCCATACCGGCCACCGGGACGGACGGGACGATGGACAGGGTGGCAGCGAGGGTTATGAATCCGGCGCCGGTCACGCCTGCGGCGCCTTTCGAACTTACCATTGCAACCAGGAGCAGCGCGATCTGATCGCCCAGCGAGAGGTCGACATTGGTTGCCTGAGCGATGAACAGCGCGGCCAGCGTCATGTAGATATTGGTGCCATCGAGGTTGAACGAATAGCCTGTCGGCACCACCAGACCGACGACGGACTTGGCGCATCCGGCTCGCTCCATCTTCTCCATCAGGCCGGGAAGCGCTGGCTCGGACGAGGATGTCCCCAGGACCAGAAGCAACTCCGTCTTCAGGTAGCGGATGAGTCTGAAGATCGAAAAGCCACTGAAATGACCTACCGCACCGAGCACCAGAGCAACGAACAGGAACGACGTTAGGTAGAAGGTCGCCACAAGCGCACCGAGATTGACCAGCGATCCGACCCCATATTTGCCGATAGTGAAAGCAATCGCACCAAAGGCGCCGATGGGGGCGACACGCATCAGAATTTGGACGGCGCGAAAGACAATGATTCCCAACCGCTCGAACAGATCGAGCACTGGCTCGCCCACCGGTCCTACGAGCGAAAGGGCTGTCCCAAACAAAATGGCCACGAACAGGACCTGCAGGATCGATCCGGAGGTCAGCGCCGAGAGGGCGGTTTCGGGGATGATCTGGAGGAGGAAATCAGTCAGTCCGCTCTCGTGCGCGGTCTTGGTGTAGCGCGCAACGGCCGTGGCATCCAACGTGGCCGGGTCGATGTTCATGCCGGCGCCGGGTTGAACCACGTTCGCCGCGATCAGGCCGAGGATTAAAGCGAGGGTGGAAAAGAACAGGAAATAAGCGAGGGCCTTGCCGGCGACCCGACCAAAGCGGCTGAGCTCTTGCATTCCGGCAATGCCGGTGACGATCGTGAGGAAGATGACTGGCGCAATGATCATCTTCACGAGCTTGATGAAGCCATCGCCCAGGGGCTTCATCGCCTCCCCGGCCTGTGGCCAGAAATGACCGACCATCACACCAATCAGAATCGCGATGACCACCTGAACATAAAGATGATGCATCAGCTTTGTGCGTGGGCGGAGAGGGACTTCATGCTTGCCGACGATTACTGTCATTGCCTCTCCGCCTGCGGTGCAGTGTGAGCAGCCGACAGGAGCGTCAGCCTTGGACATAATGCGTATCCTGCACCCGGCGGAGGGATGCTACGCTTCGTCGAGATGTGGATAAAACCTATCTAAATTATTGAATAAAGATGAAAATTGTTCCTATCCGGGCTGGTGGCAGAAATAATGGAGTGCGAATTTCCACACAGTTTGCCTCCAGCAAGTGTGATCCTGCACATGCTAGGCATTTGTTCGACTTGACCGCGCAACGCCTTTTGAGTTTGCGCTACCGCATGGCCGTTGCGGTGCTGGTCGGCGTGGTCCTGATCGCCGTCGCGTCGTTGGGGGTGATGCGGTGGGCGAATGGCCGGGCGACCGCGGTATCCGACGTCTCAGCTTTGCAGACTGCGAGGATCAATGCCGGCCTGCTTGCAAGCGAACTCCAGAAATTTCGCCTCCTGCCGCTTGTTTTGATCGAGTATCCGGATGTTCGCTCCGTGCTGGAGAGAGAGAGTCCGGACGATATTGCCTTTCTCAACGGTAAGCTCGAGCTTCTCGCCAATCGTACCGATGCCGCAGTAATTTATGTATTGCGCCCCGACGGTCGGACGATCGCCGCCAGCAACTGGCGCCGGAAGGACAGCTTTGTCGGGCATGACTGGCGCTTTCGCTCCTATTTTAGCGAGGCCCTGAGAACAGGCTCGGCAGAACTGTTCGCGCTGGGCATGGTTAGCAGTCGGCCCGGCCTCTACATTGCGCGACGGATAGACCATGACGGGCAACCGCTTGGTGTGATCGTGGTCAAGGTCGAATTCGATCGCCTCGAAACGGCGTGGGCGCGCCACGTCGGACCTACTTTTGTCACGGACCGCGATGGTGTGGTGATTATAACAAGTCGACCGGAATGGCGCTTCCGAGCCGTGAAGCAGCTGACGCCCGAAAAGCTGTCTTCGGCCAACAAAAGCCTTCAGTTCGGTCGGCTTCCTATACACCCGATCGACCTTTCCTTCGAAGGCGCGACCGTACGTGAACAGGCCTCGCGGGGTGAGGTCAGCTATCGTGCGGCATCGCTGCCGGTGCCGCTGGCGGGAGGGAAGTTGAATTTCCTTCAACCTCTGGCGCCAGCAGCTGCGAGCGCGACGGCCAGTGCACGGCTTGCTATCCTCGCGGGGGTTATTCTCGTTGCCGGTGTGCTGGGCATCATGTTCCGCGTGCGCGAGAAAGTGCTCTTGCAAGTGATGGCGCGGGAGATGCTGGAGAGTGAGGTCACTTTACGCACCGCAGAGCTGACTGAGGTCAATCGGCAGCTTATCAAGGAATCACGCGAGCGCGAACAGGCAGACCGCAGTCTGCGCGCTGCGCGTGAGGAGTTGGCACAGGCCAACCGGCTTGGCTCGATCGGCCAGATCACCGCAGGCGTCGCACATGAGATAAACCAGCCCGTCGCGGCAATCCGCACCTTTGCTGAAAATGCTGCTCAGTTTCTCGATCGCGATTTGCCGGAACGAGCACGCGCCAACCTTAGCCTTATCGTCGACCTGACGGCGCGGATAGGGACGATCACCGCCGAATTGCGCTCCTTTGCCCGGCGTCGCACCCCGCTGATGAGTGCCGTGGAAGTCTCGGCAGCAATCGACGGATCGCTGCTCCTGATCGGCGACAGGATCCGGTCGCAGGGCGTGATCCTCGATCGACTTGGCCCGCAGGAAGGCATTCATGTGCTGGCCGATCGGGTGGGGCTGGAGCAGGTATTGATCAACCTGCTTCAGAACGGCCTTGAGGCGCTTGAGGGTCAGCCTGAGCCGCATTTGCGCATTCGCGTCCAACTCGAAGGGGAACAGGGTGTGTTGCTTGAAGTTTCAGACAATGGGCCAGGGGTGCCACCTGACCTGGTAGATCAGATTTTCACGCCGTTCGTTACCGGACGCCCAGATGGACTGGGGCTGGGACTCGGTATCGCGCGGGATATTGCGCGTGAGTTCGGCGGTGAGCTCCTGATTGTCCGCTCGGTATTGGGTGGGGCGGCCTTTCGACTGTGCCTGAGGCGAGCATGACATTCTTCGATGGAGAGCAAAGGGTCGTCTTCGTTGACGATGACGAGCAACTTCGTGCTGCCAATATGCAGTTGTTGGAGTTGAAGAACATCAGCGTGCATGCATTCGCGGACGCCGAAAGCGCGCTCTCGATGCTCAATCGCGACTTTTCCGGGGTCTTGGTGACCGATATCCGCATGCCTCGGACCGATGGCTTGCAACTTTTTGCGAAGGTCCGTGCGATCGATCCGGAAATTCCTGTGATCCTGATCACCGGTCATGCCGACGTGCCGATGGCGGTCAATGCCCTACGCGATGGCGCATTCGATTTCCTGACCAAGCCGTTTGCGGTGGATCATCTCGTCATGTCGATCCGCAAGGCTCTGGAAATGAGGCGGCTGGTTCTCGACAATCGTCGACTGAACGCTGCCGTGAGCGAGGGCGACAGCCCGTTGATCGGCGACAGCGCGGTCATGTCTCGAATCCGGGATACCATCGCGCAACTCGCGCGGGCCGATATCGATGTCCTGATCGAGGGGGAAACCGGAACGGGAAAAGAACTGGTCGCGCTCCTGCTGCACAGAAAGGGCCCGCGTCGCGGTCGCCCATTCGTGGCGGTCAATTGCGGGGCGTTGCCTGAAAATCTGGCTGAGTCAGAGTTGTTTGGTCATGCACACGGCGCTCTTTCAAGCTCACGCTCGGAGAGGATCGGCCGGATCGAGGCATCGCACAATGGAACCCTCTTTCTCGACGAGATCGACAGTGCTCAGCCCAGTCTGCAAGCCAAGCTTCTGAGGGTATTAGAAGAACGGGAGGTCGTGCCCGTAGGGGCAGTTGAGCCGCGCGCGATCAACCTTCGTGTCGTTGCTGCGACCAAGTCTGATCTGACAGAGGCGATCAGGGCGGGGCACTTTCGGCAGGATCTCTATTATCGCCTCAATGTCGTCCGCCTGCGCTTGCCTCCCTTGCGTGAGCGTCGCGACGATATTCTTCAGCTTTTCTCTTATTTTGTCGAGATCGCGAAACAGCAGATGGGCCTTGAGACCTTTACGATGGACGATAGCGTCCGTCGGCGCCTGTTGGAGCATGACTGGCCCGGCAACGTCCGAGAGTTGCGGAATTTCGCATTCGAAGCAGTGCTAGGGTTGCCGGAAGTGACCGACAGAAACGGTATCGCGGAGGCAAGCTATGTGCCGCTGGCGCAGCGTGTCGAGCGGTTTGAAGCGATGGCCATTTGCGAAGCGCTAGGAGCAGCGCGTGGAGAGATTGCGCTGACCATGCGTGCCCTCGGTCTGCCCCGAAAGACGCTCTACGATAAACTCGCCCGTCACGGCATCGATCCGAAAACATATCGCAAAGATGCCGGCTCGCTGCGTGCCGGCGGCAGGTAACAGCGAGGCAAGAGTAGTGATGCGATTTTCCGCACATCAGTGACGCAGGCTGGGCGGCATTTGTACAATCCGCCGTAGTTGCCCTGCTGGCTTGGCTGTTTCTTGTGCTGATTTATCATATTGAAACATAAGGTATATTTTTGAAGATGGCGAGGGTGAGATCGCGACGCGTCCAAATTTGTCACTTCGCATGTTTGACGGCATGGTGAGAGTGACCGATTGTGACGCAGTATTGAGAGTTCGATGATATCTTGCAGGATCGCGTTGATTGTCGCTGTCGCAACCTTTGGTGGGCTGGCGGCACGGGCGGGCATCGCCCAAAATCCGGAACTGCCGGAAGCGCCGGGTAAAGCGCAGACTTTGACCGCGTGCACTCAGTGCCATGGCGTCGATGTTCTTCTTGCACAGAGGCGGACTCATGATGAGTGGCTGGAAGTGGTCAGCCGGATGGTTGGCAATGGTGCCTCCCTCACTGACCAGGAATATGAGGCGGTCGTAAGTTATCTCTCGAAAAATCTGGCTCGCGCAGAGGGTCCGGCGGCGCCCGTCACCCACTAAGGCGCACGCGCACTATACGGCTTGAAGACTGGACTAATCGGAAGTGAAAGCGGGTTGTCGTTTCCGTCACGTTGCTCGCCTGAAAGCAGGAACCCATTTGAGAAGTAACCTCTCCACCTGAACGCTGCACTGGATTGCTTTCAGAGGCGCGTTTCCCGTACCCGCGAAAATGACCATAGGCAGTTGGGCGGAGTTTATTTACGCCGGATAGCCTCCCGGGACCGAAGCAGCCCTGCTTTAAATGCGCTCCGCTGCATAAGGGACGAGCGCACAGACCAGCCGATCGATCGCTGGAAAACACCGAAATCGTCGGTCGCGACACAGCGACCTTATGCTTCCTCCATTGGGAACGTCCTGAAGAGGGGCAAAGCCGTTCGCGGGCAAATCGTATCGGACGCGTGTGGTGGATTTCCGCCGAAGCGATTCGGTGAACCAACCCGTACATATGAGAGATAGCCATGGCTGAAGACGGTGTGTGGTCGGGCACACCCGTGGATATCGCAAGTGCGAAAATCCGCTCAATCGGCAGCGCGAATAAATGGGGGGAAAATCACAATATATTGAAAATAAACAATAAAAACTCCAGCCCCGCTGTTCTTGCACCACAACCGGACCATGATCAGTCTTCGTGATCGTAAACGTCCTGAAGGTGGGGACGAGATAACTTCGGGGGAAAATATGGTGAACTTAAAGGTTTGCGTGTCTTCGAGTCTAAAGGTGTCGGTGTGTGTCGCTGCCCTTCTGACCGGAGGTGCGCTGAGCGCCCAGTCACTCGCCACTGCCGGTGAGCAATCCGACGACGAGCCTGCCGAAGAAATCACCATTACGGGTTCGCGCGTTGTCCGCGATGGCTATGAGTCGCCGACGCCCGTGTCCGTCGTGAACGCGGCGGAGATCGCCCGATCCGCGACGCCGAACGTGGCCGACTTCGTGAACACGATCCCGGCTGTCTCCGGCAGTGCGACTCCCAGAACGACCGTGACGCAGGTCGGCGCGGGGCGGCAGGGTGTCAACTCGCTCAATCTACGCGGCATTGGCCAGACCCGTACCTTGACCCTGCTCGATGGTCGTCGAGTCGGTGGCATGCTCAACGACGGCACGGTCGACATCAGCGAGTTGCCGCAGCAGTTGGTTTCGCGCGTTGATATCGTGACGGGCGGCGCTTCCGCTTCCTACGGTTCGGACGCTCTCTCCGGCGTCGTCAACTTCGTTCTCGACACCAAGTTCACGGGCTTCAAGGGAGAAGTTTCGGGCGGCGTCACCACTTATGGCGATAACCGCAACTGGACGATCGGCATGAGCTACGGAGCCGGTTTTGCGGACGGTCGCGGCCATATCCTGCTGAGCGGTGAAGTCTCACATGAAGATGGCATCTACGACCCCAGCAACCGACCGTGGACCAAAGACGGGTGGGCGTTCATCAATAATCCCGCTTACACCGCGACCAATGGCCAGCCGCGCGTTTTGCTCCGGTCGCAGGTGGCGCTCAGCACGGCTACGCTCGGTGGCGCCATCGCCTGCTCGGCGACCTCGGCCTGTTCTTCGCTGCGCGGGATTGCCTTTGGCCCCGGCGGCGCGATGTACAACCTCGTCTTCGGGCCGATTGTCTCCGATCCTATCATGGCCGGCGGTACCATGGGCGATAACAACCTCCGCAACGGGGTCGACAACAGCCTGGTGCCGGAACAAAACCGCCGCAACCTGTTCGGGCGCCTCAGCTATGAGGTTGCGGACGACTGGACCGTCTTCGCGGAAGGCATGGTCTCCCACCTGGATACGGACACCCGCTATTACTATGGCGGTTTTTCTAACACTCTGACGGTGAAGGCCGACAATGCCTACATGCCGGCAGCGCTGGCGGCGCGCATGACGGCACTTGGCCTCACCTCGGTTCCGTTCGGGACGATGAAGGGTGATATCGGTGCGTCCGGCGCTCATGCCGAACATGGCTACGCCCGCGGTGTGGTCGGCCTCGATGGCAAGTTCAATGCCTTCAGCACCCAGTGGACGGTAAACGCCTACTATCAATATGCCCGCGCTACCTTGTGGAACATGGCGACAAACGCCACGCTGCTGCCGAACTGGAACAAAGCCATCGACGCCGTGCGGGCGCCGAACGGGTCGATTGTCTGCCGCTCGACCCTGACCAATCCGGCTGACGGCTGCGTGCCCTTCAACCTGTTCGGCACGGGTGTGAACAGCCAGGCCCAGATCGACTATGTCACCGGCGATCCCTACCGGCGCGATGTCTACAAGCAGAATGTCGTGAGCATCAACATCGCAGGCGAACCGTTCGATATTTGGGCGGGGCCGGTCTCCATTGCCTTCGGTGTCGAGCACCGCACAGAATCGGCGAACGGCTATGCCGACGCGATCACCACAGCAAGCCCGGGGAACTGGGACACCACCGGCGGTCTGCCGACGGTCGGAAGCTACAAGGTCTCGGACGCTTATCTTGAAACCGTCGTGCCGTTGGCCAAGGACACTGCATGGGCCAGGTCGCTCAACCTCAACGCCGCCGTCCGCGCGGTTAAGTATGACACCGGAACGTTCGCGACCTGGAAGTTCGGCGCGGAATATGCACCGATTGATGGTGTGCGCATCCGCGGCGTTGTGTCGCGTGACGTGCGTGAGGCGAACCTCGCCGATCGTTACGCTGGCGTGTTTCAGGCGCAGAGCTCGTTTCAGGATCCCAACAACAACGGTGTCTCGACCACAGCACGCTCCTTGTCGTCGGGCAACCCGAACCTCGATCCGGAAATCGGCAAGACGTACAGCGCCGGCGTGGTGGTTCAGCCCGCCTTCCTGCGCGGCTTCAATGCCTCAATCGACTATTACAAGGTCGACGTGACCGACGCGATCGGCAGCTTGACTATCCAGCAAATTGTCAACCTGTGCTATGCTGGCAATCAGGATGCCTGCGCGCTCATCACGGCCACCCCGGGCGCAGCGAACCAGTACGACATCCGCAATGCCCCCCTCAACCTGGCTTCTGAAAGCACGCAAGGTCTCGATTTCGAGGCGAGCTATCGCTTCGACGTCGCGGACGTTCTGCCGGGCATGGACGGCCGGGTAAGCATCCGGGCACTCGCAACCCATTATATCAGCTACGATGTCGACTCCGGCATTCCCGGTTCGCCTGTCGTCGACCGGGTCGGCCAGACCGCCAACAGCGGCGTCCCCGACTGGCGCTATCAGGTCTCGCTCAACTACAGCTCGGATCGGCTCAGCCTGACCGGCACGATGCGCGGGGTCAGCGCCAGCGTCATCAACAACGCTTACATCCAGTGCACGAGCGGCTGCCCCACATCCACGGGTGACAACCCCACCTACGACAACATCCAGGTGCCTGGCGCGACCTATTTTGATGTGGCTGCGACCTACAGGTTCGGCGAAGACAAGCAGTACGAGTTCTTCTTCAACGTCCGCAACATCACCAACAAGGACCCGGCTATCGTGGCCGCCGGTCCGACCGGTTACGGATCGTGGACGAACAACCCGGTCGGCGCCGCGCAATATGATACGCTCGGCCGGGTGTACCGCGCGGGCTTCCGGTTCAAGATGTGACGGGGTTGGAGCGCCGCCTCGGACGCGACGCTCCGACTGCAGGATTCCAGTATAAAGTGCGCCAAGAAGGGATAACCCTCGAAAGGCGGCAGGCGGGAGCATCGTTGATTTCAGCGTACTGGGCTGATCTGTTTCGGTGCTCCCGACTGGACCAATTCAGTTGATGAAGGGGCAAGAAGAATGACTGGGCACGCACGTTTGAAAAAGTCCGCTGCTGGTAGGCCCGGTAGCAAGAAAATCGGCTTTTCTTCTCTGGTGCGAGGGCTCATGGCCGCCACGCTGGCCCTGCTTTGCGTGCCTGCCCATGCCCAGCAACCAAAGACCACCGTTCTCACCGGGGGCATGCTGATCAACGGCTTGAGCGTGCCTCCGCTGCACAACGCCACGGTTGTTATCCAAGGCGACAAGATCATCGAGGTCGGCCGTGCCGGCGAGGTGGCGATCCCCGCCGGCGCGACTGTCATCGACACCAGCGGCCAGACCATGATGCCTGGCCTGATCGATGCTCATGCGCACCTTTTCATGCTCGGCTACGGCGACGAAGCTGCTTGGTTCAAGTGGCTCGAGAACGAGGGCAAGAAATACTCGATCGAGAAGATCATGGAGCTTTCCGCCTATCAGATGCTGATGTCCGGCGTGACGGGGGCTATCGATCTGGGCGGGACCACGAAGGACAGCGTCAGTCTTCGGGACCGGATCAACAGGGGTGAAGTTGCCGGTCCGCGACTGCTCGTCTCGGGCCCGCTCGTCACGCGCCGGGCGTTCGCTGGCTTCCCGGACGAAGCGTCCGCTGTCATCGCCAGTCCCAAGGAAGGCGCGGAAGTTGTGGAGCGCCTCTACAAGATGGGCGTCGACGTGATCAAGGCGCACTCTGGCCTCACGCGTGACGACTATTTCGCGATCGTGAAGGCGGCGCACGCCCACAAGATGAAAGTTCATGCGCATGTCTATGACGAGGCGGCCGTGCGTAATGCCTTCGACGCGGACGTCGATGTGCTGCAGCATGTGGGCTCCGCCGGTTTCCCGACTTATTCCGCCGAGTTGGTAAGAGCGATCGCGGAAAGCGGTCGTCCGGTTGTTCTCACTGCAGCGCACCGTAGCTGGATCTATCCCGACACCGTCACCTTCCCGGAGCGGCTGCAAGATCCCGCCGCGAAAAGCCTTTTCCCCGCAGATATCTGGGCTGCCGTCCAGGCTTCCTTCAAGGAATGGCCGGCAGAGGGCTATTTCGCCGGCATTAATCGCCAGATGAAATATCGCAGCCCGCAGGTGAAGCAGTGGATCGACTCTGCCGCCGTAATGGGCGTCGGAACCGACAGTGGTACGCCCATGAATTTCAACAATGACGGCCTCATCCGGGAGATGAAGGTTCTGGCGGATGAAGGCCTGCCGATCATGGAGGTCATTTCAGACACCACCCGTGTCAATGCCCGCATCATGGGCAAGCCCAATCTCGGCACGATCGAGCCGGGCAAGCTGGCAGATATCATCGTGGTGCCCGGGGATCCGATTTACAACGACCTGACCAACCTCTTCTCCGTCCAGGTCGTGATTAAGGGGGGCGTCATTTACAAGCGAGACGGCAAGCCAACAATCGAGATGCCGAAATGAAGCGTGAAGAGGACAAAAACTCCCGTCGCGCAGACTGGAGCCCAGCAGGGTCGCAATGAACCTTTGTGTGCGTCGTACCCCCTTAGCGACGCACATTTTTTATAGCCAAACGAATTTATCCCGGGGAGCGCGCGCATGACGACTGAATCCACGAAGGGCGAAACTTCCGAGCGTAGCGAATTCGCGCGCCGGCAAGTGTTGATCGGCGGCCTTTCGGGTGCGGCCTTCTCGGCGATGGCAGGCTCGTCCGCGCTCGCCCAGCAGCCGACACCTGTGGCGCCTCAGGCTGGTGTTGGCCGTCAGGCACCCGATGCCCCCAGAACAGCGCCTGCCACCGTGGCGCAGCATCGTGTCGAAGTTCCTGGTCCCAACGGCGTGGTTGCGGCGGGTCATCCGCTGGCATCCATGGCCGGGCTGCGCATGTTGCTGCAGGGCGGCACTGCCGCCGACGCTGCCGTGGCGGTGATGGCGGTGCTCAATGTCGTCGAGCCGTGGGCATCAAGCGCGGCGGGCAACGGTCTCGCAACCTGCTTCGAGGGCAAGACCGGTAAGGTCACCGCGCTGGCGTTCACTGGCGCCGCACCTCGCCTGCTTGACGACACGGCAAGTAACGCTGACCTGACTGCAGGGCCCAAAGCCGTCGTAACGCCCGGTGCGTTCGGCGGCTGGATCGAGCTCGCGCGCCGCTATGGACGGCTTCCGCTCGCAACGCTCCTCGAACCCGCGATCGGCTATGCCCGCGATGGGCATCCGCTCGATCCGTCGATTGCCCAAACCATTGCCCGACAAAAGGCACAGCTGACCAAATTTCCTACGACGGCCGCGATCTTCTTTCCCGGAGGTAATCCGCCACCAGCCCGGTCGATGTTCAAGAATGTGCCTCTGGCGCGCAGCTTTCAGGCGCTGGCGGATGCGGAGTCCGAAGCGCTGAAGGGTGGCGCCAGTCGCGATGGCGCCCTGAAGGCGGCCTATGACTATTTCTACACCGGGCCGATCGCGCAGGAGATGGCGCGGTTTTCGGAGGCGAGTGGCGGTTGGCTGCGGCTGGACGACATGCGCAATTACAAACCGAAATGGGTCGAGCCTGTCGCGACGACCTATCGCGGGCTGGATGTGATCTGCTCGCCTCTTACCTCACGGACGGGGCTCGAGACCTGCGAGCAACTGAACCTGCTCGAAGGTTTCGACATCGGGTCGATGGCGCCGGACAGTCCGCAGGCGCTCCATCTGATCGCCGAATGCATCAAGGTCACCAAGGCGGACGTCTATCGCTATGCCGCCGATCCTGCATCGAGCCCGACGCCGGTGGCGACGCTCATCTCCAAGGCGTTCGCTGAGCAACGTCGCCGGCTGATCGATCCGGCGCGTGCCATCGCCTTTCCGGCCGGCGCCGACATCGGCGGCGCGCGCCTTCCACCGCGCCCTCCCCGTGCCGCGTCGCGCGTTCCGGGCGACACCACGAACATCTCGATTACCGACAGCGAGGGCAATGCGGTCGGCGTCACGACCACGCTTGGCGGCGGCTTCGGCGCCTGTGTCATCATGGGTGACACGGGGATGCTCTGCAACAACGGCCTGCGCAGCGGCTCGACCGCACCGTATCGCGACCATCCGAACTTCGTCAAAGGTGGCCGGATTCCGCTGCTTGGCAATTGCCCGACGATCGTTCTCGACAAGGGCCAGTTCAAGATGGTCTTTGGCACGCCCGGCGGGGAGACGATCGGTCAAACGCAATTCCAGCACCTGATCAACGTCATCGATCGCGGCATGCCGGTGCAGGCGGCCATCGAGGCGCCACGGCTGGCGTTGGACGCCGAGCCGGGCTTCTACACGCCTGGCGCTGCCGTCACGCTGCAACTGGAGTCCCGTTTTCCGCAAGAGACGTTCGCCGCGCTGCGGGCGATGGGGCACAAGGTGGATGCCGTTGGTCCCTATTCGATCGGCAGCATCCAGGCAGTGTTGCTGAGCCAGTTTGGTACCCGGATGGCCGGATCGGATCCGCGCCGCATGGGCTACGCAGTTGGTTACTAGGCAGCTCGCAACGATGATCTCGACAGACACTGAGGGGAAAACCAAATGAGGGTTCTGAGGTCGACGAGCCTTGCCCTTGCGCTCACGATCGCCGCGACCGCGGGCAATGCGGCGGCTAATGCAGACTGGGCGCATTTCGGCGGAGACATTGGCGACACGAAATATTCGGCGCTCGATCAGATCAATGCCGGCAATATCAAGCGCCTGAAGGTCGTCTGGCGCGCGCCGGCAACCGATCCTGCCGTGACGAGCGAAAATCCCAGCCTCAGGCTGTCTAACAACTTCCGCAACGCGCCACTCGTCGTTGGCGGAGTCATGTACATCAGCAACCAGCTCGGCCAGGTAGAGGCGCGAGATCCTGGGACAGGGAAGGTCATCTGGCGTCAGGCGAACTTCGAGGGCGAGAAGACGCCTACAGCGGGTAATGCCAGCCGCGCCATCGCGATGTGGGGCAAGGGCACCGGCGCGCGCATCGTCACTGTGCGCGGCTCCTACATCTATCTGCTCGACGCCAGGACGGGTGCTCTGGTCCAGTCCTTTGGTGACCGGGGGCGTGTGGACCTGCGCGAAGACCGGAAAAATGCCTATTCCTGGAATGCCCCAGCACCGCTTGTCGTGAAGGACGTGATCGTGATCGGCGGCCAGCCGATCGCCACCGGAACGGCTGATATCAACAAGGCTTCGCTGACCGGCGACATCCGTGGCTTCGATGTGCGGACGGGCAAATTGCTCTGGACCTTCCACACCGTTCCGCGCGATGGCGAGCCGGGTACCGAGACCTGGGAAAACGAAAGCTGGCGGCAGGGCGGCAAGACCAAGACCTGGAACGGGTTCAGCGCCGACGAGCAACTCGGCTATGTCTACGCGCCGCTGAGTGCACCGCCGAGCGACTATGACGGCCGGCTGCGTCCCGGCGACAATCTCTATTCGGATTCCCTCGTCGCGATTGATGTAAAGACCGGCAAAAAGGTCTGGCACTTCCAGACCGTCCATCACGACCTGTGGGACTATGACCTGCCGACGCCGCCGATCCTGGCCGATATCAAGGTCAACGGCCGGATGCGCAAGGCCGCCATTCAAGTGACCAAGACCGCCTTCGTATTCGCTTTTGACCGGGTGACAGGTGAACCTCTGTTCCCGATCGTGGAAACGCCCGTGCCGGCATCCGCCATGCCCGGAGAAAAGGCGTCGCCGACGCAGCCTGTGCCCCAAAAGCCTGCGCCATTTGATCGCCAGGGTATGAGCGAGGACCAACTGATCGATTTCACGCCGGCGTTGCGCGCCGAAGCGGTAGAGATCCTCAGTCACTATGTGCATGGCGATATTTTCACGCCGCCCTCGGTCGCCGGCGGTGCGGACGGCAAGCTCGGTACGCTTTATCTGCCCGGCTGGGTCGGGGGCGCCAACTGGACAGGCGCTGCACTCGATCCGCTGACCGGCGTCCTCTACGTCCCGTCGGTGACTGTCCCGTGGATCAGCCGGTACAATTACCGCCGGCCGCCAGAGTCCAGCCTCTACATGGATGGGCCGCAGGGGTTACCTATGGTCAAGCCGCCCTACGGCCGCATCACCGCAATTGACCTCAACAGTGGCGACCATCTGTGGATGGTCCCCAATGGCGATGGCCCCCGCGACCATCCGGCAATGAAGGGCCTCAACCTGCCGCAACTCGGCCAGGCTGGCCGCGCCGCTCCGCTGCTCACCAAGTCGTTCCTGTTCTTGGGCGAGGGCGACATGGTCGGCCTCAGCATCCCGAAGCTGAGCGGCGGCAACATGTTCCGTGCCTATGACAAGAAGACCGGCAAGGTGGCTTGGCAGATCGACCTCGGCGCCGGGACGACCGCCCCGCCGATCACATACATGTTCAAGGGCAAGCAATATATCGTCGTCGGCGTCGGCGGTGTCGATCATCCTGCCGAACTGGTGGCGATGAGCATCGAATAGTCAGTTGCGGCACAACCGCGCCGTGTGTCCGCACGAAGCGTAACTATCCTGTCTGCCGTGGAGGAACTTATGACTCGCAAAACCCGTCTGACCCTGGCGGTCGCGGCCCTGGCGCCCCTTCCCGTGACTGCTTTTGCTCAATCGATCGTGACGCCGGGCGTCACGGCACCGCTGACGCCGGCCGAAATCGCTCGCAACTACCCGCCCGACGCGCTGACGGGCGCGGTGGTTGACAAGCCGGTTCTGCTCAAGAGCAAGGGCGGCATGGCCCTGCGGGTCGTCAAGCTGGCGGAAGGGCTGTCCCATCCGGACGGACTGGTCTTCCTCCCGGATGGGCACACCATGCTCATAACCGAGCGACCGGGGCGCTTGCGCGTGGTCAAGGATGGTGTGCTCGATCCGACGCCCGTCGCGGGCTTGCCAGCGCTCAACAATGTCGGGCTGGGGGGCGTGCACGATATCGTCCTTCATCCCGATTTCGCGAAGAACAAGCTGCTGTACATCTCGTACACAAAGGAGCGCGAGCCACAGCGGGGAACGACGCTCGCCATCGCGCAGGCCCGCTTTGATCAGGGCCGTCTGACAGCGATGAAGGACATTCTTGTTACCGATGCGTGGGAAAGCCCGCTTGGCACCTATGGGGGAAGAATGATCTTCGGCCCGGACGGGATGCTCTATATTAGCGTGGGCGACCGTGACGGCACGACGCATAGCGACCAGTCGAGCGCGCGCCCGCAGGCGCAGAGTCTCGCGAACCACATCGGCAAGCTGCTGCGTGTGCGCGCTGACGGTTCGATCCCGCCGGACAATCCCTTCGTCAACGATCCGAAGGCCAAAGGGGAGATATACAGCTATGGACATCGCAATCCCTATGGCATCGCCTGGGATCCGAAGACCGGTGAGATGTGGGCATCTGAGTTCGGGCCTTCAGGCGGCGATGAGATCAATCGCATTCTTCCCGGGCACAACTACGGATGGCCCCTGGTGTCGCTCGGGCGCCATTACAACGGAAATCCGGTCTCGGATCAGCCCTGGTATCGGGACGGCATGGATAACCCGATTTTCTACTGGAATCCGACCTTCAATCCCGAGAACATGATTTTCTACACCGGCGACAAATTCCCTCGGCTAAAAGGCAGCCTGCTGGTCGCGGGTGGAGGATCGAAGATGATCGCCCAGATGGTCGTCAGCCGCGACTTCATCCGACAGGGCGATACGATGCTGAACGAGCTGGACGTGCGCTTTCGCGACATCCGGCAGGGACCGGACGGCTATATCTATGTCCTGACCGAGGGGCGGTTGCGCGGTCCCAAGGATACGGACGGTATGTTGCTGCGGATCGAGCCGGGCGCTGCGGCAGCCGCGCGGCAGGCCAGTTCTGCTTCTGAACCGGCAGGTTCGCCGGACTGAGCGGCCGGAGCGGCTGTGTTACAGGAAATTGTTCGGCCAGATCATCGTGCGCCACATGTGCGCCGTCGGCGAGCTGTCGAAACCGAGCCCTTCTTCCGGCTCGCGGAAATTGCGGCCGATGATGTCCGTGAAAATCTCCGGGTCGACCGGCCCGACGTCCTCGAAGAAATAATAGTCGTAGATCGTGACGAGGCGCGAGGTCATGTACCAGCGGTGGTTGCGAGCATAGTCGGCGTCGCGCCGAATGTATTCCGGCGGCACATAGTCCGCGCCGAAAAACCGGTGATAGCTCTCCGGATATTCATAGCCTGCGGCCTCGTCAGCGAAATAGCGCAGCGGCTGGTGATAGCGCACCGCCCAGGCGATTTCTTCGCTCACATAGGGGGCGATCATCTGCGCCCCCCAATAGCCGTGATCGGTGCGGATGAGGCATCCGTTGGAGATATCATGCAGCAGGCAGGCCATGACGACCTTTTCGTCCTGGCCGCTTTCAAGCGCCTTGAGGCCGCTCGACAGGAGGTGCCGGACAGTGATGTCGCCGAAGCGATATTTGAAGAAGTCCATGAGCCTGGGCTTCTCGGGCATGCGGGGAAGGGCGGGGTTGTCGCCCATCATCATGACGGTGTCGGGACCGAGCTTGACGAGCAGGTCGGCCTCGATGTCAGGCTGACCGGTGCCGATCCAGCCGACGGGGGAGGGGTAGATCTGGCGGGTACGGCCACTTTGCGGGAAGGTCGCGGCTTCTTCGGAAAAATCGCACATATATCCTCTCTTGTGCCGTCATATCAGCGGCATGCGCGGCGATAAGTCAATGCGCGCGCGTCATTATCTCGCGGCAGAGGCGCCGTCGTTCAGCGCGGACCGGCACCGTCGACGCGCGGGTCCTTTGCGCGCGAGCCGGGCCAGTTGAAGCCATCGTTCGGCGCCGTGCGAACAGCTTGCGGCGCAAAGGAGGTGGCTAGGTTCACGTCACCGCCAAGATAGCGCGTGCGTGTCGGATAGGCATAAAGCGGGCGCTGCCGTACGCGTCCGTCGGTGAGCGTGGCAGTCGCGATCACGGCGTCCGCCGCTGTTCCCGCTTCGACCCAGTTGACCATGGCGCCGAGCAGATCCTGCTCATAAGGGATATAGCCCCCAGCACAGTGATAACCGCCCGGCACGAGGAACATGCGGGCGAACCGCCGCGTGGCCTCCAGCCCGCCCATCTTGTCCTGCACGGCCTGATAATAATCGAGCATCCCGTAGGCGCCGGCCATGTTGTCTGCGACGCCTTGCCACAGGATGAGTTTGCCGCCGCGATCCCGAAAGGCGGAGATGTCCGGCTCGGCGGCGTCATAGGGCGCGCCGGCGGTCAGCAATCTGGCGAGGCTTTCGCGCGTGGAATGCCAGTCGCGCCAGCTGAAGCCGGCAGGCAATTCGCCTGGAAACAGAAGATATTTGAAGAAGGATTCCGCCGCGAACTTGCCGGTGCGGGTTGCGCTGCCCGGCCCGACCCAGCCAAGTTCCGCGCCATAAGGCGCGCCGCCGGGATAGAGGGCGTGGCCGTCCGCGTCATGCGGCCCGCGATACCAGGCCGTCGCCGCCGCCACTTGCTGGGCTGTGAGGCAGTTGACGCTGGCGCCCTGAGCGCAGAGCAGCTTGGCAGGGTTATAGTGGCAGGCACGTGGATCATCGATCTGGTCATCGCGAATGCCGTCGAGCGTGTCGCAGGCAGTCAGCACCGCCCTGTGAAGGAGGCTCACGGCTTCGGTCGTGAAAATCTCAGCGCCGCTTGCATCGAGGCCATTATTTGCTTCCCAGAGGAACAGCTGCATAGCCGCCGGCATGGAGACGGATGATCCGGCTACGACGCCGTCAAAATCCTGCGGATAGCGCTGTACTTCCATCAGCGCTTCACGGCCGCCGCCCGAACAGCCGACGAAATAGCTGTGCGCCGGGCGCTGGCCATAGAAGCGCGTGATCAGTGTCTTGGCGGCAACCGCCACGGCATGGGTCGCCTTGTGGGCGAACTGCTCGCGCAACTCGGGCGCGCCGATCGACCAGGTGGCGTCGCCGACACCCGTGCCGTCATGCCCGCCATTGTTGAAGGCCGTCGCGAATGTCCCGCTGGAGAGATGCGCGTTGCTGCACTGGGGAACGATCGTTTCCCCCACGACCCCGCACATCCCGCCACAGCCGCCTTGCAGGAAGCGACCCGAATAGCTGTTTGTCGGGAGCCGGATCTCGAATGCGGTCTGAGGCGCCGCATAGCCGCGCACCAGGCAGACTTCCGCCTTCCCAGCGCTCGCTGGCACGATGACGGCGGAGCGCACGCGGAAGGCGATGCCCTCCTGCTCGACGGTCACAGGCGCAGCCAGCTCCGTGCAGGATATCACGGGGCGGATCACTGCCCGGGAAGGGAGCGGGATCAGGCTCGCCGGCCCTGCACAGGCTGGCACGGCGCTGAGTGCCATCAGCAGGCCGAGCAGCCATTTAGCCATATTGCGCGACCAGCGCCTGCTCACGACCGAGCGGATCGTCCTTCGCCACGCAACGATCGTCGAAAATCATCGTGGCGCGGCCGGGCAATTTGTAATCCGGCCAAGGGGGCAAGCCGGCGCCGTTGGGGTCGCCGGTCCGTGCGAAGTTGGTCCACATGCGGCTCATGATGTCCGCGAGGCGCTGGGCATCCGCCGTCCGTGCGCCCAATTCGCCCTTGAAGGCACCGACATTGTCGAAGACCATCGGCACCTCGACGCCGTGGGGACTGCGCAACTCGCCGTTGCGCTGCGGCGTCCGCCAGCTCACCAGATAGGCATGGACCGGCGCTTTTGCCGCGGCCGCGCGTTTCTCCGCCACGATGCGGGCGTTGCGGCCCATCCCGATCTCGGTCGTGATCGCGAAGTAGATGTCGCTGGCGGAGGCTTGCGGGCGCAGCTGGCGCATTGCGGCAATGAATCCGGCGGGGTCGCGCACCGTTCCCTGCAAGGCCTTGTCCAGCCCCGCCCAGTCGAGCGTGAACGCGCCTTCGACCGGGAACAGCACCGTCGTTTCCGTCTCTGCATGCCCCACGAGCATGGGAATGTCGGGCGAGATGTTGGGTGCCTCCGGCGCGAAGGGCGTCTGAGGGAGGATGGTCCCATCCGGGGTCAGGCCCGGACCGGCCATCGGGTGGCCGTGCGTAATCACCTGCAGGGCGGCCAGCATCTTGTCCACCGGCACAGCCTGCAGCGCGGCGAGGTCGCCCTTGGGGATATTCAGCGCGGAGAGCAGCTGCGCGGCGACCTGCCGTCCTTCCTTAGGCGAGACGGAATAGGTGCCGAACCCGCTCTGCTGGATGGCCTTGTGGAACAGTCCCTTCGCAGTCGGCATCGCCAGCAGCGCGGCAACTTTCGTGCCGCCGCCGGAGTGGCCGAAGATCGTCACGTTGTTCGGGTCCCCGCCGAACTGCGCGATGTTATCCCGCACCCAGCGCAGCCCCGCGACAAGATCAAGCTGGCCGACATTGGGCGTGGTCGCGCCTGCAGGCATGAGATCGCCGAAATAGAGATAGCCGAAGAGATTGAGCCGGTGGTTGATCGTCACGATCACGACGTCGTGACGATTGGCCAGCCTCAACCCTTCCGTAAAGCGATCGGCGCCCGAGCCGACCGACAGGCCGCCGCCATGCGCCCAGAACATCACCGGGCGCTTGCGGCCGTCGTTGAGGCCCGGTGTCCAGACGTTGAGGACGAGGCAATCCTCGCTCTGATCGGCCATCGGCTGGCCGCCGGGCGGAGCGAGTTGTGGAGCGGACGCGCCATAACTTAGCGCGTCCCGAATGCCCGTCCAGGATTTGACCGGGGTTGGCGGCTGGAACCGACCGGCGCCGCCGGTCGGTCCCCCGTAAGGAATGCCGCGAAAGACGTGGACACCGTCCTGCGTCGCGCCCCGAACGCGGCCGTCACGTGTCTTGACGACCGGCGCCTGTGTGGCCGCGTGCGCTTCTCCTGCGAGGATCAGCGCAGCCGACGCCCCGCATCCCCCCAGAAACGCCCGACGGCTTGCTGCGACTCCTCCGGCATCCTTGTCCATGGCCAGTGCTCCGATCAGAAGTTGGTGCGGACGCCAATGCGATAGCGCCGACCGACATTGTCATAGTTCACCGAGTTGTTGTCGCCGTTCCAGTAGGGCGGCGGCGTGACGTTGAACAGGTTGAGCACATTGCCGTAGATTTGCACCTTCCGCTTGCCGTCATTGACGAGGTCGAAGGTCAGGCCGGCATTGGTGTAGAAGCGCGATGGTACGCGGTTGGTGTTGATGCTGTTGCTCAGCGTCGGGCTGTAGCCAGCGTCTTCCGGCCCCACGAACGAGGCGTCGACCTTGCCTGCGGAGAGGAAGTGCCCCTGCAAGTTCATGCCGAAGCGGCCGACAGTGATGCCGGCAAAGGCATCAACGACCCATGAGGGAACGCCGGACAAGCCGTTGTCCCCGGCGCGGTTGACGCCCGGCGTCGCACTGCTTTCGAGCTTGATATTGTGCGTCGCGAGTGCGCGCAGGTCGACCTTCGCGCTGCCGACATCGAAGCGATAGCTGCCCTCGAAATCGACGCCGCGCAGCTTCAGCTGGTTGAGATTGAGGAACAGGATCGAGACGGTGCTGAGCTGTCCGTTGACGTCGCGCGTCACGAGCGAACAATATTGGGGATCGTTCGTGGCGTTGCAGTTGTCGACGATGCGTTGCCCGGCGATCGTGGAGATCGCGTCCTTCACCAGGATATCGTAGTAATCGACCGAGAAGCGGAAGCCGGTGAGTGCACCACGCGGTTGCAGCGTGAAGCCGGCCGTGAACGTCCGCGCCTTCTCCGGAGTCAGGTTGATGTTGCCGCCGGTGAAGGTCTGAACGAACACGGTGTTGCTCGTCTTGGTGTCATAGAGCGCGGCTTGTCCGCCAACCGGCGTGGTGAACAGTTCCGAGGCGTTGGGCGCGCGAATGTCGCGGGAATAAGTGGCGCGCAGCAGCACTGCGTCGATCGGGCGATAGGTCGCGCCGGCCTTCCACGTCCAGGCGTTGAAATTGTTACGAGAGGTCGGGCTCTTGGTGCTGTAGTCGGCATAGCGCACAGCACCGTTCAGCTCGAGGCTTGATCCGAACGCGCTGTCGCGCATCAGCGGGATCGCGGCCTCCATATAGCCTTCCTTCACCGTCACGCTGCCGGTCGAGGGCGTGGCGTTGTAGACGTAGAAGCCGTTGCGTGCGGAAATCGGATCGACCTGAATGTCCAGCTTGTTGCGCCGCGCCTCGACGCCCATGGCGATAGCGGCGGGACCGGCGCCGATGTCGAACAGTTCACCCTGGATGTTGGCTGCGCCGGCCAGCTGAGAGAACTCCGAATAATGATTGGAAGCGCCGAAGGCATAGGCCTTGGCCTCCTGTGTGAAGTTCGTGGTGCCGATGATGTTGAGCGGCCGGCAGGCCGGATCGTCGTTGGTCGTGGTTGCGTCAGCGTTCACCCGGCACACGATGTCGCCATTGGTGTTCCGCACCGCATCGATCGCCTTGTTGAAGTTGGCGGTGATGCGATTGTTGATGGTGGACTGGTGATAGTCGGTCACGCCCCACTGGACGTGAGCGTCCCATTTCCAGCTGCCACCCAGCTCGCCGCTGCCGCCCGCCGTCACGCGCATGACGTCGCGCTCGGACACGCTGTCCATCTTGCCGAATTCGTTGCCGATCTTGCCGAGGACGATCGCCGACATGTTGTTGGCGATCATGATGTTGCGGGTGGAGGTCGGCAGATATGGGTTGTCGACCTTGATCACGTCACCGGCAGCGGGAAAGCCGATGTCGCGGATTTCCGGACCGCGCGGATAGCCGGCCACATGTCCGTAGCTTGCTTCGACAAAGCCCGTGAAGGCCGGCGAGAACTCATAATCGAGATAGCCATAGCCATTATAGCGTGTAACCGGGATTTGCAGCAGCGGGTCGTCGAAGAAGGTGTTGAGACCCGCGCCGCTGCCCCCTTCCTGAAACAGCGAATTGGCGTTCGCGCCATAGGTGAAGGCGGTCGGCTGACCGCTGGCGTCGAACTGGATGCCGCTCAGCGGGCCGCCGCGCGCTGCCGTGCGAACGCCTGCAGCGTTCACGGTGGCGCTGATGAGGCCGCCGGGGGTCAGGGTCGCGGTGCGCAGATTATAGGTGATGTTGTGCGCGGGCCGGCCATTCACGCCCGGCGTGCCCGTCAGGTCGCCCACTTCGTTGTTGCAGAAGCCGCGTGTGTAGCAACCACCGGTGCCCCGGCTCTTGTTATACTCGGCGCCGAACACAGCATGGCCGCGTCCACCGTTGATGCTCGTGCCAGCAGCGAACTGAACGGAATATTCCTCGCCATCGCCCTTGTCGGTCACGCCATAGCCGACATTGGTGCGGATGCCCTCAAGCTTGGTGTCGAGGATGATGTTGATGACGCCCGAAACAGCGTCCGATCCATAAGCGGCTGACGCGCCGCCAGTTACCACTTCCGCACGCTCGACCAGCAGGGTCGGGATCATGTTGAGATCAACGGTGCCGGTATTGGTGCTTGGCACAAACCGGCGGTTGTTGACGAGCACCAGCGTGCGCGACGTGCCGAGGCCGCGCAAATCGGCGATGCGGGCGCCGGCATTGACCGGGCTGATATTCTGCCCGACCGCCGTGTTGTTCGGCGACGTGGTGGAGCGGAAGGAAGGAAGCGAAGCTAGCGCTTCGCCGACGTTCGGCGCGGCCATCGCGGCCATGCGTTCCGCGCCGAGAGCCGTCACTGGTGTCGTGGAGGTAAAGCCGGAAACAGCCAGTCGGGTTCCGGTCACGACGATATCGCCTGTGTCCGGCCGTTCGCTGGCCGCCCCGTCGCCTGTGGCCGTTTGTGCGGCCTGGCCAGTCGTATTGGTCTGCGCCCAGGCATGGCTCGACCATGACAGAGCTGCCGAAGTCAGCAAAAGGCAACGCGCGATCTGACGCGCACGATCGGACTGCTTGTTCATCATCCCCTCCTTGTGTTTCGACACGCCGATGGCGTGGCGCTATAATGGCTTGGAAGGGGAGGTTGCGGGCGCGGACCTGCGGTCAATAACACAGGCGGGTTCGGCGGCTATCAGCCACCTGGTCCCGGATCCGTTCGCGCCTTCCTCTCCTTCGCGCATGTGTTGTTGATTATTCATTTGTTGATATCTCACCAACTCAGCGTTGGCAAGTGATATCGCTACCGGGCGAAGGGGAGACGGGCGTTTGAAATCCGCAGAAGGCAGGCAGCAAAAGGCGATCGCGGCGGAAGTCGGCAAGAACTGGATAAGCCTTGGTGACGCCCATCTCCCCTACAGACTGCTGTTGCTTGGGAAGGTGATGGATCGCGCGACAGCCAATCAGATCCGGGCCGCGGGTAACATCTCGCTGGCCGAGTGGCGCGTTCTCGCTCATGCGCACATGCTTGGCCCGTGCCGCGCCAGCGAGATTGCATCGGCAGCCTTTGTCGACCGCTCAGAAGTCAGTCGCGCGATCTTCTCGCTGGAAGAGCGGGGCATTCTTATGCGCGTTCCTGATCCGAAATCCCGCCGTGGAAATCTTGTCTCGCTGACGGCGGACGGACAGGCGTTGCATGGCGAGTTGCGCGAAAGCCGCAGACGCTGTTTCGAGCAGTGGATGAGCAACCTCGATGCTGACGAGCGTCAGACGATCGAGCATGGACTGCTCAAGATTCTACGCAATGTCATGGCCGAGGAAACCGACTCCTCTTCGCGCGATCCGTCATGACCTTCCGGTGATTAGTGTTGACAGATCAACAACAATCCACTCTTCTCCCCTGAGCGAGGCGGTCTGACCTCGCAAACCAAATCGGGGAGTAAGACCATGCGGACTTTGTCGGTGGTCGCAGGGCTGGCCATGATACTGACGTCCTCGGCAGGGTTGGCTGCGGATCGTTGCAAGTCGCTCACAGAGGCTGATTTCCAGAGATATTTTAGCTGCTTTAACGCGCGCGATATGGCGTGCGTCGCGGCCTTCTACACGCCTGACGTGACGCTCTCGAAAGGCCCGAACTGGCCGGAGGTGCGCGGACCGGCGGATATTGTCGCCTTCTATCGCGATGTGGCCGATCATGGCCTGCGCGAACAAATGACCGTCCACCGGATCGTCGTTGGCAAGACCGACGTCGCGATCGATCTTGAGGCGCATTTCACGGCAACAAAGGACTGGCCCGATTTCGGCGCGCGTCCGGTGCGGGCGGGGGATGACTGGCGCATCCGGGGCGTGCTCTTCTATCGGCTGACCTGCGGCAGGATCAGCGATATCCGGCCAGCCGGTCGCATTGCCGCGCCTGCGCGATAGGTCATGCGTTTGCATCTTCTCCGTTATCTGCTTTTGCCCTTCGCGATGCTGGGTCCTGGCCCTGCGAATGCCGGAGCATGCGATCGTTCATGCCTGACGGGTATCATGGACGCCTATCTGGCGGCGATGATGGCCCATGCGCCGCGCAACGCCCCGATGGCGGCTGCGTATCGGGTCACGGAGAGCGCCCGGGAGACGCCGCTGGGCGAGGGTGTCTGGAAGGCCGCGACCGGGATCGGCAGCTATCGCATTGATTTTGCTGATCCGGCGAGCGGGACGGTCGGCTTTATCGGCGATGTGCGTGAAGGCGCAGGAGGCGTGACCGTCGCCCTGCGGTTGCGCGTCAAGGATCGTCGCATCACGGAGGTCGAGACCATTGTCGGTCGTGCTCGCGTGCCCGGTACGCGGATCGTCGGTGCGCCCCGCGCCAGTCTCACGCGGATCGTCCCCAAGAAGGAACGGCTCTCCCGCGATCGCATGATTGCGACGGCTAATGCCAATTTCGATGCGATTCTCAGCGCGCAGGGCGGGATCTATGCCGATGATTGCCAGCGGGTCGAGAACCGTATGGCGATGAGTTCCAACCCGGACCTGGACTATCCGATCGGAACGATCCCCGGCAAGCCCAAGCCCCATTTCGGCAGCATGGGTTGCCGCCAGCAGATCGAGGCTCATCTGTTCGATCAGCTTGATGATGTGCCCTTGCGTCGTTTCCTGCTCCTGGATGAGGAGCGGCAGCTCGTGTTCGGTGTGTACATGATGCGCTGGTATCGTCAGGGGCGGTGCAACCAGATCCCTGATTATGGCGAGATTTGTCCTCCGAAGCGGGAACCGATCGCGCTGCTCAACGCCGAGCTTTTCGGTGTGGCAGGCGGCAAGATTCATGAAATCGAAGCCGTGTTCAGCTTCGCGCCCTATGAGTCCGACAGCGGCTGGACAGGCGATTTACGCGACAGCAAAGCAGCTGGGAGAAGAAGCCGATGATCCGGGCATGTCTGGCTATGGCGCTCGCTTTACTATTGCCGCAGGGGCATGCGGTCGCGGCCCCGCAGGCCTGCGACCGGGCCTGTCTCTATGGTCTGACCGATCAATGGTTGGAGGCTGTGCAGGCGCACTCGTCAGGGGCTCTGCCGCTCGCGAAGGGCTTCCGATACACCGAAAATGGTGTCGAGATGCCGGCGGGAGAAGGGCTGTTCCAGACCGTCACCGGCTACACGCGCTACCGGGCGCGGGCGGCCGATCTGCGCGCGGGCGAGGTCGCGGTGATCGGCGAGGCCATCGAGGGCGAGAAGGCAGTGACCTTTGCGACACGGCTGAAGGTCGTTGGGCGCGTTATTGCGGAAGCGGAAACGGTGATTGGCCGCAGCTTCGCGACGGCTCATCCATCGATGCCCACGACCGCCCGGCCCGGCCTCCAGACGATCGTCCCCAAGCAAGCGCGGATTTCTCGCAAGGCCATGATCGCGACGGTTCAGCGCAACTTCGACAATTTGCTGAAGAACGATGGCAGCCACTTCGCGGACGATTGCCAGAGGATTGAAAACAGGATGCCGATGAGCGGCAATCCACAGCTGCGCTATCCGATCACGCCGATCGAAGGGAAGCCGGTGCCGCCCTTCGGCAGCATGGGTTGCCGAGCACAGGTCGAAGCGCATTTGTTCGACACGCTGGACCGGGTCGATCCTCGCCGCATCATTGTTGTCGACGAGGAGCAGCAGTTGGTCTTCGGCGTCTTCTCCCTGCGCTTTTACGGGCGCACGGAGTGCAACGACATTCCCGGCTATGGCCGCACCTGCCCAACGCGTCCGCGCGGCCCGATGTCGCTGCTCAGTGCCGAGATGCTTGGCGTGCGCGGCGGCAAGATCCACGAGGTCGAGGTGATCTTCACCCGGGTCGGCTATGATGCCGAGCAAGGCTGGCCAGCAGAGGCTGGCGAGACGACGGCTCGCCGTTAGTCCACGGTGCGCCGGTATCTCTCAGGCAATGACTGTCAGGGCAGCTTGAAGGTCCATCGTCCCGCAGGGCTGGCTGGATCGAACCGTGCCAGCGTGGGGGTCGTCCCGCCCATGGCAACCAGCGCCATCGGCTCAGTCCCACCAGGCACTGCCTTGGGCATGATGCGATAGGTGCCGTCGGTCAGCTGGTCGATGCGCCAAAGCTGCTCTGCCGCACCGGTGAAGGCGGGCACGGCTTCCACTTCGCCATTGGCGGTCGCGGCCAGGGCGCGGTTGGTGCCGGCGATGATGATCTTGTAATAAGGCGTGCCCATCACACCCCCGGCCTCGACGACCGGGGCGATGCTCCAGAGCTGATGGGGCCGCACCATATAGTCGCCCATGTCGACCGCGATTTTGCCGGCGGGCCATCCGGCGGCATCCTGCGCCAACGTCTGGTCCGGCACGGGTGTGATCGGGTCGCCGGGCTTGGCGAAGAAGCTGCGCCGCGCATCGAAATCGATCCGCACGAAATCCGTCGCGAGCTGCAGTGCATAGCCGCTCCGTTCGGACTCGATCTCATAGGTGCCGGCGCGCAGATTGTCGCCCGCGACAGGCCAGCCATCCTTCCACAGCAGCGGGCGGATGCCGAGCACGCTGCGGCCGCGGTTCATGTCAGTCTCATAGTGCATCGAGAATTTCTCGACGCCGTCGCCCAGGTCGATGAGCCCGAAATGGCCCGGGCCGATATCCCGCCCGCGAGCGTTCACGACGGATTTGCCGCCGCCCTTGAGCAGCGGGATACCCATATTGTCGACATAAGGGCCAAGCGGACTGCGCGAGCGGCCAACGCGGATATTGTATGTGGAGTTGGGGCCATCACAGCAGGTGCCATGCGTGCCCAGCAGATAATACCAGCCATCCCGGTACAGAAGTGCCGTGGCTTCCATGTCGATCGCCACGTCGACCGGCTGGTTGCCGGGCATCCGCGCGCCGGTTTTCGGATCAAGCTCGACCACGCGGATCGCGCCGAAATAGGTGCCGTAGCTCAGCCAAAGTCGTCCATCGACGAGCAGGAAGGCGGGGTCGATTGCATCGGCATTCTCCATGCCGTTGCTGGATGCGATCGTGCCGACCTCGTGATAGCCGAAATCCGGCGAGGCGGGATCGAGCGACTTGGTCCACATGATCTTGACGTCGCTGGCGTGTCCGCCGGACATGCCACCGCCGCCGACCGCATAAGCGACATAATAGCGCTCACCAATCTTGATGATGTCCGGCGCGACGCCGCCGCCCGGACGATTGCCGCCGGCACGCCAGGTCCAGCCATCCTCCGAGACGAGACCGTCCCGGCCTGTGCCGAAGGTGTAATATTTCCCGCCGGACTCTGTAATGGTCGAGGGATCGTGGATGAAAGGCTCGCCAGCCAACTGGGCAAAGGCAGGAGTCTGGAGAAAGAGCAGGGCGAGGCCGGTGGCTGCGGTGGAAAGGAGCTTCATGCGATCACCATGGTCAGCGGGATGAGGGAAAAGGGGAGGGTCAAAGCGCGCTCACGGCAAGGTCCGTGACGGCCTTTCCGCTCTCGTCGATGAACCGGACACAGAAGTCGCTCAGGCCAGGACCGTTGATGACAGCGCCCCAGATGATGTTGCGGCCCTTCTTCAGGGTGATCCGGCGTGAGACGACATCGTCCATCACCATGCGGCGGTCGTTGAACAGGCCGGCTGTCTCCTCGCCATTCACCCACCACATCGATGCGGAATTGGAGCCGACGGCGAGGCGGACATTCTGCATCTCGCGCGGACTGTCGATCACCGTCGCGGCGTAGAAGATGACGCCATATTTGGTCTTGCCGAGCGACTGGGCGAAGTTGAACAGCTTGACGTCGAAGCCGGTCGTTTCCAGCGCGTGCCAGGCGAGCGGCGTGCCCGCGACCGTCACTGTCTCGCCGGCGCGCGGCACTCTGGTGAACTGACCTTTGAAATAGGGCGCCGTCAGCGCCTGACGCACATAGGTGCCGGTGAAGCCGGAATTGGTGCGGTTGGGCTTGGTGATCGGTTCGAGCAGCAGCCAGCGTCGGATGAAGCCGTCCTTGTCCGGCGCCATCGGCCCTTTGGCCGCGGGCACGAAATAGGGCGCGAGCCCGCTGTCAGGCGCCGCCGCTGCCTTCGCTGACGGCATCATCAGTGTGGCGGACCCGCAGGTCAGGGTCAAGGCAAGCAAGGCAGGGGACATGGCCTTGAGGCTGGTCATGATCAGTCCTTCCGATAGACGAAAACGGGAAAAGCTGGCGTGAGGGGCACGATCATCGCCCTTTGAGCAGGCCGCGCGTGTCGAGCCAGCGCACGAAGGAGTCGAGCCAGCCGGTGCTGGTCGTGGCGTCCTTGCCAAGGCCAAAGCCATGGCCGCCTTGCTCGTACATGTGGAACTCGACCGGCCGCTTCGCCTCCTGCCAGGCATCGAGCAGGCCGAAGCCCTTGTGGGCGAACAGCGGATCGTCAGACGCCAGAACCGCGAACATCGGCGGCGCACCGGCAGGCACTGTGACCCGCTCCATGGAGCCATAGATCGGGGCGATGAACGCCAGTTTCAGGTCTGGCCGGGTGAGCGTCGTCACCATGGTCGTCATCGCACCGGCGGAAAAGCCCATCATGCCGACCCGCTCGGGATCGACGTGCCATTCTTTTGCCCGCGCGCGCACCAGAGAGATCGCCGCGACCGCGTCAGCAATCTGGTCGCTCATGTTCGCGGCGGCTTCATCCGGCTTCAGGCGGGAACCGGGTTCACCGACATTGGCGAAGGTCTGCGTGAGCAGCCGGTCGAAATCCGCGAGCGCGGGCGGTGTCGGTTTCAGCCGATATTTGAGCACGAACGCTGCGATGCCGCGATCCGCCAGCGCGCGCGCCACCCGCCAACCCTCATTCTCCATCGAAAGCAGCAAGAACGCGCCGCCCGGGGCGACGATCACCGCGGCGCCTGTCGCCTTCGCTGGGTCGGGAAGGAAGGGCGTGAGCGTTGCCGTCGAGACATTGCGCGCCATCGGCACGCCATATTGGCGGAACCAGCTTTCCGGGGCGGTTGCGTCCTTGAGCCCGCCGGTGCCAAGCCGGATTGCGTTCGGCTCAACGGGGGCGGGGATAGCCGTCACCGTCGCGTCCTGCGCTCGCGCCGGCGTGGCGACCAACATCGCGAGGGCGAGGAGCGGTGTGCCGATGCCAAAGAATGAACTGTTGTATTTCAAAGATTTTCTCCCAAGCCCTCGTCGAACCAACGCTCAGATCAGCCCAGTAGAATGCGCCGCACGTCGCCATCGGGGTCGTCCACCATGCGACAGTGATTGTCGAAGATCATGGTTTGACAGCGGGTCGGGTCGGTCGGTGACCAGGCAAGGCCCGGCTGGCCGGGATTGCCGGTCCGCGCGAAATTGGCCCAGGCGGTCGCCATCTTACGGGCCAGCGCTTGTGCTTCCGGCGTGTTGCCTGTCCCCTGATCGCAAAGCTTGGTGTTGTCGAAGCAGAAGGCCAGCTCCGCCGTGTGCCAGGCACCGCACTGTCCATCGAGTTGCGGGGACTGCCAGGTGAACCAATATTGATAAACCGGCGCGCCGCCCTGACCGTGCTTCAGCTTCACCATCCGCTGGACGTTGTCGCGCTGGCCATAGCCGCCAACCGCATAGGAAAGCGTGCGGATGCTCTTGCCGGGATTGGCCTTCTTCATCGCCGCGATCAGCGCATCGGCTTTCTGCGCGTTGAAGTTGCGCTCTAGGGTGGCGCGCCACTCCGCCTCGGTCGGGTTGGAGCCGTAGGACATGCCTTCCTCGCTCACCGAGCCGATCAGGACGGGCACGTCCTTTGAGACGTCTGGGCCAACGTCCTGATAGGAACGCTGTGTGATAATATTGCCGTCGACGGTCGGCGCCCAGCCGACGCGCGCCGGTCCAGAAGGCGGGAAGCCCAGCCGCATGTTGAAGGGGCCGTTCATCTCCGTCGCCACCTTGTTGCCGGCATCGTACAGGGTTTGCCAGGGCATAGCCTGCAGCGCGGCCATGTCACCCGCGCGGACGCCGAGTGCCGCGATCAACCGACGCGAGAACTCTCGCGATTGCGCCAGTTCTGGGATGTTGCCGCCGCCGCCGGACTGAATGGCGGCCCGGTGGATCAGGCCCTTGCCGGACGGCATTCCGAGCATGGTCGTCACTTTCGATCCGCCGCCGGACTGGCCGTAGATCATGACGCGATCAGGATCGCCGCCGAAGTTCGCGATATTCTCCCGCACCCAGCGCAACGCGGCAATGCAGTCGGTCATGCTGCAATTGACCGATTCCTCGTAGGCCGCGCCGCCCATGTCGCGCAGGTCGAGGAAGCCAAGTACGTTGAGCCGGTGATTGATCGACACCTGCACCACATCGTGGTGGCGAGCCATTTGCGCGCCGTCATGGGAGGCGAGCTCGTAGGAGGAGCCAAAGCTGAAGCCGCCACCATGGAAATAGACCATCACCGGGCGATTGCCGCTCAGCGATGGCGTCCAGATGTTGAGCTTGAGCATGTCCTCGCCGAAGAACCCATCGGTCCATTGCTGCAGGAAGGTGTGCTCCACCGCGCGGAAATTATGCGGCGATTGCGGGCAGTTCGCGCCGTAAGCCAGCGTGTTGAGCGGTTCGCTCCAACGCTTGGGAGCCTTGGCCGGAAGCCAGCGGTTCGCGCCGCCGGTGTCCTCGCCATAAGGGATGCCTTTGAAGGTGAAGACATCGTCGGCGATGTAACCGCGCACAGAGCCATATTGGGTTTTGGCAATAGCGCTGCGCGGTGTGGCGCAGGTGCCGCCTGCGCCGCTTTTTGCTCGCGCCGTGGCGGCCTGTGCGAGGCCGCTCGGCAGGGCAATGCCCGCTCCTGCAATCGCGGAAGCCAGCATGGCTTCCCGGCGGCCGATTCTCAGAATGTCCTCAGACATGATCCCCTCCAGCTCTACGCCGTCATGGCGCCTGCTGCCGGACGACGCGGACCTTTGTGATCCGTCTTGCCCCGGTGACAGGAAGCATAAACGCAGCAATGTTGCGCCGTCAACTTGTCTGACAAATTATATCTTCGATGGTCCGGCCTTCACGTGACGTCGACCTCCGGGGAGGATTTTTGCGGAAGGCAGGGGTAGGCATATAAAAGAAATCATCATATGGTAGCGATATCAAAAACAGGAGCGGATGATGGCTGGCAAAGGGCTGCTGAAACGTTTTGTCATACTTTTAATGGCAAGTTCTGCTTCTGCGCCGCCGCTTATGGCGCAGGACACGGCGGTTCGGCTCGGCCAGGCCGGCTATCTCGAAGCACCTGGCGTCAACGTCCTTGTCTTCAGCAACTGGTACGACGGGCTCTTCGCCGACTCGAAGATCAGCGGGGTCGAGATCATTCAGCAGGATCAGCGGATCGCCACTAATGGCGATGTGCGGCTGTCTGCGACGCCGGGCCAGTGGGATCCGATTGGGCGACTGGTCGAACGAAAGGTCGATACGCAGACCGGCGCCATAGAGGCCAGGCTGGAGTATCCCGACGCTGGTTTCAGCTATATCATTCGCGCGGTACCTCAGGGCAAGCAAGTCATCCTGACGGTCGAATTGCCCCAGGCTCTGCCGGCTGCGCTCGCCGGCAGGGCGGGGTTCAATCTCGAGTTTCTCCCTTCTGCCTATTTCCACCAAAGCTATCTGGTGGACGGGCACGCGGGCGGCTTCCCGCTTTATCCCTCAAGCGCCATGGTACGAACGGCCGAGCGCAACGCCGCCAGCGGACGTAGCGACGGTCCGGGCGCAGAACCGCTGCCGATGGCGAGCGGGAACGATTTCGTGCTGGCTCCGTCCGATGCCGCGCGCCGGGTCCATGTTCGCTCGGAGACGCCGATCGCGCTCTATGACGGGCGCAATCAGGCCCAGAATGGCTGGTTTGTGCTGCGATCGGTGCTGCCTGCGGGCAAGACCGGTGTGGTGCTGCAATGGACGCTGGAAGCGAGCGCTGTGCCGGGCTGGCTGCGCACGCCGTCCATCGGCCACTCGCAGCTTGGCTATGCCCCCGATCAGCAGAAGGTCGCGACGATCGAGATCGATCGCAACGATGCCCGCCGCCCTCAGGTGCAGCTGCTGCGCATCGAGCCGTCTGGTCGGGAGGTGCCCGTGCTGTCTGGCGCACCCGCCGATTGGGGCGACTATCTGCGCTATCATTATCTCTCTTTCGATTTCAGCGCGGTCCGCAATCCGGGCCTCTATGTGCTCGCTTATGGCGAAACGCGCACGGCGCCGTTCCGCATCGATCCGGAGATCTATCGAGACGCCTGGCACCCGACGCTTGACGTCTATTTCCCGGTGGCGATGGATCATATGACGGTGAACGAGGCCTATCGCGTCTGGCATGGACCGTCACACATGGATGACGCGCGGCAAGCGCCGGTCAATCACGAGCATCTCGATCTCTATGCGCAGGGGCCGACCACGGACACGCCGTTCAAGCCGGGCGAGCATATTCCGGGCCTGAATGTCGGCGGCTGGTTCGATGCCGGCGATTTCGACATTCGTACGGAGACGCAATATGCTGTCGTCCGCTCGATGGTGCGCAGCTGGGAGGCGTTTGGGCTTGACCGGGATACGACCAGCGTCGACGATCGCACGCGCCGTGTCGAGATGCATGTGCCGGACGGACAGCCCGATCTGTTGCAGCAGATCCGCCATGGCACGCTCCAACTCGTCGCGCAGTTCGACGCCGTAGGGCATGCGATCAACGGCATCGTGGAGCCGGATGTTGGCCAATATACCCATCTTGGCGATGCGGGCAGCAAGACGGACGGAAAGATTTACGATCCCGCCCTCCAGCCTTATGACGTGAAGGGCGATCATAGCGGCACGCCGGATGATCGCTGGGCCTTCACCACCAAGTCCTCATCGCTGAACTATGGTTCGATTGCGGCGTTGGCGGCGGCCAGCCGGGCGCTCAAGACGCTCGATCCTGCCCTTTCGGCCAAGGCCCTGGAGATTGCAAAGCGCGTGTGGGCGCAGGAGCAAGGGCATGCGCCCGATATCTATCGCCATGGCAACACAACGGGCGGCCCCCTCGAAGCCGAGCAGTTCACAGCGGCGGTGGAATTGCTCAAGACGACGAAGGACAAGCAATATGCCGCGCAGATCGAAAAGCTGTGGCCAAGCATTGCCAGGTTCTTCGGCTTCCAGGCTGGCGTCGCCGCCGAGGCGTTGCCGCTGATGCCGCGCTCCTATCGCAAGGCGATGATCCCGCTGGTGCGCGAGTGGGTCGCCAAGAGCGATGCCGCCGTGGCCAGAAACCCCTATGGCGTGCCGATCTCTGAAGGCGGCTGGGCGGGCAGCCAAGGCGTGCTCGATTATGGCCTGACGACTTATGCGCTGCACAAGGCGTTCCCGGACATTGTGAAGCCGGACGCTGTGTTTCGCAGCCTTGCTTATGTTTTGGGCAATCATCCGGGGTCGGACATTTCCTTCGTCTCTGGTGTGGGATCCCGGTCCAAGGAAGTGGCCTATGGCAATAATCGCGCAGACTTCAGTTTCATCGCCGGCGGTGTTGTGCCGGGTGCGCTCATCATCAAGCCGGACTTCCCCGAGAACCACGAGGATTGGCCCTTTTTCTGGGGCGAGAATGAATATGTGATCCCCGGCGGATCGTCCTTCATCGAACTGACCAATGCAGCGCATGATCTGTTGAAGACCAAGGCTCTCGGCGTCGTCGCGCCCTAGGTGCTGGCGCGCCAGGCCTCTGTCAGGGACATGGCGCGCTGATCCAGCTCTGCTAGCGCGATCCCGGGGCTGAAGAGCGACGAGCCGATGCCGAATCCGTCTGCGCCCGCGCGGCGCCAGGCGCAGAGGTTGTCCGGGCCGATCCCGCCGACGGCAAAGACCGGAATGTCCGGCGGCAACACCGCCTTCATGGCCTTGAGTACTGCCGGGCTGTGCATCTCGGCCGGAAAGAGTTTCAGGCCGTCCGCACCGGCGTCGAGCGCAGCGAAGGCCTCGGTCGGTGTCGCGATACCAGGCAGCGAGATCAGGCCCAGTGCCTTCGTCCGTCGGATGACGCTGGGGTTCATGTTCGGCGAGACGATGATGCGCCCGCCGGCTTGCGCGACGTCCTCCACCTGTGCGGGTGTGAGCACTGTGCCGGCGCCGATCAGCACGCTGGCTTGCGTGTTGGCCGCCAGCGCAGCGATGCTGTCCAGCGGGCGAGGCGAGTTGAGCGGCACCTCAATGCAGAGCAGCCCGGCGCGCTCCAGGGTCTGCCCTACGGCGGGTGCGTCTTCCGGTGCCAACCCGCGCAGGATCGCAACGAGCGGCATGGGCGCGATCTGATCAAACCAGTGGCTCATGGGATTTTGGTCCTCAAGGGCAATGTCATGCGGGGCCGTGAGCGCTTATCGTCGCACATCGCCGCTACCGGTCTGGAATGCGGCGAGTTCGGTCGCGGTAACCGGGCTCATGTCACCGCGGATGAAATGGTTGAGCGCGGCGAGTGCCAGGCCGGCGTGCGCGGCTTGCTCCAGCCCCTCGGCCAGGTGGGCAATGACTCCAGCGGCGAACGCGTCACCGGTACCGATCCGGTCGACAATGCCGCCGACCTCCATGTCCGGCGTCTCGAAAAAGCCGTCCGGCGTGTCGATGCGCGCGGAGAGATGATGCAGTCCGGCATGGATGACGCAACGGTGCGTGCTGGCAATGTGTCGCAGATTGGGGAAGCGGCCAAAGGCCGCCAGTGCGGCAGCCCGGCGCTGCTGGGGGTCGCCATTGTCGAACGGCGTGTTCAGCAGCAGCGACAGGTCGCGGGCATTGCCGAAGAAGAGATCGGCAAGCTCTACATGGCGTGCGAGCACCGGCGCTGGATCGGTACACCAGGCCTGCCAGAGGGATGCGCGGTAGTTCCCGTCAAACGAGACGGGCACGCCGGCTGCTCGGGCCGCTTTCATCGCCGTGAGCGACAGGGCGTGTGTGTCCGGCGTAAGGGCAGGGATGATCCCTGAAAGATGCAGCATGGCTGCCTTGCCGAGTATGGTCGGCCAGTCATAGGCTTCCGCGCCGGTCAGCGCGAAGCTGCTATTCTGCCGGTCATAGATGATGGCGGGCTGGCGCAGGCCGCTGCCGGGCGAGAGATAATAGAGGCCCATCCGGCCCGGCGCGCGGAGAACATGGCGGACGTCCACGCCGGCGCGCCGAACCGTGTCCAGCGCACCGTCCCCTATAGGGCCATCGGGCAGGGTCGTGACGAGGGCACTGGGTCGGCCAAGCCTGGCGAGCGCCACAGCAACATTGGCTTCCGCGCCCACGAAGCAGGCGTCCAGCCGGTCTTGCTGAAACAGGGTTTCAGCCGCCGGAGCGGACAGCCTCAGCAGCATTTCGCCGAAACAGATTGTCGCGCCGTCGCCTCTTGTCATGCTGTCGTTCTCCCGCCGCCAAGCATCGATAGTCCTTGCTTGACAAACAAGGGCAATTGTTATTGTTAGCGCTAACAGACGTGATGGCGCGGGTCTAGGGGAGAAGGAATGTTGCAACCTGCACAGGTCGGGCTGGGCCTGCCGGACGATTGGGAGCAGGGCACGTTCCTCGGCCGTGCCGATCTGGGCGAAGGCCCCAGTCCTATCCTCATTGTGCGTGGCGAACTCTTCGATATGTCGCGCGTGGCGCCAACGGTGTCCGCGCTTGTCGAGGCCGGCGATTTCAGCGGCCGGGTCGGCGCCTCGCTCGGGCGGTTCGATCCTGCTGGTATCAGGCTTCTCAGCCCCGTTGATCTGCAATGCGTCAAGGCCTGCGGTGTCACTTTTGCGCTGTCCGCGATCGAGCGTGTGATCGAGGAGCGCGCACGCGGCGACTGGAGCCTCGCGGCCTCCATCCGCGAGCGTCTGGAATCCCGGATCGGTGGGCAGATTCGTTCGGTGGTTCCCGGCACGGCGGAAGCGGCTGCGCTTAAATCGGCGCTGATCGAGGATGGGCTGTGGTCGCAGTATCTCGAAGTTGCGATTGGGCCGGATGCGGAGGTGTTCACCAAGTCTCCGGTTCTCTCCACCGTCGGGCACGGCGCCGATATCGGCATTCGCTCGGATTCGATGTGGAACAATCCCGAGCCCGAAATCGTGCTGCTGGTCGACAGCGCCGGTCGGACGGTGGGCGCGACCCTTGGCAATGACGTGAATCTTCGCGATTTTGAAGGGCGTTCCGCGCTGCTGCTCGGCAAGGCCAAGGACAATAATGCCTCCTGTGCCATCGGCCCGCTGGTGCGGCTGTTTGACGAGACATTCGGGTTGGACGATGTGCGCCGGGCCGAAGTGCGCCTGACTATCCAGGGGGAGGACGGGTTCCTCCTCAACGGCGTCAGCAACATGGCCGAGATCAGCCGCGATCCGACCGAACTCGTGCGCCAGACGCTGAGCGAACATCAATATCCGGATGGCTTCGCCTTGTTCCTCGGCACCTTGTTCGCGCCGGTACAGGATCGGGACGAGGCTGGGCGTGGCTTTACGCACAAGGTCGGCGACAGGGTCGCGATCGAAACCGACAAGCTGGGTCGACTGGAAAACAGGGTTGTCACGTCGCGTGATGCGCCGCCCTGGCGTGTCGGCATCGGGGCATTTTTTGCCAACCTCCAGCGTCGGGGTCTTCTGGAAACGGCATGAGCATGTCACGAGTGAAACAGCGCGCTATCTATCCGAGCCTGAAGGGAAAGACCGTTCTCGTCACCGGTGGCGCGACCGGCATTGGCGCGGCGCTGGTACAGGGCTTTGCGGATCAGGGCGCGCAAGTTGCCTTTGTCGATCTGGATGCGAACACGGGTGAGGCACTGGCGCGGCAGATTGATGGCGTGCAGTTCCGCCGCTGCGATCTGCGCGATCTCGATCTGCTGCGGGAGACCGTGAGCGCGTTCGAGGCGGAAATGGGCGGCTTCGACATCTTGCTCAACAATGCTGCCAATGACGATCGCCACAAGCTGGAAGAAGTCACGCCTGCTTATTGGGAAGAGCGGATGGCGACGAACCTGCGTCATCAGTTCTTCGCGGCCCAGATGCTGGTGCCCGGCATGCGCGCGCGGGGGGGCGGGGCGATCATCAACTTCGGTTCCGTGAGCTGGCATCTGGGTCTGCCCGATCTCGTCCTGTATCAGACGGCCAAGGCTGCCGTGGAGGGAATGACGCGGGCCATGGCGCGGGATCTCGGCGCAGACAACATCCGGGTGACGGCCATCGTGCCCGGCAATGTCGAGACGCCGCGGCAGAAGCAGTGGTACACGCCGGAGGGGGAAGCGGAAATTCTGGACGGCCAGTGCCTCAAACGTCGCATCCAGCCCGCCGATGTCGCAGCTATGGCGCTGTTTCTCGCGTCCGACGATGGCGCATTGTGCAGCGGCCACGAATATTTCATTGATGCCGGATGGCGATGACATGACCGTAGAGCCGCTTCTTCCGGTTGGCCTGACGCTGGGTGAAGGGCCGGTGTGGACCGGTGATGCGCTCTGGTTCGTCGATATCAAGGCGCATAAGGTCTATCGCTACACGCCCGGAAATGGCACGCTCGATCAGTGGACCGCGCCGGATCAGGTCGGCTGGGTATTGCCGTCCGCGCGCGGCGACATGATCGCCGGCGTGCGCACGGGTCTGCACCGGTTCGATCCGCTTAGCGGCACGTTCACGCCCTTTCACGATCCCGAGCCGCATCTGCCCGGCAACCGGCTGAACGATGCGACGACGGATGCGGCTGGCCGCATCTGGTTCGGCAGCATGGACGATGGCGAAGAGACGGCCTGTGGGCATCTCTATCGCTTGTCGGACGGCGAATGCGTGTCCGCAGGGCTGGCGCCGGTCGCCATCACCAACGGCCCGGCCCTGAGCGGGGACGGCCGCGTGCTGTATCATACGGACACGCTCGGAAAGCGCATCTGGAAGGTTTTCATTAATGAAGTGGGGTTTCCTGGCGAAGCCCGACCGTTCATCCACATCGAGGATGGCGCGGGCTGGCCGGATGGATCGGTGGTGGACGCCGAGGATTGCCTGTGGGTCGCCTTGTTCGGTGGCTGGGGCGTGCGGCGCTATGATCCGGATGGGCGATTGATGCAGACCATTGCTTTCCCGGTCGCGAACGTCACCAAGATCGCATTCGGCGGGGCAGATCTGCGCACGGCGTTTGCGACAACAGCGCACAAGGGGCTGGATGCCGCCGCGCGCGCGCAGCAACCGCTGGCGGGCCATGTTTTCACGTTCGATCCGCAAGTGGCGGGACGGCCGGTGACACCTGCAAATTGTTGAAGGCTCGGAAGCGCTCGGGAAAGGGCGGACCGAAAGATGAGAGAGGGTTGGGCATGAGGGCTGAGACTGGCGCACTTGAGCGCACCAACATGGGCTTTATTTTTGCCATCGTGGCTATTGCCACGATCGGCGGGTTCATGTTCGGCTATGATTCCGGGGTCATCAACGGCACGCAGAAGGGGCTGGAATCGGCCTTTGATCTGGGCGCACTGGGCATCGGCATCAATGTCGGCGCTATCCTGGTCGGCTCATCCGTGGGCGCCTTCATGGCGGGCCGCATGTCCGATCTGATCGGTCGTCGCGGTGTCATGATGCTGGCTGGCGTCCTGTTCCTGCTCAGCGCCTTGCTGGCCGGTGCGGCCAATGGCTCCGCCATGTTCATCATCGCGCGCATCATCGGCGGTCTGGGCGTCGGCGCGGCGAGCGTCATTTCGCCGGTCTATATTTCGGAAGTGACGCCGGCCTCCATTCGCGGGCGTCTCTCCAGCATTCAGCAGGTGATGATCATCACCGGCCTCACCGGCGCCTTCGTCGCGAACTTCGCTCTGGCGCGGTTCGCGGGCGGATCGACGGCCTCGCTCTGGTTCGATCTGCCGGCCTGGCGCTGGATGTTCTGGCTTCAGGCGATCCCTGCCGCGATCTACAGCCTCGCGCTGCTGATCATTCCGGAAAGCCCGCGCTACCTTGTCGCCAAAGGCAAGGAGGAGCGCGCCCATGCCGTGCTGACGCGCCTGTTCGGGGCTGAGGAAGCGACCCGCAAGGTGACGGAAATCCGTGACAGTCTCGCGGCCGATCACCATCGCCCGAAGCTCTCCGACCTGATCGATCGCGCGACGGGCCGCGTCCGGCCGATCGTCTGGACCGGCATTGGCCTTGCCATCTTCCAGCAGTTCGTCGGCATCAACGTGGTCTTCTATTACGGCGCCACGCTGTGGGAGGCGGTGGGCTTCTCAGAGGATTATGCGCTGCAGACCAACATCCTCTCCGGCGTGCTGTCGATCGGCGCCTGCATCGCCACGATGTTCCTGGTCGACAAGATCGGGCGCAAGCCACTGCTGCTCATCGGCTCGGCCGGCATGGCGGTCACGCTTGCGACGGTCGCTTATGCCTTTTCCACCGCGATGACCGGGGCAGATGGGGCCGTGGTCCTGCCGGGCAACAATGGCCTCGTCGCGCTGATCGCGGCGAACCTCTATGTGATCTTCTTCAACCTCAGCTGGGGCCCGATCATGTGGGTGATGCTGGGCGAGATGTTCCCCAACCAGATCCGTGGATCGGGCCTCGCCGTCGCCGGCTTTGCGCAGTGGATCGCCAACGCGCTGGTGTCGGTCAGCTTCCCCTCGCTGGTGGTGAGCCCTGGCCTCGCGGTCGCCTATTTCGGCTATGCCTTCTTCGCGGCGCTCTCCTTCTTCTTCGTGCGCGCGATGGTGCGCGAGACGAAGGGGCGCGAACTGGAGCAGATGGAAGGTTAAACGGGGGGCTGGTCGGGCGGGGGAGCGTCGCTCTCCCGCTCGATCAGTGCATAAGGCGTCACCACATGGGGATGCTCCACGCCTTTGGACAAGGCGTTGCGTGAGCGGATTTCCTTGATGAGCAGCGCGACGGCCTGCTGCGCCATGTCGGTGATCGGCTGGCGGATGGTGGTCAGCTCCGGCCAGCTGGTCACGGCGAGAGCGGTATCGTCGAAACCGCAGATCGTCAGCGTCTCTGGCACGTCGATCCCGCGCCGATGGGCCACGGTGAGCGCTGCCGCCGCCATGTCATCGTTTGACGCGAAGATGGCGGTGGGCGGCTCGGGCAGATCCAGCAGCGTTGTTGCAGCATCGAGACCTGAGCGGAAGGTGAAGAAGCCCTGCACGACAAGCGCCTTCACCGGTTTGATGCCATGCTTGGCGAGCGCCGCGCGATAGCCTTCGAGGCGTTCCGCGCTCGCCGTCTGGTTGGGGTGCCCCGAGATGAACCCGATCCGCCGGTGGCCGAGACGAATGAGATGCTCGGTCATCGCCCGTGCGGCGTCCTTGTCGTCGATGCTCACGGACAGCGCCCATTCCGGGGCGCGGCCCGTCGCGACCGCGACCACCGGTACGCCGGCCGTTTCCAGCACCTTGAGCACGGAGGGAGAGTCACTGAGTGGCGGCGGCAGGACGATCCCGTCCACCCGGCCCTGCAGCAGCGCTTCGATCGCCTGCTCTTCCTCGCCTTCCTCGTTGCAGGCCTTCACGATCAGCTGCGCGCCGGTCCGGCTGGTTTCTGCCAGCGTGCCGACCAGAAACTCGCTGAGATAGGCAAAACTCGGGTTGGAGTGGAGCAGGCCGATGCGGATGTCCTCGCCGCCTGCCAGCGCGCGCGCGGCAATATTGGGGGCGTAGTTCAGCTCCGCGATTGCCGCCTCGACCTTCTTGCGCTTGTCTTCCCGAACGTTGGTGCCCTTGTTGATGACGCGGCTGACCGTCATCGGCGAGACGCCAGCGAGGCGGGCGACATCTTCGATCTTCGGGCCGGAACTCTGCCGGCGCGACGACCGGGGTGGACTGTTCTTCGTCACCATCGACTGCCTTGTCTGAGTGGGCGCTTGGGTCTGACCAAGCCCTGTCTCAATAACGCGCCGCTCCCGCAATAGCGAAGATACGCATTTACGCGTTTTCGTAGCGTCGCCGGCGGCGGGGCACGCATCGACAGTCTGCAAACCGGTATTGCCGAGGCGACGCGGCTTCGCGGCGGTTGGGGCGTTGCCCGCCGCCGCGTGTTGGCCGCTCCAGCCAAATGCAGCCCGGCCAACAGGTCAGCCGGGCTGCGCATGGATCAAATGAACCGGTTGATGATGTTCTCGATCCGCTCCTGTCGGCCGGAGACGGGCTTGGGATCAAGCAGTTGATGCTCGGCCAGATCCGCGATGCCGGCCAGGTCCAGCGCGCCGACCTGTTGCCCGAAGCTGCTCTCCCAACCGGAATAGCGCCGGCTGCGCAGCGCATCGATCCGGCCGTCCTCGATGATGGCGGCTGCATTCAGCAGGCCTCGCGCCACGGTGTCGATCCCGCCGATATGGCCGTAGAACAGATCGACCGGGTCCATGGACTGGCGCCGAACCTTGGAGTCGAAGTTGAAGCCACCGGTCGTGAAGCCGCCAGCGCGCAGCACTTCGATCATGGCCAGCGTCATCTCTTCGACGGAATTGGGGAATTGGTCCGTATCCCAGCCATTCTGATGATCGCCGCGATTGGCGTCGATCGAGCCGAAGATGCCGAGCGCTGCCGCCGTCGCCAGCTCATGCTCGAAGGTGTGGCCGGCGAGCGTGGCGTGGTTTGCCTCGATGTTGACCTTCACTTCGTCTTCGAGGCCGTAGCGCTTGAGGAAGCCGTAGACCGTCGCGGTGTCGAAATCATATTGATGCTTGGTGGGTTCGTGCGGCTTGGGCTCGATCAGGATCGTGCCGGTGAAGCCGATCTTGTGCTTGTGGTCGACGACCAGCGAGAGGAAGCGGCCGAGATTGTCCAGCTCGCGCTTCAGGTCGGTATTGTGCAGGGTTTCGTAACCCTCACGGCCGCCCCACAGCACATAGTTGGCGCCGCGCAGGCGATGGGTGGCTTCCAGCGCGTCACGCACCTGCATGGCGGCGAAGGCGAAGACTTCCGGATCGGGATTGGTCGCGCCGCCTGCGGCAAAGCGGGGGTGGCTGAACAGGTTGGCCGTGCCCCACAGCAGCTTGCGGCCCGTCGCGGCCTGCAATTGCTCCAGATGATCGACGGCCTCGGCGAAGAAGCGGCGATGCTCGGCCACGCCTTCGGCCTGCGCCATCACGTCCACATCGTGGAAGCAGTAATAGGGGATGTCGAGCTTGCGGAAGAACTCGAATGCGATGGTGCGCTTTTGCGCCGCCGCTGCGCTGTCGTTCGCGCCGCGATGCCAGGGGCGATTGAAGGTGCCGCCGCCGAACACGTCTGACCCCGTCCAGCAGAAGCTGTGCCAGAAGCAGGCGGCGAAGCGGAGATGATCCTCCATCCGCTTGCCCAGCACGACCCGGTCCTTGTCATACCAGCGATAGGCGAGCTCGTCGTCGGTTTCCGGGCCTTTGTAGCTGATCGCCGGAATTGCGTCGAAATAGTCGGTGGCCATCAGGCACTCCCTTGTCGGATTTGAGAATAAGCGCGCCGGAACGCCGCAAGCTTGGGAGCCAGCCGTTCGGCAATGATCGGATCCGGCTCGATGGTCTGGGCGACCGGCGGCTTGGCGCACACATCGCGGGCCGTGCCGCCTTCGACGGCGATCTGGGCGAGGCGCGCGGCGCCCATGGCGGGGCCGACCTCGCCGCCCTTGAGATAGACGAGGCGCGTCCCCAGCACGGCCGCGATGATCTGACCCCAATAGCGCGAGCGCGCGCCCCCGCCGATCACGGCAAGCTCCTGCACGTCGCTGCCAGCGTCGCGCAGCGCGTCCAGTCCATCGGCAAAGGCAAAGGCGACGCCTTCCAGCACAGCTTGCGCGAGCCGCTCAGGCCCGGTGTCATGATCGAGATTGAGGAAGGCGCCGCGCACTTGCGGATCGTTGTGCGGCGTGCGCTCGCCGGAGAGGTAAGGCAGGAAAATCTCGGGACCGGAGGCTGGCCCGGCTGATTCCGCGCGGGAAAAAAGGTCGGCGGCGCCTGTCGCACAGGAGAGGCGTGCGGCAAAGTCAATGCAAGACGCCGCCGACAGGTGCACAGCCATCTGATGCCAATGTGCAGGGAGGCAATGACAGAAGGCGTGCACCGTTCGAGCTGGATTGGGTTTGAACTGATCGTTGGCGATGAAAATGACACCGGAGGTGCCGAGCGAAAGCAGCGCATCGCCATCGCGCACGATGCCGATGCCGGCGGCGCCTGCCGCATTGTCGCTGCCGCCCGCCGCGACAGGTACCGGCGCCATGCCCCAGAGTTGGGCGACGTCCGGCCGCAGCGTGCCGGTCGCTTCGGTGCCTTCATACAGGGCAGGCATGTGGGTGAGGGAGAGGCCGGTCGCCTCCAGCAACTCATCCGCCCAGCGGCGGGCGGCGACGTCCAGCCAGAGCGTGCCCGCCGCATCGGACATGTCGGTGGCCTTGTCGCCGGTCATCTGCAGGCGGACATAGTCCTTGGGCAGCAGCACGGTGCGCGTGGCGGCGAAGATCTCCGGCTCGTGGCGGGCGACCCAGGCGAGCTTGGGCGCCGTGAAGCCGGGCATGACGATATTGCCGCCGCGCGTGCGGAAAGCGGGTGTCTTGTCTTCAAGCTCTGAGCATTCGGCATGACTGCGCCCGTCATTCCACAGGATGGCCGGGCGGAGCGGGCGGTCATCGGCGCCCAGCAGCGTGGCGCCATGCATCTGGCCGGCAAGGCCGATGCCCAGCACGGCCCTGCGCACGGCCGGGTCGATGCCTTGCACCGCGGCGGTCGTCGCGGCCCACCAGGCCTCCGGGTCCTGCTCGGACCAGAGCGGCTGGGGGCGCTGCACGGTCAGGGCAGCGGTGCCCTGACCGACCACGGCGCCGTGATGGTCGATGACCACCGCCTTCACGCCGGACGTGCCGATGTCGATGCCGAGGAACATGCCTGTCAGTCGACGAAGGGATCGATCGGCACGATCGTGCCATCGGCATTGAAGCGCAACTCGGTCACCTTGACGTTGCGCAGGTGGTTCTTCCCGCTCAGCTGGGTGTCATGGTAGAAAAGCCAGGTCTTGCCGCCCCAGTCGACGATCGAGTGGTGCGTCGTCCAGCCCTGCACCGGCTTGAGGAACTGGCCGCGATAGGTGAACGGGCCATAAGGCGTCTTGGCGGTCGCATAAGCGAGGAAATGCGTGTCGCCGGTCGAATAGCTCAGATAATAAGTGCTACCGCGCTTATACATCCACGAGCCCTCGAAGAAGCGACGGTCATGGTCGCCGCCGAGCAGGGGCTTGCCCTTTTCATCAAGGATGACGGCATCGCGCGGTGCCTCGGCAAAATGCTTCATGTCCGGCGCCAGCTTCACGACCTTGGCGGAGAGGGCCGGCTTGTCGTCGGCCTTCAGGTCGGTCACGCCGATCGAGGCATCATATTTGCCGCTGGCCCAGTTCTGAAGCTGACCGCCCCAGATGCCGCCGAAATACATATAGCTGTTGCCATCCGTGTCGGTGAACACGGTGGGGTCCATCGAGTAGCTGCCGGGGATCGGCTCCGGCTCGGCCTTGAACGGTCCCATCGGGTCTTTGCCCGTGGCGACGCCGATGCGGAAGATGCCCTGCTTGTCCTTCACCGGGAAGTACAGGAAATAGGTGCCGTTCTTGAAGGCCGCGTCCGGTGCCCACATCTGCTTGGAGGCCCAGGGCACGTCCTTCACGTCCAGCGCGGGCGGGCCGACCTTCACCGGGCCGCCGATGCTGTCCATCTCCAGCACGCGATAATCGTGCATGGCATATTGCGTGCCCAGATCGTCATCGGGAATGCCGGCGTCCACGTCGTGGCTCGGATAGATATAGATCTTGCCGTTGAAGACATGGGCGGAGGGGTCGGCGGTGTAGATCTCGCTGACCAGCGGCTGGGCGAGGAAGCGCTTGCCGTTTTCCGCTTTTGGCTCCGAACCGTTTTGCGCGCTGTTCGCCGGCTCACCGGGTTTTTCGCTGGAACAGGCTGCCAGGGCCGTCATCATGCCGAGCGCACAGAGGCTCGTGCGGATCATCGCGGGTTTCGACAAGATCGCTCTCCTTCGCAGGTCTGTTATCACGCATCGCCTCGCAGGATGATGCTTTAAGGTAGCGCTACCATTTAGTGACCCTGCTGGTCAATGGGTTTCAGCGCGGGGGTGGCTCGCGCGTTGGGTCAGTCCCACCGCAAACAGTCGTCGAGCGATATCGAGAGGCTGGCCAATTCAATGTGGGAGCGCTACCATATTCCGGACTTGGTCGCGAATCCGTTCATCGGGAAGGGCAGGCCGAAGCAGGAGAGGGTGATGCGAATGAAGGCCAAAGTGTGCCTGCGTGGTCTTGCAGCGTCGGCGGCGTTGTTGCTGGCGGCGGGGCAAGCGCTTGCCGGTCCCGAAGCGCGCTTTTCCAGCTTTGCTTATGATGGTCGCACGCAGGAGCGCGTGACCGTCCAGCCCGGCCAATACCGGAACCCGATCCTCTCGGGCTATTATCCTGACCCATCGGTCGTGCGCGTGGGCAGCGACTATTATCTGGTGAACTCGTCCTTCGCGCATTTTCCGGGTCTGCCGGTGTGGCATTCGACGGATCTGGTGAACTGGACGCAGATCGGCAATGCCATCGACCGGCCGGGCCAGCTCGACCTTTCCGGGCGGGCGGTGTCCGAGGCGGTCTTCGCGCCGGACATCAGCGTCCATGACGGCACATTCTACATCGTGAACACCTGCGTGCAGTGCCGGGGCAATTTCGTCATCACCGCGCGCAATCCCGCCGGCCCCTGGTCGGACCCGATCTGGCTGCCGTTCGAGGGGATCGACCCGTCGATCTACTGGGAGGGGGACAAGGCCTATATCGTCAACAATCGCGCACCCGACGAGACGCCGCGTTATGACGGGCATCGCGCGATCTGGATCCAGGAATATGACTGGCGCGCGGGCAAGATGGTCGGTCCCAGCACCCAGCTCGTCAATGGCGGGGTCGACATCAGGCAGAAGCCGGTGTGGATCGAGGGGCCGCATATCCTGAAAAAGGATGGCTGGTATTATCTGACGGCGGCGGAGGGCGGCACCAGCGTCAATCATTCGCAGGTCGTGTTCCGCTCGCGCAAGCTGCGCGGGCCTTATGTGCCATTTGCCGGCAATCCCATCCTCACCCAGCGCGATCTCGATCCGGCCCGGGCCGATCCGGTCACATCGGCCGGGCATGCCGAGCTGGTCCAGACCCAAAACGGCGACTGGTGGGCGACTTTCCTGGCCGTGCGTCCCTATGCGGATGACTTCTACAATATCGGCCGGGAAACCTTCCTTCTGCCCGTGGAGTGGAAGGATGGCTGGCCGATTATCCTGCCTGCTGGACGGAACGTGCCGTTCGCGCAGAGGATGCCGGCGCTGCCACCCGAAGAAAGGCCGGCGCTGCCGACCAGCGGCGACTTTGCCTATGTCGATGGGTTCGACGGGGACCGGCTGGCGATGCAATGGGTCGGCATCCGCACGCCCAAGACGCTCTTTCACCGGCTCGACAAGGGCGATCTCGTCCTCACTACGGCGGCGGCCCTGGGGGATCAGTCCGGCACGCCGGCCTTTCTCGGGCGACGTCAGCAGCATCATGTCGCGACCATGCGCACCTCGCTCAGCTTCAAGCCGGAGCAGGACGGCGACCGTGCGGGCCTCGCCGCGTTGCAAAGTGACCAGTCCTATCTGTTCTTCGGCCTCACCCGTCTGGGCGGGCAGGACGTGGTCGCGCTCTACACGCGGGCAAAAGGCGAGGAGCGGCTGATCACCTCGGCGCCCGTGGACAATCGCGGGCCGATGACGCTCACCCTGCGCGCCGATGGCGGTCGCATGGCGTTCGATTATGCCGGTGCCGGCGGCATGGGCACCTTGGTGAGCGATCTCGATGCCCGCTTCCTCAGCACGCACGAGGCGGGCGGGTTCGTCGGCACGGTGGTCGGTCCCTACGTCTGGACGCACTGACGCCCGCAGCAAAAGAGCAGGAGAGCCGGCCCATGGTCACGCGGCGCACGATGCTGGAAGGGTCGCTCATGTTGGCGGCGGGGGCCTGTGTGCCGACGCCGTTGGCGGCTGCCGGCGGGCAAAGGGACATGGCGGGGCATCGCCTCTGGTATCGGCAACCAGCGGCGGAATGGACGCAAGCGCTGCCCATCGGCAACGGGCGCATCGGCGCCATGGTCTTCGGCGGCATCGAGGCCGAGCGGCTGCAACTCAATGAGGATACGCTGTGGAGCGGCGGCCCCTACGATCCCGTCAATCCGCTTGCGCGGGAGGCACTGCCGCAGGTCCGCCGCCTCATCGCCGAGGGCCGCTTTGCCGAGGCCCATGATCTGGCCAATGCCCGCGTGATGGCAACGCCGCTGGTGCAGATGGCCTATCAGACCTTCGGCGATCTCTTGCTGACCATGCCGGGACCGTCGGCCCCGGTGCGCGACTATGAGCGCGCGCTGGACCTCGACAGCGCGATCGCGACGACGCGCTTCACGCGCAATGGCGTGCATCATGAGCGGACGGTGTTCGCCTCGACGGGGCAGCAACTGCTGGTCGTGCGCCATGCGGTGTCCGGGGAAGGCACGCTGGACCTCGATGTGCAATTGGCCCCGGCGCAGGAGATGACCGTCAGGGCGCAGGGCGATCGCCTGATCGCGCGCGGACGCAATCGCGCGGCGCATGGCGTCGCGGCGGCACTGCGGGTTGCCGGTCTGGTGGAGATCCGGCCCGAGGGCGGCACACTGACGGCCGAGCGGGATCGGCTGCTGCTGCGCGGCGCACGGGCCGTCACCGTGCTGGTGGCGATGGGCACGAGCTTCCGGCGCTTCGACGATGTGAGCGGCGATCCCGATGCGCTGGTCGCGGACTGGATCGCCGCTGCCCAATCGATCCCGTTCGCGCAGGTGCAGGCCGAGGCAATGGCCGAGCATCGGCGACTCTATCGGCGTGTGCGGATCGATCTGGGGGACGATCGCGGTGCTGCCCTGCCGACCGATGAGCGCATCCGGGCCGCGCAGACCCGCGACGATCCGGGCCTTGCCGCGCTCTATTTCAATTATGGGCGCTATCTGCTCATCGGCTCGTCACGGCCCGGCAGCCAGGCGAGCAATCTGCAGGGCATCTGGAACGACAGCGTCGATCCGCCCTGGGGATCGAAATACACGATCAACATCAACACGCAGATGAACTACTGGCCGGCGGAAGTCACCGCCTTGCCCGAGTGTGTGGAACCGCTGGTGCGCCTCGTGCGGGATCTGGCCGCGAGTGGTGCCCGCACCGCGCGGGAGATGTATGGCGCGCGTGGCTGGGTCGCCCATCACAATACCGATCTCTGGCGCGCCAGCGCGCCGATCGACGGGGCACGCTGGGGCCTGTGGCCGATGGGGGGCGCGTGGCTCTGCACCCATTTGTGGGCGCGCTGGGATTATGGGCGGGACAAGGCGTTTCTGCGCGATATCTATCCGCTGATGCAGGGCGCTGCCTTGTTCTTCGTCGATACGCTGCAGACCGACGCGCGCACTGGTCGTCTTGTCACCAGTCCATCCCTCTCGCCGGAAAACGCGCATCATGGCGATATCGCGATCTGCGCCGGCCCTGCGATGGACCAGCAGATTTTGCGGGATCTCTTCGATCAGACGGCGCAAGCGGCAGACACTCTTGGGATCGACGCGGCCTTCGCGGCCCAATTGCGTGATCTGCGCGCCCGGCTGGCGCCGGACCAGATCGGTGCGCAGGGGCAATTGCAGGAATGGCAGGCGGATTGGGACGCGCAGGCGCCCGAGCCGCACCACCGCCATGTCTCGCACCTGTACGGCCTGTTCCCGAGCCAGCAGATCGACCTCGATGCGACACCGGCGCTGGCGGCGGCCGCGCGCAAATCGCTCGAACTGCGGGGCGACAAAGCGACCGGCTGGGCAACGGCCTGGCGCGCGAACCTGTGGGCGCGCCTGCGCGAAGGCGATCACGCGCATGAGATTTTGCGCTTCCTGCTCGGGCCGGAGCGCACCTATCCGAACATGTTCGACGCGCATCCGCCGTTCCAGATCGACGGCAATTTCGGCGGGACGGCGGCGATTGCGGAGATGCTGGTGCAGAGCCGGGGCGAAGAGATCCTGCTGCTCCCGGCCTTGCCGAGTGCCTGGCCGCAAGGAAGCGTGCAGGGACTGCGGGTGCGGGGCGCCTGCGCACTCGATCTGGCGTGGCGATCCGGCAAGCCCGTGCGCGTCGTGCTCATCAGTGACAGCGACGCCGAGCGGGTGGTTCGCTTCGGGGAGCGCCGCCTCACGGTGTCGCTCAAGGCCGGGCGGGCGCATCGCGTGCCCCTCGCCCCGTTGCTGGGGTGAGGGGCGCCGGGCAGCCTCATTTGGGCAGGGCAACGCCCTTGTCGATCGAGAAGGGCGCGCTCTGCGCCGGCAGTCCGCTTTCCGGCTGAGCAGAACCGACCGTCACCTGATAGCGGCCCGGAAAGACCTGGCGCTCGCCATCGACTGACACGGCGCTCAGATCGCGTGGGGAGAGGGCGAAGCTGATTGCCCGCGCCTCGCCCGGCTTTAGGCTCACGCGCTGGAACCCGCGCAGCGCCACGCGCGGCGTGCCGGGCACATCGGGGAAGTTCAGGTAGAGCTGCGCGACTTCATCGCCGGCCCTGTCGCCGGTGTTGCGCACCGTGGTCGAGACGCGGATGCCCTGCGCGGCATCGCCGCTCGCTTCCACCTTGAGCGGTTCATAGGCGAACCGGGTGTAGCTGAGGCCATAGCCGAAGCCATAGACCGGCTTGCCAGTGAAGTAGCGATAGGTGCGACCGCTCATGTTGTAGTCGCCGAACGGCGGCAGCTCGTCGATGCTCTTGTAGAATGTGAGCGGCAGGCGACCGGACGGATTAGTCTTGCCGGAGAGGACGTTGCCGACCGCGAGGCCGCCATTCTGGCCGGGATACCAGGCTTCCACGATCGCCGCAGCATTGTCCTTCGCCCAGGCGAGATTGATCGGGCTGCCGTTCATGGCGACGATCACCAATGGCTTGCCGGTTGCCTTGGCCTTTTCCAGCAGGGCGATCTGTTCGGCCGGCAGGTCGAGCGTCGTCTTGTCGCCGCCGGAGAAGCCGGGGACCTTGACCGGCGTTTCCTCCGCTTCGAGATCGGAGGTGAGGCCGACCACCGCAACGAGCACGTCCGCCTGCGTCGCGGCACGGGCGAGATCGCCATCGGCATCGGTCGAGACGCGCTTCCAGACGAGGTCGACGCCGCTGTTGAAATGCGAGGTCATCGTCACCTGGATGGGGTAGCGCTTGCCTTTCTCCAGCGCGATCGTCTTCATCGTCGGCAGGCTGTTCCAGCTCGATCCGGTGAGGTCGACGAAGGGCTTGCCGTCGAACAGCAAGTCGCCGCTCGAGCCGGACAGGCCGAGCCGGTAAGTGCCGGTCTCGGGCGGGACGAGGAAGCCGGTCCACACAACCTTGTGGTGATCCGAGACCGTCGCTAGGTCGAGACTGCGCCCGGCGACGTCGGCCTCGCGGCGAGTGACGACCGGCTTGTCCTTGAACGTCATCGCCTTGGTGATCGCGCCGAGCGTGCCCGGCTGGAAGCGATCGGGCGGCGTTTGCGTCGGGTTATAGTAGCGCGCCAGCAAGCCCGGCTTGCCGTCCGGCGCCCGCAGCGCGGAGCCGGGCACGCGGTCGCCATCGGTGAAGGTCTCGCTAAACGGCACATGATGGATATCGGCGCCGGGCATGGCCGTGCGCAGGCCCTCCAGCACCGAGACGGGCGCGCCGGACAGCGCGGAGGAATAATTGCCGCGCAGCACGCGCGTTGCATCCGCCAGCGGGCCGATCACCGCGATGCGCGCGCCCGGCTTCAGCGGCAGGGCACCGTCATTCTTCAGCAGCACCAGGCTCTTTTCCGCCGCCGTCAGGGCCAGCGCGGCATGGTCAGCGGCGCCCACCGTCGCGGGCGAGATCGTCTCCGGCTTGCGCACCCCCGGCAAGTCGCCATTGCGCAGGCGGGCCGAGAACAGACGCACCAATGCGGTGTCGATGTCCTTCTGCGTCAGCAGGCCCTGCCGGAGCGCATCGAGATAGGGCTGGCCCAGCCCGGCGGTGTCGCTGAGCGTGCGGCCGTTGCATTCATTGTCCACACCCGCGCGCACGGCTGCGGTGACGGCAGTGGCGGCATCCGGCGCATAATGATGATGGGCGGCGATATCGACCACCGCATCACAATCCGACACGACATAGCCGTTAAAGCCCCAGGCGCCGCGCAGATGCTCCTTGAGCAGTTCGTCGCTGGCGCAGGCGGGCTGCCCGTCGACGCGATTATAGGCGCACATGATCGATCCGGCCTTGGCCTCCACCACCGCCGCACGGAAGGCGGGGAGATAGGTATCTTCCAGATCGTGCCGGGACACATAGACATTGGCCTGATGCCGCGTCGATTCCGGCCCGTTGTGGACCGCGAAATGCTTGGGCGTGGCGATCACATTGGGCTGGTCCGGGTCCGGCCCCTGAATGCCCGTGATGAAGGCGCTGCCGATCTTTGCGGTGAGGAAGGGGTCCTCGCCATAGGTTTCCTGCCCGCGGCCCCAGCGCGGATCGCGGAAGATGTTGATGTTGGGCGACCAGGTGTCCAGCCCCGTGCCGATGCGGCCGAGCCGCCCGGTCTGGCGCGCGAGCGTGTGCAGGCCGCGCACTTCCACGCTGATGATGTTGCCGATGTCGTGAACGAGCGGCGCATCGAACGTCGCGGCCATGCCGATCGGCTCGGGGAAATTGGTGGTCGGCAGCGTGCCGATCGCGCCATGCAGCGATTCCGTCCACCAGTTATAGGCCGGGATGCCGAGACGCGGGATGGCCGGCGCGACATTGAGCAGCTGGTCAACCTTCTCCTGCGGCGTGAGCTGCGCCACGATCTGCGCAGCCTTGGTCTCGGCCTGCGCGCGGACGGGAGATGGGGCGTTCTGCTGGGCGAGGGCCGGCATGGCGATCGTCAGCAGGGCAGCGCCGGCCAGCAGCAAGGGGCGGAAGGCGGCGTGGTGTCGCGAGGCAATCGGCATGAAGCGTCTCCAGATCAGCGGGGGCGGCGAAGAGGGCGGCGGCGCAAGAGCCGTTGGAAGCAAAAGGGCGTTGTCATGGCCACGTCTCGAGCGGCTGCGGGCCTGCGCGCGCGATGACTGCCCGGGCCTCAGCAGGCCAGGCGTCGCCTTTGACGGCGACATTGTCGACCAGCCGGTTGTTGAGGTAGCTGGACCAATTGCCGTTCGCCTTGCCCCAATTGTACCAGTTTCCGGTGGCAATATTATCCATATTGGTTCTACGCGGGCGGGCGTCGTCCTGCGCATTGAGGTTCACCCAAAGGCCCACGCCGTCGATCACATTGTTGCGCACGGTGACGTAACGCGATCCCTCGTCGAGATAGACGCCGATGCCGCCCGGCACGTCGTAAATGTGGTTCTCGGCGATCAGCGCGCCGGGGTCGGCGGAGAGATGATAGATCGCGCCGCCGTCGGGATACCAGCGTTTGACCCCGTGCACGCGATTGCCGAAGATCACCGTATCCCGCAGGATCGTAGGCGTTTCATAAATGCGGTTGCCCGGCTGGTCATAATAGCCGCGCGCCCGGCTCATATAGGCGCTGTTGCCGCCCGGATCGTTGGTGCCCCAGCCCCAGCCGACATCGATGCCATCATAAGGCGCGTCGGACACGTCATTGTTCAGGATGAGTGCGCCGGTCGCATAAGTAACCAGGATGGCGGCCTGCTCGCGATAATCCTGCGAGACCGTCTCGATATGATTGTTGCGGATCACGATATCGCGCACGGCCATCTGCGAGCGCGAGGGGTGGTGCGCGTCCTGCGTGGTGCCCCCCACCATGATTGCGCCACCGGCCAGCGGCCCGAAGCGCGAGTTGCGCACCTCGATGGATTGCACGGCGAGGCCCGGTCCGGCGCTGGTCGCCTCCGCATTGTTGCCGATGCCGAGCGCAATCTGCCCGAGCTGCGCGAACGTCGTGTCGTCGAAGATGACACGCTGCGCGCCCGAGACCTGCACGGCGGCGGGCTGCTGGCGCCAGTGGTTGCGCTGGCGCTCGAACGCGGCGCACCCCCAGCTGCAATCACGGATCGGGTCGGCGGGGTAGTCCGCGATATCCCCCGCCAGATAAGCGCCGCTCTGCTGGCTGGCATAGCCCTGCGCGCTCGATGGCCCGCGCCAGCTCGTATGGCGGAAGGCGATGCCGTGGAATTCGAGATTCCCGACCGGCGCGTCGGCCGTTCCGCCGATCGCCACGAGCAGTTCGAGGCGAGGCAGCACGATGTCGCTCTGGTCGGGACGGCGCCCGTCCTCCGGGCGATAGTAAAGCAGACCCTTTGCGGGATCGGCGAACCAGTCACCCCCGCTGCGCACGAAGGCGAGGGCATTGGCGAGGAAGAACCGGCCTTTCTCGCCGGAGACTGGCCGGGCGAACGTGTCATAGCCGATGAGATTGTTGCGCCATCCCGGCTGGCGCAGGATGATCCGGTCGCCCTCGATATGGTCGATGACCGCGCGCCGGTCGGTGAAGAAGCCGGTGCTCTCCACTTCCATGCGGCCCTGATCGGGCAAACGCGCAAGAAAGCGCCAGGCCGGATCGACGATGCGGATGCCCCAGTCGAAGAAGGCGAAGGCGGCGCGGGGCGCCTCGACGGCGGCCCGATGGGCCATGCGGCCATCCACCCAGAGCTGGCGCGGGTCGCTGCCCTTGGGGATGTCTGCCATCCAGATGTTGCGGCTGCGGTCCGCCAGTCGCCAGCCCTGCACACGCGTGCCGCCCGAGAGCGTCGGGTGCGCGCCGGGGGCCGCCATCCAGTGCACGACATGCCCATTGCGGCCGCCATCCTCGGCGCCAAAGCGCAGCGGCGCGTCCAGCCAATAGGTGCCGTCGGCCAGCAGAACCTGCACGGGCCGGTCCGCGTTGATCTGCCGGACGGCCTCTTGTGCCTGCGCCAGCGTGCCGAATGGCCGTGCCGCCGTGCCATCGCCCGTGGCGTTGCCCAGAGGCGCGACATGGATCACCGCTGGCGTGGCATCGGGACGCGGAAAGATCTGGACGTTCGAGAAGGCCTGCTCGGAATTGGGGCGGGCAGCATCCCTGACCGGCGGAATGGGGGCGGCTGGCGGAAGCTGCGCGCTGGAAGCCGTGGAGGGCATCGCGGCGAGAAGCCAGGTCATGCTCCAAAGGATAGCGCTACCAAATCGGCTGGGTGGCGAGGCGTCGCGATGAGGGGAGAGTCGCATCGCGTGGCGCGTTCAGACCGGCTGGAGGCCGAATTCGTTGATCTTGCGCAGCAAGTCGCGATGACGCGGCAGGGCAGCGCGCAGGCGCTCGGTCTGCGCTGCATTCTCGCGCAGGGCCTGCATGGCAAGCACCGCATCGGGCGCCAGCGTCTCCGGCGCGACTTCCGTGCGGAAGCCCATGCCGTACAGCACATATTGGTAGCTTGCGGCGGGGAAGACTTCCTCGATCCGGTCGAACTCGTCATGGAACCAGGGCGACTGGTAGCGCCACAGGTGCAGCAGGTCCTGCAGCCGGTCGGGGATCGTCTCCGGCAGCAGATTGTCCCGCCAGAAGGCGCTGTCCGTGCGCTTGGTCAGCACATAATGCAGCTTGAGGAAGTCGATGATCCGGCCCCAGCGATAATGCGTCGTCTCGTTGAAGCGATGGGCTATGATGTCCATCACTTCCCGGCAGACCGGCATCTGCTCGGCGATCAGCTTGGCGGACAGTTCGATGAGCACGATGGCCGAGGCTTCCAGCGGTTCGAGGAAGCCGGCGGCCAGACCCACGGCGACGCAGTTGCGCTTCCAGAAGGTTTCGCGGTGGCCCGAGCGGATGCTGATCTTGCGCAGGGGCAGGTCGTCGCCGGCTGGCCCGAGATAGGCGCGCAATTCGCGTTCGGCGTCGTCCTGCGAGATGTGTCGGCTGGAATAGACATGGCCGATGCCTCGCCGGGAGGGCAGGCCAATGTCCCAGATCCATCCCGCGCTTTGTGCGGTAGAGATGGTGTGCGTGGCAACCGGGCTGGTCTCGCTCTCATAAGGGAGCTGGACGGCCAGCGCGGTGTCGCAGAACAGTACGTCGCTGCAATCGCGGAACGGCACGCCCAGCGCTTCGCCAAGCAGGAGCGCGCGAAAACCGGTGCAATCGACGAAGAGATCGCCCGCGATTTCGCCGGCCTGTTCGGTGTCGATGGCGCGAATGTCGCCATTCTCGGCAAGCAGAACCTCGCGCACATCCGCCAGCACATGGCGAACACCCAGCTTCTCGCAGCAATGGCGCTGGAGGAACGGCGCGAACTTGCCGGCGTCGAGATGATAAGCGTAGTTGGCCGCGCCTTCATATTCCGGCGTGGTAATCGCCTTGGGCGCGAGGCCATCGTCGCAGATGCGCCCCTGCGGGCAGACGGCGTCACAGAAGCTCTGGGCGCGGCTGTTGGCCAGCCAATGCGGAACGAGGTTCACGCGGGCGAAGCCTTCCGGCAGAACCAGCGGATGATAATAGCCGTCGTCGGGTGCGCCGGTGGTCCAGCGGGCGAAACGGGCGCCCTGCTTGAAAGCGGCATCGCACTCGCGGAAGAAATCCGTCTCGGACACGCCGATCTTCTTCAGCGTGGAGCGCAGGGTGGGCCAGGTGCCTTCGCCCACGCCAATGATGGGCGTGTTGGGCGATTCAACCAGCGTGACGGTGAAACTGTGGGGAATGCGGCCTTTGTGTCGCGCCGCGATGATGCCTGCGGTGAGCCAGCCGGCCGTGCCGCCGCCCACGATCACGATATTCTTAACCGGATGGACCATGGCCGCTCATACACCGAAAAAACGGGGAGCGCAGCCTGTGCGCTCCCCGCATATTGTCGTTCGATCAGTAGCGGACGCGGACACCCAGGGTGAACCGCCGGCCATAGGACCAGATGTCCAGCGCCTGATTGCTGAACCGGCCATGCGTGCTGTAGGTCGAGTTGTTGAGGTTGGTCGCCTCGCCAAAGATCGTCGCCCACTTCGTCACGTCATAGCTGGCCGATGCGTCGACCTGCAGCTGCTTGTCGACATAGACCGGCTCGGCACCATAGACGCCGCCCTGGTTCTGGCCGAGCTGGAGCAGATATTCGTCGCGCCAGTTGACCGCCGCACGGATCTGGAACCCGTTCTTGTCATAGAAGCCGACGAAGTTGGCCGACTTGGCAAGACCCGTGATCGAGAAGCCGCCACCGGCGACATTGGTCTTGTCATAGTCGCGGTTGGTGCTCGGCAGCGTGGCATTGGCCTGGAAGCCGAAGCCGCTGTCGCCGAAGACATGCTGCAACGCGATTTCGAGACCCTTCACCGTGGCTTCCGGACCATTGATCTGCGCGTTGATGCTGAACACCGCCGTCTGGCCCGTGCTCGGATCAATCACGCCATCGATCGGGCCACGAGTGACGCCGCCAACGATGAAGTTGGTGATGTGCTTCATGTAGCCGTTGATCGCGATGTAGGAGTTGGGCTGATAGTACCACTCCATGCCCAGATCGAAGTTATCCGAGAGATAAGGCTTCAGGTCCGGGTTGCCGCCGCTGGCCGAGAGGCTGCCGACGCGCATCGTGCCCACATTGACGGTCGGACGGAGCGCGGCGAGGCCCGGGCGGGTGAGCGTGCGGGACGCGCCGGCGCGCAGCACCAGGTTCGGCGTGATGGTCAGCTTCGCGTCGATGCTGGGCAGCAGGAAGCTGTAGTTCGACTTCTTCACGATCTGCGTGGTGGCCGAATAGCCATCCCCTGCCGGACCAAGCGCCGGGTTCGGCTGGATCAGCGTGGGGTCGCCTGCCGGGATCGAGAGGCCGAGCAGACGACGACCGATCGCCGTGGTCGACAGATGCGTGTTCTCGTTGCGGATGCCCGCAGCGATGGTGAACGGCATGCCGGCGATCTCGGTCTCGAACTTGGTCTTGAACCAGATCGACCAGGTCTTTTCGTGCACTTCGAGCACGCTACCCGGGTTGAACGACGGCGCAACCGATCCACCGCTGGCCTCCAGCAGCTTGTACACCGCATAGGGATCATAGATGAAGAAGCCCGGCGCGAGATTCCCCGAATAGCCGGGGATGAAATTGCCGGTGCCAACCGTGCCCTGGTAGATGCTGGCCGGGAGCGGGCAGATACCGCCACTGGAGCCGCCAGGACGGCCCGAGCAGGTGCCATAGCCCGAGCGGCTGGCGAACACGCCGTTGGTGAAGGTGCTGTCGGACTGCTGATACAGCTTGTCGTCGATATACTGGCCGCCCAGCTTGGCGCTGAACGCACCATCATCCCAGCCGATGGCCGCACGATACTGCTTCACCGTGTCGAAATTATAGTTGGTGCCGCGCACGATGACGTGCGAGCCGACAACCGATGTGTCGAGGAAGCGGGCGACGTTTCCGGCCGGGCCGATGTCGTGCATCTGCGGCAGATAGTCCGCGCTCGGACCGAGGATGGTCACGCCGGTGTTGGCGCCCAGTACGGTGGTGCTGCCATTGGTGCCGCCATAGCCGATGTCCATGCTGTCGTTGTAACCGCCCTTGCCCGGATTGCGGGTGGCGCGGGCAAACGACGCGTCGGCTTCGAACGTCAGATGCTCCATCAGATCGACCTTCAGGTTCGCGCCGATCTGGTTGGACTCATAGACATTGCTGGAACGGTTCGCGTTGAAGTCCATCGGGGTGCCGAACTGATTGAAGTCGACCACAGTGCCGTTGGCATCCAGCTTGACGTTGCGCAGATCGCCGCCGTTGAACCAGGCCGCATAGCCATAGGTTTCGCTGCGAACGGTCTGGCGGCTGAAATTGTCGTCGATGGTCAGCAGCACCGTGTCAGTCGGCTGCCACTGGATCGCGATGCGACCGTCGACGCGTTCGTCATGCGTGGTCGCCTGGTTGATGCCCATCTGCTGCGGAGCCCAGGCTGCCTTGCCCGTGCGCGCGGTGTCGGTCGGCGTACAGGTGGCGGTGAGCTGACACGTAAGCACGCCGAGGGTGGTGACGCCATTGACAGTGCCCTGCTGGCCGATCCAGCCCGGGATGAACACCTGGTTCGATTGGGTGTCGCGGCGGGTGTAGGAAACGCTGCCGAGCACGCCGATCGTGTCGTCCGCGAAGGTGTTGGACAGCAGCAGGCCGGCGGTCGGCGTGATGCTCTTGTCGCGCGATTGCATGGAGCCCGAAACCGAGGCCGCCGCGCGGAAGCCGGGGCGATCGAGCGGCTTGGGCAGCGAAATGTCGATCGTGCCGCCGATGGCGCTGGTGGACAGCTCCACGTCCGGCGTCTTGTAAACGCTCAGGCGACCGACGAAATCGGACCCGACGGTCGTGAAGTCGATGCCGCGGCCACCGGTCGCAGTCGAAAGCTGGCGGCCGTCATAGAGCGTGCGCACGAAGTCGCCGCCGAAGCCACGAATGCTGACATCGGTGGCGTCACCGCGCGCACCGGAGCGCTGGATGGCGATGCCGGGCAGACGCTGGAGCGCCGACGCGACGTTCGAATCCGGGAACTTGCCGAGGTCTTCGGCCGAGATCACGTCAAGGACGCCCGAGGATTCCCGCTTGATGTCCAGGTTGCGCTGGAGCGAGGCGCGAATGCCGGTGACGATGATTTCCTGATCGTCCTTGGCGTCGGCGGCGCTCGTCGTCGTTTGTGCGACCGACGGTGTGGCGACAACCAGCGCCATTGCGCTGGGCGCGCAGAGCAGCGCGCGCCTGAGCAGCCCGCGCTGCTTCAGGTCTTGGTCAAACTTTGGCCCGGCAATTTTCATAAATCCCCTCCACTCAACTGTCGCTGGTTCCGAAAGCCGGTTTGCCGGCTCGGATTATTGTCCGAAGCAGCTCGTCTGCCGCCGCGGCCAAACATGATGTGGATAGAGTGGTCCCTTGATGGCGTGATGAGGCACGCCTACACCCTCTCCAGACATCTTGTTTCTTTGTTGGGGTGAACAGTAACCACAAAAGGTAGCGCTATCAAGAATAATTTATCTGTGTAAATAGGAGGGCGATTCCGCACTGCCGTCGCTACACGAAGTGGCTGGATTTGCGGATGATAGGCGTGGAAAGTGCGGCGACGACCGCAGGGTCGCGCAAGGCAAAATATTGCCGGAACTGATGATTTTAGGGAGGAAACTGCGTCATGGAGGCAACAGTGGAGATTCTCGACGCGCAGGCGCATCGCCATTTGCGGTTGCGGCCCGTTTCTCCTTTGATGCAGCAATTTGTGGTCGTGGTGCCTTCGGAATTTCCGTCCGCAGCAGCTATTTGTCCGATTCTTTTTGCCAAGGATCCGGAGACCGGTCGCTTCTATGCCGGCGCGCTGTTCGGCTTCAAGGCGGGCGAAAATCTGCTGGCCGACTCGCAGACTGGGGTGGCGCCGTTTCGTCCGCTCGAACAGCAGCGCGAGGGATTTTTCATCTCAGGCGACGACGTCGCCATCGATTGTGCCAGTCCCCGAATCAGTGAAACGGCGGGTGAGCCGCTGTTCGACGAGGACGGTGGACCGACTCAAGCGACTCGACAGATCCAGCGCATATTGGGCCTGCTGCATGCCGGACTCGCGGAGAGCGAGCGCTTCATTGCGGCGTTGACTGGGCACAGGCTGATCGAGCCGGTCGACATCTCGCTGCGCTTTGACGATGGCGAGCGAGTCGATCTTGTCGGGCTATATACGGTCAGCCTCGACCGGCTCCACGCGCTGGACGATGCGGCGGTGCTGTCCCTGTTTCGCAGTGGTGACATGCAACTGGCCTATTGCGTTGCCAGTTCTCTCAAGCAGGTCGGCATGCTGGCGGATCGGCGCAACCGCCTTCTTGTGCGTGGCGCCTGAGACGTGGAGGTGCTGGCTGACGGTCTGGAGATGGACGGCGCGGACCTCGTCGATATGGCCGCGTTCCGGAGTCGTGTTGTCGATCCATGCCGGCCAGTGGTCCTGCGTGGGCTCTGCGCGGATTGGCCGATACGGCAGGTTGCGGCGCAGTCGCCTGAGGCGCTGAGCGCTTATCTGGGGCGATTTGCGACCGATCGGCCAGGTGAGGTGTTTCTGGGCGATCCTGCGATCGCCGGGCGCTATTTTTACGGCGACACGTTGGGCGGCTTCAACTTTGAGCGACGCGACATGCCGTTGCGGGAGGGGCTGGCCCTGATTCTCGATCGAACGCGCACTCCGGGCGATGGCACGGCCTATATGGGGTCGTTGCCGGCCAGTAGCTATGTGCCGGGCTTCGAGCAGGAGAACCGGCTGCCGTTTCTCCCGGCAGACGTGGTTCCGCGTCTTTGGGTCGGCAATGCCTCCTATGTCGGCTGTCATTATGACACGTTCGACAATCTCGCCTGCGTTGTGGCCGGGCGGCGGCGCTTCACCCTGTTTCCACCGGATGCCGTGGGCGATCTTTACGTCGGCCCGATCGATCGCACCTTGTCTGGCCCGCCGGTCAGTCTGGCGGCGGCCGCGCCGATCGGCGATCCGCGTTATCCGCGGTTCGAGCGCGCGCGTGCGCGGGCCATTGTGGTCGATCTGATGCCGGGGGATGTTCTCTATCTGCCCAAGCTATGGTGGCATCAGGTCGAGGCGCTGGAGCCGCTCAATATCCTGGTCAATTATTGGTGGGATGCCTTCTCTTATGGCGTGGATGCGCCGATGACCGCCATGCTGCTGGCGATGATCGCCATCGCCGAGCGGCCGGAGGCGGAGCGGGCTGCCTGGCGGGCCTTCTTCGATCATTATGTGTTTCGGCTCGACGGGCATCCGCTCGCGCATCTCGATCCCGAAGAGCACGGCATCCTCGGGCCGTTCACCAAAGGGAATTACGGCCGCCTTCGCGCGATGGTGATGCAGCAATTGCGCGGCGGATAGTCATTTTACTCCGATTATAAAATCGGAATTGGCCTCTCGGGGCATTCGATTGACCTCGGACGATCCTCTGAGAAATCTAACATAAAGATACAGGGCTGGGCAAAATCTCGGTTGATAACCGCTAAAATCGTGAAATAATAATCAGACAATATGAGTGTATCAGCGACGCGCCGCTTCCGGGGTGGGGCGACATACTGGGGGTGAGGACATGAAGGGATGGACGAGTCTTGCGTTGATCGCGGGCATGGGGGCGATAATGCCCTTTGCCGCTGTGCAGGCGCAGATGGAGACGGCGGCGCCTGCGGTTGTGCCCGGCGCACCGAAAGTGACCGTCCAGCGGATCAAGGTCCATTCTCCGGCCGTCGCCGGCAATCTGGAAGGGGAGGCGGCGGACCGCGACGTGATCGTGGTGCTGCCGCCCGGCTATGCAGCCAACCCAAAGCGGCGCTACCCGGTTGTCTATGCGCTGCACGGCTATTCGATCGGCGCGGAGCAGTGGATCAAGGAAATCCATGTGCCGCAGGTCGTGGAAGGCGCGCTGGCCAAAGGCGCGCAGGAGATGATCCTCGTCTTTCCGGACAGCAAGACCGTGCATAACGGCTCGATGTACTCCAGCTCCGCTACGACGGGTGACTTCGAGCGCTTCGTCTCGCATGATCTCGTCCACTATGTGGACGGCCATTATCGCACCCTGGCGGATCGGCGCAGTCGCGGTCTCGTCGGCCATTCCATGGGCGGTTACGGTGCGACGCGGATCGGCATGAAGCATGCGGACGTGTTCGGCGCGCTCTATCTCATGAGTCCCTGCTGTCTCTCGGCGCGTGACGCGTTCGGCATGGATGAGGCAAGCCTTGCGCAAGTTGCGGCGATGAAATCGCCTGCGGATTCGGCCAACCTGCCGTTCCCCGTGCGCGCCCAGCTCGCCGTCGGCGCGGCCTGGTCGCCCAACCCGAAAAAGCCGCCGCTCTACCTCGATCTGCCCGCTGGTGATGATGCGCAGCGCAAGGCTGTGCTGGCGAAATGGGCCGCCAATGCGCCGCTCGCCTTTGTCGACCAATATATCGGCGACCTGCGGCGTTACGCGGCGATTGCCATGGATGTGGGCGATCAGGACGGGCTGAAGACCGACACGGAAGCGCTGCACAAGCTGCTGGAGAACTACGGGATCGCGAACAGCTTCACGCTCTATCAGGGCATGCATACCAGCCATGTCGCCTTCCGCTTTCAGGATCATGTGCTGCCCTTCTTCAGCGCCCATCTGGCGACGACCGCCACCGTGAAGAAATGAGCGCTCGCACACGCCGCCGGGTGGTGAGCCGGGGAGCGCTCGCCGCGCTCATGGCATGGGCGACCGCCGCCCATGCCCAGCCCGCAGCCGATCCACTGGCGGCGACCGGGCGCTGGAGCGTCTATGCCCATGGCAATGCGCCACTGCCGCCGATGGGCTGGAATAGCTGGAACGCCTTCACCAGCGATATCGACGAAGAGAAGCTGATGGCTTCCGCAAAGGTCATCGTCGAGAGTGGGCTGGCGGCCAAGGGCTATCGCTACATTGATATCGATGACGGCTGGTGGCTGAAGCGGCGCGCGTCGGATGGGCGGATGCTCATCCGCACCAGCACCTTTCCGTCAGCCGCAACGGCGGATGGCAACACCAGTTTCCGGCCGCTGACTGACCGGCTGCACGCGATGGGGCTGAAGGCAGGCATCTATTCCGATATCGGCCGCAATTCCTGCGGTCAGGTGTTCACCTCCACCTTCCCCAACCAGCCCGAGGGGAGCGTGGCGGAACGGGAAGTGGGGCTTTATGGCCATGTCGATCAGGACATCGCGCTCTATTTCGCGGAATGGGGCTTCGATCTCATCAAGGTCGACGCTTGCGGCATTCGCGGCCTGCCCGCGAGCGATCCACGGGTGCGTGCCGGCCAATATCGTGCGCTCGATCCGCTGATCGACGTCGACTCGCTTGGCCGCACGAATGTGGCGGCAGTGCGCGGGCTCTATGAGGAGGTCGGCCAGGCCCTGGCCCGCCACAATGCCGACAATGACTATGTGTTCTCGCTCTGCCTCTGGGGCTCTGCGGATTCGCGCGCCTGGTCGAAAGCAGTCGGCAATATGTCGCGCACCAGCGAGGATATCTCGCCGACCTGGAACCGCATGCTGCACAATCTCGATAGTGTCGCGCATCGCCCGCTCTATGCGCATCCCGGCTCCTGGAACGATCCCGACATGCTGTTCGTCGGCACGGGCGCGTTCGACATGGCGCACCCGGTGGAAGCGCGCTCGCATATGGCGCTGTGGGCGATGGTCAATGCGCCGCTGATGATCGGCTTCGATCTGCGCAAGGCGCCGCCTGACCTGCTCGCCATTCTCGGCAACCCTCAGGTCATCGCGCTCAATCAGGATTCGGCCGGCAATCAGGCCGTACTCGCCTATGACTCCGAGGACCTGCAGATCTTCGTGAAGACACTGGCGAGCGGCGACAAGGCGGTTGCCATACTCAATCGCACGGCGGCGGCAACGGACGCGGTGCTGACGGCCGATCATCTCAAGTTTCTGGCGGACCGGCCCATCGCCCTGACGGATATCTGGCAGGGGGACAAGCAGAGCTTTACCCGCGAGCGGGCCTTCACGCTGAAGCCGCATGAAACGCTGCTGTTTCTGGCAAAGGGCGAGCGCCGGTTGGCGAACGGTCTGTTCCTCTCCGAGCAGCCGGGGCGCGTGAATCCGGCGGTCGATGGCGTCCTCGTGCCGGAAGCTGATCCGCAGGTGCATCGCACCAGCCTGCCTTGGCGCAGCACGCGCGGCGGCGGCGAGCGTCCGCAATATGGCGGCTGGGGTGGCGCGCGGCTGGATGCGACGCCTTATGGGCAGGCCTTGTCCGTGGCTGGCCAGCATTTCGATAGTGGGCTGGGCATTCTGGCCAATTCGCGGGTCGAGGTGCGCAATGATGGTTTTGGTCGGTTCGTCACGCAGGTCGGCGTCGATGATTCCGCTCGGAACCGCCGGTCGCCGGTGACCTTTGCGGTCTATGGCGACGGCAAGCTGCTGGCGCGCTCCAGGCCGATGCGGGCCGGAGAGGCGGCGCAACGGCTGGACGTGTCCGTCGCCGGGATCAAGCTGATCGAACTGGTCGCCCGCACGGCCGCCGGGGAGCGCTTCCCCGATCCGGTGACCTGGGGCGAGGCTGCGCTGCTCCGCTGAGCGGCAGCTTCAGCTCTCGGGTGTACCGTCCAGCATCTTCTGTATGGCCGTGCGCGTGTCGTCGAGCGCGAGCTGCACGAGCACGCGCATGGCCTCGCTGGCTGCATCCGCATCGCCTGCCGCGATCGCCTCGAACACGCGCAGATGGTCCGGCACGGGATCACGCGGGAGTGCGCGCAGGCGCTGCTTGAACTGTGTCGTCCAGTTCACCGCGGCGCCTATGCTGGCGCTCAGCGTCATCAGCACGGCATTGCCCGTGGCGGCCAGCAGGGCGCTGTGGAAGTCCCGGTCGGCCTCGCGGCCCTGCTCGGTCGCCAGCGTGAAGCGGCGCATCCGCGCCAGCGCATCCTTCATCGCGGCGATGTCGCTTCGGTCGCGCCGCTCGGCGGCCATGCGCGCGGCTTCCGGCTCCACGATGGCGCGCAGCTCGAAGAGGTCGCGCACATAATGCATGTCCGGTTCGCCGCCAAAGGCCCAGGCCAGCACCATGGGGTCGAGCAGGTTCCAGTGGCTGCGGGGCAGCACGCGCGTGCCGGCCTTGGGGCGGCTCTCGACCAGTCCCTTGGCCGTGAGCACCTGAATGGCCTCGCGATAGGCACTGCGGGAGACGTCCAGCGCCTCGGCATTCTCCACTTCGCCGGTCAGCCTCTCGCCCGGTGCAATGCGGCCGGAGACGATCGCGGACCCCAGATAATGCGCGACCGCGCCGCGCAGGCGCCGGCCCGATCCTTTGGCGGAGCGCGGAAAGTCGCTGCCAGGATCATCGTGGGAAGCCTGCGGGTCCGTCATGTCGATGCTGCTGGAAATGGTCGCCCTCCGGATCTGGAAAGTCGCCGGACTTTCACAAATGCCAAATAGCCGGAGTTTTGCTCTTTGCGCAACCGTGGGACCGCTCCCATCCGATTTGTCACGCCTGCAATGACCGATCGAGGCGCCCCGGCCGGCCGTGATTGGCACGAAGCAGGGCGCATCCATTTTTCTTTCATCTGCCGGAGGCTTACGGCTCCAGCGCGACCACTGCCACGGAACGCGCGGGCAGGGTGATCGTCAGGCGGCCTCCGCGCGCCGTTGCCGTGATCGGCTTGGGCGAAACGGTGTTCGGCGCGGCAAAACTGTTCACGCTGTCGACGCGGGGCGCGGTCAGCACGTCACCCTTGGCCGAGCGGACGCCCAGGCCGGTCACGTTCACCGTCACTGGCGCGGCGCGCTGCGTATCGACATTGGTGAGGGCCAGCCACAGCTTGCCTTGCGTATCCTTCACCGCGACCGCGTCCACGCGGGGCAAAGTGACGTTGCCTTGCGTATAGGTGCCCGCATCGAAGCTCACCGGCACGAAGGTGGCATCCTGGAACGGCACGTACATCTTGAACACATGGTAGGTCGGCGTGAGGACCATCTTCTCCTTGTCGGTCAGGATCATCGACTGGAGCACGTTGATCATCTGCGCGATGTTGGTCATCTTCACCCGCTCGGCATGGCGCGCGAAGATGTTGATGTTAAGCGCGGCGATGATCGCGTCGCGCATCGAGTTCTGCTGGACCAGGAAACCGGGATTGGTGCCCGCCATCGGCGCCAGCCACGCCCCCCACTCATCGACGGCGATATAGACCTTCTTCTCGGGGTCATATTTGTCCATCACCTTCTCATTGGCGGTGATGAAGCCATCCATCGTCAGCGTTTCCTTGACCAGCCGTGCATAGGCATTCTCGTCGAAGGTTTCGCTCGGATAGGAGGGCGGCCAACCGCCCGTGGTGTAGCGGTGGAGGGAGAGGCCCTCGATCGACCAGGCCCAGTCATGGGCCTTCCAGCTCTTCATGACTTCCTCGGTGTAAGCGAGGTTTTCGTCGCCAGGACCAACGGCGATGCGCTGCATGGCATCGGGCATCTTCTCGCCCTGCTCAGGATGATAATTGCGCACGAAGCGGGCATAGAGCTTCATCTGGTCGGTGTAGAATTCCGGCCGCATCGCGCCGCCGCAGCTCCAGCTTTCATTGCCAAGCCCGAGATATTTGACCTTGTAGGGCGCCGGGTGGCCGTTGGCCGCACGCTCCTTGCCGGCCGCGCTGGTCGGGTCGGCAGTCATATAGGCAAGCCAGTCGGCGGCCTCCTTCACGGTGCCCGAGCCGATGTTGGCGGCGATATAGGCATCAGCACCGATCTGGTCGATGAAGTCGAAGAATTCGTCCGTGCCGAAGGTGCTCGGCTCGACCGATCCGCCCCAGTTGGAATTGATCGAGGCGCGGCGCTGGCTGGCCGGGCCGACGCCGTCGCGCCAGTGATATTCGTCAGCGAAGCAACCGCCGGGCCAGCGCACGAGCGGCACGCGGATCGCGCGCAGCGCCGCGACGACATCCTTGCGGATGCCGCGCACATTGGGAATGGCGGAGTCCTTGCCGACCCACACGCCGCCATAGATTCCGGTGCCGAGATGCTCGGCGAACTGGCCGAAGATGTTGCGGTGGATCTTGGCGCCCGCCTTGGTCGCGTCGATGCGCACGTCGACGGCATCTTTCGCCGGCGCCTGCGCGGCAGCCGGTTGGGCGAGAGCCAGGAAGGGCAGTGTCCAGGCAGTGGCAAGCAGGGCCAGAGTGGCAGGTTTCATCGTCAGTCTCCCCGTAGATCAATGGCAGCATTTTTGGCGGTGACCCGCCGATTGATTGGTCAGGTGCGGTCCGGTCAGCGGCTCCCGATCGGTAGTTCAAAACCCGGCACGGGCAGCGCGCGGCCATCGAACAGATTGACCACCGGGCTTTCTCCCCAGGCGTAGCGCACGTGCGTCGCCGGAGCGCCATCGTCGCTCAGCAGCACGTCCGTGCCGTCGATCCGTGCCTGCGCGTAACGGCAGGAGGGCTGATCGGCGCCGCACAACTCGAAGCCGAGCGGTGCCGGGCCACTCCACGCGGCCAGACCCTTTTCGACGCCAGAGAAATGCAGGCGGATCGCGTTGCCATCCCGCATCGCGGAAACCGGCATGGGCAGTGCCACGCCCTGCGCCGCCATGGCCAGGCGCTGGCCGAGCAGGCCCTTGTTGGCGGGGTGAATGTCTGTGCGCTCGCCAATGTCGATGGCGGTCACCAGCGCCGCATTGCCGTCGCTAGCCGCCACCGCGCGCTGATCCTCGCGAATGGTCGCCCATCCGGAAGGGGCGGGAGTGGTCTGGGGCGGGCCGAAATTGGCGAGCTGCACCACCAGCATGCGCATGGAGGGGCTGAACTGGCGGCGCCAGCCAGCAAGGAGCGCGCGCAGCCGGTCAGCATAGCCCGGCACGTCCACGTCGCTCTCGCCCTGATACCAGGCGGCGCCCTTGAGTGCGATGTGCCCGAGCGGCGCGACCATGCGGTTGTGCATCACGCCGATGCCGCCATTGCTGTCCCATGGCGGACGTGGCGGAAAACTGCTGACCGGCGCGATGCTGTAGCGCCACCCATCGCCCAGCGGGATGATCGCCCCATTGGCGATGGCAAGCTGGAGCTTGTCGGCGCCGGTCGTGAAGCCGCCCTTGTCCCAGCTGTTGCTGATCGCAACCATGATCTCGTTGACCCCGGCGCGCAGCAGAGCGGGCGGCACGCGGTAATGGCGCTCGTCGTCCCAGCTGAAGGTGTTGCCCACCGCCCGGCCGTTCACAAAGGCCATGTCCATGTCGTCGATGATGCCGAGGCTGAGCGTCGCCCCGGCCTTGGCCTGTGCCGGCGTCAGCGTCACACTCCGCCGCAGCCAAACGGTGCCGTTGGCATTGGTCGCGAGTGGCGTGCCGGTCCAGGCGTTCCACACGCCGATTTGAGGGACATCCGCCCAGCTTAGCATCGCCGGATTGGCCCATGGCTGCGTGCCACCGGTTTCCTTGCGATACCAGTCCGTCCATTGCGGCGCGAAAGCGGTGACCGCGCCGAACGGATCGCTGTCATGCTGGCGCAGCATGGCCAGTTCGGCTTTGCCATAGAGCGCTTCGGCGGCATCGGGCGTCAGCCAGGGCCGCAGGCGCGAGCCGCCCCAGCTCGCGTGGATGAGGCCGATCGGGATGCCCTGCTGCGCGCGCAGGCCCTTGCCCATGAAGTAGCAGGCTGCGGAAAAGCCGGGAACGGAGGACGGCGAGGCCATTGTCCAGGCGACAGGCGTCTTGAAGGCCGTCGCCGGAACGCTGGCGGTGTCCTTGGGGATTTGCAGTAGCCGCAAGTCGGCATCGTTCGCCATGTGCGCGATCATGCTGCCGTTCAGCGCCCGCTCGACTGCGAATTCCATGTTGGACTGGCCCGAGCACAGCCAGACATCGCCTAACCGCAGGTCGTTCACCGTCAATGCGTCGTCGTCCGCTCCAGTGACGCGCAGGGTCAGTGCAGAACCATCGGCTGGACGCGCTGGAAAACGGAGCGTGAAGGTGCCGTCGTTGCCCGCGACCGTGCTCGCCTGCTGGCCGCCCAGCTCGCCGGAAATCCGCTCCCGAGGCCTGGCCTGACCGGCGATGAGAATGGGAGCATCGCGCTGAATGACGGCATGGTCGGTCCACACGGGAGCGAGCACCGGCGCCGCAAGTAAGGGGGAGGTAGCCAGCGCCATGATAAGGCCCGCGCCGGCGTGGCGCAGGGTACGCTTGCGGCTCGGCCGGGGACGGCGACCGTTCCGTTTCACATCCGACAGCGTACGCATCGACGCCTCTCCCGATCCTATTTTGGTAGCGTTATCATTCATGACCTGACCCAATCGGTCAAGCCTTAAGCATCAGTCGTGAAAGGGCTCGACGGTCATCCGCTTGCCGCGCAAAAAGGCATCGGCCACCAGACACAACGGGTCGGTATCGACATCGCTGCGGCCCTGATGGATCAGATCGGCAAAACGCGCGTAAAGGCCGGGATACTCGATATCGGCGCTCTGCTGCGTGCCGGTGGGCAGGGTCAGCACCGCGCCGCCCTTGGCCAGATGCAGCGTGCCGGCATCGGTCTCGACGAGAATATCCCAGCTTTGCGGTCCGGTCTGGCGCCAGTCGAGATCCATGTGGATCGGCGTGCCGGCCGTGTCGCTCAGCCGCAGGTCGGCCGCGATCGGCGCAGCGCGGTTCTCCGGCAGGCTGAGCGTCGCTTCCTGCAGGAAGACCGGGCGCGGCAGCACATGGGTGAGGATGGAAAGCGCATTAATGCCGGGATCGAACACGCCCAGCCCGCCCGGCTCCCAGATCCACGCCTGCCCGGGATGCCACACGCGCACATCCTCGCGCCAGATGATCGATACCCGGTCGATGTGCCGGCTCGCCAGCCAGGCGCGGGCCGGGGCGACGCCGGCGGCATAGCGCGAATGCCACGAGGCAAAGAGTGAGATACCGGCAGCGCCGGCTTGCGTGCGCAGCGCGGTCACTTCCGAGAGGGTGGCGCCGGGCGGCTTTTCCAGAAAGACGTGGAGGCCCGCCGCGATGGCGCGCGCAGCGAGGGCATAACGGACCTGCGGCGGCGTGCAGAGCGCCACGGCGTCGATGGGCGTGCCCGCGTCGAGCAGGGCATCGAGCGTCGCAAAATGGGGAATGCCATCCAGCGTGGTGGCCTGCCGGCTCACCGTTGCTGCGAGCAGGAAATCGGGATTGGCGGCAATGGCCGGGAAATGCTGGTCCCGCGCGATCTTGCCGATGCCGACGACCGCCAGCCTGATGGGGGCGATCGCCGTCACAATTGACCTACGCTCACGCCAGCCTCGGCCGTGCGCCGCAGCGGGTTGGAGACGGGGAGCGCGAAGGGTGCGGCCGAAATCTCGAACACGTCGCCGTCCTGCGTCGTCACGCCATCGCTGAAGGAGAGGGTGGCCGTGCCGAAGAAATGGACGTGCACATCGCCCGGCCGGCGGAACAGCGCATATTTGAAGTGATGATGTTCCAGATTGGCGATGCTGTGCGACATATTGTCTTCGCCGGAGAGGAAGGGCTTCTCCCAGATCGTCGTGCCACCCCGGCGGATGCGGCTGGTCCCTTCGATATGCGCGGGCGGCGGGCCGAGCAGCAGCTCAGGGCCCAGCGCCGCCTTGCGCAGCTTGGAGTGGGCCAGCCAGAGATAATTGTGACGCTCGGTCACATGGTCGCTGAATTCGTTGGCGATGGCAAAGCCGAGCCGCCAGGGCGTGCCGTCCGGGCCGATCAGGTAAATGCCGGCCAGCTCCGGTTCCTCGCCGCCATCCTTGGCGAAAGCGGGCATGTCGAGCAGATCGAGCGGCCCGGCAAGCTGCGAACCATCGCCCTTGTAGAACCACTCCGGCTGCTGACCGATCTCGCCGGCGCCCGGTTTCCCGCCCGCCAGCCCTTCCAGGAACATGCGCATGGAGTCGGTCTGCGTTTCGGCTGCTGCTGCCTGTTTGTGCATCTTGTCGCGCCCTTCGGCGGAGCCGAGATGGGTGAGGCCCGTGCCGGTCATCAGCAGATGCGCCGGATCGTCATGGTCGATCGGGGCGAGCAGTTCGCCGGCCCGGAAGGCCGCCGCCAGATCCACGGCTGCGCCGCGCGGATGGCTCTGCGCCACCTCCAGCAGCGAGGCGCCGCGCGCAATCGCATCGCTCGCCAGCGCGCGGATGCTCGTCGTGCCGGTCAGCTGCCACGCCTCGTCATCCACGGCGAGGATGACGGACCGTTCGCCGGACGATGTGCGATGTTGGAGGAGCCGCGTTGCCATGGTCAGATACTCTCCCGGTCGCGCGGCGCGCTTGGCGCTCGGCGACCATTTTTGTCAGTTCTCAGCTCAGGGTCAGGTGGCCATCGATCAGCCGGGGTGATCCATCGCCTTTCGCGTCGTCGCGCAGTTCGGCGGGCAGGATCGACGGGGCGAGATTCTGGTAGCTGACCGGGCGCAGGAACCGATCGATGGCGAGACTGCCCACGGAGGTCGTGCGCGGATCGGATGTAGCCGGGAAGGGGCCACCATGCACCATGGCGTGGCATACTTCCACACCGGTCGGCCAGCCATTGGCGAGGATGCGTCCCACCTTGCGCTCCAGTCGCGAAAGCAGGCGAGCGGCGAGTGGTTCGTCTGCCGCATCCATATGCAGCGTGGCGGTGAGCTGACCTTCCAGGCTGGCAATCAGCGCCATCATCTCGTCGGCATCGGCGCAGCGAACGAGAATGGAGCTGGCACCGAATACTTCATGCGCAAGGTGTGGGTCAGAGAGGAAAGCCTGCGCCGTGGTCTGGAACAGGATCGCGCCGCCGCGCGTGCCTTCGCCCGCATCGCCGCTGGCCAAGGTCTCGACACCGGCATGGCTTGCCAGGGCAGCCACCCCATTCAAATACGCATCGTGAATGCCCGGCGTCAGCATGGTCTGCGATGGGGCCGCTGCCACGCCGCTCGTCGCGCTGGCGATGAAGGCCTCGAGCCCTTCGCCCTCGATGGCGATCAGCAGGCCCGGATTGGTGCAGAACTGGCCTGCACCCATGGTGAGCGATCCCACAAAAGCGGTTCCCAGTGCCTCGCCGCGCGCCTTGAGCGCCTCGGGCAGCAAGAGCACGGGATTGATGCTCGACATCTCGGCATAGACCGGGATCGGCACGGCGCGCGCCTGCGCCAGCCGGACCAGCGCCATTCCGCCGCCGCGCGATCCGGTGAAGCCGACCGCCGCGATGCGCGGGTCCTGAACCAGCGCGGCGCCAAGCTCATGCGACGGGCCGACGATCTGGCTGAACACGCCGGCGGGCAGGCCGCAGGCCGCGACAGCGGCTGAGATTGCCTGCGCGGCCAGCGCTGCGGTGACGGGGTGTGCGGGGTGGCCCTTCACCACCACCGGGCAACCGGCCGCGAGGGCGGAGGCGGTGTCGCCGCCGGCGGTCGAGAAGGCGAGCGGGAAATTGGAGGCGCCGAACACGGCGACCGGGCCGACCGGGATCATGCGCAGGCGCAGGTCGGGTCGCGGCGCCGGCTGCCGGTCGGGCAGGGCGGGGTCGATGCGCAATTGCTGCCACAGACCTTTGCGCACCACGTCCGCAAACATACGCAGCTGGCCGACCGTGCGGCCCCGCTCGCCCTCGAGGCGCGCGCGGGGCAGGCCGCTCTCGCGCATCGCCGCTTCGATCAGCGCGTCACCCAGCGCCAGGATCTCTTCGGCGATTCGCTCGAGGAAGCGGGCGCGCTCCTCCTTGCTGGTCGCGCGATAGATGTCGAAGGCGGCTTCGGCGGCGCGGCAGGCAGCCGCCACGTCCTCCGGGCCATGCACGGGAATCGGGTCACCATGCGGCGCGCCGGTTTCGGCAATGATCGAACGAAATTCGGTCATGAGGAAGCTCCTTGAATTACTCTGACATATTCAGCCGCTTCGCGAAACGCAACGCTGCGATGGACCGCTGCTGATTTTCGTCTGCTTCGTCCGGGCCGTGCGTCAGGCCACAGCATGGGGCGAGGCCTTGGAGGGGCGCGGTCGGAGTCCTGTCGTCAGTCGGCTGCGGCTGCCGTCTCCGGCTGCGGTGCGGGTAGGGCGCCCGTCTGCTTGCAGCCCCACAGCGCATAGAACAGCACGTAGAGTTCGCAGAGCGCGGTCAGCAGGAAGGACAGCTGCAGCCCATAGGAATCGGCGATCCAGCCCTGCACGATGACGAGAGCGCCGCCGGCGATCGCCATCACCAGCAGGCCGGAGCCTTCCTCGGTCAGCGGACCCAGGCCCTTGATGCCCAGCGTGAAGATGGTCGGGAACATGATCGAGTGAAACAGGCCGACGAGGATCAGCGACCACATGGCCACCGTTCCGTGCGAGAATACCGTGATCAGCATCACCGCGAAGGCGCCGATCGAGAAAGCGGCGAGCACCTTGGCCGCATCGATCCGCTGCATCAGCGCCGAGCCGAGGAAGCGGCCGACCATCATGCCACCCCACAGGAAGGTCAGGTAGCGGCCGGCTTCCTCATGCGTCAGATTGGCAATGTCCGGCTGACTGACGAAGTTCACGAACAGATTGGCGACGCCGATCTCCGCGATCAGGTAGATGAAGATGGCCGGCACGCCGAACACCAGATTACGGTGGTGCCAGAGCGAGAGCTGCTTGCGCTCGGCGCGTGCCGCCCTGGTGTTGGACGCACCCATGGAAGGGAGCGGAAAGCGGCCGATGATGACGGCGAGCAGCACGAGCACGGCGGCGACGATGCCATAAGGCAGGATGACGGAATGAGCGTCGGCCAGCCGCTCGGCAGCGGTCAGCTGGGTGCCGTCCAGCGACGTACCGCCTTTTGACCGGCCAAGGATGAGATAGGCACCGAACAGCGGCGCAAACATGGTGCCCGCCGAGTTCATTGCCTGCACGAGATTGAGGCGCGAGGAGGCAGTTTCCGGCTTGCCGACCACCGCGACATAAGGGTTGGCGGCGACTTGCAGCAGGGTGATGCCGCTGGCGATGACGAACAGCATGACCAGCGTCACACCATAAGAGGGGATGCTGGCGGCGAGCATCATGCCAAGCGATCCGGCTGCCATGATGAGCAGGCCAATGACCAGCGCGCGCCGATAGCCGACCCGCTCGATGAGCTTGGCGGAGGGAATCGAGGCGACGAAATAGGCGATGAACCAGACGGATTCGATCAGCGTCGTCTGAGTATAGTTGAGGTCAAACACGCTGCGCAGGTGCGGCAGCAGCGTATTGTTGATGACCGTGATGAAGCCCCACATGAAGAAGAGGCTGGCCAGCAGTGCGAGCGCGGGACCATAGCGGACGCCGGAATCCGGCCGAAATTCGCTGCTTGCTTCGCTGGAAGGCACCGCGGCTGGCATAACGCTCCTCTCTCTGACTGGGTGAATTGCGGGTTCCGAAACCCGCTTGCACTCTTTATTTTTGTCGGACTATATGGCGCTGATCTGCTCGTCAATGGGCAAACCACCCCACAAGGACGCCGGCCGGGCCAGCGCCAAAGGAAAGCGACAAGGATGAGGATGCAGGGCAAATCTCCGCTCATGGCCAGCGCGCTGGCGATCGGTTCGGCGCTGGTTTTGACGCTGACCGCCGGCGCCGCGCAGGCGGCAGAGGCCAGCCAGACGCCGGCCGGTGCGCTCGCTGATGGCACGCCGCTCCACGCCATCACGCTCACCGCGCGCAATGGTGTCTCCGCCGTCATCCTCACTTACGGCGCGACGCTGCAGAAGCTCATCGGCCCGGACCGGCAAGGCAAGCGCGCGGACGTGCTGCTCGGCTATGACGATGCCGCCGGCTATGTCGCCCGGCCCAATTATTTTGGTGTGACCGTCGGTCGCTATGCCAACCGCATCGCCGGCGCCAGCTTCTCGCTCGATGGCAAGACCTACCAGCTCAACCGCAATGACGGGACGAACAGCCTCCACGGCGGCGGGCGCGGATTTGACAAGGTGGTGTGGACGGTGGGCGCCGTCACCTCCGGCCCCAAGGCCAGCGTCGTGCTGCGTTACACCAGTCCCGATGGCGATTCCGGCTATCCGGGCAAGCTCGACGCGACGGTGACCTACACGCTCGATGAAGCCGGTAATCTCGGCATCAGTTTCGAGGCGCGGACGGACAAGCCGACCATCGTCAACATGACCAACCACGCGATCTTCGACCTTGCCGGTGAAGGGTCGCCCGAGGGCGCGATGAACGCGCGGCTCACCATCCCCGCCACGCATTACACGCCGGTCGATGCCAAGCTCATTCCCACCGGGGAACGTCGCGCCGTTCAGGGTACCGTGTTCGATTTCCGCAAGCCCCGGCGCGTGGCGGACGGTCTGCGCGACGGCAAGGATCAGCAGATTGTCTATGGGCGCGGCTACGATCACAATTTCGCGCTCGACAAGGGCGTGACTGCCCGGCCCGAGCTGGTTGCCCGGCTGGAGGATCCGGCCTCCGGCCGTGTGCTCGATGTGCTCTCCACCGAGCCGGGCGTGCAATTCTACACCGGCAATTTCCTGGACGGGACATTGGTCGGCAAGCAGGGGCATCTCTACCGGATGGGCGACGGCATCGCGCTCGAACCGCAGAAATTCCCCGATGCGCCGAACCAGCCCGCCTTCGTGTCCGCCCGGGTCGATCCCGGCAAGCCCTATCGGCACGACATGATCTATCGTCTTTCCGTCGCACGCTGAGCAAACGCCATGACCAAATCAAACCCATCAAAGCTGCGCTCGCGCGCGTGGTTCGATAACCCCGACAATATCGACATGACCGCGCTCTATCTGGAGCGCTATCTGAACTTCGGTCTGAGCCTTGCCGAACTGCGCTCGGGCAAGCCGATCATCGGGATTGCCCAGACCGGCAGCGACCTTTCGCCCTGCAACCGGCATCATCTGGTGCTGGCCGAGCGGGTGCGCGAGGGCATCCGCGAAGCGGGCGGCATCGCCATCGAGTTTCCCGTCCACCCCATTCAGGAAACCGGCAAGCGGCCGACCGCCGGGCTGGATCGCAACCTCGCTTATCTCGGCCTTGTCGAAGCGCTCTATGGCTATCCGCTCGATGGCGTGGTGCTCACCACCGGCTGCGACAAGACTACGCCGGCCTGCCTGATGGCGGCGGCGACCGTGAACATTCCGGCTATCGCGCTATCCGTCGGGCCGATGCTCAACGGCTGGCATGAGGGCGAACGGACCGGATCGGGCACGATCGTCTGGAAAGCGCGGGAGCTGCTGGCGGCCGGCAAGATCGATGATGAAGGGTTCATCAAGCTGGTCGCTTCGTCCGCGCCGTCGACCGGCTATTGCAACACCATGGGCACGGCGACGACCATGAACTCGCTGGCCGAGGCGCTGGGCATGATGCTGCCCGGCTCGGCGGCCATTCCGGCACCGTATCGCGACCGGCAGGAGTGCGCTTATTACACCGGCAAGCGCATCGTGGAGATGGTGCACGAGGATTTGAAGCCCTCGGACATCCTCACGCTCGATGCGTTCCACAACGCCATCGTTATCAATTCCGCGATCGGCGGCTCGACCAACGCGCCGATCCACTTGTCGGCCATCGCGCGCCATGTCGGCGTCGATCTGCCGCTCAAGGATTGGGAGACGTTCGGGCATCAGGTGCCCCTGATGGTCAATCTCCAGCCGGCGGGCGAATATCTGGGCGAGGATTATTATCGCGCCGGTGGCGTGCCTGCCGTGGTCGCCCAGCTCATGGCGCAGGGCCTGATCCGCGAAGGCGCGCTGACCGTCAATGGCCGCACGATCGGCGAGAATTGCCGGGATGCGCGCATCGCTGACGAACGGGTTATCCGGCCTTTCGCGCAGCCCGTGCGCGAGGAAGCGGGCTTCCTCGTCCTCTCCGGCAATCTGTTCGATTCGGCGATCATGAAGACCAGCGTGATCGGCGAGGAGTTCCGTGCGCGCTATCTGAACAATCCGGCTGATCCCAATGCCTTCGAGGGGCCGGCGGTCGTGTTCGACGGGCCGGAGGATTATCACGCGCGCATCGACGATCCGTCGCTGGGCATCACGCCCGACACGCTGCTGTTCATGCGCGGTGCCGGGCCGGTGGGCTATCCGGGCGCGGCGGAGGTCGTGAACATGCGTCCGCCCGCCTATCTGATTACCGAAGGCGTGCTCGCGCTGCCCTGCATCGGCGATGGTCGCCAGTCCGGCACGAGCGGCAGTCCGTCGATCCTCAATGCCAGCCCGGAAGCCGCCGCCATGGGTGGTCTGGCGCTGCTGCGCACGGGGGACCGGGTACGGATGGATCTTGAAAAGCGCACCGTCAACGTGCTGATCTCCGACGCGGAGCTGGCCGAGCGCCGCGCCGCGCTGGTCGCGGCCGGGGGCTATCCCTATCCGGCGTCCCAGACGCCATGGCAGGAGATTCAGCGTGATCTTGTCGGCCAGTTGGAGAGCGGTGCCATCCTTGAAGGCGCGGAGCGCTATCAGCGCATCGCCCAGACGAAGGGGCTGCCGCGCGACAACCATTGATCGGCGACCATTGATCAGCGGCGCGCAGCGCTTGTCCGGGCAGTCGTTGCTGTTTGCCGGCGATATCGGATAGATATTTCAAGCGTCTTGCCGGCTCTGGAAGAGGTCTGGCGGACGCAAAAGGGGGAAGGAAACAGGCGATGTTGGAGAGCATTGGGTCCACCCTGGGCGGTCTGCTCGCGCCCCATGGGCCGCCGGTCAACGCCGCCGCGAGCTACACGCCCGGCGACTTCAGCGTTCATTTCTTCCTGCAACTCGCCGTGATCCTGCTGGCCTGCCGTCTGTTCGGCTGGCTCGGCCAGAAGCTCGCCGGACAACCGCAGGTCGTGGGGGAGATGATCGCCGGGGTCGTGCTTGGTCCGTCGCTGCTCGGTCTTGTCTTCCCGGACTTCCAGATCGCGCTGTTTCCCAAGGAGACCCGCAATGTCCTCTATGCCGGCGCCCAACTGGGCGTCGGGCTGTACATGTTCCTTGTCGGGCTGACGCTGCGTCTGGACCATTTCCAGTCGAAGGCGAGGAGCGCGGGCGCGGTCTCGGCGGCGGGCATTTTGGCGCCCTTCCTTCTGGCCGCCGTGATCACGCCCTGGCTGCTCGATGTGGACGGGCTGTTCATGCCCGGCATCAGCCAGTCCAATGCGGTCCTCTTCATGGGCGCCTGCATCGCGCTCACGGCGTTCCCCATGCTGGCACGCATCATCAACGAGCGCGGCCTTGCCAATTCCGCGCTGGGCACCTTGTCGCTCACGGCCGGTGCGTTCGACGATGCGGTTTCCTGGTGTGTGCTGGCGATCGTGCTGGCGACCTTCGGCGGCGGGCCGGCCGTTGCCGTGCTCGCGATCGGCGGGGCAATCCTCTACGTCGCCTTCATGCTGCTCTGGGGGCGCGGCCTGCTCGCGCCGCTCGGTCGCATCGTGGAAGCACGGGACGAGATGACCCTGACCATGCTCGCCATCACGCTGGCCTTGTTCTGCCTCTCGGCTTTCCTGATGGACGCCATCGGCATCCACGCCATTTTCGGTGGCTTTTTTCTGGGCGCCTGCATGCCGCGCGGGCTCTTTGCCGAGGAAGTGAAACGCAAGGTGGAGCCGCTCGCGGTGGTGCTGCTGCTGCCCATGTTCTTTACCTATTCAGGGCTGAACACGCGGATGGACATGGTCAATTCTGTGTCGCTGCTGCTCATCGCGCTCGGCATTCTCGCCGTCTCCATCCTGGCCAAATTCGGCGCCTGCTGGGCCGCGGCGCGCGTCTCCGGCGAGGATAATCGCACCGCTCTCGGCATCGGCGCGCTGATGAACTCACGCGGGCTGATGGAACTCATCATCATCAACATCGGCCTGCAGAAGGGCATCATCGGCCCGACGCTCTTCTCGATGCTGGTGTTGATGGCGATCGTCACCACCATGATGGCCGGGCCGTTGTTCGAGCTGGTCTATGGCCGCCGGGCGAGGGCGGAAGGCGAGCTTGAGCAGCGTGTCGAGGCTGCGGTTCAGCGACGCATTGCGGCGGGGTAGGAGCGCGCAGGCCGCACGGTCCATCGCCCTCTATCCGTAGAACTCGCTTTCGATTTTCGAGAGCGTCTCAAAGCCGTCGCTGATGTGCCGGCGCATCGCGGCTTCCGCGCCATCGGCATCGCCCGCCATCAGAAGCTGCAGCATTTTCTGGTGATCTGCGTTCGCCGTGCGCAAGCGCCCCTCATCGTAGAAGCTCTCGAAGAGCAAGCGATGGATCGGGACGTTCAGCCGCTTGAGCAGTTCGGCGATCACGGCATTTCCGGAGCCTTCCACGATCAGCCGGTGCCACTCGATGTTGAGGCGGCCGAAGCGATCCGGCGCGCGCTCTTCGACACAGCGGTCAAGTTGCTCCTGGACGGAACGGAGCTGTTCCTTGTGCGCGTCGGACGCAAATCGGGCGAAGTCAGCCGCACAGATCCCTTCCAGCGCGACGCGTGCGCGATAGATCTGGGCAACTTCCTCCAGACCAGTGCTTTTGACGGACGCCCCCCGGAATTCCTCGATCTGGACCAGGCCTTCCCCTTCCAGTCGTTGCAGGGCCTCGCGCACCTTGGAGCGGCTCGCGCCCATCTTCCGAATGATATCAACCTCGACGAGGCGCTGGCCGGGAACGAACCGTCCCGTGCGGATGCGCTCGCGCACCCAATCGGCAATCTCGGCCCCGGTTGGCGGGCGTTTCTCGGCATTGTCGTTCATCAGGGGCAGCATCTAATCCGATGACAATATTGTCAACAATTTTGTCAGCTACTTTTTCTTTGCATGCGCCGGGCGAATAGCTGATGAAATTGTCGACAATTCGGGAGCGGATGATGAAGGCGGCGCGAGTCTTGGGAGCGCTGGTCGCGTTGGCGGCCACTGTGCCGGGGTGGGCATCGGGCGAGTCCGATGTGCTGCGGCAGTCGCTCTACGTGTCCGTTAGGGATGGCACAAAACTAGCGGTTAACCTTTATCGTCCGGTGCAGGGCGGCCAGCCGGTCGCGCGCAAGCTGCCGGTCATCTTCGTGTTCACGCCGTATCGCGCCCGCTTCGTTGACAAGGACGGGCAGGTTCAGGAGGTCGCGCTGAACGACCGGCTGGCGCTGCGTTCGCTCATCAAGGCGGGCTACGTCGTGGCTGTTGCCGATGTGCGCGGCAAAGGCGCCTCCTTCGGGCATCGGCTCGGCTTTCAAGGCCGGACAGAGGCGAAGGATGGTTACGATCTGGTCCAGTGGCTCTCGCGTCAGCCGTTCAGCACCGGCAAGGTCGGCATGATCGGTTGCTCCTATCTGGGCGGCACGACCTTCCACACCGCGACGATGGCGCCGCCGGCGCTCAAGGCGGTTTTCGTCGGGGCGTCTGACCTCGACAAATATGCGTTTGTCCGGCGCGGCGGGATCACGGCCCAGTTCAACACCCGGCCTGACGAGCCGCTGTCCGAGGATCTCGCGAGCGTGCCGGTGGATGGCGATACGGACGGTGCGCAACTCAAGGCCGCCGTGGCCGAGCATGCGAAGAACACGCCGATGGCGGCGCTGTGGTATGACATGCCCTATCGGGACAGCATTTCGCGCTTCACCGGCAATGCCTTCTGGCAGGAGGCCGGCGCCTATAATTATCTGGGCGCGATCAGGAAGGCGGGCATCGCCACTTACTTCTGGAGCAATTGGCAGGACGAGCCGACCGCGCAATCGATCCTGAGCGCAGCAAATCTAGCAGGCTCCAAGTTCCTTGCCGGGCCGGGCAGCCATTGCGAGCCGCCGCCGGGCTTTGATTTCACCGGCGAGATCGTGCGCTATTTCGACCATTATCTGAAAGGCGCGGACAACGGGATCGAGAAGGCTCCACGCGCAACCTATTGGGTCGAAGGGCTGGACGGAAAGGGCGGCTATGCCCGGTCCGGTCAATTACCCGGCGCAGCGAGCAAGCCGACGCGCTGGTATTTTGACGGCGGGCGCAGCGGCACCGCTCGATCGGTGAATGACGGCACGCTGACCGCAGCACCGGGGCCGGCGGGTGCTGATGCCTTCGCGGTCCGCTACGACCTGCCGGGCGCGGACTATTTCGCTTTCTGGGCGCAGCCGATGGACGACAAGGGCCTGAGCTACACAAGCGCGCCGCTCGCCGCGCCGGTCAAGCTTGTGGGCTATCCGATCGCCAGGCTGCGCGTGACGGCCGACAAGCCGGACGCCAACATCTTCGTCTATCTGGATCAAGTGGGAGCGGACGGGAAGGCGCAGGTCGTCGCCTTCGGCCGGCTGGCCTTGTCGCACCGCAAGACCGGTCCTGCGCCCTACGACACCATGGGCTTGCCTTATCATTCGGGACTGAAGGCGGATGTCGCCCCGCTGCCTGTGGGGCAGGCCGCAGAGTTGGCGATTGACCTGACGCCGGTGTCGCGGATCGTGCCGGCAGGTGCGCGGCTGCGCCTGACGATTGCCGGGGCTGACCCGCGCCAGCGCAACCTCAAGGACATTCAGCAATCACCGCCGCCGGTCATCACGGTGGAACGTGGCGCAAGCGCGCCATCATGGATCGAATTGCCGGTCGCGCCCTGACGATGGACGAAGAGCCATAAGGGCGGCGAACGGCGCGAAAAGGGAGTGGATGAGATGAACGGGAAGATGACGGAACGGACGGGCCTCAAGGCCGTGTTGCGGATTGGCTGTTGCGCCGTTGCGCTGGCGGCGCCCGGTTTGGCGCTGGCGCAGGATGAGCCGGCAAATGCGGATATCATCGTCACCGGCAGCCGCGTGCGCGGCGAGGCCCCGGTGGGGTCAATGGTGACGACGCTTGGCCGGGCAGAGCTGGAAGCCTCCAGCGCCGTCACGGTCGATCGCATGATCAAGGAAATTCCGCAGGTCTTCGATCTCGGGGTCTCGGAGAATTCGCGCGGCCAGTCGGGCGGCAGCGGCAACATCACTTACGGCAACTCGGTCAACCTGCGCGGTATCGGACCCTATGCGACGCTCGTCATCATCGACGGGCACCGCGTGACCAACAACAGCCGCTCGATCGATCCGTCCGTATTGCCGTCGCTCGGCGTGGAACGGGTCGAAGTGGTCGCGGACGGCGCGTCCGCCATCTACGGTTCGGATGCGGTGGCGGGCGTCGTCAACCTGATCCCGCGCCGGTCGCTGAACGGGGGCGAAGTGTTCGCCCGGTCCGGTTTTTCCGACAGCGGCGACTTCCATGAAACGACGCTTGGCGCGGCCATCGGCAAGGTGTTCGAACGCGGGCAGATTATGGTCGCGTATGAGCATGTCGAGCGGTCGAACCTCAGCGGTGACAATCGCAGCTTCTTCACGAGTGACCAGCGGCGGTTCGGTGGCGGCGATTATCGCATTCCCCGCTGCGCGCCCGGCAACATCAACGCGAACGGAACCACCTACGCTATCCCCGCAAACGGCGTGACGCAGGCGAGCGCCGCGTCTCTGGTCGCGGGTACGCAGAACCTGTGCGACGAGCTGACCAATCAGGATCTCATGCCCCGGCAGAAATATGACTCGGTGAACAGCACGGGCCGGTTCGAGTTCAATGACTGGCTGAGCGTTTTCTACGACGCCTTCTATTCCAAGCGCGATTTCTACCGGAAGTCGGCCTTCTCGAATGCGCGCATCACCGTGCCGCAGACCAATGCCTTCTTCGTGCGGCCGGCCGGGTTCACCGGTACGAGCTACACGCTCGACTATAATTTCCGCAACGATGTGCCGGCCAATGACAGCTACGGCTATGCCGAGAGCTGGCAGATCACGCCCGGCCTGCGCGTGAAACTGCCCTATGACTGGGAGTTCGAAGCACTCTACGGTTATGGCAAGACCAACGACTTTTCCGGGTCTTACAATGGCATCAACAACGCAGCGCTGAATGCCGCGCTGGCGAGCAGCGATCCGGCAGCGGCCTTCGATCCCTATGGGCTGGGGCGCACCAGCGCGGCCGTGAAGGCGGTGCTGGCGAACCAGATCTTCCTGGCGCCGACCAACGGCAAGCTGAAGACTTATGAAGCGCGGATCAATGGTCCGCTGTTCCACCTGCCGGGCGGCCAGGTGAAGCTGGCGGCCGGTTATGAGCGGCAGGATTTCACCGTCGCGTTGGGCTCGGCGCGTGGCGGGCCGACGACGCCGATCGCCTATCGCAACTTCGGTCGTAAGGTCGACAGCCTGTATGGCGAGCTTTACATCCCGATCTTCGGCCCGGACAATGCGACGACCCTGTTCGAGCGGCTGGAACTCAATGCCGCCATCAGGCACGACAAATATAGCGATGTCGGCAGCACGACGAATCCGAAATTCGGCGTCAACTGGCAGCCGGTCCGCTGGCTCAAGCTGCGCGGCAGCTATGGCGAATCCTTCCGCGCGCCGACCATTCCTGAAATTTACGGCAACTCCAACAATCTATTTGGGCAGAGCTACCAGAACCCGGCCGGTGGTGCACCGCTTCAGGGTTATGCGCTGTCCGGACCCAATCTGGGCCTCAAGCCCGAGACGGCGACGTCCTGGTCGGTTGGCGCCGACCTCGATCCCGCGCCCAATCTGCGGTTCAGTGTCACCTATTGGGACGTGAAATACAGCAATCAGGTGCTGGCCAACCTGTCCAACCTCGCCATCCTGGGCAATGAGGCGCAATATGCCGGGACCGGGATCATCCTGCGCGGCGCGGCCGCGGCGACGCGGGTGCAGGAACTGCTGGCGCAGGGCGTGACGCTGGCGAGCGGGTCCTTCCCCGGCGGCAGTGCGGCCAATGTGATCCTGTTCGTCGATGGTCGCAGCCAGAATCTGGGCGTGTCGATCACGCGCGGCATCGACTTCGCCGGCACATGGTCGACGGAGATCGGGTCTGCCGATCGCCTGACGTTCAACCTCTCCGGCACGTACCTCACCAAATATAATGTGGCGGTCACGCCGACCGCTCCACTGGTCGATCGGCGCAACTTCATCTTCAATCCGCTGAAGTTCAAGGGCCGGGCAAGCGTGACGTGGGATCACGGGCCGCTGTCGGCGCGACTGCTCCTGACGCATGTGGGTGGCTACAAGAACAATCTCGCGACCACGCTCCAGTCCGTGAAGAGCTACACCCCGGTCGATCTGTCGCTGAACTGGCGCATCGGCAACCCGGAGGACACCGGCTTCTTCGCGAAGGGCATGACGCTGGGCTTCGAAGTGCGGAACGCCTTTGATATCAATCCGCCCTATGTCAATCTCGCCCCGAGCGGCAATGGCAGCGGCGGCTATGACGCGACGGCGAGTGACCCGGTCGGCCGCCTGTTCGCGGTCAGCGTTCGCAAGGCCTTCTGACCAGTTGAAACGGCGAGCGAGCGTAGGGATGGGGGCGATATCGATCGTGCTGGCGGGCGATCTGGTTCTGGACGAGCCGGATGGGTCTTACTGGCTGAGCGGGATCGCCCCCGCCCTGCGTGCTGCCGATCTGGCCGTCGGGCATCTGGAAGTGCCCCATACGGACCGGGGCGTGGAACTGCAGGGTGACGTGCCAGCGCCCGGAGCGCCGCCGGAAAATCTGGCGGCGATCGCGCAGGCCGGCCTCGGGCTTCTGAGCCTTGCCGGCAATCATATTGCAGATTGTGGGCCGGAGGGCATTGCCGACACGATTGCCGGTCTCGATGCCCAGGGGGTTGCGCATTGCGGCGCCGGGCTGACGCTGGCGCAGGCCCGCGCGCCAGCGATCGTCGAGCGACAGGGGCTTCGGCTCGCGCTGCTCAGCTATAATTGCGTCGGGCCGGAAGCGAGCTGGGCGAGCGCGGACAGGGCGGGTTGCGCCTTTCTGCGCATCGACACGGAGGATGGCGCTCCGATCGCGCCTGCGGCCCGCCTGGCGGCCCTGACGGATGAGGCGGTCGCGACTCTGTGGGATGACATAGCCGCCGTGCGCGCGCGGGCAGACATCGTGCTGGTCGCGCTGCACAAGGGAATTGTCCACACGCCCGCGCGGCTTGCGCCTTATGAGCGCGCGGTGAGCCATGCAGCTATCGAGGCAGGCGCCGATCTGGTGATCGGTCATCACGCGCACATCGTGCGCGGCATCGAGTTCCATCGGGGCAAGCCGATTTTCCACGGGCTGGGCAATGGCTGCGTCGTCACCAGCGCCCTGAGCCCGGCGCAGGATCATCCCGCGCGGGCGCAATGGGCGGAGAGACGCAAGGCGATGTTCGGCTTCGAGCCGGACCCGGCCTATACGCTCGCGCCGTTCCATCCCGAGGCGGTGAATGCCTTTCTCGGGACGGCGATCATCGGCGCGGATGGCAGCATTACGGCGGGCATCATTCCGGTCGATGTCGAGGCGCCCGGGCGACCCGTGATCGCTGCCGAGCGCAGGGCGGCGGAAATCCGGGCCTATGTCGAGGCGATCACCGGTGCTGCGGGGTTGCCGCCCATTCACATCGCGGCGGATGGCCGGATCGAAGAGGTGGCCGCATGAACGCTGCACGAATTGTGATGGTGTGGGTAGGCGGCATCGCGCTGATCATCGTTGCGTTGCTCAATGTGCTTGCAGTCATCGGTCGCCACACAGGCCTGCCGCTGAAAGGCGCGATAGAGCTGGTGCAGGTGGGCGTGCTGATTGCCGGATCGCTGGCGCTGATCGCTGCCACGCTGGCGCGCAACCACGCGCGGGTCCACATGATCCTCGACCGGCTGACCGGGTCAGCGCGCAGCTTTGCCGAGCGCATCTGCACGGCCCTGTCCATCCTGTTCTACGCCATGCTGCTCAGTGGATCGCTCTGGCTGGCCATGGATCTTTGGGGCGAACAGGAAGTGAGCGAATTGCTGGACGTGCCATGGCGCTGGATGCGCCTGTTCCTCAATGCGGCGCTGATCGTCGTGATCGCGCTGCTGGCGCGGCAGATGGTGGAGCGGCGGAACCCATGATCTTCGCCACGCCGGAAACCGGACTCATCGGCCTCGTCCTGCTTTTCGCAATGCTGCTCGCAGGTGTCCCGATCGGCGTGTCGCTGGGGCTGGTGGGCATCGGCGGCCTCGTCGTCGCGCTCGGCCCGGAGGCCGCGCTCGTCAAGGCGGGGGTCGTCGCGGTCGAAACGCTGACCCGCTATGAGCTCGGTACCCTGCCGCTGTTCATGCTGATGGCGCATCTCTTCTTCTCGGCCAATGCGAGCCGCGACCTGTTTGATGCTGCGGCCAAGATGATCGGGCACAGGCGCGGCGGTCTGGCTTATGCTTCCATTGGCGGTTGCGCAGGCTTCGGCTCGATCAACGGATCGAGCCTCGCCACCGCCGCGACCATCGGCCTTGTCGCCCTGCCCGAAATGCGCCAGCGCGGCTATTCGGATGAGCTGGCGACCGGCACGGTCGCAGCGGGCGGCACGCTGGGGCAGATGCTGCCGCCATCGGGCGCGCTGATCGTTTATGGCATCATCGCCGAGCAATCGATCGGCAAGCTGTTCACCGCGACGCTGATCCCCGGCATTTCGCAAATGCTGTTCTATTGCCTGGTCGTCTGGTTGCTGGTGCGCTGGCGGCCGTCGATCGCGCCGGTCGGCGAGCGGGCAAGCTGGGCTGAGCGCGGCCGGGCGTTGCTGCGGATCGCGGACATGCTACTGCTGCTCGCCATCGTGCTGGGCGGCATCGTGCTGGGCTGGTTCAGCCCGTCGGAGGCGTCTTCCATCGGCACGGCGGGCGCGCTGCTGATCACTGCCTGGCGTCGCCGGCTCAATCGCGACGTGCTGTTCCGCGCCTTTGCCGAGACGCTGCGGACGAGCGGCCTCATCTTCCTCGTCATCATCGGCGCGATCATCTTTTCGGTGTTCATCAGCGTCACTGGCCTCACGGATGCGGTGGGGCAGGCGGTCACGGCGATGGACATGGGCACCATTCCCACGCTGCTGGTGGTGGCAGGGCTGCTGCTGCTGCTGGGATCGGTGCTGGATGGTCTGGCGCTGATGCTGCTGACGACGCCGATCCTCCTGCCCATCGTCGAGGGCGTCGGCATGTCGCCAATCTGGTTCGGTATTTTCATCACCCGCGCGATGGAGATCGGCTTCGTCCACCCGCCTCTGGGCATGAATCTCTACGTCATTCAGGGCGTGGCGAAGGACGTGCCCCTCGGTCGGATATTCCGGGGCGTGCTGCCGTTCCTCGGCAGCGATCTCATCCACCTGCTGCTGCTTATCCTCTTCCCGGCGATGGCCCTGTGGCTGCCCACTGTTTTTGGACAATGACTATGATAGCCTATGTCGGCCCCCATTTGCCGCACGATCTCCTGGCCGCTTGCTGCCGCTGCGTCGGTGCGCTGCCATGGAATGTGGATCGGGAAATGCCGGCGGCGGATCGCTGGCTGGAAAGCAAGTTTCCCTTGTGGGCGCGGTCGATCGTGCAGGACTGGGCCGATGGCGTTCTGGATGGTTATGAGGCGGTGGTCTTCTCTCGCGCGGACGATGCGGCGCAGCGGCTCTATTATTATCTCTGCGAACTGCGGCGGCAGGGCGCGGTCAAGGGACCGGAGCCGCTGATCTTCGACGTGGCCACTATCGCCAGAGCCAGCAGTGCCCGGCATCTGGAAACGGCCGTGCGCGGCCTTGCCACGCGGCTCGGTGTGGATGCCGCGATGTTCACGCAGGCGATCCAGGAGACGAATGCCCGCCGGATCGCCAACCCTGCGGACGAGACGGACGGACGGGTTTGCCTGATCGCGGGCACGCCGCCGCCTGACCGGCGCTTGCATGCCATGGTGGAGGCGGCGGGCTGGCATGCAGTGGGGCCGACCCTGCGGGAAAGCTGGGAGGCGCTCGGGCTGCCGGTCGAGGAAGGGGGCGATCCCTTTGCAGCGGTCGCCGTGCAGTTGCATGCGCTTGCCCACGGCGGTCGTGCCTTCTTCGATCGGGCTGCCGCTCTTCTGGAGGACGTCCGGCGCAGCGGGGCACAAGCAGTGCTGCTGTGGTTTGCCGAGGAGGATGAAGCGCGCATCTGGGACTTGCCGGCCCAGCGGGCGGCCTTGGCGGATGCAGGTGTGCCTGCGCTGGTCCTGACGCGGCGGGACTGGCGCGCCAATGCTGGCGAGGCGGAGGAGATCGGACCATTTTTGCAGGGAGTTGCGGCATGAGACCGCTTGAGGGTCACCGCGTCGCCGTGCTGGGCAGCATGGCAGAGCGACCGCTCGCGCGCTACCTGGCGTCGCTGGGCGCCGAGCTGGGCGGGCCATTGGAGGGCGCGTCCTTCGTCATCGACGATATCGGCCTGGAAGGTCTGGGCGATATCGCGATTCCCGAGACGGCGGTGCATGTGTCCGTCACCACCTTCGGGTCGGGCGGGCCGCGATCGGGCTGGAAAGGCGGCGAACTGGTGGCCTCGGCCATGGGCGGGGCGCTGCGCGTGACTGGCGAGCCGGACCGTGCGCCGGTCAAGGAAGCGGGAGACGCCTGCACCTTTCATGCCGACATGGTGGCGGCGAGCGGGGCGATGGCCGCACATTATGCGCGCGGCACCCATGGCAAGGGTCAGCATGTCGATGTGTCGATCCAGCAAGTCGCGTTCAGCCGCAACTTCAACGGCATCCTCTGCTGGCAGTTTGACAAGCGCAAGCTCCGCCGGGTCGGCGGGGCATTGGCTTATGGCAAGGCGACGGTGCGGGCGATCTGGCGGCTGGCCGATGGCTGGTGCTTCCATTCGCTGATGACCGGGCGGCTTGGCGCGCCGGCCAATCAGGCCCTGTCGGACTGGATGGACGAGGCCGGGATGCCCAATCCGCTGCACGGCACGGACTGGCTCAGCTATAATCGTTCCACCCTGCCGACCGAGACGCGCGCGGTCTGGGAAGCCGCGATCGCTGCCTTCTTTGCGTCCCGTACCAAGGCGGAGATTGCGACCGAAGGCCTGCGGCGCGGGATCAACGCCTGCGTCGCGAACGAGCCGGCGGATGTGCTGGCCGATCCGCATCTGAAGGCGCGGGGCTTCTTTGACACACCTTCGGGTCTGCCGGAGCGTTTTGTGTCGATCGGTCAGGGCGCTCCCGCTGCGGCGCCGGCGGTTCATGCCGGCGAGCGGCCCGGACCACTCTCGGGCTTGAAAGTGCTCGATTTCGCCTGGGCGCTCGTGGGCGCGATCAGCACCAAGACGCTGGGTGATCTTGGCGCGGAGATCCTCAAGATCGAGAGTCGGACACGGCCTGATCTTGCGCGACTGGATGTGCAGGTCGAGGCGTCGCAACCGGGCAATTGGGACGACAAGCCCTGGTTCGCGCATCTTAATAGTTCCAAGCGCAGCCTGTCGCTGAACATGAAGCGGCCCGAAGCGCGAGAGCTGATCGATCCGCTGATCGATTGGGCCGATGTCGTGGTCGAGAATTTCTCGCCGGGCACCATGAAGAAGCTGGGTCTGGATTATGACGCCCTCGTGGCGCGCAATCCTGGTATCGTCATGGTCTCGGGCAGCGTCTTCGGGCAGACCGGGCCGCTTGCACAGGAGTGGGGCGTGGACGGCACGGGCGGTGCGCTTTCCGGTCGCACGGTCCTCACCGGCTATGCCGATGGCGATCCGGTCATTCCGGGCGCGGTGCCTTATGGCGACGTGATAGTGCCCTTCGTGATGGCCGGCACCGTGGCGGCCGCACTCCAGCATCGCCGGGTGACAGGGCGTGGCTGCCATATCGATGCGTCCATGTACGAGATCTGCGTGCAGCAGATGCGCGAGACGCTGGTGGCAGCAAAGCGCGGCGAACGGCCGCACCGGATGGGCAATGCCGACCCTTCAGTGTTCTTCCAGGACATTTTCCCGGCGGCGGGTGACGATCGCTGGGTAGTTATCAGCCTGTTCGGCGCGGATGATCGCGCACGGCTGCATGCCATCACCGGCGCCGATGTCGCGGTCTGGACGGCGCTTCGCGAGGATCATGCCATCGCGGCGGAGTTGCAGGCGGCGGGCATTGCCTGCGGCGTGGTGCAGGACAGCGAGGATATGATCGACCGCGACCCGCAACTGGCGGCGCGGGGGGCGCTGGTCACGCTGGATCATCCGCTCCTCGGCCCATTCGGCCATATCGCGACACCGATCCGTTTTTCCCGCGACCCTTTCCAGCCGTTCCGCGCGCCGCGCATGGGCGAGCATGCGCATGACATCGCGCGCGACCTGTGCGGGCTTTCAGAGGCGCGCATTGCGGAACTGGACGCCGCAGGAGTGTTTGAATGACCGAGACGATGAGCGCGAAGCCGACCGGCCAGCGCAGCCGCAAGCATCTGGCCTGCACCGCCGCTGCCAGCGCTTATCAGAAGCAGTTCGGTGCCGACCTCAGGCGTCGCGTGGTCGATGAGGGGGAGCCCTTCGCTATCGTGCAGGCCGATACTCCGCACGAGATTTTCCATGTGATGGATATCCCCATCATCACCAACCAGTGGTGGTCGGCCTACATTTCAGCCAAGCAGCTCTCGAACCGCTATTTTGAAGTGATGGCCAAGCATGGCTATCCGGAAAATGGCTGCAAATACTGCTCGCTGGGCTTCGCCTGCACCCTGGCGAACGATCCCAGCACCGCGCCCTGGGGTGGGCTGCCAAAGCCCACGGTGCTGGTCGCACGTCTGACCTGTGACTGCATCCAGCACGTCTTTGGCCAGTGGGCGCGGGCGCTGGGCACGGAATTCTTCCCCATGGAAGCCCCGGCATGGGAGCACAAGGACCCGCGCTGGTTCGAGCATAGCCGGAACGAGTGGCGCACGGTCTATGATCCCGATCGCATCGCGCTGATGGTCGCGGAAATGCGGGACCTCATTTCCCTGCTGGAAAACCGCACCGGGCGCCGGTTCGATGAAGCGAAGCTGCATCATCTGATGGAGCGGATCAACGAGCAGGAAGGCTATATCTGGGAAGCAGCGCAGGCCATTGGCAATGCGCGGCCATGCCCCGTCTCCATTGCCGAGCAGATGCCCAACACCATGATCCCGCAATGGCATCGCGGGTCCGACTGGGCGGTGGCGCATGCCCGGCGTTTCCGGGACGAGGTGATGGAGCGTGTGGCGAGCGGCGCGGGCGTGGCGGAGAACGAGAAGCTGCGCCTCATGTGGATTGGCGCGGGCGTCTGGCACGATCCCGGCTTCTATCAGGCACTCGAGGAGCGGCTGGGCGCCGTGTTCGTCTGGTCGATGTACATGCCCTTCGCCGGGCCACAATATATCCGCGAGGTGCAGGGCCAGCCGATGGACGCGCTTGCCAGCCGCATCTGCTCGATGAACGAGGTGTTGCACCTCCCGCCCTGGATGAACGGCTGGATGACGAGCGAGGCTGAGCGCTGCGGGATCGACGCATGCGTCGTGCTGCTGCCGCCGGACAACCGCCTCTCGCAGTCGGGCACGAAGCTGACTGCACTTTCGCTCGAAGCTGCGGGCGTGCCCGTACTCGCGATCGACGCCGACATGGTGGACGCGAAGAATTGGGACCATGACCGGATGGTCGGCATGGTCGCGCAGTTTCTGGTCGAGCGGGGCCTGGCATGAGGCTTTGGGCGGTCCTCTCCTTGCTGCTGCTGGCGGCTTGCGCGCGCCCGACGCCGCCGGGTGTGACGGAGCTGACTTATGCGACGCCCTACAGCCCGAATCATCCGTTCAGCAAAGCGGATCAGGCCTGGATGCAGTTTGTCGAGCAGCGCTCGGGCGGGCTCATCCGCATCCGGCCGATCTGGTCGGGGGCGCTGCTCTCCAGCGATATGTCGATGGAGGAACTGCGCCACGGCGTAGCGGATGTCGGCCTCATCACGCCCATTTATGTGCGGGGCGGCACGCATCTGATCCGCATCCAGACCGGCTTTTACAGCGGGGCGGACAGCATCCCGTCGCAACTGGCGCTCTATCGCTGCATCGTGGCGGCCAGCCCGGAGATGAGCAAGGAACTGCATGGCCTCAAGGTGCTGGCCGTGCAGGGCGGATCGCTCGCGGGCATCGTCACCACGGACCGGCGGATCCGCAGCCTTGCCGATTTGCGCGGCTTGCGGTTGCGTGCGCCGACCGAGCTGCTGACGGTGCTGGAGACGCTGGGTGTCGATGCCGTCAACATGCCGATGGCGGACGTCTATTCAGCCATGGCCAAAGGCGTGATCGACGGGGTGATCGCGCCGGGCGATACCTTCCGGTCGCTCCATTTTGCGGAGGTTGCCCGCCATTATAACACCATCGCCATTCCGCGCGGCGCCTATCCTTCGCGGGCGATCGGCGAAGCGCGGTGGAAAAAACTCAGCGACACGGAGCGCGCGATCCTGAAGGAATCGCAGGCGGTGTGGGAAGCGGCGCTGGAGAAGGAAATCCACATTGCGCTCGACAAGGGCATGGTGGAGGCGCGGGCGCAGGGCGTCACGATCGACGGGATCTCGCCGGCAGAACAGGCACGGTTTGATGCCTTGTATCTGCGGGATTCGGAAGCGAACGCGCGCAGACTCTCCCGCTTCGGCATTGACGGGATCGGGGCGTTCCGCGCGGCGCGCGCCTCCGTGCAAGGGCGTGACAAAATCAGCTGTGGAGGGACGGCATGAAGGGGCTCATTCTGCTGGCCGGCTTGCTGGCAAGCGGGGCGCTGGCGCAGCCCGCGCGGATCATCGGCGCGCCGGCGGGGTCGGGGAACTGGCCTGCCGTTGCGGAAGCACGGTCCGATGCGCCGGGCTATACCGTCTATCGGCCCGCCAGCTCGCCAAAGGCCCAGCTGCCGCTCGTGCTCTGGGGCAATGGCGGATGCCGGAATAACGGCTTGTCGGTCAGCCATTTCCTCCGGGAAATCGCCAGTCATGGCTACATTGTCGTGGCCAACGGCGCGCCGGGTGAAGAAAAACCGCCTCTGAGCGCGCTGCCGACGATGCCGCCACCGGAGCCGCTCGCACCACCGCCGCCGGCCACGGCTGACGAAACCTCCGTGACACAGCTCCTCGGCGCGATTGACTGGGCCTCGCAGGCCTATCCGCAGCGTGTCGATACCGGCCGGATTGCCGTCATGGGGCATAGCTGCGGCGGCTTGCAGGCGATTGCTGCCGGAGCCGATCCGCGCATCGACACCGTCGTCGCCTTCAACAGCGGGGTCTACAATCAAGCGGGCAGCGGGCGCAGCCGCATCTGGGTCACCAAGGATGATCTGAAAAAGCTGCACGCGCCCATCGCCTACATATTGGGCGGGCCAACCGACATCGCATATCCCAACGGCACGGATGATGTCGCGCGGATCGACCATGTGCCGGTGTTCCTGGGTAACATGGATACGGGCCATGGCGGCACCTTTGCGCTGACAAATGGGGGCGCCTATGGGCGCATCGCCGTCGCCTGGCTGGATTGGCAGCTGAAGGGTGATGACAAGGCGGGGCGCATGTTCGTCGGCCCGGCCTGCGGCCTGTGCGCCGACCGCGCGTGGACGATCGCGCGCAAGCAATTTCCGGAGAAGCCATGACTCAGCCGCTCGCGGGCATCCGCATCGCCGATTTCAGCCATGTGATGGCCGGACCCTATGCCTCGCACCTGTTGAACCTGATGGGCGCGGAGGTCATCAAGATCGAGCCGCCGCAGGGCGACAGCTTCCGCAATTATGGCTCCGACACGCGCTTTGAGGGCATGTCGCCGGCCTTTCTGGCGGCCAATGCGGGCAAGAAGTCGATCGCGCTGGACCTCAAAAATCCTGACGATCTGGAAACGGCGCGGGCGATCGTGGCGCGCTCCGACGTGCTGCTGGAGAATTTCCGACCCGGTGTCATCGCCCGTCTGGGGCTTGGCTATGACGCGGTGAAGGCGCTGCGGCCGGACATCGTCTATTGCTCCGTGTCAGGCTATGGGCAGGACAGTGCCCAGCGCGACTGGCCGGCGATCGACAACATCGTGCAGGCTACGAGCGGCATGATGATGCTGAGCGGCGAGGAGGGCGATCCGCCCGTGCGTGTCGGCTTTCCTATCGTCGATACGTTGACCGGTCAGACCGCCGCCTTCGCCATCCTCGCGGCGCTTGTCCGCCGGATGCAGGGTGGCGGGAGCAGCTACATCGACGTTTCGATGTTCGAAGCCAGCCTGTCATTCATGACATCCGCCGTCACGCCCTATCTGGTGACGGGGCAGGCGATGTCGCGCATGGGCAATACCGGCTACAGCGGATTGCCGACAGCCTCCCTGTTCATGGCGCGGGACGGGCGGCAAATCTCGCTCGGCGTTGTGCAGCCCAATCAGTTTGCGGCGCTTGCCCGCTACACCGGCCGCGAGGATTGGCTGACCAATCCGCTGTTTGCAACGCCGGAAGCGCGCCGCGCCAATTTCGACGCGATGAAGGCAGAGCTGGCGACCGTGATCGCGCAGCGCGACGCTGCGGATTGGGAGGCCGGGATGAGCGCCGCCGGCATTCCTTGCGGCATGGTTCGCCGCGTGGACGAGGCGCCTGCTCTGGCGCGGCCCGATGCGCTGATTTCCCTCAACGTTCCGGATGTGCCGGTGGACGGCCCCTTGCAGACACCGGGAGTCGGCTTTCGCCTGACACCGAGTGACCAGCCGGTGCGCACGCCGCCCCGGCTGGATCAGAACCGCGCGGAAATTCTCGACTGGCTGCGCGATGGATGCGCAAAGCCGTGACGGGCAAGGCAGGATGCAGTCACGGACGCGACGATGAGCGGGGTCGTTCGCGCCTCCGGAAAGCGGTGGCACGCCGGCGCGATCATCAGTCCTGCGGCGCCTCCAGTCCGACGCGCAGCCTGATGAGCATCTCGACCAGAAGGGCGCGCTCCTCCGTGGACAGGTTGCGGGAGAGATGGGCTTCCTGCTCGTCGCTTCGCGCCTTGATCCAGTCCAGCTCGGCCTGCCCCTTGTCACTCAGATACAGCTCGACCCGGCGTTTGTCGGTCGATGAGCGTTGCCGGATCGCAAAGCCATCCTGTTCCAGCCGATCCAGGATCGACGCAGTGGCCTGGGGATCGAGATACAGGGAGGCCGCCAGCCGTTTCGGCGCGATGCCAGGATTGAGACCGATGACGGTGAGGGCGGTGCGATAGCCCGATGGGAGCTTGCCGCCATCCAGCCGGTGCCTTGAGCGGATGCTGTGCCAGATGGCGCGGCGGCTCAAATGAATCTGGAAGCCGATATGTTCGTCGAGAAAGCCGAATTCGACCTGATGCTCGGGTGTCGAAGCCACTCATTGGTCTCCTAATCGGCGCCGTCTTAGCTGTCGCGAGAAGCCATTGCCACTTGCAAATAACTCCAAATCATAATAAATCCATTTAGGAATGAAAAATGGAAGGGGGGAGGATGTCGCGGTTAATTCCCGCAGCGATGCTGCTTGCGTCTACATTGGCGCTCGGGGCTGCCATCTCGTTCAAGGCAACAGCGCAAAGCGATGAGGGCAAGAGTGTGGTGGCCGGCAAGCCGGACCACTGGTGGTCGCCGGGCGACGGGCGTCGTTTCCCCGAATTCCTGACCTATGCGAATGACTGGGGCGAGCTTGGTCTCTATCTTGAAGGGGAACCCATCGAGACGAAGGGGCATGCCTTCTTCGAGCCGATCGGCGCCAACGGCCGCGCCTGCGTGAGCTGCCACCAGCCGGAAGACGGCATGAGCCTCTCGGTCCGGTCCATCCAGAAGAGATGGCAGGAAACCGGCGGCAAGGACCCCATCTTCGCTCAGGTCGATGGCGCGAACTGCCCGACCTTGCCGGCCTCCGACCCTGCGTCGCATTCCCTGTTGCTGACCCGCGGTTTGTTCCGGGTCAGCCTGCCATGGCCGCCCAAGGCGCCGGACGGCAAGGCGATCGAGCCGGAATTCACGATCGAGGTGGTGCGGGATCCGACCGGATGCAACACCAGCGCGCGCTATGGCCTGACCAGCGCCCAGCCGATGATCTCGGTCTATCGCCGGCCCCGGCCGGTGGCGAATACCAAATATACGACGCAGCAGCGCTTCGGTGTGTCGCCCTTCATCGGCAAGAATGGCTTGCCCACCGCGCGCGATCCGGAGACGGGGAAGCCGGTCAGCATGAACATCATGGCCGACGCCCGGCATGCGACGCTGGCCGTGCAGGCGCGGGATGCGGCGGCAAACCACCTCGAGTTCGCGGGGCGGCTGAGCGAGAAGCAGATTGCCCAGATCCAGGATTTCGAGCGCCGGATCTACGTAGCGCAGGTCAAGCTGATCCAGGCGGGCAGCCTCGTCGAGCCGGACGGCCCGCCAGCCTTCGGCCCGCGTAACCTCGCCAAGGGGGATGCGGGCGTGCTGGGCAACAACACCACACGCTATGTTTTCCCCATGGGCGATGCATGGAAGACGCCGAAGCCGGGCGAAACGGCGGAGCAACGGGCAAAGCGGGAAGCCATCCGGCGCGGGCACGACGTGTTCTTCTTCCGGACCTTCTGGATCAAGGATTCGATGCATCTCAATACGGTGGGGCTTGGCAATCCGACCAAGCGCACCTGCGGAACCTGCCACGGCATGCACATGACCGGCATGGATTCGGCTAATGGCTGGATGGACATCGGCACCACGAACCTGCCCTGGGCCAAGGAGGTTCCGCTCAATCCGTGGAACCCGAACAAGCCCGACCTGCCGCTGTTCAAGATCACCTGCAAGCCGGGTGTGCTGCCGCATCCCTATCTGGGGCGCGTCTTCTACACGCAGGATCCCGGCCGTGCGCTGATCTCCGGCAAGTGCAACGATGTGGGGACGATCGTCATGCAGCAATTCAGAGGGCTCGCGTCCAGAGCGCCTTATTTCTCGAATGGGTCCGCAGCCAATATTCGTGAGCTCATCGATTATTATGACCGCCGCTACAACATCCAGTTCACGGAGCAGGAGCGTCTCGATCTCGAGACTTTCCTGGCGAGCCTGTGATGCGGGCGGCTGTTCTCGCCCGGGGCGTGGCGCTGGCGGCCCTGCTGGCCCATTCCACCGCGATCGCGCAGCAGAAACATCTGGCGTTCGTTTCCTGCCCCATCGTCCGGGACACCAAAACGGTGCCTTGCTGGCTCGCGGAATTTGGTGGTGAAACCTATTATCTGGGCATCCAGACGGATGTGAGTGCGGACTTCTATCCGCCCTCGCTGGGTCACAAGGTGCTGGTCGAGGGCGAGCCGAGCAACGAGTCGCGCATCTGCGGCGGTGTGCCGATCAAGAATGTCGTGGTCTCGGTGATGCCGGAGCGGGCCGACAATTGCCAGACGCTGCTGATGGCGGAGGACCGCTACGATCTGCCTTTCGAGCCGCCGCGCCCGCCCGGTCCGAGCAAGGGGCGCCTGGCCTTCGCCTATCCCGAGCCGGAAAAGCCCCAGCCGCCGTATCAGCCGAAGAGCTTCGAGCTGCGCTACGATTTCGACATGACCGTCGGTTTCAAGCATCCGCGCTTTCTCGTGCTCGTGCTGGACTATGCCCGTCTCACCGGCGCGCGGAGCATCTCGATCGTGGGCCATCGCGGCCGGACGGCGCTGAGTGACGGAAGCACGCTCGTCGAGCGTGATCACCTGGCGGAAATCCGGGCGAAAGAGGTGGCCGAGCTGCTGCGTGGGGCAGGGCTCACAACCCCGAAATATGATGTCTCCTGGGTCGATGATCCGGAGGAAGGCGACGCGAGCCGACGGCGGGTGACCATTACCGTCAACCCGTGACGGCAGAGACGGACAAGAGGGAGGAAAAGGACATGACGAAGCTTTCAGGGGGGCTGGCGGTTTCACGCTGGCTGGCAACCTCGGCGCTTGCCCTGGCGACGGCGCAGCCGCTGTTCGCGCAGCAGGCGGACACGACGACCGAGCAGGAGGACGTTCGGGCCGACGATATCGTGGTGACGGCGAGCCGCATCCAGTCCAGCGGGTTCACGGCACCCACGCCGACAACCGTGCTGGGCACGGCTCAGATCCAGGCGACGGCACCGGCCATCGCTGCGGAAGTGCTGGCGCTCGTGCCGAGCTTCCGCACGACTGGCCAGCCGGCGTCGGCGACTGTCTATGCGGACCTGCGCGGCATCGGGGCGCAGCGCACGCTCGTGCTGGTCAACGGGCGCCGTCACGTGCCGACCTTCTCGGATGGCACGGTCGATCTGGGCGTCATCCCGACCATTCTCATTTCGCGCGCGGAAGTGGTGACGGGTGGTGCCTCCGCCTCCTGGGGGTCCGACGCTGTGGCGGGCGTGATCAACCTGATCCTGAAGGATGATCTGGAGGGGCTGCAAGGCACCAGCCAGGCAGGCATCTCGACCTATGGCGATGCCGACAATTTCATGGGATCGCTGGCTTATGGTCGCCGGTTCGCGGGCGGTCGCGGCCATATCCTCATCGGCGGCGAATATGCGCGCGATGACGGCATCCGCAGCCTCCAGCAGCCGCATCGGTCGCGGCCATGGTCCGGGCGCGGTTCGGTGGGTAACTCGGCTTTCGCCACCAATGGCCTGCCCGGGACGATCTATGCGGATGACACACGCCGGGCCGACGTTTCGGATGGCGGCCTCATCACCAGCGGGCCGCTGCGTGGCCTGACATTCCTGCCTGGCGGTGCGACCCGGCAGTTCGGCTACGGCCAGGTGTTCGGCAACAACATGATCGGCGGCACGGACAATGCCGGTGACGCGGCAACGCCGGGCGGCGATCTCAAATTTCCGTTCGAGCGCTGGACCGTCATGGGCCGGGTTTCCTATGAACTATCCGATAGTCTCAGCCTGTTCGCGGAAGGCACCTATGCCTCGGTCCGGTCCGGCGGCCTGGCCCAGCCGGCGCGCAACAATGGCGCGGTGACCGGCAATCCGACGTGCAGCACCACCACCCTGGCCTCTTCGCTCGGATCGATCCTGGTGCCGATTTCCAACCCTTATCTGCCGCAGAGCGTGCGCGACCAGATGACGGCGGCGGGCATCAGTTGCTTCAACATGGGCCGCGTCTTCCGGGATCCGGGCATGGGCGATTTTACCGTGAAGGACGGCTCCCCGTCGATCATCCGCGGGGTCGTGGGTCTGGACGGCAAGATCGGCAGCGCCTGGTCGTGGGACGCTTATTATCAATATGGCCGCAACCACTTCGAGCAGGCCCGCATTGGCAACGTCAATGTCGCCAATTTCCGCCGCGCCATCGATGCGGTCAGCTCGGGCGGCAACATCGTCTGCCGCGTCAATGCCGATGCGAGCACCACCAACGATGATCCCGCCTGTAGCCCGTTCAACCTGTTCGGGAATGGCTCGCCGTCCGCCGCCGCGATCGGCTACGTGACCGGCACCTCGCAGTTCCGGATGATCACCAAGCAGCAGGTCGCGGCAGTGAGCGCCAACGGGCCGCTGTTCAACCTGTGGGCCGGGCCGGTCAACATGGCCGTGGGTACCGAGTGGCGGCGGGAGGAGATCGACGCGGTCGCGGATCCGATCTCTCAGGCCAATGGCTGGCAGACCTCCAACCGCAAGGCGATCAAGGGTGCTTATGAGGTGAAGGAGATTTTCGGCGAGCTGGCAGTGCCGCTCCTCAAGGATGCGTCCTTCGCCAAGTCGCTCGATCTTAATCTTGCGGCGCGCTACACCGATTACAGCTCGTCCGGCGGTGTCGTGACGTGGAAGGTGGGCAGCACCTGGGATGTGAACGACGCCATTCGCCTGCGCGCGAGCCGTTCGCGCGACATTCGGGCCGGCAATCTGGGCGAGCTTTATACGCCAACGGCCGTGCTCACCACCAATGTGCGCGATCCGCGCAATGCGGCGACACTCCCCGTGCCGGTTACCACGCAGGGCAATCCCCAGTTGGCGCCGGAGAAGGCGGACACCTGGACAGCCGGTGTGGTCCTCCAGCCCTCCTTCCTCTCGGGCTTCCGCTTCTCGGTCGATTATTACCAGATCGAGATTGCCGGGCAGATCGGCACGATCCCCGCCAACGAGGTTCTCGACCGCTGCTTCCTGGACAATCTCCAGCAGTTCTGCAGCCTGGTCACGCTCGGGACATCGAACCAGATTACCGGTGTCACCGTCCGCTTCGAGAATCTGGACCGGTTCGAGACGCGCGGCATCGACATTGAAGCGTCGTATCGCATGCCGATCTCGCGCTTGTTCGGATCGGGCGATGGCAGCCTGTCGCTGCGTGTGCTGGCCAATTATGTCGACAAGCTGGCGACCACGGCGGCGGTCAACGCCACCACCACCGATCCGGCCGGGCAATATACCTCGCCGCATTGGACCGTGTTCGGCATGGCGTCCTACGAGGGACGCCGCATCAGCTCCGCGCTCGATCTGCGCTGGTATGGCGGCGGCACGATTGACAACACGCGCGTCGCCGGTGTGGCGGCGGTCAATGGCGTGAACATCAACCGGGCGGCCTCGACGCTCTACACGAACCTGACGTTCACCGTCGACGTGTCGCCCAATGCGGACAAAAGGCTCGAACTGTTCGGGCGGGTGAGCAACCTGTTCAACACCGCGCCGCCGTTCCCAGCGACGGGCGAGGGTCGCACTCTGTTCGATCCGACCGGCCGCGCCTATCGCGTCGGCGTGCGTTTCAAGATCTAGGATGATGGACGGTCCCTCGCAGTCGCGGGGGACTGTTCTGCTTGCGGGCTCGGTGCGCCTGCGAGCCTGCGCAGCGCTCAACGCAGAAATTGAATATTTCTCATATTTACATCACAAAAAAATGCCAATATCTGGCTTTATCCGAAGCGGCGGATCAGGGGCTGGGCTTTGTCACCAAGCATGACGGCATCACGAGGCGCGGAGGCGCGTCATCTGCTTGATGCCAGCAAGGCTATATTGCTGGATTGGGACGGCTGTGTTGCAGTCAACAATCGAATCCTGTCCGATGCCGCTGCGTTGATCGCCCGTCATCTGGATCGCGTGGCGATCGTCTCGAACAACTCCACCCATCTTCCCGATGATTTCGCGGATGTCCTCGCGGCCAGTGGCCTGGCCGTGCCGCGTGAGCGCATCTTCATGGCCGGGGTCGAGGCGCTCCGTCATGTGGCAGCGCTGGGGGAGGCGCGCGTGCTGCTGCTCGCCGCGCCCAAGATGCGTCGCCATGCCCGCGATCTGGGCCTCACGCTGGTGCGGGAAGAACCCGACCTCGTGTTGCTCATGCGCGACGCGCGCTTCACTTATGCCAAGCTGGAGCGCGCCGCGAATGCGTTGCGGGACGGCGCCCGGCTGGTCGTTGCCAATGCCGATCTGACCCATCCGGGTCCGGCCGGCCGACTGGTGCCGGAGACCGGCGCGTTGCTGGCGGCTCTGCTTGCCTGCGTGGGCGAGCAACGGGCCATGCATGTGCTCGGCAAGCCGGGGCCGCTGCTGTTCGAGCGGGCTTGTGGCGCCATGGGCGTCGCGCCGCGCGACGCTGTGATGATCGGCGATAATCCGGCGACTGATGGCGAGGGTGCGCGCCGCCTGGGCATGCGCTCGATCATTGTCGGCGCGGCGACCGGCCTGCGGATGGAGGATCTGCTCCCGCCGGTGGTAGCGCCGCTCGCGCTGCTTAGAAGCGCTTGATCGACAGCACGTCGAACGTCTTCTTCAGCACATCTGTCGCTTTGTCATAATCAGCCAGCGCCAGCCCGGCGATCAGCGCGTCAACCACGCAAAGCTGCGCGATTCGGCTGGTCATCGCCTCGGTGCGGAAGCGTGTCTCGCGGGCCATGGTGAACAGCACGATGTCGGCAAAGGCCTGGATCGGCGAGCGAGCGAAATTGGTGATGACGATGGTGCGGGCGCCGGCCTCCCTCGCGAGGCGCGTCGCCGTGACCGTCTCGTGCGTGGCACCGCTGTGGGAGATGGTGATGACAGCGACGTCACTGTCGCAGCGCGAGGCGCTGATCGCCTGCACATGGCTGTCGGTCACCGCGCGCACGTCCAGCCCGATGCGCAACATGCGGTAATGCGTGTCCTCGGCGATCGGCGCGGACGAGCCGATGCCATAGATTTCCACGCGCTTGGCCGTGCGGACGGCCTCGACCGCGCGGGTGAGCGCTTCGGCGTCCAGCACGGAGAGCGTGTCGCGCAGGGCCTGGATGCCCGAGTGGAACACCTTGCGGCACACGGTGTCCATGTCGTCCGTGCGATCCAGATCCTCGTGGATGAACTGGACCGGCTGGACGATCTCCTGCGCCAGGCTGAGCTTCATCTGCTGGAAGCCGGAGAGGCCGATGCTGCGGCAGAAGTTGATGACGCTGCCTTCGCTCACGCCCGTCGCTTCCGACAGTTCGGTGACGGACATGCCGACGATGTCCTCCGGCCGTTCCAGAATGAACTGCGCGATTCGCTGGGCGCTCTTGGCCATGCTCGGCTGCGCGACTCGGATGCGCATCAGGGCATTCTCGACCGGCTTGTTGTCGGTCTGGGCCGGGCGTCCGCGCGCTGGCCGGGGGGTGGTTGTCACGGGGATCGTCTCCGGAAAGTCTCGCTGGACACCATGCCCGCTCAAAGGGGCCAGTGCCAGCATTGAGTGAAACTCAATATCGCAAGAGCGCGGAAATCCGCCGCGCTGCCGGCCAAATGGCCGATGATTGCTCAACTGTAAATGCAGATAATTTAATCATGATGCGCAATAAAAATGAGTAAGTTTCACTCATTTGTCACATGGGCTGCCTAGAGGCCACCGCGACGGCGATGAGCTGAGTCCCGGAGAACGGACGTTCGCACAGCGAGCGATCCGCCGGGGCGCGCCAGCGCCCAACGACCATTTCAACAATCTGGGGGACCAGCGGTGAAGACACGCTCTCATTCTGTCGCGCATATTTTGGCGACCATTGCCCTGTCGGGCTTTCTCTGGGCCGCGCCGGCTCACGCTGCCGAGGCTGAGGCCGATGCGGAAGCCGAGGCCTCCGATTCCCAGAACATCGTCGTGACCGGCCAGGTCATTCGCGCGACGAAGACCGCCGACGAGGCAATCCAGTTCGGCAATTATGTCCAGATCGTCGGTTCGCAGGAGATCGAGGCGAGCGGCGCCAGCAACTTCGCGGAACTGGCCCAGTTCCTCATCAAGGGCGCCAATGTCGGCTATTCACCGGACGAGGGCGAATATACCATCCGTCTCGATGGCGGCGGCGACCGTGACACGCTGGTCGTGCTCGACGGCGTGCCGCTCTACGATCGCGGTCCCGCGCTGGAAGAGATCTGGGGCACCACCACCATCGATCCGCACATGATCGACCGCGTCGAGGTGTTCCGGGGCGGCAACAGCCTGTTCTTTGGCTCGAATGGCGGCATCGGCGTGGTCAGCATCGTGACCAAGCGCCCGGACGGCACCAACAAGATCGAGCTGGGCGCCAGCTATGGCTCGTTCAACTCGCGCGAGCTGTGGGGCAATGCTCGCGCCGCGCTGGACAAGGACGGGCGCCTGAGCGTCATGGTCTATGGCAGCTCGCAGAATACCGATGGCCCGCGCATCTTCCGTCCGCAGGATTTCGTAGACAATGTGAAGGCGGCCGGCGGCGTCCAGCCCTATCCGCTCAACCGCAACAATGTCGGCATCAAATTCCTGTTCAAGCCGACGGATGCGACCGAAATCCGCCTGAACGGCCAGTACACGCAGATCGAGTTCCAGGATGCCTTCCCGGACAACGAGACCTACTCGCCCAACCGCGTGCGCTACCCGATCATCGATGGCAGCATCAACCAGCGTTGGTCGGATAAGCTGTCCTCCGAGCTGTCCGTCTATTGGAGCAATCCCAAGCTCAACAATACCGAGACTTATGCCGAGATCTGCCGCAATGTCGCGGGCTGCATCAATCCGGACAATGGCAAGCCGGTCGCCTTCGGCTATGCGACGGGACGCTCGATCGCTTATGACAACAAGGGCTTCGGTGCGGCCTCCAAGGTCAGCGGCTTCATGGAATATGGCATCAACTTCCGCAACACGCTGACCCTGCAGGGCGTGGGCGAGGCGGTGTTCGGCGTCCAGCGCGTCGCCTATCGCAATGACTCAGACCCGGTGTTCCCGATCAGCAAGGCCTGGAACATCACCACCGGCCTCTATGCCGATCTGCGGCCGACGCTGCCGTTCAGCCCGGACACGGCGATCAGCCTCGCGGCGCGCATCGATTTCTCGGAGGCCTTCGGTCACAAGACCATCTGGAAGTTCGGCCTGCGTCAGCCCTTCGGCCCCTTCTATGTGCGCGCCAATGGCGGCACGTCCTACAGCCTGCCCAAGACCAACGAGCTGTTCATGAACACGCCGACGCAGATCGGCAATCCGGACCTCAAGACCGAGACGACCGAGACCTATAATGGCGCGGTCGGCTTCGCGAAGAACTGGGGCGATGTGAACGCCAGCGCCGAGGTCGGCCTGTTCCATACCGATATCTCGAACCGCATCCAGTCGACGTCCGGCCAGACGCCGAACACCTACTATAACAACACGGCGGTCACCCAGATCCGCGGGCTCACGGCGGACTTCAACCTGAACATCGGCAAGGTCTGGTCGCTCAATCTCGGCTTCACGCGGCAGAAGGCGCATCTCAAGGGTTCGACCCTGCAGATCAACGAGACGCCCGAATATATGATCCAGGGCACGCTCAACTGGAACTCGCCGGACCAGCGCTTCCACGTCAGCCTGTTCCCGCGCTATCAGGGGCCGGAATATTCGACGGGAGGTCCGAGCAACAAGTTCCGCCACAATTTCGGCAACTACTTCGTGATGAACGGCTCGATTGCTTATTGGGCCGGTGACGAGCGTCAGCACCGTTTCCAGCTCCGCGTCGTCAACATCCTCGATGAGACCTATGCGGAGCGCTACGGCTACGGCAACCAGCGCTTCAGCGTGGCGGCGGTGCAGGGCAAGCTCAAGAGCACGGATGATGCCTATTATTTCGGCTATCCGTTCGAGGGCAAGCCGCGCAGCGTCTACTTCTCCTACACCACCAGCTTCTGACCCTCGCAGGGTGCCCGGGCGGCGTGGCTGCCCGAGCACCCTGGGACGAAAGCCTTGCCCTTAGGTCGCATCCATCAGCCGGTTTCATCCCCCTGTCATGCCGGGCGCCTAGCGTCCGGCATGCAGTTGCGCCTGTGCGCGATGAGGAGGGAAACGTGATGAAACCCAAGATGCCCGGCCTGGCTCTGGCCGCATTGGCGCTTGCCGCGCTGCCGGCCTGCTCGACGCGCGAGGCGGCGGGGAAGCCGGATGTGCTGCACGTGCTGTTGATCCCGGCGGATGGCGGCACCGAGAGCGGCACGCTGGCCGACTACAAGCCGGTGTTCGATGCGGTCGGCAAGAGCGCGAAACTCCGCTTCGATCTCAAGGTCGCCCAGTCCTATGGCGCCGTGGTCGAGGCGATGTGCAACGGCACGGCCGATGTCGCCTTCGTCGGGCCGGTCACCTATCTTCAGGCCCGCCATCGCGGCTGTGCGGATCTGCTCGCCGTCGCCGTGAAGGATGGGCAGTCGGTCTATTATGCCGGCCTGTTCGCCCGCAAGGAAGCGCCGATCGCGCGGATCGAGGATCTGCGCGGCAAGAGCGTCGCCTTCGGGGACGTCAACTCGACCTCCTCCTTCGTCTTTCCGGTTGCGATGTTGCTCCAGGCCCATGTCGATCCGGTCAAGGATCTGGGGCCGTTGCGGCTCACCGGCAGCCACGCCAACAGCCTGGCCGCGCTGATCGCCCACCGGGTGGATGCGGCTGCGCTCTCGTTTGATTCCTATGACAAGGCGGTGCGCGAAGGCGTGCCGGGCGCGACGGACGTGCGCGTCGTCGCGCGCAGCGAGGCCATTCCCTACCCGCCGCTCGTCATGAACAGCAAGCTACGCGAAGACCTCAAGCAGCGGTTGCGCGCGGCCTTTGAGGGTGTGGCCAAGGCGCCCGGCATCCGCCCGGACATGATCCGTGGCTATGGCGGCGCGCAGGTCGATGGCTATGACGCGCATTTCCCTGCCGAGCGCTTCGACAGCGCCGCCCGCAAGATGGCGCTGCTGAGTGACGAGCTGAAGGGCGAGATCCTCAAGAAATCGGCGGAGCGCTGAGGCCATGGAGATCCGCTTCGATCAGATCGTGAAGACCTGGCCCGACGGCACCCGTGCCCTCAATGGTATCGATCTCACCATTCCCGCCGGGCAATTCTGCGTCCTGCTTGGCCCCTCGGGCGCGGGCAAGTCCACGCTCCTGCGCTGCGTCAACGGGCTGGAGACGCCGAGCGAGGGGCAGGTGCTGGTCGATGGCCAGCGCGTCGATCGCCGCTCGCTGCCCGGACTGCGCAAGCGCATTGCCATGGTCCACCAGCATTTCGGCCTCGTCTCGCGCGGCAGTGGTGCGTTGAACGTCATGGCGGGTGCGGTGTCTGCCCTGCCGCTCTGGCGCGTGCTGACCGGGCTTTATCCCGATCCGCTCAAGCGCAAGGTGTGCGAGCTGATGCGCGCGGTCGGCCTTGAAGAAGCGCATCTGCGCCGACGTGCCGAGCAGCTCTCCGGCGGTCAGCAGCAGCGCCTCGGCATCGCCCGCGCCTTCATGCTCGATCCCGCCGTGGTCCTCGCCGATGAGCCGGTGGCGAGCCTCGACCCGACGCTGGGTCGGGACGTGATGGCACTGCTGCGCCGGCAGGCCTCGCTGCGGGGCGCAACCGTGCTGTGCAGCCTCCACCAGCTCGATCTGGCCCGAGCCTTTGCCGATCGCATCGTCGCGCTGCATCGCGGGCGCGTGATCTTCGATGGCGCGCCTGACGCGCTGACCCCGCGCGATGTCGCACTCATCTATGATCGCGCGGCGCCGGCCAACGAGGCGCCGCCGATGCCTCTGCTGGAGGCGGTATGACGATCAGTGCGGCGCTCCACCGGCGGGACTGGACTTTCCCGCAACCCTTCGGCCCTCGCGCGGTGCTGGTCGTGGTCATCGCGCTGGCGGTGCTCTGGTACAGTGCCCAGCGCGTCGAGCTGGGCCGGATGCTCGCGCAGACCGGCGCGGCGACGCTGTCCACGCTTGGTCTCGTCGAGACCCCGGCCGATGCCCCCAGTCTCGGCCGGGTGATCGGCCAGCTCGTTCCCATCCAGCTCTCGGACCGGCAGGAGATCGGCCGTATCGACGGGTTCGATCCTGCGCATCTGCCGCCGCTCGCCTTCCTCGAAACGGTCAAGACGCAGGAACAGGCGCTCGATCCCGCGACGCTCAAGCCGGTGAGTCGCCCGGTCTCGCGGACTTATCTCGTCCAGCCGCTCGGCTATGCCGGGCATGTGCTGGTCAAGATCGTCGAGACGCTCGAAATCGCGCTCTGGGGCACGCTGATCGCGGTGCTGCTCGGCCTGCCGCTCGCGCTGCTGGGCGCGCGCAACATGATGCCGAGCGCGCCGGTGCGCTTTGCCGCCCATGCGCTCGTGGGTTTCATGCGCGCGGTGCCGGAACTGATCAGCGCGCTGTTCCTCGTCATTGCCTATGGCTTCGGGCCGATCGCCGGCTTTCTGGCGCTAGGCCTGCATGGCGCGGGCGTGCTCGGCAAATTCTTCGCCGATGATATGGAACATGCCGATCCGCGCCCGCAGGAAGCGCTGGCCGCCATCGGCGCGAACCGGCTGGCCATCTGGCGGCTGGCCATCCTGCCACAGGTCATGCCCGGCTTCATCGGCAGCACGCTCTACATTCTGGATCGCAACGTGCGCATGGCGACGGTCATTGGCCTCGTCGGCGCCGGCGGCGTGGGGCAGGAACTCAAGGGCCGCTACGACATGTACGATTACGGCCATGTCGGCACCATCCTGCTCGCCATCTTCCTCGTCGTTCTCGCGCTCGATCAGCTCTCCGCGCGCTTGCGACGACGCTTCCTCTGACTGTTCAGGAGACCCTCCATGGTGACGAATAACAGGCGTGATTTTCTGAAGGCTGTGGGCGTGCTGGGCGCGGCGGCGGCCGTGCCGGCCAGCATCGAGCGTGCGCTCGCGCTGCCCGCCAAGCGCCAGTCCGGCACCATCAAGGACGTGAAGCACATCGTCATCCTGATGCAGGAGAACCGCAGCTTCGATCACTATTTCGGCACCATGAAGGGCGTGCGCGGCTTTGGCGACCGGCACACCGTACCGCTGCCGGGCGGGCGCAGTGTCTGGGAACAGTCCAATGGCGCGCGCGTCCTGCCGCCCTTCTGGCTCGACACGAAGAAGACCAACGGCATGAAGGTGCCGGGCACGCCGCACAGCTTCTCGGACGCGCAGGCCGCGTGGAACCAGGGCAGCTTCGGCCTCTGGCCCAAGTACAAGACCGATTACTCGATGGGCTATTACAAGCGCGAGGACATTCCCTTCCAGTTCGCGCTGGCCGAAGCCTTCACCATCTGCGATGCCTATCATTGCTCGATTCCCACCGGCACCGATCCCAATCGCATCGTCTTCTGGTCCGGCTCCAGCTTCGATCCGGCCGAGTGGTCGCAGGGTCGCAATTGCCGGGACGACAAGTCCGAGCCGAACAATCTTCGCTGCTGGATCAAGGGCGCGCTGCCCGAGCCGGGCTACACCTATGCCGGCAATGCGCTGGAATGGCAGACGATCCCGGAAGTGCTGGAAGCGGCCGGCGTCGACTGGCGGATCTATCAGAACCCCAATGACAACTGGACCGGCGCCATGCATGGCGGTCTGGCGTTCAAGGGCTTCCGCGAGTGCAAGCCCGGCTCGGGCCTCTACGAGCGCGGCATGCGCGAATATTCGATCGAGCGGCTGGAACAGGACGTCAAGGACGGCACGCTGCCCGCCGTCTCGTGGGTGCTGCCGCCTATGCAATGGTCCGAGCATCCCTCCGCTTCCACGCCGATCGAAGGCGCGGAATATACCGCGCGCGTGCTGGATGCGCTGACGGCGAACCCGGATGTCTGGGCGAGCACGGTGTTCTTCCAGACCTTCGACGAGAATGACGGGCTGTTCGATCATCTGCCGCCCGCCGCGCCGCCCTCCTACAATCTGGATGGCACGCTCGCGGGCAAGGCGACCTTCGACCTTGCCGGCGAATATTTCGACGATCATGAGGACAAATATACCTCGCGCGATGACAATGTGACTGGCAAGGTCCGGCCTTGGGGGCTGGGATCGCGCGTGCCCATGTATGTCGTGTCGCCCTGGTCCAAGGGTGGCTGGGTCAACAGCGAGACCTTCGATCACACATCCGTCGGCCGCTTCATCGAGAAGCGTTTCGGCGTCACCATCCCCGCGATCAGCCCATGGCATCGCAAGATGTGTGGCGATCTCACCTCCTGCTTCGATTTCCGGCTCGATGCGGACCAGAGCTTCCCGGCCCTGCCGGACGCCAAGGGATCGGTCGCGGTACTTGCCCAGCATCTCAAGCGCCCGCGCATCATGCCGCCGCGTGGTGCGGAAACCCTGTTCCAGGAGCAGGGCCTGCGCCGCTCGCGCGCGCTGCCTTATGTGCTGCATGTTGATGCTGCGCTGGCCGGTAACAGCGTCACGCTGCGTTTCGTCAATGAGGGCAGCGTTGGCGCGACCTTCCATGTGTATGACAAGAACCATCTGCATCGGCTGCCGCGTCGCTACGCCGTGGAGGCTGGCAAGAGCCTGGATGACCAGTGGATGGCCGACACAGACGGCCGCTTCGATCTCCTCGTGCTTGGCCCCAACGGCTTCATGCGCGGGTTCACTGGCATGGCCGGTGCTGCCCTGCCGACGCTGGAAGCGCGCTATGATATCAAGGGCAATGCGCTGCGCCTCGCGCTCGCCAATCCCGGCGAAACGACGGCGAGCGTCGCGCTTGGCGATGATCTCTACGGCGTCAATCCGCCGCAGACGCTGGCGCTCGCGCCCAAGGGCGCGCTCAAGGCGCTCTGGCCGGTCGGACGCAGCCAGGGCTGGTATGATTTCACGGTGAAGAGCGGTGCCATGACGATCCGCCTCGCCGGTCGGGTGGAAACCGGCAAGCATGGCGTGAGCGATCCGCTGATGTCCGTCTGATCCGGCGCGCCTGCGCTTCAGTCGGTCGACAACGCTCCGGCCAGGGCAAGCACATGCCGGGCCTGAACGAGGTGGGGGCGGTCGATCATCCGGCCGTCCAGCGCCAGCGCGCCGGCACCGGGATTGGCATCGAACGCGGCAATGATCCTGCGCGCCTTGGCGATCTCCTCATCGTCGGGTGTGAAGCCGGCGTTGATGACTGGCACCTGCGCCGGATGAATGGCGAGCATGCCGGTGAAGCCATCGCGCCGTGCCCGCGCGACATGCGCCGCGAGTCCGTCCTTGTCGGCAATGGCGGGAAACACGGTGTCGATCGCGGGCACGCCGGCGGCATGGGCAGCAAACAGGGTGAGCGAGCGGACGAGCTCGTAAGGCGGCGTGTAACGCCCGTCGGCCTCGCGCGATGTCGTGGCGCCGATCGCTGCGGGCAGATCCTCCGCGCCCCAGCTCAGCCCGGCAAGCCGATCGGCGCAGTGCCGGTAGCTGCCAAGCTCGAAGATGGCGCCCGGCGTTTCCGTCGCGATCGGCAGGACCGGCGGCAGGTCCGCGCCGAACAGCGCAGCGAGCGCATCGATCGAGGCCGCGCCTTCCGCCTTGGGCAGCATCAGCGCGTCGGGTTTGACCTTGGCCAGCGCCGCCACATCAGCCTCGATTGCGCTGCTGCCCAGCGCATTGACCCGCACGATGCAGGGCAGGGGAGGTCGGGCGGTCAGATAGTCAACCACCGCCCGGCGCGCTGCGTCCTTGCCCTCGGGCAGGACCGAGTCCTCAAGGTCCAGGATGATCGCATCCGCGCCGCTCGCCGCCGCCTTGGCGAAGCGCTCCGGCCGGTCACCGGGCACGAACAGCAGCGAGCGCAGCGGCGTCACGCCGGTCGCTTCTTCAACATCGCGGTGCGCAGGCCCTGGCAGACGATTTCGTCGCGCTGGTTGGAGAGCCGATGCTCCCAGGTCACGATCCCGGCCCATGGGCGCGATTGGCTCTCGCGCAGGGCAACAACCTCGCTCTCGCAGCGCAGCGTGTCGCCGATGAACACGGGATGGGGCAGCACGATCTTGTCGAAGCCGAGATTGGCGACCAGCGGCCCGAAGGTCGTCTCGCCCACGGACAGGCCGACCATCAGGCTGAGCGTGAAGGTGGAGTTGACGAGGATCTGGCCGAATTCGCTGGCTTTCGCGGCTTCGGCATCGAGATGCAGCGGCTGCGGGTTGTGGGTGAGCGCGGACCAGAGCAGATTGTCAGCCTCCATCACCGTCCGCCGGATCGGGTGGATCAGACGGTCACCGACCTGCAATTCGTCGAAATATTTCGCGGTCATGCCTCTCCCTTCGGTCCGGGATCGATGCTGACGAGCAGCGTGTCGATCTGCACCTGATCGCCCTCCTTGACCGTCAGTGTCGCCACTATGCCATCGAACGGCGCGGTGAGGCCATGTTCCATTTTCATCGCTTCGAGCGTCAGCAGTTTCTGGCCTTTGGTGACCGTTTGCCCCGGCGCCACGTCCACCGTGATGATACGTCCGGGCATGGGTGCGAGCACGGCGCCGGATTGGGTCGCTGCGCTGGCCGATCCCGATGTACGCGGCGGCGCGATGCACCAGCTCTGCCCATGTTCATGGAGATAGGCGGGGGCCGGTGAGGGATGCGGGCCGGCAAGCGGCTGGTCGGAAGATGGGGCTGATGCGGGCAGCGGCACGACTGTCTCGATGCCGTCCGCCGCGAGCGATATTGTCGGCGTCGTCGGCGCGTTGAGCCGAAAGCCGGCGAGCGGCTGCTGGGCATAGCGCGCCGCTGCCGCGCGCAGGAGCGCAGCGGATGGCCCTATCGCCGGCATCAGCGCATCGCCTTCACGGGCGATGAAGCCGGTATCGATCCCGCCGGCCGCGAAGGCGGGATGATCGAGCGCCTTGATGAGAAAGGCAGCGTTCGTCCGCACAGGCCAGATCGCGCTGTTCTCCAGCGATCCGACAAGCAGGGCGCGCGCTTCCTCGCGAGAGGGCGCATGAGCGATGACCTTGGCCAGCATCGGGTCGTAGAAGGGCGACACGGCGGCGCCTGCGTGAAAGCCGGTATCGACCCGCACGCCGCTGCCCAGATCGAACAGATCGAGCCGGCCCGTGCTCGGCAGGAAGCCCCTGGCGGGGTCCTCGGCATAGAGGCGCGCCTCAATGGCGTGACCGGTGATCGCGATCTCGTCCTGCCGCTTGGGCAGCGGCTCGCCCGCCGCAACGCGCAATTGCCACTCGACCAGATCGACCCCGGTGATCGCCTCGGTCACCGGATGCTCGACCTGAAGGCGCGTGTTCATTTCCATGAACCAGATGCGGTCGGGATGCAGCGGGCCTGAGCCGTCCGCGATGAACTCGACCGTGCCGGCGCCGACATAGTCGACGGCCTGGGCGGCGCGCACGGCGGCGGCGCAGACATAAGCGCGGGTCGCCTCCGTCATGCCCGGCGCCGGGGCTTCCTCGATCACTTTCTGGTGGCGCCGCTGCACCGAGCAGTCCCGCTCGAACAGATGCACGATGCTGCCATGGGTATCGCCGAAGACCTGCACCTCGATGTGGCGCGGCGAGGGGATATATGCCTCCAGCAACACGCGCGCGTCGCCGAAGGCGGACGCAGCCTCGCGCTTGCAGGAGGCGAGCGCGTCGAGGAAGTCGGCGGGCGCATCGACGCGGCGCATGCCCTTGCCGCCACCGCCTGCCACTGCCTTGATGAGGATTGGGTAGCCGATCCTGCCCGCCTCGCTCGCCAGCCGGTCGGGCGACTGGTCTTCGCCCAGATAGCCGGGCGTCACCGGCACGCCTGCCTCGCTCATCAGTGCCTTGGCGGCATCCTTGAGGCCCATGGCGCGGATGCTCGCCGGTCTCGGGCCGACCCAGATCAGGCCCGCCTCTATCACGGCCTGCGCGAAGTCGGCATTCTCGCTCAGAAAGCCATAGCCCGGGTGGATGGCCTGTGCGCCGGTGCGCAGGGCCGCGGCGATGATCCTGGCTCCGTCGAGATAGCTCTCCCGCGCCGGCGAGGGACCGATATGGACGGCCTCATCAGCCTCGCGCACATGCAGCGCTTGCGCGTCCGCGTCCGAATAGACCGCAATCGTGCGCACCCCCATGCGCCGCGCGGTGCGGATGATCCGGCAGGCAATCTCGCCGCGGTTGGCGATGAGGAGGGAGGTCAGCATGGCCACCCGCTCACATGCGGAACAGCCCGAAGGCCGCCTTCTCCGGGATGGGCGCATTGAGCGTGGCAGCGAAGGCGAGGCCGAGCACATCGCGGGTCTGCGCCGGGTCGATGATGCCGTCGTCCCACAGCCGCGCCGTCGCGTGCCATGGGTCGCCTTCTGCCTCGAACTTCGCCCGGATCGGCGCCTTGAACGCTTCGGTCTCCTCTGCCGTCCAGTTGGCGGCATCGCGGTTGACCGTGGCGAGGACACTGGCGGCCTGTTCGCCGCCCATCACGCTGATCCGGCTGTTGGGCCAGGTGAAGAGGAAGCGCGGCGAATAGCCGCGGCCGGCCATGCCGTAATTGCCCGCGCCGAAGCTGCCGCCGATCAGCACGGTGACCTTGGGCACCTGCGCCGTCGCCACGGCGGTCACCAGCTTGGCGCCATGCTTGGCGATGCCTTCCGCCTCATATTTGCCGCCGACCATGAAGCCGGAGATGTTCTGGAGAAACAGCAGCGGCGTGCGGCGCTGGCAGGCCAGCTCGATGAAATGCGCGCCCTTGAGCGCGCTTTCGCTGAACAACACGCCATTGTTGGCGAGGATGGCGACCGGCATGCCCCAGATATGCGCGAATCCGCAGACCAGCGTCGCGCCGAACGCGGCCTTGAACTCGTGGAATTCGCTGCCGTCGACCAGCCGGGCGATCACTTCCCGCACGTCATAGGGCGCGCGCACATCCTGCGGGATGATGCCGTAAAGCTCCTGCGGATCGTAAAGCGGCGGGCGCGGATCGATCAGCGGCACATCCGGCACGCGATCGACCGGCAGCGTCGCCACGATATCGCGCAGGATGGTGAGCGCATGGGCGTCATCCTCCGCCAGATGATCGACCACGCCGGAGCGATGAGCGTGGAGCTCGCCGCCGCCCAGATCCTCGGCGCTGATTTCCTCGCCCGTCGCGGCCTTCACGAGGGGCGGTCCGGCGAGAAAGATGGTGCCTTGCCCGCGCACGATGATGCTCTCGTCCGCCATGGCGGGCACATAAGCGCCGCCCGCCGTGCAACTGCCCATCACGCAGGCGATCTGGGCGATGCCCTGCGCGGACATGTTGGCCTGGTTGAAGAAGATGCGGCCGAAATGGTCGCGATCCGGGAAAACCTCGGCCTGATGCGGCAGGTTCGCGCCGCCGCTGTCGACCAGATAGAGGCACGGCAGGTGGTTCTCCGCCGCGATTTCCTGCGCGCGCAGATGCTTCTTCACGGAGAGGGGATAATAAGTCCCGCCTTTCACTGTCGCGTCATTGGCGGCGATCATCACTTGCCGGCCATTCACCCGCCCGATGCCCGCCACGATGCCGGCACCGGCGATGTCGTCCTCATAGACGCCGCGTGCGGCAAGCTGGCCGATCTCCAGAAACGGACTGCCCGGATCGAGCAGCCGGTCGATGCGCTCTCGCGGGAGCAGCTTGCCGCGCGAAACATGGCGGGCGCGGGCACTGTCGCCGCCGCCCAGCGCCGCCGTCGCGACATCCGCGCGCAGGCGCTCGGCAAGCGCGCGATTGTGCGCCGCGCGCGCGGCGAAGTCCGGGCTGGCGGGGTCGACGGACGTGGGAAGGACCGGGCCGGTCATGCGCCCACCAGTTCCCGGCCGATGAGCATCCGCCGTATTTCGTTGGTGCCGGCGCCGATATCCAGCAGCTTGGCGTCACGCAGATAGCGCTCGACCGGCCAGTCGGTCGTGTAGCCGGCGCCGCCGAGCGCCTGCACCGCTTCGAGCGCGACCTTCACGGCATTCTCGCTGGCGAGCAGGATCGCCCCCGCCGCGTCGAAGCGGGTTGTCCGGCCGGCATCGCAGGCGCGGGCGACGGCATAGACATAGGCGCGTGCCGAATTGAGTGCGACATATATGTCCGCGACCTTCGCCTGCATGAGCTGGAAGGTGCCGATCGGCTGGCCGAACTGCCGGCGCTCGCGCACATAAGGCAGCACCGTATCGAGGCAGGCTTGCATGATGCCGATCTGCACGCCGGAGAGCACCACGCGCTCATAATCGAGGCCGGACATCAGCACTTTGGCGCCCGCGCCGATGCCGCCCAGCACGTTCGCCTCGGGCACATGGCAATCGGTGAACACCAGTTCGGCCGTTGGCGAACCGCGCATGCCCATCTTCTCGATCTTCTGGCCAATGGCGAAACCCGCCATGTCCTTGTCGATGAGGAAGGCCGTGATCCCCTTTGCGCCGGCGGCGGCGTCCGTCCGCGCATAGACGACCAGCGTCTGCGCATAAGGCGCGTTGGTGATCCAGAATTTAGTGCCGTTGAGAATGAAGCCGCCGGGCGCGGCATCGGCGCGCAGCTTCATCGAGACGACGTCCGATCCTGCGCCGGCCTCTGACATGGCGAGGCTGCCGACATGCGCGCCGGAGATCAGGCCGGGGAGGACGCGGGCCTTCTGGTCCACCGTGCCCCAGCGGGCGATCTGGTTGATGCAGAGGTTGCTGTGCGCGCCATAGGAGAGGCCCACGGAGGCGGAGGCGCGGCTGATCTCCTCGCAGGCGATGACATGCTCCAGATAACCCAGGCCCAGCCCGCCATCCGCCTCGCTCACTGTGATGCCGTGCAGGCCGAGCGCGCCCATTTGCGGCCACAGGTCGAGGGGGAACCAGTCCTCCCGGTCGATCTTCGCGGCGATCGGCGCGATCCGTTCGGTCGCGAACCGCGCGCAGCTTTCGCGGATCATGTCGGCCGTTTCCCCCAGAGCGAAATCGAGTTGGGTCATGCCGGGCCTTTCAATCCGCGAAGAGCAGGACGGGGGTCTCGATCAGCGTGCGCACCGCCTGGACGAAGCTGGCGGCGTCCCAGCCATCCACCACGCGATGGTCGCAACTGATCGAGAGGTTCATGAGCTTGGCGCGGCGCAGCTTGTCCGGCCCATCGAACACCGGGCGCTCGACGATGCGGTTGGGCGCAAGGATCGCCACTTCCGGCCGGTTGATGACGGGCGTCGAGGCAATGCCGCCGAGTGGGCCGAGCGAGGAGAGCGTGAAGGTGGAACCTGAAAGATCGGCTGACCCGATGCTGCCGTCCCGCACCGCGCCGGAGAGTCGGCTGATCTCTGCCGCGAGTTGCCAGACGTTCTTCGCCTGCGCATCCCGGATGACCGGCACGTAAAGCCCCGCCGGCGCCTGCGTCGCGAGGCCCAGATGCACGGCGCCATGGCGCGTCACCACTCCCGCCGCGTCGTCGAAGGTCGCGTTGATCATTGGATAATCGGGCAAGGCCCGGCAGATCGCGACGATGAGGAAGGGCAGCAGCGTCAGCTTCGGTCGGTCGCCGCGATGGGCGTTGAGGTCCGCGCGCATCGCTTCCAGCGCCGTCACCTCCACTTCCTCGACATAGGAGAAGTGCGGGATGTGACGCTTGGATTCCGCCATCTTGTCGGCGATGCGGCGGCGCAGGCCGGCGATCTTCACGGTTTCGTCGGGGCGCGCTGTCGTGGCTGCGGGCGCATAGCCCTGGCCGCGATGATAGCTCAGCCAGGCGTCCAGATCGTTGTGGCGCACATGGTCGCCTTGCGCAGGCTTCACGTCGGCCAGGTCGATGCCGAGATTGGCGGCGCGGGCGCGCACCGCCGGCGAGGCGAGGATACGGCGCTTCGGGTCGGCGGGCTTTTCGGGTGCGTTCAGCGCCGCAGCAGGCCGCGGGGCGGCGGGCAGCGCGCGGTCTGGTGAAGGCGTCGGCTCAACCGGCGCCACCGGGTCGGGCGCGGTGTCCTCGGCATGATCCGTCTCGATCACCAGCAGCACCGATCCGATCGCGACGGTATCGCCGACATCGCCCGTTCGCTCGGTGATGATCCCGGCGACCGGCGCCTCGATTTCCACTGTCGCCTTGTCGGTCATCACATCGGCGATACTCGTGCCTTCCTCGACATGGTCGCCCGGCTTCACATGCCAGCCGACCAGTTCGGCCTCGGCGATGCCTTCGCCAATGTCGGGCAGACGATATTCGTAGCGCATGTCAGTTCGCCCTCATCACGGTGTCGAGCGCCGCGCGCACGCGCTTGGGTCCGGGGAAGTAGTCCCACTCGAAAGCGTGGGGATATGGCGTGTCATAGCCGGTCACCCGCTGCACCGGCGCTTCGAGCGCATAGAAGCAGCGCTCCTGAATGAGTGCGGAGAGTTCGCCGCCAAAGCCGCCGAAACGCGAGGCCTCATGCACGATGATGCAGCGCCCGGTCTTGTTGACGGAAGCGACGATCGTCTCGATGTCGAGCGGCACGATCGAGCGCAGGTCGATCAGCTCGGCATCATGGCCACTGTCCTCGATGGCCGCGAGCGAGACGTGGACCATGGTGCCATAGGCCAGCACGGTCACGTCCGCGCCCTCGCGCACGATGGCGGCCTTGCCGAGCGGCACGGTATAGTGGCCCTCGGGCACCTCGCCGGCAGGCTCCTTCGCCCAGCTGCGCACCGGCTGGTCGATGCGCCCGTCGAACGGCCCGTTGTAGAGCCGCTTGGGCTCCAGAAAGATCACCGGATCGTCATCCTCGATGGCTGCGATCAGCAGGCCCTTGGCGTCATAGGGGTTGGACGGGATCACGGTCTTGAGGCCGATGACATGGGCGAACAGCGCCTCGGGCGACTGGCTGTGCGTCTGCCCGCCGAAGATGCCGCCGCCATAGGGCGAACGCACGGTGATCGGCGCCCAGAACTCGCCGCCCGAGCGATAGCGCAGCCGCGCGGCCTCGGAGACGAGCTGGTCGAAGGCCGGCAGGATATAGTCGGCAAACTGGATTTCCGGCACCGGGCGCAGGCCATAAGCACCCATGCCGATGGCGGTGGCGATGATGCCGCCTTCGCTGATCGGCGTGTCGAAGCAGCGCTGGATGCCGTGCCGGGCCTGCAGGCCATCGGTCACGCGGAAGACCCCGCCGAAATAGCCGACATCCTCACCGAAGACGAGCACGTCCGGGTCACGCGCCATGGTCACGTCGAGCGCGCTGTTGAGCGCCTGGATCATGCTCATCGCGGTCATTGGCCCATGGCCTCCCGCCGCTGCTCGATCACGCGCCAGTCGGGCTCGTGGAACACATCCTCGAACATCTCGCCCAGATCGGGTTTGGATTTGCCGAGCGACCCGACCGCTTCGCCCTGTTTCAGCGCGGCGCGGATCGCCTCGTCCAGCTCGAGGGTGAGGGCGGCATGGCGTGCCTCGTCCCATTCGCCCAGATGGACCAGATGCTGCTTGAGACGCTCGACAGGGTCACCGAGCGGCCATTGCTCCGCCTCGTCGGCGGGGCGATAGCGCGTGGGGTCGTCGCTCGTCGAATGGCCCGAGGCGCGATAGGTGAACAGCTCGATGAGCGTTGCGCCATGATTGGCGCGGGCACGGCGCGCTGCCCAGTCGGTCGCGGCCCAGACGGCAAGCAGATCATTGCCGTCCACCCGCAGGCCGGGCAGGCCATAAGCGATCGCCTTGGCCGCGAAGGTGGTCAGTTCCGCGCCGGCAAGGCCGGAATAGCTGGAAATCGCCCACTGATTGTTGGTGACGCACAGGATCACCGGCGCGCGATAGACCGCTGCAAAGGTCAGCGCCTCGTGGAAGTCGCCCTCCGCCGTCGTGCCGTCCCCCACCATGCCGAGCGCGATCTTGTCGTCGCCCTTGTAGGCGGAGGCCATCGCCCAGCCGACCGCCGCGCCGAAGCGACTGCCGAGATTGCCGGAGACGGAGTAGAAGCCATAATCGCGGGCGGAATAGAGAATGGGCAGCTGGCGGCCCCGCAGCGGGTCCTGCGCATTGGAGAAGATCTGGTTGACCAGATCGATGAGCGGATAGTCGCGCGCCATCAGCCAGCCGAGCATCCGGTAGGTGGGGAAGCACATGTCGCCGCTGCCCAGCATCATGGATTGCGCAACGCTGATCGCCTCTTCGCCGGTGGACTTGAGGTAGAAGCTCGTCTTGCCCTGCCGGTGCGCGCGGAACAGCCGGTCGTCGAACTGGCGCGTGAGCATCATCGCGCGCAGGGCGCGGCGCAGTGTCTCGGGTGGCAGCTGCGGGTCCCAGTCGCCGACGGCCCGTCCGTCCGCATCCAGCACGCGAATGAGCGTGTAGGGCAGATCGCGCAGCGCCGCTTCCGGCGTCAGGCAATCGGGACGGGCGACCGCGCCGGCGGGCGGGATCACCAGGTCGGAAAAATCCGGCGCTTCGCCCGGTCGGGCGTGCGGCTCGGGCACATGGAAGCTCAGGCCTGCATTGCTGGCCACGGCGGCAATCCTCTCGTTTTATTCTCTCGCGCCATCATATCGCAGGGCTGCGAGGCGAAATTTGCTTATTTGCGGTTGGAACGCGCGAGGGTTAGGATTTGATCCTAGAAAATGCCTCGTCTTGAGGAGAGGACACTATGAAGGCGCAAAAGGTCGAAGGGCCTGCGTCGCTCGATGCGGCTGATCGGCGCATCCTTGCTCATCTGCAGGCCCAGCCTGATCTGACCATGGCCGAGCTGGCCGAGCGCGTGGGCCTGTCGCACACGCCATGCTGGCGGCGGCTCAAACGCATGGAGGAAGCGGGCATCGTGCGTGGTCGGGCCCTGCTGCTCGATCCGCAGGCGCTCGGCTTCACCATCAGCGTGTTCGCGCATATCAAGCTCAAGAGCCATGAGGAGGAATCGCTCGACCGGTTCGAGGAATCGGTCGAGCATCATGCCCAGATCGTCGAATGCTATTCGATGAGCGGCGAGAGCGATTATACGCTGCGGGTGCTGGCGCGCGATGTTGGCGATTATGAGCATTTCCTCAAGAAGGTGCTGCTGCATCTTCCCGGTGTGTCCTCGGTCGTTTCCAGCTTCGCGCTCAAGACGATCAAGCTGACGATGAAAGTGCCCGTCTAGCGGCCCCGCCGCGCAGGGAATGGAGGTCTGCCATGAACGATCCCGTGGTCATCGGCGGCATGGCCCGCACGCCGATGGGCAGCTTTCAGGGCGTCTTTGCGGATGTAAAGGCGACCACGCTGGGCGCCGCTGCCGTGCAAGCGGCGGTGGACCGCTCCGGTGTCGATCCCGCGCTGGTCGAGCAGTGCCTGATGGGCTGCGTGCTGCCCGCCGGCCTGGGGCAGGCGCCGGCGCGTCAGGCGGCCATTCATGCCGGGCTCGGCGCGCATGTGCAGGCGACCACGGTCAACAAGATGTGCGGATCGGGCATGCAGGCCGCGATCATCGCGCATGATCTGCTGCGCGCAGGTTCGGCGGAGATCGTGGTTGCCGGCGGCATGGAGAGCATGACCGGCGCGCCTTATCTGCTGCCCCGCCACCGGGGTGGCGCGCGCATCGGCCATGATCGGGCGATGGACTCGATGTTCCTCGATGGGCTGGAGGACGCCTATGAGGGCGGCAAGCTGATGGGCGCCTTTGCCGAAGAGGCGGCCCGCACCTGGCAGCTATCCCGTGAGGCGCAGGATGCCTTTGCCATCCAGTCCCTGCGCCGCGCCCAGGCCGCGCAGGCAAGCGGCGCCTTCGCGCGCGAGATCGTGCCAGTGAGCGTGGAGGGGCGAGGCGGCCGCGCGCTCATCTCCGCGGACGAACAGCCCGGCAAGGCGAATGTCGACAAGATCCCGACGCTCCGGCCGGCCTTTGCCGTCGATGGCACGATCACGCCTGCCAATGCCTCGTCCATATCGGATGGCGCGGCGGCGCTGGTGATGATGCCGGCGAGCGTGGCGGCGCGCGCCGGGCTGGCGCCGGTCGCGCGCGTGGTCGGCCATGCCGCCTTTGCGCAAGCGCCGGCCTTGTTCACCTCCGCCCCCGTCTTCGCCATCCGTCGGCTGCTGGATCGGATCGGCTGGACCGTCGATGATGTCGATCTGTTCGAGGTGAATGAGGCGTTCGCGGTCGTCGCGCTGATCGCTCAGCGGGAGCTCGGTATCGCGGACGAGCGGCTGAATATGCATGGCGGCGCCTGCGCGCTGGGTCACCCGATCGGCGCATCGGGCGCGCGTATCCTCGTGACGCTTATTGCCGCCTTGCAAGCGCGTGGTCTGCGGCGCGGTGTCGCCAGCCTGTGCATTGGCGGTGGCGAAGCGACGGCGATGGCGGTGGAGCTGATCTAAAGGTCAGCCCGTCCGCCCGTTGTACTCAGGCCTCGTCGCCCGGCGCGTCGCCATAATAGAGTTCGCCGATGCGGATTTCCTCGCGGCCTTGGCTGACGCGATGGGCATTGGTGTCGCGCAGCGAGAAGACGCAGCCGCAATATTCCTGCTGGTAGAAATGCTCGCGCTTGCTGATCTCGATCATCCGCGCCGCGCCGCCGCCCTTGCGCCAGTTGAACGTCCAGTATTTGATGCCGGGATAATGCGCCGCCGCGCGTTCCCCGCAATCGTTGATCTGGTTCATGTTCTTCCAGCGCGAGATGCCGAGCGAGGACGTGATGACCGGAAAACCATGTTCATGCGCATACAGCGCCGTGCGCTCGAAGCGCATGTCGAAGCACATGGTGCAGCGCGCACCGCGCTCGGGCTCCCACTCCATGCCCTTCGCGCGCTTGAACCAGTTCACCGTGTCATAGTCGGCATCCACGAAGGGGATGTTATGCTGCTCGGCAAAGCGGATATTCTCCTCCTTGCGCAGCAGATATTCCTCCTTGGGGTGGATGTTCGGATTGTAGAAGAAGATGGTGTAGTCGATGCCGCTCGCCGTCATCGCTTCCATGACTTCGCCAGAGCAGGGCGCGCAGCAGCTGTGGAGCAGCACCTTCTTTTCGCCCTCGGGCGGCGTGATCACGGGGCGCTGATAATCGAGGCTATTCGGGTCCGTCATGGCGCGCCCCTTAGCAGAATGGCGCAGGGCCGTCACTAGGATGGGCGCGGTTGCCGGGGCCGGCAATCGCGCGTCGGTCGGGGCACAGGCACAAACGGGCGCACTGTCGCACCTCTCCCCATCTCCATCAGCTCGGCTTTTCCGCTGTCCTACATCCCGTCCGCCATGGCAGCGATGACCACCCCTCCCGTCGTCAGGTGACTGGTCCGAGCAAAGCACGGCTCTTTCTCATGCTACGAACATCCTTTGTCCGGCTGCGCAACACAGGCGTGCCAGGACAGGGGCTTGCGTCCGCCGCATCGGCCCTGCGGCAAAGCTGAGGGAAGCGGAAGTTCATGCCCCCGTGTCGTGAACTTCGTGAACTTCCGGCGCGCGGCGCGCTGTTGGATGGGCGTGGCGGGCGCCATCGTTTGCCGCCTCCACTGCGTCGGTCCTGCCTGTATCTTTGCGTTTTAGCGGGATCGTCCGCCCTTCTTGTCGATGAGGACGGCCTGCTGCCACTTCCCCGGCGCCTTGTCGGTGCGGTGGATGCAGCCGGCCCAGCAGCATGGCCGCCTCTTGCCTTCCCTTAGTTCCTCGCAGGTCCGCGCGATGCGCCGCGCGCGGGTGCCGGCCTGCTTGGCGTCCTCGATCCAGCAGATGAACTCATTGCGTCCGAGCGGCGTCAGGCTTTCCCAAAGCGCCAGCAGCGCCGGGTCGGCGCGCACGGCCGCTTGCAGATCGGCCGCTGCCTGATGCACCGTGCCATGAGAAAAGCCGTCCGGCATGATCGTCACTCGCGTGGCCCTGTTTACCCCTGCGGAATGCCCTCGGGCACGATCGTCTTCACGATCGAGGCGTCGAGCGCTTCATAATCGTGCAGGCCGATCGTGTCGTAAAGCTCGGCGCGGGTCTGCATACGGTCGACCATGTTGTGAGCACCGCCGTCGCGCTTGATCGCGGCGTAGAGCTCGGCCTGCGCCTTGTTGGCGACGCGCAGCGAGGAGACGGGCCAGATCACCATGGCGTAGCCCATCGCCTCGAACTCGCTGGCGGTGAAGAAAGGCGTCTTCCCGAACTCGGTCATGTTGGCGAGCAGCGGCACGCCCGGCATGCGCTCGGCAAAGGCGGTGAACATCTCGCGGGTGTTAAGCGCTTCGGGGAAGATCGCGTCGGCCCCGGCCTCCATATAGAGCTTCGCGCGCGCCACGGCGCCGTCCAGCCCTTCGCTCGCTGCCGCGTCCGTCCGCGCGACGATCACGAGATCGCGCCGCGCCTTCGCCGCCGCCGCGACCTTGGCGGCCATGTCATGCGCGTCGGCCAGCTTCTTGTCGTTAAGGTGCCCGCACTTCTTGGGGAGCAGCTGGTCCTCCAGATGCACCGCGCCCGCGCCCGCATCCTCGAAGGTGCGGACCATGTGCATGACATTGAGCGCCTCGCCATAGCCGGTGTCGCCGTCGACCAGCAGTGGCAGGCCGGAGGACCGCGCGATCTGGCGGATGAAGAAGGCGACCTCATCCACCGTGATGATGCCCAGGTCCGGCAGACCCATGGAGGCGGTCATCGCCGCGCCCGAGAGATAGAGCGCATCGAAACCCGCGTTGCGCGCCTGGATCGCGGCCTGACCGTTATGCGCGCCGGGAAGCTGGAGAATGCCCGGCGCCTCCAGCAGCGCGCGGAAGCGGCGACCGGCGGATTCGGTCGGGAGATCGGCGGCGGTCAGGTAAGGCATTGTCTGTCCTTTCTCGCTGCCCCTCCTCTTCAGAGGAGGGGGTGGGGGGGTGCCTGCGACGCTGCAGATCGCTGCGCGACACCCACCCCCGTCCCCTCCCTTGAAAGGGAGGGGTGATAAATAGCCTAGGTCCGCTCCCCAAGTGGCACCCATTTCAGATCCTCAGGCCCGGTATATTGGGCCGAGGGGCGGATGATCTTGTTGTCGATGCGCTGCTCGATCACATGCGCGGCCCAGCCGGATGTGCGCGCGATCACGAAGAGCGGCGTGAACATCGCGGTCGGCACGCCCATCAGATGATAGCTCACCGCGCTGTACCAATCGAGGTTGGGGAACATCTTCTTGGCGTCCATCATCACCGTTTCGATGCGGTCGGCAATGTCGAACTGCTTCATCGCCCCGGCTTCCTGCGCCAGCGCCTTGGCGACGCGCTTGATGACCACGTTGCGGGGATCGGACACCGTATAGACCGGGTGGCCGAAGCCGATGATGACTTCCCTGGCGTCCATGCGGGCGCGAATGTCCGCTTCCGCCTCGTCGGGCGTCGCGTAGCGCTTCTGGATCTCGAAGGCGACTTCGTTGGCGCCGCCATGCTTGGGGCCGCGCAGGGCGCCGATGGCGCCGGTGATGGCCGAGTGCATGTCCGATCCCGTGCCGGCGATCACCCGCGCGGTGAAGGTGGAGGCGTTGAACTCATGCTCGGCATAGAGAATGAGCGAGGTGTGCATGGCGCGCACCTGGCTCGCCGAGGGCGGCGTGCCGTGGAGCAAGTGGAGGAAATGCCCGCCGATGCTGTCGTCATCGGTCTGCACGTCGATGCGAACGCCATTCTGGCTGTAATGATACCAGTAGAGCAGCATGGAGCCGAGCGAGGCCATCAGCCGGTCGGCAATGTCGCGCGCGCCGGGCAGGTTGTGATCGTCCTTCTCCGGCAGCGCGCAGCCGAGCGCCGACACGCCGGTGCGCATCACGTCCATCGGGTGGGCGGCAGCGGGCAGCGCCTCCAGCGCCTCGATCACCGCGAGCGGCAGGCCACGGAACGCCTTGAGCTTGGCCTTGTAGGCGGCGAGCTCCGCCGCGTTGGGCAGCGTGCCATGGACGAGCAGATGCGCGATTTCCTCGAACTGCGCCTCTTCCGCGAAGTCGAGAATGTCATAGCCGCGATAGTGCAGGTCGTTGCCCGTCCGCCCGACGGTGCAGAGCGCGGTGTTGCCGGCCGTAACGCCGGACAGCGCGACGGACTTCTTCGGCTTGAACGTGGGGTCGGTCATCCTCTTATGTCCTTTTCCCCAAGCCCTCCCCCAGAAGGAGAGGGGCTTAGATTATGCTCAAAATATCCCCGCCGGTGCTTCCGGCCCCAGCCGGTCGGTCGGCACGACGAAGTTGAGTGCGCGCACCTCCTCGCCATTCAGCTCGGGCAGTCGGGCGACCAGCGCCAGGAAGCGGTTCTGCTCGCCCGGCTCGATGATGCCCTCCGCCAACGTGCGGAACTTCTCGACATATTGCGGCCGGGCGAAGGGGCGGGCGCCGAGCGGATTGGCGTCCGCAATGGCCAGCTCGTCCTCGATCACGCTGCCATCGTCCATGGTGATGATGACATGGCCGCCAAAGGCCTTGTCGGCACCCGGCGCATGGTAGCGCTTCGTCCAGATCGGATCTTCCACCGTGCTGATCTTGTGCCACAGCGCCACCGTGTCCGGCCGCTGGGCGCGCTCGGGAGCGTAGCTCTTCACATGGTGCCAGCCGCCATCCTGCAGCGCGACCGCGAAGATATACATGATCGAATGGTCGAGCGTTTCGCGACTCGCCTTCGGGTCCATCTTCTGCGGATCGTTGGCGCCGGTGCCGATCACATAATGCGTGTGATGGCTGGTCTTGATGAGGATCGACTTCACCTTCGAGAAGTCGCCCACCTTCGGCCCCATGCGGCGGGCGAGGTCGATCAGCGCCTGGCTCTGATATTCGGCGCTATACTCCTTGGTGTAGGTTTCCATGATCGCGCGCTTGGCCTCGCCCGGCTCGGGCAGCGGCACATGATAGACATGGCCCGGCCCGGAGAGCAGCCAGGCGATGAAGCCGTCCTCACCCTCATAGGCCGGGGAGGGCGCGCCTTCGCCCCGCATCACGCGGTCCACCGCCTCGATCGCCATCTTGCCGGCAAAGGCGGGGGCATAGGCCTTCCAGGTCGAGATTTCGCCCTTGCGCGACTGGCGCGTGGTGGTGGTCACATGCAGTGCCTGCTGGATTGCTTGATAGGTGATTTCGGTCGAAAGGCCGAGCAGCGCGCCGATGCCGCCGGCCGCGCTCGGGCCAAGATGGGCGATATGGTCGATCTTGTGTTCATGCAGGCAGATGCCCTTCACCAGATCGACCTGAATTTCATAGCCGGCCGCAAGCCCGCGCACCAGCGCCGTGCCATCCAGCCCCTTGTGCTGTGCCACGGCCAGGATGGGCGGAATGTTGTCGCCCGGATGGCTATAGTCGGCGGCAAGAAAGGTGTCGTGGAAATCCAGCTCGCGCACGGCCACGCCATTGGCCCAGGCCGCCCATTCCGGACTGACCCGCTTGTCAGCGCCAAGGCCGAACACGGCCGCGCCCGGCTGCATGGGGTGCGCCAGCGCTTGCGCCCGGGCGGAGCGGATCGGTCCGCGCGCCACGGATGCGGCTGCGACGGAGGCATTGTCGATGATGCGGTTGCCGATCATCTCGATGACGTCTGCGTCCACGGGCACCGGGTCGGTCGCCACGGCGGCCAGCTTCCAGGCGAGCTGGTCCTCCCGCGCGAGCGGCTCGGCGGACTTGTATGTGCGAACGTCATGAACCTTCATGGGACCGTTTCTCTCCATCTCCGGGGGAAGCGGGCCGCTGAAGCGGCTGCTTCAACCATAGGGCATCGGCAAAAGGACTCCGCTGTCGCCGGCGCCCAGTCTCGCGGCCCTGATAGGCCGGGCAGGCCCTGCGGAGAAGGCGGAAAGATGCGATGATTAGCAAAGTTCGCAAACGCATATGCGAAGATTGCGAATTTTCATTGAGTGAAGGGTTCCAACGTCGCTATGGCGACGGGCAGAGGCAGAATCGCGAGGCAGGGACAGTCATGCGCGCAACCTATGTGGGCGGCCCGCTGCGCCGGTTCCGCGAAGATCGCCAGCTCAAGCAAATCGAGTTTGCCCGCATGCTCGGCATCTCATCGAGCTATCTCAACCAGATCGAGCAGAACCAGCGACCGCTCACCCTGGCAGTCATGTCCCGGCTCAGGCAGGCCTATGGCGTCGAGGCCGATCAGTTCTCCGGCGAGGATGAAGCCCGCCTGCTGGGCGACCTGCGCGCCGCGCTGGCCGAGAGCGCCGAGCTGTCGGCTGTCGGCATGTCCGAGATCCGCGAGCTAGCCACGGGACTGCCGGGTGTCGGCAGGGCGTTGCTGGCGCTGCATCGGCGTTATCGGGAAGCGGTGGAGCGGGGCGAAGTCATGGCCGAGCAACTCGGCAGCGAATGGGCCGCCAATGGCTTGCCGCGTCAGCCCTTCGAGCAGGTGCGCGACTATTTCGCGGCTCGCCATCATCATTTCGCGCAGCTGGATGAGGCGGCGGAGCGGCTTTACGGCACCGCCGGCCTTTCGCCTCGGACCGTCCATGGCGGCCTGATGGCCTGGCTGGCCGAGCGGCATCAGGTCCGAATCCTGTTCGACGAGGGTGCGTCGCGCCAGCGCAGCTATGATCCGGAGAGCCGGACATTGCGCATCTCTGCCGACCTGCGTCACGGCCAGCAGGCCTTCCAGATGGCGACGCAACTCGCGTTTCTGGAGCAGGGTGCGCTGATCGACCGGCTGGCGGGCGATCCGATGATCGAAGGAGAGGAGGCTCGCAAGCTTGCCCGCATCGGCCTCGCCAATTACTTCGCCGGCGCGCTCATCATGCCTTATGGCGCGTTCCTCGCGGCGGCGGAGGCGGAGGCCTATGATGTCGAGCGGCTGGGGCGGCGCTTCGGCGTGGGGTTCGAGACGATCTGCCACCGGCTCTCGACCCTGCAACGGCCGGAAGCGCGCGGCGTGCCGTTCTTCTTCATCCGGGTCGATCGCGCCGGCAATATCTCAAAGCGCCAATCGGCGACCGGCTTTCATTTCTCGCGCATCGGCGGCGGCTGCCCCTTGTGGAACGTCTATGAGGCGTTCGCCCAGCCCGGTCGCGTGCTGACGCAAGTGGCCCAGATGCCGGACGGGCGCAGCTACCTCTGGATTGCCCGCACCGTGAGCAGTGCCGGCGGTGGCCATGGCGTGCCGGGCAAATCCTTCGCGATCGGTCTTGGCTGCGATCTGCGCTACGCGAGCCGGCTGGTCTATTCCAAGGGCCTCGATCTGCAGGATCCGGCCGCTGCGACGCCGATCGGTGCGGGATGCAAGATCTGCGAACGACCCGATTGCACGCAGCGCGCCTTCCCGCCGGTCGGCCGCAGGGTTGCGGCCGATCCGAACCGCAGCTCGCCCACGCCTTATGCCATGGCCTGACCCGGCACGAGCACGCGTCCTTCGAACAAGGGGCGCGCGGTGCGGAAGAAGGAACCGGAGGAGACGTGCCAGTCGCTGTCCCGGCGTTCGACTTGCGCGTCGGCGCTGATGACTCCGGACGGGGTCGAGAGGCGCAAGGGGTGATCGGCCGGCACCTGCGCTGCCAGTTCGTGCACAAGCGTGCCCTCGATCCGCGCGGCGACGGCCGTGCAGAGTGCTGTTGTCAGCGGTACGGCACGATGGACCCGTCCACCGGCGAGGAAGCGCAGAGTCAGGTCGACTTCATCCACCGCGATGGCCTCGCCCGACAGCGTGCGTGCCGGCTGCGGCGCCGAGACAATGCCGACATAGGGGATGGTCTCCAGCGCCATGGCCGTTGCCTCGTCGGGCGCGATGCCCATGCGGACGGAGGCCTTCGCCCGCAAGTGGGCCAGGCTGTTCATGAGGTCGGCCCGTGCCTCGATGGCCTCCGGCGCTTCATGTCCGGCAAGGCCGATGTCGTCGGCCAGCACGAACAGGCAGGCATTGGCGGCATCGACGAGCGACACGGTGATCCCGTCGATCGGCTCGGTGGTCAGCCCGGTCGGCAGCAACCGGCCGGTGCTCGCCCCGCCCGGTTCGATGAAGTCGAGGCGGATCGGCGCGCCCGTGCCAGCGACGCCGGGAATGGCAAGGTCGCCATCATAGCGCGGCGCGCCGTCCTCGACGGGGAATCGGGCATGGATCAGCTTGCCGGTGTTGCTGTTGAAGATGCGCACGGTCGCCTCGCCCGATCCGGCCGGCACCAGCCCCTGATCGACGGCGAACGGGCCAACCGCCGCGCTCATATTACCGCAATTGCCGCGCCGATCGACATGGCTTTCCCGCACGCCGATCTGGGCAAAGCAGAAGTCGATGTCCGCATCGGGCCGGGAGGATCGGCTGACGATGCAGGCTTTGGAGAGGGAGCTCAGACCGCCGCCCATCCCGTCGAGCTGTCGGCCATAAGGGTCAGGCGTGCCCATGGCGGCGAGCAGGACGGCGTCCTGCGCTGCGATGTCGACGGGAAGATCGTCGGCGAGGAGCATCAGCCCCTTGCTGGTGCCCCCGCGCATGAAGGTCGCCCGGATTGCCTGCTGTTTCATGCGCCGATCCTAGCGCGGCGACCGGCCTTGCGCCATGCTATGTGCGGCTCAGCCCCGGCTGGGCGGCACGTGCCGATCGACGATGAACGCGGCGGCCGAAACCAGCACGGCACCCACGCACAGTACCGTGAAGAACGGCACCACGCTGCCGGCGCCGAAATCGAGCAGGGCGCCGCCGAGACCGCTGGCGGCGATCGCGCCGACCCGGCTCATGAAGATGCCGAAGCCGATCCCTGCCGATCGGCAGGACTGCGGATAGCCGAGCGCCATGATCACATACATGGTCGCGATGCCTGCGCTGAAGAAGGCGCCAGCGCCGCCGATGAGGAGCACGACGAGCGCGCGTTCCGCGACTGTCGGTGTGGCGGGCAGCACCTCCACCGTGAAAGCTAGTGCGACGAGGAGCACGAACACGGTGGCGCTGATCACCGCCATGACACGCCGAGAGCCAAACCGGCGCGTCAGCAGGCCTGCCCCGATTGATCCGAACATGGAGGTAATGCCGCAGACGGACACCGCGAATCCGGCCTGTTCGAGCGTGAAGCCGGCCGAAGTGAGGAAGGTCGTGGACCAGTTGAGAATGCCATAGGCCACGAGCGCGCAGGCGGCGAAGGCAATGCCGATGCCGATGTTGAGCCGCATGTTGCTGCGATGAAGCACCCCAACCGACGGCGCGCCATCCGCTTCCGAAGTATGGCGCTCGGGGGCCAGTGTCACCGGCTCGGTGAGCACGCGCCGGGCGACGCGTGCCGCAGCCTCCGGCTTGCCTTTGCTCAGGAAGAAGGATGGGCTGTCCCGAAGCGCGGCGAGGATGATGATGACCAGCAGCAGCGTTGCGATGCCGAACACGACGAAGGTGCCGCGCCAGCCATACGTCGCCGCGAGCGTGGGCGCCAGCCAGCCGACCACGGTGCCGCCCAGCGGTGTGCCGACCGAAAGCGTGCTGACCGTGACCGGGCGCAGGCGCTCTGGCAGCCATTCGCTCGCCATGGCGAGCGCATTGGAATAGGCCGCGCCAAAACCAAGCCCGCCGACAATGCGCCACAGCGCGAGATGCCAGACGCCGTCTGCCTGACTTGCGCCGACCGTTGCCAGCGCGAAGATGACGGCCGCCAGCGCCAGTCCGTAGCGCCGGCCGATCCGGTCGCCGAGGCTGCCGCCGCCCCATGCGCCAAGGCCGAAGCCGACGAGCGCGGCGCTCATGGCGATCCCGAACGTTCCCCGGTCGACACCGAAATCGGCAATCACCAGCGGCGCAACGATGCCCAGCAATTGCATGTCGATGCCGTCGCTGACCAGCACCAGCATGCAGACTGCGACTGTCATCCATTGGAACAGACGAAGCGGCGAGCGCGCCAGTGCTTCGCTGAAAGTCGTGGCCGCCGGTGGCGCCATGTAGTGTCCTCCCCATGTCTTTGATGTGACGTGTAAACAGTCGTCCGGCATTTGTCGAAGGGCTGTCGGTTGATTTTTTCTCCCGGTTTTTCGTGCAAAATGAAGGCCGAGACACATAGGCGGGCGGGCCGGTCATGCAGCGATGGCAAGCGATTCGGGGGTGTTTGATGTAAAAATTACATGTCGACCATTACCGCTCGAGCTCAGATTGTGCTGGAAAAATGCTATAATTGGCCGGGTTGGCTACATGGCCCGAAACGTCATAATGTAAATCTTGCATTGTTCCATTGGCCCGGTTAGCGCCGGCTCGACAGAATGGAGAGTGTGATGCCTGATACCTTGCCCCCTCATCTCACCGCATCTGCCTTCTCGAAGGCATTGGGGGCCTTTTCCGGCGTGGTCGGTCCGAAATGGGTGCTGTCGAGCGAGGAAGATCGCACGACCTATATCGATCCCTATGCGCTGGGCGACGGGCTGAACCATGCCGCCTCGGCGGCCGTGGCACCCGCCAGCGTGGAGGAAGTGCAGGCGATCGTTCGGCTTGCCAACGAGCATCGCGTGCCGCTCTGGCCCACTGCGCGCGGCAAAAATCTGGGCTATGGCTGGGCTTCCCCCGCCATGGCCGGCACGGTCGTGCTCGATCTTGGGCGCATGAACCGCATTCTCGATGTCGATCCGAAGTTCGGCCACTGCCTCATCGAGCCGGGCGTGGGCTTCTACGATCTCTACAATTATCTGCGCGACAACAAGATTCCGCTCTGGATGTCGGTGCCCGGCAATGCCTGGGGCAGCGTCCTCGGCAATGCGCTGGAGCGGGGCCTGGGTTACACGCCTTATGGCGATCACGCGTCCAAGATCTGCGGCATGGAAGTCGTTTCGCCCACGGGGGAGCTGTTCCGCACCGGCATGGGCGCCATGGCCGGCAGCAAGTCCTGGCAGGCCTATCAGCACGGCTTTGGCCCGTCCTGGGATCAGTTCCTCGTTCAATCCAATTTCGGCGTCGTTACCAAGATGGGCCTGTGGCTGATGCCCGAGCCGGAAATGACCCTGCGCGCCAAGATCGAACTGCCCAAGGCGGACGACATCGCCTGGGCGATCGACGAACTGCACACGCTGCGCCTCAACAACGTCGTCGAGCATAATTTCGTGTTCGGCAATTTCATGCATGACGCTGCCGTCGTCTCCCAGCGCCACGACTGGTATGATGGCAAGGGCGCGCTGCCGGACGATGTCGCCCAGAAGATGATGGACCATTTCGGCATTGGCTGGTGGCGGTTCACGATGAACCTGTATGGCCATGAAGGCGTGGTGAAGGCGAAGGAGCAGATCGTCCGCAAGGCGATGGAGCCGCATCTGGGCAAGCCCATCGAGTTCGTGGAATGGCACAGAGGCGATCCGATCGAGACGTCAGGCGCCGGCCGGCCAAGCGCGGTGGCGCTGCAGATCGTCAATTGGCGCGGCGGGCGCGGCGGCCATATGGGCTTCTCGCCGGTCATGCCTCCCGATGGCCAGCTTGCCCACAAGCAGTTCCGCGCGATGAAGACGCGCTTCGTGGAGCATGGGCTCGATTACTACACATCCTTCACCATGGGGCATCGCCACATCAACAATGTGAACCTGCTGCTCTACAATCGCGACGATGAGGACATGGTCACGCGCGCCCGCAAGCTGTTCAATGTGCTGATCGCCGACGCCAAGGCCTCAGGATATGGCGAATATCGCACGCACCTCGACTTCATGGACCCGGTCGCCGCGAGTTTCGATTTCAATGGCGGGGTGCTTCACCGCCTCAACGAGACGGTCAAGAACGCGCTCGATCCCAATGGCGTGATCGCACCGGGCAAGAACGGCATCTGGCCGCGCGCCTATCGCGCTGCCCCTGGCAAGGGAGAGAGCGCATGAGCCGGATTGCCATGGCCATCGCCGCCACGCTGGCGGCAGCGACCGGGATCGTCAGCCTTGCCGGCGCGCAGACGGCCGCGCCCTCGGCCAGTGCTCCGGCCAATCCCTATGTGCGTGGTCCGCAGGATGGCGCCGGGCTGTTCCTCGCCCGGTGCGGCTATTGCCATCTGGAGGGCGGGACGGGCACGATGATGCTCGAACGGCGCCTGGGTAAGGCCAATCGTCTGCTCGCCGAGCGCACCGACTTGCCCGCCGACTATGTGAAGGCCGTGGCGCGCAATGGCATCAACAGCATGCCGACCATCACGCGCGTCGAGGTGACGGACGAGGAGCTGGACAAGATCGCCGCTTATCTCGCTACGCCAAAGAAGAAGGCGGCGGCGAAATGATCCGGCGGGATGTGCTCAAGCTCGGCGGTGCCGCCACTGCGGGCCTGGCCCTGGCGACACCGCTTGCGGCCGCCGTTGACCAAGGCCGGCGACCCGGCGGCACCGTGCTGATCGACGATCGCTTCGCGGATGCGCGGACCTTTGCCGCCGCCGCGCGTGATGCCGGTGTGCGGGTGCTCTCGACGGGGGGCGACGTGCCGTCACTGCGATATGGTCTCCTGCGGGGCGAGCCGCTGGAGGGTCTCGGCGGGCTCACGACCTATGCCGACATGATGGTGATCGCCAGCCTGGCTGCCGAGGCGCGGCGTGCCTTCTCCCTGCGGATCGCGCATGAGGTGGGGCAAGGAAAGGTGACCCACCGGCTGCTGGACGGACCGTCCGGTTGCATCGCCGTGCTGGACGCTGCGGGGTGGCACTGGCCCGCGGGCGTGTGGACTCTCATGGCCACCGCGCCCGCCAAAGCGGTGGCGACGGTGTCCGCCCGGCACAGGACCCACAATGGTGGACGAGATGGCGCACTCTGGTCCTGGGCCATTGCCTAAGCGGTCCGGATCACCCAAGCTGCATCGCACAACATGTCAGCCCTGGGGGATGCCGAAGAAATGACTGAACCGCCGACGCGTGGGGACGGGACGCGCCGTCGGTCCGGCGCGACGCTGGCGGATGTGGCCAAGGCCGCGCGCGTCTCCACCGCCACCGTCTCCCGCGCGCTCAATACCCCCAACCTGCTGACCAAGGAGACGCTGGGCCGCGTGCACTCCGCTATTGCCGCGACCGGTTATATCCCCGCGCTCACGACCGGGACCGTCATCACCAATCGCAGCCGGCTGATTGCGATCATGGTACCGCCGACGCCGCTTGGGCTGTTCGATTCCACCGTGCGTACCGCTGTCGCTGCGCTGGATGACGGCGGGTACCAGTCGTTGCTCGGCATCTACAGCCGGGACGCGACACGTGAAAAGGTCGTGACGCAGATCCTCAGCCGGCGGCCGGGCGGACTCATCCTCATAGGCCTGCCCATCTCGCCGGACGTGCGCGATCTGCTGATCGAATCGCGCCTGCCCATTGTCGAGACCTGGGAAATGCCGCTCGCGCCGATCGATATGGTCGCTGGCATTTCACACCACGACATCGGCGTGGCGATCGGGAATTTCCTGTTGCGCAAGGGTTATCGGCGCCCGGTGATCTTCTCGATCGACAGCAGCCGTGGCCATGTCCGCCGCTATGGCATTTCCCGCGTGCTCATGGAGGCCGGCCTGCCGGAGCCGCGCAGCTTCGATCAGGGGCTGCCCGGCACAGTGGGTGAAGGGCGCCGGGCCTTCGCCAGCCTCTGGGAACAGGGCGACCGGCCGGACGTGATCGTCTGCGCGTCCGACTGGCTGGCGCAGGGCGTGCTGATCGAGGCGGCGGTCCGCGGTGTGCGTGTGCCGGAGGATGTCGCGGTCATTGGCTTCGGCGACTTCGATTTCGCCAAGGAACTGGAACCGGCGCTGACCACGATCCGCATCGACGGCGAAACGATCGGAACGAAGGCGGCGGCGATGATGCTGGCGGCGCTGAATGACGATCGCCGGGACCGGGCCAAGGCGCCGCGCGTCGACGTAGGCTTCTCGCTGGTGGAGCGAGCCAGCACCTGAGGGCTCGCGTCGCGCGAAGCGCAGAAATGGCCGCCTCAGCATATTCGGCCGTATTCGAGAAAAATCGGAAGATGCCGAGCTTTCGGTCAGGGCCTGACGACCGTCGCAATCACTATCAGGCCAAAGGAAAAAAGGGCGGACGCTCCCGGTCCTGCAACCGGGAGCGTTTCATGGTCGCTTTCAGGCAGCGACAGGCAGCTTGCTGCCATCCGCCCAGTTGCCGTGCAGGCCGGAGCGGATGCGGACCGGCAGCTTGGCGCGGGCGATTGGCCCGGCGGCCAGGTTGAGCGCATCCAGCACCACCAGATCGCTGTAGTTGGTGATGAGATTGTCGACGAGCGCGATGATGTAGCCGTCGCCTTCCGCGCTGTCCTTGTGCCGGGGCACGAAGCAGGGCTCCTGAATGATCGACTGAGGGCCTGCCCACCAGCAATCCTCGGTGCGCGCAACCAGATCCCAATGGCCGATCTTGTTCATCTTGAAGCCGCTTGCCCGGCCGCGCTCGAACTCCATCGGCATTTCCGGGTCCATCACCAGGCCCCAGCCGTGGCGATAGGGCTGGCCGACGAAGCGCTCGTCGATGCGCGGGAATTCGTCGATCCAGTCGGTGATCTTCTCGACGCTGGCGAATTCGTCGCTGTTCGAGGCCATGTCGACCGTCCAGCGCGTCAGGAAGGGGCGGGCCGCAACCGGATCGAAGCTGTCGTCGTGGATGTCGGGGAAGAAGGGGAAGCTGTTCCCTGCCGCCTCACACGTGTCAAAGTGGATCTTCGTGCCGTCCTGATAGGCGTTCATGACATGGCTGGCGAAGCAGTTGTCGCGCTTGAACCAGCGGATGTCGGAGCCGTCGCCGCCGCGCTTGAGGACGCCGAGATAGACCGGCAGCGTCTTGTCGAAGCCGAAATGCGGCTTGCCGTCCTTCAGCCGGTCCCAGTTGCTGGTGATCGGCACGATGTGGAAGACGGCATAATCCTGGGTCACGCCGAAATCGTGCATCATGCAGTAATAGGGCACCTTGAAGAAGGTCTCGAACAGCAGATTGCCCTGCGGGTCGATCTCGAAATAGCTCACGTCATCGGTGAGCAGGCCGGTCGCGGCATAGCCATGGTTGCAGAAATTGCCGGTGATCGGGTCGATCTTGCCATGGCCCGAGAAGGTCTCGTTCTTGAGCTTGCCGTCGAACCGCGTGTAGCCGTCCGTCTCCAGCGTCAGCGGGTCCATGAGCAGGCAGGGGCTGTCCTCCTTCATGGCGTAGAGCTTGCCGGCGTGGACCATGACATTGGTGTTCGCGGTGCCGCGGATCATGCCCTTGACGCTCTCGTCGTCGGTCAGCGGATTGCGATAGGCGCCGAACAGGGACTTGCCGGCCGCGCGCTCGGCTTTCCACTTGTCGGTCTGGGCGTAGCGCTGGCGGAAATCGACCTTGCCGTCATGGAAGTGGAACAGGCTCACCATGCCGTCGCCATTGAAGAACTGGTCGTTCTCGAACTTCGGCGGGAACTGGGCGTCGGGGTGCACGCGATGGAAGGTGCCGTTGAGTTGCGATGGGATTTCGCCTTCCACCTCCAGGTCCAGAATGTCGCCTTCCAGCCGAAGGGGGCGGAGGACTCCGGTCATGCCGGGCGTATTGGGGTAGTGGGCCATGCTCGCTCTCCTGTGATGACATCTCAACAACTTTTTCGGTGATGCCAGATTCTGGAGGGCGCGCGTTGACTGGGATCAATATGGGTTGGATTCACCTATTTTCCGGCGCTTCCAGGCCGCCGGCATTGGCTTGGCCTCGATGGTTCGGACTCTGTCCGGACCGGCAGACGCGGCCCCAAGGCCCAGCGCCTGCCGGTCCGGATGAGGAGGATCAGAAGGCGACGCCGAGGGAGACGCGCGCCGAATATGCCGGGCTGCCCTGCGTCTGCTCGGCACTGGCCGAGACGGTCCAGGTATAGTCGAGCCCGCCGCTCAGCACACGAGCCTCTGCCAGCCAATTGCCCTTGAGTGCATCCGGTGTGAGCGTGAAGTCCGCCCCGTCGGTGAAATGGGCCACGGTGTTGCCGAGCGCGCCACCGATCCGGTTGCGCCGTCCACCTTCGAGCTCAATTGTCAGCGGGATGCCGTCGGCGGATCGGGTGCCGAAGCGATAGATGCCGGTCAGTGTCGTGGTTGCATAGGCCGCATCGCTCGTCCGCGCGGCTACGGTCAGGTCGACAGCATCGCCGCCGCCGCTTTCGGTATAGCCGTTTTCATGCAGGCGGTAATAATCGAAGACAGCCATTGGCTTGAATGAGACGCGCTCGCCCATTTCGATCTGATAGGAGATGCCGGCCGTGCCCGAATAAAGCTGGCCGTTCCAGTCGGCGGTGGATGTCCGCGTGAAATCCGTGTCGGAGACCGTACCGGTGAAGGTCCGTGACCCCTCGAAGCTGGAGAGCGTGAAACCAATGCGCGCGAAGGTATAGAGGGGGCCGCTGCTCCGTCGCCAGAAGGCGCCGAACTCATAGGCATTGGCCTTCACGGATGCGTTGGACGCCGCATTCTCGTTGGTGCCCGAAAGCCACGCGAAGGACAGGCCGAGATTGCCGATGCCGGTCTTGCGCTCCCAGCCGCCGGAGAGGCCCCAGCCGTTGTTGCTATAGCCCGCCGTGTCGGTGGCGTCCTTGCTGCCATGCCATTTGAGCACCTCGAACCAGCCGCCGAAATCGCTGATGTCGAACATCGTATTATTGTTGGTGAGATGGCGCGTGGCGAGGCGGGAGCCGCGTGTCAGCAGGTCGAACGTCCCGCCGGCATGATCCGGCAGCAGGCCGTTGAACTGCGTAGCAAGCGTGCTCTGATCCTCGATTTCGAGCAGGCTGGCCTCGACATAGCTGTCGGCTGGCGCCGCAGCGAGAATGGCGCTGTACGCGGCCGCCTGGCTGCGGGTAAGCCCGAGTTCGCTCGCCGTCTTGCGCTCGATGTCCAGGATAACCTCGCCGGCGCTCTGATCGACCGTGACGGCGCCCTTGAAGAGGAAGGGCAGGTCCGTCTCGTCGGACGAGAAGCTCGGCGTGCCGGTGATCTGGCCTGCGGTCAGCACGACATAGCTGCCTTCGGCCTCGCTCAGCATGCTGATCGAGGCGGCGACGTGAGCGCCATCCGCGAAGGTCGCGGTGCCGACCACGAACTTGGGGTTGGTGTGGGTCTCGCCGTCGATCGCGACCTTGATGGTGCCGCCGGATGCGACGTTGAGCGTCTGGAAGGCAACGTCGCTCGTGCCGCTCGCGTAGAGCGTGCCGCCATTGACCGTCACCGCGAGGTTGGCGCCGCCGGTGACCGTACCTGAATAGAGCGCGGTGCCAGAGAGGGTGATGGTGCCCGCGAGATCGTTGAAGGCGGCGGTTCCGATGAACTGCGAGGTATCGGCCAACGTCAGCGTGCCGATGCCGGACCCGAAGTCGACCTTACCCTGATAAATGGCGTCGCCCGAGAGCGCGACGCGGTCATTGCCCGCGCCGAGCGAGGTGTTGCCCTTGATCTGCCCATCGCTCACCGTGATGAGGTCGTCACCCGAACCGGTGAGGATCGCGCCGGTGATCTGCGTGGTGATCGTCGCTTCCAGAGAGTCTGTTTCGTCTGGCGGCGTATACTGGTTGATCGTCACGCCGCTCGTATTGGCAGAAAGATCGATCGCCACGACGATGTCCTCGCCCGATCCACCGGCCGTGATATAGCCATTGGTGTTGATCGTCGTCAGCGTGCCGGAAAGATCACGAATGGCATAGGTCGCGCCCTCGCCGGGCGAGCTGATGCTGGCGCCGATCGTGCCGCTGTTGTCGATGACAGGCACTGTGGACCCTGCATTGATCAATATGCCGGTGGCTGAGGCGTCATTGGTCGTCGCCACCACGCGCCCGGTGACCGAGATGCCGCCGGGCATCGACACCGCGCCGCCCTGACCGCCGATGACGAGCGCAGTCGTGTCCGTGTTGCTGTAATATGCGTTGGAGAGCACGGAGCCCTGGACAACCAGCGAATGGCCGTTGCCGGACACTGCTCCGATGGCGGTGTCGCTCGCGCCGCCAATGCGCAGGGCGGCGCCGTTGCCATAGGACTGGATGACGCCGCTGCCTTCATTGGCATCGAGGATTCCGTCCGCGTCGACATCGGTATTCGTGGAGCTGGTCGTCGGCGGAACGGCGATGATGATGCCGCCCGCGACATTCCCGGCGACGGACACGGCCGGCGCGCCCACGCGTAGGTCGCTGCGGGAGAGGGACATCGTTACACTGTTGTCGTTCGTATAGCTGGCGAGTTGCGTGATCGTGTTCTGCAGTCGCAGCACGCCGCCGATATTGCCGGTCAGGTCCAGGGCGCGCGCGCCTTCGCCAACGACGGTGATCTTGCCGTCGATCGCGACATTGCCGCTCACGTCGCCAGCGCTGATGCCCACGCCATAATCGCCGACGACCGTGATCGTGCCCGATGACAGGAGCGATCCCGTCAGCGCGCCATCGACGCGAATGCCGGCCGAATTCAGGCCTTCCACGGTGATCGTGCCGCTGTTGTTCACATCGCCCGTGAAAGCGCCGCGCAAGCGGATACCCGCGCGGTCGGTCGCCGCGGCGATCGGACCGTCGACCACATAATTGGAGTCGTCGTCCGCAGCCACGAAACTCTCGGTGATCGAGATCGTGCCGCTGTTGGTGATGGTAGAAGCCAGTCCGCCAAGCACGTCGATGCCGGTCGTACCGTTGGCGCTGCCGAGCGTCAGCTTGCCGGCGTTGCTCACCGTGTTCGCGCTGTCCATCGTGATCGCCGATCCACCGCTCAGCGTGATGACGCCCGCGTCGGTCACGACGATATTGGCGGGGCTGCCGTTGCCGGCCGTCGCGGTGCGCACGGCACTCGTGGTTTCCGTCGAGATGGTGAGCTGGGCGGTCGCGGTGCCGGGCAGAAGGGCAAGAAGGAGAGGGGTAAGGCTCGTCGTGGTTCGCAAAATCCGCAACATCGGCTGGTCCGTGACAGGAGGAAAATCGGTTGCGGCTGGCCCGGGGGAAGCCATCCGGGGGAGGAGGCAATGGCTGACCGGGCATGAGAGGGAACGCAGACCGCAGGCCGAGGTGTTAGCAAGGGAGAGCAACCACGTCGGACCGACGGCCTGCGTTCCTTTCTCGACAGCCGCACCGGGCCTAACGGGCGAACCCGTGCAAACCCTTCGCCCGGTCGGGAAAAAATCCTGAATGGCCGAAGGTAAGCAAGTCAGTTACCGTTCAGAATCATCGCCATAGATGTGCGGGCGGTGATGACAGGGGACCGGCCGCATTGACCAGCGAAACGCAAGCGACAATGAGCAGGCCGAGCATGTGCCCGCCGCTCCGGTTCGACTCATCCGCCGATCCCACCGATGAGCAGTTGATGAATGCGGTCGCGGAAGGTGACGTTCCGGCGTATGAACAGCTGGTTGACCGCCATTTGCGGTCTGTTTTTCGGCTCTGCAATCGTTTGCTCGGGGATCGGCACGAGGCCGAGGACCTGACCCAGGAGAGCTTTGCGCGCCTGTGGCAATGCGCACCCAACTGGCGCCCGAGCGGCGGTGGGGTGCCGGCATGGCTGCATCGGGTCGCGACCAATCTCTGCTTCGATCGGCTGCGTCGCCAGCGCGAGATCACGGTCGACATTTTGCCCGAGCAGACCGATCAATCACCCTGCGCGGTCAAACGGCTCGAGGCCCATCAACTGGAGGAAGGCCTCCAGACCTGCCTCGCGCGGCTGCCGGACCGGCACCGGGCTGCCTTGCTGCTGAGCTATTATGAGGGCTATAGTAATCTGCTCGCTGCGCAGATCATGGATATGAACATCAAGGCTTTCGAATCCCTTTTGCTGCGCGCCCGCCGCCGCATGTCGCAGGAATTGCGCCAGGCCGGAATCTGGAGCGAGGATCTGGAGGCGCTGACATGAGTGGTGAGCGCTCCGATGCCACGGCTGCGCTCGGCGCGGCGCTGGCGGGATTGCCCGAGCCGGAGCTTCCTGCCGGCCTCAAGGCGCGTATCTTGGCGCAGGCAACTGCTCTGCCACAGCAGCCGCGGCGCGACAGCATTGTCGCTGCCGTGCCAGCCACTGTTCTGAGCGCCCCTGTCGCGCGCTTCAGGGCTCGGCCGCTCTGGGCGGGGGCGGCAGCGGCGGCCATGGCAATTGCTGCCTCGGCAGCGGCTCTGTTGCTGCATGTCCCGTCAACGGGCGATCCGAAGCCGGGTGAGAGTGCGCTGGCGCTGGACGCCGCCGACGCCGCCGCGCAGAAATCCTCAGTATCTCGATCGGCCGATACCAGCCTGCCGGCGGTAGAACCGAAGGCAGCCGCACAATTGGCCGATGCCGAGCCGGAACATATGCCCAGACATTCCGTCCGGTCTGCCAAAGTTGCGCCTGCTCCCATGGGGGCGGAACAGAGTGCGCCTGTGGCTCCGTCCGCGGCGCCGGTTGCCCCGCCTGCGACAACGGATGGCCAGTCCAGGCCGCTGCAGGAGCAGAAGCTGGCCGAGACGGTTGAGCCGCCGCGCCCCGTACAAGGGCCGCCGGTTCCGAACGATCTGCTGACACCGATTGGCGATGGCGCATCGGGCACTGGGCTCGGCATTGCCGGCTCCGCTCGCCCGGCCAGCCCGCCGCCCGTCAGCCGGCCTGGCCCCGGCGCTGGTGGGCCGCCGCGCCGCTGAGGGCAGCTGGAGGGAAGGCGTTCGGCTCTAGCGCAGAGGCAGATGATCAAAGCCATGGATTTGGCTGCTGGGCTTTGTTAGCCTTTCATCTGGTGAACTCTAGGGCCACAACCCCGAACCAGCAAAGGCGGCGCGATGACGGCTTTCGATCGCAGGGATTTCCTCGCCGGCCTCAGTGTCGCATTGGCTGGCGGTCCTGCGTTCGCTGCCGGGAAGGGATCGGGCGAAGGGCCGTCGATCGTGCAGCTTCCCTTTGCCAATGGCGAACGGCCGCTGGTCCGCTATCCGCAGAAGCGTCCGCTGATCCGCCTGACGACGCGCCCGCCGCAGCTGGAGACGCCCTTTCCCGTGTTCGCGGAAGGGGCGATCACGCCCAACGACGCCTTCTTCGTGCGCTATCATTTCGCGGACTTGCCGCTCGACGTCGATCCGGTGACGTTCCGTCTGGCGATCGGCGGTCATGTCGAGCGGCCGGTGTCGCTCTCGCTCGACGATCTTCGGCGCCGCTTCCCGGTGCGGGAGATCGTGGCGGTCAACCAGTGCTCGGGGAATAGCCGAGGGTTCTTCGATCCGCGCGTGGGCGGCGGGCAACTTGGTCATGGCGCCATGGGCAATGCGCGCTGGCAGGGCGTCGCGCTCAGGGATTTGCTCGATCATGCTGGGGTGCGGGCAGGCGCGGCGCAGGTCGCCTTCAACGGGCTGGATATGCCGCCGGCGCCGACCATGCCGGATTTTGCGAAGGCGTTGGATATCGACCATGCTCGCGATGGTGAGGTGCTGGTGGCCTGGGGCATGAACGGTGCCGATCTGCCATTCCTCAATGGCTACCCGCTGCGGCTGGTCGTGCCCGGCTATTACGGCACCTACTGGATCAAGCATCTGAGCGAGATCACAGTGCTGGACACCGCCTTCGACGGATACTGGATGAAGAGTGCCTATCGCGTGCCGGACAATGACTGCGCCTGCGTGCCGCCGGGCGGCAAGCCGGAGAAGACCCGGCCGATATCCCGGCTCACCATCCGCTCCTTCCTCACCAGCCATGCCGAGGGGGCGCGTCTGCCGGCCGGACGGGAGGTGGCGCTGAAGGGGATCGCCTTTGATGGTGGGCCGGGCATTTCCGGTGTCGCGGTATCGACGGACGGCGGCGCAAGCTGGCAGTCGGCGCAGCTTGGCGCCGATCTGGGGCGCTATTCCTTCCGCGAGTGGCAGCTCGGCGTGACCCTGCAGCCCGGCGAGCATCGGGTGATGGTGCGCGCAACAGGTCGGGGCGGCGAGACCCAACCGCTCGATCCGCTGTGGCAGCCCTCGGGCTATATGCGCAATGTCGTTGAGACGACCGTGGTGAGGGTCGTTTGATGGCGCGCGCGCTTCTTGTTCTCGCGCCGGCCGTGGTCGCCCTGTGCACGGTGGCTGCGGCGCGTCCGGTCGCTTATGCGTTGCCCGAGGAAACGCCCGTTGCGCTGCCGCCGGGGCTGGGCGCTGAGCTGACGGCGGCAACCTGTTCGGCCTGCCACTCGCTTGATTATGTGACCACCCAGCCGCGCGGCAAGGGCGCGCAATTCTGGAAGGATAGCGTCGCCAAGATGGTCAGCGTCTATGGCGCGCCGGTAGGCAAGGAGGATGCGGAGGTGATCGCGACCTATCTCGCCACGACCTATGGCGGCCCGGCACGATGACGGGCGACACGTCCCCCGGCCTTGGCGAATGACACCATTCTGAGTGGGAATGTCGTTTCTGTACAAGAATGGACATTTGTCTCATTGTAGACAGGCCGGTGCGACCCGAGGGGCTCACCAGCTTTTGGTGCTTCCCTATTGAAACGGCCTGTCCGGCATCCCGGACAGGCCGAATTTTTCGTCTTGATCGCGTGGATTAGAAGCGCGCGCGTACGCCGCCATAAACGGCGCGCCGCTCGACCGGATAATAGATGGCCGAGGCGGCATTGGCGGCCAGCACCGCCGAAACGTCGCCAATCGCCTTCTTGTCGCCGATGTTGCGCACATCCAGGAACAGGTCGATGCCACTACGCAGCGAGGCGCCTGCAGTGAGCCCGATCAGGGCATAGCCGGGCGTGCGCACCGTGTTGGCATAGTCCGCCCAGGCGCCTTGCGGCACCCATTCCACATTGGGCGCGGCGTGCAGGGCGTCGGTGCCGATGCGGATTTCGCTGCGCAGCATATTGCGCGGAATAACCGGCAGGCGATTGTTGCCGAACTGGCTGTCCCTCACGAAGCGAAAGTCGGCATATTGCCAGATCTGCCGGAAACGCAGCCAGTTTGCCGGCGTCACCGTGAACGCCGCCTCGATGCCGCTGTGGCGCGTCCGCTCGGCGTTGAAGGTCGCCGCCGGGATCGTCACGTTGTTGGGCGAATATTGCAGCATTTCGTCATCCAGCGTGGCGCGATAGGCTGCAACATCCCACTGCAGCATACCCAGCTTGCCGCGTGTGCCGATTTCCGCCGTCCAGGCGGTCTGCGGCGCGATACTGTCGACCAGCGCGCTGACCGGCGGTGTGCCGATGGTCTGGAAAACCTCGCCGAAGCCGGGGAATTCCGCCGAGCGGCTGTAGTTGGCGAAGAGCTGGATGTTAGCCACCGGCTCGAACAGGATGCCGAACTTGGGGGAGAGTTCATCGAATGCAATGCGCCCGCTCTTGCCGGTCGAAAGCAGGACCGTGCGCTTGCGGAACCCGTCGGCGTAGATTGCCCCGGCGATCAGCGTCAGGCTGTCGATCGGCTTCACGCGCACCTCGCCATAGACGTTGGCCGTGCGTGCGGTGAGATCGGCATCGAAGGTCAGCGCGCCGCGCTCGCCATTCACGTTCACATATTGGCGCGAGCGCGTCGTGCCCTGCCGGATCTCGCCGCCCAGCGTGAAGGCGAGCGGCCCCGCCTCATGGTCGAGCCGGGCGAAGCCGCCGACATCGGTAGACTTCTGGTCGATCACCTGGAAAATCGGGTGATAGAGATCTTTGTCGTTCAGGAAGATGCCGACATCGAGCCTGGTCTGCCCCCAGTCGAAACGGGTGCGGTTCTGCAGGCGGATGGAATTGATGTTGCGCTGCTGGTCGCCAGCAAAGCTCCCTGTTTGCGGCGCCGAGAGTGCGACGGCGGCGGTCAGCGCGCCGGGCAATTGCTGGCGGATCGCGTTGACGCTCGCATAGAAGCGCGTGCTCACGACATCGGAAACGGCGAGGCCGACATTGCCGTTGAAGCGGATGCTGTGCCGCTTGGCGTGCTGCCGGTCGCCATCGGTCGTGTCGGCGCTCAGGCCTAACCAATAGTCGCCGGGGCCGCTGCTGCCGCCATAAGTCAGCAGGCCGCGAAACAGGTTGAAGCTGCCTGCGTCGCCGCGCGCAAAGAGGCCCGGCGCGTCCTTGCCATTGGGGGTCACGCCGTTGATGGCACCGCCCAGCGTGCCCGATCCGAAGCGCAGCGCATTGCCGCCGCGATAGACCTCCAGATGGTCGAAGAAGATCGGCTCCAGCTCCTGGAAGTCGCCATTGTCGTCGGCCAGGTTGATCGGCACGCCGTCCTGCAACAGCGTGATGCCGCGCATGTGGAAGCCGCGCGAGAGGCCGGACCCGCGGATGGAGAGGCGCACTTCCTGTCCATAGCGCGGCTGAGTGTAGATGCCGGGCGAGAAGGCCAGCGTGTCGCGTAGCGAGACGAGCGATTTGTCGGCAAAATCCTCGTAGCGCACCACATCGGTGCCGCCGGCGGTGGCGCTGGCTTGTGCCTCGGCCTCATCGGTTGCGAGATGGCCGACGACGATGATGGCGCGGCCGTCCCCGCCCTCGTCGGCGTCGTCGGCCCAGGCGGGCGTGGCCATGAGCAATGTGGCGGCGATGGCCAAAAGAGACGTTCTCATAAAAAATCCTTGGAAAAATTCTCGGGAAGCCAGCGGCGGTCAGGCGATCAGCCTGCGCAGTTCGGCGATCGCCGATGCGTCGCTGTCATGGTCGCTCAGCAGGGATTGCATGTGCCCGTCGCGGTCCATCAGGACGACGAAAGCACTGTGATCGATGGTGTAGTCCCCGCCCTCGACCGGCACCTTCTGGTAGAAGACGCGGAACGACTTGGCGGCATCGGCGATCTGCTGCTCGCTGCCGGTCAGGCCGAGGATCGGCGTGCCGAACAGGTCGACATAGGCGCCGACATCGGCCGGCTTGTCATGGCCGGTATCGACCGAGACGAAGACGATGCGGAACTTCTCGCCATCCTTGCCCATTGCCTTGCGCAGATGCGCCATGCGGTTGAGCGTGGTCGGGCAAATGTCCGGGCAGCGAGTGAAGCCGAAGAAGATCGCATAGGGCGTGCCCTTGAGCGTCTGCGGCGTCACCGGCTTGCCGTCCCGGTCGACGAGCGTGAAGCGGGTGCCGATGTCTGAGGGCGCCGTGGTCCCGGCCGGGCTTTGCGCCGGTTTCAGCCATTGTACCGCGAGCAGCGTGCCGAGCGCGAAGGCGACGATCCCGACCAGAGCCCACAGCCAGAGCCTTGCGCGGGCGAGCGGCGAGCGCGTTTCAGTGGCGGTCATGGCTCTGCCCTCCGAAGGTGATGGGCTCCACCTTGAACTGGACGGCGACCTTGCCGGCGCGGGCGAAGGTGAGCGTCACCGGAATCATCTCGCCCTGCTTGAACGGGCGCTTGAGGCCGACGAACATGATGTGGAAGCTGCCCGGCTTGAGCGTGGCGGTGCCGCCGGCGGGAATGGCCAGCCCGTCCTTGAGCGGGCGCATGCGCATGATGCCGCCGTCCATGCTCATCGTGTGGATTTGCACCTGTGCGGCCGCCGCCGTGGTGCCGCCGGTCAGGCGATCCTCAGCCTTGCCCTTGTTGGTGATGGTCAGGAAGCCGCCGCCTGCCGACTGGCCGGCCGCCGTTTCACGCGCCCATGGGTGGCCGATGGCGAGATCGCCCTTGCTGAAGCTGTGGGCATTGGCAGTGAAGGCGACGAGGGTGGCGCCCAGGGCGAGCGCGGGCAACGAAAAGGGAAGATGAGTCATGCGATGGACTCCATGAAATATCGAAAAGGGGAGAGGCCGCGCGCAATGGGCGGCGGTTTGTGGCGTCATCCGTGCGGATGAGCGAAACGCCTTCGTCAGCAGGGATGGGTTGTCCGGTTGACGCGCAGGGGCGCGTCAGCGGGGCCGCCGCATCAGGACGAGGCTGTCAGGCGAGCGCTGGTGGACCGCGCAGGGGCGGGCGGAGGTGGCTCGTGCGCCTGGGCAGGCGCTGGTCCGGCGCGATGAGCGCGAAGATGAAGGCGAACAGCAGTGCCGCAGCGAGCAGCACTGGGTCGGTGGCGGCCAGCGCCTGCGCGCCAAGCGCAGAGAAGGCGCAGGGCTGCTCGGCGGAGCCGCTCTTTCCGTCCTTCTTGCCGGGCTCGGCCGGGATATGCAGAGTGACCGAGGCGGGGCCGGTGCCGGTGCAGAGCTCCACGGTCAGGGTCTTGCCGGTGGCAACGGTCATGAAGCCGGCCGGCACCACGACCTTAAGCAGCAGCGCGAGGCAAAAAAGCAGCGCGGCCCAATGGCGATGAGTCCGGGCAAGATGACGCAAGCTGTGCACGGGGTGCGCTCTTAGGTCGCGATTGCGTCCCTGTCACGGGGGCAAATCATCTGCTCTCGCATTGGTTTAGGCAGCCGCGGTCCGTTTGCGCCACGGCAAAGGTGCGGCGTCGGCGGCAGAGCCTGCCGGCGGCGCAGCGCATTGACCATGCGCGCCATAGCGGTCCGGACTTCATGTGTGCCGACCCGTAAGAGGATTGCAATTATTTCTGAATTATATCATTGATTATGCAAGGGATTTGAGCGGTTCTGACGATGGGGGCGGGCAGCTGGATCAGCGCCGGGCGAACGAGGGGCCGGGTCGCTGGCCGGTGACAGACAATCCCTTTAAAATTGGCTGATTTCCGGGCTTTTTGCGACGGATTTTCGCTATTTCCATTTGCGACAACTCAACTCTCTATCACAGTCAAAGCCTCGCCGGGGGCAACAGGATAATTTGCGGGCAGCGCCAGCATTCGGACCCGGGCGCGTGGGCTTTGCCGTCGCCGTCTCCCAAAGGGGGCGGTGACGCAGAGCTACGCGGCTTCGGAAATGCCAGTCCCTTGTGGATCGGCAGGTCAGGGTGGTCTGGGGATAAAGAGGAAGATGGCTGGCGAAGCCAGTAGGAGGGGAAGCCGATTATGATGACGTTTCAGAACGATTTGACGCGCAAGGCGATGCGGGTCGCCCTTGCCACAGGGACGATTCTGTCCGGCGCCATGCTGTTCGCGCTGCCGGCCTCGGCCCAGCAGGCTGCGGCTGCGGCTGAGGACAAGGGCGATGACCAGGAAATCATCGTCACCGCGCAGTTCCGTGAGCAGAATCTGCAAAGCGTACCGCTGTCGATCACGGCCGTCTCGGGCGAGCTGCTCGAAGCGCGCAGCCAGACCCGCCTGACCGACATCGCCGCGCAGGCGCCGAACGTCATCCTGCAGCAGAACCCTGCCGGTTCGGGCAACTCGATGCGCGCCTTCATTCGCGGCGTCGGCCAGTCGGATCAGAGCCCGTCGGTCGAGCCCGGCGTCGGTATCTACATCGACGATATCTATTTCGGCACGGTCACGGGCTCGGCCTTTGACCTCAGCGATATCGACCGGGTCGAGGTGCTGCGTGGTCCGCAGGGCACGCTGGCCGGCATGAACTCGGAGGGCGGCGCCGTCCGCGTCTACTCCAAGAAGCCGGAAGGTAAAGGCGGCTTCGTCGAGATCACGGCCGGTTCGCTCAACCGCCGCGATATCAAGGCCAGTGCCGATCTGACCGTCGTGCCGGATGCCGTGTTCGCGCGCATTACCGGCGTCACGCGCAACCGCGACGGCTATGTCACGCGCTATGACTATGCCTGCGTCAACCCGACGGACCCCTATGTCCAGCCGGGCACCAGCGTGGTGAATCCGGGCGCATCGGCCATTCCGACCCTCGCCAAGAGCAATCAGTGCAAGCTCGGCACGCTGGGCAACCAGCAGATGTACGCCATCCGTGGATCGCTGCGCATCGCGCCGGCCGGCAGCCCGCTCGAAATCAACGTGACAGGCGACTACACCAAGGATGAGTCCGAGACGCAGGCCTCGGTGCTGCTCGCCAGCGCCGAGCTGACGAACCGTCAGAACAACAGCATCCCCTATCAGGGCGTGCCGTTCGACAATCGCTTCGTGACCTATGGCCAGTATCGGCGCCCGAATGCGGTGCTGAACGATCCCTATGCGAGCTATGCCAACTTCTACGATCCCGGCGTGACCTATCGCGCGGCGACCACCAGTTCGACGGGTGGCCCCGGCACGGCCGGCGCGCCGAACGGCCCGGTGTTCGCGCAGCCGGCCGGCACCGTGGAGGGCTGGGGCCTCTCCGGCACGATCGATTACAAGCTGGGTGAGAATCTGGCGATCAAGTCGATCACCGGCTATCGCCACTATTTCTCGCGCAGCTCGGACGATAACGACAACTCGCCGGTCGCGTTCATCGGCGGCGCCTACAGCGATTTCACGCACAATCAGTTCAGCCAGGAACTGCGCCTGTCCGGCAGCTTCGCGGACGACAAGGTGCACGCGACGATCGGCGGCATCTATTATGATGCCGACACCCGCTATGACGGCCGCATCCACACGCCGTTCTCGGGCTTCGGCGAATATGCCGTGTTCCCCTGCGGCGGCACCCTGCCGGCGTGCGTGGTCTCCAAGCCGACATTCTCGTTCATCAACGACGATACGGCCAAGCTGAAGGTCAAAGCCGGTTTCGGCAATATCAGCTGGAACGTCACGGACGCGCTGACGCTGGAAGGCGGCATCCGAGTCACGCACGAGCAGAAGGATTATCACTACGCCCGCCTCAATCCGGATGGGCGCAGCGACTATCTGCCGCTCAGCAACCCGTCGAACCCGCTCACCGGGCAGGTCGGCACCTACAAGGGCACGACGACCGACTATCGCGCCGTGGCCTCGTACATGATCAACGCCGACGTGATGGTCTATGCGCAGTTCTCCACCGGCTTCAAGGGCGGTGGCGTGGCGCCGCGTCCCTATGACTATCGCCAGATCCGCCCGTTCGGGCCGGAAAAGCTGCGCGCTTATGAAGTGGGCTTCAAGGCCGATCTGCTGGATCGTCGCCTGCGCCTCAATGGCTCGGTCTTCACGATGGATTATGTGGGCTATCAGGGCGTTCCGCAGATCTGCCTCGATGCCAACAACAATCAGCTCCCGGCCAATGCCGGCGGCGTGCCGGGTCTGTGCGGTCAGTATCTGAACATCGGCGATGCACGGGTGAAGGGCTTCGAGCTCGAAACCACCATTCGCCCGGTCGACGGCCTGACCATCGACGGCGCGCTCAGCCTGACCGACTTCAAGTTCACGTCGATCAACTATCCCACGACCTCGATCGTGGTCGGCGCGAAGCGTCCGGGCATTGGCGACTGGAAGTGGAGCCTCGGCGTTCAGTACAAGGCTGATTTGGGCGATATCGGCACGCTCACGCCGCGCCTCGATGCCTCCTATACGTCCGGCTATTGCGGTGACTTCACCTGCACGCCCATTGCGATCGTTGACAGCTACACGCTGGCCAATGCCCGCGTGACCTATGAGACGGCGGACAAGGACTGGACGGTTGCGCTGGAAGTCACGAACCTGTTCAACAAGCTCTATTATCTGAACAAGTTCACCAACGCCTGGTATGCCAGCGCCCAGCCGGGCATGCCGCGCCAGTGGGCCGTAACGGTCCGCCGCCGCTTCTGATCGCGGTGGACGATCGACAGACAGGCTAGACAAAAGGGGGGAGGCTGATGTCTCTCCCCTTTTGCGTTTCTGGAGGAGGATGCACGGATATGAGACGGGACCGTTCGGGATTTCGCAGGCTGGCCACCATGGCATCATTTGCGGCTTTTGTGGTATGCGGCATGGCATCCGCGCAGCCGCAGGCCGCGGCAGACATCGCTGCACAGGCGGCGGCGCAGAACATCCGCGATGGACAAGCGCCGGACAGCCGGGGCACCGGCCCTTATCCGGCGATCAAGCGGCAATATGCGGGCCTGCCCAATCAGGTCGTCTATCAGCCCGGGAACCTCGCACGCCTGCGCAGCGTGAAGATGCCGATCTACGTGTTCGGCAACGGCGCCTGCACGGAGGATGGCGCGTCCTCGCGCCAGCACCTGCTCGAGATCGCGTCGCATGGCTATCTCGTCATGGCGCCGGGGGGCATCTACAGCGGGCCGGGCGTCGCCATGACGGCGCAGAGCTGGGCGCAGCATCGCGACAAGACCCGTTATCAGCAACTCGGCCAGGCCATCGACTGGGCGATTGCCGAGAATGCGCGCAAGGGCAGCCCCTTTTACGGGCGGATCGACACGCGCCATGTCGCCGTCTCCGGCTATTCCTGCGGCGGCATTCAGGCGCTCAAATATGCCGGCGATCCACGCATCAGCACCTTCGTCATCATGAACAGCGGCATCCTTGGCGCCGATATTCCCAATGCCTCGGGCGAGATGGCGGCGGACAAGAGCCTGCTCAACAAGATCGACAAGCCGATCCTCTATGTGCTGGGCGGCAAGCGGGACATCGCCTATCCCAATGGCATGGACGATTATGGCCGGCTTGGCCATGTGCCGTCCGCCGTCATCAATACCGATGTGACGCATGACGGCACCTACGCCCAGCCCAATGGCGGTCGTGCGGCACAGGCAGTTGTCGCCTGGCTGCAATGGCAATTGCGTGGCGACGCGAAGGCGAAGAACTGGTTCGTCGGCAAGGATTGCAAACTGTGCACCGATCCGGCGTGGACCATAGAGCGGCGCAATCTGAACTAGGGGGCGCCGCACCCAGGCAGCGCGCGCAACGGGCTGGCGAGGGCTGCTCCGTCAAGCAGGCGTTTCCTCCCGCACCACAAATGCTCTAGGGACAGCGCGATGTTGCGTTTGTCCCAGCTTACCTTGCCGCTCGATCACCCCGCCGACGCGCTGGCCCCCGCCATTTGCGCGCGGCTGGGCATTGAGCCGGCGGACCTGCTCGCGTTCGAGATCGTCCGGCGCGGCAATGACGCGCGCCGGAAGAGCGCGATCCTGCTCGTCTACACCGTCGATGTGACGCTCCGCGACGAAGCCGCCGTGCTCGCCGCGCATGAGGGCGACAAGGATGTGCGCCCGCGCCCGGACACGGCCTATCACTTCGTCGCGCAGGCGCCGGCGGGCTGGTCCGGCCTGCGCCCGGTGGTCATCGGTGCCGGTCCCTGCGGGCTGTTCGCCGGGCTGATCCTCGCGCAAATGGGCTTCCGGCCGATCATCGTCGATCGCGGCAAGATCGTACGCGAGCGGACCAAGGACACCTGGGGCCTGTGGCGGCGCGGCGTGCTCAACCCGGATTCCAATGTGCAGTTCGGCGAGGGCGGGGCAGGCACTTTCTCGGACGGCAAGCTCTATTGCCGGGTGAAGGACCCGCGCTTCCTTGGCCGCAAGGTGCTGGAGGAGTTCGTGAAGGCCGGCGCCCCGGAGGATATCCTCACGGAGGCGCATCCGCACATCGGCACCTTCCGCCTCGTCACCATGGTCGAGAGCATGCGCCGCACCATCGAAGAACTGGGCGGCGAATATCGCTGGCAGACCCGCGTCGATGATCTGGTGCTGGAGCCGGCGGGCGCCGGGCGCCAGCGCCTGCGCGGGCTGGTGCTGGCCGATGGCAGCGTGCTGGAGGCCGATCATGTCGTTCTCGCTGTCGGCCACAGCGCCCGGCCCACTTTCGAGATGCTGCACGCGCGCGGCGTGCATATCGAAGCCAAGCCGTTTTCGCTCGGCGTGCGGATCGAGCATCCGCAAAGCTGGGTGGACGAGGCGCGCTATGGCCGCTGCGCGAAGCATCCGCTGCTCGGTGCGGCGGCCTACAGCCTCGCGCATCACTGCGCGAACGGGCGGACGGTCTACAGCTTCTGCATGTGCCCCGGCGGGCGCGTGGTCGCCGCGACATCGGAGGAAGGGCGCGTCGTCACCAATGGCATGAGCCAATATTCGCGTGCCGAGTTCAATGCCAATAGCGGCCTTGTCGTCGGCATCGATCCGGCGCGGGACTATCCCGATGGCCCGCTCGCCGGCATCGCGCTCCAGCGACACTGGGAGTCGCTCGCTTACGAGGCGGGCGGATCGAACTATTGCGCGCCGGCACAGACGGTCGGCGACTTTCTGGCCGGGCGGCCCTCCACAGCCCTCGGCAGCGTCACGCCCAGCTACAAGCCCGGCGTCACGATGACGGACCTGTCGGCCTGTCTGCCCGACTTCGTGCTGGAGTCCTTCCGCGAGGCGATCCCCGTCTTCGGCCGCCAGATCGCCCGCTACGATCATCCCGATGTGGTGATGACCGGCGTGGAAACGCGCACCTCGTCACCCATCCGCATCACGCGCGGCAAGGACTATCAGAGCCTCAATGTCGAGCGCCTGTTCCCCGCGGGTGAAGGCGCTGGCTATGCCGGCGGCATCCTCTCGGCGGCGATGGACGGCATCAAGGTGGCCGAAGCCGTGGCGACGAGCATCATGGCGGGGTGAGCGCGGGGCGGCGCTCGTAGATGCGCAATACCCGCGACCCACTCTCTTGGATGGACAGCGGACTGGCGGGGCCCGACGGCCAAGCAGCCAGTTATCTCCACTCCGTCATTCCCGCGAATGCGGGAATCCAGTTGAAACCTCGCCTGACAGCGCCACCGCCGAACTGGTTTCCCGCGTGTGCGGGAATGACGATGGATGGATAGGCAACCTCCGTTTCTCACCCCATCCTTGTCGTGCTTCGAGTTGAAATTTACCCAAGCCTTCCGAGCTCAAGGCCCTCCGGCGTGGGCCGTCCGTTATCCCCTCGCCTCAGACAAACCCCAAATTCCACGTCGCCGGATCGTAGTTCCCGATGTTCGGCAACACGGTGGAGAGGTTGCCGGAACTCACGCCGAACCAGGTGGAGAGCGTGGCGGCATATTGGTCGACGCTCATCGTCGGCAGCAGCCGGCCCTGGCCCACATCGTCGGGCGTGTTGTTGCCGATGGCGGGTGGCGTTCCGTAGATGCGCTGGCCATTCACAGCGCCGCCCATGACGAAGTGCATGCTGCCCCAGCCATGGTCTGAGCCGTCATTGTTGGGCGTAAGCGTGCGGCCGAAGTCGGACCCTGTGAAGGTGGTCACCCGGTCGGAGATGCCCAGCGCCACGGTGGTGTCGTAGAAGGCGCGCATCGCGCTGGCCACGCGGCCGATCAGCGGGGGGTGCCCGGCGGCCAGGCCGTCATGCATGTCGAAGCCGCCGATCGAGACGAAGAAGACCTGCCGTTTCGCACCCAGCTCGGACGAGACCGAGATCATGCGCGCGACGATCTTGAGCTGGTCGGCCAGGCTGTTTCCCGTGGGGAAGAGCGGGAAGTTGGCCGCCGGTGCACCGGCGAGCGCGGTGTTGACCTGCGCATAGAGATCGAGCGCGCGCTTGCTCACCGTCGCATGTTCATTCTCCAGCAGATGCGTGCGCGCGCCGCCCATGATCGATTTGAGCGCGGCGGAGGCGGTGCCGGAGCCATAAAGGGACGTGTTGGCGCTGAGCGCCACCGGTCCATTGCTGCCCACGGCATATTGGATGGCGGTGCGCCCGGTGAGGAACACCGCATTGCCCGAGGCATTGATGCAGGTGAGTGTCGCCGATCCGTTGCCGCTCTGGAACAGGTCGCCCAGTCGGCCGCCCCAGCCGGAGGTCGCGCCTTCCGGGTTGGAGGCCTGCCAGTAGCTTTGCTGGTCGTTGTGGCTGAAGAGCTTGGGCGGCAGCGCCACGGATCGCGCGGTATATTGCGCCTTGGTCGTCGGGCGCACCAGCGTGCCGACATTCAGCATCACCGCCATCCGCCCGGCATCGAAGATCGGCAGCAGCGGCGACATGGTCGGTGCCAGCGCATATTGCCGCCCGCCGGCCAGCGCGACCGAGGGATTGAGCAGCGTCGCCGCCAGCGCGGTGCGGGCATGGGCAATTGCCGGACGCGCGGCGGCATAGAGGTCGTAGCTCGCCTGATCATATGGCGGCAGCGTGTTGGCATAGTCATTGCCGCCATAAAGGAACACGCAGACCAGCGCCTTGTAGTCGCTCGCGGTGGCCGCCGCCGCCTCGCCAATGCCGGCCAGTTGCGTGACGAAGGATGTGGCGCCGCCCGCGACGCCGAGCGCGGCGGCGCGCTGGAGGAAGGCGCGGCGTGACTGGTTCCCGATCATGCCCTGCTCCTCACTTCAGCGTCAGATATTCGGGCGATGCCATGACGAGCAGCACCGCGGCGTTGATCTTGTTGGCAGGCGTGCTCACGCTGTCCACGGCAGACTTGATCGTGGCGATGGTGCCCGCGCTCACTTGCCCGGCGGCAATGAGCTGGTTCACCGCGTCGACAAGCGCCTGGCTGTCGGTCAGGGACTGGAGCGTGTCGTAGCTTGCCTTCACGTCGCCCACGCTGCCGCCGATGAGCGACTGCAGGAAGTTCACATAAGCGACGACGCTCAGCTCATTGGTGATCTGGAATTCCGGCGCGACCAGCCCTGCCGTCGCGATGGCCGTATTGGGTGGCGCATAGCCGGGGCGGAAGAAGTTGAAGACAGAGGGGCTGCGGCCCATGGATTGTCCCAGCCGGTTGTTGGTGCTGCTCGTGTCGCCGATCGGCCAGAGGCCGGCCGTCGAGGTGGCGCCGAAGGCGCGCGCCCAGCCGCTGACGCGCATCACCGGCTCGCGCAGCTTGCCGCTGGTGGTGCCGGTCGGGTCCGCCCGTGCCTCGCTGTCCATCAGGATCGCGCGGATCACCGCCTTCATGTCGCCGCGCACGCCCTGGCCATTGTTGGCGAACACGGCGGAGACGCGGCCGACATAGGATGGCGAGGGATTGCTGGTGACCAGCCGCATGATGAGCTGTTTGGAGACGAAGGGCGGCACATTGGGGTGCGTGAAGATCGTATCGAGCGCGATCTGGATCGCGGCCATGCCCTCTGTCCCGGCCGCCACGCTTGCGCCGAGGAAGGTGGAGGCGCCCGTCTCATGCTGGCTGGCGGTCATGATGAGCGGCCGACGATAGCGGTCCGGCGTGCTGGAATCGGTCGAATCCAGATTGAGCCCGGTGAACACGCGGGCAAGGCCGGAAACATCGGCCTGCGTATAGCTCTCCATCGGCTGGCCGGCATTGAGCTGGCGTGTCCCGTCCATGTTCAGCATGTAGAGGCCGATGGTGAAGAGCTGCATCAGCTCGCGCGCGTAATTCTCGTCCGGTACCGAGCCGTTGGTGGTGTTCGCCTTGCGGTTGCCCAGAAAGGTCAGGAACGATGCCATGGCGGCATTGGTCGTGATCTTCTCCAGGATCGTGCGGAAGTTGCCGAAGGCGTTGTCGAGCAGGATGTCGACATAGGCCGCCATGGCGAACTGCTTCCAGTTGAGCTGCACGCCGTCGATGCCGACGACCAGCATCTCAAGCAGCGCCATGCCCACGCGCTGGCGCAGCTGGTCCGGCTCCACGATGGCCTGCCGCCACATCGTGTTGTCGAAGCCGGACGTATTGTCCTTGTTGGCGGTCACATTGTAGCCGTTGGTGACCAGCCAGTCCCAGTGCGAGGTCGCCCGGCTCATCGCGAACTGGCTGGCGATCCATTGATCGTAGCCGAGCTGCTGCACCTGGGCGACATCCGCGCTGCTGCCGCCCATGGCACTCTGGGCGAGGAAGCGGCTGGACTGCGCGGCGGTGATGGGCGCGGGGGCTGGCGTGCCGGTGGTGCCGCCACTGCCGATGGTCACCGGCGCGCTGCTGGACATGCCATCGCTGCCGCAAGCCGAGAGCGCGAGAGCCAGCGAGGGAGCGGCGAGGCCGGCCGGCAGGGGCGTGGCGGATGGCGCGACGGAGGTCAGTGGTGCATCGGGCAGCGGCAGGTCCAGTTGCCGCGCAGTCTCGATCAGCGTGTCATTCCTGTCCACAGCGCCACCCCCACTTGCCCGGAAAGACCGTCCCACCACCGCGGACTACACCCTATTGCCCGGAAAACGGCGGCTCAGCCTGTCCTGCTGACTCTTAACATCGGATAAACGGGCGGTCACTCGGCGATGAAAGACCAGCCGCCCGCGCCGCGCCGGGGGCCGGCGTCTGGCTCAGGACGGAGGCGGCGACGGCGTCTCCAGCAGCGTCTTCACCCAGTCCAGCGCGGATTCGGGGAAAAAGTGCCGGCCCGGCACCACCCAGCTTGTGTCGTCGAGCGTGCCGGGCTTGAGCGTCTGGCGCCCCTCATGCGCATGTCGCCGGTGGACGAGGCGCGAGCCGCAGGTCGGGCAGAACAGGCAATCGAGCATATGGCCGGACTCGGTTTCTCGGGTCCAGACTGCCGGCTCGCCCTGCACAAAGACCAGTGCATCCAGCGCCACGCCCATGGAGAGGCCGAAGGCGCTGCCGCTCTGCTTGCGGCACAGGCTGCAATGGCAGGCCCAGATGCCGAAGGGCGGCACGCGCAGCTCATAGCGGATCGCGCCGCACTGGCAGCCGCCGTGTTGCGGAAAGATCGGGCTGGGCGCCTCGGTCATGGCTCGTCTCCTCGGCTTTGTCATCGCGATCGTCATGGTGCGTTCAGCCATGCCCGGGCATCAGGCGGCGGATCGGCCGGGCGCGATATCGACTTTCGGGTGCGCCCACCTATGAAGCCGTGACGTGAAAACACAATGACCTGATTCGGAGGGACTGCGCGTGGTGTCGGCAAAGGCAAAGACGGCGGGAGCAACCGGTTTCCTATCCCTGGGTCTGGCGCTCGCGCTGACCCCGGCCGGCGTCCTGTTCGCCCGGCAGGCGACGGCTCCGGTGGCCGCGCCCGCCGCTCATGCCGCTGCCTCGGCGGAGACGCTCGCAAAGGGCAAGACGCTGTTCGACAGCGCGGTGTGCAGCTCCTGCCATACTCTCGCGGCAGCCGGCGCCTCGGGCGACATCGGCCCCTCGCTCGATCAGAACCCCAACCTCACGCACGATCTCATCGTCGCGCGCGTGAAGAACGGCCAGGGCGCGATGCCGCCCTATAACGGCCAGCTCAGCGACGCCGATGTCGAGGCCGTCACCGCCTATGTGCTGAGCGCCACCGCGAAACAAGCGCAGCGCGTCCGTCGGGTGCGGTGACACCGTCCCGCCTGATGGCTTGTCGGCCATCGGGCCGCCGTGATCCGCAGCGGGACGACTGAATTGGGGTGGTGAGTGGCCCGTCAGTTTTGAGAGAGGGCGAGGCGAAACCTGCCGTATAAAGACGGGAAAGTGTACGCAGCGGCTATCGACCAGGTCAAGACAATCAGCGTCGTTGATGTGAGCGTCGGATTTTGCTCAATTCTGCCATTCGGGTCGCACAACCTCACCGGTCGGCTTTGCGCCCAAATGGTCGCCACTACGTCATGCCATAGCTGAACCGAAAGCGGTCGGCAGGTCGGTCATCATTGCTTAGTGACCTCCTTGCCGGGCTCCGTCAAAGTAAGCTGACTTGCCGCTGTAGGGGGGACTCCATTCATCTCCCCCTCGGGGTCCAGGCTCTCAGCGCAGTCTCGGCGCCGGAGCCAGCGAAACCGCGGAATGCATGGAGTGAACCGCCCGATGCCCGAGCGTAGCCGCTGCAACCCGTTCGAGATATCCTCCGCGACACCCGCGCTCGCCTTGCCGAACTTGATCGAGAGTGCGATGACCAGAATATAGGGCCACCATTGCTGCTGGATCATGCGGCTGAGCTGCTGGAGCGCGGACGGGGTCTTCGTCTCGCGTACCGCCTTTAGATCGCGTGCAAACTGCTGGCGCAAGCGGGCGCGACTGCCTTCTTCAGCCTCCCAGGCATCGAGCGCCTTCAGACTCTCCGCATTGCCCGTCTCGCGCGTCGCGCACCAACTGAGCTGCACGAGTAGATCAACCGCATGCCTTCGGTGGAGGCGCATATGGCGTTCGGCCAGTGCCCTGTACTCGACCTCGATAATGCCGAGAAACTGCGCCTGTTGAATCGCGATGTCGCGCTCGAGTCCCGTCTTTACACGGTCGATTATGGCACCCTTCGACAGGGCTGTCAGCGAACCCTTGAGCTTGTCGAAGGCGCCGAGCGAGAAGGTCGTCTCGGCGTCAAGTTTCGTGACATAGATCAGAGCGGCACTGCAAAACCGTTCCTCCGCGCGGGTGACCGCCACCGGATCGTCAGTCGACGGCACCGTAAAGTCACCAAATGCGGCACGAACAGCTTCGCCATACTCGCGATAGGCGCGACAATCGTCATCGACCAACGTCGCACACACGTCGCCATGTTCGCGCACGATCTCAAACCACTCGTAACGCGCTGCAAGCAGCTCGGCCGAGCCGTGCGAGAAACGCAGTTCGGGACGCGGGTTCGGCGCGGTGCGCCACGCGCGTTCGGCCGCCGCCTGCTCGGCCTCGATCCGGAGCAAGGTCCGATTGATGTCGTTGGAGAAGAAGAGCAGCAGGATGCCCGCCGCGCCGAGCGGATAATAGATCATGTCGGCCCAGCGCCACAACCAGTGTTTCGGTAGTAACCAGCCGGCCAGACCGAATCCCAGGAAGAAAATGGCGGCGATGGCGATCAACCACCAATCGTCAAAGCTCACGCCGCCACTTGCGCTCCTGAAGTTCCCCGTCGCGTGGTAGCGAAGTGGCGACTGATTGCCCACCAGCGTTGCGCGTCAGATTGTGACCGTCGGCTGCTGACAATAGCCGACGCTCAACCTGTAGCATGAGAATGAGAGGCCTGTCCCAAGACCTCTCATCCAACGTAAAAGTAATCGCCCTGCAGGTTCGAGAGCAAATTAACGAGAGCCCTCCTTCATTTCTTGGGGGGGGACTTGCTAGATTTGCTAGGTTTGAGGGACGGCGTATTCCCTGGTGTGGATTTGTTATCACGGCGGCGCTGATCCGGCTTACCTGTTGATTTTGCTATCGGCTTTGGCCCTGGCTTAAGTGCCATGGATGCTCTCCCATTTCAGTTTAAATAATTAATCCTGCGCGCAAATTCCGCATTTTCATTAGGATACCGCAGTATTTCGTAATATTCCGCACGAGTTTGAACAGAAGTCAAGGCTGAATGACACTCATACACTGCTGATGCCCCACGAAAACTGGCAGGCGGGCTGGAGGCACTTCTTTACTGTGCCTATGAACGGCGTTGTGAGCGAATGGGCTATTGCGTCTGAGTGAAGATTTTGAGCGCCTGCTGTCGGCCTGTATTGGCCTCAACTCCGGGCGCCGGGCAGTCATTCCGCCCTCCGACAGGGCGAGGCCATTCTGTGGTGGACCAAAGCCGGCCGTTCAGATCAGCGCAGCGACCGTCTGCTCCAGGGAGAATGCGCCGTTCGAAAGATCGGTCTCGAATGACTGATAAGTCCCAATCTCTGCCACCGGATGATGAGCGAACCTATGGCAGCTTTTAGACATTGTGTGAGCGTGAGACGGCGTCATATCCGAACTGTCTGTTTCCGGAGAAAAATGCCGGCTCTCCGCCATATCCCCCCAGCCTCGCTTTCCCCCTGTCCTACACCCCGCCCACCATGGCAGCACGGACGGACACTCCTCTCGTCGGCAGGGACAGATCGGGCATGGCATGGCTCTTTCTCCTGGCAGCTTTCACGGACCCCTTCGAGCCACACAGGCTTTGCGGGATAGAGTCTCGCGGTTGTCTCACGGGCGGCGCCAAACGTGCATGGAAGCGGAAGTTCATGCCCCCGTGTCGTGAACTTCGTGAACTTCCAGCGCGCGGGGCGCTGCTGGACCGGCGTCGCGACTGCTCTTCGCCGCGTTCTCACGGGTAGCGGTTATCGCGTCGCCGCGACCCGTACTGGCCCTTTACTGCCCGGCTGGTTTCGGCCCCGGTTGCGCGAAATAGTTGGTCACGCCGTCGGGATCGTTGAGCCAGACGAAGCGGATGGTGAAATTCGGCAGGCCGCCGAGCGGGGTTTCCACCGTCACATGTTCGGCCAGCGCTTTGGCGTTCACGGCGTCGACATTGCTCACGACATATTGGATGCCGGCGCTGCCCGTGTCGGCGGGCAGCTTCTTGCCGATCGACCAGAGGCTGATCGTCGTCTCGCCATGGCGGAAGGGATATTTGGTGACGCCCAGCACCCCGTCGCGCATCGGCGGCAGTTCCTCCAGCCCGACGAAGCTGCGGTAGAAGGCGCGGCTCTTCTCCAGATCGGCGACATTGATGCCGACATCGACACCGGACGCGGCGCCATCGGGGTCGACGATCAGCTCGATCGTGAAGCCGGCGGGGTCCTGCACCAGCGCGGCGCGGCGCCCATCGCCCAGTTCGCGGAACGCCGGGGCGGGATAGCCCGCCTCCCGGAAGCGCGCGGCGAGCGCCCGGTCATCGGCATAAGTCAGCGCGAACAGGCGGATGCCGGTGCCCTCATGCACGCCGCCCAGATGATAGTGCCGGTCCGCCTTGAGGCCGGGGGCAAGCTTGATCTGCCCCTTGCCGATGGCGAACAGGATGATCTGCTGACTGGGGTCGAGCTGGATCGGCTGCAGCGGCCTGAGCGCCAGCACCTTCTGGTAGAAATCGACCATCTTCGTGGTTTGAGCCGGCGCGAAGCGGCGATAGACGTTCATGGCGCCCAGCGCGAATTGCGGCTGGGCTGGCGCGACGGTGGCCTCGGGCGTAGCGGTCACGAGCGGGGCTTGCGCCGGGGCGATCTGCGCCAGCATGGTCGCGCCCAGTATCCACGCCATCGCTCGCTGCATCGTCCCTCCCCGCACAGGCCGCACGCCCGCAAACCTTGCGACCCGCTCATCGGCAGCGTGTGTAGGCCCAAATATGGTCAATCCGCAACGGCCGGGCGTTCTGCCACGCTCTCGATCAGCGGCTGCGTGTCGCCCTCATCTGGCCAGCCTCGTGGAGCCATCGGGCGACGTCCTCCGGCGCCAGAAACAGCAGTGTCTCACTGGGCGGCTGCAAGACCGCGCGCGCAAACGCGGCGCGCCAGCCCTGCATCCGGGCGCGGATCGTGGGCCGGGGCGGGAAGATGTGAGTCTCGCTCATTCTCTACATATTCAGTCATGAAGGGCGCGACGCAATCAACTTCTCCTTTCAGGGCAGCGGGGCCAGCTTCTCCGCCAAGGTTCCCCGGCAGGGGCTCCGTCAAGGTCAGCATAGGGGGCGAAAGCCAGCCTGAGATGACAAACCAACCGGAGCTTTCATGCGTTCTTTCCTGCTTGCCACCACCTGCTCCCTCGCGCTTGCCGGCGCGGCGCAGGCCGAAACCTCGGTCTCGACGAAGCAGACCAGCCCGATCCGCACCGGCACGATCGCCAATGGCGCGGCCGATGACATCAAGATCACCTCCGCCGGCTCTGTGGAGCTGACCACTGGCGGCGCCGCGGTCACCATCAACACCAATCACAAGGTGACCAACGAAGGGACCATCCAGGTCAGCAACGCGAACAATGCTGCCGGCATCTTCGCGCTCGCCGGCACCTCCGGCAGCATCGTGAGCAGCGGCAAGATCATCGTCGATGAGACCTACACGCCGACCGATGGCGACAATGACGGCGATCTGGACGGGCCTTTCGCAGTCGGCACGGATCGCTTCGGCATCACCACGGCAGGCGCCTTCACCGGCAACATTACCGTCACATCGACCGGCACGATCGCCATCGAGGGCAATGACAGCTACGGCATCCGTCTCGCCGGCCCGTTGACCGGCACTCTCTCGCATGACGGCACGACGACCGTGCTTGGCGATCGGGCGATCGGCGTCGAGGCCGGCCCGGTCAGCGGCAATGTCCGCCTCGCCGGCACGGTCACGGCGCAGGGCGTCAATGCCATCGGCGCGGCGTTCGATGGGCCGATCGGCGGCACGCTCACCATCCAGGGCACGATCACGTCCACCGGCTATCGCTACCCCACGCCGCCCACGGACACGTCCAAGCTGGATGCGGACGATCTTCTGCAGGGCAATTCGGCGGTCATCGTCTCGGATAATGTCGCCGGCGGCATCATCCTGGCCATCCCGCCCAAGGACAACAGCGCAACCGACAATGACGAGGACAAGGACGGCATCGAGGACAGCAAGGAAGGCTCGGCCGTCGTCCGCTCCTTCGGCGCGGCAGCGGCGATGCGCATCGGCTCGGCCACCAAGGACATCACGATCGGCTCCGTGCCCGGCACCGGCAGTGGCTATGGCGTCATCATCGACGGCACGATTGCCGGCAACGGCGTCTACAAGGATATCGCGGGCAACGGTCTTGAGATCGGCGGGCAGGGCCATGCCGTGACCATCACCCGCGGCATCGGCATCAGCGGCACCGTCTCGGCCAGCTCGCAAAACAGCAGCGCGACGGCCATTCACCTCGGCGCCGGTGCCTTTACGCCGATCATCCATGTGACCGGCAAGGTCGAGGCGACCGGCAGCAACGCCATGAGCACGCTTGCGGGCGGCATCGTCATCGAGCAGGGCGCGACCTTGCTGACAGTCAAGAACGCCGGGACGATCAAGGCCACGGCGACCGGCGCGGACGGCGCAGCAGTCGCCATCCTCGACCGCTCGGGCACGATGGACATGGTGGAGAATAGCGGGACGATCTCGGCGACCGGTGCCAAGGCCGATTCCGGCCGCAATGTCGCTATCGATCTCCAGGCGAACACCACCGGCGCGACGATCCGCCAGACCGCCGTCGCCGCCGGCGTCGCGGCGCCCAGCATCGTCGGCAACATCCTGCTTGGCACAGGAAACGACGTGCTGGACATTGCCGACGGCACGATCACCGGCAACACCGTCTTCGGCGCGGGCGCAGACGCGCTGCTTCTGTCCGGTGATGCGGTCTATAGCGGCGATGTCTTCTTCGGCTCCGGTGGCGGCACGATGAGCCTGTCCGGCACGTCCCAGTTCAAGGGCAAGGCGGATTTCGGCACTTTCGCCGGCACGCTCACGATCGGGACGGGCACGAGCTTCACCGGCACGCTCGCCTCGGCCGGCAATCTCGCTATCGCACTGTCTGGCGGCAAGCTCGATCTCACGGCTCCGGCACAGGTGAGCAGCCTCGCTGTCACCAACAAGGGCGTGCTTGCCGTGACGCTCGGTCAGGCAGGCAACACCACGCCTCTCCTCGGCGTCTCCGGCACTGCCAGCTTCGCGGCGGACTCCAAGCTGGCGCTGCGCGTGACCGACATCAACAACGCGATCGGCAATCATCTCATCCTGTCGGCCGGCACGCTCACCGGCGCGACCAACGTCACGACCGACACAACGCTGGTGCCGTTCCTTTACAAGGCGACCCTTTCCAGCACGGCCAATACGCTCAACGTCGCACTGGCGCGCAAGAGCAGCAGCGAACTGGGCCTCAACCGGTCCGAGAGTGCGGCGTTTGATCCGGTCTATGCCGCCTTGTCCAAGGATGCCAAGGTCGCCGGGGCTTTCCTGTCGATCACCAATGGTGACACCTTCCGCGATACCTTGCGCCAGATGCTGCCGGATCATGCCGGCGGCGTGTTCCAGGCGGTCACGCAGGGCTCGCGCACTTTCGGCCGGATGCTGGAGGATCCGACCGGACCGTTCAAGGACGAAGGCCGCTGGGGCTACTGGATAAGCCAGGTCGCCTGGGGCGTGGAGAAGGGTCGGGGCGATACCGCGAGCTACGAGACGTCCGGCTGGGGCATTGGCGGTGGCGCCGAGATCAAGACCGGCCTCGGCAGCTTCGGCGGCTCGGTCGCCTATTACTGGAACCGCGCACGCGACAAGGCCAATGCCAATCAGGTGCGCGCCAACCAATATGAGCTGGCGGCCTATTGGCGGCTCAAGTCGGGCGGCCTGCGCGCGACGGCCCGCGGCGCGGTCTCGTTCATCGCTCTGGATGGCACGCGCCAGTTCGAAGGGACGAATGGCACGGACAAGGTCTCGCTGACCGCCAGCGGTGATCGCGGCGCCCGGCTCTACTCGGCTGCGGGCTCGGTATCCTATGAGATGATGTCCGGCGCCCTCTCGTTCCGGCCGGTCGTCGCCTTCGATTATTACCGCCTGAAGGAGAAGGGCTACACCGAGACCGGCGGGGGCGATGCCTTCAACCTCGCCGTGCGCTCCCGCACCAGCGATGAGGCCGCGGTGACGGGTAGCGCGGTCGTCGGCCTTAACATGGGCGGCGAGGACCAGTGGTCCGGCTGGTCCCGCCTCGAGCTGGAAGCGGGCCGTCGCGAGATTGTCGGCGGCAGCTTGGGCAAGACGGTCGCGCATTTCGCCGGCGGGAACGACTTCACGCTGCTGCCGGAAGATCGCGAAAGCGGCTGGATCGGCCGCCTGCGGGGCGTCGCAGGCAATAGCGGTTTCCAGATCGGCGGCGAATTGGGCGCGGAGCAGCATCAGGGCAACTGGGCCATGTCGCTGCGCGCCAGTCTCCGCGTCGGCCTCTAACGCCCCGGATGCCGACGCATGGGCAAGAGGGAGTCATTGTGCCCCCCACCACCTCGTCTCCCTCTTGCCCGCCCTGGAGAAGAAATGGATGCAAGCGCTCACTCTCAAGCCAGCCATGATGCGAGAACCACCCCGATCCGGCCCGCCCTTGCGCGGGGCACCGGCTCCGCTATATCCCGCCACCGGCGAGGAGATACGGGGTCGGCCGCCGGTTGCGATCGGCACCAACCCGATCAGGCGCGAAAGCCGGAATGGACTGGAGATGAGCAGCGAGGCCGGACAATCTGCCGGACAGAGCGCCGGGCAGGGCATGGATGCCGTGTTGCTGGCGCATCGCGCCCAGCTCATCCGTTTCCTCGAATCGCACGGCGCGGGCGATGCGGCCGAAGATTTGTTCCAGGAGCTGTGGATGCGCGTGACTCAGCGGCCGACCGGGCCGGTCGGCAATCCGCTGGCTTATCTCTATCGTGCCGCCAACAATCTGATGGTCGATCGCTACCGCTCGGAGCGTCAGGCGCGGCTGCGCGATCAGGCGTGGACGGAGGCGCGCGGGGCGGAAGACATGGCGCCCGATCCGAGCGCGGAGGACACATTGCTGGCGCGCGAGGAACTGCGGCGGCTGGACGTTGCGCTTTCTGCGCTGGGCGAGCGGGCAGCGCGCTGCTTCCGCCGGTTCAGGCTGGATGGTGTGCCGCAGCGGGAGATTGCCGTGGAACTGGGCGTGAGCCTCAGCACGGTAGAGAGCGATTTGCGGCGCGCTTATGCCGCCCTCATGGCCGTCAGGAGGCAGTCCGATGACGCATGATCCGCGCGTAGAAGCGGCGGCGCTCGATTGGGTGATCCGCCAGCGCGACCCGGCCTTCGAGGCGTGGGACGCCTTTGGCGACTGGCTGGCGCAGGATCCGGCCCATGCCGATGTCTATCATGAACTGGCCGCGCTGGACGCTGATATGGCGGCTTTGCCGGCCGAACCAGACGCGCCGGTGGAGGCCGATGAACCGGCCGATGCTAGCGAAACGGGCAATGTTGTGCCGTTGGCTCCGCGTCGCATGACCCGTCGCGTGTGGTTGTCCGGCGCCATCGCTGCCTCGCTGGTCGGCATGGTCAGTGTCAGCCTGCTCAATCGCGCGCCGGACAGCTATCGTGTCGAGACGGCTATGGGTGAGACGCAGCAAGTGACGCTGGCGGATGGCAGCCGCATCTCGGTCAATGGCGGCTCCTCCGTGCTGCTCAGCCACGCCGATCCGCGCATGGCGACGCTGGAGCGGGGGCAAGCGCTCTTCTCCGTCGTCCATCGCGAGGATGCGCCGTTCCGCGTCGCGGTCGGTCAATCCCAGCTCGTTGATGTCGGCACCGTGTTCGATGTGACGCGCGTGGGCGACCGGACGGTCGTGGCCGTGTCGGAAGGCGCGGTCGTCTATAACCCCGGCGCGGACAATGTCCGGGTCGATGCCGGTCGCCGCCTGGCCGTAAACGACAAGACAAGCGACGCGGACCTGCGCGCGATCAGTCCCGATGCGGTCGGCGGCTGGCAGGGCGGTCAGCTCGTCTATGATGGCGTGTCGCTCGCCGATGTCGCGGCCGAAGTGGAGCGCACGACCGGGATCAAGGTCCGCACCACGGCGGGTACCTCCGGCCTCTTGTTCCGGGGCGCCCTGCAGACCGGAGACGATCCCGAGCGACTGGTGCGGGATCTGGCGGCTCTCTCCGGCACGCGTGCCACGCAGGACGCGGGAGGATGGACGCTTTCCCGGTGATGTTGCGCGCCGTGCTTCCCTGGCTGACGCCCGTCGCGCTGGTCTGCGCCGCCGCGCCCGTGCAGGCGCAGGATGCGCACCGGATCGATCTGCCCTCGGGCCGGTTGTCCGAGCGCGTGCCGCAGCTTGCGCGTCAGGCGGGGATCAGCATCAGCGTGACCAGCGATGCGCTGTGGCGCGCCCGTGTGCGGAGCGTGCGCGGAACCATGAGCGCGGGCGAGGCGTTGGCGCGCATGCTCTCCGGCACGCGCAGCCGCGCCGTGCAGTTGAGCGCGACGAGCTGGCGGATCGATGCGGTCGCGGAGCCGATGCCGGTGGCGCGCGTGAGGCGTGCTCGTCTGCCCGCGCCGGTGCCCGCGGTGGCGAGCGAGGAGACCGAGGCGCCGATCATCGTCACGGCGAGCAAGATCGACCAGTCCTATGCCAGTTTCCCCGGCACGGTGCACATGCTGGATGGGGAGGATCTGACCTTTGGCGGGGAGCGGGGGACGGACTCGGTGATGTCCCGGCTGGCCAGCGTCGCCTCCACCCATCTCGGCTCGGGCCGCAACAAGCTGTTCATTCGCGGCATTGCCGATTCCAGCTTCACGGGCCCGACCCAGTCGACCGTGGGGCAGTATCTGGGCGATCTGCGCCTGTCCTACAACGCGCCGGACCCGGACCTGCGCCTTCAGGATATCAAGCGGGTGGAAGTGCTGGAGGGCTCGCAAGGCACGCTTTACGGCGCGGGTTCGCTGGGCGGGATCATTCGTCTCGTGCCCAATGATCCCGATCCGCGCGGCTTCCTGCTGCAAGCGAACGCCGGTGTGAGTGCGACCCAACACGGTCAGCCCGGTGGCGATCTCTCGGTCACGGTCAACATGCCGATCGGCGACAATGGCCACGCCCTGCGCGTCACCGGCTATGGGATCAGTGAGGGCGGCTATATCGACAATCCGCTGCGCGGCGAGGAGGACGTCAATCGCACCCGCATCGCCGGCGGACGCGCGGCCATCCGCTTCGATCTGGGCGATCAGTGGAGTCTGGACCTGGGCGGCATCTATCAGGCGACCACCATCGACGATTCGCAATATGTCGATGGCCGCAGCGGCCCGCTGAGCCGGTCCAGCACGGTGATCGAGGATGCCAGCGCCGATTATGGCATGGCGATGATCGTGCTGCGCAAGGACTGGGGCGATCTGCGTTTCCAGTCGTCCAACGCTTTCGTGCGGCACAATCTCACCGAGCATTTCGACGCCAGCGCCCTGCGCCTCGGGCCGAGCACCTTCGAACAGCGCAACCGCACGGAAATGTGGGTGAGCGAGACGCGCCTATGGCGTCCGGTGTCGCACGGGTTCGGCTGGGTCATCGGCCTGAGCGCCATCGACAACAGCACGGCGCAGCGCCGCTCTTTCCAGGAGTTTTTCGCGCACTCGACGGCGACCGGCGTGACCAACAGCATCACGGAGTTCACTGCTTATGGCAAGGTGAGCGTCGAGGTGCTGGAATGGCTGTTCGCCAGTGGCGGCGGGCGCTTCACGCACAGCCGGCTGGATGGCTCCGGCGAGGATGTTCTGCCCAGCTTCGCGGCGGCGGGCGCGGGCGTCACGGCGCGGCGCACGGAAAGCGAATGGCTTCCCTCCGCCGAGTTGCTCGCGCGCGTCGTGCCCGGCCTCACGGCCTATGCGCGCTATGAGGAAGGGTTTCGGCCCGGCGGCCTCGCCATTGAGTCCGATTTCGTTCGTCAGTTTCGCAACGATCATGTCGAAAGCTGGGAAGCCGGCCTGCGCTTCAATGCGCCGCGTGACGCCGTGTCGGCCAGCCTGTCCTTCGCCCATTCCTACTGGCGCGATATTCAGGCAGATTTCATCGACGGCAGCGGCTTGCCGACCACCGCGAACATTGGCGACGGCAAGATCACCTCCATCGCCGGCACGCTGGCGTTCCTGCCGGTGCCGCGCCTGCGGGTGGAGCTGAGCGCTGTCTATAACCACAGCCGCGTGACTGCGTTGACGCCAGAAGTTGCGCGGCTTGCGGTCGCCGCCTCGACTGGCCTGCCGGTGGTCGGGTCGCCCATCGACCTGCCGGCGATCGGGGCCATCGGCCAGTTCGGGCCGCTCGCTGCCTTCGGCCGCATCCCCAATGTGTCCGATTATGCTGTGCAGGGCAGCGTCGACTATCGACTGGCGCTGGGCGCGGCGGACCTGCGCCTGGGCGGCTGGTTCAAATATATCGGCCCTTCGCGCCTCGGCATCGGCCCGGTGCTGGGTGACGAGCAGGGCGACTATGTCGATACCGGCCTTGCCGCGCGGTACGGGGACGCGGGGCGCGGCGTCTCGCTCACGCTCACCAACCTACTCGATAGCCGGGGCAATCGTTTCGCGCTCGGCACCCCGTTCGACGCGAACAAGGGCGGGTTCATCACCCCCCAGCGTCCGCGTACGATCCGGGTTGCCGTCGATTATCGCTTCTGATCGTCGCAGCTGGCGTCAGTAGCGGGCGCGCGCGGTCAGGAAGACGCTGCGGCCCGGCTCGGGGAAGCCGTCTGTCAGCTGATACAGCTCGTCAAAGGCATTGCGCACGCCCACGCCCAGGCTGATCCGGTCGTTCACGGCATAGTCGATCCGCAGATTGGCCAGCACGTAGCGGCCGGTCTTGTAATAGGCGGGCAGGTCATTGTTGGCGGTAGCGGGCGTCACAGTCACGCGCTTGCCGGCCCATTCGACGCTGGGGGTGATCTCCAGCCCCGGCAGCGGTGTCCAGGCGGCATAGGCAAAGCCCTTGTGATTGGGCACGTCCGTCAACTGGAATGCGCGGATGACGCCCCCAACTGGCGCGGTGCCGACATCGAAGCTGCGGTGGATGTAGCTGTAATTGGCGCCGAGGGTCAGCGTGCTCAGCACTTCGGCGTCGGCCGAGAGTTCGCCGCCGATATAGTCTGCTGAGCCGATATTGGTCCGCTGGTTGAGATTGCCGGCGACGCGCACGGAAACCAGCGCATCGGTCAGGTGGGAATAGAAGACCGCGCCGGAGAGGCGCAGCGGCCCGACGCGCTTGCTGCCGCCGACCTCGACATTGGTGGCGCGCTCGGGCCGCAGCGCGGGATTGGGCAGCGCCGTGCCGAACTGACTGCTGAACCGCTCGAACAGGGTGGGGAAGCGGGCGCGCGAGGAAAGGCTGGCATAAGCGGCGCTGCCATCGTCGCCGGTCCAGTCGATCCGCCCCTGGCCGTTCAGCGCGGAGGCATTGGCGAGCGCGAAGGAATAGAGCCGGCTGGCACCGGTGCTACCCTGCGGCACGCCATATTCCTCGGCGCGGTCGAGGTCGCGCCAGTCATAGGAGATGCCGAGCGTCAGCGCGATGTTGTCGCCCAGCTGTGTGCGGTTCTCCGCCGCCATGCTCCAGTTACGCTCGGCGCTCGTCTGCACCGGCTCAGGCGTGCTGGTCGAGAGGCCGGGGCGGCTGGTCTGCGATTCCGTGTGTTCGTCATGGCGATAATGGAAGGCGATGCTCAGGCGATTGACCGGCAGCAGGTCGATCGCCAGTTCGGCCGATCCGCCATAAGCCGTGTCGGCATAAGGGCTGTTGAACGCGCGGTTCAGTGTCTGGCTGTTCTGGTTGCGGTTGTCCCAGCTCTTCAACAGATTGTCGTAATTGCTGTAAAAGACGCGGGTCTTGAGGTGCGCCTGATCGCTGAGCTGCGTGGTCGAGAGGAAATAGACGCTCTCGATGTTCCAGTAGGGCCAGCTCCAGTTGCGCAGCGAGGCGTTGGTTGTCGCATCCGTCACATGGAGCGGTGCGTTCTTGTCGCCTTCCTGCCGGGTGTAGCTGATCGAATATTCGTCGGTCGCATTGGGGGTGAAGCCGGCCTTCACGTTCACGCGCCAGTCGGCTGTGCGGGAGAAATCGCGCGCGCCGCCATCTTCGTTTGCGGTCTTGGCGACGAAGCTGCCGGGCAGTGTCCAGTGATCGGTGAAATTGCGCGCGAAGCTGGTCTGCGCATACCACATGTCCTGCTTCGTGCCGAGCAGGGCGAACAGCGTGTAGCCGGCATCGTCGGCATCCCGGTCCAGATTGAGCGTACCGCGCACTTCTGCTTCGATCGCCTTGGTCGGCTTGCGCGTCACGAGATTGATCGCGCCGCCCATCGCGCCCGGTCCGTCGAGCACGGAGGCATAGCCCTTGGCGACCTGGATCTCGGCGACGTCAGGGGTGAGGAAGCGGCCGAAGTCCAGCCGGTTGTCGGCAGGCAGGTAGATGCGGATGCCGTCGATGGAAAGCGGCACCTGGAAGCGGTCGAAACCGCGCACGAAGATGAGCTTCTCATTGCGCGAGCCGCCCGAGTTGGCGGCAGTGACGCCGGGGATCAGGCTCGCCGCCTCGTCCAGCGTGACGCGGTTGAACGTGTCGATCGCCTGCTGGCCGATGCCCGAACTGCCGATGCTCAGCCCCTGCGCGCGAGAGCCGGTGATGATGATCTCACCGAGACCGAAACTGGTCGACCGGTCTGCCGAGGTCATGTCCTGCGCGTGGACTGCGCTGCCGGCATGGGCGAGCGCGCTCACAGCGCAAAGCAGGCGAGCGTTCATCAATATTCCCTTTTTCTTTTGTGTTGTCAGCCGACTGGCATGAATGCTGTATACTGATGGATACGGTTAAATATATACACAAAAATATAGCGTGCACGAAAAGGGACCTGACCGATGCCGATGACCTTGATGCCCATCTTGTTAGCGCTTGCCGCCGCGCAGCCCGACCCCGCCGTGCCGACGCAGGCGCAGGCCACTTGTCCCGCGACACCGGCGGCGCTTCCGGCGGAATTGGCCGGCTGGTCGGCGCCCAGGGCGCTTGCTGCTGCGACAAGACCGGATGGGCTGGGGACGGCGCTTCTGCCAATGGGGCAGGCCGTCGATCTGTCGCTCAGCCCCACGCCGGATGTCGCTTATGCCTTGCGACCGGAGCGGCCGGGCGGTTCGGTCAGCCATGGCGGCATGGCGCAGTTTCGGATCGAGACCACCGGCGTCTATCGCGTGGCAATCAGCACGGCGGCCTGGCTGGATGTGCTGGACAGCGGCAAGAGCCTGACGTCCGTTGCGCATGGTCAGGGGCCGGTGTGCTCGAGTATCCGCAAGATGGTCGACTTCCGGCTGGAGCCGGGCAGCTACGTGCTTCAGATCGCCGGGAATGGCGCGCCGACGGTGAGGGTGCTGGTCACGCGCGTCCCGACGGCATGATGCGGGGTGTGGTCAGTCCGATGCTGGCGGCCGCTGCGTTGCTGACCGCTCTGGTCGCACCGTATTTAGCCGGTGCGCGAGCCGTGGCCCCGCCCGCTGCCGTGGCTTCCGTCGATCCGGCTCTGGCCGCACGCATCGCGCTTGGCCGGCGCCTGTTTTATGACGGCGATCTGTCGATCGATGGGAGCATGTCCTGTGCTACCTGCCATCTCCAGCGTCATGGCTTTGCGGAGGGCAATCGCACCCATCCGGGTGTGACGGATGAGCCGGGCCGGCGCAACGTGCCGGGCCTCGCCAATGTTGCGCGGCGGCGCAGCTTCACCTGGTCTGACAGCACGCTCCGCACGCTGGAGGCGCAGGCGCTCGTTCCGATGCTCGGCGAGCACCCCGTCGAGATGGGCATGAAAGGGCAGGAGGTTGAATTGGTGCGGCGTCTGGGGCGCAATGCCTGCTATGGGCGGCTGTTCCGGGCGGGTTTTTCAAATCAGGCGGGCAGGATCGACATGGGGACCATCACGCAGGCTTTGGCCGCTTTCGAGCGGAGCTTGGTGTCCGCCGATGCGCCAGTCGATCGTTTCGAGCGCGGGGACGTTGAGGCTATCCCGCCGCTGGCGCAGACCGGACGCGTTCTGTTCCGCAAGCACTGCGCTTCCTGCCATGCGGGGCCAGACCTGACGGATGATCGCTTTCATCGCGTCGAGGCGGTGAGCACGCGCGATACGGGACTGGCGGCGGTGACGGGTAACGCGAGCGACAGAGGGCGTTTCCGTACGCCGAGCCTGCGCAATGTCGCGGTGTCCGCGCCCTATTTCCATGACGGCGAGACACCGACGCTGGGCGCGGCCCTCCGACGGCATCAACGCTTGTCGATCAAGCCCTGGCAGGAAGCGACAATCATTGCCTATCTGGGCGAACTCACTGACCGGACCTTCCTCAACGACTCACGCTTCGCTTATCCAGATCGCCCATGCGAGGCGCCTTGATGAGTTCGCTCAGGGCATTGCACGGCGCAGGCGCATGAGACACAACGGACCATCGGAACGATCTGGAGAGCGATCCCATGGCATCATCCCGCTTGTCTGTCCTGCTAGGATGCGCCGTGCTGATCGGCACGGCGGTGGCCACGGCTGCCCCGACTGCATCGTCCACCGCACTGGAACAGCGCGTGCGCGAGTTGCAGGACAAGGAGGAGATCCGCCAGATCCTCATCCGCTATGGCGAATATCTCGATGCGCGCGATTATGCAGGCTATGCCTCGCTTTTCGCCAGCAACGGCATTTCGCAGAGCGGCTTCGGCGTGGCGGTCGGCCCGGCCGCCATTCAGGCGATCCTCGAAAAGAATTTGGGCAAGCCTGAGCCCGGCTTCATCAACAAGAGCAATTTTCACCTGATGACGACGGAGGTCGTCGATGTTCATGGTGACAAGGCGACGGCACGCTCGCGCTATCTGTTTTTCACCGCCACGCCGGATAACAAGCCGGCCGTGGCGCTGGCCGGGCGCTATGTGGATGAGTTCGTGCGCGAGAATGGCGTGTGGAAGCTCTATCGCCGCACCAGTCACGGGGTCATTCCCTGGCGCGACGGCAATAATCGCACGCCGCCTGCGCCACCGGCCGCGGTGAAGGATCTGCGCCAATAAGGGAGCGCGCAGATCGCTTGGCCGGCTTTCAGAACATTCCGTTCGGATTCGGCCCGCCGGTCACCACATCCTGCGCCACGTCCCAATGTTCGGCGATAAGGCCGTTCTCGATCCGAAAGATGTCAACGACGGCCCAACCGATATCGTCCGGCCAGCGACGCACATGATAATGAACGATGACATGGTCGCCGTCCGCGAACATGCGTTTCACATCATGCACGCCCTGCGGATTCTCGCGCCTGATGAAGTCGAGAAAGGCTTTCAGCGGCTCGCGCCCGGTTTCGACATTGGGATTGTGCTGGATGTAGTCCGCCGCGATGAACCGGTCGACGGCGCCGGAATCCATGGGATTTAGCACCTCGTCGAACAGGCCGCGCACCAGCGCGAGATTAGCCTGCTCTTCCGCCGTGTAACGCATGTCCTCTCCTTTTGCGCTCTGGCCATGCGTCCGTAAGACCAGCTTTGCCGCCGCCGTGCAAGGCTGGGGGGCGGCCAGGGAGGCTCGGCGCGCCAGACGATCGAGCACCGCCAAAGTGCTGCTCAATCTGAGGGCGGAGGATGCTGCCTATCTGATCCCGAGCAAGCGCGCGCTTGCGGAAACGCGCGTCGCGGCGTGATCAGCCAAAGTCAAAGGGGGCGTGCATTTGAGCGATGGACAAAGACTGTCGCGCAAGGCAGGTCCTGAACGGACCAGAAAAGGCGACGGCGCGCAGAGCGACGAGCCGCGAAGGGCGAGGAGAGGGACGCGATATGGGGTCGAGCACGGCCGCGCCAGCAAGCGCAGAAGCAACAGGACCACAAGCTGCGCCTCCTGCGACTTTGGTCCAGCTTCTTCTTGTCGCTGTGCTCAGCTTCACCATCATGATCATCGATGGCTATGATATCGGCGCGATGCCGATCATCGTGCCGCATCTAGCATCGCTCTGGGGTGTGGCGCCGGCCGCCTTCGGGCCTGCGCTCTCCGCCGTGGTGATCGGCCTTGGCCTGGGCGCCTTCCTCTTCGCGCCGCTTGGCGATCGCTTCGGGCGGCGAATGACCACGGTCGTCTCACTGGCGCTCGTCAGCTTCGCGACGCTCGGCATGGCCTGGTCGGGTAGCGTCAGCGCGCTGTTCTGGTGGCGCCTGCTCACCGGCGTCGGCCTTGGTACGTGCCTGCCCAATGTGCTGGCCTTGTTGGCGCAAGTCGTGCCGGCAGATCGGCGCGCGAGCGCGATGACGGTCATTTCCTGTGGCATTCCTTTGGGCGCTGCCGGTGCCGGTCCGGTCGTGCCCTGGCTGACGATGGCTTATGGCTGGGAAGCGGCCTTCTATGGGCCGGCAATGTTCATGTTCGTGGTGACGGCCTTCGTCGCGCTTTACCTGCGGCAGCTGCCGGTGCCGGATGCTGCGCCCAGACCGCCGCGCGGCCCCTGGCGCTGGACGGACATTCCGGTGCTCGCGCCGCTGGGCCAAGGCTATGCGTTGCGCACCGCGATTTTCTGCGGGCTTTTCTGTTTCAACTCGGTGTCCATGTATATGCTCACGAGCTGGCTACCCACGCTGCTGCGCGGTGTTGGCTTCAGTTTCGAGGGCTCCTCGCTGCTTGCGTCCGTCCTTCAGATCGGCGGATTGCTCGGTGGGTTGGTTCTGGCTGTGCAGATGGATCGGCAGCGCACTGTCGGCGCGCTGCTCGTCGGCTATGCGGTGGTGGCGCTTTGCCTCGTCGCACTGGCGCTGGTCGCACCCGCCATCGCTGCGTGGGGCACGATCCTGCTGCTCGTCGGCATGGGGGTTGGCGGCGCACACATGGCAATGCCTGCCGTGGCGGCTGGTATCTATCCCGCCACCATGCTCTCGGCCGGCATCGGCCTGGCGGTCACGATTGCGCGGCTTGGCGCGATGGCGGGGCCGATGATCGGCGCCGCCCTGGTCGGCGCACAGGTTTCGGCGGGCGGCTTCTTTCTGGTGCTGCTCGCGCCGGTTGCCGGCTGTGTGCTGTGCGTGCTGGCGTTCGCGCGCATTTTGAAAGCGCATCGATCGTCTGCGCCGACCGGCTGAGCCTTGGCGTCTTGGGCAGGGCCATGCTAGCCCGTGGCATGACCCTTACGACCCGGCCCGCGCTCCTGTTCGTCTGTCTCGGCAACATCTGCCGCTCGCCGCTGGCGGAAGCGGCCTTCCGGCTGGAGGCAGGGCTGGCGGGTCTCGCGGTGGAGGCGGATTCGGCCGGCACAGGCGACTGGCATGTCGGCAATCCGCCGGACTTGCGGGCGCAGGCGGTGGCGCTGCGCCATGGCGTGGATATTTCCGGCTATCAGGCGCGGCAAGTGCAACCTGCCGATTTCGAGCGGTTCGACTGGATATTCGCGCTGGATCTGGACAATCTTTCGGCGCTGCGGCGGCTGGCGCCGACCGCGCCGCGTGCCCGGCTGTCACTTCTGCTCGACATGGTGCCGGGCCGGGAGGGTGAGCCGGTGGCTGATCCCTATTTCGGAAATGATGCCGGCTTCGATGTGACCTGGCGGGATGTCTCCGATGCGGCGCGGGCGCTCGTCGCCCGGCTCGGCTGAGCAGCGGACGCGTCCGGCAGCACGAGGAGTGCACGCAGGCCGGCACGCACGCTCGGCGCCGTGCACAGGTCGCGCGCCATTGCGCGCCATTCCCGCAGCGCAAGCTGGACCGGATTGTAACTCGCCGGCTTCCCGAGGACACCATAACGCGGGCGTTCGTCAGTGCGTTCCTCGGCGAAGGTGCCGAACAGCCGGTCGAAGATGATCAGCACGCCGCCGAAATTGCGATCCAGATAGGCCTGATTGGCGGCGTGGTGCACGCGGTGATGGGACGGGGTGTTGAGCACCCATTCGAGCGGGCCGAGCTTGCCGACAGCCTCGGTGTGGAGCAGGAACTGGTAGCGCAGGTCGAAGGCGCGCAGCGCGGCCAGCATGAGTGGCGGGCAACCTGCCAGCAGCAGCGGCAGATAGAACACCCAGCCAAGTGACAGGCCGCTGGTCCAGCCAAGCCGCAGGGAAGCGAGCAGCGTCATCTGTTCGGCGCTGTGGTGTACGGCATGGCTTGCCCAGAGCCAGCGCACATGATGGCTGGCACGATGGAACCAGTAATAAGCGAACTCGAACAGCAGGAAGCCGGCGGCCCAGCTGCGCCAGTCATGCAGCGGCCACTGCACCGGCGCGAGACTTGCGGCGGCAAGGAAAATCCCGCCGATGATTGTGCCGTTCAGAAGGGCGAAGGGGATATTGCCCAGCACCAGGCCGAACGTGGCCAGCGCCGCGCGGCCATCATAGCCGCGCCGGGTGCGCTTCCGCCATGCCAGCTCGACCAGCACCAGCAGAAGCAAGGTCGCCAGCCAGAGCGGTGACCGGGAGAGAAGCTCGGCTTCCATCAGCGCGCCCGCTGGTCCCGCATCTGGCTTGCGCGCTCGCGCAGGGCGGTCAGTTCCTGCGCGTCGACCTTGCCGTCCCGATTGGTATCGGCGCGGTCGAACAGCGGCATGGGTGACTGATCCAGCTCGGCGCGGGAAATGCGCCCGTCATGATTGGCGTCGGCCTCCGCCAGCATCTCGTCGAGCCGCTGGCCGGCCTGCGGGCGGAATTTGAGGATTCGGCCAAAATCGTCCCGGCTGATGAAGCCGTCGCCATTGCGGTCCATCTCGTCGAACCGCGCGGATCGGGAGGCCTTGAACTCCGCGCGTGTCACCACGCCGTCGCCATTGGCATCCGCCTGAGTCAGACGAGCGGCCGGGTCGCGCTGGCCAAGCTGGGCAACGGCCGGGGCGGCCACGGCCGTGATCCCGGCGATCGAGATGGAAAGGAACAACAGGGTCTTCATGGGATCATCTCCTGGAAAAAGGGCGGCCGCGCGAGGGGGCAGAGCGCGGCCGCAGGGGAGGTCAGGGCTGGGTCGTGACGGTGCCGCTGACCGTGTGGGATTCGCCGTTGGGGCCGGTGACGGTGCTGCTGTAGTTGGCGGAGCCGTCACCGTTGGCGCTTGCAGTGGTGGAACGGCTGAGCGTGCGGCCGTCGTTGGTGGTGGTCGTCTTGTTGCGCTGATACTGACCATCGCCCCATTGCGCCGAGCCGGTGGTGGTTGCGCCCTGGCCGCCGTTTGTCTGGATGCTGCGCTCGCTTGTGCAGCTGCCGGGCGCGCAAGTGCGGTTACGATCGCTCGTGTAGCCGCGGCCATTATTGCCCTGGACCGAGCGCTGGGCGCTCACCGCACCCGGCTGACGGTTCACCGTGCGATTGCTCGTCAGGCCATGGCCGTTGGAGCCCTGGATGCTGACGCCGCGCGAAAAGCCGCGTGCTGCGGCGGGCATGGGCAGGCTGGTGGCGATCAGCGCCAGAGCGAGGGCGGAAAGGCCCGGAGTTATGGCTTTCATGATAGTTTCCTTCCTTTGACGGGTGCCTCTTGTCCCCGAGCGCTGTTATGAAACGCTATCGTAAGACCGGTACGACCGGCAGGTGACGAATGGTGACAAAGTGTAACGAGCGCCGCGTGCGACTTGCGCGATCAGCCACGGACGGCTTGGAATAAGCGCCATGGAAGAAAGCTGCATTGCCGTTGTCGAGGATGATCGGGAAATCCGGTCCATGGTCGTCGATCTGCTGAAGCGGGAAGGCTTCGCGGCGGTCGGCTGCGGCACCACTGCGGAATTCGATCAGCTTCACGCTCGCCAGCGGATCGACCTGGCGATTCTCGATGTGATGCTGCCGGGCGAGGACGGGCTTTCGCTTTGCCGGCGCCTGCGCGCGCGGGGTGAAGTGCCGGTCATGATGGTCACCGCCCGAGGGGATGAAATCGACCGGATCGTCGGGCTTGAGATCGGCGCGGACGATTATCTGCCCAAGCCGTTCAATCCGCGCGAGCTGGTGGCGCGGGCCCGCGCCATACTGCGCCGCACGCGCGACCAGCAGCGCGTCGTCTCGGTCTTGCCGGTCGAGCGCTATCGGTTCGCAGGCTGGTCGATCGACGCAGGGGGGCGCAGTGTTGTCGACCCATTGGGTGAAGCGCTGGAGTTGACCGGCGGCGAGTTCGACCTGCTGCTCTGCTTCGTCACGCATCCCCAGCGCGTGCTCAATCGCGATCAGCTGCTGGACTGGACGCGCGGGCGCAGCGCCAGCGCGTTCGATCGCGCCGTCGATGTCCAGCTCTCCCGCCTGCGCCGCAAGCTGGCGACGCGCGAAGGCGGTGAGGCGCTGATCAAGACGGTGCGGGGAGGGGGCTATCAGTTCACCCGGCCGGTGGATCGGGCATGAAGCTCCAGTCGCGCCTTTCCGTCCGGGTGGTCATCATTCTGCTGGCCGGGTTCGTCGCCTTGCAGATTCTGGTGGTCATCGCCACCGCTTTGCCCTCGCGCGGCAGCGTGGAACGCCCTTATGGCTTGCCGCTGCCGCGTGAAGTGGGCGTGATGATCGACGCGATCGAGCGTGCTCCACCGGCGGACAGGCCCCAGCTCGTGCGCGTGTTCGATCAAGGGCTTTATTCCGTTGGTCTGTCGCCCGACGGTGTCATGCCGTCCGTCCATGCGACCACGCCGGATCTGGTGCTGCTCGGCCAATATTATGCCACGATGCTGCCCGGTCATGCGGTGGCTGTCGACGCGAAGCGACCCACACTGGGCGCGATCATCGGCACGGGCGAGCGACCGGCGCGCTTTTTCGCGCCTGTATCTATCTCGATCAGCCTCAATGACGGAAGCGCGCTCGTGCTCACGAGCAAGCCGTCCGGGGCGATCCGCGACTTTCTCCGCCGACGTTCGATCCTGGGAGCAGCGGCCGGTCTGATCCTGCTCATCATCCTGATCATGGCCCTGCGGCAGACGATGCGTCCGGTCGTGTCCCTGGCTGCCGGGGTACGGCGTTTCGGGGCGGGGCTCGATGCGCCGGACCTGCCAGTGGAGGGCACGCGCGAAGTGCGCGATCTCGCCGTCGCCTTCAACGACATGAAGCGGCGGATCAGTGCCCTCATGGCCGAGCGGACGCGCACGCTCGCCGCGATCGCGCACGACATGCGCACTTATCTGACCCGGATGCGGCTGCGTGCCGAGTTCATCGACGATGCCGACCATCGCGCTCGCGCCGTGCGGGACCTCGACGAGATGGCGGCGCTGCTCGACGACACGCTGCTGCTGGCGCGCACCGAGACCGTGGAGAGCGAGCCGCCACCGCGCGTGGACCTGCGCGCGCTCGTGGTGGAAGCGGCGGAAACATATGGCGCGGCGCCCGAGGCATTGCAGCTGACAGTGCCGGAAGATGCCGTGCCGGTGCAGGCCCGCCCTCTCGCGGTCCGGCGCATCCTTGCCAATCTCCTCGACAATGGCCTGCGTCACGGCACGAAGGTTGAGCTTAGCCTTGTCAGCCGGGGCGGGCAGGCTGTGCTCACCGTAACCGACAATGGCCCCGGCATGTCGGCGGAGAGCCTTGCGCGGCTGGGTGAGCCGTTCCACCGCAGCGACCCCTCGCGCAACCGTGATACCGGCGGGGCGGGGCTGGGCCTTGCGATCGTGAGCGCGCTTGCGGCGCGGGACGGGGCACAGATCCTGTTTGAGAACCGGGCGTGCGGCGGCTTCCGCGCGACACTTCGCTATCGCATCGTGCCGATCGGGCTGGACCCGCTCTGATCTTCCACCCGGGTCAGCTCGCCGGGATCAGGGCATGCAGCCTGTCGATGTCGTCGGGTCGAGCCAGATCGGTGCCGGGGCGGAGCACGGCGGCCGATCCCGCCGCCATGCCATAGCGGAAAGCCTCCACGGCGGTCCGGCCGCTGCTCAGTGCATGGACCATGCCGGCGACGAAGCTGTCGCCTGCGCCGACCGCGCTCTTCGCCTCGATCTTGAGCGCCGGCAGGAACAGCGTGCCTTCCCGGGTCGCCAGCACGGCGCCTTCATGGCCCATGGTCACGGCGACATGCTCGGCCTGGCCCTTCGCGACGATGTCCGCTGCAGCGGCAGCGATCGCGTCCGGGGTCTTCAATTCACGCCCGACAAACTGCTGTAGCTCGCCCTGGCTCGGCTTGACGAGGAACACGCCGCCGCCCGCCAGCCCCTCGCGCAGGGCCGCGCCGGAGCTGTCGAGCACCAGCTTGATGCCGCGCGGGACGATGAGCTGGGACAGGCGCGCATAGAAATCCTCCGGCACGCCAGGCGGGAGCGATCCGCTGGCGACCAGATAGTCGCATTCCACCTGTGCCAGCCGGTCAAGCGCTGCCTGCCACTCGGCTTCGGTCACGGTGGGTCCGGGCGGAACGAAGCGATATTCCTGCCCTGTTTCCTTCTCCAGCACAGCGGCACTGATCCGCGTGTCGCCAGCGATCGGCAGGCGCGTACGCACGAGCTGATGCAGGTCGAGCAGTCCGTCGAGCGCAATGCCCGCGGCCCCGCCGGACATGTACCAGCAGCGGGCATGGCCGCCCAGGCGCACGAACACGCGCGCGACGTTGATACCGCCACCGCCGGGATTGTGATATTCATGGCTCGCACGCATCTTGTGCATCGGGAAGACCCGGCTCACTTCATAAGCCACGTCGATGGTGGGGTTCAGCGTCAGGGTTGCGATGGTCCTCATGGACGCTGGCTAGCAGAGTGGCGGCCGCCGGCAAAGCGGGCCGCTCGCGCGCGGCGTTGTGTGCCGTGTTGCGCCCGATTGTGAACAATCACTTCCGCCTCGCGACTGTCGGCGCGGGGTCAAACCGCTAGCCAGTGATGGGAGCATGGATGAGCGGGAGAGGACGATGCGTATGATGGGATTTACTCGCCGGACGTCGATCGGCAGGCATCTGGCCGTCGCCGGCTTGTGTATGGCTGCCCTGTCAAGCGCGGCCTGCGCGCAATCGCAGACAAAGCCGGCTGCGCTTGCCGATCCCGGGCCTATCGCGGTGTTTGGCAACATCACCACGTTCGAGATCGCGCCGGTGCTGCTCGCCGCGGAAGCCTATTATCCCGGCACGGCCAGCGTGAAGATGGGGAGCGTGGCCAATCTGGTCGGCGAAGCGGGCGCATCCGGGTATAGCTCCGAAGGGCTGGCGGATGTCGCAACCAATGCCGAGACACAGGCGCTGCGCTATTCGCTCCGGCATCCTGACATGCGCATCGTTATGACCGTGACCGAGGGACTGTACCGCATCGTCGCGCGGCGCTCGTCCGGCATTGCCAGCCTCGCTGATCTGAAGGGCAAGCGGATTGCGACCATCCCGCCAACCTCGTCCGGCTTCTTCACGCAGAAGATGCTCGCCTCTGTCGGCCTCTCCAGCGACGATGTGACGATGGTGGCCATGCCGCTCGGCGACATGCCCAGGGCACTGGCTGAAAGGCGCGTGGACGCCGTGAGCATCTGGGAACCCGAAGTCGAGCGCGCGGCGCAGGCGATCGGGTCCGACGCGATCGAATTCAGCGGCAAGGGCGTCTATCGGGAACTCTTCAACCTCAACACCATGGCGGCCAGCCTTGCCGATCCGGTAAAGCGCGCCAAGATCGTCGCGTTCGTCCGCGCGATCGTCGATGCCTCGGCGCAGGTCCGCGCCGATCCGGCGCGTGCGCAGGCGCTCGTGGCGCAGCACAGCAAATATTCCGCTGATCTGGTCGCGCAAAGCTGGCCGCACCACGCCTTCATTGCGGGATGGACGGGGGATCTTCTGGACGTGATGGTGGAGGAAGAACAATGGCTAGCGAGGCAGGACAAGCGCACGGCGCGGACGCGCGCTGACCTTGCGAAGCTCATCGACACGAGCGTGCTGGCAGAGGCGCTGGCATTGCCGCCCTTGCCCAAGCGTTAGGCGACGGGGCCAGTTCGCGCCCGGTGCGCCTTAGCTATCGGCGCGGTCGAGCTTGCGGATGAAGCCGATGAGGCCGGTCTGGCGCGAGCGCTTCAGACGCTCGGCGTGCAGGATCGTGCGGACCTTGGCGAAACAGGCGTCGGCATCGTCATTGACCAGCACATAGTCATAGCCGTCCCAGTGCGCGATCTCGCTATGGGCACGCGCCATGCGCCGTTCGATCACCTCGTCGCTGTCGGTGCGGCGGCCGCGCAGGCGGCGTTCCAGCTCGACCATGGAGGGCGGCAGGATGAAGACCCGCACCACATCGCCACCGGCAAGCTGGTAGAGCTGCTGCGCGCCCTGCCAATCGATGTCGAAGAGCACGTCGTGCCCCGCTTCCAGCATTCCTTCCACCGGTTCGCGCGGCGTGCCGTAGCGATGATCGAACACATGCGCCCATTCGAGGAATTCGTTGTTGCCAACCATGTCCTTGAACGTGGCGAGATCGACGAAATGATAGTCCTTGCCGTCTTCCTCTCCCGGCCGCATCGCGCGCGTCGTCGCGGAGACGGACATGGTGAGGCCATCATCGTCGGCAAGCAGCTTGCGCGAGATGGTTGATTTGCCTGCACCGGACGGCGAGGACAGCACGAATAGGAGGCCCCGGCGCTTGAAGGCTGCGGGCTGGGCGAGCACATCGGCGGGGGCGATCGAGGTCATTTCGGCCATGTCCGCTCCTGCCGCGACTTGCGGCTCGCGTCAATCGGGCTAGCAATGTGACGAGAAGATTGGGCGAGGGGGATGGAATGCGCCAAAGCGCGGATAGCGAGACCATGACCGGGGGCCGGCGCGCAGCAGCGCTGATCGCCATCGCGGCAATATTGGCGGCCATGGCGTTGATCCTGGACCAGATGGGCCGTGTCTTCTTCTGCACCTGCGGTCGTGTCACCCTGTGGGCAGGCGGGGTGCATACGCCGGACAACAGCCAGCAACTTTCGGACTGGTACAGCTTCAGTCACATCATTCACGGCATGATCTTTTTCGGCCTGCTCTGGCTGGTCGCGCGCCGGGTGCCGGTGCACTGGCGGCTGGTGATCGCGGTGGTGATCGAGTGCGGCTGGGAAATCCTCGAGAATTCGCCGATCATCATCGACCGCTATCGACAGGCGACGATCGCCGTCGGCTATACCGGCGATTCCATCCTCAACAGCCTGTCGGATGTGGCGATGATGGCGCTGGGTTTCCTGATTGCGGCGCGACTGCCCTGGCGCTGGACGCTCGGACTCGCCCTGGCGATGGAAGCGATGACCCTCATCCTCATCCGCGACAATCTGACGCTGAACGTGCTGATGCTCGTCTGGCCCATCGACGCCGTTCGACTATGGCAGGCGGGGGTGTGACGCGGGCGCTGCGCAACCGAACGGTCAACTGTGCGTTTCCATGTCTCGAAATGACAAGAGGAAGACCGATATGAAACGCAATGCGATGATTGCCCTGCTGCTGGGCGCGACGCTGGTGCTCAATGCCTGCGCCACGGTAAAAGGCCTTGGCCGCGACATCGAGTCGGTTGGTGAAGCCGGATCGCAGGCCATCGACAATTAAGGCGAAGGAGCCGCACTCATGACCCAGGGCAGCAAGACGCCACCAGACACCGACGCCGACCGCGACAACATCGAGCAAGATGAGACGGGCAGCCAGGCGCAGGATGTCGCGCGCGATGCGCTCGCACGCCCTTGGCGTGATCCGCAGAGCGGCGAGAGCGAGCATGGCGGCAAGCCGAACCCGGCGCAGATTCTGCCTGATGACGAGCCGGATCTCGTCGACAAGATGACGGAGATGGACCGCTCCGGCCGCATCGACATGGGTGCGTTCGAGGGTGAGGAGCGGATGGACGATGAAGACGGATCACTGCCCGATTGACGGGCAGCGTCCGGTTCGCAGCGCGGGCTCCCTGTCCGCCTAGCGGACGGAGGCGGGCAGGCTTGCAGGATTCGTCGAGGCAATAGCGCCGCGGGCGAGCTTTCCGTCGGGATCGGGCAGGCCGGCTGCCTTGTTCAGTTCCCAGAGCATGGCTGTTGCCTTCTGGCTGAACGTCTCGCTGGATGTCCCCTCGACCTCGCTGAGGATGGACTTCGAGCGCGAGCAGAAGGATGTGCGGGTCAGCGTGCCGGAATAGGCGTTGTAGACCTTCGTCATGTGGTCGTCATACGCGTCCTGCCACTTCTTGCCGCCCTTGTTCCGGAACAGATCGACCTCGGTCTGCGCCGCTGCAGCAAGCAGGCCCTTATGGGTCCCGAGCACGCGATTGTAGCTGGCGACCATCGCACCATTCTCCGGCCCCTGGCAGAGCAGTACGGCGACATTCAGGCCGGAGCGCAGATGCCACAGATCCTCGCCCTTGTCCTGATTGATCAGCACCGGCGGCGGTGGTGGCGGCGGCTCCACCAGCGGAACATTCTGCGGCAGCGGTGCCGGAATGTTGGCGATAGGCGCCTGTTGCTTGCTTGGCCCGCAGCCTGCCAGCGCGAGCAGTGGCACGGCGAGCAGCGGCAGGGCTGGCGCCACCAGGCTCGATGCCCGGTTCATGCGCTTGGCCATGGTGGTCCTCCCGATCAGTCTTTTGGGCGCCTGAGCGCCGCGTCAAATCCCTGTATGGGGCGCTTATCGTTCCGCGCTGGCGACATGGCAAGAGTCCGTGCGCTCCGCTCGTCGCAGCCGGGGCCGGGCAGGGCGAATTGCGCTGTTCTTGCGGCAGCCTGTGTGTCTGACGCTAGCGTCCGATGCCGTGCGGAACGAAGCGCATGAAAGCGCGTCGTTCATACGGCCTGTCGGGCGGACATGGCGGCAGGCCGCCCGATCAGGTGCCCGCTGCCTGCTTCTCATGCGCCGCGATCATCTGCTGAAGCACGACGATGCGTGCCCGCTCGCTTGACCAGTCACGCGAGGGATGGGCTTCGATCTGGTCGAGCAGGTTGCGCAGTTCCCGCCTGCGGTCGTCGATCGTTACGGGTTCCATAACGGCTTCTCCTTGTGGGGGCTAATGCCAGTATGCAGGAAACCACCTGTAGTTCCCGATAGTTGGCTGTCTTGACCGGCGTCAATGTGCGGGGGCGGCGGCGCGGCCAGAGACGGCCTTGGGGGTTCGAGGCCCTTGTAGCGGTCGGTGCAGGAGCAATCCCGATGCGTGTCTTCATCCTGTTGGGGCATCCGGATGCCGCCAGCTTCAATGCCCGGATCGCCAACGCTTATGAGACTGCGGCCATGGCAGCCGGCCATGAGGTGCGTCGGCAGGATGTGGGGGCGCTTGCCTTCGATCCCGTGCTACGCGCCGGCTATGTCGATCTGCCGCCGCTGGAGCCGGATCTTGTCGCCGCGCAGGAGGCGCTGGCCTGGTGCGACCGGTTCGTGCTCATCTATCCCATGTGGTGGGGCGGCATGCCGGCACTGCTCAAGGGCTGGATCGACCGGGTGCTGCTGCCCGGCTTCGCCTTCCGCTATCATGAGGGTGATCCCTGGTGGGATCGCTTTCTGACCGGCAAGACCGCGCACATCATCTCGACGTCCGATTGTCCCGCGCTCTATGCGCGCTTCTGGTATCGGGATGCCGATTTCACGATGCTCAAGCGCGCGATCCTCGGTTTCTGCGGCATCAAAACGGTGAAGACGCGTCGCATCGGCCGGGTCAAATATCTCGATGCGGCCCTGCGCGAAAAGCTGGTGGCGGACATCGCGCGGCTGGCGGTCTGAGCGGGGCTGGCCGGCAACAGGCCGATTGCAAGGACGCGCGCTTTGTGGAAAATCGGCGTCGGAAACGGAAAGGGTCCCGAATGAAAAAAGCGTCTCTCCTGATCGCCGCCCTCCTGGGCGTGTCTCTGACGCTGTCCGCTTGCGCCACCGTGAAAGGGCTGGGCCGGGATATCGAATCCGTCGGCCAGGCCGGCTCCGACGCGATGAAGAATTAGGACGGGCCGGCGCCGATGATGGCGAACGGCTGAGCAGAGATGGAGCTTGTCGGCGACTATCAGCGCGATGGCTATGCGCATGTGCGGGGCCTCATCGGGCAGGAGATCGGGCAGGCGATGCTCCAGTCGCTCAAGGACGCGCTGGGCACCGGCGCGATCCAGCTCAGCCAGGTGCGTGAGTATCCCAATCTGCTGCGCCGTCCCGCCTTCGAGCTTTACGGCCATCATTACCGGCCGATCCTGCATTTCCTCTGGGGTCTCACGCCGCAGGTGAGCGCACTCATCGGCAAGCGGTTGCTGCCGACCTACAGCTATTTGCGGCTCTACCGGGAAGGCGATGTCTGCCGCGTGCATTGCGATCGTTATTCCTGCGAGCACAGCCTCTCCCTCACGCTCGATTACAGCGATGGCGTGCCCTGGCCGCTGGAAGTGGACCGGCAGGCGCGCGAGCCAAGCGGGCGCGTCGCCGAGGCATTCGACGGTGCGGATTATGCCTCCATCCCGATGGCGGTAGGCGATGGCGTGCTGTATCAGGGGGTTACGCGGCGCCACGGGCGTACCACGCCTAATCCCAATAGCTGGTCGGCGCATCTTTTCCTGCACTGGGTGGATCGCGATGGTCCGTATGCAGACCATGGCTTTGATGGGCAGATGAAGCCCGCACCGGTGGATTTCAGCTTTTCCTGATGCTCCGCTGCCCGGCAATCGGGCCTGCCGGTAAGAGAGTTTTCGTATTGCGGGAACCAAATCGCTGAAGCCACGTATCGCTCGGGTGGCGTGGTTTTGTTTAATTCGCCTTGGCTGGCTCCCGCTGCGTCACACAGCCCCCAACCCCAAAGAGAAGGCCCCGGCCCGCCATGATTGGCAGACCGGGGCCGGATCTCGTTCGGGACGTGTCGATTAACGGCAGACCACGTCGCCGCGCTCCAGCTCGCGGCCAATCAGGCCGCCGGCGCCAGCACCCAGCACCGCGCCGAGGATGGACGAGCGGCCACGGTCGATCCGGTCGCCGATCAGCGCGCCCACGGCTGCGCCAACGATCAGGCCGGTCGTGCCATCCGAGCGGCGGCAATAATAGCGGTCGTCGTAGCCGCGATAGATGCGGGTCTCGCGAGTCACGCGGATCGGGTCATAGCCATAGCGGTCATAGGGCCGATAATAGCGATCGGCATAATAGCCGCGATAACGCGGGTCCGGCCTGTTATAGTCATAGGCGTAGACCACACGGGGCGCCGGGCGCCGATCGCGAATGACGATAACGCGATCCGGTCCGCGACGGTCATCCCGGTCCCAGTGCTTGTCGTGACCACGACCGCGATGGTCGTCCTTGTCCCAGCCGCGACCGCGCGGCGGATCGGCAAAAGCCGGCGTCGTGGCAATGCCGCCTGCAAGCGTCGCGCCCAGAAGCAGGGCCGTGACGCCAGTCTTGAATGCCTTGATCATCAGTCTCACTCCAAATCTCGTTCTCGTGGTTTCTCCCCGTCGGGGAAGGAACGAGTGGAGCTTACAATTGGTTGCCTGAACCCGTGGCTACGGCAGGTTCATGTGGGGGAAAGGGGGCAAAGATCCCGCCAACATCCTGAAAAGACGACACAAGTCCTGCGCTTGCGCACGTCCATGCGCTGGTAACTCCACCCCGCCGCGCGCGGCGCGGTAACTGGCCCCGCTTACTCCGCTGCGATTCCCGCCTTGGAGAACATGTCGCCTTCGCCCTCGGGCTCTTCGCCAGTGCCGTCATTGGCCTTGAGCTTCTTGCGGCGGTCGAAGCTGTCCCACACGTCGCCCCAGTTGCCGCGCGTCGCGCCCTTGGAATATTCGGTGGCGCGCGTCTCGAAGAAGTTCGCATGCTCCACGCCATTGAGCAGCGGGGTGAGCCAGGGGAGCGGATGCTCCTCGATCATGTAGATCGGCTTGAGGCCCAGCTGTCCGAGCCGCCAGTCGGCGATGTAGCGGACATAGCGCTTTATGTCCTTGGGTGTCATGCCCGGCACCGGCCCCATCTCGAACACCAGGTCGATGAACGCATCCTCGATGCGCACCGTCTTCTGGCACATGTCCATGATGTCGTCCTTCACCTGTGCGGTGAGGCAATTGCGCTCGGCGCAGAAGGCGTGGAACAGCTTGATGATGCCCTCGCAGTGCAGCGATTCATCGCGCACCGACCAGCTCACGATCTGCCCCATGCCCTTCATCTTGTTGAAGCGCGGGAAGTTCATCAGCATGGCGAAGCTGGCGAAGAGCTGCAGCCCTTCGGTGAAGCCGCCGAACATGGCGAGCGTCTTGGCGATGTCCTCGTCGTTATCCACGCCGAAGGTGGCGAGATAGTCGTGCTTGTCCTTCATCTCCTTATAGTCGAGGAAGGCGCTGTATTCCGTCTCGGGCATGCCGATCGTGTCGAGCAGATGGCTGTAGGCCGCGATGTGCACCGTCTCCATGTTGGAGAAGGCGGTCAGCATCATCTTGATCTCGGTCGGCTTGAACACCCGGCCATATTTTTCGTGATAGCAATCCTGCACTTCCACGTCTGCCTGCGTGAAGAAGCGGAAGATCTGCGTCAGCAGGTTGCGCTCATGGTCGGAGAGCTTCTGCGCCCAGTCGCGGCAATCCTCGCCCAGAGGCACTTCCTCGGGCAGCCAGTGGAGCTGCTGCTGGCGCTTCCAGAAGTCGTAGGCCCACGGATATTCGAAGGGCTTGTAAACCTTGGAAGCCTGAAGAAGGGGCATGGGCGGGACTCCGAGAACCAAGCGTGAACATTGCAAGATGAAGGGGCATGCTACGCCGTTTTGCCACAATGTCTAGGGTCTTAACGGCGCTCATCCACAGCTAAATTTCTGCTGTGGAGGCTTGACTTTCAACGGAGCAAAGCAGCCGGGGCGGCGGGCGCGATCACCCTGCCGCCGCGTGCTCCAGCCCCCAGGCGAACAAGGCCAGAATGAGCGCGAAGGCGAGTGCCATCGTGCCGGCGATGCGCTTGCCATAGACGCCGGCTTCGCTGCGCGCCGGGCGGGCGATGATGATGCCGCCGCCCAGCGCCGAGACGGCGGCGACGCAGGCCATCACGAACGCGGCAGGCGCGATGCCGAAAAAGTCGAACGTCATTTCCAGAAGATTTCGCCCCGGCCGCGGCCACGCCGGTTGAGATACATCTGGAGGTACATCCACATGCCCGAAATCGCGAAGAAGATGAGCGCGAAGCCGGCGAGGATGGAAATGATGGTGCCGACCGGCCCGAAATATTCACCCGAATGGAGGTGGTGCATCAGGCCGACGAGCTTGCGGGCTGGGTTGGGTGCTGGCGCCTTGGCGGCAGCGGGCGGCGTCGCAGCCGTGGACGACCCGGCGGCGGGGGCACTGGCAGAAGCCGGCGGCGGTGCGGCGCGTTCCTCGCTCTCGAACAGGCTGCCGCGCGCATAAATGGCGGCAAAGTGGCTGCCGACGCCGGTCAGCGCGATGAACAGCATGAAGAGGCCGATGACGACAGTGATCCAGCGATGCCATTTGCGCATGAGGTGTCCTTCTTGAGTGAGGTTGAAACGATGGCAGCGGATCTTTGATGGTCAGGTCATTGTGTCGGATGCATCACCGCCCACGCCAGCGATCGACATAGACCGTGACCGTCTTGGTCTTGCGCGCGCCGACGCCGAACACGACGATGCCGAGGAAATAGCCGAAATCATACCAGCCGCCATTGTTGGGAACGGCATAGACGGCGACATCGGGCAGGAACAGCGAGAGCACCCAGGCGACCGGGAAGATGAAACCATGCCACAGGCCGAGCAGGAAGCCGGGCGTGCCGGGATCATGCGTGATGGCGCTGGCGGCCTGGCGCGCGCATCCCGCAAGCAGGACCACGGCCGGCAGCAGCGGGGCAAGGCGTGTCCGCACGGCGCGGGCGTGGATCGGCGGAGCCATGACGCGCAGCGTAACGCAGCAGCGTCCGTCCGGCAATTGCGCGTGCGGCCGGGGATGTGCAGTCTGTGCAGGCCAGCCGTTGCACAGGCGCGACGGTGCGCCGTGCCAGCCGGAACGGAGCGCATGGATCAGTCATTTCCCTCTCATGACAGACAGAGAGAGGACCATGGGCATGATCGACCCGGCGGAGATCCAGGAGCAGATGGCGGTCGTCGATTCCGCCGGTTTCCCGATCGGCACGGCCCTGGGCGTCGAGGGCGATCTGATCCGGCTCACGCGCGCCGGCGCGGCGGACGGGGTCAGCCATTTCCTGCCACTTGCCCGCATCGAGCGCATTGCCGATGGGCGCCTGTGGCTGCGCAACATCGTGCCGGATGAAGGGACGGGCCTCAACCCTGAAGCCCTTGCGGCCGGCTATCATGGCCAGGGAGCGCCGCGCGGACCAGCGTCGACAGCCGCAGATCCCGAGTGAGCAACGCGCGCCGGTCTGTGACCAGTGCTTGCGCAGTCTCCAATCACACCTATCTTGTTCTCAACAGGCTCAGGGACATGCTGCGAGAAAAGGGGGAAAGCAAGCCGCCGTGCGGTGTCTCTCCCACGCGCTGCCCGTCGGCTGACAAGGGTCCGGCCTCCTTATCCCCCCAAGGAGGCCGGACTTTCCTGTTCGGTGCTGCTGCGCCGCTTAGCCGACCGTGCGCCGCATATAGACCACCTCTGGCCCATAGCTGGCGCACAGTTCTGCCGCGAGGTTGGCGTCCGCGACCGGGGTGAAGCCCTGGCTGGCCCAGAAGCGATCCGCCCCGGCGACGGCCACAAGGACGATCCGCCCAAATCCCTCGGCCGCCGCGACGGCGATCGCCCGTTGCGCGGCCTGTGCCCCGGCTCCGGTTCCGCGCGCCTCCGGCAACAGCGCGAGATCGTGGAGGTAGAGGCGATCGGCATCGGATGGCAGCGCACCGATCAGGGCGCCGAGCGGCGGGGGCGCTTCATGGCGCCAGGGGTGCGTGATGAGATAGCCCGTAATGTGCTCGGCGTTCGCGAACACGAAACAACCCGAAGGAAACAGGGCGTGCCGCTCCGCATAGACCGCAAGTGGTTCGGTATAGCGGCCATGGACGGCGTCGGAGATCGCGGCGACCGCCGGCAGGTCGTCCGGCTGCATCGCGCGCCAGCACTTCATTATTGAAAAGTTTCCAGATGGACGTGAGCAGCGACCTGGGCGAGCATGGCTGGCGCGGGGCCTCCCGTCGCCCAGTCGAGCAGTTCGGCGAGGTGGACCATCGGCAATTGGCTATGGAGAGCGATCTGCGTCGCGCAGCCGATATTGGCGGTGACGATCAGCTCAGCCTCGCTCGCGCCCAGTGCCGCTGCCTTGCGCTGGCCCAGTCGCTCTGCGATTGCCGATTGCAGGATGTTATAGGTCCCTGCCGATCCGCAGCACAGATGCGCGTCCGCAGGCAGATGCACGTCGAAACCGGCCGCGCGCAGCAGGCGCACCGGCGCTTCCGTCACTTTCTGGCCGTGTTGGAGCGAGCAGGGCGGGTGCCAGGCGATGCGCAGCGGCGGCACGGACCCGTCGACCCGCAAGTCGACCCGCTCCAGATATTCGCTGAGGTCCAGCGCCAGGGCGGCGACGCGCGCCGCCTTGTCCGCATAGGCCGGGTCGTCCCGCAGCAGATGCGCATAGTCCTTCAGCGTCGATCCGCAGCCTGAGACGGTGACGATGATCGCGTCCAGCCCCTCCTGTTCGATCTCTCGCGTCCATGCGTCGACATTGCGCCGTGCGGCGGCCAGCGCATCGTGCGTCCGCCCCATGTGCAGCGCCAGCGATCCGCAGCAGCCTTCGCCGCGCGCGAACACCACTTCGTGCCCAGCGCGCTCCAGCAGGCGGATGGTCGCGGCGCGGATTTCCGGGCGGAGTACCGGCTCGGCGCAGCCTTGCAGCAAAGCGACCCGCCCCTTGCGATCCGGCACGGGCGCGGGCCGGTGCGCCGCGGCGGCAGGCACCGTGCGCGGAGCCAGCCGCAGCATCGCGGCAAGCGGTCGAAGCGCTGGGCTGCGATTGAAGCGCGCCGCGAACGGCCGGCCGAGCGCCGCCGCCTTCAGCGCCAGACGGAAGCGGCCGGGGTGGGGCAGCACTTTCGCCAGCAGCCAGCGGATCAGCCGATCGGCCAGGGGGCGGCGATGGTGCTGCTCGATGTAGGCGCGGGCATGGTCGACCAGATGGCCGTAGTGCACGTCCGACGGGCATGTATTCGCGCAACTGAGGCAGGAGAGGCAGCGGTCGATGTGCTTGACGACCTCCGGCCCCGGCTGCCGCGCATTCTCGAGCATGTCCTTGATGAGGTAGATGCGACCGCGCGGGCTATCCAGCTCGTCGCCGAGCAGGGTGAAGGTCGGGCAACTCGTCGCGCAGAAGCCGCAATGCACGCATTTGCGGATGATCCGCTCGGAAGCGGCCGTCTGGCTGTCGGCAAGCTGGTCTGGCGAGAAGTGGGTCTGCATCAGCCGGCCTCCCCGAAGCGTCCGGTCTCAAACACGCCATCGGGATCGAAAGCGGCGCGCACCCGCGCTTCGAGCGTCATGACGGCGCTCGCGCGGGGATGCTGGAACGGCAGGCGCGCGCGGACGTCCGCCGGCGCGCGCACCAGCATGGCGTGACCGCCCACGCCCTCGATCAGCGGGCGGATGACATCGGGCGGGCCGTCCCAGCCGATCCACAGCAGCGATCCGCCCCAGTCGATCAGGCACTGCGCGCCTTGCGGTTCCAGCTCTTCCACCAGGGATGCGCTGGCCAGCGCAGGAAGTTGCGCACGCCACAGCGTCCGACCGGACAGATGCGCCGGGCAACGCACGCGCGCCCAGAGCGCGGCGGCCCGATCGTCCGTAAGGCGCTCAAGCATGCCGCCATGCTCGCGGGCCAGCGCTTGCGCACGCGCCTCGACGGAGGGACCGAAACCTTCGAGGCGCAGCAGCGTGATCGCGTCGCCATCATGTGCGGCAGCAGGCAGGTGGGCCGCCGCGGCGACACTGCTCGATCCGCCAAGGGCGCCGAGCATCAGCGTGCGCGCCAGCGCGGCGGTGAGTCGGTCGGCAGCAAGCGTCGCCGAGACGCGCGGGCGGGGTAGCACCTTCACTGTCACCTCGGTCATCGCGGCCAGTCGGCCCCAGCTGCCGGCCATCAGCTTGGCGATGTCGAAGCCGGTCACGTTCTTCACCACCTTGCCGCCCGCCACGAAGCGATCACCCTTGCCGGAGACAGCAGTGAAGCCGAGCAGATGATCGCGCGCGCCACCGGCGGAGAGCCGGCGCGGCCCGGCGACGCCCGCCGCGACCACGCCACCCAGCGTCGCATCCCCGGCCGGGCGGCCAAACAGTGGCCCATGATCCCAAGGGTCGAAGGCGAGCATCTGGCCCTTGTCCGCCAGTGCCGCCTCGATCTCGGTGAGCGGCGTGCCGGCATAAGCGGTCAGCACCAGCTCGGCGGGATCATAGTCGATGATGCCGCGCAAACCGCGCATGTCGAGCCGGTCGGCGCTCTGCGGCGCCCCGACATCAGCCTTGCTGCCGCCGCCGGAGATTGCCAGCCGGCCCCCGCTCGCGCGGGCCTGCCGGATCGCATCGCACAGGGCGTCGATACTGTCGGGCCGGATCGTCGCCATCAGAAGCGCGGCAGGTCCGGGAAAGGCAGCTTGCCGTTGTGGACATGCATGAAGCCGAGTTCCGCGCAGCGGTGCAGCGTCGGGAAGACCTTGCCGGGATTGAGCAGCAGGTCGGCGTCGAAGGCGCATTTGACGCCCTGCTGGTGCGCCAGGTCCGTCTCGCTGAACATGACGGGCATGAGATCGCGCTTCTCGATGCCGACGCCATGCTCGCCGGTCAGCACGCCGCCCACCTCCACGCACAGGCGCAGGATATCGGCGCCGAAGGCTTCGGCGGCATCGAGCTGACCGGGCTGGTTCGCGTCGTAGAGGATGAGCGGGTGGAGATTGCCGTCGCCAGCGTGGAACACATTGACGACGCCGAGGCCATAGCTGCGCGACAACTCGGCCATGCGGGTCAGCACCTCCGGCAGGCGACGGCGCGGGATGGTGCCGTCCATGCAGAGATAGTCAGGTGCCAGCCGGCTGACGGCGGGGAAGGCGGCCTTGCGCCCGGCCCAGAACGTCAGCCGCTCGGCTTCGCTGGTCGAGAGACGCAGGCTGCTGGCGCCGTTCGCGCGGGCGATGGCGGCAATTTCGTCCAGCAGATGGTCGCACTCGACGCCGGGGCCGTCGACCTCGACGATCAGCAGCGCCTCGACATCGAGCGGATAGCCGGCATGGACGAACGCCTCTGCGGCGTGAATGGCCGGGCGGTCCATCATTTCCATGCCCGCCGGGATGATGCCGCCGGCAATCACGTCCGCCACGGTCTGTCCCGCCGCCTCGACACTGGGGAAGCCGATGAGCGCGGCGCGCGCCGTCTCGGGCCGGGGGAGGATGCGCACAGTCACTTCCGTCACGATGCCGAGCAGCCCTTCCGATCCGACGACGACGCCCAGCAGATCGAGCCCCGCCGGCTCCAGCGTGCGCCCGCCCAGCCGCAGCACTTCGCCGGTCATCAGCACGATCTCGACGCCGAGCACATTGTTGGTGGTGAGGCCATATTTGAGGCAATGCACGCCGCCGGCATTCTCCGCGACATTGCCGCCGATCGAGCAGGCGATCTGGCTGGAGGGATCGGGCGCGTAATAAAATCCGCGTTCCTCGACCGCGCGGCTGATCGCCAGATTGGCGACGCCCGGCTGCACGACAGCGAGCCGCTCGGCATAGTCGATAGCGAGGATGCGGTTGAACTTGCCCATCGACACGACGACGGCATCGGCAAGCGGGAAGGAACCGCCGGAAAGCGACGTGCCCGCGCCGCGCGGGACGACGCGCACGCCCTGCGCCTGGCACCAGGCCAGCACGCGGGAGACCTGGCCGACCGTCTCCGGCAGCACGACGGCAAGCGGCGGCTGGCGATAGGCCGTGAGGGCGTCACTCTCATAGGCACGCAGGGCTACAGGATCGGAGACGGTGCCTTCGCCCGGCACGATCGCGCGTAGCGCCGCCACGATCTCCGCCCGGCGGGCGAGGACCGCTGCATCCGGCTCCGGCATGGCGATCGCCACGTCTCGTGTCTCCTCAAGTGCAACGCATGGCAGCGACGGCATACCAGCTTTCGTCGCCGTGGCGAGACGCTTTGGGTGCACGTCGTGTCAGGGCGGATATCAGGCGTCGATGTTCCGCCGGAAGGTCTCTGGCAGGAACAGCAGGCCGAGGACCACCGTCGCGACGGCGACCACCACCGGATACCAGAGGCCGTAGTAGATATCCCCCGTGGCCGCGACCATGGCGAAGGCGGTGGTCGGCAGGAAGCCGCCGAACCAGCCATTGCCGATATGATAGGGCAGCGACATGGAGGTGTAGCGGATGCGGCTGGGGAACAGCTCGACCAGCATTGCCGCGATCGGCCCGTAAACCATCGTCACCAGGAAGACGAGGTAGAAGAGGATCGCGATCAGCTTGACCTTGTCGATCTGCGCCAGATCGGCCTTCGCCGGGTAGCCCGCATCGGTCAGGGCCGTCTTGAGCGAGTCCTGATAGGCGGTGATCGCATCGGCGCGGTCCTTGCCGGTGAGCGTGGTCGGATCGGGCGCGGCAAGCGTGGTGGCGCCGATAGAGATGGCGGCGATCGTGCCCGCTGGCGCCTCGACATTGCGGTAGTTGATGCCGTTCTTGGCAAGATAGGCCTTGGCGATGTCGCAGCTCGTCGCGTCGAACTTGTTCTTACCGACCGGATCAAACTGGAACGAGCATTCAGCGGGGTTGGCTCGTACCGTTACGGGGGCTTGCGCCTCGGCAATGGCCAGCGCCGGGTTGGCGGCGTTGGACAGCGCGTGGAAGGTCGGGAAATAGGTCGCCGCCGCCAGCGCGCAGCCGCCCAGGATGATGTATTTCCGCCCGATCCTGTCCGAGAGCCAGCCGAAGAAGACGAAGAAGGGCGTGGCCAGCGCCAGCGCGACGGCCACGTAGATGTTCGCCGTGGCGCCATCCACCTTCAGGATCTTCTCGAGATAGAAGAGCGCATAGAACTGGCCGGTGTACCAGACCACCGCCTGACCGGCGACGGCGCCGAACAGGGCGATGAGCACCCAGCGCAGGTTCTTCCACTGGCCGAACGCCTCTGTGAGCGGCGCCTTGGAGGTCTTGCCCTCGTCCTTCATCTTCTGGAAGACCGGGCTCTCGTTCAGTTGCAGGCGGATCCACATGGAGACGCCGAGCAGCAGGATCGAGACCAGGAACGGCAGGCGCCAGCCCCAGCTGCCGAAGCTCTCTTCACCCATGCCGGTGCGGAAGCCGATGACGACGAGCAGCGCGGCGAACAGGCCGAAGGTGGCCGTGATCTGGATGAAGCTGGTGTAGAGGCCGCGCTTGTTGTTGGGGGCGTGCTCCGCGACATAGGTCGCCGCGCCGCCATATTCGCCGCCCAGCGCCAGCCCTTGCAGGATGCGCAGCAGCACCAGGATGATCGGGGCGGCGACGCCGATGGTCTCATAGCCCGGCAGCAGGCCGACCGCGAAAGTGGAGAGACCCATGATGCCCATGGTGACGAGGAAGGTGTTCTTGCGCCCGACGATGTCGCCGATCCGCCCGAAGACCAGCGCGCCGAACGGGCGGACCGCAAAGCCCGCCGCAAACGCGCCGAGTGCAAGGATGAAGCCCGTCGTCTCGTTGACGCCGGCGAAGAACACCTTCGATATGAAGGTGGCCATCAGGCCGTAGAGGTAGAAGTCATACCACTCGAAGACCGTGCCCAGCGATGAGGCGGTGATCACCAGCTTTTCGCTCTGTGTCGCCTCATGATGCTTGGGCAGGGTGTCATCAGCACCGGCCATTTCACTCTCCCGTCCGCGTTCTTATCGACTGTCGTGTTCGTTAAATGTGCTTTGATCCGGCCTGCCGGTCGTCATCTCTTGTGGAGCAGGAGGCGGGCAGGCGGCGCTGCGCGGGGTGGCGAGGCAGCTCGACGACGCGCGCGGAGATGGCGAACAGCACCGTCAGCGCGAAGAGCAGCGCTATGGACAAGCTCATGCGGTAGTCCGTCCCCCTCTTGAAGAGGGGAGCCTAACAGGTCGCGGGCAGGGTGCAAGGGGCGTGGCGGGGCCGATTGGACTCCAGGCTGCGCGCTCGGCCGTCAGTCAGCTGGCAGTCAGCAAATATGCGTTAGGAAAGGGCTACCCGTCGGCACTGCATGGGCGCATGATTGGCTTGCAACGGGCGCGAGCCGTCGTTGGCTATCTGGCCGTGCACTGCGGTGAAGAAGCAAGGAGTTTGCCATGAAGACCATCGCTTTTGCCCTCAGCGCGCTCCTCGTCACCAGTGCCGCGCAGGCGGCGACCAAGCCACCGCTCAGCCCCCAGGAACAACTTGCCAAGGCGATCGAGGGCCGGGTTGCCGGCAAGCCGGTCAATTGCATCGATTTCCGCTCGATCCGCTCCTCGCGGATCATCGACAAGACGGCCATCCTCTACGACACCGGCACGACGCTCTACGTCAATACGCCCGTCTCTGGCGCGGAGTGGCTGGATCGCGACGACATCATGGTGACCAGCACCAGCCTTTCGCAGCTCTGCAATGTCGACATTGTTCGCCTGGTCGATCAGGGGACGCGGATGCAGAGCGGCAGCGTCGGGCTGGGCAAGTTCGTGCCTTACACCAAACCCAAACGTTGACCGCCGCCACAAACGAAAGACCGCCGCCCTTGTTGGGCGACGGTCCTGTGTGATGGGTCGTTTCTGTGCAGCATTTACGGACAGGCGAGAGTGCCGCGCCGGGATGTGCCGATGATCCGGGGGATCATTGGCAGGCGAGGCACTCGTCGTAGTCGGTGGACTCGGTGCTCAGCTCGATCTTCTTGTGCTCGGGCGTGTTGTCCGCCTCCACGCCGCCTGCGAAGCCGGCGCGCTGGATGGACTTGGAGCGCAGATAATAGAGCGACTTCACGCCCAGCTCCCAGGCGCGATAGTGGAGCATGAGCAGATCCCATTTCTCCGCGTCGGCCGGGATGAAGAGGTTAAGCGACTGCGCCTGATCGATGAACGGGGCGCGGTCGGCGGCCAGTTCGAGCAACCAGCGCTGGTCGATCTCGAAGCTGGTCTTGAACGTGTCCTTCTCATCCTGTGACAGGAAGTCGAGATGCTGGACGCTGCCGCCCTTCTCCAGGATCGAATTCCACACGTTCGTCGAGTCCTTGGACTTCGCCGCGAGGATCTTTTCCAGATAGGGGTTCTTGACGATGAAGCTGCCGGAGAGCGTCTTGTGCGTGTAGATGTTCGCCGGGATCGGCTCGATGCAGGCGGAGGTGCCGCCGCAGATGATGCTGATCGAGGCAGTCGGCGCGATCGCCATCTTGCAGGAGAAGCGCTCCATCACGCCCTGGTCGGCGGCGTCCGGGCAGGGGCCGCGCTCATGGGCGAGCAACATCGAGGCCTCGTTCGCCTTGGCCGAGATGTGCTTGAAGATGCGCAGGTTCCAGCTCTTCGCCATCGCGCTTTCGAACGGGATGCCGCGTGCCTGCAGCATGCTGTGGAAGCCCATGATGCCGAGGCCCACCGAGCGCTCGCGCTCGGCGCTGTACTTGGCGCGGGCCATCTCGTCCGGCGCGCGGTCGATATAGTCCTGCAGCACATTGTCGAGGAAGCGCATGACGTCCTCGATGAAGGTCTTGTCGCCGTTCCACTCGTCCCACGTCTCGACATTGAGCGAGGAGAGGCAGCACACGGCGGTGCGATCATTGCCAAGATGGTCGCGGCCGGTCGGCAGAGTGATCTCGGAACACAGGTTCGAGGTCGAGACCTTGAGGCCCAGGTCGCGATGATGCTTGGGCATCATGCGGTTCACCGTGTCGCTGAACACGATGTAGGGCTCGCCCGTCGCCAGGCGGGTCTCGACCAGCTTCTGGAAGAGGGCGCGCGCATCGACCTTGCCGCGCACGCTGCCGTCCTTGGGGCTCTTCAGCTCGAACTCGGCGCCGTCCCGCACGGCCCGCATGAAATCGTCGGTGATGAGCACGCCATGGTGCAGGTTCAGCGCCTTGCGGTTGAAGTCGCCCGAGGCCTTGCGGATCTCGAGGAACTCCTCGATCTCCGGATGGGAGACGTCGAGATAGCAGGCGGCCGAGCCGCGCCGCAGCGAGCCCTGGCTGATCGCGAGGGTGAGCGAATCCATGACGCGCACGAACGGGATGATGCCGCTGGTCTTGCCATTCAGGCCGACCGGCTCGCCAATGCCGCGCACGCTGCCCCAATAAGTGCCGATGCCGCCGCCACGGGCAGCGAGCCAGACATTCTCGTTCCAGGTGTTGACGATACCTTCCAGGCTGTCGTCGACGCTGTTGAGATAGCAGGAGATGGGCAGGCCCCGGCCAGTGCCGCCATTGGAGAGCACAGGCGTCGCCGGCATGAACCACAGGCGCGAGATGTAATCATACAGCCGCTGGGCGTGGGGCTGGTCGTCCGCATAAGCGGCGGCGACGCGAGCGAACAGATCCTGATAGGATTCGCCGGGCAGCAGATAGCGGTCGCGCAGCGTCTCCTTGCCGAACTCGGTGAGCAGATCGTCGCGCGTGGAATCGGTCGTGACGTCGAAGCGACGCACGTCGACGCTGTTCGAGGCGCTCTGCTTGCGCTTCGGCGCGGCCTGACCATCCGCGGCCTTGATTTCCGAGGTTTCTGCGCGCTCCATCACGGCCTCCCCGGCCAGCGCCACATCCGATGCTGATCCTTCCGCGTGCAAATCCCGAAACTCCATGTCCAAGACCCCCAATGTTCTCATTCCGTTCGGTCCAGTCAAGACCCTGCAGCCATGACGGCCTGTGTGGATTCCCGTGCCTTTTCAGAGGCGACAAAATCCCCCGCTCCGACCTGAGGTCGAAACTCCCTGACACAATTTGTTGCGTTGGCCCCCGTTCCGAACCACCAGCGATAGTGCCACAGTGGTGCCGTGATGCAAGGCGTAATGTCTTCGCTAACGATTCAACTCGTCGATGAAAAGACTCGGTTCATGGCGCTGGCGGCATGCTGCAATGCAGCGACGCACGCTCGCAGGCGGCCTTGCGCGAATGCAAGCGGGCAAATCATGTGAAAAATATTTTTCTGTGGATAGGGGTGGGGACAAAGCCAATGCCGAACCGGCCGTCGGCCCAGTGCCGCGCATCCGCTGGTCAATGGAGCGGGCAGGGCCTATACTTTGTCGGCAAAGCGAATTCTTCGGCCCGTCATCTGGGCCTGGGTCTAAGGTGAGGGCGTCATTTCATGTCTCAAAGCGTCATCCTGATCGTCGCGGCTGTGCTGCTGGTGCTCATGATCGTCTGGATCGTGCGCTCGCGCGGCAACACGGCTGGCAAGCATATCGATACGAGCGTCACGGCCATCGGCGCCGCGACCGAAGCGGTCGAGGATATTGTGGAAGCCGTCGTCCATAAGGCGGAGGAGGCGCTCAAGGTTGAGACCAAGGCCGCAGGCGGTGAGGTGGGCGATGCCGATGCACTGGCGCGCACCAGTGCCGCGATCATGGCCAGCGGCGGCGTGGCCACCGGCGCGGCCACATTGACAGAGATCGGCGTGCCGGCAGCGGTGGGCGAGCCGGACAATCTGCGTCAACTCAAGGGTGTAGGGCCTAAACTTGCGACACTGTTGACGCAGCTCGGCATTACCCGCTTCGATCAGGTCGCGGCTTGGGGCGAGGCGGAGATCGCAGCTGTCGACGCGCATCTCGGCACCTTCAAGGGCCGCATCACGCGCGACAACTGGATTGAGCAGGCGACCTTTCTGGCGAAGGGCGACATTGCCGGCTTCGAGGCGAAGTTCGGCAAGCTCGACAGTCCGGGCAATAATTGACCGGCACCGGACACTGATCGCCTGATGACCGACTCAACGCTGCCCGAGGCGCGCGAGGCGCCTCGCGAGTCCCTGCCGCTCGGGCAGATCGTCCTGCTCGCGGCGCTGACCGCGACCTTGCCGGCCTCCATTGACGGCCTGTCCCCGGCGCTGCCGGCCATGGCCGCCGCGCTCGCCACGGACGCGACGCACATGCCGGCGGCGATGAGCGCCTTCGTCATCAGTTTCGCCGTTGCCCAGCTCGCCGGCGGCATGCTGGCCGACTCGCTTGGGCGCCGACCGGTGGTGTTGGGGGGCCTGGTCATCTTCACGCTGGCGGGTCTGCTCTGTGCGCTGGCGACCAGCTTCCCCATGCTGCTGCTCGCCCGCGCGCTGCAGGGTCTGGGCGCCGCCGCCGCCGTGTTGCTCGCCCGCACGATTGTGCGCGATCAGTTGCCACGGGAAGCGGCGGCGCGGGCGCTGGCGCTCATTGGCCTGTTCTTCGCGCTCACGCCCATCCTGGCGCCGCTGGTCAGTGGCGCGCTGGTGGCGCTCGCCGGCTGGCGTGCGCCGCTGCTGGCCATGGCGGCGCTGGGCCTGATCGTCGGCATCGCGAGCCTTTATCGCCTGCCGGAAACGCTGGTGCCTCATCAGCGGCAGCCGTTCGATATCAGCAGCCTCAGCCGATCGCTCGGCCGGCTGACCCGCTCGAAGGCACTAATGGCCTACATCGTCGGCAATGCCTTTGCTTACAGCGGGATATTGCTCTTTTCTGCTGCTGCGCCGCAAGTCATCATCGGCCATCTCGGCGTGCCGGCGGCCAGCTATGCGCTGCTGCTCTCGCTCTCCACGCTCGGGTTCATGGGGGGCAATGCGGCCTCCTTCCGGTTGATCCGCTCGTTCGGCGTCGAGCGCACGATGCAGGTCGGCGTGACGGTCCAGCTGCTCGGCCCGCTCTGCATGATCGCGACGACGCAGCTTTGGCCGGATGCCTGGGCGGCACTCATCCTGCCGCAAATGATCTACACCTTCGGCTGGGGTATCGCGCAGCCGCAGGCGCAGGCTGGCGCGCTCTCCACGCATCCGGAGAGCATCGGGCAGGCGTCTGCGCTGCTCGGCTTCGGTCAACTCGCCATTGCCGGCATCATCGTGGCGGTCTTCTCGCGGGTCACGACGGGAGCCCCGATGGCACTCGCGCTCGGCATGGCCTTTTGCAGCACGACGGCGCTGGTCTGTGTCTGGGCACTGATCGGCCGCAGCCGAGCCTGATGGCCTGAGCGCCGGCGCTCAGCCTGCCTTGGCGAGCGGAGGCTCGTGCGCCTGGGCGGCCCGGTCCTCATAGGCAAGCTGGATGACGCCCCAGTGCCTGCCCTGCACATGGATGGAGGCGATGACCTGCTTGAGCAGCATCACGCCGCCCGTGGCGACCGGCCGGCGGTAGGCCTTGAGGCAGAAGGGTTGGGTCATCTTCGCCTGTTCGCGCGTGTCGGGAAAATTGAAGATCTGGCCGGCCCGGGCATATTCCAGGTTCCAGTCGGTTTCGCCGGGCCTTTGCGCGAGCGAGCGCTCGGGCATGGCAACCGCACCGAAACCGTTGCGATCCGTACACGTCATGCCGAAGAAGCCGGGCAGGGCCCGCGCCCGCTCCTGCCATGGCCGCGCGGCGCGTGTGATGATCGGCTGGATGGGGTGGGAATAGAGCGGCGGGTCGCTCGCCGGCACCGGCGTATATTCCTCGGCGAACATCGCCTCGATGTCGATCTCGCCATGGGCCAAGGCAGCGTTGAGCTCCGCCACGATTGCCTCGGTCGCTTCCAGTCCGAAGCGGATATAAGGCGAATCGGGAATGTCGACGCCGCTTTCCGCCAGATATTGCAGCAGCATATTGGTGTCGTCGCTGACCGATGTCACGCGGGTCGAGAGGCGCTGCAGGCCGATGGCATTGTCGATCGACGTGTCGGCCAGCTCGGAGAGGCCGGCGCGAATCTCGCCGACAGCCTGGAGCATCGTCTCGATATTGCCGGAGACGGTCTCGCTATTGTCCGAAAGGCCAAGGATAAGATCGCGCAGCCGATCGACCAGGGCGCCGATCTCGGCCGAGGCGCGATGCGCGTCGTTCGCCTTCTCCGCGCCGCGCACGATGCGTCCCAGCATGGCCTGCGCCTCGCTGGTCAGTTCGCGGATCGATCCCTCGATCTGCTGGGTGGCATGCGCCGTTTCCTGTGCGAGCTTCTTCACCTCGCTTGCCACGACCGCGAAACCGCGCCCGGCATCGCCCGCCCTTGCCGCCTCGATCGCGGCATTGAGCGCGAGCAGATTGGTCTGTCTGGCAATCGCGCCGATCATGCGACTGGTCTGGTCGACGCTGGTCAGGGCGTCGTTGAAGCTGCCGAGACCATGGTGAATGCGCGAGACCTGATCGATCAATTCCAGCACATTGTGAGACGCCGAAGCGAGCTGCTGGCTGGAATCGTCCACCATCCCGCGCGCAGTTGCGGCCTGGGCGCGCGCTGCATCGACTTTCTTGCCGACCTGATCGCCGGACTGGGCGAGGCCGATCGCGGCATCCTCCAGCGTTTCCAGCATGGCAGCCTGATCGGTGACGCGGTCTGCCAGCTCGGCAATATCCGCCTGGAGATCGAGCGTACGAATGCCCAGGTCGCCGACGGATTCGGCGACGCGCACGATCGTGGTTTCGAGTTTTTCCGGCGACCCAGGCAAATCGCTGCTTTCCAGAAACTTTGCTGCTGTGAGTTTCGCTAAATGAAACCGGTTAACAGCCGATTGTTGCACCGGATGCATAATGTGCATCCGCCTCGTCCCCTTTATCAACGGGCGTGGCTTTGCCCCCAATCGCACGCGACCTTTGCATGGGCGGCAGGGACAGGGGGATCGTCCGGATCATAGGGGACGGCGAGGGGCCGTCCACCGGCTCAATGTTCCGGAGATCTGAGGCGCCGCATCGCCGCCAGCCAGGCCATCAGGCCGAAGACGATTTGTCCGGCGAGGCCGATCCAGCCCGGCGTGCGGATGAGGTCCGCAGCCCAGTGGGCGAGGCTCCGGCCGCCCAGCGTCACCGCGAGCAAGGCTTCCGCTGCCATGAGCATGGCAAAGGCGAGTGCGCCGACGCGCAGGGCCTTGGCCGGCGCCATTGCAGGTGGCGTGGATATCAGCCGCTGCGCGACGAGCCAGCTCGCGCCCAGCATGACCGGAAGCTCGACCAGAACAGCAGGGGTGGCGCCAAGCGCGGGTGCCAGCCAGAGTGTGCGAATCACGCCAAGCGCAAAGCCGAGCGCGAAGATCGCGGCGAAGTAGGACGAAGCGGCGGCGAGGACGCGTGGCATCCGCGCACTATAGCGCCAGCCTGGGGGCAGTCGATCCGCCGCGCGGTCCGTCAGGCGATCTTGAGGTCGCGCCGGGTGTCGCCCTTGTCGAGGATCGGCGGGCGCGGACGACCCATTGTCCAGTTGGGTTGCATCCGCACTTTGGGATTGGGCGCGCACCAGATTTCGCCAGTCTCGTCGATCGCGGTGACCCAGATGAGATTGTGCTCCGGCCCGTAGTCGATCAGGCCGAAGGCTAGTCCTTTCCCTTTTTCAAGGACATGGACGGGCATGGGTGGATCAAGTTGCGTGAACGACATGATGGTCTCCTTGCGGTGGAGAACGCACCAGACCGTGGTCGGGTTGCGCACGGTTGCCGGAGGGGCGGCCCCCGCCGGGGCCGCGCCACGCCTCAGGCGTTCGTCAGCAGCCCTTCCTTGGCGATCTTCTCCTTCCACACCAGCGGGGCGAGCTGGTGGACGTTGTTTCCCTCGCTGTCGACCGCGACGGTGACCGGGAAGTCCTTCACCTCGAACTCGTAGATCGCTTCCATGCCAAGATCGGCAAAGCCGACGACCTTACTGCCCTTGATCGCGCGCGCGACCAGATAGGCCGCGCCGCCTACGGCCATCAGATAGGCGCTCTTCGCATCCTTGATCGCCGCGGTCGCTGCCGGGCCGCGTTCGGCCTTGCCGACGCAGGCGAGCAGGCCCTGGTCGAGCATCATGCGCATGAAGCTGTCCATGCGGGTGGCGGTGGTGGGGCCGGCGGGGCCGACCACTTCCTCGCCCACCGGATCGACCGGACCGACATAATAAATGACCCGGCCGCGGAAATCGACGGGCAGCTCCTCGCCGCGGGCCAGCATGTCCTGAATGCGTTTGTGCGCGGCATCGCGGCCGGTGAGCATCTTGCCGTTGAGGAGAATGCGGTCGCCCTGCTTCCAGCTGCGCACCATCTCCGGCGTCAGCGTGTCGAGATCGACGCGGATCGCGGCCTTGTCCGGCGTCCAGTTGACGTTCGGCCATTCCTCCAGCTTCGGCGCTTCCAGATAGGCGGGGCCGGAGCCGTCGAGGCTGAAATGCGCGTGGCGCGTGGCCGCGCAATTGGGGATCATCGCCACCGGCTTGGAGGCGGCATGGCAGGGTGCGTCGAGAATCTTCACGTCCAGGATCGTGGCGAGGCCGCCCAGTCCCTGCGCGCCGATGCCGAGAGCGTTCACCTTGTCGAAAATCTCGATGCGCAGGGCTTCGAGGTCATTCTGCGGACCGCGCGCCTTGAGCACGCTCATGTCGATCTGCTCCATCAGCGCCTTCTTGGCGAGCAGCACGGCATGTTCCGCCGTGCCACCAATGCCGATGCCGAGCATGCCCGGCGGGCACCAGCCGGCGCCCATCTGCGGCAGCATCTCTACCACCCAGTCGACGATGTTGTCGCTCGGGTTCATCATCTTGAACTTGGACTTGTTCTCGCTGCCGCCGCCCTTGGCCGCGACATCGACATGGACATGGTGGCCCGGCACCATCTCGACATGGAGCACGCAGGGTGTGTTGTCCTTGGTGTTGCGCCGCGTGAAGGCGGGATCCGCCAGCACGGAGGCGCGCAGCTTGTTCTCCGGGTGCAGATAGGCGCGGCGCACACCCTCGTCGACGATCTCCTGCAGCGACTTGCTGGTATCGTCCAGCACGCAGTCCATGCCCCATTTCACGAACACGTTGACGATGCCGGTGTCCTGGCAGATCGGCCGGTGCCCCTCGGCGCACATGCGGCTGTTGGTGAGGATCTGCGCGATCGCGTCCCTGGCCGCCGGGCCTTGTTCCGCTTCATAGGCCGCGCCAAGCGCGCGGATATAATCCATCGGGTGATAGTAGCTGATGAACTGGAGCGCATCGGCGACGCTCTCGATGAGATCGGCGGTCTTGATGGTGACGGTCATGGCAGGCCCTTTCGCTGCCGCCCCGATAGGCTGCGGCGCCGGCCCGTTCAAGCGCCTCGGCCTTGCCTGTGTCGCACAATGCGATGATGATCCGGGAACCGGTCGAGTCGAAAACCATTAAGACGATCGAGTGACCAGCAGGAGAGTGAACAGTCATGGGCCAAGTCATCAGCTTCATCGTCGTGGGCCTCTTCGTGGGTATCCTCGCCCGGTTTTTCTATCCCGGGCCAGTTCCCATGGGCATGATCGCGACCATTTTGCTCGGCATCGCCGGTTCGTTCGTGGGCGGCTTCCTGGCGCGCCTCGTAAGCGAGGGCAGTCCCACGCCGCTGCAGCCCGCCGGCATCATCGGCTCGGTCATCGGCGGTATCGTGCTGATCTTCCTGGTCGGCCTGCTCTAGGCCTTCGCGAACAGCGGCAGAGCCGCCACCTCGATCTCGTCCAGCGTAAGGCCGAACAGTCTGCTCAGCACGCGATGATAGTCAGCCGCGTCCGCCAGCGTGCGCGTCTCCACGCTCTCGGGGCGATGGACCTTCAGCGCACGATCGGTCATCGTGGCAAAGCCGCCCGGCAGCGCGATGCTGACGATGTGCAGATCGAGGAATCGCGTGCATGCACGGGTTGAGGTCCAGTGGTTGCACTGTTCAAGATCGTCCTGTGCCACGGGGGCGAGGTGGAAGCTATATTGGGGCTGCCAGTCTTCATGGGGGGCGCTGCGTTCATCGGTTGCGCTGATTGGCCCGGCGCGCTCGAGCAGCCACTCGCCGGCAAGATCGCCGGGCAGGCCGACGCGGCGCAGGCGGTGCCGGGCCCCGTCGTGCGTCGTTCCGGTCGCCCCGTCGGTCAGCGGCATGGGCGGACAATAGGCGGCACCAAAGCCGGCGTCGGCGATCCAGGGCGTGCCGGCTACATCGACCAGCAGCAACACATGTGTACGCGGCGTCACCGTGCCCGGTGCGAGGCCAAGCTGCACGCGCGCCAGCAGCGGCCGGTTGGGCAGGCCGATCGCGGCCAGCATGTCGCTGAAGAGGCGGTTTTGCTCGAAGCAATAGCCACCGCGCCGGCGCGTCACCAGCTTGTCGAACACGCTCTCGCTGTCGATCTGGATCGGCCGGCCGAGCCGCACGTCGAGATTCTCGAAGGCGATGGCCTGCCGATGGGCGGCCTGCAAATGGGCCAGCCCTTCCGCATCCGGCGCAGGCGCCGCGTCGAGACGCAGGCGGCCAAGATAGGCGGCAAGGCGATCGGGCGTGGTCATGAGCAGCGCGGCTGTGGCATGATCGGTCAGGCGGCGTCGAGACCGTCGAGCGCTTCGCTGGCGGCCATCCAGGCGAGTTCCGCCGCCTCGATTGCGCTTTCCAGCTTGGCGCGGCGCTGCATGAGTTCGCCCATGGTGCTATCCTTCTCCTGCGGTCCAGCCTTGGCGGGATCGAACATGGCAAGGTCGATGCGGGACCGCTCGGCGGTGAGGTCCGCCAGCTTTTTCTCGCTTTTCTTCACGTCGGCCTGGAGTGTCTTGTACCGTTCGCGCGCTTCGGCGGCGGCGCGCCGGTCGGCCTTGCGGTCGCTCTTGCCGGCGGCGTCCGCGCGCCTGGCTTCGCTGGCCCGGCCGAGCACGAACTCGGTATAGTCCTCCAGGCTGCCATCATAGGGCTGGGCGCGGCCGCTATCGACCAGCACGAGCCGGTCGGCGACCAGTTCGATCATGTGCCGATCGTGGCTGACGATCACCACCGCGCCGGAATAGGTGTTGAGCGCCTGCACCAGTGCTTCGCGGCTGTCGACGTCGAGGTGGTTGGTCGGTTCGTCGAGGATGAGCAGGTGCGGCGCATTGCGGGTGATGAGCGCGAGCGCGAGGCGCGCGCGTTCGCCGCCGGAGAGCGAACCGACCTTCTGCGTCGCGCGTTCGCCCGAGAAGCCGAAGCGGCCGAGCTGGGCACGCACCGCCCCCGGCGTCGCGCCCTTCATCTGGCGGGTCATATGTTCCAGCGGCGTGTCGCCGGTGTCCAGCTCCTCCACCTGATACTGGGTGAAATAGCCGACATTCATCTTGCCCGAGGCCGTCATCGCGCCTTCCATCGACGGCAACTGCGCGGCAAGCAGGCGGGCGAGCGTCGTCTTGCCGTTGCCGTTCTTGCCGAGCAGCGCGATGCGGTCGTCCGGGTCGATCCGCAGGTTGAGGCGCTGGAGGATCGGCGTGTCGGTATAGCCCACTGCCGCCATGTCGAGTGTGATGAGCGGTGGGCGCAGGGCCTCGGGATCGGGGAAGTCGAAGGACAGGCTGGGATCTTCCAGCGCCGCCGCGATCGGCTGCATCTTCGCCAGCGCCTTGGCGCGGGACTGGGCCTGCTTGGCGGTGCTGGCGCGGGCACTGTTGCGGGCGATATAGTCCTGCAGCTTGGCGCGCTGGGCGTCCTGCTTCTCCTTGGCCGCCGTGAGTTGCGCCAGCCGCTCGGCCCGCTGCCGCTCAAAGGCGTCATAACCGCCGGGGTAAAGCGTCACCTTGCCCTGTTCGAGATGCAGGATGTGGTCGACGACATTGTTCAGCAGATCGCGCTCATGGCTGATGACGAGCACGGTGGCGCGATAATCCTTGAGGAAATTTTCCAGCCACAGCGTCGCTTCAAGGTCGAGATGGTTGGAGGGCTCGTCGAGCAGCAGCAGGTCCGGGGCGGAGAAGAGCAGGGCGCCCAGAGCGACGCGCATCTTCCAGCCGCCCGAGTAGCTGTCCAGCGGCCGCTGCTGCATTTCCTCGTCGAAGCCGAGGCCGACGAGGATGCGCCCTGCGCGGGATGGCGCGCTGTAGGCATCAATCGCGAGCAGCCGCTCATGGATGTCGCCCAGGCGGTCCGGGTCCTCGCAGGTCTCGCTCTCGATCATCAGCGCGGCCCGCTCGGTATCGGCGGCCAGCACGGTCTCGAACGGCGTAGCCGTTCCACTCGGCGCTTCCTGCGCGATATAGCCCATGCGCGTGTCGCGCGGCATGTCGACCGATCCGCCATCCGGATCGATCTGGCCGATAATGGCTTTCATCAGGGTGGATTTGCCTGCGCCGTTGCGGCCGATGAGGCCTACGCGGGAGCGCGGCGGCAGTGCCGCGCTGGCATTGTCGAGGATGACGCGGCCGCCAAGGCGGACAGTAAGGCCGTTGATCGTGAGCATGTGCGCGCCGTTAGCACAGGGGCGCCGCACCGCAAGGGCTCAGCAGGCGTCTCGGCTCGACGAAGGTCAGTCGCCCTCGCCGGGGCCGACGGAATAGAAGCAGAGCTTGTTACCGTCGAGATCGCGCACATAAGCGGCGTAGAAGGCCTGGCTGCCGTCCGCGCCGCGCACGCCGGGCGCACCTTCGTCCGTCCCACCCATTTCAAGCGCCTTGGCGTGAAGCGTGCGGACTTTCGCGCGGGTCCGCTGGCCCAGCGCCACCATCACGCCATTGCCCGGCGCAGCGGGTCGCCCGTCAAACGGCTTGGCAACGCCAAACATCGGCTTGTCCCAGCTTACACCCCAGGCGGCGAGTTGCGGCAATTCCAGCAGGCGCATGATCCCGACGCTCCCAAAGAGCGCATCGTAGAAGGCCATGGCCCTCTGCAGATCATTGGTCCCCACCGTTGTGTAGCCGATCATCGATCCAGCTCCTGTCCAGAGTGTATGAGACAAGACTCATAGTTGACCCGGACGGACGATCACCTACACCCAGATTCCGCGTTGCGGAATAGCCATTGACCGCGTGTGCGAAACGGCTCGCGGAACCTGCGTCCCTTAATGATACGCCTTGACGGCCGACAGCACTGAAGACTGCGAATTACGGTTCAGCTTTCGTCTGGCGTGCCTTTGCATGTGCCGACCCGCTTTGCCTGAACGGTCATCTTCATGGTCATTGTGCCCATGGGAGATGAGCCGCCCTCGGCCTTTGAACTCATGTCCATTTGATAGCTGTCGGCGGAGTAGGCGCCGGTCATCGTCATGCTCATCTTGCCGGCACCGGCGCCCCGGTCGCAGTGCATGACGGCGTCCAGCTTGCCGCCGGACAGAGTGAAATGATCGTATTTGCAGCTCTTGTCTTGCTCGTCTCCGGTGAAGAAGGCCTTCTGTGCCTTCACATCCTCCTCCGTGACGCAGGATACGAAGCTCTTGGCGCCGGCCATATGCGCCTTCATCTGCTCCTTGGCCTGCGCCGGCATGTTGGGGATGTCCAGTTCTTTGATGGTCATCGCGCCTTCCCAGCGGCCGGGCTGGACCATCACGCCATCACTGCCGGTCGTCGCGGCGGTGAGCTTTTCCTGCACTTCGCTCGGGGTTGCGTTGGTGGCGGAGACGTCCGGCCCCTTGTCACAGGCCGCGAGCGGCAGGGCGAACGCACAGGCGATCAGGGGCAGGGTCGGTTTCATGAGTGTCTCCCGGGTCATGGCATGGCGGCCCCCACGGACCGCGATGGCGCCGGCCTAGCAGAGCGTGGGGGTCTTGGAAACGCGCGGCACTGCTCGTCCGGCCACTTTGACCCGCACGAGCGGGCGGGATATGGCCCGTCCCGGCGCGTCATCATGCGGTGGGACAGGACGAATGGCTTGGAAGCAATGGAAGCAAAAAGGCACGCGCGCCTGGGCGGTCGCGCGTCATCAGGGCCTGTCTGCGCTTCTGCGGCGGGCCTCGGCGTGGGTGCGTCATCGCTTGCCCGGTCGGGACAACGCCGCCGCCGCTTCCTATTTTGACGAGCGCCGCGCGCAGGACGCTGCGTTCGATGCGGAAACGGGCCTTGATACCGGCGGGATCATCGACCTTGGCGATCTCACCATCACCGGACCCAACGCCGCCCTCGGCAATGCCTATATGGCAACCACTCCGGATGAGTTCGCCGCCGGCCTTGCTGCGCTCGACCTGCCAGTGGAAGGGATGAGCTTCGTTGATCTCGGATCGGGGAAGGGGCGGACCTTGTTCCTGGCGGCGCGACACCCTTTTGCGCGGATCATTGGCGTCGAATTCGCCCGGGAGTTGCACGAGGCGGCGCTCGCCAATCTGGCGCGCTTGCCGGCTGATCGACGGATCGAGCTGGTGCATGGCGATGCGGCGACCTATTCGCTTCCCGAAGGGCCGCTGCTGCTGTTCATCTACAATGCCTTCGACCGGCCACTGATGGCGCGCATCGCCGCGCGCACGCTTGATGCCTGGCGCGCGGCGCCGCGCCCGCTGCGCGTCCTGCTGATCAATCCAGTCCTTGCGGAGGTTTGGCTCGCAGCCGGATGGCGGGAGATTGCGCATGATCCGAGCTTCAGCCTGCTGGCGCCGGACTGATCGCTGCAGTCGGATGATTGGTCTCTCTTTGTTCCCATCCCCATTGCTCGCCTGATCCTTCATCGCCATATTGCCGCGCATGGCGATCACTATCCGCACGACTCTCGCAGAGCCGGAAACTGACAGCAGCTTCGTTCCCCATCGCCCGGCACGGCCGGAAAAAGCGGAGGGTGGGCGGCCGTTCCGGCTTGTCTCCGATTACGAGCCGGCGGGGGATCAGCCGACGGCGATCGCGGAACTGGTCGAAGGTGCGCTGGCCGGGGAGAAGGACCAGGTGCTGCTCGGCGTCACCGGATCGGGCAAGACCTTCACCATGGCCAAGGTGATCGAGGCGGTGCAGCGTCCGGCGCTGGTACTCGCGCCCAACAAGATCCTCGCCGCGCAGCTCTATGGCGAGTTCAAGAGCTTCTTTCCGGAGAATGCCGTCGAATATTTCGTCAGCTATTACGACTATTATCAACCGGAAGCCTATGTCGCTCGGTCCGATACCTATATCGAGAAAGAAAGCTCCGTGAACGAGGCGATCGACCGGATGCGCCACTCGGCGACGCGAGCGCTGCTTGAAAGGGATGATGTCATCATCGTCGCTTCGGTCTCCTGCCTCTATGGCATCGGCTCGGTCGAAACCTATTCAGCGATGACCTTCAGTCTCAAGAAGGGTGAGGTGCAGGACCAGCGCGAGATCATCCGCAAACTCGTTGCCCTGCAATACAAGCGCAACGATGCGGCCTTCGCGCGCGGTAACTTCCGTGTGCGCGGCGACAATCTTGAGATCTTTCCGTCGCACTATGAGGATAATGCCTGGCGCATCAGCTTCTTCGGTGACGAGGTCGAGGAGATTGTCGAGTTCGATCCGCTGACCGGCAAGAAGGCCGCGAGCCTCGATTATATCAAGGTCTTCCCCAACAGCCACCACGTGACGCCCGGACCCACGCTCAAGCAGGCGATGGAGGCGATCCGCCACGAGCTGACCGAGCGACTGAAAGAGCTACAGGGAGAGGGACGGTTGCTCGAAGCCCAGCGGCTGGAGCAACGCACCAATTTCGACCTGGAGATGATCGCCGCGACGGGAAGTTGCGCAGGCATCGAGAATTATTCCCGCTTCCTCACCGGGCGCCTACCGGGGGAGCCGCCGCCCACGCTGTTCGAATATCTTCCGGAAAACGCGATCCTCTTCGTCGACGAGAGCCACCAGACCGTGCCGCAGATCGGCGCGATGGCGCGGGGCGACCATCGCCGCAAGGTAACACTCGCCGAATATGGCTTTCGCCTGCCGAGTTGCATCGACAACCGGCCGCTGCGCTTCAACGAGTGGGACGCGATGCGCCCGCAGACGGTCAGCGTCTCGGCGACGCCCGGTTCGTGGGAAATGGAGCAGACCGGCGGCGTCTTTGCCGAGCAGGTCATTCGCCCGACCGGCCTCATCGACCCGCCGGTGGAGATCAAGCCGGTCGAGGATCAGGTCGACGATCTCATCAACGAGGCTCGGATCACCGCCGCCAAGGGCTATCGCACGCTTGTCACGACCCTTACCAAGCGCATGGCCGAGGACCTGACCGAGTTCATGCACGAAGCTGGCCTCAAGGTGCGCTACATGCACAGCGACGTGGAGACGCTGGAGCGCATCGAGCTGATCCGCGATCTGCGCCTTGGCGTCTATGACGTGCTGGTCGGTATCAACCTGTTGCGCGAGGGGCTGGACATTCCCGAATGCGGGCTGGTCGGCATTCTCGATGCGGACAAGGAGGGCTTCCTGCGCTCGGAAACGAGCCTCATCCAGACCATCGGCCGCGCCGCGCGCAATGTTGACGGACGCGTCATCCTCTATGCGGACCGGATCACCGGCTCGATGGAGCGCGCGCTTAACGAGACCGGCCGTCGCCGCGAGAAGCAGCTGGCGTATAATGCCGAGCATGGCATCACGCCGGAGTCGGTCCGCAAACAGATCGGCGACATCATCGCCCATGTGGCGAGCAAGGATCAGGTGACGGTGGAGACCGGGCTGGAGGACGCGCCGCACCTCGTTGGCCACAATCTGCGAGCCTATATCGAAGAGTTGGAAAAGAAGATGCGCGCCGCCGCCGCCGACCTCGAATTCGAGGAAGCCGGCCGCCTGCGCGACGAAATCCGCAAGCTGGAAGCGGAGGAACTGGGTCTGCCCGCCGAGCAGCAGGTGACGGGCCAGTCCGGCCGCTATCAGGGGCGGGCAACCGAAGGCAAGCCCGGCACCCGCAAGATGCGCTACGGGAAGACGACGCGGAAGTTCGGGCGGTGAGGTTAGATCTTTAATCTGGAAAGGTCAGAACAGTTCTGATAAGAGCCACAAGAATGAGATGGCTCACATGCGTACGATAGAAGTGACAACCGAGGTTTATGCTCGGATATGGTCCCAGCGCCGAGATGGTGAAGAGGACGAGAATTCGATTCTCGCCCGTCTGTTGGGTGTTGGGACCCATGACGAAGCGGCGCGGCAGGAGGGCAAGGAAAGTGAAAACTTGTCCCCGAAACGAGACAAGGTGCGGTGGCGCGACGATGTGCTGGACGCATTAAAGAATCTGGGTGGGCGTGCTCACCTCAGTGACATCTACCGGGAGGTCCGTGAAATTAGGCTCCGCCACGGGCGCACTGTTCCGACAAATGCAAATGCGATCGTTCGACGAGAACTAGAGCAGAACTGTTTCGAGGCCGGAGCCTATACGGGGGAACGGAATTGGTTCCGCTCGGTGGAGGGTATGGGGCAAGGAATTTGGGGAATCCGGGAGGAGGGCATCTAAATGGTCAAGCCCTCCACCCTTCTCCAGCGCCTACTCGACGGCCAGCGCGCTATCGCGTTTCGTGACTTCGAGCGCATCCTGCTGGCGCTCGGCTTTACGCACGAACGGACAAAGGGCAGTCATCGCATCTATGTCCACCCTGCAATATGCCGGCCATTTCCGGTTCAGCCGGAGGGTAAGGATGCCAAACGCTACCAGATCCGGGAACTGCTTGAACTTGTCGAGGCATACGGCTTACATATCGGGGCATGAACGAGCCGCATTATCACATCAATCTCTTCTGGTCGGATGAGGATCAGTGCTGGGTTGCGGATGTTCCTGATCTCAAGCCCTGCTCGGCTCATGGTGAGACGCGCGCGCAGGCACTGGCAAACATCGATGATGCAATTGAGGGGTGGTTGTCAGTCGCGCGAGATCGTGGATTTTTGATCCCGGAGCCGCGTTATCGCCCGGCCATATATGCGGCCTGAGGATATGCTGGTGTCCCTTGGTGATCGCCAGATGTCGATTTTAGGAGCGCGTCTTTTTTCGATGCCGAAAGCGTGAGGAGCCGGGTCTTAGTTCGCTTGCTCCTCGCGCTCGCTCCCCTCATCCCATTCCCCGCCTTCGCCTGCACGCCTGCGCCCGGCTATCGCACCCCCACCAATTTCGAGCTGGTGCAGCAGGCAGACCTCATCGTGCTCGCGCGCGTGGTCGATGGGCCGGATGAGCCGTTCGGGCCGCGGGCGGAGGTGTCGCTGGCGCCGGTGCGGGTGCTCAAGGGCACGCTGCCGGGCGATCCGCTGCGGCTGATTGGCAGTCTGAAATGGAACGGGCGTACCGTGCCCTCGATGCCGACGCCGCTCGCGGCCTCGCATTTCTCCGCTGGCATGGGCGGCTGCATACGGCTGTTTTATCCCAAGGGGGGATTGGTCGTCGCCCTGTTTCAGCGCACGGAAGTCACCGAGAAGCATGCCTTTCCTTTCGCCATGACGCCGATGTTCGAGCCATTCGCCCGTGCCGCCGAGGATGTGGAGAGCGAGCAAGGCGTGTGGGTGAAAGCTGTCGAGGCCTATGTGGCGCTCCAGGCAGGCGGGGATGCAGCACATCTGCGGTCTGCCGTGACGCGCAAGCGGCAGGAGCTTTTGTCCGACAAGGACGATCTGGCGGCGCAGGCCATGGCAGAAGATCTCGCCGAGTATCTTGAACAGACCGGGCCGGGCGATCGGCCAGAGCGCGTTGACCAGCCGCATTGGCGCCATATTGATCTGCCGGACGAGAGCGTGGCGCTGCTCGGCAGCAAGACGGTGAAGGCGCGTATCCTGCGCTGCAAGGCCGGCGGCAGCGCGGTGGAGGTCTATTGGCCGCAGGAGGAAGGGGAGGTGAAGCACTTCCGCTTTGGCGAGCAGCGGTTCGCGTTGACTCCGGCGACGCTGGCGCTTTCACCTGATCTTAGATCGGCCTCCGCCACGCTGGCGCTGGACGCGCCTTTGCTGGCAGTGCTTGGCGAGCGGGCGGCGTTGGCCGGGCTGGACATGTCCGCAGGCCCGCTCGTTGCGCCGTCGCGCGACGTATTGCAGAAATTCAGCGCGCGCTGCGCCGCTCTGCTCGGCAGCAGCAGGGCGGAATAACGCATCCCTGTTCAAGTGAATCTGGTAGCGCTCACATTTTTATTGCATTCCGGTGTGTTCCGCGCTGGAATGGTAGAGTGTGATGTGCCAATGCAACAAGGCGGTTGGTCGTGAACTTTCGGGACAGTGCAGGCTGTCAAAGGCAGTTGACATGCAGTAGACAAAGTCTACAAAGCCCGCCGCTGGTCGCCCGATAAACGTCCGAAAACGGATAAAAAACGGATAGTTAACAGCTTTTAGCTTAAGCTCCTGTTCAGAGACATCGCGCCAATTGGTCGGTTGACTAAAAAGCGGCGTCGCTGAAGCGGGGGCAAGGCATGATGTTGCGGCTGCGAGATTCTTCATGAATCCGGCTTGCCGGAAGTGATTTATTCGAGTAACACAGCTGTAACGACGAAAGGCGCCTGGGCGCCGGGGCGACCACATCCATGAACTATGAAACCAACATGAAATACGACACCATGCTGGCTGGCGAGACGATCGACGAGGAGACCAGGCGCAAGCGGCGTCGGCTGCTGCTGCTGGTTGGCGCTGTCGTGCTGGTCGCGATCCTGGCGATGGTGGCTTATCGCATGATCGGTGGCGGTGACGCCAAGGACAAGGACGAAAGCCAGGTGCCGCTCGTCACTGTCGCCGTGCCGGGACAGGAAGCGATCACGCGCATGGCCAACGCGACCGGATCACTCGCCGCGCGGGTCGATATGCCGGTCGGCGTCGTCGGCGAGGGCGGCCGCGTGCTGGCGGTGCATGTCCAGCCGGGAGACCGCGTGGGCGCCGGGCAGATTCTCGCGACGATCGAGCGCTCAGTGCAGGCACAGCAGATCGCGCAGCTCTCCGCGCAGGTGGAGGTCAATCGCGCGGATGCCAAGCTCGCTCAGAACAATCTCGATCGCGCCCGTGCATTGCTGGCCGATGGCTTCGTGTCCAAGGCGGATATTGACCAGCGGACGGCGACGCGGGATGCCGCCGTGGCGCGCGTCAACGTGGCCGTCGCCCAACTCAACCAGATGCGCGCGCAGGTCGGCCGCCTTGATATTCGTGCGCCGGAAGCCGGACTGGTGCTGACGCGCAATGTCGAGCCTGGCCAGGTGGTGAGTGCCGGTAGCGGCGTGTTGTTCCGCATCGCCAAGGGCGGCGAGATGGAAATGCGGGCGCTGCTCTCCGAGAATGAACTTGCGCAGATCCGCGAAGGCACGGCAGTGAAGGTCACGCCCGTCGGGCTGAGCCAGAGCTTTGAGGGGCATGTGTGGCAGGTCGCGCCGGTGATCGATCAGACCAACCGGCAGGGGATCGTGCGTATCGCGCTGCCCTATAATTCCGTGTTGCGGCCTGGTGGTTTCGCCAATGCGCAGATCGCGCTGGAGCGGGTTGCAGCGGCGGTGTTGCCTGAATCGGCGGTGCAGAGCGACCAGAAGGGCAGCTACGTCTTTGTCGTCGGCAAAGACAACAAGGTCGAGCGCCGCGCCGTGACGACCGGCGCCGTGACCGCGAACGGCCTTGCCATCACCAAGGGCCTCACCGGTAATGAGAAGGTCGTGCTCTACGCGGGCGGCTTCCTAAACCCCGGCGAGACTGTGAAGCCGAAGTTAGAGAAGATCGGCAGCTAAGGAACGCGCTCCGCAGGTCTGCCAGCGGCAGCCCGGATCGACTGTAAGCAGGACAGGACAGATGAGCCTTCGCAACATTTCGGCCTGGAGCATCCGCAATCCGGTGCCGCCGATCGTCATCTTCCTGGGGCTGTTGCTGGCTGGGGTCATGGCGTTCAACGACATGGCCGTAGTCGACAATCCGGATATCGATTTCCCGGCCGTGCAGGTGCAGATCAGCCAACCGGGCGCCGCGCCGACCGAGATCGAGACACAGATCACGCAGCGCGTCGAAGCCGCCGTGCGCGGTATCAACGGCGTGGACGAGATTCAGTCCACCGCACGCGAAGGCGCGAGCGAAACGTTCATCCAGTTCCAGATCGGTAACGATCCCAATGTCGCGGTGCAGGAAGTGAAGAACGCGATCGACCAGATCCGTTCCGATCTGCCCGACGGCATTCTCGAACCCTTCGTGCAGAAGGTGGATATCGGCGGATCGGAAATCGCTTACTACGCCGTGCAGGCGAGCGACATGACGATCGAGCAGTTGAGCTGGTTTGTCGACGATACGGTCGCCAAGCGCCTGCTCGCGATCGAGGGCATGGCCCGCGTCAGTCGCGGTGGCGGCGTGGACCGCGAAATCCGCGTCATTCTCGATCCGGCCAAGATGCAGTCGCTCGGTGTGACTGCGTCTCAGGTCAACCAGGCGCTTCGCCAGGTCAACCTGAACGCAGCCGGCGGCCAGGCGGAGATCGCAGGGTCGCGCCAGTCGGTGCGCGTGCTGGGCAATGCGCGGACCGCTTATGATCTGGGCCAGACGCAGATTTCGCTCGGCGGCGGCCGCACCGTGCTGCTCTCGGATATCGCGACCGTCTCGGACGGCTATGGCGAGCAGAAGCGGCTGGGCAAGGTCGAAGGCAAGCAGGTCGTCACCTTCTCGATCGAGCGGGCCAAGGGCGCATCGGACGTCAACGTCTTTGACCAGACCATGGAGACGCTCGACAAGCTGGAGAAGGAAAATCCCGGCATCCGGTTCCGTCAGCTGTTCACAAGCGTCAACTATACCAAGAGCCAATATTCCAGTTCCATGCACGCCATCATCGAGGGCGCGGTGCTGGCGGTCATCGTGGTTTTTATCTTCCTGCGGGATTGGCGCGCGACCGTGATCAGCGCGATTGCGATCCCGTTGTCTGCCATTCCGACCTTCTTCTTCATGGATCTGATGGGGTTCAACCTCAACTTCCTGTCGCTGCTTGCGCTCGGACTGGTGGCGGGCGTGCTGGTCGATGACGCGATCGTGGAGATCGAAAACATCGTGCGCCATATGCGCATGGGCAAAACGGCCTATCAGGCGTCCATCGATGCGGCAGACGAGATCGGCCTCGCCGTGGTTGCGACGACCTTCTCCATCGTCGCTGTGTTCCTGCCCGTTGGCCTCATGCCGGGCATTTCCGGCCAGTTCTTCAAGAATTTCGGCTTTACCGTGGTTATCTCGGTGCTCATCTCGCTCGCCGTCGCGCGCATGATCACGCCGATGATCGCCGCTTACTTCCTGGAGCACCATGGCGAGGAGAAGCACGGCGAAGGCTGGCTGATGGACCGCTACATGAGCCTGCTCGCCTGGGCGCTCGATACGCGCAAGGCACGGGCTTATGCTCAGGGCGGGGATCTGCGCCGCCGGATCGCTGCGCGTTTTCTCGATCATCGCGTGTGGATGATGGGCTTCGGCATTGCGGCCTTCGGGCTGACGGTCGCGCTGCTCATGACCATGCCGCAGCAATTCCAGCCAGACCAGGACAACGACTTCAGTCGCGTCAACATCGAAATGGTGCCCGGCACGACGATCAGGCAGACAGAGGCCGCGACGGACCGCGTGGCCGCGCTGCTCAACTCCCAGCCGGAAGTCGAGACGGCGATGGAGAATATCCGCGAGGGCAATGCGCGCATCTTCATCACGTTGAAGCGCGACCGCAAGCGTTCGTCCATCGAGTTCGAGCGTGACCTCGCGCCCAAGCTCGCCAGTTTCCCGGATGCGCGGGTGAGCTTTGCCTCGCAACAGGGTGGCTTTGGCACCGGTCGCGACATCTCCGTCATGCTCAACGGCTCCGATCCCAAGGTGTTGGAGGAAACAGCCGCGAAGCTGACAGAGCAGATGAAGGCCCTGCCCGAGGTGGTGGCCCCGCGCGTCAATGCCGACATGCAGCGGCCCGAGCTCATCATCCGCCCACGGCTCGATCTTGCCGCGCAGCTTGGCGTGACGACTTCCGCGCTGAGCCAGACGATCCGGATCGCGACGCTGGGTGATATCGACCAGAACAGTGCAAAATTCTCGCTCTCTGACCGTCAGGTGCCGATTCGCGTGATGCTGCCCGAAGCGTCCCGTCGTGACCTCTCGACCATCGAGAATCTGCCGGTGCAGACCAGCGCTGGCTCGTTCGTGCCGCTGAGCCGCGTGGCCGAGATCAGCTTCGGCGCCGGTCCGACGACGATCCAGCGTTATGCGCAGCAGCGCCGTATCTTCGTGGGCGCGGACCTCGCCAAGGGCGCGGTCAAGGGTCCGGTGATGGAGAAGATCAAGAATCTGCCGATCATGAAAAACCTGCCGGCCGGCGTTTCCAACGAGGCCGTGGGCAATGACAAGTGGCAGCAGGAGCTGATCGTCAACTTTATCATCGCCGTGGGCGCCGGCGTGATGCTCGTCTTTGCGGTGCTGGTGCTGCTCTACAAGCGCTTCATCTCGCCGCTGGTGAACATGTGTTCGCTCGCTCTGGCGCCGCTTGGAGGCCTGCTGTTCCTGCTCGTCCTCGGCCAGCCGATCTCGCTGCCGGTCTATATCGGCCTGCTCATGTTGCTCGGCATCGTGGCCAAGAACTCCATTCTGCTCATCGACTTCGCGCTGGAGGAGATGGACCGCGGCGTGCCGAAATATGACGCGATCATGGAAGCCGGGCACAAGCGCGCCCAGCCGATCGTCATGACCACCGTCGCCATGACGGCTGGCATGATTCCCACCGCGCTCTCGCTCACCGGTGACGGCGCCTGGCGCTCGCCCATGGGTATCACGGTGATCGGCGGTCTCGTGCTCTCGACGCTGCTGACGCTGGCCATTGTGCCAGCCGCGTTCAGCCTGGCCGATGGTCTTGAGAAGCGCCTGGGTCCATGGCTGCGCCGTCGCGTGCTGAGTTATGATGGCAAGGGCGAAACGCCCGCTCCGCATCCCGCCGAATAAACCGCGCGGGAACCAAAGCCGCTCGCCACGCTTGTCACTGTTGCTTGCGCTTGCACTGCGCGGGCGGCATGACGGGGCGGTGATGCGCGGCGAGAGACAGCCATGATCGGGATAGCGGCGAGCGGCGGCGCGCGACAGATGCGGATCGTCGCCACCGGCCTGCTGATCGCCATGGCCGCGCTGTACATTGCGGCGCGCAGTACCGAAGGGCTGCATCCCGCCATCGGTTTCGTCCGCGCCTTTGCCGAAGCGGCGATGGTCGGCGGCCTGGCCGACTGGTTCGCCGTCACGGCGCTGTTCCGCCATCCGCTGGGCCTGCCGATCCCCCACACCGCGATCATCCCGCGCAACAAGGACCGGATCGGCGACACGCTGGCGACGTTCCTGCGCGACAATTTCCTCACGCCGGCCGTCGTCGCCCGGCGCATGGCCCGGCTGGACGTCGCGGGCGCAGCCGGGCGCGTGCTCGCTGCTTCATCCGGCGGAGACGATCGGCTGCGGCGCGGCGCCTCGCGGCTGCTCGCCGATGGGCTGGAAGCGCTTGATGACGAACGGCTCGGCGGGATGATCAAGAGCGCGCTTGTCCAGCGGGTCGGCCAGCTCAAGGTTGCGCCGCTGCTGGGGCAGGTGCTCACCGCCGCGATGAAGGATGGCCGCCACAAGCCGGTGCTGGACGCGCTGATCCGGTGGGGCGCGCAGACGCTGGAAGCGAACAGTGCGCTTATCTACCAGATGGTTCACGAGCGTTCCGGCGCGATATTGCGGTTCACCGGGCTTGACGAGACGCTGGCGACCAAGATCATCGAAGGGCTGGACAAGCTGCTGCAGGAAGCCGCCGAGGATCCGGATCATCGCTTGCGCGAGAAAGTGGAGGAGGGGCTGATGACGCTGGCCTCCGACCTCCAGAACGATCCTGCCATGCAGGCGCGCGTGGACCGAATCCGGGACGAGATGATCGCGAACCCCGCCATGCAGCGCTGGCTCGACGGGCTGTGGCAGGCGGCGCGCGAGGCGCTGCTCAAGGCCGCGCGCGATCCGCAGGCCGTGCTGGCCGGTCGGCTGGGCGAGATCACCCGCCAGATCGGCGAGACGCTGCGGGATGATGCGGAACTGCGGCACCTCGTCAATCGCTTCGCCCGCCGCGTCGTGGCGGGCACGGCGGCGCGCTATGGCGACAGCATCGTCAAGCTGGTCTCCGATACGGTGCGGAGCTGGGACGCCCAGACCATCACCGACCGGCTGGAAAATGCCGTGGGGCGTGATCTGCAATATATCCGCATCAACGGCACGCTGGTTGGCGGGCTCGTTGGTGTTGGCCTGCACACCGCGTCGCTGCTGCTCTAAACGCCGATCGCAGAGCGCGCTCACGGGCGCCGCAAGCCGAGAGGGCGCGCCCGCCGCGCCGGGCGTCCAACAGCGCGCCGCGCGCTGGAAGTTCACGACACGGGGGCATGAACTTTCGCTTCCCTCACCTTTCGCGGCAGCCGCACGAGATGGGCGCCAGAACGCGTTCCGACGAGCCTGTGCGGCCCGTCCGGTGGAGTGACATTCGCTGGATGAGAAAGAACCGCATTTTGATTGGGTACGTCTGGTCTGGACAAGGAGGGTTGTCCGGCAGGGCTGCCACGACGGAGGGGGTGTAGGACAGCGGAAAAGCGAGGCTGTTGGGCGCGTGCGACGAGAGGCGGGCCGTCACACCGGCCAGCCGAAGTCCAGTCGCGTCTCGCCCGTTGCGATGCCCTGCGCATCATAGCGCCGTTCCACGATCAGCCCCCGGCCATCCCTATCGATCGCGACGACTGTGCTGCACCGCGTCCCGTACATCGGATGACGGATGAAGATCGGCGAGAGGCGCGGTTCAAGCGGCGCATCAGAGGGCTCCTCCGGTGGCAGGCCGGTGGCGGGCAGCGTCTCGCTCGCCAGCCCGTCCAGCAACGCGGCGGGGTCGTGCGCCCCGGCCACGATCCAGTCGAGCAACTGGCCTTTGATCTGCCCGGTCTTGGGCCAGGGCTCGTCGAGCGCGCCGTTGGAGAGGCCATAGAGGCCGGAAGCAAGCGGTGCGTGCATTGGCGAAGGCTGGTTGGTGAGGAAGCGCGGGCCGCTGGCATCGACGAAGATCAGGTTGAACGGATTGAAGGCGGCAAGGTCGATCGCATCAGGCGCGGCGTAATTTCCGTCGCCGGCCAGCAGATCGCGTACCAGCGCGCCACGTGAGGCGCGGTCGGGCAAAGGGGGGCCGAAGCCGCGCAAATTGGTGACGACCGCGAACCGGCCCTGCTCCGAGACGCCGAGCCAGGTGCCGCCAGCGGTCAGGTCGCGCCCGGCGATCACATGGGCCGGAGCCTCCCATCGGTCCAGCGGCGCCGCAGGCCGGGCGTGGAGTTCGTCGCGATTGCCAGCCATGACGAGCCGCCACTTAGGGTGCGCTTGCCAGGCGAAGGCGAGCACGCACATGGCTCAGACCGCCACGATCTCGGCCAGGATGCCATCCAGCAGCAGCATCCCCTGCGGCGTGACGATGAGCCGATCGCCCTCGCGCACCAGCAGACCGTGGCCGGCAAGGCGGGCGACGGCGGTCTCGTCGAGCAGGGTCTCGCGTGCCACGCCGGTGCGCGCGGCAAGCGCGGCGAGATCGACGCCCTCGGCCAAGCGCAGCCCCATCATCAGTGCTTCGCCGGCCTGCTCGGCGGGCGGCAATGCGCGCTCCTCGGCGAGGCCATGGCCGTTGCGCTCCAGCGCGCTCAGCCAGTTCTCGGGCTTTTTGTGCCGAACCGTGGCGTGGCTGCCGCGCCGGCCATGGGCGCCGGGACCGATGCCGGCATAATCGCCATAGCGCCAGTAAGCGAGATTGTGGCGGCTCTCCTGCCCCGGCGCGGCGTGGTTGGAGACTTCATAGGCGGGCCGCCGCGCTGCAGTCGTCATCGCCTGCGTGAGCTCGAACAGATCGGCCGCCTCGTCCGGGTCTGTGGGCGTGAAGTCGCCCTTGCGCACGTCCGTCTCGAAGCGGGTGCCCGGCTCGATGGTCAGCTGGTAGAGCGAGAGATGATCGGTGCCGAAGCCGAGCGCGCGGGTCAGCTCGCTGTCCCAGTCGGCGAGGCTCTGGCCGGGCCGGGCATAAATGAGGTCGATGCTCACCCGGTCGACGCTGCGCTGCGCAGCATCGAGCGCGGCCAGCCCTTCCGCGACATCATGCGCGCGGCCAAGGAAGCGCAGCGCCGCGTCGTCCAGCGCCTGCAACCCCAGCGAGAGGCGATTGACCCCGGCCTGCGCCACGGCAGCGAAGCGGGCGGCTTCTGCGCTGTTGGGGTTCGCTTCCATGCTGATCTCGATATCGTCTGCGAAGGACCAGTGCCCAGCCGCCGCGTCGATCAGCGCGGCGATGGTCTCCGGCGGCATCAGCGAGGGTGTGCCGCCACCGAAGAAAATGGAGCCGAGCTGCCGGCCGGGCAGCAGCGCGGCCTCATGGGCCAGATCGCGCAGCAGCGCCTCGCGCCAGAGGGTCTGGTCGATGGTCTCGCGAACATGGCTGTTGAAGTCGCAATAAGGGCATTTGGCGACGCAGAACGGCCAATGGATGTAGAGCGCAAGGGGCGCCGGGGCAGTCATGGCCCCGCTATAGCGCCTGCGCCCGGAAAGTCAGCCGGCCTTGCCGGTCTGTGCAGCCTCGTCGCCGTGGAGCAATTTGAGCGCGGGCCAGTAGAGCAGTCGCTCCTCCCGCTCGATCATGCTGTGCAGAATACCGATGACGCGCACCAGCGCCTTTTCATAGCCCGCACGGTCTGCCTCGATCGCGGCGACTGTCCAGGTGCCGACATGATTGGAATATTGTCCATGCCCATGCCGTAGCTCGGACATCATGGCTGCGGCGTGTGGCAGCTGGTCGACAAGCCCGCTCTGCGTGAGCGGCTTGATGATCATTTCGTCTTCGTGGCGCAGATGCGCCAGGGCCAGCGTTCCCACGCGCACGCGCAACTGGGTGATCTCGTCGCTCCGCGCCGGCGGATTGCGCCGGACCGCAGCCAGCAGCGCATCTGCTGCCGCGATCAGCAGCCGATGTTCCTCGAACAGATCAGCGGTCATGCGCGCCGGGGGCCTCAAAAAAAGCAGTCGTCAAAGGGCAGACTGACAGCGAAAGCCCTCTTTTCCGTTAATGGCGAGGCTGGGCTGCTGCGTGTTGTTCGGGGCTAGAACAGGGCGTCCACAAGCAGGTCAAAGGCGCGGGCGCGATGGCTGATCGCGTTTTTGGCCGCCGGGTCCATCTCGCCAAAGGTGAGAGCTGCGCCGCCCGGCAGGAAGGCCGGATCATAGCCAAAGCCGAGTTTCCCGCGCGGTGGCCAGACAAGCGACCCTTCCACGCGCCCCTCGAACAGGGCAGTCTCGCCATCCGGCCAGGCGAGGCAGAGCGTGCAGACGAACGCGGCAGCGCGGTCGGCGTCCGGGCCTAGCTCGCAGAGCAGGCCTTCCACCTTGCCCATCGCCATGTACCAGTCGCGACCCTCCGCGCCCTCGAACCATTGCCGCTCGGCCCAGTCAGCCGTGTAGACGCCGGGCCGCCCGCCGAGCGCGCGCACATCGAGGCCACTGTCGTCCGCCAGCGCGGGCAGGCCGGAAGCGGTCGCGGACGCCAGCGCCTTGATCGTCGCATTCTCGGCAAAGGTCGTGCCGGTCTCCTCCGGCTCGGGCAGGCCGAGCGATCCGGCCGAGACCGGCGCCATGCCATGCGGGCCGAGCAGCGCCGTGATCTCGCGCACCTTGCCTTCATTATGGCTGGCGATGACGAGGCGGCCGGGCGTGAGCTTGCGGGTCATGTCGCTTATTTCGCCGGTGAAATTCTGAGATCGGTAAAGAGGAAGTCGCCGGTCGAGCAGATGATACGCACAACCGGATCAGACGTCGCGAAGGCTATACGCGTCTCCTGACCACCGATCTTGGCGAGGACTGCCTGACCGTCGAAGGTCAGAGAGAAATCATAGACCGGCGCATCGGCGGTGAGGCCGAACGGAGGATGTTTAACCTCGCTGTTATCCCGGAACTCGTCCCATTGAAGGAACTGAACAACCGCGTTCTTGTTGTCGCTCTTCAAGCCAACCTTGTTTGCAGGAACTCCCATTAGCTGAAAGCCGGCCTGACGATCTGACGATTGTCCCGGCGCCGTGGAGGTCGTGAAATGGATACGCGCGGTTGGCGCCCACTTCGGATCCTTGGCGATATTAAGCAGCTTCAGTTTGCCGGAGACGGTCACCGGGCCGGAAGGCACCGGAAGCGCGAGCTCGGAAAAATGTCCCGGCGCCGTGTCGCAGTCATAGGTGATGCCCTTGGTCTGCGCATTTGCCACCGCAGGGGCGACGACGAGAGCCAAGCCCAGGAAATATCGAAAGATCATCATCCGTTACCCCCTCTTGAGACCGATCTGGAGTCGGTCTTACCGCCCCGTCGCCTTGTCCTGTGCCGCGAAGATCTGCGTGCAGCCGATGCGGGCGAGGCGCAGGAGGCGCAGCAGCGCTTCCTCGTCATAGGTCGCGCCTTCCGCCGTGGCTTGCGCCTCGGCGATGTTGCCGTTGGAGAGCAGCACGAAATTGGCGTCGGCATGGGCGTTGCTGTCCTCGATATAGTCGAGGTCAAGCACCGGATTGCCCTGATAGATGCCGCAGGAGACGGCAGCGACCTTGGCCTGGATCGGGTCGACGGTCAGCGCGCCGCTGGCGAGCAGCTTGTCCACCGCGATGCGCAGCGCCACCCAGGCGCCGGAGATGCTGGCGGTGCGGGTGCCGCCATCGGCCTGGATCACGTCGCAATCGAGCGTGATCTGGCGCTCGCCCAGCGCCTTCAGGTCCACCACGGCGCGCAGCGAGCGGCCGATGAGGCGCTGGATTTCCTGCGTGCGGCCGGATTGCTTGCCCTTGGCCGCCTCGCGCGATCCGCGCGTGTGGGTGGCGCGGGGCAGCATGCCATATTCCGCTGTCACCCAGCCTTCGCCCTTGCCGCGCAGGAAGGGCGGCACGCGCTCCTCGATGCTGGCGGTGCAGAGCACGCGCGTCTCACCGAAGGAGACGAGGCAGCTCCCTTCGGCGTGGATGGTGAAGCCGGGTTCCATGGAAATTGCGCGCATTTCGTCGGGGGCGCGGCCGGATGGGCGCATGAGTCGCTGGTCCTTGTCGTGTGATTGTCTGCCGGGCGCTCTAGCGGTCCCGTGCCGGCTTTTCTAGCGCCATGCTCTATCCTACATAGTGTTCATGTCCGATCAGCCGATCCATGCCCTGACCGACCGCGCGCGGGATATCTTCCGCGTCGTGGTCGAATCCTATCTCGGCACCGGCGTGCCGGTCGGCTCGCGCACGATCAGCCGCTTGCCGGGCCTCAATCTCTCGCCCGCCTCGATCCGCAACGTGATGCAGGATCTGGAGGAGGCCGGTCTGCTTGCCGCGCCGCACACTTCGGCCGGGCGGATGCCGACCGACACCGGGCTGCGCCTGTTCGTCGATGCGATGATGCAGGCGGGCGAGCCGGCCGACGAGGACAAGCGCCTGATCGAGCGGGAGCTCTCCGGCGAGGGGCCGATCGAGGAGGCGCTGAACACCGCGACGACCCTGCTGTCCGGCCTTTCTGCCTGCGCAGGGCTTGTCATGGTTCCGCGCCGGGAAACCGTGGTGAAGCAGTTCGGCTTCGCCTGGCTCTCCGACCGGCAGGCGCTGGCCGTGCTGGTCGGCGCGGATGGCAGCGTGGAGAATCGCGTTGTCGATCTGCCGCCCGGCACCACGCCCTCCATGCTGATCGAGGCGGCCAATTATCTCTCCGCTTATGCCGGTGGGCGCACGCTGGCCGAGGCGCAGGTCTGGCTGGCCCAACAGATCGCCGATGGCGAGACGGCGCTGGACGAGGCGGCGCGGGATCTCATCGCGCGCGGGCTCGCCGCCTGGAGCCGCGATCCGGAGGATCGGCCGGTGCTCATCGTGCGCGGACAGGCGAACCTTATCGACGAGCAGGCGGCAGGCGATCTGGAGCGTGTGCGGCAATTGCTGGGCGATCTGGAAGGGAAGAGCGAGATTGCCCGCCTGCTGGACAGCGCGCGGGCGGGCGCCGCGACCAAGATCTTCATCGGATCGGAGAACAAGCTCTTTTCCCTGAGCGGTTCTTCGGTCATAGCGGCGCCCTATCGCGGCCCGGGCGGCCGTGTCGTCGGCGTGGTCGGCGTGATCGGCCCGACCCGGTTGAACTATGCGCGCGTCGTCCCCATGGTGGATTTCACGGCGCAAACGCTCACCAAATTGATGCAATGACGGATAGATATGACTGACGAGAGCAAGAACGAGAACGAGACCCTGGCCGCCGATATCGCGGACGGCGCCGGCGAGGCCGGATCGCCCGAGGAGACGGTGGCCGCCCGCATCGCCGCGCTGGAAGAGGAGCTGGCGACCGCGAAGCAGGAAACGCTCTATGCGGTGGCCGACACGCAGAATGTCCGCCGCCGGCTGGAGAAGGAACTGGCCGATGCCCGCGCTTATGCTGCGACTGCTTTTGCGCGCGACATTCTCTCGGTTGCCGACAATCTCTCCCGCGCGCTCGATGCCATTCCGGCCGAGCTGCGCGAGGACGACAAGCTCAAGGGCCTCGTCGCCGGTCTGGAAGCGACGGGGCGCGAGCTGGAGAGCGTCTTCCGCAAGCATGGCGTGGAGAAATTCCCCTCGGTCGGCGAGACGCTCGATCCCAACAAGCATCAGGCGATGGTCGAGATCCCGGTTGCCGATGCCGCGGCGGGCACGATCGTGCAGGAAATGCAGGCCGGCTACATGATCAAGGACCGCCTGCTGCGCCCCGCGCTGGTCGGCGTGGCGAAAGCGGCGGACTAAGGGCACCTGCCGCCCCTTCCGTCTTCGGCAAGAGGGCAGGGGGCGACAGCCGGAGGATTGATGTTTCTCGTTACGGGCAGCGCCGGGCATCTGGGCGAAGCGCTGATGCGCACTTTCCGTGCCGAGGGCATCCCGGCGCGCGGGATGGATATCAAGCCATCGCCTTATACGGACGTGGTGGGGTCGATTGCCGATCGCGCGGCGGTCGAAGCCGCGATGGACGGCGTGCGCGACGTGCTGAACACCGCGACGCTGCACAAGCCGCATGTCGTGACGCACAGTCACGCGGACTTCGTGGAAACCAATATCTCCGGCACGCTCGCGCTGCTGGAAGCGGCGGTCGCCGCCGGTGTGCGCTCGATGGTCTTCACCAGCACGACCAGCACCTTCGGTTCAGCCATGACACCGGCCTATGGCGAACCTGCTGCCTGGGTGACGGAGGCGGTGACGCCGATCCCGAAGAACATCTATGGCGCGACCAAGCTTGGTGCCGAGCATCTGTGCGAGATGTTCGGGCGGACAGGGCGTCTGCCGGTGGTCGTCCTGCGTACGTCGCGCTTCTTCCCGGAAGATGACGACAATGCCGGGCAGCGCGATCGCTTCTCGCGCGACAATCTGCAGGCGCTGGAATTGCTCAATCGCCGGGTCGATCTGGCCGATATCGTCAGCGCGCATCGGCTTGCGGTCGAGCAGGCGCCGGCGCTTGGCTTCGGTCGCTTCATCATTTCCGCCACCACGCCGTTTACGCGTGAGGACTTGCCTGTGCTCAATCGGGATGCGCGGGCGGCGATCCTGCGGCATTTCCCGCGCGCCGAAGCGCTGTTCGCGGCGCGCGGCTGGTCTTTCCCGCAGGCCCTCGATCGCGTCTATGTGAATGCCCATGCCCGCGCGACCCTGGGCTGGGCGCCGCGTCACGACTTTGCCCATGTGCTGGATTGTCTTGCCGAAGGGCGCGATTTCCGCAGCGATCTTGCCCGTGCCGTAGGCAGCAAGGGCTATCATGACGAACTGTTCGAGGATGGCCCGTTTCCGGTGGAGTGAAGGCCGGATTGGTGCGCATCGCGATCAGGCGATGCCGCCCATTACAGCACCCGTTGCCACCAGCCGACATCGCGCCAGGCGCCCAGCTTCCAGCCGACTTCGCGGTAGATGCCGACGGGCGTGAAGCCCATGGCCTCGTGCAGGCCGATGCTGCCGGCATTGGGCAAAGCGATGCCGGCAAAGGCCGCGTGGATACCCCGATCCCTGAGCAGGGGAAGCAGTGCGCCATACAGGGCGCGGCCGATGCCTCGCCGCGCCTGAGCAGGATCGACATAGACCGCAACGTCCGCCGAGCTCGCATAGGCTGCACGCGTGCGGTGGGGGCTGCCATAGGCATAGCCGGCGATGCGGCCATCCGGCCCGTGCGCCACCAGCCAGCCATGGCTCGCGCCATAGGTCGCGATGCGCGCGGCCATTTCGTCCGCATCGGGCGGCTCGGTCTCGAAGCTCACCCAGCTTTCGGTCACGAAAGGCCGGTAGATCTCGGCGCATCGGGCCGCATCGGCGCTGGTGGCGGGACGGATGGCGATGCTCATTGCCCGCGCGCCTTGTGGTTCAGCCCCGCCCGATGAACGGCATCTTGGCCGGCATCACGGTGAGGAACTGGGCGTTCGCGTCCGGCGGCAGGCTGTCCATGTAGAGGATGGTGTCGCCCACCACGCTGGCATCCATCACCGGCTCGGGCACCAGCCGCCCGTCCGCCTGCGGCACGCCGTTTGCGAAGGCGGCGGAGAAGGCGCTGGCGGCATTGCCGATGTCGATCTGACCGACAGAGATGTCATATTTGCGCCCTTCGAGCGATCCGGCCTTGGTGAGGCCGGAGACGCCATGCTTGCTGGCGCAATAGGCGACGGTGTCCGGGCGCGGGCTGTAGGCTGAGATCGAGCCGTTGTTGATGATGCGCCCGCCCATCGGCACCTGCGCCTTCATCACGCGGAAGGCGGCCTGCATGCAGAGGAACGAACCGGTGAGATTGACGTCGACGACTTCCTTGAAGCGGGCCAGCGCCATGTCCTCGATAGGGAAACGCCCGCCGTTCAGCCCGGCATTGTTGAAAAGGAGATCGACCCGGCCAAAGCGCGCGACGGTCTCGTCGAACAGCGCCTTGACCGAGGCTTCGTCAGCCACGTCGGTCGGCACGCACAGGATCGGCTCGGGCGATCCGGCAGCGAGCGCGGCCGTCTCCTCCAGCGCGTCGGTGCGGCGACCGGCAAGCGCGAGCCGATAGCCCCTGGCGGCGAGCGATATCGCGACGGCCCGGCCAATGCCGCTCCCGGCGCCGGTGATGATGGCAATGCGTCCGGTCATGGCGGCCTCTCCCTTGTTCTGCTTGTGCTGTCGCGCGATCAGACGAAGACGGCCGTGCCGGTCGCCGAGACCATCAGCATCGAGCCGTTGGCGCCGAGCACTTCATAATCGAGATCGATGCCGATCACCGCGTTGGCGCCCAGTGTCGCGGCCTTTGCGCGCACTTCGGCCAGCGCTTCCTCGCGGGCGCGGCTGAGCACTTCCTCATAAGCGCCGGCGCGACCGCCGACGATATCCCGCACGCTGGCGAACAGATCGCGGAACAGATTGGCGCCGACGATCACTTCGCCAGTGACGATGCCGCAATAACGCTGCACCGGCCGCCCTTCGACGCTGTGCGTTGTGGTGACGATCATTTCGCTCGGGGCACCGCCCCATGGGCCATCGGACATGTGCGTGTGTCTCCTCGTTTATGGTGGGTCAGGCCGGGGCGGCCTGCGTGCGCCGCGCGACGATGGCAGCGAAGGCGTCCCGCATTTCCTGCGGCGTGCGGGCTAGGATCGCGTCCGCCTGCGCCCGCTCCAGATAGGCCAACAGGAACGGATGGCGCCCGAGAAGGCCTGCCACGTCATCATCCTGGGAGATAGCCATGGCGAGCGTGGCGAACGGGACGAGCGCCGCATCGGCGAAGGTGATCGTGTCACCGATAGCATAGGGACCGGCGCTGCTCTCCAGCAACCGGGCAAGCGCGGCACAGCCCCGGTCGGCCTGGGCCAGGCCTGCCGCGACCACAGGTTCGTTCTGCGACATCCTGAAGATACGGTGGACAAGGACCGGGCGCAGGCCAGCGGCCAGCTCGCCCGTCGCAATCTCGGCAATCTCGCGCACGCGACCGCGGGCGGCGGGCTGTTGGGGGAGCAGGGCCGGGCCGGTCAGCGCTTCATCAAGATGCGCGCTGATCGCGTTCGATTCGCACAGATAGGTGCCGTCGTCGAACGCGAGAACAGGCACGCGACCCATCGGGCTGATGGCCTGGAACTCGGCACTTTGCATTCCGCCGCCGGGCGGAAGTTCGACGGCAAGCTCGTGGCCCTTGGCGCGGGCCACGATGAGGCAGCGCTGGACGAATGGCGAGGCGAGGGACCCGATGAGATGCATGGAACACCGTCTCCTTGTCGCCGCGCCGCTCCGTCAGTCGAGCCCGAGCGCGGCCTTGTAGGTTTCGAGCAGCGCCTCGGCCTCTTCGCGATGATGCTTTTCCATCTTCCGCAGGCGAACGATGGTGCGCATCGTCTTCACGTCGAAGCCGGTCGCCTTGGCCTCAAGATAGACATCCTTGATGTCGTCGGCGATGCCCTTTTTCTCTTCTTCCAGCCGCTCGACGCGCTCGATGAGAAGGCGCAGCTGATCGGCGGCGATGTTGTCGCTCATGATGTGATGGTCTCCGGAAAGAATGTGGGATCAGAATCGGATGCGCGGTCCTAGCGACGGGGGGCTGTGACTGTCCAGCCGGGATCGGTCCATGCCGTGCGATATCGGCGCCATCGCGTCTCGCAGAACGGCGCGATAGCCCGCGTGCGCCAATGCCCGGCCCCATTGGGACAAGGAGACGGAATTTTTCGCTGCCCATGTCACATCGGCCCCGCGGGGCTCGTCATGTCTGTGCAACCATGATGAAAGGATGATCGCCATGACCGCCAGACTTGATCCCTATGCCGCCGCGCCGTCGCTCATGAAGCAGTGGACCGCCGTGTCCCTCGCCATCAATGCCAGCCTGGAGCCGAGCCTGGTCGAGCTGGTCAAGATCCGTGCCTCGCAGATCAACCAGTGCGCCAACTGCATCAACATGCACACGGCCGAGGCGCGTACGCAGGGTGAGACCGAGCAGCGCATCTATCTTCTCTCTGCCTGGCGGGAGGCGCCATGCTACACGGATCGCGAGCGGGCGGCGCTGGGCTGGACGGATGCGCTGACCAGCCTGTCGCAAGGGCATGGGCACGACGCGGCTTATCCCGCTCTTGCCGCGCAGTTCACCGAGGAGGAGCAGGTGAAGCTCACATTGCTCATCAACGTCATGAACGCATGGAACCGGATCGCCGTGGGCTTTGGCCTGTGGATCGATACGCCGGCGACGCGGGTGGCCGCCTGATGTCTGTCGCGGGGCCGGCGGATGCGGCGGCGAGCTTCGATCCGCTGCGCCCCCGGCTCGTCCTTGTCGCTTACCGCATGCTCGGCTCCGTGGCGGATGCCGAGGATGCGGTGCAGGAGGCGTTCATTCGCTGGCTGGGCACGGACCGGGGCGCGGTGCGCGAGCCGGAGGCCTTCCTGCGGCGCACGGTGACGCGCCTGTGCCTCGATCAGCTCAAGTCGGCCCGCCATCGGCGCGAGACCTATCTCGGTCCCTGGCTGCCCGATCCGATCGTGGAAGAGGAAGAGAGCGAGGATGTGACCCTACCGCTGATGCTGGCGCTCGAGCGCCTGTCACCGCTCGAGCGGGCGGCGTTCCTCCTGCACGATGTGTTTGGCGTCTCGTTCGAGGAAGTGGCCGGGACGATCGGGCGCGATCCGGCTGCCGCGCGCCAGCTCGCGGCGCGCGCGCGGGCGCATGTGCGTGAGGCCCGGCCGCGCTTCGCCATCGAGAAGCAGCGCGGGCTGGACATCGCCGGTGCGTTTTTCGCCGCTTCGCGCAGCGGAGACATGACGGCGCTGGGCGCCATGCTCGCGCACGATGTGTCGCTTCATGCAGATGGCGGGGGCAAACGCTCGGCGGCGGTCGCGCTGGTGCTTGGCCAGCGCCAGGTCCTGCAGGTCCACAAGGCGCTTGGCGTCCTGTTCCGCAAGCACGGCTCGCGGCTGGTGCGCACGGCGTTCATCAATGGGCTGCCGGGTTTCGTCACGCTGGAGGCGGACGGCGAATATCAAACGACGGCGCTGGAGATCGCGCAGGGCAAGGTCGTTGCCATCTATGTCATGCGCAACCCGGACAAGCTGAGGCACCTGCACTGATCTGCCCCAAAACAAGCGAGACCCCGTCTCCGGTCGGGAGACGAGGCCTCGGCTGATCTTCTTGCGGCTCTTAGACCGATGCGCCGGCGGATTTAGCCCGCGCGGCCGGCCCGGCTGCGACGACCGCCGCCGCCCTGCTGGCCTTGCGGACGTCCACCACCGCCGAAGCGGCGCTGACGGCCATCGCCGCGTGGACTGCGCTCGCCCTCAGGGCGCGCCTGTGCGGGCTGCACGCCTTCGCGCATGCGCTTGGGCAGCGGCTCACCGTCACGGGTCGGCGCGCGGTCACTGTAAGTGGCGAGCGGATCGAAATTCGGGCGACCCTGACCCTGATGACGTCCGTCACCGTCGCGGGATTCACCGTAGCGGCCACCGGCATTGCGCTGGCCACCGCGTTCGTCGCGGCGTGCGTCCTGCGGCCGCTCGGACCAGGCAGGGCGGCCACGGCCTTCGATGCGGATGTCCACGCGGGGACGCTCATGCCGTCCGTCGCTCGCACCGGCGGGGCGTTCGGCCCGCGCCGGCTCGGCGCGACGCTCCGGCCGCTCGTGCCGCTCGGGGCGGGCGGTGCGCTCATCCGGACGGCGATCGTCGCGATGGGTGCGCTCGCGCGGCTGGCGATCGGTCGGTGCGCGGTCGGTCCGCTCGGGGCGACGTGCGCGCTCCGGGCGACGACCCGCGCCGGCCCGGCCGAGCTTGCGCGAGGGGGCATTGTCGGACACTGCGTCCTCCACCGCCTTCTTGGACGGCAGCGGCAGGCGGCGCGCCTCGACCACGAAATCCTCGGGCAGGGGCATGTCCGTCAGCTTCACGCGCGTCAGCTTCTCGATGTCGCGCAGATAGGGCTTCTCGTCCGGCGCGACGAAGCTCATCGCAATGCCGTCCGCGCCGGCGCGCGCGGTGCGGCCAATGCGGTGGACATATTGCTCGGCCACGTTGGGCAGCTCGAAGTTGAAGACATGGCTGACGCCGGTCACGTCGATGCCACGCGCGGCGATATCGGTCGCGACCAGAACCTGGATGCCGCCGTCACGGAAGCCCTTGAGCGCAGCGGTGCGCTGGCCCTGGCTCTTGTTGCCATGAATGGCAGCGGCGGAAATCTGTGCCGCCACGAGATGCCGCGCGACACGGTCGGCGCCATGCTTGGTGCGGGTGAACACGAGCGCGCGATCGAGATCGCCGGATGCGATCGCCTCGCGCAGGCGCAGGGTCAGCAGCGCCTGCTTCTCCGCCTGATTGACGAAGGTCGCATATTGTTCGACGCGCTCGGCGGTGGTCGACTGTGGCGCAACCTCGACCTTCACCGGATCGTTGATGAAGCGCTTGCCCAGGTCCGCGATCGCCTGCGGCATGGTCGCGGAGAAGAACAGGCTCTGCCGCTCGGCCGGCAGCATCTTGGCGATCTGCGTGAGCGGCTTGATGAAGCCCAGGTCCATCATCTGGTCGGCTTCGTCGAGCACGAAGATCTCGACATTGCGCAGCGTCAGCGCGCGCTGATCGATGAGGTCGAGCAGGCGGCCCGGCGTGGCGACGAGAATGTCCGTGCCCGGCACGAGTGCGCGGGCCTGCTTGCCCACCGGCACGCCACCGAAGATGACCTGCACGTTGAGGCTGAGATACTTCGCATAGCCGCGCATGTTCTCAGCGATCTGTGCCGCGAGTTCACGCGTGGGCGAGAGTACGAGCATCCGGCAGGAAGCCGGCTTGCGCGGCTGCGGATTGGCTGCGAGGCGATGCAGCGAGGGCAGCGAGAAGGCTGCGGTCTTGCCGGTGCCGGTCTGCGCGATGCCCAGAAGGTCGCGGCCCTGCATCAGCGCCGGAATGGCCTGCTGCTGAATCGGGGTGGGGTCCGCGTAACCCTTGGTTTCGAGCGCGCGGAGGATAGGCTCGGCAAGGCCAAGCTCACTGAAAAAAGACATGTAAAAATTCTCAATATGATTGTGCGGCGCGCGTGCCTTCAAGGGCGCGGGCGCGGCAGGGTTCGTATCTGCGACCCTGCGTGAAGAAGGCTGCCTAAGCGGTTATCGCATCCGTCAGTCCCGGCGGCCCTAGTGCAAGATGCGGGGCCTCACGCTGCTCGGAATTGCGCCGGATCACTAGTCCTCGCGCCGAATGCTGCGTTGCACATAGAGGGGGTTTGCTCAAAAAGCAAGGGCGCTCGCGTGGCCAACCGATTTTGATGCGCGCCGCCGGGACCATTCTCGCCATTGCGCCCGCCCGCTTTGGCCCTAAGAGTCAGCCCATGCCGCTTCATATCACCGTGCCCGAACAGCCCTCGGAAGCCGACCGCAATGCCGTGTTCGCGCCCTTGCTCGCTTATAACATCGCGCAGGCGGGGGATCCGAATATCCGCCCCGTCTCCATCCTGCTGACCGACGAGCAGGGCGAGCGGGTTGGCGGCATCTGGGGCAAATGCTCCTATGACTGGATGTTCGTGGAGTTTCTCGCCATCGCGCCGGAGCATCGCGGCGGCGGCCATGGCCAGGCGCTGATGGCAGAGGCAGAGCGGATAGCGCGTGGCCATGGCTGTGTCGGCATCTGGCTCGACACCTATGCCTTCCAGGCGCGCGGTTTTTACGAGAAGCTGGGCTTTGCCGTGTTCGGCACGCTGGACGATCACCCCGTGGGCCAGCAGCGCTTCTTCCTGAGCAAGCGACTCTAGCGCTCGCCTGTAAGGGTGCGATTTGCTTCCTCCCCGACCATAGCCGGGGAGGAGAGCCATCATCTTACCGCCCGCAGAGCACCTCGCCGATCTGCACGGCGTTGAGCGCGGCGCCCTTGCGCAGATTGTCGCCCACCACGAACATGGCGAGGCCATGCTCGACGGTGCGGTCCGGGCGCACGCGGCCGACGAAGACCGGATCGGCGCCCGTTGCTTCCAGCGCATTGGGCACGTCGCTGATGACGACGCCGGGCGCCTTGGCCAGCAGGCCGAGCGCGGTCTGCGCGTCGATCGGCCGCTCGAACTCGGCATTGATCGACAGGCCGTGGCCGGTGAAGACGGGCACGCGCACGCAGGTGCCGGAGACGGGCAGGTCGGCGATTTCCAGGATCTTGCGGCTTTCGTCGCGCAGCTTGAGCTCTTCCTCGGTGTAACCGTCCTCGCCCAGCACATAGTTGAGCGGCACGATGTTGTTGGTGATCGGCACGGCCCACTTCTCGGGCGCGGGCACGAACTCGGCATTGCCATGGAAAGCCAGCTCCGCGCCGCGATTGCCCACGGCGGCGATCTGCCGCGCCAGCACGTCGATGCCTTCCATACCGCCGCCGGAGACGGCCTGATAAGTCGCCACGATCAGGCGCTTGAGGCCTGCCGCGTCATGCAGCGGCTTGAGCACCGGCATGGCGGCCATGGTCGTGCAGTTAGGATTGGCGATGATGCCCTTGGGCAGGTTCGCCAGCGCATGCGGGTTCACTTCGGCGACGACCAGCGGCACGTCCGGGTCGCTGCGCCAGGCAGAGCTGTTGTCGATCACGATGGCGCCCGCCGCCGCGACCTTGGGCGCCAGCGCCTTGCTGGTCGATCCGCCGGCGGAGAAGAAGACGATGTCGAGTCCCGCGAAATCGGCGGTGGCGGCATCTTCCACCGTGACCGCCTGGCCGTTGAAATCGACCTGCGCGCCGGCCGAGCGGGCCGAGGCGAACAGGCGCAGCGTGCCCACCGGGAAATTCCGCTCGGCAAGCAACTGGCGCATCATCGAGCCGACAAGGCCGGTGGCGCCAACCACGCCGACATTCAGGCGGGCATCGGGAGCAAAACGGGCAACCATGATTCAACGTCTCCTTCCAGTTGGCGGAGAACGCGGGGATCAGGCTTTCGTCTGGAAAGTCGGCCCCGCGCTCTTCGCGGGGCTTTGGTCCAGATGGTCGGGCCGTCAGGCCGCGCGCGCATCCGAAACCGCCCCGCGAGCGCGGGTCGGTTTAATGATAATCGGCTTGGCGATCGTCATGGACATGGCGCGCGCCTCTAGCGGCGCGTGGACGGGATGTAAATGGCAAAGATGCCCGCCCTCATCGGAGAACGGACATCTTTGTGAGGGAGACAGATTTACGCCTGCTCAACGGCAGCGCAGATCCCCTCTCTCGATCGAACGACCAAGCAGGCCGCCGCCCACGGCGCCGAGAACGGTGCCAAGGGTCCGGTCGCCGCGCGTGTCGATCGCGCGACCTGCGAGGGCGCCGACACCTGCGCCAATGATCAGGCCAGTCGTGCCGTCACTCCGCTTGCAGCGGTAGCGGCCTTCATCGTCGCGCCAAATGCGGTCGTTTTGCGAAAGAACGCGCCCATAATTGCCCTCTTTCGCGCGCTTGCCGTGGGCAGGCGCCCAAGGCGGCGGGTCCGCCAGGGCCGGAGCCATCGGCGTGGCAAGAGCCAGAATTGCCGTGGCGAGCATGATCTTCTTCATCGCACTAAATCCTTCCAGTCCTTGATCCGTGCCGCTGGCGATCGCCGCGCCGGATCGGGAAGAATAACGCCTTAATGCGGGGGTTGTTCCAATGCGGCCACGGCTCGTCGCACGATCAACTCGCCACGACGGCTTTGGCAGGGCAGCGCGAGCGGAATGCCGAAACGCCGCCGCATAGGCTGCGCTTGCACCGTGGGATACGAAGCGCTGCGAGAAACGGCTTGGCGCGTCGCGAGCCTCAATGGTCGTTCTTCGCAATGCTCTCCTTCATCCGCGCGAGCTGCTCCGGGCTCGCCTCGGTCTGAAAGCGGCTCTTCCACTCGCTTTGCGGCATGCCGTAGATGATTTCGCGCGCCTGCTCCTTCGCCATCGTTCCATCAGCCTCGGCGACCCAGTCGCCCAGGCAATTGCGGCAGAAGCCCGCCAGGCCCATCAGATCGACATTCTGCGCATCGGTACGGTGCTGAAGATGTCGCACCAGCCGGCGAAAAGCCGCCGCCGCTATCTTGTCATCGAGCGCCTCTATCGTCATTGCTTGCAACTCCATTCCGGTTCGAACGATGGGCTGGTTCCCGTCGTGACAATCGCCCTTTGATCGCTGGTCATTTGGGCAAGCAGCGCGTTTACGCAAGAGGTCGCCGATATCCTTATGAAGAAGCTCGCTCCCCGTACGCGCAAGGTCCGCATTCTGGCGACGCTTGGCCCCGCGAGCAGCAGCGAGGAGATGATCCGCAAGCTGTTCCTGGCCGGTGCGGATGCCTTCCGCCTCAACATGAGCCATGGCGCGCATGAAGGGCACGCCGCCAATGTCGAGATCATCCGCGGGCTGGAGCGCGAGTTCGGCCGCCCGACGACGATCCTCGCTGACCTGCAGGGGCCGAAGCTGCGCATCGGTACCTTTTCGAGCGGTCCGGTGATGCTGGAGGCTGGCGCCGCGTTCCGGCTGGATCGTGACCCCACGCCGGGCGACGTCACCCGTGTCGCACTGCTCCACCCGGAGATTTTCGCCGCCGCGCGTGCCGGCACGCGGCTGCTGCTCGACGATGGCAAGCTGGTGCTGCGCGTGCAGTCGGTCAGCGACGATGCCATCGATACGCTGGTCGAGATCGGTGGACCGCTGTCAGAGCGCAAGGGCGTGAACGTGCCGGACGTGGTGCTGCCCATGGCGGCGCTGACCGACAAGGACCGGCGCGATCTTGCTTTCGCCGTCGAGGCGGGGTGTGACTGGATCGCGCTCAGCTTCGTGCAGCGGCCGGAGGATCTGTCCGAGGCGCGGCGTCTGATGGGCGGCTATGGCCAGCTCCTCGCCAAGATCGAGAAGCCGGCTGCCGTGACCCGGCTCGATGAAATCCTCGAAATGGCGGATGCGGTGATGGTCGCGCGTGGCGATCTGGGCGTCGAGCTGCCGCCGCACACCGTGCCTCCGCTGCAGAAGCAGATCGTCGAGAGCGCGCGGCGGCTAGGCAAGCCGGTGGTGGTCGCGACGCAGATGCTCGAATCGATGATCAAGGCGCCGACGCCCACCCGCGCCGAAGTTTCGGACGTGGCGACGGCGGTCTATGACGGCGCGGACGCGGTGATGCTCTCGGCCGAAACGGCGGCGGGCGACTGGCCCGAGCAGGCGGTGGCGATGATGGACGCGATCGCGCACAGCGTCGAGCATGATCCGGGCTATCTCGCGCGCCTGCACTTCACCAAGACCATGCCGGACCCTACGACGGCCGACGCGCTGGCCGAGGCCAGCCAGTCGATCACCACCACCGTCTCGGCCAAGGCGATCGTCTGCTTCACTTCGTCTGGCAGCACCGTGCGGCGCATCGCGCGCGAGCGGCCCTCCGCGCCGATCCTCGCGCTCACCCCGCGCAGCAGCACCGCGCGCCGCATGGGCCTCATGTGGGGCGTTCATCCCGTGCGCACGCGCGACATCGGCAGCTTCGAGGAAATGATCGGCAAGGCCAAGCGCATGGCCCTGCGCCATGGCTTTGCCGAGGCCGGCGACAAGATCATCGTGCTCGCCGGCGTTCCCTTCGGCACGCCCGGCTCGACCAACGTGCTCCACGTCGCGACGATCCGGGGCGATGAGCTGAAAGGGCACTCAGAGGGCTGACGGGGAGGCCCGCCAGCTGAAAGCGTCAGCCTGGCCCCGGCGCCGGCCGCGGTCTTGGCTAGGCAGGCAATCTTGCCGGGCCGGGCAAGCAATGCCCGGCGCGCTCGTCCATCGCAGCCCTGCGGCGCCGCTTGCCGCGCTCTGAGAGGTCAGCAGGATCATGGGCCACGCGGTCGAAAAGGAGGCCCCGGCGATCGAGGGCCTGCGAACCATCAAATTTGCGGTGTCGGATTGCGATGCGTCGCTCGCCTTTTACCAGGCGGTCTTTGGCGTAGAGCGCCTGCCGGCGATCGATCATCGCGATGCAACCGGGGCCATTTATGCCTATGTCTGCCGCTGGTCGGCGATCGGCGCATTGCTGGACCTGCGCCTTTTGCCGGGTCATGCGGCGGCCGCGCGAAAAATGGACACGCTCTCGCTCTCGGTGGCCGACCATGCCTCCCTTGAGTCGTGGGTCGCGCATCTCGATAGGCTCCGCGCCCCCCACTCCGGTATCGTGCCGACGGGGCTGAGCTGGTGCATCGTGATCGAAGACCCCGACGGGCGCTATATCAAGCTGTTCGCCCGCCAGGGCCATGGTCCCGAAATTGCGGCCGACAAGGACAATATCTGGATGCAGAACTGAAGGCGCGAGCGCGCCTCACCCCGTCACCGCCTCTGGCTCATAGACCCAGAAGCGTTCGCCGAAGCGGGCGTGGAGCTGGCCCAGCAGCGCCTTCTGGATTTCCTTGACGCGCGCGGCGGTGATCAGCTCGCTTTCGTCGACTTCGGTCCAGCGCAGGCTCGTCTTGTCCTCGTAGAGATTTTCGCCTTTCAGGCGCGCGCGCGAGTCATATGGCCAGATGAAGGCCTGGCGGCTCTCGACATGATAGTGCTTGCCGGCATCGGGCACGCCATAGCCCAGCGCCTGCAGCACTTCGCCGGGCGCGAGGATGTTGAAGGTCAGCTCGTCGGCAATGCCCCAGTCGTTCACGGCGATGAAGTCGTCGCTGTTCCACAGCACCGCTTCACCCACGCTGTTGTAAAAGGCCTTCACGGCCTCGCGCCCTTCGATCACGGCGGGGTTGGCGCCCCAGGTCACGCGATAGACCGGGGTCTCGACCATCATGTCGTCGCTGCAGATGTCGTCATAGAGGCCGGCGCCTTCGAGATGCACGTGTCGCCAGAAATTGAGCAGGATCTTGCGATGGAGCGGATTGGTCGTCCGCTCCAGCAGGGCTTCGGTGGGCTTCATGCAATCATAGACGGCCTGTTCAAACCGATTCATGGGCGGGTCCTCTCTCCAATATCGTCTCGGGCGGACCTTCCTGCGGCCCATGCGTGCCTGTCTATGGCGATCCGTCCGAGGCGACAGCGTGCGCTTCCGCTTTTTCCTTGTCCATCATCGCTTGCAGGATGCGGCGCCCCTGCACCGCGGTCGTATCGCTCCTGAGCATCAGCTCAGGCGGCAAATCGTCCAGCGTGCTGATGATCTTCTCGATCTCCTCGGTGGCGAAGCTGTCTTCGGCCAGCACCGGCTCGAGGCGGATTTTCGCCTCCTCCAGCTTTTCGCGGGATGGGGAGCTCATGCCGAAGAAATAGTTGCACGTCGTCTTCGTCGCCGGGGTCACGGCGTGCCACACGCGGCTGCTGTGGAGCACCTTGCCGCCGTTCGGCTGGCCTTCCGGGATGCTCGATTCGCCAATGCCCGCATGAAAGCCGGGGAAGTAGAAATCCATGCCGGAGATGCGGTCGACCGGCCCGTCATGCTCGCTGCGGTCATGATAGGGCGGCATCGGCGTGTTACGCATGATGCGGCGGCTGGAGAGGCGGCGTTCGTTGAGATCGCGCACTTCCGGCGTGGCGGCGTCATCCGGCGTGCCGATCGAGGTCGCGTGCAGATAGCCCAGATGGGAGAGGTCGAGCAGATTGTCGTTGAGGAGCTGGTAGCGGCCCTTCACATGCATGGCATAGAAGGCATCCGGGATCATGCCGGGGATGTTGAAGCCGATCTCGTCCAGCGTGGGGATCAGTGCCTCGTCCGCCTTGTCCGGATCGCCCGGCCAGATCCAGGCCCACAGGCCGCGCTCCACCAGCGGATAGGCCTTGATCGCATAGACGCCGGGGATGGTCGACTGGCTCGGCACGAAGGTGCATTTGCCGGCCGCGTCGAAAGTGATGCCATGATAGCCGCACTGGATGGCGTCGCCCACGCGCTTGCTCGCGCCGAGCGGATAATGCCGATGCGGGCAGCGCCCGTCGACGGCGACGGCAGTGCCGTCTTCCTTGCGATAGAGCACGACGGGCTGGTTGAGAATCCAGCGGCTGAGCAGCGCTTCGCCAATCTCCCTCACGAACGCGGCGACATACCAGCCGTTACGGGGCGCATAGCTGCCGGGCGTGAAAGGATACATGCATCGTCTCCCAATCAGCGTCGACTCTGTTCTAATCGAACAGTGTTCGTTTTGTGAGTGATGCTTTTTTGCGCGGTTGCTGTCAAGGCGATGCCATGTCGTTTGCGAAGCTCGATCGGGATCAGATCATCCAGGAGGCCGTGGCCCTCCTGAAGGAAGAGGGGCTGGATGCCGTCAGTCTGCGCCGGATTGCCGCGCGTCTGGGCGTCAGCGTCTCCTCGCTGTATTGGCACATCAATAACAAAGAGTCTCTAAGTGCGCTGATGTCCGCAGCCATCTTCCGGGACTGTCTGAACGCGGTGCCGCCGGCGAGCAGCTGGCAGCAGTGGCTGCGCGATTTCGGCCTGGCCATCTGGGAAGCGCAGATCTCGATCCCCGATATCCGGCGCCTGATCGGCATCAACCGGGTGCGGAATGAAGGGGTGCAGACTGCGCTGGAGACGATCCTGGCCACGCTGGCGCCGCTCGGCCTGCCGCCAGCCGAAGCCTCGATCGCGCAGCGCTCCGTGCAGGCGCTGGTGACCGGCTGGACGACGCTGCGCTCCACCCGGCCGGACGACACGGAGGCGGACAAAGAGAGCTTTCTTGTCGCGCTGGACGTGCTGATCGCCGGCTGGCGTCTGCATCATGACGATGCGGCGGGGGAGGCCGGCGCGGATCGGGGCTGAGGCCCCCCCTATTGCCGATAGGCGCCATCGACCAGCAGAGGCGCGCCATCGCTGGCGTCCAGATCGAGTGCCAGTTCCACGTCGCCTTCATAACCGCGCTCGATCAGTTCTCTGCCGGATTGTGATGTGCGCACGAGATGGCCCAGTGTCGGTCGCGCGGCCTCGAAGGCGATGCGGGCCAGCTCGGCTTCGGCCGTGCAGGGGCGCCCCATGGCAGAGATGATGGCGCCAGCGCCCAGCCAGTCTTCGATGGCGGAGCGCAGGCTGCCGTCCGGCCAGCGCTCGCCGGCGGGAATCACCGCGACATCCCTGTGGCCCGCAAAGGCGGCGGCCGCTTCGCCAACGGCCGTGGCGTTGCGCAGGCAACCGGCAAAGACCGGCGTATCGCCGCAAGCGAGCGACAGGCGCGATCCGTTGGGGGAGGGGAGCAGCAGGCGCGTCGCCGGCGCGATGCTTTGCAGGCTGACCGGCGAGAGGCTGAACGCCCCGCCGGCTGCGTCGCGCGGCTGCGCCAGCACAGCGCCAAGAGCAGCGGCGGCCTGCTCTGCTTCGGCTAAACTGTTCGCCGTCCCGTCGTCCCCGTGCGGATAGACGAGGGCGCCACGGGCCGTCGCGACGTCGACTGCCGTCGAGAAGGAGAGGACGTCCACGATCACGATAACGCCGACACGCTCGCGCAGCTGCGCGATGCCCGGCAGGCCCCATTCGCAATGAACGGTCATTCTCGCGGCTATCCTCCTGCCCGACGCTGACGACGCGGACTTTTGCCATATCCGGCTTCCGGTGTGGAACGGGAAGGGGCGCGATCCCTCCGCGCGACAATTTGCGACAAGTTTCCGCCGGGCCGACAAATCTGTGTGACAAATGCGGGCTAGAGACGGTTTCAGCGCTGCTCCCACGGCGCTCACATCTCCCACTTCGATCCCACTCAGGCCCTCCCCTCTCCCACAGGGGAGGGCCAAGTGCGTTCGGCTGCCTGGCGCTGGCGTGACTGGTCTGTTTGCCACAAACGCCAAAACGCCCGGCCAGAAGCTGGCCGGGCGTGTGGTATCTCGTCAGGCGGGCTTGCGCCCACCCGTTGCGCGTCAGATCAGCCCTGGCGGGCCTTGAAGCGACGCTGCGTCTTGTTGATGACGTAGGTGCGCCCACGACGACGAATCACGCGGTTGTCCCGGTGGCGGTCCTTGAGCGACTTGAGCGAGTTACGGATCTTCATGATCGGGCGTCCAGAATCTCTATGCGGGCGGAAAATCGAAGCCGCGCCTCTATGGGGGGCGAGGCGGAAAGTCAAGCGGGCAGGCGCCGCGCATGGCTGATTGTAAAATGCTGGATCGCTGCCCAAGTTCATCTTGCGTGCAGGCGCACGCCCCACGGTATAGACCCATTGGCAGGCCGGCTGGTTGCCAGCCACTCTGCCCACGGTAAGGAGAGGCACGATGACGGCATTCGGCAATGCAGGGATAGGGAAGCGTGGCGCGCTTCTGGCGCCGGCGCTGCTGGCGCTTGGGCTTGCCGGTTGCACGACAGCGATCGCGCCGGTGGATGTCACGCGCTTTCACGGTGCCGAGGTGGCGCGGCAGGGCAGCGTGATGATCGTGCCCGCCAATCAGGCCGAGGCCAACAGCCTGGAATTCCGCACGCAGGCCAATGCCGTGAGCGCAGCGCTCAGCCGCATCGGCTTCAACGTTCTGGATTATGGGGCGACCGGTGGCGCTTATGAAGCGGTCGTCGAGATCTCGCGCGAGACCTATGCGCCGACCGCGCAGGGTCGCTCGCCGGTGAGCGTCGGCGTCGGCGGATCAACGGGCAGCTTTGGCAGTGGCCTTGGCGTCGGTATCGGCATCAATCTCTCCGGCAAGCCCAAGCCGGTCGTCGCCACGCGCCTGCGGGTCCAGCTGCGCCGTACGGCCGATCAGTCCGCCATCTGGGAAGGGCGCGCCGAGACGCAGGCCAGGGAAGGCACGCCCGCCGCACAGCCCGGTATCGCGGCTGGCAAGCTGGCCGACGCATTGTTCAAGGACTTTCCCGGACAGTCCGGCGTGACTATCACGGTCAGATGACCGACCAGACCAGCACCGCGCCGACTCCGCTCCTCATCACCAGCACGTTCGACAGTGGCAACATCGTCGTCGAGGCGATCGACGGCACCATCGCGACGCTTTCCATCCGCAAGGACAATGAGAGCGATTTCTTCCAGTGGTTCCACTTCCGCGTGGCCGCGAAGGCCGGGACGGAGCTGATCCTGCGGATCACCGGCCTGTCCGGTTCGGCCTATCCCGATGGCTGGCCGGGCTATCGCGCCTGCGTCTCCGAGGATCGCGAGCGCTGGACGCGCACCGACGCCAGCTATGATGCGAAAGAGGCCGGCGGCACGCTGACGATCCGCTACACGCTGGCAGGCGACGCCGCCTGGTTCGCCTATTTCGCGCCATATTCGCTGGAGCGACACCATGATCTCGTGGCGCAGGCGGCGGCCTGCGAGGGCGTGACGCTGCGCCAGCTTGGCCTCAGCCTCGACGGGAGGCCGATCGACTGTCTGGAGATGGGTACGGGCGACAAGCCGGTCTGGCTCATCGCGCGCCAGCATCCGGGCGAATCCATGGCGGAATGGTGGATGGAAGGCGCGCTCGACATGCTGACCGATCCGGCCAATGCCCATGCCCGCGTGCTGCTGGCCGCCTGCCGCTTTCACATCGTGCCGAACATGAACCCAGATGGTTCAACACGTGGTCATTTGCGTACCAATGCGGCTGGCGTGAACCTGAACCGCGAGTGGCACGCGCCGAGCCTCGACAAGTCGCCCGAAGTGCTCTGCGTGCGCACGGCGATGGACGCGAGCGGCGTCGCCTTCGCCATGGACGTGCATGGTGACGAGGCGATCCCGGCCGTGTTCCTTGCCGGTTTCGAGGGCATTCCCTCGCTCAAGGCGCCGCAGCTCGCCCTGTTCCGCAAATATCGCGATACCCTCGCCATCCGCACGCCGGACTTCCAGACGCGGCTCGGCTATCCGGAAGGCAAGCCCGGCAAGGCCAATCTCTCGATGGCAACGGCCCAGATTGCCGAACGCTATGGTGCCGTCGCGATGACGCTGGAAATGCCGTTCAAGGACAATGACGATCTGTCCGACGCGGCGCAGGGCTGGAGCCCGGAGCGCTCGATGCAGTTGGCGCGCGATTGCCTGGCCACGCTCGCGGAGATGGTCGGGGAGATTTGACCGCAGCGTGCCCCGTCCCGACGCAGCCGGGACGTGACTCTCTTGCCTACCCCAGCACTTCCGCGAGAAAATCCGTCATAGCCTTCCAGCTCCGGCGATTGGTGTCGCTCTGGAAGCCGAAGCTGCGATCAGCGTTGAGCGGCATGTCGTCGGCGGTGAACGCGTGGCCGGTGCGGCTGTAGCTAATGAACTGCCAGTCGACGTCGGCCTCGGTCAGTTCCTTGCAGAGCGCGACCTTGGCGTCCGGCGGGCAGAGATTATCGTTCCACCCATCGCAGATCAGCAGCTTGGCCGTGATCGCCGCGTTGGGGAAGGGCGGGGCATCATAGACGCCGTGGAAGGAGACGCCGGCCTTGATCTCACCGCCGGCGCGGGCGAGGTCGAGCACGCACTTGCCGCCCGCGCAGAAGCCGATGGCGCCGAGCTTGCCCTTGTCGACGCCGGGCAGGAGCCTGAGCTCGGCGAGGGCCGAGAGCACGCGGCCTTTCACGACTGAGCGGTCGGCCATGAAGGCGTGGAGCAACTTGCCCGAGCTCTCCATGTCGTGGCCGCGCTTGCCCTGCCCGTAATAGTCGACGACGAGCACCTTGTAGCCCTGCGCCGCCAGCGTCTCGGCCTTGGCGAAGTCCCATTCCTTGGCGCCGAAGAAATTCGGGAACAGCAGGACGCCGGGCTGGATGCCGGCATCGGGATCGCCAACGAACATCGATTCGAACGGGCCGCCGGGGCCATCATGAATGTGGATCTTGCGTTCGATGGCCATGGCGCGTCTCCTCATCTGGTCCGGTCGTGCGGGTCGGGCGCTTCAATGGCGCATCGGTCCTTCCGGAACAAGTCGCTGTATATCATCGCAGCAGGGCGTGGGGCGCCCGGCCATTGCGCCCGTGGGAAATCGCGTTATCAGGCGCGCTCATTGAACGAACAGCTCGGGAGCGCTCGATCCATGCCGACCCTCGTCCTCATCCGCCACGGCCAGTCTGCGTGGAATCTCGAGAACCGCTTCACCGGCTGGTGGGACGTGGACGTGACCGAGAAGGGCGCTGCCGAGGCCTGGGCTGCCGGCGAGCTGATGAAGGCGAAGGGCCTGGACTTCGACCAGTGCTTCGTCTCGGTGCAGAAGCGCGCGATCAAGACGCTGCATCTGGCGCTTGAAGCGATGGACCGCATCTGGCTGCCGGTCGAGAAGGACTGGCGCCTCAACGAGCGGCATTATGGCGGCCTGACCGGTCTCGACAAGGCCGAGACCGCTGCCAAGCATGGCGACGAGCAGGTGAAGATCTGGCGCCGCAGCTTCGACGTGCCGCCGCCGCCGCTGGAAGCGGGCAGCGAGTTCGACCTGTCGAAGGACCGCCGCTATGCCGGCATCGCCATTCCAGCGACGGAGAGCCTCAAGGATACGATCGCCCGCGTGCTGCCTTATTGGGAGAGCCGCATCGCGCCGGAACTGAAGGCCGGCAAGCGCGTGCTCATTTCCGCTCACGGCAATTCGCTGCGCGCGCTGGTCAAGCATCTCTCGAACATCGCGGACGATGAGATCACCGGACTGGAAATTCCGACCGGCCAGCCGATCGTTTATGAGCTGGATGACAATCTGGCCGCGCTCGACCGCTATTATCTCTCGGAGCGGTAAGCAGGGGTAAGAGCGCGCGGCAACGCGCGTACAGCCTATTCGGCCACGATATCCCGGACTTCGGGGTGCCGCGCGACATAGTCCACGATATAGCTGCACAGCGGCACGATCTTGAGGCCCTGCGCGCGCACATCCTCGATCATCGCCCGCACGACCTTGCCGGCGAGGCCCTGCCCCTGCAGCGCGGGCGGAGTCTCGGTGTGAACGATCAGCAGCTTGTCGCCCTGGCGGCGATAGGCTGAAAAGACGAGGCCGCCGGGGACTTCCAGCTCATAGCGGCTCTGAGCGGCATTGTGGCGGACGTCTCCGGTCATCACGTCAATCTCCCTGGGTCGTCTGGCGCTTGGCCGCATACATGGCCATGTCCGCCCGCGCGATCGCCGCGAAATCGCTGTCGCCTTCGCGCAGCGCGGTGCAGCCGAAGGAGGCCGAGAGCGGTAGCCTGTCGTCGCCGAAGCAGCAATCGCTCTCGCCGATCAGTTTCGCAAGGGTGCGCGCCTTGTCAGCGGCGGCTTCCTCGCTCATGCCGTCAAGCAGCAGGGCGAACTCATCGCCGCCCACGCGCGCGGCGATGTCCGTCGCGCGGATCGAGCTGTTCAGCAGCCGGGCAATGTGGAGCAACGCGAAATCCCCGGCGCTGTGACCGAAGCGATCGTTGATCTGCTTCATCTCGTTGACGTCGATGAACACCAGTGCCGCCTGCGTGCCATAGCGCTCCAGCCGGCTGAGTCGCTCGGCAAGGCAGGAGATGAAATGCCTGCGGTTGAACAGCGGGGTGAGCGTATCGCGCACCACCAGCCGCTCCAGCTCCTGATTCGCAAGCCGAAGCACCCGCACTTCCTGACGAAGTGCGATCAGTTCCTGTTCCAGTTCCGAGACGCCGGCGCTTTGACTGTCGCGCGTGACATCCCGGGTAGTCGCTCGTGCCAAGCTCCACCTCCCTAAGCGCGACCTTCAGGGTACCCCGAGCGGGAATATAGGGTGTGTTCCTGCATATGCAGTTAAAAAAATGCGGCGCGTTCGGCTCAAAACAGGATCGATGTTTGACCGGTTGTGCCGCGTGGCGCTGATCTCTATTGGCGGAGAAATTAACGAGAAGTTTCCGGCTTGGCCGATCAAGGGTCTGAGCGGCGTTAAGCAGAATTCGGGCATCAGGGGCGAGGCGGCGGCGATGGTGAAAGTGGGTGTGATCATGGGGTCCCGTTCGGACTGGGAGACCATGCGTCACGCGGCCGACGTGCTGCAGGCTCTTGAAATCGAACATGAATGCAAGGTCGTCTCGGCGCATCGCACGCCCGATCGGCTGGTGTCCTATGCCAAGGCCGCGGCCGGTCGCGGCATCAATGTGATCATTGCCGGCGCGGGCGGCGCGGCGCATCTGCCGGGCATGGTCGCGTCCATGACACGGCTGCCGGTGCTGGGCGTGCCTGTCCAGTCGGCAGCGCTGTCCGGCATGGATAGCCTGCTCTCCATCGTGCAGATGCCCGGGGGTATTCCCGTCGGCACCCTCGCCATCGGCAAGCCGGGCGCGATCAATGCCGGCCTGCTGGCGGCGGCGATTCTCGCCAATGGCGACTCGGAGCTCGCCACGCGGCTGGAGGCCTGGCGCGCCGCGCAGACCGAGGCGGTGGCGGATACGCCTGAATGAAGATCGTCCCTCCCGGCTCCACCGTTGGTATCGTCGGCGGCGGCCAGCTTGGCCGGATGCTTGCCATGGCCGCAGCGCAGCTTGGCTATCGCTCCCATATCTTCGCGCCGGAAGCGAGCGGCCCTGCGGCGGACGTGACGGCGGCCTGGACGCGCGGGGCCTATGAGGATGCGCAGGCATTGCGTGCCTTTGCCGATGCGGTCGATGTGATCACCTACGAGTTCGAGAATGTACCGAGCGAGGCGGTCGCGCTGCTGGCCGGACTTGGCCATGTCCAGCCCAATGCCCGCGCGCTCGGCGTGGCGCAGGAGCGTCTGTCGGAGAAGAGCTTCGTCGCGGGGCTGGGCGGGCGCACCGCGCCTTACGCGCCGGTCGGGAGCCGGGACGATCTGGCGGCTGCGATTGCAACAGTGGGCGCGCCAGCGATCCTCAAGACCACGCGCTTCGGCTATGACGGCAAGGGGCAGGCGCGGCTGATGAACGCCACGCCCGAGACGCTGGACCGCGCGTGGGCGGAGATTGCGCAGCAGCCGGCGATCCTCGAAGGCTTCGTGCATTTCGAGCACGAATTTTCCGTGATCCTGGTGCGCGGGCGCGATGGCGAGGTGCGCTTCTGGGATTCGCCGCTCAATGTCCATGAGGACGGGATACTCGCGACCTCCAACGTGCCGGCGCCCGCCGCGGTGCTCGCGCAGGTCGAGGAGGCTCGCGCTATCGCCGCGAAAGTGGCCGATGCGCTCGATTATGTGGGCGTGCTGACGCTGGAGTTTTTTGCCGGAGACGAAGGGCCGATCTTCAACGAGATGGCGCCGCGCGTGCACAATAGCGGTCACTGGACGATCGAAGGCGCCGTCACCAGCCAGTTCGAGAACCATGTCCGCGCTGTCTGCGGCCTGCCGCTCGGCTCGACTCGGATCGCCGCCCCGGCCGTCAGCATGGAGAACATCATCGGTGCGCGCGCGAACGACTGGGCGGACATCCTCGCGGACGAGACCGCGCATCTCCACCTGTATGGCAAGCACGAGGCGCGCGCCGGTCGCAAGATGGGCCATATCACGCGCCTCCATTTCGATCTGCAGGACTGAGCGGCCGTGAGCGGGACGGGCCGGGATCGACCGGAAATCGTGCTGTTGCTTGCCCGCGCCGACAATGGCGTGATCGGCGCGGATGGCGACATTCCCTGGCATATTCCCGGCGACCTCAAGCGGTTCAAGGCGATGACCATGGGCACGCCGATGGTGATGGGGCGCAAGACGTTCGAGAGCCTGCCCGGCCTGTTGCCCGGTCGGCGGCACATCGTCCTGACGCGCGACACGCATTGGCAGGCGGAAGGGGCGGAGGTCGTCCACAGCGTCGATGAGGCGATTGCGGTCGGTGGTGGCCCGGTCCTTTCGGTGATAGGCGGGGCGGAGGTCTATCGGCTGTTCGAGCCGATCGCCGACCGGCTGGAAATCACGCAGGTCGCGCTGGCGCCTGCGGGCGACGCGCGGATCGCCGAGCCCGATGCGGCGCGCTGGGTCGAAACCGCGCGGGAGGACGTGCCCGCGCGGGACAGCGCTCCGGCGTTCAGCTACCGCACTTATCATCGTCGGGCGCCCTGAGTGGCGGGAGGGGCTGGCGCCCGCGCGCGGCCGTGCGTATAGGCCCAGCCAATGGAACGGATCATCAGCGGGGAGCCGGTTCCCGCGCATCTGCGCGGCGCTGTCATCGCCCTTGGCAATTTCGACGGCTTCCATCTCGGGCATCAGGCAGTGGTGGCCCGCGCCGTCGAGCGCGCCCGTCATGAAGGGCGCCCGGCGATCGTCGCGACGTTCGACCCGCATCCGATCCGCCTGTTCCAGCCCGATGCGGCGCCGTTCCGCCTGACGACGCTGGATCAGCGCGAGCGGCTTTTTGCGGAGGCAGGGGCGGATGCCATGCTCGTCTTCCGCTTCACGCGGGAGCTGGCGGCAAAGAGCGCCGAGGATTTCGTGGCGCTGCTCGCCGGGGATTTTGGCGCGGCCGGCGTGGTGACGGGCGAGGACTTCACCTTCGGGCGGGGGCGCAGCGGCACTGTGGCCGTGCTGCAGCATCTTGGGGCGGACTATAGCCTCACAGCGCAGGCCGTGGCGCCGATTCTCGACGAGAGCGGCGCGGTGATCTCCTCCAGCCGCATCCGCGAAGCGCTGCGGGCGGGCGATTGCGCGACGGCCACGCGCCTGCTGACGCGACCCTTCGCCATCCAGGGCACGGTGATCCATGGCGACAAGCGCGGGCGCACCATCGGCTTCCCCACGAGCAACATGGAGATGGGGAAGTATGTGCGCCCGGCCTACGGGATTTATGCGGTGCGCGTGCGCTTGCCTGATGGCCGCATGCTCGGCGGCGCGGCCAATCTGGGTATACGGCCCACCTTCGCTCCGCCCCGGGAGTTGCTGGAGACCTTCATCTTCGATTTTTCCGGCGATCTGTATGGCCAGACCATCGAGGTCAGCCTGATCGAGCGGCTGCGCGGCGAAGCGAAGTTCGACAGCCTGGACGCGCTCGTCACCCAGATGAACAAGGACGTGGCGCAGGCACGGGCGATTCTGGGCAATCCCGCTTAGGCTGGATGGGGCGCCAGAGCCGGCGCCGACGGGGCTGCGCACGACGGTCCAACAGGGCGCCGGGCGCCGAAAGTTCACGAAGTTCACGACACGGGGGCGTGAACTTCCGCTTCCATGCGCGTTTCGGCAGAGCGTTTGAGGCGGCCGCCAGCGCCTGGTCCGACGAGCCCGTGTGGCTCGGCCGGGTCCGAGAGACGTCATCATGAGAAAGAGCCGCGCTTCGCCCGGACCCGTCGCTTGTCGACGGGAACAGGTGTCCGGCTGTGCTGCCATGGCGGTTGGGCTGTAGGACAGGGGAAAGTGATGGGGCGGTCTGAGCGGAACGGTCCCTCTCCCGCTTGCGGGAGAGGGAGGGGCCCACCGCGAAGCGGTGGAAGGGTGAGGGTCTTCTCAGAGATCTCACCCGGCATCTGCAAAGGAAAGAAAGACCCTAACCCAACCCTCTCCCGCAAGCGGGAGAGGGCTAAAGGAAGGTCCGCAAAGTTATTGGGTTCACACTGTGGAGCCTCCTGAGACCGGATAGCCACCGCGCCGCCCACCCCGCCATGACATTCGCGCTTTCGCGGGGCCGCCGACCGGGCAATAAGAGTTTGCCCAACAAGAGAAAAACGGAGAGAGCATGACCCAGGCCCCCACCATCGAGACGCCGCGCCTGATCTTGCGCGCCTTTCGGGCCGACGATGTCGAGACCTTCTGCGCGCAGATGGCCAATGACGCCTTCGCCATGTTCATCACGCGCGAGGGGCGGGGGCTGAGCCATGGCGAGAGCTGGCAGCGCTTCTGCTCCATGGCGGGGCATTGGGTGGCGCGCGGCTATGGCAATTTCGCGGTGGAGGAGAAAGCGAGCGGGGCGTTCATCGGCCATCTTGGCCCGATGAACCCGCCGGGCTGGCCGGCCTTCGAGATCGGCTGGGGTATTTTTCCCGACTATCAGGGCAAGGGCTATGCGACCGAGGGCGCTGCCGCCGCCTTTCGCTGGGCGCATGAGGCGCTGGGGCAGCAAGAGACGCTGCACATGATCGACGACAGTAACGAAGGGAGCCAGAAAGTCGCGAGGGCGCTGGGCGCGGAACCGGGCGAGATGTGGACGCCCTTCTGGCCGGAGCCCAAGCCGGTGCGCAAATGGCGCACGACCTGGGACGCGTTCACCGCATCCCAGGCCTATGCGCGATTGACGGCCTGATGGCTTCCGACGCGGCGTCAGCCGACGCGGATCGCGCCGAGCGAGCCGATCAGCCCGAAGGCCTGCAGCAGCCAGAGCACCACCACGATCACCACGACGGCGTTCAGGATGCTGCGAATCTTGCTGTCCATCGGAATGTAGCTGTTCACCAGCCACAACAGCACGCCGACGACGATCAGGACGATGACAATGGTAAGAAGCGGCATCTCGGGTCTCCCTGTTTCCGCTCGGCCGCGCTTCCCCTGGTCTCGTCCGCCAATGCGTGGCGGGTGCGAGGGAAATGCTGAGCGGGTTGTTAACGGAACGAACGGATGGGCAGGATGGTTCCTGCCGATCCGGTGGCCCGGCGAAACGGCAGGAACCTCTCAAGGGCGCGCTTGCTTGCGCCGGCCCGCGCGCTCGCGTAGGGGCGTGCGCTGAGCAACACACAGACACTCTTGCGTTCGGGCCGCGCCTTGCCGGGGCCATCTGCGAGTGAAGGCGAAGAGACCCCCGTAAGGGTTGGTCCGGCCCTTCCCTCGGGGCGAACGGGAGAGGATTGACGGAAGCCCATGACCGACCAGCCCGCCAAAGATACGCCGGACTACAAGTCCACCGTCTTCCTGCCCCAGACCGACTTCCCCATGAAGGCCGGCCTTGCGCAGAAGGAGCCGGGCATTCTCGCGCGCTGGCAGGCGCAGGATCTCTACGGCACGCTGCGCGCCCAGCGCGCCGGCCGCGAGCGCTTCATCCTCCATGATGGCCCGCCTTATGCCAATGGCGACATCCACATGGGCCACGCCATGAACAAGGTGCTGAAGGACATCATCGTCCGCAGCCAGACCCTGCTCGGCAAGGATGCGCCTTATGTGCCCGGCTGGGATTGTCATGGCCTCCCGATCGAATGGAAGATCGAGGAGGAGTATCGCAAGAAGAAGCAGAACAAGGACGAGGTTCCCGCGCAGGAGTTCCGCGCCCAATGCCGCGCTTATGCGGATCGCTGGGTGGGCGTGCAGAAGGACCAGTTCAAGCGGCTCGGCATCATGGGCGATTGGGACGATCCCTATCTGACCATGAAATATGAGGCCGAGGCGGCGATCGTCGGCGAGCTGCTGAAGTTCGCGGAGAGCGGCCAGCTCTATCGCGGCGCCAAGCCGGTGATGTGGTCCCCGGTCGAGAGGACCGCGCTGGCCGAGGCCGAGGTGGAATATGAGGACGTCACCTCGACCCAGATCGACCTGGCCTTCGAGATCACCGACGCGCCGAATGCGCCGGAGCTGGTCGGCGCGCATGCGGTGATCTGGACGACCACCCCGTGGACGATTCCTGTGAACCAGGCGATCGCTTATGGGGAGGAGATTGAGTATGTGTTAGTCGAGCCAACACTCGCGGTAGGACCGGGCGATGGGGATCGGGACGCGGCAATGCTCCACGTTGCCAATTGGCAAGCGAGGATGCCTAAGCGCCTCCTGGTTGCTGCAGATTTGGTCAGCAAATTCGCGGTTGGTTTTGAGCAGCGCCTTCGCAACGCTGTCGGTGAGGGGTTTTCGTTCGCTCCGATTGTGGTTCTCACAGAAACTTGGCGAGGCAAAGGCTCCGACCTCGCCGGTGCCATCGCTCGCCACCCGATGCACCATCTTGGCGGTTTTTTTGCCGAACCCCGTCCGTTCATCTCGGCGCCGCATGTCACCACCGATGCCGGCACGGGCCTCGTCCACATGGCACCGGATCATGGTGAAGAAGACTTTCTCGCGTGCAAAGACGTGGCTGATGCGCTTGGCACGCCCGCACTACCGCTGCGCCCCGTCTTCGCGGTCGAGGCGGACGGCGTCTATCGCGCCGACTGGCTGTGGTTGCCGCGTGGCGACGAGCGCTCGGGCAATGTCATCAATGTGAAGTTCAACGCGCCGGATGGTCCGATCTGCTCGGACCTGCGCGCGGCGGGTGCCCTGCTCTCGGCGGGCGATTTCAAGCATAGCTATCCGCACTCGTGGCGCTCCAAGGCGCGGATCATCTATCGCTGCACGCCGCAGTGGTTCATTCCGATGGACAAGGCGAGCACGGCGTCCGACTTCGTGGTGCCCAGCCTCATGGCCGGCGTCGGCGCGGGCATCGCCATGGCGGTGAACCCCGATACGCCCGATCACACCATGACCAATGGCCCGACGCTGCGTGAAGTGGCGCTGGACGCCATCGAGCAGACCCGCTGGGTGCCGGCGCGATCGCGCAATCGCATCCATGCGATGGTGAGCGACCGGCCGGACTGGGTGATCTCGCGCCAGCGTGCCTGGGGCGTGCCGATCGCGCTTTATGTCGACCGGCAGACCGGCCAGTATCTCAACGACCCCGCCGTCAATGCCCGTATCGTCGAGGCGTTCCGGCAGGGTGGGGCGGATGCGTGGTTCGGTGCGGATCATCAGGCGCTATTGGGTGAGAACTACGCGCTGCAAGACTATGAAGTCGTGAACGATATTCTCGACGTGTGGTTCGACAGCGGCTCGACGCACAGCTTCGTGGTCGAGGCGCGCTATGGCAAGGATGCGCGGGCCGATCTCTACATCGAGGGGTCGGACCAGCATCGCGGCTGGTTCCAGTCCTCGCTGCTGGAAAGCTGCGGCACGCGCGGCCGCGCGCCTTATGGCGCCGTCCTCACCCACGGCTTCGCGCTGGACGGGCAGGGGCGGAAAATGTCCAAGAGCCTGGGCAACACCGTCGATCCGCTGAAGGTGATGGACGAGAGCGGCGCGGACATCTTGCGCATGTGGGCGGCCTCCACCGACTATTTCGACGATGTGCGCATCGGCAAGGAAGTGCTGGCCGGCGCGTCCGACGCCTATCGCAAATTGCGCAATACTTTCCGCTATTTGCTGGGCGCTCTTGCTGGCTTCTCGGAAGAGGATCGCGTTGCGCCCAAGGCCATGCCGGAGCTGGAGCGCTACATGCTGCACAAGCTCGCCGAGCTGGACGCGGTGCTGCGCGGCGTGGTCGACAAGGCGGAAGGCTCGGAAGACTGGCTGGAGTTCGGCCGCTACACGCGCGCGCTCAACGAGTTCGCCAACAACGATCTCTCGGCCTTCTTCTTCGATATCCGCAAGGACTGCCTCTATTGCGATATCGACCCCGCCACGGGGAAGGAGACGGACAAGCGCCGCGCCTATCGCACCGTGCTGGATCATGTCTTCCACGCGCTGGTGCGCTATGCCGCGCCGATCATTCCGTTCACCGCCGAAGAGGTGTGGCAGGCCCGCTATCCGAGCGAGGATGGCTCGGTCCACCTGCTCGAATGGCCGCAGGTGGAGCAGCGCTGGCTCGATCCGTCGCTGGGCGTGCGCTGGGCAGCGATCCGTTCATCGCGCGATCAGGTGAACGAGGCCATTGAGCCGCTGCGGCGGGAGAAGGTCGTGCGCTCCAGCCTGGAGGCGGACGTGCGCATGGCCGATGTGCCGGAGGATGTGGATTTTGCCGAGATGTGCATCGTGGCGAGCGTGACGGCGGAAGCGGGCCTTGCCGCGCCCGTCATCACGCCCACCGCGCATCACAAGTGCGGCCGCTGCTGGCGCCTGCTGCCCGATGTGACGCAGGACGGCGCGCTGTGCGGCCGCTGCGAGGATATTCTCGCATGAGTGCCGCCGCGCAGCTTCACCGCACGCTCGGCCTCTCGGTCGCGCTCGGCACCCTGCTGCTCGATCAGCTGATCAAGTTCATCGTCACCCACACACTCCAGCTTCAGTCGCGCGGGCCGCTGGGCATCGAGATCACGCCCTTCTTCAACCTCACCTGGACGGAGAATCGCGGCGTCTCGATGGGCTTCTTCTATGCCGAGACGGATCTCATGCGCTGGCTGCTCGTCGTCATGACGCTGGCCATCGCCGGCTTCGTCGCCTGGTGGATGTGGCGCGAGAAGGAGCGGGAAGACGCGCTGGCGCTCGGCCTCGTCCTCGGCGGGGCCATCGGCAACATCATCGACCGGGTGCGGCTGGGCTATGTCATCGATTATGCGGATCTGCATATCGGGGCCTGGCGGCCGTTCCTCATCTTCAACCTCGCCGATGCCGCGATTACCATCGGCGTGCTCATCCTGCTTGCGCGGGCGCTGCTGCTGCGCGAAAAGACCGCAGCCAAGGAGTCACAGTAAATGCGTCTTACCCTCTGCCTGCCTCTGGCCCTGACGGGCATCCTCCTGCTTTCGGCCTGTGGCGGCACCAGCCTGTTCAACCGCGACCGCCCGGATGAGATGGCCGTGTCGCGCCAGCCCCCGCTCGTGATTCCGCCCGATTTCTCGCTGACCCCGCCCGCGCCCGGAACTGCCGCTGCCCAGCAGAACACGCTGCAGCAGCAGGCGCTGGAAGCGATGTTCGGCGGCACCGCGCCGCGCAGCACGAGCGAGAATTCCACCCTGCGTCAGGCCGGCCGGTCGATTGCCGAGGTCGGCATCCGCTCCTCGGTCGGCGACACCAAGACCGAAGTGGTCGACAAGGGCACGACCGTGCAGGATATCGTCTCCGCGCCGGAAGGTGACGGTCAGGCCGCACGCGTGGTCGCCTCGGCCCAGTAAGCCTCGCTTGCGTCCCCCTCCCGTTCGCGGGAGGGCGCTTGCTATCCGACGACCCGCTCCGCCAGTGCCATGGCTGCCGCCGGATTGCGCTCCTTGGCGCCGGCGATCGTCAATCCAACAGTTGCACCTACCCCCTGCAGCGCAATTTCGTCCGAAGGTTAAGGGGGATCGAGAGGGGCGCCACGCATCACTTGTCTGTGTTTCGCGCGAAGTGCGGCGTCGATACGTGCGTCTTCGGCGGGCTTTCGCAGGATGGCGTACAAAGTCACGCCGGTCCATATGATCGTCATCATGAGGACTAGGCTGGCAAAGAAATAGTAGTCGGCGGAGTCGTAGTGAAAGCGTGCCCGGCGAGGCAGGATGATCGGAAGGAGGAAGCGCAGGATTGGCTCGCATTGGGTACGGAAAAGAAAGAGGGCGCTGCTCGCTAATGCGCCTGCAATCGTGCCTCCAATACTGAGGATCACCAATCCTCGATAAGTGGCCCCAAGAGGGCGGCGAGGTCTCATTTCCAAGAGCTATCCGACCACCTGCTCCGCTAGCGCTATCGCTGCCGCCGGGTTGCGCTCCTTGGCGCCGGCAATGAAATAGGCGAACACGTCGCGCGGCGTGCCATCGGTGGGCGTGTCGGTGACATAGCGCAGGCCCTCGGGCCGTTGGCCGTTTGCCCAGCCTTTGGCGATCCCCGCCCAGCGCGCCAGCCCGGCGTCGTCATAGCCGGCGGGTTCGCTCATCTGGCTGCGCATCAGCCGGGCATAGACGAAATCGGCGGTGAGATCGGCGATCTGCGGGTGGGTTTCATGATCGGCCACGACCACGGCCGCCTCGTGCTTCCGCAGTAGCGCCACGAACTCCGGGCAGGCGAAGCTCTCGTGCCGCACTTCCAGCACATGGCGAGCCGGCACGCCGTCAATGGCGGTGGGCAGCATCGCCAGGAATGCGGCGATATCCTCGGCATCGAACTGGCGATGCTCGCGGAATTGCCAGAGGATCGGCCCCATTTTGTCGCCCAGCTCGGAGAGGCCCGAGGCGAGAAACTTGCCGATGGATTCGCCCGCTTCCGCCAGCTTTTTCTTCGCCACGCAATATTGCAGCGCTTTCACAGCATAGACGAAGCCATCGGGCGCGGCATCCCGCCACTTGGCGTAGGTCGCGGGCGTCTGCGTGCGGTAGAAAGTGCCGTTGATCTCGATCGTGCCGAGATGGCGCACGGCATAGTCCGCTTCCTTGGCCTTGGGCAGATCGGCGGGATAGAAGGTCCCGCGCCATGGCTCATAGGTCCAGCCGCCGATGCCGGTGCGGATTATGGCGGTCATTTTTTCAGCACCACATAAGGGGCGATCTTGATGCCTTGCCGCAGCTCTGTTGCCAGACTTTTTTGGAGTCCTGCAGCCTGAATGACCTTGTTGGCCCCGGAGCCAATTTCCTCGGCATATTCAATGCCGAATAATTGAATGGTCAGCATCCGATCGCGGTCCTGCGCTCTGCTGACCCGCTCAGCTAACAACGTTCCAAGTCGTTCGATCTGCATAGCGTTTGTTTCCTCGGCCGCTCGGATGGATTTGCTTGGTCTGGCGATGGGTAGCTGACCATTTCCTGCAACGTCATTCCCGCGAAGGCGGGAATCTAGTCCGGTGCTGGAACCAATGGCCGCCGCTTCATCTGGATTCCCGCGTTCGCGGGAATGACGAAGAAGAACTGGTCCACCGATCCTTCATGCCTCAATCAGTCTTATTGAGCTGGCAATTTGCTCCCAGCCGCTCACGCCCGAGCGCCTGCTTCCTCCACGCCCGCGCTGTTGTGGCGCAGGGCCGTCAGCACCACCTCGACGATGGCGGGCGCATCGAGCCGGGCCTCGGCATATTGCTTCTCGGGCTTGTCCTGATCCTGGAAGGTATCGGGCAGGCGCATGGTGCGGATCTTGAGGCCGGTGTCGGTCAGCCCCTCGTCGCTCGCCAGCGTCAGCACATGCGCGCCCAGGCCGCCGATGGCGCCTTCCTCGATGGTCACGGCGACTTCATGCGTGGTGAGCAGCTTGCGGATCAGCGCCTCGTCCAGCGGCTTGGCAAAGCGCAGGTCGGCGACGGTGGTGGAGAGGCCGCGCGCATCCAGCGCGTCGGCGGCCTTGAGCGCTTCTTCGAGCCGCGTGCCGAGCGAAAGGATGGCGACGCTCTTGCCCTCGCGCAGGATGCGGCCCTTGCCGATGGCGAGGCGCTCCGGCACCTCGGGCAGGGCCACGCCGGTGCCGTTACCGCGCGGATAGCGCAGCGCGATCGGCCCCGTGTCGTGGCAGGCGGCGGTGTGAACCATGTGGACCAGCTCGGCCTCGTCAGCCGCGGCCATCACCACCATATTGGGCAGCGTGGCGAGATAGGTGATGTCGAAGCTGCCGGCATGGGTCGATCCATCCGCACCGACCAGCCCCGCGCGATCAATGGCGAAGCGGACAGGAAGGTTCTGGATCGCCACGTCATGCACCACCTGATCGTAGGCGCGCTGCAGGAAGGTGGAATAGATCGCGCAGAAGGGCCGCATGCCCTGCGCTGCGAGGCCGGCGGCGAAGGTGACGGCGTGCTGCTCGGCAATGCCCACATCGAAGCAGCGATCCGGGAAGGTCTGCTGGAACTTGTCGAGGCCAGTGCCGCTCGGCATGGCGGCAGTGATGGCGCAGACCGTCTTGTCGCGCTGTGCTTCGGCCAGCAGGGCCTTGGCGAACACGGACGTGTAGCTCGGCGGGCCGGCTGGCGCCTTGGCCTGCTCGCCGGTGACGACGTTGAACTTCTGCACGCCATGATATTTGTCGGCTGCCGCCTCGGCCGGGCCATAGCCCTTGCCCTTGACCGTGACGACATGGACGAGCACCGGGCCGTCCGCCATGTCCCGCACATTCTCCAGCACGGGGATCAGCTGATCGAGATTATGCCCGTCGATCGGCCCGACATAATAGAAGCCGAGCTCCTCGAAAAGCGTGCCACCCATGGCCAGACCGCGCGCGAACTCATCGGTCTTGCGGGCGGCGGTGTGCAGCGGGCGGGGCAGCTTGCGGGCGAGGCGCTTGAGCGCGTCGCGCACGGAGAGGAACTCGCGGCTGGAGACGATCCGCGCGAGATAGGCCGAGAGCCCGCCCACCGGCGGCGCGATCGACATGTCATTGTCGTTGAGGATGACGATCAAGCGATTGCCTGCCTCGCGCGCGTTGTTCATCGCCTCATAGGCCATGCCTGCGGACATGGCGCCGTCACCGATCACGGCGATGCCCTTGCCCGGCGTGCCGGCGAGCTTGTTGGCGATGGCAAAGCCCAGCGCCGCGCTGATCGAGGTGGAGCTGTGCGCCGCGCCGAACGGGTCGTATTCGCTTTCGGCACGCTTGGTGAAGCCGGATAGGCCGCCGCCCTGGCGCAGCGTGCGGATGCGCTCGCGCCGGCCGGTCAGGATCTTGTGCGGGTAACATTGATGCCCCACGTCCCAGACCAGCTTGTCCTCGGGCGTGTTGAACACATAATGGATCGCCGTGGTCAGCTCGACCACGCCCAGGCCGGAGCCGAGATGGCCGCCAGTCACGCCGACGGCGGAAATGGTCTCGGCGCGCAGTTCGTCAGCAAGCTGGCGAAGCTGCCCAGGCGCGAGTTTGCGAAGATCTGCGGGGACGCGCACCTGATCGAGCAGGGGCGTATCGGGCTGGTCCGTCATGCGCCGTTTCTAGAGCGCTTCTGAAAGAATGTCGAACGAACTTAACGCGACGGATGCTATGATGGGTTGACGGTCATGGACAGGAGTCATGCATGACGCTTCTCGCTGGTGCGAAGCCAATGGCCTTTGTGTTGAGTCGCGACGTTGCGGCGCTCAAACCTTTCTATCGCGATCTGCTTGGATTGCCCTTTCTCGGAGAGAATCAGTTCGCTGCCAGTTTCGATCTGGGTGGTGGCGCGACATTGCGGCTGACGGCGTTGCCGGATCATGTCCCCTCCCAGCATACGGTGCTCGGCTGGCAAGTCGATGATATCGACGCGGCGCTTGACCAGCTGGAAGCGGCGGGCGTGCGTGGCCAGATCTATGAGGGCTTCGGTCAGGATGCGCGCGGCATCTGGACCAGCCCGGACGGCAGCGCCCGCATTGTCTGGTTCAACGATCCGGAAGGCAATAATCTCAGTCTGACGGAAATGCGCTAAGCGCTCTCACGCGCATTTGGCGCAGGTGCCCAGAACCTCGATGACTGGCCTGTCCGCCGAGAAGCCCTCGTGCGCCGCCACGCCGCGCACCTGGCGAGTCAGCGTGTCGTCGTCGATATGGGTGGCTTCATGGCACACCTTGCACACCAGGAAGATGCAATCGTGCAGGCAGCCGGGGTGGGCGTTGGCGATGTAGGCATTCGCGCTCTCGACGCGCTGGGCTAGGTTGTTGGTCACGAACAGGTCGAGGATGCGGTAGACGCTGTTGGGCGCCACCCGCTTGCCGCGCTTCTGCGAGACCTTGTCGGCGATGTCATAGGCCGAGGCGGGCTTTTCTTCCGCCGCGAGCACGGCGAAGATGTCGCCACGCATCTCGGTCCACTGCTCGCCCTTGGCCTCCAAAGTCGAGCGCGCGGCCGTTGCCAGCCTGGCGCCGGTCGGCTCTGCGTGATCGTGCGTGTGGTGTGCGTGCTGGGCCATGACAGCAATTTAGGCCTTGCCGGCCTCTGGAACAAGCCTTGGCATGGGCCTTTGCTTGCCTTAGGGTCGTTGACAAAGTCAATAAGGAGAGGTGTATGCGATTTCTGCCGGCAATGCGGCGACTGGCCGCGGGCTTCGCGTTCTTGGGTCTCGCCACGGCAGTGCCAGCGGCGGCCCAGGTCTCGATCGAGCGGATCAAGGTCCATTCGGCAGCGATCGAGGGCAATCTGGAAGGGAACAGCGCCGATCGCGACGTGATCGTCGTGCTGCCGCCCAGCTATGGCAAGGAGAAGGCGCGGCGTTACCCGGTCGTCTATTTCCTCCACGGCTATTTCGCCAAGGCGGAGATGTATGACGGGTTCATCAAGTTCGGCGAGGCGATGACGGGCGAGGCCGCCAAGGGCAATGAGATGATCCTCGTGGTGCCGGACAGCTACACCAAATTCGGTGGCTCGATGTACTCCAACTCGGTGACGACGGGCAATTTCGAGGGGTTCATTGCCCGCGACCTGGTGGCCTATGTCGACGGGCATTATCGCACGATCGCCAAGCGCGCCGCGCGTGGCCTCTCAGGACACAGCATGGGCGGCTACGGCACGCTCAAGATCGCGATGAAATATCCCGATGTCTTCTCCAGCATCTATGCGATGAGCGCCTGCTGCCTCTCGGCGCGCACGCTGACGCCCGAAGATGGCAAGAAGCTGGAGGCGCTGACCGTCGAGCAGGCGATGAATGCCGAATTCGGGTCGCGCGCGGGCTTCGCGGTCGCCTCAGCCTGGTCGCCCAACCCGCAGAACCCGCCGCTCTATGCCGATCTTGGCAGCAAGGACGGCGTGGTCCAACCGGAGGTGCTGGCGCAGTGGGCCGCCAATGCGCCCAACGCCATGGTGCCGCAATATGTGCCCGCGCTGAAGAGCTTCACCGCGATCGCGCTCGACGTGGGCGACAAGGACACGCTGCTGAAGGACGACAGCGGCATGCACGATCTGTTGACCCGCTTCGGCATCGCGCATGACTGGACCGTCTATGAGGGGGATCATGGCAATCGCGTGGCGGCGCGCTTCCGCTCCGATCTGTTGCCTTTCTTCGCCCGTCACCTCGCCAAGAAATGAGCGCCTGCTCCTCCCGCACTTGCGGGAGGGGCCTCATTTGCCGAGGGCGCGGTTCAGCATGTCGCGATCGAGCACGCCCTCCCAGCGGGCGATGACGATCGTCGCGACCGCATTGCCGATCAGGTTGGTGAGCGCGCGGCATTCGCTCATGAAGCGATCGACACCGAGGATCAGCGCCATGCCGGCGACCGGGACGCTCGGCACGACCGCCAGTGTGGCGGCCAGCGTGATGAAGCCGGCGCCAGTGACGCCGGCGGCACCCTTGCTGGAGATGATCGCGACCCCAAGCAGTGCGAGTTCCTCACCCAGCGTCAGGTCGACGCCGCAGGCCTGCGCGATGAACAGCGCGGCGAGCGTCATGTAGATGTTCGTGCCGTCGAGATTGAAGCTGTAGCCAAGGGGGACGACGAGGCCGACGACGCCCGGCTCGCAGCCCGCCGCTTCCAGCCGGGCGATCAGCGGCGGCAGTGCCGCTTCCGATGACGAGGTGCCCAGTACCAGCAGCAGTTCGCTCTTGAGATAAGCGATCAGCCGCAGGATCGAGAAGCCGGCCATGCGCGCGATGGCGCCGAGCACGATCAGCACGAACAGGGCCGAGGTGAGATAGAAGGTCGCAACCAGCCCGGCGAGATTGGCCAGCACGCCCAGCCCATAATGGCCGATAGTGAAGGCCATGGCGGCGAAGGCGCCGATCGGCGCGGCTTTCATGATCAGCGCGACGAGGCGGAAGACGATGACGGCCAGCCTGTCGATGAGATCGATCACCGGTTCGGCCGGCTGGCCGACCAGCGCAATGGCAATGCCGGTGAGCACTGCGACGAACAGCACTTGCAGGATCGAGCCTTCGGTAAGCGCCGAGATGGGGGTCGTCGGGATGATATCGAGCAGGAAGGCCGACATGGACGCGTGCTGTGCCTCGCCGACATAGCCGGCAACGGCCGACCCATCGAGCGTTGCCGGATCGATGTTCAGCCCCGCGCCGGGCTGGACGGTGTTGGCAACGATCAGGCCGATGACCAGCGCCAGCGACGAGACGGTGATGAAATAGCCGAAGGCGCGCAGGGCCACGCGGCCCAGCTCGCCCAGCCCGCGCATATGGGCAATGCCGCTGACCAGCGTGAGGAAGATGACCGGGGCGATGACCATCTTGATGATCTTGATGAAGGCGTCGGCAAGCGGCTTCATCGCGCCGCCCCAATCCGGCCTCAGCGCGCCGAGCAGCACACCGGCGAGAATGGCGATGAGCACCTGAACGTAAAGATGCCGCCACCATGGACTGCGCGCGCCTGTCTCATCGCTCCCCACTGCGATCCGCTCCACCATGCCCTGTTGCGCCCCCTCGTCCTCGCGTTCCGGCCCGTCGCCCTACACGAGGCGGTCGTTTCGCGATACAGCTTGCCCGCAGAGAATGAGGAGAGGGCAGGCATGGCCGATTTTCGTGCACCGACCGGGGATCAGTTGTTCGCGCTGGAGGTGGTCGCGGACCTTACGGAACTCTCCACTCTACCCGGATTCGAGGACGCGACGCCCGAGATGGCTGAGCAGATTCTGGCCGAATCAGCCCGCCTTGCCGAGCAGGGATTCGCGCCGCTCAATGCGGTGGGCGACCGTGAAGGCGCCCGGCTTGTCGACGGAAAGGTGGTGCTGCCGGACGGATTTGCCGAGGCCTATCGCGATTATGCCGCCGCCGGCTGGAATGGCCTGGCGGCCGATCCGGCTCATGGCGGGCAGGGCCTGCCCTTCGCGCTTTCGGTGGCAGTGCAGGAGCAGTTCACCGCGGCCAACATGGCCTTCTCACTCTGCCCGATGTTGAGCCTGAGCGCGATCGAGGCGCTGCAGGCGCATGGCGATCCGGCGATGCAGGCGCTCTATCTGCCGCATCTGGTGACGGGCGACTGGACCGGCGCGATGCAGCTCACCGAGCCGCAGGCCGGATCCGATGTGGGCGCGCTGCGCAGCACCGCGACGCCGGCGGGCGATGGGACCTATCGCCTCAAGGGGCAGAAGATCTTCATTACCTGGGGCGAGCATGATCTTGCGGAGAACATCGTCCACATGGTGCTTGCGCGCCTGCCTGATGCGCCAGCCGGCTCCAAAGGCGTCAGCCTGTTCCTGGTGCCCAAATATCTGCCCGATGCCGATGGTCGGCCGGGCACGCGCAACGGCGTGCGCTGCATCGCACTGGAGCACAAGCTGGGCATCCATGCCTCGCCGACCTGCACGATGGCGCTGGGCGAGGACGAGGACTGCATCGGCTGGCTGGTGGGCGAGCCGCATGGCGGCATGGCGGCCATGTTCACGATGATGAACCACGCCCGCATCAATGTGGGGTGTCAGGGTGTCGCGATTGCCGAGCGGGCGTGGCAGGATGCACGCGCTTATGCGCTGGAGCGCGTCCAGTTCGGCCCGATCGTCGGCCATGCCGACGTGCGCCGTATGCTGATGACGATGCGCAGCCTGACGCTGGCGGCGCGGGCACTGGTCTATGCCAATGCGAGCGCGGTGGATCGGGCGCACAAGGAGAGCGATGCCGGGCGCCGTGCCTATTGGAAGCGCCGCGCCGACCTGTTGACGCCGGTCAGTAAGGCATGGGCGACGGACATTGGCATCGAGGTGTCGAGCCTCGCGATTCAGGTGCATGGCGGCGCGGGCTATGTCGAGGAGACCGGCGTCGCTCGCCATTATCGCGATGCGCGGATTGCGGCGATCTATGAAGGCACCAATGGCATTCAGGCGATGGATCTGGCCGGGCGCAAGCTGAGGCTCGACAATGGCGCGGCCTTGATGGAGCTGGAAGCCCAGATGGCGCAGGATGCGGCGGGCTGGCAGGATGAAGGGGCAAGAACCGCCATGGCGTCCGCGCTTGCGACACTGGCGGAAGCGCGGGAGGCGATGCTCGCGCAGGATCAGGCGGGTCTTGGCGCGGCGGCGAGCCCATTTCTGGCCTTGTGCGGTGGCGTGATTGGCGGCTGGCTGCTCGGGCGGCAGGCGCAGGCCGCCGCTGACCGGCTGGAGCGCGGCGAGGGCGACGCTGCTATCTTGGCGTCGATGCAGGCAGCGGCCACCTTTTTCCTTACCCAGCGTATGCCGCTGGCGCTGGCCCAGCTGGCGGCAGTCCGCGCACCCTCCGCGCAGCTTCTCACACCGGCCGATTTCACGCTCGGCTGAGGCCCGTCGATACGCACGACAGGCGTGGGTGCGCCGGACCGATTGGCCGGTCTGGCGGTCGATGATTTGTGAGTCAGAAATCGATGCCGACGAGGCCCGTGTCGTAGCGGAACCGTCTATTTCCCCCAGTATGGCCATTGTTGATTTTATCAAATTGACAATCTCTCTCTCGCGCCGAGAGGGAAATGGCGGATTTCTGCGCGTTTCACAGGTTGGAATTTTCAATAAAAATATTATAAAACAATATATTAGATAGATATAGTGGCTCAATTGCCACAGTCGTTATGCGGCCAGATCAAAATGACAAACTCCGCTTGTATCAATCTAGCATGATAGTTAGTTTCCGGCGCACCAGTTCGCCAGGACGGTCGCAAGAATACGGCTGGCGCCATCATCGAGGGAACGATTTCAGCTTCCGTCCGAGTGAGCTGGAGGGGCGTGCGCTACCGTGCGTCCGCTTAAAGGGAGAGGAATACATGTCTTCTACATTGCGATCTCAATGCGTCCGTTCGGTGCTGGCTTGCACCACGGCGCTCTACATGCTGGCCCAGCCATCGCTGGCCTTCGCGCAGGATACTGCGGCGCAGGCTGATTCGGGGGATGAACAGGCCATCGTCGTGACCGGTTCGCGCATTCAGCGGCGCGATTACGAAGCGAGCAGCCCGATCGTCACCGCCGGCCAGGAACTGCTCCAGAAGAGCTCGACGGCCGCGCTTGAAACCAACCTCAACAAGCTGCCGAACTTCACGCCGGTACAGACGCCTGCTCTGGGCGGCGACATTCAGCCGACCGCGACCAACACGCCCGGTGCCGCCACCGTCTCTCTGCGTGGCCTCGGCACGAACCGCAGCCTCGTGCTGGTCGATGGCCGCCGCACGACGCCGGCCAACGCCCTGGGTGTGGTCGACATCAACACCATTCCCGCCGCCGCCATCGAGCGCGTCGAGATCATCACCGGTGGCGCTTCCGCGACCTACGGTGCGGACGCCGTCGCCGGCGTGGTCAACTTCATCCTGAAGAAGAACTTCCAGGGTCTCTCGCTCGACGGCCAGATGGGTATCTCCCAGCGCGGCGACAGCCAGGAATATTCCTTCAGCGGCATCATGGGCGCGAACTTCGACGATGGTCGCGGCAACGTCACGATCGGTTTCTCGCTCAACAATCGTGAAGCTGCCTATCGCCGCGACCGCCAGTGGTTCCGTGACGCGTGGCGCGATCCGCGCTTCACCGGCAACGAGTTCTTCCCGGCTCAGTCTGGCTATCAGCCGATCGGCAGCAACTTGCCGTCGCAGACCGTCCTGAACACGATCTTCTCGGGTGCGCCTGCGGGTGCGGTGGGCGCAGGTTCGCGTCTCTATTTCAACTCTGATGGCACGGCATTCACCGGCTTCTTCCAGAGTCCGGCCGCTGGCGCCTATCGCTTCAAGGGGGATCTGACGGGCCTCAAGTGGAAGCGTCAGGGTGACGGCACTCTTGGCCAGAATTTCCAGGACGAGCTGCTGCAACTCCCGCTCGAGCGCTACAACATGTATGCGCGCGGCAACTATGAGATCAACGACTGGGTCGGCATGTTTGCGCAGGGCACGTTCACGCGTGTCCAGACCCGCACGATCCAGCAGCCTTCGCCGTCGGTCAACGGCTGGTCGGCGTCCATCCCGGTCGATGGCCGTGCCATTCCGGCCGAGCTGGCGACGATCCTGGCAAGCCGCAGTGACGGCAACCCGGCGACGACCAACGACGCGACCGCGCCTTGGCAGCTGACCTACTATCTCGACTTCATGAACCGTGAAGCGCGGACCGATGTGTTCACATACAACATCCTTGCGGGCTTCGAGGGCAAGATCCTGGGTACCGACTGGACCTGGGAAATCTACGGCTCGCAGGGCGAATCGGAGACCAACGCTCTCATCACCGGCACGGCGTCGCTCGAGCGCTTCCGTGCGGTGATCTCTGCGCCCAACTGGGGTGCGGGCTTCAAGTCGCAGGGTAACGCTGCCTTCGGTGGCTTCGGCGCCTCGACCGCGACCTGCACCAGCGGCCTCGATCCGTTCAACAAGAGCAAGCCGATCTCGGCCGACTGTATCGCTGCGATCAGCGCACCGCTGTCCAACCGCGCCGTGATGCAGCAGACCGTCTTCGAGGGTAACGCCCAGGGCGGCCTGTTCGATCTGCCGGGTGGCACGGTCCGTGCGGCTGTGGGTGCCAGCCATCGTCAGAACAAGTATGATTTCCAGAATGATACGCTGACGACGCAGGGCTCCTCGTTCCTCGACCAGACGATCGGCATCTATCCGAGCGGCAGCTCGAAGGGTAAGATCACGGTCAACGAGCTTTATGGCGAGTTGCTGATCCCGGTGCTGCGCGACATGTCGTTCGCCAAGAGCCTGGAACTGTCGCTCGGCGCCCGTACGTCCGACTATAACACCACGGGCAGCGCCTTCACCTGGAAGGCCATGGCCGACTGGGCGGTGACTGACTGGTTCCGCATCCGCGGCGGTTACAACAAGGCCATCCGTGCGCCGAACGTTGCCGAGCTCTATCTGGCTCCGCAGCAGACCTTCACGGCGGCCGGTGGCGGCGACGTCTGCCGTCTCAACAACACGCTCGGCTGGTCGGCCAATACCGCCACCAACCCGAACGCGGCAAATGTGCGTGCGGTCTGCACCATCCTCATGAACCAGTCGATCGCTGGCACGTCGGCCAAGTTCTATGGGGACCCGCAGTTCTACAACGCGCTTGGCCCGGCATTCGCGTTCCCGACCCTGGTCGGCAACCCGAACGTCAAGCCTGAGTCGGCCAAGACCTGGACGCTCGGTGCGGTCATCAGTTCGCCCTCGTCGAACGAGATGTTCCGTCGCCTGCGTCTGTCGGTCGACTATTACAGCATCCGCGTTGACGACGCGATCGGGCCGCTCACGCTGGATACGGCGCAGCGCTCGTGCTTCGATCCGGTGTTCAACCCGGCGATCGCCAACAACCCGACGGCGGCTGCGGCCACTGCGGCTTGCCAGGCAATCGGTCGTGTGGCCGGCGACGGTGCGCTCGGCAACGTGCAGGTGACCTATCTCAACAATGGTCGCTTCCGCACGCGGGGCATCGATCTCCAGCTCGACTGGGCTTTCCCGGTCGGTCCGGGCACGTTCAGCCTGAACACCGTGTTCAACTATCTGATCACGCTCAAGTCCGCTCCGCTTCCGCTCTCTGCCGGCGCGGCCGGCAAGCTGGTCGAATATGCGGGCACGCTGGGTCCGGCAGGCAGCAATGCCATCGCCGAAAACGGTCTGAACCCGGGCGCCTTCCGGTGGAAGATGTTCAACACCTTCGGCTACTCGGTTGGCCCGGCGTCGATCTCGCTCCAGTGGCAGCATCTGCCGGCCGCCAAGTCGATCGCTTACACGTCGACCCCGACCACGCCGTTCGTGGGCGCACCGGCCTACGATCTGTTCAACCTGAGTGGAACGTTCACGATCACGAAGAACGCGACGCTGCGCTGGGGCATCGACAATCTGTTCGACAAGGCTCCGCCGCTCGTCGAGTACAACGCATCGACCACGGGCCTTGCCAACGGCATCGGCGCCAGCCCGTTCAATGCTTACTTCTACGATCTGAACGGCCGCCGCTTCTACGTCGGCGCGTCCTTCAAGTTCTGATCGGACGAGAAAACGGGAAGGGGGCTGCTCAGCGAGCGGCCCCCTTTTCCTTTGCGATCAATACCTATCATAGTATGAAATAGCGGTGCCCGATGCTCGAATCGGGCGCGAAATCATAAAGAGAACGGGCCGGCGGCGGCCTGGCGAAGGAGAGCGGAGATGGCGAGGCAGGCTGCACACTTTGCTATGGTGGCGCTGGGCGCGCTGGCGCTGGCCGGCTGTTCCGGCGGCGGTGCCGGGAGCAGCAAGCCGGATGGTGTTGCCGCGATCGACCAGGCCCGGCTCGACAATGCTGATAGCGACGCCGACAACTGGCTGACCTACGGCCGCACGAATGCCGAGCAGCGTTTCTCCCCGCTCACCCAGATCAACGACACCAACATTGGCGAGCTTTCGCCGGCCTGGGCCCTCGAGCTAGACACTACGCGCGGACAGGAAGCGACGCCGATCGTGGTCGACGGGATCATGTACACGTCGACCGCCTGGTCCAAAGTCGTCGCGGTCGATGCCGCGACCGGCAAGCAGCTCTGGCAGTTCGATCCGCAGAACGATGGGGCCAAGGCTGCCCATGCCTGTTGCGATGTGGTCAATCGCGGCGTCGCCGTGTGGAAGGGCAAGGTCTATGTCGGCACCATCGACGGCCGCCTGATCGCCATCGATGCCAAGACCGGCAAGCAGGTCTGGTCCGTCGTCACTGTCGACCAGAAGAAGCCCTACACGATCACCGGCGCGCCGCGCGTCTTCAAGGACAAGGTGCTGATCGGCAACAGCGGCGCCGAGCTCGGCGTGCGCGGCTACATCACGGCCTATGACACGGAGACCGGCAAACTCGTCTGGCGCTTCTACACCGTGCCGGGCAATCCCAAGGACGGGCCGGACGGCGCGGCGTCCGACGATATCCTCGAGAAGCTGGCCCGGCCGACCTGGTATGGCGACAATTACTGGAAGCTGGGCGGCGGCGGCACCGTCTGGGATTCGATGGTTTACGACAAGGAGCTCAACCAGCTCCTCATCGGCGTAGGCAACGGCTCGCCCTGGAACCACAAGTGGCGCAGCGCGGGCAAGGGCGACAATCTGTTCCTCTCCTCGATCCTCGCGCTCGATCCGGATACCGGCAAGTACAAGTGGCACTATCAGGTCAATCCCGGCGAGACCTGGGATTACACCGCCACGCAGCAGATCATGCTGGCAGACCTCAAGATCGACGGGAAGATGCGCAAGGTCGCCATGCAGGCGCCGAAGAACGGCTTCTTCTACGTGATCGACCGCACCAACGGAAAGTTCATCTCGGCCCAGCCTTATGCCTATCAGAACTGGGCTGTCGGCATCGACCAGAAGACCGGCCGGCCGATCGAAAAGCCCGGCGCGCGCTATGAAAACAGCCCGGCGCTGATCATTCCTTCGGGCATCGGAGCCCATGCCTGGATGCCGATGAGCTATTCGCCCAAGACTGGCCTCGTCTATATTCCGGCGATGGAGCATCCGCTGGTCTACAGTGATGCCAAGCCGTTCGAGATTCATCCCGGCCGATGGAACACGGCGGTGTCCTTCCTCGATCCGCCGAAGCTGCCCGGCCTGCCGGACACGATCGAGGGTCGCCGCAAGGCGCTGGAGGGCATGGTGAAGGGCAAGCTGGTTGCCTATGATCCCGTCACCCAAAAGTCCAAATGGGAAATCAAGCGCGACTGGCCCTGGAATGGCGGCACGCTGGCGACGGCGGGCAATCTCGTCTTCGAGGGCACGGCCCATGGCGAGTTCGAGGCTTACAGCGCCGACAACGGCAAGAAGCTCTGGGCGTTCCAGACCAATCGCGGCGTGCTGGCAGGGCCGATCACCTACCGCGTGAACGGCGAGCAATATGTTGCGGTGATGGCCGGCTATGGCGGCTCGATGGGCATGGCGAGCGGCACGCCGTTCATGAAGAACAAGATGCCCAATGGCCTTATTATCGCTTTCAAGCTGAAGGGCACGGGCAAGCTGCCGGCCTATACCCCGATCCCCAAGGACAAGCCGACGCCGAGCGACGAGGCCTTCACGCCGGCCCAGATCGCGACGGGGCAGAAGTTCTTCTTCACCTATTGCCAGATCTGCCATGGCGGCCCGGTCAATCCGGACCTCAAGCGCTCGGCCCTGCTGCGCGACAAGGATGCCTTCCAGCAGGTCGTCATCGGCGGGGCGCTCTCGCAGAACGGCATGGCCAGCTTCAAGGACTATCTGAAGCCCGAGGAAGCCGAGGGTATTCGGGCTTATCTCAACCAGCGCGCCAAGGAGCTGCTGGCGGAAGAAGCCAAGGGCGGTAAGTGAAAGGAGGCCCGCCCCTGCTCGCAAGAGGAGGGGCGGGCGTCGCTCAGTTCGGGCGGACGGGCAGGGCCGGTGCTTCGGCCTCCGGCAACGTCGCGCCGAGCAGGCCAGCCAGCGTCGGTGCGATGGCGCGCATGTCGATCACACCCAGATCCTTGCCCTTGGCAATGCTCTTGCCGAGCAGGAAGAAGGACGAACGCAGCGCAGGCGAACCGGGGAAATAGCCGTGCATGCCCTTGGCGTGCGGGGCGCCGGCGACAGGGCCCGAGGCGAAAGCGAAGGGCCCGGTCATAGCGCCCGGTGCCAGATCGACCAGGAAGCTCGCTTGCGGATTGGCGCCGAGCGCAGCGATTTCCGCGCCCTCGACGATCCGCGCGATCTTCGTCGCCGGATCGGCCTTGAGCGTTTCCAGCACGCCGCGCACGCGCGCCTTGAGCGCGGCGTCATCGGGCCGGCGCAGTATGATCGCTGCCGATCCACCAGAGATCCAGGGCGCAGCGTCCCAGTCCGTCACCTTGCCGTCCTTCACGCGCAGCAAGCCGGCATCAATGAAGGCGCGGAAGAAATTGGTCTCGCTGGTGATCGTTTCAAAGCCATGATCGCTCACCACCGCGATTGCCGCATCGGGCTGGGCAGCGAGTTGCGCCGCGATCAGGCGGCCGACGATCGCGTCGATACGCTCCAATATGGCCTGCGCCTGCGGTGATCCCGGCCCTTCGACATGCTGCTCGTGATCGAGCGCAGTGAGATAGACGGTGGCGAAACCCGGTTTCTCATCCTGCAGCAGGCGCACAGCGAACCGGCCGCGTTTCTCGTCGCCGTCGATGCTCTCGTCGATGCCGGCGGCATAAGGCTCACCCAGCGAGGCTTCCAGCCGGGCGACCAGGCCGGGCGAAGCGAGGGCGGCGACCAGCTTGGCGTCGTCCGGGGTACCTGCGCGCCAGATTTGCGGCAGGTTCCAGCGGACATGGGCGCCGACGCTCACCGGCCAGTGGACGTTCGCCGTCACCAGCCCGGCCTTGCCGGCGGCATCCCACAAGGTGGGCACCTTGATGTCGCTGGCATACCAGTACCAGCCATCATAATTGCGCTGGAAGGGGTCGAAGGTAGTGTTGCTCACGATGCCGTGCCTGGCCGGGCTGACGCCGCTCATCAGCGTCGTGTGGCTGGGATAGGTGAGCGTGGGAAGCACGCCGTTGACGCCCTGCGCATAGCTGCCTTCCTTGAGGAAGCGGCGCAGGTTCGGCACCTTGAGGCCGCGCTTGTCCGCCTCCAGCACGTCACCGGGGCGCAAGCCGTCAATGGCAATCAACAGGACCGGCTCGGCCCCCGCCGCGACCGGAGTCGCGGCGAGGAGAAGAGCGGCCAGCAAGCCTGGCCGGCGCATCAGAACTTGGCCTTGAGCGTGACGAAAACCTGCTGCGGCGCGCCGACAAGCAGGGTCTGCCGATCGCCGCTGTTGCCGAAGCCGCCCGAGCCGACCGTGCTGATATATTGCTTGTCGAACAGGTTGGTGGCGTTGAGCTGGATCTCGTAGCGCTCAAGGAAGCGATAGCCGAGCGTCGCGTCGACCAGCGTGCGGCCGGGCACATATTGGTCGTTCAGATAGGTGAAGTAGCGCAGCGACATGTAGTTGAAGCCAACCCGGCCGAACAGCGCGCCGTCGTCATAGCTCAGCTCGCCGCGCACCATGCTGCGGGGGGTGTCGACCACGGTCTTGCCCTTGGTTGCGGCGAGGAGCGTGCCCGAGATGTTGAACACGTCGTTCTGATAGGTCGCGTCGGTATAAGTGTAGGAGCCGAACAGGCGGAAATTGCTGCCCAGCTTGAGTTCACCGGCTGCCTCGAAGCCAATGGCCTGCACGCCGCCGACATTCTGCAGCGTTGAGGCAGCGCCCACGATGCTCGGGCCAGTCGCGACCGATAGCAGGCGATTGCGGAAGTTGACGAGGTAGAAGCCTGCCGTGCCGTTGAAGATGGAGTCATGATAGCGCAGGCCGAGCTCGTAGGTGTCGGACTGCTCAGGCTTCAACTTGTCCTTGATGCCGTCAAAGCCGGCTTGGTTGGTGCTGAACGGCCCGGTTGACGTGGCTGAAGCAAAGGCGCGCGTGACCTGCGTGAAGCCGCCGAAGACCTCTGCCTTGCTGCTCAGTGCGACATTGAAGCCGGCATGCGGCTGGAACCAGTCGGTCGCCTTGATCTTGCCCTGAGGGAAGCCACCGGCGACGACGGCAGTCGCCTTGTTGGTGACCTGATAGCCCTTCCAGCCCAGATTGACCGTCAGGACGCCGAGCGCGATCTTGTCCTGCACGAAGTACTGGAACGTGTCCGTGTCGAAGTTGAACTCCCACTGGGTCGCGAAGGGGTTCTTCGGAAAACGGCGATGGTTGAGCGGCTCGGTGCGGCTCGGATAAGCATAGAAGCGGCGAGCCTGATTGAACTGGTTGTTTTCATACCAGGCGCCCACGGTGATGTCCTGCCCGCCAATCTGCGCGTTGACGTTGCCGAAGAGGCCGGCCCGGTCGATGTCATATTCGGTCGTGCGCATCGAGATGGGCACGCCATTGGGGCTGGGGACATAAGGCGTCGCCCAGGTGCCGACGCCCTTGTTGTGGTGATAATAGGTCTTCAACTGGAGCTTGATGGTGTCGCTGAGCGGCGTGCTGTACCCGACGGCGGCCAGCGTGTCCTTGCGCAGGCCGGACGCGTCATAATATGCATCGTCGGGCGAGGTTACCTTGTCCGGATAGACAGTACCGGCGGCGGCATTGGAGATCGGGGCGCCGGTGTCGCCGCGATTATTGGCGATATCGGCATAGCGCAGGGCGCGGGCATAATCGGGCGCCGTGTTGTCCCAGCCGTAGCCGAGGCGCGCGAGCATATCGAGCGACATGTCCTGATAGTCCTGCTCGCGCCGGTCCGAATAGCTCAGCCATCCGTCGATGATGCCTGCACCCACCGGGATCACGACCTTGGCATTGACCAGATGCTGGTCCTGCGTGCCCTGCCCCTTATATTTGTCCGTGGTGCCATAGCCGTAGGAGATGAAACCGGCGATGCCGCCCGGCTGGCCGAGGTCGAGGCGAACGAAGCCGCGCATCGTCTCATTGCTGCCGTATGTCGCGGCGGCTTGTGCCGCGAAGCGATCGGCCGGGGTGGCTGAGAAGGTTTCCACCGTGCCACCCAGATTGTTGGTCGACTGGGTGCCGATCGAACCCGCGCCCTGCGAGACGCGCACGCTGCCGATATTTTCGGGGCTGATCACGCGGCTGATGTGCAGGCCGTTGTGGTTGCCGTAGCTCATGTCGCCGAGCGGTATGCCGTCGAAGGTGAAGCCGAGCTGGTTCTGGTTGAAGCTGCGGATGGAGACGCGCGTCGACCACTCGTAATTGCCGAAAGGATCGGCGGACTGGAACATCACGCCCGGAAGCTTCTCGATCGCCTTGAGCGGGCTGGTGCCCGGCGTGAGGGTGACGATGTCGGCGGCCTTGATTTCCTGCACCTGGCGTGTTTCGCCGCGACCGAAGACGACGATCTCTTCACCGGCGGATTCCGCGTCTTCGGGCGCCTGCGCCTGAGCGGCGGAGCCGAAGAAGGCGAGGCTGGCGGCGGACGCAAGCAGGCATGCGATTCGACGAGACATGGAGAACCCCTTTTTTGTGTCTTGAGGGTGCCCCGCTAGGCGTGCTTTGTTTCGCCGCGATGGATTATTTGTTGCATCGCAGCGGCCAAATAGTGTCAGTTTTGCGACATTTATGATCTGACGCTGTGCCAATGCCGAATGCGCTCGCCGCAGATCGGGCAAAATACCGGCCGCGGGCTTTGTGATCGAGCAAATCGATTTTTGCCTTGAGTTTAATCAATTTTGCGCGCGTGGATCGAGCGCATATGTGCACCCTGCATTTCACAAAGAGGAGCCGACATGAGTCTCGTCAACACACCGATGAAGCCGTTTTCCGCCACTGCCTTCAAGCAAGGCAAGTTCGTCGACGTCACGGACGCGGACGTGAAGGGCAAGTGGGCGGTGTTCTTCTTCTACCCCGCCGACTTCACCTTCGTTTGCCCGACGGAGCTGGAAGACCTGGCCGACATCTACCCGACCCTGCAGGGCATGGGCGTGGAAGTCTATTCGGTCTCCACCGACACGCATTTCTGCCACAAGGCCTGGCACGACACCTCGCCGGCGATCGGCAAGATCAACTATTACATGCTGGGCGACCAGAACCACTCGATCTCGAACAATTTCGAGATCCTGCGTGAAGGCGTTGGCCTTGCTGACCGCGGCACGTTCGTGGTCGATCCGCAGGGTGTCATCCAGCTCGTCGAAGTGACGCCGGAAGGCGTTGGCCGCAACGCTGCCGAGCTGCTGCGCAAGATCAAGGCGCTGCAGTATTGGGCGAGCCACCCGGGCGAAGTGTGCCCCGCCAAGTGGGAAGAAGGCGAGAAGACCCTCGCGCCTTCGCTCGACCTCGTCGGCAAGATCTAAGACTGCTTCGCGACGGGGTCGCGTTGCGATCCCGTCGTTCCCTCCCTTCCTCTAGAGAGGAGGGGCCGGGGGTGGTGTGGCAACGCTACGACCTTTCGCTTCGCGAGCGATGCTGCGCATCGCTACCACCCCAACCCCTCCTCTGAAGAGGAAGGGCTAGATAAAGGAATTGCCATGTTGGACGCCAATATCAAGAGCCAGTTGCAGGCCTATATGGCCAACATCAAGCAGCCGATCGAACTGGTGCCGTCGCTGGACGACAGCGCCAAGGCAGCTGAATTGCGTGCGCTCCTGGAAGAGATTGCCGAGCTGAGCGATCTGGTAACGCTGGCCGCCGACGAAGGCGATGCGCGCAAGCCGAGCTTCCTCATCCGCCGCACCGGAACGGACATCGGCGTGCGCTTCGCCGGCATTCCGCTCGGCCACGAATTCACTTCGCTCGTCCTGGCCCTGCTGCAGGTCGGCGGCCATCCGCCCAAGGTAAGCGACGACGTCATCGATCAGGTCAAGGCGCTGGACGGCGACTTCCTGTTCGAAACCTATTTCTCGCTCTCCTGCCAGAACTGCCCGGATGTGGTGCAGGCGCTCAATCTCATGAGTGTGCTCAACCCGCGCATCCGCAACGTCTCCATCGACGGCGCGCTGTTCAAGGATGAGGTCGACGGCCGCAAGATCATGGCGGTGCCGAGCGTGTATCTGAACGGCGAGCCGTTCGCCTCCGGTCGCATGGATATCGAGCAGATCATCGCCAAGCTGGACACCGGCGCGGTTGCGCGCGCAGCCGAGAAGATCGCGGCCAAGGAGCCGTTCGACGTGCTCGTCGTCGGCGGCGGCCCGGCCGGCGCGGCAGCGGCAATCTATGCCGCGCGCAAGGGCATTCGTACTGGCGTGGTTGCCGAACGGTTCGGCGGTCAGGTGCTCGACACCATGGCCATCGAGAACTTCATCTCCGTGCCGCACACGGAGGGCCCGAAGCTCGCCGCCGCGCTGGAGCAGCACGTCAAGGATTACGACGTGGACATCATGAACGTCCAGAAGGCGAAGAAGCTGACGGCTGCGACGACGCCCGGAGGCTATGCCGAGCTCGAACTGGAGAGCGGAGCGACCCTGAAGGCCAAGGCGGTGATCCTGGCGACCGGCGCGCGCTGGCGGCAGATGGGCGTGCCGGGCGAGGATGATTATCGCAACAAGGGTGTGGCCTACTGCCCACATTGCGATGGTCCCCTGTTCAAGGGCAAGCCCGTCGCGGTGATCGGTGGCGGCAACAGCGGTGTCGAGGCGGCGATCGATCTGGCCGGCATCACCGCGCACGTCACCCTGATCGAGTTCGACAGCCAGCTGCGGGCCGATGCGGTGCTGCAGCGCAAGCTGCACAGCCTGCCCAACGTGACCGTCATTACCTCCGCGCTGACCACAGCCGTGCTGGGCGATGGCGAGAAGGTGATTGGCCTCACCTACAAGGACCGCAACAGCGGTACGTCGCACGTGGTCGATCTGGCGGGCATCTTCGTGCAGATCGGTCTGGTGCCGAATACCGAGTTCCTCGCGAACTCGGTGGCGCTCACCAGCCGCGGTGAGATCGAGATCGACGCGCGGGCCCACACATCGCAGCCGGGCATCTTCGCGGCGGGCGATTGCACGACCGTGCCCTACAAGCAGATCGTCATCGCCATGGGTCAGGGCTCGACGGCAGCGCTTTCGGCCTTCGATTATCTGATCCGCCTCGCGCCGACCGAAGCGCAGGCCAAGGCCGCCTGATCGCGCGCCGTGCCCTACAGGGCACGGCAGCGGCGCCGGCTGATGCGCGGGGGATCAAGCTGATTGTTGGATTGTTGCGCGGTGAGGTCTCTCGCCGACTGAAAATGGCCGGTTTCGATCACAGGCAGGCAGGAAAATACCTGCTCTTGCAACGCCTTGCCGGGCGCGTAAACGTGCGCGGCAACGATCCGCCCCTTGCGCGGTCAGACCCTTTATCGAGGATGTTTTCCGCAATGCGCTCCACGCTTCTGTTCGCTTCCCTCGCAACCCTTGCCACGGTGCTTGCCATGCCCGCTTCTGCCCAGACCAAGACCGCTGCCACGACCGCGTCAAGCGCCGGGAACGCCATCACCGCGTCGTGGACCGGCCCTTATGGCGGTGTGCCTGCCTGGGACAAGGTGAAGGTCGCGGACTTCCCGGCGGCATTCCAGGCCATGATGGCGGATGCCAAGGCGCAGTTCGAGGCGGTGCTGAGCAGCAAGGCGAAGCCGACCTTCGCGAACACCATTGCGGCGCTGCAGAAGGACACGCTGGATGCGCGCGTCTCGCCGATCTGGGGGGTCTACACCTCCAACCTTTCGAGCAACGACGTGCGGGCGATCCAGCGCGAATGGGGCCCCAAGCTGAGCGCCTTTTACAATGAGTTGACGCTGGACCCGCGCTATTTCGTCCGCGTGAAGGCGGTCTATGACCAGCGTGCCAAGCTGAAGCTCGACGACAAGCGGATGCGCCTGCTCACCCGGACCTATGAGGATCTCGTCGCCAACGGCGCGCAGCTGAACCCGGCGCAGAAGCAGGAGCTGATCCGCATCGAGACCAGCCTTGCGCAGGAATTCAGCACTTTCTCCAACAAGGTGCTGGCCGATGAGGAGAAATATCTGACCTTCACCAGCGAGGCCGATCTTGCCGGGCTGCCGGCCGATCTCGTCGCGACAATGAAATCGGCTGCCGACGAGCGCAAGGTGCAGGGCTGGGTGCTGGTCAACACGCGCTCCTATGTGCAGCCGTTCCTGGAGAGCTCCACGCGGCGCGACCTGCGCAAGACGGTGTTCGAGACATTCGCCAACCGTGGCGACAATGGCGACGTCAATGATACGAACGCGACGATTGCCAAGATCGTGGCACTGCGGGCGGAGCGGGCCAAGCTGCTCGGCTTCCGCACCCACGCCGACTACCGGATGCGCGACACGATGGCCAAGACGCCGGCCAAGGCGATGGAACTGATGATGAAGGTGTGGCCGGCGGCGGTCGCGCGCGTCCATCAGGAAGTGGCGGACATGCAGGCGATCGCGGATGAGGAAGCCAAGGCCGGGAGCGGCCCCAAGATCACCATCGAGCCCTGGGACTATCGCTTCTATGCGGAGAAGGTCCGCAAGGCGAAGTATGACCTCGATCAGAACGAACTGAAGCCCTATTTCCAGCTCGACAAGATGGTCGCGGCGATGTTCGACGCGGCAGGCAAGCTCTACGGCTTCAAGTTCACCGAGAATACCGGCGCAGTGCCGGTATTCCATCCCGATGTCCGCACGTTCGAGGTGACGCGGGGCGGCAAGGTGGTCGGCCTGTTCTACCTCGATACCTGGGCCCGCACCGGCAAGCGCTCGGGCGCATGGATGACGACCTACAAGGGGCAGGATCACTTCAACGGCAACAATTATGTGCTGGCGTCCAACAACAACAATTTCGCCAAGGGCAGCGCCGGCGTGCCGACGCTCGTCAGCGTCGATGATGCTTCGACGCTGTTCCACGAGTTCGGCCATGCGCTGCATTATCTGAGCTACGACATCACCTGGCCGGGCCTGGGCACGACGCCACGCGATTTCGTGGAATATCCAAGTCAGGTGAACGAGAACTGGCTGCTCACGCCCTATGTTCTGCAGACCTATGCCCGCCACTACAAGACCGGCGAGGCGATACCGCAGGCGCTGGTCGACAAGATCGAGAAGAGCAAGACCTTCAACGAAGGGTTCGACACGGTGGAGTATCTCTCGTCCGCCATCGTCGACATGAAGCTGCACAATCGTGCCGAGCCGCCGACCGACATCGACGCCTTCGAGCGCGAGACGCTGGCCGAGATCGGGATGCCTAAGGAAATGGTGATGCGGCACCGCCTGCCGCAGTTCAATCACCTCTTCTCCTCGGATGCCTATTCGGCCGGCTATTACAGCTATCTCTGGTCCGAGACGATGGATGCGGACACCTGGGCCGCGTTCGAGGAAACCGGCAATGTCTGGGATCCGGCAACGGCCGCCCGCTTCAACAAGATCGTGCTCTCCACCGGCAACGAGACTGACCGCGCCGAGGCTTATCGCGCTTTCCGCGGGCGTGATCCGGACGTGAATGCGCTGCTGCGCCGTCGTGGCTTCCCGATCCCGGCTGGAGGCGCGGCGCCGGCCAAATAAGGCGCCCGTTGACGGTGGGCGCCTGGCGTCCAGTCTTCCCGGCGAACCACATTGCGGATTTTTCATGGTCTGGTCACGCGGTGGGCCAGACCATGGTCTATGGAGCGATGATGGACGATGTCGCCCGGAGACTGAACCCATGACGGGTCTTTATGCGCGCAGGCGCTATCGGAATGGGCTGTGCGTGCTTGCCACCTTCATTGCGTTTGGCGCGTCAGACCTCGCGTTCGCCCGTGCCTCGTTGCGCCCTGCGGAGGCAGACGGGACGGCGATTATCGGACGCTGGATCAACCCCTATGGCAGCGTCGTCGTCGAGACCCAGCCTTGTGGGGAGCGGCTGTGCGGCCGGGTCAGTTGGGCTAATCCGGAAGCGCAGCAGGATGCCCGCGATTCCGGCGTTCCCTCGCTCATCGGCACGCAACTTCTCGAAGATTATCGGCCGGCCGGCAGCCGCCAGTGGCGGGGGCGAGTCTATGTGCCGGATCTCGGCCACAGCTTCCAGTCGACCATCGTCATGGAAGACACGGGCACGCTGCGCATCTCCGGCTGCATCCTCGGCGGCCTCATCTGCAAGAGCCAGCGCTGGCGCCGCCAGAGCTGAGCGGCCATGCGTCTCGGCATGCGCCTGGTTCAGGGGCGGCGGAATGTCCAGCGCATGGCGTTCGATCCATCCTTGAGCGCGATCTCGGCTTCCAGATTGCCGTTGACCAGCCGGTAAGTCACGCGCTGCGGATAGTCATTGTCGAAATTGATGAAGATGACCTGCGCCGGCTCGGTGCCACCCGGCGCGACCTGTTTTTCCAGCATGAAGCGCGTTGGCGGAGCGCCATTGGGCTGGGCGATGAAGGCAATCGTCGCGCCGGCGCGCTCGATGCGCATATGCTCGAAGCTCAGGCTTTTGTTCGCATCGAACATATGGCCGCTGCCAAGCATCATCGTGCCGCGCGGCAGGGTCCAGCATTCCTCGCTCTGTCGGCCACCGTCATGATCGGCGATCCAGCAGCCGGCCATCCAGCGGGGAAGGGGAGCGGTGGTTTCGCTCTGGGCAGTCGCCCGCTCTGTTGCCCCAGCCACCAGCACGAGCATCAGCGCCGTCCATCCTGTCCTGATCCGCATGATTCCGTCCTCCCTGTTTGAAAGATTGCGTCGCTTAGCGAGCGAAGTCAAAGCCTCGAGCGGCTGCCGGGCGCGATGAACCCGCCGTGCGCGCGGTCGCTGCCTGCTCAGTGAAAGCCCAGCACCGTCTCAGCGCCCAGCAGACCGGTGGCATGGTCGACCCGCACATCCTGGCCGATCCGCATCTGCCACATCTCATAGGTGGCCTGCGGAACGAAATAGCGTCCCGGACCGAGCGCGGCGGCGGTGTCTTGGGCCGGTCGCATTGTCGCCCAGTAATAGATATCGCGGCTTTTGCTTGCATGGCTGGTCGAGAGACCCGTCAGGCGCATCGCGCTGGTCTGGCGAGGGCCGAGGAGTGCGCCGTTGACGCTTGGCAAGATGCCCGTCGTCCAGACTGGCCAGGCCATCAGAGAGGTGAGGCCGCACAGCAGCAGTGAGGCTCGGCGTAGTGCCGGTTCGGGCCAATGGCGCCGTACCAGAGCGGTGATCAGCGCCATCACGATTCCCGACAGGACCAAGCCCGGCAGGATCAGGCTCGATCCTGGCGCGACATCGCGGGGGAAGCGCGTGCCGATCGTCAGGATGAACAGGAACGTCAGGACGATGGCCAGCGGGAACGGCGCGGAGGAGAGCAGGAGCAGGCGCACGCCATGGCGGGGAAAGCGGGCTTTCATGGCGCAGACACTAAGGGCGGCATCGTTAGCATCCCGTTGCCGACGACGAAGAGATGGGAGCCAGGACTATGGCGCCAAGGCTATCGGGGTGATGGTGAAGGACGTCGCGCCGCGTGCCGGTCCACGCGGGCCGTGCAAAAAGGATCAGCCGCGCGCCGCTTCGGCGGCGGCGCTGGCGAGGCGGTCGGCCCGCTCATTCTCGGGATGGCCGGCATGGCCCTTCACCCATTGCCAGTCGACCTGATGCCGGTGCGACGCATCGAGCAGGGCCTGCCAGAGATCGGCATTTTTCACCGGCTTCTTGTCGGCTGTGCGCCAGCCATTGCGCTTCCAGCCGTGAATCCACTTGGTGATCCCGTCCTTCACATAGGAACTGTCGGTCGAGAGGACGACATGGCAGGGGCGGGTGAGGGCCTTCAGTCCCTCGATCGCCGCCATCAATTCCATGCGGTTGTTGGTCGTGTGCGCCTCTCCGCCGGAGAGTTCCTTCTCATGGCCGTTGAAGCGCAGCAGCACGCCCCAGCCGCCGGGACCGGGATTGCCCTTGCAGGCGCCGTCCGTGAAGAGATGGACAGCCTCGCTCATGGCTCCGGGCCGAACAGCAGCGCAGGGGATTCGGTAGCATAAGTCTCCAGCCGGCGCAGATAGGCCAGCGGGTCCTTGCGTGTCACCAGCGCGGTCGGCGGGGTGTTGATCCAGTCGTAGGCGCGGGTGAGGAGGAAGCGCAGCGCTGCGCCGCGCGCCAACACAGGCAGGGCCTCATATTCCGCCCCGGTGAGCCCATGCGTGTCCGCATAGCCGGCCATGAGCGCCTGGGCGACGTCGGCGTGAAACGCCGTGCCATCGGGTGAGAAACTCCAGGCCCCGTGCGTGATCGCCAGATCATAAGCGCGAATGTCGGTGCAGCTGAAATAGAAGTCGATGAGTCCGCCCACCTCGTCGCCGCGCATCAGCACATTGTCAGGGAAGAGATCGGCGTGGATCACGCTGCGCTCCAGCGTGGTCGGCCAATTGGCGTCGAGCCAGTCCAATTCGGCGCGTACACGCGCTTCCAGGCAGGGCTGGATGTGGTCGAGGCCGTGGCCGCAATCCTCGGCCAGCCGGTGCCAGCCTGACGGGCCGAGCGTGTTGGGGCGTTCGCCGTCGAAACCCTCGACCGCGCAGTGGAACTGGCCCAGTGCCGCGCCGGTGGCATGGGCTTGCGGTGGGGTCGGCTGGGTGACGGAGACGCCGCTCAGAAACTCGATGAGCGCGGCCGGGCGTCCGCACAGTGTTTGCAAGGCGGCGCCGGCGCGATCGTGGATGAAGCGGGGCACCGGGCAGCCGCGCGCGCCGACATGATCGAGCAGCGCCATGAAGAAGGGGAGGTCGGACACGTCCACGCGCTTCTCGTAGAGCGTCAGGATGAAGCGCGCGCCCTTGCCATCCGCACCCGTCGTATCGACCAGATAATTGCTGTTCTCCACGCCCTCGGCAATGCCCTTGGCGGCAAGCAGCGTACCGACATCATAAAGTTCGAGAAACTCGGCCAGCGCCTCGGCTGGAACCTGCGTGTAGACGGCCATGGACGGTCAGCTCGCTTCCAGGCCGCGCGGCAGCTTGAAGGCGATGTCTTCCGTGGTCGTGCGGACTTCCTCCTCGATCACGGCATACCGCTCGGACAGCTTCGCGATGACACCGCGTACGAGAACTTCCGGTGCACTGGCGCCGGCTGTGAGGCCCAGCGCCTGCGCATCGCCCAGCCAGCCGAAATCGATCTCGTCGGCGGTCTGGATCAGCCGTGCCCGTGTACCGGCGCGTTCGGCGACCTCGACGAGACGCAGCGAATTGGAACTGTTGGGTGCGCCGATCACCAGCACGGCGTCGGCCTGCGCGGCGATCGCCTTGGCGGCGGCCTGCCGGTTCGACGTGGCGTAGCAGATATCCTCGCCTTTTGGGGCGACGATATCCGGGAAACGGCGCTGCAGCGTCGCCACGATGGCGGCGGTATCGTCGACCGAGAGGGTCGTCTGGGTGAGGAAGGCGAGGCTTTGCCCCGGTTTGGGCTCGAAGGCTTCGGCCGCCACCTCGGTCTCGATCAGCGTCATGCTGCCCTCCGGCACCTGGCCGAACGTGCCGATGACTTCGGGATGACCGGCATGGCCGATGAACAGGATGTGCCGGCCCGCCTGCACCTGACGTTCCGCCTGCCGATGCACCTTGGAGACCAGCGGGCAGGTGGCGTCGAGATAATCGAGGCCGCGTGCTTCGGCATTGGCTGGCACCAGCTTGGGCACGCCGTGGGCGGAAAAGACCACTGGCCGACCGTCCGGCACTTCGTCCAGTTCGTCGACGAACACCGCGCCCTTTGCACGCAGCCCATCGACGACGAAGCGGTTGTGGACGATCTCGTGGCGAACATAGACGGGCGCGCCATGTTTCTCGAGCGCGCGCTCGACGATCATGATCGCCCGGTCGACCCCGGCGCAGAAGCCGCGCGGCGCGGCGATGAGCAGGCGCAGCGGGGGAAGGGCAGTGGTCGCGGTCGGAGATGAAGCAGCCATGCCGATCCCCTTAGGGATACCGGCGCGCAAGGGAAAGGTGCAACGCGCACGGCGCTGCGCAATTGCTGGCAGTCGGGATAGGGGTGGCGGGCAACGCGACGTCGCACCCGCCCCCGAACCGGCCGCCCGCTCAGGCCGTCGACGAGCGCAGCGGCATCAGGGCGCGAATGCGCGCATCGCGCAGGTAGAGTCCGCCCCACGCCATGGCCGCCAGCAGCACACAGATGATCTGCGGCGGGCTGCCGATTTCACCCAGGCGCACATGCACGCAGATCGCGCCGCCGAAGAAACCGGTGATGAGAATGGCGCCGAGCATGGCGGTGCGCGGAATGGCATAGATGACCGCGCAGAGCAGCATCATGATGCCCAGCGTCGGTGCCAGCGCGATCGGGAAGCCTTCCGCCTGCATGTTCGCCGCAAGCAGGTCGGCCGCTAACAGGTTGACGGCGGCATCGGCCAGTAACGCGAGGATGACGAGGCCGCTGAGCAGCCAGCCGGCCGGTGATGGTCGCGCTGAGGTCTGGTGAGTGGTCATGATATCTCCCGGATGATTATGATTGCTCAGCCCTAGACGGATCAGACCGGCGTGCGCCTTGGTCACCTCCGTACCGGCCAGTGTGACGGCGCTGCAGGGCCTGGCCGCAGAGGCAAACCGGTCTTGCCGTCTGCACGGTTCAGCTTCCCGCAATGCGCGATCAGTGACGGGATAGCGCGCCGCTGCCCTTTCGGTTGCGCGCTGTGGGGAGCGCGACTAAGAAGCGCGGACCCGATTGCCACCGGGCGGCCTTCCGCCAGCCCGAGAGAAAAGGATTTGGAACCATCGTGCGGAACGCCACTGCATCGAAATTTGCCGTTCTGGGCGCCGTGGTGGCTCTGGTTTCGGGTTGCGCCAAGCGCGGCGACATCGACTCCGCAGGGCAGGGCATCATCCAGTTCCGCTCTGCCTGCCCGATGGTGGCCATCCCGGCCAATACCGGCGACATCACCCTGTTCGACCCGGTGCAGAATCGCGATGCCGTGTCGATCGATATCGTGGCCAACATCACGGATGTGCGTTCGACCTGCGAAACGGTCGGCAACGACGTTCAGAGCCACGTCACTTATTCCGTCAATGCGCTGCGTCGCGACCCCGGCGCTGCCCGCGACATTGAGCTGCCGGTCTTCTCGGCGGTCGTGCGGGGTGCGACATCCGTCGTTGCCAAGCGCATCGCCACTATTCGGCTGAGCTTCCCGGAAGGATCGCTGCGGGCGCATGCAACCGGCGCTTCCACGGCCTATGTCGATCGCGCAAGCGCGACGCTGCCTGCCGATGTCGAGCGGATGATCACGCGTCCGCGCAAGTCCGGCGATGCCGATGCCGCGCTCGATCCGCTGGCTCGTCCGGAAGTGAAGGCCGCGATCCAGCGAAGCAGCTTCGAGCTGCTCCTCGGGTTCAACCTGACCCCCGACCAGCTCCGCTACAATATCACCCGCTGAGTTTTCTCCCGGCGGCCTTGCGACCGCGGTGCTTCTGCCGGTAAGGCCCGCAAGGTCGGGCCGCTGCTGACAGGATTGCACAAGACATGAGTATCTTCGCCCGTATCGCTACCGCGCTGGACGGCCTGCTCGACACGATGGTCGCGGCAGGCGAGTTGCCGGCCGGGCTGAATCGCACCGCTGTTACCGTCGAACCGCCGCGCGATCCCGCTCATGGCGACATGGCAACCAACGCCGCGATGGTGCTCGCCAAGCCCGCGGGCACCAATCCGCGCGCGCTCGCCGAGCTGATCGCGGAGCGCCTGCGCGGCCTGGCCGATGTGGAGACGGTCGAGATCGCCGGCCCCGGGTTCATCAACATGCGGCTGGATCGCTCCGCGTGGGAAGCAGAGCTGACCGCCGTCCATGCCGCCGGCGCGGATTATGGCCGCTCCGATGTCGGCAAGGACCTGCGGGTCAATGTCGAATATGTGTCGGCCAACCCCACTGGCCCGATGCACATGGGGCATTGCCGTGGCGCCGTGGTAGGCGATGCGCTGGCGAGCCTGCTGGCGTTCAGCGGCTATGCGGTGACGCGCGAATATTACATCAACGATGCCGGTGGGCAGGTGGATGTGCTCGCCCGCTCAGTTCACCTGCGGTATCGGGAAGCACTGGGCGAGGATATCGGCGAGGTGCCGGAAGGGCTTTATCCGGGGGCCTATCTCGTGCCGGTCGGCCACAAGCTGGCGACCCAATATGGCAGCAAGTTCGTCGACGCGCCGGAGAGCGAATGGCTGGCGCTGTTCCGCAAGGCGGCCGTGGCCGACATGATGGACATGATCCGGGCGGACCTGGCGCTGCTCGGCATCCATCACGATCTCTTCTCGTCCGAGGCGGAGCTGCAGGCGGCAGGCAAGCCGGAAGCGGCCGAACAGTGGCTGCGCGCGCACGATCTCGTCTATGACGGAATGCTCGAGGCGCCCAAGGGTGAGACGCCGGAAGACTGGGAGCCGGTGGAGCTGCCGCTGTTCCGTTCGACGAAGTTCGGCGACGATCAGGACCGGCCGATCAAGAAGTCCAATGGCAGCTGGACCTATTTCGGCGCGGACATGGCCTATCATTTCCAGAAGGCCCAGAGTGCGGACCAGCTCATCGACATCTGGGGTGCCGACCATGCCGGCACGGTGAAGCGCATCACGGCGGCCGTGGCTGCGCTGACCGAGGGCAAGGTGCGCTTCGACGTCAAGCTGGTGCAGATGGTTCGCCTGCTGCGCGACGGCGAGCCGGTGAAGATGAGCAAGCGCGCCGGCAATTTCGTGACACTGGCCGATGTGGTGAACGAAGTCGGCAAGGATGTCGTGCGCTTCACGATGCTCACGCGCAAGGCCGACGCGCAGATGGACTTCGACTTCGCCAAGGTGGTCGAGGCGTCCAAGGACAATCCGGTTTTCTACGTGCAATATGCCCATGCGCGCATCGCCTCGCTGGGCAGGCGCGTGGCCGAGGCGTTTTCGGGCGGCCTGCCCGTGCCGGACCTGTCCCGCTTCGGGGCGGAGGAGCTGGACCTCGTCAAGCAGCTCGCCAATTTTCCGCGTGTGGTGGAAGCCGCCGCCAATGCGCGCGAGCCGCACCGGATCGCCTTCTATCTCTATGATTTGGCGGCATCCTTCCACGGCTGGTGGAACCTCGGCAACGATCAGCCGGATCGCCGCGTGATCCAGGCGGACGACGCCGTGCTGACCGCCACGCGACTGCACTTGAGCGCCGGAATCGGTCAGGTTATCAAAAATGGCCTGGCCCTGATGGGCGTCGCGGCGCTGGAGGAGATGAGCTGATGTCGGGGGATCACAGTGACGGCCTCAATCTGGACGATGGTGATCGCCTGCCTTGGCTTGAGCCTGCGGGGGATTACGACCAGCAGGATCCGCCATCACCGCTGAAGCTCCTGGGGCTGGTCGCCCTCGGCCTCGGGCTGCTCTGCCTGATCGTAGGCGGCGGATATTGGCTCAAGAGCCGCAATGCCGGCGGCGAGGACGGGGAGGCCAAGCTGATCGCGGCGCAAGGCGCAACCTACAAGATCCCGGCCAATGCCTCCGACGCGAAGGAATTTGACGGCGAGGGCGATGCAAGCTTCGAGGCCAGCGAAGGCACCGAGGGTGCAGGCCGGATCGACGCGAGCAAGGTGCCCGAAGCGCCGCGCACGGACCTGAAGGCAGCGGCGGCCAAGGTCGAGCCGCTCGCGCGGCCCGCCACGGTTGCCAAGCCCACTGTCACGGCTGCGGTCAAGACTGTGCCGGTTGATCCCAAGAAGACGAATGCCGGAACGGGTACGGCGGCCGAGGCCGGCGCACCGCGCATCCAGCTGGGTGCCTTCGGATCGAAGGAGCTGGCGGAGAGCGTGTGGAAGAAGCTGTCCGGCCGGTTCGATTATGTCGGCGCGCTGACTCATTCGGTCGAGCCGGTGGAGACGGGCGGGAAGACGCTGTTCCGGCTTCGCGCCACTGTAGCCTCGGCAAGCGATGCGACCGCGACCTGCGGCAAGCTGCGCGTTGCCGGCGAAAATTGCATGGTGGTCCGCTGAGCGGCGAGGCGCAAACGGGGCGGATCCCATGAAGCCGGTCATCTTCGGTCTGGCCGGCGAAACCTTGAGCGCGGACGAGCGTGCGCTGTTCAAGGCCTGCGATCCGGCTGGTTACATCCTGTTCGGCCGCAATATCCGGGATTCCGCGCAGCTGCGCGCCTTGACCGACGAATTGCGCGACGTTGCGGGACGTGAGAACCTGTTCATCCTGATCGATCAGGAAGGCGGCCGGGTGGCGCGGATGCGCCCGCCGGTATGGCCCGCCTTTCCGCCATCGGGCGATTTTGAGCCACTTTACGATACCGCGCCCTCCAGCGCGATCGAGGCGGTGCGCTGCAATGCGCGGGCGCTGGGCGCGATGCTGGCCGAGGTGGGTATCACCGCCGATGCCGCGCCCGTGCTCGATATCCGGCAGGAGGGAGCGAGCGACATCGTGGGCGATCGCGCCTTCGGCAGCGAGCCCATGCGCGTGGCGGCACTGGGCCGCGCGATGCTGGACGGGCTGCGCGCTGGGGGCGTCGTCGGCGTCATCAAGCACATGCCGGGCCATGGCCGCGCACTGGTCGACAGTCACAAGGAACTGCCGCGCGTCGAGGCCAGCGCGGCAGAGCTCGAACTGGATCTGGCGCCGTTTCGCGCGCTCAACCAGGCGCCCGCCGGCATGACCTGCCATTGCCTCTACACGGCCTGGGATGCCGAGCGCCCGGCCAGCCTGTCTCCAGTCGTCATCGGCGAGATCATTCGCGGAGCCATCGGTTTCGATGGACTGCTGATGTCGGACGATCTCGACATGAAGGCGCTGAGCGGCGCGGCGGACGATCTGGCGGCCGGCGTGGTTTCGGCGGGCTGCGACCTGGCGCTCAATTGCTGGGCGCGGATGGACGAGATGAGCGCCATTGCGGCCCGCCTGCCGGAGATGAGCGATCGCTCGCGCGAGCGACTGGCCCGTGCGATGGCGACCATCGCTTCCGGCTCGGATCCGGACTGGCCGATCGAGCGCGCGCTGGCGACACGCGATGCTCTGCTCGCGAAGGTGGCGGCATGAGCGACGAAACGACGTCCGACACGCCACTGGACGTCAATGCATTGCTCGGCGATGCCGATTGGGCCGAGCCTGTTCGTCGCGCGCCGGGCGAAGCGGTGCTGACCGTGAGTGTCGAGAGTTGGGAAGGTCCGCTCGATCTGCTGCTGGCGCTGGCGCGCACGCAGAAGGTCGACCTGCGTGAAATCTCGATCCTCGCGCTGGTCGAGCAATATCTGCGCTTCATCGAGGAAGCAGCTGAATTGCGGCTGGAGCTGGCGGCGGACTATCTGGTGATGGCCGCATGGCTGGCTTACCTCAAGTCAGGCCTGCTGCTGCCCAAGGAGGCACAGCCCGACCCCAGCCCGGAGGAACTCGCGCTGCGCCTCCACTTGCGGCTCCAACGGCTGGAGGCGATGCGCGAGGCGGGCGCCCGGCTGATGGCGCGGGATCGCATCGGGCGCGACGTCTTCATACGGCCCGCGCCGGAAGGGCTGCATCGGCCCAAAGCGATTGTCTGGCAAGCGAGCCTCTACGATCTCATTCAGGCCTATGGCCAGATCAAGGCCCGCACCGCGCCCCGCATTCATGTCGTCGCGCGTCGGCTGGTGATGACGCTGGACGAAGCCATCGAGCGGGTCTCGCAGTTGATCGGCGTACAGATCGAGTGGGCCGATCTCCTCAGCTTCCTGCCGGCTCATGCCGATCCGCAATTGCGCCGCTCCGCCCTCGCAAGCAGCTTTGTCGCCACGTTGGAACTGGCGCGGCTCGGCCGGATCGAGATTCGTCAGGAAGAGACCTTCGCGCCGCTCTATCTCAAGGCAACGGCTGGATCATCGGAGACGCGCACATGACGCTGACAATGGCTGCCCGTCTGGTCGAGGCGGTGCTGTTCGCGGCAGAGGGGCCGCTGATGCCGCAGGAGATCGCGCGTCATGCCGGGCTGGAGGAAAGCGTGCTGCCGCATCTCACGGCGCTTGCCGATCATTATGAGGGGCGCGGCATCGAGCTGGTTGAACGTGGCGGGCGCTGGCATTTCCAGACAGCGGCCGACCTCTCCTACATTCTGCGCCGTGAGCGCGAGGAACCGCGCAAGCTGAGCCGCGCTGCCGTCGAGACGCTGGCGATCATCGCTTATCACGAGCCGGTGAGCCGCGCCGAGATCGAGGCGATTCGGGGGGTCGCCGTCGCCAAGGGCACGCTCGACGTGTTGATGGAGGCCGGCTGGATCCGCCCGGCAGGCCGCCGTGAAGTGCCGGGCCGACCGCTCATTTATGCGACGACGAACGATTTCCTAAGCCACTTCGGCCTTTCCAGCCGCCGGGATCTGCCCGGAATCGACGATCTGCGCGCCGCTGGCCTGCTCGACCCCATCGACCTCGCCATGGAAGCGATGGAGTCTCAATCGCTGCTGGAAAAAGACGAGGATGAGGACTAGTTAAGCCTCGTACACAGGAGATTTTCGATGGGTTCCTTTTCCGCGATCCACTGGATCGTCGTCGTGCTGGTCATCGTGCTGCTGTTTGGTGGCGGTCGTATCTCTGGTCTGATGGGCGACGTTGCCAAGGGCATCAAGAGCTTCAAGAAGGGCATGGCGGACGACGAGGACGATGTTGCGGCCTCGGCCAAGCCGGCGCAGCGTCTTGAGCAGCGCCCGGCGTCTGCATCCGAGCAGAGCACCGTGCGCGACGAACACAAGCTCGATAGCTGACCGTTTCCGGCGCTGAAGCGACGGAGGGTTCGTCATGTTCGATATCGGCTCGTCCGAGCTGTTGCTGATCATTGTGGTGGCGATCGTGGTGATCGGCCCCAAGGATTTGCCGCGCGCACTCTACAAGGTTGGGCAAGTGGTCGGGAAGGCGCGGGGCATGGCCCGGCATTTCCGCTCCGGGCTGGATGCCATGATCCGCGAGGCGGAACTGGAAGAGCTGCAAAAGCAGTGGGCCAAGGAAAATGAGCGGATCATGGCTTCAACGGCGATGCCTGATCTGGACGGAACGATGAAGCCTCTGGCCGATGAAACCGCCGGGCACTTGCCGCCTCCCGCCGAAGAGGCGTCCGTTGAGGCAGCAGCTCTGCCCCCGCCCGAAGTGCAGGCCGCACTGCCGCTCGATGCCCCCGAGGTTGATCCGGCCAAGGGATCGTCCGCTGCATGAGGGACATTGACGAGACCAAGGCACCGTTGCTTGAGCATCTGATTGAGCTCAGGAAGCGCTTGCTCGTTTGCGTGTGGGCGCTGCTCCTCTCGGGCGCCGTCTGCTATTATTTCTCCAGCGAGCTTCTTGGCTTTCTCATCCAGCCGCTGAAGGAAGGCTTTGGCAGCGCCAATGGGCGGCTCGTCTATACTAAGCTTTATGAAGCCTTCTTCGTCGAGTTGAAGGTCGCCTTGTTCGGCGCCTTCTTCGTTTCCTTCCCGATCACGGCGAACCAGCTGTGGGCTTTCGTGGCGCCGGGCCTCTACGCCAAGGAGAAGAAGGCGCTGCTGCCTTTCCTCCTGGCGACGCCCGTCCTCTTCGTCTCCGGAGCGGCTTTCGCTTATTATCTGGTGATGCCGACGGCCTTCCATTTCTTCCTGAAGTTTCAGGGTCAGGCGGGCGGTCTGAATGTCGAGGCGCTGCCCAGCATGGATAGCTACCTCAGCCTCGTGATGCAGTTCATCCTCGCCTTCGGCATCAGCTTCCTGCTGCCTGTGCTGGTGATGCTGCTCAATCGGGCCGGCATTGTGTCGCGTGCGCAGCTGGTCGGGGCGCGGCGATATATGATCGTGGCGGCGGTCGTGGTGGCGGCTGTGCTGACCCCGCCGGACGTGATCTCCCAGCTCATGCTCGCGATCCCATTGATCCTGCTTTACGAGCTCGCTCTGTTCGCCATCTGGTTCACGGAGCGCCGGGCCGCCAAGGAACAGGCGCTCGTCAACGCAGAGTGAGGCGCGGCACGTCGCTTGGCTGTGAATTTCTGCGCGCGGTTGATGCTGGCGGGCGGCTCGTTTCCCAGTCCTGCCCCCGATCATGACTGGCATCGGCGCACCCGGTTGCACCCTGTCGGTTCGGAGCGGCCAATCTGCGCTTTGCCGCGCCTGCATATCTCCTTGCTTGCTCCGGTCCCGGAGGCCTCCTAGGTGAGGGAGCGATGACTGTTCATCCCAACACGCTCTCGCTGATCGGCAATACCCCGCTTGTGCGGCTGGCCGGTCCATCCGAAGCCAGCGGCGCCGAAATTTACGGCAAGTGCGAATTCATGAACCCCGGCGCATCGGTCAAGGATCGCGCGGCGCTGTTCATCGTCGAGGATGCCGAGGAGAAGGGCCAGCTCCAGCCCGGCGGCACGATCGTCGAGGGCACTGCCGGCAATACCGGCATCGGCCTCGCGCTGGTCGGCAATGCCAAGGGGTATCGCACGATCATCGTCATGCCTGAGACGCAGAGCCGCGAAAAGATGGACACGCTGCGCGCGCTGGGCGCCGAGCTGGTTCTGGTGCCGGCAGCGCCATACTCGAACCCGGGGCATTTTGTGCATACCTCGCGCCGGTTGGCCGAGGAGACGCCGGGCGCGATCTGGGCCAACCAGTTCGACAATATCGCCAATCGCAAGGCCCATATCGTCGGCACGTCCGAGGAAATCTGGGCCCAGATGGACGGCCGCGTTGATGGCTTCACCTGTGCTGCCGGTACAGGCGGCACGTTGGCCGGTGTCGGCCTTGGCCTCAAGCAGAAGGACGAGGCGATCACGATCGCGCTCACCGACCCCTATGGCGCGGCGCTCTACAATTTCTATGCCCATGGCGAATTGAAAGCCGAGGGCAGTTCGGTTGCTGAAGGCATCGGCCAAGGCCGGATTACCGCCAATCTCGATGGCGCCCCGATCGATACCCAGTTCCGCATGTCCGACGCGGAAGGCATGCACTGGGTCGAGAAACTGATGAGCGAGGGGCTGTGCGTGGGCCTTTCGACCGGCATCAACGTGGCGGGCGCCGTGGCGCTGGGCCGCCAGCTCGGCCCGGGCAGCCGCATCGTCACTATCCTGTGCGATACCGGCCTGCGCTACCTCTCCACGCTGTACAATCGCGAGTGGCTGCTCGCCAAGGGGTTGACGCCTTTCCCCTGGCTGTCACACTAGGCAGAGCGGGTTTGCAGCGCCGGGCATTGGCGCCGGTTGCATCCCGGGAGAGATCGTATCGCCCAGAAGAACCAGTTGCGAGCGCATCGCGAGGAATTGCAGCGCGTCCAGATCGGTCTGGTCGGGCTGGCGGCGGTTCTGCTTGTCGTGACGCTGGCCAATCTTGTTATCCAGGCTGCGCATCCCGACGGCAGTGACATGATCGCGGCCTCGCAGCAGACGGTTGCGGGCGCGGCGGTGACCAATGCCTCGGGCAGCGCGCCGACCGGCACCAACGAACCGCTGGCCGATCTGGGCGTGACGCCGACCACCGCAACGGACAGCTCTGCGCCGTCCGTGCCGGATCTGGAGCCCGATCCGCGTCTCAAGACGCGCATGGACCGCGACCCGGATCAATCGGCGCCGACGCACTGAGCAGGTTCGCCGTCCGGCATGGCCATGGCACGCGCGTTCCGTTCCTTTCTCTTTGCCCTCCTTGTCGGTTCGGCGGCTCTGCTCGCCGGATTGCTGGGGTCGGCCCTGCGCACCGGGCGCCTTGATCCGCTCGACTGGCTGCTGCCGGGCACGGTCGCGTTGATCGTCTTTTTGGGGCGCGATGTTCGGGTGTCGCGCGCGCGGCTCGCAAGCAGCTGGGCGCTGGTAGCGTTGCCAGCTGGCCTCCTTGTCGGTCTCGCCAGTATCTCGTTGCCTTGGGCGGGCCTGGCACTGCTCGCACTAGGTCTCGGCCTTGCGGCATGGGGCGCTCGCCTCAGCACATCGCGAAGGCGGGCGCTGCGCATCGCGCTGCTGCTTGGTCTTGTTGTTCTGGCCCTGCTCGTTCCTCGCCTGATATCCGGCGTCCGTATCGCGAGCGATCAGTCGCGCCTGAACGTCGGCGTGCTCTCGGCAATGCCGCTGCATGGCGCGGCGATGGGGGCGGCGCAGGGGGTGTCTGCGCTGGAGTCGGTGGGGTTGCGTTCGCCGTTCTGGCAGGCGCTGGATTCGCGCCTGCGCCTGCGCCCGGTCGATGCGCTTGAGCCTGCGACGCTGCGTCCGCTGTCTGTGCTGCTTCTCGCGCAACCGCGCCTGCTCGCGCCGCAGGAACTGGTCGCGCTCGATGCCTGGGTGCGGCAGGGTGGGCGCACGGTGGTGCTGGCCGATCCGCTGCTCCATTGGCCCGATCCGCGACCGCTCGGTCACCCTGAGCGCGCGCCGCTGACCAGCCTGCTCGATCCCCTGCTGAGCCATTGGGGGTTGCGCCTCGAACCGGCTGAAGTCGATGTGGAGAGCGATCCCGTCGAACGGCGAGCGCTGCAAAGCGGCGGATTGCTCCAGCTTTCCGGGAGTTCGCGCTTCACCCGGTTGGGCAATGGGAGCGGTTGCGGGCTGACGGAGCAAGGGCTCGTCGCGCGCTGCCGGATCGGCGCGGGGGAGGCGTTGCTCGTCGCCGATGCGGACTGGATCAACGACACGCTCTGGACTCTCTCGCCCGAGCACCCCGCAGACCGCGCGGCGTGGACGAGCGATGCGCTCGATTTGCTGATCGGATGGCTGGATGGACGTAGCCCGCGAGTCGATCCGTGGTCGAGCTGGCTGGCGGATCAGGACCGTCTCGTCGCGGGCCTGCGAGGTGCGCTTGCCTTGGTACTCATGCTGGCGATCGTTGAGGCGCTGGTGGCGCGTCGCCCCAGCCGTTCCCAGCATTCTATCGAAACAGAAAAAGATCAAAAATGGAACAAAGCTGATACAAATCCAGATACGGGCTGATCTACCCAAGAAATTCCCACCTCATCCCAGATTTGCCAAGATTCTCCCTTCCATCCCCTTGAGCGTGCTGCTAATAATGCACGCCGAGGGGCACTCGTGATCTTTGCGAGTCTGCGACCCGGCAAACGAGCGTTTGCCGGCGCGGGGAAGCGCGTGCCCAGGGCAGGAGTCCTCGTGGGTGTCGTCGGCGTTTTTCATGGGCAACGGAGCAAGCGCCCTGGATGGCAAGGGGCGCTTTGCGCTGCCTATGTCGTTCCGCTCCGTGCTCAACGCCCACAGCTCAGAGCCTGGCTCCATGCTGGTTCGCGCCGATCCCTCGCGGAAATATGTGTCCGTATTCGGCGACAAGCAGCTCGAATTCTTCCAGTCGAAAGCCGATGAAGCCGCGCATATTGCCCTGACGCGCGGCGATGATTTCGACGCCGAGCAGGCTGACACCGACTTCTGGAGCACCATCAAGCCGATTACCATCGACTCCGGCGGCAGGTTCTCCCTGCCGCCGGCCTTTCGGCGCATTTACGGCATCACGGATGCCATCTTCATCGTCGGCAGCGGTCGCCTGGCCCAGCTTTGGGATCCCGAGCGCTTCCTGGCCGAGAACAGCAAGAATTTGCTCGCGATAGAGGAATGCGAGACCTTCCTCGCCGAGCTCAAGTCCAAGCGGGAGGGCCGGTGATGAGTTCGGCCCTTCCCGTAACCCCGCCGGCCGAGCCACACTGCCCCGTGCTGCTCGACGAAGTGCTGGACGCGCTCGCCATTGCCCCTGGTGAGCGTCATGTCGATGGCACGTTCGGTGCCGGCGGGTACAGTCGTGCCATGGCGGCACGCGGCGCGCGCGTCTTCGCCATCGATCAGGATCCCGACGCGATTGCCGAAGGGCAGGGCGTCATCGCCGCGAGCGACGGTGCGATCACGCTGGTCCATGGCAACTTCGCGCAGATGGACGCGCTGCTGTCAGATGCGGGCATCGACGCGGTCGATGGCGTCACGCTCGATATCGGCGTGTCCTCCATGCAGCTCGATCGGGAGCGGCGCGGCTTTGCCTTCCGCTTTCCTGACGCGCCGCTCGACATGCGGATGAGCCAGTCCGGCGAGACGGCGGCCGAGTTCCTCAATCGCGTGGACGAGGGCGAACTGGCCGATATTCTCTACATCTACGGCGAGGAGCGTCAGTCCCGCCGCGTGGCGCGGGCCATCGTGGCGGCGCGTCCGCTGGCGACCACTGGCGATCTGGTGGGCGCGGTCCATCGCGCGATCGGCAAGCGGCCGGGCGACAAGACCGATCCGGCGACCAAGACCTTCCAGGCGATCCGCATCTTCCTCAATGGCGAACTGGACGCGCTGGAGCGCGGTCTCGACGCGGCGGAAGCGGTGCTGAAGCCGGGTGGCCGTCTGGCAGTGGTGACCTTCCACAGTCTCGAGGACCGCATCGTCAAGAATTTCCTGCGTGTACGCAGCGGGCAAGAGGGAAGTGGCTCGCGCCATCGGCCAGAAGCCCGGTCGCGCAAGGCGCCGACCTTTCACAAGCCTGCCCGCGCTGTCCGACCCGGCGACGCGGAGCTGGCAACCAATCCGCGCGCGCGTTCGGCTACGCTGCGCAGCGCCGTGCGGACCGACGCACCAGCCATGACCAGCCGGACGGGAGACGGCCGATGATTGCGATCAAGCGCCTGCAGAGCATCATGTGGATTCTCGTCGTCGCGATGGGCGCGCTGGCGGCGTATCTCATCAGTCTGCGCGTCGCGACCGAACGCAACGCCGTGCATCACATGATCGACCAGATTCGCTGGACCCGCGCGGAAATCCGTTATCTTGAGGCGGAATTCGGTGCGCGCGGCAGTATGCGCCAGCTCGCGGCCTGGAACCAGAACGACCTGCGTCTCTACGTGCCAAGCCCGGCCCAATATCTGCCCAACGAGCGCGCACTGGCCAATCTTGACCGGATCGAGCCGGCGGGCGAAGGCTATGCGCCGCCGCCGGTGATGACGGCCATGGCGACGCAGGTTGCGCAGCCTGAGACGGCGACGACGCAGCCGGTCGAGCTGGCGGATGCCCGGCCGATCGAGGTGAAACCTGCCCAGGTATCCAAGGCCGAGGTCAAGGCGCCGGAAGCTGCGCCGGCCCGTCGTGCCGTTCCAGACTTCTCGCTCATTCGCACGGCGTCCGCCGCCGAGCCCAAGGCTGGCCCGGCCCGCGTGGCTCTGGTCTCGCGTACGCCGGCCGCCGACAAGTTCATCAAGCCGGCAGGTCAGCCCGATCCTGCCGCGCGCAAGGCGGCGCGGCTGGCGCTGCTCGATGAGAAGCTGCTCGGTGGCGGTTCGCCCATCAAGGCCGCCAAGGCGACCGAGGGAGGCGCGGGGCGCTGATGGCGACCATCATCGCGCGGCCGGAGCCGCGGTCCACCAGCAAAGGGCAGGCTGACCTCGTCTCCGTCGCGCATGGCCGCATCATGCTCGTGCTGCTCATTTTCGTGGCCATCACACTGGTAATGGCCGGCCGCATGGTGTGGATGGGAGTCGCTGCCGGTGCGCAGGCCGAGCGGTCGAGCAGCCCGCTGCCTGTCCCCAGCCGCGCGGATATCGTCGACCGCAACGGCGTGCCGCTCGCGCGCGATATTGACGGTTATGCGATCGCGGTGCGCCGCGACCGGCTGATCAGCGATCCGCGCGAGCTCGCGGAGAAGCTGCACGACATCTTCCCGGATCAGACGATCGGCTATTTCTACAAGCAGCTCACCTCCGGCGGCCAATGGAACTATCTGCGCCAGCGCGCGCTGCCGAAAGAAGTGGCGGCGGTGAACGCGCTGGGGGAGATCGGCATCGAATTTCCCCGTGAGCCGGAGCGGCTCTATCCGCAGCGCACGCTCGCCGCGCATCTGCTCGGCTTCGTCGATCGGGACGGTCATGGCTCAATGGGTGTGGAGCGTGCCTTCGACAGTCGCCTGATCGACCGGCAAATGCGCGGACAGCCGCTCGAGCTCTCGATCGATTCACGGGTGCAGGCCGCGCTGGAGGACGAGCTGACCTTCGGCATGCAGGAACAGAAGGCCAAGGGTGCCGTCGGCCTCGTGCTGGATTCGCGCACCGGCGAAGTGATTGCGATGGCCTCGCTTCCCACCTTCAATCCCAACCGCATCGAAACCATTCCGGCGCCCCCGCCGATCGTCGGCAAGGATGGCAAACTCTATCCGGGCAAAATCACCTGCGACATGTCGCCGCGCTGCAATCGCGTCGTTCAGGCGCGTTATGAGTTGGGCTCTACCTTCAAGCCGCTCTCCTTCGCGACGGCCATGGATGCCGGCGTCATCGTCAGCATGAGCAAGACCTATGACGCGACGGCACCGCTCCAGGTCGGCGGCTTCCGCATCAAGGACGATCACCCGCTCGGCCGCTGGCTGAACGTGCCGGAAGCGCTGCTTCATTCCAGCAATATCGTCACCGCCCGCATCGCCGACGAAATGGGCCAGAAGCCGCTGGAAGCAGCCTATCGCTCGCTGGAGTTCGACCGGCCGGCGAGTATCGAGCTGAAGGAGCAGGCCGGCACGCTGTTCCCGCGCAAATGGTATCGCACCACGATCATGACGACGGCTTATGGCCATGGCATCGCCGTGACGCCCATGCATCTTGCGAGCGCCTATGCCGCGCTGGTCAATGGTGGCGTGTGGCATCCCGCCACGGTGGTGAAGCGCAAGCCGGGCGAGCAGATCCCCGCGCGGCGCATCTTCACCGAGCAGACCAGCGCGCGCATCCGCCAGCTGCTGCGCATGATCGTGCTCACCGGCACGGGCCGCAATGCCGACGCGACCGGTTATCGCGTGGGCGGCAAGACCGGCACGGCGGAGAAGCCCAAGGATGGCGGCTACGCCAAGCGCTCGCTCGTCTCCACCTTCGCTTCGGCCTTCCCGATGGAAGACCCGCGTTACATCGTCATCGTCATGATGGACGAGCCGCAGGGCAGTGCGCGCTATCCCGGTATCCGCACCGCAGCTTATACGGCGGCGCCTGTCATCAAGTCGTTCGTCGCACGGGCAGGGCCGCTCCTCGGCGTCTTCCCCGAGGCTATTCGCGATATCGACATTTCGGAGTTGAAGCCGCTCGTGGAACGGGACAAGGAAAGCGAATGATGCGTCTTTCAGCGCTGGTTCCACAGCAGCTCGATCCCGCTCACGATGCAGCCGTGAGCGGTTTTGCCATTGATAATCGCAAGGTGGCGCCGGGCACCATCTTTGGCGCCTTTCAGGGCGCGCGCGTGAATGGCGAGGACTTCATTCCCGCCGCCGTCGCTGCCGGTGCGATCGCGGTGGTCGCGCGCCCCGAAGCCCATGTGGAGGGCGCCGTTCATATCAAGAGCGAGGAGCCGCGCCGCCTCTTCGCCGCGCTGGCCGCCCGCTATTATGCACCCTTTCCGGAAACGGTGGTCGCCGTCACCGGCACGAACGGCAAGACCTCCACGGTCGAGCTGACGCGCCAGCTCTGGCGCATGCTGGGCCACAGCTCGGCTTCCATCGGCACGCTCGGCGTCACCACGTCGGTGGATCAGGTTTCGACGGGCCTCACGACGCCGGACATCGTGACTTTCCTCTCCAACATGGCCGGCCTCGCCAAGGAGGGCGTGAGCCACGTCGCCTATGAGGCCTCCAGCCATGGTCTGGCCCAGTTCCGCAGTGAGGGGCTGCGCGTGGTGGCCGGGGCCTTCACCAATCTGACCCGTGACCATCTCGATTATCATGGCACGATGGACATGTACTTCGCCGCCAAGATGCGCCTTTTCGACGAGGTCGTGGCGAGCGACGGCGCGGCCGTTATCTGGGCCGATGACGAGGACTATTCCGGCGCGGTCATCGAGCACGCCTCGCTGCGCGGCCTCAAGCTCATCACCGTGGGCACCAAGGGGCAGACGCTCAGGCTGGTGAGCCGCACGCCGACGCAACTCGGCCAGACGCTGATGATCGAGGCCGAAGGCGAGACGCACAAGGTCGAGCTTCCACTCATCGGCGCCTATCAGGCCGCAAACGCGCTGACCGCGACCGGCCTCGTTCTGGCGACCGGGAGCAAGCTGAAGCAAGTACTCGGATTGCTCGCGCGGGTGCAGCCGGTGCGCGGTCGACTGGAGCGGGCCGTCATCACCAAGGCAGGTGCGCCGGTCTATGTCGATTATGCGCACACGCCCGATGGTCTTCAGGCCGCGATCGAGGCGCTGCGCCCGCACACCAGGGGGCGGCTCATCACCCTGTTCGGCGCGGGCGGCGATCGCGACGCCGGCAAGCGTCCGATGATGGGGCAAGTGGCGAGCGACCTCAGTGATGTGGTGATCGTGACCGACGACAATCCGCGCAGCGAGGATCCGCAGGTGATCCGTGCCGCGATCATGGCTGGGGCACCCGGCGCGCGTGAAATCGGTGGCCGGCGGGCGGCGATTGCCGCTGCCATCGCCGAGGCGGGCGCGGATGACATCGTGCTGCTCGCCGGCAAGGGCCACGAGCAGGGCCAGATCATCGGCGACCGCGTGCTGCCCTTCGATGACGTGACTGTTGCCCGGGAATGCGCCGCTTGAGCGCGCTGTGGACATCCGAGGCGATTGCCGAGGCGACCGGCGGCATTGCGTCCACTCCGTTCGAAGTGAACGGCGTGGCGTTCGACAGCCGCGAGGTGGAGCCGGGCAACCTGTTCATCGCGCTCAAGGGCGAGCAGGCCGATGGGCATGACTTCATCCCGCGCGCGCTGACGGCGGGGGCAGGCGGGCTGCTCGTCGATCGCGACGTGAACGGTCCGTTCGTCAAGGTGGCGGATACGGCTCGCGGCCTGGACGATCTGGGCATTGCCGCGCGCAAGCGCACGGACGCGAAGATCATCGGCGTTACCGGGTCCGCGGGCAAGACCGGCACCAAGGAAGCGCTGTTCCAGGCGTTCGACCGCATGAGCTTCGGCGGGGCGCACCGCTCGCTCAAGAGCTACAACAATCATGTCGGCGTACCGCTCAGCCTCGCGCGGATGCCCGCGCGGACGCGCTACGGCATTTTTGAGATGGGCATGAACCACGAGGGTGAACTGCGCGCGCTCACCCGCATGGTCCGCCCGCATGTCGCCATCGTCACCACCATTGCGCCGGCGCACATCGAGTATTTCGGCAGTGAGGAGAAGATCGCGGACGCGAAGGCCGAGATTTTCGAGGGGCTGACTAGCGACGGCGTGGCGATCATCCCCTATGACTCGCCCCATGCCAACCGGCTCTACAACGTCGCGGCGCGCCATGCGGCGCGCATCGTGACCTTCGGCTTCGGTGCGGGCGCCGATGTGCGCGTGGTCGAGGACATGCCTGCCGCGCGCGGTGGCACGCTGATCACGGCGCAACTCCGCTCCGCGCGCCTCAGTTTCACGGTCGCAATGCCCGGGCGTCACTGGGTCGCCAATTCGCTGGCGGTGCTGGCAGCGGTGGAGGCGGTCGGCGGCGATTTGGCGCAGGCAGGCCTCGCCCTGGCGGAAATGGCTGGACTTCCCGGCCGCGGCGCGCGTCGGCATGTCCGCACGTCGGACGGCGGCGAGGCGCTGCTGATCGACGAAGCCTATAATGCCAATCCCGCTTCCATGGCGGCGACCCTGGCCCAACTCGGCGAAGAGAAAGCCGGCCGGCGCATCGCCGTGCTGGGCGCGATGAAGGAACTGGGCGACCTGTCGGCCAGCCTTCATGCCGGCCTTGCCGATGCGGTGAAGGCGGCGGACGTGCGTCTCGCCGTGCTGGTGGGCGAGGAAATGGCACCGTTGGCCGACGCGCTGGCGGGAGACGTGCCCGTGGAGCGGGCAAAGGATGTGACGGACGTGCTCAATCTGGTGCCTGAAAGGCTGGTCGATGGCGATGTGATCCTCATCAAGGGATCGAACAGCGTCGGCCTCTCGCGCCTTGTCGACAAGCTGGCCGAAAGCGAGGTGGCCTGATGCTGTATTGGCTGGCCGAGCAACTCCATTTTCCGGGCGTTCTCAACCTCATCCGCTATCTGACTTTCCGGGCGGGTGCCGCGATTGTGACCGCGCTGATCATCGGTCTTATCATCGGGCCGAAGTTCATTGGCTGGTTGCGCGTGCGTCAGGGCAAGGGGCAGCCGATCCGTACCGATGGTCCGCAGACGCACCTCGCCAAGCGGGGCACGCCGACCATGGGCGGTCTCATGATCCTCACGGCGCTGGTCTGCTCGGTGCTGCTGTGGATGAATATCGCGTCGGTCTATATCTGGGCGTGTCTTATCGTGACCCTCGGTTTCGGCGCGATCGGCTTCATGGACGATTATGACAAGGTGACGAAGGCAAGCCACAAGGGGCTGTCCGCCCGGATGCGCCTGCTGGCCGAATTCGCCATTGCCGGCTTCGCCACGTGGCTGATCGTCAGCCGCAACGGCACGCTGCTGTACCTGCCGTTCTGGAGCGGCGGCGCGCTCGACCTGAGCTATGCTTATTACCTTTTCGGCGCCTTCGTGATCGTGGCGTTCGGCAACGCGGTGAACCTGACCGACGGGCTGGATGGCCTTGCCTCCATGCCGGTCGTCATTGCCTGCATGACCTTCATGGCCTTCGCCTATCTGGTCGGGCGTGCCGATTATGCCGCCTATCTCGGCATTCCGCATGTGCCCGGCGCCGGCGATCTCATCATTCTGTGCGGCGCCATTGTCGGCGCGTGCCTGGCGTTTCTCTGGTTCAATGCGCCGCCTGCCGCCGTGTTCATGGGTGATACCGGCAGTCTGGCACTCGGCGGGACCATCGGCGTGATCGCGGTCGCGACCCATCACGAGATCGTGCTGGCCATCGTCGGTGGCCTCTTCGTGGTCGAGGCGCTGTCGGTCATCATCCAGGTGTTCTTCTACAAGCGCACCGGCAAGCGCGTGTTCCGCATGGCGCCCATCCACCATCATTTCGAGCAGCTCGGCTGGCATGAGACGACTGTGGTGATCCGCTTCTGGATCATCGCCTTCGTCCTTGCGCTTGCGGGCCTCGCGACGCTGAAGCTGCGATGATCGTTTCGGACGCCTTTGCCGGCAAGCGTTATGCCGTCCTGGGGCTGGCCCGCTCGGGTCTCGCGACGGTTGACGCACTGGCGGCCAGCGGGGCGCAGGTCTTCGCGTGGGACCAGCGCGAGGATGCCCGCGCGCTTGTGGCCGGCAAGGCGCAGATTGCCGATCCGATGGAGATGGACCTGACCGGGCTGGATGCGCTGGTCGTGTCGCCTGGGGTGCCGCTCAATCGCCATCCGGTCGCGGCGCGCGCACGCGAGGCTGGCGTGCCGATCATCGGCGATATCGAGCTGTTTGCACTCGCCCGGTCCAGCCTGCCGCCGCATCGTGTGGTGGGCATCACCGGCACCAACGGCAAGTCGACCACCACCGCGCTTATTCACCACATCGTGCGCAATGCCGGCCTGCCGACGCGCATGGGCGGCAACATCGGCCTGCCGATTCTCGCGCAGGAGCCGCTGAAGGCCGGCGGCGTCTATGTGCTGGAGCTTTCCAGCTACCAGATCGACCTGACCTTCAGCCTCGATTGCGACGTGGCGGTGCTGCTCAACGTCACGCCCGACCATCTCGACCGCTATGACGGGTTCGAGGGCTATGTCGCTTCCAAGATGCGCCTGTTCGCCATGCAGTCGGCGGGCCATGCTGCGGTCATTGCCATCGACGATGATGTGACGCGCCGCGTGTGCGCGCAGGTGCCAGGAGCAACGCTGGTTTCAGCGAGCACGGTCGATCCGGCTGCGCAGGCGCAGTGGCCTGCGCTTCAGGGGCCGCACAACGCCCAGAATGTCGCCGTGGCTGTGGCTGTAGCCGAGGCGCTTGGCGTTGGGCCAGCCAGTGTGGCCGCAGCGCTGGAAAGCTACGCCAGCCTGCCGCACCGGATGCAGCGGGTCGCCGAGATCGACGGCGTGCTCTACGTGAACGACAGCAAGGCGACCAATGCCGCATCCACCGCGCCGGCGCTGGCCGCGTGGCCGGCGGTCGAGGGCAAGCCGCGGATCCACTGGATTCTGGGTGGTCTCGCCAAGAGCGATAGCCTGGATGAGTGCGCGGCCGGCTTTCCCAACGTCACCCACGCCTACACCATCGGCGAGGCGGGGCCACTGTTCGCGCGGCTGCTCGGCGAGGCGGGCGTCCCGGTGACGGAATCCGAGCTCCTGGTGACCGCCGTGACGCAGGCGGCAGCCAATGCCCGGCCGGGAGATATCGTGCTGCTCTCGCCGGCCTGCGCGTCCTTCGACCAGTTCCGGGATTTCGAGGCGCGTGGCGATGCCTTCGCCGCCGCCGTGGAGGCTTTGCGCGAGCAGGCAAAAGCGGGGGACGGCGCATGAGCGGCGACGGCAACGACGATATCACCCTGATTGATGGCGACGCACCCCGGCCGGGTCGCTTCGGCCAGCTCGAAATGGCACTCTCGCCGCTGCGTCCGCGTCCGCGCAAGCCGATGCCGCGCGAAAAGTCGGCGCTTGCCATCTGGTTCTGGGAGATCGATCGCGTCCTGCTCGGCCTCATCGTCGTGCTGATCGCCATCGGCCTCGTCGCGGTGGCGGCGGCCTCGCCCGTGGCGGCGGCCAAGCTCTCCGGCGCCGATGGCGGCCTCAGCCCGCTCTATTTCCTTTATCGTCAGCTCATGTGGATTGCACTCGGCCTGCCGATCATGGTGGTGGTCAGCATGTTGCCGCGCACGCAGGCTCGGCGGCTCGCGGTCGGGCTCGCGCTGCTGTTCGCGCTCATGCTGCTGCTCGTGCCGTTGATCGGCACCAGCGTGAACGGCGCGACCCGCTGGCTGGGGGCCGGCGCTTTTCGTTTCCAGCCATCCGAGTTCTTGAAGCCGGTGTTCGTGGTGAGCATTGCCTGGCTACTCTCGCTGCGCGCGCGCGACCCCTCCTTGCCGGTCATTTCCTTGACCGCCATGCTGACGGGCATTGTGGCGCTGCTGCTGATGCGCCAGCCGGACTTCGGCCAGACCGTGATCTTCTGCGCCTGCTGGGCAGCGCTCCTGCTCATCGGCGGGGCGTCCATGCGCGTGATGACGGCCGTGGGCTGCGCGGCGCTCGGCATGTTCGTGCTGGTCTATCTGTTCTACGAGAACGGTCGCGACCGCATCAACGCCTTCCTCAATCCTGTGCGTGACGCGGCCGAGGGGCCGGATCAGGTCCAGCTCGCGCACGCGACGATCACGCATGGCGGACTGACCGGTGTCGGCCCCGGCGGCGGATCGGCCAAGTTCAACCTGCCCGAGGCACATACCGACTATATCTTCTCGGTGATCGGCGAGGAATTCGGCCTCATCGCCTGCGTCGCCATCGCGCTGGTCTATCTCGCCATCGTCGTGCGCGTGCTGCTGCGCCTTCTGGATGAGGAGGACCCCTTCATCATCCTCGCAACGGCCGGGCTGGTGATCGAAATGGGCCTGCAAGCGATCATCAATATGGGCGTCAACATTCACATCTTCCCCTCCAAGGGCATGACGCTGCCGTTCATCAGCTATGGTGGCTCGTCGATGATCGCGCTGTGCGGCGGCGTGGGCCTGCTGCTGGCCTTCACCCGGCGCAACCCGTATATGAGCCGTTCTCCCTATGTGATGACATGGAGCGGCCGATGAGCATTTTCCGGCACTATGTGCTGGCAGCGGGCGGCACGGGGGGACACATGGTCCCGGCCCATGCCGTTGCGCAAGAACTGATGGCACGCGGGCACCGCGTCGCGCTGGTGACCGACGAGCGCGGCACCAAGATCCCCGGCCTGTTCGAGGATGTGCAGACGCATGTTCTGCCTGCCGGCCGCTTGTCGGGCGGTATCAAGGGCTGGATCAGGGGTTTTCAGGCCATCCGCGAGGGCCGGACGATGGCTCGGCGCCTTTACGAGACCTTTGCGCCCTCGGCCGTGGTCGGCTTCGGCGGCTACCCTGCACTGCCGGCACTGCTTGGCGCCTTCGCCGAAGGCATCCCGACGATCATCCACGAGCAGAATGCCGTGCTGGGCCGGGTCAATCGCCTTGTGTCCGGCAAGGTCGCCGCGATTGCCACGGCCTATCCGGAAGTGAAACGCCTGGCGAAACGCCACGCCGGCAAGGTCCATCTGATCGGCAACCCCGTGCGGGAAGCGGTGCTGGATCTGCGTGAGGAGCCGTTCCCGGTCTTCTCCGATGAGAGCGTGCTGCGCCTGCTCGTCACGGGTGGCAGTCTGGGCGCCAGCATCCTCTCGGATGTCGTGCCGGCTGGGCTGGCCATGCTGCCGGTGAGCCTGCGCCGCCGCTTGCAAGTCACGCAGCAATGCCGTGTCGAGGATATCGAGCGGGTGCGCGCGACTTATGCGGACATGGAGATTCCGGCCGATCTCGCGACGTATATCGAGGACATGCCGACGAAGCTCGGTTGGTCGCATCTCGTCATCGCGCGCGCCGGCGCCTCGACCATTGCAGAACTGACGGTCGCCGGGCGCCCGGCGATCCTCGTGCCCTTGCCGATCGCCACCGACGATCACCAGACCTGGAACGCGCGCGAAATGGCCAAGACTGGCGGCGCGCGGCTCATTCCCCAACCCAAGTTCACGCCTACGGAACTCGCCAAGCAGATGCAGAAACTCGCCATGGAACCCGGCGCTCTCCAGAACGCGGCCGCTCGCGCCAAAGCCTGCGGCTTTCCCGACGCCGTGAAGGACATGGCGGACCTCATCGAGAGCTTCGGCCCTGCGCCGCAGACGATCGACACGGTGCGATCCGACGACGTGCCTTCCTTTGCCGGTCTCGCGGGAGCCGGCGCATGAAGGGCGTCGGCACCGACATCGGCACGATCCACTTCATCGGCATCGGCGGCATCGGCATGTCCGGCATTGCCGAGGTCATGCACAATATGGGCTACACCGTGCAGGGCAGCGACATGGCCGAGGGCTATGTGATCCAGCATCTGCGCGACTTGGGCATCAAGGTGATGATCGGTCACCAGGCCGAGAATCTGGGCGATGCCGCCGTGGTCGTGACATCGACCGCGATCAAGCGCGGCAATCCGGAAGTCGAGCTGGCGCTGGAGAAGCGCGTGCCCGTCATCCGCCGTGCCGAAATGCTGGCCGAGCTGATGCGCCTCAAGTCCACTGTTGCGGTTGCCGGCACGCACGGCAAGACGACGACGACCTCCATGGTCGCGGCGCTCCTCGATGCGGGCGGCGTCGATCCGACCGTGATCAACGGCGGCATCATCAACAGCTACGGCTCCAACGCGCGCCTCGGCAAGAGCGAGTGGATGGTGGTGGAGGCCGACGAGAGCGACGGCAGCTTCCTGCGCCTCGACGGCACGATCGCGGTCGTGACCAACATCGATCCCGAGCATCTCGACCATTATGGCAGCTTCGATGCGGTGAAGGACGCCTTCGTCGAATTCGTCGAGAACACGCCTTTCTATGGCGCGGCGATGCTGTGTCTCGATCATCCCGAAGTGCAGGCCATTCTGCCGCGCGTGCAGGACCGGCGCATCGTCACTTATGGTTTCTCGGCGCAGGCGGATATCCGCGGCGAGAATGTCCAGCCCGTTCCGGGCGGCAACCGCTTCGACGTGCAGATCCGCGAGCGTGATGGCGCAGTCCGGCGGATCGAAGGCATCACCATGCCGATGCCGGGCCGCCACAATGTGCTCAATGCCATGGCCGCCATCGGCGTGGCTTTGCACATGGGCATTGACGACAAGACGATCCAGTCCGGCTTCGCCAGCTTCGGCGGGGTCAAGCGCCGCTTCACCAAGGTGGGCGAGATCGCCGTGGATGGCGGCAACGCGATCGTCATCGATGATTATGGCCACCATCCGGTCGAGATCAAGGCCGTGCTTGCCGCTGCGCGCGAGGGGGCGAAAGGCCGGGTGATCGCCGTGGTCCAGCCCCACCGCTTCACGCGCCTGCGCGATCTGATGGACGAGTTTCAGCAGGCCTTCAACGACGCCGACGCCGTGTTCGTGACGCCGGTCTATCAGGCGGGCGAGGCGCCGATCGAGGGCGTGGACGCCGATGCGCTGGTCGCCGGCCTCAAGCGCCGGGGGCACCGCGCCGCACAGACCATTGCTGATGCCGAGGCGCTGGCCGCCGCGCTGGCGGCCGATCTGAAGGCTGATGACATGATCGTCTGCCTCGGCGCGGGCGACATCACCAAATGGGCTGGCGGCCTAGCCGGCGCGATCGGCGCGATGCGGAAGGAAACCGCGTGATGTGGGAGTTGATGCGCATAGGCCTCGAGATGCAGGAGCGCATGATCGAGGTGCAGAGCAAGGGCCTCGACATGGCCCGCAACATGCTGGAAGCCGCCGACCAGCAGGCAAAGGCCGGCAAGGCCGCGCTCGACGTGGGCGAGGCAGCCAATCGCGTGGGCAAGGCGCAGGCGGAATTGTTCGACCGCTGGATCAATTTCTGGAACGGCCGGCTTTGACGCGAACGCTTGCCCTTGATGCCTCGATGCCAGCGGTGCGCGGCAAGCTGACGGCGCATGCGCCGCTGGCGCCGCTTGTCTGGTTCAAAGCGGGCGGGGCGGCGGACTGGTTGTTTGAGCCGAAGGATGCCGATGATCTGGCCGACTTTCTGGCCGCGCTCGATCCTGTCGTGCCAGTGATGGCGCTGGGGCTCGGCTCCAATCTTATCGTGCGCGATGGCGGCGTGCCGGGCGTTGTGGTCCGCCTCGGCAAGGCGTTTGCGCAGGTCGAGCGGCTGGACGAAACCAGCCTGCGCTGCGGCGGCGGCGCATCGGGTATCCTCGTCTCGTCCACGGCACGCGATGCCGGCATTGGCGGCCTTGAGTTCCTGCGCTCCATCCCCGGCACGGTCGGCGGGTTCGTGCGCATGAATGGCGGCGCTTATGGCCGCGAAGTGAAGGACATTCTGGTCGAGGCCGAGGTGGTGCTGCGCTCTGGTGAGCGGCGGACGCTGACGCTCGCCGCGCTGGGCTACACCTATCGTCACAGCGACTTGCCCGAGGGCGCGGTCGTCATCTCCGCCGTCTTCCGTGGCTATGCGGAAGCGAGCGAGGCGATCCAGGCCGAGATGGACCGCATTTCCGCCGCGCGCGAGGCCAGCCAGCCGCTGCGCAGCAAGACCGGCGGCTCGACGTTCAAGAACCCCGAGGGCGAGAAGGCCTGGGCGCTCGTCGACCGCGCCGGCTGCCGGGGTCTGACCATCGGTGGTGCCCAAGTGAGCGAGAAGCACACCAATTTCCTCATCAACACTGGAGACGCGACCAGTGCCGACATCGAAGCGCTCGGCGAGGAAGTGCGCAAGCGCGTGAAGGAACAGAGCGGCGTGATGCTGGAATGGGAAATTCAACGGGTCGGGCGCGCGACGGTGGGAGGCGCGGCATGAGCGCCGGTCCCTGGAAAGTGGCTGTCCTCATGGGCGGCTGGGCAGCGGAGCGGGATGTTTCGCTCAGCAGCGGCGCCGGCATCGTCAAGGCGCTGGAGGAGCGCGGCCATGATGTCGTTGCCATCGATCTGGGCGCGACGCCGGCCGAGGGGCGCGATCTGCCGGCCAAGCTCATCGCCGCCAATCCCGATGTGGTGTTCAACGCGCTGCATGGTGTGCCGGGCGAGGACGGCACGGTGCAGGGACTCATGGACATCATGGGCTTCACTTATACCCACAGCGGTCTCGTGACTTCGGTCATCGCCATCGACAAGCAGCTCACCAAGCAGCATCTCGTGCCGCATGGCATCCCGATGCCCGGCGGACGCATCGTCGCGTGTGAGGAGTTGTTCGCTGCCGATCCGTTGCCGCGCCCTTATGTAGTGAAGCCAGTCAATGAGGGCTCTTCGGTCGGCGTGGCGATCGTCACCGCCGAGGGGAATTACGGCAACCCGATTGGTCGCGACGTGAAGGGGCCATGGCAGGAATTTGACGAACTGCTCGCCGAGCCGTTCATTCGCGGGCGGGAGCTGACCGTCGCCGTGTTGGGCGACAAGGCACTGGCCGTGACGGAGCTGCGCCCCAAGAGCGGCTTCTACGATTATGAAGCCAAATACACCGATGGCCTGACCGAGCACATCTGTCCTGCGGATGTGCCGGCAGAGATTGCCGAGGCGATGATGGCGATCGCGCTCAAGGCGCATCGGCTGCTTGGGTGCCGGAGCACGTCGCGCTCCGACTTCCGCTGGGATGACGAGCGCGGGCTCGATGGGCTGTTCCTGCTGGAAGTGAACACCCAGCCGGGCATGACGGCGCTGAGCCTCGTGCCCGAGCAGGCGAAATATCTGGGGATGAGCTACGGCGAACTGGTCGAAGCGATCATCGCCGATGCACTGGCGTCGAAAGCGGCAGGGGGAAGCAAGCGATGAGCACGGCAACCATCAAGCGCGGTGCGGGCCGGAGCGGCCGTATGGGCGGCGTGGGCTCGGCCGGTCGCCGGCCGCGTCAGGGCCGCAGCGTGATCAACCGTCTGCTCGGCTACCTGCCGTTCACGCATGAACAGCTGACCCGGATCACGACATGGCTGATCGGCCTGATTGTCGCCGCGCTGCTTTGGCTGGCCGCCAGCTTCCTGGGTTTGCCCGCAATGGTGGGCGCGGAAATCAGCGAGCTTGCGGGGCGCGCCGGTTTCGCTGTCGCCAAGATCGAGGTGCACGGACTGGAGCGTATGGAGCAGGCGCCAGTCTCCGATATCGCGGTCAAATATGTGGATCGCTCGATGCTGTCGGTTGATCTGGACAAGCTGCGCGCCGAGGTGATGACGCTGGGCTGGGTCAAGGATGCGCGCGTTTCGCGACGCCTGCCGGATGCGCTCATCGTCGATGTCGTCGAACGTCAGCCGGTCGCCGTGTGGCAGCATGACGGGATGCTGAGCCTCATCGATGCGAGCGGGGCGGAACTGGGCGCGGTCGATCCCGAGGCCATTCCCGACCTTCCCCTGGTGGTCGGTCCGCAGGCCAACCGGCAGACCGAGGCGCTGGCGAAGCTGATGGACGCGGCCCCTGCGCTCAAGCCGATGCTGGCCGGTGCAACCTGGGTCGGTAATCGCCGCTGGGACCTGCGCTTCCAGTCCGGCGAGCAACTGCTGCTGCCGGAAGGCGACGCCGAAGCGGCGGCGGCCTTGGTCAACTTCGCGCGGATGGATGGCGTAGACCGGCTGCTCGGTCGCGGTATCCTGCGTTTCGACATGCGCGATCCCAGCCGCTTCGTGCTGCGCCTGCCGCCGGGCCAGAGCAAGGATCAGGCGCCCTCCCTCTCCTCGGCAAAGACCCAGACGGTGGTGACCGGCGGCGACAGCGCCGAAGGCGCGGCCAGCAAGCCCTCGACCTCCACCCAGCAGACGGAAGGCTGATCCTATGGCGGCTGCGCGCAATGACGGTCTGATCACCGCGATCGATATCGGCTCCTGGAAAGTGTCGGCACTGATCGCGAAGAAACAGGAGGACGGCACCCTCGCCGTGCTCGGCACCGGGCAGCGCGAGAGCCGGGGCGTGCGGCGTGGCCTCGTCATCGACATGGAACGGACCGAACTCGCCGTGCGCGAGACGGTCGAGCAGGCCGAGAAGGTTGCCGGCACCAACATCGAGAAAGTGATCCTGAGCTTTTCCGGCGGCAGCATCGAGAGCAAGGTCGAGCCGGTCGAAATGGCGATTGGCGGGCGCCGCATCGAGCAGGCCGATGTCGATGCGCTTTATGATCGCGCTCGCGAACGCATCGACCCGGAAGGGCGAGTGATGCTTCAGGCGCACCCGACGCTTTACACGATCGACGGCATGCGCGGCGTCGCGCGGCCGCTCGGGCTGCATGCCAACCAGCTTGGCGTTGATATTCACGTGATGCTCGCGGACGGCGCGCCGCTGCGCAACCTCGAGACGAGCGTGCGCGGGGCCTATCTGGACGTGCAGGCAATTGTCGCCGCGCCGGTCGCTACGGCTGCAGCCTGCCTCTCGGACGAGGAGCGCGATCTGGGCGTGGCGCTGGTCGAGCTGGGTGCGGGCGTTACCAATGTCTCGCTGCACATTGGTGGCATGCTGGTCGGACTGCGCTCCATTCCCATCGGCGCGGCGGACATCACGGACGATATCGCTTCGGCCTTCGGCATTCGCCGCAGTCAGGCCGAGCGGATGAAGTGCTTCTATGGCTCGGCGATGCAGAACCGCCGCGATTTCCGCGAAGTCATCGAGATTGCGCCCGCCGCGACCAGTGCGGAGCAGACCGAGACGCGCCGCCTGACGCGCGCGGAGCTTGTGGGCGTCATCTGCGAGCGGCTCAACCGGCTGATGAGCGAAATCTCCAAAGCGCTCGACGAGATGGGTTTCCACTCGCCCGTTGGTCGCCAGGTGGTGCTCACAGGCGGTGGCGCCGAGTTGAAGGCCATTGCCGACTATGCCCAGACCGCGCTTGGCCGCGCCGTGCGCATCGGTCGTCCCCGGCTGCTGGATGCGCTGCCCGAGGCCCATCGCGGTCCGGCCTTCACGACGCTGACGGGTCTTGCTCTTCATGCCTCGAAGGAGCGGGAAGACCTGCTGCACCGGCCGTTGCGTGAGCAGCACGTTCACCGGGCGCGGGGTGGCGCGATGGTGCAGCGGTTGATCGCGGCTCTGCGGGCAGGCTACTAGGCTGCGCAATCGGGCCGAAGCGCAATATGTTGTGGATGAATGGTTAAAAAGAGCGTGAATTGGCACTGTAACTGGTGCATGGTTCCCTGTGATGGAAGGTGCCGCGCGGCACCGGTAGGAGAATGATCGATGAGCATTGAAATCGGGCCGCCCCATGTGGACGAGCTGAAGCCACGGATCACCGTGATCGGCGTCGGCGGGGCGGGCGGCAATGCCATTGCGAACATGATCGATGCCTCGGTCGATGGTGTCGACTTCATTGTCGCGAATACCGACGCGCAGGCGCTCAACGCTTCGCCGGCGGAGCGCCGCATCCAGCTTGGCCCGCGCATCACAGAGGGTCTTGGCGCTGGCTCGCGGCCCGACATCGGCCGCGCAGCGGCTGAAGAAACGATCGCGGAAGTGCAGGAAGCGCTTGAGGGCGTCCATATGTGCTTCATCGCGGCGGGCATGGGCGGCGGCACCGGCACGGGCGCCGCGCCTGTCATCGCGAAGGCTGCACGCGAGAAGGGGATACTCACCGTCGGCGTCGTCACCAAGCCGTTCACGTTCGAGGGCGCGCGCCGCATGCGCTCGGCCGATAGCGGCATCGAGGAGCTGCAGAAGCACGTCGATACGCTGATCGTCATTCCCAACCAGAATCTGTTCCTGATCGCCAATCCGAACACGACCTTCAAGGAAGCGTTCGAGATGGCTGATGAAGTGCTGCAGCAGGGTGTGCGCGGCATCACCGATCTCATGGTCATGCCTGGCCTCATCAACCTCGACTTCGCCGACGTCCGCTCGGTGATGGAAGAGATGGGCAAGGCCATGATGGGCACCGGCGAGGCCGATGGTGACGGGCGCGCGCTCGCCGCCGCCGAGAAGGCTATCGCCAATCCGCTGCTCGACGGTGTCTCGATGCGTGGTGCCAAGGGCGTCATCGTGTCGATCGTGGGCGGCGAGGACATGCGCCTGATGGAAGTCGACGAGGCCGCGAACCACATTCGCGAGCTGGTCGATCCCGATGCCAACATCATCTGGGGTTCCGCGTTCAACGAAAATCTCAACGGCAAGATCCGCGTTTCGGTCGTCGCCACGGGCATCGACATGGATGCGCTGGCGAGCCAGCCGAAGAGCCAGCCTTTCCGGCTGGGTGATGTCGGCGTGTCGCGTCCGGCAGCCGCTGTTGCGGCGCCTGCCGCCTTCACACCGACGCCGGCGGCCGAGCCGGTCGAAACGATCGCGGTCGTGGAAGCCGCCGAGCCTGAGGAAATCGTGCTCGATACCCCCGCGCCGCGCTTCACGGTGACGGAGCCGGAACCGGAGATCGTCGTCACGCCGCCCTCCACGCCTCGCTTCGTTACGACGAAGTTCGACGATATCGATGGCGAGGACGAGCTGGTTCTGGATAGTAGCCTGGCGGCTGAACCGGCGCCGTCGGTGGTACCGCCTGCGCCTGCTCCGGCTGCAGAAGCGGCACGGTCAGGTGGCACACTGTTCGAGCGCATGTCCCAGCTTGCTCGCGGGCAGTCTCGTGCTGCTGCGGACGAGGACGATGTCGATAGCGACCGCACCGAGTTCGAAGTGCCGCGGTTCCTGAACCGGCAGAATAATCAGTAACTCTGACAGTCAATCTGGGGAGGCGGGCGCCATCGGGCGCCTGTCCGAACCGAGAGGATTTGAGAACGTGAGACGGACACGCTGGATCCTGGCCTCGTCGTTGATGGCCTCGGCTCTGGCTGGATTGCCCCTGCGAGCGCAGACGGGCGAGGTCGTGCAGGCGACGCCATCGGCGGAAGCGGTGGCCTCGCTCAATCGCAATCTGGCGCTACTCTCCCGCAATCCGCAGGATGTGAACGCGCTGCTCGGCGCCGGGCAGGCTGCGCTGGACCTGGGCGACGTCCAGGCCGCCAATGGCTTCTTCACGCGAGCCAACATGGTCAATCCCCGGCTCGGCAAGGCCAAGCTGGGCCTAGCCGTCGTGCAGATCGCGCTCAAGCAGCCGGTTGAGGCTGCTGCGAATTTCGACGCGGCGGCGGCGCTTGGCGAACAGGCGCAGGGCCATCTGGCCGACCGCGCCCTTGCCTATGATCTGACCGGGCAGCAGGAGAAGGCGCAGGCTGATTATCAGGCCGCGCTTCGCCTCAATCCATCGGATGCGACCGCGCGGATGCGCTATGCGGTGTCGCTCGGCGTCTCCGGAAAGGTTGCCGAGGCCGAGCGCCAGCTTGAGCCTGCGCTGTCCAGCAGCGATCGTGAAGCGTGGCGGATGCGTGCCTTCGTGCTGGCGATGAACGGCCGCATTGCCGACGCGCGAAAGATCACCAGCACAATGATGCCCAAAGGGCTGGCCGATGCGCTCGACCCCTACATGCAGCGCTTGCCGCTGCTGACGGCCGGCCAGAAAGCGGCCGCCACGCATTTCGGCGAGTTCCCGGCCAATGTGCTGCGCCTCGCCGCCCCGGAGCCGGCGCGCGAGGTTCAGGTCGCTGCCAATACGACCGAGCGGAGCAACTCGCGACGCGACCGCAACAGCCGGTCGTCGAACGATCGTCGCGCGAATAGCCGGGAGACGAGCAATCGTCAGGCGAGCGCTACCCCGACCGCAAGCGCGCCTGCGTCCGCGTCGTTTCCGCCGGCCCGACGCGAGTTGACGCCGCCCCCGCCGCCGTCGTCGACCTCCGGTCAGCAGCTTGCGGCGAATACGGCCAGCCCACCGCCGCGTCCGGCCGCCGTTGCGCCTTCGCGCTCGGCTAGCCCGCAACAGGCTCAGTCACAGTCATCTGCCTCGCGTGTCCCGTCCGCCGCGCCGGCGGATCAGCCTCCGGCCCGGGCTGCGGCGCAACCGTCGCGCGCCAGCTTCGAGGCACCAGCCACCGTGCAGACGGCGAGTGCGGAGGTGGAAGCGCCCCGGCGGCCGTCCGTGACCCCGGTCGGGGCCGCTCAGGGTCCGTTCGACCCGCAAGCGACTACCCAGGCCACGCGCGCTGCAACGCCCTCTGTCTCTTCGCCGGCGGCCTCAACTCCCGTTGTCAGCGCACCATCTCAGTCGGTTGCCCAGATCCCGCCGCGCTCGCTCGCCGATACCTTGTCCTCGCTCGATGTGCCCGATCAGGAGAAGCAAAGTGGCGCGGCCGTCGCGGATTTGCGGGCGGTAGCGCGCATCCAGGAGCAGCGCCGCAAAGCAGCGGAGGCCGCAGCAGCCAAGGCCAAAGCGGATGCGGAAGCGAAGGCCAAGGCCGAGGCCGCGAAAAAGGCGGAAGCCGAGCGCAAGGCCAAGCTGGCCGCCAATCCCTCGCGTAACTGGGTGCAGGTCGCCACTGGCCGCGATGTCGATGCTCTGGCCTTCGACATGCGCCGCCTGCGCCGCACTTATGCGGATGCGATTGGCGATCAGTCCGGCTGGACGGCGCAATGGGGTGCGACCCGGCGCCTGCTCATCGGGCCGTTCAAGAAGCCCGAGGATGCGAAGGCCACTGTCGCCAAGATCGCCAAGTCCGGCGGTGATGCGTTCCTGTGGCAGAGCGAGGCCGGCGAGGAAGTCGTCAAGCTCGGCGGCAAATGAGCCGGCTTGCCCCATTCGCCTGTGACCCGGCGCGCAGCCGGGGTCGCCAGCATGCCGAACCGGGCGGCGAGGCGCGGGGCCCGCGCGATATCTTCCAGCGTGATCGCGATCGGATCATCCATTCGATCAGCTTCCGCCGCCTTCGCCACAAGACGCAGGTGTTCATCGCGCCCGATGGCGACCATTATCGCGTTCGCCTGACCCACAGCCTGGAAGTCGCGCAGATCGGCCGTACCATCGCCCGCGTGCTCGGCCTCAATGAGGATCTGACCGAGGCGCTGTGCCTGGCGCACGATATCGGTCATCCGCCTTTCGGTCATTCCGGCGAGGATGCGCTGGAGGAAGCGCTGACGCCTTATGGCGGGTTCGATCACAACGCGCACTGCCTGCGCACTCTGAGTCTGCTGGAGAGCGCCTATCCGCGTTTTCAAGGGCTCAACCTCAGCTGGGAAATGCTGGAGGGTCTGGCCAAGCACAACGGCCCGGTGACGGCACCGAACTGGGCCATGAGGGAGGTCGACGCGGCTTTCCCGCTGGAGCTGACGAGCTGGCCATCGCTGGAAGCGCAGATTTCCGCGCTGTCGGACGATATCGCTTATGACAATCACGATATCGACGATGGCTTGCGGGCGGGCATTCTCTCGCTGGAACAATTGCTGGAGGTGCCCTTCGTCCAGCGTTGCTGGCATCAGGTGGTGGCGCGTCATCCCGATCTGCCCGCCGACCGGCTGGTGCGTGAGCTGATCCGTGACCAGATCGGCCTCATGGTCAACGATCTGCTCGAAACGACGCAGGCCAATCTGCGCACTTTGGGGCTGGAGAAGGCCAGCGTGGAGGATATCCGCGCAGCCGGGCAGCCCATCGCGGCTTTCTCCGATGCGATGCGTGAGGACGAGCGGACGCTCAAGCGCTTCATGTACGCCAATCTCTATCATCATCCGCTGCAACTCGCGGCGGCGGACCGGGCGCGGATCATCGTGACGGACCTGTTCGCGGCCTATCATGAAGACCCGTCCCTGATGGGATCGGCGTGGGATGCGAGCTGCGTGACCGACGAGCCGGATCGCAGCCGCCATATCGCGGATTACATCGCCGGCATGACCGATCGCTTTGCCGAAAGTGCGCATCGGGCCATTTATGGCGACAAGCTGGATCGGCGGCTGACCTGAAGGTCGGCAGGGCAGGGGAGAGACACCATGCAGGACGGCCCAAGACCCTGGCTGGCCCGCGAAGCGGGGGGAACGGACGGTCGCCGCCACGCTCCGGCCACGGCACGCAACCGGGACGCCATTGCCGCTGTGCTGGCCGATGTCCTTCCAGCCTCTGGATCGGTGCTGGAGATCGCGAGCGGATCGGGCGAACATGCTCTGCATTTCGCCGAAACCTTTCCGGGCCTCGACTGGCAACCGAGCGATCCCGATCTCGCCGCGCTCGCCTCGATCGTGGCCTGGATGCAGGAGGAGCCGCGCGCCAATCTGCGGCCGCCGTTGATGATCGACGCCGCGCACCCGGATGACTGGCCGATCGCGCATGCGGATGCGATCCTGTGCATCAATATGGTCCATATCAGCCCATGGGACGCGACTCTCGGGCTGCTGCGCGGGGCGGCGCGATTGTTGCCGGACGGTGGACCGCTCTATCTTTATGGTCCGTATCTGCGCGAGGGCGTCGAGACCGCGCCGAGCAACCTTGCCTTCGATCAGTCGCTGCGCGCGCGCAATCCGGCGTGGGGGCTGCGTGCGGTGGAGGTGGTTGCAAATACCGCGGCAATCGAGGGGCTGGCACTGCAGCGCATCGTCGAGATGCCGGCCAACAATCTCAGCCTGATCTTCCGGCGCGATCCTCGTCCGGACTGATGGTGGGTTCGCGCCGGCGCACATGTTCGCGCCAGGCGATGTAGAGTCCGCTGATCGCGATCAGTGCCGCGCCGATCCAAGTGGAGGGCGCCGGCCATGTCGACCAGAACATCCACCCCGCCCAGGTGGCCCAGATCATCTGGCTATAGTCCATCGGGATGACGATGGAGATCGGCCCCCAGCGCAGTGCCGATGTCATCAGCAGTTGCGCCGCGCCGCCGGACAGGCCGAGCAGCACGAACAGTGCCCAGCTCAGCGGATCGTGCGCCTGGGCGAACCACAGCATGATGAGACCGAGCGGCGGCAGCGAGAGCAAGGTGAACCAGAAGACGATGACGGGCGGTGAATCGGTGCGGCCCAGATCGCGCAGGACGATGGCGACGACGGCGGTGACGAAGGCGCCGCCTAGTGCGACGAACAGGCCAATCGACGCGAAATTGGCCGATTCCGGATGCGCCATAATCACCACGCCGACGAAGCCGACGAGCACGGCTGCCCAACGGCGCGGCCCGGTCGGTTCCTTGAGCAGCAGCGCGGAGAGGACCGTCGCGAAGATCGGCATGGTGAAGCCGATCGAGGTCGCCTCCGCCAGCGGCAGCAGCGCGACCGCGCCGAAATTGAAGAACATGCCGGTGAAGCCCAGCGCCGTGCGGACCGCGTGCGTGCGCATGGGCGCATTGGGCCAGACCGCGGTGCCGAGCATCGCAAAGGCCCAGCCGGCCGCGACGGGGAGAGCGAAGAGCTGGCGATAGAAGGTGATTTCCGTGATGTGCGCGCCGCGTTCCACCAGCAGCTTGCCCAGTGTGTAAGTGGCCGCCAGCATCATCATCGCCAGCAGGCGCAGGCCGATAGCGTAGAGCGGCCGGTCGCGCCGTGTCTCCCGCATCGGGGGCAGGACGGGAGACGGCGCTGTCATCGGCGTCTGGCGAGGCGCAGGCTGTCCCACACGAACAGCGCGAGTGCGGCCCAGATCAGCAGGAAACTTGCCCAGCGACCCGGCGAGAGGTGTTCGCCGAACAGCAGCACGCCGGTCAGGAACTGCAGCGAGGGCGCGACATATTGCATGAGGCCGAGCGTGACGAGAGTCAGGTGCCGGGCGGCGCTCGCAAACAGCAGGAGCGGGATCGAGGTGATCGCTCCCGCGCCAATCAGCGCGATGGTCAGCATGGGCGTGTGACCGAACATCAGCGTGCCTTGTGCTTGATACCAGGCCAGCACGGACAATGCGGGTGGGGCCAGCAGCATTGTCTCGATCGCGAGGCCAACGGCTGGCGCAACCGGGGTCAGCTTGCGCACGAGGCCATAAAAGGCAAAGCTGAAGGCGAGGCTGAGGCTGATCCACAAGGTCTGGATTTCGCCGATCGCCAGGATCGCCACCGCGACACCCGCTATGCCCACTGCTAGGGCCTGGCCGCGTCCCAGTCGCTCCTTGAGCACCAGCGTGCCGAGCAGAACATTGACCAGCGGGTTCAGGAAGTAGCCCAGGCTTGCGGCGACGACATGGGCGGTGTTGACCGCCCAGACATAGATCAGCCAGTTGCCGGCGATCAGCAGCGCGCTGATCGCGAGGGCCAGGAGAATACGGGGCTGGCGCAAGGCTGCGAAGAAAGCCGGAAAGAGCCGGTATGCCGCAAGGACGATGGCAAGGAAGGCCACCGACCAAACGATCCGGTGGGCCACCATTTCCACCGGAGGGACAGCGTGGAGCAGCTTGAAATAAATCGGGAGCAGGCCCCACAGGGCATAGGCACCCAGGCCGGCAATCAGGCCAGCGCGCTGCTGCCGATGCGCTTCTGTCGCATCAGGAAAGGAAGCGTTCTTCAAAACAGGCCGCCGCCGGCCCAGAGCCGCAACATACAGAAAGCCGCGACTGCGAGGCAAAAATTTCGCGCGCCGGTTCCGCTCGAAAACTGCCCGATGAGTGCGCCGAACAGGGCGATGGGTACGATGAGCCAGTTCAGCCAGCCGAGCAGTGGCAGAATGGCCGGAATGGCGAGGATCAGCGCGACCGTCCCGATCAGGATGGAAAGCAGTGAGAGCATGGGGTTCCCATGGCCGTGACGGGTCGTAATGGCAAGGGTGACGGCCGCCCTTTCGGGGTCGCAAGCGCGAAGGGTCGTCATGCTACCTCAGGCAGCCTGCTCGACCGCTCGCATCCTCCCGCGCCAGAGCACGGCGCAGAACAGGGTTCGTCATAGGGCAGAAGAGGGCCTGGCCTCCTCGATCCCCGGCGTAAGAAGGCTGGCTATCCCGTCATGCCGCGCTCGTCGTCCCTCAAGCGCCCGCCAGCGCCTGTTCCAGATCGGCGATCAGATCGTTCGGATGCTCGATGCCGATCGACAGCCGCACGGTCGATTCGAGCACGCCAATGCGCCCGCGAACATCCGCCGCAACGCCGCTGTGCGTGGTCGTCGCGGGATGACTGGCAAGTGATTCGGTACCCCCCAGGCTCACCGCCAGCTTGAAGATCTGCAGCGCGTTAAGGAAGCGGAAGGCAGCCGGCTGTCCGCCGACGATGTCGAAGGAAAAAGTCGATCCGGCACCGGCGCATTGGGCGTGAAACGCTCGCCCCGTCGGCGAAAGCGCATCGACGAACGGCAGGTAGTGGATGTCGCTCACCTTGGGGTGATCGCGCAGGAACGTCGCAATGGCTGCCGCATTGTCATTGGCGCGCTCCATGCGCAGGCTCAGCGTCTCGAGGCTGCGACCAAGCATCCAGCAGCTATTGGGGTCGAGTTGCGTGCCGATGGCACTGCGCAGAGCCCGGACCGGGCGCATCAACGCCTTCGATCCCATGGCCGCGCCGGCGATGAGATCCGAATGACCCCCGACATATTTAGTGAGCGAGTAGAGCGAAATGTCCGCGCCTTGCTCGATCGGTCGCTGGAAGACGGGGCCGAGCAAGGTGTTGTCGCACAGGATGAGCGGGCGCTCGCCGCCTTGCGCGATGGCGATCTCCTCGGCGATCTGCCGGATCATCGAGATGCGCACCAAGCTGTTGGTCGGGTTGGCCGGCGTTTCGATGAAGATCGCGGCGACGCGCCCCTTGCCTTGCGCCTCGCGCGCCGCGATCTCCACACTCGCCTTGTCCACACCATTGGTGAAGCCGACCGATCGGATATCAAGCTTTGCCAATGTGTTGCCGATCAATGTTTCCGTCCCGCCATAAAGCGGCTGGGAGTGCAGCACCACGTCGCCGGGGCGCAGATAGGCGAGCAGGCTCGTCGTGATCGCTGCCATGCCGGAGGAGAAAAGAGCGCAGGATTCCGTCCCTTCGTAGACGGCAAGCCGGTCCTCCACGATCTCGCTATTGGGGTGGTTGAAGCGGGAATAGACAAGACCGGACTCCTGCCCGGCGGGCGGCTCCTTGCGGCCGGAGACATAATCGAAGAAGTCGCGCCCCTCCTCGGCGGAGGTGAAGACGAAGGTGGACGTCAGGAACACCGGCGGCTTGACCGCGCCTTCTGACAGGGCGGGGTCATAGCCATAGTTGAGCATCTGCGTTTCTGGATGCAGAGCATGCGGGCCGATATGGGTCTTGCGGGACGATGTCGTGGTCATGGTGCGCTCTCCTCGCACGGGGAACGCGCACCATAGCCGATGGTGCCAGGAAAGCCCAAGCAGGCGGAGTGCCCGGCTCAGGCTCTCCCCGGCGTCAGGGCTTGGGCTTCACTGCCGTGCCCATGATCTCGAAATTGGCATTGCCGAGCAGGCTGCCCGCGCCGATGAAGGCGCGCGCTGGCAGCTTGTCCTTGAAGTAGGTACGATAGACCTCGTTGAATGCCGCATAGGTCTTGAGGTCGCTGGCGAACACCTGCACCCACACGAGATCCTCCATCTTCATGCCGGCTTTTTCGAGCGTGCGTTGCAGGCCGTCCATCAGCAGCTTGGCGCCGGCCTTGGGATCGGTCGGCGGCTTGCCGGTGGCGGGATCATTGTCGGTCGCGCCGGAGATGTAGAGCGTGTCGCCCGAGAGGACCGCGGAGCTGAACGGCGCACCGGCCCGCGCCGGGAAATAGGTCTTCTCTGCCTGCGCGGCGGTGGGAACGGCGAGGGCCGCCGCAAGCGCGGCCAAAGCGAGCGAAGGGGACGTCATGCGAACTCCTGTGCCAGTCGATAGGCCAGCCTCAGGTGCGCTTGGGCGACTGTCAACGATTCCCGCCGGCCAACGTCCCGCAATACGGCAAACGTCCCAGAGCGGCCCTAGCCGTCGCTGTCCCGCTCGATGTCCGCACCCACGGCGGAGAGCTTCTCCTCCAGCCGCTCATAACCCCGGTCGAGGTGATAGACGCGGTTGACGACCGTCTCGCCGCTCGCGGCCAGCCCGGCGAGGACGAGGCTCATCGAGGCGCGCAGGTCGGTCGCCATCACCGGCGCGCCGGTGAGGCCCGGCACGCCGCGCACGACGGCGGTGCGGCCATTGACGGTGATGTCCGCGCCCATGCGCGCCAATTCCGGCACGTGCATGTAGCGGTTCTCGAAGATCGTCTCGGTCAGCACGCTGGCGCCATCGGCCAGCGTAAGCATCGCCATGAACTGCGCCTGCATGTCGGTCGGGAAACCGGGGTGGGGGGCCGTGGTCAGAGTCAGCGGCCTGAGCTTGCCGTCCGCTGCGACCTTGATACCGGTCTTGTGCTCCTCGACATGGATGCCGGCGTCGCGCAGCCCCTTGAGGATGGCGTGCATGTCGTTTGCGTCGGCGCCAATGAGGTCCAGCGAACCGCCGGTGATCGCGGCGGCGCAGGCGTAGCTGCCCGCCTCGATCCGGTCCGGCATCACCTTGTAGGTCGTGCCGAAGAGGCGCGGCTTGCCGTGGATGACGATACGGTCGGTGCCAATGCCCTCGATCTCGCTACCCATGGCGACGAGCAGGCCGCACAGGTCGACGATCTCCGGCTCGCGCGCCGCATTCTCGATCACCGTCTCGCCATTGGCGAGCGCGGCGGCCATCAGCGTGTTCTCGGTTGCGCCGACCGACGGGAAGGGCAGGGCAACGAGCGCGCCCTTCAGGCCGCCATCTGGCGCCAGCGCGCGGACATAGCCGTTTGCCATCTCGATGGTGGCGCCGAGCGTCTGGAACGCGGCAAGGTGGAAGTCGATCGGCCGGTTGCCGATGGCGCAGCCGCCGGGCAGGGAGACGGTCGCCTCGCCGGTGCGCGCCAGCAGCGGACCCAGCACAACGATGGAGGCGCGCATCTTTCGCACGATGTCATAGGGTGCGACCGAGGAAGTGACGCGCGCAGCCTTGAGCGTCATCACCCGGCCGAAATCTTCCTGCCGCGAGCCTTCAATGGTGGTTGAGACACCAAGCTGATTGAGCAGATGGCCGAAGCTGTCGACATCCGCCAGTCGGGGCAGATTGCGCAGCGTCACCGGCTCCTCGGTGAGCAGGGCGCAGGGCAGCAGCGTGAGCGCTGCGTTCTTGGCGCCGGAGATGGTGAGCTTGCCCGAGAGCGGCTTGCCGCCGCGAATGACGATGCGATCCATCGGCGCTTCTTAGCGAGTGGGCCGACGTGTGCAAGAGGGGCAAAAGGGCGGCGGGGCGCTCAGGCCAGTAGCTCGACATCCCAATAGAGCCAGTCATGCCAGCTCTGGTGAAGGTAATTGGGCGGGAAGGCGCGGCCATGGTCCTGGAGCTGCCAGCTTGTCGGGCGGATCGGCATTTCGCGCAGCGGCATGGCGGCCTCGCGCGGGGTGCGGCCGCCCTTCTTGAGGTTGCAGGGCGAGCAGGCGGTGGCGACATTCTCCCAGGTGGTGCGTCCGCCAGCGCGGCGCGGCACGACATGGTCGAAGGTCAGATCCTTGGTCGATCCGCAATATTGGCAGGAGAATTTGTCGCGCAGGAACAGGTTGAACCGCGTGAAGGCGGGGTGCTCGCTGGGGCGCACATATTGCTTCAGCGCGATCACCGAGGGGATCTGCATCTGGAAGCTGGGCGAATGCACCTCGCGCTCATAGCTGGCGATGATGTCCACCCGATCCAAAAAAACCGCCTTGATGGCGGTTTGCCAGGGCCAGAGGCTCAGCGGATAATAGGAAAGCGGTGTGTAGTCGGCGTTGAGAACCAGCGCCGGGCAGTTTTCAGGATGGCGTATTCGATCGGGATGATACATGCGCGCTCGTGCCCCTTTCGGTTTCGCCGCACTCTCTTCAAGAGAAGCGTGACGTCCTCATGACAGCAGAGACGGCGACTTCTCGTCAAGAGCTAGTATGAGTCAAATTGAGTCTCCACGACATCTGGTGACACGCTTCGCCCCCAGCCCGACCGGCCGGCTCCACATAGGCCATGGCTGGTCTGCCTTGCAGGCGCATGATCTTGCGCGGGAAAGTGGCGGGAGGTTCCTGCTGCGCATCGAGGATACGGACATCACGCGATGCCGCGAAGACTATACACAAGGCATCTATGAGGACCTCCACTGGCTTGGCCTGAGCTGGGATGGACTCATGATCCAGTCCGCGCGCCTGCCGGCCTATGACGCGGCGCTGGAGGCGTTGAAGGCGCAGGGCCTGGCCTATCCCTGTTTCTGCACGCGCGGCGACATCGCGCGTGAAGTGGCGGCGAGTCTGCATGCGCCGCATGGCGCCGATGGGCCGCTCTATCCGGGCACCTGCCGGCGGTTGGGCGGTGATGAGCGCGCGCAGCGGATCGCGGCGGGGCAGACGCATAGCTGGCGGTTGGACATGGGTGCGGCGCTGGCGCGCACTAGCCCGCTCGTCTGGCACGACGCAACCGCCGGTGCCGTGCCTGTCGATCCTGATGCGCTGGGCGACCTCATCCTCAAGGGCAAGGATCGTCCGGCGAGCTATCATCTTGCGGTCGTTGTCGACGATGCCGCGCAGGGTGTCACGGATGTCGTTCGCGGGCTGGACGTGTTCGCCTCGACTCATGCGCATCGCACGCTTCAGGCGCTGCTGGGGCTCCCATCGCCTTTCTACCGGCATCACCGGCTGGTGGTGGATGCCCAGGCCAAGCGGCTGGCCAAGCGGGCGGCAGGGCTCTCCCTCGCGGAACTGCGCGCGGCAGGGTGGAGCGGGCCGGACCTGGCGGACGATCTGCGCGCCGGTCGCTTTCCGGTTGGAATCGCGCTTGGGGAGGACTAGAGCGGCGCGAAGGAGAACAGAGCCATGAGCAATGCCTTTTTCGTCATCCTGCTGATCCTCGCCATGATCGGCGCGCTTGTGATGCTGGTGCGCGGTATCGTCACGTTTCTCAAGACGACGGAAGCCGATCTGAAAGGCGATGGCGTTGGTCCCAGCCAGTCGAGCCTGCGGCAGAACAAGATGATGATGGGCCGCGTGACCTTTCAGGCGCTCGCCATCCTCATCGTTGCCCTGCTGCTCATGATGAACGGCGGCAAGTAAGCGCGTTGTTCAATCAATCTGCGCAAGAACAATATTTTACGCGGAATACTTAAAATAATTCCAAGTTTTGCCGCTGCACGTCAGTCGCTGCAACGCACCCGTTTTGTGTCGTCCAGACGCAGCGTGTTCCCATCCGCCGAAAGCGTGAGGGTGGCGCTGCTCATCCAGGTATCGCCTTCTCCGCTATAGGTCGCGTTCACGCGGATGCTGCGCGGCGAGAGCGGCTTGACGGTCATCACCTGGCCCACGCTTTCATAGAAGACCAGGCGGTCGGCGGAGATGGCGAGCGCCATGTCGTTGCCCGGCTTGCCGCATGTGCTCCGGCTGCCGGACCATGTGCCGCGGAAGGCGACGGGAATGGTCGTCGCCGGACCCTGTGCGCCCGCTGGTTGCCCCGGGAGGCGGTCAGGCCGATTCTCCGGCGCGGACACGGGGCCCTCATCGCCCTCCGGCGCCTCGTTCAAGGCCTCGTCGCGCGCGCTCTCATCGAGTGCGACGTTGAGGCCGGAGCCTTCGTTGCGTCTCTCCGGCTCCTGCGAGCAGCCGCCCAGCAGGGCAGCAGCGAGCGCGATCAAGGGGGCGGCGCGGCAAGTGGCGTGACGGATCATCCTAATCTCCCGGACTAACCGATGGGACAAACAGATGATCGGCGCAATGGGTTGCCGGCATTTGCGCGACTCCAAGCCCATGCTATGGGGGACGCCCATTAGCGCATAGGACAGATTTCGCGATGAACGACCTGACGCAGACGCCCGAGATGCTGATCGCCACCATGGGTGCGCGGGCGCGCCGCGCCGCCGCCGAGATGGCGCTGGCGCCGAGCGAGCAGAAGGCGCAGGCGCTCATCGCCGCCGCCAAGTCACTGCGGGAGTCGACGAGCAAGATCATCCTGGCCAACCGCACGGACATGGAGCGGGGCGCCGCCAATGGCCTGTCGTCTGCCATGCTGGATCGGTTGCGGCTGGACGAAGGGCGGATTGCGGCCGTCGCCGACGCGGTGGAGCAGGTCGCGACGCTCGCCGATCCGGTCGGCCAGACGATCGACGAGACGGTGCGCCCCAATGGCCTGGTCCTGCGGCGCGTGCGCGTGCCGCTCGGCGTCATCGGTATCATCTACGAGAGCCGGCCCAATGTGACGGCGGATGCCGCCGCGCTTGGCCTGCGCTCGGGCAATGCGGTGATTCTGCGGGGCGGATCGGAAGCGGTGGAGAGCAACCGCGCGATCCACGCCGCCATGGTGAAAGGCATTACCGAAGCTGGGCTGCCGGCCGATGCCGTGCAGTATGTGCCGACGACCGACCGCGCCGCGGTTGGCGCCATGCTGCGCGCGGTGGGGCTTATCGACATCATCGTGCCGCGCGGGGGGAAGAGCCTTGTCGCGCGTGTGCAGGAGGAAGCGCGGGTGCCGGTGCTCGCCCATCTGGATGGCATCTGCCACACCTATGTCCATGCCGCGGCAGACCCGCAGATGGCGCGCGACGTGGTCGTCAACGCCAAGATGCGCCGCACAGGGATTTGCGGCGCGATGGAGACGCTGCTGATCGACCGCGCCTTTCCGCAGCCCGAGGCACTGATCGGGGCATTGATCGACGCACGCTGCGAAGTGCGGGGCGACGAGGCGGTGCGCAAGCTCGATGACCGCGCAGAGCCGGCTGAAGCGGGCGACTGGGATACCGAATATCTCGACGCCATCGTCTCCGCGCGAATCGTGGACGGGCTGGACGACGCGCTGGCGCACATCGCCGCTCATGGCAGCCATCATACCGATGCGATCATTACGGCCGATGCCGCCGTGGCCGAGCAGTTCCTCAACCGCTGCGACAGCGCCATCGTGATGTGGAATGCCTCGACCCAGTTCGCCGATGGCGGCGAGTTTGGTCTCGGCGCGGAGATCGGCATCTCCACCGGGCGCATGCACGCCCGCGGCCCGGTCGCACTCGAAGGGCTCACCACCTACAAGTGGGTCGTGCGGGGCAGCGGCCAGACACGGCCCTGAGGCAGACCATGCGCATGACATTGCCCGGGTCCCGTGCCGCCGCGCTGGCCGGTTTCGTCCTGCTGGCCGGCTGTCAGGCCGTCCCGCCGCCGAAGGTCGCGCCGCCGCCGCCAGCGCCCATCGCGCCGCCACCGGTCGCGGTGGCGAGGCCGGCCTTGCCCTGGGATGTTGCGCCGGTCGAGCCGGGGGACTGGTCCTATCGCAAGGACGGCGCGAACAGCACCGCCTCCTTCGCGCGGCCGGGCGACGCTGTGCTGGCGACCGTGAATTGCCGGGCTGCCACGCGCCAGGTTGCTTTCAGCCTCGCTATACCTGCCTCGTCGCCGACGATCCGCACGAGCTATGGTGCGTTGAGCTGGCCGTTGGTGGCTGATCCGGCCAATCGCGCGATGCAGGTCGCGGTGCGCCCGGCGAGCGACAATGGCTTTGACTGGATCGCCTATTCGCGCGGGCGCATCGGCATCGAGAGCGGGGGGCAACTGACGTTGGTTCTGCCCGTTGAAGCAGAAATCGCGCGCGTCGTGGAGGACTGCCGGAACTGAGCCTTTCCGGCGGTTCGCGTCTGATTTGCGCGGACGAGAGAGTATGATTCGAAAAAAGAAAAATACAAGTCTTGTTCGCAAGCGCGGAATGAATCACACCTAAGCCATCGCAGGGACAAACGGCTTCCAGCCACCCCCGTGATCCGATGTCTCATGGTTCAGCAATGGGGTCGGTCAAGTCCGTTCGGGGAGCCTGCCGCTAAAGTTTGGCGGCGGGTCGCGCGAGGGCCTCTTCAGGGAGGTGCGTAACGCGGCGTAAATCCCCGGGTGGCGGCACTTCCGGCCGCTGACCATGCTGATGGGCCGCTCGGCGCCTCCGCAAGGTGGAGGTTCCGGCGGCCCCTCTCATTTATGCGTTGCTTGATCCCGTCGCCAAAGGCGTGTGGCGGTAAGATCAGAGCGTGATCCTGTAGCGCAGGCTCTCGCCGCCGCCATGAGCGGCATCTTTTTCAAAGCGCCCGATCAGCACGCCCCCGCATCGCTCAATCGTCCGGCGCGAGGCGACGTTGTCTTCATCAGCCGTGATCTCGATCCAGGGCAAGCCACGTCCGCGCGCATCCGGCAGCAGCGCCGCCAGCGCTCGGGCAGCATAGCCATGGCCGCGCTTCCAGGGGACGACGCCGAAGCCGACATGACCCGGCACATGGTCTGGCAGCGCAGCCGTGCCCTCCTGCCAGCGAAAGCCGATGCTGCCGCAAAAGGCGCCATCCCACATCCAGCGCCGGTAGCCGGGCAGGCGCGGCCGGGTCGTCCCATCCTTCATGACGATCGGCGGGCCTTTGCCCTTGGGATCATCGAGCGAGATCAGGAAGGCCATCGGGTTGCGGTCGATCTGGTCGAGCTCGCGATGCGTGGCGATGGCGCCGAGCACCGTGTTCGGCGACCAGCCTTCCTCCAGCGCTGCGCGATAGGCAGGCAGATAGACCGGCGCAGGTGTGACCAGACGAAAGGGATCAGGCATGGCGGCTGATTAAGCGCGGCGGGACGGGCAGGGAAGCGGGAACGTCAGCGAGTCAGGCCGGCCTGCGCCATCTGCGCGCCCTGCGGCACGGCCATCATCTTGCCGGAGGTGATGATCACCTTGGTGCCGAGTTTTGCCTGAGCGAACACCAGCTTGGCGAAGGCGAGCGGCACGCCGATGCAGCCATGGGTGGCATTGCCCCACTCGACCTCGCTGGCGTGGATCGCCACGCCATCGTTGGTGAGGCGCATCATGTAGGGCATCGGCGCGTTGTACAGGTTGGAGATGTGATGCACCTTCTTCTGCGTGATCGGGAAAGTGCCGATCGGCGTCGGATAATCATCCGCGCCATAGAGGATGACTGCGGCGCCGATCTGGTAGCCGGCGCGGAACACCGCGATGGTCTGCGCCTTGATGTCGACGGTGATGATCACCTCGCCATCGGGCACGCCGTCTTCGTCCCACACATAATCGCCGTGGCGAAAGGGACCGTCGACCACCAGTACGCGCTTGAGCGTCATCGGATCGCTGGCGGCTGGCGCAGGCGAGGCAGCAGGTGCGGGTGCACTTGCCGGGGTAGGGGCCTTGGTGACGGGCGGCGACTGGGTGAAGGCGCCGAAATCCACCGGCAGGCGCGGCGCGGCACGCAGCGTCTCAGCCACAGCGGTGCCGACCGGCGCAAGGCTGACAAGTAGGATGGCGAGCGCGGCAAGACCGCCGAGCGAAAGCCCGATCCGGAGCATCCAGCGGTGCATGGGTCTCGTCATGCCTCCTGACTAAGGCGCGTGCCGGAGTCGTCACAAGCGGCTATTTTCGACCGTTTCCCAATGGGACACAGGGTTAGGGAGAGGTTAACGGGTTAACAGCGGCGCCTCAGCGCCGCTCGTCGTCCGCCTGGTGAAAGAGGATCTCGTTGCGGATGCGCACGGCGCGGGCGCTCAGGCGCGTTTCGACGATGAAGGTCGCGAAGCCGGCGCCGATCGAGAGCATTGACCCCATGAACAAAAGGGCGACGACCGTGCCCAGGTTCACGCCGATGAGATTGGCGGCGAAGAGCAGTACGACCACGGCGCAGATCAGCAGCGCAGCCAGCACCGAGAGGAAGATGGCGAGGTTGACCACGCCCATCCGCCGATCAAGCGTGCGGATCTCCGCGATCAGCCGGTCATGCTCCGCGCCGGACGATTGCGGTACCAGCTTCTCGATCACACGCGCCCGGTCGATGATGCGCGCCAGACGGCTGGCGCACACATTGAGGAAGCCACCGATGCCTGCGAGCAGGAACACCGGCGCCACCGCAAGCTGGATGGTGTGGGCAACGACGCTGACTTCCGTAGTGGTCAGCGTCGTTGCGAATTCATTCATGCCGCGCCCTTGGTCACCGGCACGTTGACCCCCATGGATTGGAGATATTTCTTCACGTTGCGGGCGGCCTGACGCAGGCGCTGCTCATTCTCGACCATGGCGATGCGCACATAGCCTTCGCCGTCCTCGCCATAGCCCACGCCGGGCGCGACCGCGACCTTGGCCTCGGTCAGGAGTTGCTTGGAGAACTCCAGGCTGCCCATCTCCTTGAGTGCCGGTGGCAGCGGTGCCCAGGCGAACATGGAGGCCTTGGGGCTCGGAATGTCCCAGCCCGCGCGGGCGAAGCTCTCGACCATCACGTCGCGGCGCTTCTGGTAAAGCTCGCGGTTCTTCTGGACGATGTCCTGCGGCCCGTTGAGCGCGGCGCAGGCGGCAGCCTGAATGGGCGTGAACGCGCCGTAATCCAGATAGGACTTCACGCGGGTGAGCGCCGCGATCAGCTTGGCATTGCCTACCGCGAAGCCCATGCGCCAACCAGCCATGGAATAGGTCTTGGACATGGAGGTGAACTCGATCGCCACGTCCTTGGCGCCGGGCACCTGCAGGATCGAAGGCGTCGGGTTACCGTCATAATACAGCTCGGAATAAGCGAGGTCGGAGATAATCCAGACCTTGTTCTCCTTCGCCCAGGCGACCAGCTTCTCGTAGAAGGCGAGGTCCACCGTCTCGGCCGTCGGGTTCGACGGGTAGTTGACGATGAGGATGCTCGGGCGCGGCACGGTGAAGTGCATCGCCCGCTCCAGCGCGCGGAAATAATTGTCGTCCGGCGTTGTCGGCACCGAGCGGATGGTGGCGCCGGCGATGATGAAGCCGAAGGTATGGATGGGGTAGGAGGGGTTGGGCGCCAGCACGACGTCGCCCGGCGCGGTGATCGCGGTGGCGAGGCTGGAGAGGCCTTCCTTGGAGCCCATGGTCACGACCACTTCCGTCTCCGGGTCGACATCGACACCGAAGCGGCGTGCATAATAATTCGCCTGGGCCTTGCGCAGGCCGGGAATGCCCTTGGACTGCGAATAGCCATGCGCGTTGGGCTTCTGGGCGACTTCCACCAGCTTGTCGATAACGTGCTGGGGCGGCGGCAGGTCGGGGTTGCCCATGCCGAGATCGATGATGTCCTCGCCTGCCGCGCGCGCCGCTGCCCGCATCGCATTCACTTCGGCGATGACATAAGGCGGCAGTCGCTTGATGCGGTAGAACTCGTCGTCGGACATTTTGAAGTCGATCTCCGTGATTTGGTGTCGCTGCGGCGATCAATCCAGTTGGATCGCAACAGCATTGCCGCATATAGCCGTCATTGAACACAGGTGCCACCAAAAGCGAAAAGAGGCCGCTTCATGGATCAGACCACGCTCGACGCGCCGACTCTCACGCAGATGCAGCACTGGACGCGTGTGGTGGGTCTGGCGCAGCAGATGATCCTGGAGCGCAGCGCGGATCTGGCCGAGCGGGCGCTCAAGATGAAGCATATCGAGCCGCATCCCAATCTCGAGAAAATCGCCGAGATTCAGAGCAGGATGGCCAGCAAGGGCATGGAAGTGTGGGAGCTGTTCCTCGCTCGCGCCAATGGTCAGGGCGCCGAGGTCGCGATGACCCCCGCCGATCAGGACCGGCGCTTCGCCGACCATCGCTGGCGCGATAATCCGGTCTTCGATCTCATTCGGCAGATGTATCTGCTGGCCTCGGAATATCTGCTTCAGCTGGCCGACAGCGTGGATGGCCTCGATCCGCGCCAGAAGGAGAAGCTACGCTTCGCCACCCAGCGTTTCGTCGAAGCGGCGAGCCCGGCCAATTTCCCGTTCACCAACCCGCTGGTGATCGAGCGCACCATCGAGACCAATGGCGAGAATCTGCTGACCGGCCTTGAGCATCTGATGGCCGACCTTGACCGGGGGCAGCTCACCCACACGGACGGGTCCGGGTTTGAGCTGGGCCGCAACATCGCGACGACGCCAGGCAAGGTGGTTTACGAGACGCCGCTTTATCAGCTCATCCAGTATAGCCCGACCACGGAGACGGTGCAGGCGACGCCACTGCTCATCTTCCCGCCCTGGATCAACCGCTATTACATTCTCGACCTCAACGCCGAGAAGAGCTTCGTGCGCTGGGCCGTGGCGCAGGGGCTGACGGTGTTCATGGTCAGCTGGAAGTCGGCTGACGCGAGCATGGCGGACGTGGGGCTGGAGGATTATGTGCTGCGCGGACAAGTCGACGCCATCGACGTCGTGCGGGATCTGCTGGGCGTGCCGAGCGTGCATGTCATCGGCTATTGCGTCGCAGGCACCGTGCTGGCCGCGACACTGGCCCTGCTGGCGGCGCGGGGCGAGGCGGACAAGGTGGCAAGCGCAACCTTCTTCACCACTCAGGTCGATTTCTCGCAGGCGGGGGATCTGAGGCTCTTCGTGGATGACGAGCAGATCGCCATGATCGACAGCCTGGTGACGGACGGCTATCTTGATGGGCGCTATCTCGCGGCAACCTTCAACCTGCTGCGCGGACAGGATCTCATCTGGAACTATGTGGTCAACAATTACCTGCTGGGGAAGGAGTATCCCCAGTTCGACCTGCTGTACTGGAATGGCGACACGACCAATCTGCCGGCGAAATGGCATCACGCCTATCTGACCGACTTTTATCGCGACAACCGGCTCGTCCAGCCCGACAGCATCGTCATCGACGGCACTGCCATTGATTTGCGGCGGATCACCACGCCGAGCTACATCCAGGCCGGGATCGAGGATCACATCGCGCCGGCGTGCAGCGTGTGGAAGCTGATGGAGAACTTCTCCGGCCCCAAGCGCTTCCTGCTGGCAGGCTCGGGGCATATCGCCGGGGTGGTCAATCCGCCGGCTGCGCGGAAATATCAATATTGGACCTGCGAGGGTGAGGCCGGCGACTTCGAGAGCTTCCGGGCTGCGGCCCACGAGACGCGGGGAAGCTGGTGGCCGGACTGGATCGACTGGCTCGGCACGCTTGCTCCGAAGCAGGTCCCGGCCCGCGGCGCGCGGGTGCCGGGTGAGGGCAAACTGCCCGCCATCGAGGACGCGCCGGGACGTTACGTCCGCACGCGCTGAGGCCGTTCGGGACCAGCCGGTCCGCCTTTGCGGCAGTTTTGTTGCAGTGCATCATTTTTACTTGCCAAACCCGCCAAGTCTCTATATGCTGCAATGCAACAAAAGACTCAGGAGGCCGTTTTGGTAACGCCACCCAAGCCCAAGTCTCGCAAAGCGGGAGCGAAGAATGCGCCCGCAGTCGCGAAATCGCCGGCCGTCAAGGTGTCGCCCAAGGCGGCTGTCGCGCCAAAGGGGAAGCCGGTGAAGGCGGTAGCGAAGGCCGCCGCTGAGCCGTTGGCCAAGCCGGCCGTGGCGCCTGAGGTGTCGCCGCCGGTCGAATGGCCCGTCGCGGCGGTGCCCGCCAATCCTGAGCCCGTGATTGAAAACGTTAGTGTAACGCTAGAACCGCAGTCCAACCCCACCAATGACGTGGCCGCCGCCGAAGACAGCCTTCCTGTCGCGGACGCCACAACGACGAAAGGCAAGACCGTCATGACCGATGCGATCGAAACCGCGAAGACCTTTGCCGAAGAGGCCAAGACCCGTATCCAGAGCGCGTTCAGCGAAGTGAACGAGAAGACCAAGACGGCCATGGAAAAGTCCGCCAAGGCCTTCGAGGAGCTGGGCGAGCTGACCAAGGGCAATCTCGAGGCGGTCGTGGAATCGTCCAAGATCGCTGCCAAGGGCGTCGAGACGATGAGCCAGGAAGCTGCCGAAATGGGCCGCAAGTCCTTCGAGAAGACCAGCGCCACGTTCAAGAACTTCGCGTCGGTCAAGACCCCGGCCGAGTTCTTCCAGCTGCAGAGCGATCTGATGAGCAGCTTCATGGACAGCTTCGCGTCGGAGACGTCGAAGAGCAGCGAGAAGTTCCTCAAGCTCGCCAACGACATTTCCCAGCCGATCAGCAACCGCGTGTCGGTTGTGACGGAGAAGTTCAAGTCGCTCGCCGCCTGATCGGCCTGCGATCCGAGATTGGAAAAGGGGCGGTCCGCACATGCGGGCCGCCTTTTTTATGGTGAACGGTCCTGGCCCCTTGCAAGGTGCCCCGGCCATGCCCTATTTTTGGGGCATGGAACGGATATGCGCGGTTGAATTCCGGCCGATGATGGCTGGCGGACAGGATGAGGACGGCCCCGGTGGGCCCGGCCTCGGGATCGCGACGCGCACGCGCACACGGACCAAGAAGCCGACACCCTACAAGGTGCTGATGCTCAATGACGACTACACGCCGATGGAATTCGTCGTGGACGTCCTGCAGCGCTTCTTCCGCATGGATCTCGAGCAGGCGACCCGTGTGATGCTCCACGTCCACCAGCGCGGCGTGGGTGTGTGTGGCGTGTTCAGCTATGAAGTGGCCGAGACCAAGGTCAATCAGGTTATGGACTATGCCCGGCAGAACCAGCATCCGCTCCAGTGTACGCTGGAGCACGCCTGAGGACCGACAGGCGCGTCTCCAGTCGGGGCGTCGTCTTGCATGTGCAAAAAGCGTGCAGCGCTCTGGGTTCGGTTCGCTTTGACGATCGTTGCCGAGTAGCCCGGAAAAGCGCCGACTAAATTCTCCCATGCCATAATCGCTGCTTGACCGACTCCACGCTGCAATGCAGCATGGCGTTATGGCTTCGGTGCGTCCGCCCATCACGCAGAACCCGGACATCCGCTATCTCGGGCGGCTGTTGGGTGACGTGATCCGGATCTACGGCGGCGAGCGGCTTTACCGGCAGACTGAATATATTCGCTCCACCTCGGTCGATCGTGCGCGCGGCGTCGCGCCGGCGGAAGGGGTGGACACCGGCCTCTCCGCACTCACGCTGGACGATACGCTCGCGTTCGTGCGCGGGTTCATGCTGTTCTCCATGCTCGCCAATCTTGCCGAGGACCGTCAGGGCGTCGCAACCGAACCGGGCGCGGATGTCGCCAGCGCGGTCGCGAAGCTGGAGAAGGACGGGATCAGGCCTGCGGATATCATCGCCGTGCTGGAGAAGGCGCTGGTCGTGCCCGTGCTTACCGCGCACCCGACGGAGGTGCGCCGCAAGTCGATGATCGATCACCGCAACGTGATCGCTGACCTGATGGCGCTGCGCGATACAGGGGCGGAGGAGACAGCGCAGGGCGAGCCGATCGAGGATGCGATCAGCCGGCAGATCGCGCTCCTCTGGCAGACCCGGCCGCTGCGCCGCGAGCGCCTGTTCGTGCGGGACGAGATCGACAACGCGCTCTCCTATTTCCGCGATATCTTCATGCCGGTGCTGCCGGGGCTCTATGCCCGCTGGGATCGCGTGCTTGGACAGCGCACGCCAGGTTTCCTGCGGCTCGGCACGTGGATCGGCGGCGACCGCGACGGCAACCCCTTCGTTCAGGCCGAGCAGCTTCGCCTTGCGCTCGGCCGGGCCAGCGGATCGACGTTGCGCTTCTACATGGAGGCGCTGCACGAGCTTGGTGCGCAGCTCTCCATCTCCAGCGAACTGGCGGCGATCCCGGCGCCGATCCGCGATCTGGCCGCCGCCAGCGGAGACGATGCGCAGAGCCGGCGGGACGAGCCTTATCGGCGGGCGCTGGCCGGCATCTATGCCCGCGTGGCCGCCAATTATGAGGCACTGACCGGCCAGAGCCCACCGCGTGCCGCGCGGCTCAAGGGCGAGCCTTATCCCGATGCGGCGGCGCTGCGGGCCGATCTGGCGACGCTGGGTCGCGGCCTGGCAATGGAAGGCAATGGCGCGCTCGCGAACGGCGGCGGCCTTGCGCGCCTCATCCGTGCCGTGGAGATTTTCGGCTTCCATCTTGCGACGCTCGATCTGCGGCAGAACAGCGCGATCCACGAACGCGTGGTGGCCGAACTGCTCAAGGTCGCCGGGGTCGAGCCGGACTATCTCGCGCTCGATGAGACAGCGCGGATCGCGCTGCTGCGGCGGGAACTGGCCAACAACCGTCCGCTCGGTTCGCGCTTCGCCACTTACAGCGAGGAGACGACGAGCGAGCTGGCGATCGCGGAAGCCGCCGCCGAGGCGCACCGCATGTATGGCCCGGCCTGCATCGACAAATATATCATTTCCAAGGCCGAGAGCGTCTCGGACATGCTGGAAGTGAACATCCTGCTCAAGGAAGCGGGCCTCTGGCGCGCGCCGGACAATGGGCATCCGGCGCAGGCCGCCATCATGGCGGTGCCGCTGTTCGAGACCATTGCCGACCTTGAGGAAGCGCCGGGCATCATGTCCGCCTATTTCGGGCTGCCGGAGATCGGCGCGCTGGTGAAGGCGCGCGGTTATCAGGAAGTGATGATCGGCTATTCGGACAGCAACAAGGATGGCGGCTATCTGACCTCCACCTGGGGCCTGCACGAAGCGAGCAAGGCGCTGGCACCCGTGTTCGAGGCGGCCGGGGTTGCGATGCAGCTCTTCCATGGCCGCGGCGGCGCGGTCGGGCGCGGCGGTGGTTCTTCCTTCCAGGCCATCCAGGCGCAGCCACCCGGCACCGTGCAGGGGCGCATCCGCATCACCGAACAGGGCGAGGTGATCGCCGCCAAATATGGCACGCCGGATTCGGCCCGCACCAATATCGAGGCGATGACCAGCGCGGCCCTGCTCGCCAGTCTGGAGCCGGAGCAGCTTTCGCCCGTCGTCTATGATCGCTTCAAGACGGCGATGGACGAGATTTCGGCCACGGCTTTCCGGTCCTATCGGGCGCTGGTTTACGAGACGCCGGACTTCAAGGAGTTCTTCCGCCAGTTGACGCCGATCCAGGAGATCAGCGGTCTCAAGATCGGATCGCGCCCGGCCAGCCGCACCAAGAGCAGCCGGATCGAGGATCTGCGCGCCATTCCCTGGGTGTTCAGCTGGGCGCAGGCGCGCGTGATGCTGCCGGGCTGGTATGGCGTGGGCCATGCGCTTCATTCCTTTGGCGACAAGGCGCTGCTCAAGGACATGGCGCAGGCTTGGCCGTTCTTCCGCGCGAGCCTGGGCAATATGGAAATGGTCCTCGCCAAGTCGGACCTTGCCATTGCCGCGCATTATCTGCCGCTGGTCGAGGATCAGGCCGCCGGTCAGGCGATCTTCACGCGGATCCGCGAGGGGTGGGCCATGGCGCATGATGGCCTGCTCGAAGCCACCGGCCAGTCCCATCTGCTGGCCGACAATCCGGAGCTGGATGCCTCCATCCGCTTACGCCTGCCTTACATCGAGCCGCTCAACCTTCTGCAGGTCGAGCTGCTGAAGCGCCACCGTGCCGGCGAGGATGATCCACGCATCGGCGAGGGCATCCAGCTCTCCATCAACGCCATCGCGACGGCCCTGCGCAACAGCGGCTGAGCGGTCTCAGGGCGCCAGCCGCGTCACCGATTGGATGACGAAGGGCGTGCGAGTCTCGCCGTTGTCCAGGGCTATACACGTCCCCTCCCTGAGTTGAGTGTCCCGCACCTCCAGCCGGTGCTGCCGTTGCGCGTCGTTGGCATGGGCGCCCAGGTCCACCCGCCCGTCCATCATGAGCGTGAAGGGATAGAGCGTTTCTGGTCGGCGGAAGTCGCCGATGCGGCCGAAGGCGGGGAAGGGGCCGTTGCTGGCGCCCGTCTCCGTATCAAGCAGCAGGTCGAGCATGATCTGGTGGGCCGCTGCGCTATCCGAGTCTCCACCCTCTGGCACGATGACGAGGCGGACGGGATCAAGGGACATGGCAGCGCTCCGGACGGGAAGGGACGAGGGCGCATAGCCCGACCGCAAGACAATGCCTTGCCTCGGGCGGAAAGATCACGGTGCGATGGCGGATGGGGCACGCGTCTGCGCCTTCAGCGGGTAAAGAGAAACGGCCGGAACCTCTGGTCCCGGCCGTCCCGTTTCGGCGCTTTGACGCGCGCGATCAGAATTTCGCGACCACACCGACCATCGGACGGAAGCTGTGGAAGTCGCCACGCGTATCGACCTGCGCACGCAGGCGGATGTTGCTGCGGTCGGCCGTGCTGCCCATGTCGGCGAGCGAGAGCTCCGCGCCGAAGCCATAGGTCGTGCCATCATAATGGCGGCTGGTGGAGACGAGCGGGCGCGCGGAGTCCGCGAACTGGGTCCACTGATAGCCGACCTTGGCGAAGAACATGCTGTCCTTGCCCGCGCGGATGCCCAGACGGCCGGCCGCGCCATATTCCCAGTCGATATCCTTGTCGACGCCCTTGGCGACGCTGCCTTCCGCGCCGAGCACGAACTTGCCGAGGTTGTAGTTCACGCCGGCGACGCCTTCGACCAGCCAGCCACGATAGCCGCTCGGCGGGCTGCCGTTATACTGGTCGTTATCGAAATCATGCAGGCCGCCCATCACGCCGACATAAGGCTCGAGGGTGCGGGTGCTATCCTGGGCGAACGCCGGGGCAGTGGTGCCAACAGCAAGCGCCAGCGCAAGAGCGGAGAGGGGGAGAGCTTTCATAAAACTGAACCTTCTGCTTCATTAAGCGGAACCGAAGTTTCGCGACCGTGAACGACACGCGCCGATCACGAGCCCTAAATGCCCCTGGCACTTGAACCGTTCCCGAATGAATTGAGGCCGGAATGTGGAAAGGCCCTACTGTGTCATTTGAGAGACACGGCAGGGCCATTCACTTATTGTTAAGTATTACTTGAATGTGGCTTGGCTGTATTTTGAGTTCCAGCGCTATGCCGCATTTTATGCTCGGCTCATCGCGCGTGCCGCGCTGGCCGGTCGGCGGAAGGGCTTACTCGCTCACCGTCGCCTTGAGGATCTTGCCAGGCTTTGCCGGCGGCTCGCCCTTCGGCAGCGCGTCGACATGCTCCATGCCTTCGGTGACGACGCCCCAGACGGTGTACTGGCGATCGAGGAAAGTCGCATCGTCGAAGCAGATGAAGAACTGGCTGTTGCCGCTGTTCGGGTTGCTGCTGCGTGCCATCGAGCAGACGCCGCGCACGTGCGGCTCGGCGTTGAACTCGGCCTTGAGGTCAGGCAGATCGGAACCGCCCATGCCGGTGCCGGTCGGGTCGCCGCCCTGCGCCATGAAGCCGGGGATCACGCGGTGGAACACCACGCCATCATAAAAGCCCTGCTTGGCGAGCGTGGCGATGCGCTCGACATGGCCCGGCGCCAGGTCGGGGCGCAGCTGGATGACGACGTCGCCACCAGAATCAAGCGTGAGGGTCAGGGTCTGGTCGGCCATCGGGGAAACTCCTTGTTTCGCTGTTTGGATCGCTAACGGTCTCGCCGTGCCCCGCCTGCAAGGCGAGGGCAGGGTGGGCAGCTGCTGGAGCGCCCCCTATAAAGGCTGCATCGCGCAAGGAAAGCCCGCGCCCGTGTTGCATTTGCGAAGCGCATGGGCAAAAGGGTCAGGCGGACAGGCTGGCCATTGGGGGCCGGGCGGGCAGAGGAGGCGCCTCCATGAGCGAGACCGAGACTGCCGCGCTTCGCACTGAGCCGGCGCCGCCCGAGCAAGACGTGCCGGTCGAGACCAATCTCGACGAGGACGATCGGCTGAAGCCCGAGTTCGTGTCCGCCGTGCTCGCCGCCGTGGAGGCAGGCGATGCGGATGCCGCCCGTGCATTGGTCGAGCCGCTGCACCCCGCCGACGTCGCCGACCTTCTGGAACTCACGCCTGAGGATCGCCGTGCCGGCGTCGCGGCTGCGCTGGGCGATATCGTTGGCGCCGAGGTGCTGTCCGAGCTCAACGACTATGTGCGCGACACGGTCGTCGAGGCGCTGGAGCCCGAACAACTCGCCGAACTCGCCGCCGAGCTGGATACCGACGACGCCGTCGCGATCATTGAGGATCTCGACGAGGAGGATCAGCAGGCCGTCCTCGATGCGATGGAGCCGGAGGACCGCGCCGCCATCGAAAGCGCGCTGGCCTATCCGGAGGAAACCGCCGGTCGCCTCATGCAGCGCGATCTGGTCGCGGTGCCCGAGCATTGGACCGTCGGCCAGACCATCGACTATCTGCGCGAGACCGTCGATCTCACCGCCGACTTCTGGGAAATCTTCGTCGTCGACGCGACGCACAAGCCGATCGGCACCTGCCAGCTCAGCTGGGTGCTGCGTTGCCCGCGCGATATCGCGATCAGCGATGTCATGAAGCGCGAGCAGACGCTGATCCCGGTCGACATGGACCAGGAAGAGGTCGCGCTGCGCTTCCAGAAATATGCGCTGATCTCGGCCGCCGTGGTCGATCCCTCGGGGCGGCTTGTCGGCATGATCACCGTGGACGACGTGGTCCACATCATCCAGGAGGAAGCGGGCGAGGATATCCTGCGCCTCTCCGGCGCCGGCGATGGCGACATCAACGAGCCGGTGGTGGACAGCTACAAGGCGCGGGTGCGCTGGCTGCTCTCCAACCTGCTCACGGCGCTGCTCGCGTCCACCGTCATTGCCCATTTCGAGGGCACGATTTCCCGCATGGTCGCGCTGGCGACGCTGATGCCCATCGTGGCGGGTGTCGGCGGCAATGCCGGCAGCCAGACTATGGCGGTGACGGTGCGCGCGCTTGCGACCAATCAGATCACGGCCTCGAACACCTGGCGCACCATCCTGCGTGAAATCCGCGTGGCGCTGCTGAATGGCGCTACCGTTGCGGCGGTGATCGGCGTGGGTGTGGCGCTTGTCTTCGGCAATCCGCTGCTGGGCGGCGTGATCGCCGCGGCAATGATGACCAACATCGTGACTGCCGGCTTCGCGGGCGTCGCCGTGCCGCTCATCTTCGATCGGGTGAATGTCGATCCCGCCGTCGCCTCGTCCATCTTCGTGACGATGATTACCGATTCGATGGGCTTCCTCGCCTTCCTTGGCCTTGCAACGCTGGCGGGCATCTAGACCCCGTTGATCGACCGCTGAACCCGGTGGCCTGCCGTCATGCGAGGCGCTAGAGAGCGCTCATGCCGCTGCACATCACCAAGATCGCGTTTCGCTCGGAAAGTGCGGACACGCTGCGTACGTGGCTGGAAAGCCATGCCGGCGAGGGAGAGGCGCGCCTTACCACGCGCTACCTGCCCAAGCGGATCGAGGAAATGGCGGGCGGCTCGCTTTACTGGATCCTCGGCAATCAGCTTGTCGGTCGCAGCCCGATCCTGGGCTTTGCCGAGCGGCCTGACGGCAAGCACTGGATCCGCCTGGCGCCCACGCTCATTGCCGTCGTCCCGCGCCCGAAGCGCGCTCATCAGGGCTGGCGCTATCTGAGCGAGGACGACGCCCCACAAGACCTTGCCGGCGCCACGAACGGCGATGCCCTGCCAGGAGAGATGGCGGTGGAACTGGGCAAGCTGGGGCTGCTCTAGGGCGACGGGATCGCGTCCACGGGACAAGCGACGATTCCCCTTTCGGCATTCCCGCATGCGCGGGAAAGACCGGGGTTGCGGTTTGGCCCGGTGAGGCTGAGTTCCCGTTATTCGCCGCCCGGCTCGGGCATCAGCTTCTTCACATGCTCCACGGTCACCGGTTCGGCATAATGATTGCCGAAATGGGTGCGGACGTAGCTCACCACGCCGGCCACCTGTTCCGGGGACAGCATCTCGGCAAAGGCGGGCATGCCGCCTTGGCCGCGCAGCACGCGGCTGACGGTGAAATCGGCATCGGCGAGATGCGCGTTGGCGGCGAGGGCGGGGATGTTGCCCGCGCCTGTGCCGCCCTCGGCATTGGCCATGTGGCAGGCCTGGCAGATTTCCTTGTAGGTCTGCTCGCCGGTTTCGGAGACGGCGGTTTCCCGGCCTGTGCCTGCCGTATCGCCAATGCCCTGCGCCGAGCCGGTGCCCGCAACGGCGCACAGGGCGAGCGCGGCTGCGCCCGCCGTCATGATCCAGCCCTTCACATCGCGCACCGGTCGCATCAGGCCGCCAGCGCCCGCTGGTGGAGCCGCGTGATCGCGTCGATCGAGGAGAGGAGCGAGGCTTCCATCCACGCGCCGATATAGGAGCAATGCTCACCGGCCAGCACGATGCGCCCGTCGAGCGAGACGAGATTCTGATAGTGCACCTTGCGCAGATCGTCGCTCCATGTCGAGGCACAGGCCTGAATCCAGGGCAGGCGGCTCCACGCGACCGCGACGCCGTTCGAGAACTCCTCGCGATACTGCTTGTGGAACACCGATCCCTGCTTGAGCGCGGTTTCGATGCGCTCTGCCGGTGTCATGCCGCCGAATTGATAAGCCGCGGCGCCGCCCGCATAGGCGCCCAGCAGCACTGCCGGACCGGGCTTGAAAAAGCCGTAGCTGGGATAGGCAATCTCCGAGATCGACTGGGTGGTGTAGCTGTGGCCGCCGTAGATCTGCTCGTCCTGCTCCCAGAAGCGGCGCTTCATCTCCAGCCCCACCTTGCAGGAGGAGTGATAGGGCAGGCTCTTGATCGCTGTCTGCTTGGGTTCGGAAACCTGCACCTCGATCTGGCTGAGGATGGTCAGCGGGATGGTGCAGACGCAATAGTCCGCTTTCAACTCGCTCTTCTTGCCGGTCGCCACATCCTCGTAGGAAACGGTCACGCCGCTGTCGTCCTGCGCGATCTTGCTCACCTTGCTGTTGAGCTTGATCTTGCCGGCGAGGCGCTTGGCGAAGGCCTTGCCGATCATGTCCATGCCGCCGACCGGCTGGAACATGGTGAGCTGCTGGGTGCGGTTGAAGAAGCCGCTTACCGTGCCCCACACGCGCTGATCGAGCACGTCCGACAGGCCGGCGATCTGCGAGGGCGTCGGCGCGCCGTTCACGCCGCCGCCCGGCGGACGATCATAGCCGCGCTGGGCCGATGTCTGCAGGCTGCTGGTATAGGCCATGTCCTTGTTCAGCAGGCCCCAGCCACGCATCGCTTCGAGCAGCTTCTGCTTGTCCTCGGTGCTCACCGTGTCGTCCAGCGCGCCCTTGTTGGTCGCCTTGGCGAGCAGCTCGGCGACATGACCCTTGAAGTCGACGCCGACCTCCGCGATGCGCTGCGGTTTGCCGCCATAGACCTTCTCGCTGTGGACATAGCCGTTCATGTTGACCTGGATGAACGGCTCCAGCGCCACACCCAGTTCCTGACAATAATGCAGCACCGCCTGATGGTGGAACGGGATGCGCCACGGGCCGGGGTTGAGGTAATTGCCCGGCGCGAAATTGCACTTCTGCACCGCGCCGCCGACTTCCTTGATCACGTCGCCGCCGCGCACCGTGTAGTTGCGGCCGCCGGGGCGATCCTGAAACTCCAGGATGGTGACGGTGTAGCCGGCCTTGATGAGCTCATAGGCCGCGACCATGCCGGCGAGGCCGGAGCCCAGCACGACGACCGATGCGCCCTTGCGTGTGCCGCTGAGCTTGGGCGGGCCGGCGAACTGCGTCGGCGCGGCGTGGCCCAGCGCGGTCATGGCCTGATACATGGCGATTGCGCCGCCTGCCTTGCCGATTGCCGCCAGAAGGTCGCGGCGGCTGGGTGCGTCGAAATCGATCATGGAAGAATTCCTGCCTGGGAAAGTGCGTGATCCGGGGCAGACGGGGGAATGGCGGCAAAAATGCCGGATTATTCATTCCTTTGCCCACCCCTAGCAGGCAGCTGGGGCAGGGATGGCAGACTTGCCAATGGAGCAGATTACGTATTGTCACGATTGCACGGCATGCATCCGTGTCAATGACGGACTCGCTCAGGGCAGCAGCAGGCTCGAATCCCCGTAACTGTAGAAACGATAGCCGTCCCGGATCGCGTGGGCATAGGCCGCCTGCATCCGCTCGGTTCCCATCAGTGCGCTCACCAGCATGAACAGGGTGGAGCGGGGCAGGTGGAAATTGGTCATCAGGCCATCGACCGCGCGGAAGCGGTAGCCGGGCGTGATGAAGATGCGGGTCTCGTCCGCGAAGGGGCGGATGATGCCATCTTCGCCCGCTGCGCTTTCCAGCAGGCGCAGGCTGGTGGTGCCGACCGCGATGATCCGACCACCATCGGCCCGCACGGCATTGAGTCGGTCCGCCGTGGCGCCATCGATCCGGCCCCATTCGGCATGCATGCGGTGATCGTCCGTATCTTCGGCCTTTACCGGCAGGAAGGTGCCGGCGCCGACATGCAGCGTCAGCGTCTCGTGCTCGATGCCTGCCGATGCGAGCGCGTCCATCAGCGCCGGGGTGAAGTGCAGCGCGGCAGTCGGCGCGGCGACGGCGCCGCTCTCCCGCGCGAACATGGTCTGATAGTCCTCGCGGTCCTTCTCGTCCGTCGCCCGCTTGCTGGCGATATAGGGTGGCAGCGGCATCTGCCCGGCGCGCTCCAGCAGCAATTCGACAGGCTCATCGCCCAGAAAGGACAGCGTCATGCCGCCATCCTCGTCGCGCGCGCCGGCCTGGGCCTCCACATCGGCGGCGAAAGCGATGATGTCGCCCTGCCGCACGCGCTTGGCATTGCGCACGAACACCTGCCAGTCACGCGGGCCGAGCCGCTTGTGCAGCGTCACGCCGATCCGCGCTTCGCCTCGCCGCCCTTCGAGTTGGGCGGGAATGACTCGGGTGTCATTGAAGACGAGGCAATCGCCTGCGCGCAGCAGGCCGGGCAGATCGCGCACGACAGCGTCGCGCAGGGTATCGCCCGCGACCACGAGCATCCGTGCGGCATCGCGCGGACTTGCCGGGCGCAGGGCGATCCGCTCGGGCGGCAGATCGAAATCGAACAGGTCGACACGCATGGGGAGAGGCCCATATCGGCGGCAGCGAGATCTGAACAGAGGCGATCCCGGCGAAGGGCACTCATCCCACATCGTTTTTCGCTTGTCGTCCCGTGTAAAGCGCGCTGGATTGTGCGCCATGGCACAACATCGGTTCAGCATCCCGCGCGGCACCATCCTGTTCCATGCCGGGCAGGCGTGCAGCGGCTTCGTGGTCGTCCATAGCGGGTCGATCAAGGTGCTGCTTACGGCGGAGAACGGGCGAGAGATCATCCTCTATCGCGTGCGGCCCGGCGAAATCTGCCTGCAGACCTTCGGCTGCCTCGTGAATGGCAGTGCTTATTCCGCCGAGGGCATGGCGGAGACCGATCTGGAGATCGAGATAATCCCCGCCGGCGCCTTCCAGCGCAGCGTCGCGGAGGACGAGGGCTTTCGCGGCCGGCTGTTCGCGGCGGTGGCGGCGCGTTTCGCGGATCTTGAGCGGCTGGTCGAGGATGTTGCGCTCACCGGTTTCGATGCCCGCCTCGCCCGCACATTGCTGCGGCTGGCCGATGCCGAGGGCGCGGTGGCGGCCACGCATGAGGCGCTGGCGATGGAAATGGGCTCGGGCCGCGCGGCGGTCAGCCGGGGCCTTGCCCAGTTCGCTGCCGAGGGGCTGGTCGAGATGGGGCGCGGCGTCACCCGCATCGTCGCAAGGGACCGGCTGGAAGTGCGCGCGCATGAGTTTGCCTGAGCGCGCTTGGTGACCAAGTCACCGACAGCGCTGTGAACGACGCCTATCGCTTGGCCATCAACACCGAGCGAGGGAGTCAGGAAGATGCCGTGCAATGAAGGAATGGTGGACCGGGCGCTGCGCGTCGTGGTCGGTCTCGTGCTGATCGCGTTGGTCTTCGTGGGGCCGCAGACGCCCTGGGGCTGGCTGGGCGTGGTCCCGTTAGTCACGGGTCTCGTCGGCTTCTGCCCGGCCTATACGCTGCTCGGGATCAATACCTGCAAGCGCGGCTGAGCGAACGCTTTCCCCGCAAAGCCTCCCGCCCGGACCGTGGAGGAAGGGCCGCCGGTCTTGCTGGCGGCCCTCAGCCGCGTCTGTACAGTGGTTCGCTAAAAACGTGCGTCTGATCCGGCTGGTGCCCGATCTGTCTGGTCGTCAGCTCTTCGGCGTGGTGTTCGCCGCCGGCGCCGCGGCCTGGCCGTCGCCTTCGATATAGGCGCGCACGATCGTCGTCGGGGCGGCCGGCGGCTCGCCCTTGGCGATGCCATCCACGCCCGCCATGCCGTCGATCACACGGCCGAAGACGGTATATTTGTTGTCGAGCTGCATGCGCGGCATCAGCATGATGAAGAACTGGCTGTTGGCGCTGTCCTCGCCTTCGGCGCGGGCCATCGAGACGGTGCCGCGCATGTGCGGCAGCCAGTTGAATTCCTGCTTGAGGTCCGGCAGCGGCGAATTGCCCGTGCCGTCGCCCTTGGGATCACCGCCCTGGGCCATGAAGCCGTCGATCACGCGGTGGAACTTGAGGCCGTTGTAGAAGCCTTCGCGGGTAAGCGTCTTGATCCGCTCGACATGACCCGGCGCCACATCGGGGCGCAGCAGGATGCGGACATGGCCGCCATCGGAGAGGTCCAGCACCCAGACATTCTCGGGCGTGACCGGTGCCATCGCCTCGAGCGGCTTGACGGCGCCTTTCTCCGCTTCCTTGCGCAGCGAGTCGGCTTCCTTCTTCGCGCGGGCCGCCATTTCGGCTTCCTTCATCACGTCCTCTGCGGTGCGGCGCTGGGCGAAAGCAGGCGAAAGGCTGCCCATGGCCAGAGCCGCAATCAGACCGGCGCCGATCAGTCGGGAAACACGCATCGTCTTCATCTTCCTCATTCCATCGCCTTTGGCAGCATCTGGCTGAACCGGGGCTGACCCGTCAGCCGCCGCCTATACGCTCTTCGGGGCGATCCGCGCCAGCATATCCTCGCGCACCTGCGGCGGCACGAATTTGCTGATGTCTCCACCCAGTTGAGCAATCTCCTTCACGAGCCGCGAGGCAATCGGCTGGAGGCTCACATCGGCCATCAGAAACACCGTCTCGATACTGCTGTCGAGATACTGGTTCATGCCCGCCATCTGATATTCATACTCGAAATCCGCGACGGCCCGCAAACCGCGCAAGATGATCGAAGCGCCGACCTGGCGGGCATAATCGATGAGCAGCGTATCAAAGGCACGCACCTCGATCTCGGCATCGTCGATCCCGGCGCATTCGCGCTCGACCATCGCAAGCCGCTCGTCGAGCGTGAACATGGGCGATTTGCTGGGGTTGGTGGTCACGCCGATCACCAGTCGGTCGACCAGCTTGGCCCCACGCCGGATGATGTCCATATGACCCAGCGTCACGGGATCGAATGTGCCGGGGTAAAGGCCGATGCGCTGTGCCATGTCGCTCCCTTTAGTGCTTACGGCGAATCGCGAAGTCGGCGATCTCGCGCAGCAAATCCGCTTCGCTGCCGAAGGCGTGGAGATGGGCCTTGGCCTGGGCGACCAGCAGTTCGGCCTGTTCGCGCGCCTGCGGGAGGCCCATCAGCGAGACGAAGGTAGCCTTGCCGGCGGCGGCGTCCTTGCCCACCGCCTTGCCGGTCACGGCAGCGTCGCCTTCCACGTCCAGCAGATCGTCGGCGATCTGGAAGGCGAGGCCAAGATCGCGCGCATAGCCGCGCAGACCGACCCGCTTGTCTTCGGGCACACGCGCGAGAATGGCGCCGGCCTCCACACAGAAGTCGATCAGCGCGCCGGTCTTGAGCTGCTGCATCCGCGTGACGGTCGGCAGGTCGAACGGGGTTGTCTCTGCCGTCAGGTCCATCATCTGCCCGCCGGCCATGCCTGCCGGACCGCTCGAGAGAGCCAGCGCCCGGACCAGGTCGATCCGCGCGAACGGATCGGGATGGGTGCGCTCGTCGGCCAGCACGGCAAAGGCGAGATCGTGCAGGCAATCGCCCGCGAGAATCGCCGTCGCTTCGTCGAAGGCGCGGTGGACGGTTGGCTTGCCGCGGCGCATGTCGTCATTGTCCATCGCCGGAAGGTCGTCGTGGATCAGCGAATAGACATGGATGCACTCGACCGCGAGGCCGGTGCGCACGGCGCTTTCATAGGCCACGTTGAAGAGATCGCAGCTGGCTTTGACGAGCAGGGGGCGCAGCCGCTTGCCACCACCGATCGCGCTGTGGCGCATGGCGGCATAAAGCCGCGCGCGCTGATCCTCGGGCACAGGCAGGAGCTGATCGAACTGGCTGTCGATCGCCTCCATCATCTCGGCCATGGCGCTATCGAGCCGGGCGGGTGCGTCGATGCGCATCAGCGGGTCATTCAACCGGATAGGCTGTGGTCTTGGCGGCGGCACCATCGGCCCCCGTCATGATCTGGTCGATCCGGGCCTGGGCGGCGTCGAGCCGGCGCTGGCACTGGGCCCGCAGCCGATCGCCTTCCTCATAAAGGGTGATCGATTGATCGAGCGGGACATCGCCGCGCTCAAGCTGCTGCACAATGGCTTCCAGGCGGCGCAAAGCCTCTTCGAAGCTGAGCGTTTCGGTGTCGGGCGTATCGGCCATCTGCCTGCATTGACCCGCCTGCCGCGCAGGGTCAAGCGTGCTTTGGAGCCCCCCCGAAAAATGGCGTATTGTCATGGAAATGGAGTTGACCTCGCCGGGGGGACTCGCAATAGCAAGCCTGCTATGAAAACCCTCACACTCCGCACTTTCTCGTCGGTCGCGCTTGGCGTGGCCGTGATTGCTCTGGCTGCCTGCAAGGACGAGCCGGAGTCCATGAACACCGGCACGGGCGATCCGATGGCGGCCGAACTGGCCAATGCCGCGCCACCGCCGCCGCTGCCCATGATCAAGTCGAGCCACACCTATCGGTGCAAGGATAACAGCCTGATCTCCGTCGATTTCATGACCGACGACGTGACCGCGAACTTCCGCGCATCCAAGGACGCGCCGATGACGCCGCTCAAGGCTCCGGCCAAGGGCGAAGCGTTCGTGTCGGCCGATGGCAAGACCACGATCACCGGTGGCTCCGACAATGAGGTCACCTATAACGGCCAGAGCTGCAAGCGCGGCTGAGTCGCTCGCGCAAGCGACGCCTTTCCCCGAATCATGCGGGCCGGTCTGGAAACGACCGGCCCTTTTTCTTGGTGAGCCCGGCGCGCGCGACTGAGCCTCGCGCGCCGTGTCCCCTTCCGGCATCGCCTGTTATTTGGCGGCAGGCGCCGGTGCGCGCGGCACGAAGAGTTCCGCGCCGTCCCAATGCTCGTCCGCCTTGCCGTCGACGAAGCGCCACATGTCGAACCAGCTGGTCGTGTAGGTCTGGTCCGGCTTGGTCGGGTGCTTGAGCGTGCGGCTGATCACCACCGCGACGAGATCGCCCTGCGCCAGAACCGCAACGACCGGCGTGGTCAGCTTGTCGCAGGTGGCCGTGCGCGGACGATTGGCGAAGAAAGCCTGCACGGGCTTCAGGCCCGAGGCGGCATTGGGATTGTGCTGGATGTAGCGCTCGGTCAGCCAGTTGCCGGCGTCGCTCCAGTGATTGCACTGCAGCAGCTCGCGCATGATGCGCAGTGTCGCCTGCTTGTTGCGGTGAAGCACCGGGTCCTTGTCCGTGAACAGCGATTCCGGATCGGCGACGCCGACAACCGGATCGTTAAGCTGGGCCAGCGACGGCGCGGCGACGCAGCATAGCGCCAGGGCGGCAAGCGAGCGACGAAGCATGTCTTTCCTCTCCTCGGATTCGTAGAAGGTCGACAGGACATTTCGTCCCGTCTTCAGGGGGGTTGGCGGGCTTTTGTCCTGCCAAAGCTCAGGCAGACTGCGCAATTTGGTGCGGGAAGACAAGCGCTGCCATGGCACGGTGCGAAAACGAATTGCATGACTGCCGGTTTCGCATGGTTGTGCCATCCGACATGCGGCGATAAAGGCCGCTCATGTCGATCAGCACCTCCGCCATCACGCCCCAAATCGTCGCCGATCACGGTCTCACGACCGAGGAGTATGACCGCATCGTTCAGGCGATCGGCCGCGAGCCGAATCTGACCGAGCTCGGTATCTTCTCGGTGATGTGGAGCGAGCACTGCTCGTACAAGTCGAGCCGCATCCACCTGAAGAAGCTGCCGACGAGCGCGCCTTGGGTGATCTGCGGCCCCGGCGAGAATGCCGGCGTGATCGACATTGGCGACGGGCAGGCCGCCATCTTCAAGATGGAGAGCCACAACCACCCGAGCTACATCGAGCCTTATCAGGGCGCGGCGACCGGTGTTGGCGGCATCCTGCGCGACGTGTTCACCATGGGTGCCCGCCCGGTCGCGAACATGAATGCGCTGCGCTTCGGCCGGCCCGATCACCCCAAGATGAAGCATCTCATCAGCGGCGTGGTGCGCGGCATCGGCGGCTATGGCAATTGCGTCGGCGTGCCGACCGTGGGCGGCGAGACCAATTTCCACACCGCTTATGACGGCAACATTCTCGTCAACGCCATGACCGTGGGCGTCGCCGATACGGACAAGATCTTCTATTCGGCGGCCTCGGGCGTCGGTAACCCCATCGTCTATGTCGGTTCCAAGACCGGCCGCGACGGCATCCATGGCGCGACCATGGCCAGCGCCGATTTCGGCGAGGATTCGGAAGAGAAGCGCCCGACCGTGCAGGTGGGCGATCCCTTTACCGAGAAGCTGCTGATCGAGGCGTGCCTGGAGCTCATGGCGTCGGACGCCATCGTGGCCATTCAGGACATGGGCGCGGCGGGCCTTACCAGCTCGTCCATCGAAATGGCCAGCAAGGGTGGCGTCGGCATCCGGCTGGACATGGACAAGGTGCCCCAGCGTGAAGCCGGCATGACCGCTTATGAAATGATGCTGTCGGAGAGCCAGGAGCGCATGCTCATGGTGTTGAAGCCCGGCCGCGAAGCCTTTGCCGAGGCGATCTTCCGCAAGTGGGAGCTGGATTTCGCGGTGATCGGCGAAGTGACCGATACGGGCCGCATGATCCTCGTCCACCATGGCGAGACTGTGTGCGACATCCCGCTTGGCCCGCTGGCCGACGACGCGCCGCTCTATGATCGCCCGCATGTGCCGACGCCGGCGCTCGCGCCGCTCGGGGCCATCCGCGACACGGTCAACATTTCCGCCGATCTGCTGCGTCTGCTCGGCTCGCCGGATCTCGCCAGCCGTCGCTGGATCTGGGAGCAATATGATCACATGGTGGGCGCGGACACGGTGCAGCGCCCCGGTGGCGATGCGGCGGTGGTGCGCGTTCACGGCACCGGCAAGGGGCTGGCGATCACGACCGATTGCACGCCGCGCTATTGCTTTGCCGATCCGGTCGAGGGCGGCAAGCAGGCGATTGTCGAGACCTGGCGCAACATCACCGCCGTCGGCGGCCAGCCGCTCGCCGTCACCAATTGCCTCAATTTCGCCAATCCGCAGCGCCCGGAGATCATGGGTCAGTTCGTCGGCTGCCTGGAAGGCATGAGCGCAGCCTGCATCGCGCTCGATTACCCGATCGTCTCGGGCAATGTGTCGCTCTACAATGAGTCGAAGGCAACCGGTGGCGGCAGTGCGATTCTGCCCACGCCGGCCATTGGTGGCGTCGGCCTGCTGCCCGATGTCGAGCGGATGTGCACCATCGCCTTCAAGGGCACGGGCGATATCATCCTGCTGATCGGCGAACGTCAGGGCGACCTTGGCCAGTCGCTGTGGCTGCGCGAAATCCTGGGGCTGGAAGGCAAGGACGCCGGCCCGCCGCCGCGCGTCGATCTGGCCGCCGAGCGCAAGACCGGCGACTTCGTGCGGGAGGCGATCCGCTGCGGCGCGATCACGGCCTGTCATGACGTGTCTGATGGCGGCGTGGCCGTCGCGGTCGCGGAAATGGCGCTGGCCAGTGGCATCGGGGCCATCCTCGATCAGCCGCTCTCCGGCTCGACCGCGCAGACCTACTTCGCCGAGGATCAGGGGCTGTATGTCGTCACGGTGCGGGATATCGCCCTGGCCGATCTGCTCGCCCTGGCTGAAGCGAAGGGCGTCGAAGTCGCGCGGCTCGGCCGCACGATCGCCAACCGCCTCATCTTCGAACTGCCCGAGAGTGACCACGCCATCCCGCTGGAGACGCTCCGCTCCGCGCATGAGAGCTTCTTCCCGAAGCTGATGGATGCCGAGCTTTAAGAAACAGCGACAGGCTGGATCGCAGTGACTGCGTCCGGTTTAAGGGATTGGTGCCCTTAAGCCGCCTGTGGGGATGCGACGCTATTTTTGCCCTTCCAAGCAAAGCGCTCGTTGCCTGAACCCGGTCGCCTATTCACTTTTGGGGCGGAAGGAGTGTGGCGAGCTTTGGGACTTGGCGGTCGTTCCCAGCCGGGAGCGAAAGGCCGACTCTCATCCGACATCGGACGTTCTGAGCGGCAGCGAACAGCGGCTGGGAACGGGACAGGCGGGCCGATTTCGGACTGGCGTGTTTGAGATGGCAAAGGTCGGAAACCCGCCGATCGCCTTGGGCCCCGAGCCTTTTCATGAGACTGCAGAACGTATCGTTCAGCCTATTCCACCAGCGCCCAGCAGTTGCGCATTCAGAGTTCCGCCTGCAAAAATCATTTCGTCGAGCGCCGCAAGCACATGGGCCTCGGACGCGAGCCGATCTGCCGTACCATCCTCGATCACGCGCTGCGAAATTCGCCGCATGAGTTCCTTTATGAACGCAGCGCTGACGCCTTTGGTCCGCTGAACGATCTTTTCTCTGACTCCCTCATCAAGTTGCAACTCGCCGCCATATAAAAGAGCAAGCTTCAATCTGCCTTGCTCGTCAGGAAGTGGGAATTCGATTGCCTGGTCAACACGTCCGGGGCGTCCCGCAAGAGCGGGTTCGAGGTGCTCAGGACGGTTCGTAGTCAGTACGAAGAATATGTCGGCATCTTGCCGCAGGCCGTCCATTTCGTTGAGGAGCTTGTTGAGCAGGGCTTCCTCACCCGCCCCACGCATGTCTTCGCGATCCCTGGCGATAAGGTCGGCGTCCTCAATCACCAGAACTGAAGGCTGAAGGAGCCGCGCAAGTCCGAAATATTCGTTGAGGAGGCAGACCTGATCGGCAGTCACCAGCAACGTGGTATGGCCTGACAAGCTGGTGGCGAGGTATTGGATCGTGTGCGTCTTCCCGGTACCGGGAGGTCCGTAGAACAGCAGCCCTTTTTTCGTCGGTTGCCCCATGGCGCGGAGCTTTGGACGGAGCGCTGCAAAATCGAGGACATTATGGTCCAGCAGGGCGAGTGCATTCTCCGGCAGGATCACGTCCTCCTTCGCAATCTGTGGAAGCCGATGGATTGTAATCCCGCCCGCGAGCCCTTGCCACCGGCTATCCATTTCAAGGGAAAGCACCTTTCCTCGATAGGACTCTGCCTTCTCAATCACGCGCTCAATGTCACGGAAGTATGAGGCGACCAGACCCGCGCCAGCTTGTCCAGTCGGTACAGCGATCTCCATTTTGACACGCGGGTCGCCACGCATGCCCTCTTCCTGAGAGACGAAAACTGCGTGCTTCATTCCGTCTTTGTCGAGGAGCCAGAGTGCGGTCCCGACGCATCGGCGTGGGCTTTCATCGCCGACGTCCAGTTCAGCGTACTGCACAGGTACAATTATCTGCGCGGAATTGCCCGTTTCCCAAAGATCGGCGAACTCCATAGACTGATAGCGATAGCCCGCCTTGATGCCGAGTTGCCGGGTTGTGTTGGGACTAAGTATCTGGTCAAATCCGAGCTGGAGGTCGGCTCGCATACGCAAGGGAAAACTGCGGACGGATGTTTCGATGTCGGATAGACCCATGGCTCCAAAATGCGCGCTCAGAGCTTCATAGGCATGCTTGAACTGCGTGAATGAGACCGCATCCGAAAAGTGTTCCGACGCATCAAGGATGCAGCCGTCGCATATCAGAACGTCCCCTTTCCGGTACATGTAGCCTGTGTGACCCTCGGGCTTCCCACATACGGTGCAGCTGTCCTGACCAACGACTTCATATCCGTCAGCTGCCGACCTGCTGAATGCCAAGCGGTGCCCCGCCTCGTTGATCCTTGCCTGGGCTGTGGCGAGCAAGGCGTCTGCAACGGCTGACGGCCAGAGTCCGCAATCGGCCTCACCATAATGATGAGCGTTCGTGGCGGTCAGTTGCGCGTCGAGCGGCGCTTTCCCAAAAACGTTTTCAAGCAGCGCGATCACGAATGGGTAGGGAGTTGTTTGATCGTTCAGAAGCTTGAGCCGAACAAGATCGGGAATCACTTTATCGACCATCGCGAGGTCCCTACGAAAGAATTTCTGACAGTATAACGGCTTTCTTAAACGCAAGCTGATGGTCGAAGAGTTAATGCGTTCTGTTTAGTACAATTCGCTTCATTCCGAAAACAGGTTGATCGCCAATCTAGCTTGGCAGAACCTACTTCCAGATGCCCGCTCGTGCATGAGCGTCGGCGCCACCGGCCTTAGACAAGACTAACGGAAACGTCCGCTTTCCGGAAATCTGCCTTGAGCGCCTATGACCGGCATAGCGCGTAGCGGACCAGCTGCGGCCCCGCTTGCGATCGACCGGTTCCAGCGGCACCGGACATTTCAGCCACCGCACCTGAACGTGGCAATCTGGTCGAACGCTGCCTCCACAGCTTCGGCGCAATAACGACGACCTTCCAGAGTTCACTGCCCGATAGCGGACGGGCGGCTCACCACCCCATTCCTGACATTGACACGAGGGAAGAACGGGCCGGAAAACAGACACAGCTTCCTCCCGATCATCCGCCTTGCTTTTCTCTGTCCTACACCCCGTCGAGCATGGCAGGCCGGACTCAAGCCCGCGCTCGTCGAAAACGCGACAAGCCGGTCGATAGGAGGCTCTTTCTGATGGCAGCTATGCACCAACCCGCCAGCACAGGCTTTGCGGGGCCGGGCCTGGCACCCGCCGCACCAGCGGTCGGCGAAAGGTCAGGGAAGCGGAAGTTCACGCCCCCGTGTCGTGAACTTCGTGAACTTCCAGCAGGTCACGCGCTGTTGGACAGGCTCACGGCACGACCCGGAAGGTATATTGATAGCTCGTCTGCGGCGCGCCGCTCACGCCACTGATGGTGACGGTGTAGCTGACATTCGCCTGCAGGCCGGTCACGCGCCACTGGATGCTGTTGGGCAGGCCATAGCCCTGATTGTCGTTCGAGACGTCGGTGACGGCGAGGTTGGTGCTGCCGTTGCTTACCGTGATGGTCGCGCTGGCGAAGCTCACGCCGGAATTGGCGAAGCGGCTGCCGGTATTCGCCACCACCGAGAAGGAGAGATAATCGCCCGTGCCGAAATAGCGCACCGGATAATTGCCATAAGGATAGGCGACGAAGGCGGGCAGGCCGGTCGGCGTCGGCGGCGCGGAGGCGAAGCTGAACACCTTCATGGAGGCCGCGTCACTGCGACTGCCGGAGGGAAGCTGCTGCGCCACCCGGCCATAAGCGATCTTGCCGAGGAAGGGATCGAGGATCCAGCGGCGGTGGCCGATCGAGGCGCTGCCGCCCTCGGTCAGCCACAGGCCCAGATAATCGTCCTCGCTCGACCAGGGCAGGCCCGATCCCCAGCCGCCGATCAGGTTGCTGGAGCCGGCGCCGGTGGATCCGGTGGCAGTGTAGCACAGCCAACTCGTCGGCGGCGTGTGGCTCAGTGTGTTGTTGGCGGCCTGCATCAGCGAGGATTCGTCCACCTGCGCATTGTCCGCGTCGGAATAGGTGACGGCCGGCAAGCCATGGAGCGCGCGCAGGGCGTTGACGCGTGTGAGCATCTCGGTGCGCACGGAAGCCTTGAGTGTGCCCGTGCTGCAACCGGGGATGTTCGGCTGCACATCATACATGGCTGCCGCTGCGGCGGACCAGCTTGTTGGCGTGGGCGTGGGGGTCGGAGTTGGCGTCGGTGTCGGGCTGGGAGTCGGGGTCGGGCTTGGCGTGGGCGATGCCGTCGCGCTCGGCGTGGGCGTCGGGATCGTTACCGTGCCGGTATTGCTCGCGCCGGAGTCCGATCCGCCGCAGGCGGTCAGCAGCAAGGTCAGCAGTCCGGTCGTCGCAAGCGCGCGGACCCTGCTCAGGGGCATGTTGGTTCGATCTTGCGTGAAGTGATGCAGCATGTGACGCCCTTGACCCACAGGCGCGCACAGTCGCGCCTTCCCTGCTTGGAACAACGCAGCATGCTAGAAAAACATGGTATAGAGAGCGTTAAAGCCCGCTCGCTCCGTCGCGTGGGGCGCGCGCTTGGCCCCATTCCGCCCGGTCAGTCGCGCCGGAAGATGAATTCCGCGTCGCGATGGTCACCCACCATGAAGGAATAGTCGCCGACCTTGCGGAAACCGCGCGCGGCATACACGGCCTGTGCGCGCGCATTGCCTGACCACACGCCCAGCCATTGCGGGCCGGGATAGCGCTCGGTCAGCCAGTCGAGCGATACGGCAAGCAAGCGCCGACCAAGGCCAAGGCCCTGCGCCGCGCGACGGACATAGAGCTGATAAAGCTCCCCCGACTGTGGCGTGACCTCCTCATGCGGCAGTTTGCAGGGGCCGGCGTGCGCATAAGCCAGCAAGGTGCCGTCCGCATCTTCGCACAGCCATGTCGCGTGCGCCGGGTCGGCGATTTCGGCTGCGACCGGCCCGACACCATAGCTCTCCGCCTCGAAGCGGGCGAGGTCGGCCGGCGGATAGGGGATCGCGAAACCCTCGAGGAAAGTCTCGCGGAAGCAGATGAGCTTGAGCGTAGACAAGGCCGGGGCATCGGCGGGTCTGGCGAGACGGAGGGTTACGGCGTCAGTCATGCAGGGAGGCGTCCATAGAGAATATGATAGCTGGTGCCGCCGCCAGCGGCATCGAAGGCGTCGATCACCCGACGCAGGACGGCCGGGCCGAGCGGGCGGTAGTCGGGCCGTGGCACATGCGCGCCGATCACGCGGAAATGGCGGATCAGCGCTTGTCCGCCCGGCTGAGGGACCGGCAGATACTCCTCCTGCGCGATCGCTCCGCCAAAGCGCGCGAGCATGGCGCGCAGGGCCTCAAGGTCGGGATAGTCCGGCAAGCCCGAGGTAACTCCGGCCTGCTCATGAGCGGCGCGCCAGCTGGCGAAACTCTCCGCCCCCATGGTCGCGAACCACAGGCTGCCACCGGGGCGCAGGAGCCCGCGCAGGCGCGTGAGGGCGCCCGGCAAGTCGGTGAACCACTGGAAGGTGAGGCTCGAGAGGATCATGGCGAACCGGGGGCTGTCGAAAACAGGCAGTTCCCCATCCATCGTCATCGTCCGGGCGGCCAGACGCTGGCGAGCCGTGGTCTCGACCATCTCCGGCACGAGATCGGTGGCGATCAGCTCTGCGGTGGGCCAGTGGCGGCGGATCTCGCGCGTGAGCAGTCCGGTGCCGCAGCCAATCTCTAATATTGGGCCGTCCGTGCCCGGCGTTTCGTGCGCCGCCATGGCCGCGAGCCCTTGCGCGACGCATCGCTGAACATCGGCGCCGTCATCATAGCGCTCGGCCGCTGCGGCGAAGGCCGCGCCGATCAGTGCCTTGCGCGCTGTGTCCATGGGGCGTGCGCATGCCATGCCCAAGGCTGGACGTCACGCCAAAAGGCGATAGAGCAATGGGTGAAAGATGAACCGCTGGGGCACGCATGGCTGACGACAGTTTCCGGATCGACGGGCTCGATTTTTTGCGCGGTTGCGCGGTGATGGGCATCCTGCTCGCCAATATCGTGCTCTTCGCCTTGCCATCGGCAGCGCTGTTCAATCCCTTCACGATCGGCACGCACGGGCCGGCCGATCTGGCGGCCTGGCTCTTCAATTTCCTGTTGGTGGATGGCAAGATGCGTGCGCTGTTCGCCATGCTCTTTGGCGCGTCCATTCTGCTGGTGATGGAATCGGCCGAAATGGAGGGGCGGGACGGCGTGCAGGCTCATCGCCGCCGGATGATCTGGCTGCTCGCCATCGGGCTGGCCCATTATCTGCTGCTCTGGTCGGGGGACATTCTGGTCCAGCTCGCCTTGTGCGGGCTGATCGCGACGATGTTCGTGCGGCTGGAGACGCTCAATCTGATCAAGCTCGCGCTCGCGCTGCTCGGGGTGCAGTGGCTCATTGATCTCTCGGTGGTGCTGCCCGGCTTCTGGTTGCGAGCGGCCGCACAGGCGCCGGGCGCGGATATCGAGACAATCGGCCACTGGCGGACTTATGCCGATGGCCTTGGCATGGGTGTCAGCTCGTCGATCGCGACCGAGCTGGCGCATTATCGCGGCGGCTATGGGCAGATCCTCGCTTTCCGCTTCGATCGGGCGATTGGCGATATGGTCGATCAGCTCTTCTATGCGGTGCCCGAGCTGCTGGCGTTCGTCGCGCTTGGCATGGCGATGCTCAAGGGCGGCTTCCTCGCCGGGCAATGGCAGCCTGCGCAATATCGCGCGACGTGGCGACGTGCGCTGGTTGTGGGGCTTGTCCCGATGCTGGGCCTCGCCGGCTGGGTGCTGATCTCGGGCGATCCGTTGGCGGCGCAAGCGGCAACGTTCGGCTGGTCCGTGCCGCTGCGCCTGCCGCTGGCTGTGGCGCTGGCCGCGCTGGCGATGGAACTGGCCGCGTGCTTGCCGGATGCAGTGCCGTTGCGGGCGATCCGCGCAATCGGCAGGCTCGCCTTGTCCAACTATCTGCTGACCAGCCTTGTCATGACCACGTTGTTTTACGGCTATGGTGCCGGTCTCTTCGGCTGGCTGGGCCGCGCCACACTGCTGCCCGTGGTTTTCGCGATGTGGGCGATCATGCTTCTCTGGTCGCCGCTGTGGCGCGCCCGGCTGGGGCAGGGGCCGGCGGAGCGCCTCTGGCGTGCGTTGGCGCGAGGACGGACTACCTGATCCGTGGTTCCGGCCTTGAGCCTAAGCGCGCGCGACGGCCTCGCTGGATTGACGAAAGAAGGAGGGAGCCGTCCAAAGCTCGTCACGGCTGAGTTGTAGCCGTGAAGGCTTGTTCCCGGCAGAGGAAAGATGCCAGCGTCTGGCAAGGCTGCCTCATCGCGGGCTTGACGATGACAACCGCCTTATAAGCTCAAGGTCGCAAACTCCTGACACAGGGTTCGCACTCTGAACTGTCGGGTGGTACAGACCGGACGCCCACATTTGCTGCATCGGACATAAGAAAGGCGCTGGCATCACGGAGATGCCAGCGCCTTCACTTGGCTTTGCGAGAGCGGGAGAGGATTACCCTCCCGCCAGCAGCTTAGCTGAACGCGACGCGCGCGGTGTGCGAACGACGACGCATCACCAGACCGACAGCGGCGATACCGCCGACCATCATGGCCCAGGTGGCCGGCTCGGGGACCGGCATGATCGTGGCGCGGATGATCAGGTCGTCATGGTTGTCGTCGACCTGAGCCGAGTCGTCATAACCGAAGTACAGGACGTTCGTGTTGAAGGTCGAGCCGGCCGCACCGCTCACGCCGGTCGGCAGGAACACGGCGAAGCCAGCGTCACCGCTGCCCGCAGTGCGCGACGGCGAACCGTTCGAGAACAGGAAGTCCAGACCGCCGTTGAGCAGGCCGGCACCGACGTTCGTCGAGCCGAGAGCCACCGGAGCGCCGAAGTAGTTCAGCACGCCATAGGACGTCTCGGTGTAGGGCGCGATGCCCGAGAACGAGAAGGTGTCGAAGTAGCCGCTCTCCGAGCCGAGCAGCTCGAACACGATGTAGCCACCGTCGATGACGTTGACAGAAGCGCCGATCGCTTCGGTCAGCAGACCGAGACCCGACAGGTTGGTCTTGAAATCGTTGACGGTCGGAACGGTGACGGCGGCGGAACCGAGAGTCACCTGGAAGGATGGCAGAGCCGAAGCCGGCGCCGCGAAAGCGGCTGCCGCGGCGGCGGCCGCAACAAGATACTTCTTCATTTCAATCTCCCACAAAGCCTTGGCTGGCTGGCTAGGGAATAAACTTTTGCAGTGCGCAATCCAAACGGAATCTGTGAATCTTTTCGTAACTTTTGTTCCAGATTGAGATTGGCCGCTGCGGAACGGTCCGAAAATGCGGTGGTTAGATGGTTAATGGGGTTTAAGCGCGTTATCGGCGCTCAGTTCCCCATTAACCAAATCTGCAAAGACTTTGGGGCGTTTTCGGCCGGAATCAGCCGCGTTTACCAGATTCGGACTCTATCTTCGGGCGGCAGCGCGAGCTTCGCCGTGCCGGGAATCGCGAACGCGCCATACCAGGGGTCGAGATTGCGCACGATCGCCACACGCTCCTCGGAGGGTGAGTGCGGATCGGTGAGTAGGCGCTGACGCAGATTTGCCTCGCGATAGTTGCGCCGCCACACCTGCGCCCAGCCAAGGTAGAAGCGCTGATCGCCGGTTGTGCCGTCGATTACCGGCGCTTCCTTGCCGCCGAGCGCTGCCTTGTAGGCATCATAGGCGACGGTCAGGCCGGCCAGGTCGGCGATGTTCTCGCCCAGGGTAAGCGCGCCCTTCACATGTTCGCCGGGCAACGGTTCATAGGCATCATATTGCTTCACCAGCCGGTCTGTGAGGGCCGTAAATTTCTTCACGTCCTGATCTGTCCACCACTGGGAGAGACGGCCGGTTTCATCATATTTCGCGCCCTGGTCATCGAAGTGGTGGCTGATTTCGTGGCCGATGACCGCGCCGATGCCGCCATAGTTGATCGCCGGGTCGGCATGGGGATCAAAGAACGGCGGCTGCAGGATCGCGGCTGGGAAGACGATCTCCGTCATACCGAAATTGGCATAGGCGTTGATCTCCATCGGCGTCATGAACCATTCCCAGCGGTAGATCGGCTTGCCGAGCTTGCCCATCTGATAGTCATAGTCGAACTGGTTGGAGCGCAGCGCGTTGCCGAACAGGTCGTCCCGAGCGATCGCGAGGCCAGCATAGTCACGCCACTTGTCCGGGTAGCCGATCTTCGGCGTGAAGGCGGCGAGCTTCTTGTGCGCGCGCGCCTTGGCCTCATCGCTCATCCAGGGGAGGGCGTCGATACGGCGGCCCATCGCGGCGAGCACGTTCTTGACGAGCTGATCGGCCGCTGCCTTCGTCTCGGGCGGGAAATATTTGGCCACATAGACCTTGCCTACTTCCTCGCCGAGCGAGTCCTTGACGAAGGTGACGGCGCGTTTCCAGCGCTCCTCCCGCTCGGGCGTGCCGTTAAGCGTCGTGCCGAAAAAGGCAAAATTCTCGTTGGCAAACGCATCGGGCAGATAGTCGGAGAACTGATCGAGACTGCGAACCAGGAGCTGGTCCTTCAGCACGGCGAGTGGGGTCCTGGCGATGAGCGCAGCCTCGCCCTTGATGGCAGTCGGCTGCGCGACGAGAACGGTGTCGCCGGTCGCGCCAAGCGCCTTGAGCGCAGTGGGGAAGTCAAAGCCGCGCGCCAGCTTGGCGAGCTGGGCGACTGTCATCTTGTTGTAGGTCTTCTCGGCGTCGCGGCTGTCGATGCGCGTCCAGTGAACCTTGGCAATCTCGGTCTCGAAAGCGAGAATGGCTGCGGCGCGCTTCTCGCCGTCCGGTTCGCCCGCGAGCGCGAACATCTTGGCGAGGTGAGCGACATAGGCCTTGCGCGTCGACGCCATTTTCTCGGTCTTGAGCAGGTAATAGTCACGATCGGGCATCCCCAGGCCGCCCTGGCCGATCGTATAGATGTAATTGTCCGGTGCCTTGTCATCCTGGCCGACAAAGCCGGTGAAAGGCCGCGAAACCCCATTGCGCGCGGCCTGTGCGAGCAGCGCGACATAGTCCGCGCGGGTCTTCACGGCCTTGATGCTGTCAAGCCAGGGCTTGATGGGCGCAAGACCCTTGGCTTCGACCGTCGCGGCATCGAGATAGGCCACGTAGGCATTGCCGATCTTGCTGTTCGGGTCGCTCTTGGCTTCGTTTAGGATGTCCTGCGTGCGCTGCTTGGAGAGGTCGTCAAGCAGGGTGAACATGCCATAGTTGGACTTATCTGCCGGGATGGGCGTGGCCTTTGCCCAGGTGCCATTGGCATAATCGTAGAAGTTGTCGCCGGGCGGGACGGCGCGGTCCATGCCGGTCGTGTCGAAACCATAATCGCCGATCGTCGGTTTGGGGGCGGGCGGCGCGACTGGCGCGGCGGCGACTGGTGTCGGCGCTGGGGCAGCGGTCTCGCTGACCTGATGAGTCGCGCAGGCGGACAGGCTAGCTGACGCTAGGGCAAGCACGATAAATGAACGAGGCATGGAGACGTCCTTCAAACACGGTGTTACCTGCCGCAGAGCAGGCGAATGGTCGTTTCTAGCAATTGGGCATGGGGAAATGAACCATCGTCGGCGCAGAAATTAGACAAGTGTCTTCTTGATCCGGCTTTGCTTTCCACGACTGCGCCGGAAAAAACGGGACTGGCGTCTTGCTCGCAGTTGCGGCATGCTTGTGCGATGCAGCATATTTTAAGGGATCGCTGAAGCAGATATGCGCCGCTTGCCGCCCCTCACGGCTCTGGAGGCATTCGTGCAGGTTGCGCGGACGGGCTCCGTCAAGGCTGCGGCCGAGGAACTGGCGCTGTCCGCTCCGGCTCTCAGCCGGCGCATCCAGGCGTTGGAGCGCTTCCTCGGTTACACGCTGTTCGAGCGCAAGCATCAGCAGCTTGAGCTCAATCAGCACGGTCATGGCCTGTTGAAGGAAATCGCGCCCGCGCTCGATGCGCTGGGCGCCGCCATCGAAAGTGCCACCAGCGGCGCGCGGACCATGCGCGTGCGTTTGGGCATGTTGCCGCTCTTCGCCAGCCAGCGCCTGTTCCCGCGCCTCGGTGAATTCCATCGCACGCATCCGGACCTGCATCTGGATGTCGACACCAGCCCCAATGCCATCGCCCGGCTCGGCGAGGGGCTGGACGCCGCCATCGTTCTGGCGCGCGATGTCGATCCATCACTTTATGCGCGGGAGCTGGATCGCGACGAAGTCTATCTCATTGCCTCCCGCAAGCTGGTCGAGGGCGAGAATGCGATCCGCAAGATACAGGACATCGCGCGCCAGACCGTGCTCATTCATCGCGATATGTCGGCGACATTCGATGTGTGGAAGGACGCAGTCGGTTTGCCCCAGCTCACACCGGCCTCAATCGACTATTATGACTCCGGCGCGTTGATGCTGGAAGCGGCGGCGCAGGGGCTCGGCATTGCAGTGATGCACGGCCGGCATTTCGAACATGCGCAGGATCCCCGAATCGCGCGCCTGTTCGATCAGCGGGTCGAGAGTCCCTATCGCTATTTCTTCGTGTGCCGTCCCAAGGCACTGGAGCGGCGCGCGGTTCGCCTGTTCCACGACTGGCTGATTCACGCCGAGATCTGACCAGATAGGTCTGCGGCGCTCCCTGCGCCTTTGCGCATCCGGCGACAAATAAGCCGAACTCGGGCGGTGCGGTCTGGCTCAACGGAACGATTTATAAAGGCACATCCCCTATGGTGGGCTTGCGTAGGCGCGTGTGGGGCGTCGACGAGGAATAGAAAGACAGTCGAATGCCGACGACGAGAATTTTGGCTGTGGACGATAGCCGAAGCATGCGCGCCTTGCTGCGCCTGACGCTGAAGGGGGGCGGTTTCGACGTTGCCGAGGCTGAGGACGGCCAGGCCGCTCTCGACTGGCTCGAGACCAATGAGGTCGACCTCATCATCACGGACATCAACATGCCCCGGCTGGACGGCTTCGGATTTATCGAGCGTCTGCGCGGCGAGCATCGCCGCCATATCGGTCGCCCGATCCTGGTGCTGAGCACCGAGTGCACCGAGGAAAAGAAGGCGCGCGGGCGCGAGGCGGGCGCGACGGGCTGGATCGCCAAGCCCTTTGATCCCGTGCAGCTGGTCGATGCCGTGCGCACGGCCATGCACTGAGCGGCGCTGGCATATCCGGACCAGTCACAAAATGACCAACATCTCGCCCATCCGCCCAGCCACGGCGCTGCAGCCGTTGACGGACGACGCTATCGTGCGTGCGCTGATCGCCGATGAGCTGGATCGCATCCGCACGGTGCTTGAGGATATGGGGACGCGTCTGTGCGCGGATCCCGAGATCGTCGGCAGTCACCTCTATGCGCTGCAGGCGATCGACGAGATTTGCCAGCGCAACGAGAATCTCGCGCGCACGCTGCGAGCCGACGACATGGTGGCGCAGTCGGCCGCCATCACGCTGGAATCATTACGCCTGCGGCTTCAGACGGCACTGTCCGAGCGTCTCACCCGCCATGAGGACGGACCGGCCGCCGCTGCCTCCTCCGACTGACCGATCTTGCATGGTCGTGCCACGCCGGGATCATCTTGCCTCTTTTCAGGACTTCACGAGCGCTCTAGTGAGACAATCTTGTGACATCCTGTGTGAGGGGCAATGGCCAGTAACGGACCCGTGCTCACTGAGCGCCGCGCAAGCGCCAGCGACTATCTGAAGTTCCTCCACGCATGGCTTCGCAAGCCGCGTCAGACCGCGTCCATCGTGCCGAGCAGCCCCTATCTGGGCCGGCTGATGGCGGCGCAGATCGATCCTGCCGGGGGGCGAGTGATCGAATTCGGCGGTGGGACGGGCGCGCTGACGCGGGAAATTCTCGCTACCGGCTTGCCGGCCGACCATCTTGAAGTCGTCGAGATCGATGCCACGCTCGCGCGTAATCTGCGCCGTAGCTTTCATGGCGTGCGCATCCTTGAGGCGCCTGCCCAGTCGATTGTCGGCGACTCAGCCGGTGGCGCAGGCGGTTATCAATGCGTCATCAGCGGTCTGCCGCTTCTGGCCATGAACAAGGCGCTGCAGGGCGCGATTCTGGCCGAGGCGTTCAAGCTGCTCGCCCCCGGCGGGTCCTTCATCCAGTTCACTTACTCGCCCCGCCCGCCAGTCGCCGATGTTGTCGCCGATGCGCTGGATCTGGGGGTTGAGCGCGTCGGGACGATCGTGCGCAACGTGCCGCCGGCAACGGTGTTCCGCTATCGGCGTGCGGCGGATATCGCGCAGGACTGAGCGCCCCCCGCAGACGGTCAGCGGCGACACACGGGGAGGCTGTCAGCAGTGCCAGCCAATCGCTCTCCCGAGGCCTTGAGCGCGTCTGATACGTCAATCCGTAACAATCTCTGGCATCGCGTCGATCCCTTCCCGCCGCGCTTTCCTTGTCATTAGGCCGTCGCCTTTCCCGCGAAGCAGCGCTAGAGAGAGGCTCATGCAGCGCTTCGATGTCATCATTCTGGGCGGCGGCCTTGTCGGTCTGACGCTCGCGATCGCACTGGGACGGCATGGCGTAACCAGCGCCGTCATTGATCCCGCCGAATCTGCGGCCACCATGGTGCCGGGCTTCGATGGACGTGTTTCCGCTATTTCCAGCGCGAGCTGGAAGCTGTTCGAGGCGATCGGCGTGGCGCCGCATCTGGAAGGCAGGAACTGCCCGATCGATCGTATCTGGGTGAGCGAAGGCCTGACCGGGGGCGCGCTGGATTTCGCGCCAGATCCGGAGGACGGCGCCATGGGCTTCATGGTGGAGAATCGCGAACTGCGCGTTGCCATCGACAAGACCGCGCACGGTGCGCCGGGCGTCACACGCTTTCAACCTGACAGCGCTCAGAACGTGACGCGCGACGATTACGGCGTGAGTGTGCGCCTCGCGAGCGGGGAAGAGCTGCGCGCCAGCCTCCTGATCGGCGCAGAGGGACGGGGCAGCCCGACGCGCGAGCTGGCCGGTATCCCGGTCGCGAAATGGTCTTATCCGCATACCGCGCTGGTGACGGCGATCCACCATGACGTGCCGCACGGCAACACGGCCTATGAAATCTTCTATCCCGGCGGACCCTTTGCGCTGCTGCCCATGCTCCCCGGCACCCGCTCGGCGATCGTCTGGACGGTGAAGAACGAGCATGCCGGGGCCTTTCTCAAGCTGCCCGAGAAGGCCTGGCTGGCCGAAGCACAGAAGCGCATGGGCGATTTTCTGGGCGACATCCGCCTTGCCGCGCCGATGCAGAGCTATCCGCTGGGCTATCATCGCGCCGCGCGGATCATCGACAAGCGTCTCGCTCTGGTTGGTGACGCCGCGCACGGCATCCATCCCATTGCGGGGCAGGGCGTCAATCTGGGCTATCGCGATGCGGCGGCGCTGGCCGAGGTCATCGTCGAGGGGATGCGCACCGGCCTCGAACCGGGCGATGCGCAATTGCTGGCGCGCTATCAGCGCTGGCGCGCGCTCGACAGCCTAAGCGTCACGATCATGATGGACGGGCTGGTCCGCCTGTTCGACGTGCCCGGCAAGCCCGCGTCGAGCATCCGGCGTCTGGGCCTTTCCGCCGTGCAGCGGCTCGGGCCGCTCAAGGACCGGTTCATGGCCGAGGCGCGCGGCGAAAGCGGCCCGCGCCCCAAGCTGCTGCTCGGATACGGGATCTAGACGGCGGTCTGGTCGCCTTCGTTGACGCCCTCTGACGGAGCGCGGGCGCTGATACCCCACCGGTTTGACGAGAGCGCCGCTTCCGATGCAGAGGGCGCAGATGGCTGACGGTGATACTGCCCCGAGCATTTACGAGCGCATTGGCGGCGCGGAGACGATCGACCGGCTGGTCGAGACCTTCTATCAGCGCATGGACAGCCTGCCGGAGGCGCGCGGCATCCGCGCCTTGCATCCGGCCGATCTCAGCCGCACGAAGCATGATCTCAAGCGCTATTTCAGCGAGTGGCTCGGTGGCCCTGCGCTTTACACGCCGGAAAAGGGCCATCCGCGCATGCGCCAGCGCCACATGCATGTGGCGATCGGCAGCGCGGAGCGTGACGCGTGGCTGATGTGCATGGCCGGCGCGTTGCAGGCGACCGTGGCTGACGCCGCTGCACGGGAGGAGATGTTCGCGCTGATGGCGCGACTGGCCGACTGGATGCGCAACCGCGCCGACTGACCCGCGTTTCCGCGCCGGAACCCCCATCCGGAAGGCCGCCTTCCAGGGGATCAATCACTTCACCGCCAGCAACCCCCGGTTAAGGGTGCAGGGGGTAGACCCCGCGGCAAGGCCGGAGGCGCGCGTTGCGCTTTGCGTCCGCAGGCTTGGGAGAAAAACCCAATAGTTGGCGCATTGACCAACCAAGGGAAGGCGCCATTCATTCCGTCTTGGGAAGGGAATGGCCAAAATCAGCCATTTCAAGAATTTGGCATGGGCCGTGCAAAGCAAGGCGCATGTCAGGGCGATGTCGAGACAGTCTCGCGCCGCCCAACCTCAGGAGTTCAGACGATGCAGACCTATCAGCCCTCACTTTTAGCCCGCCACGATACCTTGCTGGGTATCTGCGAGGCGATCGGCGAGGATCTGGGCTTCAATCCCAACTGGCTGCGCGTCGTTCTGGCAGTCACGGTCTTCTTCAGTCTCGGTACGGCGGTCGCGGTCTATCTGGCGGCGGGCGTGGTCGTGCTCGCGACGCGGCTGATCCACCGCAGCCCGCGCAAGCTGATGCCCCAGCACGAAGCGGGATCCGCGCCCGAGGTCGACGCTGCGCCGTCCGTCGCCACCTCGGAGCAAGAGCCGCTTCCGCTCGCGGTCGCGGCCTGAGAGGTCGCGGCCCGGCCTCCGGTCGGGATTAACATGTTACCTTAAGGTCACATATTATCGCGGGCATGGACGATGTGTTCGATGCTCTCGCTCATCCGCACCGCCGCTTCCTGCTGGACAGTCTGTTCGAGCAGGACGGGCAGACGCTGGGCGAGCTCGAACGGCGTCTGCCGGTTTCGCGCTTTGCGGTGATGAAGCAGCTCAGGATTCTTGAGGCGGCAGGTCTGATTGCCAGCCGCAAGATCGGTCGTGAGAAGCGCCATTATCTCAACCCGGTGCCGATCCGGCAAATCAGCGACCGCTGGATCGCGCGCTATGCCGCGCCGTTCGTCGGGGCGCTGGTCGATCTGAAATCCATGGCCGAGCAAGGATCAAGCCCGATGACTGACCCCAGGCATGTCTATGAAATCTACATTCGCGCCTCGGCTGAGGCAGTGTGGGCCATCCTCACCGACGACAGCAAGACGCCGCTTTACCAGCATTTTGACATGACCTCGCGCACGGATTGGCGCGTTGGCGGTGCGATCGAGTTCTTCATGGGCGATCGGGCCGTGATCGTGGGCGAGTTGCTGGAACTGACCCCGCCCTCGCGTCTGGTCATGAGCTTCCACGCGCGCTGGTCGCCGGACGTCGCGCAGGATCAGCCCTCGCGCGTGGTCTGGGAGATCGCGCCGCTGGCGGGGGAAGGGTGCAAGGTCACGCTGGTGCATGACGGGTTCGGCGGTGATACGGCGACGAGCCGGCAGGTCGGATCGGGCTGGCCGGAAACCCTGTCGCGCCTCAAGACGCTGCTGGAGACGGGCAAGCCTTTCCCCATCCAGCCTGCTTATGCGGCCCATGCCGACTGACCGCCGGCGCTGATCATATGCCTCAGTGCGGCCGCGCGTCGCCCTGGGGCGCAGCGCGGCGGAAGAACTGCATGAGCTGGATGGTGAGCTCCGAGCGCTCGGGCAGGGTGGCGGCTTCCAGCAGCGCCTGCTTGGAAGCGATGTCGAAAGGCGCGATCTGGGCAATGCCGTGCACCAGCGTTGCATCGTCCAGCGTGCTGACCGCGTCCCATTCCACCGCATAGCCAAGCGCATCGGCAAAGGCGCGCGCTTCGCTCTCCAATGCGGCGCGCTCGCTCGGCGCCAGCGCGGTCGGTTCGTCGTCATCCTCGTCGATCAGCTCTGCCTCGACCTGGCGAAACAGCGTCGGCACCTCGAGCTCGCGCGCGACGCGGAAGCGGCTTTCGCCGGAGAGGATGAGGTTGAACCGCCCGTCGTCCAGCGCTTCCACCTCGGCGATGCGGCCGATGCAGCCGATCGAGTAGAGCGGCGGCGGCTCACCCGGCCCGCTGGGCTGGATCATGCCGATGCGCTGGTCTCGCGCCAGTGCCTCGCTCACCATCGCCCGGTAGCGCGGCTCGAAGATGTGCAGCGGCAGATGCATGCCGGGGAACAGCACGGCGCCCCCCAGGGGGAAGATGGCGAGCCTGCGGCTCATGCTGTGCCTCAGGCGAACAGGATTTGCGAGAGGCGGCGGCGCTGCGCGGCGACCCACGGGTCTTCCAGGCCGACCACCTCGAACAGCTGGAGCAACTGGCTGCGCGCCTTGCCGTCTTCCCAGGCGCGATCCTTCGCGATGCTGGTGAGCAGGGCCTCGGCCGCCGCATCGCGATTGCCGCTCGCCATATGAGCGGAGGCAAGCTCGAACAGCGCCTCGAGGTCGTCCGGATTGGCCTGCACCCGCGCCAGCAGCGGCGCCACGTCCACGCCCGGTGTCGCGGAGCGCGCCAGCGCAATCGCCGCGCGCCCGCGCTCGATCGCGGCATCCTTGGCCAGCTCGGCGGGCAGGGACGCGATCAGCGCGTCGGCCTCATCAGCCTGGCCCAGCGCAGCCAGCGCGCGGATCTGGCCGCCAAGTGCCTCGGCATTGTCCGGCGCCATCTCGCCGATCTGCGCGAAGATGCTGAGTGCGCGCTCAGCATCGCCGCCGGCCAGCACTTCCTCGGCCATGGCGAGCAGCGGCGCCAGATCCTGCGCCTGACGGCTCGCCTCGCTCTCGATGGGGAGCTGGGCCAGAATCTGGTCCAGCATCTGCCGATACTGGCTCTCCGTGCGCGCCTGGCTCAGGTCCGCGACCGGCTGGCCCTGGAAAATGGCATAGACGGTGGGGATGGATTGCACGCGGAACTGGCTGGCGATGAAGCGATTCTCATCGACATTGATCTTCACCAGCAACACACCCTGATCGGCATAGTCCGCGGCGATCTTCTCGATGATCGGCGAAAGCTGCTTGCAGGGGTTGCACCACTCCGCCCAGAAATCGACGAGCACGAGCTTGGTCTGCGACGGCTCGACCACATCGCGGCGGAAATCCGCAATGGCCTGCTTGTCCTTTTCGCTCAACCCAAGGGTAGCCACGTCTCTTCTCCTGCTTGCGCCCGGTCATCTCGCGTCAGGCTCATCCCCGCGCAAAACAGGCAAGGAGAGGCCCAGACGATCATCCTGCGGCGGCGCCGGCCGCCAGGCAAAGCGCCCGGCCGGATCAGCGCCGCTGCCCGCCGCCATATGGGGCGCAAGCACTCCCTTTCGCAAGGGCATGGCGGATTCTTTGGGGAAGATGGTAAAAGGGGCTTGCCGCCTCCCGGAGGCGATGCTAGTGGCGCGCCTCACCCGTCGCCAGGCACTGCCGGCGACCGCCAGAGCGGGCGTAGCTCAGGGGTAGAGCACAACCTTGCCAAGGTTGGGGTCGAGGGTTCGAATCCCTTCGCCCGCTCCAGCGATTTCCAACCCATTGGAAAACCGTCGAAAAACCGTCTCGCACGGCAGCATCGGCGACTTTACCCCACCGAATTACTACACAATGCGCGCTCCACAGTGGGGCTAAGTGTCTGTGATGGTGAGGTAAATGGTGGTTCGGATTACTACACACGACCACTCCACAATTTGCCGAAAGGCGTCTGCCTTCAAGGCCGAATCTATCACCTCCGTCGCCGCGTTCCTCATGCTCTGAGGACGGTCATTGGACGGTCTGAGCTATGGCGTTCGCTACGAACGGATAGCGTCCAAATCGCTTTGCGCCGGGTCCATTTCGCCGCCGCTGAGATCGAGGCTGAACTCGAAGCTGCACGCGCGGCGATCGGGCTATTTGTCGATCCCTACGCTTCCCGATCGTCCAGCAGACCATCCGGTAGTTCTTCACTTTCGCTTCTGGCTGAGAAGGTCGCTGAGCGACTGGCCGTCGAAAGGTCGATGCCCGTGCCAGCGGCCCCGCCGCCACCTAATGCGAAAACTCTTGGTGAGGTCTACGATCTCTATACCGCCGACCCACGGCACACATGGTGCGAGCGGACGCGGATAGCATATCGGACGACGCGCAAATGGGTGATGGAGTTTTTTGGCGAGGACATTGGGATCAACGACATCACCCGCGAGCAAGCGCGCGGATTCGTGCAGATGCTCACGCAGGTGCCACGCCATGCCGATCGGAAGTTTCCCGGCCTGACTATCGTTCAGGCCGTTGAGGCGGCGAAGCAGCGGCCCGATGCTGGCGTGATCAGCATCGCGAATGTGAATGCATACCTGAACAAGTTCTCAGGTGTGCTCAATTGGGCGGTTGAGGAGGGATACCTCGACAAGAGCCCCGCAAAGGGTCTTCGACTGCCTGACCCAGTTAAGAAGAGGGACAAGCGGCGTCCGTTCTCGATCGAGCAGCTTCGACGCATCTTCTATTCCCCACTCTACACGGGCTGCATCGATGATGTTTATGGCTATGCCAAGGTCGGTGATGCCCGCCCTCGGCGCGCGCGCTTCTGGATTCCCGTCATCGCGCTGTTCAGCGGAATGCGGATGAATGAGATTTGCCAATTGAAGGTCGGCGACATTCGGACACTCGACGGAGTTCAGTGCTTCGTTGTTATCGAGGACGGCGACAAGCGGGTGAAGACGGCAGCAAGTGAACGAGCCATTCCGATCCATCAGGAGTTGATCCGCATCGGTCTCATGTCGTTTGTCGAGGAGCAACGGGCAGCAGGTCAGGTTGATCTCTTCCACGAACTCTCGCCGGGGCCTCATGGCTACCGCAGCACCAATTTCAGCAAGTGGTTTAGCCGGTTCTTGGTCAACATCGGTGCAGCGGAGCCGCTCACTTGCTTCCACAGCTTCCGCCATTGTTTTCGTGATGCATTGCGGGACAGCCGGATAGACCGCGAGGTATCGCTTGCGCTCGGGGGATGGACAACAGGCGCTGCCGGGTCGGGCATCGACGGAATATACGGTGCCGGATTTCGCGTTGGACTTCTCCACGAAGCCATAAACTGCATCTCATATGCCGATCTTGATCTTCGACATCTGTGACGCGATAGCCTATTGAACGGTTCGACTTCGGAATAGGGAAATCCTCCTTCTCCACGAGGAGGCTCTGAGCGGTCGTATCAGATTGTGCTTCTGACGCGAGGACATCTACGATGCGAGAGAACAAACGAAAGCACCTTGAGTTCATTCAGGGCGTGGTGAACCGTCTATCCACCAATTCGTTTCTGCTCAAAGGATGGAGCGTGGCGCTAGTTTCGGCGCTCTTCGTTCTTTCATCGAAGGATGCCCGTCCTGCTTTCCTTTTCCTGACATACATCCCAGCGATCATATTTTGGGGTCTTGACGGTTATTGCCTATGGCAAGAACGCCTCTTTCGAGCCCTTTATCAGCAAGTCAGGACGATCCCAGAAGATCAGATCGATTTTTGCATGAGCACCAAGAAAGTGGAAGGGGAGGATCGCCCCACTTGGCTTTATGCGACCTTTTCGAAGACGCTCATTGTGTTTCATGGAGCGCTGATCATATCGATCGTTGTCGTCATGTTTTTAGGGCTGTCGAGGTAAGGAGAAAGAATGGTCAGGCGCGCGTTCTACAGCTTTCACTACGAACCTGATTGTTGGAGGGCTTCCACGGTTAGGAACATTGGCTCGATCGAAGGCAATCGCCCAGCAACAGATAACGACTGGGAATCCGTGAAACGCGGAGGCGAAGCGGCCATAAAGAAGTGGATTGCGGACCAAATGTATGGACGAACCTGCACCATAGTCTTGATAGGGTCGAGCACCGCGAACCGAAAATGGATAAATCATGAAATCGTGAAGTCGTGGGACGATGGGTTAGGCTTGGTCGGCATACACATTCACGGGCTCAAAAACTCTGCGCAGCAGACCAGCGCTAAAGGCGCGAACCCGTTCGACTACATCGGTTATGGCAATACGGGGAAGAAGCTATCCTCGATTGTAAAATGCTACGATCCGGGTGGTGCGACGAGCCAAGAAAAATACGATTGGATCAAGACGCACTTATCCAATGCGGTTGAGGAAGCGATTTCGATTCGAGCAAAGAACTAACCTCACCATCACAGACACTTAGCCCCACTGTGGAGCGCGCATTGTGTAGTAATTCGGTGGGGTAAAGTCGCCGATGCTGCCGTGCGAGACGGTTTTTCGACGGTTTTCCAATGGGTTGGAAATCGCTGGAGCGGGCGAAGGGAACGGTTCGATCATCCCCAGCACCATCCCCTGACGCTTCCTCGATCTGGGGGCGTTCCGAGATGGTCTTCGATGATGCCGCGTCATCGCGAGCTACGATCTGGGGAGCGTCGTTGTCCTTCATTTCATGACC
>JAFKLY010000011.1 GCA_017304655.1 Sphingomonas sp.
ATGGCGTCCACTTCGGCTTCCGACGGGCGCAGCTCAAGGTCCGGCGGGACGATGCCGACCACCGGCTCGATTGAGAAGCCCGTGCCGGTGCGGAACAGGTCCGAGCGGCCGATCACGTCCACGGCGTTGCGGGGCAGGGCGATTTCCTCTTCCGCTTCGCGCAGCGCGGCGGCCACCGCGTCGACGTCTTCGGGGTCCAGTCGACCACCCGGAAAGGCAACCTGCCCGGCATGGGCGCGCAGGCCCGCATGGCGCTGGGTCAGGATCATGCCGGGCTGGGACCGGTCGGTGATGGCGATGAGCACGGCGGCGGGCGTGAACGGGCCTTCCGGCTCCGGCCGGTTCCGGTTCAGGAAGACGTCGTGCGTGTGCGGCGCGTCGAGGTCTCGCGCAAGCGCAGCGGTGAGGCGTGCGCGCAGGCTCATGCGATCGGCTCCAGCGCTTGATAGGCGCCGCCGGACCACAGCCCGGCAGGCTCCCGCCCTTCCGCAATGGCCAGCTCTGCCAGCTCATAATAGACCGGTCTGGCAAGCCGCGCGCGCAGGCCGGCGTCGAGCGTGAGATACGGGCGCGGGCCGTCCGCTCCATTCGTCAGAGTGATCCTGTGATCGGCATCCGCGCGCACCCACTGCCCGGTCGCACCGATGCGGAAGCGAAGCATCCGGGCCTCGCCCTCGCCCTCGCTCATCATTTCGGTGGCGATGAGCGGCGCATCGTCGACATCGATGTCGAGCATCTCCACCGGCGTGACGAGCACATGACGGCCGTCCGGCTCCCGACGCAGCAGCCGGGCGAACAGGCGCAACAGTTCGGGCCGCCGAATCTCGCTGCCTTCGTGAAACCAGCGCCCGTCGGTGTCGATGCGCATGTGGCTGTGCCCGCAATGCGGCGGATGCCAGCGCGCGACCGGAAACGGCGCGGCGGCATCGGCATCCTGCGGGATGCCGGCAATGGCGCTCTCCAGTGTGCGTCCGGCGTGTGACATCATGAGTCGAGCAGATAGGCGCGGCGCGTTGGCTTGGCAAAGGGGCTGTGCCATGAGGGCAGTGTTGATGAATCCACATAGATGGGGAGGATGATCCATGGTGATGTCGAAGAGGGCGCTGGCTGCAGCGCTTGGCGGGCTGGCGCTGCTCGGCGCGGGCTATGCGGCCGGTGCCGCGAGCGCGCCGACGCCGAAGGGCTATATGATCGCCGAGGCGACGGTGACCGATCCGGAAGGGATGAAGCCCTATGCGGCGGCGACCCCGGCGCTCATCGCAAAGTTCGGCGGGCGCTATGTCGTGCGTGGCGGGCGGACGGTGGGTCTGGAAGGCGCGCCGCCGGCCTCGCGGGTCGTCATCGTGGAGTTTCCCAGCCTGGAAGCGGCGCAGGCCTATTTCCACTCGCCGGAATATCAGGCGATCCTGCCCTATCGGCAGAAGTCGGCCGTCAGCCGGTCATTCCTGGCGGAAGGGTTTGCGCCTTAAGCGCGCGCGGCAACGGCCCCGGTGCGCGGCCCCAGAAGGCCATGCTCGGGCAGGACGATACCCGCCGCCTGCCGGGTCAGCAGGCGGTGCCGCTCGACCGGGCCGGGCACGTCCCAGCCACCGGTCGCCTCGGCGGTGAAGCCCCAGAAGCGGCCATAATAATCCGGGTCGCCGATCATCACGAGCGGATCGCCCGGCACCATATCCGCCGTCTCGATCAGCCGGTCCATGAGCGCGCGGCCAATGCCGTGGCGCTGGAGGTCCGGCATCACTGCGACGGGACCGACCATGACGAGCGGCGTCTCCCTCCCGTCCGGGGTGTGGAGCGCCACCGGCCAGCTTTGCAGCGTGCCGGCCAGTTGGCCGTCGGCATCGAAAGCGGCGAAGCTGAGATCGGTGAGCCAGGCCATGCCCAGCCGGATTCGGTAAGCGGTGCGACCATGCCGATTGGGACCGAAAGCCGCATCGAGCAGCCCGGTGATCGCAGCATCGCTCGTGCCTGCCAGGTCCGTGATCCGTGTCACCGCTTGCGTTCGTCCTCCAAGCGAGCAATAGCGCCCGAGGCGGCGGCCTTTAGCGGTTCGCGCCCAAATGAAAAGGGCAATTTAAGGGTTTACTATGGGACAGTCGGGCCTGCAAACCGGAGCCGCGCCGATGGACGACATGCTGGTGCTCGAGATTGATGATCTCGAAGTGGATGTGCTGACGGGCATTTATTCGGAGGAAACCCATCTTCCCCAGCCGTTGCGCATCAGCGTGCGCGCGCTGCTCAAGCATGCCGACCATTATGAGCCGAACTCGCCGCTCGGCCTGTCGAAGAACTATATGGACCTCAAGCACGCCGCGACGACCGCGATCACGCGCGGCCAGCATTTCACGCTGATCGAGGCCGTGGCCGATCATATCATCGACACCATCTTCCTGCAGGACAGGAAGGCACTGCACGTCACGGTCAAGATCGTGAAGCTGGCCTTGTCCGAGCGGCACGAGAAGATCGGCATCACCCTCGCGCGCTGGCGCAAGGACTGATCGCGCGCGCGCCCGGCGGCGCGATGCGCCCGAAAGCGCAGTCTCGAACGGACTCTCAGCCTTTCTTCAGCCCGATTTCCCGCAGGCGCTCGTGCAGATAGTCATGCGCGCTGATCGGCGGTTCGCGCAGCGGATTGTCGCGCGTCACGCATTGCGGCAGTGCCTCGATCATCACGTCCGGCCGCAAGTGCAGGAAGAAGGGCATGGCATAGCGCGCGAACTGGCGGCGCTCCGGCGGCGGATTGACGACACGGTGGCTGGTCGAGGGCAGCACATGGTTGGTCAGGCGCTGGAGCATGTCGCCGACATTGATGACCAGCGCGCCGGCGGGCGGCGTGACCGGTATCCACTCGCCGGACCGGGCGAGCAGTTGCAGCCCGCCTTCCTCGGCGCCGAGCAGCAGCGTGATGAGGTTGATGTCCTCATGCGCGCCGGCGCGAATGCCGGGCGCCTGCGCCGAGACGGGCGGATAATGCAGCAGCCGCAGGATCGAATTGCCATTCTCGATGCGCGAATCGAACCAGTCCGGCGCCAGGCCGAGGTGCCGCGCGACACCGGAGAGGATGCGGGCGCCGGTCGCGTCGAACGTGGCGAACAACGTCTCGAACGTCTCGCGGAACCCGTCGATTTCCTGCGGCCAGATATTGGGCGGCATGTCCGCCTCCAGCGGGCTGCCGGGCGGCAAGGTGCGGCCGACATGCCAGAACTCCTTGAGGTCGTTCTCGCTCGCGCCCTTGGCGATCTCCGTGCCGAACGCGGTGTAGCCGCGCTGGCCGGCGCCGCCGGGCACGAGATAGGCGCGCTTGGCAGCCTCGGGCAAAGCGAAGAACGCCTTGGACAAGGCCCAGCCGCGCGCCACCAGATCGGCATCCATGCCGTGATCGGTGACCATGGCGAACCCAAATTCACGGAAGCTGCGGCCGATCGCGTCGGCGAAATCCTGCGCGCTCAGATTGGCGAGCGAGAGGGCGGGAACCTGCTCAAGGGCAGAGGCGGTGGTCATGGCGGTAAACTCGCGAAGTCTGGAGTGCAGTGTTGCCGTCCACGCTAAGCCTTCCGGCGGCGCCTGTCACCAGCAAGGAAAGGGTTGCGCCTGTCCGGCGCGCGTGGAATTGGCCGGCGGGACGGCATCACAAGGGATGGGACCATGCGCTACTGGCTGATGAAATCGGAACCGGACTGCTTCTCCTGGGACGATCTGGTCAGGCAGGGCAAGGCCGAGTGGGATGGCGTGCGCAACCATGCCGCCCAGCTCAACATGAAGGCGATGGCGCTGGGCGATCGCGCGCTGTTCTATCACAGCAATATCGGCCTGGAGGCCGTCGGCATCATCGAGATCGTGCGCACCGCCGCGCCGGACAGCACGGACGAGACCGGCCGCTGGATGGCCGTGGAAGTGGCGCCGGTGAAGAAGCTCGCCAGCCCCGTCTCGCTCAAGGCGATCAAGGCTGATCCTGCACTTGCGAACATGGCGATGGTGCGCCAGTCGCGCTTGTCCGTCTCGCCGGTGACCGAGCCTGAATATGCCCGCATCCTGGAAATGGCGGGTGAATCCGTCTGAGCGACGCTGGGCGATTGCATTTTCTGCAATCTACCGGATCGGTTTGCAATTGAAGATTGCTGCAACGCAACATAGATGCGCCATCGGAAGATATGGGGATGCCGCTGCCGGCAAACCGATGGAGTTAGACATGGCACTGTGGAAGAAGATCGTCGCGGCTTATATCGCGGCAGCCGGCACGTCCGGCGCTTTCATGCTCAACGGCTTTTATTGACCGATTGCGGCGACGGCTCGACAGAGCCGCGCTGACATGAGCAGATCGAAAAAGGGTGGCATCGTTGCGATGCCGCCCTTTTTCGTGTCCAGCGCCGGGCCATCCGATTTCGCGGTTCTTTTCGCGGACTTGCGCTGATGATCCCCCGACTTATCCACATTCATCCACAGATTTGCGTATCGCCGCCGCGATGCAGCAACAGATTCCGCTTTGATCGACTCGGATGTCGTGAGAGCATCCTTCTTACGGAAAGCAGAAAAGCCAAAGAGAAATCAATGGCTTGACTTGTTTCCGAGGAGCCGGAAGCGCACGCGGTGACGCGAGTGCGAAGGGTCCGCCCAAAGCCGGACGCAGGGTTCTGCTCCTTCGGGAGCAGGCTCTCGCGAGAGGCGGCGGGACGGAGGATCGAGCGCGCCGTCTAGGTGAAGGAGATTCTCCGAAAACGGTCAGACCGAGACCGCCCTTCGGGCGGATAAGGTCAGGCCGATCCGGGACCGGCCAACCGTCGGGAACCGGAAATGGGCGGGACTGCCGCGAGGCGTCCTTAGCCTGGCGCGGGAAGAGCCTTCGGGCTCGAAGACGCGCCATGCCAGTCGCTGGATGTCCGGCAACGGACTGGAAGGCGATGGTGCAGTGGGGGCCGGCAGCAATGTCGGCCCCCATTTAGCGTCAGGCGAACCGCGCCGCGCTCAGCCCCGATCGGTGGCGTTCTTGCGGATGTCGAAGACGACATAAGGCTGCGGCACGTCATTGACCATCACCGCGATCGGTCCGTCGCGCATCTGGCCGCCGATTTTCTCCATGGCGCGGCGGGAGCGCCAATTGGTCTCGCCGACCCGGAAATAGACGCTGTCGACCCAGCGGAAGGCGTGATCCAGCATCAGGCGCTTCATCGCTGCGTTGGTCTGGCCGCCCCAATGGCGCCGGACCAGAAAGCTCCAGCCGATCTCGATTTCGCGCCGTTCGGGATCATGGCCATAATAGCGGCTGGATCCGATGATCGCGCCCGTGCTCCGCTCGATCACGCTGAGCATCCCGCCACTGGCAAGGCCGGCCTCGAACATGTCGCGAAACACCGGCTCTTTGTAGCGATCGCGCGCCGGATGGACGGCCCAGATCAGCGGATCGGATGCGGCCTGATACATCTCCGCCCAGTCGGCCGCCTGTGTCGGGCGCAGCAAAATGGTCTCGCCGACAAGGGTCGGTTGCCAGTCGGGCGGGGAGTGTTGTGGGTCGGTCATGGCTGGGTCTCCTGGTGCTGGAGGCCGTGGGCTGCCGTGAGGGACGATCCGGGATGATGCCGTTCCGCCACTGGGGGCAGGAACGGCCGGATTGTCATGCGCGCAATCAGCCGATCCTGCCGAAGCAGGCCGCGAAATTGGCGGAGCGTCGAATGGTCGCGAGCATGGCGCGGGTCCCTGCCGAAGCAGGGGGCATCTGTCAAGCAAGCGACCTGCGCGGGGCTGCTGATGTCCGCACGGGCGGACTCACAGAAAAAGGCCGGGAATTGCTTCCCGGCCCCTTCCTTATTTCAGATGATCGGACGGACTTAGAAGTCCATGCCGCCCATGCCGCCGGGCATGGCCGGAGCGGACGGCTTGTCGTCCGGCAGCTCGGCGATTGATGCCTCGGTGGTGATCAGCAGGCCGGCAACCGAAGCGGCGTCCTGCAGCGCGGCGCGCACGACCTTGGTCGGGTCGATGACGCCGGCCTTGACCAGGTCCTCATAGACGTCGGTCGAGGCGTTGAAGCCGAAGGCGTTGTCGTTCTGGTCGAGCAGCTTGCCCGCGACGACGGCGCCGTCGAAGCCGGCATTCTCGGCGATCTGACGAACCGGAGCCTGCAGCGCGCGACGGATGATGTCGATGCCACGGGTCTGGTCTTCATTGGCGCCGGTCAGGCCAGCCAGGGCCTTGGTCGCATAGAGCAGGGCCGTGCCGCCGCCGGGGACGATGCCTTCCTCGACAGCCGCGCGGGTAGCGTGCAGCGCGTCGTCGACGCGGTCCTTGCGCTCCTTCACGGCAACCTCGCTCGCGCCGCCAACCTTGATGACGGCCACGCCGCCGGCCAGCTTGGCAAGACGCTCCTGCAGCTTCTCGCGGTCGTAGTCGGACGTCGTCGTCTCGATCTGCGCACGGATCTGCTCGGTACGGCCCTTGATCGCGTCGGCGTCGCCGGCGCCATCGACGATGGTCGTGTTGTCCTTGTCGATGGTGACGCGCTTGGCGGTGCCGAGCATGCCGAGCGTGACGCTCTCGAGCTTGATGCCGAGATCCTCGGAGATCACTTCGCCCTTCGTCAGGACAGCGATGTCCTCAAGCATCGCCTTGCGACGATCGCCGAAGCCCGGTGCCTTGACGGCAGCGATCTTCAGGCCGCCACGCAGCTTGTTGACGACGAGCGTGGCCAGAGCCTCGCCCTCGATGTCCTCGGCGATGATGAGGAGCGGACGACCCGACTGCACAACCGCTTCCAGGATGGGGAGCAGCGCCTGCAGGGAGGAGAGCTTCTTCTCGTGGATGAGGATGTACGGATCGGACAGCTCGACCTGCATCTTCTCGGGGTTGGTGATGAAGTAGGGCGAGAGGTAGCCACGGTCGAACTGCATGCCCTCGACGACGTCGAGCTCGAAGTCGAGACCCTTGGCCTCTTCGACGGTGATCACGCCTTCCTTGCCGACCTTCTCCATGGCCTCGGCGATCTTCTCGCCGACTTCGGTGTCGCCATTGGCGGAGATGATGCCGACCTGGGCAATCTCGGCCGAGCCGGAGACCGGCTTGGAGCGGGCCTTGAGGTCCTCGATGACCTTGGTGACGGCGAGATCGACGCCGCGCTTCAGGTCCATCGGGTTCATGCCGGCGGCCACCGACTTCATGCCCTCGCGGACGATCGCCTGAGCGAGCACGGTCGCGGTGGTCGTGCCGTCACCGGCAATGTCGTTGGTCTTGCTGGCGACTTCGCGCACCATCTGCGCGCCCATGTTCTCGAACTTGTCCTTGAGTTCGATTTCCTTGGCGACGGAAACGCCGTCCTTGGTGATGCGGGGGGCACCGAAGCTCTTGTCGATGACGACGTTGCGGCCCTTGGGGCCGAGCGTGACCTTCACCGCGTCGGCGAGGATGTCGACGCCGCGCAGGATGCGCTCGCGGGCGTCGCGGGAGAATTTGACGTCCTTGGCTGCCATGATGCTAACCTCTTCTTTCTGAAAAATTCTGTAAGTGGAACTGTCAGCGAAACGGGCTGCTGGATCAGCCGATGATGCCCAGAATATCGCTTTCCTTCATGATGAGCAGGTCCTGGCCATCAACCTTGACCTCTGTGCCCGACCACTTGCCGAACAGGATGCGGTCGCCGGCCTTCACGTCGAGCGGGGTCACCTTGCCATCCTCGGCCTTGGCGCCGGTGCCGACGGAGACGACTTCGCCTTCCTGCGGCTTTTCCTTGGCGGTGTCGGGGATGATGATGCCGCCTGCGGTCTTCTCATCGGCCTCGATACGGCGGACGAGCACGCGGTCGTGCAGCGGACGAAATGCCATCGATGTAAGTCCTTTCCTTGTGGGCGTGGAACGCCGATCCCCGATCCTGACGGCATCGACCTCTTGCCGAAGGCCGCGACGATCGCCAGATACCGGTCATCCCCCGCACGTGAATCAGTTTGTTAGCACTGTCACCAGGTGAGTGCTAACACTCGCCATATGGGCGCCCGTCCGGCAGGGTCAAGGCGCGGTGCAGCAAAAAATCTCCTTCCGTGCCCCATTCCGACGCGAACCGGTTCGCAGGCGCGGCGGTCCGTCACGGGCCGGCATCGGGCGTGCATCGTCTTTCGAGATGCGCTAGCGAGAGATGCCAAAGGAGGATCATCCCGTGCTCAGTTTCGTCAAAGGTGCCTGGAAGCTGCTCGTCGCGATCAAGGACGGGCTCGTTCTCCTGTTCCTGCTGCTGTTCTTCTCGCTCATCTATATGGGGATCAAGGCGGCGCGCGCGGATGGTGAGGTGCCCGCCAGCGGTGCGCTGTATCTGGCGCTTGACGGGCCGATCGTGGAGCAGCCGCGCGAGATCGATCAGCTTTCGGCCGTCACCGGCAATGGCGGCCCGGCGGAATATCGCCTGCGTGATGTCGTTCGTGCCATCGAGACGGCGGCAGACGACGCGTCGATCAAGGCGGTGGTGCTGGATCTCGATGGCTTTGGCGGCGGCGGTCAGGTCGCCATGCAGCGTGTGGCTGCGGCGCTGGACAAGGTGCGGGAGGCCGGCAAGCCGGTGCTCACGCATGCGACCTTCTATGACGACGATGCCTATTTGCTCGCGGCGCATGCCAGCGAGGTGTGGCTGGCGCCGCTCGGCATGGTCGGCGTCACCGGCCCGGGTGGGTCGAACCTCTATTACAAAGGCCTGATCGACAAGCTCGGCGCCAAGACCCATGTCTATCGCGTCGGCACCTACAAGAGCGCGGTGGAGCCCTATATCCGCGCCGATCAGTCGCCCGAAGCGCGGGCGGCGATGGAAGCGCTGCTCGCGTCCGTCTGGCAGGATTGGCAGGCCAATGTCGCCAAGGCACGGCCCAAGGCGAAAGTGACCGATTATCTCGCTAATCCTCTCGCGCTGCTGCGCACCAGCGGTGGCGACACGGCCAAGGCCGCGCAGGCGGCGGGGCTGGTGGACAAGCTGGGGGATGAGATCGCCTTCGGCAAGCGCGTGGCCGATCTGGCCGGCGAGGCCGAGGACGGCGGACCGGGCGATTTCTCGACGATCCCGCTCACATCCTATCTGCGCAAGCATCACGAACCCACCAAGGGACAGGTCGGCATCATCACCGTCGCCGGCGAGATCGTCGACGGGGACGCGCCGGCAGGCACGGCTGGTGGCACCACCGTCTCGGGCCTTATCCGTGATGCGCTCGCGGACGACGACATCAAGGCGCTGGTGCTGCGCGTCGATTCGCCCGGCGGATCGGCGGCGGCGGCGGAGGATATCCGCGCGGCACTGGCCGAGGCACGGCGCAAGGGCCTGCCGGTGGTCGTCTCCATGGCCAATCTGGCGGCAAGCGGCGGCTATTGGGTGAGCACGGCGGGCGACACGATCTTCGCCGAGCCCGCCACGATCACCGGATCCATCGGCGTGTTCGGCATCGTGCCGAGCTTCGAGGCAACGCTCGCCAAGGCGGGCATTACCTCCGATGGCGTGAAAGCCACGGCGCTCTCCGGCGAGCCGGATGTCATCGGCGGCGTCAGCCCGGAATTCGACCAGCTCGCCCAGGCCAGCGTGGAGGACATTTACGGCAAGTTCATCGGGCTGGTGGCGCAGGCGCGCAAGCTCACGCCGCAGCGCGTGGACGAGATCGGTCAGGGCCGCGTGTGGGATGGCGGCACGGCGCATCAGCTCAAGCTGGTGGACCGCTTCGGCGGGATCGAAGATGCGGTTGCCGAGGCGGCGAAGCGCGCCGGGCTGAGCGGCGAGGCGGCCACGCCGCGCTACTTCGATCCGGAGCTCGATCCGTTCCTGAAGTTCCTCTCCACGATCGGCGGCAGCCAGGAGCGCATCGCGGCGAGCGGACAACCGGTCGCGCGGGATTGGCTGAGCTACGCCGCGCGGCGGCAGAACCAGATCGCGCTGCGCATCGTGGCGGATCTGCGCGGGCTGATCGAGGGACCATCGATCCGCGCCGATTGTCTGGAATGCCGCTCGTTCACCCCGGCGCCGGCGATGAAGCCGCACGAGAAAGCGGGCCTCATGACGGTGATGATGCAGTGGCTGGCGGGCGGCGCCTGATCCAGCTCCTTCAGGCGGACGGTTCGTCCGCCTGATCCCGCTCGTTATAGGATGGCAAGGCGAGTCCGCGCGCAATCGCGAGGGCCCGGAGCGCGAAGCCTGCCAGCGCAGCCAGTACGCCGGCGGGCGCGGCAGGAACGCCGACGCTGAGCAGCAAGGCGTAAAGCCCGGCCGAGAGCGCGGCGGCGGTCACATAGATTTCCGGGCGCAGCACGATCGACGGTTCGCTCGCCAGCAGATCGCGGATGATGCCACCGACGCAGGCCGTCGTGACGCCCATCAGCGCCGCGACCAGCGGGTGGATGCCGTAGCTGATCGCCTTGGCGGTGCCGAACACGGCAAAGGCCGCCAGCCCGATCGCGTCCAGCCAGTCGAGCGCGCGCACGCTCCACCAGCGTGCCGGGGTCGTCCACACGATGCCGGCGGCGCCGAGGCAGATGAGCGCGGTGCTGACGTCATGCACCCAGAAGACGGGTGCGCCGATCAGCAGATCCCGCACCGTGCCGCCGCCCACGCCGGTGGCGAGGGCGAAGAAGGCGAAGGTGACCAGCGTCTGCTTGAGGCGCGCCGCGGCCAGCGCGCCGGATGCCGCGAACACGAAAGTGCCGACGATGTTCAGCCCGGTGAGGATCGGGCCGATCGGGACGATGATCTCGCTCGGTGTCATATCATCGCTCTACGGCCGGCAGCGGAGCCTGTCGAGCGAGCCACGCGAGCGCTGGCGGGAACGCTCTGCGCCCTGTAGCCTTGTATCGACAGGTCTGGCCGTTGCGGAGGGCGCGCGGCCCGGCCATGGATGGAGACTGCTGCCATGACCTTTTCCCTGCTGGTTCTCTACGGCTCTTATCGCGAGACACGCGCGGGCATCCGCCTCGCGGATTATTGCGTGGCCCGACTGGCCGCGCGGGGGCATGATGTGAGCCTGATCGATGCGAAGGCCATCGGCCTGCCCATGCTCGACAAGCGCTACATGGATTATCCCCCCGGTGAAGCGCCGGAGGCCATGGAAGAGCTGGCGCAGACGCTGCGCGCGGCTGACGGATTCGTCTTCGTGGCGGGCGAGTATAACTGGGGCATCCAGCCCGGCCTCAAGAACCTCGTCGACCATTTCGGCAATCCGGAGTGGGGCGGGCGCCCGGCTGGGCTCGTCAGCTATTCGGCGGGTCGCATGGCCGGCGCACGGTCGAGCTCGGCCTGGCATCCGACGCTCAGCAGCCTTGGCATGGCGGTGGTGCCCAGCACGGTGGCCGTGGGTGGCATCACCGGCAGCCTCGATGAGAGCGGCACACCGATTGGCGAGGGCGGCAGCGCGCTGGAGCGCAGCTTCGCCGGTTTCGCCGCTGAACTGGAATGGTGGGCTCAGGCCGCGAAGGATCGCAAGGCCAGGGGGTGAACCGATCCGGCCGGCGCCTCGCTGTGACGAGGCGCCGCGCGGGTTTCAGATGTGGATGGGCTTGCCCAGCACGGCCATCGCCGCTTCCTTGAGCGACTCATTGTGCGTCGGGTGCGCGTGGCAGGTATAGGCGATGTCCTCGCTGGTCGCGCCAAACTCCATGGCCTGCGCGGCCTGGGCGATCATCGTGCCGGCCGGGCCGGCGATGATCCACACGCCCAGCACCTTGTCGGTCTGCGCATCGGCGATGACTTTCACGAAGCCGTCGGTTTCCTGGATGGTCTTGGCGCGGCTGTTCGCCAGCATCGGGCACTTGCCGACCTTGACTGCGCCCTTCTCCTTCGCCTGCTCCTCGGTGAGGCCGACGCCGGCGATCTCGGGATAGGTGTAGACCACGCTCGGGATCACATTATGGTTCACGAGGCCGGTGAGGCCGGCGATGTTCTCGGCCACGGCAATGCCCTCGTCCTCGGCCTTGTGCGCCAGCATCGGGCCGGGAATGACGTCGCCGACCGCCCAGACGCCCGGCACCTTGGTGGCGAACTCATGGTCGGTCTCGATCTGGCCGCGCGCGTTGAGCGCCAGGCCGATCTTGTCGAGACCGAGGCCCTGCGTGTTCGGGCGCCGGCCGATAGAGACGAGCACGGTGTCCGCCTCGATCGTCTCCGCCTCGCCACCAGCCGCAGGCTCGACAGTGACGACCGCCTTCTTGCCCTTCACGGCCACGCCGGTGACCTTGGTGCCGGTCTTGATCTCGAAGCCCTGCTTCATGAACAGCTTGTTGGCTTCCTTGCGCACTTCGCCATCCATGCCGGGCAGGATCTGGTCGAGATATTCGACCACGGTCACCTTGGCGCCCAGGCGGCCCCAGACCGAGCCGAGCTCCAGCCCGATGACGCCGCCGCCGATCACCACGAGATGGCCCGGCACCTTCTTGAGGGCGAGCGCGCCGGTGGAATCGACGATGATGCCCTTGTCATTGTCCACCTCAACGCCCGGCAGCGGGGTGACGCTGGAGCCGGTGGCGATGACGATATTCTTCGCGGTCACGCTCTTGCCGAGCACCTCGACCGTGTGCGCGTCCTTGAACGTCGCATAGCCCTTGAGCCAGTCGACCTTGTTCTTCTTGAACAGGAACTCGATGCCGCCGGTCAGGCCGGAGACCGCCTTGTCCTTGTCCGCCAGCATCGCCGGCACGTCCATGGCGACCGAGCCGAGCTTGATGCCGTGCTTTTCGAGCAGGCCGCTCTTGGCCTCATGAAATTTCTCGGAGGCATTGAGCAATGCCTTGGAGGGGATGCAGCCGACGTTGAGGCAGGTGCCGCCCAGCGTCTCGCGCCCTTCCGCGCAGGCGGTCTTCAGGCCGAGCTGCGCCGCGCGGATCGCGGCGACATAGCCACCCGGCCCGGCACCGATCACGAGGACGTCATAATCGAACTGGTCTGCCATTTCCCAACTCCGTTCGCCCTGAGCCTGTCGAAGGGCTGTGCTTTTCTTCAAGAAGAAGGACCGTGCTTCGACAAGCTCAGCACGAACGGTTGAAATTACAAGTCGATCAGCAGCCGCGTCGGGTCCTCGATCGCGTTCTTGATCGCCACGAGGAAGGTCACGGCTTCGCGGCCGTCGATCAGGCGATGGTCGTAGCTGAGCGCCAGATACATCATCGGCCGGATCACGATCTGGCCGTTCACGACCACGGCGCGGTCCTCGATGCGGTGCAGGCCGAGCACGCCCGACTGGGGCGGGTTGATGATCGGCGTGGACATCAGGCTGCCGAACACGCCACCATTGGAAATGGTGAAGGTACCGCCGGCCATGTCCGCCATGGAGAGCGTGCCATCCTTGGCCTTCTTGCCGAAGTCGCCGATGGTCTTCTCGATCTCCGCGATGCTGAGCGATTCAGCGTTGCGGATCACCGGCACCACCAGACCGTTGGGCGCGGAGACCGCGACGGAGATGTCGCAGAAATCGTTGTAGACGATCTCGTCGCCCTCGATCTGGCCATTGACGCCCGGAATGTCCTTGAGCGCCATGCAGGCGGCCTTCACGAAGAAGCCCATGAAGCCCAGCCGTACGCCGTGCTTCTTCTCGAACAGGTCCTTGTACTTCGCGCGGGCGGCGATGACGGCGGACATGTCGACATCGTTGAAGGTCGTCAGGATCGCCGCATTGTTCTGCGCTTCCTTGAGGCGCTTGGCGACGGTCTGGCGCAGGCGCGTCATCTTCACGCGCTCCTGCCGGCGCGAGGGGCCGGTGGCCACAGCCGCGACGGGCGCGGCGCTGGCCGGCGCTGCCGCAACGGCAGTGCCCGCGGCGATGGCGGCCATCACGTCATCCTTGGTCAGGCGCCCGTCCTTGCCAGATCCGGCGATGCGGCTGGGATCGAGCCCATGCTCCAGCACCAGCCGGCGCACGGCCGGGGACAGCGTGATGGCGCCCGATGTCGCCTCGACATCGGCAGACGGCGCAGCAGCGGGGGCAGCGGCAGGTGCCGGAGCGGGAGCGGCGGCAGGCGCGGTTTCCGCCTTCGCGGGGGCAGGGGCAGCGCTTGCGGCCTTGGCAGCGGGCGCGCCGCCTTCCGTCACTGTCGCGATGACAGCGCCGACATTGACCGTGTCGCCTTCCTTGACGAGTAGTTCGCCCATCACGCCGGCAACCGGCGAGGGCACTTCGACCGCCACCTTGTCGGTCTCCAGGCTGGCGATCGGCTCATCGACCTTCACCGCGTCGCCGGGCTTTTTCAGCCACTGGCCAACCGTCGCCTCGGTGACGGATTCGCCAAGCGTTGGCACTTTCACTTCAGTGGCCATGTCTTTCCTCCTGAGCCCGTCGGACGGGACTTAAGCTTTCTTCTGGCGCCGGATTTCGTTGCGGACGCTGTGGCTCAGCGCATCGGCAATCAGCGCGCCCTGTTCGGCCATGTGCCGCTTGGCCAGGCCGGTCGCGGGCGATGCTGCGGCCTTGCGGCCGGCATAGCGGGCGCGCATCGGCGCCCTTCCGGCTTGCTTCAGCGCTTCCTCGATGAACGGCTCGACGAAGAACCAGGCACCATTGTTGCGCGGCTCTTCCTGACACCAGACCACGTCTTCCAGCGCGCTCATGCGGGCAAGGCGGGCGGCAAGCGCGTCGGTCGGGAAGGGGTAGAGCTGTTCGATGCGGACGATCTGCACATCGTCGTCGCCTGCCGCGTCGCGCGCCTCGATCAGATCATAGGCGACCTTGCCGCTGCACAGCACGAGCTTGCGGGTCTTTGCGTCCGATGCCGGGTTGGGATCGGAGAGGATGCGCATGAAGTGCTTGTCGCCCATGAAATCCTCGGCCTTGCTGACCGCCAGCTTGTGGCGCAGCAGGGACTTGGGCGTCATGATGATGAGCGGCTTGCGGAACGGGCGCAGCATCTGCCGGCGCAGGATGTGGAAATAGTTGGCCGGGGTGGTGCAGTTGGCGACCTGGATGTTGCCCTCGGCACAAAGCTGCAGATAGCGCTCCAGGCGCGCCGAGCTGTGCTCGGGCCCCTGCCCTTCATACCCATGCGGCAGCAGCAGCACGAGACCGTTGGCGCGCAGCCACTTGGATTCCGATGACGCGATATACTGGTCGATGATGATCTGCGCGCCATTGGCGAAATCGCCGAACTGCGCTTCCCACATCACCAGGCTCTTCGGGTCGGCCATGGCGTAGCCATATTCGAAGCCGAGCACGCCATATTCGCTGAGCGGGCTGTCATGCACCTCGAAATGGCCATGCGGCACGGTCGAGAGCGGGATGTATTTGCGCTCGGTGTCCTGGTCGGTCCACACGGCATGGCGCTGCGAGAAGGTGCCACGGCCGGAATCCTGGCCGGAGAGACGCACGCCATAGCCTTCCGAGAGCAGCGAGCCGAACGCCAGCGCTTCGCCGGTCGCCCAGTCGAAATTCTCGCCGGAGCGGAACATCTCCGCCTTGGCATCCAGCACGCGGCGCAGCGTCTTGTGGACGTTGTGGCCTTCCGGCACCGTGGTCAGCGTGCGGCCGAGGCTTTCGAACAGCTTGGGGCTGATCGCCGTCTCGACATTCTTGCGGGCGGTCTCGATGTCGGCGGGCTGGTGCAGGCCCGACCAGCGACCGGCGAACCAGTCGGCATGGTTGGACTTGTAGGTCTTGGCCGAATCGAACTCTTCCTCGAGCAGGTCGACGAAGGCCTCGGTGGTGACGGAGAGGAACTCGTCGTCCACCACGCCTTCCTCGCGCAGGCGCGCGGCGTAAACCTCGCTCACCGGCGGGTGCTGCTTGATCCGCGCATACATCAGCGGCTGGGTAAAGCTCGGCTCGTCGCCTTCATTGTGGCCGAAGCGGCGATAGCACCACATGTCGATCACGATGTCGCGGTGGAAGGTCTGACGATAGTCGATCGCCAGCTTGCACGCGAAGGTCACGGCCTCCGGATCATCGCCGTTCACATGCAGGATCGGCGCCTGCACGCCCTTGGCGACGTCGCTGGGATAGGGCGAGCCGCGCGAGAACTGGGGCGAGGTCGTGAAGCCGATCTGGTTGTTCACGACGAAGTGGATGCAGCCGCCGGTATTGTAGCCGCGCACGCCCGAGAAGCCGAAGCATTCCCAGACGATGCCCTGGCCGGCAAAGGCCGCATCGCCATGGATGAGGACGGGGAGGACCTGCGTGTGCTTGCCGGGGCCGATGTCGTCGCGGAACACCTGCTGCGCGCGCACCTTGCCAAGCACGACCGGATCGACCGTTTCGAGATGCGAGGGATTGGGCACCAGCGACATGTGGACCTTGATCCCGTCGAACTCGCGGTCGGTCGACGTGCCGAGGTGATACTTCACATCGCCCGAACCGCCGACATCCTCGGGATTGGCGGTGCCGCCCGAAAATTCGTGGAAGATGACGCGGAAGCCCTTGGCCAGCACATTGGCGAGCACGTTCAGCCGGCCGCGATGGGCCATGCCATAGACGATCTCGCGCACGCCGCGCTGGCCGCCATATTTGATGACCGCTTCGAGCGCGGGAATCATCGATTCGCCGCCATCGAGACCGAAGCGCTTGGTGCCGACATATTTGCGGCCCAGGAACTTCTCATATTGCTCGGCATGGACGACCTTGGTCAGGATCGCCTTCTTGCCGTTGGGCGTGAAGTCGATCGACTTGTCGCCGCCCTCGATCCGGTCCTGGATGAAGCGGCGCTCCTCCACGTCCGAGATGTGCATATATTCGAAGCCGACATTGCCGCAGTAGTTGCGGCGCAGAATGTCGACCATCTCGCGCATCGTGGCCCACTCAAGGCCCAGCGTGCCGCCGACATAGATCTTGCGGTCGAGGTCGGCGCCGGAGAAGCCGTGATATTCCGGCGTCAGGTCCGCCGGCAGGTCGCGCTGCGTCAGGCCGAGCGGATCGAGATTGGCCGCCAGGTGGCCCCGCACGCGATAGGTGCGCACGAGCATCATGGCGCGAATGGAATCGCCCGCGGCCTTGGCGATGTCGGCGTCGGACAGCGCGGTGTCGGCCTTGGCAGCGGCCGCCTTGATGGCGACCTGCATCTGCGTCGGGTCAAGCGCTGCGGTCAGGTCGTCCGTCGTGTCGAGCGGCCAGCCCTTGCGGGTCCAGCTCGGTCCCTGTTCCACGTCCGCCGTGCCCGAGAAATCCTGATTTTCAAATCCCATGGCCCGAATCCTTGCTCCGCCACGTCCTTGCCGGTCCGGCCGGCCGGGTCTTCACCATCCTCTGCCCATAGCGCGGGAGGGTGAAGCGCCCGTTAACCAAGTCAGCCCTTGAGCACTTCCAGCAGCGTCGTGCCCAGCTCCGAGGGGCTGGCCGCGACCTTGATGCCGGCGGCTTCCATTGCCGCGATCTTGCTTTCCGCATCGCCCTTGCCGCCCGAAACGATGGCGCCGGCATGGCCCATGCGGCGGCCCGGAGGCGCCGTGCGGCCCGCGATGAAGCCGGCCATCGGCTTCTTGCGGCCCTTCTTTGCCTCGTCGATCAGGAACTGCGCGGCCTGTTCTTCCGCATCGCCGCCGATCTCGCCGATCATGATGATGCTCTTGGTCGCCTCGTCGGCGAGGAACAGCTCGAGCACGTCGATGAAGTTGGTGCCGTTGACCGGATCGCCACCGATGCCGACTGCCGTGGTCTGGCCGAGGCCCGCGTTCGAGGTCTGGAACACCGCTTCATAGGTAAGCGTGCCGGAGCGCGATACAACGCCCACGCTGCCCTTCTTGAAGATGGAACCGGGCATGATGCCGATCTTGCACTCGCCGGGCGTCAGCACGCCGGGGCAGTTCGGGCCGATGAGGCGCGATTTGCTGCCGGAGAGCGCACGCTTGACGCGCACCATGTCGAGCACCGGAATGCCTTCGGTGATCGTGACGATCAGCGGCACTTGCGCGTCGATCGCTTCCAGGATCGAGTCGGCGGCGAATGGCGGCGGGACATAGATGACGCTCGCGGTCGCGCCGGTCTTGGCGACAGCTTCCTCGACCGTGTCGAACACGGGCAGGCCGATATGCTCGGTGCCGCCCTTGCCGGGCGTGACGCCGCCGACCATCTGCGTGCCATAAGCCAGCGCCTGCTCGGTGTGGAAAGTGCCCGTGGCACCGGTCATGCCCTGGGTGATGACCTTGGTATTCTTGTCGACGAGGATGCTCATTCGGGCCGAGTCCTTCTAGTCGTTACCCGGCCTTTGCCGGGCGTCCGATGCGGTTCAGACGGAAGGCGGGCGGCGAGGTCCGGGTGTCTTTCCCCGGGGATTCTCGACGACGCCCTGCCGTCACACAGTTCCCACTCCCAACACTCGTTGGGCTGCCGCCCGCCTTCCTGACGCGCTCCGCCGGAGCGCGCGGGGCGGGCTGACTGTCTTAGCCCAGGCTCGGCTCGATGGCTTTGCACGCCACCAGCAGCTCCTTGACCGCGTCGACGCTGACCTGGAAATTCGCCTTGGCTTCGTCGTCGAGCGCGATCTCGACCACTTCCTCGATGCCGCCGGCGCCGATCACGGCCGGCACGCCGACATAAAGGCCATCAAGCCCGTACTTGCCATCGACATGGACGGCGCAGGGCAGGATGCGCTTCTGGTCGCCGAGATAGGCCTCGGCCATCGCGATGGCGCTGGTCGCCGGCGCATAATAAGCCGAGCCGGTCTTGAGCAGGCCGACGATCTCGCCGCCACCCGAGCGGGTGCGCGCCACGATGGCGTCGAGCTTTTCCTTGGTCGACTTGCCCATCTTGACGAGGTCGGTGACGGGGATGCCGCTGATGGTCGAATATTCGAGCACCGGCACCATGGTGTCGCCATGGCCGCCGAGCACGAAGGCGTTCACGTCCTTGACGCTCACGCCGAATTCCCAGGCGAGGAAGGTGGCGAAGCGCGCCGAGTCCAGCACGCCGGCCATGCCGACCACCTTGTTGGCGGGCAGGCCGGAGAATTCGCGCAGCGCCCAGACCATCGCGTCGAGCGGGTTGGTGATGCAGATCACGAAGGCGTCGGGCGCGTGGGCCTTGATGCCCTCGCCAACGGCCTTCATCACGCTCAGGTTGATGCCGAGCAGGTCGTCGCGGCTCATGCCGGGCTTGCGCGGCACGCCGGCCGTGACGATGATCACATCGGCACCTGCGATATCGGCGTAGTCGTTCGTGCCCTTGATGTTGGCATCGAAGCCCTCGACCGGGCCGCACTGGGCCAGATCCAGCGCCTTGCCCTGAGGCATGCCCTCGGCGATGTCGAACAGGACGATGTCGCCCAGTTCCTTCTTGGCGGCGAGGTGGGCGAGCGTGCCACCGATCATGCCGGCACCAATGAGCGCGATCTTCTTGCGGGCCATGCGCCTGGACTCCTTTGCGCGGACTTCAGATGGGCGTGCCCTTAAGCCCATTTTCTTAACGGTTCAATGACGATTCCCGGTGGTTATGATGTTTTCTTTGCAATTGGTTCGCAATATCAATAAAGTGGGTTCCGTGCGTCAGAATGCGCTCCGCTTCTTGAGTATCTGTGTCGTCAGCCAGACTTCTCCGGGGGCGGCCTGCGGGGGTTCCGGCCGCCATGCCGTCGGGAGGCCTCGGAGCGGCGCCGGCGGAACGGCGCCGACGATGTCGCCCGCCACCAGGGCGCTCAATTCGCGCCAGCCGCGCCGCTCGACACGGGCGATGATCAGCGCGTCATAGCCATCCAGCGAGGCGAGCGGTTGCGGATCGAGCAGGCGCCCGCCCGGTAGCACACGCTGCGCGGACTTGCCGTCCAGCGAGAGCAACCATTGCTCATTGTCGTCCGGCGCGGCCCATGCGTGCGCGAAGTAGACGCGCCCCCAGTCGTAGCTGGCATAGATGAGCGCCCGATTCGATCCGGTCTGCGCCAGCGCCTGGCGAAGGCCGCGCTCGGGGCCGGAGGCGAACCAGTTGGCGTGATGATGATAGATCAGGGTGCCGATCGCGCTGCCGCAAAGCGCCATGACCAAGGCGATCGACCGCGCGCGCCGGATGGCGGGCGCCGTCGGAACCAGGCGGGGTGTGAAGCAGACGGCGGCGAGCAGAATGGTGAGCAGCACGAGCCAGTTCTGTGCGGACGGGTCCAGCCAGGGATAGAGCCGCAGCAGCGGCCCGCCGAGCAGCACCAGCACCGCGCCCGTCGCGGCGGCGGCGAACAGCAAGGCGACCGGGTGGTCGTTCTCGGCGGCGCCGTTGCGGCGTCGGCGTCGCATCAGGCCGCGAAGGCCGATCAGGATGAGCAGCGCCGTCCCGCCGAGCATCAGGGCGGCGCCGGGCATCAGCACCAGATCGGCATTGTGCGCAATCAGCTTGGAAGTGAGGACGACCAGGCCTTGCGGCGTCATGGCCTCGGTCCGCGTCCCGTCAAGGATCTGCTCGACGAGCGGCGGGAGCCAGACCGGAAGGATCAGCGCCAGCGCGCCGAGCCGGCGCCACGCGTCCGCGCGGTTGGCAGCGGACAACAGAAACGGCAGGAACAGGCTTGCGGCGGCGAGCATCCCCGCGATGCCGCACAGGCCGAGCGCGGCCGCGATGGCGGTGAACATGAGCAGCGGCACCGGGCCGCCCATCTTGCCACGCGTGAGCACGATGGCGAGCAGGCAACAGAACAGCGCGAAGATGAACGGATTGGGACCGATCCCGATGACGGCCGCGACGACCCGGGGAGACAAGGCGATGAGAAGGCCGGCGATCAGCGCGACACGCCGGTCTATGCGCAGGGAAAGCGCCCGGATCAGCACGGCCAGGCCGATCATCGCGATGAGAATGTGGGCCGCCCGCAACGCCCGGGGGCTGGCAGCAACGAAATGCCAGATCAGCCAGTCGACCAGCAGCGGCAGCGGCGCGGTGCGTGCGGGTGCGGGGAGCAGGCGGGGCTCGGCATTGCCGGCGATCCAGCCGGCCAGGCGCGCGAACGGCATGTTGACGGCGCGAAGCTGCGCGACATCGCCCAGGCCGGGCAGATCCTGCCAGGCAAAGCGCAGGGCGCTGGCGGCGAAGATCAGGAAAGGCAGCAGGAGTAGTGCGCGGAACAAACCCTCGAGCGGATGCCGCTCCACCAACGCCCCGCTTGATCGTCGCCCCATCGGGCCATCATAACGCGCGAAACGCGCTTGACCATGCCTTGCGAAATTTTGCCGGCTTGCCGGGCGGGTGAGCGCCCGGCGCGCCGCGTCAGCCCTTCTTCTTCCAGGTGAAGAAGGCGGACATCACATAGTTCCACACCACGCTGACCGTAATGCCGGCGAGCGCCGAAAGCGCCCAATAGGATTTGTGGGAGAACAGCCAGTCCGCCACGCCGACATTGGCCGCGGCGCCGAAGGCGCAGACCAGATTGAAGCTGATCCAGCCTCGCAGCAGTGCCCAGCCCTTCAGGCGCTGGTCGCGATAGGTAAACATGTTGTTGAGCAGGAAGTTGCTGGTGATGGCGACCAGCGTGGCAGCGGTCTGCGCCGCAGAGAAGGTCTGATCGAAGCCTTTGAACAGTGCCGTCAACACCGCGAAGTGGACGAACACGCCCAGGCCGCCGACCATCGCGAAGCTGAGGAAGCGGACGGGGACGAGATGGCCCACCATCTTGTCGAGCAGCAGCTGGACATATTCCCATAGCACGAGGCTATCGAGCTTGCTCTCGCCAAACTGGCGGGTGCGGAAGGTGTAGGGCACTTCGGCGACGCGCAGCGGCGTCGGCGCGCTCGCGGCAATGTCGAGCAGGATCTTGAAGCCCACGGTCGAGAGGTGCGGCAGCGAGCGCATGAAGGCGTCGCGGCGCATCATCATGAAGCCGCTCATCGGGTCGGAAATCGGCGTCTGGGTGAGGCGCAGCGCGAGCTTGGTCGCGAACTGGCTCATCTTGATGCGGCTCTCGCTCCATTCGCCCATGCCGCCGCCTTCGACATAGCGGCTGCCCACGACCAGGTCGACATCGCCCTCGCTGATGCGCTCGAACATCGCCTTGAGGATGGTTTCGTCATGCTGCAGGTCGGCGTCCATGATCGCTACATAAGGCGCGGAGGTGGCGAGAATGCCCTCGACACAGGCGCTGGACAGGCCGCGCCGGCCGACGCGCTGGAGCACGCGCACGCGCGGATTGGTCAGCGCCAGCGCGCGGGCGGTGTCCGATGTGCCGTCAGGCGAATTGTCGTCGACGAACACCAGCTCCCAGGCGATGCCCGGCAGGGCTTTGTCGACCAGATCGACCAGCAGCCCCACATTCTGAGACTCGTTGAAGGTCGGCACGACAATGGAAAGCTGGGCCGGAAGCAGGGGAGCGGTCATTCAGGTTCGTCCACAGAAAGGCGGCCGGGAAGGCGCGCCGTTGCCGGCTTCTCATAGAGCTGACCGGTGAAAGCATAGTTACCGGGGCGGTAAACGGCCCGTTTGCCGCGCCAGCCGCCCGCAGCCAGGCTCGGCGCGACGTCCGCCGGCGGCGTGAGCGAGGCCGTGCCCCGCGCGATGGCGCGCAGATCCTGATAGCTGTTGAGCTCGATCCTGCCGACCAGCAGCGTGCGATAGCCTGCGAGCGCGGAGAGCGGTTGCGGCGCGGCCGAGGCGTCGCCACCACGCGTGATCCGGATCACGCCCTGCCCGTCCGGCGTCAGGAGGAACTGCGTCAGATTGTCGCGGTGGGCGCGATAGAGCGGGAAGAAACCCCACGGCCATCCGCTGCCGACATGGACCATCGCGACCGGGGCAACGCTTTCGGCCAGCATCGCCTCCAATGTGCGCGACGGGCCATGAACGAACCAGTCGGCGCGCTTGAGGAAACTGATCTGCGCCCAGCACGCGCTGATCGCCAGCAGCGCCAGCGCGCCGAGGCGCAGCGCGCGCGCGGGCTTTCCGGCCGGCGCGATCAGCCCGTCGGCGGCCAGCGCGACAAGCAGCGCGACCGGCGGCATCATCCAGATGTTGTAGCGCGGCGCGAGAGCATCGAAGCCCTTGATGACGAAGGCGGCGACCAGCGTAACCACGATGCCGGCGGCCAGCGCGACCGCCGTGGCGATGGCCGGCTCATGCCGCGCATCCAGCCCCTTGCGCGCCAGGGTCAGGCCAAGGCCAAGGGCGCCGAGCAGCACGAGGAGGCCGAGGCTGCCGAGATAGGCCGCCGCGACGATCGGATCGAGCAGGATCGGGCTGCTGGCGAGCAACTGGAGCAGGAAGGCGGCGATGTCGCCCAGGCCCGTGCTCGCCACCTGGCTGGTCGAGCTGATCGACGCGGCGCCGAAAATGAACGGGGCGAGGCCCGCCCACAGCACCAGCATCAGCGCATAGGCCGCAATCACCCGGATGGCGGCGCGGACGGTCGGCGCGTCGATGAAGATCGCCAGCGTGAAGGCCGAGGTGGCGACCACGCCGAAGAAATGCGTGTAGGCGCTGAGCAGGCCGAGCAGCACGAACAGGGCGAGCCGCGCCGGCCGGGCCGCGACGCCGCCGCCGATCACGAGCGCGAGCTGCGCACAGCTCAGCGCGAAGAAGACGGAGTAAGCGCGAATCTCGACCGCCGTCTCGACCAGCTTGGGCGAGAGGGCCAGCAGCAGGCCGGCGATGAGCGCCACGCGCGGATTGAAGCGGCGCGCGACGGCGGTGAGCAGCACGGCAAGGCCGCTCGCCGTGATCGCGGCATGGAACAGACGGAAGGCGAGCGCATTGTCGCCCCAGATGCGCCAGCCGATCATGTCGAGAAAATAGCTCACCGGCGGCATGCGGTCCGGCGGCACGCCGAAGGGCAGCTTGAGCGTGCCGGTCAGCCAGGCGAGCAGCGGGCCGGGCGTCAGCGTCGCGCCGGAAAGCTGGGTGGTCTCGTCGATCCAGATGTTTTGCGCCTGCGCGAACCGGATGACGGCCATCGCGAAGATCAGCAGAACCGGGGCAAGCACCAGCCAGAGCCGTCCCTTGCCTGTCGCGCCTTGGTTCACAGAAATCCCCGTCATGTCCGTGGCCAGTGTCACGCGGCCGGATGCAGCATCAGTCGTCTCTGGCGCAGACCTATCATCGGCGCCCTAAAATTCTGTCAAGCCGCATGGGCGCCGTGGCCCAGCGCCAGATAGGCGTCGGACTGCATCTCCATCAGGCGCGAGACGGTGCGCTCGAACTCGAACTTGCCGTCCCCTTCCGGATAGAGCTGCTGCGGCTCCGCAGCAGCACCGGCGATCAGCTTCACCTTATGCTCGTACAGCGCGTCGATCAGCGTCACGAAGCGGGCGGCCTCGTTGCGGTTTTCCGGTCCCAGAACGGGGATGCCGACGATGAGGATGGTATGAAAGCGCCGGGCGATGGCGAGATAGTCCGCCGCGCCGCGCGCTTCCTGGCACAGCCGCTTGAAGGAGAAGACGGCAACGCCCTTGAGGCTCTTGGGCACATGCAGCGTGCGCCCGCCGCCCACGTCGAGCTCCTCGCTCGGCACATTGGCGCTGTCTTCCGGCGGATAGTCGGTGAGGCGGAAGAAGATTTCGCGCAGCTTGGCAGTGGTCTCATCGCCATTGGGCACATGCCAGGTATCCATGCCGCCAAGACGATCGAGCCGATAGTCGGTCGGGCCGTTGAGCGGCAGCACGTCCAGCCGCTCCTTGAGCAGCGCGATGAAGGGCAGGAACAGCTCGCGGTTGAGCCCGTCCTTGTAGAGGTCGTCCGGTGGCCGGTTGGAGGTAGCGACCAGCGTCACGCCAGCATCGAGCAGGGCCGTGAACAGGCGCGACATGATCGCCGCGTCGGCCATGTTGTTCACCACCATCTCGTCGAACAGCAGCACGCGCACCTCGGCGGCGAGCGCGGCGGCGACCGGCGGGATCGGGTCGCCCGTCTCGCTGTCCCGCGCGGTGCGCAGGCGGGCGTGGACGTCCAGCATGAACTCGTGGAAATGGATGCGCCGCTTGGCGGGGCCATCCAGGCAATCGCGCAGCAGGTCCATCAGCATGGATTTGCCGCGCCCGACGCCGCCCCACATGTAAACGCCGCGCACCGGCTCGGGCGCCTTGCGCAGCATCCGCCACAGCACCGATCCGCGCTTGGGCGTTTCTTCCAGTTCCTGCTGGAGCCGTCTCAGGCGGACAGCAGCGGCGCGCTGGTCCGGATCGGGTCGGAGTTCTCCCGCAGCGACCAGCTCCTCATAGCGGGAGAGGAGATCGGTCATTGCGCCTGTGGCGATGCCTCGGCGACGGGGGCGGTGTGCTGCTCGCGCGGGCGCATGGCCTCATGCTTGGGCAGCGCAGGGTCGAAAAAGTCCCACTTCGGCGCGTCCTTCAGGTAGATCACGCTCTCGGGATAGACCAGGTCGGGGTCGTCGAGCGAACCGGCCTGTACCATGATGAACTCGCCCGGCAGATCGCCCGAGGTGTAGAGCCTGCCCGCGCACTCGCCGCAGAAATGGCGCGTCACCTTGCCGCCGGTGTTGCCGTGGTTGGTGTAGGTCTTGGGCGTGCCGCTGAGCGCGAGCTGGCTGTTGTGGATGCCGATGATGGTCGTGTGGCCGGTGCCGGTCGCCTTCTGGCAATCCTTGCACGCGCATTGGGAGACGAACACCGGTTCGCCCGAAATCTCGTAGCGCAGGGCACCGCACAGGCAGCCGCCCACCAGCTTGCCGGCTTTCTCTCCCATCCCGTTCTCTCCTTGCTGCGGCATGCCGGTCAGAGTGCGCGCTCGACCATCATCTTCTTGGTTTCGGCAATGGCCTTGGCGGGCGAGAGGCCCTTGGGGCACACATTGGCGCAGTTCATGATGGTGTGGCAGCGATAGAGGCGGAAGGGGTCTTCCAGCTCGTCCAGACGCTCGCCGGTATATTCGTCGCGGCTGTCCGCCAGCCAGCGATAGGCCTGGAGCAGGATCGCCGGGCCGAGGAACTTGTCGCTGTTCCACCAGTAGCTCGGGCAGCTCGTCGAGCAGCAGGCGCACAGGATGCACTCGTAGAGACCGTCCAGCTTCTCGCGGTCCTGCGGGCTCTGCAGGCGCTCCTTGCCGCTCGGCGGCGGGGTCACGGTCTGCAGCCACGGCTTGATCGAGCTGTATTGCGCATAGAAATGCGTGAAGTCGGGGACGAGGTCCTTGATCACGTCCATGTGCGGCAGCGGCGTGATCTGCACCGTGCCCTTGCAGTCCTCGATGGCGGTGGTGCAGGCAAGGCCGTTCTTGCCGTTGATGTTCATCGCGCAGGAGCCGCAGATGCCCTCGCGGCAGGAGCGGCGGAAGGTGAGCGATGAGTCCTGCTCGCCTTTCATCTTGATGAGCGCGTCGAGCACCATCGGGCCGCAATTGTCGAGGTCGATCTCGAACGTGTCGTAGCGCGGGTTCTCGCCCGAATCGGGGTCGTAGCGATAGACCTTGAAGTTCTTGACGTTGCTTGCACCGTCCGGCGCCTTGTGGACAGCGCCCTTCTTGCGGACAACGCTGTTGGCGGGGAGAGAGAATTCGGCCATCGCTCGTTCGATCCCTGGCAAGGCGCGCGACGCATGCCGCAGCGCACATAATCGGCGCCTCCTAGCGCGTCGGTCCGCGCGGCTCAAGGGGGCGAGGGCGTTGGGCGCATATGGGAAACCATTGAATTGCGGCGACGGCGCGGCCAGATGTCATGAATGGACAGTATCGCACGCGCATGACTCGCAGTCTCCTGATCGTGAACGAACGCAGCGGCAGCTTCGATCCCGCACTGGTCGAGGCGCTGGAGCAGCGCTTCGTGCAGGCCGGATCGCCGCTCGGCCGCCGGCTCGTGCTGGGCAAGGAAGCGTTGCCTGATGCCGTAAGCGCGACGGCGCAGGGGCTCGATCTGATCGTCATCCTCACCGGTGACGGCACGGTCAGCTCTGCGGCCGATGCGCTGGCCGGCTGGGACGGCACGCTGCTGGTGCTGCCCGGCGGGACGATGAACCTGCTCTCCCACGCGCTGCATGGCGCGCTGGGCGCGGAGGCGATCGTCGAGGCCTATCTGGGTGGCGAGGGCAAAGCCTTGACCGTGCCGATGATTCGCGCCGGCGCGCTCACCGCCTATTGCGGCATCATCGCCGGCCCCACGGCGCTGTGGGGCGATGTGCGCGAGGATCTGCGCAATGGTGATCTGGCGTCGCTGGGCGAGACGGTGCCGCGCGCGCTCAATGCCACGCTGAAGGCGCCGGGCGTCCGGCTGGAGGGCGAGGACGAGGAGGAGTTTCCGGCGCTTTATCTGGAGCCATGGCAGGACGGCATCCACGCTTATGGCATTCAGGCCGCCGGCGCGGGCGATCTGCTGCGGCATGGCCTGGCCTGGCTCAAGGGCGATTTTCGCGAGGGGCCGAGCCGGATCGTCGGCGTGGAGACCGATCTGGACGTGCTCACGGCGGGCGAGCGGCTGGAGCTGCTGGTCGATGGCGAGCGGGAGCATGCGGTAGCCCCGCTTCGGGCGCGCTGGGCGCAGTCGCCTGTGCATTTCCATTCGGTGCGTGGCGCCTATAGCTGGCGCTGACGAGAGCCTGCGCGGCGCCAGGCACCGGTCCCGACCCGCGATCGCATGGCTTGAGTCGATGCGAGAACGCCGCGAACCCGCAATGGGGCATTTTACCCCTTTTCAGCGGAACGCCGCTTTGCTTAATTGTTGCTATGCACAAAAGTCGCCTGATGGCCGCCGCCGCCCTTCTGCTCGCCTCCGCATCTGCCGCGCTGGCGACTCCGCCGGACCCCAATGATCCGAACCTGCCTCGCCTCAAGAAGATCCTGAAGGCGACGCCGCTGATCGACGGTCATAATGACTGGCCGATGGCGCTGGCGATGCAGGCCAAGGACGGGCGCTGGTCGGTCGACCTCAACCGGCTCGACAACGCCAAATATGATACGGACATCGAGCGGCTGCGTCAGGGCATGGTCGGCGGCCAGTTCTGGTCCGTCTATGTTTCCGCTAACCTGCCCCCGCTGGAGCAGGTGAAGCGTACGCTGGAACAGATCGACCTCGTGAAGTCGATCGTGGGCCGCTACCCCAAGGAGTTCGCGCTGGTGCGCACCGCAGCGCAGGTGCGCGCGGCGCACAAGGCGGGCAAGATCGCCTCGCTCATGGGCGCCGAGGGTGGCGGCCAGATCGACGAGAGCTTCTCCGTGCTGCGCGCCTATCACGAGCTGGGCGTGGGCTATCTGACGCTCACGCACAGCAAGACGATCAGCTGGGCGGACAGCGCGACGGACGCGCCCCAGCATGATGGCCTCACGCCCTTCGGCGTCGCCGTGGTGCATGAGATGAACCGTCTGGGCATGCTGGTCGATCTCAGCCATGTCAGCGAGGCGACGATGCTGGATGCGATCGCCGCCAGCAAGGCGCCGATCATCTTCTCCCACTCCAGCGCCCGCACCCCGGCCGATCATCCGCGCAACGTGCCGGATGTCGTGCTGAAGAAGGTCGCCGAGAACGGCGGCGTCGTCATGGTCAATTTTGCGCCCGGTTTCGTTTCCGAGCCGCTGCGTCTGTGGAGTGCGCAACAGGCCGCGCAGACCGCGCTCAATGCCTCGCTCTATCTTGGCCAGCCCGATCGCGCCAAGGCAGCGAACGCGGCCTGGCTCGCGGCCAATCCGCCGCCGAAGGTGACGCTCTCCGTCGTCGCCGATCATGTCGATTATATCGCCAAGGTCGCCGGTTTCGATCATGTCGGCCTGGGCGGCGACTATGACGGCCTGCCTGCCCTGCCGGAAGGTCTGGAAGGCGTCGAGGGCTATCCCTCGCTGCTCCTCGAACTGATGAAGCGCGGCTGGACGGACGAGAACATCGCGAAGCTCGCTGGCGGCAATATCCTGCGCGTCATGGATCAGGCGGAGAAGGTGGCCGTCAGCATGGCGAATGAGCCGCCCGCAACGGCGACCGTCGCGGCGCTGGACGGCCCGGCGAAATAAGCCCTTTCCGCGTCGGGCGGCGCCTCACCATCCGTTTTACGGTCACGCCCGCGCGGGGAACGCCTCGCGCGGTTCGTGCATTGTCCTTTCGGGCAGGAAGAAAGGACGGATGCGATGAAACATGTCTGTTTGATTCTGATCGCCGCCGGTGCGCTGACCGTATCGGGCTGCTCAACGCTGCGTGGCGCGGGCATTGGCGCTGCGGTTGGTGCGGGCGCCGCCGCCGCGACGGGCAATGATGTCGGCAAGGGCGCTGCCGTTGGCGGTGCTGCCGGTGCCGTGGTCGGCACGGTCGCCGATTGAGTCGTGGCCGGTCCGCGCCGGCCGCTGCTCTTGAGTTTGACGGACGACTGCCGCGTCCTGCCGCAGACCTTGCGTCTTCGGCGGCTGGAGCGGACGCGATTCCCGGTCGTCGGCAGTCAGTGCGACGGGTGGTGCGACAGCGCCTCGATGACATCGTCGAGGCGCGCCGGATCGCCGATCGCGATCACATTGCCGTCGCTGGCGTCGGTCAGCGGTTCGCCGGTCCAGTCGCACATGCGGCCGCCCGCGCCCTCCACAACCGGAACGAGCGCGGCGATGTCGTGCAGCTTCAGGCCGGCCTCCACGACGATGTCGATATGGCCCGATGCCAGCAGCGCATAATTGTAGCAGTCGCCGCCCCAGATCGTGTCGCGGCACTGCCCGCCCAGGATCGAGAAATGCTCGGCCGTATGGCCGGGGAAATATTGTGGACCGGTGGTCGCGAGGATCGCCTGGTCGAGCGCGCGGCAGCTGCGCGTCCTGACCGGCTTGCCCTGGAAGGTCGTCGGCTGGCCCATGGCGCCCACCCAGCGCTCGCCGCTGATCGGCTGGTCGATGATGCCGAGGATCGGCCAGCCATCCTGCACCAGCGCGATCAGCGTGCCGAAGATCGGGCGACCGGCGATGAAGCTGCGCGTCCCGTCGATGGGATCGAGCACCCATTGCCGCGTGGCGCCCTCGCGCACGGGCGGGAATTCCTCGCCGATGATGCCGTCGCGCGGCCGCTCGGCTTCGATCAGCTTGCGTATCGCCAGCTCGGCGGCGCGGTCCGCCTCGGTCACGGGCGAGGCATCCGCTTTCGATTCGATGTCGTAGCGGGCGCGGAAGAAGGGACGGATGGCGGCGCCGGCAGCATCGGCCAGCGCGCCGGCGAGCGCGATATCATCGGCAAGAGACATGCCGCCCCGCTAGCCTGTTCCGCGGCCGCGCGCCAGAGATTCGGCGCCGCCGCCTAAAGAGACGCCGCGCCGATCCGTCCTCTGTCTCGATGTCGCCGGGGGATTAGACACGATGCGCCTCCTCATGTGGATCCTGACCATTGCCTTCGCGCTCACGGGGCTCAGCCTCTGGGTTGGCGGCGGCTTTCCGGGTGCGCATGACGTGGCACGCGGCCTCGGCTTCCTTGCCATCCTCGCTTGCCCGTTCCTGTGGGCGCAGCCCGCCGGGCTGGTGCCGGCGCCACTGGTCGTCCCGGGGCGGAGCCGCCTGTTCCTCGGCCTCGCGCTCATCCTCGCCGCGCCCTTGCTGCTGCCCTGGCAACTCTGGCTCTGATCGCGGTTGGCGGGAGCGTGCGCCTCCCCTAGAGTGGGGCGATGCCAGAGTTGCCCGAAGTCGAAACCACCGTCGCCGGCCTGCGCCAGGTGCTTGATGGCGCGCGCCTGACGCTGGTCGAGCCGCGCCGGGCGGACCTGCGCTTTCCCTTCCCGGCCGATCTGCGCCAGCGCCTCACCGGGGCGCGCGTCACCAGCCTTGGTCGCCGCGCCAAATATGGCCTGATCGACACCGACCGGGGCGACACGATGATCTTCCACCTCGGCATGTCCGGCCGCTGGCGCATCGACCCGTCGGACCTCGGCAAGCATGATCATCTGATCGTGAGCACCGAGCAGCATCGCCTCGCCTTGCACGATCCCCGCCGCTTCGGCTTCGTCCATCTGGTCGAGAGCGGGCAGATGGGGGCCTATCCGCCGTTCATGACATTGGGGCCGGAGCCGCTGGGCGAGGGGCTGACCGCTGCCTATCTGGCCGATGCGCTGGCCGGCCGCGTCGCGCCGATCAAGGCGATGCTGCTCGATCAGCGCATCGTTGCAGGGCTGGGCAACATCTATGTGTGCGAGGCGCTGAACATCGCCGGCATCGCGCCGACCCGCGAGGCGGGGCGCATCTCGAAAGCGCGGCTGGCGCGGCTGGTCGATGCGATCAAGGCCGTGCTGCACGCGGCGATCGCAGCCGGCGGCTCGACCTTGCGCGATTATGCGCGGCCCGATGGCGAGCTGGGCTATTTCGCCAAGGACTGGCGCGTCTATGGCCGTGAGGGAGAAGCCTGCCCCTGCGGCGGCACGGTGATGCGCCGCATCGATTCGGGCCGCTCCACCTTCCATTGCCCGCGCTGCCAAAGTTGAGGGGCCGATGGCGCGGACCAGAACCAGACTGCCTGCCATGGCGCGCGCGTTCGCTGCCTTCGTCGCTCTTGTCGCGCTGAGCGGCCTTGCCATCCAGTTCGCCGTCTCGCTGGAAAAGGCCGGGTCCGTAGCCGGCGCGCTCTGGTCGATGCTGCGCTTCTTCACGATCATCAGCAACGCGCTGGTCGTGCTGATCTTTGCGGCGATCGCGCTCGGCCATGCGTGGGCGTCCCGGCCGGTGCGGCTGGGCGGGATCACGCTGACCATGGCGCTGGTCGGCATCGTTTACGCCACGCTGCTGCGGAACACCGAGCATCTTACCGGCGCGGCGCAACTCGCCAACATCCTGCTGCACTATGTCATTCCGCCGCTCGTCGCGCTTTACTGGCTGGCGTGCGCGCCGAGGGGGCGACTGACCTTGCGCAATCCGCCACGCTGGGCGGCGCTGCCGCTCGCCTATTTCGCTTATGCGCTGGTCCGCGCCGCGCAGGACGGGCGCTATCCCTATCCGTTCATCGATGTGAGCAGGCTCGGCTGGCCTCAGGTGCTGGGGAACGCAGCCGCCATTGCCGCCGCGTTCCTGCTTGCCGGCTATGCGCTGGTCTGGCTCGATCGGCGTCTGGCGCGTTAGAGCGGCGCGCAGGCCGCTTCCAGCCAGGCTTTGGCCTCGCCGTCGAGCTGCGGGCCGACGATCTCCAGCGTCCGCGCATGATAGGCGTCCACCCAGTCGCGCTCGGCGTCGCTGAGCAGACTTACCTCGATCAGCGCCCGGTCGATCGGCGCATGGCTCAGCGTCTCGAAACCGAGGAACTGCTTGCCGTCCTCCCCGGCCTGCCGCTTCACCACCAGCACCAGATTCTCGATGCGGATGCCATAGGCGCCGGTCTTGTAATAGCCCGGCTCGTTGGAGAGGATCATGCCGGCCTGCAGAGGCTCGTCGCCCCCGCCGAAGGTCGCGATGCGCTGCGGCCCTTCATGCACGGAGAGGAAGCTGCCGACGCCGTGGCCGGTGCCATGGGCATAATCCAGCCCCTCGGCCCACAGATACTGCCGGGCCAGCACATCGAGCTGCCCGCCGCGCGTGCCCGCCGGGAATTGCGCAGTGGCAAGCGCGATATGGCCCTTGAGCACCAGCGTGAAGTGGCGCTTCATGTCGCTTGTCGGCGTGCCGATCGCGATCGTGCGGGTGATGTCGGTCGTGCCGTCGCGATATTGCCCGCCTGAATCGACGAGCAGCAGCGTGCCGGTTTCCACCGGCCGGCTGGTCGCCTCGCTTGCCTTGTAGTGGACGATCGCGCCGTTCGGCCCCGATCCGGCAATGGTGTCGAAGCTCAGGTCGACCAGTGCGCCGGTCGCCTCGCGGAAAGCCTGGAGCCGCGCGGCGACGCTCAGCTCGTCCTGTCCGCCCTTCGGCCCCTCGATGGAGAGCCAGTGCAGGAACTGCGCGAGCGCGGCGCCGTCGCGGGCCTGCGCGCTCTTGTGGCCGCCGATCTCGGTGGCATTCTTGACCGCCTTGGGCAGCACGGCGGGATCGCGCACGGCGCGGATGGTCGCCCCGGCCTTATCGAGCGCCTCGAAGATCGCGGCGACAGCCCGCTCGGGATCGACGGCGACGGTCTTGCCGTTCAGGTCCGCAAGGGCCGCGGTGAACTCGGCCCGGTCGCGAATGGTCACGGCATTGCCCAGATGCGCCCGCACGTCGGCGTCGATCTTCTCCGGCGCCACGAAGAGCTCCGCCTTGCCGTCCGCATGGAGCAGCGCATATGCGAGCGCAACGGGCGTGTGGGAGACGTCCGCACCGCGAATATTGAAGGTCCAGGCGATCGAATCGAGCGCGGTCAGCACCGTCGCGTCGATACCCTCCGCCTTCATCCAGTCGCCAATGTCGCCGCGCTTCTGCGCGCTCGGCTTGCCGGCGTAGCGCTCCTCATGCGGCACCAGCTTGGCCGCGCTGGGGGCGGGCCGGTCGTCCCACACCGCATCGACCGGATTGCGCTCGACCGGCACCAGCGTCGCGCCCTTCTTGGCCAGCGCGCGGGTCGCGTCTTCTACCCAGCGGCGGGTGTGGAGCCAGGGATCATAGCCGATGCGCGCGCCATTTTGCGCATGCTCGCCCAGCCAGGCGGCCACGCTGGTCTGCGGCACGCTCTCGTAGCGCCAGTGCGCGCCATCCACCTGATCGCGCACCTGCAGCGTGTAGCGCCCGTCCGTGAAGATGGCGGCCTCTTCCGGCAGCACCACTGCGCTGCCCGCCGACCCCAGGAAGCCCGTGAGCCAAGCCAGCCGCTGCGCATAGGCGCCGACATATTCGGAAAGATGCTCGTCGGTCAGCGGCACGACAAAACCATCGAGCGACTGGCGGGCAAGTTGCGCACGCAGCGCTTTCAGGCGGTCTTCATGGGTCGACATGGGCAGCAATCCTAACGGGTCCGGCCCGCTTACATAGGGTGTTCCGGGCGCCATGCCAGCGGCCGGGCACCCTGCCATCGCGGATCCGGAAAAACGGGACGAGTTGAGGCGCTTCCTAACCTTGGCTTAAGCACTTCAGCAATAGGCTTGCCGGTCTGGAACACGCTGCATGATGAACGTTCCCACACCTCTGCCGCTCACGCATAGCTGGCCCATTTACGAGGCCGGCTGGCGCTTGCCGCCCGGCGCGCTCGCCGGTTCGACCGATGCGCTGGTGGAAGGGCAGGTGGGCCTGTGGTCCTGCACGCTGGATGACAATCGGCTTAGCTGGACGTCGCCGGTCTATGCGCTCTTCGGCATCCCGCCCGGAGAGCGGCTGACCCGCTCGCTTGCCGTCTCGCTCTATCTGCCGCGCTCGCGCGCCGCGATGGAGGAGCTGCGCGCCCATGCCATTCGCCACAAGCGTGGTTTCACGCTGGATGCGCAGATCCGCCGCCCGGATGGCGAGGTGCGCTGGATGCGCCTGTCCGCCTTGCCCGTGCTGGCGGACAAGGTGGTGGAGCGGCTGATCGGCACCAAGCAGGATGTCACGGCGGAGTATGATGGCGGGGAGCCGCGCGCGGACGATCCGGTCATCTGAGCGCGCCGAACAAGCGCCATTGAGCCGGGACGCCGCTGCGCCTATCTCCCGGCCATGACAGACACGCCCCAGACGCCGCCCATCGCGGCCCAGCGCCCGCACCAGACCGTCCATCACAACCGCACGCTGAGCGATCCATGGGCGTGGTTGCGCGATCCGGGCTATCCCGATGTCAGCGATCCGGACGTGCTGGCCTATCTCAAGGCCGAGAATGCCTGGTTCGAGGCGCATATGGCCGCGCGCAAGGGGCAGGTGGACGCGCTGTTCGAGGAAATGAAGGCACGCATCAAGGAGGATGACCGTTCCGTCCCGCAGAAGGACGGCGCCTATGTCTACTGGAGCACCTTCGAGAAGGGCGAGCAATATCGCCGCCACTGGCGCCGCAAGGTTGGCGCGGCGGAGGATGGCTCGGCCGACGAGCTGATCGTCGACGAACCGGCGCTGGCGGAAGGGAAGGATTATTTCCGCCTCGGTGGCGTCGCCATTTCCAATGATGACCGGCTGCTGGCCTATGCCATCGATGACAATGGCTCGGAGCGCTACACGGTCCGCATCAAGGAGATCGCGACTGGCGAGACGCTGCCGGACGTGATCCCGGATGTCCTCTCCGCGCTCGTCTGGACCAGTGACGACACCGGGATCGTCTATGCGCCGGCCAATGCCCAGTGGCGCACGGATTGCGCGAAGCTCCACCGACTCGGAACCGACGCGACGGACGATATCGAACTGTATCATGAGGCGGACGAGGGCTTCCGCGTCTCCGTCGGCCTCACCAGTGCCGAGAACTGGATCGTCATCGCCACCGGCGATCATGTGACGAGCGAGGTCCGCCTCGTGCCCGCCGCCGACCCGACGGCGCCGGCGCTGCTCGTCTCCGCCCGCGTGGACGAGCGGGAATATGATGTCGATGAGCATGAGGGCTGGCTCTACATCCGCACCAACGACACCCATCCCAACTTCCGGCTCGCGCGTGCGCGCATCGAGACGCCGGACCAGTGGGAAGAGGTGCTGCCCGCATCCGATCATTTCTACCTGACCGACGTCAGCCTGTTCAAACGCTTCTATGTGACCGAGGGGCGCGAGAACGGGCTCGATCAGATCGAGATCCGCGATTACGCGACCAACAGCGCCAGGCGGCTCGACTTCCCAGAGGCGAGCTATGTCGCCGGGCTCGACGACAATCCCGAATATGATGTGGCGAAGCTGCGGATCAGCTACGAATCGATGGTCTCGCCCGAGACGATCTTCGACTACACGCTGGCGGACGGCCATCGCGAGGTGCTGAAGGTGCAGGAGATTCCCTCCGGCTTCGATCCAACGCTCTATGCCACCGCGCGGCTGCTGATCCCCGCGCGCGATGGCACGCCGATCCCGGTGTCGATCCTCCATCGGCGCGATTTTCCCATGGATGGTTCCCGCCCACTCTATCTCTATGGCTATGGCGCTTATGGCATCGCCATTGATCCGGGCTTCGGCACCACCCGCCTCAGCCTCGTCGATCGCGGCTTTGCGTTTGCCATCGCCCATATCCGCGGCGGCGACGATCTCGGCCAGCAATGGTACAAGGACGGCAAGCTGGAGAAGCGCACCAACACGTTCAACGATTTCGTGGACGTGGCCAAGGGGCTGATCGCGCGCGGCTACACGTCCGCCGGCAAGATCGCGACCTCGGGCGGCTCCGCCGGCGGCGAGCTGATGGGCGCCATCGTCAATTCAGACCCGGAGCTGTGGGGCGCGGTCGTCGCGCATGTCCCCTTCGTCGACGTGCTCAACACCATGTTGGACGAGACGCTGCCGCTCACGCCGGGCGAGTGGCCCGAATGGGGCAATCCCATCGAGGATGCCGCCGCTTATGACCTGATCGCCAGCTACAGCCCCTATGACAATGTGCGGGCGCAGGCCTATCCGCCGATGCTCGTGACGGCGGGGCTCAACGATCCGCGCGTGACCTATTGGGAACCGGCCAAATGGGTCGCTCGCCTGCGCGCGACGAAGACGGACGACAATGCGCTGCTGCTCAAGACCAATATGGAAGCGGGCCATGGCGGCAAGTCCGGCCGCTGGGAGTCGCTGCGCGAGACGGCGGAGGAGTTCGCCTTCATCCTCTGGCAACTGGACGTCGCGGAGTAAGGCGCCGGCCATGGGCACGCCGTTCGAGATGCGCTTCGTCGCCCAGCCGGGGGACATTGACGTGATGGGTCACGTTAACAACGCGGTTTGGGTGCGCTGGATGGAAGCGATCGCCACGGCGCATTGGGAGGCGCTGGCCCCGCCGGAGGCGCAGCGTCTCTATGCGTGGGTCGTGACGCGGCACGAGATCGACTATCGCGGCAATGTGACGGACGGCGCAGCGGCGATCGCCCGCACCTGGGTAGCGGAGCCACCGCGCGGCGCGCGCTTCGATCGGTTGATCCGCTTCACCGGCGAGGATGGCAAGGAGAAGGTCTCGGCACGCACCACTTGGGCGATGGTCGAGCTCGCGACCGGCCGCCTGATGCGCGTGCCCGCCGAACTGGCGGACATTTTCCTCGCCTGACCGTTAGCGGTTCGGCGCTGCCTGGGTTGGCATTGCTGGCTGGGGAGCCGGTGCCATGATCGGCGCGGTGCGCGGTTCCAGCAGCGCTGCCGCCTCGATCACGTCGAGCGCGCGATGCGCTTCGTTGTAGCGGCGCGCCTGCTCCAGCCACAGCGCGGTTTCAGGGCGCTGGGGCAGGCTGGAGATTTCATTGATCGCCGCTTCCATCTGGCCCGCCTCGACATTCAGCCGGGCACGGGCAAGGCGCTGGCGCGGTTCGGGAGAGGGGGAGCCGGCCCGGCGGATGATGGCAAGACCGCGCAATTCGCGCATCGCGCCTGACCACCAGCTTTCGCCGGGGCTGCCGCGCTGCTCGGCTTCGTCGATGGTCTCCAGCCCGGCGCGCAGCGCTGCGAGTGTCACCGGCTGCTCGGCGGCATTGACGATGGTGGCAACGGCCTTGGGCTGCGCATCGCCGAACAGCAGGCGCAGCTGTCCGGCGACATAGCCGAGCGGCTGGCCGGCATCGAGCGCACGCCGCGCGGCGAAAGCGGTCATCATCGCCTCGGCCCGATTGGCATAGCCGGAAGCCGCCTGCGCCGCGACCGCGATGCGGGTCATGCGGGTTTCCAGGTCGGCCATGCGCAGGTCCTGCTGGTCGGGCGTGAGCACGACGCTGGGCGCACGGGTCGATCCGGTGCTGGCTGGCATGTCCATCGTCGGGTCGCTCGGCTGCGCGCCATTGTCCATCGCATTGCCGGCGGTGGCGATGGCGGCAGGGTCGGTCGCCGCGCTGCCGAAGCGCAGGCCGCCCTGCCAATGGGTCATGATCCACGCCATGGCAGCCAAGCCGCCGATGAAGGCAAGCAAAGTGCACGCGATGATGAGCCGCGCGCGCGATGGTCGCGCAGGCGCGCTCTTCGGGAGCGCATCGCTGCTCTCGGGTGCGTCGATTGCCATGCCTCCCACCAGATCGGTCATGAAGCGACCATACATAACGTGCTGGCGAGGCGCAGCAAGGCCGGATCGTCGGGGGTCGGCGCGACATGGATGCGCCGCCAGCCCTTGCCGCACGCCTCCGCCGCCGCCTCGCTGATCGCGAGCAGGACGTGGTTGCGCCCCGGCGGCGGGATCAAGGCGTTCAGGCGTCGGCCGGCGCGCGGGGAATGGACGGCGATGACCGACGGCGGCAGTGTGGCCAGCGCCTTGGCATAAGGGCGCATGTCGCGTGCGTCGCTGCGGTACACGACATGCCGCGCGATGGTCAGGCCCAGCGGGTCGAACGGCCGGGTCTCCTCGCCGCAGATGTGGAGAAGGCGCCGGTGGCCGGCTGCGACGATCGCGGGCATGGTCGTCGCAGCCGTGCCGCCGCCGGTCTCCACCTGATAGGGGCCGAGCGCCCGGATCGCTTGCGCTGTTGCCTTGCCCACGGCGAACACGGGCAGGCCGGCGAACCGGGCCAGCGCCTCGCTGCCGAACCGCGCGCCATTGGCGCTGGTCACGAGCAGCGCGTCGAACGGCCCCTCAGGCAGGCTCTCGGCGGGGACCGGCACGATCTCGAACAAGGGCAGCTGGGCGACCTCCATCCCCAGCGCGCGGGCGCGGTCGGCCGATTCGTCATTGCCCGGCTGCGGGCGCAGCAGCAGGAGCGTACGGCTCATGCCTGGAAAAGTGCGCGCAGTGCGGGGCTGGCGCGGTCGAGCAGGCGCCGGCCGAGCGCCTGCGCCGCGTCGGGATCGTCCGCCGGCAACAGGGCCTCGTCGTTCACCTGCTCGCTGCCGTCCTCGGTCAGGATCTGGGCGCGCAGATGCAGGCCGCCCTCCGTCTCATGCGCGAGCGCGGCAATCGGCGAGTGGCAGGTGCCGCCGAGGGCCAGCAGCAGCGCCCGCTCGGCCCGCACGCAGCGAGTGGTGGCCGCATCGTCGATCGCCGCGAGCAGCGCCTGTGCGCGGGTGTCGTCGGCGCGGCACTCGATGCCGACCGCGCCTTGGGACACGGCGGGCAGCATGGTCTCGACGGGGATCGTCACGCCCGTCTCGCTCTGGCCCAGCCGGTTCAGCCCGGCGGCGGCGAGCAGCGTCGCGTCGATCTCCCCCGCTTCGACGCGGGCGATGCGAGTGGCGACATTGCCGCGCAGCAGCGTGGTGTGGAGGTCCGGGCGCAGCGCCTTCAATTGCGCGGCGCGGCGCGGCGAGCTGGTGCCGATGATCGCGCCCTCGCGCAGGGCGTCGATGGAAGCGGCGCCGATCAGCCGGTCCTCCACCGCCGCGCGCGGCAGCATGGCGGCGATGCGGATCGCGTCCGGCCGGATGGTCTCGACGTCCTTCATCGAGTGGACGGCGCAATCGATCTCGCCATCGAGCAGCGCCCGATCCAGCTCCTTGGTCCACAGCGCCTTGCCGCCGATTTCCGCCAGCGCCCGGTCCTGGATGCGGTCGCCGCTGGTGGTGACGGTGACGATGCGGATCGCCGCGCGCGGCCAGCCATGGGCGGCCATCAGCGCGGCGGCGGTCATGTCCGCCTGGGCCAGCGCGAGCGGCGACCCGCGCGAACCGAGGCGAAAGGGACTGGTGGGCGTGGGATGGGCGGGATTGGGGACGGGCGCTGCCATAAGTGGTGAAAGCCGATAGACCCTCGCCGCCCGGCGCTCTAGAGGGAAAGTTCATGCCCATCATCCTTGGCCTGGAATCGAGCTGCGACGAGACGGCGGCGGCGCTCGTCGCCGACGATCGCACGATCCTGTCTCATCGCCTTGCGGGGCAGGAGGCGGCGCACCGCCCCTATGGCGGCGTGGTGCCGGAGATTGCGGCGCGCGCGCATGTCGAGGCGCTGATGCCGCTGGTCGAGGCAGCGCTGGCGGACGCGAATCTGACCCTGGCCGATGTCGATGCGATTGCCGCCACCGCCGGTCCGGGGCTGATCGGCGGCGTCATGGTCGGCCTCGTCACCGGCAAGGCGCTGGCTCATGCCGCGGGCAAGCCGCTGGTCGCGGTCAATCATCTGGAAGGGCACGCCCTCTCGCCGCGCCTCGCTGATCCCTCGTTGCGCTTCCCTTATCTGCTGCTGCTGGTCTCCGGCGGTCATTGCCAGCTGCTCGAAGTGCGCGGCGTGGGCGATTATCGCCGGCTCGCGACGACCATCGATGATGCGGCGGGCGAGGCATTCGACAAGACCGCCAAGCTGCTTGGCCTCGGCATCCCCGGCGGGCCGAAGGTGGAAGCGCTGGCGCGGGAGGGCAATCCGCGCGCCGTCCCGCTGCCGCGCCCGCTGCTTGGCACGAGCGAGCCGCATTTCTCCTTCGCCGGCCTCAAGAGCGCGGTGATGCGGGCCGTGGAGAGCGGCCAATGGTCGGATGCCGATATCGCCGCCAGCTTCCAGCAGGCCGTGGTCGATTGTCTGGTCGACCGCACCCGGCGGGCGCTGGACGCGGCGGAGGCGCCGAGCGCGCTCGTCGTCGCCGGCGGTGTCGCGGCCAATGCGGCGGTGCGCGGCGCGCTGGAAGCGCTGGCGCAGGCGCATGGCCTGCCGTTCGTGGCCCCGCCGCTGTGGCTCTGCACGGACAATGCCGCGATGATCGGCTGGGCCGGGGCGGAGCGCTTTGCCGCCGGGCTCGTCGACGATCTCGCCTTTCCGGCGCGGCCTCGCTGGCCGCTCGATCCGGAGGCCGAGACCGTGCGCGGCGCGGGGGTGAAGGCATGATGCGCTCCATCGGCGTCATCGGCGGCGGTGCCTGGGGCACGGCGCTGGCGCAGGTGCTGGCCGCCGGCGGCACGCCGGTGCGGATCTGGGCGCGCAACGCGGCGGTCGTGCAGGCGATCAACGAGACGCATGAGAATCCCGCCTATCTGCCCGGCCAGCCGCTCTCGCCACTGATCGACGCGACGGCAGACCCGGCGGATCTGGCCGAGGCGTCGGCCCTGCTGGTGGTGACGCCTGCCCAGCATATGCGCGCCGTGCTCTCGCACTTCAGTGCGGAAGGGCAGCCGCTCATCCTCTGCTCCAAGGGCATCGAGGCGGTGACGCACAGGCTGATGCATCAGGTCGCGCGGGAGGCGATGGCCGGCTCGCCGGTCGCGGTCCTCTCCGGGCCGACCTTCGCGCATGAAGTGGCGGCTGGCCTGCCCACGGCGGTCACGCTGGCGGCGGAGGAGGAAGCGCTGGCCCGCATATTGGCGGACGTCATCGCCCGGCCGACGTTCCGCCCCTATGTGTCGGACGATGTTGCCGGCGCCGAGATCGGCGGGGCGGTCAAGAATGTGCTCGCCATTGCCTGCGGCGTGGTCGAGGGCGCGGGGCTGGGGCAGAATGCGCGGGCAGCGCTGATCGCGCGCGGTTTCGCCGAGATGACGCGCTTCGGCCTTGCCCATGGTGCCCGGCCCGAGACGCTGGCCGGCCTGTCTGGCCTGGGCGATCTGGTGCTCACCTGTTCCTCGGTGCGCTCGCGCAATTTCGCGCTCGGCATGGGGCTGGGCCAGGGGCTCGATGCCGCGGCCCTGCTCGCTGATCGGCGGACGGTGGCGGAAGGCGCCTCGACCGCGCCGGTGCTGCTGGAGGCCGCGCAGGCGCGTGGCGTCGACATGCCGGTGACGCAGGCGGTCTGCGCCTTGCTGGCGGGCGATGCGCGGGTCGAGCAGGTTATCGGCGCACTCCTCGCCCGACCGCTCCGGGCCGAATGACGCAGGCCGGGCAAGGGAGTGAGAAGATTTTGCGCTGGGAAGCAGTTCCGCCTATTGAGGCATGGCGTGCGTCAAAGGCCCGCGTGGGGGAGCGCCTAGCATGAGCAGTGCGCCGGGTCAGGCCGAGCAAGCCGAGCGCGATGATATCGCGGCGCTCGCCAAGGGCGGCCGGGCCAATGTCTTCGGCTTCCTGCTGCGCCTTGCCGCGCGCATCCCGTTCCTGTTCATTGCCGGCCGGCTTTATGGCGCCTCGGTGCTTGGCCGCTTCGCTTATGCCGTTCTCGTCATCGAGTTTGCCGCGCAGCTCGCGACCTTCGGGCTGAAGCGCGGCCTCGCCGAGCAGCTCGCGCGGGAGGACAGCCGGCAGCAGTCGCATATCGTGGCCGATGCCATGATGCTTTGCCTGGTCGGCAGTGCCGCCACGGCCGGGCTGCTGATGCTGTTCCCGGCGGCGATGTTCCCGAACAGCGGGCTCAACGGGCTGGATCGGCTCCTGCCGCTCATCGTCATCGCCATTGCGCTGACCGATGTGGCGCTCGCGGCCTGCGCCTATCAGTATAATATCGCCGCGTCCGTCCATGCCCGCTCCATTGTCGAGCCATGGACGATCAGCATCGCTTCGCTCGGCTTCTATTTCTATTCCGCGCGGGACGGGCTCATCCTGTCCTATGTCGCGGCGATGCTGGCGGCGATGCTGGCCGCGCTCTGGCCGTTGCTGCGCCATTATGGCCTGCCGCGCGGCTGGAGCCCGCATCCCGGGCGCCTCTGGTGGCTGGCGGTGCGCAACCTGCCGCTGGCCGCTGCCGATGCCATCGAGTGGGGCACGCGCCGGCTCGATCTCGCGATCCTCGGCCTGTTCGCTACGCCGTCCGTCGTCGGTATCTATTATGTCGCGCAGCAGGTCGCCTCGCTGCCGCAGAAGCTCAAGACCAGCTTCGAGCCGATCCTCGGGCCCGTCATCACGCGCAATCTCAAGACCCGCAATTATCAGGCGATCGCCCGGCAAGTGAGCCAGGTCGGCTTCTGGATCGTGGCCGCCCAGCTTGGCGTGGCGCTGGCGCTGGGTATTCCGGGCGAGGCCGTGATGGGGCTGGTCGGGCCGAGTTTCGTCGCCGGCACCGGTGCGCTGGCCTGCCTGCTCGCGGCGGAAGTGATGGCGGCGCCGTCCGTGGTGAGCGAGGCGGCGCTGGTCTATCTCGCGCGGCTGCGCAATCTCAGCCTCTCGGTCGCGACCATTGCCCTGCAGGCGCTGCTGACGCTCGGCATGATCGTGGGCGCGGGCAGGCTGGGTTTCCCGGAGATGGTCGTGGCGGCCATGCCCGCAGCGGCGCTGGCGCTGGCGCTCACCTGCAGTTCCATCGTCAAGTCCTGGCTGCTCGGCAGGCTGCTCGGCACGCGCATCGCCATCTGGCGCGCCAGCCTCATCGTCTGCGGGCTTGCCGTCACCATCGTCGGCACGGTGCTGACCCTGCTCCCACCCCATTATGAATGGGTGGAGCTGCTCTTCGGCATCCCCGCCATGCTGCTCATCTACAGCGCGATCGTGTGGAAAGTCGCATTCCGCCCCGCCGACCGCACATTGTTCCGCAAGCGCAAGGGCGCGGCGACGCCGGATGGGCTGACGGGGAAGGTCTGAGGGGGGCGAGGAGCGGACGCCTTCCTTTAGCCCTCTCCCGCCTTCGCGGGAGAGGGTTGGGTGAGGGTCTTTCTTCTCTTATGACATCAACCGATGTTCCCGGTGCGACGCCAGATCAGCCCCCATGCAGGCCGTCTTCGGCGGGAGATGACACAGGCCGAGCGGGCGCTCT